>NZ_CP040553.1:1195000-3909276 GCF_019272935.1 Parageobacillus caldoxylosilyticus
TTCGTTTTGTTCAGTTTTCAAGGAACATTTTTCGTTAAAACGACTTTTTTATTTTAATATTTTCATTCTCTGTTGTCAACTCTTTTTTTATTAACGCCTCGCAACCAGCCGCGGTTGCGACGACGTTTTATAATATATCATCTCCTTTTTTGCAAGTCAATAACATTTTTTATTTTTTATGATAACAAAAAAATAAACAGCCCTTTTACCAGTGAAAAGTAAGGCTGGCATGTTTTCAAAAACAAAAGCGTCGCCCTCCAGCATGCAAAAAATGCATGTTCTCTTCCTGCTATTCGTTTTGCACTGAATAATAACGATGATATATATGACGACTTTTTGTCGGTATCTCTTCCACGGACAAAACTTTTTTCTCTGCTAAATATTCCAACATGATAATAAGATCTACCGAATACGGGGAAAGCTCCGGATGCTCTACAATTTCGGCAATGCTCCACGCCCCTTCTTTCTCACCTAACACTTTATACAAATGGGCGGCTCCTGATGAAATTCGTGAATGGATCAAAAATTCGTTTGCTAAAAATAAAAGCTCTAACCGTTTTTGCAACGGTTCTTCACTGCTCACAAGCTCCTCATACAACTTATAAATTTGTCCATCTATTTGTTTTACTTGGTCCCATACCGTTACTTCCGGATAAAATCCTTGTTCGATCACAGCTAGTCTTGCTAGGTGATGTAACGCATGAATAACATGATTATATGCATCTAATAATTGCCCTGCTTCAAAAAATGCCCTTCCATCCATATAGCGGCGAATCAGCTTTGCAAATTCTAACCCCATTTTTAATTGCCGCGTTTCCTCCGGAAATTCCTTCATACGGTTTCTCAGATGATGGATATAATCATTTCGGTCAAACAAAACTTTTCCATTGAATATCCAGTCAATCACTTTTCGATGGGAACCGAGAAGAAGCCATTCATTTAGCTTTGCTTCACTAACTGCATATAAGGCCGCTTTTTCTTCACCTAATGCATAATGTTTCATAAAGACGGGAGCATTCCCATCAGTGGTAATTACTAATAAAACCCTATCAAACGTATCAGTGACCGCTGAATTATTTACTTTCTTTTCAATCATTAAAATTCCTAATGTATCGCGGCGGCTAGCCCATTCTTGGTAGATGGGACGAAGCAAATCCTCCATAATCGTTTCCTCCATCTCCTTTATGCTGTCATTGCTTATTCGACAAAAATCGAAAAAATCCTCTTTATTGTTTTGCCCAACAGGACAAAAACATGCATTGGGAAGAAAAATGTTAAAATTAACGGATTTTCTGCACTTTATGGTATAGTGGTGTATATAGGAGGGACAAGCATGGGCATTAAATATTCAAGCAAAATCAACAAAATTCGTACATTCGCCTTAAGCTTAATCTTTGTCGGCATTTTTGTCATGTATATAGGTATATTTTTCCGCACCTCTCCTTTAGTAATGACACTGTTTATGATCTTAGGACTCCTTTTTATCATCGCTAGCACGGTCGTTTATTTTTGGATTGGAACATTATCAACAAGAGCTGTACAGGTGGTATGCCCTTCTTGTGGCAAAGTGACAAAAATGCTTGGCAGAGTAGACTTATGTATGTTTTGCAGCGAACCGTTAACATTAGATCCGGAGTTAGAGGGTAAAGAGTTTGATGAAAAGTATAACAGAAAAAAAAGAAAAAGCTGATAGCCATTTTCCTGCTATCAGCTTTTTAATGTTGGCGATGTCCGTTTTTCTGGCAGTCCGGACATGTTCCGTAGATCTCCATACGGTGATGATCCACTTTGAATCCGGTTACATGTGCGGCAAGCTGCTCCACTTCATCCAGCGCTGGATAGTGAAAATCGACAATTTTGCCGCACTGTTCACAAATAACATGGTAATGGTTTGATGTGACGAAATCAAAACGGCTTGATGCATCACCATACGTTAATTCTTTCACTAATCCGATCTCTTTAAAAACGCGCAAATTGTTATAGACGGTTGCTACGCTCATGTTTGGAAATTTTCCTTCCAGCGCTTTATATATTTCATCTGCCGTCGGGTGTGACATCGAATTAATCAAATATTCCAATATCGCATGACGTTGCGGAGTGATGCGTATTCCCGTCTGCTTTAACATATCAAGCGCTTCTTTTAGCTGTTGGTTGTCAGACACCGTCATGCACCTCTCTTCCTTCAAAAAATAAAAAGAATTATTATTTTATAATTTTTATAATTAGTCTACAAGTATTTTATATCATTTGTCAATATTCATTACCATTAATATATGAAACCGCCATATTTTTTTTACATTTTTCCCGAGAAGTCTCCCTTCCTCTAAACGGAGTAAAGGAGAGAGAGGAATCGGGAAGTTTTTGATTCCCAAAAACGAACATATGTGCTATAATCAAACTATCCTATCACGCAAAAAAAGAAGGGATTCTCATGCTTCGTGGCCAAAAAGTATTCTTCCGGGCATCGAAAGTGGATTTGGAACGATTGTACTCCTGCAATCGGGAATCCGCCCGTGTTTGGAACGAATGCCTCCGCTTAGCCAAAGAATACTTCCTCCAACATGGATGTTGGATCACCAAAAGCGAGCTGCAAAAGCAAACAAAAAGAAAGTTCCATCTTCACAGCCAATCGGTTCAAGCGGTCTGCCACAAATATCTCTTCGCAAGACAAGCTGCGCACCAAGCCATCCAACAAGGACATCCTGCCCGCTACCCCTACAAGAAAAAGAAGTATTTCTCTACGAAATGGGCAAAAGATGGATTCAAAGTGTATGAAAACGGAAAAATCGAATTGTCCATGGGCATTCATCACGGAAAACGGGAAAAGCCGATCGTCGTGTATGCGTCGCATCTGCCAAAGGGAACGATCAAAGAAATCGAATGCTGCTTTGATCATAGTCTTTATTTAGCCGTGACATATGAAGATGGACAAAAGGCCAAAGCGTATGAACCAGGGAAGGCCGTTGGAGTCGATCTTGGGGAAGTGCATACCATTGGAGCATTTTGCGAAAACGGTCAGGCTATTCTCATCACCGGAAGAAAAGTACGCTCCCTTCACCGGTTGCGGAATAAAAAACTGGCGGAGATTCAGCGTCGTCAATCCAAGTGTCAAAAAGGATCCCGTCAATGGAAAAAGTACGAACAGGCGAAAAAATATGTATTATCCAAATCCGAAAGACAGCTACGGGATGCGATGCATAAAACGACGAAACAGTTTGTCGACTGGTGTTTGAGGCAGTCCGCCTCCGATGTGTATATCGGAAACGTTGAAGGAGTGCAGCGCAATACGAGAAAGAAAAAGCAGGCAAGCCGCAAACAAGCGCAAAAACTCTCGAATTGGTCATTCGGGAAAGTGAAGAAGTATCTTGCTTATAAACTTGATCAGCATGGCATTCGCTTGCATGAAATCGAGGAGTCGTATACGAGCCAGACATGTCCTGTCTGTCAAAAGAGAAAAAAAGTATCTTCCCGCCTGTTTGTGTGCCGGTGTGGGTATGAGGAACATCGTGACGTTCACGGCGCGAGAAATATCTTAAGCAAGGCGCTGCATGGCACCTTTGTGCATTGGGACGTACAAACGAAGCTGACGTATCTACGGATTGCGTAAGCAAGAAGTAGTAGAAGGGTTGGACCGCCCCATCGGTGTAGTACGATGTTGCTTACTGGACCCATCGGGAAGTCTTCCGATGCATTCATCGAGTGGAAGGAGACTGCCTTCTTCTGCGCAGAAGCTTCTTCGATGGAGATGGTGAGAAACTCCCACCTTTTCATGGAATGAAGGTGGGAGAGGTTCATCAAAAAAATGTGCGGAAGAACGTTCCGCACCCATGTCACCCTTTCATTCATTTGAGGAGGTTAGTATCCATTATACGCAGCCTTTTTTGTTTTGTATGGACTTCTACCCAATTAACGGTACGTTAATGCAAATTTTTAGAAATATACTCGAGCGCCTCCTCGACATGACCCTTTACTTTGACACCTCTCCATTCTTTTACCAACTTGCCGTCGCGATCGATAATAAACGTAGATCTCTCGATGCCCATGTATTCTTTGCCAAAGTTTTTCTTCAGCTTCCAAACGCCGTACATTTCCGCTACCTTGTGATGCTCATCAGCAAGCAGCAAAAACGGCAGTTCGTACTTTTCAATAAACTTTTTATGCCGCTCGAGCGGATCGGTGCTAACCCCTAAAATAACCGTGTCCAACTTGGCAAACTGCTCGTAATGATCACGAAAATCGCATGCTTCTGTCGTGCACCCCGGCGTCATGTCTTTCGGATAAAAATATAGTACGACATGTTTACCGCGGAAATCCGAAAGGGAAACCATTTCCCCGTTGCTTGCCGGCAATGTGAAATCTGGTGCCTGTTGGCCAATTTGCAAAGCCATACTTTTCCCTCCGCAATATATTTTTCTTTTAGCGTAACGGAAGGAATGATAAATTGCAACGATTACCGCTTATCCCAGTCAACCATTGTTCGAACAACAAGCACAGCAGGCATAATATAACCTAACAAAGCTTCAATGATGGCAAGCCATCTTCCAATCCCCATTGGCGTAATGTCTCCATATCCGACTGACAATAACGTCACCCCGCTTAAATAAAGGCTGTCTTGAAGGATAGAAAAACATTCGTTAGCTGTTTGATTGGCAGATGGGGCAAATACGTTATGCCCATTAATTTGAAGCACCATATATATCAGAGCGAAACCTAGCATCATTGTGATATACCATTGGATAAGAACAAATAAATTTTCTAAGGAAATACGACGGGTCGTTTTTATACTTGTCGTCCAAATAGACGCAATGCTGGCAAGTAACACCGTCGCTATAATTCCAATGAACGCGTACTCCATCGCTCTCACCTCGCATACTTGTCCATAACCATATATACAAAAACAAAAAGCCGATTATTCATATAATAAGTGGATTAGATATAAATGAAAGGGAGAAAACAATGCATACGATTTTGATTGTCGAAGACGATGATAAAATCGCATCCATGCTGAAGGAGCGTATGGAAAAATATGAATATCGCGCACATATGCGGAACAGTTTGACGATATTAAAAGGGAATTTATAAAGTTCCGTCCTCATCTTGTACTGCTCGACATTAATCTGCTTCGATTTGACGGTTTTTATTGGTGCCAGCAAATCCGAACGATTTCCCTCTGCCCCATTATTTTCATTTCTGCACGCAGTCATGAAATGAACCAAATCATGGCGATCGAAAATGGCGGGGATGATTATATTACAAAGCCGTTTAATTTAGATCTAGTCATGGCCAAAATCAAAAGTTTACTGCGGCGAACATACGGTTCTTATGCCGCTCCTATGCAGCCCCGTGTATATGAAGTATCAGGGTTGTATTTTTTATATGATCAACATATGGCGCAATGGAAAGATAAAACGATTGAGTTGACCAAAAAAGAATTCATTTTATTGGAACGTTTGGCGAAAAAAGTAGAAAAAATCGTATCTCGTGAAGAACTTTTGGAATCATTATGGGATGATGCGGAGTTTGTCGATGATAATACACTATCCGTCAACATTGCACGCGTTCGCAAAAAACTGCAGCAGATCGGGATTGAACAAGCAATCGAAACGGTGAGAGGAGTCGGTTACAAGTTAATAAAAACATGGGAGGGTTAACCATTCACTTGTTTCTGCGTGAGCATGTCTCGTTGGCCATTTTTCATTTCCTTCATACATTGCTTTTGTTATCGATTGTTTATTTATATATGCTAGAACAATCCTTGCACCCATCCTTCGGTATATTCGCATATCTTTTTACCGTCAGTTTTGTGTGTTTAGTAGTGTTTTTAGCCGTTCGTTTCGGGCGGCAACGCGATGCATATCGTTTTTTATCATCCAGTTTGCATCATTTGGATAGGAGCATCCCCTCCTTTAGCGGTTCTCCATTGCTGCTCCATGCAAATGATAAAACGCGCCCTTCCCATTTTATTACTCGTCATTATTGGAACGTATTTTTTATATACGTAAGCGAGCAGCGGGCTGCTGCGATATTATAAACAGCGAAAGCACTCCTATTATCGTGGCACAAACTTAATTACCGCCGCTGAACTGACATATAAACTGAAAGACAACGCGAGAATTTTAAGCATGGTGACGATTTTAACAGCAGTGACCTATACTTCTACCGGGGTGCTTGCCAACCTTTATTTTGGCAAAAAAGCAGAAGCACGGTTTCCGCATGCAATTGCACTTATATCAAAAAAGAACCGAAAGCCTTCGAAAACAAATTGCAAATACTGAAAAATGCTTTACGTGATGAGCATATTCCTTTTACAAGTCATAAGGCCGTTTTCATCCGCGCATATAATCCTAAAAAAACTAACGATGATATAATGCAAAACCTTGTTCTTATGCGTGTAACAGATTATAATCGATTCGCGGATTTGGCCGGTCTGCCGCATATATCGCTGCCAGCAAATACAGCGGCGTATATGCACCCTACCCCTGACCAAGGATATGAACCTATTAAAGGAAAACAAATTGCGATTGCCATAAAAAATAGTAATGAGACGTCGGTGATTCCGTTGGCTAAATCGATTCCCCAGCCAGCTATCAATCCTTCGGGGTTTATCGGATATATGTTAATTGTTCCTGATCATTTATATGCTAAATTTCATCGTCTCGCAGCGGAAGAAACGATTCAATATTACGCTGGTGTATCATATAAAAATTGGGAAGCAAAAACATCCGTAATCAAAAAACTGAACCGCGTGATTCAAAAAGATGATGTCGATTTCACCAATCGTTTAGAATTCTTTAACCAAATGGAACAAATTTTCTCCTTAATGCTCTTTTATTGGTTTTTTCGTCAGTGCTCTCTTCTTTTTGGCGGCCGACACATTTTATATTTTAAGCTGTATAACGATTTGGAGCAGGACAGCAAGCAATACGAAGCGTTATCCAAACTCGGTTTAACATTAAAAGAAATGAAGCAAATCGCGGCGAAGCAAGTAGCAATTCTCTTTTTCATTCCGTTTGCCGTTGCCACCGTCCATGTCGGCTTTGCCTTTAAAATGCTGCAAAACATAGTGTCCGTCTCCATGATCAAAGCAAGCGTGCTCGTCATTATCATCTTTTTCGTTGTTCAACTTGGTTACTATTTTTTGATTCGTTCGCTTTACACGAAAAAGATGGAGCAAGTAATGTAAAATTAAACGTTTTGCGGCCTTTTTCCAGGTATATAAATCGGAAAAAGGCCGCAGAATCATCTTTTTTCGCCTATACACAACACAGTGCTTAACTTAATAAACAAACTATCATTATCTAAATTCCAATGATCGAAAGACCAATGATCGAAAGAACGTATGTCCAGACTCCCACAAACAATAGCAGGATCAAGCTATAATAAATCGTCATTTTAAACAAGTTAGATTCTCTGCCAGTCTCTTGCACCGCGGCTGTTGCAATCGCGATGGATTGCGGAGAAATGAGTTTTCCCATAACTCCCCCGCTTGTGTTGGCAGCAAGCAATAACGAAGAGTTTGTCCCTATTTGCGTTCCTGTAACGACTTGTAAATGGCCAAATAAAGCATTGTTGCTCACGACAGATCCTGTTATAAACACACCAAGCCACCCTAATAACGGGGAAACGAACGGAAATGCATTTCCCGTCTTCGCTAATGCTAAACCAATCGCAGAGGATAAACCCGCATAGTTAGCCAAGTTGGCAAATCCCATGATAAAACAAATAGTTAATACAGGAATCCATAGTTCTTTACATGTTTCTTTTAAACTTTGTACTCCTTCGGCGAACGTAATGTTTTTGCTAAACATACCTGTGAACAGCACCGCTAATAAAATTGCTGTACCTGTTGCAGACACAAGATCCAGCTTAAATATTGCATCTAACGCAGTCTGTGTCGGCGCCACCGGAGGAATTTTTACAACTTCTCCATGCAAAAACGGCACTTTAAATAAAAGCGTAGTTTGATGAAGCATTCCACCTTCAGCAAACAGAGCTTTAAAACTCGGCAGACTCCATATAACAACGATTGCCGTTAAAATATAAAAAGGAGACCACGCATGGATGACTTTTTTCAAGCTGTATTTAGATTTTTCAACAACTTCCCCATCCTGATTCACTCGATATATCTGTGACGGCTGCCATTTTTTTAAGAAAATAGTTAGTGCCCCCATACTGACAAGTGCTGCTAAAATATTAGCCAACTCAGGACCGAATACAATGATTGTCAATGTTTGTACAATGGTATAGCTTCCGCTTACCACTAAAAGAGCAGGCAATGTTTCTCTAATACCTTTCCATTTATCTAAAATAAACACTAATAAGAACGGAATAAGAAACGTAATAAACGGTAAAATCCAAGCAAGTGTGCGAGATAACTCAATCGGAGTTAAATCTCCCATTTGTGCTCCGACAATAACCGGAATTCCAATTGCTCCAAACGCGCCAGATGCAGCATTGGCAATTAAACAAAGAGCAGCTGCTTTTAATGGATGAAACCCGAGTTCAGCAAGTAAAGCAGCAGAAATAGCAATCGGAACACCAAATCCCGCGGCTCCTTCTAAAAATGCGTTAAAGCTAAAACCAATGAGCAACAGTTGAAGCCGCTGATCTTCAGAAATGTTTGCGATACTCCCACGGATAATGTCAAATTTCCCTGTTTTCACAGCGATTTTATATAGCCAGACAGCCATGATCACAATATAGCCAATGGGCCATAAACCGTTCGCGATTCCATAGATGGAAGCGGCAAGCGCCTTTGAAACCGGCATATGAAAAAACCAAACAGCTGTCACTAATCCAAAACAAAGAGTGAGAAAAGCGGCTTTTATTCCCTTCATCTTAAACACCGTTAAACATAATAAAAATAAAACAATTGGAAGCGCCGCAATGAATGCAGAAAGATACGCATTATGAAAAGGATTGTAATGTTGTATCCACATGATGTTCACCTTGTTGTTATTCTAAGTCAGTATTTATTGCTTTACCTCATCAAAATAACGGGAAAGAATGTCTTTTAATACGGTTACGCTATGATGAAATTGCTGTTGTTCTGTTTCATTTAGCTTCAATTCCATTACCTCGCGAATACCGTTTCGGTTGATAATGGCAGGTACGCCGATATAAACATTTTGCTCGTTATATTGGCCGTCCAGATAAGCGGAAACGGTGAGTATCGCATTTTCATTGTGCAAAATAGCGCGTGTAATGCGGACTAGCCCCATCGCAATGCCGTAATACGTCGCGCCTTTTTTCTCAATAATTTGATATGCCGCGTCACGAACATTGATAAAGATATTTTCTAAATCCTCTTTTCGGTAGCTATCGTTTTGCGACAATATTTGCTCAACTGGAATACTTCCAATTTCTGCACGGCTCCAAACAGGCAGCTCTGTATCCCCATGTTCTCCGATAATATACGCATGCACATTGGTTGGAGCTACTTGAAAGTATTCACTCAGCAAAAAGCGGAATCTTGCCGTATCCAGAATCGTTCCCGAGCCGATCACCCGTTCTTTCGGTAAGCCGCTGAATTTCCAAGTAGCATACGTTAAGATATCTACTGGATTCGTTGCAACAAGAAAAATGCCATCAAACCCTGATCTCATCACAGAATCGACAATCGTTTTAAAGATATTCATGTTCTTGTCAACAAGATCGAGTCTTGTTTCCCCTGGTTTTTGGTTAGCACCTGCACAAATCACCACCAAATCGGCATCTCGACAATCTTGATAATCTCCATGCCATATATTCATTGGCTTCGGCGCAAATACTTTTCCGTGATTGAAGTCCATCACGTCGCCCTCCGCCTTCTCTTTATTCACATCAATCAACACTAGTTCATCCGCTATTCCTTGATTCATAAGGGCAAACGCATAGCTGGAACCAACGAATCCTGTTCCTACAAGCGCCACTCGATTCATGCATTGTCTTTTCATCGTTGTCTGTCATCCTTTCCAAAAATCAATTTGTGAAATTATTCACAAATATATTGTGCATTATTTCACAAACTTTATCAAGTATCAACTATAAGAGAAATTTGTCTTTTTTGTTAACAGTTTGCTCACACAACAACATCCAATAAACGAAAAAACGGTCTGTCATTATTAACCTCCGTAATACCCTATAAAAAATAAGAGGGCGGATCCGTTAAAGGAATTTTTACTTCCTTTTGGATTCACCCTCTTTCTCAATTCCCCGCACCCCGATATCGCTTTACTCCTGCGTTCCATAAAACGACCGCAATCCCAAAAAAGATAACACCCATGATTGGAGTAAAAAATGCATAGCCGTACCATTCTTTTTTACCAAGAAAATACGATGCGGGATATACGCCAACAAACGCAAACGGCAAAATCCACGTTAAAATATAGCGGATAACGCGATGATAAATATCAATTGGATAGCGCCCGTAGTTGCTGATATTGTACATCATCGGCATGATCGATGTACGAGCATCAGACCAAAAACTAATAGTTGCCAATGACACAAATACTCCCGCGTAAATAAATGCTCCCCCTAAAACAAACAAAATAAACATCAAAATGTCATACCAATGAAACGAAAGAGATAAACGCGCACTTGCATACGCCATAATGATGATGCCCGTTACTCCGCCAAGCAACGATTCAAGTTCCATCCGCTCGAGAATAATTTGAAACAAGCTGTGCACCGGGCGCGTCAATACGCGATCCATTTCTCCACGCACAATATAGCGCTCATTAAAATCCCACAAATTAAAAAATGCTCCGAACACCGCATATGGCACTAAGAAAAAGCCGTAAATAAATAAAATTTCATCGCGCGTCCAGCCGTGCAATAACGACGTATGCCCAAACACAATGAGAAGAAAAACAAGATTGACCGCTTGTGACATCAAATCAGAAATAAACTCCACCAGCAAATCGGCACGATATTGCAGCTTTGTTTTCATGTATTGTGCCATATATTGAAAAAAGATCGATACGTAAAACACGACTCACCCTCCTTGAATGACAAGCTGTTTTTTCGCCGCTCGCCACAACAGCTGAATCGGGATGAGCAACAGCACACACCATACAAGCTGAAACAAAAGGCCATGGAGGATTGCTTGCCCTTGAAAACTTCCTGTTACAATCATACTCGGAATATAACTAATTCCTTGAAACGGAAAGTATTTCATTGCCTCTTGCGCCCAATCTGGATAAAAGCTGATTGGCAAAATAAGTCCGGAAAACAAGTCGATCACAAATCGCTTTGCCCGCAATAACCCTTCATTGTTAAGGGTAAAAAATGCTATGATGCCGGCAAGCAAATTTAATTCTGAATTAATAATAAAACTAAGGGCAATCGACAAAGTGAAAAACATCCATGTATGAACATCGGTTGGAAAACGAAGCGGCAAAAATAAAGCGACAAGAAAAATTCCCGGAAGAGAAAGAAACAACAAACGAAAGATTCCTTCCCCTAATCCTTGCATCGTTTTCATTCCGAGATAACTGTAAGGACGAATCAGCTCTGTCGCCACTCTTCCTTCTTTAATCTCCATGGCGATTTCACGGTCGATATTATTGAAATAAAACGCCCGCGCCATCCATGAGATGGCGACATACGTGGTCATTTGCGCCATCGACATTCCTTGCATCGTCGATTTGCTGCCGTAAATCGCTGACCAGAGAAAATAGTACGCGGCGATATTAATGGCGTAAATAAGAATGCCCGTATAATAATTGGTCCGGTAAGCAAGCATCATTAAAAAGCGGATGCGGATCATCTCAATATATTTATCCATGCACAACACCTTCTTCATAGATGTTGCGGATAATTTCTTCTGTAGAAATTTCATTAATGTTCATATCTTGAATCGAATAGCGGGCGACAACGCGGCCGATCACTTCCGGCAATAACGCGGAAGGCACTTGTGCTGTCCAGACATTGTCTTGCTCCCCTTTTTTCCATATCACTTGCAGACCATTCGTTAGTTCTCGTAACGCATGAAACGTGATTTCGCCCGCAAACGTAAACTGGATTTGCTTTCCTTCTCCCCATTTTTCTTTGAGACGCTTAAGCGAACCATCGTAAATGATTTTGCCTTCATCAAGCATAATGACACGCTCGCATAACGCTTCGATATCGGAAATATCATGTGTCGTCAATAAAATCGTCGTGTTGTATTTTTCATTAATTTCTTTTAAAAACTGACGGATTTTCAGTTTTACAAGCACATCGAGGCCAATGGTCGGCTCATCCAAAAACAACAACGGCGGATTATGAATGAGCGCCGCTGCCAGTTCACAGCGCATCCGCTGCCCGAGCGACAGCTTGCGCACCGGCTTGTCCAAGAGCGGGCCGATATCTAGCGCCTCAATAATATGTTCCATATGTTGCCGATAATCTTCATCGGAAACGCGATACACTTTTTTCAAGAGCCGAAACGATTCTTGCACCGCAATGTCCCACCACAATTGGGAACGCTGTCCGAATACCACACCGATCGTCCGCACGAACTTTTCCCGCTCTTTATGCGGATTCATGCCGTTGACGATCACTTTTCCCGCCGTCGGCGTCAAAATTCCCGTCAGCATTTTAATGGTCGTCGATTTTCCTGCGCCGTTTTCGCCGATATAGCCAACGATTTCCCCTTGCTTTACGGTAAACGAAATATCATTCACCGCACGAATGATTTTATAGTTTCGCGTAAATAAATCGCGAAACGCGCCGATTAAGCCGGAGCGGCTCGAATACGATTTAAACTCTTTTCGTAAGTTTTCCACTTCGATGGCGTTCATAGTTCTCCTCCCTGTATATAGACACAGAAAAAGGTATGAAATTCCTTTTTTCGTAAAGCGGAATGATTTTCGCTACGTATTGCATTATACATAAACACGCCGATATTTCATCTTTTTTGTTTTGTTATCATTTTCCATTCGTGTATCGTCCAATCACCGCCATGCGAAACGCCAAAAAGCTCCAATCACTATAAATATGTTAGAATAGGAAGGTAAAAGACTATGAGGATCACAGGAGGCTTTAGAACATGAATTTTACGAAATCGGAACAATTGTATCAGGAAGCGCTCAAGCATATCGTCGGCGGCGTAAACAGCCCATCCCGTTCGTATAAAGCGGTCGGCGGCGGAGCGCCGGTCGTCATGGAGCGGGCGCAAGGCGCTTATTTTTGGGACGTCGATGGCAACAAATATATTGACTATTTGGCGGCATACGGACCGATTATTACAGGCCATGCCCATCCCCACATCACGAAAGCGATTCAGCGCGCTGCAGAGACAGGCGTCCTTTATGGCACTCCAACTCCTCATGAAATTACGTTCGCGAAAATGCTAAAAGAAGCGATTCCATCCTTAGAAAAAGTGCGTTTTGTTAACTCAGGGACGGAAGCGGTCATGACGACGATTCGCGTCGCGCGCGCCTATACCGGCCGTGATAAAATCGTTAAATTTGCTGGCTGCTACCACGGACATTCCGATCTTGTCCTTGTCGCTGCCGGCTCTGGTCCGTCGACGTTAGGAACCCCAGATTCTGCCGGCGTGCCAAAAAGCATTGCCCAAGAAGTAATTACTGTACCGTACAACGATGTTGACTCATTCAAACAAGCGATGGAAATATGGGGAGACCAAGTCGCCGCCGTGCTTGTCGAACCGATCGTTGGCAACTTTGGCATCGTTACACCAAAACCTGGCTTTTTAGAAGCGATCAATGAGATCGCTCATCAGGCAGGAGCACTTGTCATTTACGATGAAGTCATCACGGCATTCCGCTTTATGTACGGCGGGGCGCAAAATTTATTAGGGATTGAACCTGATTTAACGGCAATGGGCAAAATTATCGGCGGCGGTCTGCCGATCGGCGCCTATGGCGGCCGTCAAGACATTATGGAACAAGTCGCCCCACTCGGTCCGGCCTACCAAGCGGGGACAATGGCAGGCAACCCTGCTTCCATCCTTGCCGGCATCGCCTGCCTTGAAGTACTGCAGCAAGACGGCGTGTATGAATACCTTGATAAACTTGGTGCGATGTTAGAAGAAGGCATTCTTCACCATGCCGACAAATATGGCATTCCAGTAACAATCAACCGGTTAAAAGGCGCACTTACCGTTTACTTTACGACCGAAAAAGTCGAAAACTATGAACAAGCACAGCGAAGCGACGGCGAAATGTTTGCGAAGTTCTTTAAACTCATGTTAAAACAAGGCATCAACCTCGCTCCTTCGAAATATGAAGCGTGGTTTGTCACGCTCGCACATACAGAAGGCGACATTGAATATACGCTTCAGGCGGTAGAAAACGCATTTAAACAATTAAAAAATGCATAATTATACAAGCCATCCAGGAAGGATCTTCTCCTGGATGGTTTGCTATATTTATGAAAACGGTTACAAACAAACAATAAAAAACTTGACAATTTTGTGAATAATATATCCAATAAAGTGAATAATTAATTGATTTGAACTTTCTGACATGGTATGATAAGTTATAAATTCTGAAAATTAAGACGTGATTTGCCGCTTACCATTCGGAAATCCGTCACTGACGTTATCAAGATGAAGCGGGGATCGGTTTTATAACGGGCTGACAGGACACGTATTTGTCCATGAAAATCTAGCGGAACAAGAGGAAACATCTATACGAAGATGTAGTGCGCTAAAGCATGCCGATTCCATTGTACAGAGGTTCAGGGAATACAACAGGAGGTGAACGGCGAAGGCGGGTTCCTTCCCGCTGGATCACGCCACTTGCATATGAAACAACGCTGGAATCCGAATCTTTTCAAAAACTTTCATCAGGTCGAGCATGATGCCTGTGGTATTGTCGCCGCCATTGAAAAGCAGCGCATCCCGACGCGCGAAAACATTATGACATGCATTGATGCACTTGTCAAAATGAACCACCGCGCCGGCTTTATTAACGGCGAAGGAGACGGCGTCGGCATTCATATGGATATTCCGAGAAAACTGTGGATGGAAAAACTCGCAAATGCCGGCCAAAACCCGGAGATTGCCAATGACGAAAGCTTTGCCGTCGGCCATGTTTTCATCCATCGGTCTGCAGATGTAGACAATGTCAAAGCACAAATCAAACAGCTTTGTAAACGTTATGGTTTCTCATTGATTTTTGAATCGGACCGAGTCACTTCATCGAGCGCATTAGGTCCAATCGCGCTTCGACAAGAACCGGTATTTTGGCAAATCGCCTTGCTGCCAAACGACAAGATGCAACTTTCGAAACGGTTATTTGATCTCGCTATTGACATCGAGCAAGATGAACATGTCCATGTCGCCTCTTTAAGCAATTTCCACGTTGTCTATAAAGTGATGGGAGCCGGAGATATTTTGCCAAAATACTATCATGACTTGGCCCACCCATTTATCGCATCGACCATGACATTAGGGCATAACCGTTACTCGACCAATACGCTGTCTAACTTTTTCCGCGTTCAGCCGTTTAGCGTATTAGGACATAACGGAGAAATCAACACGATCGCAAAGCTGCGCGAGGAAGCGGTGATGATCGGCGTTCCGCTGACAAAAGACGGCAGCGATTCCCAAGATTTAAGCCGCACGATGGAAACGCTTATTTGCCGCTATGGCTATAGCTTATTTGAAGCGATGGATATACTATTCCCGCCTATTTTGAATGAAATCAAGAAATATCCGCCACACTTGCAAGATTTATATGCATACATCCGCGAGGCGTGGGGACATTTCGCCCAAGGGCCGGCGGCGATTATCTCCCGCTACGCCGACGAAGCAGTATTCAGCGTCGATGCCCTTGGTTTGCGACCGCTGTGGAAATTAGAAACGGAAAAGCGGTTTGTGTTTACGTCCGAACCGGGAATTATGCCAACATGCGAATATACTGGCGACCCCAAACCGCTTGCGCCGGGGGAAAAAATCGGTTTGATGTGGTCCGGCAGCGGAGCCATTCAAGTGTTGGAATATGAGCAATTCCAAGAAGAAGTATACACTCGTTTTTCGGGGCGGTTTGATATCGCAAACTTTCGAAAACGCCTCGATGTTCCGAAACTAGAAAACTATATATTTTCCTCCGCTCCGACTAAAGTGCATAACGGGCAATATGCGGCATTTGGCTGGGACAGGGAGCATATTCAGCTGTTAGAGCAAATGGCAGAAAAAGGTGCGGAGCCGATTCGCTCACTTGGTCATGACGCGCCGCTGGCAGCGATTGATCCGAACCGCAAAAATCTTGCCGACTTTATTAAAGAAAGCGTCGCTGTTGTCACCAATCCGGCGATTGACCGCGACCGTGAGATGGAACATTTCTCCACAAGAACCGTCATCGGAAAACGGCCATCTCTCGTAAAAAAAGCAGAAGCTTCCTATGTAATCGAGCTTGGCTCGCCGATTCTCATCGAGGGGAAAATCGGCAGTGATTGTTTAGCGGAACTAGGCCATCCTTCGTATGATCAAATCGTTCATTCGTTCCAAGAAAAACAGTTAACGCACATCTTGTCAACGACATTTACAAGCGAAGAAACAATTCCAGAAGCGCTAGCGCGTCTTGCCGCTGAAGCATGTAAGGCGGTTCGTTCCGGCAAAACCTTGCTCGTTTTAGACGATGCAGAGGCACACCAAAACGGAAACTTATGGATTGACCCATTGCTTGTTACATCGGCGATTGATCAAGCGCTGACAAAACAAGATTTGCGCCGCGACTGTTCGCTTTTGCTTCGTTCCGGTGCGATTCGCTCCCTTCACGATGTGATCGTCGCCTATGGGTTAGGAGCAAACGCCATCAGCCCGTATCTCATGTTTGCGACGGTTGCGGCAGAAGAATCGATTACGCCTGTAGTAAACTTATTTAAAGCACTGAATAAAGGATTAGAAAAAGTCATTTCCACCATCGGCATTCATGAATTGCGCGGTTACAGCCGTCTCTTCTCGTCGATCGGACTGCATGATGAAATTGCCGATGTGTTAAACATCGTCAACTTCTTTGGTTCAGATTCATTGCAATACGATTTCGCGGCACTAAAACAAGACGCCATCGCCCGCGCCGAAGACTACGCCAACGAAAACGCCAAGCCGAGAAAAACGTTCCACCTCTTCCCGCGCATTTGGAAGGCGATTGGTGAAGTCGCACAAACAGGATCATATGACAGCTACCGGGAAAAAGCAAACGAGCTGGAAAGCGAAACGCCGACAACCATTCGCCACTTGCTGGATATGAAAAAATCCAACAAGCCGGTTCCGGTCGAAAAAGTCGATATTAGTGTCGGTGAACATAGCCTGCCGTTTGTCATTGCTTCGATGTCGTTCGGCTCGCAAAATGAAGTGGCGTTCCGTGCTTATGCGGAAGCGGCAGACCGATTAAATATGGTCAGCCTCAACGGCGAAGGCGGCGAAATTAAAGATATGCTCGGCAAATACCTGCGTACGCGCGGCCAGCAAATCGCCTCCGGCCGTTTCGGGGTCAACGCGGAGCTGTTGAACTCTTCGAATCTGCTCGAAATTAAAATCGGCCAAGGGGCAAAACCAGGCGAAGGCGGACACCTTCCAGGTTCAAAAGTGACGGCAAAAATCGCCGAAGCGCGGAACGCAACAGTCGGTTCCGACTTAATTTCGCCGTCCAATAACCACGACATTTATTCAATCGAAGATTTAGCGCAAATGATCGCCGAATTAAAAACGGCAAACGATAAGGCAAAAGTCGCCGTTAAAGTGCCGGTCGTGCCAAACATTGGAACGATTGCCGTCGGCATCGCCAAAGCGGGGGCGGATATTATTACATTAAGCGGCTTTGACGGCGGAACCGGGGCGGCGCGCATCCACGCCCTGCAGCATGTCGGCCTGCCAGTGGAAATCGGAGTAAAAGCGGCCCATAACGCGCTCATCGAAGCCGGTTTGCGACACAAAGTCGAAATTTGGGCGGACGGCGGCATCAAGAGCGCGCTGGACGTTCTTAAAGTGATGCTGCTTGGGGCAAACCGCATCGGCTTCGGTACATTATCAATGATCGCGATCGGCTGTACGACCTGCCGCGGCTGTCATTTAGATACGTGCCACGTCGGCATTGCTACGCAAATTGAATCGGTAGCACAAGCAAAAGAGCATGGGCTGCGCCGTTTCGTACCGCGGCAATTCGAGGCGGCGGTGCAAGGATTAGTCAACTTATTCACCGCTTTTGGAAACGAGCTAAAAGCGTTAACAGCAGCTCTCGGGGTTACCCGTCTGCAAGATGTTGTCGGCCGCTCTGACTTATTGGAACAAACAAGAGGACTGGGGCAAATGAATCTAGCAAACTTGCTCGAAGTGCTCGAGGTCGAGCAGCTGGCGCCAAAAGAAGCGGCCGCAAGCGCGGAAGAACCAGCATTGCTCGTGGCCGCTGGAGCGGAATATCTTGATTATCATGTAGAAGATTTGCACCGCTCCCGTGAATTTACGACTGTGACATCGGAACAGCGCGTTCTTGGCAGCCGTGTTTCATGCCACCGCGTGCGCGGACGTCTGGATGGTTCGTACAAAAAATTGCCAAACGTCACCTTGCGCTATACGAAAGGCTCGATCCCAGGGAACGGCCTTGGCGCTTATAACACTCATGGCATTCACATTCATGTTGACGGCGGCGGACAAGATGGCGTCGGAAAAACCGCATTTGGCGGCAGCGTCTTGATTTTTAAAGCAAAAGGAAAAGACGGAAAATTTTATAATGGGTCTGTCGGCAAAGGCTTTGGATACGGTGCGCAAAAAGGACTTCTCGTCGTGCAAGGAAACGCCGATGCACGTGCCGGCATCCGCCTCTCCGGCGCCGATATGATCATCGGCGGCCAAGTAACCGTTCCGCTTCCGGATGAAGAACACGGAAACATCGGAACACGCGCCAATATTAAAGGGTTTGCTTTTGAATACATGACAAATGGACGCGGGCTCGTCCTTGGCGACCCAGGCCCATGGATTTGCGCCGGCATGACAGGTGGTGTCGTCTACTTGCGCCATCAGCCTGAAATGGGCTTAACCAAAGCGGCGTTAGAGCGCCGCATCGCCAAAGGAGCGCAAGTACGCCTCGAGCCATTAAACGAACGCGGCAAAGCAGATGTCGAAGAACTGTTATCGACATACATTGAACTGTTAAAAGAACATGATCAGCACGAAGAAGCGCAATCATTACAGCCGCTTCTCGAAAACGTAGAAGACCATTTCTTCCAAATCATCCCGACAAAAGAACAAGCAGACCCTTCGATTTCGACGGAATGACGAAAAGAGCATCCCGCCGTGTGAACATATCCCTGTCAAGTAGACAGTATGAAAAACGCCCACCTTCTTCAGCTGCTTGCAGGATAGTTGAATGAGGGGAAGCTGTCAAGGAAAGCACTTGACAACTTCCCCTTCATTCAACTTTAACGGTTGGTAAGCTGAAGAAGGAGTCCATATCATCCGTTCGTCTGCTAAGCTACCTTGGTGGTTCGATATTCGACAGGACTGAGGTAGCCTAATTTTTTTTGAAAACGCTCATGATTATAAAAATGCATATACCGGTCTATGGCCAGAATCACTTCCTCGTCCGTTCGAAAGGTGCGAAGGTCCATCACTTCAGATTTCAAATGTCCAAAAAAGTTTTCCATACAAGCATTGTCTAAACAATTCCCTTTTCTGGACATACTAGGGATAATGTGATGATCCTTAAGCAGTTTATGGTATTGACGAGATGTGTATGGCGAGCCTTGGTCACTGTGGAGAATGACTCCTCGCACATCTCGTTTTTTTATGGCCTCTTTTACGGTATCAACCACTAATTCCAAATTATTAGAATGACTGATGCGATACGCAATGATTTCATTGTTGTACAAATCTTTAATGGCCGAAAGATATAAATATTTTCCTTGAAACGGCAAATACGTAATATCCGTCACCCATTTTTGATTGGCCTCGGTCGCTGTAAAATCGCGGTTTAACACGTTCGAAACAACGATATTCTCCGTGCCTTTTTTATACTTTCTCTTTTTTTGCCGGATTTTTGCTCTAATCCCCAATTCTTTCATTAGTCGGTAGACTCTTTTATGATTCACTACCTTCCCATATTTCCGTTGAAGCCACGCTTTCACACGATCATACCCGTAGATCCCGTTGACCTCTTGATGGCATTCCAAGATCATTCGCTTTACCATCTCATCTTCTTTTTGCTTCTCCGTCATCATTCCCCGTCGGTTTAACCATTTATAGTAACCGCCCCTTGTGACTCCTGCCATTTCACATAGTAAGGAAATGGGGTATGTCACGGATAACTCTTGGATGATCTGAAATCGTTCTTCCGGTTTCACCTCCTTGCCAGGGATCGCAACTTTTTTAAATATTCATTCTCTGCTTTCAGTCTCCGATTTTCTTCTTCCAGACTTAACTTCTTTTTTCTTGGTCCTCCCTTTAGCGGGGACTTGGATTTTCCGCGCCGTTCTTCCAGTCCGTCAAGACCTGTCTCATCGTAATTTTTCACCCAAAGCCTGATAGTTTTGGTGCTAGGAATTCCTAATTCTTTGCATACACGCTTATATCCGTATCCCTCTTCTATGTACATCTTGACAGCCTTTAGCTTAAATTCCGGTGAATACGTGGTTTTTCCTTTTCGTGTTTTTTTCATTTCGAACATAAAAATAATCCCTCCAGTGTTTTTGTTTACAGTATGGGCTTTTTCCCAACTGTCTACACTAGAGGGATAATATCAGTGAGCGGGATGCTCTTTTTTTGTTTTGCTCTTATTTCCCATTACTTATACATCCATCGTTCTCTCCTGCCGGCACTTCTTTATCGATCGTCTCATAGGATTGTTGGCGTATCTTTACTAGCCTATCGTCAAAAATCGTCATATTTATTTTTTTACCTTTTGCATCGATAAATGTTATTGTATATTTGTACCCCTTGATCTTATCCGGTGTTTGTTTTTTCCGCTTCATTTCATGTTTCTAGCAAACGTCTTATTTTGCGTAAATCGTTGACAGTGACGCTTTTCCCTGACTTCCCTTCCTTGATTTGCAAAGAAACAATTTTTTCATGCAAAAAGGACTTCATCGTAACAGGCACGGCGCAGCCAACACGACCAATCATGCCAACAGCCACCATCCATTTCGCAAGAGA
Source organism: Parageobacillus caldoxylosilyticus (assembly GCF_019272935.1). NCBI lineage: Bacteria > Bacillati > Bacillota > Bacilli > Caryophanales > Anoxybacillaceae > Parageobacillus > Parageobacillus caldoxylosilyticus. Next base: position 1,216,080 of record NZ_CP040553.1, read on the forward strand.
ATCTCTCCTGCCATTTTTGAACCAAAATCCCCGGACACATTCCCCTTCTATCATGCGAAACATTTAGGCAGAGAGGTTCACATATTCCATGTATATTTCCCACTTGATATCATATATAAAAGCGTGTATAGTACTAAATTGTTTACAAGAACGAAAGAGGAGAGGTTTGAAGATACTATGAAGCTCGGTGCCCGCATTTTTAAAACGGGAATCGCCGTTACATTGGCGCTTTTCCTCGCAGCACTGCTACACTTGCCTTCTCCCGTATTTGCGGGAATTTCGGCTGTGTTTGCGATGCAACCGACGATCTACCGATCTTACCTTTCATTGGTCGAACAAGTGCAGGCGAATATCATCGGGGCCGTCTTGGCAGTCATCGCCGTCCTGTTATTTGGACGCGATCCATTTATTATCGGCCTTACGCTGATGATTGTTATCGCCCTCTGCTTAAAAATGCGCCTAGAATCTACCATTTCAGTGGCGCTGGTTACGGTTATTGCGATTATGGAATATACGGATAAACAGTTTATCGAATTTGCCGTTATCCGTTTTCTCACCATTATGCTTGGCATATTTGCTGCTTTTGTTGTCAATTTAATCTTTCTACCGCCAAAATATGAAAAGAAACTATATGAGAAAATTACCGAAAACACGGAAAACATTTTAAAGTGGATTCGCATCCATACGAGACACGCATCGGAACATCACATTTTAAAAGAAGATATTGAAAAAATGAAAGAAAATATGACAAAGCTTGAACATCTTTACTTAATGTATAAAGAAGAGCGCACGTATTTTCGTAAAAATCGCTTCCAAAAATCGCGAAAGCTCGTGTTATACCGGCAAATGATCGTCGCGACTAACCGGGCGCTCGAGACATTAAAACTTCTCCATCGTTTTGAAAACGAACTGTATCACATGCCGCTCGAATTCCAGCAAATCATCCGTTCACAGTTAGATTGCCTGCTTCATTATCACGAACAAATACTATTAAAGTTTATTGGCAAAGTAAAACACCTGCCGCGTACTGACACAGTCAATGAAACACATCATGAAAGAATGCGGCTCATTGAGGCGTTTTACGCGCATCACCATCAATCGCACGAATATTATCTTTTCTCGTTGGTTGGCATGATTATCGATTATAGCGAGCAGTTGGAACGTCTTGATAAGCTTATTGACAGCTTCCATCATTATCATCATGATTCTTCCTTAGCGAAAACTTTAGTCAATGACTAAAAGGCTATCTCCGCTGGAGAGATAGCCTTTTTCGTTAACTTTTCATGCGCGGGTCTAGCGCGTCGCGCAACCCGTCGCCCATTAAGTTAAAGCCAAGCACCGTAAGCATAATGGCCAGCCCCGGAAAAATCATCGTCCATGGCGCCTGTGTCAAAAAGTCTTTCGAATCAGCAAGCATTTTCCCCCACTCCGGATTTGGCGGCTGCGCCCCTAGTCCTAAAAATCCAAGAGCGGCCGCTTCAATGATGGCCGTCGCAATCGCCAGCGTCCCCTGTACAATAATCGGTGCCATGCTGTTCGGCAAAATGTGGTGGAACAAAATGCGCGTATCACTCATTCCAATTGCTTTTGCCGCCATGATGTATTCTTCTTGTTTAATGCTTAAGACGCGCGAGCGGATCAAGCGCCCAAAGTTCGGAATGTTGATGACGGCAATCGCAATTAATGCATTTTGCAAAGACGGCCCGAGCACGGCGACAATACCAATAGCCAACAAAATGCTTGGAAAGGCGAGCATAATATCAAACAAACGCGAAATAATGCCGTCGATCCAGCGCCCGTAATACCCGGCGATAATGCCGAGCAGCGAGCCGACAATGACTGAGCCAAGTACAGAGAAAAAACCGACCCATAGCGAGATTCTCGCCCCGTAAAGGACACGCGAGAGAATATCCCTTCCAAAATCGTCCGTTCCAAATAAATGTTTCGATGACGGCGGCTGCAGCCGCTCTGCTAAATTTGGCTCTTTAAAGTCATAAGGTGCCAGCAGTGGAGCAAAAATGGCCAGCAAGATAAAAAAGACGACGATGCCAAGTCCGATAAGAGCAATTTTATTTTTGCGAAATCGGCGCCATCCTTCTTTCCATAGGGAAGCAGACTCTGTTTTTTCTTGCACCGTATGCATCGGCGTTTGATTGCGTGCCAGTTCCGCCATATCCGCTTTCCCCCCTCCTTAGTTATATTTGATGCGCGGATCGATCACCGCATAAAGCAGATCGACGATTAAGTTGATAAAAATAAAGATGGTAGCGATCACTAAAATTCCCGACTGAATAACCGGATAATCGCGATAGCCAATCGCGTCGTAAATATAGCGGCCAATGCCGGGCCAGCTGAAAATCGTCTCTGTTAAAATCGCGCCGCCAAGCAACAGGCCTGTTTGCAAACCAATAACGGTCAACACTGGAATGATGGCATTTTTCAATGAATGCTTGTACACGACCCAAAACATGCTTAACCCTTTTGCTCTTGCCGTGCGGATGTAATCCGATTTCATCACTTCGAGCATGCTCGAGCGCGTAATCCGGGCGATAATCGCCATTGGAATCGTCGCTAAGGCGACGCTTGGCAAAATTAAATGCTGCAGGACTTGCATAAACTGCTCCGTATTTCCTGCTAGGAGCGTATCCAGCAAATACAGGTGGGTAATCGGCTCAATCGGGTTTCGTACTTCTTCGCGACCCGACGTCGGAAGCCAATCTAATTGAATTGCAAACATCCACTGCTCCATTAGGCCAAGCCAGAAAATCGGCATCGAAACGCCAATAAGCGCCAGCACCATCGCGATATAGTCAAACCAGGAATTTTGAAACCAAGCACTAATAATGCCGGCATTAACCCCGATGACGACTGCAATGATCATCGCGGCAAGCGACAGCTCCAACGTCGCCGCTAAATACGGCCAAATTTCATCCGATATCGCGGCACCTGTGCGGATCGACTCCCCTAAATCTCCATGCAACAGGCTGCCTAAATATTTAATGTACTGCACATACCAAGGTTGATCTAAGCCTAGCTTATGCGTTAACGCGGCAACCGCTTCTTTCGTCGCTTTCTGTCCTAAAATGACTTGCGCGGGATTGCCCGGTATCGCGCGAATCATGAAAAAAACGACAAGTGACATTCCTAACAATACAGGGATGACCGTGAGTATTCTTCTGACTACGTATGAAAGCACGCTTATACCCCCTTTTGCCGATCATGAAAAAGAGGGGAGGATGCACTCCTTTCCCCTCCGCATATCGTTATTTGAATTCGACTTTTGTAAATTTATCGGAGCCAGTTGGATGCGGCTTAAACCCTTTAATGTTTGCTTTGCCGGCAAGCAGCGGTGTCGAGTGAACGAGCGGAATCCATGGAGCATCCTCTTTAATAATCTCTTGTGCCTTTTTGTACAGTTCATTTCGTTTGTTTTCGTCGCTGACTGTTTGTGCTTCGACTAAAATTCTATGAAGCTCATCATTCGAATAATACGTATAGTTGTTGCTGCCGATGCTGTCTTTGTCGAGCAGCGCGTACAAGAAGTTGTCGGCGTCGCCGTTATCGCCGGTCCAGCCGAGCAAGAACGCATCGGCTTCTCCTTTGGCCAATTTATCCAAGTAAGTAGCCCATTCATACGTAACGATTTTCGCTTTGACGCCGATTTTCGCAAAATTCGCTTGCAGCGCCTCAGCGATTTTTTTTCCGTCCGGCATATATGGACGCGGCACCGGCATTGCCCATAGCTCCATTTCGAAGCCGTTTGGATATCCCGCTTGCGCGAGCAATTCTTTCGCTTTATTTAAATCAAACGGATAGTCTTGAATGGCATCATTATAGCCAGGAATGCTTGGCGGCATCGGGTTTTTCGCCGGTTCCGCCTGGCCGGCGTAGAACGCGTCAATAATCGCCTTTTTGTCCACCGCGTAGTTCAATGCTTGACGGACTAATTTGTTTTTCAACGGCCCTCTCGTCGCCGTCAACCCGACGTAACCGACGTTCATCGACGGACGTTTAAAAATTTGGAAATCTTTATTTCCTTCCACTTGTTTCAAATCGGTTGGATTCAAGTCTTCCATCAAATCGATTTCACCTTTTAACAACGCATTGAGACGCGCAGAGTTATCTGGAATGGAAACAAAGATCAATTGATTCAGCTTCGGATACCCTTTTTCCCAGTAATCTTTATTTTTTTCTAAAACAATGCGCTCGTTGCGCTTCCATTCTTTAAACACGAATGGCCCGGTTCCCACTGGATGTTCGCCAAACTTGTCTCCATATTTTTTAATCGCTGCCGGGCTGGCGATCGCAAACGGCGGCATGGCAATATTTTTCAAAAACGGCGCCTGTGGACGCTTCAACACAAATTGAACCGTGTAGTCGTCCACTGCCTTTACTTCTTTAATGACATGGCTTTCGTCGTTTTTATAACCACCAAACATCGAGCCGTAATACGGGAATTTTTCGGCGTTGCCATTGGCCCAACGTTCAAAGTTAAAGACCACCGCTTCAGCGTTAAAATCCGTTCCATCATGGAATTTCACACCTTTGCGGAGCTTAAACGTATAGGTCAGCCCGTCTTTGGAAATCGTCCATTCAGTCGCCAATGCCGGTTTTACCGTCGTATCTTCGTCATTATAGTCTAACAGCGTGTCAAAAATATTTTTCGTTACCTTTAACGATTCCCCATCCGTAACCGTAGCCGGGTCAAGCGAGACAGAATCGCCGCCGCGTCCGTAGACGAGCGTATCTTGCGATGATGATTTTTCTGTTGCGCCGCTGCTTGTTTTTTCTGACTTTCCGCAGCCGACAAGCGCCATTGACACCGCAAGCATCAAGGCAAGCAATGTCATCCATGTTTTTCTCCTCATTCTTTGTTCCCCCTTAAATAAAATTTCTATCATTTCGTTGGTTGCCATCCTGTTAATACAAGTGGCAAGCAACGTAATGCCCTTTTTCTACTTCTTTCATCTCCGGCCGCTTTTGCTTGCAGATATCCATGCAAGCGCTGCAGCGCGTATGAAACGCGCACCCTTGCGGCGGATTGGCCGGGTTTGGCAAATCGCCTGATAAAAGCTGGCGTTCTCTTTTATACTCCGGGTCCGGAATCGGCACAGCAGAAAGAAGCGCCTGCGTATACGGATGTTTCGGCGATTGATATAATTGATCGCTATCGGCCAATTCCACCAGGCGTCCTAAATACATCACGCCGACGCGGTCGCTGATATGGCGGACAACCCCTAGGTCATGGGCGATAAAAATATAGGTAAGCCCAAATTCTTTTTGTAAGTCTTCAAGCAAATTCAACACTTGCGCCTGAATCGACACATCGAGTGCAGACACTGGCTCATCGGCGATAATAAGCTTCGGATTGGTCATCAAAGCGCGCGCGATGCCGATGCGTTGCCGCTGCCCGCCGCTGAACTGATGAGGATAGCGCTTGGCATGATATTGTCCAAGCCCGACCACTTCCAGCATCTCCCGAACGCGCTTTTTCCGCTCCTCTTTGGAGCCTATTCCATGTACGATCAGCGGCTCTTCCAAAATTTTTTCCACCGTATGGCGCGGATTCAACGAGGCGAAAGGATCCTGAAAAATCATTTGCATATCGCGCCGCATTTTCCGCAATTCTGCTTTAGGCAATGTCGTTACTTCTTTTCCTTCAAAAACGATCGACCCTGCTGTCGGTTCAATTAAACGGAGGAGCATCCGCCCTGTCGTTGACTTGCCACAGCCGCTTTCCCCGACAATGCCAAGCGTTTCCCCTTTATAGACGGTAAAAGTAACATCATCGACTGCTTTCACTTCGCCAACTTTTTTGCCAAACACTCCTCCCGTAATCGGAAAATACTTTTTAAGCCCTTTCACTTGCAACAGCGGCTCGCTCACGATTTTGTTCCTCCTCTCCGAGCGGCAAAAAACAGCGGACGCGATGGCCGCGTTCTCCTGCTTCGTATAGTTCTGGATCTTCTTGAAGACAACGGGAAAAAGCATGCTCGCACCTTGCCGCAAACCGACATCCTTGGCGAACCGATCCCGGCTTCGGCACATTGCCTGGAATGGAATATAACCGTTCTTTTTTGTCGCGAATGTCGGGAACCGATTGAATCAGGCCGATCGTATACGGATGTTTCGGATTTTTAAAAATCGTCCGCACATCGCCCTCTTCCACAATCTTTCCCGAATACATGACAATCACACGGTCGCATATTTCAGCGACTACTCCCAAGTCGTGTGTAATCATCATGATCGAGGTGTGAAAGTTTTTATTCAGCTCTTTCATCAACGCCAAAATTTGTGCCTGAATCGTCACATCGAGTGCCGTAGTCGGCTCGTCGGCAATGAGCAGCGCCGGATTGCACACCATCGCCATCGCAATCATCACACGCTGGCGCATCCCGCCGGAGAGCTGGTGCGGATATTCGTCGATGATTTGCTCCACGCGCGGCAGGCCGACCAGCTTTAACATCTCGACGGCTCTTGCTTTCGCTTCTTTCTTGCTCGCCTTCGTATGTATGCGAATCGCCTCTATTAACTGATTGCCAATCGTAAACAGCGGATTTAAGGATGTCATTGGCTCTTGAAAAATCATCGCGATTTCATTGCCGCGAATCTGCTTCATCCGTTTTTCGGAGGCATGAACGAGATTTTCGCCTTTAAAAAAAATTTCACCATCGATAATGCGCCCGACCCCTTTCGGCAACAAGCCCATAATCGACAGCGAGGTGACGCTTTTTCCGCATCCCGATTCGCCGACGACTCCTAAAATTTCACCTTCATTTATGTAAAAATCAACGCCATCAACGGCGGGAATTTCTCCTTCATCCGTAAAAAAAGACGTTTTTAACCCTTTCACTTCCAGCACACGTGCATCTGCCATTATTTCACCTCCTATCCCGATTGAACTGAATTGATAAAATATTTTTATTTTAATTAAAATTATGCCATGCAATTTTTCATAAGACAATATAATATTATAAAAAATTAAAATTATCGAAATAGATGAAACAATAATAAAAAACGGTCTTACATTGCGTAAAACCGTTTTTATCTTTTATTTTCCAATAATATAAATATTTTTCTTTTACTTATTGATGGAGTTGCTGGATTGTAAATAAATGATAATAGCTCCCTTGTTTCGCCATTAATTCCTCGTGGGTGCCGCTTTCGACAATCTTGCCGTTTTCAATAAGGAAAATGCGATCCGCATGCGTAATCGTCGAAAGGCGATGGGCAACAATAAACGTTGTGCGATTTTTGGCAAGCCGTTCCAGCGCCTCTTGAATGTAATGCTCATTTTCGAGATCGAGCGCCGATGTCGCTTCATCGAAAATAAGCAAAGGCGGATTTTTTAGAAAGACGCGGGCGATAGCGATCCGCTGTTTTTGCCCTCCGGACAATTTTATGCCGCGCTCCCCGACTTTTGTGTCATATCCATCCGGCAGGCTCATAATAAAATCATGGGCGTTGGCGGCTTTTGCGGCGGCAATGACCTCTTCATCCGTCGCATCCGGCTTTCCGAGCAAAATGTTGTCTTTCACTGAGTCGCTGAATAAAAAGCTGTCTTGAAAAACGATGCCGATTTTATCACGAAGACTGCGCACGCGTATATCGCGAATATCGATGCCATCCAATAAAATCCTCCCCTCTGTCACATCATAAAAGCGTGGGATCAGGCTTACTAACGTAGATTTTCCGCCGCCGCTCATGCCGACAAGGGCGATCGTTTCCCCTGCTTTCACGGAAAACGAAATATCGCGCAGCACCGGCGGTTCATTTTTATGATAAGCAAACGTAACATGATCAAATACAATATCGCCTTTTACTTCTCGACAATCGACCGCGTTTGGCGCATCTGTAACATCATACGGCTCATCGAAAAACTCAAACATTCGATCCATCGAAGCGAACGACTGCGTTAAGGTCGTTGACGAATTCACAAGACGGCGCAGCGGGCTGTACAGCCGGTCGATATATCCGACGAAAGCAACCATCGTTCCGACGGTAATATGGCCGAGCAGCACTTGGTAACCAGCATAAATAATCACCATGATCGGAGCGATATCGGTCACCGTGTTGACAACCGCAAACGATTTGGCATTCCAGCTCGTATGCATCAGCGCCTTTGTTAAAAAATGGTTGTTTTGCGCAGAAAACCGCTTCTGCTCCGCTTCTTCGATCGCGAAACTTTTAATGACCGACATTCCTTGCACCCGCTCATGCAAATAAGCTTGAAGCTCTGCCAAAGCTTGAGAGCGCATTCTTGTCCGCTGCCGGAGACGTCCGAAAAAATATTTTACTGAAAGCGCATAAATCGGCAGCGTACTAATGGAAACAAGCGTTAATTTCATATCCATCTTCATCATAATAACAAGTGCAATCATAATGGTTGCCATATCTAACCAGAGATTCATCAGTCCCGTAATAATAAAATCTTTTGTCTGTTCGACATCGTTAATGACGCGCGAAATAATTTCACCGGTGCGGTGATTCGAATAATATGTAAAACTTAGTTTTTGCATATGTGTAAACAACTGGTTGCGAATGTCATACAGCACTTTGCTCGCTGTCCACTGGGCAAAATATTGCCGATAATATTCGACAATCGGACGAATTAGAACAAAAATAACCAACATAATCACAAGCGCCCACCAAAGCCGGGTGGTTTTCACCGACATTGGCATCGTCTCATTTCCAATGATTTCATCCACCACATATTTCAGCAGCAATGGAATAAGAAGCGGGATCGCAAACTTAATAATGCCGATGATCATTGTAGCGATAATATACCACTTGTATGGGCGGACAAATTGCATATAGCGGCGAATACTTTCCATAAAAATCCCCCTTAAAAGCAGAAAAACCTGTTTGCGGCGACGAACAGGCTTTTTGCTTTCTTCTTTTTTATTCACTTTCGATATGACTGAAACTTTTCATACCACTTGTCAATAAAATCAGGCGCAAACGGGCCCTTTCGTTCTTGAATCCAGCTGATCAGCTTTTTTACGTTATTTTTTAAAATACGGTCGATCACATCGGGATAATTCATCTCTTTGCGGTGCCATTCATACTCATCTTCATCAAGCAAAATATATGTCATATCCGGGAATACCTTAATATCCAAATCATAATCGATATATTTGAGCGCTTCCTCATCCCATACAAATGGCGAACTTAAGTTGCAATAATAATAAACCCCGTCATCGCGAATCATCCCAATAATGTTAAACCAATGTTTAGCATGAAAAAAACAGATGGCTGGCTCGCGCGTCACCCATGTCCGGCCGTCCGCTTCCGTCACCAGTGTTTTGTCATTCGCCCCAATAATATATGTAGAAGCTCCTTTTAGCACCAATGTTTTTTCCCATATACGGTGAATCATCCCATTATGTTTATAACTATGGATTTGAATAATCTCTCCATCTACAGGATATCCAGACATCATTCTCCCTACTTTCTCATGGGAACTTCTCTTTCCTATTATAACGATTGGGCAGATAATTGAAAACAAAAGAGAGCCATCCTACCAAGCTGAAGATGGCTCGCATGTGCGGCGATACTGGTTTTGATAAGAAAGAATAACTTCTTCCGTTTGCTTTTCAAACGTTTGTTGAATTTCCTTTAACTGTTGTTTCATCTGCTGGATTTCTTCCTGAATCGATTGAAGTTTTGCTTCTTGCTGTAGTTCGATCAATTGTTTTTTAATTTCTTGGCAGCGCTCGATTTCCGACTGTAGAAACAACAGCTGCTCCATTGTTTTTAATTGTTCATTCACTAAACGTTCAAACAGCTCCATGACCGTTTTCTCCCTTCCCCTGTGATTCCGCAGGTAAGCGTGCGTCAAAACTGTAAGCACTTTTCCATATTGTGCAGCCGCTAGCTGTTTATATATTTCGGGGAAGGGCTTGTAAATTCCTTTGACTATATATGTAAAGTTGTGGCAACTTTTGTCGTTGCTCCGATCGTGTTGCAGTTGCAACTTACGTTGGCGTTTTCGCGGTGAGGCAACATGAAATAAGCAGAGGCTCGCGCCGCCTCCGCTTTTCTTTGCCTAACTTCAGCGGCTAGCTCTCTTGCGCAAAATAACCTTCTCCCTTGAAGTGCAAGCACTTCAGCGGGCGAAGAACATTTCGCTTCGAGAGCTATTCTCGCCGCTTCCGCTTTTTTAACTGTCTAGCTCGGCTCGCAAACCGCTCGGGGTCAAATAACCTTCTCCCCCGGGGTGACAGGCACCCCTGCGTGCGAAGAACATTTGCCCGTCGCGGTTAAACGGCTCGCCTCCGCTTTTCTATGTTACTTGCTGGAGTTTTGCGCTTTGCGAGCTTCCGCTTGCGCGTTTTGTTGTTGTACTTGTTGCACATTAGTTTCTGCAGCAAATTCAGTGCCGAATTGGCCTGCTTGTGCAGATTGTGCGTTTTGTTGTCTTACTTCTTGGATGTTAGTGCCTGCAGCTGTTTTGTTTGGTTGTTGTTTTGCCACTGTTATCACCTCCACGTGACTTACTGTGCCCAGGAGGCGATGGTTTTATCCATTCAAATTACAAAAGTAAAGATCTTCCACCATCCACGATGATCGTTTGACCGCGGATCATTTCTGCATCATCGGACAGCAAAAACATTACTGCATTAACAATATCTTCTGGTTTTACCATGCGACCGGCAGGTGTTTTTGCGATAGCGTCAGACAACAACTCTTCACGGTTTGGAAAATGTTTCAACGCATCTGTGTCGACTGCACCACCTGATACAGCATTGACAGAAATATTTTTCGGTGCTAATTCGACCGCTAAATAGCGCGTCAGTGATTCAACCGCCGCCTTCGAAACACCGACAGCCGTATAATTTTCCAGATAGCGGATTGCCCCCAATGAACTGATGCTGACGATTTTGCCGCCGCCGACTTTTTCCATTCGTTTTGCTGCCTCTTGGGCGCAAAATAAAAGCGCTTTGCTGTTAATGTCCATTGTCCAATTCCAATGCGACTCCTCAAGTTCCATCGCCGGCCGCAGCACGCCTGAGGCGGCGTTATTAATAAGAACATCCACACGTCCAAATACTTCATCCACTTGCGCGAACATCTCTTGAATTTTTTCGACTTTGCCCACATTTGCTTTCACGACAAGCGCTTTTCGTCCTAACGCTTCGATTTCCTGTGCCGTTTGTAACGCTGCTTCTTTACTGCGCGCATAGTTTACAACAATATCATATCCTTCTTTTGCAAGACGAAGGGCAATCGCTTTGCCGATTCCACGGCTGCTTCCTGTAACTACCGCCACTTTTTCGCTCATATTTTTCTCTCCTTTATGCATAAATGAATAAGTACTTTTTAAAACTAGAAAAAAAGGGGGCTTTTATCATGTACGTTGGTCGTGATATGACAGAGCTGTCCATGATTCCAAAATCGGAATGGACGGACAGCGAACTCGCTTATTTCCATCATTCCTTTCAGCAAATCGCTCCATATTTAAACGCGGAAGGCCAGACGATCCATCGTGAAATCATCGAAGAAATCGAGGCGCGCGGCGGGCTAAGAAACAGCGAAGCCACGTATACACAAGGCACGAGACAGACGTATGACTAAAACGGGTGGAACAATCCGCCTGTTTTCTGTTTATACTCTTCCCAAATGCGCTGATGGGAAACGGGAAACGCGTACGATTCGATCTCCTTCTCACCCACCAGCTTCAGCTGTTCCGTTTCAGTAAATTTGCCGGCTATTTTTCCGTCATAAACCGTAATATCCCAAATCAAGTGGGAAAATGCATGCTCTAGTGCAAGGAACGGTTGGCCAAGCTGTGCCTGGACCCCATATTGTTCCTTTAAAAATGCTTCCAGACGCTCTTCTGGACTCGCTTGTCCGTCCGCCGCTTCACAGTTTGGAAATTCCCATAAGTTCGCGAGCAGGCCTTCGCTGCCGCGCTTATGGATCAATACCTTTCCATTTTCGTCCTTCAACACCGCAGCGATGATCGGCACTTGTTTCACGTTCGTTTTTTTGGTTTTGACCGGCAGCTCTGTCTGCACTCCTTCGGCAAACGCGCGGCAATGCGCCTGCACCGGGCAGAGCAGGCAGGCGGGATTGCGCGGTGTGCAAATAAGCGCCCCTAACTCCATCAACGCCTGGTTAAAATACGAAGGGTTTTCGCGTGAAATAATTTGCCGGACAATCGCTTCAAACAGCTTTCTCGTTCCTGTTTTGGCAATATCTTCCCAGACAAGAAAAATCCGTGATAATACCCGCATCACATTGCCGTCGACCGCCGGTTCAGGAATGCCGTAGGCGATGCTTAGCACCGCACCGGTCGTATACGGTCCGACCCCTTTTAATTTCGCAAATTGTTCGCGGTTAGCAGGAATTTTTCCGCCGTATTGCTCTTTCACTTCTTTTACCGCCGCATGCAAATTGCGGACGCGCGAGTAATAGCCGAGCCCTTCCCACGCTTTCATCACTTCTTCTTCATCCGCTTCCGCAAGCGCTTCAAGCGTCGGAAACTGCTCGATAAACTTTTGAAAATACGGAATGACCGTATCCACTTTTGTTTGCTGAAGCATCACTTCCGACACCCATACTTTATACGGGTCGTTATCTTTGCGCCACGGCAGGTCGCGCTGTTCTTTTTCAAACCAGCCGATTAAATCTTGCTGAAACTGTTTGATGGCAAATCCGCCAAGCAATGTTTGTTCTTTCACCTTATTTCCTCCATGATGCCCTTATGTCCGTTTTGCATGTTTATTATAACAAAAAACACCTGATTGTGCCTTTCGCAGCATCAGGTGTTTCACTGTTATTATCTTGCTTCTTTTTTGACTACTTTCACATGAGCAACGTTTTGTTTCGCATGGTCCTTCACATACACAAACCAGTATAATAACGCGACAAAGATGCTTCCGCCAACGGCGTTGCCAAGGAAGACAGGAACGAAATTTCGGAACCAGTCTGCCCATGCCGCATGGCCTTCAAAAATCGCTGCAGGAATAACGAACATATTGGCGACGACGTGCTGAAAGCCGATGGCGACAAACGCCATGACCGGAAACCAAATCGCAAGTATTTTGCCGCCGATATCTTCCGCGCCGTATGACAGCCAAACCGCCAACGTCACCAGCCAGTTGCAGCCAATCCCTGAAATAAACGCCTGTATAAATGTATCGTGAAGCTTCGCATCGGCAATGGCAACCGTCTTGGCTAAAAACGGACCTTCCGCCGTTAAACCGACGACATGGCCAAACAAATAGGCGACAAAGACCGCGCCAAGGAAATTGCTTACAGTAACCCAAAACCAGCCTTTGATTAGCTTCCCCAACGTAATCGTTTTTGCTAACGCCGCCAAAGTCATTGACATCATATTCCCCGTCAGCAGCTCGCCGCCTGCAATAATCACCAGCACAAGCCCTAACGGAAACACCGCCGCCCCTAAAAAATTGGCAAAGCTCCCCCATTGCGGCGGAACGTTGCCAATTACGCGAATGTCCAATAAAAATCCAAGCGCAATAAACGCTCCTGCCAAAAAACCAAGAACGATTTGTGATAATAACGGTAAATTCGCTTTCCGCGTTCCCGCTTCAATGGCGAGTTGCGCAATTTGTGACGGATTGCGGTAAGCCATTATTTGATCCCCCACTTAGTTCCATGATTAGTTATCAAATTGCAATGTTTTTTCTTCTAACCCCGCTATTTTATTCGGATGGGTGTATACATTAAACGTATGGCCGCGAAGAAATCCTACCACCGTAATGCCTAAATCATTTGCCAGTTCAAGCGCTAACGTCGTCGGCGCCGATTTCGACAAAATCATGCCGATTCCCATTTTAGAAACCTTTAACAACACTTCGGATGATACTCTGCCGCTAAAAGCGATCACTTTATCTGACAATGGCAACCCTTGCTGCAGGCAATATCCATAAATTTTATCGAGCGCATTATGTCTGCCGATATCCGAGCGAACAATGACTAATTCGTTTGGCGTACAAAGTGCCGCATTATGAATGCCGCCGGTTGCCTGGAAATCCGTTGATTGCTCCTGCAATAGCTGCATTAGGCGGATGCATTGCTCTACCCGGATGTTCGTGCTGTGAACAATCGTCTTTGCCGTCTTCATGTCATTATAAAAGTAAAATTGTCGGCTTTTTCCGCAGCAGGAACCAATAAAACGCTTAGCGTAAAACTCTTTTTGAATCGACTGTTTCGTGACCAGCTCCACGTAAGCAAACCCGCGATGTTCATCCACAGCTATCGCTTTTATTTCCTTGCTGGAGCGAATAATCCCTTCTGAAGCTAAAAAACCAATCACTAATTCCTCTAAATGCGTCGGGGTGCAGACCATCGTCGCAAACTCTTGTCCGTCAACGACAATCGTAAGCGGAAATTCCACGGCAATTTCATCATCGACTTCTTCAAATTGATTGCCACGATACTTGATAATGTTTTGCCGCCGCATAACAAAGCTTTCCATCCAATCCCCCCTCGTTCCTAATTTCGCAAAAAGAAAACCGCCATCTTTTCTATGACGAAGGCATATGCATCCTTCTCTATCCATAGAAAAGTGGCGGTAGTTTCCACACAGCATTTCTGTGATAAAACCAACGCTCTCATCACACTACAAACGGAAACTTAACTACCAATAGCCCTTTCGCCATTGTATAGCCAAGCTTCCTACCGTATTCATCATGTTAATCTACTTTTAGCATAACATGAAAGCGTATTAAAAAACAATACAGAAATCGTTATATGTTATTGCCTAATCGGTTTTTCAAATACAAACACAGAAACGGCAATATCTTCTTCGACTTTAATATCATTGAACAAATATAACAGCTTCGATCCGGCCAGCTCCTCGAGGCCTTCCGGGACTTTTTGAGCATATACCTCCTGAATCATCCGCGTGCGGGCGGTATGCACCATCTCTTTTCCTTCCGGCGACCGGGCAATAAATTTTTCTGTCGGCGTTAAATTTCCTTGCAATATCGTGACAGCGAGATTATCAACAAAATAAGTTTTAATTCGTTCCGGCCCTTTCCCAAACAGCTGTTTGCGAACTTTTCGCACCAAATCATTAAATGCTGCTTCTTTTTTCGACATAGGAAAGCCCCCTTTCCAGCTCTGATTCATTTGCAAAAAACAGAGGCCAGCGGTTGTTTTATGAACTATATAGTACTATAATTATAATAAAACAACATATACATAGTGGAAAAATAATAAGGATGTCCTTGTTATTTTTCTACTAGTCTATTTTTAGGATGCGGATTGGTTCTTTTAGTATCATTATGCTAAAAAACTACTCCACCATGACTGAGCACAGCTTTCATTCATGGTGGAGTTTTTATTTTAGGAGGAGGTATCACGCATGAGCGAACCTTGGGTCACGATTACGATCAACGGAAGCGATTACAACGCCAAACAAGGAATGACCATTTTACAGGTCATTAATGAAAACAACATTCCCCATCCGCAAGTTTGCTATACTCCTGAACTGGGAGCCATTCAAACATGTGACACATGTATTGTTGAAGTAGACGGAAAATTAGTGCGCGCCTGTTCCACTCCTGTAAAAGATGGCATGAACGTCGAGCTCTCTTCGCCGCGGGCGAAAGCAGCGCAAAAAGAAGCGATGGACCGTATTTTAGAAAACCACCTATTATATTGTACGGTCTGTGATAACAATAACGGAAACTGCAAATTGCACAATACGGCGGAACTGATGGGAATTGAGCATCAATCGTATCCATATCGCCCAAAAGTAGACCCATCGGAAGTCGACATGTCCCATCCGTTCTATCGCTATGATCCAAACCAATGCATCGCCTGTGGGCAATGCGTGGAAGTATGTCAAAACTTACAAGTGAACGAAACATTATCGATCGACTGGGAAGCGGAACGTCCTCGTGTCATTTGGGATAACGGTGTTCCAATTAATGAATCTTCCTGTGTTAGCTGCGGACAATGCGTTACCGTTTGTCCATGCAATGCATTAATGGAAAAATCGATGTTAGGCGAGGCCGGTTTTATGACCGGTTTAGATAAAGAACTTTTAAATCCGATGATCGATTTTGTAAAAGAAGTCGAACCTGGCTACAGCAGTATTTTTGCCATTTCTGAAATCGAAGCGGCGATGCGGGAACAGCGCATCAAAAAGACGAAAACGGTTTGTACGTTCTGCGGTGTCGGCTGTTCATTTGAAGTATGGACGAAGGGACGGAAAATTTTAAAAATCCAGCCTGTCTCCGAAGCGCCGGTCAACGCGATTTCCACATGTGTAAAAGGGAAATTTGGCTGGGATTTCGTCAACAGCGAAGAGCGCCTAACCAAACCGCTCATTCGTAAAGGCGATGCGTTCGTAGAATCCACATGGGAAGAAGCGCTTTCGCTCGTTGCGGAAAAACTTGGCGAAATCAAGCAAAAATACGGCGGCAACGCCATCGGCTTTATTTCGTCGTCGAAAATATCTAATGAAGAAAACTATTTAATGCAAAAATTGGCTCGACAAGTGTTTGAAACGAACAATGTCGATAACTGTTCGCGCTATTGTCAATCGCCAGCAACGGACGGCCTGTTCCGCACGGTAGGAATGGGCGGCGATTCCGGAACGATTCAAGATATCGCATCCGCAGGATTAGTGATTATTATCGGCGCTAACCCGGCAGAAGGACACCCTGTTTTGGCGACTCGCGTCAAACGCGCACATAAGCTATTCGGCCAAAAATTAATTGTCGCCGACTTGCGCAAAAATGAAATGGCGGAACGCGCCGATCTATTTATCCGACCAAAACAAGGCACTGACCAAGTATGGTTGATGGCCGTCACGAAATATATCATCGACCAAGGCTGGCATGATGAAAAATTCATTCGTGAACGCGTTCATTTCTTCGATGAATTCAAAGAAGTGCTCGAAAAATATACGCTCGATTACGCGGAAGAAGTAACAGGCGTTGCGAAAGAAGACTTAATTCGCATCGCTGAAATGATCCATGAGGCGGATGGCACGTGCGTCCTCTGGGGAATGGGCGTTACACAAAACACTGGAGGAAGCGATACGTCCGCGGCCATCTCGAACTTATTGCTCGCAACAGGTAACTACGGACGCCCAGGCGCTGGAGCGTTCCCGCTGCGCGGTCATAACAACGTGCAAGGCGCTTGCGATATGGGCTCTCTGCCTGGCTGGCTTCCAGGATATCAACATATTACGGATGACGTTGCGCGGGCAAAATTTGAAAAAGCATACGGTGTCCGCATTGATGGAAAACCAGGACTTGATAATATTCAAATGCTTGAAGCTGCGGAACAAGGAAAATTAAAAGCAATGTATATCGTCGGTGAAGATATGGCGTTTGTTGACTGCAACGCCAATCATGTCCAAAAAGTGCTTTCAGAGCTAGATTTCGTGGTGGTACAGGACATTTTCTTATCGAAAACAGCGCAATTTGCTGACGTTGTTTTACCAGCAGCGCCAAGCTTAGAAAAAGAAGGAACATTTACCAATACGGAACGGCGCATTCAACGTTTCTACCAAGCGCTTGAACCGCTCGGCGATTCCAAACCAGACTGGTGGATCATTCAAGAAATCGCGAAACGGATGGGCGCTGATTGGAACTACTCTGGTCCGAAAGAAATCATGGATGAAATTGCAAGCCTCGCACCGCTATTCTCGCAGGCGCAATACGAAAACTTGGAAGGATGGAACAGCCTCTGCTGGGGTAGCTATGACGGTGCGCATACGCCAATTCTTTATAAAGAACGCTTTAACTTCCCAGACGGAAAAGCACGCTTTGCGCTTGCCGATTGGGTACAGCCAGTAGAGTATCCGGAAGAATACGATTTGCTTGTCAATAACGGGCGATTGCTCGAACATTTCCATGAAGGAAACTTAACATACAAATCGCAAGGCATTCAGAAAAAATTCCCGGAAGTGTTCGTCGAGGTATCGCCGGAATTGGCAAAAGAACGCGGCATCAAAGACGGTTCGCTCGTTCGTTTAGAATCACCGTTTGGCCAAGTAAAAGTGCGCGTGCTGGTCACGGATCGCGTCAAAGGAAAAGAGTTATTCTTACCAATGCACTCGGCAACAAACGAAAGTGCCATTAACATCCTTACCGGTCCTGCTACTGACCATCGCACAAATACGCCGGCATACAAGCAAACAAAAGTACGGATGCAAGTGTTAGAAGTCGATGGAACGCCACCGCTTCCACGTACAAACCCGCGCTTTAAAAAGCGGAATCCGAGAAGAGGCGTCGAAGTCGAGCGAAAATGGCAGCGTCCTGACTACGTTCCTCTAACAGACGAATGGAAGGAGGCAGAGCCGCGTGGCTAAACCAATTACAACGATTCAAAAACAAATGGTGACGGAGGAAGAAAAGCGGGAGAAAACGATCGAGGAGCTTAAAGCTTCTCTGACGGAAAAGGAAAAAGCGGTTCACGAACTGCTTTCCATCGTAGAGGAACTGCACAAAAGCGGCCTCCTCGAAGCCGCCAACGCGATGCTGAAAGCAAGGGAAGACATCGCGAAAATCGTCATTGGGCAAGCGAATCGCAAGCCAGTGACAACAATGATTAACCATGTGATCGGGATTGCGCAGCTGTTCGCCAATCTCGATCCGCAATTAACCTCTAAATTATTGGAAAGCACCGCTTCCGGCTTTGCCGAAGCCTATAAACAAACAAAAGAAACCGGTAAAAAAATCGGCATTTTTGATCTGCTAAAAGCAATAAATGATCCTGACATTAACCGCGCCATCCGCTTTATTCTTTCCTCTTTAAAAGAAATTGGAAAACGTCTGCATGACGACAAAAGCTAAACATTCGCCTATTTCAGCCATCTTTCCTGGACAGGAAAGATGGCTTTAGTATTTCCATCCCTCGCTAATGAATACGAAATATGTTACACTGGCAATACATCATTTGCTTTTCATACGCTCACTTGTCCAATGATCGGAAACGAACTGGGTATACTAATGAACGAGACTAACAAAGGAGGCTTACTTCGTTTGGATACAGGTACGCACATTTTGATGGGGGTAGCGCTAGGCAGCATTGCCACATTAGACCCCGCTGTCGCACATGATCCTTTTTTGTCTCACGCTGTACTGATTGGAACATTAGCCGGCTCCCAAGCACCGGATATCGATACCGTGCTGAAATTGCGCAACAATGCCAAATATATTCGTAACCATCGCGGCATTACTCATTCCATCCCTGCCGTATCGTTATGGCCGCTCCTGATTACCGCGATTATCGCTTTTCTTTATCCAGCGGTCAACTTATTTCACCTATGGCTATGGACGTTCATTGCTGTCGTGTTTCACGTGTTTGTCGACATTTTCAACGCTTATGGCACCCAGGCGCTGCGTCCGTTTACAAAAAAGTGGATTGCGCTCGGCGTGATTAATACATTCGACCCAATCATTTTTGCCCTGCATCTCATCGGGGTCGGCCTTTTGTTTCTTGACGTTCATCCTGGTTATACGTTTTTAGCGATTTACGGTGTCATCGCCGTTTATTATATGATACGATTCCGCCAGCAGGCAGCGATTAAAAAAGCCGTCCGCGCCGAAATTAACGATGTCGAACAGATTATTACCGTTCCGACGTTCCGCTTCCGAGAGTGGCATTTAGCAATTACGGCAAAAGATTACTTTTATGTCGGACGGGCAAAAAACGGGCGCATCTATATATTGGATCAATTTGAAAAATGCCCTCTTCCCGACGATCCCGTCATCGAAGCGGCCAAGCGGGATGAAAACGTTGCCGCCTTTTTATCTTTTTCCCCTGTTTATCGCTGGGAGCTTCATGAATATGATGATTATTATGAAGTGCGCCTTACCGATTTACGCTACCGAAGCAAAGGCCACTACCCATTTGTGGCCGTAGCACAATTGGATCGCAATTTAAATGTTATCAGTTCCTACACAGGATGGGTGTTTAGCGAAGGAAAGCTGCGGAAAAAACTGGATCTTGCGCCAAACTAAACAAAACCGGCGGACGCTTAAAAGCACCCGCCTATTTTTAATGCTTTGGGTAATCATTGCGATTTAGTAAATGTTTGTATTTTGGGTTGTTTGTTTGGAACTCATGCAGCGTTGCACCGTAGCGGTCGATCCATTGCCGAACGACTTTTTCGGTCAGCTCCTTTCCTCTGTACTCGTGTCCGGCGCGGGCGTATGTCGTTTCGAAATCTTCCCAAAGCAATTCGACCCATGTTCGCGCTTGGGCATAAGCAAGGGACGGGTTTTTCTCAAGCAAATAATTCGTTAGCCGTTCAAAATATTCGTGCATCGTCATTTTTTTCACCTCTTGTCCCAACAATTTGCATACATAAGCCGGCCAAGTTGCATCATAATAAGAATACGTGTTGGCCATCAACACGAGCAAGAAAAAAGGAGGAAATGTGCAATGCGGAATAAAAAGCACAATTTCCCAAACCAAAACAATAACAAATTCGAGGGAGAACCGCGAGCAAAAGCGGAATATGCTTCCAAACGGGCAAACGGCACGATAAACACCCATCCGCAAGAACGGATGCGCGCCTCTGGCGAACGCGGAGATTATTTTTAAAAATCTTCCTTGATGTTGAGGGGTGTTCGACAATGGGTCACCATTCACGCAAAAAGTTTTATGATAACTTCTACTCCAACCCTTTTCAGCAGCCATGGGCAAACCCGAAACATGCCCACTCTCAAGTAAACGGGGAGACGCAGCAGACACTCGATTTAATTATCCTGGAACGCCAGACGCGAAAACAGTCGTAGCTGATGAAACCTAGAGAATTCCTTCATTCTCTAGGTTCTTTTTTACCTATTCGGCTTGCAGAGCAGCGAAATCGGCAATGCCTCTTCTTCCCCATTTCCTTTTAGACGATAGCCCCAAGCAAACACACCTTTTAAATAACGCACTTTAAAATACTCTCCCGGATCGCCTTCAATTTCATATATCTCGCCAGGCTGGAAATCGTTCGGGTCAAGCAAATACGCTTTGGCCATGGCAATTTTTCTTTCATATACGGCGTATTCGTTAACCATCCCCATCCGTTCTGCTTTGCGTGCTTTTTCTGTCAATGCGGCGATTTCTTGCTGAAGTTCTTGTTTTGTCATTTCACTATATCGTTTTTGTTCCCCAAGAGTGCTCATTGTTTGTTCCTCCTTTGAATTGTATTATATGATAAAAACGTCAATCGAACAGAATGGAGAGACAGATAATGGACATTATTGCGATTACCGGAGCTGGAACTGGGTTAGGAAAAGAATTGGCGCTGCAATACGCCAAGCAAGGGCATACGATTATTGCCATTGGCCGGCGGCTATCTCCGCTTATGGATGTCGTTTGGCACATTGAACATAGCGGCGGAAAAGCATTTGCCTATCCGCTTGACATCCGCTGCTATGAAGAAGTGACCCACACGGTAAATGAGATTGTAAAGCAACATCGTGTTACGCGTTTGGTAAATAACGCCGGCATCGGCTATTTTGGTCCGCTTTCTTCCCTTTCCCGGCAGCAAATTGACGAGATGATTCAAACGAATGTCAACGGCACCATTTATATGACAAAAGCATTTTTGCCGCATCTTCTCGCCATGCCAAAGGCAAAAATTGTAAATATTATTTCCACCGCCGGTTTGCGCGGCAAAGTAAACGAAGCCGTTTACGCGGCGACCAAATTTGCGATTCGCGGTTTTAGCGAAAGCTTAGTGAAAGAACTGGAAGGAACCAATGTTTCCGTTACCGCCGTATATATGGGCGGTATGGACACACCGTTTTGGAACGGAAGCGACCATATAAAAGACCGCTCGCGGCTGCGCCCGCCAAAGGAAATCGCAAAGCAAATTATTGCCTGCGAAGACGGTCAAACGGAAATCATTTTATCTTAACGTTCCTGCTCGCTTTTTAATTGGCTTAAAAACTGCTCGATCATCTCGAGTGGGAAACCTTTGCGGTACAGCGCCTGCTTCATTTTTTGCTCGTACAGCGGGCTTTCGTATTTTTCATAGCGGCGATGCGCTTTTCTTCCTTGATACTGTAAAGCTTCCCACTCCTGTTCCCCCTTTTCATCATGTTCTGACGACAGCACCTGATCGATGACTTCCTGTGGAAATCCTTTTCGATATAAAAGCTGCGCGACCTGATATTTCCATTGCCGCAACGACTGCTTCGCCCGTTGTTTTTTTGCTTTTTCATAAAGTGAGCGCGCCGTTTCCACTTGTTCGGTAAAGGAGTAAATAGCCAGGCTTTGTTCAATCCATTTCGCCGCGATCCCCATTTTTTCCAGCTCGTTGCGGATTACATACGGGCCTTTCGCCGATGTTTGCTTTTGCGTGCGCACATAGGCGAAAGCGAATTCGCGGTCATCGACATATTTGTTTTCTCTCAACTTATGCAGCACTTCTGCAATCACATCTTCGGGTGCGCCTTTTTTCTTCAGGTGCTGGATTACCTCGTGTTCAGACCGCATGCGGTGCGATAAAAAATATAAAGCCTGATTATATGTTTTTTTGACTTGATCCGCATATACTATTTCTTGTAAGGAATCCTCATCGATCTCCATTCCTTTTTTCAGGCGAAATTGAAGCAACACGTCTTGATCAACGGTAAAAACATCTATTTCTCCATTTTCTTTTTGCATCGTGACACGAAAACGTTCGTGGCTGTTTGGCTGAACGGCTATATTCGTGATAATTCCCATCGGTTTTTCCCTCCGCTTTTATCGTATCATAAGAAGGAATGTTGCACATAAAAAGCGAAATGAATAATGCGATGTCAAAAAATAGGGAGGGAATTGGATGCATATCGCCATTGCCGGCGGCACAGGTTTCATTGGGCAGGCGCTCACTAATTACTTTGCGGCGCAAGGACACCGGATTTATGTCTTAACCCGACGCCCTAGACCATCTTCCTCTGCAACCATCCACTATCTTGCATGGGCGCCTGATACCCGCCCCAACATGGATGTTCCTGCCTTTGATGTCGTCATTAATTTAGCCGGCGAGCCCATTAACCGCAAAAGATGGACAAAAACACAGAAAGAGCGTATCGTTAATAGCCGCATATCGACCACGGCATCCATCATCGAACTAATGAAATCGCTGTCAATCCCTCCGAAAGCATTTATTAACGCTAGTGCAATCGGGATTTATGGAACCTCTCTTACCGCTTCTTTTACCGAAGAAAGCCCTGTTGCCGGCAGCGATTTTCTCGCCCAAACAGCAATAAAGTGGGAACAAGCAGCCAAGCAGGCCGAAACAATCGGCGTCCGCACCATAATGGCGCGATTGGGTGTCGTTCTTGGCAAAAACGGCGGCGCGCTTCCAAAAATGGTTCTTCCTTATCGCTTTTACATCGGCGGTCCCATCGGCACAGGACAGCAATGGCTTTCTTGGATCCATATTGACGATGTTGTTCGCGCCATCGCCTATATGATCGATCATGAGGAGCTCGCAGGACCGATCAATATTACCGCCCCATCTCCAGTCCGCATGGAACAGTTCGGGGAAACGGTCGCCCGTATACTTCACCGTCCTCATTGGCTTCGTGTACCAAATGCGATGCTGCGCGCCCTTCTTGGTGAAATGAGTATGCTTGTGACCGAAGGACAGCAAGTAATTCCGAAAAAACTGATGGAAGCTGGGTTTATCTTTTCCTTCCCTACGCTGGAAAAAAGTTTAGCCGATTTATTAGCCACATAACTATTTCGCTGTCGAAAATTAAAAAAATATCCATAAAAAATTAACAAAAGACCTATTTCTTTTTTCTTTATCATCGTGTATGATGATGAAGACTTCATCCACTCATTACCTATAATCATATAGCGACGCGACAAAGGGGAAGGCAAATGGTGCGCCACCAGCGGATCCCGCTGGTTCTAGTGGGTTCGATTCCCACCCCGAAATTTTTTGATGAATATATATTAAAAAATTTCGAGGGTGGTTTTGCCCACAGGTAAACTGCCCTCGGTAAGGAGGGAAAAGTATTGCTAAAAAAACGTGAACTGCAAGATTGTCATGTGCTTTACGAGCTGATGGTGCACCCAGAGGTCTTCCCTTTCGTGCGCCAAAAAGCGAGCTCGTACGAAGAATTTTTGTTTATGACGAAACAAGTGATCGAAGCAGAAGAGCGCGGGGAACTTATCTCTCGCACCATTTTAGACGAATGGGGCAATCCGATCGGCACGATTAGCTTATTCGATATACAAGATAACACCGGATTTTTAGGCACATGGCTAGGAAAGCCGTATCATGGGCAAGGGTACAATCGCCGTGCGAAAGAAGCATTTTTCCATGAACTATTTTACGAACTTTCCATCGAAACGGTATTTATGCGCATTCGCAAAATAAACACACGCTCCATTAAAGCGGCGGAAAAACTGCCGTACGTCACTCCGGCAAACGAGACAAGAAAAAGCCTGCTCGAACAAATTGGAGCGGATATATACAATCTATACGAAATTACAAAAGATAATTATACGCTATATACGCTTCGCCATCCTTCTTTAATCGAAGAGGAACAACGCAAAGAAGCGTAACGGGGCTGACGACGGCAGCCCTTTTTTATTTGCGTGCATAAAAAAGCAGGGCGGCGGGCAAACTAAAAACAAATAAATTTTTATAAAAGTGAGGGGCAGAATATGACGGAAAAACGAAGACGCGAAAAAACAAAAAGCACGTTAACAAGCGCACAAGAAGTGAGTTATGCCCGCGACTTTAAACTGGCTGACCAGGCAGGCGGCTACACGGCAAAAAAAGCAAAGCATTAGAAAACATTGTTATTTATACTTTTCAATAAGGCCCGCCATCCTAAGTAATGAATCGTACGATTCACATTATGGCTTAGGAGGCATAGACGATGGGCCGATCTCGCGGACAAAAAACACGCGATAAAAATAAGGCTACTTTGCCGCAAGTTCCGAAACAGCTAAAATCCGACGGACTCGATGTCGAATACTCCCGCGAATTTGCTGATCACGAAGACCTTGAAGCGCAAGCGCGTGCCCAAGCCGCAGGAATTCGCCAAAGCAAAGCGCGCAAAAAATAACATTCGCAAGGCAGCGGTTGACGCTGCCTTTATGTTTTCTCCTCTTCGAACTGCAAAACATTGCTATACTGTTTATAGAACAGGCCGAGCTCCCCTTTATAATTTTCCTTCCACGGCTTATCTTTTCCGCAATAATGAATAAATACAGTGTTTTCCTGAATCCAGTGCAAATCATGTTTTGGATTTGGCAGCAGCTGAATCATATCATAATAGCGGGCATCATAATTATAACGATAGCCATCAACTGGTTTAATTTTGTCCCAATACAAGCCGTTCAGAACATCTTGGTCAGGAAGCACAAGCTTAAAGCGATTATCGCGGATAAACTGATAAATATCTTCTAGACGAACCTCTTTTCTCATCAACGGCAAGTTCATCATCATCACACCAGTATTAAAATATCCCTTTGCATTTGGCGTTTTCAGCCTCAGCTTATTAAATAAATTCGCTACTTTCGTGGAGTGGGTATGTTCCGCGGCGATAAACATATTTCCTTCAAAATCCATATCGTACAATTCGTCGATTGGATTAATGGCGACAATGTCGGGGTCAAGATACAAAACACGGTCTAAATGCGGCGGCAAAAACTGATGAGCGGCAAGCCGATAGTACATCTCCGCCGTGTAATGACGAAATACAGGCGCATCGGCGAACAAATCTGGATCTACAAAAATCGGCGCGAGCTGATGTCCTTGCCTCTCCACAAACTGTTTTAATAATTCGATTTCTATCTCGGGGATGCGGGAATACAATAAATAAAACGTAAATGGCCGGTTGTTATTGCGAAACAAAGAATTCATCAGCACTTTGAGCGGAGGAAGATAATTGGCGTCTAGCGTCACAAGAACATGAAACATCAACTATCACTTCCTTGTCCATATCATCAGTAAAAAATAGACCATTCCCTCCTTACAATTATATATAAATATCGCTTGATGTTTCTTCTTTTTCATGGCTTCCGGTAAATTTTTATTGACGCAAAAAACGTGTGATTTTGTTTGTTTGCTTCCTGCCAGCAAGGCATCGTGCAATAGGATGAACACAGCTGTCAGACAAAGAGGCAATTCCCTTATGGATGGAAAATAAAAAAGCAGGCCATGAAAAAACAGCAGCGCACCGCTGCTGTTTTATCACCCGTGAACCGCCGCAAATCCCGGTTCACCGTCGAATAAGTAAAGATTTTCCGTTTTAATGCAATCATATCCAGCCGCAACAAGCTGGTTGTATAATTCGGCAATTTGCCGATGTTCGATCGTTTCGCCTGGTTCTGCATGGAAGCGGCAACGCCAATGGTCCGTGCAGAACGTTTCCGGAAGTCCGCCTGGATATACTTTCACACCACGGTTCGTAATGACGCGAAGCTTGAGATTGCCTGCTTTAAATTGCTCCAACGCTTTGCCCAGCTCTTCTGCCGTCCCTTTATCCCAGTCAAGAAAAATGTCAACGCCAAATAATTCTTTCTTTTGTTTTTGCCGTTGTTTCAACACCGTATGAAGCTTTGGCGCTTCTTTGTAGGAAACTGGCGAAAGTTTTTCCGGAAGCTGGCCGAGACGGTCGATGACCGCTTGGGCAAACTCTTTTGTTCCCACTTTCTGTTTGCTGATGCCTTCGCGGTAAATGTCAAATGTGTGAATGCCGTCTTCAATGGTTTTTAGCCAAGCGTTATGCACTCGTGCAGCTACTTCTGGCTGGCCGATATGTTGCAGCATCATCACCGCTGCTAAAAGCAATCCCGATGGATTGGCAAGATTTTTTCCGGCAAGCGGCGGCGCCGATCCGTGAACGGCTTCAAACATCGCGCATTGATCGCCGATATTCGCCGAACCGCCAAGCCCAACAGAACCAGAAATCTGCGCCGCAATATCGGACATAATATCGCCGTATAAGTTCGGCATGACAATAACATCAAATTCCTCCGGGCTATTGGCCAATTTTGCCGCGCCGATATCGACAATCCATGTTTCTTTTTCAATATCCGGATACTCTTTGCCGATTTCGTCAAACATACGGTGGAAAATGCCGTCTGTCAGTTTCATAATGTTGTCTTTCACAAAACAGGTTACTTTTTTACGGCCGTAGCTGCGCGCATATTCAAACGCATAGCGGATCACTTTTTCCGAACCGGGCTGGGTAATCAATTTCAAACATTGATATACTTGTTCCGTTTGGCGATGCTCGATGCCGGCGTACAAGTCTTCTTCATTTTCGCGAATAATGACGACATCCATATTTGGATGTTTCGTTTCAACAAACGGATAATACGCCACCGCCGGACGGACGTTCGCATATAGACCGAGCGCTTTGCGAATCGTGACGTTTAAACTTTTATAGCCCCCACCTTGCGGCGTCGTAATTGGTGCTTTTAAAAATACTTTCGTTCTTCTTAACGAATCCCACGCGCTCTCTTCCAATCCCGTCGTGCCGCCGCGGAGATAAACTTTTTCGCCGATTTCAATCGTTTCAATGTCCAATTGTGCCCCAGCAGCGTCTAAAATTCTTAATGTGGCGTCCATAATTTCAGGACCGATGCCATCTCCGTACGCAACCGTAATCGGTGTTTTGCTCATCTGAATCCTCCTTTGACAATGATGATGTGATCTATTGCCAACCCGCTGCCGCGCAAGCAGCGGAAGACCACTCTTCGCCTAAAAAAGCAACCGTTTGCATCTTATTGTCCTTTCTCATGCGTGTATTGTATCCTAAAACGTTCTATGTCAAAATCGCCCCTTTATGATAATAACAAAGTATTGTTAAAATTTCCTCAAAAAATTTCATTTTTTCTTATATATTAATTTTTTCTATTAAGGGTAGTGATTTATCCGTATTAATATTTTGAATAGTAACAAAAATATCTACATTTTCATAAATGACTATCGTCATAACTTCACTAAATGATAGTAAATAAATCATATCAATATAATTTTACAGTTATTCCAATATTCATTCTCCTCTCTTTTTCTACTATTTTTGTTGGCTATTCGTTCCTGCACAATGGTATATTTGACATAGAAACGAAACTGCCCGGAATATACTTCACTATAATGGGAGGGAATGGAAAATGAAGAAAAGACGAAGCCTATTATTTTTTGCTGCTTTGTTTCTATCCATTGCATTATCTTCCTGCAGCAAACCGCCATCCCCGCATGACGCGCTGCAAAAATACACAAAACTATGGACGGATGAGCGGTTCGAGGATATGTACGCAATGCTGTCGAAAAAGGCGAAAGAAAACATATCCAAGGAAGAGTTTGTAAAGCGCTACAAAAAAATTTATCAAGACATCGAAGCAACGAATTTATCGGTAACACCATTGCCGGTGAAAGAAAAAGAAGAAGATAGCGACAAAGACCAAACGAAGCTTCCTTTTTCCGTAAAAATGGATACGATCGCCGGCCCTATCCAATTTAAACATGAAGCACTGCTTGTGAAAGAAAAAGGGCAGGATCAGGAACAATGGCATGTGCAATGGGATACCACCTACATTTTCCCGCAATTGCAAAAAAACGATAAAGTCCGCATTGCCATTACACCTGGAAAACGCGGCGAAATATACGACCGCAACGGACTGCCGCTCGCCGTCAATGGAACTGCTTATGAAATCGGCATTGTTCCTGGGAAAATGGGCGAAAACGAGGAAGCCATTAAAAAACAGCTTGCCGATCTGCTCCATATCCCTGTGGAATTCATTAATGAAAAACTGAATGCCGACTGGGTGCAGCCTGATTATTTTGTTCCCATTCAAAAAGTGGCAAAATCAGAAACAGCGCTATTAGAAAACGCTCGCAACATTCAAGCTGTGGCAGTAAAAGAAGTATCAGAAAGGGAATATCCATTCGCGGAGGCCGCCGCCCATCTGATTGGATATATCGGCAATATTACGGAAGAAGAACTACAAAAATTCAAAGACAAAGGTTATTCGCCATCCGACCGCATCGGAAAACGCGGGCTCGAGGAGCTGTTTGAAGAACGTCTCAAAGAACAAGACGGAGCCAAAATCTACATCGAAAAAGAAAATGGATCGACGGTGACGATTGCTGAATCAAAACCAAAAAACGGAGAAACGATTACGCTGACGATCGACGCCAAACTGCAAAAAACGATTTATGAAAACATGAAAGGAAGAGCGGGAACCGCCGCTGCCATTCACCCGTTGACCGGCGAAATTCTCGCCTTGGTCAGCTCCCCTTCGTTTAATCCGAACCAGTTTGTACTCGGAATTTCATCAGAGGAATACAAAAAATTAGAGAATAATCCGCTAAAACCATTGATTAATCGTTTTGCTGCCACCTACGCACCTGGCTCGGCCATTAAGCCGGTGACAGCGGCAATCGGTCTCGAACAAGGCGTGATTACTCCTGAACAGCCAAAAACGATTACCGGGAAAAAGTGGCAGCCAAAGGACGGATCATGGGGAAATTATTTCGTCACCAGGGTAAGCGATCGCCTGCAGCAAGTGAATTTACGAAACGCGCTCATTTATTCCGATAATATTTATTTCGCCATGGTCGGTCTGGATCTCGGACCGGATAAATTGAAAGAAGGGTTACACTCATTCGGATTTGGCGAAAAATTGCCGTTTCCATACCCGATTCCAGCTTCGCAAATTTCGAATACAGGCGAGCTGAAGCCGGGGCCGCAGCTGGCGGATACCGCTTACGGCCAAGGAGAAATGCAGATGAGCATGCTTCACCTTGCCGCCGCGTACACGCCGTTTATCAACCATGGCGATTTACTGCAGCCTATTTTGGAAAAAGGGAAGCAAAAAACCGTTTGGAAACCGCAATTGATTTCATCCAAAACAGCCGCTACGATCGCAGACGCATTAAAACAAGTCGTCGCCGATCCAAACGGAACGGCACACGGAGCTTATATGAACGACATCCCGTTGGCTGGAAAAACCGGAACGGCTGAACTGAAAGGGCAAAAAGGAGAACAAGGAAAGGAAAATGGACTGTTCGTCGCCTATAATACAAACCATCCTGACCTCCTCCTTGCTATGTTAATAGAGGATGTACAAAATGATCATGGCAGCAAATACGTTGTCAATATCGTGAAACATATTTTTCAAACAGTAAAATCGCATTAACGGGGCTCCATCACGAGCTCCCTTTATCCTGAATAATTTTTAGACTATTTACAATTGTAAATCTATTATTTATAATAAAACTTAACAAAGCCGTCTCCCGTCAGTTTCGCCGCTGACGCGCCCAGACGGTAATGATGGGACAAGAAGACAACCATTTTATCAGTGTCATAAATGGAGAACTGTGACGGTCTGATCAGCATTTCCTCACCGAAATGCTTCCTCAGTCCGTTTGGCCGGTTCCTTTCTTGACAAAGAAAAGGAGCCGGCTTTTTATTTTCCCGCATAAGGAGGGGAATCCATGCCAGGAGCGTTAGACGGCATCCGCATTCTCGATATGACGCGCGTGCTTGCCGGACCGTATGCGACGATGATTTTAGGCGATCTTGGCGCCGATGTCATTAAAGTGGAAGCACCGGGAGGATCGGATGACACAAGATTTTGGGGCCCTCCCTTTCAAAACGGGATGAGTGCCTATTATACGGCGATTAACCGCAATAAACGAAGCATTACCGTCAACTTAAAAACGGAAGAAGGTCGAAAAATCATCCGTCGCCTTGCCAAAACAGCCGACGTCGTCATCCACAACTTTAAAACGGGAACGATGGAAAAGTTCGGGCTCGGTTATGACGATTTGTCGTTGTTGAATCCGCGCCTTATTTACTGTTCCATTACCGGCTTTGGCGAAACAGGGCCTTGCTCCCACCTTCCTGGATACGATTACATTATCCAGGCGATGAGCGGATGGATGAGCATTAACGGCACCCCTTCATCCGGACCGCTTAAAGTCGGAGTGGCCATTACCGACGTTTTTACAGGTTTGTATGCGGCAATCGCTATCCAAACAGCTCTCCTCGCGCGTGAGAAAACAGGACGCGGACAAAAAATAGACCTTTCTTTATTTGATTCGGCTGTCAGCACGCTCGTCAATGTCGCCGCCAACTATTTAATGTCCGGCGACATTCCGACGCCGTTCGGAAACGAACATCCTAATATTGTTCCATACTCGACGTATGAAGCAAGCGATGGCCCGATCGTGATCGCCATTGGGAACGACCGGCAATTCCAAGCGTTTTGCAAACTTTTGTCAGACCCGGCGATCGGAACGGACCCTCGCTTCCAAACGAATCCAAGTCGCGTCGCCCACCGCGAGGAACTCAACAGACGCATTAATGAAGAAGTGAAAAAACGGACGCGGGCCGAGTGGCAGCGCCTGCTTGCCGAAAAAGGAATACCATGCGGCCCAGTGCAAAATCTTGAACAATTGTTCCAACATCCGCAGACGCTAGCCCGCGACATGGTCATTACGATGCATCATGACAAGATCGGACCGCTAAAGCTTGTCGGAAGTCCGATCAAATTATCGGATACAAAAGTATCGTACCGTCTGCCGCCTCCGCTTGCCGGAGAGCACAACGACGAAATTATAAAAGAAATCATCAATGAAACGGGGGAGAATTCACTATGATGAATTTCGATTTTACTCCAGAACAAGAAATGCTTCGCAGCACCGTGCGCAAATTTGTCGACAAAGAAATTATGCCGTACATCAAAGAATGGGATGAACGCGGATATTTTGATCCAAATATT
The DNA here is from genome assembly GCF_019272935.1 of Parageobacillus caldoxylosilyticus. Lineage (NCBI taxonomy): Bacteria > Bacillati > Bacillota > Bacilli > Caryophanales > Anoxybacillaceae > Parageobacillus > Parageobacillus caldoxylosilyticus. Next base: position 1,247,763 of record NZ_CP040553.1, read on the forward strand.
TTCAAACGGCTTGCGGAATTAAACTTAATGGGCGTATGCATTCCGGAAAAATACGGCGGAATGGGCATGGACTATAACTCGCTCGCCATCGTCTGCGAGGAGCTGGAACGCGGGGATACCGCGTTTCGCACTGCCGTTTCCGTGCACACTGGCTTAAACAGCTTAACCTTGCTGCAATGGGGCACGGAAGAACAAAAACAAAAATATCTTGTTCCGCAGGCAAAAGGGGAAAAAATCGGCGCTTTCGGCCTGACGGAGCCAAACGCCGGTTCTGATGTCGCCGCCATCACCACCACCGCCGTCCGCGACGGGGACTACTACATTTTAAACGGGCAAAAAACGTGGATTTCGCTTTGTGATATCGCCGATCACTTTATCGTGTTCGCCTATACGGACAAATCGAAAAAACACCGCGGCATTTCCGCCTTTATTGTCGAACGAACGATGCCAGGCTTTTCATCAAGAGCCATTAAAGGAAAACTAGGCATCCGCGCCGGCAACACAGGCGAACTGTTCTTTGACAACGTCCGCGTGCCGAAAGAAAACCTGCTTGGCGAAGAGGGCGAAGGATTTAAAATCGCCATGTCCGCCCTTGACAACGGAAGATTCACGGTTGCCGCCGGAGCAGTCGGCCTGATTATGGCTTGCTTAGAAGCAAGCGTCAAGTATTGCCATGAGCGGAAAACGTTCGGCAAAGAAATCGGGAGACATCAGCTCGTGCAGCAAATGATCGCCAGAATGGAAGCGGGTCTGCAAATCAGCCGCTTGCTCGTCTATAAGGTAGGCTTTTTAAAAAATCAAGGCCGCCGCAACACGAGAGAAACCTCCCTCGCGAAATGGATCGCCTGCGACTTTGCCAATAAAGCCGCCGATGATGCGGTGCAAATTCACGGCGCATACGGCTACTCGAACGAATATCCTGTCGAACGATACTTGCGCAACTCGAAAGCGCCGGTCATCTACGAAGGAACACGGGAAATCCATACGATTATGCAGGCGGAATACGTGCTCGGCTACCGCCAGGACAAACCGCTGCGCAAAACGCTGCCGCCTTGGAATCCGGAGTCGATGAAAATGTAAAAACCCCCGCTTGAAGCGGGGGTCTATTCTTTTTCCTCCAGCATTTTGCAATATTGCTTGTACAAATCTTTTAGCGCCGCACACAGCGCTGAATTCGCCTTTCCTAAATACCCTTCATTCAGCTGCTCTAAAATCGAATCAATTCCCTCCCTTAGCGAATGACCCTTAAGCAAGCGGGCGACATAATCGCGCCCGTGCTCGGTCGCCAGCGTACACGAAGCGTCGACAATCACCCCGTACTTTTTATCAATCTCCGCCGTAATCGTCAGCGTATCATATACGCTTTTTGCCGCCATTCCCGCCGGCAGCCGCGCGTGTCCTGCGATAAATTGTGTGTTCATCTTCCTCTCCCCTTATGTAAAGATGGTATGTCTAATAAGATTATAAAACATAACTAATCACAATTTTCTAAAATATATCGGCAAACTTTGTTCTTTTTCATCATAAATTTGGCTACACTGTTCCCCCACTGATTTCCTTATCCGCCCTTTATGGACGAACGACATAATGCTATAATGATGCTCAAACGAACATCTTCGGATGGAAGGTCAGCGTAAGGGGGCTTGTATGTCGCTGCCGTTTAGCAAAAGCATACAAGTCGTCAGAGCCCCGCTTCAAACGAAGTAAAGTGGCAAATCGTTCACTAGGGGTGATAACATGGATTCATTTACTGTTTCCTCTATCGCAAAAGTGATGAATGAATTATTTCCTAAAGAAGCGTCTTTCGTGATTTCTGATGATAAGCGCTATATTTACTACCAACCAAGCAAACAGATCGATTTAAAAATTCGTCCCGGAGACCAAATCAAACCGGAATCGGTCACTTACAAGGCCTTGGCCGTCCAACGAAAAATTGCAGAACAAAAAGACAGCCGCGTTTTTGGCGTACCTTATTTCGGGATATCCGTCCCAATTTTAGATGATGGCAGCCCGAGAGGCTGCGTTACTGCGATATTGCCGAGAAAACCGATGCTTACAATGCCGTATTTAACGATCCGACTGACAGATCGTTGGCTGCCTATTCCTTTTGAGAGCGTTATCTATTTAGAAGCCCAAAACCGGAAAACGTTCGTAAAATCGAGTTATGCGGAAGGCTATCATAAATATAACTTAACAGAACTGGAATTTTCCCTTCCTGATGATATATTTGTTCGGTGTCACCGATCATATATCGTTAACATTCATCACATTACAGAGATTCATCCAGATTCACATTCGACTTTCTTATTGATGATGAAAGACGGCTCAAAAGTGCCTGTCAGCCAAACATACGCAAGCCATTTTCGGAAACTGCTCTGCTTTTAGTAATATAATAATTTATCTGCTTTTCTCCCACTGTACGGTTCCTTTTACCAATCCCCTTTTCTCTAAAGAGCTCATGGAAGTGAGCTCTTTATTTATTTTCCGCAACTATTCACTGATGCTTTGCCATCTATGTATTTATTTTCGTTTATAGGTAATGTTTTTTCTGGTTTATCCTTATCCTTTTCGAAGTTGTTTTTTATTTTTTCTTCTTTATGTATCAAAAATTCTTTTTTATTCCTAAAGAAAGCCTTTTTATTCAATTTTAAATGATTTTTTACAGCTAAATCGATAGAATATTTTAAAAAAACAAAAGAGGTGATGTCGCGTTGGATAAACATATTTCAGAGCTAATCGGTCATTCCCGTTTAAGAGACCGAATTGTAACGGCGGAAACAGCGGCTTCATGGATAAAAAACGGCATGACGCTCGGTTTGAGCGGATTTACCCGCGCGGGCGATGCCAAGGCAGTTCCTTTTGCACTGATCGAGAAAGCGAAACAACAACACTTAAAAGTAAACGTATATACAGGCGCTTCACTAGGCTCGGACGTTGATAAGATGATGGCAGAAGCAGGAATTGTCAACAAAAGGCTTCCATTCCAGGCTGATTCTTTTATGCGCAAAAAAATTAACGAAGGGGAAATTTTGTTTATTGACCAACATTTATCCCATACAGCAGAATTAGTGCGTTCAGACGTATTAAATCCTATCGATTTCGCAATTGTGGAAGCGGTTTCGATAACGGAAGATGGAATGATCATCCCGTCGACTTCCGTAGGAAATTCTTCTATCTTTGTGAAAAAAGCCCGACATATTATTGTTGAATTGAACACAGCACAACCAAAGGAACTCAAAGGACTTCATGACATTTACGAAGTCGGCAAACAAGGGGAACGAGAACCGATACCTTTGACAAAAGTAGACGATCGAATCGGAACGATTGGCATTCCAGTGGATGAGGATAAAATTATTGGAATTGTTTTGACAAACCAATTTGATTCACCATCCACAATTGTACCTCCAGATGCGGAAACATCTGCTATAGCGAATCATTTAATCCATTTTCTGCGAAAGGAAGTGGCAGCAGGCCGGCTTTCCGAAAATTTAGCTCCGCTTCAAGCAGGTATTGGTTCGGTTGCAAATGCTGTCCTTTATGGTTTGTTAAATTCAGAATTTTCCAATTTAGAAGTTTATTCAGAAGTTCTTCAAGACGCCGTGTTTGATCTCATTGATGCTGGAAAAGTCCGGTTTGCTTCCGGCTGCTCCATTACTTTGTCTCAAAACAAAATGAAACAAGTATATTCCAATTTAGATGCTTACCGAGACAAGCTGATCCTTCGTCCTCAAGAAATTTCTAATCATCCGGAAATCGTTCGCCGTCTCGGACTCATTTCTATCAATACAGCCTTGGAAGCAGACATATACGGAAATATTAATTCTACACATGTTCGCGGCACAAACATGATGAACGGCATCGGCGGTTCAGGCGATTTTGCGCGCAATGCACGCCTTACGATCTTCGTGACAAAATCTGTTGCAAAAAATGGGGCTATTTCGAGCATCGTTCCATTCGTATCACACGTCGACCATACCGAACATGACGTGGATGTAATTATCACGGAGTATGGTTACGCTGACCTTCGCGGGTTGGCGCCAATTGAACGAGCGCCACTTATCATTGAAAATTGCGCACATCCAGATTACCGTCCGCAGTTGCGTGAATACTTCAAGGAAGCGCTTAAGCGCGGAGGGCAAACACCGCACGTCCTTGAAAAAGCATTCTCATGGCATATCAATTACGAAAAATACGGAACCATGATGGAACCGAAATATCAATTGCAAACTCAACAATAAGAGGAACGGGGTAGCCTTCATAGGGATACCCCGTTCAGCCAATTACACGTGCTCTACTATATTCCACTTAAACTTTTGACACATAAAACTTGTGAGAGACGTTGAAGTACTTTTCCTGGCATATTTTGCATCACCCAGAATCATGACAACCTTCACCTTTGTATTTTTCTACGTTAAGAGATACGAATAAAAATTCTCCTCCCTAAAGGTAAATGCAATGAAGATCATTAAACTTACTAAACATTTCTGCCCTTTACTTCAACAAAAAAAGCATTACTCCTGTTTATGGAAGTAATGCTCCCGTTAGCCACCCACTCGACACTCACAGCGCCACAGATGATGAAAGAGAGTTCAATAAAGATTATAAAAAAGGAATATTGTCATGATTCTGTTTAGTACTGTGCATATAAGTTTCTACATAAATTCTTTCAGAATCTGAAACATTTTTTGCTCCTTCTTCAGGGTCTATTTTTATATTTCTTTTTCTTGCGATAAAATCCATAACGCCCCCCAAGAGAAGCAGTCCAACGATTAGTATAATCCATCCCACAATTTTATCGCCTCCTGCTTTATTTTATTATATTTTAGCACTTATTGATAACGATTACATCTATTGGATAAAAAGAAAACGCGGCTTAATGTAGGGTATAAATGATAAAGCTCGGCAAACGCCTTCTCATCCCCCTGCTGAATCCTTTGGACGATTTCCTTCTCTATCTCCTCACCTCCTCAGTGCTGTTTTCACTTTATATACCCCGATAAAAAGCAAAATGTTTTCGTTTTCGATAACAAAATCTTAATAAATTCTGTATAAAGCCATTCATGAATTTTTTTATTTGCAATAGCAATTTCCTATAAACTCTTTCATACGATAAATAAAGCTTACTTGACATATCGGTTTTTAATCATTAGAGTAATTTTACGTGTCAGGAGGGATTGACGATGAATGTTTACCTAATCATTTTCAACATTGCTATATTGCTGTTATTGATTGGTGTTTTGGCCTATATGCAAAAGAAACATGTTTCCTTCTCCAAACGGGTGTTTACTGCTCTTGGACTAGGAATCGTCTTTGGTTTCGCATTGCAGGGAGTGTACGGGGCTGGTTCCGCTATCGTCCAGCAGTCCACCCAATGGTTTGACATTGTCGGCACAGGATATGTAAAGCTATTACAAATGATTGTTATGCCATTAGTTTTCATTTCTATCGTTATGGCGTTTACCAAACTTTCTATATCTAATCATTTAGGAAAAATTGCCACGCTCATTATTGGGCTATTATTGGGCACTACGGCGATAGCTGCTTCTATCGGCATCATGGCCTCATTAGGATTTCAATTAGAGGCGATGGAAATTCCTTCAGGAGAAGCGGAACAGACACGTGGACAGGAGTTAGAACAAAAATATGAACAAATTCAAAACCTGTCTTTCCCGCAAAAAATTATCGAGCTGCTTCCGGCAAATCCATTTTTAGATTTCACGGGACAACGCAGCACATCCACCATAGCGGTTGTTATTTTTGCGGCCTTTGTCGGCATTGCTTATTTAGGGGTTGCCAGAAAACAGCCTGAACAAGCGGAAATGTTCAAAAAAATAGTGGATGCCTTGTACGCTATTGTCATGCGTATCGTCACGTTGGTGCTCCGTTTAACGCCTTACGGAATTTTAGCCATTATGTCCCGAGTGACTGCGACAAGCGATATAGACGCAATCGCAAAACTAGGAAAATTTGTCGTCGCTTCCTATATTGCACTTTTCGTTATGTTTGCCATTCATTTGCTAATTTTAGCGCTGGCCGGACTAAACCCTATTACTTACGTAAAAAAAGTGCTGCCGGTACTGTCGTTTGCATTCACTTCCCGTTCAAGCGCGGCCACTCTTCCATTGAATGTGAAAGCACAAACAACCGCGCTTGGCGTTCCGGAAGGCATTGCCAACTTTGCCGGCTCATTTGGGCTGTCAATTGGGCAAAATGGCTGTGCCGGCATTTATCCTGCCATGCTTGCAGTGATGATCGCGCCAACCGTCAACATCGATCCAGCTTCCCTTTCCTTTATTTTGACGCTTATTCTAGTCGTCACCATCAGTTCGTTTGGGGTTGCAGGCGTTGGCGGTGGGGCTACGTTTGCGGCGATTTTAGTGCTATCGACTATGAATCTGCCAGTAGCATTAGCAGGATTGCTCATTTCCGTAGAGCCGTTGATTGACATGGGAAGAACTGCCTTGAACGTCAGCGGAAGCATGACCGCCGGTGTAGTCACCAGCCGCATCACTAAAGAATTGAATTTAAATGTCTATAACGAAGAAGCGCAAAAACTAGAAGCATAAGGCTTGGATATGTTTCTCGCTTTCCCGCACGCCAAAACATCCAGCTGCACTTGCACGCGGTAAATGAAAGAAGAAGGCCTAAATATGGTGAACGGGCATCGGTCAAACAGATACGTGTAAAAGAATTACGGCATGGGTTTAGTATTCAACAGAACCCATGCCGTATTCATTTGTGCTTCTTCAACAGTTTGCGGCGAAACGGAAACATGTCATGGCACCACAGATTATAGAAAAAATTCTGTTCTTCGATGGGAGTAAGAAATCGTTCACATTTTTAAATTCCATCCTGTATAAACACCTGCTAAAAATATTGTCGTAATCACAATAAAATGGAAGACAATCCATCCCCATCTTCCATAGCGAAAAGATTTAGATTGTATCGGTTTTCTTGAATGAGTTGGAACAATTTTTCCACCAATCCACTCAAAAAGAAGCAAATAAATCCACCACCATGTATAAGAGTCCCAAGCATCCCAGTTTTCTTTGTAATCCATTATCTTAACTGGGGGGAATAACACGAAAATTTCTAAAAGCATCGCGATATGAACCATCCCCCAGTAAAAGGGGATCTTCCATCCCCATTTAGCCGGACTATATCTCACTCCGAAAAGAACATAAAAAGGAATGACCGTAAACATTTCAATGATAGGTATTGGTGACATAGGGATAAGTCTAGCCGGAAAAGAGTAAAATCCGATAGAAACAAATACAAAACAAAGGAAAGCTCCCGTCAAACTGCTTATAAAATAGAGCAACCCATATCGTTCGAAATTGTTTCTTAATATAAAAAAACTTCCAATAAGACTAAGGATCACTGCTGTTATTTCCATCATTTGTGTCGCTTTTAACCCATATATCATCAGTACTTACCCCTTTGCAATGACCTCATTTGTATAACATCCCCAATTATCAGCTATTTAATGAAACTGCTCAGAGTTGAACATTCAACGTGAACCAGTCTATCTTAGTATTTCTAATGAATGTTTCTTCCCCTTCCCCATTATTCCCTAACAAAAAAAGAGAAACAGGAGCCCATCCCGTTTCTCTTGAAAAATTGTTTATTTTTCATCCTAACCAGTTCAGTAAACTGGATGGAGAAGGATTTTCCTTTTTCCTGTTATTTATCAAAACTTTACTTCGGTTTTGGCAAGAAGAGTTTTTTATTTTTAGCAAGAGTTTATTTATGCTCTTATCTTTAACACTAATCGCGCTACACTTTCTACATGAGCGGTATGCGGGAACATATCGACCGGCTGGATGTAATCGACATGGTAGCTTTCCGAAAGCACATCGATATCTCGCGCAAGGCTGGACGGGTTGCAGGAGACATACACAACCGTTTTCGGCTGGACACGGAGAATCGTTTGCAGCAGCGCCCTGTCGCAGCCGGTGCGCGGCGGATCGACGATGATGACATCGGGCTTCCAGCCTTCCTTCACCCATTTTGGAAGCAGCGTTTCCGCTTTGCCTGTCGTATACATCGTATTGGCAAACCCATGTTTTTTCGCGTTTTTCTTGGCATCTTCAATCGCTTCTGGAATGACGTCCATGCCGCGCACTTCACGGGCGTCTTTGGCAAGCCAAAGCCCGATCGTGCCGACGCCGCAATAGGCATCGACGACTTTTTCTGTTCCGGTTAAAGCGGCGGCCTTTTTCACTTCGTCGTACAGTTTTACCGTTTGCACCGGATTCAGCTGAAAAAACGCCCGCGCTGACAGTTCAAACGATAAGTCGCCGAGCACTTCCTGGATGTATTCTTCTCCTTCCAGCAGCTCCGTTTCTTCCCCGAAAATGAGGGATGTCTTCCGTCCGTTAATATTTTGCACAATCGATTTTACTTCCGGAAGACGCCGCTTTATTTCGTCAACCAGCAATTGTTTACGCGGAATATCTTTTGTCGCCGTAATGAGCACGAGCTGCACGTCCCCCGTATGAAACCCGACCCTAGCAACAATCGTGCGGACAACCCCGGTCTGCGTCCGCTCGTTGTAAATCGGAATGCGCAAATCTTGGAGAATCATTTTCACAATGTTGGTCACACGGTTCGTAGCCGGATGCTGGATGAGGCATTCGGAAATGTCAATGAGCTGATGGGAATTCAAGCCGTACAAACCGGCGATGACCGTTCCTTTTTTGATACCGACTTGAAACTGGCTTTTATTGCGGTAATGCCACGGGTCATCCATTCCGATCGTCGGGCGGATCGACAGCGTTTCCACCGGCAGCCGGCAATGCCGCTCGAGCGCCTGAATAACGATATCGCGTTTTTCGCGAAGCTGCGCTTCGTAATCAAGATGTTGCAGCTGACAGCCGCCGCATTGTTCGTAAACAGGGCATCTTGGGGTAACGCGGTATGGGGAACGCTTGCGAATTTTTTTGATTTTCGCTTCCGCGTATTTCGGATGAATGTTCGTCGCCTCTACGACGACTTCCTCTCCCGGAAGCGCGCCTGGGACAAACACCACTTGCTTTTTAAAATAGCCGACTCCTTCCCCATTGATGCCGAGCCGCTTAATCGTCAATGGAAACTGTTGCCCCTTCTTGATCGTAATTGCTTGCTTCGTCATATGCATGCCACTCCTCTATTCAATGCTTCTCCATAAGTATAACGATGCGTAGCTTAAATACGGCTCCCATCGATTGCTTAGCTCTTCCATTTGTTGGGCTGACGGCTTTTTCGAAAGACCGAAGAGGCGCTGGATCGCCCGCTGCAAACCGATATCTGCTTTTGGAAACACGTTTGGTTTTCCAAGCCCAAATAGAAGAAAATTTTGCACCGTCCATGGCCCGATGCCGCGAATCGATAACAATGCTTCCATCACTTCCGCCTCGCTTTTGTGCACAAGCTCCTCTAATGAAAGCTTCCCTTCGGCAATGAGCCGTGATGTATCAATGATATATTCTGCTTTTCGTCCGCTTAACTGCAGTTGTTTCAGTTCATCATAGGAAAGAGCGGCAATATCTTCCGGCCGCGGATAAAACCAAACGCCATCGATTTGTGTTCCGAACGTTTTTACAAACCGCTCTGTCAGGCGATAAGCAACTTTCAAATTTAATTGCTGGTGAATGAGACATTTCATTAAACAAAAATAAAGATCAAAATCTAAAATAAGCGGCATTCCTTGATATTCAGTAAAAAGCGGTTGTAATTCAGTCCGCTGAAAATGTTCATGAATCGGGGCAAGCGGCGTATTCCATTGAAACAAATGGGAAATCCGCTCGATGATTTCGTTTTTTCGTTCTGGATATGGCGCCGTAACAAGAAAGCTCGGCTTATCCTTTGTCCCAATGCTTTCGACCGTAACAGCGGCCGGGATCTGTTGAACATAAAGCGGAACAATGACTTTCTGTTTCGCTATATCCACCGATGTAAGAGGATCGAGCGCAAGCCGCTCCAGCGCGTGGGAAAAATCATACGGAGGGGCGACATCAACTCGCTGTTGCCACATAACCAATCACCTTATTCATCATCGTTAATACCCACATTATAACGAAAAATACCCCTTTAAACAAAACGTTCAAGGGGTAAAAAGCCATGGATGCAAATTCATTTTTTCGATCATCAGATCATCAAGGCTTTTAAACGTGTAACCTTGCTTGCGCAAATCGTCAATCACTTTCGCAAGCGCATCCGCATTGTCTTTCGAGACGGTATGAAGCAATAAAATCGCGCCCGGATGAATTTGTTTCATAATGTTATCGTATGCGTACTTCCATCCTTTTTGATTGTTCGTCTGCCAATCAACAAACGCAAGCGACCAAAATACATGGTAATAACCAAGCTCGCGGGCGATCGCCATCGTTCGTTCGCTGAAAATGCCCCTTGGTGGTCGAAGATACATCATTCCTTTTTGCCCCGTCAGCTCTTCCGTTTTTTTACGAACGGATTCCAGCTCCTCCCGCAGCTGTTCATCGCTCACTTGCGTTAAATCAGGATGATGCCACGAGTGATTGCCGACAATATGCCCTTCTTTTGCCATTCGTTTTACTAAATCAGGTGCGGTGTTTAAATAATGCCCCGTCACAAAAAACGTCGCTGGCACTTTTTTTTCTTTTAAGACATCTAAAATTTTCGCTGTATAACCGTTTTCATAGCCGTTATCAAACGTTAAATAAATTTCTTTTTTATTTGGATTTCCTAAATAAAATGCGTCGTATTTGGCAAGCAGTTGATCCAACTCTTTTCCCGCAGAAGGAGGCTCGTGATTCTCGCTTCGCTTAAACCCCCAATGAATCGCTTTATTGCTTGCGGCTTCCGCAGAAGCAGGAACAAATGATAAGATGATGGCACTGAAAAACAACCATATCGTCCATTTTTTCATCCGTCTTTCCTCCTTGTCGTGCTGCTAACCATTAGTTTTTTCCACCATTGCCGCTTTAACCGCGCCATTTTTTGCATAAAAAATCACCGCCAGCACTTAGCTGACGGTGATATATTTTTCTTATTTAAAAACCGGCTCTTTAAATTGCGCGAGTTTTTCTAATGACGATTTTTCTACATCTTCATGCAGACTGTTGCCATGAGAGTCCATCGTGACGACGGCGGTAAAGTTTTCGACGCGCAAGTGCCACATCGCTTCTGGGATGCCGAACTCCAATAAGTCGACTCCTTCTACCGACTTAATACAGTCCGCATAATATTGCGCCGCGCCGCCGATCGCGTTCAAGTAGACGCCGCCGTGTTCTTTTAGGGCTTGCAGCGTTTTCGCGCCCATTCCGCCTTTGCCGATGACTGCACGGACGCCGAATTTTTTCATAATGTCGCCTTGATACGGCTCCTCGCGGATGCTTGTCGTCGGGCCGGCTGCTTTGACTTGCCAATTGCCGTTCTCATCTTTCAGCATCACCGGGCCACAGTGGTAAATAATTTGTCCGTTCAGATCGACAGGCGCATCATGATCCATTAAATATTTATGAATCGCGTCGCGGCCGGTATAAATAATGCCGTTAATGCGCACGACATCGCCGACTTTCAGCTGGCGGATTTGCTCTTCTGTAATCGGCGGCTCGAGGACGATTTCACGCACTTCGCCAAGCTCCGCCGTCGCGGCTGTTTCCGCTTTTTCCAGCTCTTTTTCAAAGTCGACGTCTTCGCCTTCCTGATACAGCCATTCGATAATCTCGCCGGTCGCTGGATCAATTTTCACGCCAAGGCGGCGGAACGCCCAGCAGTTATAGGCGACAGACACGAAGAAGCTGGCCGGAATGCGGTGCATCACGCCGATTTTACAGCCTAACAGCGTCGATTCGCCGCCAAATCCCATCGTGCCGATGCCAAGCTTATTGGCGTTTTCCATAATATATTCTTCTAGGCGGCGCAAATCTTCATTCGGATTGACATCGTCAACGGAACGGAAAAGCTGGTCTTTCGCCAGTTCATAACCGGAAGCGCGATCGCCGCCGATGCCGACGCCGATAAACCCGGCGCTGCATCCTTGTCCTTGCGCTTGGTATACCGCATGCAAAATGCATTTGCGGATGCCGTCTAAATCGCGGCCGGCGCGGCCAAGACCTTCCAGCTCGCAAGGCAGGCTGTACTGAATGTTTTTGTTTTCACAGCCGCCGCCTTTTAAAATCAGGCGGACATCAATGTAATCGTTTTCCCATTGTTCAAATTTAATAACCGGAATGCCGACACCAAGATTGTCACCGCTGTTTTTGCCGGTTAGCGAATCGACAGAGTTCGGACGGAGCTTTCCGTCTTTTGTCGCCTGCACAATCGCAGCATGGATCGCTTCTTTCATTTTGATTTGGTTGACGCCGACCGGCACTTTAATTTTAAATGTCGGCAGCCCGGTATCTTGACAAATTGGCGACACGTTTTCTTCCGCCATCTTGATGTTTCCGGCAATCGTCGTCAGCGCCATCGCCGCGCGCGTTCCCGCGTTTTCCCGCGCTTTTGCCCGAGCGATCGCTCGACGCACATCCTTTGGCAGTTTCGTGGACGTCTCCACGATGAGTTGATACATGCTCTGCTGGAATTGTTCCATGTTCAACGCCCCTTCCCCTTTTGGTCGTCCTATGTAGTTGACTATCACTACAATCTTTATTTATTATACTCCTTTTCACTCTCTTGTGTAAAAACAAAAAGTTGTTACCATATTATTTATTCATAAAATTCCACTTATTTTTAATACTTTTATTTCCTGCTCCTTTCTAGCGGAATTTTACATATTCCCGTACAATGATAAATAAGTTAATTTTAAGGAAAAACGAGATTTGTTATTTCTTAGAATGAATGACGGGACGCAACTTCGATGAAGGAAGAGGAGAAGGCTATGAATTCATTGACACTTCAACCGATTACCCCATCCTATGATCCGTGGGAAGCGTATTTGGATGTCGAACAATATGGGGAACTTCAGTTGACAAATGTGGAATTCACCACAACTGCGTTGTGCAATATGCGCTGTGAACATTGCGCCGTCGGCTACACGCTGACAACAAAAGACCCGGAAGCACTCCCGCTTGATTTGCTTATCAAGCGGCTCGAGGAAATCCCGCATTTGCGCTCGCTGAGCATCACCGGCGGCGAGCCGATGCTATCGCTGAAATCGGTAAACGACTACGTCGTTCCCCTGTTAAAATATGCCCGCGAGCGCGGGGTGCGGACACAGCTCAACTCTAATTTGACGCTCGATTTAGAGCGCTATGAAAAAATTATTCCTTATTTGGACGTCTTGCATATTTCCCATAACTGGGGGACGATCGAGGATTTTATCGAGGGCGGGTTTGCAATGATGGAGCGCAAACCAAGCATCGCTCAGCGCGAAAAGTATTTTCAGCGCATGCTCGATAACGCCAAAGCATTGTCGAGGGCGGGAGTCATGGTTTCTGCAGAAACTATGCTAAACAAACGGACGGTCCCTCATTTAGAAACGATTCATCGGCAAGTGGCCGGGGAAATGCAGTGCAAGCGCCATGAAATCCATCCGATGTACCCGAGCGATTTCGCCAGCTCGCTCGAGGCGTTAAATTTAGACGAATTGCGCCAGGCGATTCACCACCTTTTGGATATTCGTGATGAAAACGTATGGATGTTGTTTGGAACGCTGCCGTTTTATCCTTGCAGCGCCAACGAAGAAGACTTAACATTATTAAAGCGGCTTTACACAAGCAAAAACGTCACGGTCCGCAACGATCCGGACGGGCGGTCACGCTTGAATGTCAACATTTTTACCGGCGATATCATTGTCACCGATTTCGGCGATGAGCCGGCACTTGGCAACATTCAGCATGATACCCTGCTTGACGCATACAAAAAATGGCGGAAGTCCGCCCTTGCCAAGCAGCTCCTTTGTCATTGCCCTTCCGTTCAATGTCTCGGACCAAACGTACTCGTCAAAAACACTTATTATAAAGATGTTGATTTTACAAAGCGGAAAGCGCGGATCTAAAAATAAAACGTCAAGGTTTTTCCTTGACGTTTTATCTTGGCTGCTCGCTGACAATGTATGAAAAATAAAGGCGGTCTTGCACCGGAATCCAGGCGCCGACTCCGCGTGTCGTTACGTTTTTCACAACAATTTTCTTTTTATTTCCTTTCAGCACGATATACACTTCGCCATACGTCACTTTCCCTTTTTCATTGACAGCTGGTGCATATGCATACAAATAGCCGATCTTTTTTGCCGGCACTTGATACGGCTGATCTTTTTTTGTCCCAATCCCTACTACCGTACTAAACGCCAGCGGTAAGTTCGTCTTTTCCATCGCCTTATTTAGCATCATTTTTTGCACCGCTTCTTCGTTTGGAATTTGCGCCGTCAGCCCGCCGCGCACATGCTTTTGTGTTTCCTGTTTATAGTACAATTTTTGCGAAACATTCCCGCCACGGTTATCGAGAAAATTCGTATTAACTTTTTGATATTCCCAGTTCGTTGACGTTTCGAGCGACTGATAATTCAGCGGCCACTGTCCTAAATAAATCGTTGCCCGATATCCAAGTGCAAACGGAGTGCTCGAAACAGAAGATTCGTTAAGAAGATGAATCAATTCTGGATTTTCGATTTTTACGTTGGCTGAATCCAGGAGCTGCTTTGTGAATTTGCTTGGCTCTAAATGCGGCAAATCTTGCGTCGGGTTTGGGTACGTATTTTCTTTTGTAATATCCACCACCGTGCTCGGCTGCGCTTGTCTAGAAGCCGCATCGGCGGTAAAAGCCGTCATATACATCGTTAATACGCTAATAAAAAAGCAAATACTCCATTTTTTCATCCTATCGACTCCTTTCACCGCTATTTTCACCGTTATTTTCTTTCAAAAAAATAGTGTTTATCCGTATAGAAAAAAATTTATCATCTTTGTTCAGAATATTTTTTAATTCGCGATAAATCATTACGTTTATTGCCAGATAGAAAGAGGCTCTGCCGTCCAAGCAGAGCCTCTTTCTTATCCCTGACTACAACAAATAAAAACCGATGCCCATAATCGTGTAGGCGGCAAGCAGCGTTGCCCCTTCAAACCAGTTTGTATCCCCATCGTTGGACAGAACGATCGTCAACAATACCGATACCACCATGGCGATTAACTCTGGAAGCGAAAAAACAAGCGGCATCTTCTCTGGAAAAAGCAGTGAAACAAGCACCAGCACCGGCGCGACAAACATTGCGATTTGCAAGGTCGAGCCGACAGCGATTTCGACCGCGACGTTCATTTTGTTTTTGTATGCCATAATGACAGCAGAAGCATGTTCCGCCGCGTTGCCAACAATGGCGACAATGATAATCCCGATAAACAATTCGCTCCAGCCGAAAGATTCCGCCACCGTTTCAAACGTATGGACAAGCCGCTCGGATATGTATGCGACCGCAATCGTCGCCAGCGCCAAAATCAATATGGATTTTCCTTTCGTCCATTCCGGTTTCTCATGTTCCTCGATGATTTCGGATTTTTGCTGATACACGCCGCGATGCGTGACAAGCCTAAAGTATAAGGCAGCTAAATATAAAATAATCATAATGATCGAAATGCCGACGCTAAGCGCTAGCTTGTCCTGATCAGACATGTCCATTGTAAACACTTCAGGAATGACAAACGCCACCAAAATGGCAAACGTAAGCAGCCCCGCGTTATGACGGGCATCATACACGTTAAATTCCTGGCGCTTATACTTTAGGCCGCCAACAAAAAAGGACAACCCTGCGACTAATAACAAGTTGCCAAGCACCGATCCGGTGAGAGAAGCAAGCACCACTTCGACGAGCCCCGCCTTTAACGCAAAAATAGAAATAATCAGCTCTACCGCATTGCCAAACGTCGCGTTCAATAGCCCGCCGATGCGCGGGCCGGCTACAATCGCCAAACTTTCCGTAGCGCGCCCCATATAACTAGCGAGCGCAATGATTGTTAAACAGTATATGACAAACATCAACAACGCAGACCAATGAAAAACACTCCCGATCACAGATAAGGGAACACCGATCCACGCCATCCATGTAAATACTTTATTCATCTTTTCTTTTCCCGCCTTTCTCTTCTGAAGTTTTCTAGACAAATATCAGTCAAGCCGTGGAATGCGTATGAAAAAATAAACGGATTCATCTCCTATGAATGAGGCAGACCTTCCATATGTGTACAATCCCTATCCTTTTTGCTTGCCTTACGCTCCCATCCTATGTACCATGGATACGGATATCCAATGTTCGAAAACGAGGTATCATGCGATGCGCTTTTGGATTTTAATCACCATTGTTGCCATTTCCGGCCTTTCGCAAGGAATGCTGCTGCCATTGCTTTCGATGTTGCTTGAAAAGCAGGGGGTTTCCTCTTCTGTCAACGGCATGCACGCGGCGGCGCTGTACATTGGCGTTTTATTGATCTCGCCGTTTTTAGAAAAGCCTTTGCGCAAATATGGATATCGTCCCATGATTATCGTCGGTGGTTTTATTGTAATACTATCACTCGTCTTATTTCCAGCTTTTCCATCGTTTTTTCTTTGGTTTTTTCTGCGCCTTTGCATCGGAATTGGCGACCATATGCTTCATTTTGCCACGCAAACGTGGATTACTGATTTTTCGCCGCCAGACCGGCGCGGGCGCAATCTATCCTTATATGGATTATCTTTTGGCCTTGGTTTTTCAGCAGGCCCACTGCTGGCATCGCTTGCTTCTTGGCACGAATGGCTTCCTTTTTATGTATCATCGCTATTTAGTCTTGTCAGTTGGTGCGCCATCTTTTTCCTGCAAAACGAACAGCCAAAGGAATGGGCGCAATCCGATTCAACGAATGTTGCCCAGCGTTTGCTTCATGTTTGGAAATACGCATGGGTGGCGTTATTGCTTCCGCTCACTTACGGTTTTTTAGAAGCGACCATTCATACGATTTTCCCTGTTTATGCTTTACGCGAACATATTGGGCTAGACCAAGTCGCATTGGTTTTGCCCGCCTTCTCCTTTGGAGGGATTGCATTCCAGCTGCCGCTCGGGGTATTAAGCGACCGCTTCCCGCGGAAACAGGTTATTGCAGCTGCTCTGTTCATCGGCAGCGCCAGCTTTTTTAGCGCTTATCTGTTTCACCACTCCCTCATTGGGATTGCCATTTGCTTTTTTATTGCCGGTATGTTTGTTGGCTCTTTGTTTTCCCTTGGCATCGCCTATATGGCTGATTTGCTGCCGAAACAACTGCTTCCCGCCGGGAACTTGCTATGCGGCATGCTGTACAGCATTGGCAGCATGATCGGTCCGTTCGTGACCGGCCTGGCGATTCAGATCGGCACTAATCAAAGCTTTTTCTTTATGATGTTTACTCTTCTTTTTCTCCTTTTTCTTATTATGCTTCAAAAGCAGCAAAAGAAGCGGATTAATTAATCCGCTTCTTTTTTTATTTTTCAAAAAATTATTGACCTTTTTATTTATACTGTTATATAATAATGCCAACAAATAGATAATCTGTTTTAAAACAGAATAAATCATGAAGGGAGTTGCTTATTTTATGATTAGAGCAGAGCGGAAAAATATGATTGAATTTATCGAGAAAGTAAGAGGGATTACAAAAGAACAGCTTGCGTATATGACGGATGCGGAAATCGAGTATATTTACGAACTGTACTACTACAATCATGAAGAAATCGCTGAGTGAAAAAGAATCATTCGCTTGACCGCTTTATTTTTTAGTCTCACCCAGCTTCGTCCATCATCGAAACATCCTCGCCAAGAATCCCAAAACTTAGGACAAAAAGGTTCTCGCCTTCCCGAGAACCTTTTTTTTGCGCGCATCGCCAATTTTTCTATCGTCTCCCACAGATTAATGATATCCGTTTTGGCCGTTGGCACTGCCGCTTGTTTTATGTTTCGGCTTATTTTTTCCCTTTTGTTTTGTGCCGCCATCTTTTTTTGTATGTTTGGTCATAGCAATCCCCCTCTCATCCTCAGTAATCCCCCTTACAATTGTTACTATTTCCCCGCCGCTTCCGTTTATGAAAGGAAGTTTATGCATCATTAACGTTCGCGCCTTCTTCCTTCCCGCTCACAATCAAAAATCGCATTCATTTCGCCGCCTAATACAATAATCATTCCCGACAAATAAAACCAAATCATTAAAATAATGATTCCTCCAAGGCTTCCGTACATAGCAGTATAGTTAACAAAATTATTAACATAATAAGAAAACGCAAGCGATGTGATAATCCAGCCAATCGTCGCAAAGATAGCGCCGCGGATGACATTGGCGCAACGCAGCTTTTTATTGGGAGCAAAGTAATATAAAGCCGTAAAGACAATCAGCAAAATTAGCGAACTAATCACCCAGCGAAAGGCATTCCAAAGCGTTAAAAATTCTTTAGAGAAGCCGAATACGGAAAATAAAAACAGACCGATCATCTTGCCGAATACAGGCAATACCAAGGCGACAATGATGACAAAAATTAATCCGAAGGTAAGCAAAACAGACACGCCGCGGGCAAGCCAAAAGGGGCGGTTCTCTTCAACGCCGTACGCGCGGTTAAACGCGCGCACGATCGCATTCATTCCGTTTGATGCCGACCAAATGGCACCGACGATGCTAATCGACAGCAATTTTCCATTTTGATAATCCATAATGCGGTGAATGTTTGTCTCAATTAAATGAAGCGCTTCCTCCGGAGCATACTGACGGACCACGGAAAGCACGTCTTCATGCGGAATCGGCAAATAAGCAAGCAACGTCATTAAAAAAATCAGGAAAGGAAATAGAGAGAGAAGAAAATAATAAGCCAACTCCGCTGACAGCCGGGGCACCTCATCTTCATAAAACCTCCGCACCAATTCACGGATAAATGTTAAATTAATCAGCATTTACTGTTTCCCCCCTTGTCATTTTATTCGGGGACGATCATCCTCTTTCCAGTTATATAATTCTTTAACCAGTTGTATAACTTCCGGTGTTTTTTCCGCTATTTCCTTCAGTTTTTCCATGATAAATGCAGTATCTTCCGCCATTTCCTCTACGGACTGGCGCCACTGTTTCAACCTCATCGGCCAGGAAAGCCGCTCTTGTTTTGCTTCTTTTTTGCTCATCAAGAAGGAAAAAGCAGCGCCCAGCGCCGCCCCAACCATCATTCCCTTCCATATGTTTTTTCGTTCCTTCATTTATTCTCTCCCCTTCACTTCTAATTTTTTCTCTTTTATAATCGTCTCTAATAAATGTTCACATCCTTTTTGAATCAGCTCGTATACTTGTGCAAAATTCCCGGTATAATACGGATCCGGCACATCAGCCATCTCGCTGTCAGGAACAAAGTCAAGCAGCCGGCCGATAAACCCCGTTTTATTGTACCCGGCCAATCTCCGCAAATTTCCTACATTTTCTGCATCCATCGCAATAATGTAATCAAATGTCTGCAAGTCCCTTTGATCGATTTGCCGGGCGCGAATTCCGGAAAAATCAATATTATTTTTCTTTAATATGAGTTGGGTGCCTTCATGCGGCGGTTCGCCAACATGCCAATTTCCCGTTCCCGCTGAATCTACAGTAATTTTTCCTTCCAATCCCTTCTCCTTCACTAAATGCCGAAAAATCGCTTCCGCCATCGGCGAGCGACAGATATTCCCCAAACAGACAAACAACACTTTTACCATCGTTTCACCACTCCTCTCGACCTCATTATATACAAAAACAGTAGTACAATGTATTTCTTTCTGTGGTACAATACATATAACCTGGCAAAGGAGGGAGTAAAAAAATGGATTTGTCAAAAAAATCAACAGAAAATGTCGAGTATATGGTAGAAAAAATAAAAGCAAAGTTAAAAGTATTAAATTTAGACGCAATTAAACCTTCTCATTTTTCGGAAGAGTGGTATGATGAGTTGAAAGAAATATATGACATGGTAATGAAAAGAGAGACGTTCAGCCCGAGCGAAATGCAGGCGATTGCCGAAGAGCTGGGAAATTTGCGAAAGAAATGAAATTCCTTTTTCGTTTCTTTCCAATGTGGCAGGAAGCTTTATATCACGGCTTTTTCGCTTCGGTAATCGCGCTGACCAATGCCGGATTTGATATTGCCGGTTTGTCCCTCATTCCATGATTGCGATGCTTATGTTTATCGGCCACATCGGCATTTTATCCTTTCTTTTTCTCATCCTCGGCATAGAAATAAAAGAAACATACCATTCCCCAAAAGAACGCGTCACTGATCGGATCAACCAAGGTACAGCAAAGCACCTTGGTTTTTACATGTGAAAAACAGATCAACAAAGAAAGCTGATTCTTGATGCCCATAGCCAAAAAATAGTTCCTTTTTCCCTTTACAAAAAAATAAATTCCCATAGAAAAACTAGGATTGACTTCCGTGTGAATTGTGTTAAAATTTTAATCAATTACAATTACATAAAACTTATCAAGAGTGAGGGAGGGACTGGCCCGATGAACTCCGGCAACCTGCTTGGCCGAAAGCAAGGTGCTAATTCCAGCAAAATGGGTACCATTTTGGAAGATAAGGCGCTATCAGTGACCGGTTGGCTCTTCCAAAATGGGAGAGCGTTTTTTATCAGCGCTCGTTCTCTTTCTATTCCAATATAACCAATTAATCCACTTTATTTTCTTTGACTTCAAAGGAGGGAGAAAGATGCTCACTTATCAAACGTGGGAAACGGAAGAAAAACCGTCATTTCCTCACGATAATGAAACAAAAGGGGCGCTTGATGTCCTCGCTTGGGCATACCGCCAATATGAGAACAATATTGTGTATGCCTGCAGCTTCGGCATTGAAGGAATCGTGTTAATTGATTTAATTTCGCAAGTAAAGCCAGATGCGGAAATCGTATTTCTCGATACCGGTCTTCATTTTCGTGAAACATACGAGACAATCGAAAAGGTAAAAGAAAAATATCCTTCCCTCCGCATTGTAATGAAACAGCCAAGCTTATCCTTAGACGAACAGGCAAAACAATTCGGGGACGAATTATGGAAGCACCATCCAAATAAATGCTGTGAATTGCGGAAGGTGATTCCACTGCGCGAAGTATTGACCGGGGTAACCGCTTGGATTTCCGGCCTGCGCCGCGAACAATCGCCGACACGCAGCCACGTCCAATACATTAATAAAGATGACAAATTCCAATCGATCAAAATCTGCCCGCTCATTCATTGGACATGGAAAGACGTATGGAACTATGTATATAAATACGAGCTTCCGTACAATGTGCTTCATGATCAAGGTTATCCAAGCATCGGCTGCGAGCCATGCACAGCCCCTGCTCTCGATCCGAACGACTTGCGTTCCGGCCGCTGGGTCGGTCACAAAAAAACGGAATGCGGGCTTCATATCTCATAGGGAGAGACACGAATATGCTCCTTGTTGTTGCTTTTATCGTATCCTTTTTCTTTGCGATGAATATCGGTGCCAGCGGCGCCGCCGCCGCAATGGGAGTGGCGTACGGATCCGGCGCCATCAGGCGGAGATCAACTGCCCTTCTGCTTTGCGGATTAGGAGTGTTTCTTGGCAGCCTCGTCGGCGGCGAGGTCGTCAAAACGATCGGTTCCGGGATTATCCCGTCTTCCATCTTGACCATCAAAATTGTCGTGATCATTTTAACTGCCGCGACAATATCCTTATTCGCCGCCAATATCATGGGCATTCCGCTCTCTACGAGCGAAATTACGGTCGGTTCGGTTGTCGGCGTCGGCATTGCCTATCAAACCGTATATTTTCATAAATTGCTGTTTATTGTTTCCATATGGATCATTATCCCCATCATCGCCTTTGCATTTACGTTTTTCGTAGGAAAATGGTTTTTATCGCTAAAGCGAAAATATCCACAATTAGAACAAGGCAGATGGGGAAAAACGTTCGTCACGCTTTTAATTGTGACCGGCTTTTTTGAAGCTTTTTCGGCTGGAATGAACAATGTTGCCAATGCGGTCGGCCCACTTGTCGGCGCCGGATTAATTTCCGTTTCCCATGGAACGATATTCGGCGGCATATTCGTCGCCCTTGGCGCCATATTGCTTGGAAGACGCGTTTTAGAAACAAACGGAAAAAAAATCACGAACTTCTCTCCGTTTGAAGGCAGCGCGATTTCCGGCACCGGCGCAACACTCGTCATTCTTTCGTCCATTTTCGGGCTGCCCGTACCGTTAACCCAAATTACTACCTCTGCCATCATTGGCATCGGGACAGCAAAAAACGGCTTTTATATTTGGCAAAAGCGCATTGTCATTCAGCTATTAAAAGTTTGGTTTGTATCACCTATTTTTTCGCTAGTTATTTCGTACAGTCTCGTTAAACTGCTGCTTGACAGCGATCTTTATACAATCATCGCCATTTTCAGCGTTTGTCTCGCTACCCTTGGCATTATTAGCCTAAAGAAAACCATCGCCGAAGAACAGCGGTCCTTGCATGAAAGCGGCGGTGGCATTTAACCAACGATAAAACTTATTTTTCCGATAAAATAAATAAATTTAGGAGGTATCAACATGAGCTTAAGCATTCCACATGGCGGCACTTTAGTGAATCGTTGGAACCCTGACTATCCAGTAAATACCGTCACAAAAACGATTGAGTTGTCTAAGGCGGAATTAAGTGATTTAGAGCTAATCGGAACGGGAGCTTACAGCCCGCTTACCGGCTTTCTGACAAAAAACGATTATGATTCTGTTGTCGAAACCATGCGGCTCACTGATGGCACCGTATGGAGCATTCCGATTACCCTTGCTGTAACCGAAGAAAAGGCAAAAGAGCTTTCTGTCGGCGAAACGGCGAAACTCGTTTGCAACGGAGAAGTATATGGAGTCATTGACATTCAAGAAATCTATCAACCTGATAAAACAAAAGAAGCAGTTCTTGTCTACAAAACAGATGAACTCAAACATCCAGGCGTACAGAAACTATTTGAAAAGCCAAATGTGTACGTAGGCGGGCCAATTACATTAGTTAAACGGACCGACAAAGGTCGGTTTGCTCCGTTCTACTTTGATCCGGCGGAAACACGCAAGCGTTTTGCCGAGCTTGGCTGGAACACGGTGGTCGGCTTTCAAACGCGAAATCCTGTCCATCGCGCCCATGAATACATCCAAAAATGTGCGCTCGAAATTGTCGACGGTCTCTTTTTAAACCCGCTTGTCGGCGAAACGAAAGCGGATGACATCCCGGCGGACATCCGCATGGAAAGCTATCAAGTATTACTTGAAAACTATTATCCGCAAGACCGCGTATTTTTAGGAGTGTTCCAAGCAGCGATGCGCTATGCCGGACCGCGGGAAGCAATTTTCCATGCGATGGTGCGCAAAAACTTCGGCTGCACCCACTTCATTGTCGGCCGCGATCATGCCGGCGTCGGCAACTATTACGGCACGTATGATGCGCAAAAAATCTTCTTGAATTTCACTCCGGAAGAACTTGGCATTACGCCGCTGTTTTTCGAACATAGCTTTTATTGCACGAAATGCGAAGGCATGGCGTCAACGAAAACATGCCCGCATGATCCGAAATACCACGTTGTATTATCCGGCACAAAAGTACGGGAAATGCTGCGCAACGGACAAGTGCCGCCAAGCACGTTCAGCCGTCCGGAAGTCGCAGCGGTATTGATTAAAGGACTAAAGCAGCGCGAAGCTGTCACCTCATCTACACGTTAAAGGAGGAGCGAGATTGAGCACGAACATCGTTTGGCACCAAACAGCGGTTACAAAAGAAGACCGCCGCAAACGCAACGGGCATCACAGCTGCATTTTATGGTTTACCGGGCTTTCCGGCTCCGGTAAATCGACGATCGCCAATGCCGTGTCAAAAAAGTTATTTGACCTTGGCATTCAAAACTATGTATTAGACGGAGACAATATCCGCCATGGACTTAATAAGGATCTCGGCTTTTCCGCCGCAGACCGCACGGAAAATATTCGCCGCATCGGCGAAGTCGCCAAGCTGTTTGTCGACAGCGGCCAATTCGTCCTAACGGCATTTATTTCTCCTTTCGCGCAAGATCGCGAGCTTGTGCGCCGTTTAGTAGAAAAAGACGAGTTTATCGAAATTTATGTGAAATGCCCGCTAGAAGAGTGTGAGAGACGCGACCCAAAAGGGCTGTATAAAAAAGCGAGAAACGGCGAAATTCGCGATTTCACCGGCATCGATTCTCCGTATGAAGCGCCTGTCTCGCCGGAACTGACGATTGAAACCCATCGCTACACGATCGATGAATGCGCCAATCAAGTGATTGCTTACTTGTGCGATCGAAATTTTATCAAGGGGGAATCTTAAAATGGCGTATGAAAAAGTATGGGCAAATAACCCAAATTTAAACAAAGTGGAATTAAAAAAGCTCAAAAAAGACGGATTAAAAATTTTTGATGATATTCCTTATTATGCAAAACACGGATTCTCTTCTATCCCGCAAGAAGAATGGGATCTTTTCAAATGGGCGGGGCTTTACCTGCAGCGCCCTAGAGAAGCCGGCTATTTTATGATGCGCGTTTGCGTTCCTTCCGGGATTTTGAATAACGAGCAACTCGAGACGCTAGCGGGCATCGCCCGTGATTACGGACGTGGTTTGTTTGACATTACAACCCGTCAATCTGTTCAATTCCATTGGCTGCGAATTGAAAACATTCCTGATATTTTTGAACGCTTAAAGCGGGTGGGGCTATCTACCGCCGGTGCCTGTGGCGACATTACGCGCAATATCGTCGGCAACCCGCTTGCCGGCATCGATCCGGACGAACTGTTCGACACGAGAGAAATCGTCCGCGAAGTATATGAATTTTTCCAACGCAATGAAGATTTCTCCAACTTGCCGCGCAAATACAAAATTTCAATCAGCGCCAACGTCTATAACACGGTTAACGCGGAAATCCATTGCTTGTCGTTTACGCCGGCGAAAAAAGTAATCGACGGCAAAGAAGTTCTTGGATTCCATGTGAAAGTCGGCGGCGGTTTATCGTCTGCTCCATATCTTGCCCAAACGCTGGATGTGTTCGTGACGCCAGATCGCGTGAAAGACGTCGCTGTCGCCGTTACAACGATTTTCCGCGATTACGGCTATCGTGAAAAACGCCATCGCGCCCGCCTCAAATTCCTTGTCGCTGACTGGGGCGTCGATAAATTTAAAGAAAAATTAATTGAGCTCACAGGGCCTCTCCCATCGAAAGGTGAAGACGTACAAAAAGGTTGGAATCCTGGCTATTTCTACGGCGTCCATCGCCAAAAACAAGAAGGATTAAACTATATCGGCTTCAACGTTCCATTAGGCCGCTTAAGCGCGGATGAAGTATTCGAAATCGCAAGAATCGCCCGTCAATATGGCACCGGCGAAGTCCGTACTTGCAATTCGCAAAACTTAATTATTCCAAATATCCCAGATGAATACGTTGACGCTGTGTTGCAAGAAAAAGTGTTTGAACGGATTACTATCCGTCCGAAAACATTCACCGGTTATTCTGTTTCTTGCACCGGCACTGAATTTTGCAATTTGGCGCTCGTCGAGACGAAGGAACGGATGCGGCGCGTCGCTGAATATTTAGACGAACGTTTGGAACTGGACGTTCCAGTACGCATTCATATGGTTGGCTGTCCAAACTCATGCGGTCAACGGCAAATCGCTGATATCGGCCTACAAGGCATTAAAACGAAAACAAAAGACAGAGGCATGATCGAGGCGTTTGAAATTTACGTCGGCGGCACATTGCTCAACGGCGGAAAGTACAATCAAAACCAAAAATTAAAAGGAAAAATAGACGCGGAGCAAATTTCCGAAGTGCTTTTACATCTATTAACCTATTTCAAAGAAACAAAATTGCCGGGTGAAACGTTCTTAGCGTATTTAGACCGCGTCGGCATCGAAGCGCTGCAGGCGGAACTTGACCGCATTTTAGCGCAAGTCAGCACGGTGGCATAAAAGGTGGCTGCAATGTTTCTGTACCGGTTTGAAGTAACAACGAAAACAGAAGTCATTTATGTCGTCATCGCCGCCACCGATGATGAACAAGCGTTTCGCCTTGTTGAAGTAGAATTAGAAAAACATTTTTTAAAAGTTCCTGATTATACGGATATTTCTCTACATGAAAAAAAACCGATTCGCCGCGGTGGCGGGTTCGTTGTCTACAGCGAACCCCGCCATTCTTCCTGAAAACAAAGCAAATGGAGAAAGGGCTGAAACAAAGATGGGAAAAGTGTACCTTGTCGGCGCGGGTCCCGGCGACCCTGAGCTGATTACCGTTAAAGGGCTGAAATGCATCCAGCAAGCCGATGTCATTTTATATGACCGCCTCATTAATGAGGAACTGCTGTCCTATGCTAAAAAGGATGCAGAGCTCATCTTTTGCGGCAAATTGCCGGGCTATCATACGATGCAGCAAGAAACGATTAATCATTTCCTTGTTCGGCACGCCAAAAAAGGAAAGACGGTCGTCCGTTTAAAAGGCGGTGATCCGTTTGTGTTCGGCCGCGGCGGTGAAGAAGCGGAAGCGCTGGTCAAGCATGGCATCGAGTTTGAAATCGTTCCTGGCATTACCTCGGGAATCGCCGCTGCTGCTTACGCCGGCATTCCGGTCACCCATCGCGATTTCAGCTCTAGCGTTGCTTTCATCACCGGCCATAAGCGGAAAGGAAGCGAAGAAGAAATCAAATGGGAAACCCTTGCAAAAGGCATTGATACGCTTGCCATTTACATGGGCATTAGCAATCTCCCGTATATTTGCAACCAGCTGATGAAATACGGAAAATCTCCTTCCACGCCTGTGGCCGCTATTCAATGGGGAACGACTGTAGATCAGCGGACGGTAACGGCTACTTTAGCGACGATTGCCAATGTCGTCGCTAAAGAAAAAATCGAAAACCCAAGCATGATCATCATTGGGGACGTCGTGAAACTGCGGGCAAACATTCAATGGTTTGAACAGCTGCTTGCCAAACAAAGCGCGGCCGCCAATACGGCGTTGTAACGAGGGGAAAGATGGAAGCGGTATTGTATGTTTCTCACGGCAGCCGCGTCCCCCGGGCGCGGCAGGAGGCGGCTGCGTTCGTCGAAAAATGCAAAAGAAGTATCGACGTCCCCATTCAGGAACTTTGTTTTCTTGAACTGGTTGAGCCGGATATCATCACCGGAATTGATATTTGCGTGCAAAAAGGAGCAACCCGCATCATTGTTCTCCCGCTCCTGCTTTTATCTGCCGGACACGCTAAACACGATATCCCGGAGGCGCTCCGCCAAGCGAAACAGCGTCATCCCCATGTGGAAATCGTATGTGGGAAACCGTTCGGCGTCCATGAAACGATGATTGACATCGTCATCGCCCGAATCCATGAACAAGGGGTACCATTAGACGGCAAATCAATGATTCTCCTCATCGGAAGAGGCAGCAGCGATCCGGATACAAAGCGCGATATCGAGAAAATCGCCAAACGTCTGCAGTCAAAAACAGACGTTCCGTGTGTGGATGTCTGCTTTTTAGCCGCCATCCGTCCAACGCTGGAAGAAGGTTTGGATAAGGCAAGCCGTTCATCTTATAAAAACATCTTTGTCGTTCCTTACTTATTATTTACCGGCGTATTAATGAAAACGATTGAACGAAAACTACACTCTTTTCAGTCGCCGCATCAGCAATGGATTTTATGTCATTATCTAGGATACCATCCTTTTTTGCAACAGCTGGTCAAAAAAAACATCGAAACATTATTGCGCGCTGCGAAGGGAGCCTAATCTCCACTTAGGCTCCTTTTTTCTTCTCTCCGATTGCATACACAAAATCCCTTGTCTATTGTATGATGAGAATAGAAACATAGTTGGCAAGGAGAGAGAATAGATGAAGCGTTTTCATCTTATCGTTCACGGACGCGTTCAGGGCGTCGGGTTCCGCTATTTTACACAGTATGAGGCGCTAAAGCGGCAGCTGACCGGCTGGGTCAGAAATAATGACGATGGCACAGTGGAAATGGAAGTTCAAGGAAATAAAGAAGCAATTCAGCTATTTATGGACACCATCCGTGAAGGAACGATGTTTGCCAAAGTAACAGAGATGTCCGTGCAGGAAGTAGCGGTGAATCCAAAAGAAAAACAATTTCGCATTATATATTAAAGGGCTGCCAATAAAGACAGCCTCTTTCTTCTATTACGCCAGAAGCGGGTGCGTCGATGCATAGTGAAAACACGTTTCCATAATTAAGAGATTGGCATGCTCATTTTTCCGATTGGCTTCCCGGCAAGTAGGATGGAAGATATCAATGGAAGCTTGCGGGTATTCACCGCATACATCCACGCCGACAACCTTTTTATGGAGTAATAAATGGCGTAAACAAGCAAGCAAAAACGATAACGGCATCGTCCCTTGATTCCAGTTTGTTACCGCATCATCGCGGCGAAGCACATCTTTATCGATACTAATATATACACTGTGAGTTGGAATGATGGAAAAAAGCATACTTGGAGAAACATTGTAACGATCCAGCGAGAAGACAGTAATGTTAGGAGATAGACGAAGATGCTGTGGTGAAGATTTTGGACCGATCATAACGACCTTTTTTAAATAAGGATGCTTTAGCGCATATGATACCCATGAACCACAGGAAATAACAGGATCATCCCCGCTTCCAACATCGGTATGATGATCGAAAAGTACAAGAGTAAAAGGTTCTTTGATTTCTTGAAGAAGCAAATAAGAAACATAATGATAGTTTCCGTTGCCGATGAACACCGCTCCTTTTTGGCGGCGAAGGCGCAGCCGTTTTTCGATTTCCTGCAAGGACTCCGGCTCACAATACAAGTTCGTATGGGCTAAATCAGTGAAATCAATCCATTCATGCGGAAAGCGAAACAGCTGTTTTTGCGACGGGTACGTATGATCAAAATTTAAAAATGTTATACCATTCCCTTGAAAACTCATCAATACCACCTCTTTTTCATATTGGTGCGTATTTCTCTATTGATGAGTCTTAGATGCGTATTCTTTTTTATTATAATAAAAAATTTTGTAAAACGAAATATTTCCGTTCTTTCGCTTGTTTCAGGTAAAATAGTAAAAAATGAACGACTAGGGAGGAGATTGGCTTGCAACCCATTGACGTTCGCGAAGTGCAAGCAGCCATCAGCCGCTTTGCCAACCAAGACGTATATATTCATTTAGAAACAACGAACGGTGCGTACGCCTCCCATCACAACGAAGGATTTTTTTCTGCCGGAGCCTACATCCGTAACGCGCTGATTCGTTTCAGCCGCGGCAGAATCACAGGAAACGGACCGTACCGCGTCGGTCTGAAATTAGATTTTGGCTGGGTTTATGCGGAAGGATTAACCCATTGGGAAATAACCGAGAAAGGGCAGCTGCTATTAGCCGGCCATGATTACGAAGGAAGATTGGCGGTTGCCCTGCAGCTGAGCCACGAGCCGTTTTAATGCATGGAGGGAGGGCTGAAGCATGAAGGAAAAACACGTACTCGTTGTATTTCCTCACCCTGACGATGAAGCGTTTGGAGTGTCAGGAACGTTGGCACAGCACATCGAAAACGGAACGCCTGTCACCTATGCCTGTTTAACGCTCGGCGAAATGGGACGAAACATGGGGGCGCCGCCGTTTGCGAACCGCGAAACGCTGCCGCTGATCCGCAAAAAAGAATTGGAAGAAGCATGTAAAGTGATTGGCATTCATGACTTGCGGCTGCTCGGTTACCGCGATAAAACGGTGGAATTTGAAGATGAAGAATTGCTCGCCGACCGCATCGGCGAAATTGTCGCTGAAACAAACCCATCGCTTGTCATTACGTTTTACCCAGGCTACAGCGTCCATCCGGATCATGACGCATGCGGCGCTGCCGTCATTCGCGCTCTCAAGCGCCTGCCAAAAGATAAGCGTCCGACCGTTCACTGCGTCGCGTTCGCGAAAAACTGTGAGCAAGACTTAGGCAAGCCAGATGTCATTCGCGATGTCAGCCCGGTCATCGAGAAAAAACTTGCTGCCATCCAAGCGCACCGCTCGCAAACGGAAGGATTGATGAAAGCGGCGAAAAAACGTGGCGGCGACGCGTTAGAGTGGCTGAAGACCGAGCGGTTTTGGACGTATAAATGGGAGGATTGAACCAACGAGCAACTTTCTCCATAGAGGGAAGGTTGCTTGTTCCATATTTCTATCAGTCTACTAACTCACCTTTCCATACGGCTACTGCTTGTCCAGACAGTCCCACCCTATCATGATTTACTTTGACTTTGACTACTCCTCCTCTTTTCGACGCCTGATAAGCTATAAGCAATGATTTTCCTAACTTTGTCTCCCAATAAGGCCCCAAGCAGCAATGCGCCGAACCGGTGACGGGATCCTCCGGGACGCCAATCGCAGGGAAAAAGCAGCGGGAAAAAAAATCAAATTTCTCCGTTGAGGACCGGCTTGTGACAATAACCCCGCGTGTTTTGACTTGCTGTAATAAGGTGAAGTTCGGCTGCAATTCCCTCAGCTGTTGTTCTGACTCTATTTCAATGAGGTAGTCAAACCGATTTCTTCCAACAAACAGCGGCTCCACTCCAAGCGCTTCGACTAGTTCATCTGGATAGGCAGCAATCGGTGCCGGCGGCTCGCTCGGAAAATCCATCTGTATCCACTCACCATCTTTGCGGGTTGTCAAAATGCCGCTTTTCGTATAAAACGAAATCATCTCATCAGGATCGACCTTCCCGAGTTCCCACAATATATGTGCGCTCGCTAATGTCGCATGGCCGCATAAATCCACCTCTGCATTTGGAGTAAACCAACGCAGCAAGTATCCATTTTTATGCGGGGACAGAAACGCCGTCTCTGATAAATTCATTTCCGCCGCTACCTTTTGCATCCATTCTTCTGACATTGGGGCAGAAAGAAGACAAACAGCAGCCGGATTTCCGCTGAATCGCTCGTTCGTAAACGCATCTACGACATAGATTGGTATCGTCATCCTACTCTTCCTTTCGCCTAATTTCCTCTTTCATAGCATTCTCTAGCAGCTGTTCAAACTCCTCCTCCCAATTTCCCCTCTTGCAAAATGATTCATCAGCAATTGCTTTAAATAACGCTTTCCTTTTTTGTTCATCGCGCACATGCCGTAAAATCCATTGCCGGCATTCGTAAAGAAAATCGATATACCGCCCGTAGTCATCATCGTACAGTTCCTCAAGCCGGCGGCGGATTTGCTGCGCGATGGTCGGGCTTGCGCCGCCTGTCGAAATCGCAATCGTCAATCTGCCGCGCCTTACGACCGCAGGAACATGAAAATTGGACCGTTCCGGGTCATCGGCAATGTTGATAAGCTGATAAGGCTTCGCCGCTTTCGCCACCGCTTCGTTCACAGCCCGATTGTTCGTTGCGGCAATCACGATCCACGCTTCTTTCATATCATCAGGAGAAAACGTTTTTTGCCGCCAAATCAGTTTTTTATCTGCGACTAACTGTTCAATCCCCGTTGTAATCGTGGGGGCCACTACCGTAATTTTTGCCTTTGCTTCCAGCAAGCCGTAAATTTTCCGTTCCGCCACCTTTCCTCCGCCGACGACGAGAACGCTTTGATTTGCGACATTCAGCATAATTGGATATCCCATACCATTTTCCCCTTTACAAAAAACGGCCGTGTAGAAATCCACGGCCTTTTTCTTCATTATATTATCTTTGCGTCGCTTCTTGAATCCATTCTGCAAACCGTTCATTTTCTTTTTTCATATGCTTTAGCCATTGCGGAAGCAACTCAGCAAGCGCTTCTTTATCATTTTCTTTCATCGCCTCATATGTTTTATGATGAAGCTCGCGCAGTTTTTGCTTTTCTTCTTTGGACATCCATTTTTTCTTCTTGTATAATTGTTTCAACCCTTGCTTAAATTGTTCTTTCGTTATTTCTTTGTTTGCGAGGCGGTCAATCAGCCGATCGAGCGCTTGCTCTCGCTTTTGCTTCATCTCTTTGCATTTTGTTTTCAACGCTTTTTTCACTTGTTCATCTTGCAGTTTTGCCCGCAATTGTTTGCGCTCATTCAGAACTTTTTTCCATTCATCGGCTTGGTCTGGCGTATATTGTTTGACTATTCCCATCCATTTTTGTTCATCGAGTTCTCCGTGCTTGAACATATGTCCGGCAAATGAATGTTCCATCGCGTGGTTAGCTTTGACAATACTGCCTTGTTGCACCGAGTTGGAATCCGGATTGGCGGCCAGCACTCCTGCCGGGATGGTCAGCATCAAAACAGTTAGGAAAGAAATCCACGTTTTTTTCATCTGACTCACACTCTCCTTTTTCCTTTGTATTGTTCACACCATTTTGGCATTAGCCGTTGAAAAGTTCCATCTGCTAATACGACAACAATTTTTGTTCATCGGAAACGCACCTCTTCTTTTGCTCCCATAAAAGCAGGAATGCCATTCACCAGCATCATCCCTATTTTCCCCATTTTTCCACGCTCCTTTCACATAAAATGAAAAAAAAGAGCTTGCTGCTTTTTCACAGCAAGCTTTTCCGTTGATTACCGGAATTTCTCGTCAATTCGCCGCTGGTAGTCGCGCAATGCTTGGGAATTTGTTTTATTCCGCTTTTTCATGAGCGCATTCCAGCGCAACAATTTCTCATTTAGCTTCTTCTTCAATTTCTTTTTCTCCTCTTCATCTTCACAGCAGCGCAACAAATCTTCTAACGTCATTAAATCTTTTTTTAACTCGACTTCCTCAGAGACATAGCCGGCATTTTTTAACATCAAATAACCGATTCGCAAGTCTTCGGGAATATGGGATAAATCCTCCAGTTCAAGCGGTTTTCCAAAACCAGGAAGATTATCAAATTCTCCGTTTTTCATCGCTTCGCGAATTTTATCTTCCGCTACTCTCCAAAAAATATCCATCATTTCATCTCCTGTATCCGCAATTCATTCCGGTGCTGCCCACGCAGAAAGCTGAGAAACGCTTCATACGGCAGCGGCGGGGCAAAATAATATCCTTGCGCCTCATCACAACGCTTATTTCTTAAATAGGCCGCTTCCGTTTCCGTCTCTACTCCTTCAGTGAGCACCTTCACACCAATATTATGCCCGAGACGAATAATCGCCGGCAAAATCGCATCTTTTTTTCCTTGAATATTTCGAACAAACGAACGGTCAATTTTTAAGCGGTCAATCGGCAAGTCGGTTAAATAACTGAGCGAGCTATAGCCTGTGCCAAAATCGTCCATGCTGATCGTAACGCCGATCGCTTTCAGCTTGGTTAAAATCGCGATCGCCCGCTCTGTATCCATCGCCATCCGCTCCGTAATTTCCAAATCTAAATGATGCGGTGGCAACCCTGTCTCCTCAAGCAGATTTGCCAGCTTATCGACAAAACGACGGTTTTCAAACTCATAACAAGATAAATTAACAGATACTGATAAGTTAGGGAAATATTCCAATAATTGTTTTGTTTGCCGACAAGCGGTACGAATCACCCATTCGTTAATCGGGATAATAATGCCAGTTTGTTCGGCGACGGGGATAAATGTATGGGGCGATATAATCCCTTTTTCCGGGTGGTTCCAGCGAATTAACGCTTCCATGCCGGTAATGGCACCGTTATCTAGCCGAATTTGCGGTTGATAATAAAGTTCAAATTCCCCTTTTTCCAGTGCCCGGCGCAATTCCCGCTCCATGGCAATCTTTTCGTGAAGCACGAGGGCCATTGGCTCCTCAAAAAACAAAAATTCGCTTGCTACCTTTTTCCGGGACCGGTATCTCGCAATATCTGCTTTTCGAATTAATGTTTTTGAATCCATTCCATCCTTCGGATATAAACTAATGCCAATTTTTATTGTAACATATAATTCCAAGCCTTCTACCACAATTGGTACATCAGCAATTTCACTAAACTGTTTAGCAACCATTTCCGCCTTTTCTTTCGTGCTTTTGGACAAAATCGCAATAAATTCATTGCCGCTCCATCTTCCTAGCAACACATTTTCGCCGCTTCGTTTTTTCCATTCCGTTACGATTCGCAGCAGCACCTGATCGCCTACGGCATATCCGTAAAAATCGTTAATCGTCTTCATCCCGCTAATCTCAAGAAACATAATAGCCACTTCTTCCTGGCGGGAAGATGCCTCCTGAATACTTTTCTCAATGGCATGGTGGATTGCTTCCTTATTGGGCAGTCTGGTTAAATCGTCATGCGTCGTTATATAGCGCATTTTTTCTTCATTTTTCTTCTGTTCTGTAATATCGCGAATCACCGTGAAATTTACCTTTCTACCATCATGGTCATACTTGCGCTGCACGATTTCTGCCGGCAAAACGGTGCCATCTTTCCTCCGAAGTTGAATTTCGTAGCGTTCTTCCTGGCAATCATCGTGCTCCATTTTCTTCAACGAACCGGCGACTATTAAATCGTCAATCGGCATATGGATCAGCTCACTTTCCACATATCCAAGCAGCTGGCAGGCAGCGCGGTTCGCTTCCATCACTTGGCCGTGCCCATGAACAATAATTCCTTCCATTGTCATTTCCATGAACCGTTTAAAGCGATTTTCGCTTGCTTCTAATTCCCGCTTATATTTTTCCAGCGATTTTCGTTTTACTTGGATATATATCGCCAGCAAATAGACAAGCAACACGAGAAAACTCATCCATAAAATATATTCGATTTCTTTCGACATAAACAATCACCATCATCTATTATTCGATTTCTTTATGAACATTATAGAAAGATTGTTTGTCCCCTTCTTTCCTACCCCATTCCTATTCATTCGACAATTTACGACATAATCGGTGTGCATTTTAGTACATAAGTATTGATTTGTAGTGAACTTTTACATATTAATAAAGAAAAAATTTATATAAGGAATTAGGACTAGGTTATATATTTGTAACTTGGCTGTAACATTATTTAATTCAACTGTAAAAAAAATGAGTCCTATCCTTTGTTATACTATAGTCAAGTTAAGTCGAATCGGAAAATTTGTTGTCGGGGGTTTAGGGAAAATGAAGAAATTTATCACACTAGCTTCACTATCGTTTTTAGTTCTATTTTCCTCTTTATTCGTAAACACTTCCAGCACTGAAGCAGCAGGGAACACGAAGTTATTAATTGCTGAAGCGAAAAAACTGATTGGCACTCCATATCGATATGGCGGCACTACACCAAGAGGGTTTGATTGTTCCGGGTTTGTATATTATACACATAAAAAAATTGGAATAACTTTGCCTCGTTCTTCTAAACTGATGTACCAAAAAGGGAAAACCGTATATAAATCAGGATTAAAGCCTGGCGATTTAGTATTCTTTAATACATCCAAAAGCAGAAAAGGCGTTTCCCACGTAGCGATTTACATCGGGGACAACCGCATCATCCACGCCGTATCAAAAGGAGTGAAAATTGACAATTTAAATAATTCTTATTGGAAGAAAAGATATGTCGGAGCAAAACGATTATAAGGAAATAACAAAAACTCTCTGGCATATTAAGCAAGCGTGCTTAATGTGTAGAGAGTTTATATTACAAAAAAGTTGCCCTCCCGATATAGGAGGGCTTCTATATATTCATAGGGGATCGGGGGAATACTTGGAAAACTTTACGCTACTATTCATTTCCCCTTTTTTATTATTTTATACATGGAAAGAAAAAAATTTTTTTCCATCCGTTAGGAATTTTTCCTCTTAGCCATATTACCTATCGACATATTTTTCTCTTTTTCGCATTTCATCGTCATAAAAGAAACAATGGGATCGAAAGTTATATATGTATGAATGGAACTCTGCTTATCTGATTCAAACTGCTGCTTACGCTTTCGGTAAATCCATTCTTGTATAAGGCAGGTGTTAAGCATGTTTGCTTCTTCGGAAATTGGGATTGATTTAGGAACCATGAATATACAGCTGTATAGTAAAAATAAAGGCATTATTTTTAACGAACCAGCAGTGATTGCCTATGATGTTCAAACGAACGAAGTACTGGCGATTGGCAACGAGGCAAAAGTGATGATCGGGAAAACCCCAAATCATGTCGAAACGACTTATCCATTAAAAAATGGGGTGATTGCTGATTTTGACAAAGCGGCAACGATGCTCAAACAAGTGTTGAAACTTGCCGGCAAACGCATCGGTTTTTCGGTCAAAAAGCCAAACGTCGTCATCAGCGTCCCATTTCACGCTACTTCCGTAGAACGCCGTTCTTTTTATGAAATCGCCAAACATTGCGGAGCGAAACACGTACACCTAATTGAAGAACCGGTTGCTGCGGCGATCGGCGCTGACTTGCCGGTCGATGAGCCGGTGGCCAACGTCGTCGTCAATCTAGGCGCCGGCAAGACGGAAGCGGCAATTATTTCGTTTGGCGGAGTCGTTGCCTGCCAATCGCTTCGTGTCGGCGGCAATCAGCTAGATGATGATATTATTCAATATGTAAGACAACATTATAACTTATTAATCGGCGAGCAGACAGCGGAACAAATTAAAATGGAAATTGGCCATGCTCCTGGCATCCATGAAGAACGAACCATGGTCATTCATGGCCGCGACTTGGTGACCGGCTTTTTAAAAGCGGTGACGTTGAGTTCTACAGAAGTGCAAAAAGCCATCGAAGAATCGCTTTTCGAAATTCTTGGCGCCATCCATACGGTACTGGAAGAGTGTCCGGCAGAACTAAGCGGTGATATTATTGACCACGGCATTGTGTTAACCGGCGGCGTCGCCCTTCTTCACGGAATCGAACATTGGCTTAGTTCCGAGCTACACGTTCCGGTTTACACTGCACCTAATCCGATTGAAGCGGTAGCGATCGGTACCGGAAAAGCCCTCCAGGCCGTACCAAAGATGATCAGCACGGTTCTATAAACGCTTCGGTGAAGAAGCCCCGCGTTACTGTTGATGTAACGCGGGGTTTTCACTTTAAGCAAGGCTTGTCCACTCTTTCCTTTTGCGATTATGACGTTTTGCGAATGTGTTCTTCCTGTTCAGACGCCTGAATTCCTTTGGCTGCTTCGAGAAGAAAATCAACAAGATGGACGGCTCGGACGCGATCCGCAAGCCCCGCCCGCTCAATGCCAAGCTTCACTTGCAAAAGACAGCCGGGGTTGGCCGTCACAATCGTGGCCGCCTTTGTCTGTTTGGCCATTTCCATTTTGTAATCGAGAATCTGCATCGACATTTCCGGCTCGACGATATTATAAATGCCCGCCGACCCACAGCAGCGGTCGGCATCTTTCATCTCGCGAAACTCCACTCCTTCAATCGCGCGAAGCAGCTTTCTTGGCGCTGCAGAAGTCTTCATGACGTTGCGCAAATGGCAGGAATCTTGATACGTCACGATTTGCGGCGGGACTTTCAGCCGTTTTTGCTGAAAATCCAATTCAACGAGCACTTCGGAAATATCTTTTATTTTCGCCACAAAAGCTTTCGCCCGTTCGCTCCACTCCGCCTCGTCTTTCAGCAAATGGTCGTATTCCATTAAGAAGGCGCCGCAGCCGCCGGCATTGGTCACAATATCATCGACTTCTAACCGTTCAAATGCTTCGATGTTTCGTTTTGCCAGCTCTTTTGCTTTTTGTTTCTCCCCTCCATGTCCATGCAGCGCGCCGCAGCACGTTTGCGCCGGCGGAATAATCACTTCGCATCCGGCTAACTGCAATAAGCGCATCGTCGCGTCATTCGTTGCCATAAACATCGTGTCCATTAAGCAGCCCGTGAAAAAAGCAACACGCCGCTTTACTGGCCCTTCCGGCGCAAGATGATGCGGCCGCTCTTTCATCTCTTTTAGCGGTGGCACATTTGGCAGTACTTTTTCCATTTGTCGTAACGAAGAAGGCAAGATGTTTAGCAGGCCGGTTTTCCGCGCGAATGACTGCAGGCCGGAACGCTGGTAAAAGCCGATCAGTCCCATCGCCATCCGCATCCGCTCCGGGTATGGAAACAGCTCATGAAATACAAGCTTGCGAACAACGCGGACTAGAAAAGAATGTTTTTTATGCTGCTGAATAATGTCGTGTGCTTCTTCAAGCAAGTGTCCGTAGCGGACTCCGGAAGGACAGACCGGCTCGCATGCCCGGCAGCCTAAACACATATTTAACGAGCGCTCGACATCCTCATCCGGCTCAATCAGCCTGTCGACGACTGCTTTCATGAGAGCGATGCGCCCTCTTGGGGAATGGGATTCCTGAAACCCCGATTCAATGTACGTCGGGCATGTCGGCAGACAAAATCCGCAACGCATGCAGTTCATCAGCTCGTCTTCATCCATCCGCTCCTGAAACTGCTTCTGGATGATCTCCCTTTCTTTTTCCGTCGTCATCGTGTCACCACCACCCGTTTTCTTGTGCTTTTCGCGAATACTTTGCCCGGGTTCATAATGTTATTCGGATCGAGCGCCTGCTTAATAGCCTTCATCGCGGCAATGCCCGCTTCGCCGAGCTTCCACTCCAAATACGGCGCTTTCATCGCCCCGACTCCATGCTCGCCGGTAATCGTTCCGCCAAGTTCAATCGCTTTTGCGAAAATTTCCTCAAACGCTTTTTCAACCCTTTCCATCTCATCGCGGTCACGTGCATCTGTCGGACAGGTCGGATGCAAATTGCCGTCTCCGGCATGACCAAAAGTGCATATTTTCACATTGTATTTTTCCGCGATTTCATTAATTGCTTTTACCATTTTCGCAATCTCGGAACGCGGCACGGTCGCATCTTCCAAAATGGTGGTCGGTTTGAGGCGGGCAAGTGCGGACAAGGCTGTGCGTCGTGCCGTTCGCAGTGCCTCGGCCTCTTCTTCGGAGCGGGCGAGCTGTACGGAAACGGCTTGTTCCTTTTTGCAAATTTCCGCCATTTTTTTCATATCCCGCTCCACCACTTCCTTCGGCCCGTCCTGTTCAATTAACAGCACCGCTTGAACATCGGTTGGCAAGCCGATTTGCGCGTATGCTTCTACTACTTCCAATGTCGGCTGATCAAGAAATTCAAGGGTGGCTGGGATAATTTTGTTGGCGATAATTTTCGAAACCGAGCGGGCCGCCGCCTCCAGATCTTCATATAGTGCAAGCATTGTTTTCTTCGTTTCCGGCATTGGAATCAGCTTTAACGTTGCTTCCGTAATAACGCCAAGCGTCCCTTCCGAACCGACGAACAGACGGGTTAAATCATATCCTGCTACGTCTTTGGCTAATTTGCCGCCGGTGCGAATAATTTCTCCGTTGGCGAGCACCACTTCAAGCCCCATGACATAATCGCGGGTAACACCGTATTTTAGCCCGCGCAGGCCTCCCGAATTT
Organism: Parageobacillus caldoxylosilyticus; assembly: GCF_019272935.1. Taxonomy (NCBI): domain Bacteria; kingdom Bacillati; phylum Bacillota; class Bacilli; order Caryophanales; family Anoxybacillaceae; genus Parageobacillus; species Parageobacillus caldoxylosilyticus. The sequence goes on from NZ_CP040553.1 coordinate 1,286,947, forward strand.
TCATTAATGTTTCCGCCGATCGTCGAAATTTTCATCGAACTCGGATCCGGCGGGTAAAACAATCCTTTCGCCTCGACCGCATTCATTAAATCGAGCGTAATCACGCCTGGCTGAACGGTAACCGTTAAATTTTCTTCGTCAATCTCTAAAATTTTGTTCATATGTTTGAACACAAGAACGATTCCGCCTTCGACCGGACACGTGCCCGCACAAAGGTTCGTCCCTGACCCACGCGGAACGATGGGAATGCGGTGTTCATTGCAAATTTTCACAACTCGCGAAACTTCCAGCGTATTTCTTGGCGCAATCACCGCATCAGGCAGCGATTGAAATTGCGGGGTGGCATCATAGGAATAAACAAGTCTTCCTACTTTGGAATCATCGTAATTTTCCTCCCCGACAATACGGATCAGCTGCTGTTTTACTTCGTTAGAAATCAAGTTTCTCACCCTTTCATTTCTCTTTTTCGGCTGCGCAACATGCCGGTTTCACCATGCGCGCAGAAAAGGGACAAAGCCTAGCGCACCCTTCATGTCGTCCGCTAAGCACCGTCCCTAACCGTCTAAACACGCTATGGAATCATCCATGATAAAACATTAGACTGCAAGAATACAAGAATGCCAATCAAAATAATTAAGAAAATGCTATGCTTCACGGTAAACCGGAATAAATCGGACTCCTTTCCGGCCAGACCTACCGCTGCACACGCAACTGCAATGGACTGCGGCGAGATCATTTTCCCGACAACCCCACCGGAAGAGTTCGCCGCCAGCGCTAAAACTGGATCCATGCCGATGGATGTCGCCGTTACCTTTTGCAAATTGCTAAACAACAAGTTCGAAGACGTATCAGAACCAGTAATAAACACGCCGAGCCACCCTAAAAATGGCGAGAAGAACGGAAACAGGGCATCTGTCTTAGCCAACGCCATACCAAGCGTCGTGCTCATACCGGAAGCGTTGGTGACATAGGCAAAGCCGACCACCGAAGCAATTGTTATAATTGGGAACTTTAATTCATCCAACGTTTCAATAAATGTACGCCCCCAGTCTTTCCAAGACACGTTGACAATAAATTTCGTTACGAACGCTGCTAACAAGATGGCTGTGCCGGCCGCGCCGAGCAATTCTAATTTATATACTGCCGCAATCGGCTGACCGCTCGCATTGATAATTTTATTGTTCAATCCCGGCACTTCCGGCATAAATGTCAGATGGTAGCCAATCGAATTGATTAACTTTAACAATCCGTTTGTGCCCTCATAATGCCCTGTCAACGCCGCTTTTACTTGCGGTATCCCCCATAGAGAAATAAACGCTGTTAGCACTAGAAACGGAGACCAAGCTTTAAACACTTGCCCGCCTGTGTAGGAAACAGCTTTAGCCTGAGCAGTCGCTGCTACTTCCGATTCCGTTGAAAAACGATACGTGCTTTTTGGCTTCCAAAATTTCAAAAAAACAGCCAACGCAAACATCGAAACTAAAGCGGATAAAATATCAGGAAGCTCAGGACCTAGGAAGTTCGAGCTAAAGTATTGGGTAACCGCGAAAGAAACTCCTGATACAATGATCGCCGGCAATACTTCCATTGTTTTTTTCCATCCAGCCATAATAAGCACAAGATAGAATGGAATAAATATGGATAGAAAAGGCAATTGCCGCCCTACCATTTTTGAAATTTCCATTGCCGGAATACCTGTCGGTCCTTCCATCGAGATAATCGGGATTCCAATCGCGCCAAAGGCAACCGGAGCGGTATTAGCAATTAAACAGATTCCCGCCGCATACAACGGATTAAATCCCAGCCCGACAAGCAGCGCCGCGGAAATCGCTACCGGCGCTCCGAATCCAGCAGCTCCTTCCAAAAATGCTCCGAATGAGAACGCAATCAATAATGCCTGCAGGCGGCGGTCTTCTGTGATCGACGTCACCGAATTGCGAATAATATCAAAATAGCCGGATTTAACGGTCAGTTTATACAAAAAGACAGAAGTAATAATAATCCAGCCAATCGGCAACAACCCGTAAACCGCTCCTTGTGTGATCGACATGACAGCCATTCCCACCGGCATTCTGTAAGCGATTACAGAAATTAGCAAAGCAAGGAGCAACGTTGTAACCCCAGCAATATGCCCTTTCATTCGCTTGACAGCGAGCGCCCAGAAAAAATATAAAATTGGAATGAGTGCCACGATGGCTGACAGCCAAAGATGGTCTGCGATGGGCGTAAAATCCTGCTTCCACTGCATAAACAATCCTGGTTACTAAAATCTATAAAAATCGACACATCGCGATGGAACCAGGAAACACCGCTTGCCGCTCGGATTCTCACCGAGTTCCATCAGGAAGGGAGTCCCCTTGTCATTCACCTGCTGTGAAAGACACCCCGTGGTTCGCTGTTAGCGACGGCGCCTGTCGTGCACCATTCCTTCCATCGGTCCGTACACGACAACGATTTTAGCAACCAGGTCTACACCTCCTTTAGTTGAATTTGGTACTGGTTCAGCCAACAGAATTTGTGCAAGATGTTCCATAATGACCATTCATGTTCCTCTTTGAAGTTCTCTATCTTTTTCAACATCATCCCTAGATATTGTCGTTGTTTTGTTCCGCTTTTCGATTGCTTGTAGGATTCTTCCATCGACCCTAACACGGCAATCAAATGGCGTTTCACTTTCGTTTTTATGGTATTAATGAGTTCTTTTGGCAATCGCTCCTGATACCCTAATCCGCGTCTGCCAATCACCAAAGCGGCGCTTTCATGGACGGATAACCCATACTTTTTCATATACTTGAATCGTCCGATGACGCTGGTGTATGCCGGATTCACTTTTTTGATGCGAAACCCAAGCCGTAATCCCCGACGAAGGATCGTTTCCGTCAGTTTTTTCTTGTTGAAATGATGGGTCAAGCGATTGAATCGTTTGTCTGTATCGTGCCGCTGTCTTAGTTGAATGTTTTCAATGACCACTGCCCCAACATTTTCTTGAAGCAGCCAGTCATACACATCTCGTACGGTTTCTCCAATGATGTTGTTTCGCTTATTCGCTTTCACATATTCGAGTTCATGACAGTAAAACACTTTTGATTGAAGAAAGTTTCCCTGTTTCGAAACGATGCTTACAGCGATGCGGTCAATGTTGATGTCAATCCCAGCGATTCGTTCCGCTTGAATCGGTTCATCATAGGCAAGTTCCCTGCCATATACCTCTTCTTCATAGACGAGATGAATGTAATATTCCCCGTTCTTGCGTTTGATTTCAACAGTATATGGTCGATATTCGATAATGGGTTTTCCTTTTGCATTCACTCCGACTGATTCTCCTATGACGAGATCGATGATATCCTCTTCATATTTTTCAGGAACCAACACAGGGAATCGTAAACGGGGAGCGTGTTTCCCATTTTGTTGTTCCAGCGGGTTGGCGATTTCTACATACCATTGATTCGTGTTGTCGTCATACACCAGGCGAATATTTAAATTTCCTTTTTTGCTTTTATCGCCTCTGGCATACAACTGATTCGAGCGCAAATCTTTCCATTCTTCGTTCGTGATGTTTCCTTTCAAGCGCTTATAAAAGTTCTCTTTTCCACCAAAAATCACACGTGGAATTGTCCCTTGATCGAGATGGTGCTTTAGCTCGGCTTCTTTGGATTTCCATTTTTCTAATCGTCGGTGTAATCCGTCTAAACACGTTGGAAGATCGACTTTTTTCGGTGTTTTTCTTCCGTGTTGGTAGTCATCGATTTTCTTTTCCGTTTTTTCGATTTTCGCTTGCACATCCTCCAAGCTTATTGGAAGCAACTCACGTTGGGAAGAAATCAGCGATTGAGCAAGCAAGACCGCATCTTCGGCAAACCGTTTGTTGAGCCGAAATTGGCGCGGAAGGTGCTGGATGATGTCTTTGGCGTTCTTTCCCTCCAGCAGACGGTTGAACGCGTATCGCTTCGCGGAACCAAAAACGCGCATCAACTCATCTAATGAACGAAGCTGTGATTCATCATGAGAAACGATTTTCATCCCCCGAACCGTTTTCATCCCCTTGCCGTCCCCCTTGTTTGGATCCTTAAGAACATATATTCGCCAACTCTTCTTCCTTTCCTTTTTATATGCGGAAGGGGGAGATGATTTTTTATCATCAGACAGGTGGCGATGGAAAAGATGGAGAATGTCCGCCTCTCCACGTCCAATAACAGAAGATATTTACATGATCTTATACATTTTTATAGATGTTTATCAAACTGCTTATACCTCCCCCTTTGTGTAAATGTAATTGAACTATTCTCCCACCCCTGTAATGAAGATCATCCCAAGTCATCAGATGACCGGATAATAAAATTATAGAGATGATTTCCAGAAAACACAATAGGTGTTTTTTCATTTTTTTAAATTTTCATTTACTTTCCAAAATTTCCTAGGACAAAGAAAATTACTTGTTTCCTTTGTATTGAATGTATAATATATAAAACAATGGGAATTCTTTTACATTCCAACAAAAAGATGTGCCCACAAGTCTATAGATAAGAATGCAAAATATTGAGTTTTGCGATATCGAGGTGAATGCATTGAATTTTAAGCGCATTAAAACAAAAAAGATTTATGAGGAAGTAGCGGAAGCGATTTTTGATATGATCAAAAAAGGTGCACTAAAACCTGGAGATAAATTGGACTCTGTCCAACAGCTTGCCGAAAAGTTCCAAGTAGGACGGGCCGCCATCCGCGAGGCGCTGACCGCGTTAAAAGCAATGGGATTGATCGAATTAAAGCAAGGGGAAGGCACCTACGTGCGCGAATTTGACCCGACGATGCTCATGTTCCCGCTTTCCATGGCCGTGCTGATGAACAAAGAGGATATTTGGCACTTGCTTGAAGTGCGCAAGCTTCTTGAAGCCGGTGCCGCCTCTTTAGCCGCGAACAAACGGACAGAGCAAGATTTGCATGCGATGGAACAAGCACTTCGCGACATGAAAGATGGCATCGGTAACGACGAGCTTGGCGAAAAGGCGGATCTTGCTTTTCATATGGCCGTTGCTATCGCTTCCCATAATCCCATTTTAGTCAGCTTAATGAACAGCGTATCGGAAATGATGGTCGAAACAATGCGGGAAACGCGGCGGATTTGGCTGTTTTCGAAGCAGACGACAACGGAAAAGCTTCTGCGCGAGCATACGGAAATTTTCCAAGCGATTAAAGAAGGAAACGCGGAAGCCGCGCAGGAACGAATGCTTCAGCATCTGACCAATGTAGAAAACGTGCTTCATCGATATATAAGCACTCAGCGAAACAACTGAGTGCTTTTTTTATTATTTTACAAAAATTGCGTCAAAATATACTTCTATTCTCTGAAAATAGTATATAATAAATACAAAGTCATCTGATGACCTGTTCACTTCATCCTATGACTATTATTATGTGGAAGGAGATTTACCATGAAAGTTTCCTTGTTCGTCACCTGTCTCATCGATTTGTTCTATACGAACGCGGGAAAAGCAACGGTAGAGCTGTTGGAACGGTTAGGCTGCGAAGTGGACTTTCCAGAAGCACAAACATGCTGCGGACAACCTGCCTACAACAGCGGTTATGCCAAAGAAGCAAAGGAAGCAATGAAGCATATGATCCGCACGTTTGAACATGCCGACTACGTAGTCACTCCTTCCGGCTCGTGCGCATCCATGTTTAAGGAATATCCGCACATTTTCCGCGGTGATCCGGAATGGGAGCCAAAAGCGAAAGCGTTGGCTGCAAAAACGTATGAACTAACACAATTTCTTGTTGACGTGCTGAAGGTCGAAGATGTCGGCGCCAAGCTCGAAGGACGCGCCACTTACCATACGTCATGCCATATGACAAGGCTGCTTGGCGTGAAAGAAGCGCCTTTCCGGCTATTAAAAAACGTAAAAGGGCTGGAACTTGTTCCATTGCCGAATGCCCATCAATGCTGCGGATTTGGCGGAACCTTTTCCGTAAAAATGGGGCCGATTTCCGAACAGATGGTGGACGAAAAAATTGAACATATTGAAGAGACACAAGCCGATTATCTGATCGGAGCCGATTGCGGATGTTTAATGAATATCGGCGGACGCATCAAGCGGCAAGGAAAGCCGATTAAAATCATGCACATTGCCGAAGTGTTAAACAGCCGTTAAAAGGAGGGATTCGCATATGCCAATGAAAATAGGAAATCAACCGTTCTGGGAGCGAGTAGAGACAAACCTGCATAACCAATTTATGCGCGGTGCGGTAGCCGGCATGCAGGACCGCGGGTACGAAAGACGGATCGGGGTTACGAAAGAGCTTGGCAACTGGGAAGAATGGCGCTCTCTCGGCGAGGAAATTCGCCAGCATACCCTAGAAAATTTGGACTATTATTTAATGCAGTTGAGTGAAAACGTTGCCAAACGGGGAGGCCACGTCTTTTTCGCAAAAACGGCGGAAGAAGCGAATAATTACATCCGCAATGTGGCCATGCAAAAAAAGGCGAAAAAAATCGTGAAATCGAAATCGATGGTAACGGAGGAAATTAACTTAAACCCTGTGTTAGAAGCAATCGGCTGTGAAGTGATTGAAACAGACCTTGGCGAGTACATTTTGCAAATTGATGACCATGATCCTCCTTCGCACATCGTTGGTCCTGCCCTTCATAAAAATAAAGAGCAAATTCGCGACGTTTTCCGCCGCAAACTTGGCTATCAAAAATCGGAAAAACCGGAGGAGCTGGCGCTTCATGCACGGAAAATGCTGCGCCGCGAATACCTCACGGCCGATATCGGCATTACCGGCTGCAATTTTGCTATTGCGGAATCCGGATCGATTACGCTGGTGACGAATGAAGGAAATGCGGATTTAGTGACGTCGCTGCCAAAGACACAAATTACCGTCATGGGAATGGAGCGCATCGTGCCAACATTTGAGGAAATGGAAGTGCTTGTCAGCATGTTGACGCGCAGCGCGGTCGGGCAAAAATTAACGAGCTATATTACCGTATTAACCGGCCCGCGCGATGAAGGAGATGTCGACGGCCCGGAAGAATTTCATCTTGTGATTGTCGATAATGGCCGATCCACCATCCTTGGCACAGAATTTCAGTCCGTATTGCAATGTATCCGCTGCGCAGCTTGTGTCAACGTCTGCCCAGTGTACCGCCACATTGGCGGACATTCCTACGGCTCGATTTATTCCGGACCGATCGGCGCTGTCCTGTCGCCGTTGCTAGGCGGATATGACGATTATAAGGAACTGCCGTACGCCTCCTCCCTTTGCGCAGCCTGTACGGAAGTTTGTCCGGTTAAAATTCCGCTTCATGAATTGCTGCTAAAGCACCGCCAAGTCATTGTCGAGCGGGAAGGAAAAGCGCCGGTGGCGGAAAAGCTGGCCATGAAAGCGTTTCGGTTAGGAACCTCTTCACCGTTTCTCTATCAATTCGGCTCGAAAGTCGCACCAAACGCCTTGGCGCCATTTACAAGCGATGACCGCATTTCTAAAGGTCCTGGCCCGCTGAAGGCGTGGACGGAAAGCCGTGAATTCCCAGCGCCGAATAAAGAACGATTCCGTGACTGGTTCCGCAAACATCAAAAAGGAGGCGACAAGCAATGAAGACCGGAACGATTCATAACCGCGACGCTTTTTTACAAGCGATTGCCGACCGGCTCGGGCGGCAGCGCCGTGTATCAGGAGTATCTCGCCCGCACTGGAAGCATCAGCCGCAATGGAAAGTATTTGAAGGCTACAGCCAAGACGATTTATTGGCCGTGTTAAAAGCGCAATGCGCACTCATTCACACACAATACGTAGAAACGACATGCGACACGCTAGCGGAAACGGTAAAGCAAGTCGTTGCCCAATACGGGGGCGGTCCGGTTGTCACGTGGGACGATCCGCGCTTTGACGAATACGGATTAACCGGCTTGCTGCGCCGCGAGTGGCCAAACGAAAACGTGGAGGTTCACATTTGGAACGCTGCGCTAGGCAGAAAAAATATCGATTTTGCCGAAAAAGCGAACGTCGGCATTACGTTTAGCGATATGACGCTGGCCGAATCAGGGACAGTCGTGCTGTTCAGCGGAAATGGAAAAGGGCGCACCGTCAGCTTTTTGCCAAAAACATATATCTCGATCATCGCTAAAAGCACCATTGTGCCGCGCATGACCCAAGCCGCTGCTTATATCCATGAACAAATCGAAAAAGGGCATCTCATCCCTTCGTGCGTTAACTTTATTACCGGCCCAAGCAACTCGGCCGATATTGAGATGAATTTAGTCGTCGGGGTTCACGGTCCGATGAAAGCGACTTATGTGGTCGTTACCGATCGTTAATATCTTATATCTTAAAATGAAAACGGGCATGTCCCAAAATGGACACGCCCGTTTTTAGTACCCTTTTTCGATATCTACCCGGTTGAAAAGCGGCTGATTGTTTTCCATTCGCCACAGCGTTTGCAAAAAGCAGTCCACCGCTTCTTCCGCCGATGTCAGCGCAGCGATATGCGGCGTAATGATGACGTTTGGATGCAGCCATAACGGTGATGTCGGCGGCAACGGTTCCTCTTCAACCACGTCTAAAACAGCAAGACGAACATGACGGGTTTCCAATGCGCTCCATAGCGCCGTTTCATCGACCGTCGCTCCTCTGCCAACATTAATGAAGCAAGCATTATTTAAAAGAGAAAAAAACCTTTCATCAAACAGATGATACGTTTGTTTTGTCAGCGGAAGTGCGGCAATAATCCAATCTGCTTTTGGCAGCACCTCTTCCGCCTGTTCCGTGGAACACACCTCGGAAAAATACGGTTTTTTCTGCCCGCTTAATGAAACACCGATCGGTGCAACGCCAAACAGGCGCAGGTGGCGGGCAATCTGCTGTCCGATCTCGCCCGTTCCATAAATAACGACACGCTGCGTCCGCAGCAGCGTTGGTGCGACCGTCTTCCATTGCCGCTGGGATTGGTACCATCCATATACATCATGGCATTGTAAATCCCGCAGCATATAGCTAAGGCAATATTCGCTAATTTGTTCGCCAAACGAGCCGATCGTCCGCGTCAGTACCACATCTTCTTTCCACTCCCGGTTCCATAAAAACGCATCGACCCCGGCGCCAAGTGAGTGAACCCAGCGAATGTCGCCAAATTCAAAGGAAGGAACCGGACGAAAACCGACATACACATCCGCCCAAAAAAAATCATCGCGGCAAACCGCTTCTTCCGCAACAAAACGGAAGTTTTTATCCGGTCTCTTTTGTTGCAACAATGGCGCCATCTCCGCATACAGCCTTCCGGTCACCAAAATATTGTCGATCTTCATTGTGGTTCTTCTTTCCCCCCATCCGCGGACAGAGAAAGGACTATTTTTCTCCCTTAGACAATCGTTCCTTCCTTGCTTTCCGCTTTTTTATTGGTCGCATATCCGACAGCTAATACGAAAATGGTTAATCCTACGGTAATCGCGTAAGTGAGCGGTCCTTTCTGAAGATGAAGAAGACGCATAAATCCTTCATCTTCCATCACCATTTTTCCACCTGTCCATGCTAAAATTCCTGATCCGACATAAGCGATCCAGCGATGTTTTTCCATCACCTTCATAATGGCTTTTGAACCGAAAATCATAATGGGAATGCTGATGGCCACACCGAAGGCGATCATGCCGACATGTCCTTCTGACGCCCCCGCCACCGCTACAACATTATCCAAACTCATTACCGCATCGGCGGCGATAATCGTCATAATCGCTTTCAACAAGCGGTCTGATGACTGAACATGCGCTTCTTCCTCCCGTTCAACCAGCACTTTATAGGCAATCCACAGAAGCAATAGTCCGCCTGCTAAATGAACGAACGGCATTTCTAGCAAAAAGACAATGACAGTGGCAAATAAAATACGCAAAAGAACTGCGCCGCCTGTCCCCCAGAAAATCGCTTTGTTTTGCTGATGCTTTGGCAGCTTGCGGGTTGCCATCGCAATGACCACGGCATTGTCACCGGATAAAATAATATCAATCGCAATGATTTTCAATAATGCCAACAGCGCTTCTGAAGAAATAGTCAAACAAATGCACCTCTTCTCCTCTTTTAATGCTGCTTGTCCTCTCATAATCAAATAGTTTGTTCTTCTTCATCTTATCGTAAATATTTTCGGTCATCAACTTTGGCAAGACTGGTTCTTCGCAGCCACATAAAAAAAGAGCAAGGGCCGATGCGCCTGGCTGCTTGCTCGATCATTGGCGTTGAGGAAACTATTATTCTCGCCTGCCTCTCTTCCTCTTTCCTCTCTATTTTCTCTATTTCCATTTGCCATCCTTGTTCTTTACGAATACTGATTTTCCTTTTGCCAAAACGTCTCATCCATCTGCTTTAGCCATTGCGCGATAGCTTCGATGTCGCCGGAAAATACACGGTCATGGGTAATCGATGGTACGATGTTGCGCGCTTCTTCGTAAAGCTGCCGCGTTTTTGCCGCCATTTTTTCTACGCCGCGGTACTCGACCGCCTGCAATGCGCAAATCAATTCAATGGCTAGCACCCGCCTTGCATTTTGCACAATCACATAAGCGTGGCGCGCTGCAATCGTCCCCATACTGACATGATCTTCTTGGTTGGCCGACGATGGAATCGAATCGACGCTGGCCGGATGAGCGAGCGTTTTGTTTTCCGAGACGAGCGATGCCGCTACATACTGCATAATCATCGCGCCCGACTGCAGGCCGGGCTGTGGGCTTAAAAACGGCGGTAGGTCATTTAGCTGCGGGTTGACAAGACGCTCAATGCGCCGTTCCGATATGTTGGCCAGTTCCGCTACGGCAATTTTCATAAAATCCATCGCCAAGGCAATCGGCTGTCCATGAAAGTTTCCACCCGAAATAACAGCGGAGCCATCGTCAAAAATAAGCGGATTATCGGTGGCCGCGTTGATCTCGATTTCCAGTTTTTCTTTAACGTACTCGAGCGCCTGCCACGATGCCCCATGCACTTGTGGAATGCAGCGGAGCGAATACGCATCCTGCACGCGCAATTCCCCTTGTTTCGTCACCAGCTGGCTGCCGGCCAAATAACCGCGGATGCGCATAGCGACGTCGATTTGCTGCGGAAATCCACGGGCAACATGAATCCGTTCATCCAATGCATCAATAATGCCGCGCAGCCCTTCCATCGTCATCGCAGCAATCAGCTCGCTTTCATACGCCAGCTTCTCCGCTTCGATATAAGCCACCACTCCCATGGCCGTCATCGCCTGTGTTCCGTTAATCAACGCCAGCCCTTCTTTTGCTTTCAGCGCAATTGGCGCAATTCCTTCTTTCGCCATCGCTTCAAGCGCCGGCATTCGCCTGCCGTGATAAAACACTTCTCCCTCCCCTGTTAACACAAGAGCTAAATGGGCAAGCGGCGCCAAGTCTCCGCTGGCCCCGAGCGAACCTTGCTGCGGAATGACGGGATGAATGCGCGCGTTAAGCAAATCGAGCAGCCGTTCAATCACGATCGGCCGAACTCCCGAGTACCCTTTTAATAACGCATTCGCCCGTAACAAAAGCATCGCCCGCGACACCTCTTCCGGAAACGGCTCACCGACTCCGCATGCGTGCGAATGAATTAAATTGACTTGCAGCTGTTCGACGTCGTTGGCGTCAATCAGCACATCGCTAAACTTGCCGAACCCGGTATTAATGCCATAAACGATTTGCTGTTTTGCGACAATGTCTTCGACTGCTTTCCGGCCCTTTTCCACCGCCTTCATGCTTTCTTCTGAGGCAATGACGAGTTCGTTATGATAAAGAACTCTCTTCACTTCTTCGATCGTCAATGTGTTTCCCGTTAATATGACCATTTTATCTCCGCTCCTTTTTTCGTAAAAATCAAAAAGGAGGCTGCCGCTGTGAATTTGAACGCCACAGCATTCAGCCTCCTACTAAACTCATCGCTATAGGCTTTATATATGATTGATTCCTAATCCGACCGTCTCGTGCTCCAACCCGCGAATCGGCGCGCCGATCGTCCCGTATAAAGCAACAGCAATCCATTCTCCTTCCGCCGCATTTTCATACGGCGTCCCTCTGACAACAGCGAAACGAAGGCCGACCGTTCTCATTAAATCTCCTAGCTCCACTTGCCCCCTCGTTACTCCTTGCACCGCCTCGACAACCGCATGATAGAGCGCGTGCATTTCCCGATACAGCTCACCGTCAACAACATGGTTGCGCTTTGCCGCTGTTTCAATCGCAGCGACAATTTTTTGCAGCTCCATCGAGCCAACTTTTCCTTTACAATAACGCCATGATAAATAATCTAAATGCCTTGTGATCTCCAGTTCTTCTTCCCCGTCGAACATCGCCAGCAATATGGCGTTCCGTCCGATCCGCGCTTTTGCTTCTTTTAGCATGTGGTCATGCACCTTTTTTGTTTTAATTTTCTAAAAATATTTTATCGTTTATTTTCTCGTTTTGTCAATTTATTTTTACCATATTTTAACAAGTTAATGTGTTAGCAAATTATTAGAATAAAGGAAATAAAATATTTACATTTATTTCAAAAAGTGATATCATTTTAATATAAATTAGATATTAAAGAGGGGCGAAGTAAATGAAAGAAACAAAAACATGGTATATGAATGGATTTATCGGGATTGTATGCATCGCCGTCCTCGCTGCCGCAGCGTTGCTAAGCGTATTGCATGAACAAATCGTTGTTGCCGCTCTACTCCTTGTCGTCGCGGTCGTTTTCGCTACCGGCGTTACGATCGTGCAGCCAAATCAGGCAAAGGTAGTCATTTTCTTTGGCCGCTATTTAGGGACGATTCGCGACAGCGGGTTATTTCTCACCGTCCCGCTCACCATCCGTCAAAACGTTTCCTTGCGCGTGCGCAACTTTACGAGCAGCAAGCTGAAAGTGAACGATGTACAAGGAAACCCAATCGAAATTGCCGCCGTGATTGTATTCCGCGTCATTGATTCGGCCAAAGCGGTGTTTGACGTCGATCATTACGAAGAGTTTGTCGAGATTCAAAGCGAGGCGGCAATTCGCCATGTAGCGACGAAATACCCGTACGATACGTTCGGCGATGAAGATGAAATTACACTGCGCGGAAACGCCGATGTCATTTCCGATGTGCTCGCTGCCGAACTGCAGGAGCGGCTGCGCGTGGCGGGAGTGGAAGTGATGGAAGCACGCCTTACCCATCTTGCCTACTCTCCGGAAATCGCCAGCGCCATGCTCCAGCGCCAACAAGCGGCCGCTATTTTAGCAGCGCGGAAAAAAATCGTCGAAGGCGCGGTCTCCATGGCGCAAATGGCGATCAAGCAGCTTGACAAAGAGGGAATTTTGGAGTTAGATGATGAACGAAAAGCCAATATGGTCAACAACTTAATGGTTGCCATTGTTTCGGAACGGGCGACCCAGCCGGTCATTAACACTGGCAGTCTATATTAACGGTTGTGGAGTGCTATGGCAAAAAAGAAAAATTTCCCTCTTCGCATTGACCCAGCTCTGTATGAAGTCATTGAACAGTGGGCGCAAGACGAGTTCCGCAGCGTCAACGCCCATATTGAATTTTTGTTGCGTGAAGCCGCCAAACAAGCGGGACGGTTAAATAAGCGGAAAAGAAAAAATGATCCAGATGTGGAAAGAAGCTAGCGTTTCGAGATGACGAAACGCTAGCTTCTTTATTTTTCAGTCATCGCCATTTTCCAAAAGAATACAATGATAACAGAGCCTATTTCTCCGGTGAAATTTAGAAGCAAAATAATTTCCTCCTTAATGATCATACACTCAGTTCAATTGCAATCTACTTATTGATTTTCTCTATATGTGAACTAACGTCGTCATATTAAACAACCGCTTTACCACATAAAACGGATATGCAGGGAACGCCTCAAAATGCATCAAATCAACGCCAAAGCATGTTTATCTAGATGGTACATCATATTTTCAGAGAAACGTTGATACCATGAAAATTGGCGAGGGAAATAAAAATGGAAAGCTATCATGCCGTATTAGAAACGATTGCTTCCTCTCATGAACAAGGAGTATTAGCGACGATTATTCATGTCGATGGCTCCGCTTATCAAAAAGAAGGAGCATGCATGTGGATTAGCGAAAGCGGGCACACCACCGGACTGCTTAGCGGCGGCTGCTTGGAAGAAACGATCTCCATCCAGGCAAAAGACGTTTTGCAACATCAACGCGCTCATATTGCAACATTTGATATGAAACAAGAAGATGATTTGTCATGGGGGCAGGGGGTCGGCTGCAACGGAATCATTCACGTTCTGCTCGAGCCGGTCACAATGGAAATGCGCGCGGATTGGCTGGCTGTGAAAGCGTGCCTAGACCGCGGAGAGCATGTACTATTGGCAAGAAAGCTTGACAGGGAAACGGACGGACGGGAAAATTTTTTATTTTTTAGTGAAAGCGGCAGACGTTTTGGCGGGTTTCGCGGCGAAATTCCGTCGAAGTTAAAAAGTTTGCTTGATTCCGCTCCGCTTTTCCAGGGCAAAAACGGCATGCACACCATCGACGGCGTCCGATTTTACATCCAACATTACTGGCCAAAGCCGCGCCTCGTGATTTTCGGCGCCAACCCGGATGCAAAACCGCTCGTTTCTTTCGCCAAACAGCTTGGTTTTTTCGTCCTTGTCACCGATTGGCGCCCGGCGTTCTGCTCGGAAGAACATCTTCCCGACGCCGACGAATGGATCGTCGGCTTTCCTAGCGAGACAGTTCCACAGCTTTGCCTTAACGAACGCGACTTTGTCGTCATCATGACGCATCACTTTCAGCACGACCAGGAAATTCTTGCGCTGCTGCGAGATCAGCCGCTCTACTATCTTGGCGTGTTAGGACCTAAACAGCGCACCGCCCGGCTGCTTTCCGGCAGCGAAATGCCCAATTGGATTCGTTCCCCCGTCGGCCTTGCCATCGGTGCACGCGGTCCGGAAGAAATCGCTATCAGCATCATCGCCGAAATGATCAGCTTGCTGCGAAGCGGGCCGGCATCAAGGAAGGAAAAAACATGAACATGTCACGCATTATAGGAATTTATTTAGCCGCCGGACAAAGCCGGCGGATGGGGATGGATAAGCGCTCCCTTCCATTCTCAGGGAACACGCTCGGGGACGCCGCATTAAAAGCAGCGGTCCTCTCCCTCCTTTCCCATGTTCTTGTTGTTGTCCCGCCGGATGATACGCTTACTTGGCTAGCCCCTGAATTGGCGAAACATAAAAAACGCACGATTATCCGCTGTTTCGATTGTTCGCGCGGGCAAGCACATTCACTGCGTTGCGGGATAAAACGGGCCATGCAAATGCAGGCGGAAGCAATAGTTATTTTGCTTGCTGATCAGCCGTTTATCACAGAAGCGGTGATTAACGAGCTTATCCAACTGTATGAGCAATACCAGGCCGACTACATCTCCTTTACAAACAACGGGATCGTGATGCCGCCCGTTTTGTTTGCCCGCTCTACTTTTTTCGATTTACTGCTTCTTGACGGCGACGAAGGAGCACGAAAACTCCTCCGCAACCAAAGCAGATGGAAAGGCATCACGCAAGAAAGCACCACAGAAAAGATATTTTTCGATATCGATACGAAAGAGGACTATCTACATGCCATCAAACAAAGCGAAAAAAAGGAGGGATTCGATGGCTATCGGTAAAAGCGTCATCCGCAAAGACGCATGGGACAAAGTGACCGGAAGAGCCAAATACACAAACGATTTCAAAGAAAAAGGCATGCTCCATGCCAAACTCGTTACCAGTCCGTACGCCCATGCGCGCATTCGCGCGATCGATACCGAAAAAGCGCGCTCCCTTCCCGGCGTGCGCGCGATCATCACCGGCGAAGGGCTGCCGCTGACAGGAGAAGACTTGCGCGACCGTCCTCCCATCGCCTTTGATAAAGTGCGCTATCATGGCGAAGTCGTTGCCCTCGTCGTCGCCGATACACTTGTGCATGCAGAAAAAGCGGCCAACCTTGTTCATGTCGTCTATGAACCTCTTCCTGCCGTCGGCAAGCCAAGCGAAGCGCTAAAAGAAGGGGCCCCCCTTATCCATGAACAGCTAGGAAGCTACCAAAAGAACGAACATACCTATCCCGAACCGAATACAAACATCGCCCATCGCACCAAAATCCGCAAAGGCAATATAGAACAGGGCTGGGCGGAAAGCGACGTCGTTGTAGAAACGAGCGTGGCCTTTTCCCCTTCTGACCACGTGGCAATAGAAACGAGATGTGCTACTGCAGAAATTCTCCCCGATGGTAACATTATCATTTCCGCTTCCTCCCAGTCGCCATTTATGATTAAACGGCTCATCAGCACCTATTTTGGAGAGGATGTTGGCAACATTATCGTCCATACCCCGCTTGTCGGCGGAGCGTATGGCGGAAAAACGCCTGTGCAGCTGGAACTTCTCGCCTATCTGGCATCGAAAGCGGTGGGGGGAAGAAAGGTCAGCATCTGGAATGCAAGGGAAGAAGATATGATCACCTCCCCGGTCCATATCGGCTTGGAGGCCACCGTCAAGCTTGGCGCCACAAAAGACGGCTATATCAAAGCGGCGGAAATTCTGTTTTTATTTGATGGCGGCGCCTATTCTGATAAAGCAATCGATGTCAGCCGCGCCGCTGCCGTTGACTGCACCGGACCGTACCATATCGAAAACGTCTGGTGTGATTCGTTATGCGTCTATACGAATCATCCGTATGCCACCCCATTTCGCGGCTTTGGCCATAGCGAGCAAGCTTTTGCCATCGAACGGGCCATGGACTTGCTTGCCGAAAAGTTAGGCATGGACAAATGGGAATTGCGGCGGAAAAACGCGATTCGCCCTGGCCATACTACCCCGACGCAAGTGGTGTTAAACCGCAGCAACGTCGGCGATTTGCCAGCCTGCCTCGATCGTTTGCGCGAGCTAATGGAATGGGACGAATGGCAGCGCATCGAAATCGATGCTTATACCGTGCGGGCAAAAGGCATCAGCTGCGCGTGGAAAACGTCCACGATCGACCCCGATGCCAGTTCCGGTGTCCTTTTAACATTTAACCCCGATGGAAGCGTCAATGTCATCTCTGGCGTCGTCGAAATCGGAACCGGAACGAAAACGATCCTCGCCCAAATCGTTGCCGAGAAATTAAAAATGGACGTCAACGATGTCCACGTCAAAATGGACATCGATACGCAAACGACCCCCGAACATTGGAAAACAGTCGCCAGCCGTGGAACCTTTATGGCGGGAAGGGCAGCGCTCGAAGCGGCGGACGATGCCATCCGCCAGCTAAAAGCGATCGCGTCTTGCGTGCTCCGTGCATCGGTGGAAGATTTAGAAGTCGGCTACGGAAAAGTATTTTTGCGCGATGACCCTAGCATCTATGTTCCGGTTAAAGACATCGCCTACGGCTACAAATATCCAAACGGCAATGCGATCGGCGGGCAAATTATCGGGCGGGGAAACTATATTTTGCGCCACTTGACCCCGCTCAACAAAGAAACGGGCGCGGGCAAACCGGGACCGGAATGGACGGTCGGCGCGGAAGGAGTGGAAATTGAATTCAACCGCCGCGACTATACGTATAAAATCCTCAAAGCGTTTGCCGTCATTGATATTGGCAAAGTGCTCAACCCGAAAGCCGCACTCGGGCAGGCGATGGGAGCAATGAGCATGGGACTGAGTTTTGCGAGCCGTGAAACGTTTTTATTTGACCGCTACGAACGTGTGCTAAACCCACAATTGCGCACTTATCGGCCCATTCGTTTCGGCGAACACCCGGAATATATTGTGGAGTTTATCGAAACGCCGCAAATCGATGCGCCATACGGGGCGCGCGGCGTCGGCGAACACGGGCTGATCGGCATGCCGGCCGCATTGGCAAACGCTTTGTCGCTCGCCGCCGAAGTGCCGCTCAATGAACTGCCGCTGATCCCTGAGCTGATTTGGCGGAAAAAGAAAGGTGACAGCCATGATTCCATTTGAGATTACTTATCATCGCCCTCGCTCCATTGAAGAAGCGGTGCATCTGTTTGACACCTTGCAGCAGCAAGGCAAAAAACCGCTCTATTATGGGGGCGGAACGGAAATTATTACGCTCTCCCGCCTCCATCTTGTTGCTGCCGACGCGGTCATTGACATTAAACATATTCCCGAATGCCGTACGCTGGAATTCAATCCGCACGAACTCGTGCTCGGGTCGGCATTGCCGCTGACCACATTAGAAGAGGCCAATCCGTTTCCGCTCTTGACGAAAGCGGCGCGCGAAGTCGCCGACCGAACGGCGCGCAACCAAATCACCCTTGGCGGCAATATTTGCGGGCAAATTTTTTATCGCGAAACGGTATTGCCGCTTCTGCTTTCTGACAGTCAAGCAGTCATTGCCGGGAAAGACGGTGTAAAACAGTGCAGCATTCATGACGTCTTTTTACAGCACATTCGGTTAAAACCCGGACAATTTCTCGTACAAATGAAAGTCGACCGCTCCTACGCATCGCTGCCCCATTTCCATCGCAAGCGCCGCAAACAAGGTAAAGTCGGATACCCGCTTGTCACCGCCGCCGCCATCAAAAAAGACGGGCAAATCCGTGTGGCATTAAGCGGCGTATGCCCATTTCCATTCCGTTCGAAAGAGATGGAAGAGCGGTTAAATGCGCGCCATCTCCCCTTACATGACCGCATTGAGGGAGCGATCCGAGCTCTGCCGCGTCCAATTTTAGACGATATTGAGGGATCGGCAGCGTACCGTCTGTTTGTTCTCAAACAAATGCTTTTCGATATGATCGACGAGCTGGGAGGGGAGTAAGCAAATGGAATCCTCAACCAAATGTGAAATGCAATTGCTAGTGAATGGAGAAACAAAATCTGTCGTCGCTCGCCAAGGAGATACATTGCTCTTTGTTCTCCGTAACGAACTTGGTCTCACTGGGGCAAAACCTGGCTGTTTAAACGGCGATTGCGGCGCCTGCACCGTGTTGGTCGACGGAACGCCAATCAAATCGTGCATGATGCTTGCCATCGAAACGGTCGGAAAGGAGATTACTACGATCGAAGGACTTCATAACACGCCGATTCAGCGGGCGTTTGTCGAACATTTTGCCTTTCAGTGCGGCTATTGCACACCTGGATTTATTATAAACGCCTACGCTTTAACAGAACAGCATCCCGATGCGGACGACAGTACTATTCGAGAATGGCTTGAATCAAACATTTGTCGTTGTACGAGCTATAAGGAAATTGAGGCTGCAGTAAAAACTGTTTTAGCAAACCATTCAGCTATTTCTAACGACAAAAACAGGTGAGAAGCCACAAAGTACGGCATCTCACCCGCCGCCGCGAAATATAATTCCTGTTGTTCGGCTTATCGTCATTGGTATGTAACAGTGCAGCACGCCAGCGAGGATCGTAAAATGGTCAACACCTTGAAGCGTGAACGAATGAAGTTCACGCTTTCTTGTTTATGACGTAAATTGTACATAAAAAGCCACTCCGCCGTTTTCGTTTGCTGCCCACACCTTTGCCTTATGAAGCTCAGCAATTCGTTGAACAATCGCTAGCCCCAAGCCAAATTTTCCTTTTTGACCAACCTGAAACTTCTTAAACACTTGTTCTAGCAAATGTTCTTCCATCTGCGGGCCGTCATTCCAAATTCGTACAACCATGCCCCCTGTGTTAACTTGGATCTGCGTCTGAGCGTAGCGCATTTGATTGTCTAAAATATTTTCAAAAGCAATTTTCCACTGCTCCGCATCACCCGTAATCACCATTTCAGATAATTCCATTTTAAATTCTAAGTTCGGGCGATTCGGCTGCATTCGTTCTACTACTTCTTCAAGCAAATGAACGACGTTAACTGTCTCATATTTTGGCTCTTGTGTTGCGTAATAATCTAATTTCGTTAAATATAACAAGTCTTTAATTCGTTTTTCTAGACGCATTGCCTCTTGCTTAATGACACTAACAGAGCCTTCAAGATTCCCCTTCGGAAATATCCCGTCCTCTATCGATTCTGCATAACTACGGCGTTTTGCTATATCAATCGCATAAGGAGGAACGTGAACAAGCTGTGATGAACGTAACGGAACTGTTGACGATCTTTCATACACACGCGTTAACAGCTTTTTGGCTCTTATCACAAGCTCGCGTGGTAAAAATGGCTTGGCTAAATAATCATCACTTCCTAATTCAAGCCCGAGTATGCGGTCTAAATCTGCGTCGCGAGCTGAGATAAAAATAACAGGTACATCCGGGCTAAAGGCTTTAATTTCGCGTAATAATTCAAAACCATCAACATCTGGCAGCATGATATCCAGTATCCATAGATGCGGTTGATTTCTTTCCTTCAAAGCCATAAGCGCATCATTTCCATTAAAAAAAGAAGTTACGTTCCATCCTTCTTTTTCTAAATAAGAAGTAAGCAAATGATTCAAATTTTCTTCGTCTTCAACTAAATAAATATCGTACATCCTGCATCCCCGCTTATTGATTTGATTAAAAAAGGCCGTGTTCATAAACACGACCTTTTTAAACTATTATAATCCATTTTCTTTGTTAGCAGATTGATTTTGTTTCATCTTTTCAATCATTTGTGCTAATTTTTCATTTCCCACTTTTAGGTGTTCAAGTAATTTTGGTAATAGTTCAGCAATCGCTTTTTCATCTTTGGATTCTACCGCTTCACGGAATTGCTTATGAAGTTCTCTTTCCTTTTGAATATCCTCTTTTGCGGCAGGAAGATTTTCATCTTTCCATTGTTTTAATTGTTCCTTACCGCGGTCTCTTGCTTCTTTTAGCTTCTGCTTGAACTCTTCTTTCGTAATTTTTCCTGATACTAGCTGATTAAGAAGCTCATCTAGTTTGGCTTCTCTCTCCTTAATTATTGCCTCACGCTTTTCTTTTAACATCTCTTTTGGATTTAAATCGCGTAATTCTTTTAAAAGTGCTTGACGCTTATCGATGGTTTGCTGCCATTCATTTACATGTTCTGGCGCATATTGTTTAACCAACTCTAACAATTTCTGTTCTTGCTGTTCGTTTATTTGTAGATGTTTCACAAAATGTTTGCCGAATTTTCCATGGGCTTTTAATATTGGTGTTGCTTCTAGAAAGTTCTCAACTTTTTTTGGAACTTGAACGTCTTCCGCCCCTCCTTTTTCAGCGGCAAAGGCCGCCGTCGGAATCGCAATCATCGTTGCAAGCGCCACTGGAATCCATTTTTTCTTCATTAAGATATACACACCCCTTTTGCCATATGCTTTTGCTGCTTGCACGGTCATTATACATAAGGTGTGTGGAAAAATTATCAAAGAAATGTGGGAAATTGTGAAAAAAGGATAAACCCATAACAAGCAATTCCTTGGTTAAAATAGAGGTGTCAACAAACCATTCACATAAGAAGGTTCATGTTTCATGCATAAACTGCCACATTACCAAAAAATTTATATAGTCTTGGCTATACATACTATTCCTGTTGACAAAATCTAACATTAACGTTAATGTTATATTTATGGTAGTAACCTTTATTACAATAAACAAGTAAAGTGAGAGGAACGAGGATGCAGCGATTCAAAATTGACGACGTCGCCAAAGAAACAGGATTAACAAAACGGACGATCCGCTACTATGAAGAAATCGGCCTCATTAAGCCCCCCGAACGCAGCGAAAAAGGGACGCGTCTTTATACTAAAGAAGATGTTGAACAATTAAAAAAAGTGATTGCTGCCCGCGAGGTACTAGGATTTTCGCTGCAAGAACTGCACCACTTTTTGACATTGAAAAAGGCGATCGAATCTCATCATTTCGAGTATCGCAACGCTGTAGATCAAGACGAAAAAAAACAAGAACTGCAAAATATTGCTTCTATCCTTCGGAAACAAATTGACATGCTCGAGCAAAAGATGAAAAAAATGCTCGAACTAAAAAATGAGCTAGAACAACTCGAACAGCGAGTTCAAACGATTTTGCAGGAAGAGGAAAGGAGAGGATAAATCATGGAGGAAAGAAGACAAACACGCGCCCGCTGGATTACCGTGTTTGCGACATTTTTAGCATTTATGGGAATCGGCATTGTCGACCCGATTCTACCGGTCATTGCCAAAAGCATTGGAGCAACTCATTGGCAAGTAGAAATGCTATTTACCGCATATATTTTTACGATGGCAATCATGATGATTCCATCTGGAATGATGGTTAGCCGTATAGGAGACAAACGGATGATGGCAATCGGGCTTAGTATCGTTACTGTTGTTTCCTTATTGTGCGGCTTATCCAATACGATTCCGCAATTATCCATTTTCCGGGCTGGATGGGGGCTTGGAAACTCCATGTTTTTTGCTACCGCGATGACGTTATTGATTGCCTTAACCCCGCAAGCAAACACTGCCGTAGGCCTTTACGAAGCAGCCATCGGCCTTGGGATGGCAGGCGGGCCGCTTGTCGGCGGTCTTCTCGGTCAGCACTCATGGCGATACCCATTTATTGGAACGAGTATTTTCATTTTTATCGCACTTCTTCTGGTCGTCTTTTTTGTCTATGATCCGAATAAAGGAAAACCGAGAAAAGCAGTCGGCATGAAAGAAATGCAGCATTTATTAACGTTCCCGCCTTTTCTTAAAGGCGCAATCGGCGCGATGCTATATTATTATGGCTTTTTCGTTGTTCTTGCCTATTCGCCATTAATTATCGGGCTTTCCGCCATTCAAATTGGTTTTGTCTTTTTTGGATGGGGGCTTTGCCTTGCGTATGGATCAGCGATTTTGTCGCATCGCTTGGAAAAAACGTATACAACAAAACAAATTTTGCCATATAGTTTGTTAGTTTTTGCGGTGTTTTTGCTGCTATTGTTTATCACTAAAAACACATGGTTATTGATCGCTTTCATTATTTTATCCGGTCTTGTTTCCGGTTTAAACAATGCTTTATTTACAAGCTATGTCATGGAAGCATCTCCGTATGAACGCGGCATTACTTCCGGAATGTACAACTTCGTTCGCTGGATGGGTGCCGCTATCGCCCCGGTGTTATCGGGGATTATCGGTCATTCGGTTTCCGACAAAGCGCCATTTATGGTCGCAATGGTTTTATCCTTTATTGCCTTTGCCTTTTTAATTATCCGAAAACAACAACCTTCTCTGACGCAAACAAATTAAGACTGATTTTAGGTGGAGACTTTCCACCTAAAACCAGCCTTCTATTCATTCTTTTACATATCGTTTTTCTTTAATCACTACCCCCCGCTTTTCCATTTCCTTGATGTAAATGTCTCCTGGAACGATTTGCTCCGGCGGATAAACCCCCCGTTTTTGAATGACTCCGCTTCCGATCATTTGCGCGACGACCGAGATCGTATTGGCAGTAGTCCGCGCCATCGCTGTCACGTTGTTTTTGCGGTCTTTAAACGTTACCGTTTCATATTCCAAAATTGTCTCTTTGCCGTTTTTGACTCCGCCGACAATGACCCGCAATAGCACGACATCCTCTTTATCTTTTAAATCCAAGAGCGGCAATAAAACCGCTAAAAGCACGTCGCGCGGTTTCACTTTTTGTCCTTTTACTTCCACCTCGTAGTCGTCTCTTGTCAAATTCAAATCGACGAGCAGTTTAAATTTTTCTGCGTGCCCAGGGTAGCGGATCGTTTTATATTCCAAGCATTCCAATTGCGGATAAGAATGGGACAGCGTCGAAGTCCCTCCTGATGTATGAAAAGCTTCCAGCGGGCCAAATTGATCAAAATAAATCGTTTCCACTTCCGATAACGACGGGATTTCTTGCTTTTTCCCATCGCGAATAATGAGAGATGGATCGGTATAATGATCAAGTAGCCCTTCTAGTGAAAATACATGGTTGTATTCGAGCGGCGGCTCCGGGCGTACAGGAATTCCGCCAACATATAGTTTGATCGATTTTAACTCGTCTAATTTGCTCGCACCGTACCCTGACAAAATATTGATCATTCCCGGCGCGACTCCTAAATCCGGAATGATCGTAACACCAGCTTGTTTGGCGTTTTCATTTAATTGTAATACTCTGTCGGTAATATGATCGATATGCCCTCCTAAATCAACGGAATGCACGCCGACTTCGATCGCCGTTTTCGCTACGATTTCATTAAAACGATAAAATAACGCGTTAATGACAACATCGTGCTCACGCATCAGCGCCGCCAACTCTTTTTCATTCGCCGCATCAACTTGCTTTGCTTCTATTTTGCTAGAATGCAATTGTTGACAAGCTTTCTCCGCCTTTTTACGATCGACATCGGCTAAAGTGACGGCGGAAACGCTCTCGCTTTGCACTAAATCACGCGCCGCCTCTTTTCCCATCAGTCCGGCCCCAAGCACTAACGCTTTCATGGCATGCGCCTCCTTATTCTTTCGCTGATGAATTCGATTATTCGTCAATATCGATTTGAGCCCGTTGCAATTTGCCGCTGAAATCAATATACACGCTTTTCCATTCGGTAAACACATCAAGCGCCGCGACGCCAGAGTCGCGATGGCCGTTTCCCGTTCCTTTCGTGCCGCCAAACGGCAGATGAATTTCCGCCCCCGTCGTACCGGCATTGACATAGACAATACCTGTATCTAAATCGCGCATCGCTTGAAACACTTTGTTCACGTCTCTTGTAAAAATAGAACTCGATAATCCATAATCAACGCTGTTGTTGACAGCGATTGCTTCTTCTAAACTGCTTACCGAAATAATCGAGACAACCGGGCCGAAAATTTCTTCGCGCGCAATGCGCATCGTTGGTTGAACATCCGTAAAGAGAGTAGGAGCATAATAATAGCCTTTTTGATACTCTCCATCCCGCAAAATATACCCCCCGGTTAATAGCTTTGCCCCTTCTTCCTTGCCGATTCGCACATAACGGTCAATTTTTTGCAGCGCCTCGTCGCTAATGACCGGGCCGACTTTGACGTTTTCGTCCAATCCGTTTCCAATCGTTAATGTCTTCATTGCTTCTAGCAATCTATTTTCTAATTCTTCCTTCACCTTTTCATGAACAATGACGCGGCTGCATGCCGTACATCTTTGTCCTGACGTGCCAAATGCGCTCCACAAAATGCCTTCTACCGCTAACGATAAATCGGCGTCATCCATGACAATGACAGCATTTTTTCCACCCATTTCCAGAGACACTTTTTTCAAGTGGCGGCCGCACTTTTCGGCAATAATCCGCCCGACTTCGTTTGACCCGGTAAAGGAAATCACTTGCACGTCCGGATGCTCTACCAACGCATTTCCTGTCGTTGGGCCGTCGCCGTGAACAACGTTGAACACCCCTTTTGGCAATCCTGCTTCTTCGAATATTTTCGCCAGCTCCTGCGCCATAAATGGTGTTTCCAACGCTGGCTTCCATACGACCGCATTGCCGGCAACAATGGCCGGAAACGATTTCCACGTTGCGATCGCAATTGGAAAATTCCACGGAGTGATGATGCCGACAACTCCAACTGGCACACGAACGCTCATCGCAAATTTATCTTTTAATTCCGAAGGAGTCGTGTCGCCGAATAACCGTCTTCCTTCGCCAGCCATATAAAACGCCATGTCAATTCCTTCTTGCACTTCCCCGCGCGCTTCCTCGAGCACTTTTCCCATTTCCTTCGTTAATAGTCTAGCAAGCTGTTCTTTTCTCTCTTTTAATAAATAGCCGACTTTATATAACACTTCCGCCCGTTTTGGCGCCGGTACGAGCGCCCATTCTTTTTGCGCGGCTTTCGCCGCTTTTACCGCTTCATCGACATCCGCTTCGATCGAAACCGTTACTTCTCCAATCGTTTCGCCGTTTGCCGGATTGATCACCGGAGCAAATTGTTTGCTAATCGACGCTTTCCATTCCCCATTAATAAAATTCAATACTTTCACAAGCCAGATTCCTCCTTAATCATTTATTTTTCTATTAAAAAATTTATGCATTTACTATCATGGCTATTATGCAAATGTTTACCGAGAATTCGACCGCTTTCGCAGCTCGTCGATCGTCGCGGTCACGGAAATTTGGTTTGGATCTGTCATGACTTCGATCACCGTTGGTTTTGTTTCGTTAAAGGACTGAATAAGCGCTCTAGTAAATTGGTCTTCTGTTTCTACGCGAATGCCGTTGGCGTTTAAACATTTCGCCAATTCGGCAAACGACACATGCCCTAAGTCCGTCCCGATGACCCGTTTTGGAAAGTGAAGCTCTTGATGCATGCGGATGGTTCCATACATGCTATTATTAAAGACGATACTAATAATCGGAATATGATATCTAGAAGCGGTTTCTAGCTCTTGCATCGTCATCATAAAACCGCCGTCTCCTGATAGAGAAACGACGACTCGCTCCGGAAAAGCAAGCTTAGCGCCAATCGCCGCCGGCATGCCGTATCCCATCGCGCCGGAAGTAGGACCGATATACATCTGTGTTTCGGTAAATTGGAAAAAGGCATGAAGCCAGCCGGCGAAATTGCCAGCATCATTCGTAATGATCGCATCGTTTGGCAAATGTTGTTGCAAGCTGGCGATGATCGCTTCATTAAAGTTCCGTTTTTCCGCCGGAAGCGCCGATGCTTGCTCATATTGTTTCCGCCTCGCTGCCGCCCAATCGCCCCAAGATGGCTCTACAGCAGTTTCCAGCAATTTGGCAAGCGCCTCTTTGCAATCTGCTACAATCGCTGCAGCCGGCGGGTATACTTTTCCTAACACATCGCTGTCGATATCGATATGAATCAGCGTCTGATCCGGCGAAAGCAAACGATAATCTTGCGTCGTCACTTCCGATAATCGCGTCCCAAGGGCGATCACGACATCGGCCTGTTGTACCGTTTCGATGATCGATTTGGGCGTTCCTAATCCAAGATGGCCGACATAAAGCGGATGGTCGTTTGGAAACACGTCATGCCGCCGGAAAGCAGCCATCACAGGAATGGAGTATTTTTCAGCAAATAACCGCAATAGCTGTTCTGCCTTCGCTAGCTTGACTCCTCCACCGGCAATGACAACTGGCCGCTTCGCCCTTTGCAATATTTCCTGCACGCTCCACACATCCTCTGCGCTTGGAGCAGGTCTCGGTATATCTATATCCGAAATTACCGCTTCGCCAATATCTTGAAGAAATATATCTTCCGGAAGCGAGATGACGACAGGTCCTGGCCTGCCCGTTTGGGCGATGCGAAACGCCCGCTGCACCAGCTCCGGTATTCGTTCCGCCTCGCGAATTTCCACGGTCCATTTCGCAATCGGCTGGAAAAACCGGTCTAAATCGACTTCCTGAAATCCTTCCCTGCCGCGGAAATGGCGGTGCACCTGTCCTAACAATATGACCATCGGCGTGGAATCCTGTTTTGCTGTATGGACACCGATTGCCAAGTTAGCGCCTCCGACTCCCCGCGTCGCCAGCACAACACCCGGTTTTCCCGACGCTTTTGCATAGCCTTCCGCCATAAAGGAAGCGCCGCCTTCATGGCGGGCCGAAATC
Organism: Parageobacillus caldoxylosilyticus; assembly: GCF_019272935.1. Classification (NCBI taxonomy): domain Bacteria; kingdom Bacillati; phylum Bacillota; class Bacilli; order Caryophanales; family Anoxybacillaceae; genus Parageobacillus; species Parageobacillus caldoxylosilyticus. The sequence continues at coordinate 1,314,370 of NZ_CP040553.1, forward strand.
AGTTGAATTGAAGGTTCATCAAAAATTGCATCCATCAGCGGCAAATAGCTTTCTCCCGGCACGCAAAATATGTGAGAGATGCCCTCCCGTTTCAGACAATGAACGATCGCTTTGGCCGCTGTGATGTTGCGGATCGTCTGTTTCATCGTTTCTACGCCTCCCAATTGACTTGTTTCAACCGCTCAACCGCCTGCCGCAGCCGCTCTATCGGCGCAGATAAGGATAATCGGACATATCCTTCCCCCGACGGCCCAAACGCTGTTCCTGGAGTGACAATCACGCCCGCTTCTTCGAGCAGCTTCGCGGCAAATTGCGCGGATGAATATTCTTTGAAAATAGGAATCCATAGAAAAAATGTTGCTTTCGGACGCTGCACTTTCATTCCCAATGCCTGCAGCGCTTCGACCATCATATTCATTCGCTGCTCATAGATTCGGTTATTTGCTTGCACAGACTTGTGATCGCTCATCAGTGCTGCCGCAGCCGCTTTTTGAATCGGAAGAAACTGGCAAGTGTCCGTGTTGCTTTTTATAATCGAAAGCGCTTTAATCACATCTTTGTTTCCGACGATATAACCGATGCGGCAGCCCGCCATGTTGTAGCTTTTCGATAAGGAACCGAATTCGACCGCTACTTCCTTTGCCCCGTTTATTTGCAGAATGCTCGGCGCTTTAAATCCCTGGAAAGTAACAAACGAATAAGCGGAGTCGTGGACGATGAAGATGCGGTGCTTTCTTGCCAGCGAAACCGCTTCGGCGAATGTATCCATGCCGACAGTGGCCGTCGTTGGATTACTCGGATAATTTAAAAACATGATTTTGGCATTCTCATAAATGGTCGAAGGGAGCTTGGAAAAAAGAGGAACATAATCATTTTCTGCATCGAGCGGCAAATAAACGCTTTTCCCCCGTGCGAAATGCACTGCAGTGCGGTAAACAGGATAACCTGGGTCAGGAACCAATACAATCTCGCCTGGATTGAGCACAGCCTGCAGCAAATGAACAATTCCTTCTTTCGACCCGATTAACGCTAACACCTCGGTATCGGGATCCAACTGCACTCCATATTCCCGCTCGTAAAAATGTGCTACTGCTTCCCGATATTCCTTGCACCCCGCATACGGCGAATACGTATAATTGGTTGGCTCGTTTAACTCTTCTTTTAACTTTTCCACCACAAAAGACGGCGGCGGTAAATCAGGAGCGCCGATTCCTAAATCAATGACATCGATCCCCTTCTTGATCAACTCTTCTTTCTTCTTTTGAAACTGCGAAAATAAATAAGGAGGCATCGTTTGGACGATATCGGAAAACATATTCATCCCTATCCCCTCGTATGAAATAAATACCTTCCCTCTTAATCTATGCTTTTGCTTGCTTATTTAAACATTTTTCCCGAGAAGTTTCCTTCCTCTAAACGAAGAGAAGGGGGAAATGAATCGGGAGGTTTTTGATTCCTAAAAACGAACATATCTACAGATTGAGTATGCAAGAAGTAGTAGAAGGGGCTGGACCGCCCCATCGGTTGGGTGCCGATGTTGCTTACGAAATCCATCGGAAAAACTTCCGATGCAGGCATCGAGTGGAAAGTGATCGCCTTCTTCTATGCAGAAGCTTCTTCGATGGGGATGGCAAGAAACTCCCTCCTCTCAAAAAATGTAGGAGGAATCGGTTCATCCCACAGCATCCTAAGTTGACGAACCTGTAAACAACCTAACAGAAACCGTTTCGTCCAAATAAAAATAAACGGCCAGTATCATCAAGCAATGATGATGAAACTGGCCGTTGTCTACGCATGCAGATCGCCGATAAAGGCGCCGCAATAGACTACGCAGTTTTTTTCACTATCATACTTATGCAACCAGGAAGTCAGTCATGAATATTTTTTATATCGCTGCTCTTGCCATGAGTGGCGGCAAAAACGTCATGTTACAAGGATCGAATCCCCATCGATACGTATTTCAATTCGACGAATTCGAAAATCCCTTCTTTGCCGCCTTCTTTCCCCAATCCTGATTGCTTCACGCCGCCAAACGGCGCTTCGGCCACAGCCGGGAATACATCATTAATGCCGACGATGCCATATTCCAGCTTCTCCATCACACGATACGCGCGGTGAAGCGAGTCGGTAAAAATATAGGCAGCTAGACCGTACGGCGTATCGTTCGCCTGACGGATCACTTCCATCTCATCGGCAAACGGCTGCAGCGGCAGAAGCGGGCCGAACGTTTCCTCGTTCATCACTTTCATCTCTTTCGTTACATTCGCCAACACCGTTGGTTCAAAGAAATACCCTGGATACGCCCCTTCCCATCGTTTTCCGCCATAAAGAACGGAAGCTCCTTTTTGCACGGCATCGTCCAAATGGTCTTGCACTTTTCTTACCGCTTCTTCGTTAATCAATGGACCGATATCGGTTGTTTCATCCAATCCGCTGCCAATGGAAAGCTGTTGTACTTTGGCTGTTAGTTTTTTTACAAAAGCGTCCCAGACCGTCTGCTGCACATAGACGCGATTGGCGCAAATACACGTTTGCCCACAGTTGCGGAACTTGCTCGCCAGCGTCAGTTCCGCCGCCAAATCCAAATCGGCGTCCTCAAATACGATGACCGGCGCGTGGCCGCCCAGTTCCAGCGACAGTTTTTTCACTTGATCCGCGCTTCCTTTCATTAACAGACGCCCGACTTCGGTCGAACCAGTAAACGTAATCAGACGCACGTCTGGATGGCTCATCCAACACTTTCCGATCGAAACGGCATCACCAGTGACAAGGTTGACCACGCCAGGAGGAAGCCCCGCTTCTTCAAGGATTTTCACGATTCGATACGCGGTCAGCGGCGTCTCCGGCGCTGGCTTCAACACGACCGTACACCCAGCGGCAAGAGCCGGCGCGAGCTTTCGCGTAATCATGGAAGCCGGGAAATTCCAAGGGGTGATTGCGGCGACAACGCCAATTGGCTGCGGGATGACCATCAGCCGTTTATGCTTGTTCGAGGAAGGGATGATTTCTCCATAAAGACGGTTCGCTTCTTCCGCGTACCAAAGGAAATAGCTGGCGGCGGAATCGATTTCAGCGCTCGCCTCTTTCAGCGGCTTTCCTTGTTCAGACGTCAAAATAGCGGCAAGTTCTTCTTTTTGTTCCTTCATTTTTTCATAGGCGGCGTATAAAAATTGAGATCTCTCTCTTGCCGTTTTCCCTGACCATTCCGAAAACGCCTGACGGGCGGCACGCACCGCTTGCTCTGCGTCTCTTTCATCCCCATGCGAAACTTCTGTAATCGCTTCCAATGTTGCAGGATTTTGTACTAGAAGCGTTCTTCGGCTTTTGGCGTCCTGCCACGTTCCATCAATAAAAATTGTTTTTGTGTAGCGAGAAAAGGTAGTCATCGCCAATTTCCTCCAATAAAGAACAATAGTGTTTGAGCGCCTTGCCTACGACACAAATTCACTAAATAAGAGGTGATCTTCATTTCAGATGTACCATAAAAACTTCATTATCGAAATGATAGGACTACTAAAAGTCAGGAATGCATCTTTGTTCATTAAAAGAGAATTCCACATTAGCTATTTTATTAAAGAAAAGGCTTCACAAAATGATATACCTCATTAAATAAACAGAGATCCCTACATCAATGCTCTTTATTCGCTATGGAAAGTTAGATAGCGCAATGAAACTATTAACTTCTATCAATATAGACTATTTCGATACTTATTTTGAAATATATTTTATGCTTGTTTAAACAAATCCGGAATGAATTGGTACTCGAGCTAACAATATGATAATAAATTTTGCATAATTTGTAAATATATTCTTGGTATTTATTTTAAAAATTACAATATTTCTAAATAATAAAATTATTTAATTAGAGCTTTTTGATCATCGTCGAATAAACAGGAGGTGAGTTGATGGAGCAAATATTTGAACATATAGACGGAAATTAGAAAGCGTTTACAATCATGCGAAATAAAAAATTTTTTGCCCAAAAGCATTCCCAATTCCTTTGCTTAATTCTGTTCATTCCCAAACTCGTCATTTGATAAAAAGGAGTGATTTATTGATGGAAACATCGACAAAATCAATGGTTACCGCTTCTGCTGTTTTACATTCCGAAAGCGGGCTAAGACGAAAATTAAAAACCCGCCATTTAACGATGATTTCCCTCGGCGGCACCATCGGCACAGGTTTGTTTTTAGCCAGCGGCGGGATGGTGCATGCCGCGGGACCGGGCGGGGCGCTTGCCGCTTATATCGCCATCGGCGTTATGGTGTACTTTTTAATGACAAGTCTTGCCGAAATGGCTGCCTATATGCCCGTTTCCGGATCGTTCAGCACCTATGCGACGAAATTCGTCGACCCTGCGTTAGGATTTGCGTTAGGCTGGAATTATTGGTATAGCTGGGCGATTACCATTGCGGCGGAGCTTTCCGCGGTGACGATGATTATGAAATTTTGGTTTCCGAACAGTCCATCGCTTTTATGGAGCGCGCTTTGTTTAGCGATTATGTTCTTATTAAATTATTTATCCGTTAAAGGGTTTGGCGAAGCGGAATATTGGTTTTCCATTATTAAAGTGGCAACGGTAATCATCTTTTTGATTGTCAGCTTTCTGATGATCTTTGGCATCATGGGCGGCGAAGCGGTCGGCTTTAAAAACTTTACCATCAAAGATGCACCGTTTCACGGCGGCTTTATGGCGATGCTAGGAATCTTTATGGCAGCGGGATTTTCCTTCCAAGGAACAGAATTGTTAGGCGTCGCCGCCGGAGAAACAGAAAATCCGAAAGAAAGCATTCCCCGTGCCATTCGCCGGGTGTTTTGGCGCATTTTGCTGTTTTACGTGCTGGCGATTTTGGCCATCGGTTTGTTAATCCCTTATACAGATCCTAAGCTGGCTAATGACGACGTGTCGGTAAGTCCATTTACGCTTGTGTTTGACAAAGCAGGAATTGCCTTTGCCGCGTCCGTCATGAATGCAGTCATTTTAACCGCCGTATTATCCGCAGGCAACTCCGGCATGTACGCATCGACCCGCATGCTTTGGGACTTGGCCCGCGAAGGAAAGGCGCCGAAATTTTTAGCGAAATTGGATAAGCGCGGCGTGCCCGTCAATGCACTCATCGTTACTTCTTCTTTAGGAACGCTTGCGTTTTTAGCTTCATTCTTTGGCGACGGGGTTGTGTATACGTGGCTGCTTAACGCCTCGGGAATGGGGGGATTTATCGCCTGGCTTGGCATCGCCATCAGCCATTACCGTTTCCGCAAAGCGTATGTGGCACAAGGAAAAAGTCTTGATGATTTACCATATAAGGCAAAATGGTTCCCATTCGGTCCGGTATTTGCTTTTGTTCTTTGCTTGGTAGTGATTTTAGGGCAAAATTACCCGTCGTTTATTGGCGGGACGATCGACTGGTATGGATCGCTTGTTTCTTATATCGGCTTGCCTCTTTTCATCATCGTCTGGCTCGGCTATAAATTCGTGAAAAAAACAAAAGTTATTTCATTACAAGAATGCAACTTAGAGATGAAATAGAAGAAGTGGCATTATGTTAAGAAAACAGAAACCTCCGTATGTAATTTTACTTCTAATCGATTGTATGAAAATAACCAAGTTTGGTTAATGGCCATTTTTGTTAAACACGTTTTGCTTTCTGACCTTGTCAGAGAATGGAGGTGTTAGCACCTTTCATTCCCTGACAAGGAAACAGATGATCATTTACGCCGTTTTCACACATTACTCTAAAACGACTTAATTTCAAAACATTTTCTAAATCCTTTTATCAAAACACGGTAATCCGTTGAACCAGAGCCAAAGTTTTCTCTTTCAACTCGGAAATGTTCTTTTGCAACACCTATCCCTTATTGGTAAAGGGAGGAACCATGTTCGACAAACTCCTTCGCTTTTTGTTTCATCCCTTCTTCTTTAACCGCTCGTTGCAAATCATGCGAAATTTTCATCGAGCAAAATTTCGGCCCGCACATGGAACAAAAGTGGGCGATTTTCGCTCCTTCCGCCGGCAATGTTTCATCATGATATTCTCGAGCGCGATCTGGATCAAGCGAAAGGTTGAACTGGTCATTCCAGCGAAACTCAAAGCGTGCTTTCGATAGCGCATCATCCCGCTGCTGCGCGCCTGGATGTCCTTTTGCCAAATCAGCGGCATGGGCAGCGATTTTATAAGCGATGACTCCTTCGCGCACATCTTCTTTATTTGGCAGGCCTAAATGTTCTTTCGGCGTGACATAACAAAGCATGGCCGTTCCATACGCGCCGATAATCGCCGCGCCAATCGCCGATGTAATATGGTCATATCCCGGAGCGATGTCGGTCGTGAGCGGACCTAGCGTATAAAACGGCGCTCCTTTGCAAATTTCCACTTGCTTGTCAACGTTTTCCTTAATTTTATGCATCGGCACATGCCCCGGACCTTCAATCATCACTTGCACATCATGCTTCCACGCGATTTCCGTCAATTCTCCGAGCGTTTCTAATTCGGCAAACTGCGCTTCGTCATTGGCATCGGCAATCGAGCCTGGCCGCAGCCCGTCCCCAAGCGATACAGCGATATCATACGTTTTTAAAATCTCGCATATTTCTTCGAAATGCGTGTATAAGAAGTTTTCTTCATGATGGGCTAAACACCATTGCGCCATAATCGAGCCGCCGCGTGAAACAATGCCAGTCGTTCGGTTTACCGTCATCGGTATGTAACGAAGCAGCACCCCCGCGTGAATCGTAAAATAGTCTACCCCTTGTTCCGCCTGCTCGATCAACGTATCACGGTAAATTTCCCACGTTAAGTCTTCGACGACGCCGTTTACTTTTTCGAGCGCCTGATAAATCGGAACCGTCCCGACAGGCACTGGGGAGTTGCGAATAATATATTCTCGTGTCGCATGAATATGTTTTCCCGTCGATAAGTCCATAATCGTGTCTGCTCCCCAGCGCACCGCCCAAAGCATTTTTTCTACTTCTTCTTCAATGGATGATGTTACTGCGGAGTTGCCGATATTCGCGTTAATTTTTACATGAAAACGACTCCCGATAATCATCGGTTCACTTTCCGGATGGTTAATATTCGAAGGAATGATCGCTCTGCCTGCTGCAACTTCTTGGCGTACGATTTCCGGATCGATATTTTCACGAATCGCAACAAATTCCATCTCCGGTGTAATAATCCCTCGTTTTGCGTAATGCATTTGCGTAACGGTTTTTCCTTTTTTTGCGCGCAGCGGTTTTCTCTCGAAAGGCAGAATAATCTCTGATTGTTTCCCATTACGGAATCCGTTATCTTCCGGTTTCACTGGACGACCCTCGTATTCTTCAACGTCCCCTCTTTCTAAAATCCAGCGTTTTCTTAGCGGCGGCAATCCTTTTTGAATGTCCGGCTGAAAATCAGGATCGGTGTAAGGACCAGTTGTGTCATAAACACGAACAGGTTCATTTTCGCTGATTCCTGTTTCTGTCTTCGTCGGACTTAACGTAATTTCCCTCATTGGAACACGAATATCTGGACGTGAACCTTCGACATACACCTTTTTACTAGCGGGAAACTGCATAAAAGACGGAATGTTTTGCATGTAACTTTTCTCCTCCTTCAAAATAGTGGTGAGGACCTGAAGTTACACCAAAACGCAGGGCGAGGTAGGAGACCATATACGGAAATAAAAATCGGGTTCTCTAAGAGAACCCGATGGAATGCCAATAGCGAAACGTACGCAACAAACACATACACTTCCGCTATCTACTTCCCTACGCTGGCATAACCCAGATCAGGTTCAAAGGGTCAAAGAACTTAAGCGCGTTCTTTTCTCAGTCCAAGCTATTGGACTCCCCTAGTAGATAAGCGACAAAGCTATTTAATTTTTCTTAATATTAACACGTTTATCAAGCAATGTAAATAGTTTTATACCGTAAACCGCTTTAACATCGTTTGCATATCTTCCGCCATTTTGCTTAACGATGAGGCGGACGCAGCAATTTCCTCCATCGATGCCATTTGTTCTTGTGTCGCCGCCGAAATATTCGCTGCTCCGGAAGAAGATTGTTCCACAATCTCTGTCATGTCCTCAATGGATGCAGCTACCCGTTGCGCGTTTTCCGTCATTTGCTCGATCGCTGTGGATACTTGTTCGATTTGGGCATTGACTTCGCTGATGGATTGGCGGATTTGTTCAAACGATTGTCCAGCCGTTTGCGCAACATCGAGCCCTTGTGATACTTCGCTAACTACTGTTCCCATCGATTCGATCGCTTTTTCCGTTTCTTCTTGGATATAGCCGATCAGCTGCGAAATTTGCTGTGCGGACTGAGCAGACTGTTCCGCCAATTTGCGGACTTCATCCGCCACAACGGCGAACCCTTTTCCTTGCTCCTCGGCTCTTGCCGCCTCAATCGCCGCATTTAAAGCAAGTAAATTCGTTTGCGAAGCAATCCCTGTAATCACTTGCGTAATTTGACCGATTTCATTCGAACGCTCTCCAAGACCTTTGATAACTTGTCCAAGCGATTGGACATGCTCATAAATAAACTGCATTTGCTCTTGCATTTGTGAAATCGACTGTTTTCCGGATTGCGCTTTTGCCGATGTTTCATTTACGTTCGTTGATACGTGCTTCGTATTCGCCGCCACTTGCATAAGCGTATCAGAGATATCGTTCATCGCTAACGACGTTTCTTGCACCGTCTTCACTTGCTGTTCCGAACTTAAGGAAATCGTTTCCATTGTTGACGCAATTTGCTCCGTTGCTTTCGTCGTCTGGTCTGCGATGGCTGTTAACTGTCCGGAAAATTGCGCCATCTCATCGGAATGGCGCTGAATGATGGCAATGACTTCCTGCCACGCTTGGGCCATGTTATTGAGCGAGAGCGCGATCGGCTTTAATTGTCTTACTTCATTCATAGGAACACGTGTGGACAAATCTCCATTTGTCATTTTGTCTAAATGATGATTGATAATAGCAATGGGTGCGATAAATCGCCGATAATTCAACCTAGCAGAAATGACCCCAACAATGGCTCCAAGTAATACCGTAATCGAAAATGTCCACCAAAATGCCGCGCCATGGAGGCCATTCCCTAAACATACACCAATGATTATTAAAGCGGTACCAGGAATGACAACGAACATCGTGCGTAAAATATAGCTATATAACGACAACCCTCTCCCCTCCCTTTTTCTGTATATAAACAATTTTACTATTAATTACAGAATGCGAGCAAGAACCCTCTAGTTTTCAGCTATAGGGATGAGAGCGAGCGGCGGGCGGGAGAAGGGGTTAACCCTCTCGCGAGTCCGACATTTTTTGTAAAGACTCTTTGATTAACTTCTCAATGATCTTGCTGGCATCTGTATTCTCTTGAACAGCTTTAGTTGCTTAATCACTTCTTCATCTAAAGAAGTGGTAATTTCTTTCGTGTGTCTGAGAATTATTTTTGCATTACTACTTTCCTATTAAACACTCTCGTTTCCAAACACGCAAAATGCCTATCCGAAGCGAATAGGCATTTCCTTTATTTTCTATATAATAACAATTGCGCGATGCCAATAAAATATTCTGACTCACGAATAATATGGTTCAGCACCACTTTTGCCGTTGGATTTTGGCTTACTGCTTTGCTTTCTGTTTTTATTTGTCGGCATAGCTTAATAAAATCAAGACTTTGCTGCAAACAATGAGATACTAACTGCAGCACTTGTTGGTAAAGCTGATAAGGAACGTAATATCCCGTGCGAATGACCGACTCAATGTACCTTACTACTTGTTGATGTGTCGCAGAAAGAGCTTCTTCCCATTTTTTCAGCGCCTCGACATAAGACGGCTCCAAGCCGCTAACAAGCTCGCGAATAACGACCGTATGCTCTTCTTCTTGATGTTTCCAAAATTCCGCTTCGTCTAAAATACGCAGCGGCATTTGCTGGCCATAATAAAATTGCATATCTTCCCCCTCCCCCATTTTCATCTTTTCGTTTTATGTGTATGGGAAAAAGAGAAAAGATATACTTAGCCTCCGCTAGTATACTATCATGCTCTTACTCCTTCTCTAGCGTTTATTGTTTGATCCCTATGTATTTCCTTCATTCGTCTTTTTGCTACAAGATGATCATAAACATAGCAAGCAACGATAAATGGGATGCCGCAATATAGAGCCATGCGCTGTCCTGGAATAAACGCAAGACTGATAATAATGACTAGATTGAATGCAAAAGCAAGAAGCGGAACAAATGGATAAAGCGGTGTTTTATACTTTAGTTCACGAACGTCTCCACCTTGGCGAAGAAATGCTTTTCTTCCTAAATAATTTGATAAAGCGATCGACGCCCACACCGCCACAGCGCCAAATCCTGCAATCGACGTTAACCAAACATACACCGTATCTTCCGCGTAAATGCTGCATAATAAGGAAAGGCATCCAATTACCATACTTGCGATAAGCGCGTTAATCGGAACACCGTTTTTCGATAGTTTGCTAAAAAGCGGACTAACCATCCCTTGGCGTGACATCGACCATAATACACGCGATGTGGCATATAGGCCAGAATTGGCAACCGATAACACTGCCGTAATAATAACAAAATTGATAATGTCCGCCGCATACGGGATTCCGATACTATCAAACACAACAACGAACGGGCTTTCAACTAAACCAGCCTTTTCCCACGGGAACAGCCCGGCAAGCACAAAAATAGCTAGAACAAAGAAAAGCAAAATGCGCCATACCGTGTTGCGAATCGCTTTTGGCACCGTTTTTTCCGGCTCTTTGCTTTCTCCCGCCGCAACACCAACCAATTCCGTTCCTTGGAACGAAAAATTAACAACGATCATTGTCACAAGAATAGCACCAAGCCCCTTTGGAAATAGCCCGCCATGGTCCGTAAAATTGGAAAGCATTGGCGCTGGTTGGCCGTTTTTCATGCTAATAATGCCAAACATCGCAGCTAATCCCAAAATAATAAACAATATCACTGTTATTACTTTAATACTTGAAAACCAAAATTCAACTTCCGCAAAACTGCGTGTCGATAAAGCGTTAATCAAAAACAACAGCACCGCGAAAATAACGCACCAAACCCAAGATGGAACGTCTGGAAACCAACGTTTCATCAAAATACTTACCGTGAGTAACTCAATCCCTACCGTAACCGACCAGTTTAGCCAAGACAGCCAACCGATGCAATATCCTGCTGCTGGCGAAATAAACTTTGTCGCATACGTTTGATAAGACCCCGCGTCCGGCAACGCTACGGCTAATTCCCCGAGACATAGCATCGTTAAATACATGACAAGCCCACCGAATAAATAGGCGACAATTGCTCCTCCTGGTCCTGCTTCATGTATTGTGTAGCCCAAACCTAAAAATAACCCTGTACCAATCACTCCCCCAAGCGCAATCATAAATAAATGCCTGCTTTTTAATTCTCTCCGTAATTCTTGTGGTTGCTGCATAGCCAATCTCCCCTTGTCGTCCATCTATTTGTAAGCGCTTCACAAAAATTAGAAAGAATATTTATATTTATTTTAATATTAACATCAAAAAGAAGAAATGCAAAAACTTTTTGTTAGAATATTAAAAATATAAACTAAATACTTATTCTATCGCTCATAAAAGTATATTTACAATATTTATTAACTTATGTATATAATTTTCAAAACATAAAAATAGACATAAGCAACTTATTTGAAAAACTTGTTGCCTATGTCTGATTCGATCATGCTCATTGACCTTCCTTAATTATTTGCGCAAGCAATTGGTGGAATTTTCCCCAGCGCTCTCGGAAAAAGGACGATATCGCTCATCTCTCGATAAATATAACCACCCTTCAATCTGGGATAAGATTTGCTGTTTGACATCCTTTGTAAGCTAACTAACCGAGAATCGATCGATCAGATCTGTCAATTTTTTCTCCGCTGTTATGAAAAATAACCAGTCATTTTTTTACAATTATATCCTGTGTAATAAAAAATGAGTGTCTATTGTCTTAGACACCCTTTTTTATGTTCATTACAATATCCAATTATGCCGGCTTCTCCGTCGTCACATACGTCCCGGCAATAAAGTCATGGATCGAGCGTTTGTCTTCTCGCGCCGCCACCATAATTGCGCTAATAATCACCCCGATGCCAAGTGTGATGACATAAACGAGCCCGCCGACAACGGACCGTAAAAACATCGTTCCGATTCCGACTTTTCCACCATTGACTTTGGCGATGCGAATGCCTAACAGCCTTTTTCCTACCGTATATCCAGACCAAACCGCTGGCACTACTAAAGCATAAACAATGTTCGCCAATGAAGTAAACCAGTTTTCCTCCCAGCTGTTCGTAATCAAATATCCGATCAACGAAATAGGAATACCGACAATGATGCCATCTAATAAATTAGCCGCTAACCGCTTCCAAAATCCCGCCGGGTTTTTCACCATTAATATGCCATCCCCCTATCTTTGCCTTCATTACTAATAATGTATTCACTCCTAATGGATCCGATTCATGGAAGTGAGATTTTCTTCAGGATACTTGATCACCGTCTCATTGGCAACAGTGATTTACCATAATTTTGCCACCACCACCGAAAGATCATCCGGAAACTCCCTTTTTTCTTCAAACTGGTTATGAATAAATTTTATCATGGTTTTGCTGTCTAAATGAATATGCGGCTTTAATTGTTCACGAAACCTTTCGATATTTGTGCAAACTGAACGGCTGGCTCCTTCGATCGCACCGTCCGAATACAACACTAGTGTTGCTCCCGGCTCGTAATGCAGCTTGCCGGTTTCTACGTAAAGATGCGGCAGTAACCCAATCGGCGCACACCCCTGATCCAGCTCCTCCACCAAACCGTTTTTCTGGAATAAAAATCCAGGAGGGTGCCCTGCCGAAGCGTACTCAATAAATCTTTCCTTCGTATTTACCAGCACATAAATAGCTGTAAAATAATACATCATTCGTCCATTTTCATGATACAGCTGCCGCATATGTTTATTTAACTCTCCAAATACTTCTTGCGGATCAATACCTTTGCGAATCACTCCGTTGAGTAAAGAGCGGACCGACATACAAATGAGCGATGCGGCCGTTCCTTGTCCCATGACATCCATCAAAAAAATTCCATATCGTTCTTCATCGATTCGGTACCAGGCATACATATCGCCCCCTAATTCCCGTGAAGGAATATACATTCCATAAATATTAATACGGTTGGCCGTCAACGGTTTGCTTAGCACACGTTTTTGCACTTCCCTCGCCAGCTTTAAATCATCCTTTACAGTGGCTGCCGTTTTGTTGTTTGGCCACATGTCGGTAAGCAAAAAAAGATAAAAAATGACCTTTCCTTCGCAGTCGCGAATGGCCGTAACAATCGTCTGCTGAACATAGGCTTTCCCGTTTTTCCGCCGCCACCGCATCTTTCCGGCCCACTTTCCTTTTTCGATCGTCGTTTTCTTCACAGTGCTGTAAAACCGCTCATCATAATAGCCGGCACACAACACATGAAACGACTTACCGATGATATCCGCTCCATATCCTGTTATGTTCGTAAAAGCGGGATTAACCAATTGAATCACTAACTGTGCATCAGTAATCAATAGCGCCTGCTGCGTATGTTCATATACTTTTTCTGCCAGCAGCAACTGCTCGTCCATTTTTTTTATTTTGGTAATATCGGTAATAATTCCGCTTATCATCGCTACATTCCCGGCTTCACCGAAAACGGGAAACGCTTGCTCCAGAACCCAGCGGACCGTCCCATTTTGCTGATGGACAATGCGGTATTCCTGCTCAACGCTCTCCCCGTTCCAAAGAACGGACCTCGTTTTTTCCAGCTTTTCCTTATCTTCCGAGTAAACGACTTTTTTCCATAGCTCTGCATCTTGATAGAAAGCTTCAGGCGGCAGCCCGTACATCTTTTCACAGGATGCGGAAATAAAAATAAACCGCCTCTCCGCCAAAGTTGCGATCCAATACACTTGATCCGCTTTATTGCAGAGCACGTTTCGCTCTTCGAAAAGCTGCAGTAATTCCTTTAATGTAAAACCTTTTTCTTTCTCTATTTTTTCTAAAAACTTGCCAATCATATGTTGTCATTCTCCATGAAATAATGTATTGCCTCTTTTTCTGTTTTAAACAGTTTAATAAAAGAAGAAAACTTAACGATATGAAAAATTTCCTGAAGGGAACCTTGAACACCGGCAACGACCAGCTCTTTTTGCTGTTTTCTCGCCGTCATCACTCCATCGGCAATAATGCCGAGGCCCGCGCTATTAATGTATTTCACTTGCTCCATATTTAATATAAGATGGTCGGCTGGCTCTTCAATCAGCTTTGCCATCGCTTTGCGAAACTGTTCCGTATTGTTTAATGTAATGTCTTCGTTCCAAGTGAAAACATGAATAACTCCATGTTTCGTTCTCATCATTCTATTCCCCCAACCATCGCTCATTTTTCTTGCATTTGCACATATAAAACAAAACATAATTTCCTCTTTGTTTGACATAAACGTGGTCAACAATATGAGCAATTAGCTGCAATCCTCTGCCGCGCGAGCCTCTATTGACCCCATCCTCTCTTTTGATGGCAAATTTCTTTCCGCGTTGTTTCACGACAATAATTAAATGTTGCCTTTCCCCTTTCCAAAATACTTTAAAAGGCAGTTGATTGGTTTTTTGGCAATATTCATACGCGTTTGTGCATGCTTCCTCCGTCGCCAATCGGAGAAACAGGCAATCACGCGATGAAAACCCCATGCCGCTTGCTATCCGTTCCGTAATCTCCATGGCTTTCACAATGTCCGCATCTTTCGTGACCGAAATGTTTTTGATCACTGTTCCATTTTTCATCTGTATTCCTCTTATTTCCATGTGCTACATGACACCTTTGCCTGCAAAAGTGACAACCTCCAAACATATAGCTCGTTTCCTTCGCAAGGAAAAACATCTTGAAATATTATTTCATCGTATTATTGACACCTTATATGACTAAAGATATAGTTCTTATGTACTATAAACAGATGATGTATAAAATTTTGTGTAAAGCATTTTGCTAGAACAAAAGAAAAAAGGTAGGGTATTCTCTGATTTGGACCAACACATTCCAGAGAAAGGAGAACCCTACCTATGTCTAAAAGTATACCGAATGTCGACTGGACAAATCAACTGGAAAGCGTCATTCGTCAGTTTGTAAAGGAAAAATTAGAACTGATCATGCGGGAAGAAATCAAGAATTTCCTCGAAATAGAACAAGCCGGAACATCGAATATGAGAAACGGCTACTATCAACGAAATCTAGATACGCAATATGGCCGGATTGAAGGTCTTTTGGTCCCTAGAGACCGAAACGGAGAATTTCAAACGCAGCTGTTTGCCCCTTACCAACGCCACACGGGCTGGCTGGAGGAAGCCATCATCAGGATGTATCAAAGTGGCATGAGCACACGTGAAATTGGCAAGTTTATTGAACGAATTTTAGGCAATGCCTATTCTCCTGCAACGATCAGCCGTATTACCGATGTAGTGAAGGAAGACATCGAGAAATGGCACACTCGTCCACTGCACAAGCGTTATTCTGTCTTATATTTGGATGGTTTATACGTAAAACTTCGTCGCGAAACCGTGGAGAAAGAAGCCATTTATGTGGTGTTAGGGGTGAATGAAGAAGGATATCGCGAAATTCTTGATTTCTTTGTGGGAGGACAGGAAAGCGCCTATGTATGGCAGGAGATTCTTCAACAACTATACAACAGGGGCGTCAAGGAAGTGCTTCTGGGCGTATTCGATGGACTACCGGGGTTGGAGGAAGCCTTTAAGGCGGTTTATCCGAAAGCCGATGTGCAGCGTTGTGTCGTTCACAAAGTCCGCAACACGCTCCATCGTGTTCGGAAAAAAGACCAATTCGAAGTGGCCGAGGATCTCAAGCTGATTTATCGCGCGCCGAATAAGGAGATGGCGTTACAAATGTTTCAACAGTTTGAGTCGAAATGGTCCAGCAAATATCCAAGAGAAGTTCAATCTTGGGCCAATGAGTTGGATGTCCTCCTTACATTTATGGATTATCCAAGCAGTATTCGAAGTGTGATTTACACGACCAATGCCATCGAACGAACGATCAAGGAGATTCGGAAACGCCTAAAACCGATGAACAGTTTGAATAGTTTAGAAGCCGCTGAAAAAATCGTGTATTTGACCATTCAAGATTTTAATGAGAAATGGGCAGGGCGAAAGTTGCGAGGATTTGCCGAAGCGCATGAAGCCCTTCAACGAATGTTTGAAGAACGTTATCATTAACCAAATACTGTAAATAAACAAAATAGGGGGATTCTCCCTTTCCACACAGGAGACTGAATATTCAGTCTCCTGTGTGGAGGAAACTAGTTCCCTATTCATTCCAAATCCATTTCAGAGAAACCCTACCCCCATTATATTACACAAAATTCTTGACGGTACCTATAAACATTATAATATAAACTTTATTCAATTCCAATTCCTGTATAAAAAATAAAAAAAGGAACATCATTTCATCGATCTTGTACCGAATGATGTTCCCAATTGATTTTCTTTCCGATGGTTTAGCTGATAAACGAGAGCAATAAGCTGTGAGCGGTCGTTCACTCCAATTTTTTGGAAAATATTTGTAATATGATTTTTCACGGTATGAATGCTAATAAACAGCCGATCCGCGATTTCGCGGTTGCTGCATCCTTGAACCAATAAATGGAGTACATCCATCTCCCGGGCGGTTAGATGTTCCGCAAGCATGTCGATATTCAATTCCTGCTTTGGCATATAATCATAGTTTTGTTTCATCATCATCGTACCGACGCCTATGAGGGCGGTTACATACGCTTCTGCCTCTTTCGTATCTTCTAAATGTTTCATATGTACAGACATTACTCCATGCAGCTGTTCGTGAACAAAAAACGGAATTTCCATTATTGTTCCCAGCTTTGTTGCCTGCAATGTCGGTATATTGTTGGACCACTTACCTTCTGCCTCGAAATAACGATGACAAACATCTTCGTAATATTCTGCAATTTCCCTTTCAGGAACCGCACCGCCATACACTTTAATGTTTCTGTTCCGGTCCTTTAGCACTGTAAATGCAAAATTACCATAGGCCAGCTCTGCCACAAAATCAGTCATCATCCGCAAAATTTCCTCATTGTTTTTCACTACGTTCATCGCCCGGCCTATTTCGATGAGCATCGATAGCCTCATGAAATGGCGGTCCATTTTGACGTAAGCAGACTCGCATTTTGTATATAAACTCCAATACTTGATCATAATGGAACCAATCGGAGCTGCGGCTTTTGGCAACGAACTGGTTGTTTCGCTGCCCATCACAATCCATCCTTCTATTGCCTCATCCCGTAAAATCGGGTAGGCCAAAACAACTTTAGGTCTAATTCCGTGTGTGATAAAAAACGAAAAGCGCGGATCTAGTGCCGCATTTTCAAAACAAGAGACACTAGGTGGATATGGGGAGTCTGACAGCGGAGGAAAAGCGGTTTTGATCGGTTTTCCACACATCCGTTCTGCTTTCTCGCCAACAGCGTTGGCAACCATCCACTCGCGGTCCCGTTTCTGTATGTACAGCAAAAAGTCAATATGATCATCTATTCTTTGCAATAGATGTAGAAAATCATCTACGTTTAGCGAAACCTGCTGCACGCGGTCGGCTGCCGAATCCAGCAAACGAAAATAGCGTTCGTATTGTTGTTTTTGTCTGTCGCTGTGAATTAGCTCGCTGCATACTAATGACATTTTTTCAATATCATGAAGCTTTTGTTCCACCGCCGATATCGGTTGCTCTATTGCATGTTCAATTGCCGGAATCCATGCTTCAGAATTAGGAACATGGGCACATTGCTCTCGGATGACCAGCTTCGTCTTCTCCTCAATAAACGCTCCCGCCCAGATCCAATACTCTACTCTCTGTTCCACAAACACCGGAGCAACAATCGCTTTAACTCCCCAATATCCTGTCTGAACAATCATTGGCCGCCGCCACTGCGTACCGTTCTCCGAAATGCAGATGAAAGGACGCAGTTTTTCCACTCCATCCGGGGAAAACAACACAAGCTCTGCCAACTCTGTAACATTGGAAACTTTCGTGACTGGCTGGTGCTGCAAATCAAACATAATAATGCTTAACCCTGTCAACGCCGCGTATGCGTCTTGAACGCATTGCAAAAGACTGTTTATGTTCAATTCCCCCTCAACTCGCTTACGTTTTTATCTTTATATCCCTATTTATTATTGACAGACGAGTATAAAGAAGTCAAGTTTAGGAAATAGAAGAGAAGTTTTACATACGATGGATCCAAAAAACGGCAAGATCAAATTTTAGAAACCCTTCCCCTTCGCTCATTGGAACAAGAAAGCAAACTGCGTGCGCTTAAGCGGATTAAGTAGCACATTGATACAGCTTTCTAAAGGCTACCATGAAATAAGGAAGCAGGCACCACACAAGGTGCCTGCTTCCTCTTTTTGCACGAGCTTTGCTACACACTCGCACTCAGCATGCGTAGACCGCTGACTATATAAAAAACCATCTTTAAAAGGATGCAGCCTTGTTCATCCTCATTGTTTTATGCTTGTAACATCAGATCGAATAGCTCAAACAGAAGACAGGCAAAAAAACAGCAACGTTCTTGCTACCATTTTTTATGACATTTGTAAATTGATTTTTTCGTCTTGCTCAATTAACGCATCTGTTCATATTATGCTTCTGCTATTTTGTAAGTTCTGTTTCTATCAGATTTCTTTTTACATCATAAGTAGTATTTTCTATAATCGTAATTTTCTCGTATTCACCTTCTCTTAGAACGCTTTTGTCCCCTTTCATTAAATAGGTATAGACACCAATAGCAATAAATAATCCGAACGTCCAAGCATTATCCCAGAGAAAGCGGAGACCTGGAATGAGTAAGCCCAGTACAGGGATGGCTACGCCGATCACAAGTGCATAAATTCCGTTTTTATTAAAGCCGGTAGCGTAATTGTAACGACCATTAGGTTCATATAACTCTTTAAGATCCAATTGTTTCCGGCGAACAAGCCAGTAGTCTGCAATAGCAATGCCATCAATCGGACCAAGTAAAGCAGCATATGTTCCAAGCCAACCAAATATATAATTCCCAAAATTCGACATGATATACCATGGCTGCAACAAAATAGCAAACAACCCGGTAATAAGAACACCAATTCCAAACGTCATTCGTTTCGGGTATAAATTCTCAACAGCGCGAGCGGGAGCTACAATGTTAGCCCCAATGTTAATGGTTAGGGAAGAAATAACAATTACAATTGTTCCTAAAAGAATAACAAATGGCGGGAACTTGGCAAGCAGTTGTACAGGATCCCAAATCGCTTGGCCGAAAATGACGACAGTTGCTGATGTAACTGCTATTCCAATGAAAGAAAAGACGGTCATCGTAATTGGGAGAGAGAAGCTTTGAGCAACCATTTGCGATTTCTGGCTTTTAGCGTAACGACAAAAGTCAGGAATATTCAAAGCAAGTGTAGCCCAGAAACCGATAACACCTGTTAGGGCTGGAAAAAATACTTTTAAAAACTCCCCAGTGGTTTTGAATTTCGATGGCTGCTCTAAAATAGGTCCCCAACCTCCCGCGTGAGTGAACGCCCAGACGAAGAGAATGATGGAAGAGATGCCCACGACAGGAGCAGCAATGGAACTTAGTCTTTTAATGGCTTCGGGGCCTTTATAAGCAACCCCTACATTCAGAGCCCAAAAGAAAGCAAATACGATGGCCGTATGTCCTGGGAAGTTTCTCCAAGCAGGGAATGAGGCTGCTAACAATGTATCAATCGCACCTGTTCCAATCCACGTATTAATCCCGAACCATCCAGCGGCTACAATCGCGCGGGCCAAGGCCGGAATGTGTGCTCCTTTATCTCCGAACCAAAGCCGTGCAAAAACAGGATACGGAATTCCAAATTTTGTTCCGGCATGTGAATTTAATAAAATGGGGATGAGGACAATCACATTGCCAAGAAAAATAGTTCCAACCGCCTGCCACCAGTTCATGCCTAGAGCAATCATACCACTGGCCATGGTGTAGGAAGGGATGCATAAACACATACCGATCCATAAAGCAGCAAAGTTTAAGCCTTTCCATGAATGTTCCTTAAATGTTGTCGGCCGCAAATCATCATTCCACAATTCACTTCCATTCAGCCTTTTAGCCTCTTCTTCTGTAAGGGTTACAATACCATTTTGTTCAATCTGTGTTTTCATCAAGAACCCCCCTTTTTAAATTATTTGAAGTCTCATGTATGTGTCGGGACGACGATCTCGATAAAGTTCCGTGCATCGCACACTTCTTGAATGACTTGCTGATTGATTGCTCCGATGATAACTTTGTCTCGATCACGGCTCTCAATAGCCATGATGTTGCCACGCAGGTCTGTTAAACAGGATTATCCGTAAAACTTCGCCATGTTTCCAAAAGCTTCTCCTCCAACTTAATTCGCAGAAGCAATATAACATCCGTTTGCTTTTTCATGATTGCGAGGTTTGTTCCGCGCAGAAATAAGGGCCATAGACACCTGACTTTTTTCACTTCACGAATAAATGTGAGGTGTTCGTTCAATCCTTTGACTTTATGCACCTCAACCGATTCATCCCCGCGAACATCGTATGATGAATCAACTTACTTTTCACTTTGTCGCCCATATTCATTTCACCCCTATTACTTGATTTTGGCTTCTTCCAATATCCTTCTTGCCCTACAAATGTCTTATCTGAATAATACAGGCTTCACGCGAAAGGACAGTGATGACTTCTCTACGTACTTTCATTCCCTCAACTGGATTGCAATCCACGCTCATATGAGCGGGGCTCTTGCAGAAATCGCTCTTTTTATTGGTGGATCAGAAAGAACTAGGGCAGCATCTGCGCCAACAGTAGTTGTATTTTTTAGTTTGAATATTCTGAATAATTTAGCTGCTTTTGTAGATATGATATCAACGGGCTGATTATGATATCAACGGGCTGATTCAGGCTCAATCTTCCAGCAGCAACCACTTCCGGAGTATATACACAGGATGGCGATTTTCAATCAGTGGATTTTAGCAAAATCCCACTCCCAATTTCTTTTTGATCCCTGAAGCTGAAGGAATACATATCTGAACTGCCAGTTTGTCAATTCCCGTTTTTCATACGATTCCGCAGTACATCCTCCAAGCATTGGTGACCATACATCCTTTGGCATCTTCAAAAACAGATTTTGCTAATGCGCCCTGATCGAGCATGAGGTATTGGTGGCACATCACTTCCTTGTTTCCGAGCTTCAGCAAGCGGACTCGACGGATACGTGAACAATATAGAGAGGGGGGCCTGCCCGCCAGAGCAGTTAATGCAATGACTCTGCCTGCCGGTCTTTTGGAGAAAGTGCTGGGCGACAAACACCATTCTCACTATTTAAACCAATACAGGCCAATTGCTCGATTCATTCCTGGAACCTCTTTCGCTTCATCGATGCCTCAGCTTAGCCATTTTGGTACATTTCCTTTATTAGATCGATTCTTTGGTGTTATGAATACTAAAACTTATATATTATTGTATATAATCAAATAACCCCATTCATTGGACAAAATGTAAAATTATTTATATCGTTTGTTATATGTTTTGTATATTTGCTGGAGAACTGACATGGCCTCTCAAATGACAGTTTAGGATGCTATTCCGTACAATCAAATCAATGGATTTCGGCTTTGATATCTGCACAACTTCTAATGGATATCAAAAAATCAGGATATATACTGATTTTTGAATACGACAGTTTTGGAGGAAGAGCCCTTATCATTCGATTTTTTGAAAAGAACGTTTTTTGAAAGACGTTAGTTTTTCATAGCACACAAAAAAAAAAAGCCCAGCACGTTCGTATCATGCCAGGCTTCTATATTCGCTGCTCATGATTCCATTAGCTTTTTTGTTCTGCCGCCTCTTTGTCAATGCTCCGATTTTGATATATTTTTATGATCTCGCATGTATACAAGGAATGACGAACTTGCAAACCATGCAATTAGACCAAAAATAAAACTTACCCACCAATTGTGTGTAAGCTGTAGGGAAAATAACACTGTTAATACACAAATCAAACAACCGATCATTCCATAAACAGATCCTTGCGCTGTTTTTGCTGCTTCTTTAGATCCGTTCTTCATGCCAACCATCATCACGGCAACGACCATAACAGCTGGGAATGCCGCAAAAATTCCTCCAATCACTTTCCATGGCAACAGTTTTGCCGTTACATAACTTAGTACAACTGCAGAGCCACCAAATAAAAAACGGAAAAATAAATCACGTCCATCCATAACGATCACCTTAATAACTTAGAAATATGTTGAAATAAAAGCATAAACAATAGAAACAAGAAACCATCCAGCTAGCGATTGTGTAAGCCCGCGTTTCCAACCTTTTCTCGTACAAAGATAAACGACCGCTATTGCACACATAATATTTATGAACATCCCAACAATAGCTCCTTGGGATAAAACAATCGACTTTTCCACTAACTCGCTGCTTTTTGCATCTAACCGAAGTGTCAATAACGCCGCGAAAAATACAGCGGGAAATGCCGCGAAAATTCCTCCCATTTTTGATCCTAATTTTCTTGAAACGATGGTAGAAGCAACGACCGCTCCTCCACCTAATAAAAATCGAATAATGATTCCACTAACCGATAATATCCCCAAGATAGATCCTTCCTTTCTGTGATGTACAATCCAACATGATGAATATTATTTTTATATATTTATTTGTGATGATTTTCACGTATATATTGTAAACGATGCTAGCCTAAACACTTATGAACTTTTATTTAATTTTTTGATTGTAACGCTTACACTTCCAAATTTATGACAAATATTTGAACAAAACTTAATGGTTTCAAAGTCTTTTCTTACTTTCGACCATGACACTCATTATTTTTATTTTTATATAATTTACAGTAAATCCATTTAGCCATCTTCTGAACAACAAAAGTATAGCAACTTATAATGGAAACATTTTTGGCTTGCCTTCTCAATTATAACTACCAAGAAAACAAAACAGCGCTGACCCGAACAGCATGGACCGTTCAGGTCGGCGCCGATACGAATTGCGATCCAACTTCAATCGCGATCTGCATCACCACGGGATGGTCAAGTTAAGCGGCGGCTCGCCGAGTACGTCAGCCAGCTGCTGCTTGATATCGGCTAATGCCTCCGGTGACGTGGCTTCGGCGCGCAGAACAAGGATAGGCTGCGTATTCGACGGACGCACCAACCCCCAACCGTCTCTGAACTGGATGCGGGCACCGTCCACGTCTACGACCTCGTTAATGCTCGCAAACCGCTGTTTGACCGCGGCGATGGCTTCCGCCTTCTGCTCTTCCGGACAAGGCACGCGCGTCTCCGGAGTGGCGTGATACCGCGGGACATCGGCAAATAGCTGCGACAGCTTGCGGTCATCGTTGGAGAGTATTCGCAACAGCCGTCCCGCCGCGTACAGGGCGTCATCATAGCCGTAGAACTCGTCATTGAAGAACAGATGTCCGGACATTTCACCTGCAAATGGAATCTCTGGCCGGCTGCGCAGCGTCGCCTTGATGTGTGAATGGCCAGTTCGATGGAAGAACGGTTTGCCGCCGAGCCGTTCGATTTCTTCCACCAACGCCTGAGAACACTTGACCTCGACCGGCGCTTCGGCTCCCGGATAGCGGCGAAGAATCTCGCGCCAGAATAAAATCATCAGTTGGTCGCCCCAGAGGATGTTTCCTTCCTCATCGACGACACCCAGCCGGTCACCGTCACCATCAAATGCCACACCGAGATCCGCCTTTTCCCGTCGCACCACGTCAATTAAATCCTTCAGATTTTCCGGCACCACCGGATCCGGATGGTGATTAGGGAATGTTGGGTCGGATTCGCAGTACAAAGGGATGACCTCGCATCCCCATGCCTCCAAGGCTTTCGGTGCAATCGTCGAAGCGGTCCCATTGCCGCAATCGACCACTACCTTGAGCTTGCGTGCGCCCAACTGGATCTTGTCTTGCAGCATTTGCAGATAGGCCGGCTCGATGTCAAGCGTCTCCACATATCCTTCCTTCCACGAGTCGCTGCGGTTGATCCCTTGTGAGTTGAGAATCCGTTCCATCGTCCGCCGCAGCTCCTGGATGCGCTCGCCATAAATAGTAGTCTTATTCATCGCAATCTTAAAACCGTTTTCGTCGCCCGGATTGTGGCTGGCGGTGACGATGATGCCGCATGGCACATTGGTGTACTCAAGGCTGTAGTAGAACATCGGGGTTGTCACCTGACCGATGTCGATCACCCGGCATGACGCCTGGCTAAGCCCTGCAATCAGTGCACGGTGTAATGCCGGCGAAGAGATGCGGTTGTCGTGGCCAACCACCACCTTCTGTTCACCGGCTTGCCGGACCATTTCCGCAAACGCCGCTCCTAACAAGTAGGCAAAATTCTCGTCCAGTTCCTCTCCTGCGCGCCCGCGAATGTCGTACTCCTTAAACACGTGCGGTGGCAGAACGGATTGTTGTGCCATCGAAAAGCTCATCGAGAACCACCCCCAACTGCAAGGATTTTGCCATGGCTTCCGTCAACAGATAGGAAAGTGTCGACTCTGCGCCCCGGTTCAGATTCGGCCCGTCCGGGGTAAGGCCGTCACAGCAACTCCCATCGCTCGGATCGACGAGGGGAATGCCGAGGTCGTTGTCGCCGTAAAACCAATCGCGACAGCGGCGAACGACTTCTCGGTACGCGTCGTCTCCCAACACCCGATAGGCCTCGCGCGCAGCCAAAGCCAATTTCATCACGTCGATGGGCTGTTGATCCCAGTCCGCACGCCGATGGCCGTCACACCAACCGCGATTGCCGATGGGACGGATGACACCATCGCGACCGCTCATCTTATCCACCAGGAAGTCGAGGCTCTCCTTGGCTGCTTCTAGCGTATCGACGCGTCTGTGGTACCGATAGGCCACAAACAGCGCCCACGGCAATAGCCCATTGGCGTAGGTGATTTGCGGCTCAAACCACCGCCAGTCATCCGTCCTGTGCGTGCGGTAAGCATCGAGCAAGCGCTGCTCGAACACGTCCGCCAGATTGATGAGATCGGCTTCAGTCACTCCAGAAGGCAAAGTCGAACCGTCTCTTCGCTTAGACAGCAGCAGGCAACAAGTTGCGAGACCCCAGGCCTGGCCGCGCAAAAACTGCAACTCGCCGCTGGCCGAAAGCGACCGGCGCAGGATCTCGGCGGCCACGCGACGCCGGGCAGCGTCTTCGAGATTCAAGTACGCCGCTGCCGCCGCCCATAGGGAGCGGCCCAGACAGTCGTCCGAGCGCGACTCTGATTCCGGCATCCGGTTAAAATAAAAGTTGTTCTGAAACCAGCCGTCCTCCCTTTGCGCCCAAAGCAAGAAGGCCAAGTACCGATCCAGCAGCTGGTATAGTCTTCGTCGTTCCGCGGATTCATCGTCTCTAAGCAGATCCAACCACTCCATGCACGCCCAGATGGCGCGCGCGTTGTCATCGGTCGAGTAACCTTCTTGCCGGCGCGGGATGCGCCCGAGGCAATGCTCGAGCAACCCCGTGTCGTCAGTCATGCGTTCCAGATGATCGAACTTAACGACTGACGGGGACAATAGGCTTCACCTCTCCTTCACTCCGCTCTGCAGCCTTTGCATCATCGTCCGTTTCGCTGCAGAGCTTCGCAAACAGTTTCAGGTATTGTTCGCCAACGTGTGGCCAGTGCGTCGCTGCACCGATCTGTCTGATCTTCTCCTCCCATTGCCGCATAGTTGCTTCATCCGCTAACAGCCGCCGCAGTTGCCGCTCCCAAGCGGCAGTGTCGCCATACGGTAACAGCAGTTCCTCACATCCGCGCAGCAGGTCACGGGCATGTTCATATGGCGTCGAGAGAACCGGACGACCCACGCCAACCGCATAGGCCAAGGTGCCGCTGGTAATTTGCTGCATTCCCGGATATGGGGTGACGTAAAGATCACACGCTGTCAAGTAGTCGATCAGTTCCTCCTCGCTGAAATAGCGATCAATCATCCGTACGTTCGCCTCCAGCCCAAGGCGACGGATCATCTCCTTTAACTCCTCGCGGTATGCTTCCCCCTCGCGCTTTTTCACTTCAGGGTGTGTCTGTCCGGCAATGACGTATAGAGTCTCTGGCACTTTGCGGACCACTCCCGGCAAGGCAGTGATCACCGACTCGATGCCCTTGCCGCGACTGAGCAATCCAAAGGTGAACATGACCTTGCGCCCCTCGAATCCCAGGCGACGGCGGAGGAGATCCCGATCCTCGCCACTTGGCTCCGGTGCACCGTGCGGAATGTAGAAGATTTTACGCTCCGGCAAGTTAAACGCTCTGGTCAGATACGAAATCGCCTGACGATTCATAACCACGATAGCGTCGCTCGCATCAGCGATTTGTTGCTGAATACGGCGATAAGGCGGTTGAGGATCGGCAAAGATGGTGTGAAACGTCGTGACGAGCGGCTTCTTCAGGGCATGGACGAAGTCGAGTATGTATTCACCCGCTTCGCCTCCGAAAATGCCAAACTCGTGCTGCAGGACCACCACCGAGACATCGCTGCGGTTGACCTGTTCCGCCATCTGCGTGTAAGCCGCACGGTCCTGCGCCGGTAAAGGCCAGAACTTCGGATCGTTTCGATAGGCCGAGTCGCCATCGGTTTCGTTATAGAGTACAATCACCGGATCAACATCGCGCCGTTTGCCGGCGATGCGCACGCTGTTGAGAAGATGCTCGGTGAATGTGGCGATGCCGCAACGACGCGGTGGAAATGTACTGACGTATGCGATCCGCTTCATGCCTGCATCACCTCTTTCGGTTGGTTGATAATGGAATTATTGAATACCTCGCCGGCAGGCGCCACGGTCCGATACCCGAAAATGCTGTTGCTGAGGCGGCTGCCCTCACGCACGACTGAACGATCCCAAAGGATGGAGTGCGAGCAATGCACGCGGGCACCGATGCGGCAGTTATCACCAATCACCGCGTATGGACCAATCACCGCCTGGTCGCCTATCTTCACATTGTTCCCAATCAACACCGGCGGCACCAAGAGGGAACCGGAACCGAATTCGACGTTTTCCCCTGTCCAAACACCAGGCTGAACCTGACGCCCTTGCATGGAAAGAGGAAAACGTCGGTCGAGCACATCCCAATGAACCTGGCGGTAACGGGCCGGAGTCCCCATGTCGCGCCAATAGCCTTGGCTTACCATACCATATACGCCGGCGCTTTCCCGAATCAGACGCGGGAACGTTTCACGCTCAATAGAGACCTCACGTTGCGCCGGGATATAACGCATGACCTCCGGTTCTAGTATGTACAAACCGGCGTTGATCCGATTTGACGGCGCCTCCTCAGGGCGAGGTTTCTCAATAAAACGCAAGATCCGTCCGGCATCATCCTGTTCAACTACTCCGTATGAAGAAGGGTCTTCTACTTCTGTCAGCGCAATAGAGGCGATTCCACCATGCTGGCGGTGAAACTCAAGAAGAGGAATCAACTGCGGCAAGTGGACAATGTCAGCGTTGACGACCAGGAACCGCTCATCGAGCAATCGCTCCGCATTCTTGATAGCTCCTGCCGTCCCCATCGGAAACGGTTCGAGAGCGTACTCAATCTTCACTCCCCAGCGCCGTCCGTCTCCGAAGTAACGGCGAATCACATCCGAACAGTGGTGCGCGGCTATAACAAACTGATCGACGCCTTGTTCATGTAGATAGGTGATGAGGTGTTCCAACCATGGGCGATTCGCAATGGGTGCCATTGGTTTCGGCAGATTTTCAGTTAATGGACGTAGACGTGTACCTAAACCTCCAGCTAACAACAATGCTTTCATTTTGTCATCCCTCCCATTAGTTTCGAGCTTCACAGGGTTCACTTAATATTATGAAGGCCGAAACAGATGGATGATGAAAAAATGAAAGAAATGAAAAAATAGATGAGAGATAAGTTGTTAGCACTCAATATATCTGGTTGCTAATAATAGTATACATAATATTCCATCATGATGGCAAGTAAAATGCTTTTTAGTATAATCGCCGCGGCATCGATGTCGTTTGGGTGGATCACACCGAGTTTGCTTAGTAATGCTACTGCAGTTGCGGAACAATTCTACCGTTCCGCGACTTTAAGTGCCGCCCATGCTGAAACGGACGCAAAATGAAGAGCGTCAGAGGCCATCTTTGCGGTATAATACAATTGTCAACATAATATAGATTAATAGGGATTCATTCGTGATAAAGGAGGAGAAGACGCGATGCCTTATCCGCTCCCACCATACCGCGTGGGTATTGCCGGCGCAGGCGCTTTTGCTGCGTTCTTGGCCGGCGCGCTCGCGCCGTTGCCTGAATTTCAATTGATAGCCGTCGCTGGCCGTACTGACGAAAAGCGCCAGCGCGTGCTGGCCTCCTATCGCCACCGTCGATCCGATGTGGCTGCCCCGCGCGAATATCGGGAAGCGGCCGAACTCATCCGTGATCCGGACATCGACGTGGTGATCTTGACGACACCGCCCCATCTCCACGCACCGCTCGGCGAACTGGCATTGATGCAAGGTAAGCACCTACTGCTGGAGAAACCTGGGGCACTGACTTCAGCGGCGCTGAAAGACAATGTCCGGCTCGCCGCGAAACAACAGCGCGCGCTCGCCGTCAACCTAGTCTTGCGCTACAACCCGTTGGTGGAAGTGGTCGAATGGATGCTCCGTCACCATTTGTTAGGTCGTGTACACCACGCCAGTCTCCACAACGCCGCACACCGTGTCGCAGCCGGGCATTGGTTCTGGAACCGCGAACAGAGCGGAGGCATCTTCATCGAACATGGGGTTCACTTCTTCGAAGTCGGCCGGCACTGGTTTGGCGAACCTGAAGATGCGCGCGGTTTTGCTGTAACCGAAGCGAACGGCGAGCAGTCACGCGTGTGGGCGAGTGTGATTCACCGCAGCTGCACGCGTCAGGACTATGTACAGGAAACGCAAGTGCCGACAAAAAGGGCAGGCGCCGAACTCCTGCACGAGTACGTACCGGTTCAGTACTACCATGGATTCACAATGGAAGCGGACGCTCCCGAGTCGACGCAGTGGGAAGTCCACTGTGCTCAAGGGCGGATTGTGCTTGAAGGCTGGATTCCTCAACGGCTATACGTCGAGGGCATGCTCACGGCAGAACAGGCGGAACAGATCGACGCCCTGCTTGACACCGTGCCTACGCAACCAGCGGCAGACGCTGGAGAACGGGTACGGGCATGGGCCGCATCGCGGTTGTCTCCTAGTGCGTCGATGTCCGATCGTGCATCCTCATCTTTCGTTTCCCGCCTACCGTATCGGCGGACATTGTCATTGGTTGATCGACAAGAATGGTATGAGGCGATGGCCCAGGCCCGCTTCCTGGACTTATGCCGGATGATCCAAGATCCGAACTGGAGCGGACTGGTGACGCCCGACGACGCCGTATCCGACCTAGCTCTGGCCGAAGCCTGCATAGCTTCTAAAGTCTGGCAAGAGAACGGAGTGCAGAACTCTTCATCCAATCAGACGAGACTGCTTTAGCTGGATTCGTATTCGCACACGACCATCTTCCTCTCCGAACATCACGACTGTTGGGCGTACAAAAAACCGCCAACCAGGCGTTTCGCTGGTTGGCGGTTTCGGTTTTTTATGGTTCTGGCATTGGAAATCAAAACCACGCTATCATTTTCCTTTGCACGACTGCATTATACCTGCAGGAGCTTTTTCCACTCGCATAATCATAAACTGAACATCTTTCATGACGAAGCTAAATTTTAAGAACCGATCAATAAAATGAAAATAAAAAATGCAAATAGTTAGGTCTCTTATATCCTTTTGCACCCATGCTGGTTAGCATGGCTAGCTATAGCACAAACAAACATTCTTTATAATAAAAGAGGGAATATCTCCTTTCGGTTGTCTGTTCTCCGAATATTCAATCGCCCTAATTTTAATAAAATAAGCACTTGTACAATCAGACTTATATCTTTCTCATATTTTAAAGTAACTTAATTCAAAGGAGATGAAATACATTATCGGAACATTGGTAATATTGTGATAGTAATCATAAAAAAGAAAAATGTAATTGTAAACAGGT
Organism: Parageobacillus caldoxylosilyticus; assembly: GCF_019272935.1. Taxonomy (NCBI): domain Bacteria; kingdom Bacillati; phylum Bacillota; class Bacilli; order Caryophanales; family Anoxybacillaceae; genus Parageobacillus; species Parageobacillus caldoxylosilyticus. The sequence continues at coordinate 1,344,534 of NZ_CP040553.1, forward strand.
ATGTAGATGTAAAAATTTGCATGTGACGGTGCATGGACCTGCAACACAAGGACCTCCAGGGGCCGGCGCTATCATTCCGTATGCATCTGGAATAGCTCCTGTTGCACTATCTACAGTTGATGTTGCAGGTGTAATAGTTAGTACTGGAGCTATCGTTGGATTCGGAAGTTCTGCGCCAACTACTGATATTAATACAGGAACACTAACTCTAGGTGTCGGTGCCGGGAACATCCCTGACTTCGCGTTTGTGGTTCCTCGTGCCGGAACCGTCACATCCATATCTGCATTCTTTAGTGCTACAGTGGGTATAACTTTAGCTGCAGCTGGAACAGTTCGAGCAGAATTATGGAGAAGTACTACTGGAGGTGTACCTGATCCAGCTAGCAACACCTTTACTCCAACAGGCGTTTTTGTAGATTTAGTACCAGCCTTCGACCCTGTAGTTACCGCTGGCAATACTGCAGCTGGTACTGCCCCGGCGGCATTACCGGTAGCTGCAGGTGACAAACTATTACTGGTTGTTTCCTTAAGAACATCTGGACCTACTCCAATTAATATCGGTGCCCTTACAGGTTTTGCAAGTGCGGGTGTTGGAATCAGTTAATTTCAATAGCCCGCGACCTAGTCGGCACAAATGGGAGACATCCTCATAATGAGGGTGCCTCTTTCTTCAGTTTCTTGTTTCCCCGATTTTACACCAAGGTACAACACTTGCAAGCAATATGTGCGTCCTGCGACACCAAAATCGATTCCTAGCTTTGCTGCGGTATTGTTCCTTCAAAGGCATACTAGTCATTCGGAAAAGGCTACTTTTCAAGGATGGACTTCTGATAATGAATACTTAAAAAATCTACAAGAGAAAGAGAGAATACCTCCTTTTGGCTATCTCATTCTCCGAATATTAAATTGCCTAATGTTGATAATATAAACGCTTACTCTATAACTAACTTATGATCCTACTCATATATTGAAATAATTAAAGTGGAAAGTAGGTGAAACATATTGTCTGAACATAAGAAAAATATGCAACAGGTGAGAGTGACATGTGGTTGCACCAATATGCAAATCGTGAAAGTGCATGGACCTCTGCCAGCAGACACTGCGTTAGCTGCTGTTAATGCCGCAACCACTGTTCCGGAAATGCGAGCCGCCATTGAAAATCCTTTGCTTGGATTAAACCTTACAGAATATAACATGTTATCAGAAGCAGCTAAAAATGATGTTGCCCAGCAATTGCTCAATAATCGGCCTGCTTCAGGTTACCCTTCCGTTGCTAGTGTCCAAGCCGCTCTTGATCAAGCCGTAAATCAAGTTGTCGGTTTAGCTGCTGTCAACGCCGCAACCACTGTTTCGGAAATGCGAGCTGCCATTGAAAATCCTTTGCTTGGATTAAACCTTACAGAATATAACATGTTATCAGAAACCGCTAAAAATGATGTTGCCCAGCAATTGCTCAATAATCGGCCTGCTTTAGGCTACCCTTCCGTTGCTAGTGTCCAAGCCGCTCTTGATCAAGCCGTAAATCAGGTCGTTGATTTAGATAATATTTATGTTCAAGCTGGTGCTGTTGGTGGAAATGGCAGTAGAGCAAATCCTTTTGGAACCATTCCTCAAGGAATTGCCGCGGTGAATCCAGGTGGAACTGTTCATATTCTAAGTGGAACGTATCCAATTACATCACAAATTGTCGTCAATAAGGCTGGAATTACTTTAAAAGGAGAACCGGGTACCCTGCTATTCTTACAAGCGAACATTATTGCAATGCTAATTACTGCCCCAAATACGACAATCGATGGTTTAACGATGACAAGCAATATTCCTTATACAAAAGAATTTATCCAAATTGGTGGAAATAATACGACAATCATCAATAATACCATTTACGGGCCACCTCAAGCATTGCCTATGAGCAGCTGGATTGTTAACAGAGCCATCGTATCTCAAGGAGGCCTTGCTATTTCGGTGATGAATAATACTTTCCATTCTTTAAGGACAGGAATGTATATTAATCCGAATGTGACAGGTCCTATTAACAATAATGTGGTTTACAATACAAAAGGAGGATTTTTAGTAGACCGTGCATTCACCACCTTCTTAGGAAACTCATGGGGAACCCCACCGAATGAATTTGATATTGTTTTGCTTGTAGGTACAACATCTGGTCCTCCATATGATAATCTTGCTCTATTAAGTGCACTTAATAATAATGCAACCATCTCGGATCAAAGATGAAAGAAAGAAACTAGAAATCCATTGTCAAAGGCAAAGGTTTGAGGGATAAGGGTCTTTCCTTTTCTCTCAAACCTTTATCCTTGCTAAAAGCACAACTTTACCGAAATAGTCATTTTCGTTTACCAAAAAACTGTCGAGTCGCTCCTTGAAAAGTTGAATATGAATATCCTCTCTTATGTTAATAACGGCAAATAACCATAAAACTACCATATGTTTACTCGAAACAAAACCAAAGCTTTACTCTTGGCTCTCCTAGCTACGCAAACTCCCTTTTAACCAAGCGCGAGAACGATAGGGTCCGATTGGAATTTGGATTAAGCTTGTTTTCCCTCGCGAATCGATCTTGTAAAGTTTATCACATAAGTTCACATCAAATCCGAGAAGCGGATGCCCACCCATCCCCATGGCAGACGCCACCAAGAGCAGTCGTTGCACGAACATCCCCGCCTCCATTTGTTGAATGCGGTATCCTCTGTACCCTAATTCCTTTTGCAGGTGATCCCTGTCTCCTACCACATGCAGACAGAGCGGCACTTGGAACAGATTAACATTGTCCATTGACATTCCGTATTGCAGGTAGTGACGATAATCTCCAGAACGTATCCGTCCTAACGCATGAACAGCACTATCATAGTAGTAAGCACCATTTGGAACATCTTCAACGTTATAAAAACAGCCATACAGGGAGACACGGGACGGCGGCTTCTCATATTCTCCATCTAAATCATTTCGATACGTGAAAGAAAGCGTCGCCTCTTTTAGCAAAGTAGCCAATTGTTCTTGACTTACCTTTCCCAAAACAAAATCCATACCTGGTGAATATCGCTTCTGGCAGACGGATGCCAGATCATACGATAACCGCTTCACACAAGGCAGAACTACCGCTTGGACCCCACAGGTACCTTTCTCCTCTACCTTAATCTGCCGAAATGATCGTGATGATTCCAACATCGACGCTTCATTCATTTTTCTCAGCATCGGATAGTCCATGATCCTCCGCGACCGAATATAGTAATGATGCTGAACTGCTGGCAATTCTCTGCACAATTCAGTGGCAGAAACATTTTCTTCTAAGTTATTATCGTTAGCAAACCAAGTGATCGAAGACTCCACAGATAATGCAATAACGGCATATACACTCTCTTCCTGTCCGGATAGTCCAATCAGATGGTTGATCGCCCTATCAAGAAATTGAAAATACACTGTCGATGCGAAGCCGAACTGTTTCGCCACTTCCAACAGCTGCCCGATTAGCACGCCAGCATCCAGCCCTTGCAGGCGATAAGCAAAATTATTGTATTTAAAGAAATTTTTCCAAAACATTGTCGATACAAAAACAATACCGAAACAAGCCGACACGTCACAGCGATTGCCCAAGGCCCTAGTTAGATAGGAATCGAAATTGCCTTCCCGCAACAATACCAAACGATGGTGTGCCACATCGTAATGGTACACTCCTTCTGGAACATCCTCCATTTTCAAATACACGTATAATTCGTTTGGATACAGCGCCCCGCCCGAGGGAACAAACCGCCGGTACAAGTGCATTAGGTTTTCCGCTTGTTCCGTCGGACCCATGGAAAAGGCTAGCTGACAAAATTGAGTAAGGCCGAAAACGTACCAAAGAAAATGACCTATTTCTTCTAGGTCGAGATTTCCAGGCGCTTCCCTTCCCTCGAACGTTAACGGTACTTCTGAAGAAAGCGGAATCACTGGCAAATTGCGGTACAACTTATACGGAAGCGGCGCATCTTCCCAATCTACCTCCCAATCTGGCGGCATAATCTTATCGATGTCAAAATGAAGATGGTGTAAAAACGTATCTAGCTTCATCCTCCCGCCTCCTATGGGAACGGATGGGGATGTGGATTAAGCTGTTCAAGTGTGAGCGGTTGTTTCGTATACCCGAGTTCCATCGGTACCCGGAGCACCCTCTCGAGACCTGTCACGCGGGTAAGGTGATGTCCAAATGTCATCGGTAACATTCCTGGAATCAGTACTTTCACGCAATATAATCCGTTTCTTTTGATTACGGGTGTTGTCTGGTCCACCACAATTACCTCGAGGTTCAATCGTCGAAACTTCTGAAGAATATCCCGCAGATCATCCGTCAAGTCCGCACTCTTCGTTTGCTGTTTGAATTCTTCTTCAAACGTTCGCAACGGACGATTGTCATCCAACAAAAATTGCAGACGTTCCTCTGCTTCCGGCAAACCGTACAGCATGCCATGGTCCTCCATCTGCTGCACTAATAACGGATCATGTAACATTTTCTCATATTTCTTTCGGTTTGCCTCCAATTTCTCGTCAAGCACAAGCATCATGCCAGCTAACTCGTGAATCGCGCTTTTCACCGCCCGTATGGGGTCCGGATGAGCTCCAGCGGCACAAATAAGATTCAACCCCTTTTGTTTTCTGTTTTTCGCCACTGCCCAAACGCTTGGAATCCCGTGCTCCATCGTCGAGTTGAAAAAATACAGATCATATCCCGCCACTGCACGCACACGTTCGACCATCAACTGTAATTCTTTATCGTTAGCGGAACGAAGGTCAAGACGCGGAAGAGACAGCTGCGCATACCAAGTCATTAAGAATGAATCACGCTCCACCACCTCCAAAATGGCATGGAAAATCGCTTCCTCTAAACTCCCGCCTAATGCACATCCGTTGGAAGTTTCGTAGACAAAGCCATCCCCACCTCCTAAACTGTAATATGCGAGCAACTCTGGGACCAAAATCGGACGCTCTTGTAAAAACGAATAGCCCCATACCCAATTCATTGGACGATCAGGATGGAACGGTTTGAACGGAAAATCGGGTCGCGCATACTGTTCCTCTGCATGCACTCCTACCTTTAATGGGTTGAGTGCTTGATCTGCTAGATTTCGGTAACTGTCATAAACCACCGTTCGTTTGCCACGAGGTTCGATGCCGCAATATCTCTCCAATCCCTCCAAAATGGCGGTTAACTCGCTAATCTCATAGGAATGAGTCCGTCCTGCCACTCCCTCGTCTCCTATAAACAACGGCATATTGACAACGACATCCGCAAACGGCAGCACGAAATGATGCATTTTACCATTCAATAATCCAGTTCGGTAATCTAGATAGTCTTTGACCAGTACTTCTTTCAACTCTTCTATCGGACGGCAGCGGTAATTGTCAGCGCTGATCTTTGGACTTGGTTGCAGCGATATTTGGGCTGCTGTCGGTGAATCGTCGGGTAATTGACCACATACCGTACATAATGGGTCGGGCAGAAAGAAGTGACATGAGTTCTTTAATGTTTTCAGGTTGATTAGGAACACCTTTTCTTCTAAGTGGGCACGACTGCCTTCTAACACCCTCTTCGTTTCCGCGGCGATCAGGTAGGCCATCTGCAAAAGTCCAGTTCGTGATACCCATGCATCACGTTGTATTCCTCCTTGCACCGCCATCATCTGTTGCAGCTCCCACATTTCCTTACGGTCGTACCCCGCTATAAGGCGTCGCATATCAGCACACTGAGAACATCCCGGTGTATTAGGGCGAACTAGCGGACCGATCACGCCCTCACCAAATGAAACGAAGCCCCGAAGCCATGGAATGCCTAACGGTCGTAGCACCTCTTCCGCCTTGTGATGAGCGGAGGGATGCCAAGCATCGTGCAACACTAGAGCCAAACCCGTTTCTTCCGGAACTCCTTTCTCGAAATCAATTTGCCGAACCACCTGATATTGAACGGACAATTTTTCATACACAAAATCTGCCAATACCCCTTCTCCAACCATCAATACGCAAGCACCCATCAGAAATTCTCCTTTCTTAACAGCACGCCAAACACCCCTGCCAGTTCCTCTTTCAAAAAAGGTTCTATCGCTAAATCAAAGACGAAAAGTCGTATCCTATTCTGTTTCAAGACCTGCATGGCGGACTGCAAGAGCTCCAATTGTGCCGTTTCTTCACAAGCAGGGATCTCAAGTCTTAATGGCTCCTCTTCGTTTAGAAGAATGGAGGAATCATCCAGCACTTGTATTCGAAGTGAAGCCGCTTGAGCTTGATTTTGTGCATCCATAAGCGCCTGCTCTAGCGCTTTCCGCAGCGCCATTGTGATATTCAAGCCGGCACTGCCATACCAGCGGCCTCTCGTGCCGACCCATACCACAGGAAAGCCTGACACCTTCTCTCCCAAACCGATCGTCGGCGGTCCATGCATCGTCGTCAGTGCCTGCAAATAAAAACGGCAGTGCTCATCCCCCACCGTACCCAACCATGCCCGAAAAATAGGTTCCCTGCGATTAACTTGCCGTTTGCACAGCTCCTCGTCCAAGCACTTTTGCAATCCCCGGCAAATGCCTTCCGCAATCGTTTCCCCTGCCCCGACACCGATAAATTCCTGTGGTGTGATCACACCAACTTCTTTTTCGCGGTTTAAAGATGCCTTAACAAGTAAATCTATCATTGGCGATACATACGCTTCAATCCCAGCCAACCCAGCTTCCCGCCGTGCCTCCTCATGTGTCAGACCCGCACAGACAACTTCTGGAAGCAGCTCAGCCGGTCCCTCCGATAGTGGGTTCACAGCTTGAACGCAGCACTGGGCCAACGGAAGCTGTTTCAAGCCGCCTTCCTCCCATATATGGAAAATTCCTGATTCTGCGGATGTCAATTGATTGAAATAATGAAACAATCTACTCGGATCACTGCGGCTCGAATTCTGTTTCAGCCTCCAATCCAGATCTTGAATCAATTCAGCCGCCACACATTCATTCGTCACCATTGGATGTTGTATGAACGAATGCCAGTCACCTTCCAATGTTTCCAGATCGAGAAGGAAAAACTGATTTCTCTGTTCCGATTTCGTCACTCCTGTAACTTTTTTGAATAATTCAAATACTATCACATTTGCCAACATCGCTCCCGCTGTTGAAGAAAAAGTTTGCGACGGTCGGTCTTCGCGAAGCGCGGATCGATGTATGCGACGCCATGCAGACTCCCAGCATCCCTCAGAGTCCGGATGCACTAATGGACCAGCTAAACCCACTTGCTGCAAAGATATGGCAGGGAGAAACCCCTTCTTCTCCTCCCTGCAAACGGCATGAAGGGCCCGCAGCTCCTCTACATTGCCTTCCTGCGAGACATATAAAATCCACTCAAATGGCTGTACCACTTCTCGCCAAGAACTCTCCCCCGCTCCCTTCTGTAGAGTTATCTCCTCTATTGCTACTTCGGAGTCCGTTTTGCGGGCATTCTCCGCCAGTTCCTTCAACCGCATTCGATTAGTAGGCATCGAATCTGTAATCAGAACATGGAACTTAGGCAATCCTGATTCGGTCAACGCAGAAACCAATGAGACCAAAAATGGGCCAGAGCCGATTGCCAATACTTTAGATTGACGATATACTTGAAAACGGAACGCACCGGAATCAACGAAACTTTCTATAAATTCAATTTGTGAAGCATACTTTTGGAGGATCTTGCTGTCCAATTGATGCGGACGGTCTTGGCTCACATCCCGAACAAAGCCGTTTTTGTACAGAATTTCTGCAATTTCATACACCCTGTTCCGATATGGGGCCGATAATCCTTTTGTCAATTCTCCCAATGTGTGCTCTCCGTTAAACATGGGCATCAGTTTTTCAATCCACTGATAAATTGTATTGCCTTTCATACGAAATGAGCTGGAGTTATTCCTAAAATACACACCACCGTTTGGATCAGGGATAAAAAACGTGTCTCTTTTCACCTTCAGACGCGAGGAAGCGTTCAGATTTTTCATTCTACCCCTCCGTATCCGTGAGTTGTTCCTAAATGCGTAGTATCATTTTATGTACATCTATTTGTCCTTTATGTTCATTTCATAAAGCGGGGCCCCTGCAGAGAATTACGCAGGGGCAGTCCATTCTTCTTAGGTAATCACCTTTTTGTGCTAGGGGACTAGAAAGTTCCGCCAAAACCTCCCCCCCAGCAATGGAAGCAGCTAAAGCAACTAAAGCAGTTGAAACAACGGCCAAAACAATGTCCAAAACAACGGCCAAAACAATGTCCACCGCAACGGCCAAAACAATGTCCACCACAACGGCCTCCGCAACGTCCTCCACAGCGTCCACCGAATTGACGAGCATCATCAACCAAATAGGTCTGGGTTTGAGGATCCCAAACCATCACCTCATCCGCCGCGAAATCATCCAACCCTAACATTTGAAGTTCATCTTGGAAATTATACATTTCACACCATCCTTATTAAATTTTGTAGTTTCTGGCGACTTAACCAGAGACAGGGATGAGAGTAGAACGAAAGTAATCAGAAAGATATCTGCAAATTCAGATAAATCCACCGACTACTTCGAGTACTCTCATCAACAAGCTATGTACTCTGTTGGGTGGTTGTTACTGATTGAAGTGCCTATTTTACTGATTGAAGCGCCTATTTCATTGAGGCTTCGTAAAACCGTATGAACCTCTCTCGCCTTCATTCCATTTAGATGATCGAGCGGCTGTATTGGAGAAAATAGCCTTTCGCCAATCGAAGACATTCATTCCAAATGTGGGCGGACTCCAGATTGCAGTCGTACAATCGCTCCAAATCCACTTTGAATGCTCGGAAGAACACTTTTTAGCCAAGAAGCGTGAAAACTACCTTCTTTCCTTCCTCATTGGATGGGTTAGTTATAAAACATATGTTCGTTTTTGTGAATCAAAAATTTCCCGATTCATCTCCCCCTTTACTCCGTTTAGAGGAAGGGAGACTTCTCGGGAAAATGTTAAAAACAAAGGCTGGAGGGATAAGGTTTTCCCTTTTCCCTCAAGCCTTTTTCCAACCATTTATCAAAATTTTATTTCGACTTTGGCAGGAGTTTTTTTATTTAGTTTCTACAACTTCAAGGTTAGTTTAGCGACACACTCCACATGCGCGGTATGCGGGAACATATCAACCGGCTGCACTTCCAATGTTTTATACCCGCCGTCTTCGAGAATTCGTAAATCCCTTGCCAATGTCGCCGGGTTGCAGGAAACGTACACAACGCGCTTCGGCTTCATGGCAATGATGGTTTGTAAAAGCGTTTCATCGCAGCCTTTGCGAGGCGGGTCGACAACGATACAGTCCGCGCGGATGCCTTGTTCGTACCATTGCGGGATGACCGCTTCCGCCTCGCCGACGGCAAATTCGACGTTGGTGATGCCGTTTAATTCAGCATTGCGTTTTGCATCTTCAATCGCTTCCGGCACCACTTCGACGCCGTACACTTTTTTCGCTTTTTTCGCTAAAAACAAGGAAATCGTACCAATGCCGCAATAAGCGTCGATCACCGTTTCCTTTCCCGTCAAACCAGCATATTCGAGTGCCTTTTCATATAGCACTTTTGTTTGTTCCGGGTTGACTTGATAGAAAGATCGAGCCGAGATCGCGAATTTAATGTCACCGATGTAATCGTAAATGCATTCGGCTCCCCACAATACTTTCGTCTCGTCACCCATAATCACATTCGTCTTTTTTGGGTTAATGTTTTGGATAATCGATTTTACATTTGGCACGGAGTCAATAATTTCTTGCACAATTTTCTTTTTATGCGGCAACTCTTCCGTGCGGGTAATGAGGACGACCATGACTTCTTTCGTCGCCGCCCCGTAGCGCGCCATAATATGGCGGAGCACCCCTTTATGCGATACTTCGTTATAGGCAGGGATGCGGTATTTTTCGCAAATTTTTTTCACCGTCTGTACGACGACATCGTTCATTTCCTGCTGGATGAGACAGGCATCCATATCGATAATTTCATGGCTGCGCTCTTGGTAAAATCCCGCGACCAGCCCACCTTCGCGCTCGCCGACAGGCACTTGCGCTTTGTTGCGGTAGCGCCATGGGTCTTTCATGCCGATGACAGGATGAACGATGACATTTTCCAATTTGCCGATACGCGCCATTACTTCTTTCACATGTTTCTGTTTTGCTTTGAGCTGTCCTTCGTAGCTTAAGTGCTGCAGCTGGCAGCCGCCGCACTGCTTGTAAATCGGGCACAGGGGCGCGACGCGGTCCGGGCTTTGCTCATGCAGCTCGATAAGGCGTCCGTAGCCATATCCTTTTTTCACTTTGATGACTTTGATTTTCGCCTTCTCGCCCGGCAGCCCGTTTTTGACAAAAATGGGAAACCCGTCAATTTTAGCGACTCCTAAACCGTCATGTGTCAAATCTTCAAATGTCACATCATAATATTCGTTTTTCATTACTGGTGCTTCGATGTTTGCCATTGTTCTTCACCTTTCGAGGAACTAGCTCTGCTATATCGTCTTTTGAACTTTTTATCCAAGAATCACGATGTTTTCCGACTGTCGGTGACCGAACAACAGCCTGCTTTGCAGACAAATATATTTGTCTGCCAGCGCGTTGTTCGGTCATCTGCCACGCATTAGCGTGACGAAGGCAAATCAAAGACTTGCCTCCGACAGTCGAAAAAATCTGTGACAAACTTCTTATCCATCAGAAGTCTTATATAGACATATTAAGCGTAATCAGTATCCATCGTCCACACAGTGCTGTCATGATTGTAGCACACAATTCTGTGCAGCACAAAAAGAGAACAGGGATTAGTACCCTGTCCTCATTTGCTCTGCTTTTTCTTTAGATACCAATACTTCCAAATGCCGGTACAAATTGACGAATTCCCCCGGAAGCATGCCGCCGAACTCTCCGTCTAAATTTAACTGCATCGGCGACATCACTTTAATGCGGTTTGCTTTCGTGTAAATGAGATTTGGGTCATTAATATGTTCGCCGCGCGCCGCGAGCGTTACAAGCCGGATAAACTCAGCCAAATTCGTTTTCTTTAAAATAATTAAATCAAACATGCCGTCATTCAAAGACGAATCCGGCGCCAGTTTTTCAAAGCCGCCGACCGAGTTCGTCAGCGACACTAAAAAGAGCATAATTTCGCCTTCAAATATTTTGCCGTCATATTCAATGCGCGCTTCTGTCGCTTTGATCGACGGAAGCATCTCGATTCCTTTTAAATAGTAGGCAAGCTGGCCGAGCATGGTTTTTAATTTGCTTGGCACTTCATAGGTTAATTCGGTTAAACGGCCGCCGCCGGCAATATTAATAAAATAGCGGGTTTTCCCTTCATTCATGACGCAGCCGATATCGATCGGAACAGCTTCCCCGTTGGCGATAATGTCGCATGCCCTTTCGATCGAACGCGGCACGCCGATCGCGCGGGCGAAATCGTTCGTCGTCCCGACTGGAATAATGCCAAGCTTGGGGCGATAATCTTGATCGGCAATCCCGTTGACGACTTCGTTGATCGTTCCGTCCCCGCCGGCAGCCACCACTAAGTCAAATTCGCGCTCCACTGCTTTGCGGGCCGCTTCCGTCGCATCGCCCGCCCCGGTTGTCGCATGGCATGATGTTTCATATCCCGCTTTTTCCAATTGTACTAATACTTCCGGCAAATGCCGTTTAAATATTTCCCGGCCTGACGTTGGATTGTAAATGATCCTTGCACGCTTCATCGTTTCATCATCCTACTTTATTAATGTCAATTCCACTATTTAACATAATAGCGGAATCGCCCAGCGGTTGCAACGATGACATCTCTCCATCAAGAAAGGGCTGATCGTCTCAGCCCCTTTGATTATTGCCCTGCTGTTTTCCGTTGCTCCGCCGCTTCTTCATTCGCTTGGGCGCTTGACGGTTCCACATTTCCTTTCGCCGCAAAGTTTTCTAACAATTGTTTCACATCGATCCCCGCGGAAGCTTTCAATGTTTCCTGCAGGCTGGCCATTAAGTTGGTCGCATAGCCGGTGATGCGGTTCGCACCGCCGTTTGTGCTATTAGAACCCGTATCGACAATCGTAATTTTATCAATATTGGCAAGCGGGCTCGCCACTTGTTTTGCGTATTCTGGAAGCATTTTGATGATCATGTCGAGAATCGCCGCTTGACCATAACGCTCGAACGCTTCGGCGATTTTTTGTTTTGCTTCCGCTTCCGCCAAACCTTTCAGACGGATAATTTCTGCCTCGGCTTCCCCTTTTGCTTTTTCTGCTTCCGCTTTTGCCAATCCATCGAGACGGATGCGCTCCGCTTCGGCTTTCGCCATTGCTTCGATCCGGTATTTTTGCGCGTCCGCTTCAGCTATTAGCTTCGCTTTTTCCGCCGCCGCGGCTTGCTCAATCGCATAGCGTTCGGCGTCCGCTTTTTTCTTCACTTCCGAATCATATTGCCGTTCGCGGCGCAAAATTTCTTTTTCTTCCAATTCGATTTGCTTTTGCCGCTCAATAATTTTAATTTGCATTTGCTGCTCGGTGACTTCCTGTTTCGCTTTAGCTTCTTCCAAATGATACGCCTGATCGGCGCGCGCTTTGGCGATATCTTGTTCCCGGCGGAATTCGGCAAGCTTCAATTGATTGATTTTTTCCGCTTCCGCGATTTCCGTCAGGCGCTCGAGCTCCGCTTTGCGCGCTTCTTTATCCGCTTCTGCGCGTTTAATGCGTGTTTCTTTTTCCGCTTCCGCCGTCGCGATATCGGCGTCGCGCTTCACTTGGGCGATGCGCGGTTTTCCGAGCGCGTCTAAATAGCCGTTTTTATCGCGCACATCTTTAATCGTAAACGAAACGATGACAAGCCCCATTTTTGCCAGGTCTTGCGAGGCGACGCGCTGCACTTCTTGCGAAAATTTATCGCGGTTTTTGTAAATTTCCTCCACCGTCATCGAACCGAGAATGGAACGAAGATGGCCCTCTAGCACTTCCTTCGCTTCATTTTCCATATCCTGGCGTGTTTTTCCTAAAAATTGTTCCGCTGCTGTGGCAATCTCGCCGATCGAACTGCCGACTTTAATGATGGCGACGCCGTCCGCCATGACGGGAACTCCTTGTTCCGTATACACTTCCGGCGTTTGCACGTCTAGTTTAATAGAAAGCAAGCTGAGCGGTTCGGCCTGCTGGAAAATCGGCAGGACAAACGTGCCGCCGCCGCGGACAATTTTAATTTTATTGCCGGATTCATCGACATGCACATTTTTGCTTCCTAAATAACTGCCTGTCACAATGAGCGCCTCATCTGGGCCGACCGTACGGTAACGGGTGATAAAAATGGCGATTAATCCGACAAGAAGCAGTACAACCACTCCAATGACTACTAACAATGGCGTCATTCCATATATCCCCCTTTATGTAATGATGAAATATCATATGGATCGTGCTTCGCCACCACGGCGACGCCGTTTTCCATTTTCACAACGATCACTTCCGTTCCGGAGGCAATTTCTTCGTTGTTTATGCTTTTGGCCGCTTTTGAAACCGCGCCGCTTTTGCGCGTCAATAAAATTTCGCCAAATCCATCACGCGGAACGGTGACGATCACTTTAGCAAGCGAGCCTTCCAAGTCCGTATCGGAATAGTTTAACGATGTTTCTGCCGACCGAAGCGGAATAAAGACGAAAAAATGCAAAAGCAATACAACAATGAGTGCAATTCCCCCGCTCATCGCCGCAATCAACCAGGCAGGCAGCTCCGTATATCTTTCTAACAAAAAACCGGATGCGCTGCCAACTGTGAAAAATGATAAAACGAGTTGCGGGCTAAATAACGGATGATCGGGCAGCTCGAAAACGCCATCCACCACATCGCTAAAGAAAATATATAAGAGTGTCAAGCTCCCGCTTACAATCAGGACAGCAAGATACACCGTTTCCAATGGATAGCCGAACACCCCCGTTTCCCCCTTCCCTCGTCATTTACCTTATCATACGAAAGACATCTTGCTTTAGTTTCATCCATTACATTTTTTCGACAACTTTCCTCATATTTCCTCTATCTTTTTCAAAAAATACCGTTTGCACGGTACAAACAAGGTCCGTTTACCACATACATCGAATGTCGCTACATACTAATCGTTGTTTGCTTTAACATGGATAGGCAATTGCAGCGCGCTCTTTGGATGTTGCTTTTTCTTTCTCCATGCGGCAAATAAAGCCATTCCATAAAACGCCATGTAGGCGAAAAAGCGCGGGCGACCCCTATGCCCGCGCTTCCCTAGAGGCGATGCATTTCTTCCCACACAGTGATGACAACCACCAGCGCTTTTTCATTTTCATTTCTATGTCAAAACTTCTTATATAATCCATTTTTTAATCACTCAAAAACGGGAAATTAAGCTATTTGTCCTATATTTACATAATATTCGAAAAGTTTAATTATCATTCCTGCAAGCCAAAAGTAGTATGATGCACGGTATAAACGGTTGTTTCGAAAAAAATAGCCTGTCCGTCCATGCGAACAGGCATCAGTGGATATCATTATGATTCGCTGTCTCCTCTCGCCCGCAATGTAATGGAAGTTGTTTTCTTTTCTCCATTGCGATAAAAGACAACCCTCACTTTCTCACCAATTTTCGTTTTCGTATATAAATATCTTCGCAACGCACTGACGCTGTCTACCTTTTGCCCATTCATTTCGACGATGACATCTTTCGATTGAAGTCCCGCATCCGCAGCTGGAGAGAACGGTTCTACCGCTGCCACCGCCGCTCCTGCCGTTACGCTGTCTGGCAATTGCAGCTGTTCTTTTCGCACCTCATCGGAAAGATCGGCGACATCCACAAGCTGCACGCCAAGATACGGACGCTTTATTTTCCCATATTGCATCAGCTGTTCCACAATCGGCTTGACATCTTCGCTTGGAATGGCAAATCCTAATCCTTCCACTCCCGTTTCAGAAATTTTTAAACTGTTAATTCCTATCACTTGCCCCGCACTATTAATAAGCGCGCCGCCGCTGTTACCCGGGTTAATCGCAGCGTCGGTTTGAATCACGTTTAACTCCCATTCGCCAGCAGAAGTGGAAACGGGCATGGTTCGCTTTCCGCTCACAATTCCTTCCGTCACCGTCCTCGATAAATCAAGGCCAAGCGGATTGCCGATCGCCGCAACTGGCTCCCCGATCCGCAACTTGGACGAGTCACCGAAACTTGCTACTTTGGTGACGCGGCTGCCATCAATTTTTAATACCGCTAAATCCGTTAGCGGATCGGCTCCTACAATCTCTGCTTTCACCTTTTTGCCATCAGCCAGCGATACTTCTACTTTGTTCGCCCCTTCAATCACATGGTTGTTCGTGACAATATACGCGGTATTTCCATCTTTTTTAAAAATGACTCCCGAACCGGTTCCCGCTTCCTGGTCTTCTGTACGATCAGAAAAGAAATCTTCCTGCTTTTGAATGTTCACGACACCGACAACGGCATCCGTGACGTTTTCAATTGCGGTTATCATATTATTGGATACGCTTCTCGTCGGCTGCAGCGGGAGAGCCTCTGTAGATGTAGAAGTGCCGGTCTGTTTCGTTTCTCCTGCAGATGACGAAGGTGACGAAATGCCAACCTTCGGCGCAGCGTATAACGTAATCGCACTGCCAAGCACCGCCCCAGCAAGCGAAGCGGCAAGCCAAGAAAAGAAACGGCCTTTTTTCGGCGGTCGAACGGTTTGTGGTTCATATGGTGGCATCATATTCATATCCATCGTTCCTTTCTCCTTTCTTCATCTGTTGTTTTATTCCGTGGGACAGGCAATGGCCGTTTTCTTTTGCGATGGCGCTGTGCCACAAGCAATCGAAGCGACACATAAATTCCTGATAGCGTTAATAAAATAATTGCCACAGCGGCGATATCAATCGCCCATTTAACATTGAAGGAACCAAGTCTCCCCTCATGCAGTCCGCGGATGATGCCAGCAAGCGATTGTACAGACCCGCCCGCTTCCCGTACCTGCCTGCCCTCTTGGAAATTGTTGAAATGCTCTGGTGTCGATGAATTCGGGGAAAGGAATTCGCGATGTTCTCCCCTTTCTTGCTGACCAATCAGCCACGGCTCTGCCAGCAAAAGCCCTGTCACTGCCTCCGTTAGCAGGAAAATAGAAGTAATTAATCCTATCCATAAATGCGCTTGCCTGATTCGTTTCACTATACGATTCCTCCTTTAATCTCGTCGGAAAACAGTATAAGCAAAAAAAGTGAAAATATGGTGAAAAATTGATTTTTGTCAACCCGTTTCGCGTTTTCATCGATTTTTCACGAACATCTGTTATGATTATTCATAAGGAGAAACGGAAATGAGAAAGGAAGAAAAGACGATGAAAATCTTGCTTGCTGAAGATGACTTGTACCTAGGGGAATTAATCGTTCACCTGCTAAAGAAAAAAGGTGTTGACCATATCGATTGGGTGCAGGAAGGAGAAGAGGCATACGATTACGCGCTTGCCTCATTTTACGATGTATTGGTGCTGGATTGGATGCTGCCAAACGGGGACGGCGTGGAGATTTGCAGACGGCTTCGGGAAAACGGCTACACGGGCGCCATTCTGATGCTAACGGCAAAAGATGCGGTACAAGACCGCGTAGAAGGGCTGGAGGCAGGCGCCGATGATTATCTCGTCAAACCTTTTGAAATTGATGAATTAATGGCTCGCCTTAAAGCGCTGGCGCGGCGCACATTCCTGCCGCTTCAGGAAGACATCGTGCATTTCCATGGCTTCGTGTTAAACCGAACGAGCCATACCCTTCACCGCGGCAACGAAGAAATATTATTGACTCCGCGCGAATTTCAAGTATTAGACCTTCTTTTACAAAACCGCGGACACGTCGTACCGCGTGAAACAATCCTTGACCGCGTATGGGGATGGGATACCGATGTGTCGATGAAAACGATTGACGCCACCATTAAACTATTACGGAAAAAGCTAAAAGGAGAGATCATTCAAACGGTGCGCGGGGTGGGATATAAAATTGATAAATAAATGGAATGATTGGCTGCAGAAAATCAAAAACAGCGACCTGTTTCACCGCACGCAATGGCGCCTGACCGCATTATATAGCGGTATTTTGATGGTGTTTCTCACTTTATTTATCGCAATTGCTGCTTTTCTTTTTTATTTGGTTGCCACCAACGACCAAGAACGGCGGATCATTAGCTTGGTCAATCAAGAACAAAAAGCGATCGAACAGTTTCTGTTGAAACAAAGCGATTTTGATTTTTTTGACGAGGAAAGCGTCGTATTATTAAACGAGGATCAATTCTTTTTTTACGTCGTAGGCACGGATGGACAACTGATTGCGGGAGATGAGGTCAACAAATATATGAGGCCGTTTTTATTAAAAGCCTTGCAAGAATCAAGGGTAAATGAACATGTGCCTACTTATGTAACAGTCGATATTCCTGAACAGCTGGCTGCATTTACCCGCCTTCATTCCCATGAATTGCGGCTTTTGACCGCCGCACGTCCCGTTGTTCTGCATGGAAATGTCATTGGCATCTTGTATGTCGGCGTGGATGTCACATCCTTTTTTAACATCTTTCGCTGGCTATTAGTCGTTTTGATCGGTCTAGCTATTTTATTTATCGGCGTTGCCGTTGTATTAAGTTATTTTATGTCCAAACGGGCGCTTATTCCGATTCAAGAAGCGTATGACCGCCAGCGGCAGTTTGTCGCCGACGCATCCCACGAGCTGCGGACGCCGCTTAGCGTCATTTTTTCCTCTGTCGAAGCACTCGCAATGGAAGAAGAAGTAACGAAAAACGAATTTGCGCACAAGCTGTTAACGCGGCTTCGGGAAGAACTCAAACGGATGACAAAGCTTATCAATGACTTATTGACGTTAGCGCGTGCAGATGCAAAACATGCCTCCTTGCAGTTGGTCAAAGAAACATTTGATTTCCGCCCGTACGCTGAACGCACGCTCCAGTTATTATCCGAATTAGCGGCAAAAAAACAAATTCAAATGCATCTTCACGCTCCCGAGTCAATCATCATTACCGCCGATGCGGACAAGCTGACACAGCTTTTATATATATTGCTTGACAACGCGATCAAATATACTCCCGATCACGGCGAAGTCTCTTTATCTCTTCGCCTGGAGCCTTGGAAACAGCAGAAACGGCTGACGATCTCGGTAAAAGACACGGGAATCGGCATTCCTCCTGAAGCAATCCGCCGCATTTTTGACCGCTTCTACCGTGTCGACAAAGCGCGCTCGCGCCAACAGGGCGGTCACGGGCTCGGCTTGTCGATCGCCAAATGGATCGTTGATGCGCACGGCGGCACGATTGACGTGCAAAGCGAAGTCGGCAAAGGAAGCGAGTTTATCGTCAAAATCCCGTGCTAAGCGTCTTCCGATCATGGAAGGCGCTTTTTTTTATAAAAAATTTTTTGCTTTCGTTTTTTCACCTAATTTTCTCTTTTCTTTTTTACAATGCAAACTGCACGAGGGAAAAACCAAAAAACATTCCCCTTTGCGTCCATGTCCGCGATCTTTTCTAAGCGCTGGCTTTATTCGCGGACAAGCGAAGCACCGCAACACCGTCCACACCATATGGAAAAGGAGGTGACAGCGTGCATGGAAAAAAGAACAGCTGTCCTGCTTGCCGTTTTGTTTCTTGTGGGATACGGGGTGATGCATATGATTCCGTTTTGGTTTGGAAGCCGCTTGATCATTTTCGATATGGACATGCCTTATTACGGCGGACCGTTTGCCGGGCATCGCCATTTTGCCTTCTATCAAGGGCCAGCGGGCATGATGGCTCCCCATGTCTGGATGATGTTTGGAATCCTTGTCTTTCTTTTTCACCTATCGTTGCTTGTCATCGGCTGGGTATGGTGGAAAACGGCAGGATCTTTTAAATGGCTGGGATTGGCGTTGATGGCGTGGGGGCTCATTGGCTTGCTGCCGAAATGGGCATTGATCGCGTTGGCGTTTGTCGCTGCTTATCTTCTGAAAAAACGCCAACAGCAACAGACAAGCTCCATCGGATCATGGCCAACGCCGTCCATTCAAGCGGCACATATTTTAGATGAATGGGAAAAAAACATAAAAAAGGAGGATTCGTAACATGGGATTATTCCGCCGTGTCAAAACGATGATACTTGCTGATTTGCATAAACTGGTCGATCAATGGGAAGACCCGATCGCCATGACAAAACAATACTTACGCGAACTCGAGGAACATATTCAACAAGGCCATCAAGCCCTCACCCAGCAAATACTCGCCGAACAGCGCTATGAAACGTTGATCGCGCAAACGAAAGCGATCATCGAAAAGCGAGCTCGCCAAGCAACATTGGCGCTCGAACGGAACGAAGAAGCGATAGCGAAGCTCGCGCTGCGGGAAAAACTATTGTATGAGAAAAAATTATCCGCCTATGAGCAACAATACAAAACGGTGAAAGAAAAAACCGCATACGTGACAGAACAATTAAAACAGCTACAGGAAAAATATGACGAGCTTTCAGCAAAACAATTAGAATTGATCGCACGTGCCAACGCCGCCAAAGCGCTGAAACAGATGGATGCCTCCCTCGCTTCCTTCCATCCCGATCACGCGCTGCGCGGATTCGCGCGCATGGAAGAACGTATCCTTGCTTTAGAAGCGGAAACCACCGCCGCCCGCCACTTCTTGGCGTCTAAACATTATCGCCCTTCCTCTCTGGAAGAAGAGGTAGAAAACGAACTGGCCAAATGGAAAGAAGCGCAAGCAAAAACAAACTAATCAATCCCCCCCTTTTTATATAGATGGGTGGCTGATCCTCAAAACTTTCGGGATCAGCCACCTCTTTATTTCTATTCTTATTGCTGGCAACACAACCGGCTCGTACCTTTGTCTGTAGGCCAGCTTGATAAAACAGATCGATGTAGCTGTTCAATTCACTTTTACACTGCATTTCATTATTACATCCCCTCTTGTTACTACGCTATTCTTTGCGATATATTCTAAATCTCCCGCTTTATCAAGCAGATTGGTAATAACAATCGGGGTTACGATTTCTTTATGTTTTTGCTCTAAACAATCGAGGTCTACATTCAGTAAAGGGTCTCCCACTTTCACTGTTTCGCCGGCGCTTACCGCGACTTCAAATCCTTCCCCATTTAGCTCTACAGTCTCTAATCCAATATGAATAAGTATTTCTAATCCTTCCTCTGAAACGAGGCCGACTGCATGCTTCGTAGGGAAAATTTGCACAACCTTTCCGTTAATAGGGGAAACTACTTTTCCGTTTTTCGGAATAATCGCTAAACCGTCTCCCATCATTTTCTGGGCAAATACAGGGTCAGGAACTTCTTCTAGCGGTATTGCTTCCCCATCAAGCGGGGAATGTATTTCCACTACTCTCGTCTCTATTTTTTTACTAAATAATTTTTTCAGCATATCTCAACCCACTTTCTATCCGTTTTTAAAATGTAATTTTAATGAATAAAAATAAACAAACGATAGAGAGAAAAAATACTAATGTACTACCGAAAAGTCTCACACATGCTCCTTTATGTTTGAGCTCTATCTTTCCTTCTTTTAATAACGTTGGTTGTTCTTTTCTTTGTTGATGCAAGCCGAATAAGAGAATGATGCTGATCAAGAGATTGCCAATAAGCAATTGAGATGCGGCTACCATCCACAATATCACATATGATAACTGGACATATTTTTTGTTTTCTAAATCATTTACCGCTACTTTGGTTAATACAGCAAAAAAAGGATTTAGCATCGCTATAACAAACATAATGGTGATGATCGGCTCGCGGATTACCGGAGTGAAAAAGGTTTGGTGCGTATGAAGCGTCACTAAGTACAGGTAAGTGACAAAAATCAATGGTACTGTATAAAAAAAGTAAATGGCTGCTTTAAAAAATACAGTGCTTTTAGCCATGATGGCCTGAGAATTCCAAGCTAAAAAATTTTTCGATTTTCTCATGACGATTCACCAGTTTTTTCATTGATTTGCAGTTGCTTGAGATAATCGACATAGTGACTAAAAAGCATTTCTCCTATAATAAAAAAAGAAGCAAACGTGTTAAGTTTAGTGCCATCGCTTAATTCGCTGCTCGAGCTATTGGCATACAAGTTAAAAGGAGCCATCCTTGCCAACCGATTATTTTTTAAGTTTGTTACTGAAATAAATGGTATTCCTTTCGCGACCAATGACTGTACTGCGGAAAAAATCGTCGGAGTATCTCCAGAAAAAGAAATAATAATGACTAAATCATCTAGCGTCAGGTCTTTAATTACCATTTCAAATTCCGTTTGCGCCTGAATGACATGCAAATATTTTTGTACGGCCAGAAACATTCGTTGTAATTCAAAGGCACAATCTAATTGCGCCGTACCGGTTCCATAAATAAATATTCTTTGCGCGTGATGGATTAATTTGCACATTTCAGAAAAATCTTTTGTCTTGATATACTTTAATGTTTCGAGAATATCGTTGCTTAAAATTTCGACTTGGCTTTTATCGCTATTGTTCCCTTCTTGTTCCTGCCATTTCAGAAACACACGAAACTCACTATATCCGCTAAACCCAAGCTTTTGGGCCAATCTTAAGATGGATGAACGCGAAACATTGCACTTTTCTGCTAAACTGTTGATTCCTAATTTGTGGCATTCGCTTTTATGATTTAAAATATGGAAATCGGTCTCATTTAGCCGATTATAATGTTTATTAATCAATTCTTCGATTTTCATTGTTTGGCCCTCCTTCCTTTAAAAAAGTTTACTAAATAACTATTTCTTTTTAAAGGAAGGAGGAGGAATGAAACAAAAAGACGAAGTGCTGTACTTTTTGTTTCGTATTCTTTTTAATGCAATTCTGGCCAATATCCTTTATTTGCTTCGATTAAATCATCTAATATTTGTTTTGCTACTTTCGCGCTTGGTACTGTTTTAGATAGTGTTATAGCTTGCCATAATTTTTGGTAAGATCTTGTTATCCATGCTTCTACCACTAACTTTTCCACAGATACTTGTTGTTCCATTAATCCTTTTTGGAATTGCGGGATTTCCCCGATCGATAGCGGTTCAGGCCCGTTGCTGCCGACAATGCATGGAATTTCCACCATTGCAGTCGGGTCAAAATTAGAAATAGCCCCTTTGTTCTCTACAATAAGCAACATTCTTTCATGAGTGTTATAGGCAATGGCGCGCGCTAAATCAACAATGTATGAAGCGTGTTCGTCAATATGAAGAGCGCAGCCTTCTGTTGATTGGTTTTCAATGACTTTTTTGCATTCCGTAAATACAAATTTTTCGCGTCCATCCATTACTTCATTTGCTCTTGTATAATTCGGGTTAGAATGTGCCACTACTTCATCCGGGAACAAATAGTATTTTAAATATGTGTTCGGTAATGTATCCGGATCTAACGCATATACGTCTCTCGCTTTTAAGAATGTATCTTGCCAGCTAGCATCAACATGCTGATTGTCCCCACCGTCGTTTACAAGGTATCCGTACTTTGCAACATGCTCCTTTAACTTAGGCATTAAATCATTTCCTTCTTTGTCGCGAATATCTGTCCACCATCCAAAATGGTTCAATCCATAATATCTTACCGTCATTTCTTTGCGGGATTTTAATCCTAAAATCCGCGCCATACGTTCTTCAATCGAAACAGGCATATCACAAATGTTAAGTATTTTCGAATGAGGACGGAGACGGCGCATTGCTTCAGCTACAATCGCTGCTGGATTGGAATAATTGAGCATCCATGCATTAGGAGAGTATTTTTCCATATAATCAATTAATTCTAATACTCCTCCAATAGAACGCATTCCATATGCAATTCCACCTGGCCCGCACGTTTCTTGGCCTACCACGCCATATTTCAACGGAATTTTTTCATCTAATTCACGCATAGCGTATTTTCCAACCCGAATGTGGGCCATGACGAAGTCAACGTCGGTAAATGCTTCTTCCGGATCAGTAGTAGCGAGAAACTCAATTTCTGGAGCTTTTTCTCTTAAAATAACTTCACACGCTCCGGCAATGATATCTTGACGTTCTTTATCAATATCGTACAATTTTAATTTACGAATTGGAAATTTATCTAAGTTATCCAATAACATTAACACAATCCCCGGAGTAAATGTGCTTCCCCCACCTGCAATCAAAATGGAAAACTTTTTCATTTTTCTTCCTCCTTTTTATAGTGAGCGCTTTCACTACTGTTATAGCAAACCGAAAATATGGGAACAATGGATTCCAGCCATTCTGGACCTAATCACACTTTCCGTTCTTTTTCACATTAGATAAGAATTTTCCCATCTTTTTATCCATTATGAGATGATTGTTATGACCCTGTTTTAAATCCCTTTTCTTCTAAAGCTTTCTCGAACTGCTCTCGCACTTGCGGAACCGATAAACCAACGATCACTTGAATTGCTTTGCCATTACGAACGACACCATGGGCCCCTGCAGACTTGAACACACTATCCGGCGCGACTTTTGATTCATCATTTACACTAACGCGAAGGCGTGTGGCACAATTAGTAACCGACACGATATTTTCAGGACCACCGAGCGCATCTAAAAATTGCAATGCTTGAACTGTATAGCTGTTGCTACTGACATTTTGGTTAGCCTGTTTTTTTGCTTTATAATCTGCTTTCGTATATAATTTCGTCTCTGATGAATCATCCGCTTCGCGTCCCGGCGTCGCAACATTAAATTTAAGAATCAAATATCGGAAAACAAAGAAGTAAATAATCATAAACGCGAAACCGATTGCCCATTGGATGAGATAAGTCGTGCTGTGATATTTAAATAGTGGAATCCAGTTTGCCGTAGCGATTTCTAGCAGTCCCCCGCCCATATTTCCTACAACGCCGAATGCATACATCACCGCTGCCATTGTGGCTGCTAAAATTGCATGAACGGCAAATAACCAAGGTGCCACAAACAGGAAAGTAAATTCAATCGGTTCTGTAATTCCAGCAATAACAGCCGTTAAAGCGGCAGAGATTAATAGCCCTGAAACTTGTTTTCTTTTTTCTGGTTTTGCAGTAACATACATCGCTAATGCAATGCCTGGAATACCAAAGATTTTAGACATCCCATGCAATGCAAATCCGCCTTCTGGAAACATTTGTTTTAAAGAATGGGCAGATGTTGCGTATTCTGATAAATGCTCCATCCAATACTTAGCGATTCCTCCTTCAACAACCGCAGGACCAAAGACAAACGGACCGTAGATGAAGTGATGCAATCCTGTTGGAATAAGGATGCGCTCTAAAAATGTATACAACCAAACCCCAAACACTCCCGAACTTGCTAAAAATCCTTGTAAAGATGCGATGCCATGTTGTACGATTGGCCAAACATATGCTGTTATTAAAGCAACTGGAAGCATCACAAGAAACGCAATAATCACCACAAATGATGAACCTTGAAAAATGCCAAGAAAATCAGGAAGTTTCGTATCGAAATAGCGATTATGAAGCGCTACAACAATAGAAGATATAACGATCGCTCCAATAATGCTCGTATCTAATGTTTTGATTCCCGCAATCATTGTCAAACCGCTAACTCCGCCAGCTTCCTGGCTGAAATCTACACCAAATTTATCTCCCCAAAGAGTCAATATCGCGTTAATAAAATAGTTGAAGGTTAAATAAGTAACAATCGCTTCCATACAAGCTCTCGCATGGGCCTTTTTTGCCAACCCAATCGGAATGCCTATAACAAACAATAACGGCATTTGTCGGAAGACCGTCCATCCACCCTCTTCTACTACCGTCCAAAACTTGTACCACATTCCATTCGGATCAGCAATGGACCCCATGATATCAGGATTTTTAAATAAGATGGTCAAGCCAACGACTATACCAGCGAACGGAAAAAGCAATACCGGTACAAACATGGCCGCACCAAACCGCTGAATTTTTTGCATCATGTCCACTCACTCCCCCTTCTTAGGCTTTCATTTGAAAATGCAATGAAGATGCACCTTTTTGATAGCGCTTTCTTTTTTCTTTATAACATGATTGTTTTTGATAAAACAATAAAGCCGAAGCAAGCTGTTCGTTTTCACTTCTCTTGTTCCTTTTCCCAAAATTCAAGAAAATTCCCGAAATGAGCAGCTATATATATGAGCAGCTATATAATGGAATACTAGAGCTATGCCCACCCCCACTTTTAAGAAAAGAAAACAAAATGGCCTTTTCCGTATTGGAAAAGACCTTATTTCCGATGCATTTTAAACTGCAAAAACAGCTCGTTATAATATGCGAGCATCCGTTTTCCTAAATTCTTGTACACTTCCAAATTCCCGATGGAGTCAAAATCAGGATAAAACCGTTTATCTTCGGTGATCTCCTTTGGCATATAATCAAGCGCTTTTTTATTTGGCGTCGAATAACCGACATACTCTGCGTTTTGTGCGGCGTTTTTCGGGTCAAGCATAAAATTGATAAATTTATGCGCCCCTTCAATGTTTTTCGCCGTTTTCGGAATCACCATATTATCGAACCATAAGTTCGATCCTTCTTTCGGCACGACGTAATCGAGCTTATCATTTTCCGCAATAATTTCCGCCGCATCTCCTGACCAGACGACACCGATCGCTGCTTCTTCATTCGCCAAAAGCATTTTAATTTCATCACCCACAATCGCTTTGACATTCGGCACGAGGCGGTCTAATTTTTCTTTCGCTTCTTTGAGATGCTCCTTGTTCGTATCATTCAGCGAGTAATGCAAGCTGTTTAGCCCCATGCCGATCACTTCGCGCGCGCCATCTACCAATAAAATTTGATTGCGCAAATCCGGATCCCATAAATCATTCCAACTGGTGATTTTTTTGCCGCCAAGCATGCCCGGATTATAGACGATGCCGACCGTCCCCCAAAAATACGGAACGGAATAACGGTTGCCAGGGTCAAACGACAAATTTAAAAAGCGAGGGTTGATATATTTTAAGTTTGGCAATTTGGAATGGTCGAGCGGAATAAGCAGACCGTCCTCTTTCATTTTGCTGATCGCATATTCCGACGGCACGGCGACATCAAACGTCGCGCCGCCTTGAGCGATCTTCGCCATCATTGCCTCGTTCGAGTCAAACGTTTGGTAAATCACTTTTATGCCTGTTTGCTTTTCAAATTTTTTGATGAGCGCGGGATCAATATAGTCGCCCCAGTTATAAACGGTTAACGTATTTTTCCCCACATAGCCTTCCGTCCGATTCAACGCAAGCGAAACATAGTAAAGCAATAGTGCGGCGCCAAATACAGCGGCAAAAAAGATGGTCAGTTTTTTCATCTACGCCGCCCCCCCATTCCGGATACAGCACTTTTTTGGCTGATGAAGTAATAGCCGATGACAAGCGCAATCGTCAATAAAAACAACAGCGCCGACAGCGCGTTAATCGACAGCGAAATGCCTTGGCGCGCCCGCGAGTAAATTTCTACTGACAGCGTAGAAAAGCCGTTTCCGGTCACAAAAAAGGTGACGGCAAAATCATCGAGCGAATACGTCAGCGCCATGAAAAAGCCGGCAAAAATCCCAGGAGTAATATACGGCAGGACGACTTTCGTCAGCACATCCCATTGATTCGCTCCTAAATCACGCGCTGCGTCGATCAATGTCGAACTCATTTCCTGCAGTTTCGGAAGCACCATGAGTACCACAATCGGCACGCTAAACGCAATGTGGGATAATAAGACAGAGGTAAACCCAAGCTGAATGCCGATCATCGTAAACAAAATTAAAAATGAGGCGCCGATGATGACATCGGGACTGACGATCAGCACGTTGTTTAACATCAATAATATTTGCTTCATTCGCCAGCTTTTCACGTAATAAATCGCCAATGCCCCCATTACGCCAAGAATCGTGGAAATCGCTGATGACAGAAGGGCGATGGTGATCGTATTCAGCACAATAATCCATAGCCTCGTGTCATGGAGGACTTCTTTATACCAGTCTAGCGTCACTCCCTCAAAATCATGCATCGTACCGCCGCTGTTAAATGAATAGTAAATTAAATACACAATTGGCATATACAAAATGACAAAAACCACTGCTAAATATACTTTTCCCCATTTGTGATTGCTTCGCATCGCTTCACCCTCGCTTCCGGTTTCCTGTCACAGCGACAACGGCCGCCATGGCGATAATCAGAAACACCGCAATCGTCGAGCCCATGCCCCAGTTTTGCGTGACAAGAAAATGTTCTTCGATCGCCGTGCCAAGCGTAATCACACGGTTTCCCGCAATAAGCCTTGTGATCATAAACAAGGACAGGGACGGGATAAACACCGCCTGACATCCTGCTTTTACTCCATCAAGCGTCAGCGGGAATACAACACGGCGAAACGTCGTCCACGCCGAAGCGCCAAGGTCGCGCACCGCATCGACAAGCGATGGATTCAATTCCTCAAGCGCATTAAAAATTGGCAAAAGCATAAACGGAATAAAGATATACACCGATACAAACACAAAACTAAAATCAGTAAACAAAATTTGCTTGGGGCCAATGCCGACCGCCGCCAATATGGCGTTTGCCAATCCGTAAGTACCAAAAATCCCGAGAAACGCATACACTTTTAACAATAAGTTCACCCATGTCGGTAAAATCAGAAAAAGCAGCCAAAGCTGTTTATGCTTCGTTTTCGTCAGAGCGTACGCGGCCGGATAGGCAATCAACAAGGAAAAGAACGTCACCAACAACGCATACCAAACGGAACTCGCCGCCATTTTTAAATAAATCGGCGTAAAAAACATTTTATAATTGGACAACGTCCACTTTCCTTCAATATCAAAAAAGGAGTAATACACGATCAACAGAATCGGCGCGACGACAAATATCCCTATCCAAACGACATACGGCAATAAATAAACGTTGCGTATGCTAGTTTTCATCGATTTTCTCTCCATCCTCCTCGCTGATGCGCATAACATGAATCGCCTCAGGGTCAAAATAAAGACCGATTTCTTCGCCGACTTCCGCTTTTTTCGTCGAATGGACAAGCCACTCATTGCCATCCTCGTCATAGCAGCACAGCTCGTAGTGCACGCCGCGGAACAACTGCGAATCGACGCGCACTTGCAGCTTTCCTTGGGCGCGCGTCGTTATTTGCAAATCTTCCGGACGGATGACGACATCGACCGGTTCATTCGGACGAAATCCTTTATCAACGCACATAAACCGCTTTCCCGCAAATTCAACGAGGTAGTCTTTGAGCATAACTCCGCGCAAAATGTTGGACTCCCCGATAAAATCGGCGACAAAACGGTTAACCGGCTCATCATAAATTTCTTTCGGCGTGCCGCTCTGCTGAATCTTCCCTTTGTTCAGGACAAAAATTTGATCAGACATCGCCAATGCCTCTTCTTGATCGTGCGTGACAAAAATAAACGTAATTCCTAAACGGCGCTGCAGTTCGCGAAGCTCATACTGCATTTCCGTGCGCAGCTTCAAATCAAGCGCTGACAGCGGTTCATCGAGCAGAAGCACCTCTGGCTCGTTGACGATCGCGCGCGCAATCGCCACCCGCTGCCGCTGTCCGCCAGACATTTCTTGCACACTTCGATTCTCGTATCCTTCCAAATTGACAAACCGGAGTGCTTCCATCACTTTTTCACGAATCTCCGCTTGTTTTTTCTTTTTGATCCGCAACCCGAACGCCACGTTTTCGAACACGTTCAAATGCGGAAACAAGGCATAATCTTGAAATACCGTATTGACCTGCCGCTTATTGGCCGGAATATGATTGACCGGTTTTCCATGAAAATAAATCGTCCCTTCCGTCGGCTCCGTAAACCCCGCGATCAAACGAAGAATCGTCGTCTTCCCGCATCCCGACGGCCCCAGCAGCGTATAAAATTTGCCTCGTTCGATATCAAAGCTGATGTCATCCAACACTACTTGGCCGTCATATATTTTCGTCACCCGCTCAAAGCGAATGATCGCCTCTTTTTCCATCAGCCCTCACCCCTTGTTTCGAAAATAAAATTTTTTATATCATTCCCTACAAGAAAGACCAAGCTCTTCCTACATATTTTCTTATCAATCACTATTAGAACATGCGCACCATAAAGGTGCAATAAAAAACTCGTTTCTCCTTAGCATCGTGCTAGAGAGAAACGAGAATGCGCAAATAGGTCACAACGTGATATTGACATTATGAAGGAAAGACTGCCAGAACCACTATCACAATTGCTCGCAGGTATGATAAAAATGAACAGTTACCATTATCCTATCACGCTGGAACGCTGGCTCAATTTCTTACGATATTAGCACGTTTTCCATTTTTCGTACTTAAGATAAAAACAGAGGTTGGCCGGATGATGCCGATTTCTTTTAATTCCCCATAGGTAAGATAAAACTCACCGGCTTTCGCTTTCATCGTATCCCAATTTCGGTTTTCAATTCCTTATAGTTAAGATAAAAACCTAAAAAACGTTGATGTATCAACGTTTTTCCAATGTCGTTATGTTCAGTATACGCCATTTTGAAAATTCCGTCAATATACGAAAACGCCGATGGCTGTAGGGAGGTAAGGAAAAAATGTCGTCAATCCCCCACGCTTTTTGCACGATTGGAGGTCGACGACAAACAAAGGAAGTGCTCAGCGTTCGAAAAGAAGGCGAAACATGCCGAAACCTTGGGAGTTTCGTCCGCCAATACCTACGCGATACAAAAAGGTTAAGTTGCCTGGAGACGAACGAAGGCGATAATATCCGAGCCAAGCGGTAATATAAAATCCTTTAAAAACCGTTACGACTTTATGCTTTTCGGTTACGCGAATCGGTTCGATAAATAACCGTTCTTTTGGCGGAACGCCGTAATACGCTTCATATTTATTGCGGAAATTTAATTCGACTAAATGAGAAAATACTTCATCATATGGACTAAAAAATTGCGTTTTTTTGCTTCCGTCGACGGTTTCGTACGTGCTGTAAACCGTTAGCGGCGAAAGCATCTCTATTTCAATTTCTTCGCTTTTAATCTCTCGCTTTTCTACGTCAATTCGCTTTACTTCCACAGGCTGTCCACCTATTTGCACATCTGAACGCAACAACAAATATTCCCCAAGCTCTTGCGTTACTTCCGGCAATACGGTGCCGACATGCCAATGGAACTCATCGTAAAACGTAATCGTCTTTCGCTCTAAGTTTAGTTGATGAGAACCGAAAAGACGGCTAAACGTAAACAGTTTGAACGACCGCTTCCCCTTGCGAAATCCGACTTCATGTAAAAAATGAGCGAATGTTGGATTTTGCAAAGAATGATATAGCAATCCTTGCAGTTGTTGTTGATAATGAAGCGGGAGAGTAACCGGCTTCTCTCGCCCGCTCATCGTGATCGTCAATCGCATCGTTTCCCTACTTTCTAAAGGATGAATTCATCTCCACCTTTTTCAATCCCATTTCTTCCCGCATGGAATATTTTTGTGTACGAAAGGTGTAAAAAATGACGGAATCTTCGTCTGGAGCCATGATGTTTTTGTAGTTTCATTTTCAATTTTTGATAATTGGCGACAGCTATTTCGCACTCGAACACAGAATTTTGTACCTAGAAGATACCATTGAAAAAACCATCGCTTTGTTGATGTCATCAAAAACGGCAATCCGTTTGTTCCATTGAGAAAACTATGATTGCTTTGCGATTGAAGTTTTTCGCCGACAAAAACAGGAAGGAGAGATGCTCTACTCGCTCTAAATGTTTAGACAAGTGATAATGAAGATGAGAATACATCTCATCATTCCTTTCCGTGATCGTACAAAAATACAATACGCTCTCCCGTCTTGTTTTCCCAATAATGGGACACAACCGCACGGATGGCTTCTCCGCTCGCTTCAAACAAAATTTCTTCGTAATCGGACACAATTCGTTCCTCGTTGATCTGAAAAGCGAACCGTTCCTTTCTATATTCCTTTCCCGATTCGATACAAAGGGATGTCACATATTTTTCGGGAATCACCGAAGCAATCGAAACAGCCTCCGCATGGTTGTTCACTAAGCGAAATTCCTCCAAAGAAACGTATTGGACATCAGCGATGCACTCACTAAGCCCCATGCAGACAGTATATACACTTCGGTGTTGCTGTATATAATCGATTAACTGTTGAAACAAAGACTGCTCTTTTACATGGACATAGCAGCGAAAATGCGGAAACCGCAAAAACTCGGTACGGATTTGCGTCCGCGCCCCTTCGCGCCGTTGCTTTGGAACCCATATATTTCCCTTCGTATTGACATGGTTCAATCCCATCCGTATTTTCCGAACTGGGCTCATAATGCGAATCGCCATGTTGACCGTTTCATGATTCACATAGCTCAAATATGCGTTTTCCTCTTTTCCCAAACCAATAATGGCCCCCAATATGCCAAAAAAAGATGTGGGCGGAATGATCGAATAAGTCAAAGGCGATGACGTAGAATAGATTTTGCGAAAATGTCCGAAATCCGCACGAATATCAAATACAAGCACATTCATGTCCTTCATTCCTTGCTATTTGACCTCTACTGGAATTCTAGCAGCTTTCAAACTTTCGATAATATCTTCACTGCACACAAGGCGATCATCTTTTTTGATCTCCACTCTTTCAATTTTCTCTTTTTCTTTTTCCATAACACGGATCAATGGTGCAGTATCGAGCACATAGTCGGACACATCGCGGATTTCCTCATCGACTTTTTCTGAGTGCAAAGAAATATATTTATCTAGCTCGCCGATATGAAAATGTTTTTCCTTATAGACAACACGAAGCAATAAGCGGGGAATTTGTCCTGCTTTAGAGCGCGAAATCAAATTTTTCGTGCCATTCCACATCGCATCGAACAACAATTGCACATCTTCTTCCGTCAGTTTCGTATACGCGGCAGCCGTTTCATTGATAACCCCGTAAAAGGCAATAAGGGAATAAGGGAGAACATATTCTTCCCGGAATGTTTTTTGCATCATCCCGCTTCCCGATGCAAAAGCGCCTGTTCCTTTAATATATTCCAGTTTGACTGTGTGAAGCGACTGCCCCATTTTGAATTGAACCGGTCCTGTATGGGTAATAGAGCTTTTTTCTTTTGCGTTTTTTTCGATAGGCAGCGTCACGCCAAACAGACGAACATCAATGCACTGACGCAATATCTCCTCATTAATAATCCGTTTCATCTCGGCAAGCGACAGTTTGGATTTATCCAATTTTTCGCCGTCTTTGACTAAAAAATCTTCCGCCCGCATTTTCGCATCCTGGATGTACTCATTTTCTCCCGCAATTTCGCGCACAAAAATTTCTTGATGACAATAATCATATAAATAGTCTCGAATGGTGCGCTTTAGCCGAACATCTGTTACAATGTTTCTTCCCGTTTCTTCATCAATCCTTGGTTTATTCTCATCAACTGGATCCCCGTTTGGATTGGCCCATTGTACATCATATAAAAACAATAGTTCAGAGCGATTTTGCAGCATATTATGCCTCCTCCTTTGCCATTAATGATTCTCTAACCTTCGAAACTAGATTCATGCCGCAAGCAAAATAAAAATTCAATTCATCTACTGACATTTTCCACCTTGAGGATGAAAACAAAAATAAAGTGGAAATTTCCTCAGCTAACTGCTTATGGATAAAATGATAGGATTCATACTCTTCCAACTTATTGATTACTTTCGGAAGCAGCCCTTTTACGGCCCGCTCATCCATTTTCAGCCCCATTAATTGCTTTAGAAAAGGCTTGCTGCCGTACTTGTTTTGTTGAATGTCGAGAAGCATTTGCGTCAATGAACCAAGCAGAAAAACAGCTTTCTTTTCCGGAGTATCTAGCTGCTTTCCATACTTTTCAAACAGCGCACCAAATTTTTCGCTCATGGCAGTTCCTCCTTTAACCGGCAACACACCAGCCTGCTCTAAAAATACAATTATGGCAATAGCCTGCCTCGTTTTATAAAAGAAAGACGGTTCCCCTGATTGGTAAGCAGGCAATTCTTTGCGCAACTGTTCCATAATGAATTTGGCCAAAAAAGAAATAGAAAGCGACCGCTTTTTGAATACCGACTCGACGATGTGCAAAAAATATTTGTCGTACGAATTATGGAAGAAAGTCCGGATAAATCCAAAATGGAATGAATGATTTCCTTCCGCATATAGATGTTGTTCGACATAGGACTTGGCTTTGAACAGTTCGCTGATTCTTGAAGGCAACACATCTTCGATCAAAAGCAGAATTCGTTCCGCACTTTGAATTTTTTGCAAGAATAATAGCTGGATAGAAACGACATTTTTCATATCCTTCAACATGTCCATGACATCTTCTTCCGTGGTCATAAACGATTCGATCTGCTTCTGATGAATCCGCACTCCTTTTTTATGGGAAGATAAATATTCCAACACCTCTGCAAAACCATCATCCTCTGCAACAGGAACGATCGGCTTGGGGATAAGCAAATAGGAAAATCCATAAAATTGAAAACGAAGATTCTCTTCAATAAATCTTCTTCCTTCTTCAATATATGACTTACAAGAAAGACAAACAGGATAATTTCTCCACGCCTTTTCTTCATCCAATCCTCCGGTGATAAATCCCGGCTTATCAAGCGTATAAAAGCGGAACACCGACATTTTGCCAATAACAGTATCTTTCCGCTGCCCGCAAATGGAACAAACTTGATTAGACGCGGATAATTCCAAATCCTTTTCATTGATCAAAAACAGAAACGCATCACGAAACTCAGGAATATCATAGAGATACGACCCGTCCACCTTTAAAGAAAGAATCGTCCTTTCACTAGAAAGCGCCAACTTGCTTTGTAATTCTTGCAAAATGCGGTCTTTTTCTTTTTCCAATACTTTTTGAATGCCACGGAAGAAGTCATTTCTATTGACTTTGCACATTTTCTTAAACCATCCTAACACTTTTTGCTGGTACGTATTCTCTACTGTTGTGATTTTGGCTGTAGGCGAGTAGTTTACCCCGCGGGAAGAGCCGCTGCGAAATAAATATTTACGAAAATCAGATTTTTGTTCCTCTACTTCACAGCCTTTCCAAGCAAATGCACCGTCGCTCCCTCTTTGAAGAAGAATATGTATGCAATGGGGATAGCCTGGGTTTTCAATAAATTGGTCGATAGCTTCTCGGTACTTTCCTCCCGATTCTATACACCCTATTTGCGCTATTGTCTCTATCAACATACCACCCCATCATCATACTTTTTTACTACATTGTACCAAAATAGCACAAAAAAAAGAGCATTGAATTTTTAAATTTTGTGTTTTGCGAAATGAATGGTTATATCAATGAAAAACAAAAAAGAAGAGGCCGCATTCAACTGCCTCTTCTTGCTTTCACTATTAGTAAAATTTACCTATCACAGCCATTTTCCGGCCTATACCTTTTGGCAAGCAGGATACCAGCTCGATCGGGGAAGAAATTTGATCATTCATTTAGTTCCCATTCCTTATAGGTAAGATAACCGTTTGGATTGGTTAGCTTGCCATCATATTTCTTTCAATTCCTTATAGTTAAGATACAAACTCCTACTTTCAGAATAGTTTCAATTCCTCATAGTTAAGATGCAAACGATATTTTCAATATCATTATATTACTTTTCATTTAGGTTGCAATTCTCCGTCGTTACGATCACCCCAAAAACGGTGATGTATTAACGTTTTTCTAATATAGTTATGTCCAAGTATACGCCATTTTGAAAATTTCGTCAATAGATGAAAATGCTGATGGCTGCAGAGAGGAAAGGAAAAAAGAAGTCCCGTCGATCCTCTGCGCTTTTTGCACGATTGGAAGTCGACGACATTTTTTCGCCATGGATAATATTATATGACAGAACGATCATCCGCTTTAGAAGAAGACATAACGAGCATGAAAGAACGTTTAACCACGTAAAAACAGCTATTTGTGTTTCTCGATGAAAAAGTCAATGAAACAAAAGCAATCAGCGAAGCCGTCCACCATGGTCAAGAAGTCCTCACTGCGAAGTATGGCGCACTCTTCTCTTGATGTCCACGAACGGAAAGGAAAAGCCACCCAAATCATGTGTTAAAGACTAGCTACTTGTCCTCTAATTGGGCGAACAGCGGCAGGCACGTTTACGATAAAAAAGAGGAAGGAATACGGCCCTTCCTCTTTTTTTGCTATGATTTTAAGCCTTTTGGTGTTACTTTATTTTCTAGCTTCCGCAATAAAAGATCAAATAAAATCGCTAAAATCGCTGCTGGGATGGCACCGGCCAAAATCAAATTTTTATCGGCGATCCGCAGTCCGCGGTCAATGAGATCACCTAAGCCGCCGGCGCCGATAAAGGTTGCGAGCGCCGCCACGCCGATCGTCAAAACAGTAGACGTCCGTACGCCTGCCATAATCACTGGCAAGGAAAGGGGAAGCTCGACCATCCATAAAATTTGCCGCGATGTCATTCCCATTCCTCGGCCGGCATCGACAAGCGCGGGATCGACGCCAAGGATGCCTGTATACGTATTGCGCAAAATCGGAAGCAGTGCATATAACGTTAACGCAATAATAGCCGGCAATTTCCCGATTCCAAAGATCGGAAGCATAAATCCTAACAAAGCAAGGCTTGGAATCGTTTGAATAATAGCAGCGATGCCGATGATTGGTTCAGCCAGCTTTTTATATCTTGTCAAGACGATGCCAAGCGGAACGGCGAATAAAATCGCAATGATCATCGCGATTCCGGAAAGCAAAATATGTTCTTGGAAAGCGATCCAAATCTCTTGTTTTCGTTCTATCAGCGTGTTTAGCAAATCCATTTCTCATCCCACCTTCACGGTTGCTTTTGAAACTCCCATTCCGCCAGCCCGCGCATCATGCTCGATCTCGTGATGACGCCGACAAGGCGATCCCCGTCCAATACAGGGATGGCGCTGACGTCCCGTTGATGGAAAATTTCCGCGACGTCCGTCACATCCGCATCCTTTGTTAGTGTCGTCACATCGAAATCAGCAATGTCCGCCACAAGAAGATGTTCCTGATGATAATGTTTTTCTAGTTCTTTTAATGTCACGACACCAAGAAAGGATTGCTTTTTATCCGTAACGATTAAGCTGTCTACTTTTTTCTCTTTCATAAACCGGAAGGCCTCGGCCAATCCGCGCTTTGGCGATACCGTGGCGATGGAATGGGACATTAAATCTTCCGCTGTCGGCACGGCTGTCTGTCTTTGTGCCAGACGGTTCTCTCCAATAAAGCCGCGTACGAATGAGTTGGCAGGACGGCGCAAAATTTGATCCGGCGTAGCAAATTGCACGATTTCTCCGTCTTTCATAATCGCAATGCGGTTGGCAATTTTAATGGCTTCATCCATATCATGGGTGACAAACACAATTGTCTTTTGAATTTCTTCCTGCAATTTCACAATATCCTCTTGCAGCTGTTCACGGCTGATCGGATCGAGCGCGCTAAACGGCTCATCCATCAAAATGATGTCAGGCTCTGCGGCAAGGGCACGAATGACGCCGACCCGCTGCTGCTGGCCACCGCTGAGTTCCGACGGGTAGCGATGTTTAAACGTTGCTGGATCTAATCCGACAAGATCGAGCAGTTCGTCAACCCGTTTTTGATAGGCGGACGGCTCCCATTTTTTCAGTTTCGGCACTAAAGCGATATTTTCCGCAATCGTCATATGAGGGAACAGCCCGATTTGCTGGATGACATAGCCAATGTTGCGTCGAAGTTCCACTGGATTCATTTTTGCAATGTCCTGCCCGTCAATATATATCGTTCCAGACGTCGGTTCAATCAGGCGGTTAATCATCCGCATCGTCGTCGTTTTTCCGCATCCGCTTGGCCCGATTAAAGTGACCAATTCTCCTTTTTGAATTTCGAGATTAATATTTTTCAATGCGACAAAACCGTCGTCATATTGTTTCCATACATTTTCAAAGCGAATCATCCTCATCCCACCTTTGCTATGAGAAAACATTAATCTATCAATCCTTCTGCTTTCAAAAAGTCAATGGCCACTTGTTTTGGACTTTTTCCTTCCATATTTACTTGCGCGTTGAGTTCCATCATTTTTTCATCCGTTAAAACACCTTCGAGCTTATTCAAAACTTTCTCCAATCCAGGGTTGGCATCAAGTGCTTCTTGACGGATAATCGGCACAGCGTGATAAGGCGGGAAGTAGTGTTTGTCATCTTTAAGCACAACGAGGTGGTATTTTTTAATGCGTGCATCGGTCGTATAGGCGGTAATGACATCGATATCGCCGTTTTTTGCCGCTTCATACTGCAAGTCAGGATCAATGTTGGTAGTTTTCTTAAACTTAAAGCCGTATGTCTCAACTAACCCGTCATACCCGTCGCTCCGCTCAAAAAATTCCGCATCGGAGCCGAATACAAGCTGA
Source organism: Parageobacillus caldoxylosilyticus (assembly GCF_019272935.1). Classification (NCBI taxonomy): domain Bacteria; kingdom Bacillati; phylum Bacillota; class Bacilli; order Caryophanales; family Anoxybacillaceae; genus Parageobacillus; species Parageobacillus caldoxylosilyticus. The sequence goes on from NZ_CP040553.1 coordinate 1,381,872, forward strand.
TCAGATTTCTTGGCGAGGTCGGAGTACGTTTTTACACCCAGTTTGTCGGCAAGTTCTTTGCGCATTGCGAGGGCGTAAGTGTTGTTAAAGCCGAGCGGCTTCAGCCATGCGATGTTAAACTTTTCTTTATACTGCTTTTTCGTTTCTTCATAAATTTCTTCCGGTGTTTTCGATGGATCGTATTTGTTTTTTAAAATGTTTAAGTAGCCAGTACCCGTATATTCCACGTATAAATCGACATCTCCCTTTTCCATGGCTTGCTGCAGCATAAACGCGCCGCCCAAACTATCTTCCACTTCTACGTCTAAATCGGTGTTCGCCTTCAAATATTCGGCAAGCAAGTGGGTTAAAATCACCTGTTCAGTAAACTTTTTACCCGCGACAACAATTTTCCCTTTCTCCGCTTTTTCGCCAGCTCCGCAGGCGCTTAAAGTGAACAACATGGCAGCGGATAAAAATAGAAACAAGCATTTTCGCAATGAAATTCCTCCTTTATGTGATTATGCATGCGTTATTGATATAGATTGTGCTGAAGTGATGTGCAGTGGCAAGGAGAGGCCATAAAATGGGAATAACGGGTGAAAACGGTCACAATAATAGCATATCGTCAATTGGATGTTGTTTACAAGTTTGGTATAGAGCTATATCTTTGCATATTTACCAATTTGCCATGTTGACTCAGGAGCAGATTCCGTATTCTTAGAAATGCTCTGATATACTCCCGTATCCTCAAAATTCAATAGGAATTATGGGAAAGAAAACAAAATAGCGATGCATGAAATAAGGGATGGCAACACAAAATGTGAAAATGCCATCCCGAGTTTGTTGGCAACTTTTATCATTCTTGATGCATCAATCGTCAGCCATTCTTCGCCCGTGTATGTAAAAAATAAAGCGGTATGATGCTTCTAAGCGCCATACCGCTTTATTTTTTACATATGCATATGATGAGAATGGCCGCCGATCGATGGATCGAGCATTCCAAAAATCATGGCAATATGGGCTACTACTAAAAATATACCAACGAAAGTGGAATGATATTTCAACTTTTGTTCCTCGCTCCATCTCCGCCCGATTATGCCTAAATCGATTAGACTTAATCCCAATAACGGAAGGACTCCCATTAAATAGAATCCTACCGCAATGATATCAATCCATCCGCGCCATTCCCCATTCAATGTAAACGGAATGACAGCATTAACAAATAAGTAAATAAAAATTACTAAAAAGTAAACACCAACAATGATGCTGCATATTTTGTTGACTTTACGCATCATTCCATCGAAACGGCGAGTAAAAAGAATGGCTAGCTCCGTTATTGCAATGGTCTCCGCAAGAGCAACGGGAATAGCCATAAATAAAATCAAATTCCAAGGTTGATTCACCGCTAACAGTTCCATGTAATGCGTCATGTTCATCCAATCACCCCCGGCATTTTGTTGACACATCTACATCTATTAACTTTAATCCCAATTTGTGCATTTTCTTTGGAAAATTTAAGAATAATTTATGGCAAAATTCACTGAATCCTCTATGTTGCAAGCGCCAGGTGGAGGAATATAGGAAGCACCGAAAAACGGTGATATGGATGTGATTGCCTCCTATACAACAGATGCATCCGTATTAAACCATTTGGATATTGGACGATGACCGGCCTGTTGGCGTCATCATGCGTTCAAGCATGATACATGGCCAGTGGAATGAGAATTTCGCAGATAAGTGAAGGAGGCTGACTCAAAGGCGAATTCAGCGACCTTTTGAGCCAGCCTCATATCATATGCTTATTTGATTACTGTTACGTTTCTCATGTACTTTAGACTTTACCTCTACCGCTTCTTTCTCTCTTCGCTCCATCCATACGCAGGGCGCTGGGCCGATTCCCGCCAAGTCCGGCTGCCACGGACAAATGGAATGCTGGCGAGAAGGTCATTTCATTGCTTTTTGAACGAACAGATTGTGTTGGTAATCGGCGCTTTTACCACGTGGAGATACGCCGCTTGAAGGGCAGGCATAACTTTATCATAGCGGAGAACATGTTTCGTTTGCGAGACTAATTGGAAACATCCGCTGCGGTTTCCGCCGCTTTCGCTCCTTTGATCCCCGCTTTGCCGGCTATTCCTATCCCTTTGACCGGAGGAATAAGAGAAGCCAATAGCATTCCTCCCGCCAGCCAGCGGTCTCCTGCCGAAATCCGTTCTCCGGTGATCGGTCGTATTCTCTAAACAATCGCTGCAAGTCATACCAACCACTAAGCTCCAGACCGAATTCTTTCATGTTGTCGGCAAGCGTTTGGTCTGCTTGTCTTATTGCCGCGGCCGTCCGATACAGCAGCTCCTCCGCTTCATTCAGCTTTTCTTCATAGCGGCGGAGCCAATGAAGCAGTTCGTCCTTGAGCTCATGAATGGCTCCAAAGCCGATGACGGGAATCTCCATGGCTAAAGAAGGAAGTGTCCAAGAAAGAGATTCCTGCGCACGCTGGCAAGCTTCTTCCGCATTTGGGATATGCTTTGCTACCGTTTCCAACTCTTCTGGTTTGACTAGAATCGTCGTCGTTGCAGTTTCTCTATATTTCGCTGTATTCAGGTGACTTCCTTTCTCATTTCATAAAAGTGTATAAGTTGTTGCTTTCGAGTTTTATTCGTCACTTCCCTCTTAGTAAAAAGAAACCTTGAAAGAGTTTTCACTCAGTCAAGGTATTCAAAAATTTATAGTCCTATTTTGTTTTTACAGCTTCTTTTAATTGTTCAATTACGTTTTCCAACCATTCTAAAGGTGTTAATCCCATAGCAGGAAAATAAATTTCCGCATGAGATTTAATGAATTCTTCTTTTTCTTTTTCGGTTGTATTTGTTCTCATAAAAACCAGTAAACTTTCTAAGGTAAACTCTAAACATTCCTTTGTGGATTCAACTATAAAATCAGCTAATGCTTGTTCTGGTGACCCCATATCTTGATGGAAAGTTCCAGCTAAAAAGTCAGCTACTTCCTCAAAAGCCTGATGATCATTCATTGATATTTCTCCTTTATATTGATATTTCTCTTTTATTTGGTTGGATAACCTGTCAGAATAAAGTTACCCTTTCCATCTTTTTTTAGCACGATTTTTGCGTTAGTTACATTTTCAACAACATTTGATCCTCTTTCAACGCTTCGTCCAATAACCTCGCCATCCCCTTTATATCTTAATGGTAAGGTCGGTCTACTATTAGGATTTGATAGCCACTTTTGTATTTTTTTTATGTTTTCTGGATCGTTTAGAACTTTACTAACAATTTTCTCAGCAGTAGCTCTATCTTTAAAAGTTGATGCACCTGTTATTTTAGGGTCATCTTTTAACCGTTGCAATAACTCAGCATCTGTCTTTCCAACGTGTTTGGCAATCAAATGCCCACCCTTTGCTTCATGTGCCGCTAGTCCGCCACCAGGTGCAATAGGACTACTGTCCCCGGGCTTAACATTACCCGTATCCTTATGTGCAACACCACCCTTTCCTTTCCCAATTACTCCATCCCCGGCTTGACTCATCGAAAAGCGTATGGAACTGGCGGATTCTTCTGCGGTCTCCTGTATCCCTGCCCTTGACACTGGACCTATCCCTGCAAATGCCGGTCGCCATTGGACAGATGGAACGCTGTCAAGAAGGTTGTCCCATTGTTTCTTAAATGAGCGGATCGTTTGAGTGATTGGCGCTTTTACAACTTGGAGGTATATCTCCCGAAGGGCAGGCATGATTTTATCATAGTGGAGGACATGTTTCATTTGCGAGACCAATTTAGAAACATCCGCTGCTGCTTCCGCCGCTTTCGCCCCTTTGATCCCCGCTTTGCCGGCGATCCCTGCCCCTTTGACTGGAGGAATAACCGAAGCCAACAGCATTCCTCCCGCAACCAGGCATCCCCATCCGGATATCCGTTCTCCGGTGATTGGGTCGTATTCTCCAAACAATCGCTGCAAGTCATACCAACCACTAAGCTCCAGACCGAATTCTTTCATGTTGTCGGCAAGCGTTTGGTCTGCTTGTCTTATTGCCGCGGCCGTCCGATACAGCAGCTCCTCCGCTTCATTCAGCTTTTCTTCATAGCGGCGGAGCCAATGAAGCAGTTCATCCTTGAGCTCATGAATGGCTCCAAAGCCAATGACGGGAATCTCCATGGCTAAAGAAGGAAGTGTCCAAGAAAGAGATTCCTGCGCACGCTGGCAAGCTTCTTCCGCATTTGGGATATGCTTTGCTACCGTTTCCAACTCTTCTGGTTTGACTAGAATCGTCGTCATTGCCGTTCCTCTATCTTTTGGCGAATCTGGGCGATTTCCCTGGTTATTTCATGAAGAAGACCGTCTGCCGTTGCATCCATCATTTGCCGCAAGCTCCCGGATATCGACTCATGCGCTTTCCCCGTTTTTTTCTGCCAATTCGGGACATTCTCGGCACTTACGGGATAAAATGCTAGAGTCCCATGCCGAAAATCCCCGATTGTTTCTTCGACCTGCCTCTGATAAGACTTAAGACCATCCATCATCGTCTCGTAGTCCTTGCGTTTCACTTCTTGTTTGATCGATTCTGATAAAGACGCCACCTTGATTTTCTCCTCCCAATTTATACCTTCTACTTAAATGGTAACATAGGGAAAATCAGGATAAATCATGATATATTCCTGTTTTGCCAGATGGCAATCAGGACTTTTTCCTTATTGATGATTCTGCCATGTGAAACATGTCAAAGTTCCTCCGAAAACAACCTGTTTGCGGAACAAACTTTTTCATACATGGAACGATCACGTTGAAGAGGATGATCAGAAAGACCAAAATGAAAAAACCAAACAGCCATGCAGAAACGATGATGATGTCCGTTCCGCCCCATCCAATGGTTGACGAGACGAAATAGATTGTTCTTCGCCGGAAGAAAACAATCCTAGTTTCTTTGCTTTGGCGTAATAGTATTCCTTTCTTTCACGCATGTGGATTATCCAAAACATCAATAGGAAGTTTTTTAAAATAAAGTAAAAGCTGGCTGTATATAACAGCCAGCTTTTGATTGTTTATCGTTTATTCATTTCTTCTATTAGCAACTTATTAACAAGCGGCGGGTTGGCTTGTCCTTTTGTCGCTTTCATCACTTGGCCAACTAAGAAGCCAAGCGCGCGGTCTTTACCGTTTTTATAGTCTTCGATCGATTGCGGATTGGCGTCGAGCACTTCAATGACGATTTTGCGCAATGTCGCTTCGTCGGAAATTTGCACAAGCCCTTTTTCTTTGACGATTTTTTCTGGGTCTCCGCCTTTTTCAACGAGCTCTTTAAATACCTTTTTCGCGATTTTCGATGAAATCGTGCCATTTTGAATGAGCTTAATCATGCCGGCCAAGCTTTCCGGCGTCAACGCGATCTCATGCAGTTCTTTTTGCTCGGCGTTTAAGTATCCCGACACTTCGACCATGAGCCAGTTGGAAGCCAGTTTCGGATCCGCTCCGTTTGCCACCGTCGCTTCGAAAAAGTCGGCCATTTCTTTTGTCAGCGTCAGCACTTTCGCATCGTATTCCGGCAGGCCAAGTTCTTCGATGTAGCGTTTTTTGCGCGCATCCGGCAGCTCTGGAATCGATGCGCGGACGCGCTCTTTCCATTCGTCATCGATATACAGCATGACAAGATCCGGCTCTGGGAAGTAACGATAGTCTTCCGAACCTTCTTTCACGCGCATGAGCACCGTTGTTTTCGTCGCTTCATCAAAGCGCCGCGTTTCTTGCTGGATGACGCCTCCGGAAAGCAAAATTTTCTCTTGCCGTTTCGCTTCGTATTCCAAGCCCATACGCACGAAGTTAAACGAGTTTAAGTTTTTCAACTCTGTTTTCGTACCAAATTCGGTCGCGCCAATTGGACGAAGGGAAATATTCGCGTCGCAGCGAAGCGAACCTTCTTCCATTTTACAATCGGACACGCCTGTATATTGGATGATTGATTTTAATTTTTCCAAATACGCATACGCTTCTTCTGGGGAGCGGATATCCGGTTCTGACACAATCTCAATTAATGGAGTGCCTTGTCGGTTAAAATCGACAAGCGAATAACCGTCGCCGGTATGCGTTAATTTTCCGGCGTCTTCTTCCAAATGAATGCGAGTGATGCCGATTTTTTTCTTTTTGCCGTTCACTTCAATTTCAATCCAGCCGTTTCTGCCAAGCGGCTGATCGTATTGCGAAATTTGATACGCTTTCGGGTTATCCGGATAGAAGTAGTTTTTGCGGTCAAATTTCGTTTCGGTCGCGATTTCGCAGTTTAGCGCCATCGCCGCTTTCATCGCAAATTCGACTGCTTGTTTGTTCAACACTGGGAGAACCCCTGGGTATCCTAAATCAATGACGTTCGTTTGCGTGTTTGGGGGCGCTCCGAACGCATTTGGGCTGCTGGAGAAAATTTTCGATTTTGTCTTTAGCTCGACGTGAACTTCAAGACCAATGACCGTTTCAAAATTCATCATGTTTCCCCCCTTATAACGCTGGTTTTTGTTTATGATAGTCGGTCGCTTGCTCGAACGCATGGGCGACACGGTAAATCGTGCTTTCATCAAAATGTTTGCCGATAATTTGTAATCCGACCGGCAAGCCGTTCACAAAGCCGCACGGTACAGAAATGCCAGGAACACCGGCAAGGTTTACTGGAATCGTTAAAATGTCGTTTGCATACATTGTTAACGGATCGTGCGTTTTTTCGCCGATTTTAAACGCTGGCGTCGGCGTCGTCGGCCCGATAATGACGTCGTATTTTTCAAATACCTTTTCGAAATCTTGTTTGATTAATGTCCGCACTTTTTGCGCTTTTTTGTAATATGCGTCATAATATCCGGAACTTAACGCGAACGTACCGAGCATGATGCGGCGTTTCACTTCATTTCCGAATCCTTCGCTGCGCGTTTGTTTGTACATATCAATTAAGTTTTTCGCATTATCCGTGCGGTAGCCGTAACGAACTCCGTCAAAACGGGCAAGGTTCGCGGACGCTTCCGAAGAAGCAAGCAAATAGTAAGTCGCTAGCGCATACTTTGAGTGCGGAAGCGATACTTCTTCCCATGTCGCTCCTAATTTCTCCAACACTTTTAATGCATCAAGTACGGATTGGCGAACTTCTTCTGATACGCCTTCGCCTAAATATTCTTTCGGCACGGCGATTTTTAGGCCTTTAATGTCACCGGTAAGCGCCTCTACATAATTTGGCACTTCTACATTTGCCGATGTTGAATCCATCGGATCTAAACCAGCGATGACTTGCAATAAGTAGGCGTTGTCCTCTACCGTACGCGTAATCGGGCCGATTTGATCAAGTGAAGAGGCAAACGCGACAAGTCCGAAGCGCGATACGCGTCCGTATGTTGGCTTCAAACCAACAACGCCGCAGAACGCTGCTGGTTGGCGAATCGAACCACCCGTGTCAGAACCTAAAGCAAACGGTACTTCGCCTGCCGCTACTGCCGCAGCGGAACCGCCGCTGGAGCCGCCCGGCACACGCTCTAAATCCCACGGGTTGCGCGTCAGTTGAAAGCCGGAGTTTTCTGTGGAAGACCCCATCGCAAACTCGTCCATGTTTAATTTTCCAATCGTAATCGCACCGGCTTCATGCAAGCGCTCCATGACCGTTGCGTCGTAAATCGGGTCAAAGTTATACAAAATTTTGCTTGCACATGTTGTGCGCAATCCTTTTGTCACAATATTATCTTTAATACCAATTGGCATGCCAAAAAGCGTACCGAAATCGTTTTCTTCTTTCGCCAGTTTGTCATCTAACTCTTTCGCTTTCGCGCGCGCGTTTTCCTCATTTAGTGTTAAAAACGCTTGCACTTTTTCTTCCACTTCGCCAATGCGGCGGAATGATTCATCGACTAAATCAGAAACAGAAATTTCTTTTTTATGTAATAAACGATGTAATTCGGAAATTTTATGGTCAAATAATGACATTGCTTCCCCCTCCTTACTCTAAAATCGCTGGCACGCGAAACTGACCGTCTTGGTGATCCGGCGCGTTTTTCAGCACTTCTTCGCGCGGAAGCCCCGGTGTCGGCACATCTTCGCGCATCACGTTTTTCATATCAAGCACGTGCGAGGTTGGCGGAACGTTCTCTGTATCGAGTTCATTTAATTGCTCAGCAAACGTAATAATCGCGTCCAACTGCTTCGCAAACATTTCCGCTTCTTCATCGGTAATCGCCAAACGCGCCAAATGCGCCACATGTTTGACTTGTTCGATGGAAATTCTTGACATCTTTTTCACCTCCAATGAGTTCGACCTACCACAATACTATGATGATACCAAACTTTCAACGAATGAAGCAACATTTGCCATACGTTCTGTACAAGAATATAAAAATGACTTCCAGCTATATTCTTGATGAAAACGAACATATGTGCTAGGATATAGAAAATAATCGGTTTTCAAATTGATGAGCGAGGCATTTTTTCTTCAAGTGCTTGACCGGCTCGGCAATATCGAAAGCATATTGCAACACCACCTTGTATGAGCAGGAACTACATATAATGAAAAGCAAACTGCCTAGTAAAAGGAGAAGCGATGATGATGGATATCATGTTTGATCATCTCGTCCACTTTACGAAAAATCCTGAAGAAGCAAAAACAGCATTTCAGTTAATGGGGTTTCAGGCGATCAACGGCGGAAAGCATTTAGCTTGGGGAACATATAATTGTCTCAATTATTTCCAAGATTTGCGGTATATTGAATGGATCGGCTTTACTGATTTCGAAAAAGCGAAAACCTCGGATAATCCACTCATTCAGCAAATTGTCGAAGATTTTTATAAAGGAGAAGGCTTCTCTCAATTCGCTTTCCGCACGGAGCAGATGGATGAGCTAGTGGCGCATATTGAAGCGAAAGGATTAAAGCCGATCGGTCCGTTTGCCGGAAGCCGTGAGCGGGAAGATGGTACCGTATTAAGCTGGTCGATGCTGTTTATTGAGGACGAGCAGGAAGATACGTGTCGCTACCCGTTTTTTATTCAGTGGGGCGAACCGGAACAAGTGCGCCTGCATGCCATGGCTCCGTTATGGCACCACCCTATCGGCACTCCATTGCTTTCTTCTATTGGAATCGCGGTAAAAGAGTTGGATCGGTCCATCGAAAAATATTGCCATCTCTTTGACGTGCCTGCACCATCGGTGACGTCATGCCAAGATGAATTTGGCGTTTATTCCGAACTTCTGATTGGAAATATAGCGGTACGCCTATATGACATAAAGGACCTTGCCTCTTCAATCGACAGCGCGCTCATCAACCGTCCGTTTTTATGTGGAATCACCGGAATGCTGGAAAATAAAGTTGTCCATATAAAAAATGGGATTTATCATTTTTCCATGTAACGTTTCAAAGCGTATGAAAACGGAAAAATTGAACTGTCGATGGGCATTCATCACGGGAAAAGCCGATCGTCGTGTATGCGTCGCGTCTGCCAAAGGGAGCGATCAAAGAAATCGAATGCTGCTTTGATCACGGTCTTTATTTGACCGTGACGTATGAAGATGGGCAAGAGGTCAAAGCGTATGAACTCGGTTCATCCGTCGAGTCGATCTTGGGAAAGTGTATACCATTGGAGCGTTTTGCGAAAACGGTCAAGCCCTTCTCATCACTGGAAGAAAAATACGCTCCCTTCACCAGTTGGGGAATAAAAAACTGACGGAAATTCAGTTGTGCCAATCTAAATGTCAAAAAGGATCGCGTCAATGGAAAAAGTATGAACGGGCAAAACAATATTTGTTATCAAAATCTGAAAGACAGTTGCGAGATGCGCTACATAAAATAACGAAACAGTTTGTCGACTGGTGTTTAAATAAAGCAGGCCGCCTCTGATGTGTATATCGGAAACGTCGAAGTAGTGCAGCGGAACACGAGAAAGAAAAAGCGGGCAAGCCGCAAACAAGCGCAAAAACTCCCGAATTGGTCATTTGGGAAAGTGAAGAAGTATTTCCCTTATAAGCTGACTCAGCATGGCATTCACTTGCATGCAATCGAAGAGTCATATACCAGACAGACATGTCCTGTCTGTCAAAAGAGAAAAAAGTGTCTTCCTGCCTGTTTGTGTGCCGGTGTGGGTATGAGGAACATCGTGACGTTCATGGAACGAGAAATATCTTAAGCAAAGCACCGCTCGGCACCTTCAAACACTGGAGCATACAAACGAAGATAACGTATCTACGGATTGCGCAAGCAAGAAGTAGTAGAAGGGTTGGACCGCCCCATCGGTGTGGTGCCGATGTTGCTTACGGAATCCATCGGGAAGGCTTCCGATGAATTCATCGAGTAGAAGGAGACCGCGTTCTTCTGCGCAGAAGCTTCTTCGACGGAGATAGTAAGAAACTCCCACCTCTTTATGGAATGAAGGTGGGAGAGGTTCATTTTAGATTGATGTACTTTGGAGGAGATATTTTCGCACATCGGAATGATCATCTAATTCATGCAATTATATACTGTGTGTATGATCTTTTAGCCAATCGATTTGAGAAGAAATATTATTTTTCGGTAAAGCATACGCTTATCGCCTTCTTCTTTTTCTTATCTTTGATAAACGAAGATGGTAAGCGGAAATTCCTCCATGGTTGATGATTTGCTCACCTTTACCATACAGGAAATTTCGCTTTTTTGTATCCTTACGTACCAAAAGACTTGATCGTCAAGTACATTTTGTGGTGAAGAGCCATAAATATATTTTTGTGATTGATCTCCTTTTAAAAAACTTGAATTTGTCTATCACGGATTCAGGTTATATAGTAAATTCCACTTTTTATACTAAACTTATTCTTTCAGTTCGTCGATCTTGCGATTCATCGCTTTGAACAAAGCTTCCGCCGCCGCCAGATGTTTATATTTGTCGTTGCTGTTGTTCCATCCTTCTTGCAAGATCGGGAGAGCATGTAGCTTGGTCGGATTGTTCATGACTAACGCCCAAGCTGCCCAAAACTGTACCTCCTTATCCTCATTTTTTAGACACTGTTCAAGCGCTTCCTCTGCAGCGGGACCGATTCTCATCAGGGACAAGGCAGCAGACATGCGTGCCTCCTGATTGCCATCTTTCAAGAACTGAATAAGTTCAGGGACCGCTTGCGACGCAACAGGTCCAAGCTCCCCGAGCACAACAGCAGAAATTGACCGTACATTGTGATCAGGATCCCTTAACCCTTCGACTAATGCAGGCACTGATGCATCTCCCTGTTTGATTAGCGTTTTAGCGGCCTCCCACATCGACTCCCTTTTTCCCAACGCTTGCACGTAAGAGGTGAGAGCGTTTGTTTCTTTCTTCATCAAATCTTTTGGATCCATATTATTTTCACATTCCTTTCTTTTTAATCATTTTCATCTAGCTTCTTATAAGTTTGGTGGAAACTTATAAGAACTAGGAGGTGTTACCCAGGAAGGGCCAATTTGCAAGACAATTTCCTCATGAGCATCTAAGATTATATTCGACGGGTCGCCTGTATATTCCTTGCCATTGACATAGGCTTTCACTTCCGTACCACTTGGTGCCACCCAATCAGCAACCTGCTTTTTCGACAATGGTTTGTGCCAGATTAGAAAAAATTCGCCTAGCGTATAATCCTTTTTCACTGGCGACTCTACATGAATAATACCGGAATCATCATGAGTATGTAGCCAATACATACAACCACCCTTTTCCGAGATTCCGATAAATTTTGGTAGTGTTTGGTGCTTTCCATCGACATAAATATCGAGATGCACATGGATGTGATAGCGGTCTTGCTCCATCATATCGCATTTGATGCCAGCGATAGCCGGTTGTGGTTCAAGATGAGTTCGGTTATAAATAAGATATCCTGTAAAGGCAAGAACTGCACAAATAGAGATTGCCAAAATGGAGGACGTGTAATCCCATTTTTTGGCCATCCCCGCCTGTCCTCCCTTTAGCGTGCTGCTTTTGAGAAACCGTAGGGCCGCTATCCAAGTCAACCATCCAGCCAGAAGATCACTCACCAACAACACTGGTGCAGGATTGCCGTCTAACCGAACAGTCACTTCCATCAGAAGAAAGTTAAGCAGAATAGCCACGAAAAATAAACGAAAGACATTATAAAAATACGAGACAGGAGTCACTCGACCGTCTTGGAAATTGGCCCGAGCAATGCTCATAATGCGAATACTATATGTAATTACCACCACTCCGATACAAATGGCAAAAAGATCAATAATTCGATCGATCTTCCACTGGGCAGCGAAACCACCCACGACCAAATACATCAACAGGTTAAACAGCGCAAATAACAGATAGGGTATCTCAGAACCGATCACTTTCTTGCTTAGTTTACCAGGCAAAAGCATCAAGTCTCCCGTCTGCAGATGACGCATCGTACCCGAGTAATAGCCGCTGAACAGAGTAGAAAAGGCAACTAGTATCGGCAAAAAATAGAGCAGCAAGGAGTACTTGCGAGCCACCAAAGCTACAACCGCAACCGACAACAGAAATTGAAAAGTCATTCGTAGCCGCCTTCTGCGTAACACTGCTAACTCCATCCATAGAAAAGCCCACTCTTTGCGATACTTTGCGCCCCCCCGCCAAGAAGTGGCGCCTTTCTTATACTTAGTTGTTGACATCGGCATGTTGTTCCGGCTTGCTATGTCTGCCCAATAAATGGCGTCCATCACAGCATTCTCTTTGATTTTGCTCTGCGAGGGAACGAACAAAAAGATCAACCCAACCAGGATGATAAGACCAATCTCCAAAAATCCCAAAGAATTAGTCAATCCAATCATAACTCCTCCCATACCTTGGGCAAGTACGAACAATGAGCCAGCCAACAAACCATGAACAATTTTTCCGTCCTTTAACAGCATCACGACCAAACTTAGGATAAGCAAACCACCAATCAACGAAAACCAAAAGAGCAATTTAGAAAGGAGTTTATGTCCACGGGTGCAGGAAGCTCCTACCTGCCACAAGGAAAGGGCAAAAAGGACGGGTAAACCGTACAGCACACTAAGAAAATCGAAATTTGAAATGCCCTTCAACAATAGATTTGCCAAGTTTGCCATCAGAGCTGACAACAGCCAAATACCAAATCGAAGCAATCCTCTCCAGACGGCAACGGCAAGAGCAACCTTTCGAATTGAATAAGGGGTCGTATATATCCAAAATACATCTTCCATTTTACTTGGCAATTGAGTGGAAGTAGGCCCTATCAATGAAAAAAACAAAAGCATTCCAATAAGACCCCATCCAATGGTAGTGGCACTTGATTGCATATCATTCAAATGGGACAAAACCAAGTATTGAGCGGCAAACGAAAGAGCGAAAAAAACACTCGAAACCAACAGCATTCCACGGACTCCCATCCCGGTGCGAAGTTGACGGATGCTGTTAAGCGCCAAAAGGTGTAGGATCCTAATCATCCTTTCTCTCCCCCTTAAGCAGATTGACAATCTGCTCTTGCCAGTGTTGAAATTTCTCTTCCTCCGTCGGAACCATATCTTCTCTAATCACTTGCCCCTGAGAGAGCACGACAACACGCGTTGCGACTTTACAGAGAAAATCAAGGTTATGCGTAGAAACCAGCACACCCGCTCCCTGTTGAGCTTTGACTTTCAGCCAATCGATTAGCCATTGGATCGAGACGGGATCTAGGCCAGCTGTCGGTTCATCCAAAACATAAAGAGAGGCATTTTGTAAAACCGCTCCTGCCAAAATTACCCGTTGACGCTGCCCACGAGACAACTCGCCACCCATACGAGTTGCAAATTCAAAAAGCCCTACTTCTTGCAAAGCCGCTTCTACAAGCGTCTTAATATCTCCTTTGAGATCAAATGCCTTTGCTCGGAAATAGAGGTGCTCTTCGACTGTCAAGAGCGGATACAGATTCGGATTATCGGGAATAAAGGCAATGGATTTCAAAGCTTCAGGTGACCCAGCTGGTAATTCACCAACTGTCACGCTGCCCGTATCCGGACCTAACAGACCAAGACAACAGCGAATGGTAGTGGTTTTTCCTGCTCCATTCGCTCCTAGTAGTCCCACAATTTCTCCTTGATTCACGGTAAAATGAACATTATGAATTCCTGAACCATTGCGGTATCGTTTGGTTATATTCTTAACAGTCAGAATATTATTCATTCTTCTCACCTATCCTTTAGTCACTGCGTTGTTGATTGGCAAAGCTTTACGATTTATCTTCGATTTGGTTAGAGCAATCGGTGCAAACATCAAAATGAAATTGTGAATGAAATGTGCAACCAATGCAGCAATAAAGCCATACTGTAGGTACAACTCTCCCATGACGAAACCCAATGCAACGATCTCGCTCCATCGGATGATGCGTGGATGCGTACCAGTCCCTGTATGAATAATAGCCCAAAGCAATGACGTAACCAACACAGCTAACCAAGGCTGATGGGTCAACCACACTATAACAGGAATTCCCATTAACCGATAGATCGCTTCTTCTCCGATCGAACTTTGCAAGCTCATGCTTAGGGCACCTTTCCAGTTGTATCCTGAAACAAACATCGTATAGTCAGACAGCTCTGGCGCAATGCGAACTTTTCCTGTCGATTGCAACATAGCATTGAGCCATGTCATTCCACCAAGACAAGCAATACCGGCTGTTACTCCAACAATTATCTGATTGACCGGATGTTCAAACGCGGAGATGCCGATCTGCTCTGTCAAAAATAGGCCGACCGACGTACTGATTAACACCACGCACATCGTTGCGATCGCTTGAAACAGTGACATTACAAGTGTTAGCATACGAATAGCGCGTTGATTGACCCGCACATCATACGAGTTAATCATAGAAAATTCAAATCCATCGTTGGTTACAAGTACAACAGCGAATAAGATGATTGCGGCCAACACTCCACCAAAATTCCAATTCAATTTACCGCCTTCTATGGTGATAATCAGAAGTCCGATCACAGCTGCAATAAAAGATCCCAGCACACCCGAAAGGTTCAGCACTTTATCCAAAAACTCACGTTGCACCACCTGGCTGAGAGTGGGAGCAAAAATCTCTGGCTCCATATGAACTTGCCAGACAATACCCTGATATATCGTAACAGATACGCGTAAACGAACCTTCGGTGATTGAATAAGATACCAGAACGTCCGCTCTTCTTCCCTGTCGGAAATCCCCTCCACCTGTCCCTCGCCAATTAGGCGTGCCTCGCTCCAAAAACCATGCGGGTTATCGATATTAAGTACAGCTAGCAAGTTGCTTGATTCAAACTTATGCACATCATCGGTCCTCAATTGTCCTTCAACCTGCAAATGGGTGATTTCCCCATTCGGTGCAATACCGACCAAAATGGTCGTGTCGTTTTTGACAAAACGCACTCTCCAAGACTCTAACAGACCCCAACGGTGCACCAGTGTCCGTACCTCATCGAGCATACCTAAATGATGTAGGCGATTAATCGTCTCACGATCATGCCAAAAGGCGGCATAAGTGTCCCAGTCAGAAACATCGATTGTTGTCAACCTTTTCACAGCTACAATCGCCCATTCAATAGCGACTTGCTTACTAGGTAGTACCAACTTATCATTCTCTTGTTTGTACGCTCTATCTCTGAATTTCAGAAACAAAAACAAACTAAGTATTGAAACTACAACTGCAATAAGCCACACAAATACCTACACCTCTCTTTCTCCTCCAAATCACCTTTTTTCTTAAACCAATTTACGGAATGGTTGATCCGGTTCCGGCAGTTCCACTCTATGGATACAGTAACAGGATTTAGACTTTGCACGAACCTCCAGCAGTCGTTCTTCCGCCCCTATTTCCAAAACCGAGTCTTTTAAAATATGGCCCATCGAGGCTTCCTCAATCTGGCAAGGTGTAACCATACCATCTGCTCGCACGTACCAGTTTAGGTAGCCAGGTGTACAAAAATCAGCTTCACCACCTTTGTGATGCTCGTTGGAGTCCTCTTCTCGCCAGTCCGGAATCACAATGCGATTTCCCCATTTTTTAATCGCCCGATCGATTTGTTCTTTCACTCTTTCGCGTTGTTCCTTCGATAGAAAAAAAATACCGTCTCCTGCACGCCCAACCGGCAACGTGATCCCAGCCCTGAAAACACGTGCACCAACCGCGCAAGCCTCTTCTGCCACTTTTTCCACATCAAGATAGTTAATTGGAGAGACGGTCATAGCAATAATGAGGGGAATACCAGCCTCGGCAATCTTGCGTGCATTAGACATCGTCTCTTTATAGGCTCCCTTTTTCCCTCGCATTTTGTCGTGTGTCTCCTCATATCCGTCAACACTCACTTGACAACGTACATTGTTAAATTGTTTGACGAAAGCAATATCATCATCCGTCCAGCCAAGCCCGTTACTAAAGAGATGAACGTTTATAAACAGACAGCTAGCAGTAGCGAGAAGGCGATGGAACCCTTTTACTAGTCTTGCTTCCCCTCCGGTGATCGTAATGTCAAAAACTCCGTTAGCAGCTAATTTTTCCATTACAAGAATCCACTCTTCGGTCGTCAATTCTTTTTCATAAGGACGCCCAGAACTTGCATAACAAAATGGGCAGCTCAAGTTGCAGGCATTTGTCAATTGAAGGGTACTTCGAATAGGAAGATACGCCTGAGACGATCCAGTAATCCTAATAGAAGAGGGTAAGATACCTTTTTCCCAAAGCGCTGTTAACGGATGATCGGCAAACATGTCTCGCAGTTCCTCGACCGTCAGTCCTTCTTCTAAACCGTTCATATGACTCCAAACGTACGCTGTCTTTTCCATATCCTGCAGCCGAGCCATCAACATAGCCAGTTCTGCCCCGGCACCACTCAAACGAAAATAGTTCAACGTGTTTGTTTCATAAAGAATGGCGCCACTTGGTTGCAAATGAATACCAAATTGAGGTGCTACCTTTTTCTTTGGTGTTCCAATTACCATGAACGTCGCCTCACTTTCCTTTGATTAGGAGAGGGGACTTTCTTTTACCAAAGGAAAGTCCCCTCCAAATTCATAAATATGTTAGGTAAAATTCTATATTAGATTGCGCATGCCACAAGGCTAATTTCACATTCCCAGCAGGCAGAAGTCAGGGAGATAGACTTCGCTGCCCAACAACCAGCACAACCTGCTGCCTTCACAAGAGGGATACCTGCACCTTTTTTCACGACACTCTTGGTAACTGGTTGCCACTGTTGTCCCTTATGTTCTTCCCTTGTTTTTTCCACATGTACCACCTCCTCCCTTTCTTTACCTCAATTATATCTCTACTTTTTTCCTTCTTCACCGCTAACATAATGTCGCAACTCCTCCATTTTTTGTCGGATCTCCGCCATAAATGGCGGACCTTGGAAAAAGAAAACGCCCTCACCGATCAGATGAAGGCGCTAGTAATATATGAGGCTCTGGAATGAGCCCTAATTGTTTTGCTTTTTCTACTGCTTCTAATCTCGAAGATACATATAGTTTAGTGAAGATGCGCGATAGATGTCTTTCTACACTTCGTTGGCTTATATAGTGTTTTTTAGCAATATCTTTATTGCTTAAACCGCTAGCGACCTCGAATAATATTTCTTGCTCGAGCTGGCTCAGCGCAACCTGTTCTTCATTTTCTGCCATCTTGGCCTTTACTTCGCAAAGATGCAATTGTCGCAGTAAATGCACAGGGATGACTGCTTCATCTCTTAATGCACAACGAATCGCTGTAATCAATTGCTCGCTTGTTGCCGTTTTACTGACAAAGCCTGTAATGCCTGATTCAATCAAATAATTAAAAAAAGGGGCAACATCATATCCGGTATAGATGACAATTTTCGCATTCGGTTGTTTTTGGAGAATTCGCTTACTTAATTCGGTGCCGCTTATATCCGACATACGCCAATCAAGCAAATACACATCGTATGTACGTTGTTCCATTATTTGTGCCGCTTCTGTGCCAGATGTAACGAGTTCTACTTGAAAATCTTGTTCGCTCTCGAGTATGTTCTTTGTCCCTTCACCAACAAGGCGATGATCATCGACAACCAAAATGTGAATCATCTAGTCATTTCTCTCCTTCTCATGCTTATAATGGAATGGTGATCCGTATATCTAGCCCCTCGCCAAGTTGTGGCGTCATCTCGCATGTTCCTCCTAAGCCTTGCACGCGCTCTTTTATGCCAAACAAACCAAGTTTTCCATCATAATGATTTAATTTTTCCATATCTATACCTATACCATTGTCAACATAATGAAGTTGAACTTCCTCATTTTGAGTCTCCAATGTTAGTTGAATATACGATGCCTGCGAATGTTTCAGCGCATTGTTTAATAATTCTTGGATAATCCGATAAATAGCAAGTTCCTGTTCTTCCTCCAATTTGGCTGATAAATGAACATTCCATTCTATTTTTATATTCGCACGTAATTGGAATCGTTGGATTAACTGTACGATCGCTTCCTTTAATCCGATTTGACTAAAAAATGGCGGTCTTAATTCATGGCATATCTCTCTTGTTAAATCAATCATATCTACGATTTCTTCTTCGATGTCGTTTAGCTGCTTTTTCATTTCTTCCATACGCATATTTTGAAAGCGCAAACTCTCCACTTTTCGTTTTAAAACAATTAAATCTTGAAGAATTGTATCGTGCAAATCAATGGCTAACTTTCTTCTTTCCTTTTCCGACCATTGAAAGATCAAACGAGTGAGCCAAACAGAATTGCTTCTCTCCTTTAAGCTACCTAACTCTTTTATGACATCCTCTACTTTTAACATATTTTCAATCGTGACGCTGGCATAATAGACAATGGTTGATAACCAATCTTTTTGTTCTGACCGAAATGGAATAGGATGTTTCTTTTTTCCTATTAATAGTAAAGGACTTTGCCGGAACGAGCCTACAAAAACCGCAAACAAACGCTTATTTTCAATAATTTTTCCAATCGAAAGTGGTTGTCTATCCATCTTTTTGGTTAACTTCGTCCACTCTTTTTCATCGCAATGAAAAGGTGCTTGCATATCTCTGATCGCTAATTGTACAAAAGCCAGATTCTCTATATCTAATACTTCTCGGTCAAGTCCAAATTATTGTGTAAATTCCCCTTTGATAGACAACATGGACCTGATGACTTGACGTATGGTAGGTAAGACCGGCAAGTCTCCCTGCCGGTCGCCTTCCCGGACAAATGATCATGTTGTCAAGGAACAGGCGTGTCAAGGAACTTTCGCGGCATATCCTCGCTTCGCTCCGGTATTCCACGTTCTCCTTGACACGGCGTAGAGGTTATCCCACTTTCTTGATCGCCGAAGCCTCCTGATTCACCGATCGGACTCCTTGCTCTTTCGTTTTCCGCCACTGCCAATATTCAGCCATATCCAAGTATTTGCGCCCTGACATCCATTTTTCATCGATTTCGATCAACACGGCACCAACGAGGCGATACACCGATTCCCGGTTCGGAAAGATGCGGATGACCCGTTCTCTGCGGCGAATTTCTTCGTTCAGCCGTTCCACTCCGTTGGTCGTGCGCAGACGCCGACGATAACGGTCCGGATAGTCCAATACGGCGGTGGCTTCTTCGAATCCCTCTTCGAGGATTTGCATGGCTTTTGGGGCTTTTTCTTCCCATTTGGCCAGCACTTGTTCCAATAACAGCCGGGCCGTTTGCTTATTTGGAGCATGAAGAATCCCACGAATCTCCTCGAGCAAGGCATCCTGCATATACTTTGGTGCGGCATCGAGGATATTGCGAATAAAATGTGTCTGGCATCGTTGCCATGTAGCGCCTTGGAAATGCTTTTCAATGGCTTGCACCAGCCCACCGTGCTGATCCGAGATGATCAAGTCCACTCCCCGGAGTCCCCGGTCTTTCAGCCATCCGAAGAACTCGCTCCAGCTGGACTCCGATTCACTGTTTCCGATTTGCAGGCCAAGAATTTCCCGATATCCTTCCTCATTCACTCCTGTAGCGATCAACACGGCTCTAGAGCGTACTCGTCCATCCTCCCGGACTTTCGTATAAATAGCATCTACTAGCACAAACGGATACACGTGTTCATGAAGGGAACGGTAATTCCAGTCTTGGATAATCGGATCCAGTCCCTTGCACAGTGAGGAGACCGTGGACTTGGAAAACGAAGTGCCGCATAATTCCTCCGTGATTTGAGTGATTTTTCGGGTAGACACCCCGTTTACCACCATTTCCATTAGTGCCAGTACCAGTGCTTGTTCGCTCCGTTGATACCGTTGGAACAGTTCCGTAGAGAACTCCCCATCTCTTGTCCGTGGAACGCGCAAGGTCAACCGTCCCACCCGGGTCGTCAGCTGGCGTGGATACGAACCGTTTCGATAGCCTTTTCGTTCTTCCGTTCGTTCATAACGGCGAGCTCCCAGCTGTTCTTCTACTTGTGCCTCGAGGATTTGATTGAGGACTTGTTCCAATAGCTTAGCTAATCCCTCATCTCTGGTGAATAACCCGTGCAAAAGTTCATCATTTAGGGTAATATGATATTGAGCCATGGTTGCATTCCTCCTTATGTTTGGTGTTTTTGGTCCACTGTTTATTCTACCAAAGGGGAAGCAACATGGCTCTTTTTCTATTTCCCTTTTTACACAATTATATGGACTTAACTATACTTCTCTCACCTCTTTTTCTAGGAATTGTATCACTTCTCGCATGTTTTTCTGTTTTTTTAATGTTTCACCGATTCGATATATACTTTCTTGATAAAAGTTTTTTTGTACATATAACTTCGCTCTTAATGTTCGATCGAAATATCCTTTTAAATAGAGAGCAAGGATATTTATTACATAAATCAGTAAAAACAACAAAACGAGTTCAGCAAGTCTCCCCGCTTTATTGACAAATTTGGCATAAAGCAATGTAACAAGAAAAGACGGAAGTAATGATAAAAAAGCATAGTACACAAAGTGATTGATGGAAAACTGTAATCGAAACAGCCGATCCATACCAATTAAATAAAGAAAGACGGATGGCAACACAAAAAGCGAAGTAACGGTTAATTCGGCTGGTAGTACCCATTTTCCAATGATTAGAACCGGGAGACTATAAAATAAAACAAATGGTGCGGCAGATAGTCCAATGGCTAAAAGCAAACCTCTGACCGTATGTTGCTGTTCATCTTTTTTAAGATAAACTAATCCTTTTCCTAACAAGGCCAAGATCGTAGCAACGTTAAGCAGCAATGCACCTAATAGAAATTTTTTCTCACTTATCCAATGAAGTTTTAAACCAACAAACTCGATTAAATTAACTCCATAAAGAAGAAAAACAATTTTTTTCGTAAACCACACTTTCTTCTCTTTTTCAAAATAATCATAAAGAAAATGCAAAAATATAACAGGTAGAAACAAAAATGTGCCAATAAATATTTGTCTTCCAATCGTTTCATATTTCGCTGATAAGCTAGCACTTATATAGCAAAGACCCGCCAATAATAAAAAATAAATAAGCACTGTAGATGGTTTATCATGTGTCCGCAAGCGAAGTAAAAAGACACTTAAACTAGCAACGAAAATAAAAAAACTTATCGGCAAAATGAGGTAGTACATGAATTGACTGATTAAATTTGGTTCATACGATATTGTGAATACTTGGATTTGATTTCCTCTCTGAATGGTAACGGTTTTTGCTTGCTCAATTGCACCGTATTCCCGAACAGTAAAATGGGACAAAGGGGGCTTTCCATCCACTTTAAGCACTCGATCATGTACTTGAATATTATGATTTTTTGCCCAACCAAACTCATAAATTTCTTTTACAAAGGTTTCCCCATTCTTTTCAACTACATTGATTCCGATTAATGGGTATTGCAAATTTAAAATGGTGAGGTATAAAACAAGAACAGACGCAACAATAAAGGCTATTATAGTTGTTCGATTCATTTTTCTCTACACCCAATATTCGAGTGGCTTAATTGATTCACCAAATACCTCTACAATCGCTTTTACCTCTAACTCACTTAAACCTATCAAGCTCACCGTACCATTTTGTAATTTTTCGATGACTTCTGGATGTTCTACTAAAAAGCGAATGATTTCTTGCATCGCAGATCCCCCTCCAACATTACAAAATAATTGTTTTCAGTGCGGATTTGTACCTATCGTCTACATCCAGTTTCTCGATTTCTTGCAAAGCCTTTTCCTTGTAAATCCGGCTCATCACTTTAGCATAATAAAACGCTCCTTCCTGTTCCATTTGCTGAATCACTTTTTCTTTTTGGGCATAAAGCTCATTGTAATCAATATGATTGCTAAAATACTGTTTCAATAAGTTATCCCGTTTACTTGCCAGCATGTACAATACCGGAAGCGACTTCTTCTTTGCTTTGATGTCGTTCTTCTCATCCCAACGATACAACGCATCGATATCATTGTCGATTTGCGCAGCGATTCCTATATCATTGGCATACTTTTCAATGATGACAGTGTTCCTTTCAGCACCTGCTAATGCAGTTCCGACTAAACAAGCCATTGCTACTAGAGAACCCGATTTTTTCTTCATCACTTCTAAATACTCAGCTTCTGTTTGTATATCATGTGTGAGATCCATATGTTGCCCATTTAAACTTTGAAACAATCGAGATAAAATATATGACTGTGCCTTTACTTTTTTATGATCATCGATGGGTAAATCTGCAATTGCTTTTTGTCCTAGGAGCAATAACCCGATAACGATATGAAGGAAGATGGCAAGAGGTGCATTGCTCCACGAAGTTTCCAAGCCGTCCTGATCAACGAGGTCATCGAGTAGATCCCCCGCTAACATCATCAGTTCTACAGCCGTTGCGATTTGTTCGGCTTCCTTGATGTTTTCGGAAAACATCTGATAATGCACACTAGCTAAGCGACCAAACAAAAAGTCGCTTCGTTTTGCTTGCTCTTTTATCAATGTCAATACCGCTTCTTTTAAAGATGGCGCAGAAAAAGATGCTTCGACGATCTCTCTCATTTTAATCTTAACTGTCTCTTTTTCCATCATTTCACCAACATCTTATATAATATTTCCTAAATAGATAAATTACGACAAAATTTGTAAAATTCCTTCTCCATATCGATAAAAAAATTCTAAAACAAAACCTCTTTGCCATTTGCAAAGAGGCCTTTCAAATTCAAGATTTAACTATTAGGAGCAGTATTTCAAAGAGAACAGTAATAGTTTTAGATGTGCCAGAGGTTAAAAATGAATTTATATCTGTTTTCATAAAGCTAAAACCCTCCCTGCCTGCGCAGAGAGGGTTTTTCATTAGAACATTTCCGATACCGTTTTTGCTTGCATATGAAGAATTAAGTAGTCAGGGCCGCCCGCTTTCGAGTCGGTGCCGGACATGTTGAAGCCGCCGAATGGCTGATAGCCGACGATCGCACCGGTGCAGCCGCGGTTGAAGTAAAGGTTTCCGACATGGAACTCTTCGCGCGCTTTTTCGAGGTTGGCGCGGTTGCGGGAGATGACGGCGCCGGTTAAGCCGTATTCGGTATTGTTGGCGATTTCGAGCGCATGGTCGAAATCTTTCGCTTTCGCAAACGCCACAACTGGACCAAAAATTTCTTCCTGCATGATGCGTGCGTTTGGATCCACATCGGCAATTACGGTTGGCTGAATGAAGAATCCTTTGGAGTCGTCTCCTTCACCGCCAGTCATGAGACGACCTTCTTGTTTGCCGATTTCGATATATTCCATGATTTTGTTATACGCCGATTGATCGATGACCGGGCCCATAAACGTGCTTTGTTCTGCCGGATCGCCAACTTTTAATTGTTTTGTCAGCTCAACGACGCGGTTTAATACTTGATCATACACATCTTCTACGACAATCGCGCGCGAGCAAGCCGAGCATTTTTGCCCCGAGAAGCCGAATGCCGATGCGACAATCGATTGTGCCGCTAATTCTAAATCGGCTTCTTTGTCGACGACAATGGCGTCTTTCCCGCCCATCTCGGCGATGACGCGTTTGAGCCAAATTTGGCCTGGATGCACTTTCGCCGCACGTTCATAAATGCGGATGCCGACATCGCGGGAACCAGTAAAGCTGATAAAGCGGGTGCGTGGATGGTCAACGAGGTAGTCCCCTACTTCCGAACCGCTTCCCGGAATGTAGTTTAACACTCCTGCTGGAAGGCCAGCTTCTTCCAACACTTCCGCGAATTTATATGCAACCACTGGCGTTGCGCTCGCAGGCTTCAGCAGCACCGTATTGCCGGTAACAAGCGATGCGACGGTCGTACCGGCCATAATCGCAAATGGGAAGTTCCACGGCGAAATGACGACGCCGACGCCAAGCGGAATGTAGAAAAACCGGTTCGTTTCGCCTGGGCGGCTTTCAACTGGAATGCCGTCTTTTAATTTCAGCATTTGCCGCGCGTAATATTCCATAAAGTCAATCGCTTCTGCCGTATCGGCATCCGCCTCTTTCCACGGTTTTCCCGCTTCTTTTACCATCAATGCGGAAAATTCATGTTTGCGGCGGCGCACAATCGCAGCGGCACGGAACAAAATATCCGCACGCGCTTCCGGCTTTGTTTTGCTCCACCATTTAAATGCTTCATCAGCAACTTTCATTGCTTTTTCGGCAAGTTCTTTATTCGCTTTCGACACGCGGCCGATTACTTCCGTCTTATTCGCGGGGTTAATCGAAACGATTTTCTCGTCGGTTGTGACCCGTTCACCGCCAATAATGAGAGGATAGTCTTGGCCAAGCTCCGCTTCGACTTTTGTCAGCGCCTCTTCAAACGCTTTTCGATTCGCTTCAACCGTAAAATCTGTGAGCGGTTCATGCTTATAAGGTTGTACCATCCGTGATTTCCCCCTTTACAGAATTTGCAAAAAAAGCGTTTACAACCTCTACCTACCATTCTAACGAATAAATCGGCATGATTCAATTTTTTAGAAAAGCGAAAAAACTATTGATAAATATGGACAAACGGCTGATCTGCCTTCGCTTGCCGAACAATAACGCTTTCCGGACCAACCGTGGAGGTGATATAAATGCTTACATTAATATAATCTGGAAACTTTTCCATCACTAATCCGGTCACGTATTGCGTAAATCCGATCACTTCCGCTTTTCCATAAAACGGCATGGTAATGTTAATCGTTAATTGCTGCAGCTGGTCATTCACATATAATCCCTTTCCAACAACTCCGGTATAATTTGGGAAAAATTCTTCAATATCGGATTTAAAGTTATTAAATTTTAACCAGTCGTCGCGGTGATTTTCCTCCGCTTCATCTGACGGGAATAAATAATATTCCTCTTTAATCGCTTCCCAATCATCAATTGTACTGCTTCCTTCATCGACATGGGTAACGGCAAAAAAGTGCCCTGGAATCACGGAAGCTCTCGGTGCCTGTTTATATAAAGCAATCGTAATCGGAACTTCTTTCAAACTTTTCATGCCGCGAAGCCGGGAGAGCACTTCCGCGGCGATGCGTTTTCCTTCCCGTTCGATGACATCGTCTTTTATTTTTTCTTCGCGCGGGTAGCCTTCTTCCGTTTCATAGTAATGAACCGAATTCAGCGCCAGCCCGATGACAACTCCTCCTAACTTCACTTTATCGTCGCTTATTTTCATTAAATAATCATGCTCTAAAATGCTTGCCAAATAAATCGGGCTTTTTTTGTTTTTCTCTTCATTCGTTCCTTTGTCGCTAATAGGCGGATTCAAACCGACGTTTTCTGATGGTTTCACTTTTTTCTTTTTCAGTTGCTCCGCCGTGAGTTTTCGTTGCAGCCAGCGCTGCACCGTTTCTTTATCTAAATATTGGCCTTCTTGAAATAAATAATCTTCCGGCGAAAAACGTTTTTGTGCGATGCGCATCAGTCCGGTTTCAAACTCATCGACGTCTAGGCGCGTATTTAAATCTTCGACTACTTCTCCGCGCGCTCCCGATGGTTGAAACGGCAACACAACACGGTAATAGGAGTCGGAAATATTGTATTTCGGAATGACAGCCTTTTGCTCTTTATCATTTTTTTTCTGTACTACCTCTTCCTCGCCGAATTTTGGCGCACAGGCGGAAAGAAGCAGAAGCAGAGTCATCCATATCATGAACTTTTTTTTCATGTTTCACACCTACTTATTTTGCTCAATTTCTTGCAGAAATCTCGTTTCATCCCAAATTTCGATATTTAGCTGCTTGGCTTTTGCCAGTTTCGAACCGGCATCAGCACCAGCGATGACTAAATCGGTATTTTTACTGACGCTGCCGGTGACTTTGCCGCCAAGCTGCTCAATTTTTTCTTTTGCTTCGTTGCGCGACAACGATTCCAGCTTCCCGGTCAGCACGACTGTTTTGCCGGCAAAGTAAGAATCAACATCGCCAGCCTTTGGCGTTTTTGGACCTTTATATTCCATGTTGACGCTATAAGCGCGCAGTTCATTTAACAGCTCTTTTACTTCCGGTTTCGCAAAATACGCAACAATCGAATCAGCCATTTTCTCGCCGATTTCGTGAATCGCCATCAATTCTTCTTTTGTCGCATTTTGCAGACGGTCCATCGTTTCAAAATGTTCCGCCAGCACTTTCGCCGCTTTGGCGCCAACATAGCGGATGCCTAACCCAAATAGAAGGCGCTCTAACGAGTTTTGCTTCGATGCTTCAATGGCGGCGAGCAAATTGGTTGCCGACTTTTCCCCCATCCGTTCCAAGTTAATTAACTGTTCTTTTGTCAACCGATAAATATCGGCAACATCATGGATAAGCCCTTCGCGGAACAGCTGGGAGATGACCTTTTCGCCAAGCCCCTCAATGTTCATCGCCTGACGCGAAACAAAATGAATGAGCCCCTCGCGGATTTGCGCCGGACATTTCGGATTAATGCAGCGGAGCGCTACTTCACCTTCGAGCCGGACCAACTCACTGCCGCACTCCGGGCAATGCGTCGGCATGGCAAACGGCACCTCTTGTCCTGTCCTCCGGTCCAATACGACGCTCACCACTTCCGGAATAATATCGCCCGCCTTTTTAATCACGACGGAGTCGCCGATGCGGATGTCTTTTTCACGAATGAAATCTTCATTATGAAGAGTGGCGCGCTGCACCGTTGTTCCCGCGACACGGACCGGCTCTAAAATCGCCGTCGGCGTCACAACCCCCGTGCGCCCGACATTTAATTCAATGCCAATCAGTTTTGTAACGACTTCCTCGGCCGGAAATTTATACGCGATTGCCCAGCGCGGGCTTTTTGCGGTTGCGCCTAGCTGTTCCTGCTGTTCAAATGAATCTACTTTGATGACAATGCCATCGATGTCATAAGGAAGATGCGAGCGTTTTTCATGCCATTCGCTGACAAAGCGAATGACTTCATCGATATTGGCGCATCTCCGCCGTTCTGGATTGACTTTAAATCCGAGCGTTTGTAAATAATCAAGGGCGGCGCTGTGCGAATCGATCCCTAGTTCTTCGGCATTGGCAAGACTGTAGACGAATAAATCGAGATGACGGGACGCCGCGATTTTTGGATCGAGCTGGCGCAGCGAGCCGGCTGCGGCGTTGCGCGGATTGGCAAACAGCTCTTCGCCGCGCTGCTTTCGCTGTTCATTCAGCCGCTCAAACGACGCTTTCGGCATATACGCTTCACCGCGCGCTTCGAGTGTCACGGCTTCCTTCAGGCGAAGCGGCAAAGAGCGGATCGTTTTTAAGTTTTCCGTAATATCCTCGCCGGTCACTCCGTCGCCGCGCGTCGCCCCTTGGACAAAATAGCCGTTTTCGTAACGGACGGAAACAGCCAGCCCATCGATTTTCAGCTCGCACACATAGGCGACATCATCGCCGACTTCCTGGCGCACGCGGCGGTCGAAGTCGCGCAAATCGCCTTCATGAAACGCATTGGCTAGGCTTAACATCGGAATGCGGTGCTCCACTTTTTGAAACGCATCTAACGGTTGGCCGCCGACCCGCTGCGAAGGGGAGTCTTTCGTTTTGAATTCTGGATATTGTTCTTCTAACGCAATCAGCTCTTGCATGAGCCGGTCGTATTCCGCGTCAGGCACGGACGGACGGTCAAGGACATAGTATTCATAATTGTATTTATTTAACAGTTCGCGCAGCTCTTCAATGCGTGTTTGCGCAGCTTGTCGGTCCATATCCGTTCTCCTTTCTTTACACTTTTGTAATCGGAGCGAACTTGGCAAGCAGCCGTTTAATGCCAATCGGGCTTGGGAAAGCAATGTCCAATTCCTGGTCTTCTCCTTCCCCGCGTACGCTGACTACCGTGCCAATTCCCCATTTTTTATGATCTGCTTTATCTCCCACTTTCCACACCGTCGTCCCGCCGCCAGCCGACCCTGACGCCATCGTCGTGCGGAAACCGGTTTGTTTTGCCTGGGAAGCAGCCGCGTGCAATGTCCGGCGGTTGATCATTTCCATTAATTCTTCCGGAATTTCGCGAATAAAACGGGATACTGGATTGACATGGATATTTCCAAACAACGTGCGCATTTGCGCGCTTGTTAAAAACAACTCTTCTTCCGCGCGGGTGATGCCGACATACGCGAGACGGCGCTCCTCTTCCATCTCGTCCTCATCGTCAAGCGAACGGTTATGCGGAAAAATTCCTTCTTCCATTCCGATGAGAAAGACCACTGGAAACTCCAAGCCTTTTGCGGAATGAAGCGTCATTAGCACAACGGAATCTTCGCTATTGCCATTCGCCTCATTCAGCTGGTCAATATCAGAAATTAACGCCAAATCCGTTAAAAACGCAATAAGCGACTTGTCTTCACTCACATTTTCAAAATGCTTGGTGACCGATAAAAACTCGTCAATGTTTTCCAAACGGCTTTGCGCCTCCAGCGTATTTTCCGCCTTCAGCATCTCGCGGTAACCGGACTTGTCCAGCACTTCTTCAACCAGCTCGGTGACGGAAACGTATTCTTGCAGCTGTGCCCATTGTTCGAGCTGGCGGCGAAATTCCAGCAAGGAAGCGGCTATGCGGGCAGAGAGTCCGATATGCTCGAGCTCAGCGAGCGCTTCAAATATCGATAATTCATTCTCGGAAGCATAGCGGACAATTTTATCGAGCGAAGACGCACCAACGCCGCGTTTTGGCACATTAATGATGCGAAGCAGGCTAATGTCGTCATTCGGATTGGCAATAACGCGCAAATAAGCCAAAATATCCTTAATTTCTTTGCGGTCATAGAACTTTAAACCGCCGACAATTTGATACGGGATATTGGACTTGAGGAATACCTCTTCAATGATCCGTGACTGCGCATTCGTGCGGTACAAAATAGCAAAATCGGAATAGCGTCGTTTTCCGCCATCGACATATTCTTTAATTTTGCCGGCGACAAATTGTGCTTCATCTGCTTCATTCATCGCTTCATAATAAACGATTTTCTTTCCTTCCGGATTTTCCGTCCACAGCCTTTTCGGCTTCCGGTTAATATTGTTTTCAATGACTTCGTTTGCCGCTTGCAAAATCCGCTTGGTGGAGCGATAGTTTTGCTCGAGCAAAATCACTTTTGCGTTCGGATAGTCCCGTTCGAACGATAAGATGTTTTGAATGTCCGCGCCGCGCCAGCGGTAAATCGATTGATCCGCATCGCCGACAACGCATATATTTTGAAAGCGCGCCGCCAGCATTTTGACCAGCATATACTGCGCATGGTTGGTGTCTTGGTACTCATCAATGTGGATATATTGAAATTTATATTGGTAGTATTCCAATACTTCCGGCACGCGTTCAAACAGCTGAATCGTCGTCATAATTAAGTCGTCAAAATCGAGCGAATGGTTGCGCAAAAGGCGCTGTTGGTATTCTTCATACACATCGCTGACGATTTTTTCATAATAGCTGCTTGCCCGTTTGGCAAATTTCTCTGGAGTCAGCAACTCGTTTTTCGCGCTGCTGATCGTGCCGAGTATCGTGCGCGGCTCAAACTTTTTCGGATCGATATTTTTTTCTTTTAAAATATTTTTAATCACCGAAAGCTGATCGGTCGTATCGAGAATGGAAAAATTGCGGTTGATGCCGATGCGGTCAATATCGCGGCGCAAAATGCGAACGCACATCGAATGGAACGTGGAAATCCACACTTCTTCCGCTGCGCCGCCTAACAGCGCCTGCACGCGTTCTTTCATTTCCCGCGCCGCTTTGTTCGTAAATGTAATCGCTAAAATATTCCACGGAGCCACATGCTTTTCCGCCATTAAATAGGCAATGCGATGTGTTAATACGCGTGTTTTGCCGCTTCCCGCCCCTGCCATAATGAGAAGCGGTCCTTCCGTCGTTTTCACAGCGGCTTGCTGCTCCTTATTTAAATTAGCCAGTAATTTTTCCGACAAAAAATTCACTTTTATCACCACCAGGAAACATATGTTCTATTTTACATCACTTTTTACGCCTTGACCAGCTTATTGCTTCACCGCTTTGACCGTAGCCAGCGCTTGCTCGATGTCTTCGTAAACGATGTTGCCCACGACGACCGTATCAGCGTATTTCGCCATTTCTTTCGCCTGTTTTGCCGTTTTAATCCCCCGCCGTAAAACAGCTGTGTTTTCATTAATACTTGTTTGACGCGCTGAACGAGCCCGGGGTCCCCATAGGAACCGCTATATTCCAAATAAAAAATCGGCAGGTGATACATATGTTCCGCCATGCGCGCATACGCGACGACATCCTCTTCCTCAAGCTCCGTGTCCGCCGCAGTAAGCATAGCTGCTTTGCAATGTTTATGTAAAATGCAATACCCTTCCATCCATATTTCATCCCAATTCATGACATCGCCAAACTGTTTCACCGCGTCGTGATGCAGATCGATGATCCACTTTGTTTCGCGGCTGTTCAGTACCATTGGGATAAAATAAAAATCAAAACCAGGGGTGATGGACTCTAGATTGGAGATTTCCAACACACATGGAACGGAAAAGCGGCGGACGCGCCCTAACAACTCCAGTACATTTTCTAATGTAACGCCGTCCGTTCCACCGACAATAATGGCGTCCGTCCCTGATTCACAAACACGTTCGAGATGTTCATCGCTAATTTCTTTGTTCGGGTCTAGCTTAAATACATGGCGCCACTCGCGAATATCATACATATAATAAAACCCTCCATTGATTTATCCATTTTTTCATTATAACAAATCGGCAAAAAGAAAAGGAGTTCCTTTTCATTGGAAGGAATCTCCTTGCTTTCATTAGGCGTTATGCGCTTCTTCGGAAGTTTGGCTTGTTTTTTCTTTAATGCGGTCTAATGCCATCGCATACGCATCGTTTCCATAGTTTAAGCAGCGTTTGACGCGCGAAATCGTTGCGGTGCTTGCTCCTGTTTCCGTTTCGATTTTATGATACGTATAGCCTTCGCGAAGCATGCGTGCTACTTCGAGGCGCTGCGCTAACGATTGAATTTCGTTGACCGTGCATAAGTCATCAAAAAAGCGATAGCACTCCTCTAAATCGCGCAAAGAAAGAATCGCTTTAAACAGCTGATCTACTTCTCTGCCGCGTAATTTATCAATTTGCATAAATAGAGATCCTCCTTTACCACTTTACTATATTTAAGTCAGGAACAACGTTGATCCATGTTTTCCCCGGCACAAAGCCGACCGGGTTTCCATTTATAAACGGCAAAATGCGACCGCTGACATTTTTCCATTGTATTTTTTGTACCACACCATTTTGGAATAAGTACCCGTCTCCCCCAGAATTCAGGTCAATGCTGCGCCGCCCTGCCGCATCAATCACCCGGTGTTTGGCGGCAATGACCATGATATTTTGCATGACGATCGGGTCATGCGTATCATAATCGACCGTTTGTTCTCCTGCACTATAGCGATAATAGCTTTTTTGACTCGGGACATACTTGTACTGTACTTGCGCATAGCTGCGATGCGAATACGCAATGGTAACGGTTTCCGCCTTCTCCCCTGTTGTGGCATCTTGGCGAAATGGAAGCGGCTTGACATCGTCTTGCAGCGTATAGCCGTTTTGGGCTGCCCCTTTTTCAATATTGGCAAATGTAATATAAGAATTATGCGGTGCTTTGCGGAACGAAGCCCGCTGAAACAACGTCCCATCATAAAACAAGCCGTTTAAATAATCCGTCGTTCCGTCTTCCAGTAAGGCTTTTGCCTCCGGGCTCCAGCCATGGCAAACATAGAGCGCATGATAGCCATTGCTCAAATCAATATAGTAGTCGCGCGCACTGCGTACTGGACCTACTTTTTCTGGAAATTCACTCTGATATAATGCTAAAAAGCGTGTAATATCCCCTTCTGCCAGTATCTCATAAACGATATCTGCTTTTTGCAGCCCCGACTGCGGCCGCGCTTTGGGATGATTGTTTACCATTACCGCAATAACGCGATGGTTCACCGTCCCCTCCGCTGGCAGCCCAGTTAGTGGAAACACTTGCTTTTTGGAAATGTCCTGCTGTTTTGGCGTTTCGACGGGTGCCGGTTTCGGCGCAGGGGCTTGCTGTTTGTCTTCATGCATACAACCGTTCATGAAAAGGTACAGCACACTAAACGCAACAAACCAATATTTTTTCAACAGTCACACAACCTTTTTCTTTTTTATTTTAACGCATTATCGGCGGAAAGAGTACTGTTTTATTCATTACATCATAAATTCCTCGTTGTGTAATACGCACATAAGGTAAATGGGTCGATTGTAAAAAGAATAGAGAATAAACTGGGTCAACAAAACGATATCCGCGCTGTTTTAATAGTTCCACAAGCTTTTTCTCTTCATCAATCAGCTGTTCTACGCTTTGTTCCGATGCCATGCCATTAAGAGGCAGCGGAATTTCGTGAATGACTTCACCATTTTCCGCCAGCACTATTCCGCCGCCGATTTCGCACATTCGCTGGAAAGCAAGAAACATGTCCTGCTTGCTTTTTCCAATGAAAATAATATCGCCTGTATTGGAATACGAACTGACAAGCCCGCGGACATTCGTAGCAAAACCTTTCAAAATTGTATTTACGCGCCATTTTCCATGACGGTCCATCAGCACCAAAAAGCTTTCATCGTGATCAGTAGACAGTTCATCGCGAGAGGTATCAATCGAAATAGAATATGGTTTCATAATCACCGCGTTTTTCATATGCATTCCCATTGGCATCGAAAATTGCAAATCATCCATCGATAAATTCCAGGATAGATGAAGCGGTTCAATTCCGTAGTCGTCCCACGATATCGATGGCCATGCAATCGAGTCATCTCCCTCCCGCTTTACCCATTTTCCTTTTGCAAGCACTTGCACAGGAGTCGGATCTTCTTTTGCACGTAAAAAGTTAATGTTTGCTATTCTCCCTGTCGCAATGCTGCCGTGAAGGTGCTCAATTCCGTAATGGCGCGCAACGTTCACCGTAGCCATATTGTAAGCGTCGATGACCGGGACGCCATGTTCCAATGCAATGCGAATCAATCGGTCTATTACTCCTTCTTCATAAAAAGATGGCGGCGAACCGTCTGTCGTGAGAATAAACTTATCATATTGATGAATGCCAAGTTCCTTTATTTCTTGGAGAAGCGTCGGTAAATCCGGGCGAATGGACGAATAACGTAATGACACGGTATATCCGTGCAGGAGCCGCGTATATACTTCTGTGCCCGTCATCGCTTCATGATCGCAATCAGCACCAAGAAGCATCATTTTTGTAAGCGTTTTCTCAGAAGCTCCAGGAAAATGGCCTTCAATTTTTCGTTTCATCCGCTTTGCTTCTTGAATCCAATGGAGCATAAGATTGTCTCCGGCAAGAAGCTTCGGCCATCCCGTTAGCTCTCCACCTTGCAATACCGTTTCTTGTTCCAGCCACCGTTTTACTCTGGCGTTGGATAACTGTTCTTCTTCTCTCTCCAGCTCCGTCTGTCCATCAAATCGGCACCACCAGTACATTGATGATGGAAGCGCATTCATTTTCTGCATCAATAAAAACGCCTGGTCATCTGACAATTGCAAAATAAGGAATAAATTATCGTTAATCAATGTTGTCGTTCCATATTTCGATGCATAGTGTGCAAACGTATGGGGATTATATAACTGAAATGAATGCGCATGCGGTTCCATATAGCCAGGAACTAACACATAACCGCTGCAATCAATGATTTCACATTGATCATCAACGTGATCGGGAAACCGCTCCCCGACGTACACAATTCGATCATGGTATATCCAAATATTCCCTTTTAACCATTCGTGAAGATATGAATGTAAATAAGTCGCATTCGTTAACAATTTTGTCGGTGATTTTTTTCCGTCAATAATCGCAACATGTTCACGTAATTCGTGACTTTTCCAACGATAACGTTGTTCGCTCATATACACCCCGTCCCTTTTTTCCTAATCATTCCATATAATCATTTTACCGCATTAAAGTCATTTTCACAATGAAAAAAGGAGGGAAAAATGGCCATGGCCAATATTGGTATCGTCAATGCACTCATTCGTATTACTTTCGGTCTGACCATGCTTGCATGGGCAACGGCAAAAATGACAAGACGTCCTTGGTGTACTTCTTACCTCATTATAGCGATGCTAGCCGCTATGAAAGTAGGCGAAGGAATCACCCGTTTTTGTCCAATGACTGCTTTATTGGAAAATTATCGCCGCGAGCAGGCGACTCGCATAAAAGAGGATGCTACAATCAATCCTACGTAAATAAAGACTGGCGTTTACATAACGCCAGTCCATTCAAAGGAGTGAATAAACATGTTGCTTGAATACATGACAGATATGTCGTTTGTGCTCGCTTCTCTTATTGGCGGCATTATCGCCCTTGCGTTTGTCTATGTGCGCCGGAAGCGCGTTCGATAGCCTTATTTCCAATATCATGGCGATAAAACAGCTGATCGCATGTAATATAGGAAATTTGCTTATATACAGTTTGTTGTGCTTGCTTTAGCGTCTCCCCTTTCGCCGCTACAAGCAGCACGCGGCCGCCGTTTGTATATAAAGTGTTATTTTCCTTCTTCGTTCCTGCGTGAAATAATAATGTTTTTTCCCCTAACTGATCCCAGCCGCAAATAACCGCTCCGCGTTCATAGGCACCTGGATACCCTTTCGCTGCCAATACCACGCCGATGACGGCCTCCTCCGACCAACGCAGTTCCATGTTCCGCCCTTCCATTACGGCTGTGATCACTTCAATAAGGTCATTTTCCAACCGCGGCAGCACCACCTGCGCTTCCGGATCGCCAAAGCGGGCGTTAAACTCGATCACTTTCGGACCTTGACTTGTTTCCATTAATCCCGCGTACAATACTCCGGTAAACGGTCGTCCTTCCGCCGCCAATGCTTTTGCCATCGGCTGAAGGATCGTGGACAGCGCAATTTCCACCGTTTGCTTGGAAATTTGCGGCACTGGGGAGTATGCCCCCATTCCGCCCGTATTTGGCCCTTCATCATTGTCATATGCTCGCTTATGATCCTGGGCAATCGCAAGTGGATAAACATGTTCGCCATGGACAAACGCCATGAACGAAAACTCTTCGCCTTCTAAGTATTCTTCCACGACCACTTTTTTGCTCGCATCGCCAAACTGGTTTTCGATCATCATCGCCTCTAGCGCCTGGAGGGCCTCCGAAAGCGTCGCAGCGACAATCACGCCTTTTCCTGCTGCCAATCCGTCCGCTTTAATGACAATCGGCGCACCTTTTTTCTCGATATACGCTTTTGCTTCCTCATACGAAGTGAACGTCGCATGTTCGGCCGTCGGAATGCCGTATTTTTTCATCAACTCTTTGGCAAACGCTTTACTTCCTTCAATTAACGCTGCATTTTTACGTGGACCGAAAATGCGCAATCCTTCCGACTCGAAACGGTCGACGATACCGGCAAGCAGCGGCGCTTCCGGGCCGACAATGGTAAGATCGATGCCTTCCTGTTTGGCAAAGCGAACAAGCGCGTCGATCTGGTGTTCCTCAATCGGAACAAGCTCCGCAACTTGCGCGATGCCCGGATTGCCCGGGGCGGCGTATAGCTTAGTAACAAGCGGGCTTTGCGCGGCCTTCCAGGCAATCGCATGCTCCCTACCGCCGCGGCCGACAATCAATACTTTCATAACGCTCCCCCCAACTTAATGTTTAAAATGGCGGATTCCCGTAAAGACCATGGCAATTCCGTATTCATCCGCTTTGCGAATCGAATCAGCGTCGCGAATCGAGCCGCCCGGCTGGATGATGGCGGTAATGCCGGCTTTGGCCGCCGCTTCGACGGTATCGTCCATCGGGAAAAACGCATCGGAAGCAAGCACCGCTCCGTTTGTTTTCTCTCCCGCCTGTTCAATCGCGATTTTCGCCGCGCCAACCCGGTTCATTTGTCCGGCGCCAACGCCGATCGTCATTCCGTCTTTCGCCAGCACGATTGCGTTCGATTTGACGTGTTTGACCACCTTCCAGGCAAACTGCAACTGCTTCCATTCCTCTTCTGTCGGTTCACGCTTCGTCACAACTTTCAGCTCAGCATCCTCAAGCGTGTGCGTATCCGCTTCTTGTACAAGCAGTCCGCCTTGCACGGAAACAAGCATTTTTTCTTTTGTCTTTGGAGCCGCGAAATCCACTGTCAAGAGACGAATGTTTTTCTTTTGCGTCAAAATCGCAAGCGCCTCATCGCTAAAAGATGGAGCGATGACGATTTCTAAAAAGATTTCGTGCATTTTTTCGGCCGTTGCTTTATCCACTTCGCGGTTTAAAGCGATAATGCCGCCAAAAATCGAAACCGGATCGGCCTCATACGCTTTTAGGAACGCTTCATAAATCGTCGCACCCGTGCCGACGCCGCACGGATTCATATGCTTCACCGCCACTGCCACCGGCTCGGTAAATTCTTTGACTAATTGTAGTGCGGCGTTCGCATCATTAATGTTGTTGTACGATAATGCTTTTCCGTGCAGCTGTGTTGCTTGCGCAATCGAGAAAGAGGAACAGAGCGGTTTTTTATAAAACGCCGCTGTTTGATGCGGATTTTCCCCATAGCGTAATGCTTGTTTTTTCTCAAAAGTGACCGTTAGCGTTTCCGGATATTCTTCCCCTGTCTTGTTGGTTAAATATTCGGCAATCAGCGCATCGTATGCGGCCGTATGGCGGAATACTTTCGCCGCCAGTTTCCGTTTCGTTTCCGCGGATATATCGCCATGTTCTTTTAGCTCTTGTATGACCATATCATAGTCGGCTGGGTCCACGACGACCGTTACATAGGAATGATTTTTCGCCGCCGCTCTAAGCATCGTCGGACCACCGATATCAATATTTTCGATCGCTTCCGCAAACGTCACATCGCTTTTGGCAATCGTTTGTTGAAACGGATATAAATTGACGACCACTAAATCAATCGGAGTAATATGATGCTCATGAAGTTCAGCTTGATGGCGCTCATTGTCGCGGATCGCCAGCAACCCGCCATGAATCGCCGGATGCAATGTTTTGACGCGCCCGTCTAAAATTTCCGGAAACCCTGTCACTTCGGAAATACCAATGACGGGAATTCCCGCTTCTTCCAGCGTTTTTTTCGTTCCGCCTGTGGAGATAATTTCCACACCTAATTCCACCAATTGTTTCGCCAGCGGTACAATTCCTTCCTTGTTCGATACACTTAGCAATGCCCGTTTCACTGCCATGATCCTCGATCCTTTCTATTGATGTTCCAGTAATGTTTTTAATACAGTGGGATATAGCTCATGCTCCACTTCGTGAATCCGCGCCTCGAGCTGTTCTAGCGGCTCTCCGTCGTAAATCGGGACAGTGCGCTGTGCGATGATCGGTCCGGTATCCATTCCTTCATCAACATAATGAATGGTTACGCCGGTTACTTTTACCCCCGCCCGGTACGCTTGCCCAATCGCATCTTTGCCCGGAAACGCCGGCAACAGCGATGGATGGATATTGACGATTTTTCCTTCATAAGCAGCAAGCAGCGTCGGACCAATAAGACGCATATAGCCGGCAAGAGCGATGAAATCAATATGATGTTTTCGCAACTGGGCTAAAATCGCCTGTTCAAATTCTGCTTTAGCAACATAATCTTTCGGCGAAAAAACGAACGCAGGAATATGCTCTCGCGCCGCCCGCTCAATGACTTTCGCTCCCGGTTTGTCGCATACTAATAATGCGACGCGTGCTGGCAATATCCCCTTTTTGGCCGCATCAACAATCGCCTGAAAATTCGTGCCGCTGCCGGAGGCAAAAACAGCAAGTTGTTTCATGCCATCGCCCCTCCGACAAATGAAACTCCTTTTCCTCGTTTCACACGGCCGATGACATACGCTTTTTCTCCTAGCTCTGTGAAAAGAGCAGACACACGATCCGCCACTTCACGGTCTACTGCCAGCACCATGCCAATTCCCATATTGAAAATAGAAAACATTTCGCCGTGCTCTAGGTTTCCTTTCTCCCGCAGCAGATCAAAAATCGGCGGCACCGGCCATGAACCATCGTCAATTTCCGCGCCCAGTCCTTCCGGAAGCATGCGCGGGATGTTTTCGATAAAGCCGCCGCCCGTAATATGCGCCATTCCTTTTATATCAAATTGTTTCATCACTTGAAGAAGCGGCTTGACATAAATGCGCGTCGGCTTTAATAGCTCTTCACCGAGCGGAACCGTCAGCGGCTCATAGATGCGGTCCAATTCCAGTTTCGCCTGTTCTATCATGATGCGACGCACGAGCGAATATCCGTTGCTGTGAAGGCCGTTGGAGGCAAGCCCGATTAGCACGTCCCCTTCTTGAATATTGCTCCCCGTCACAAGCTTTGACTTTTCCGCAATTCCAACGGCAAACCCAGCGACATCATATTCCTCTTCTTCATACATTCCCGGCATTTCCGCCGTCTCTCCGCCGATCAGCGCACAACCTGCTTCAGCGCAGCCATCGGCAATTCCTTTGACAATGTGTGCGATTTTTTCCGGCACCGCTTTGCCGCACGCAATATAGTCAAGAAAAAAGAGCGGTTCTGCTCCTTGGACGACAATATCATTGACGCACATCGCCACACAATCTATTCCAATTGTATCATGCCGGTCCATCATAAACGCAATCTTAAGCTTGGTCCCCACGCCATCCGTCCCCGAAACGAGCACCGGCTCCTTATATCCAAGCTTCGATAAATCAAACATGCCGCCAAATCCACCTAACCCGCCAAGCACTTCCGGACGCATCGTTTTTTGCACGTGGGGTTTCATCAAAGAGACAGCCCGATATCCTGCTTCAATGTCCACGCCCGCTTGTTTATATGCTTTTGCCACGTCAAGTCCCCCTTTTTATTTAACCGCCGTAAACGGCAAACGCGCTCGGCTGACATTGGTCGGGTAGTTTCCGGTAAAACAGGCCAGGCATTGCCCGCGTAATGGCAGATGATCCGGCCGACCAATCGCCTCTAACAACCCTTCTTGACTTAAAAATGCTAACGAATCGGCGCCAATGATTTGGCGGATTTCCTCGACTGTATACTTGGACGCAATCAACTCTTCGCGCGTCGATGTATCAATTCCGTAAAAACATGGATGTGTAATCGGCGGCGCGCTAATTCGGACGTGCACTTCCGTCGCCCCCGCTTCACGAAGCATCGCCACAATCCGTCTGCTTGTCGTACCACGCACAATCGAATCATCGACCATTACTACGCGTTTTCCGGCGACCACGCCGCGCACCGGCGACAGTTTCATTTTCACCCCTTGCTCCCGCAATGACTGGGACGGCTGAATAAACGTACGTCCGACGTAACGGTTTTTAATCAGCCCAAGCTCATACGGAATGCCGGTCGCCTCCGCGTAGCCGATCGCAACAGAAATGCTTGAATCGGGCACACCGGTGACAATGTCCGCTTCTGCCGGCGCCTCTAGCGCCAGTCGTTTCCCTAAATTTTTTCTTGCCGTATGAATGTTAATGCCATCCACATTGCTGTCTGGACGGGCGAAATAAATATATTCCATGCTGCAAATCGAACGTGGCCGCATCGGGGCGAACCGTTCGGAACGCATTCCTTCGCCACTAATGATAATTAATTCTCCCGGCTCGACTTCCCTTTCGTACGTGGCGCCGATCACATCAAAGGCACACGTCTCGGAAGCAACGACATAGGCGTCGCCAAGCCTTCCGATCGAAAGCGGACGAAATCCGTGTGGATCAAGGGCGATGTATAGCTCCTTTTCCGTCAATAACAGGAACGCAAATGCTCCTTCCACATAGGCGAGCGCCTCTTTTACCTGCTCTTTGAACGTCGGCGCCTGGCTGCGGCGAATGAGATGGGCCAGCACTTCCGTATCGGAAGTCGTTTGGAAAATGCTACCCTGTGCCTCAAGCTGCAGTTTTAAATCGATTGCATTCGTAAGATTGCCGTTATGGGCAAGGGCAATGCTTCCCGTTTGCGAGCGGAACAGAAGCGGCTGGACGTTTTCATAGCCTCCTCCCCCTGCTGTTGAGTAGCGAACGTGGCCGATTGCTGCCGCTCCATTTAGCGCTTGAAGCACCTCGTTGTGAAACACTTCGGTGACAAGACCCAACCCTTTATGGCTTTGCAGCGTTCCTTGATGGACAACGACGATCCCTGCTCCTTCCTGGCCGCGGTGCTGAAGGCTATGCAAGCCGTAATACGTGAGCTGCGCCGC
Source organism: Parageobacillus caldoxylosilyticus (assembly GCF_019272935.1). Classification (NCBI taxonomy): domain Bacteria; kingdom Bacillati; phylum Bacillota; class Bacilli; order Caryophanales; family Anoxybacillaceae; genus Parageobacillus; species Parageobacillus caldoxylosilyticus. The sequence continues at coordinate 1,422,385 of NZ_CP040553.1, forward strand.
GTTTTCATGTCCCCAAATGCCGAAAATGCCGCACTCTTCATTTAATCCTTTGATTTCAGCAAGCATGGAATAGCCCCTTTCCACACGCTTCTCATTTCTGCGACGGAAAGTTTGATGACTGCTTCTCCGTTTACGCTCTCAATAAGAAGCGTATTGTCGTCGGTTACCTCACCGATTTGCTTTGCTTCCACCAATTGCTCAAACGTTTCGCGATGTTCTTTTTTCACGGAAACGATAAACCGCGATTGTGTTTCACTAAATAGCTCGCTAGTCACATCCCCGGCGATCGTGACTTTCGCGCCAAGTCCATCCGCGCCCATCAAACATTCAGCCAAGGCAACAGCAAAACCACCTTCCGCAATATCATGCGCCGATGCGATCACTCCTGCCTGGATCGCTGTTAACAGTTGTTTTTGCCGTTTTGCTTCCACTGTTAAATCAATGGCTGGCGCTGGACCAAAAATGCGGCCTTCGAGCCATTTTTGCAGCTCGCTTCCGCCAAACTCCGGCTGCGCTTCGCCGATGACATAAATAAGATCGCCCGCACGTTTAAATGATTGCGTCGTAATATGACGAATGTCTTCAATAAGACCGACCATTCCGACAACCGGAGTCGGATAAATCGCTTCTCCGTTCGTTTCGTTATATAAAGAAACGTTCCCGCCGATGACCGGAGTTTCCAACGCACGGCAAGCGGCGCTCATTCCATCGACCGCTTTTTCGAGCTGCCAGAAGATTTCCGGTTTTTCCGGGCTTCCGAAATTTAGGCAATCCGTCAGTGCCAGCGGTTTGGCACCGGAACAGACCACATTTCTCGCCGCCTCGGCTACAGCAATTTTCCCGCCAGTTTCCGGATCTAAATAAAGGTAGCGCGAGTTGCAGTCTGTTGTCATCGCCAACGCCTTATTCGTGCCGCGAATGCGCACAACCGCCGCATCCGATCCTGGCGCAACCACCGTATTAGTTCGTACCATATAATCGTATTGATCATATACCCATTCTTTGCTGGCGATCGTCGGCTGCGCCAGCAACGCCAGCAGCGTTTTTGCATAGTCGGTGACAACAGGAACATACGGCTCCATCGCTTGGAACTCGCGATAATAGGCTGGCTCTTTTGCTGGTTTATGATAAACCGGCGCATCCTTTGCCAAGGCGTCTACCGGAATCTCGGCGACGACCTCGCCGCGGAAATAGAGGCGGAGCATTTTATCATCTGTCACTTTGCCGATCGCTTTTGCTTCCAAGCCGTATTTGGCGAACAAATCGTAAATTTCTTGCTCGCGTCCTTGTTTGACGACAAGCAGCATCCGCTCCTGCGATTCCGAGAGCATCATTTCATACGGCGTCATACCCGCCTCACGCTGCGGCACCAGATCCAAATTCATTTCAATGCCAAACCCGCCTTTGCTCGCCATCTCCGCCGAAGAGCTCGTCAACCCAGCCGCACCCATATCTTGAATGCCAACAAGCGCATCGGATTTCACTACTTCCAAACAAGCTTCAAGCAATAATTTTTCCATAAACGGATCGCCGACTTGCACAGCAGGCCTTTTCGCCTCCGATTGTTCCGTCAACTCCTCCGAAGCAAACGTCGCGCCGTGGATGCCGTCACGCCCTGTTTTCGCCCCTACATACATGACGGTGTTTCCTACCCCAGTTGCTACGCCGCGTTGAATGTCTTCATGGCGAATAATACCGACGCACATCGCATTGACAAGCGGGTTGCCTTCATAAGCAGGATCAAACTGCACTTCGCCGCCGACGGTCGGAATGCCGACACAATTGCCGTAACCAGCGATCCCAGCCACTACATTTTCAAATAGATACTTGACACGCGGGGACATTAACTCCCCGAAGCGAAGCGAATTTAATAACGCAATCGGGCGCGCCCCCATCGAAAAGACGTCGCGGATGATACCACCGACACCGGTCGCCGCCCCTTGATACGGCTCAATTGCCGACGGGTGGTTATGGCTTTCGATTTTAAATGCCACCGCCAAGCCGTCGCCGATATCCACGATGCCCGCTCCTTCGCCCGGGCCTTGAAGCACATGCTTTCCTTCCGTTGGAAACTTTTTTAATACCGGCTTCGAATTTTTGTAGCTGCAATGCTCGGACCACATGACAGAAAAAATCCCTGTTTCTGTGTAATTCGGCAGGCGGCCCAAAATCTTTTCGATCATCGCAAATTCTTCGTCCGTCAGTCCCATTTCCCGATATAATTTTTCGTCTTTAATCACTGTTGGACTTGGCTCAAGCAGTAACGACATGTGTTTCCCTCCAATATTTCACGATCGATTGGAACAGCTTCAACCCGTCAGCGCTGCCAAGCAGCACATCCACCGCCCGCTCCGGATGCGGCATCATGCCAAGTACATTACCTTTTTCATTGACAATTCCGGCAATATCGGATAAGCTTCCATTTGGATTTTCTCCGTAATAGCGAAAAACGATTTGCCGATTTTCGATCAGTCGCTTTAGTGTTGGTTCATCACAATAATAATTGCCTTCGCCATGGGCGATCGGGATCGTAATGATTTCGCCTTGTTCGTACGAAGACGTAAACATCGTTTCATTGTTTTCTACTTTTAACGACACCGGGCGGCAAATAAACTTCAGACTGTTATTGCGGCGCATTGCCCCCGGAAGCAGCCCTGCTTCTAGCAAAATTTGAAACCCGTTGCATACGCCTAATATCGGCTTCCCTTCATCTGCCGCTTTTTGGACCGCCTTCATGACGTTGGAGAAGCGGGCGATCGCTCCGGAGCGAAGGTAGTCGCCGTATGAAAACCCTCCCGGCAGCAAAATCGCGTCAAAACGGTCAAGGTTTTCCTCATCATGCCATACGTATTCGACTTCTTCTTGCAACTCATCAGCAATCGCATGATACATATCAACATCACAATTTGACCCTGGAAACACGATCACAGCAAATTTCACTGCACGACTACCTCCTCAATTTCATAACGGTAGTCTTCAATAACCGTATTGGCTAACAGCTTTTCACACATTTCCCGCACCAGTTTGTCGATATCGCGGTCGCTTTTCTCGATGACAAGCTCCATAAATTTCCCGATCCGCACGTCCTGCACTTCTGTATACGATAAGCTATGCAGCGCGCCTTTGACCGCCGTTCCTTGCGGATCAAGCACACTTTCACGCAACGTCACATATACCTTTACTTTATACATGCTGATTCTCCCCCTAATCGTTGTAAAATCGCTTCGTATGCATCCGTTAAGCTTCCTAAATCGCGGCGGAACACATCTTTATCCAGTTTTTCGTTCGTTTCCATATCCCACAGGCGGCACGTATCCGGCGAAATCTCATCGGCAAGCAATATTTCACCTTTTGCATCGATGCCAAATTCCAGTTTAAAGTCAACCAGTCGCACCCGCCGCGCGGCAAAGTGCTGCGTCAATACGTCATTAACCTTGAAAGCCAGTTCCTTCAAAACGGCAATCTGCTCTGAGGTGGCCAGCTTTAATATGGCGATGTGATCTTCTAATAAGAGAGGATCACCAAGGTCATCATTTTTGTAATAAAATTCGATAAGAGGTTTTTCCAGAGGGGTGCCTTCTGCGATGCCAAGCCGCTTCGCCAGACTCCCGGCCACAACGTTGCGGACAACCACTTCAAGCGGGATGATCGTCACTTTTTTGACAAGTTGCTCGGTAGCAGATACCTTTTGCAGAAAATGATTCGGAATTCCCGCCTCGCAAAGCTTAGAAAATAGCAAACTAGTAATTTCGTTATTTAAGCGTCCTTTGCCGGCAATCGTCGCTTTTTTCTCTCCGTTGAACGCCGTCGCGCTGTCTTTATATTCCACCCACAACGTATTCTCCTCATCCGTCGTATACACTTTTTTTGCCTTTCCTTCATATAGCAATCCTAGTTTTTCCACCATTTCCCAGGCCTCCGATACAGAATATTGGCAATTTTCTTTAGTGCAGATCGGCAAGAAGCTACTTGCCGATCTGCCGTTACGCTAACCCTAACCGTGCAAAAATCGTATCGATATGCTTTAAGTGGTAGCGATAATCAAAGCAATCGTCGAGCTGTTCTTTTGTCAAACGGCTTGTAATCCGCTCGTCCGCTTCAATCAAGGAACGGAACGGCACTTGTTTTTCCCATGCTTCCATCGCTTTCGGCTGCACTAAATCATACGCTTCTTCCCGCGTCATCCCCGTGTCGATAAGGGCGAGCAGGACCCGTTGCGAATAAATCAATCCTAACGTACGGTCCATGTTTTTCTTCATGTTTTCCGGGTAAACTCTCAAGTTCTTGACAATGTTGGCAAAGCGGTTGAGCATATAGTTTAGAGCGATCGTTGCATCCGGCAAAATAATGCGTTCAGCAGAAGAATGGGAAATATCGCGTTCATGCCAAAGCGGAACATTTTCGTACGCCGTCAGCATATACCCGCGGATGACGCGCGCCATTCCCGTCATGTTTTCCGAACCAATCGGATTGCGCTTGTGCGGCATCGCCGATGAACCTTTTTGTCCTTTCGCAAAAAACTCTTCCACTTCCCGCACTTCGCTTTTTTGCAGCCCACGAATTTCAACGGCAAATTTTTCAATCGATGTCGCAATCAGTGCCAGCGTCGCCATATAATACGCATGGCGGTCGCGCTGCAGCGTTTGTGTGGAGATCGGCGCTGGTTTCAATCCTAATTTTTCGCACACATATTGCTCCACAAACGGATCGATGTTCGCATACGTCCCGACCGCGCCAGAAATTTTGCCGACACGCACCGTTTCCGCCGCTTGTTTAAACCGTTCTAAATTGCGCAGCATTTCCGCATACCATAATGCCATTTTCAGGCCAAATGTTGTCGGTTCCGCGTGAACGCCGTGCGTGCGCCCCATCATGACCGTATATTTATGCTCCAACGCTTTCTCTTTCAATACTTGAATAAGATTTTCCAAATCTCTTAATAAAATTTCGTTCGCTTGTTTTAGTAAATAAGACAGGGCGGTGTCCACGACGTCAGTCGATGTCAGCCCATAATGCACCCACTTTCGTTCTTCGCCTAACGTTTCTGAAACAGCGCGCGTAAACGCCACGACATCATGGCGCGTTTCTTCTTCAATTTCTTTAATGCGCGCGATATCAAACGAAGCGTTTTGGCGGATGCGCTCGACATCTTCTTTTGGAATGACGCCAAGCTCTGCCCACGCCTCACAAGCTAAAATTTCCACTTCCAGCCATGCTTTAAAGCGGTTTTCTTCCGTCCAAATTGCTCCCATTTCCGGTCTTGTGTAACGTTCGATCATACGTATTCTTGCCTCCGATCCTTCCAAATTTGCCACGAATCCACCATTTCCAGCGCATCATCCACACGCTCGGCAAGCACCGTGACATGCCCCATTTTTCGCTTCGGTTTTGCCTCTTTTTTGCCGTACAGGTGCAAATGCGCCGCACCAAGCTTTCCAATATTTTGCCGTATCGGCTCGACATGCTCCCCTAAAATATTGACCATGACAGCCGGCTTTAGCAAGGCGGTGCTTCCTAACGGCCAATTGCAGATGGCGCGGATATGCTGCTCGAATTGGGACGTCGCACAAGCATTAATTGTATAATGACCTGAGTTGTGCGGTCTAGGGGCAAGCTCATTAATATAAATATCCCCTTCTTTTGTCAAAAACATTTCGACTGCCAGCGTTCCGACTAAAGAAAAGTAATCGGCGAGCGTTTCCGCATAGCGCATTGCTTTTTTTGCGACATCCGCAGCAATGCGCGCCGGGGCAATGGTCTGATGCAAAATATTATCGATATGAATGTTTTCTGCAACCGGAAATGCCGCCATCTCACCGAACCCATTTCTTGCGACGATCACGGAAATTTCTTTGTCAAATGAAATCCAGCTCTCCAATACGCAAGGACCAATTTCTAACAAAGAAAGCGCCGGTTCCATATCTTCTTGGCAGCGAATCACGTGTTGCCCTTTCCCATCATAGCCGCCACGGCGCGTTTTCAACACACACGGAATACCGATTTTTTCAACTGCAAAAGCAAGCTCTTCTTTCGTCTGTACTTCCGCATATGGAGCGACGGGAAGACCTGCAGCGATGATCTCCCGTTTCTCGGCCGCGCGATCTTGCGTGACGGCGAGCAACTGGCTTCCCTGCGGCACATAGGCGTGTTCAACGAGCCAATGTAAAGCATTAGCATCAATATTTTCAAATTCATACGTAATCACATCGCTTACTTTCGCCAGCTCTGCAATCGCCCCGCGGTCGCTATATTCGGCAGTAATTTCGATATCAGCCACCTGGCCACAAGGGGAATCAGGTGTTGGGTCGAGCACGGCGATACGAAACCCCATTGCTTTTGCCGAAAGCGCCATCATCCGTCCAAGCTGTCCGCCGCCGATAATTCCGATCGTCTGTCCGGGAAGGACTTGCCGCTTATCCAAGTTGATCACTACTTTCCATCACCTGTTTTTTTATTTGCTCTCTTCGCTCCTTTAACGCCTCCATGTATTGCGGATCATGAATGCCTAATATGGCAGCTGCTAAAAGCCCCGCGTTTGTCGCTCCCGCCTTTCCGATGGCAACGGTGGCGACTGGGACCCCGCCAGGCATTTGCACAATCGATAGAAGGGAATCTAACCCGTTCAACGCTTTTGACTGCACCGGCACGCCAATAACAGGGATGGTTGTTTTCGCTGCTACCATTCCCGGCAAGTGGGCTGCTCCGCCCGCTCCTGCGATAATCACCTTAATACCTCTTTCCTCTGCTGTTTCGGCATACTCAAACATATAATCAGGCGTTCGATGGGCAGAAACGACCTTTTTCTCAAATGGAATTTGCAACTCCTCTAATATATCACAAGCATATTTCATCGTTTCCCAGTCTGAATGGCTGCCCATAATTACTCCAACAAGCGGCGGCATAGAATATTCACTCCTTTATCATTCATAACAAAGCCCAGAGCGTACGTTCCCCTCCTTGATAAGGGAAAGTATCGCTCTGGGCATACTCCGACCATCTTGTCGAAAAAAAGCCAAACCGATCCTTTCCCTCATAGTCCAATAATTTACGGTTATTGGGTAGAGACTTTTGGGCCATATTCCCAAAATTATATGAGGGATCATCGACACTATGAAGTTACTATTATCTTAACAATATTTTTCATGAACTGTCAACAAAAATCGAACATTTAATTTATATATAATATAAATGTTCGTGTTTTCTGTCTCACCAAACGGTAGAGAAAACATATGATGAAATAGCGGAGGAGGGAAAAATTGTGAAAGGGAACCCATTTGATCCGTTTTCCGATTGGACAAAACATTGGCAGCAATTTTTCCAAGGAGACTTTTGGGGAAATTTTCAATCATTTTTGCCAACGACAAATAAACAATCAGGCATTAATATATATAAAAAAGACAACGAACTGCTGATCGTTGTCAGTTTGCCCGGATTAGAAAAAGTGGAAGACGCAGAACTTTATATATACTACAAAACATTAGAAATCAAGGCTAATATTAACTTAAACTTTAAAGGATTTGAATTAGTGGAGGAAGGAATCTTTCAAGGCACATGGGAAAAAACGATTCCCCTTCCATTTGCGGTAAAGGAAGATCGCATTGAGGCAACGTATCATAATGGTTTGCTATTCATTCATCTTCACCGTCTGATTCCGGATGAGCAAAAAAAGAAAATCGAAATTAAAAAAGGGGAATAAGCGAAAAAAAGAGGATGTCCCGATCATTTTGGGACACCCTGTTCCGATGTTCCGTTTCCTATACTAAATCAAAAAGGGGGTCTAGGAAACGATGATAACGCTTCTAGTTTTGGGGGAGAGGATTTAAATGGCGTCATTAAAACTTCAATGACCTGACCAGAGATAGGCAAAAAAATTAGAGAACTCATGCAGCTCTCTAATTTTTGCCTGCCTAGCGACGACCTACTCTTGCAGGGGCGCTGGCCCCAACTACCATCGGCGCTGGAGAGCTTAACTTCCGTGTTCGGGATGGGAACGGGTGTTTCCTCTCCGCTATAGTCACTAGGCAAGCTGTTCTATTGGACATATATTATTATATTCATCAGATTAATTTTGTCAAGAAGGAGTTCATTCCTTCAAAACTAGATAACCGTCTGCTTGGAAGAAGCCAAGCGCCTCCGCTTTTCGCGCTGTCTAGCTCCAGCTCACCGCCGCTCGGGGTCAAATAACCTTCGCCTTCGGGATGCAAGCATCCCTCCAGGCGAAGAACATTTGCCCTTCGCGGCGAACCGCTCGCCTACGCTTTTCTGATTGGTTAAGTCCTCGATCGATTAGTATCCGTCAGCTCCACGTGTCGCCACGCTTCCACCTCGGACCTATCGACCTCGTCATCTTCGAGGGATCTTACTCGCTTGACGCGATGGGAAATCTCATCTTGAGGGGGGCTTCACGCTTAGATGCTTTCAGCGCTTATCCCTTCCGCACATAGCTACCCAGCGGTGCCCCTGGCGGGACAACTGGTACACCAGCGGTGCGTCCATCCCGGTCCTCTCGTACTAAGGACAGCTCCTCTCAAATTTCCTGCGCCCGCGACGGATAGGGACCGAACTGTCTCACGACGTTCTGAACCCAGCTCGCGTACCGCTTTAATGGGCGAACAGCCCAACCCTTGGGACCGACTACAGCCCCAGGATGCGATGAGCCGACATCGAGGTGCCAAACCTCCCCGTCGATGTGGACTCTTGGGGGAGATCAGCCTGTTATCCCCGGGGTAGCTTTTATCCGTTGAGCGATGGCCCTTCCATACGGAACCACCGGATCACTAAGCCCGACTTTCGTCCCTGCTCGACCTGTCCGTCTCGCAGTCAAGCTCCCTTGTGCCTTTGCACTCTCCGAATGATTTCCAACCATTCTGAGGGAACCTTTGGGCGCCTCCGTTACCTTTTGGGAGGCGACCGCCCCAGTCAAACTGCCCACCTGACACTGTCTCCCACCCCGATAAGGGGTGCGGGTTAGAATTTCAATACCGCCAGGGTGGTATCCCACCGGCGCCTCCACCGAAGCTGGCGCTCCGGCTTCCCAGGCTCCCACCTATCCTGTACAAGCGATACCAAAATTCCATATCAGGCTGCAGTAAAGCTCCACGGGGTCTTTCCGTCCTGTCGCGGGTAACCTGCATCTTCACAGGTAGTATGATTTCACCGGGTCTCTCGTTGAGACAGTGCCCAAGTCGTTACACCTTTCGTGCGGGTCGGAACTTACCCGACAAGGAATTTCGCTACCTTAGGACCGTTATAGTTACGGCCGCCGTTTACTGGGGCTTCGGTTCGCACCTTCGCTTTCGCTAAGCGCTCCCCTTAACCTTCCAGCACCGGGCAGGTGTCAGCCCCTATACTTCGCCTTTCGGCTTCGCAGAGACCTGTGTTTTTGATAAACAGTCGCTTGGGCCTTTTCACTGCGGCTCCCTCGGGCTCATCACCCAAGAGAGCACCCCTTCTCCCGAAGTTACGGGGTCATTTTGCCGAGTTCCTTAACGAGAGTTCTCCCGCGCACCTTAGGATTCTCTCCTCGCCTACCTGTGTCGGTTTGCGGTACGGGCACCTCTCACCTCGCTAGAGGCTTTTCTTGGCAGTGTAGGATCGGGGACTTCGGGACCGATGGTCCCTTCGCCATCACGGCTCAGCCTTTGCGCCAGACGGATTTGCCTATCTGGCAGCCTAACCGCTTGGACAGGCTATTCCAGCAGCCTGCTCGCCCTACCTTCCTGCGTCCCCCCATCGCTCAAACGGTGAGGAGGTGGTACAGGAATCTCTACCTGTTGCCCATCACCTACGCCTTTCGGCCTCGGCTTAGGTCCCGACTAACCCTGAGCGGACGAACCTTCCTCAGGAACCCTTAGGCTTTCGGTGCAGAGGATTCTCACCTCTGTTTTCGCTACTCACACCGGCATTCTCACTTCTAAGCGCTCCACGAGTCCTTCCGGTCTCGCTTCGGTGCACTTAGAACGCTCCCCTACCGATGACCAACGGTCATCCCACAGCTTCGGTGGCACGTTTAGCCCCGGTACATTTTCGGCGCAGAGTCACTCGACCAGTGAGCTATTACGCACTCTTTAAATGATGGCTGCTTCTAAGCCAACATCCTGGTTGTCTTGGCAACTCCACATCCTTTTCCACTTAACGTGCACTTTGGGACCTTAGCTGGTGATCTGGGCTGTTTCCCTCTCGACCACGGATCTTATCACTCGTAGTCTGACTCCCAAGGATAAGTCGTTGGCATTCGGAGTTTGACTGAGTTCGGTAACCCGATGAGGGCCCCTAGCTCAATCAGTGCTCTACCTCCAAGACTCTTCCCTTGAGGCTAGCCCTAAAGCTATTTCGGGGAGAACCAGCTATCTCCAGGTTCGATTGGCATTTCACCCCTACCCACACCTCATCCCCGCACTTTTCAACGTGCGTGGGTTCGGGCCTCCAGTAGGTGTTACCCTACCTTCACCCTGGACATGGGTAGATCACCTGGTTTCGGGTCTACGACGACGTACTATACGCCCTATTCAGACTCGCTTTCGCTGCGGCTCCGTCTTTTCGACTTAACCTCGCACGCCATCGTAACTCGCCGGTTCATTCTACAAAAGGCACGCCATCACCCATCAACGGGCTCTGACTACTTGTAGGCACACGGTTTCAGGTTCTCTTTCACTCCCCTTCCGGGGTGCTTTTCACCTTTCCCTCACGGTACTGGTTCACTATCGGTCACTAGGGAGTATTTAGCCTTGGGAGATGGTCCTCCCTGCTTCCGACGGGATTCCCCGTGTCCCGCCGTACTCAGGAGCCACTCGGGAGGGAACGAAGTTTCGACTACAGGGCTGTCACCTTCTCTGGCGGGCCTTTCCAGACCGCTTCGTCTACCCCGTTCCTTTGTCACTCCCATCTGAGTGGTCCTACAACCCCAAGAGGCAAGCCTCTTGGTTTGGGCTGTTCCCGTTTCGCTCGCCGCTACTCAGGGAATCGCGTTTGCTTTCTTCTCCTCCGGGTACTAAGATGTTTCAGTTCCCCGGGTGTGCCCTCCATACCCTATGGATTCAGGTATGGATACTGCCCCATTACGGGCAGTGGGTTCCCCCATTCGGACATCTCCGGATCAACGCTTGCTTACAGCTCCCCGAAGCGTTTCGGCGTTTGCCCCGTCCTTCATCGGCTCCTAGTGCCAAGGCATCCACCGTGCGCCCTTTCTAACTTAACCAACATCAGCGCTTCTCGGCTTCTTCCTTTCGGTTATCTAGTTTTCAAGGAACGAACTTATTTTCCGCATCTGCTTATAGATACAGACCTAAACCATTGAAGGAATAACTAATATTCCTTCAAAACTGAACAAGGCTACTGCCTTGAATTCACTTCTTTGCTGCCTTGCGCCGAGGAATCCAGCTTCTTTGAATTCACTGGAAGACGCAGGCGCAAAACTCTTGAAGGAATAGTTATATTCCTTCAAAACTGAACAAAACTCTGCGTCCACCTTTCACGTTAACATCCTTAGAAAGGAGGTGATCCAGCCGCACCTTCCGGTACGGCTACCTTGTTACGACTTCACCCCAATCACTTGCCCCACCTTCGGCGGCTGGCTCCCTTGCGGGTTACCTCACCGACTTCGGGTGTTGCAAGCTCTCGTGGTGTGACGGGCGGTGTGTACAAGGCCCGGGAACGTATTCACCGCGGCATGCTGATCCGCGATTACTAGCGATTCCGGCTTCATGCAGGCGAGTTGCAGCCTGCAATCCGAACTGAGAGCGGCTTTTTGGGATTGGCTCCCCCTCGCGGGTTCGCAGCCCTTTGTACCGCCCATTGTAGCACGTGTGTAGCCCAGGTCATAAGGGGCATGATGATTTGACGTCATCCCCACCTTCCTCCGGTTTGTCACCGGCAGTCCCCCTAGAGTGCCCAACTGAATGCTGGCAACTAGGGGCGAGGGTTGCGCTCGTTGCGGGACTTAACCCAACATCTCACGACACGAGCTGACGACAACCATGCACCACCTGTCACCCTGTCCCCCCGAAGGGGGAACGCCCTGTCTCCAGGGTTGTCAGGGGATGTCAAGACCTGGTAAGGTTCTTCGCGTTGCTTCGAATTAAACCACATGCTCCACCGCTTGTGCGGGCCCCCGTCAATTCCTTTGAGTTTCAGCCTTGCGGCCGTACTCCCCAGGCGGAGTGCTTAACGCGTTAGCTACAGCACTAAAGGGTTTGACCCCTCTAACACTTAGCACTCATCGTTTACGGCGTGGACTACCAGGGTATCTAATCCTGTTTGCTCCCCACGCTTTCGCGCCTCAGCGTCAGTTACAGACCAGAGAGCCGCCTTCGCCACTGGTGTTCCTCCACATCTCTACGCATTTCACCGCTACACGTGGAATTCCGCTCTCCTCTTCTGCACTCAAGTCCCCCAGTTTCCAATGGCCCTCCACGGTTGAGCCGTGGGCTTTCACATCAGACTTAAGGGACCGCCTGCGCGCGCTTTACGCCCAATAATTCCGGACAACGCTCGCCCCCTACGTATTACCGCGGCTGCTGGCACGTAGTTAGCCGGGGCTTTCTCGTTAGGTACCGTCACCGTACCGCCCTATTCGAACGGTACTTCTTCTTCCCTAACAACAGAGCTTTACGATCCGAAGACCTTCTTCGCTCACGCGGCGTCGCTCCGTCAGACTTTCGTCCATTGCGGAAGATTCCCTACTGCTGCCTCCCGTAGGAGTCTGGGCCGTGTCTCAGTCCCAGTGTGGCCGGTCACCCTCTCAGGCCGGCTACGCATCGTCGCCTTGGTGAGCCGTTACCTCACCAACTAGCTAATGCGCCGCGGGCCCATCCGTAAGTGACAGCCGAAGCCGCCTTTCAACCAAAGACCATGCGGTCTTTGGTGTTATCCGGTATTAGCTCCGGTTTCCCGGAGTTATCCCGGTCTTACGGGTAGGTTACCCACGTGTTACTCACCCGTCCGCCGCTAACCGAACAAGAGCAAGCTCCTGCTCGGTCCGCTCGACTTGCATGTATTAGGCACGCCGCCAGCGTTCGTCCTGAGCCAGGATCAAACTCTCCATAGAAAGTTGATTGGCTTATTTTCAGCTTCAGCACCGACACCGCAAGGTGTCGCAGCGCTTCAGCTTTTCTTATTGTCCAGCTTCAGCGCCTAGCTCTCTTGCGCCAAATAACCTTCCCCCCTCGAAGTGCAAGCACTTCTGCGGGTGAAGAACATTTGGCTTCGAGAGCTGATCTCGGCGCTTCCGCTTTTCTATGTGGACGCTTCGTTTTGTTCAGTTTTCAAGGAACATTTGTTTCGTTCTCTAAAAGCGACTCTTATAATATATCACTTTCGATTTAACATGTCAATATGTTTTTTTAAATTTTTTCGCCGCATCAAAGCGGCTTTATTAATATAACATCATCGCTTATTACATGTCAACCATTTATCATAGGTATTTTTATCCACCCAAACGACTTTTTCTGCACTCTATACACCCACACATACCGCCAAACAAACAGCATATGTGTTTTATCCTTTATTATATGTTTCTAAAAAGCACCATATTAGCGGCAATGCCTTCATTTACAACCTGACACGATTGAATCGATTGCTTCTGCGAGGTGTTCCTACTGCAAGTTTAGTCATCAAATCTCTGAACAAAAAAGAAAGATGCCACAAAAGATCATTCATGTGACATCCTTTTCATTCGCTTAACGTTTCCACTCTCTCGATAGCATCCCATAAACAACGTGGTCAACGAAATGATCGTAAAGCCATTCTGCCTCGCGGATCGTTCCTTCATTCGTAAAACCTAACCGTTCCGGAATGGCCCTGCTTCGTTTATTTTCCACTGCGCAGCGGATTTCGACTCGATGCAAATGCTGTTCATCAAATAAATAATCGATACACGCTTTACACGCCTTTGTCATCAGCCCTAGCCCTTGAAACTGCTCTCCGAGCCAGTAGCCGATGCTCGCTTTTCGATTGGCGCGATCGATATAATGAACCCCGATCACACCGGCCAGCTGTCCCTTATGCCAAATCCCTGCTTCCAAGCCGTTTCCGGCGACAAACTTCTGCAATCCTCCGATGATAAACGCTTTCGAATCCTCTATTGCTTTTGTCGAGTCCACCCACGGAAGCCACTTCCGCAAATGCGGACGACACGAATCGACTAACACAAATAATCGTTCTGCATCTTCAGCTGTGAGCAACTTCAACCATGATTCGTCATCCAATCGGTGGATAAACACAACAACACTCTCCCTCCTCCACAAATTTTTCCTATTATTATAGCAAATTTCAATAAAAAAGCCCGCCGTTTCCGGCGGACTTTTTCTATTCTCTTAAAAAGGCAAAGTATAAGATAAAGATGACAAATAACACATATAAAAGCGGATGAACTTCTTTGCCTCGTCCTTTTAAAACCATTGTAATTGGGTAAAAAATGAACCCAACCGCGATTCCTGTGGCAATGCTGTAGGAAAGCGGCATCGTAATTAATGTGAAAAACGCTGGAATTGCTACCTCTAATTTTTTCCAATCGATTTCACCGATCGACGATACCATCAGCACGCCGACGATAATGAGTGCTGGCGCGGTGACTGGCGCAGTCACAACGCTTAGTAGCGGCGAGAAGAATAGTGCCAGCAAAAACAAAATTCCTGTCACAACTGCGGAAAAACCGGAACGTCCGCCGGCAGCGACACCTGCTGATGATTCGACGTATGAAGTCGTCGTTGATGTTCCAAGCACAGCGCCGACCATGACCGCTGTCGCATCGACAAGCAATGCTTTTCCTGCACGCGGCAGCTTATTATCTTTTAACAGACCCGCTTGGTTGGCCACCGCAAGCAACGTACCGGTGGCGTCAAAAAAGTCGACAATGAAAAAGGTTAAGACGACACCAAGCATTTTTAACGAGAAAATGTCTGGCAAATGTTCAATCGCAACACCAAATGTTGGCGAAATATCCGGAATGGCGCCGATGATTTTATCCGGCACGTCGATTAAGCCGAATATCATGCCGACAATCGCTGTAATGACCATGCCGTAAAACACGGCGCCATTAACTCTTCTTACCATTAAAATGACGGTCACGAACAAACCGAAAATCGCCAATAGCGTGTTGCCATCTTTCAAATCGCTTAACCCTACTAATGTTGCTGGGTTATCGACGATGATTTTCGCATTTTGCAGGCCGATAAATGTAATAAACAGCCCGATCCCCGCACCGACCGCATATTTCAATTCCACTGGGATCGCATCAATGATTTTCTCACGGATGCCTGTTAACGACAAAATCGTAAAAATCACTCCGGATACAAATACTCCCGCTAACGCCGTCTGCCATGGAATATGCATATGGAGCACGACAGTAAACGCAAAAAACGCGTTCAGCCCCATTCCTGGAGCGAGCGCAATCGGGTAACGCGCCAAGACGCCCATTAAAATACAGCCATATGCGGCAGCGAGCGCCGTGGCCACAAATACAGCCCCCTGGTCAATCCGCAGTTCGTTTGGAAAATCTTTTACCGCTCCTAAGGAAAGCGTGAACGGGTTGACAAATAAAATGTATGCCATTGACAAAAAGGTTGTCAGCCCAGCGATGATCTCTGTACGGTAATTCGTGCCGAGCTCTTCAAATTGGAAATATTTTTTCACTTCTTGTCCCCCCTATTAAAATAAAAACGCTTCTAGTAAGCTACCAGAAGCGTTGACTAAGAAGGAATAATGAACATAGAGAGGACGCGCAAGCCAAAAACACGCTCTCTATCCCATTATACCTCGTAGTCAAGCTATTTACGGTAGCTTGGTAGAAACTCCCGAGCCATATTCCCGGGATTATACGACGTATTTTGACAATATTCGCGATCTAGGTACATTGTATCAGCACGATAGCTTTATGTCAATAAAAAAGACGAACATTTAATAATAAATGTTCGTCTTTTGTTCGCTTTTTGTAGAAATCATTCCCACTCGATCGTTGCCGGTGGCTTGCTCGTAATGTCGTAAACAACCCGGTTCACATGCGGCACCTCGTTGACGATACGCGTGGAAATTTTCTCAAGTACTTCCCATGGAATGCGAGCCCAATCGGCGGTCATGCCATCGACCGATGTCACAGCGCGAATGGCAACCGTATAGTCATAGGTGCGGGCATCCCCCATGACACCGACACTACGGATGTCCGGCAACACCGTAAAGTATTGCCAAATTTCACGGTCTAACCCTGCTTTTTTGATTTCTTCGCGCAAAATCGCATCCGATTCGCGGACGATTTCTAATTTTTCCTCTGTCACCTCGCCAAGTACGCGGATGCCTAAGCCAGGACCTGGGAACGGCTGCCGCCAAACAATTTCGTCCGGAAGGCCCAATTCTGTACCGAGCGCACGCACTTCATCTTTAAAAAGCGTATTCAGCGGTTCAATCAATTTAAATTTCATATCTTCCGGCAGGCCGCCGACGTTATGGTGGGATTTAATCGTCTGCGCCGTTGCCGTGCCGCTTTCGATAATATCGGTATATAGCGTGCCTTGCACTAAAAATTCGATTCCTTCTAATTTTGCTGCTTCATCGTCAAACACATAAATAAATTCGTTGCCGATGATTTTCCGCTTTTGTTCCGGGTCCGTTACCCCTTTTAATTTCGCCAGAAAACGTTCTTTCGCATCGACTTTGATGACATTCATATGGAACCCTTCGCGGAACGTTTTCATGACGCTTTCTGCCTCACCTTTGCGCAGGAGGCCGTGGTCGACAAAAATACAGGTAAGCTGATCGCCAATCGCGCGGTGGACAAGCACGGCTGCGACCGAAGAATCAACGCCGCCGCTTAACGCGCAAAGCACTTTTTTATCCCCGACCAGTTCGCGAATCTTGCGCACTTCGCTTTCGATAAAGTTTTCCATCGTCCAATCGCCCTTGCATCCGCACACATCAAAAACGAAACGTTTTAAGATATCATTTCCGTAAACGGAATGACGCACTTCCGGGTGAAACTGAACCGCGTAAAACTTCCGCGCTTCATCACTCATTGCCGCAATCGGACAAGAGGCGCTCGTCGCATCGACCGTAAACCCTGTTGGAGGGGCGGTCACTAAATCGCCATGGCTCATCCAAACGACTTGTTCGTCTGGGAGCTGCTTGAAAAGCGGCGAAGCGTTTTTCACTTGAATCATCGCTTTTCCGTACTCCCGGTGAGTTGCTTTTTCTACCTTGCCGCCCAAATGATGGGTCATCAGCTGCATGCCATAGCAAATTCCTAAAATCGGCAAGCCGAGCTGAAAAATTTGCGGGTCGCATGTAAACGCATTGTTGTCATAGACGCTGTTTGGGCCGCCGGAAAAAATGATGCCTTTGGCGTTCATGGCGCGAATTTGTTCCGCCGTAATCGTATGCGGATGCAGCTCGCTGTATACACCAAACTCGCGAATGCGGCGGGTAATTAATTGATTGTATTGACTGCCAAAGTCCAGTACGACAATCATTTCTTGTTTCATGCCATCACCTCATTAAAAAATAAAAAACTAGAATCGCCTCAAAAACAACTATAAAGGCAGAATTCTAGCTCATTCTGCCTTCATAGTCAGGTCGTTTACGGCGACCCGGTAGAGACACTTGGACCATATTTCCAAGCATATATGAAGGTAACAACCATTGATGCTATGCAAATTTTAATTCATTCTATCAACTTCACCGGCAAACGGTCAAGATACTGTCTTTTTAATTAAATTTTCCCATAATTCTCTCACTTCATCCCAATCAATGGGGTTATTTTTTGGCAGATAAATCGACTTTTCATATAACATCGTCAGCCGCGTCATTTCCTTTGTTTTAAACCAATCGTCGACGTAGGCTGCATACTGCCGCAGCGTTTGATGCGGCTTCCGTTTTAAGCCGTAATCATCCAAATGGCGCAGCAGAGATAAGTACGCTGCCGCAAACAGGTTATCTCCTCTTTTCCTCTTATATTGAAAGCGGAGAATCGTCACATATGGCCACCATTTTCTTCTTGTCTTATATGCCGTCCATACAAAGGCGAAAAACGCAGCCAAAGCAATAGCGATACGTTTCCATGACCATGCAGCCAAAAATCTGTCCAATATCCCGCTGTCTTGCGATGGCAAAGAAGGTGACTGTTCTCTCACCCGCTCTAAAGGAACTCGGCTTTGTTCCGGGGTACGCTGTTCTGGAAGCGGCGCTGTCTCCGAATCCGGCGAAGAAGCAGTAAATACGTAAGGATTCACGAATCCTTGTGTCGGTTCAAATGGAACCCAGCCGATTCCGGAAAAGTATACCTCTACCCATGAGTGGGCATCATTGTTCGTAATTTCATAGATGTTTTTTCCGTCCTTTTCTTCCATTAGCCGTCCTGATGTATAGCCTTTTACCCAGCGCGCCGGTATGCCGAGCGAACGAAGCATGACAACCATGGAAGTAGAAAAATTGTCGCAATACCCTCTTTTTGTTTCAAATAAAAATTGGTCAACGTAATCGTCCTTTTTTCCAGGAACAGCTACATCGGTCGTTTCATACGTATAGCCGTTAGCATGAAAGTATTGTTCCACCGCTTTTACTTGTTCATATTGTGTTTGCTTCCCATTGGTAATCTGCTTGGCCAAGTCGCGTACTCGTTTTGGCAAATTTTCCGGAAGCTGCGTATAACGTTCAAGCAATTCCTTGTCCCCGACAGGCGGTGCCGCTTTTAACGCGTCAATCGAAAAGGTTGGATATTCATAAACAAGGTCATAGGACGTTAACGGCAACGTATAGGCAGAGCGGTCCGTCGTATAAATTTTTTCTGTCGCCGTCTCCATTCGATATACGACATCTTCCTGTGCCTTTACTTTTTTTAAGCCAAGCGGATAAACGAGATGGAAGTATGTCTTTTTCATATGAATGCTAGCCGTTATTTGCTTTTTTTTCAGCGCTGGAGACCACCACGAATAATCAATATCCATGTCGTTTTCCAATGTTCGCATCTGCTCGCTTTGGAAACTCGTCCATCCCTTTCCGGTATAAATGTCTTTTGTTTCGACCCGCCAATAATGACGGCGCTCATCCTCTGCCGTGAATACGACGGTATCATCGGCGATAAACGGGCCGCCAAGACGGGAGTCATTTTGTCCATAGCCGACTTTTTTGACCTTCAGAGCGGCAGGATCTATCTGTTTCTCTTCCGGCGCGGCGGCATAGCTTTTCACAAATGATACCGGGTCTGGCCATTGCGGCGGAAGCTTCGGACTAAAATAGCCGACAAGGACAGCTAGTCCCACGAAAGATAAGCAGGCTCCCCACCATCGTCTTATTCCGCCTATTGCTGGCGACTGTTCGCGAAGCCGTTCGATATGAAGCAGGCTTAAAAAGAAAAAACCAAAAGCAACCAGACGAACAATGGCGCCGTTTCCGCGAAACAGCGTAAATGTATCAAGCACGGTAACATAGATCACCGTCAACACGTAAAAGAAAAACAACCGTTTTCGCACAACCATCCAACGGTACGAGACATAAGCAACCAGCCACAATAAACCGAAAAACAGAAAACTGCGCAAAGAATTGCTAAGCTCCATCAGACGGGTCGTAAATAAGATAGCGGCATGGTCGGAAGTCTCTTGCCATATCCGCGTTGGCGCGGTAAAAAGTGAAGCATGATAGAACCACTGATTTAGCGCCCATAAAATGTAGATGCTTTTCACAAAAACGGATAGCCAAAAAGGGGGACGAAAAAAATAAAGCAGAAAGCAGAGCACGACAAACCCAATGAACACTTCCACACCCTCGGTATCGGATATCGTTTCGAGCGGCATTAGCCATTCGATCAGCAGCCAACAGGCTAGTCCGTATATAAGCATCTTTATGGCGATATATCTCATTGTCTTCATCGCTCATCCCTGCCTTGCAAAGTCGCCCGCATCGTGTGCGGGGATAGGATCGACACGCGGAAGCCGCTTTGACGCAGCATGTCCACTAAACGTTGTTCTTCTTTTGTCATCTCCTCTTTGAGCAAAAACAACATCCCGCGTCGCCGCATCGCCATCTCCCGAAGCAGAAAAACCATTTCCTCCTGCAAAGACGACGTGACGTAACAAAGGGTGGCCGAGGCCGCCCAGCTCCTTTTTTCATTGGCAATTACACGGGCGAACGGCTCATGGCTGTCACAATCGACCCTCGCCAAATGCAAAAATAAACGCTGTAAATGCTCCTCACTATTGCGCGCCGGAAAAACAAAGCGGTCACGGCCGACAGAGACGAGTCCCGTCCGCACTCCCGCGTGAATCGACGCCCGCAATAGTGAAGCGGTAAAGGTGACAAGCTCTTCAAACAACGGTGTCGGCGCGCGGTCGAGCACCAAGATGAAGTCGTCGCTCCGCTGCTCTTCAAATTCTTTCGTCATTAATTGCTGCTTGCGCGCCGATGCTTTCCAATGCACCCACGAAACCCTGTCTCCCGGCACATACTCCCGAACCCCGACTGCCATCGTTCTATCGCGGCGGAACGGGAGCGACGAAGCAGCCATTCCCTGGTCAAAAAACCCCCGCACTTGCTGATGTGTCATGGCGATATAGCGCGGATATACGACAATGGTGTCTTTAACGGCATGAATAGACTGTTTTTCAATGAGACCGAAAAAATCGCTTGCTGCCAGATAAACGAAGGCAAACGTATGCTCGCCGCGCGGCAAAGGCTCCAACTCATACGTATAAGAAAATTTCTTTTTCCAAATAAAGCTGATCGTGGTTTTAGATGGTCCCGTATTTAGCGAAGTAATATCTCCTTCAGCCATCGTTATAGCGACAAAGGGAAACCAAATCGGAAGCTGCACTTCGATGGCGGCAGTCAGCCGCTCGCCGGCATGGTGCTGCCGCTTCGGAATCACGCGGCGCACGCTCGCGCGATGAAACGGATATAAAGCAATCGCAAAAGAATATAAGCTAAACGGCAAAAAACTATAAAACAAAAACCAGCTCACAAACCCGCCTTGAAACATGGCATAGGCGAAAAGGGCAAAAAGCAAACTACATAATCCAAATATTTGTATCGTTAGGCGCTTTTTCTTTTTCATTCTTCCACTACCTTTGAATCGGCACCGGAGTCCGGACGATCATTTGTCTGACGATGTCTTCTGCACTTAGCCCGTTCAGTTTTGCTTCTGACTTCAGAATAATGCGGTGAGATAGCGCATACGGAGCTAAAAACTGAATATCATCAGGAATGACAAATTCACGGCCATGGATAAATGCGTAAGCTTGGGCCGCCTTCATCAGCGCCAACGAACCGCGCGGGCTCACCCCCAAGTAAACGGATGCGTTCGAACGGCTTCGCTGCACGATGTCAACGATGTAACGTTTTATACTGTCACCGACATATACTTCCGTCACTTTCTGTTGCAGCTCTAGCAGCTCATCCAAAGTCATTACAGGATGAATTTCCTCAATAGGCTGCACTTTTTCCACACGGCTTAATATTTCCACCTCTTCGTCAGGGGATGGATATCCCATGCTCAACTTTAATAAAAAGCGGTCCAGCTGGGCCTCCGGGAGCGGATAGGTTCCTTCATATTCAATCGGGTTTTGCGTCGCCATGACAAAAAATGGACGTGGCAGCGGTCTTGTCGCCCCATCCACCGTAACATTTCCCTCTTCCATCGCTTCGAGCAGCGCCGATTGCGTTTTCGGCGAAGTACGGTTGATTTCATCGGCCAACACGATATTTCCCATAATCGGTCCAGGCTTGTATTCAAATTGCATCTCTCGCGGGTTATAAATAGACACGCCTGTTACATCGCTCGGCAGCAAGTCAGGAGTAAATTGAATCCTCTTAAACTGTGCGTTAATCGATTTGGCCAGCGCCCGCACCAGCATCGTTTTGCCGACGCCTGGAACATCCTCCAAAAGTACATGTCCTTTAGCCAGCAACGCGACAAGACTCAATATTGCTACATTTCTTTTTCCAACAATCACTTTCTCAATATTTTCTACAACCTGTTCTATCGAAGGCTGTAACATTTCTTTTGCCGCCATGAATAGAACTCCTTTGCTTTTAGGATGGCAGTCATATTGTTATGGTGACAAAACTTTTAGCTGTAGACATTTCATTTTCCCACTATTAATAATATAATAACTAATATACATAATTTTTAAAATAGTTTTTATTCATAAGGAGGGGGAAGATGGAAACATCAAATAGCCAAACCAACAAGAAAAAATGGACCATTATTGGTCCCGGTCTCATTGTCGCAGCTACCGGTGTCGGTGCCGGGGACCTCGTTGCCGCTCTTGTCGCCGGCACAAATTACGCTCTTGTGTTCGCATGGGCAATCATCGTTGGAGCTATCTTTAAATTTGTGTTAAACGAAGGGGTAGGACGCTGGCATTTGCTGAGCGGCAAAACGATTTTTGAAGGCTGGCAGTCGATGGGGAAATGGGCCTCCGGCTATTTTGGCGTCTACGCGCTTATTTGGGGCTTTGTATACGGCGCCGCCGGCACATCTTCATGCGCCTTGGCGATGTCAGCGATGGTTCCGGTCATTCCTCTCTGGGCCTGGGCAATTATCCATGGAATCGCCGGGTTTGCGATCACTTGGTCGGGCCGTTTTCAGCTATTTGAGCGTGTCATGAACGTACTAGTCGGTCTCATGTTTATCACCGTAGTCGGCTCGGCCATTCTCGTTCTTCCGCAGCTAAACGGACTATGGCATACGGCCGTTCCTGACCTGCCGAAAGGATCTCTCCTTTACGCGCTTGGATTAATCGGCGGTGTCGGCGGCTCGATTACGATGGCGTCATACGGCTATTGGATTCAAGAAAACGGCTGGAAAGGCCGCTCCTACGTTTCGCCGATGCGCTACGATTCCGCTATCGCTTACATTGTCACAGCGATCTTTACGTTGTCGCTGCTTGTGCTCGGTGCCGCCTTGTTATATGGAACGGACACAAGCATCAGCGGCGAGCAAGGACTTGTCTCCTTCGCCTCGATCATGGGCAATGAACTGCATCCGGCAGCGCGCTGGCTGTTTTTGCTTGGATTTTGGTCTGCTTCCTTTACATCCGTAATCGGCGTATGGAATGGGGTATCGTATTTGTTCGCCGATTTTATCCGCAATGTGCGAAAATTGAACATTGATAAGGAAAAGCTCAATCAAACAAAAGCATTCCGCTTTTACGTCTTTTGGCTCACGTTCCCGCCGATGCTTTTGCATTTTATCGGCAAGCCGGTCGGACTCATTATCGTCTATGGGGCGTTAGGGGCATTGTTTATGCCGTTTTTAGCGGTTACGCTGCTTTGGCTTTTAAATTCAAAAAAAGAACTGCCCGAAGAAGGGCGAAACCATTGGCTGTCGAACTTACTATTGATTCTTTGCCTCTTCTTGTTTGCCGTGTTGGCGGTAAACGAACTGCGCAACCTTTTTGCCTGAATAAAAAAACATCCTGGAGCTGCCAGGATGTTTTTTCTATCGTCACACCATGTTCTCCGGTTTCACCCACTGGTCATACTGCTCGGCGGTGACATATCCCGTTTTCAGCGCCGCTTCTTTAAGCGTCAATCCTTCCTTAAACGCCAGTTTCGCTATTTCAGCCGCTCGATCATATCCTATATGCGGGCTCAAGGCGGTCACCAGCATGAGCGAGCGGTCGACATATTCCTTCATTTTGTCTTCATTCGCTTCAAGACCTTTAGCGCAGTGAATATCAAACGAATGAATCGCATCACCCAGCAGTTGGAGCGACTGCATTATATTATAAAGAATCACCGGCTTAAATACGTTTAATTGAAAATTCCCTTGGCTGGCGGCAAACCCTATTGCCGCATCGTTTCCAAATACTTGCACCGTCACCATCGTCAGCGCTTCGCATTGAGTCGGATTCACTTTCCCCGGCATGATCGAGCTTCCTGGTTCATTGGCCGGAATCGTAATCTCGCCCAGACCGGAGCGCGGGCCGCTTGCCAGCCAGCGCACATCGTTTGCGATTTTCATCATATCTGCCGCCAGCGCTTTTAAGGCGCCGTGAACGTAAACGATTTCATCATGGCTTGTTAAAGCATGGAATTTATTGATCGATGAACGGAACGGATAGCCTGTTTGTTTATGCAGCTGCTCAGCCACTTTATCGCCAAACGGATCCGGCGCATTCAATCCCGTGCCAACCGCTGTCCCGCCGACCGCTAAATTTAACAGCTGTTCGCTTGCCTGTTTGATCATGTTCCTGCTTTTCTCAAGCATCGTCCGCCACCCCGAAATCTCTTGGGCAAAGGTCAGCGGTGTGGCATCTTGCAAATGCGTCCGTCCGATTTTTATCGTATTGTTGTATTTCGCTTCTTTTTCGAAAAAAGTGCTGATCAGGCCGTCTAACGCCGGCAATAGATGCTCGTGCAGTTTCGTATAGACGGCAATATGCATCGCCGTCGGAAACGTATCGTTCGAGCTTTGCGACATATTGACACCGTCGTTTGGATGAATGCGTCCTTCTCCTTCCGGCAGCAGCTCGTTCGCTCTTCTGGCGATGACTTCGTTTACATTCATATTCGTTTGCGTCCCGCTGCCTGTCTGCCAAACGACGAGCGGAAAATGTTCATCCCACTTTCCAGCTAGTATCTCGTCACATGCGCTGCAAATGGCATTCTTTTTCGCCTCGCTTAATTTGCCGCACTCATGGTTAACGATCGCCGCCGCCTTTTTGAGCTGGGCGTAGGCGTAAATCAGCTCCAGCGGCATTTTTTCCGCACCGATTTTAAAATTATTTCGGCTTCGCTCCGTCTGCGCGCCCCAATATTTATCGGCCGGCACTCTCACCTCTCCTAACGAGTCGCGCTCGATTCTTTCTTTCATGAAAATAAGCCTCCTTTGCCATTTTCATCGCCTATTATGTTTTATACCCATTCCTACAAAAGTAAACTCACTTCTAAGCAGGAGCGAAGCATTGATGAAGAGAAACCATGTTTCTCATTACTTCGCCGGCATCATTGAGACCATGGGTAGCGCCCGTTCATGCATAATATTACAGTATGTATGGTGTCGGAAAAATTTTATTAAATTTTGTTTCACGAGTGGTGTAAAGGAGCAAAGATAATGATTGTTTTAGGGGTTGTTCTGCTTGTGCTTGGAGCCGGATTATCGCCCTTCGCTGTTTACAAATGGCGCGAAGAGTGGAAGCAATGGAAAGAAAGCGAAAATAAAAAGTGCATTGTGCCGTTGGAGATGCTTTTTTGCGGCCGATCGGCTGGGCAGTTTTGCCTTTTTTGCTTTTCCTTTCTCTTTTGTTCATTGTTAGTGGGATCGTGCTTATTTATCTATTAAATTAGGAAAAAGCCGGCTGAAAACCGGCTTTTCTTTACATACCCTGGAATATCCGAAGCAATGGTGCCATTATTCGTCACCACTTATGGATAAGTAGTTTAAAGATGAAAGACTTAATAGCCCCCCTCTTACCATCTTGGCAATTAGAAAGCAGCTTTTTACAAAGCTACTTTCTGTTTGGAATCAGCCACCATAATGGCGTCTCTGTCTCTCATCTCTTTATTTACTTTATTAGCTTCTTGCAGGTATTCTGTTTCAAATCCGCTTTTTACGGCCCAAGCATAAAAAACAAGAGATAAGCATGCAATAATAATCATATCCCAACCATATGGGATGATGTTTATCCCCCCGAACTTTTCACTTCCCAAATAGGAGATACACATCATGGATAACAAGTAGACAACCATCCAAATACCTGCTCGGAAATCTTGGCGAAAACCCTTCCATTTCATTTTTGCTTGATAGTAGAAATAAACAGGAAGCCCGATGATCATAATAAACAATACTTGTCCTGTAAGCGGCCAACGCGCCCAATATAGTGTTAAAGAAGCAAAGATAAATCCGCACGGCGCAATAATACGCAGTCCCTTAAGACGAAGAGGACGGTACAAATGCTTTCCTGTTCGTCTTAATGTCATTACAGTAATAGGACCAGTAATATAAGAAATTAAGGTGGCAACGGAAATGACCTCTGCCAATACGCCCCAGCCTTTAAACAAAAACAAAAAAATAAAACATACGGCCAAATTAAAAAACATAGCTGGACGTGGAACTCCGTAAATAGGATGCAGCTTACCTAAAACCCCCGGCAAATATCCATTCTTTTGCATACCGTAAATCATACGCGCTGTTGTAGCGGTATAAGTTGTTCCTGTACCGGAAGGAGAAACAAAAGCATCAACGTATAATAAGATCACTAACCAATTGATATTTAAAGCAATGGCTAAATCGGCAAATGGAGAGTTAAAGTTTAAATGATGCCAACCGTGCACAAGCATGGAAGGATCAACAGAACCGATAAAAGCCACCTGCAACAGCGTATATATAACCGTCGCAATCAGAACAGAACCCACTACTGCAACAGGAATGGATCGACCTGGTTTTTTAGCTTCTCCCGCCATATTAATTGGACTTTGAAATCCATTAAACGCGAACACAATGCCAGACGTAGCCACCGCTGTCAACACACTTGACCATCCATAAGGCGCCACACTATGACCGTAGGTAAAGTTTTCCCCATGAAAGCCAACAAACAAGAGTGCGCCAATGGTTAATCCAGGGATGATAATTTTAAATATGGTTATAAGTGAGTTTGCTTTTGCAAACAAACTTACGGTCCAGTAATTGAGGAAAAAGTAAATAAGAATTAACACGGAAGCAATAGCAAGACCTTTTGGCGTAAGCATTCCGTTTTCTACTAAACTATGTGTCCACTTCGCCCAATCCCATGGCCACGAGCTCATATATTGCACGGAAGCGATTGCCTCCACCGGAATAACAGAAACAATAGCAATCCAGTTCGCCCAGGCAGCAAGAAATCCCACAAAAGATCCATGAGAGTACTGCGTATACTTTACCATTCCCCCGGCTTCGGGAAACATAGCACCCAATTCACTATAAGAAAGAGCAATACATAGGATAACAACCATCCCAATTATCCAAGAAAAAATAGCCGCTGGACCGGCGATTTCGGCAGCCTTCCAAGCACCAAACAGCCAACCGGATCCTATGATGGATCCGAGCCCCGTCATCATAAGCGCGAAAGTTCCCATCTTTCGGTGCATAGTATTCATCCATTTTACCCCTTTCATAAGTATGTAGTAACTATAGGGAGAGAAGATTGCTTGATAGATCCATTCCAGGGGACAAATCAATGTATTTATTTTATTTTAATAATATCAAAAACATTTTCAAATTAGTAATAAATCAAATTTTGGTATGATAAAGGCGTGATTTTTCTAAATAGTATTAAAATTATTCAGCTAATGATCGAGGTTATCGCAATTTACTCTTTTATTAAATCCTATGCTAAAAAAATGATGATTTCAATTCCCTCTTTTGTATTTCTTGCAAGTCGGTCTAGCTTTGTTACCACTAAAGTGTTGCCCTCTTGCAATTGCTGAGTAACTTCTTGAACTGAGGTCTATCTGTTTTTGTTCCTGTGAACTTCTCTTCAAAGATGACCTCACATCCTTCTTTCTTTAATTCCTCGATTTGTAATTTCTTTGTAATGAGGAATGCTTTTTATCTTTGTCTAAAATTAAAAGGATATTTCTATAAAACAATAAAAATATAATAAAAATAAATAATAATTTATTGTAAAACGATAAAATGCGTATTAAAATCAAATTAACAATAAAATTAACAATAAATAAGTGAGGTGCTTTTTATGAAACGAGAAACACTCTTTTTAAAGTTCGCTGTTGTTCTTATGGGACTTCCTGTCCTTGCTTTGTGTATATTTTTGTTACCTGGGATAGCTGAATATTTTGCAGAATTAAATCCAAAGTTAGATTTTTTGCAATATCCTTTTTTAATTGGGTTGTATGTAACAGCGATAGTATTTTTCGTTGCATTGTACCAGGCTTTAAAACTTTTAAGCTATATTGACAAGAACCAGGCGTTTTCGGAATTATCTGTAAAGGCTTTAAAGAATATCAAATACTGTGCCATCACCATCGGTGCCTTATATGTGGTATTTATGCCACTCTTATATCTCATGGCAGAGGTAGACGATGCCCCAGGTATTATACTAATCGGAATGGTCATTATTTTTGGTTGCATGGTGGTTGCAGTCTTTGCTTCTATTCTTCAAAAACTATTAAAAAATGCCATAGATATAAAATCAGAAAATGATTTAACGATCTGAGGTGAAAACAATGGCGATTATAATCAATCTTGATGTGATGTTGGCTAAAAGGAAAATGAGCGTTACAGAACTTTCGGAGAGGGTTGGAATAACGATGGCTAATCTTTCTATATTGAAAAATGGAAAGGCAAAAGCGATTCGATTATCAACTTTAGATGCGATTTGTAAGGCTTTAGAATGTCAGCCTGGAGATATTTTAGAATACAAAAGTGACGAAGACACTCAAGGATAATAAAGAGGCACAAATCATGAGAGCGCTAAAACAACTCGTTCGTTTTGGTTGGGAGCAGGCCCTATCATGTTTGTTTCCTGTCGTTATTTTTGCCTCTTTGGCTTTTACAAAATTCATGCCACTTCCCTTCCTACCACGGTATGACTGGCTGCTCATCATCTGCCTTCTGATGCAGTGGTGGATGGTGCGTTCCGGGCTTGAAACACGGGATGAACTAAAGGTTATCACATTGTTCCACCTTATTGGACTTGCTCTTGAACTTTTCAAGGTACATATGGGCTCCTGGTCTTATCCAGAAGAAGGATATTTCAAAATTTTTGGAGTGCCTTTGTATAGTGGATTCATGTACGCAAGTGTAGCGAGTTATCTTTGCCAGGCGTGGAGGAGGCTTAAGGTTGAACTGGTTAATTGGCCACCGTTTTTGGTAGTTGTACCTCTTGCAGCTGCGATTTATTTAAATTTTTTCACCCACCATTATTGGATTGACGTTCGTTGGTGGTTATCTGGGCTTGTAATTATCGTCTTTTGGCAATCATGGGTCACATTCGAGGTTGATGGAACTCGTTACCGTATGCCACTCGCACTTTCTTTTGTGCTCATCGGATTTTTTATATGGATAGCCGAAAATATCGCAACGTTCTTTGGAGCTTGGGAATATCCAAACCAAACCGATGCATGGAGTCTCGTACATCTAGGAAAGGTGAGTTCATGGTTCCTATTAGTGATTGTTAGCTTTCTTATAGTAGCGACGTTAAAGCAGGTTAAGGGAAAAATTGTTTCACCCAAGAAGGATAAGGTTCAAGAGGCGTTGGATAATCATTTAAAGGAACGGGATAGAGGTTCTTTTTAAGCTATACCCACTAATGAAAGCTCACGTGTTATTCAGTTATCGGGCGCTTTTTCGGAGTAACGATAAGAGGGGCTGACTCAAAACATCGCCTTTAAGCGATGTTGAGTCAGCCCCGTGTGGAGAAAAACCAGTCCCCTATTCATTCCAAATCCATTCAGAGAAACCCTACTCCATTACATTACACAAAATTCTTGACGGTACCGATGGACAATTATATGTTAGTGTAACTAAAATGCATGGAGCACCTTTTAAATATCCAATACACCCTGTTTCCATCACTAAAGATTATGTCCGGTGTCAAGCTGAATATGTTGATGAAACACTATTATTTAATATTAACCAAACCTCCACTTTATTAATGTATAGAGAGATGGGACAGACACATTTGGCCTTTCAGTTAAATTAAGTCTAATCTTCAAGCTTAAGCCGATTTCTATCTTTTAGGAAAATTGACGGAGAGAACCCTATATGTAGTGCAATACAGCCTTCCAAGAATATAAATCTAAAAACTAATGTAACTCAGGATTTATATCATTCAGCCCAATTAGTTCTGAACACAGGTCAACACAATCTGCCAACGATTTATGCTCATATGACTAAAAACTTAGAAGAAAAAGCTTCCCAAAAGTTCAGCGAACGAATGGGAAGCTTCATAAAAAATTTATGATTTTTCCGCGGTCAAAAAAGAAAGGAACACCAGGGGGAACCCTAGTGTTCCAAGGCTTTTAGGCGATTATTACATCATTCCGCCCATGTCAGGCATTCCGTTGTTGCCGCCTTTGTTTTCTTCTGGTTTGTCAGCGACAACTGCTTCAGTTGTTAAGAACATAGCGGCAACAGAAGCTGCGTTTTGCAGAGCGGAACGAGTTACTTTTGTTGGGTCTACGATACCAGCTTCAATCATGTCTACCCATTCACCAGTAGCAGCGTTGAAGCCGATGCCAGGTTTTTCTGTTTTTAAGCGTTCAACAATGATAGAGCCTTCCAAACCAGCGTTTTGCGCGATTTGGCGAACTGGCTCTTCGATTGCGCGAAGAACGATTTTCACACCAGTTGCTTCGTCGCCTTCTGCTTCGATCGCAGCCACTTTGCTGTATACGTTCATTAATGCCGTACCACCGCCGGCTACGATACCTTCTTCGACAGCTGCACGAGTAGAGTTGAGCGCGTCTTCAATGCGCAATTTGCGTTCTTTCAATTCTGTTTCTGTAGCTGCACCAACTTTGATTACTGCTACGCCGCCAGCTAATTTTGCAAGACGTTCTTGTAATTTTTCGCGGTCGAATTCCGAAGTAGTTTCTTCTAATTGCGCACGGATTTGGTTGATGCGAGCTTTAATGCGGTCAGAATCGCCAGCGCCTTCCACAATCGTTGTTGTTTCTTTCGTTACAACGACTTTCGAAGCACGGCCAAGCGATGCGATCGTTGTCGATTTCAATTCGCGTCCTAGTTCTTCGGAGATGACTTCACCGCCAGTTAAGATTGCGATGTCTTCCAGCATTGCTTTACGACGATCGCCAAAGCCAGGCGCTTTAACCGCTACCGCATTGAATGTACCGCGAAGTTTGTTCACAACTAATGTTGCAAGCGCTTCGCCTTCCACATCTTCTGCGATGATTAATAATGGTTTGCCTTGTTGTACCACTTGCTCTAATACAGGCAAGATTTCTTGGATGCTAGAAACTTTTTTATCTGTAATTAAGATGTATGGATTTTCAAGCACTGCTTCCATTTTTTCTGTATCTGTGATCATGTATGGAGATACATAACCACGGTCAAATTGCATACCTTCAACAACATCTAGTTCTGTTGTGAAGCCTTTCGATTCTTCTAATGTGATAACACCGTCGTTGCCGACGCGTTCCATTGCTTCTGCGATTAATTGACCAACTTCTTCGTCAGCCGCAGAGATCGCTGCAACTTGGGCAATCGATTCTTTTCCTTTGATTGGTTTAGAGATTGCTTTTAATTCTTCTACTGCCACAGCGACCGCTTTTTCAATACCTTTGCGGATGCCCATTGGGTTAGCGCCAGCTGTAACGTTTTTCAATCCTTCACGGATCATTGCTTGCGCTAAAACTGTTGCCGTTGTTGTACCGTCCCCAGCAACATCATTCGTTTTGCTTGCAACTTCCGCAACAAGTTTCGCACCCATGTTTTCAAATGGGTCTTCTAATTCGATTTCTTTCGCGATTGTTACACCGTCGTTTGTAATTAATGGCGAACCAAATTTTTTCTCTAATACGACGTTACGGCCTTTTGGTCCTAATGTTACTTTTACCGCATCTGCTAGTTTGTCCACACCGCGTAACATCGCGCGACGAGCTTCTTCGCTGAATTTAATTTCTTTTGCCATACCCCGTTACCTCCTTATAAAATGGAATCGTTAAGTATTTTGGTTAAGTATTTTGTATATATCTATGTTATAAACGCTGTATATTAGCCAATAACAGCCAAAATGTCGCTTTCACGCAAGATTAAATATTCCTTGCCGTCATATTTTACTTCTGTTCCAGCATATTTCGAGAAAATAACGCGATCGCCAACTTCTACTTCCGGAGCTACACGCTCACCGCTGTCAAGCACACGTCCTTTGCCAACAGCAACTACTTTGCCTTCTTGCGGTTTTTCTTTCGCAGTGTCTGGCAATACGATACCGCTTGCAGTTTTTTCTTCCGTTTCAATCACTTCAATGACAACGCGATCACCTAATGGCTTTAACACGGAAAACAACCTCCTTAACAATAATTTTCGCCGTTCTTATTAGCACTCATCTTAATCGAGTGCTAACACACTTATAATATTAATGAACTTCTCCTTTTTTTGCAAGTAGGAAATACAAAAAAAATAACTGCTTTTCTTTACTCCTTCTATACCCTTTTCAAGTATTTCACATTTCCATGATCGATAAACGGCGGCAATCAATTTTTTTATATTTTTGCAAAAGATGTGCTAAAATACGGGAAGTATCACTATTTTGTTGGCAAAGGGGTTAGTTTCCTTGAAACGACAATATTGGTATGTCATTATTACGTATATCATCATGCAACTGTCTGGTATTGTAGGAGTTCCGCTTTTGCGCTTTCTCGGCGTGGGAAAACATGTCGAAAATAAACTCGTTGCCGCAAAGCTCGCCTCTGGCTATTGGGCGGTCATTAGCTTTGCTATTGCGTTTTTTATTATTATCTTTTTCTTGCGTGAGGATATAAAACAACGGCATACTCGTCATCGCGTTTCTTTGCCCGTCGCTTGGATGTGGGCGGTCAGCGGCGTCTTTTTGTCGCTCTTTGCCCAAAGCCTTGCCGCTAATGTTGAATGGCGTTTGCTTGGTATCGAACCAGGCTCGGAAAACACAAAACGAATTGTTGAAATCATTCAAGTCACCCCTTTATTAATGGTCGTGACTTCCATTATCGGTCCGATTTTAGAAGAAATAATTTTTCGTAAAATTATTTTTGGAACGCTATATCAAAAATACAACTTCTTCATTTCCGCGCTAGTTAGTTCGCTTTTATTCGCCATCGTCCATATGGAACTCGAACACCTGCTCTTGTACGCAGCAATGGGATTTACGTTTGCCTTTCTTTATGCGAAAACGGGACGCATTTTCGTTCCGATTTTCGCCCATGTTACCATGAATACGTTCGTGGTCGTCATACAAACATTGTTTGCCGATGAAATTGAAAAAATAATGCGGCAGACAGAGCAGATACAACTCATTATTGGGGGCTTTTAAACAATGAAAGGGACGCCATTACAATTTGGTTTTTTCTATTTTCTGATGGGAGTGCTATTTACTTACTTGTCCATTCAAAGTGCAAAAGATACGATTTGGAACTTTTTCACGATCTTCCTTGCCATCCTGGCTACGCTTGATTTTGGAGCAGCAATACGTCTATTCGCACTCCACTTTCGCAATAAACCTCCCGTTTGATTTCACGGGAGGTTTTCTTGTTCCTGTTGCGCCAATAGCACTTTGCGGTAAGCCATCTTGGAAATCCAAATGCTTGCCTCATATAAAATCGAAAGCGGAATCATCACGATGACTTGCGATAATACATCCGGCGGCGTAATGACCGCAGCTACAATCAGCAAGGCCAAATAAGCGTATTTTCGTATTTTGATCAATAACATCGGTGTAATCAAACCAAGTCTTGTGAAAAACATCACTACTACCGGCAGCTGAAAGACAATGCCAAACGGCAAGATGAGCTGAAGCAAAAATTCAAAATATTCATTAATACCGATGACTTGATGAATACCCAGGCGTTCCGCCAAATTTTGCATAAAGCGAACGACAAACGGAAATAAAACAAAATACGCAAAACTAACGCCAGCGAAAAAGAGAACAATCGAAATGGGGATATAACTTAAAGTGACCTTTCGCTCTTTTTCATACAATCCCGGACTGACAAACGCCCAAAGTTGATAAAGCAAAACCGGAGCAGTAAGAACAAAGGCAATGACAAAAGCAAACTGAAAATAAATTTTGATCGGATCTGTCAAACGAAACGCATTCATCGTCAATTCTTTTGCTTCATCCGTCCGCTGCAAATATAAAATGACCGGTTCTACAAAAAAGAAGCTTCCTATCAAAGCAATGCCAAAAAAAACAAGAACAATGATAAGCCGTTTTCGCAACTCTCCTAGGTGCTCATACACCGACATTTCTTTATCGTTCATATGTCAACCATCCTAACTCATCATTGGTCGGCTTTTTTTTCATCCTCATCGGCTAATCCTTTCGTCGCATCCTTAAATTCGCGGAGCGATTGACCGAGCGACTTGCCCAATTCCGGAAGTTTTTTTGTTCCAAACAATAATAAAATGACAAGCACGATTAATAAATATTTCACGTTTCATTCTCTCCTTTTATTCAAGCGGGTAGTTTTTCAAAAAATAAACGAGCGACTGCAATTCGACCGCTAAGTCAATATGATGGACGCGAATATGCTTGGGTACGTTTAAGCGCGCTGGTGTAAAATTTAAAATTCCTTTAATTCCTCTTTGGACAAGACGGTCGGTAATCCACTGAGCGACATGGGCCGGCACCGTTAAAATCGCTACTGGAATCCCCTCGTGAAGACGGTCTTCCAATTCATCCAAATGATAGACAGGCACCCCGCCGACTTCTGTACCGACTTTCCTTTCATCTACGTCAAATGCCATCACAATTTTCGTATTATTGTTTTTCGAAAAATTATAATTTAAAAATGCGGTGCCTAAGTTCCCGACTCCAAATAGTGCAACTTCCGTTACCTCATCTTGATCGAGCGTTTTCCGGAAAAATGACAGCAAATAGTTGACATTATATCCGTATCCCTTTTTGCCAAGCGCTCCAAAATAGGAAAAATCGCGGCGGATCGTCGCAGGATCGACTTTGACCGCCTCGCTCAGTTCGGCAGAAGAAACGCGTTGTTTTCCAGAAGCGTGTAAATTTTTTAAAAAACGATAATATAACGGCAAACGTTTGGCCGTTGCTTGCGGAATTTTTGGCTGTTCATTGCTCATTGATGAATCCCCCAGCACTTCTTTTTTCGCGTTGATAATGTCCTGACTTTCCACCTGTTTTCTCTACCAAATAGGTTGGGCCAATAACCATTCCTTTATCTAACGCCTTACACATATCATATACTGTCAGCGCACATACAGAGGCAGCCGTTAGCGCTTCCATCTCCACCCCCGTGCTTCCCTTCGTTTTCACCGTTACGGTAATCAACAATTGATACAACGCTTTTTCTTCTTCGACATGCCAGGCAAACTGAATGTCGACACCTTTTAGCATAAGCGGATGGCACATTGGAATGAGATCGGCTGTTTTTTTCGCTGCCATAATACCTGCCACTTGCGCAACGGCAAGCA
Organism: Parageobacillus caldoxylosilyticus; assembly: GCF_019272935.1. Taxonomy (NCBI): domain Bacteria; kingdom Bacillati; phylum Bacillota; class Bacilli; order Caryophanales; family Anoxybacillaceae; genus Parageobacillus; species Parageobacillus caldoxylosilyticus. Next base: position 1,457,462 of record NZ_CP040553.1, read on the forward strand.
CATCCCCTTTTTCGATCGCGTGGTTTGTCATTTTTTCATAAATTTCCTTATTTACTGTCACACTTGTTTGCGCGACCGCTATGCGAACCGTATCCTCTTTGTCCGTAATATCGACCATTTTTGCCCGGCCTTGTTCGTTGAAATGGGTAAATGATGACAACATAATCTCCTCCACTTATAAACTATACACTATTTTTCGTCATCTGTCTTTTATCGTTTTATTGCGATAAGAAAGTCACTTACGCTACACTATTATTGTCAAACGCGAGGTGAAAAACAATGATCATTTTACAAGTTAACCAACTGACAAAATATTTTGGCGCTGACCTTATTTTATCGAATATAAAATTAGAAATACAATCAAAAGACCGTATCGCTCTCGTTGGGAGAAACGGAGCCGGGAAATCGACCCTATTAAAGATCATTGCCGGTGAAATGTCTTACGATAGCGGGGAGATTATTAAACCAAAAGAAGTAACAATCGGCTATCTTGCCCAGGACAGCGGGCTTCACTCTTCGTTGTCGATTTGGGAAGAAATGATGACGGTATTCGCCCCGTTAAAGGCGATGGAGAAGCAATTGCGAGCGATGGAAATGCAAATGGGCGATCCCGATTTGCTTGCAGACGTTTCCCGTTATGAAAAACTATTAAAAGACTATGACGCGTTGCAAGAGCGCTATAAAGAACAAGGTGGTTACCAATACGAAGCTGATATTCGCTCCATTTTACACGGTTTGCAGTTTTCTAAGTACGATTATATGACGACTCCTGTCCAATCGCTAAGCGGCGGACAACGAACGCGGCTGGCGCTCGGAAAATTGCTGTTAATGAAGCCCGATTTGCTTATTTTGGACGAGCCGACCAACCATTTAGACCTCGAAACATTAACATGGTTGGAGCAATATTTACAAACGTATCCTGGCGCTATTTTAATTGTATCGCATGACCGCTATTTTCTCGATAAAGTAGTCACCCAAGTATACGAACTGTCACGTGCAACATTAAAGCGGTATAGCGGCAATTACAGCCGTTACCTAGAGCAACGGGCGGAGGAATACGAACGGGAACGAAAACTATATGAAAAACAGCAAGAAGAAATTGCAAAGCTGCAAGATTTTATTCAGCGCAATATTGCCCGCGCTTCGACAACCAAGCGCGCGCAAAGCAGAAGAAAACGGCTCGAAAAAATGGAAAGAATGGAGAAGCCGATCGGGGACGAAAAAGCTGCCTCGTTTTCCTTCGAAATCGAGCGGCAAAGCGGCAATGACGTGTTAATCGCTGAAGATGTCGCAGTAGGATACGATGCGGATCAGCCAATTTTTCGCAATGTCCGCTTTCGCATCACGCGCGGGGAAAGCGTCGCTTTGATTGGACCGAACGGAATCGGCAAATCCACGTTGCTAAAAGCGATTGTCAATAAACTCCCGCTACAAGCAGGGCATTTCCGCTACGGCTCGAACGTACAAATCGGCTACTATGACCAAAACCAGGCCGACTTGTCCTCAAATAAGCGCGTGCTCGATGAACTTTGGGATGAATTCCCTGACAAAACGGAAAAAGAAATCCGCACCGTGCTCGGAAACTTCTTATTCTCTGGGGATGATGTGCTAAAGCATGTATCGGAGCTAAGCGGCGGGGAAAAAGCAAGACTGGCGCTTGCCAAATTGATGATGCAAAAAGCGAACTTCCTTGTTTTAGACGAACCGACCAACCATCTTGATTTAGACAGCAAAGAGGTGCTCGAGAACGCCTTAATTGAATACCCTGGAACGATTTTATTCGTCTCTCATGACCGCTACTTTATCAATCGCATCGCCACGAAAATATACGAACTTTCTAGTGATGGAATTACCGAATATTTAGGTGACTATGACTACTATATCGCCAAAAAAGAAGAAATGCTGGAACTCGAACGTCTCGCTGCTGCGGAGCAGCGGCAAACCAATGCGAACCTTCCTGATGGAGAATCAACGAAAAAATTGAATTATGAACAAGAAAAAGAAGCAAAAAAACTAGAGCGGCAGCGCAAGCGCCGCATTGAAGAAATCGAAGCGGAAATTAGCGAATTAGAACAACAAATTGCGCACGTGGAAGAACAATTATGCGATCCTGACATTTACCAAGATCATGAAAAAGTGCAACAGCTGACAAAAGAGAACGAGGAAATGAAACAAAAACTGGATCTATTATTAGTGGAATGGGAAGAACTTCATACACTAAAATAACAAAATACACAAACATCCACCCGTTATGAACAGGTGGATGTTTTTTTAGTTAATCACATACCCACAAACTTATCCCCAATTTTATTCCCGTTATTCAAGTTATTCACCGGTTTTTCCACATTATCCACAAAAAATAGAGGGGTTATGCAAAAAAAACTGTGATTATTTCTTCCCTGATATCATAGAGATTTTTTTATTTTTCCACAATATCCACAACTTGTGGATAAATATATGCACAACCTTTATTTTTTTAATAAAAAAACGGACTTCTTCCAAGAATAAATCCTGAAAAAAAGCCCGTATCATTCCCCTTATTCTAACTCCAGGCCTGGGTTTGCATTTAATGCCATATCCGCCCGTTTTCCTTGCATATACAATACGGTTCCGGCCGCCGCGATCATTGCCGCATTATCAGTGCATAATGATAACGGCGGTATCACCAGCTCAACGTTGTCTAATTTCGCCATTTGCTTTTGTAATTCTGTCCTTAATCCTCGATTAGCGGCGACCCCGCCTGCAAGCAACACTTGACGAACATGATATTCTTTTGCCGCCTGGATCGTTTTGGTCACCAGCACATCGATGACGCTGGCCTGAAAGCTGGCTGCCATATCTTTTGGATCTATTTCTTCACCGCGCTGTTTGGCGTTATGCAGCGTATTTAATACGGCCGATTTCAAACCGCTGAAGCTGAAATCATACGATCCTTCTTCGAGCCAGGCCCGTGGCAAATCGATTGTTGCCTTTCCTTCCTGGGCAAGACGGTCAATATGCGGCCCGCCTGGATAAGGAAGGTTTAACGCTCTCGCCACTTTATCATATGCTTCTCCTGCCGCGTCATCCCGCGTTTCGCCAATCACTTGAAACTTTCCATGTTTCTCCATATAGACGAGTTCCGTATGTCCACCAGAAACAACAAGAGACAACAACGGAAATTTCATCTCAGCAACAAGACGGTTGGCGTAAATATGTCCTGCGATATGATGAACGCCGACTAGAGGAATATTATAGGCAAACGATAACGCTTTTGCCGCGTTGACCCCGATTAACAGCGCACCGACTAATCCTGGGCCTTGTGTTACCGCAATCGCGCTTAACTGTGAAAAAGAAACGCCCGCCTTATTCATCGCTTCTTCAATCACAAACGTAATCTGCTCGACATGATGGCGCGATGCGATTTCCGGCACGACGCCGCCGAATCGTTTATGACTTTCCATTTGCGAGGCGACGATATTGGATAAAATTTCTTTGCCGTTTTTCACTACTGCCGCTGCTGTTTCATCGCAGCTCGTTTCAATTCCAAGCACATATATGTCATGATTCATGATAAATTCACCCACATTACTAGCGCATCTTCTAAATTATCTGGATAATACTGTCTACGAATGCCACCATTGCGAAATCCTAATTTTCGATATAACGATTGGGCGACATGATTAGAAACACGAACTTCCAACGTCATCGTTACAGCCCCTAGCTGTTTGGCCGTTTCCATCAATTTGCGCATGAGCGCTTCTCCTAATTTTTTGCCGCGAAATTCCGGCAATACCGCTACATTCGTAATATGCGCCTCATCGATCACTACCCACATCCCGCCATAACCGATAACGCGGCCGCGATGCACCATGACAATATATTTGGCATAGCGATTGTGAACAAGTTCATTATAAAACGCTTCCCTGCTCCAAGGAGTAGTAAACGAGGCACGCTCTACTTGCAACACAGCATCAATATCATTTAACGTCATGGATCGAAATTGAATATCCATCCCCATGTTTATTTTCCCCTTCTTGTTTGGCAAGCCATTTGGCTTCTGCTTCGGCCAAACGAATGTAATTCGGTACGAATGCATGTGCATCTTCCCGCTCTTTTTTCTTTCCAAGGAACGCTAGTTCGCTTGGCCGCGGCAATTGTAATGCAGCGGGAGCAAAATGGGAGTATTCGCCCAAGTGCCGCTGAAAAATATTTTTATATAGAGCAACATCTGTCCCGATAAACAGCACCGCTTCTTTTCTTGCTTTTAGCTCGCTAGCCCATTCTTCCGCCAGCACAATTCGATCATGTTTTATACATTCGAGTTCTGTCCCATTGTAACGGTATAATCCGGTGTAAATTTGCCCTCTTCGAGCATCAAAGAACGGAGAAATGGCACCCGAAAAATACCGGCCATTAGCCGCCAGCACCTCTAAACTAGATACCCCGACGATTGGAATGTTTAAGGACCATGCTAGCGTTTTCGCAATCGTCACACCGATGCGTACCCCTGTATATGAACCTGGTCCTCTTGCGACAGCGATTAAATCAAGCTCCTGTGGAGTAACGCCACAATGTTTCATCAATGATTGGACCGCAGGCATAACACGCGTAGAATGGTCTTTCTTGATGTTGGTTGTTATTTCTCCTTTTACGACGTCATCCTCCACTAACGCAATTCCCATTACGACATTGGATGTATCAATCGCCAATATTTTCATGCTTCCAAAATCTCCTTACATAACTGTTCATACCATTCTCCCATTGGTTCCATTACTAATTTACGCTGATGATCTCCATGATGAAACAAATAAATGTTTAATCTTTCTTTTGGTAATTGCGTCTTGATAAGGTGTGCCCATTCAATAACAGTGACTCCATCTCCTTCAAAGTATTCATCAAAGCCAAGGTCCTCCATCTCATCCTCTAGACGGTACACATCCATATGATAAAGAGGAAGGCGCCCTTGATATTCTTTTACGATCGTAAAGGTAGGACTATTAATCGTTTTTTCAATTCCCAGTCCTTTTGCCAATCCTTTTGTAAAAGTCGTCTTTCCTGCCCCTAAATCTCCTTCTAGCGTAACAACAGATCCTGCTTCTAATTTTTCTCCCAATTTGCGAGCAAGGCTCATCGTTTCTTCCGGGGAATGCATTATCAGCTCATAACGTTTCATTGATTGTCACCTTAACACATTTTATCATGATAATCTTCGCTGTTGAAATTTTACCATATTTCCGCCATGTGTTACCACTGTTCATGATATAAAGGAAAGATAGCGGCTGCCTTATTATCAAAAGAAGGATGTTTCCACACCAGTTTGCGGTTAGGGAAAAGGGGAAGCAGACATTGTATGCACATAAAAATAAAAAAACCTTAGGAAATCTTATATTTCCTAAGGCAAACGGATTGCGGGGGCAGGATTTGAACCTGCGACCTTCGGGTTATGAGCCCGACGAGCTACCGGACTGCTCCACCCCGCGACGATAAAAAGAATCATTTAATTTAGAAAGATTTCATGAAATTCGTTGCCTCTTCCTCAACTAGCTAATTCAAAGATGTCAAATGCGTCGAGGCAACTCATTGAAAAAAAGTAAAGGGAATTTAGGCGTGTTTCACTCCCTGGTATAATAGAAACTGCCTAGCGACGACCTACTCTTGCAGGGGCGCTGGCCCCAACTACCATCGGCGCTGGAGAGCTTAACTTCCGTGTTCGGGATGGGAACGGGTGTTTCCTCTCCGCTATAGTCACTAGGCAAGTAATGGACAAGTTTTATTATAATGGAACTATACTCATTGTCAAGAGGTTTTCATTCCTTCAAAACTAGATAACCGTCTGCTTGGAAGAAGCCAAGCGCCTCCGCTTTTCGCGCTGTCTAGCTTCGGACGCCATCGGCTCGCGACGCTTCGGTCCCGTTGCGGCGGCAACAGCCTCCTCACGGGCCCTCCAGCGCGTATCGCCGATAGGCGGGCGTCCTCCGCTTTTCTGATTGGTTAAGTCCTCGATCGATTAGTATCCGTCAGCTCCACGTGTCGCCACGCTTCCACCTCGGACCTATCGACCTCGTCATCTTCGAGGGATCTTACTCGCTTGACGCGATGGGAAATCTCATCTTGAGGGGGGCTTCACGCTTAGATGCTTTCAGCGCTTATCCCTTCCGCACATAGCTACCCAGCGGTGCCCCTGGCGGGACAACTGGTACACCAGCGGTGCGTCCATCCCGGTCCTCTCGTACTAAGGACAGCTCCTCTCAAATTTCCTGCGCCCGCGACGGATAGGGACCGAACTGTCTCACGACGTTCTGAACCCAGCTCGCGTACCGCTTTAATGGGCGAACAGCCCAACCCTTGGGACCGACTACAGCCCCAGGATGCGATGAGCCGACATCGAGGTGCCAAACCTCCCCGTCGATGTGGACTCTTGGGGGAGATCAGCCTGTTATCCCCGGGGTAGCTTTTATCCGTTGAGCGATGGCCCTTCCATACGGAACCACCGGATCACTAAGCCCGACTTTCGTCCCTGCTCGACCTGTCCGTCTCGCAGTCAAGCTCCCTTGTGCCTTTGCACTCTCCGAATGATTTCCAACCATTCTGAGGGAACCTTTGGGCGCCTCCGTTACCTTTTGGGAGGCGACCGCCCCAGTCAAACTGCCCACCTGACACTGTCTCCCACCCCGATAAGGGGTGCGGGTTAGAATTTCAATACCGCCAGGGTGGTATCCCACCGGCGCCTCCACCGAAGCTGGCGCTCCGGCTTCCCAGGCTCCCACCTATCCTGTACAAGCGATACCAAAATTCCATATCAGGCTGCAGTAAAGCTCCACGGGGTCTTTCCGTCCTGTCGCGGGTAACCTGCATCTTCACAGGTAGTATGATTTCACCGGGTCTCTCGTTGAGACAGTGCCCAAGTCGTTACACCTTTCGTGCGGGTCGGAACTTACCCGACAAGGAATTTCGCTACCTTAGGACCGTTATAGTTACGGCCGCCGTTTACTGGGGCTTCGGTTCGCACCTTCGCTTTCGCTAAGCGCTCCCCTTAACCTTCCAGCACCGGGCAGGTGTCAGCCCCTATACTTCGCCTTTCGGCTTCGCAGAGACCTGTGTTTTTGATAAACAGTCGCTTGGGCCTTTTCACTGCGGCTCCCTCGGGCTCATCACCCAAGAGAGCACCCCTTCTCCCGAAGTTACGGGGTCATTTTGCCGAGTTCCTTAACGAGAGTTCTCCCGCGCACCTTAGGATTCTCTCCTCGCCTACCTGTGTCGGTTTGCGGTACGGGCACCTCTCACCTCGCTAGAGGCTTTTCTTGGCAGTGTAGGATCGGGGACTTCGGGACCGATGGTCCCTTCGCCATCACGGCTCAGCCTTTATGCCAGACGGATTTGCCTATCCGGCAGCCTAACCGCTTGGACAGGCTATTCCAGCAGCCTGCTCGCCCTACCTTCCTGCGTCCCCCCATCGCTCGAACGGTGAGGAGGTGGTACAGGAATCTCTACCTGTTGCCCATCACCTACGCCTTTCGGCCTCGGCTTAGGTCCCGACTAACCCTGAGCGGACGAACCTTCCTCAGGAACCCTTAGGCTTTCGGTGCAGAGGATTCTCACCTCTGTTTTCGCTACTCACACCGGCATTCTCACTTCTAAGCGCTCCACGAGTCCTTCCGGTCTCGCTTCGACGCACTTAGAACGCTCCCCTACCGATGACCAGCGGTCATCCCACAGCTTCGGTGGCACGTTTAGCCCCGGTACATTTTCGGCGCAGAGTCACTCGACCAGTGAGCTATTACGCACTCTTTAAATGATGGCTGCTTCTAAGCCAACATCCTGGTTGTCTGGGCAACTCCACATCCTTTTCCACTTAACGTGCACTTTGGGACCTTAGCTGGTGATCTGGGCTGTTTCCCTCTCGACCACGGATCTTATCACTCGTAGTCTGACTCCCAAGGATAAGTCGTTGGCATTCGGAGTTTGACTGAGTTCGGTAACCCGATGAGGGCCCCTAGCTCAATCAGTGCTCTACCTCCAAGACTCTTCCCTTGAGGCTAGCCCTAAAGCTATTTCGGGGAGAACCAGCTATCTCCAGGTTCGATTGGCATTTCACCCCTACCCACACCTCATCCCCGCACTTTTCAACGTGCGTGGGTTCGGGCCTCCAGTAGGTGTTACCCTACCTTCACCCTGGACATGGGTAGATCACCTGGTTTCGGGTCTACGACGACGTACTATACGCCCTATTCAGACTCGCTTTCGCTGCGGCTCCGTCTTTTCGACTTAACCTCGCACGCCATCGTAACTCGCCGGTTCATTCTACAAAAGGCACGCCATCACCCATCAACGGGCTCTGACTACTTGTAGGCACACGGTTTCAGGTTCTCTTTCACTCCCCTTCCGGGGTGCTTTTCACCTTTCCCTCACGGTACTGGTTCACTATCGGTCACTAGGGAGTATTTAGCCTTGGGAGATGGTCCTCCCTGCTTCCGACGGGATTCCCCGTGTCCCGCCGTACTCAGGAGCCACTCGGGAGGGAACGAAGTTTCGACTACAGGGCTGTCACCTTCTCTGGCGGGCCTTTCCAGACCGCTTCGTCTACCCCGTTCCTTTGTCACTCCCATGTGAGTGGTCCTACAACCCCAAGAGGCAAGCCTCTTGGTTTGGGCTGTTCCCGTTTCGCTCGCCGCTACTCAGGGAATCGCGTTTGCTTTCTTCTCCTCCGGGTACTAAGATGTTTCAGTTCCCCGGGTGTGCCCTCCATACCCTATGGATTCAGGTATGGATACTGCCCCATTACGGGCAGTGGGTTCCCCCATTCGGACATCTCCGGATCAACGCTTGCTTACAGCTCCCCGAAGCGTTTCGGCGTTTGCCCCGTCCTTCATCGGCTCCTAGTGCCAAGGCATCCACCGTGCGCCCTTTCTAACTTAACCAACATTGCGCTTCTCGGCTTCTTCCTTTCGGTTATCTAGTTTTCAAGGAACCAACTTGTTTCCTGCATCTGCTCATAGACGCAGGCGCAAGGCGACTACTGAGCCTGCTTCCTTGCAGCCTTGTGTCGAGAAATTGAGCTTCCTCGAACCTGCTTGTAGACGCAGACACAAAACCAACGAATAGAGAAGGAACACTAAAATGTATGTTCCCTCAAAACTGAACAAACCCGAAGCGTCCACCTTTCATTTAATGATGTCTAGCTCCAGCGCCTAGCTCTCTTCTGCCAAATAACCTTCCCCCTCGAAGTGCAAGCACTTCTGCGGGTGAAGAACATTTGGCTTCGAGAGCTAATCGCGGCGCTTCCGCTTTTCGTGTCATCCTTAGAAAGGAGGTGATCCAGCCGCACCTTCCGGTACGGCTACCTTGTTACGACTTCACCCCAATCACTTGCCCCACCTTCGGCGGCTGGCTCCCTTGCGGGTTACCTCACCGACTTCGGGTGTTGCAAGCTCTCGTGGTGTGACGGGCGGTGTGTACAAGGCCCGGGAACGTATTCACCGCGGCATGCTGATCCGCGATTACTAGCGATTCCGGCTTCATGCAGGCGAGTTGCAGCCTGCAATCCGAACTGAGAGCGGCTTTTTGGGATTGGCTCCCCCTCGCGGGTTCGCAGCCCTTTGTACCGCCCATTGTAGCACGTGTGTAGCCCAGGTCATAAGGGGCATGATGATTTGACGTCATCCCCACCTTCCTCCGGTTTGTCACCGGCAGTCCCCCTAGAGTGCCCAACTGAATGCTGGCAACTAGGGGCGAGGGTTGCGCTCGTTGCGGGACTTAACCCAACATCTCACGACACGAGCTGACGACAACCATGCACCACCTGTCACCCTGTCCCCCGAAGGGGGAACGCCCTGTCTCCAGGGTTGTCAGGGGATGTCAAGACCTGGTAAGGTTCTTCGCGTTGCTTCGAATTAAACCACATGCTCCACCGCTTGTGCGGGCCCCCGTCAATTCCTTTGAGTTTCAGCCTTGCGGCCGTACTCCCCAGGCGGAGTGCTTAACGCGTTAGCTACAGCACTAAAGGGTTTGACCCCTCTAACACTTAGCACTCATCGTTTACGGCGTGGACTACCAGGGTATCTAATCCTGTTTGCTCCCCACGCTTTCGCGCCTCAGCGTCAGTTACAGACCAGAGAGCCGCCTTCGCCACTGGTGTTCCTCCACATCTCTACGCATTTCACCGCTACACGTGGAATTCCGCTCTCCTCTTCTGCACTCAAGTCCCCCAGTTTCCAATGGCCCTCCACGGTTGAGCCGTGGGCTTTCACATCAGACTTAAGGGACCGCCTGCGCGCGCTTTACGCCCAATAATTCCGGACAACGCTCGCCCCCTACGTATTACCGCGGCTGCTGGCACGTAGTTAGCCGGGGCTTTCTCGTTAGGTACCGTCACCGTACCGCCCTATTCGAACGGTACTTCTTCTTCCCTAACAACAGAGCTTTACGATCCGAAGACCTTCTTCGCTCACGCGGCGTCGCTCCGTCAGACTTTCGTCCATTGCGGAAGATTCCCTACTGCTGCCTCCCGTAGGAGTCTGGGCCGTGTCTCAGTCCCAGTGTGGCCGGTCACCCTCTCAGGCCGGCTACGCATCGTCGCCTTGGTGAGCCGTTACCTCACCAACTAGCTAATGCGCCGCGGGCCCATCCGTAAGTGACAGCCGAAGCCGCCTTTCAACCAAAGACCATGCGGTCTTTGGTGTTATCCGGTATTAGCTCCGGTTTCCCGGAGTTATCCCGGTCTTACGGGTAGGTTACCCACGTGTTACTCACCCGTCCGCCGCTAACCGAACAAGAGCAAGCTCCTGCTCGGTCCGCTCGACTTGCATGTATTAGGCACGCCGCCAGCGTTCGTCCTGAGCCAGGATCAAACTCTCCATAGAAAGTTGATTGGCTTGTTTTCAGCTTCAGCACCGACACCGTAAGGCGTTGCGGCGCTTCAGCTTTTCGCATTGTCCAGCTCCGGCTCGCAACGCCTTGCGGAAAATAACCTTCCTCCGTCGACATGCAAGCATGTCTCGTCGGAAGAACATTTTCCTTCCGGCGTTAAACGCTCGCCTTCGCTTTTCTATGTGGACGCTTCGTTTTGTTCAGTTTTCAAGGAACATTTTCAGATTAATGAAGTCAAGTATTAATTTAGTTTATTATAATGGAGCGGGTGATGGGAATCGAACCCACGACATCAGCTTGGAAGGCTGAGGTTTTACCACTAAACTACACCCGCATATTTTTATTAAACAAGTCGGGAAGACAGGATTCGAACCTGCGACCCCATGGTCCCAAACCATGTGCTCTACCAAGCTGAGCTACTTCCCGCTATGGCGCGCTCGAGAGGATTCGAACCCCTAACCTTCTGATCCGTAGTCAGATGCTCTATCCAATTGAGCTACGAGCGCGCGATATTAAGACAACAAATTTTACTATAACACAATAAATTGTTAAATGCAAATGTTTTTTGTTATGCGGTCGAGAGGACTTGAACCTCCACGGGGTTGCCCCCACTAGGCCCTCAACCTAGCGCGTCTGCCATTCCGCCACGACCGCATATTCAACTGGTGCGGGTGGAGGGACTTGAACCCCCACGCCGTGAGGCGCCAGATCCTAAGTCTGGTGCGTCTGCCAATTCCGCCACACCCGCAAGGTGGTGAGCCATGGAGGACTCGAACCTCCGACCCTCTGATTAAAAGTCAGATGCTCTACCTACTGAGCTAATGGCTCATGGCTGGGCCAGCTGGATTCGAACCAGCGCATCACGGAGTCAAAGTCCGTTGCCTTACCGCTTGGCTATGGCCCAATGATTCATGTAATGGCGGTCCCGACGGGACTCGAACCCGCGATCTCCTGCGTGACAGGCAGGCGTGTTAACCACTACACTACGGGACCATCATGAAGGTTGGGGTTTCACAACCCCAACACATCTTATAAAAGTGACCCGTACGGGATTCGAACCCGTGTTACCGCCGTGAAAGGGCGGTGTCTTAACCACTTGACCAACGGGCCACGATATATATCAAAGTGGCGGAGAAGGCGGGATTTGAACCCGCGCGCCGTAAAGACACGACCTAACGGTTTAGCAAACCGTCCCCTTCAGCCACTTGGGTACTTCTCCAAAGGCTCCGCAAGTAGGATTCGAACCTACGACCTACCGGTTAACAGCCGGTTGCTCTACCGCTGAGCTATTGCGGAATAATGAATCCTAACAACAGACAGCTTTTCGGTATGCTTGCTGCCTCTTCCTCTGCTAGCCGTCTCCAAGAAGCTAGATGCGTCGAGGCAACTCGGAGTGGATTCATTGATGTATTCCTCGTCGCTGAGCTATTGCGGAATAATTAATTTTTAAATGATCTGTTGTGTGCAACCGACATTCTTTATTATATTTAGGTAACTTAGCGTTGTCAATATGTTTTTTGCAACCCGTCGTTTGGCGACGGCTTTTATAATTTAGCATAATAAATAATCCATGTCAATAACTTTTTATCATTTTTTTGCTTCTCGTTATCAACCAATTTGAAAAATTTTACTTTGCTTCACCGCTATCATCTGATGTTAGCCTTCCCCCACATTTCCCGCAAACATACCGATTCGTATTGACCCGTTTTTTTCTTTCATAAGTCAAACCGCACCAGGAACAAACGTACACGTGTATCTTTTTTGCTTTTTTTCGTGTTTGTTGCGGAAGCGGGCGGCAATAACGCGGGGCCTGAACTTGCCGCAATAAATCGCGGAAATCTTTATCGCGATGACGGTAACCTTTCCCCTCTAAATGAAGATGGTAATGGCACAATTCATGTTTAATAATGGCGATCAGTTCTTCTTCGCCAAATGATTCGTAATACTTTTTATTTATCTCAATGTTATGGGTTTGTACGATGTAACGTCCTCCTGTTGTTCGCAGCCGTGGGTTGAACGTCGCCATATGTTTGAACGGTTTTTGAAAAAATTGCAAAGATACCCTTTCGACAAGTTTTTGTAAATCACTTTGTTCCATTGCTCTTTACTCCTCACTTTTCTGGCACAGGACAGACTGGCAGTACATACATTATATACTAACCTTTTCATTATAGGAGGTTGGACACGATGCCAACTTGGCTAAAAAATCAAATGAGACGAGCCTACTATGAAAAAAATCGTTATCAAATCAAACTGTTAAACCAATGCTGGTTTTTTTATCAGAGAAAACACTGCTCATGAAGGCAGTGTTTTCTCTAGCTCCGCTGGCGCAATCATTGATAAAGAGATTCTTTCTTTATTCACATCTACATGATCCACCCAAACTTTTACGACATCGCCGACCGATACAACATCAAGCGGATGTCGTACGTATTGCTTGCTTAATTTAGAAATATGCACAAGCCCGTCCTGCTTGACGCCGATATCGACAAACGCGCCGAAGTCAACGACATTCCGTACGGTGCCTTCTAGTTCCATCCCCGCTTTTAAATCTTCCATTTTTAAAACGTCCTTGCGCAATAACGGCTTTGGCAGTTCATCACGGGGATCGCGTTCCGGGCGGATTAAGGCGTCGATAATATCTTGTAACGTTAATTCGCCGATACCAAGCTTCGCGGCCGTATCGGAAATATTCAGCGATTGCAGCGCCTCGCGAAGTTCTTTGCTTCCGATATGCGCTGTGGAAAAGCCTAAATTTTGCAATAGCTTTTTCACTTCTTCGTATCGCTCTGGATGGATCGGCGTCCGGTCGAGCGGTTCATCTCCGTCAATAATACGCAAAAAGCCAATACATTGCTCATATGTTTTCGCACCGAGCCGCGGTATCGATTTTAATTCTTCGCGGCTTCTAAATTTTCCTTGTTCTTCCCGTCGCTTTACAATATTTTCCGACACCGTCTTTGTAAGCCCCGATACATATTGCAATAAGGAAACAGATGCGGTATTGACATTGACACCGACTTGGTTCACGACCGTTTCTACGACAAAGCGCAGCGATTCGGCTAATTTCTTTTGCGAAACATCATGCTGATATTGGCCGACACCGACGGACTTTGGATCGATTTTTACCAATTCTGCCAATGGGTCTTGTACGCGCCGGGCGATCGAAACGGCGCTCCGCTCTTCAACTTGCAAATCTGGGAATTCCTGGCGTGCGAGATCAGAGGCAGAATATACGCTGGCACCCGCTTCATTGACAATTAAGTAAAAGATTTCCCTATCCACCTGCTTCAGCGTATCGGCGACGAACTGTTCCGTTTCCCGTGATGCTGTTCCATTCCCAATCGCAATCATTTCTACATGATATTCTGCGATTAGACGAATTAACTTTTCCCTTGCTTCGTCTACCCGTTGCTGCGGTGGATGTGGATAGATGACATCAATTTTCAATAGTTTGCCTGTTTCATCAACAACAGCAAGCTTACATCCCGTTCGGTAGGCCGGGTCAATGCCAAGCACGATTTTTCCTTTCAATGGCGGCTGCAGCAAAAGCTTCCGCAAGTTTTCAGAAAAAATGTGAATCGCCCGCTCTTCCGCTTTTTCCGTTAGCCCATTGCGGATGTCGCGTTCAATGGCCGGCTCGATAAGCCGTTTATAGCCATCTTCTATTGCTTCAGATAAAAGCGGAGCGGCAGGAGATTGCGGATTTGTGATCACGTTTTTTTGTAAATACACCATAATCTCTTCTACTGGTGCCTTTATGGTGACACGCAGCACCTCTTCCTTTTCGCCGCGGTTTAACGCTAACACACGGTGCGGCACAATCTTATGTACAGGCTCTTCGTATTCGTAATACATTTCATATACTTTCTTCTCATCCTTTTCCGGCGCTTTGGCCGTTGATACAATGACTCCCTTTTTCCACGTTTGCTGGCGAATCCATTGGCGGAATTGCGCATCATCAGACACTTTTTCAGCAATGATATCTTTTGCTCCTTGGAGCGCTTCTTCCACCGTAAACACTTCTTTTTCCGGGTTGATAAATTCCTGTGCTTTTTCTTCCGGTCTCGGTTCCGCTGGACATGTCCATAGCCATTCAGCAAGCGGTTCGAGCCCTTTTTCTTTGGCGACCGTAGCTTTCGTGCGTCTTTTTTGCCGATAAGGGCGATACAAATCTTCGACTTGCTGCAGTTTCGTGGCGCTCATAATCGCGTTTTTCAACTCATCCGTCAATTTCCCTTGCTCATCGATAAGACGAAGAACTTCTTCTTTACGTTGTTCTAGGCTTTGCAAGTAGCTCCATTTCTCTAAAATATCACGAATCTGCACTTCATCTAGCGCGCCTGTCATCTCTTTGCGATAGCGGGCGATAAACGGTACTGTGTTCCCCTCCTCGGAAAGGGTAATGACATTGCTCACTTGATTGGCAGACAACTGCAACTCATTGGCGATCAAGCCGATCAACGCTTCTCTATTGAACAAATCGATTATCCCTCCAATGGCGAAAATAAAAATAGCTACAAAGATGCAGCTATTTCCGATCAACCATACTATAAATAGTTGGACAGATCGTTTCTCCCCGCGACCTGTCCTTTTTTATGCACAGCAAAACAAACTATCTACCACTTTGTTTATACATTGCAGAGGCGATAGATGGCTCAGTACGCTGCAAACACAGAATAAGCCCTTTTTCGAAATCGAAACAGGAGAATGATAGGACAAAGCACTGCAAACGGAATCTTCGCACGACTAAAGTCGGCAGGTTCTTGTGTACCAAAGAGCTTCTTCCGTGCTTCGCATGGACACTGACTCTTGTTCCACAAGACTTTCATGAGCAAACACTTGGGGCGATGTTTCCCACCCTGTGCACCGGATTCAAGATGCCCACTTCAAACTAGGCTTCGTATGTTTTCGAAGTGGGAAAACTCTTGCCGGTTTATGTTAAAAATCGATAAGTCCTAAACTGATCTGCAGCGCTTCATCCACTTTATCCATCATTTCATCATCTAAATGGGTGATTTTATCCGTGAGCCGCTGTTTATCAATTGTCCGAATTTGTTCTAGCAAAATGACGGAATCCCGCTCAAACCCGTAGCGTTTTGCATCAATTTCAACGTGCGTTGGCAGCTTCGCTTTTTGAATTTGCGCTGTAATCGCCGCTACGATCACCGTTGGGCTAAAGCGATTGCCAATGTCATTTTGGATGACCAATACGGGGCGGACACCGCCCTGCTCTGAGCCAACTACCGGGGAAAGGTCCGCAAAATAAACGTCGCCACGTTTAACAATCAAAGCATTACCCCCCGCTAACTAAACGTTCAACGGTGTGGTCGGCTTCATATTCTGCAAGAAACGCTTCTGAAGCGATCGATAAATTGATTTTTGCCATTTCCATGTAGCCTCGTCTCATCGCTTCGCGGATTTGCCGTTTCTTCCGCTCACGAATATACATTTTCGTCGCTTGGTAAATCAGTTCATTCCGATTGCCGTTTTCTTGTTTCACCAGCACATCTAATTCTGTTACTAATGATTGAGGCAAACGAACGACGATTTCCGTTGTTGCGCTAGACTCCGACACAAATATACACCTCCACGAACTGCAGCCATTCATTGCTTCCATTTCATCATACCACTAAATAAAGGCGCTGCAAAGTCATTTCTGCGTTTTCTGCGTATTATCTTCTGAAAAGTTTATACATAATCATTGCCATTCAAAACAACATTTCTCACTTCCATTATACTCTTATTTCTGAAAAAAATACGGGGAACGCGATAACTTACTGTACAAGGAACCTCATAGTTAATCGTTCCAAGATATTGGGCCACGTCATCAACGGAAATATATTCGTCGCCCTGCCGCCCAATTAAAGTCACTTTCGTTCCGACCGGCATTGGTTCAGGCAGACGGATCATGAGTTGATCCATGCAGATTCTCCCGACAATCGGCGCTTTTTTTCCGTTCACCAGCACATGGAAATTTTGCAGTTTGCGCAACCAGCCGTCTGCATAGCCGATTGGCACAGTGCCTATCCATTGTTCCGTCTCCGCCGTATAGGTTGCACCGTAGCTCACTTTTTCTCCTGGTTGTAGCTTTTTAACGTGAACAAGGCGGCTATGCAAGGAGAAAGCTTCTTTTAGCTCGTATGGCAAGTATGGCTTTATAGCTGGCGAAGGCGACAATCCATACATTGAAATGCCAAAGCGCACCATATTAAATACTTTATCCGGAAACCGCAAAGCCGTCGCGCTGTTCCCGCAATGGATCATCGGTGGTTTATACGGAAGCCACTCTAACATTTGCAGAAAACGACGATACTGAAAGGAAAAATAATCGGTATTGATTTCATCGGCTGTGGCGAAATGAGTATAAACGCCTTCCAGCGAAAAATACGGATGGCCGTCGATTAATTCAACAATGCGTTTTGTCTCCGCTTCCTCTCTGACTCCTAACCGTCCCATTCCCGTATCCATTTTTAAATGGAACCGCACTCGTTCCGTTCCCTTGTATAAATCGGCCGCTTGCTCGACCCAGTCCGGTTGAAACACCGTAAGTGAGATTTGGTGCTTGGCGGCAAGATGGACATCGCTAGGACGAGAAGCGCCTAATACGAGAATCGGAGCAGTGATTCCTTTTTCTCGCAATGCAAGCGCTTCATCTAAAAAAGCTACGGCCAAATAGGAAGCGCCGGCCTCCAGCGCTGTCTTCGCCACTTGCGCATCGCCGTGGCCGTATGCATTCGCCTTTACCACTGCCATAATGCAAGTTTCATCCGGCAAAAGCTTCTTAAGTTGAGAAACATTGTAATAAATCGCGTCTAAATCAATTTCAGCCCACGTATCACGGTAAAATGAATTCATCATTTCTCGCTGTCCTTCCTTGTCTAGCAGATCTCAGAGTTATTTTTTGAATGTAAACGCTCTAATTTGCGCTATCCTTTTTTAGTTTACCACTTTCTAAACAAGGAAGGAATATATCATTGTCTTAAGAGTCTGCCTTTTCCTAAAAAAAACAGGCTCGGCAAGCCGCGAGCCTGTTGCCTAGCAAATCAATTATTTAATCGCCTTTCCTTGCACGGAGCGGGCTACCATGACCATTTCCTCCGGTGTTAAATCATCGGAAGCAATCGTAAAGTCGACACCTTTATACGACCATGTCAATGTTTTGTCCGTCAGCGTACCAATCGCAAAACCTAAATCGACCGGCTCGCCATTGACCAGCATCGGTGTGCTTGTTGCCGGTAAAACTTTTGCTTTTTCCTGAACTAATGTAAATGTTTTTTCGCCGCCGAACGTCATAATCACTCGTTTTCCGTTTTCACTGGCAACTTCCTTCTCATCGATTTGCTTTACTCCTTCCGGCAGCTGCACCGGATACATGACTTCCATCGCTTTGTCTTTCGCTTCTGCCATCGTCGGCACTTCTAAACGCGCTCCCGTCATATTTTTCGATGTGTCAAATGCATCATCATCAAACTTTTTATTAAATTCGACCTTGGAGAATTGCACGGTTAACAAAGCTTTTCGGTCGGTATCCATCACTTTGACCGATACCGGTGATAAATCCTTTTTGTTTAACGTAATTTCTTGCGTCGGCACGACATTGCTGTTTGGATAGTTTGTTTTCGTTTCAAATACGTAATGATTTTTTGTCGCTTTAAACTTCGCCTTCGAATCGCTCAAAATGTCTTTGACCAATGACTCATACAAATAGGCCTGACTGCTGTTTTTCGGCCAATCACTTTGGAACCGGAAGCTTTTATTAAGCGCCGGCGTAAACACAAAGACCCCTTCATCATTGCGCAAAATCATCTGACTTTGCTCTTTGTCCGCATTTTTTAAGCTGACACGGTAATAGGCAGGATGTTTATACCAGATTTCGACGTTATATACTTGCGGTTTTGAACCTGTTTGAAACGTCATTTTTGCTTCTGCCTGGTAGCTTGTGATCTCATCCATTTTTTCATCGAGCGCTTTGATGACATCTTCCTGTGATTTTGACCCACAGCCAGCTAAAGCAATAAGCAATATGATGCCAACCAATACACTGAGCACCTTTCTCCTCATTCATTTCAACCCCTTTGCCTCATATCGATTTCCCTTTTCGCATTACAATATATGAGACAACTTCGGGGAATATGCAGACTAGCTATGACAAGCGCTCAATAATTACTTGAGCGATTGCATAATCACGGCTATGAGAAATGGAAAGATGGATGCGGCAGTCATTCGCATCTGAAACGACGATTGGCTTTCCATGCAGGTCGTTCATAATTTGAATATCGTGGAATGACAGATGTTTTCCAATTCCTGTGCCGACGGCTTTTGCGTACGCTTCTTTCGCCGCAAACCGCCCCGCTAAAAATTCCACTTTGCGTTTTGGCGATAATTGTGCAAACACATTTTTTTCGTCCCTCGTTAAAATGCGGTCAATCAATTTTTCATTTTTTTTCATCAACTGTCTAACCCGCTCTAATTCCACAATATCAATGCCAACTCCGATAATCATTGTCCTTCTATCCTTTCTACTTCTTACATACCATTTTAATAAGCCGATTCATCTTTCACTTATTCGTTTTGCCCGCCAAAGCGGAAGCTTTCCTAGCCATTTTTTGATAAACAAAGATGAAGGAGAGAATGACATGTTTGTGCGCAGGGAAAACGCCCGTGTTTTTTTTCGCCTTTATCCCGTTGTTTCTATCCTTATGATCCTTCATGTAGTCATATGGTTTATGTTTTTTTTGCGTCTTTCGAGTGCGGAACCATTATGGGAACGAATGATTGGATTTAATGCCGCCATACGCGAAGGGGAGTATTGGCGGCTTGTAAGCCCTCTTGTTTTTCATGTGCGGTTTGAACATATGATGATCAATTCCATTTCTCTTCTTTTATTCGGCCCTGCATTAGAGCAAATGTTAGGGAAAAGCAAGTTTTTGCTTCTTTATATAGGGAGCGGAGTCGGCGCCAACATCGCCTCCTTTTTCCTTCTGCCGGCTATGTACAGTCACGTTGGAGCGTCTGGCGCTATTTTTGGCCTGTTCGGCATGTATGGCTATTTAATCGTATTCCGCCGCGATATAATCGACCATCAGCATGCCCGCCTTCTTCTCGCCGTTATCTGTATTAGTTTATTTATCGCATTTACCACTCCTGATCTGAATATGGTCGCCCACCTATTTGGTTTTTTAACAGGAGGGATTATTGCTCCTTTTATCTCGTCTCGCCTGCGTCCGCATCGGCCTTTTCTTCTTCATCGCTAACCATCATCGCCGCTTTTTCGACAATGAAAGCGGGATCTGATGAATTAGCGGATGAAAATGACGCCGTCAACCCATTCGATTTCTAAAAAAGGGCGCAAACGTCATCGTTTGCGACAGGGAACACTGCTGCAAATGAACGCTCATGGCGACATAGCCAAGCAGGACGATCGCCATAAAAATTTCTTTTCCCCAATGGATATATTCATTCTGTTTGCTGCCCGGCTGTTGTTCGCGCATATACATTTTACCATAGCAAAAAACGGCGCCTGTTGCACCGTTTTTAACGGGCAACGCGCCGTTTTTTGGCACGCTCACGGAATGGGCCTTCCGCGCGGTTTCCCCGCTTTTTCTCCCGTTTAACCGGAAGCGGCGGCTCTTCCGTTAACCGCACCGGCGTCGTATCCGGTTCTTTTGTCAACATTTTAATACATGCGGCTACCAGCGAAACCGAATCATGTTCCTCTAATAGCTCTTCAGCAGCTCGTTTATAGAAAGACAAGTTTTCGCTTTCTACCACATTCACCAATTTTTCCACCGCGATACGCTGCTGCCCTTCCAGCGCTTCGTCCAATGTTGGCGGTTTCATACGCTCCATTTTCCGCTTTGTCGTCCGTTCAATGTTATGAAGCTGTCCGATTTCCCTTGGTGTCACAAACGTCATCGCGACGCCTGTTTTCCCTGCGCGGCCGGTGCGGCCAATGCGGTGAACGTAGCTTTCCGGATCTTGAGGGATATCAAAATTGTACACATGCGTCACGCCGGAAATATCCAGCCCGCGCGCCGCTACATCCGTGGCGACCAAAAT
Organism: Parageobacillus caldoxylosilyticus; assembly: GCF_019272935.1. Classification (NCBI taxonomy): domain Bacteria; kingdom Bacillati; phylum Bacillota; class Bacilli; order Caryophanales; family Anoxybacillaceae; genus Parageobacillus; species Parageobacillus caldoxylosilyticus. The sequence continues at coordinate 1,478,372 of NZ_CP040553.1, forward strand.
CTCGATCGCACCTTCTTTAAATTTGCGCAACACAGAGAGACGTTTCGCCTGGCTTAAATCGCCGTGAATCCCTTCCGCCGCATAGCCGCGCAAATTTAGCGCTTCTGCCAATTCATCGACACGCCGCTTTGTCCGCCCGAACACAATCGCCAGCTCGGGGGCCTGAATATCCAATAAACGCGTCAAAATATCGAATTTCTTTTTTTCTTGCACTTCGAGGTAATATTGTTGAATATTCGGAACGGTCATTTCTTTTGCTTTTACTTTTACGAGCTGCGGATCATTCATAAACCGCTCGGCAATGCGGCGGATCGGTTCCGGCATGGTCGCTGAAAACAATAACGTTTGCCGCTGTTTCGGAACATTGCTTAAAATCGCCTCAATATCGTCAATAAATCCCATATTCAGCATTTCATCCGCTTCATCGAGCACCACTGTATGCACCTGCTCTAGCCGCAGCGTCTTGCGGTTGATATGGTCGATAATGCGCCCCGGTGTCCCGACAATAATGTGTGGATGTTTTTTCAACGCGCGAATTTGCCGCTCAATATCCTGACCGCCATAAATCGGTAATACGCGCACGCGCTTGACGGCACCAATTTTATATAGCTCTTCCGATACTTGAATCGCCAGCTCGCGCGTCGGCGCCACCACTAGCCCTTGCACCGCTTCGCTTTGCACATTTACTTTTTCAATAAGCGGAATGCCAAACGCCGCCGTTTTCCCGGTACCGGTTTGCGCTTGTCCAATCACATCTTTATTTTGCAAGCTTAGCGGAATCGTCTTTGCTTGAATCGGGGTTGTTTCTTCAAACCCCATGCGGCTGATTGCCTTCATTAATTCATTGCTTAATCCTAACTCCTGAAATGTCGTCAATGTTATTCAAACTCCTTTAATCATCCTTACTGATCGATATAAAATCAAATAAAAATGTTTGACAGTTATCATACCATTTTCATCTGTTGTTTTCAATCATTACCACTTTCCCGTAAAAACTTTTCGACTTCGGCAAATAATACATGCCGGTCTGCGCTATGGCAGACGTGATGATAAGACTCGGGCAAGAATAATAGTTTCTTTTTGGATGAACCAATTCTTTGATATAAATAATGGGCGCTTTTTAGCGGAACAATCCCGTCTTTTTCTCCCTGCACAATCAACACCGGGACATGAACGTAGGGAAGACGCGGCCGTACTTCATTCACTAGTTTGCGAAACTCTAATACCGCAGCAATTGGCGTGGATCGCATCTTATTTTTATAGCGGATAAACAGCGGATGTTCACCGATGCGACGCCATCCATTGCGAAACATATCACGAATGTCTTCCCACAATTGACGCGGATTGACATAATAAAATGCCGCGCTTAACAGCACTAACTTATCAATGTGGTATTTTTCTGCTAAATAGACGGCGATCACTCCGCCCATCGAAAAGCCGATGACATATACCGTTTCACACTCGTTCATTAACGCTTGCAGCTCCCGTTCCGCCGCTTGAAACCATTGATCATACGTAATTCCTTTCAGCTGCAGCTCTTCTCCGTGGCCGGGAAGAGTGGGGGTTTTGATCATCCAATCCGTCCGCTTTCGCAAATACTCTGCCAGTGGGGCAACTTCATCAGGGCTTCCCGTAAATCCATGTATACATAGACAGCCGATCATGATTATCACCGTTTCCTAAAAATCAAAAGCGGCGATCGACAACGCCGCTTTTATTTTTTCACCGTTGTTTTCATTTTACACGATGATACCGTTATTGCAAATCGCAAAGCAGTTCTTCTAATTTCATCCCACGGGAAGCCTTTAACAAAATCACATCACCCGAAGAAACGATGGCAAGCAAATCATTCACCAATGCTTTTTTCTCATCGTATGCGTTTACCCGCCCATCCGGGAAAGACGGCGCAGCTGTTAGCGCAATATGGCGCGCCAGCGGTCCATAGGTGAAAACATAATCGACCATTTCCGGACGAAGCATCGCGCCGATTTCGCGATGAAAGGCTACTTCTTGGTCACCGAGCTCCAACATATCGCCTAGCACCGCAATTTTTTTCGTATATCCCGTCAATTCCCCGAGCAGCTTCAAAGCCGCCTTCATGGAAGTAGGGCTGGCGTTGTACGCATCGTTAATGACCGTAAAGCCCCGTTTCGTTTCGATCAACTCCATGCGCATGCGGGTGACCTCTAAATGGGCAAGCGCTTCTTGAATACTCTCCCAGCTGATCCCAAAAAAGCGGGCAACCGCAATGGCAGCCAATGCGTTATTAACATGATGCTTCCCTAAAATCGGAATAAACAACGTTCGGTTTGGAAGCTGGTTGATCGTAAATGTTGTCCCCTTTGCTTCCATCCGCACCGCATTCGGATAATAATCGTTTTTCGCTTCTTGGCCAAACGTTACGACATGTTCCGGCAGCGGCAAATTTGACACGCGGCTTGTCAATAACGGCTCATCGCCATGATAAACAAACAGACCGTTTTTGCGCAAACCAGACAAAATTTCCAATTTTGCTTGTGCAATTCCTTCACGCGAACCTAATTCTTGCAAATGGGATTCCCCAATGTTCGTAATAATCGCCGCATCCGGCTCAGCGATGTTGGACAAAAGTTCAATTTCACCGAAATTGCTCATTCCCATTTCGACGACCGCCATTTCCGTATCTTCTGCTAAACGAAGGAGCGTCAATGGCACGCCAATATGGTTGTTTAAATTCCCTTCTGTTTTTTGCACCTTATAAGAAGTGGCCAATAGCGCCGCTGTCATATCTTTTGTCGTTGTTTTGCCGTTGCTTCCTGTAATGCCGATCACTTTTACGGCCAGCTGCCTGCGGTACCTGTGGGCCAGGCGCTGCAGCGCGCGCAGCGTATCATCAACAACAATCACTGGGGCGTTCTCTGGCGGATTTCCTTCCGTTTCCGACCAAAGCACCGCACTGGCGCCTTTTGCAAACGCCTCTTGCACAAACGCATGCCCGTTAAACTTAGCTCCTTTGAGCGGGACGTATAAATTGCCCTGCTGAATCGTCCGTGTGTCGGTCGAGACGCCGCTGATCGTAACATCCGCAAATTCGTCAGCCACCAAGCGGCCATCCGCCATCGCTTGTATCTCCTTTAACGTGCGAGTGATCATCTTTCTCCACCTTCTCTATTTCTCAAACGTGTACGTGATCGTTTGCTTTTCTTCATGCCGCTCGATCGCTAGCTGAATGAGGCGCTCGATTAATTCTGGATACGAAACGCCGCTATGTTTCCATAGCAATGGGAACATGCTGTATGGCGTAAACCCAGGCATCGTATTAATTTCGTTAATATACACCGTGCCATCTTCCGCCAAGAAAAAGTCGGCGCGCACAAGCCCGGAAAGATCAAGCGCCTTAAAGGCCGTAATCGCCATCTGCTTGATCGTTTCATACTGTTCTTCCGTCACTTGCGCCGGAATGATGAGTTCCGTATTGCCATCTTCATATTTTGCCTGATAATCATAAAATTCTTTTTTCGGAATAATTTCTCCTACGACCGAACAAATTGGTTCATCATTACCGATTACGCCAATTTCGATTTCACGGCCGACAATCGCTTCTTCCACAATAATTTTTCGGTCATACTTAAACGCTTCGATAAAAGCGGTCTTCAAATCGGCGCGCTGTTTGCATTTCGTAATGCCAACGCTTGACCCTGCGTTTGCCGGCTTGACAAAACAAGGGTAGCCGAGTTTTCGCTCAACCTGGTCGTATGCGGCTTCTTCATCTTTACTCCAATCCCGCTTCGTAAACGCTACGTATTTCGCCTGGCGCAGCCCGGCCTGGGCAAATAAGTTTTTCATCACCACTTTATCCATGCCGACCGCTGAGGCAAGCACGCCGTTTCCGACATATGGAATATTCAAAATCTCGAGCAAGCCTTGCACGGTGCCGTCTTCTCCATTTGGGCCGTGCAATAATGGAAAAATCACATCAATAGCCGTTTCCGATTCCTTATTGTCATCCATTTCAGAAGGATGCTGATTTTTATCATCCGCTAATACCGGCACTTGGTTTAACGCTACCGGTATCATTGCTTTCGCATCCGACTGGAACTGCAGCTGCTTGACTTCCGTAATCGTTCCGGTCAGCCGCTCCCCTTTGATCCATTGTCCTTCGGTGGTGATATAAATCGGAATCACATCAAATTTATTTTTATCCATAGCGTTCATGACCGCCATCGCTGTTGATAGCGAAACGTTATGCTCCGGCGATTTGCCGCCGTATAAAATCCCGACTCTCGTTTTCATGTAGGTTCCTCCTCTTTGCTTCCCATCGTTCCTATTTTAACACTTTTCGCGCGCAATCGTATGGTATTTTTATATGAGCAATGCAGGTTGTTTCGTCACTTCAAAAACAGCAAAAACACCATCTAACCGATTCGTTAGATGGTGAAATCGCTATTTCCGGAGAGCGCGATACGATCCTTGGCACATCACCGCCACCATCTCTTCTAATGCATCTTGGGCCGTTTTTTCGATCTCTGCAAAATATTCGTGCACCCGGCGGTAAAAGCGGTTTTTTTCGATTTCATCTGTAAGCACATGAAAAACTTTTTGTTCGTAATGGCGAAGCCCAGACAAATTATAAACTAACCCGCGTTTTTCAAGATACTGTAAATTAATTTGTTCCTGGCCAGGCAAATAATCGACTGTAAAAATCGGCAATTGCTTATGCAATACCTCGCTTACCGTAACGCCGCCCGGTTTCGTGATCACCGCATCAACCTCGTTATATAAACGGTTCATCTCCTGCGGGCTCGATATGTAGGAGAAAGGCCGAATATGCGGATGTTCCCAGCTTGCGATTTCATCATAAAGCTTTTTGTTTGCCCCGCATAATACCGAATAACGAAACAAATGAGAATTCCTTGCTTTTTTGAGAAAATCGATGATATTTCCTAATCCCTGGTTGCCGCCTGCCAATAGCAAATGAAACGAACGTCTTTTCCTTCTTGCCTCTGAATGTTTCGCCATAAACACTTCATGGACGGGAATCCCTGTTACGATAATCCGTCTTTCCTCAATATGATACTTCGTCATCAGCTCCCGTTTTGCGTCGGCATGCGGAACAAAGTGGTAATCAATATTTCGCTTCCCCCACACGCTATTAATAAAAAAATCTGTATAAACGTTGAGCACTGGTGTGCGAATCACTTTCTTCCGCTTAAGCCGCTGCAAAATGCGCGATGGAAAGGAGTGCGTGCAAATAATAAGCTCTGGCTTCTCTCTTTCTAGCATTTTCCTCATCTTACTTTCAAAATAAGGAAGCCACGGCTCGAAAGAAACGAATTCCAACCGATGAACATCATGGTACATGAACGTCTTATAAACACGATGGTACGAAGCAGGATGAGAGCGAATCCAGCGCAAATACATTTCCGATACCATTTTCTCCATTAATTCATTACAATAGCTTAAAAAATCGATTTTTTTGCAAAATACATACGGAAACTGCCTTTGCAGAAAATCGATCAACGTATCGGCTACTTTATGATGTCCTGTATTCATCTGGAACAGCGGTAATACAAGAATTTTCATCATCGTTAGCTCCCTTAGTTTTCCAAAGATTTTTTGCGCAGTCGCTGCCCAATCCATGTTGCAAATAGAAACAATACGAACAATGTCAACCCAATCAGAGGAAAATAAAACAGCGGAATTTGCATATGCCGTCCGAGCAACATTCCGGCAAGCATAACGGGAACAATCCACACCGTTGCGCCAAGCGAAGCAAGCAATAAAAACGAACGAAACGGGAAGTGAATAACCCCTGCCATATACGGAGAAATTTGCCGAACTCCCGGAATGTAATAGCCGAATAAAATACCCCATTTTCCATAGCGATGAAACAGCTGTTTTGCCCGCTCCCACTTTTCTTCTTTAATCCCTAAATACTTTCCGTACTTTTGAATAAATGGCGCTCCAAAAAAGCGCCCGATGCCGTAAGCGGTGATCATCCCGATCACTACGCCGCACCAGCTGGCGATCATACAATATTCCCATAAAAGCTGTTGCCTGGCAATTATGATGCCAAGAAAAAACAATAAACTCTCTTCCGGCGCCGGAATGCCGACAATGCCGAAAAACAAAAACACGAAAATAATGACATATCCGTATGATTCCACATACGAAAAGAGAATACTCGTATCCATAGATCCCCCCATTATATTGACGAGATTTGTTTATTAGTTTGCACGTTCATAACATCTGTAATCGTCACCCAGCGCATTTTTTTCGCCGCTTCTTCCTTTAGCAACAGCTCCAGCGCCGCAAGCATTTGTTCCGGCGCCCGTTTGTCAGCGCCAAGCGCATCACCGTTGTCATGCAGAACAATAATGGCTCCACCCTTCATACTATTTCGAAGGCGGCGGAACAATTCCATCGTGCCAAGCTTTGCATTCCAGTCACCAAGAATGTAAGTCCACAGCACCGTAATATATTTCTTTTGCACAAGCGGGGTAAATAAATTAAAATGCCCCCAAGGCGGACGGTAATAGATGGGCCGCTTTCCAATAATATCTTCAATAATATCTGCTGATTTCTGCAATCCTTTTTCCAAAAAAGGCGGAAGTATCAGCCAATTGCTGATATGCCGGTAATTGTGCATTCCGATTTCATGACCTTCCTCATGCATCCGTCTGACAATATCAGGATATTGTTTTGCTTTGTTTCCAACCACGAAAAATGTCGCTTTCACTTGATGTTTTTTTAATAAATCCAATAATTTTGGTGTATAATACGGGTCAGGACCGTCATCGAACGTCAAAGCAATGTTATTCTCGGACGCTCCTTCGCGATAAATACGAAACTTTTTTTTGCGAATAACAATCGTTGGAACGATGCCATATAATAGTATCCCGCCAATAAGACACGCCAAAATCATCCACAGCATCGTTTTCACCTCTTTATTTGTACTTTACCAATATTTCTTATCTTTGAAAATAGAAAAAAACAAACCGATTTGAATCTATCACCATATCAAAACAATATTTACAGATTAATTATCATATAACACGTTGATAAAAATTAAAACAGAAAATGATGAAAATTTGATGAAACATGAGAACCTGATTCTTTAGCATACGTAAACAACGCCGATCGGTTTTCGCGTTTTCACACATGAAACGGAAAGTATCTGCTATAATACAATACGATACATGGAAAAAAGCTAATAAGCCATTGCATCATGCTGAAAAAGACAGGTGATCAACGTTGAGCAAAAAAATTATTCTTACCGGCGGCGGCACAGCCGGACATGTTATGGTGAACGTCGCTCTGATTCCGAAATTAAAAGAACAAGGCTGGAACATTGCCTATATCGGTTCCCACCAGGGCATTGAACGGGAAATTATCGCAAAAATGGACGGTGTGCCTTACTTTCCGATTTCGACTGGAAAGTTGCGCCGCTATTTCGATTGGAACAACTTTAAAGACCCGTTTAAAGTGCTGAAAGGCACTTGGCAAGCGTACCGCATCATCAAAAAAGAAAAGCCGGATATCATCTTTTCCAAAGGCGGATTTGTGTCCGTCCCTGTCATCATCGGCGCGTGGTTAAGCGGGGTGCCGTCCATCATTCACGAATCGGATATTACCCCAGGACTGGCCAATAAAATCGCGATGCCATTTGCGACCAAAATTTGCGTCACATTCCCGGAAACGATGCGCCACGTCAAGGAAGAAAAAGGCGTTTACATTGGGGCGGTCGTTCGTGAGGAATTAAAGCGTGGGGACGCCGACAAAGGACGAAAGCTTTGCCAGTTTGAAAAAGGAAAGCCGGTTCTTCTCGCCATGGGCGGAAGTCTAGGCTCGAAACGGATTAATGACGCGCTGCGCGCCAATTTGCAAACGCTTCTTTCCGATTTTCAAATCGTGCATATTTGCGGAAAAGGAAATGTCGACGCCAAATTGGCGAATGAAAAAGGCTATAAGCAGTTTGAATATGTTCATGAAGATCTTCCTCATCTGCTGGCGATGGCTGACATCGTCTTATCGCGCGCCGGCGCCAACTCGATTTTCGAGTTCCTCGCCTTGCGCAAGCCGATGCTGCTCATTCCTCTATCCAAAGAAGCGAGCCGCGGCGACCAAATTTTAAACGCCCGCTCTTTTGAAAAATCAGGTTACGCCGAAGTGTTGATGGAAGAAGACTTAACGAACGAATCACTGCAAAGCGCCATTTATCATCTTTACCAAAACAAAGACCGCTACCAGCAAAACATGGAGCGGTCCGACGCAGGAGATGCGTTAGAAAAGTTGTTGACGCTGATTGAAGGGACACGGGAAATGAAATGAAGCTTGAATATTTTGTAAAAACAGTTATAATAATGTAAAAACCATATTTCAGTTCGATGACGAAGAGAGTAGTTATATAGAAAGCGACAGCGAGTCAGGGATGGTGGAAGCCTGATGCGGACTATATAACGAACCGCACTTCCGAGAAGCTCGTCTGAACCCCTTATCGGTTAGTAGGACGGTGCCGGGGATATCCCCCGTTATCCATAAGAGTTGGTTTCCATGTAAACAAGTAGAGTGGTACCGCGGGTGAAACGCTCGTCTCTATACAGAGGCGAGCGTTTTATATTCATGAACAAAGGTGGGAAGCAAAACATGGACTATAAAAAGAACGTTACTAGTTGTCTTGTCTCCTTGCTCGGTGAACATCTTTCCGAACAACAAATTAATGAACTGCTGGAAACTCCAAAACATCCTTCTTATGGGGATGTTGCATTCCCGTGCTTTACGCTCGCCAAACTATTTCGGAAACCTCCCGCCGCCATCGCGACAGAGCTTGCCGAAAACCTTCGTCATCCTCTTTTTGATAAAGTCGAGGCGAAGGGAGCATACGTGAACGTCTTTTTGAACAAATCGGCAATCAGCAAACAAATCATCGAAACCATTGTGAAACAACAGCGTCATTACGGTGATCTATCGTTAGGACAAGGGAAAACGATCGTTCTCGATTTCTCGTCACCGAATATCGCGAAACCTTTTTCAATGGGGCATCTCCGTTCCACCGTTATTGGAAACGCCATTGCCAATATCGCCGAAAAATGCGGCTACCGCACTGTCAGAATCAATCATTTGGGCGATTGGGGCACCCAATTCGGAAAACTCATTGCTGCCTATAAACATTGGGGCGATGAAAACAAAATTAACGAAAATCCTATTCAGGAATTGTTTCGTCTGTATGTGAAGTTTCATGAGGAAGCGGAAACAAACGAACAGCTGGAGCAGGAAGGAAGAGCATGGTTTAAAAAACTCGAGGATGGGGACGAGGAAGCATATCGGCTCTGGAAATGGTTCCGCGACGAGTCTTTAAGAGACTTCAATCGCATCTATGAGTTGTTGGGAATTTCCTTTGACTCCTATAACGGGGAGGCATTTTACAATGATAAAATGGATCGTGTCATCCAGCTGCTGGAGGAACAAGGACTATTAAGCGAATCCGATGGAGCACTGGTCGTTCGCCTAGACGAATATGAATTGCCGCCTTGTCTCATCAAAAAATCAGATGGTGCTACTTTGTATGCTACCCGCGATTTAGCGGCGGCTCTTTATCGCTACGAAACGTATGCATTTTCGCGGGCTCTTTATGTCGTTGGGCACGAACAGCGTCTTCACTTTCAGCAAGTATTTTCCGTGTTGAAAAAACTTGGATTTGCTTGGGCAAACGCCATGACTCATGTTCCATTCGGTCTTATGCTAAAAGACGGCAGAAAAATGTCCACAAGAAAAGGCCGAGTGATTTTGCTTGAAGATGTTCTTAAAGACGCAATCGCCCTGGCGAAGAAAAACATTGCCGAAAAAAATCCGAACGTCAAAAACGAAGATGAAGTAGCGCGTCAAGTTGGTGTTGGCGCTGTCATTTTTTACGATTTAAAACATGAACGAACAAACAACATTGAATTTTCGTTGGAAGACATGTTGAAATTTGAAGGAGAAACTGGACCATACGTGCAATATACACACGCAAGAGCCTGCTCGATTTTACGTAACGCTCCATCGCCTGTAACGGATCATATCCAAGGGCTAACAGACGAAGGGAGCTGGGAGATCGTCAAACTCCTTGCCGCGTTCCCAAACATCATTCAAAATGCTTACGAATATCTCGACCCTTCTCTTATTGCTAAATATCTCATCGATGTGTCCCAAGCCTTTAACAGCTATTACGCTCATACAAAGGTCCTTACCGAAGACGAGCAATTACACTCACGGCTTGCCTTAGTGTACGCGACAACGGTTGTATTAAAAGAAGGGTTGCGGCTGTTAGGAATTCACGCTCCTGAAGAAATGTAACACAAAAATAGTGCTGTCTCTCAACTAATGGACACGGTATCCTGCCGATACCGTGTCTTATTAGTCTAGCTACACGTTTCTTCCATCCTTTAAACTCCTCTTGTCGTATTCATAATGCTTTTCTCCTTTCAAGCGATTCGTAGCTATCTTGCCAACGGAGAATTCGGCGTCCTGCCAGTTCCAGGAGATAATCGGTCAATTTTCCAAGCAACGCAAACAACAGAATGCTGGCAATGATGATCGCCGGACGCCCCGTCGTTTGACCATCAGTCAGAAGAAAGCCCAACCCTTTGCTTGCACCCATAATCTCCGCAGCTACGACAAACATCCATCCTAGTCCGAGACCGCTTCTTAGTCCGACAAAGAAGGAAGGAAGGGCCGCTGGAAGAAAAAAATGGCGGATCAATCTCCACCCTTGATAACCGTGCACCCATCCCACTTCCAGCAGACGGCGATCCACTCCTTGAATGCCGGACACCAAATTTAGATAAACCGGGAAAAAGACACCCAAAGCAATTAATGATATTTTTGAAGCCTCACTGATTCCCATCCATAAAATAAACAACGGCACCCAGGCCAAGGAAGGGATATTGCGCAGCGCTTGGATGAGAGGGTCTAACAAATACCGGATCGTACGAAAATATCCGTTCAGTACCCCAAACAATAAAGCGATAGCCGTACCAAGCAGAAATCCCATGCTTACCCGGTATAATGTAATTCCGATATGTTCTAGAAGCTCTCCTTCACGAAACAAATCCACGATGGTGGAAACGATCTTCAAAGGGGAAGGCATGATATTGGTGGCAATCAAGCCGCTAACCGAGAAGATATGCCACAAGATCACAATAGATACTGGAATGATGAGCCCCATTCCTGTGATAACGAAGTTTTTGTTCCATTGACGCAACCGCAATCCCCCTTAATTCGTGTCGATGTGTTCTATATACTGCGGATCGATTAAATCGTCGATCGTTTTCTTTATATCCACGGATTTGTCAATGACGCCGCTTTTCAATAGGACTTCACCTGCCGCTTCAATTGCCTGCTTATGGATTTCGCCGATTACCGGATTCGTGAAATCTGTACGGCTGAGCACTTTGGCCGCGACTTCTTCGCTCTGTTTGCTTTCCGCAGCCACAATTTTTACGAATTCATTCGGGTTTTCCAATGCCCATTTTCTAGCCTTTTCATAAGCTTTCAGTACTTTTTCCACAATCTCGGGATGGTCTTTCGCGAAAGCTTCCCTGACATTCAGGAATCCGTACGTATTCCAATCCGCGTTGCGGAAAAACAGCTTGGAGTGCTTCTCTATCTCCGTCTGTGCCATATACGGATCGAGTCCCGCCCATGCGTCCACATCTCCTTTTTCCAGGGCAGTTTTGCCGTCAGGGTGTTGCAGCTGGACGATTTCCACGTCTTTTTCGCTCAATCCCGCAGCATCCAACGCCCGTAGCAAAAAGATGTAAGGATCCGTTCCACGTGTGACGGCGATTTTTTTCCCCTTCAAATCTTTTACCTTTTCTATAGGAGAACCAGCACTTGCAACCAATGCTGTCCATTCCGGTTTAGAATAAATATAAATCGATTTTATCGGGTTTCCGTTCGCCTTTCCGAGCAGAGCAGCGGAGCCTGCTGTCGAACCAAAATCAATGCTCTTGCTGTTCAAAAGCTCCAGCGCTTTATTGCTTCCAGCGCTGAAAACCCATTCGACTTCGATGCCGTCCTTCTGCAGTTCATCCTCCAACCATTTCTTTTCTTTTAATACTAGACTGACTGGATTGTAGTAAGCGTAATCGAGTTTTACTGTTTTCACTTCCGACGCTGTTGAAGCTGAACGGCTGCAGCTGCTGAGAACCCCAATTGCGGCAATAATCAGAAAAATGAAGGCGACTTTATACGTTTTTGAAATCATCGCGAAGATCCCTCTTTCATTCGGTAATGATATAAATCGGTAATGATATAAATATGAAACTCTTGAGAATGATTATTTAGGAGGAGACCGCCGATACGGATGCGGGAGCTCCCCGCTCCATGAGGTGATCGAGAATCAGTTTTTCGTAGTATGCGAAGTCGCTGTTTCTTTCCCTCGGTCGCGGTAGAGGTACCGGTATATCGATTGCAATCGCGCCGTTTTGGATGAGAACGATGCGATCTGCTAATGCGACTGCCTCGCTGACGTCGTGTGTTACCAGAATAGCTGAAAATTGCTGTTCCCACCAAATCTGTTCGATCAGCTCCTGCATTTCGATACGTGTCAGCGCATCTAGTGCGCTGAGCGGCTCATCCAACAGCAGGAGACGTGGGGAGCCTGCCAGCGCTCTCGCCAGAGCAATGCGCTGACGCTGTCCTCCGGATAACACGCTAGGCCATTCTTTGGCTTTATGTTCCAGTCCCACCAGTCGCAGAGCTTCTTCCGCTCTAGCTTTGTCTCCATTTCTTGCACCAATTTGTACATTGTCAATGACTCTTTTCCACGGAAGCAATCTGGCATCTTGGAACAAGATCCTAGTATCCGGATGAATTCCATTGACTCTCTCGCCGTCTAGAAGAACTTCCCCTTCTGTCGGAACATCAAGTCCGGCGAGCAGACGCAACAACGTGCTTTTGCCACAGCCGCTGCGTCCGACGATGGCGATAAATTCGCCCGGTTTGATTTCTAAATCCAAGCGTTTCAGCACTTCGACGTTACCAAACCGTTTTCCAACACCTTTTACCTGCAAATGGGAACCTATAGACTTTATACCCAATACTCATTCCTCCCCAATTCTGATTATGCTATTTTGTGGAATATGGTGGATGATCTGATCAGAAAAAATCAACGAGTGTTCCAAGCCGACGCTACACTTCTTTTAATCAGCTGCTTATTACCATGAGAATGAGATGCCACAGGGCACTTTGTTTGAAACGGCCTAAGGGAGTCCCTCAGGCCTGAATTCAACCATACTCTTTCATATGCGTTAAGTTTTAATCTCCACCTTCATACCACAGCTCGAGGGGCAAACCAACAAGGGATTTCCCTATCCATTCACGGGCAATATTGTTGGAAGGTCCCATGGCAATACCGGCACGGGCATCTCTAAACAACCGTTCAAATATTCCCCGCTTATATCCGTACCCCCCTGTGACATCCAGTGCGGCCTCCGTCGCTTTATTGGCGACTTCCGATGCATGAATTTTGAATTCGACAAGCGGTAAAAATAGCTCTACTTGCGGTTTGCCTTGCGCTTGCAACTCGTCCAACTGTTTGGCCAATGTATATTGCCACGGTTTGAGGCTGTCAATCAAAACCTTTACCTCGGCTAACTGTTGGCGGATCACTTGGTAATCCGCAAGACGTTTGTTGAAATCGCGATGAATCATCCCTTTGACATATGAGACTGCCGCTTCCAAGGCTGCCTCCGCAACTCCAAGCCAAGTAGAGCCAAGTCCGATCAAATAAATGGGAGAAACGCCGCTCTCTAGTATTTCTCTTCCCTGGCCTTCTTTCCCAAGTTTGTCTTTTTGATGAACGCGGACACCTTCGTAGGTAATCGGACCGCTGTGATTTCCCCGAACTCCTAGAGCTTCCCATACTCCGGGCTTAATTCCTGGCAACTTCCCGTCTACGATGAAAAAACTGATATCTGTTGGTGACTGTGCTCCCGGCGAACGGGTCTGAACGACATAAAAATCTGCTTGTCCCGCGCTGGTAGTAAATGATTTTTCGGCATTGAGAATGTAATATTTTCCATCGTGGGAAGCTTGGCTCAAATTGAACCACCAGTGGCCTCCCGTCGCTTTTTCGCTCGTGGAATAGGTGCCGATGAGTCCTTGGCGGATCGGCTTCAACCAGCGTTCCTTTTGATCGTCGTTTCCGTACAGCAAAATAGTTTGGGCAGCACCTACATGCATGACGTAAACAAGTGATGTCGAAGGGCAACCTTTGGCGATTTCTTCCGCAGCAATGGCAAAAGCGACATGATCTAGGCCCCGTCCGCCCCACTGTTCGGGAATCAATACGCCATTCCACCCTGTTTCGGCAAGCACTTGAAGATTTTGTTTGGGGAAAATGCCGTCCCGGTCGATGATGTCGGCATTCGGTTTAATGACTTTCTCCACAATGGCGCGGATTTCTTCCCGCAGCGTTTCATAATGCGGTTGTACGATCGAGCTATTCACTGTTACGCTCATATTCACAATCTCCTTTGTAAGTAATTTTTTATACGGCATCCACGTTTAACGTTGCTTCCTTTTCGCGAACTAACGGAATCACTTTTTCACCGAATAGTCGGATGTCTTCGTCATAATGAAGGAACCCAGTCAAGATGAGGTCAACGCCGATTTTTTTGAGCTCGATAATGCGGTCTGCCACCTGTTCCGCCGTACCGATTAATCCGGTTTTGAAACCGTCATTGTATTGGACTAAATCGTTAAAATCTGAATGAGCCCACATACCTTCTCTTTCTGGGGAAGCTTTGCCGGCAAAGCGCACTTGGCTGCGGAAGCCTTCCACAGCTTCGGCATCTGCGTATGCAATGATGTCGCGAAGCACCTGCTTAGCTTCCTCTTCCGTGTCCCGCACGATAACAAACGCGTTGACGCCGAATTTCACCTTGCGGTTGTTTGCTTTAGCCAGCGATGACACTTCATCGATTTGCGCTTTGAGACCGTCGATCGTATTACCGTTCATGAAATACCAGTCGGACACTCTGGCAGCCATCTGCCGGGCGGCACGGGAATTGCCTCCTTGGAAAATTTCCGGAACGTTATATGGCTTCGGCTTTAGAGGGGCGCCGTTAATTCGGTAAAAATCACCGCGAAAATGGGTCTTTTCCTCCGTCCACATGCTGCGTAGGACACGAATGAACTCTTCGGATCTCCGGTATCTTTCGTCGTGATCGAGCCAAGGCTCACCGTACGCGTGAAATTCTCCTTTAAACCATCCGCTCACTACGTTAATCGCAGCACGTCCATGGCTGATTTGGTCAATGGTGGAGAGCATTTTGGCTACCGTTCCCGGATGCCACAAGCCGGGAAGAACAGCCGAAATCAGCTTTAGCTTCTTAGTCACCGCCGCTAAAGCTGCCGCCAACGTGATGGCCTCCAGTTGATTTTCCGCACCGTAGCTTGCAATAAACCTGGTCTGCAGCAACGCATATTCAAATCCGACTTCTTCGGCAATTTGGGCATACCTAGCATTGTCTTCAAAGGACCAGCCAGTTTTTTGAGGAATCTTCGAAATGACCAATCCTCCGCTGACATTGGGTACCCAGTAAGCAAACTTCAAAGACATATTTTTCACCTCTGTTTAGATTTATTTATAGACAAAGGGTTAGACCCTCTGCTATTTAACGAATAATTGGAACGGATAAAAAAGCATTATTCTGAGTGGAATTGGAATAGGTGCATTGAGTTGACTAATAGATGTGCTTCCTTCATCTTGTTGAAATGAAGGTACTGTCTGCTTTACTTGACACTTTCCGGCGATAATCCGGTTCTTCGTTTGATTTCTTCAGCAAATTCCGTGGCCGCTTCATCTAATCTGTGGATCAAATCTTCTGATAGATTGTAACTTTCTTGTTCATGTCGGGTTATCCAAGTATCGACCGCATACACCCCGCCAAGAATGTGCCTGCTGCCCAATGCGGATAGCACCGGCTTCAATGCATAGTCGATGGACAAAAGATGGGCGATCGTGCCTCCGATAAACAGTGGAAGAATAATTTTTCCTGATAACCCTTTTTGCGGAAGCAAATCGAGATAGGCCTTCAATACTCCCGTATACGCCGCTTTATACACCGGACTTGCGATAACGATCGCCTCCGCTTCCTCCACCTTTTTGTTAGCATGCAGAATGGCTTCACTGTCAAATTTGGCTTTGATTAAATCTTCCGCGGGCAATTCCGCGACTCGGATGTGTTCAACTTCAATACCCGCTTGTAACAACCGTTGTTCTACGTATTGAATAATTCCGTTGAGTCTTGATGCCAGAGAAGGACTCCCGTTGATAATGACTGCTTTACCCATATGAAATTCCCCTTTCTACAGTCGGTTCTTATAACATATAAATCCTATATGATTAGTATGTTTTATGTCTGTAATCATACCATCGTTCCCATTTACTGTCAATATCCAAAAGAAAAAAACACTTAACACTCGCTAACGTGCCGAGAAAAAATGAAAGTCTCTCCGGACTCACGAAATTCTCCCCATATTCAATAATGGATCATTCATTTTTACGGCAAGCTCTTCGGAAGTAAGAGCAGGGGACCTTCAAAGCGCTTTTGACAGTGTAAAGCAAAGACATGCTAAATCTCCGTAAGAAGCATGTTTAGGAGTTTCGATCAATTCGTACACTTGTTCTGTGAAAAGAGATGTACTGGCAGTAAAACGGCAGCGCGATTTTGTGGGCTGGCCTCTATACAACCAACTATTGGGTGAGTTTTTTAACGGTTATAGACAGGATAAAATTAGCAAGAAATTCTTAAGAAAAAACATAGTTGTTTTACAGGAGAATTTTTTATTTAATTCAATAATCTAACCATACATAATCCTAATGTAAGCATGGATGATGTTTTGCTTGCCAAAAAAAGAGCACAGATACATGAAGATATTGAGGCTAATACCTATGAGGTATCAAACAATAATTTCAGAAGGTGGATCCAATCTATCTGGCGGTAAAAGGCAGCGGCTTGCTTTAGCTAGAGCTTTAATTGGAAAACCCTTCTATCTTGTTGCTAGACGAGGTGACTGTGCTTTAGATACTGTTACGGAGAGAAAAATCGATGATGCAATTCAGCAATTAAATTACACAAAATTGTAATGGCATATCGTATTAGTACAATTTATAAACTCAGATTTGATTGTAGTTCTCAGTCAGGAAAGTATTGTTGATATAGGTACATACCAACAATTACTCTCAAGATGTGACTATTATAGGGAACTTTATTACAGTAATTTTTTGAATGAATGTAATGA
This sequence comes from Parageobacillus caldoxylosilyticus, assembly GCF_019272935.1. Taxonomy (NCBI): domain Bacteria; kingdom Bacillati; phylum Bacillota; class Bacilli; order Caryophanales; family Anoxybacillaceae; genus Parageobacillus; species Parageobacillus caldoxylosilyticus. The sequence goes on from NZ_CP040553.1 coordinate 1,495,643, forward strand.
GAAAGATGCCCTACAAGGCATCTGCTTTCCAACAAAAAACGGAAGATAAACCTTATTATCTTCCGTTTTCAACAGTTGTGAATATATGGTATAATTAGGAAAGCAATAGTACGGGAGAACTCAAGGGTGGGTCGGCATGTACCCCTTTATATGCAGAAAGGGGGTGATGCCGATAACAGTGTTTGAAGCGTTAATGTTTGCGATATCTTTTGCAAGTCTTATCGTTTCAATACTGTCTTACAACCAAAAGAAATAATCCACCCTTGAGTTTCCGGAGCTACGGGTGGATTATTTCCGCTCTGCTGCCGATCCCCCTTGCAGGGAACCGTTCTATTGCAGGACCGAGGGTGTTGCAGCACCCTTGGTCTTATTTTATTTATACGAACCTTCTATGTATATTATACATGATTAGTGTTGTAAAATGAAGGCTTTTGTTTGATGCCGCGTATCTTCGATTTTGCGAAAATTAGACGTCGACTCGCGGGCTGGGGCGGTCGTCAAAGCGATGAAGCTTGGACTATTGGAATAAAAACACCCGATGGAATGCATCCATCGGGCATAAAAGCAGTATTCTCCAATCATTCTAGAAATACAAAACGTAAATGACCAGCGCCAAGACAATGCGGTACACCGCAAACGGCACAAGGCGGACGCGGTTGATGAGATGCAAGAAAAAGCGAATCGCGAGCAAGGCAAACAAAAATGCGCTAATAAACCCAGCGATGAAAAACGGGATATCGGCCGCCGTCACGTACTGCCAGTTTTTTAACAGCGACAAGCCACTTGCGCCGGCCATAATCGGAACAGCCATAATGAACGTGAAGTCGGCCGCGGCCCGGTGGCTCATTCCCGCCAACACCCCGCCGGAAATCGTCGAGCCGGAACGGGAGAATCCCGGCCATAACGACAAGCATTGAACAAGGCCGACGATGATCGCCTGTTTGTATGTAATTTGGTCGACCGTTTGCGCTTTCGGAGTATTCTTTTTAGCAAACCAATCAGCGGCAATCATCAACAGCGCCCCAAGCACTAATCCGATCAACACGGTTGCGGTCGAAAATAAGTGCTCGTCAATATAATCATCAAACAACACTCCTAATACCCCTGCTGGAATGAGTCCGACAATCACTTGCATCAGCTTCAGACGCGGCTGTTCATCGCGATGGCGTCCACGCAGCCCAAGCAAGTCGATAAAGCGGTCTTTAAACACGACAACGACCGCCAAAATCGAGCCAAGCTGAATGACAACTTTAAAAGTGTTTGCTGCATACTTCCCTAAAAATTCCTGCGATTTCAGCCACATATCATCGACAATAATCATATGGCCCGTTGAGGAAACCGGTGCAAACTCCGTTAATCCTTCAACCATTCCTAAAATAATGGCCTTTATAATCTCTACAATGTCCATTCGCTAGCATTCCTTTCTTTTCGAAATTATAAGTTGTCTCTACTTATATAGCATATTTTTCCGCTATGCCAAAATATCACGCTTCGCTTTCTCTTTATAGCACTTTCCTGCTCTTTTCCTTTTACCAAATCAATACATACCAAAAAGTCAGCACGCTTTATTTTACTATAAATCTTCTATTTCTACCACCGCCAAAAGAGGTATCTATCTGCCTATAAATTTCCTCTCACTCTAAACTCTTGGAAATTCTTTCTTCACAAAAAAATCCGACGGGCTCTTCTTTGCGAGCCGTCGGACTGTTTTCATCATCATCGAGCGACAAGACCTCCTCTTCAGCCAAAGAAAGGAAAGTGATGAAAGAGATCAATTCACTTTTTTCACCGCACCTATCCAAGTACGCGCCATCAGCATATTGCCGATGGAATTCATGTGAACACCGTCTGTTGTCAGTCTATATGGCGAACGCGCTTGTAAATAGGCGAGAAACGCCTGATGGGTAGGCACTAAAATACCTCGAAACCGCTGCGCCATTTTTTGCACAATTTTCACATACGGTTTCAGCTTTATGTTTCCTTCTGAATGAATATCCTCGCCGATAATGGTCGGCTCCATAAATATCAGCTGCGCTTTCGTTTGTTCCTTCGTTTGCACAGCCAGCTGCGTATATACCTGTTCAAATTGGTCCGGATATACTTGCTCCTTTTCTGGATGGTCGAGCTGGCGCCATACATCATTGATGCCGATCGAAATGGAAACGATATCTGGCTGAAGATCGATAACGTCCCGCTCCCATCTCGCCAGCAGATCGGGAATGCGGTTGCCGCTGACGCCGCGATTAACAACATCAAAGGAGCGGTGCGGATAAGCGGTAATAAGATAGTCGCGGATCAGCCGGACATATCCGTAGCCAATTTGTTCCGGGTCTCTCCATCTTCCCGATTCGGTAATGCTGTCGCCGATGAATACGATTCTTCCTTCGAGTTTCATCTTCTTCCCTCGCTTCCTTATCGTAAAATGACGGTTTTAAATTCAAACGCATCGTAGCGGTGCACGGAAAGCGAATATTCAAACGCCTGTCCGTTATCTAAAAACGCAACCTGTTCGACTTCGGCAACCGGGTCATGCTCTTGCATGTGCAAATGCCTCTGTTCTTCCGCTGTTGATTTGCGGACGCGAATCGTGCGGTGGGCGCTTTGAATTTTCAGCCCCAAGTCTTCTTCAATATATTTGTAAACAGACGCTTCTAAATGTTCCTTTTTTAACCCCGTAATCACATGAATCGGCATATACATCGACTCAATGACCAGCGGCTGATCGTCTACGCAGCGAACTCGGCGAATGGCATACACAAACGAGTCTTTCTGGATATTTAAATAAGTCGCCACCCTTTCCGGTGCGCTGATGACAGAAAAATCCAAAACGATGCTTGATACTTTCCGGTCCGCGTACGTCGCGGTGAATCCGCGGAACTGATTGGACAGCATCATGCGCTGCATTTCCTGCGTTTGAATGTCTTTGACGAACGTGCCCGACCCTCGCTTTTTGACAATCAGCCCTTCGGCGACAAGGAGGTCGAGCGCTTTTTTGACCGTCATTTTGCTGGCATGATATTTTTCGCATAGTTCCTTTTCAAACGGCAGTTGCTCGTTTTCTTTATATATTCCTTTCAAAATTTTACTCCTGATATCGTTGGCAATTTCCCTATATTTTGTCAATCCCATCACCTAATTACAAAGAATTTATATAAACACCGATGATTGTTCTCGATCGGACCGATAAATGGAACCGATGATAGCCCTCGTGCACATCACGTAAATAGACGGGGCAAAGAAAAGGAAAAAAACCGCATTATAGCCACTTAACCATATGATAGCCAAAAACACTAGCAACAGTGCAAAAGAACGAAGAAAATGTTTAACCATTAAATAAAATCCATATAAAGCAGCTTGTTTCGCTGGCAGTTGTAGTTTCACCATCGTATAAGACGTATACATGAACAAAATCCATATAAGCAACAGCATATACAAACAAACAAATTTAATCGTAGCAACAACGGCAGAACTCCATCCTTTAGGAAAAGGAAGAATGACAAAGGCACTAAAATAGATCGTCAATCCGATAAGAAGAAGCGATAGGATCTTGCTGTTGCGATATCTTTTGCTTTTTTCCCGAAATAACTGACGTATCGCCTGCGCGTTGCCACCTAAAATTTCCTCGACCACATCAATCAATGTACAAAAAGAAATAGAAAATCCTAGAACAATGGCATGCTTAAATAAATAAACCCAAAACAACAAACTGGATTTAATCAGGCGATAAGTAGTATCCATAAAGGAAAAATATTTACTGTCCAAAAATGACCGTTTTTTTGTTTTTTTTCGCATTCTCACAACATATCGCCTACCTCTGCTTTCTATTATAAACCAATAGTACAAAAGGGCTATACTTTTTTAATGCGTTCGATAGAAATGTGCTACAATCTGCTCTGCCTGTTTCCATTTGATGCTATACTGTCCAGGTTGTTCGATTTCTTCTTTTGTTGCCGGCGATTTGATTGGCCAATCCCAGAAACAAAATCCGCTTATAAACTCCTTTTTTGCACATATCGATAAAAACTCCGTGTAGTAGTCCGCCTGCTCCTTCTCACTTGGAATTCCCTTATCAATGATTTTCCAGTCATTTGGCACCGCGGAAGCTCCAACGACGGCAGGACAGCCCGCCTCGGCGAAGAAAAACGGCTTTCCATAATGGCGGACGACTTGTTCAATCCGTTCTAACTCATTTTCAATCATTCCTTTCGGATAGTAGCCCGATGAAGAAATATAATCGAGGGCGTCCCACCATTTTACGTTATGCTCTTGATATTTATCACAATTATAGGTTAATGCCCCACCATATACTTGCCGCAACTGGCTAATTAAATAACGCCATTCTTGTTCACGATGATCGGTTCCTACCATTTCACAGCCGATAATTAGCATATCCACACCGTTCTGCTCGCAAAATTGGCCATACGCCAGCATGTATTCATTATAATGGCGAAACCAATCGCTCCATTTTGGCTCGCATGGAACATCTTCATCAAAAAAGCGAATATAGGCGCGCCAGTATCCATCATTGACGTTTACCATTGGTTTGACAATTGTTTTTAATCCTTTAGACTTTGCATAATGAATCAGTTCACTTAATTCATTTAGATTGGGCATGAACCCGCTTTTCCAGTCGATATAAGTGGAATAACAATGCTCTTGTCTTGCCGCAAAAGCAAACGTCACCGTATTGATAGCACACCGTTTCACCATCTCATCTATTTCACGCTTTGCTTGATCCAGTTCCACGTCTTTTGACCAATCCCACGTAACGAAATTAAAACTCTTGATCTCCCAGTTCGTGCCCATCATACCGTCTCCTTTCCTGTACGCCATATTTGTGCGAGGAAAAAGGTGTTTGTTTTCACTGGAAAACAAACACCTCCCTTTAAAAACTAGATTTATTGTAAGTTATATTCTTTTCTGATTTGATCCGCTATTTTCTTCAACTCTTTTTCCACATCTAGATTTTTTAAGTTGATATTATCAATGACTGGCTGTATTTTGTTCACAATTTCTGCATATTCCGGAGTATACGGCGCATTTCGCACGGTTTTCCCTTCTTTTAACGTTTTTGCCAGTGATTTTGCGTTTTCCGGCGCGTTTTTCATGCTTTCAATTTTATCCGCATTTCGCTTCATCACAGATACAGCAGAGATGGTATTTAATTGCAGGTCTTGACCTTTTCCATACGTTAAAAATTTCAACAGTTTCCATGCTTCTTCCGGATGCTTTGTGCCTTTCGAAATACCGATTGGAAGGTAGGATGCAGCAGCTACGTTTCCAGCTTTTCCTGCCGGCATTGGCACAACATCCCATCTAAAATTAGCATTTTTCGCGGTATCGGCCCAGTCCCAAGGACCTAGTAATCTCATTGCCGCTTTTCCAGCTAGGAACATATTCGTCATGCCTTGCGATTGCGCAGAAGTTGGTTGAACATGGTACTTATGAATAAGGTCGCGACCAAATTGAATCGCTTCTATCGATTCCGGGCTGTCAATAATCACTTTTTTGCCGTCTGGGCTGACAAATCCACCACCATTTTCGACCAATAACTCATTCGTATAGAAATTTTCAATGCCAAATTGAACAATTTTCCCGTTTTCTACTTTCGTCAATTTTTTAGCTGCTTCTAAAAAGTCTTCCCATGTCCAATCATCTTTTGGATAAGGGACGCCGGCTTTATCAAATAAATCTTTGTTATATCCCATTTGGAAGGCAGAAGCGTCGCGGATCAATGCATACTGCTTTCCATTTACCTGTCCTAACTCTAAAACGTTCGGCAAAAATTCATCTTTGTTGATTTCTTTTTCCACCCGGTCGGTTAAATCCATCAACAATCCTTTGGCTACAAATTGACCAAACGCGGCAGGCTGAATCCATACTAAATCCGGTTGATCTCCTCCTGCGGACATTGTTAAAAACTTATCATTAAATTTGTCGTAAGGGGCATAAACCGTTTTTACCTTGATACCAGGATTCTCCTTTTCAAATGCCCTGAAAATCTCATTTTCCAGTTTTGTTCCTTCCGGATTGTTGTTCCAAATTAAAATTCGTAATGTAACATCGCCCTTTTTCCCTTCCGAAGCTTTTTCGGAATTAGAACATCCTGCTAAAGCGATAGATAAAATAAGTGCTGCGCAAATACTGAGGATGCTCCACCATCTTTTTGTTTTCTTCATTGTTACAATCCCCCTTTTTATATAAAAATGAATTACTACCTTAATTGGTTGTTTTATCCTTTTACCCCTGTGGTGGCAATTCCGCTGATAAAGTATTTTTGCCCAACAAAGAAAAGGATAATTAGTGGTAAAAGAACTAGTACACTAGCTGCCATCATTGGTCCCCATGAAACAATGAGAGCGCCTTTAAATTGAAGAATACCTAACGCAAGCGTATATTTTGATTCATCATTTAAGTAAATTAGTGGTCCTAAAAAGTCATTCCAATATCCCATAAAGCTTAGCAATGCTACGGTAATGACGGAAGGAATCGAAAGTGGAATGATAATTCTCCAGAAGATCCCAAATGTCCCGCAGCCATCCAGATAAGCAGATTCCTCCAGCTCTCTTGGAATAGTTTTAAAGAATTGACGCAACAAAAATATATAATACGCATTTCCAAAGAACGATGGCACAATAAGCGGCAAAAATGTATTAATCCAACCAAGTTTTGAGAAAATCATATAAACAGGGATCATAGTTACCTGTGGCGGAAGCATCATGGTCGCCAACAGCACGGCAAACCAAAAATCTCTTCCTTTCCCTTTAATGCGAGCAAAACCATAGGCAACAATCGTACACGAAATAACGGTTCCTATCACACCGCCAACGGTAACAATAAGTGAGTTAATATAATATTTAGCAAAAGGGACAATTTCAAATACTTCTTTATAATTCGCCCAATCCCATTTCTTTGGCAGTAATGAAGGCGGAAACGCCATCGCTTCGCTTTCCGGTTTAAGAGATGTGCCGACCAACCAAAAGAACGGAAAAATAAATACAATCGATAAAATAATGAGCAAGGCATAAATAACGATTCTTTCTATCCGCTTGCCTCTCTTCATGCTTCGCATTTTTACCGGCTTTGTCTCTACCCTTGCTTCAGCCAGTTCCACCATACTCCCTCCTCTCTAAGCGAATTATTCATCAAATTCGTAATATACCTTCTTGCCGAATATCTTGAACTGAATTACCGTCACAATGAGAATAATCACGAATAAAATCCAAGCTAGCGCAGAAGCGTAGCCCATCTTGAAAAATTTAAACGCTTCTTGATAAAGATAGAAAACGTAAAACAACGATTTGTAGTTCGGGCCACCGTTTCCGTTACTTACTACATATGCCTGTGTAAATATTTGAAACGAACCGATCAAACCCATAATTAAATTAAAGAAAATAACATTGGACGTCATTGGAACGGTAATATGCCAAAATTTGTGCCACTTTCCTGCACCGTCTAATTCTGCTGCCTCATACAGTGACGATGGTACGCTTTGCAAGCCTGCTAAGTAAATGACCATCCCACCACCTGCTCCCCACAGGCTCATAATAATTAACGTCGGCTTCACCATTGCTTCACTTAACAGCCAGTTGGAAGTCGGCAAATGGAAAAAGGATAAAATAGCATTGGCAATTCCAAATTCCGGCTGAAAAATCAAAATCCATAACAATGAACTAGCTACGGCAGGGACGATGGAAGGTAAATAAAAAATCGTCCGAAATATCCCCATAAATTTTACTTTTGTATTTAATAAGACTGCTAACATGTACCCAACAACCAACCCAAGCGGCACACCAATAATCGTATAAAAGAAAGTATTCCATAATGCTTGCCAAAACAATGGATCGTCGGTAAAGATTTTTTTATAGTTTTCTAGCCCCACCCAATGCGCTTCACCAAAACCGGAATAGTCGGTAAACGACATGTAAAGGGAATAAATCATTGGTCCGGCAGTAAAGATAAAAAACCCAAGCAACCAAGGCAAAATAAACATATAAAAGACAAACGTTCGTGACTTTGTCACCACTCTCTCCCACCTTTCTTGAAAGACATTCCCCCTATTAAAGCGCTTGCAAATAACAAAAAATTTAAATTAATTATTCTATTCAATTAAATTATATACATAAACATTTAAAAAGTCTATACTTTTATTTAAATATATTTATATAATTCATCACCTCCTTCGCTTTCGCGCAAAATAAAAACCTGCTCTATCCGCAGATAGAACAGGTTCTTTTCTTACTCTATTAACTCCCCGCGCCGTTGCATATAATGATAAAGCGCGCCGAGCAGATTGGCGTCGTTTTTAAAATGGCATTTTTCGATGACCGGTCTTACTTTAGCAATACCTATATGGGACATAAGCAAAGATAGTCTTTTCTCAATTTGTTCAATAAAATCCTCGCGATTGCTGATCGCACCGCCGAGAATAATTTTTTCCGGGTCGTATACATATTGAATATTAAAAATTCCCCGCGCTAACGCAAAATAAAATTCATCAATTGCCTTTTGTGCCTGCAGGTCTCCTTGTTCCGTCATCGCAAAAACCTTTTCACCGTTTAGCTCATGGACGCTTAATCCTTTTTCTTTAGCAACACGGCAGACAAGCGCTCCGGTCGCACCAATGTCGCTCCATGTTTTGCATTCTATATTCCCGTTTTCGTTGCGGACATCCATAATCATATAACCAAACTCCCCGCCATGCAGGTGGGCACCTTTATGAATTTTTCGGTCTTTGACAACCGCTCCGCCGATTCCCGTTCCTACTACGACAAATAAAACATCTCGATTATGTTTCGCCGCTCCTTTCCAAAGCTCCCCAAGGGCCGCGCAATTCGCGTCATTTTCCAATTCCACCGGAAGACCGGTTTCACTCCCAAATACTTCTTTAAAATTCGGGCCATGAATGCAAGGAAGAGCACTGCTCCCTCCGATCACACCGCTGTCACTATCCACTCCGCCAGGGCAGCTCATTGCAATTCCCACCACTTCATAACGCTCCTTTGCCTGCCGTACGACAGCCAGCAAATCTTCTTTAAATTTCTCAAAATCATTTCGTTCGGAAGGGTAACTTCCCTTTTCTAAAAAACTGCCTGTCTCATTCATGACGGCATGTTTTACATGGGTGCCGCCAATATCAAATACCATATAATGTTTCATCGTATCCCCACCCCCGTGCTACCTGATTCATTATCATTCATCGAAGCGAAACGGTTTCTTTCCGTTTTTCCACAACGAAAGTAAAAATGACGGTGTCCCTTCCGTATAAACTTAAGATATTGCCTTCAACACGAAAACTTGCGAAGCAAAATCGCCTTTCTTCTCACGCTGCCAATATTCATGGGCACGGTCTGTGTAATTCTCAGCAAAAATCATCCCAACGTTCATCAGCTCATCGCCGTAATGGGTAGTCCCTTTTCCTTCTACAACATAAAGGAAATCCGGATGCAATCCCTTTAACTTGAGACGGTGATAACGATCATTTGGTTTGGCCAGTACTTGATAATAGCCTACGATGGCTTCTTTTTGGTCTTCTGATACAACCATCCATGCCACTTCATTCGAGTGGAACGGGTCAAGCAGCCGATAAAAACGGCCGTGATGAATAAGTTGTCTCTTTTCTTTAAAAAAGGTGACTTGCTGCTTCACCTTTTCTTTTTCTTCGTCCGTTAATTTCGTAATATCCAACTCATATCCAAACGTTCCGAAATAAGCAACATTAGCTCTTGTGTCAAGCGGAGTTATCCGTCCAACTTGATGATTTGGAACAGCTGAAACATGGCTGCCAATCGAACTTAACGGGTATACGAGGGAAGCACCATATTGAATTTTCAGCCGTTCCACCGCATCGGTGTCATCACTCGTCCATGCTTGCGGTGCGTAATATAGCATCCCTGGATCAAACCTTCCGCCACCACCCGCACAGGATTCAAATAAAATGTGAGGAAACGCTTCCAACAATCGTTCGTATAATTGGTAAACTCCTAATATATAACGATGGAATACTTCCCCTTGTCGGTCGGCAGGCAATCCATTGGAGTATGGTTCAGTTATATACCGATTCATATCCCACTTAATATAAGAGATCTTTGCATTTTCTATTACGTGACTCATTAAGCCGAAAATATAATCTACCACTTCCTGTTTGGAAAAATCCAAAACAAATTGATTTCTGCCATGGGACATGCGGCGGTTCGGTGTAGCAATCACCCAATCGGGATGTTCTTGGAACAGTTTTGTGCCTTTACAAACCATTTCTGGTTCAAACCATAAACCGAACTTCATCCCTAACGCTTCAATTTTTTCCGATAATCCTTTAATACCACTTGGGAGTTTCTCCCTATTTTCAAACCAGTCGCCCAGCGAGCTTGTATCATCATTCCGATTGCCAAACCAGCCATCGTCCAACACGAACAATTCTATTCCAAGTTCTTTTGCCGTTTTAGCGATTTGCAAAATTTTTTCTTCATTAAAATCAAAATAGGTCGCTTCCCAGTTATTAATTAAAATAGGGCGAGGACGATCCCGCCATGGTCCTCTTACTAAATGGGTACGGTATAAATCGTGATACGTTTGGCTCATTCCATTTAATCCTTGGTCGGAATAAACCATCACACATTCGGGCGTTTGAAACGATTCGGTCGGATACAGCTTCCAACGAAACTGAAATGGATGAATGCCCATTAGCACGCGGGTCACATCATACGTATCGACTTCGACTTGCGCCAAGAAATTTCCGCTGTAGACAAGACTAAAACCGTAAACTTCCCCCTTATGTTCCGTTGCATCCGGTCGTTTTAAAGCAAGAAATGGGTTATGAATATGACTGCTTGCCCCGCGAACACTATATACAGACTGGATTCCCTTTGTTATTTTTTTTGTTTCCAAATGAAACTCTCTTGCCCATGCTCCCGATAACTGCACCATTTCAAAATCACTGTCCGGAAAATCAACACTGCTGCTCATGGCATGGTGGATATAAAACGCCTTTTCCCCTTCATTCACTAATTTGGCATTTCGACAAATAACATTGCGATGACGATAAATCGTATAGCTTAAAACCAACTTACACTGTAGGACATCGTCGATTAATGTCACTTCCAATGTATCTGCTTCTTCTGGGTTCTCCACATATGTAGCCGGCAGAAAAGGAAGTTTCGGCTTTCCAGCAATAATTCGATAACTATCATATTGGAAATTCGTCACGGTGCTCCCGATATCATTCATGATCACATAGGACGGATAGCGATAGTCCGTCGTTCCGTAGCTTGGATATTCCTGTTTAATATGTTCAAGCGATGAAGTATAGTCGCCTTCAAACATATTGCAAGACGGCCGTACTTCCCGTTCAATGAGATGCTGAAAAGAATCACGATGTTTGATTCGCTTTCCATAGTACAAATGTTCCAATTGGTTGCTTTTTTCTAGCACCCGAAAAATATAACTGATATTCTCATTAAATAAATGAAATTCTTTTGTTTCCTCATTTACTTGAATCGGCACAGCTATCCCCCTCCGCTTTTTGTTATGCCATCTCAATCATTTATACGTTGGACAGAGTCCCGATAAATAATTTGTCCTTTCACTAAAACCCTGCCATACTTTTTATTCCGGTCTTTACTTTTCTCGATGATCATCTTTACAGCCAAATCGGACATTTCTTCCATATTCACTTGTACAGTCGTTAAGTTAGGCTCCGCCAATGTGGCATAAATGTCATTATCAAATCCTACAACAGAACAATCTTCGGGAACACGGTACCCTAACTCTTTGAGCGTATGAACCAAATGATAGGCTACTTGATCACAGTTGCATACAAAAGCAGTCGGCATGTTTTTCGGCAATACAAAATCAATATATTTCCCTTTTTCATCACGGTCGCTAATGATATATTCCTCTCGTAAAGGAATACGATGTTCCAACAATGATTTATAGTAGCCTAAAAAACGGTCTTGAATGCTGCTTGTAGAGTAAATATTCCCGACAAAAGCAATTTCCCGATGGCCACATTGAATTAAATGATTAGTCAACTCATACATACCAAAAAAGTTATCCGTTAACACGCAGTCAACATCTTGGTCATGATAGAAATCAAGAAATACGACAGGCAGCTCAATTTGTTGAAAAAGCGAGGCATATTCTTTATTTACTTGTCCAAGCATAATGAAACCGTCTACTTTCCGTTCATTATACACCCGCGGCAGCTGCAGCTGCTCCTCGTCTTCCGCAGTCAAAATGTGTAATATACTGCAATAGCCGTAATGATCTAATGCTTTGGCGATATGCTGGTAAAACCGCAAATAAAATGATTGTGTATCTCCAATAAATCGTTCCGGAATGACGACACCAACGTTATACGAATACCCTTCCTTCATCGCTTTGGCCAGCGTATTCAAACGATACCCCATCTCCCGGGCCGTTTCCTTAATTTTTTTCCGCAGCTCTTCACTGACACCTTCCTTATCATTTAGTGCTTTTGAAACAGTGACGCTGCTCACTCCAAGTTTTCTGGCTATATCACGCATCGTTACACGTTGTTTCACGATGTTCAACCCCGTCCTCAAAGAATGATAGAATTTTTTAAGATTTACTTAACGTTTCTCTTTTGGATTGGAAAGAAGATCGGCAAAAAACAGATAAGCACGGTCTCCCATAGTCGGTAAATACTCATGACCATACTCGTAAAACAAAACCATGTCTTTTTTTGACTTAATTTTATTATAAACAGCAAATTGTGTGGACGGGGGACAAATATGGTCTTCTAGCGCAACAGCCCATAAAACATCGGCACAAATCCGATCGGCTAAGTGTTGAATATCAATATAGCCTAGTTTGTAAAATACTTCTTCTTCCCGCTCATGTGTGGGATCTAAAAATCGAAAATAATAATGAATTTCCTCATACGCGGTATTTTTCATATCCAACTCTTGCGCCCGCTTATAATCCGATAAAAATGGATAGAGCACAACCGCTTTTTTCACCACCGATGGTTCCAGAGCAGCACACGCTAATGCCAACGCTCCTCCTTGGGAAGCGCCATATACACCAATTCGTTCACGATCAATATGATCCATAGAGCATAAAATTCTTACCGCCTGAACTGTATCTAAAAAAACATTTCGATAATAAAGATGATGAGGATTTGGATCCTCAATTCCGCGAATAATATGGCCCTTCAATGTTGGGCCTTTCACTTGCAAATTATCCTCTGATTTTCCTCCTTGGCCGCGGCAATCCATCGCCAATACAGTAAAACCTGCCGCAGCATATGCCAGTTTATCGACCCAATCGCCGCTATTCGTATGGTAGCCATGAAACCATACCAACCCCGGGCCTTTCTGCTTCTGCTCTCTCGGTTTTACTAACTGACAATGGACTCTAGCCCCGCCGACTCCCGTGAAATACAAATGGTAGCAACTCGCCACTGTCGTTTGAAATGTTGCCGGAATCAGCTCATAATGCAACGATTGGGCAGATAATTCCTCCAACGCTCGACTCCAAAAGTCAGCAAAATCAGCCGGCTTCGGATTTGTCCCCATGTATTTCTGTAATTGTGCTAACGGCATATCGAACATGGTGAACGTTCATCCTTTCTCTACTTAAATAACACAATACAACGATCTATAGGTTTATAGATTCGGCATTTTTATTTTATATTCCTGCTAAATTAACTTCATTTAGTTATAATTTTAAACTTAACGATTACTTAAATTTAAGTTGACAACATAGAAAACGTTTTATAAAATTTCCCTAACAGCATCCAGATATTTCCCCTATATCCACCACGAGTTAATTACCTGTCTTCCTACAAACCTTTCATTCTCCACTACACCATGGTTTGACTGCCCAGATCTTTCACTTAGAAATTCATAAAAGAAGGAGGAGTTTAATCCATGAACAAAAAATGGAGTTACACCTTCATCGCGCTTCTTGTTAGTATCGTTTGTGCTGTAGTACCTATCTTTTTCTCCCAAAACAACGTACATGCAAAAACAAAGAGGGAACCTGCCACTCCAACAAAAGACAATGAATTTGTTTACCGCAAAGGCGACAAATTAATGATTGGCAACAAAGAGTTTCGCTTTGTCGGAACCAATAACTATTACCTTCATTACAAATCCAATCAAATGATTGATGACGTCATTGAATCAGCAAAAAAAATGGGAATAAAAGTGATTCGTCTTTGGGGATTTTTTGACGGGATGACTTCGGAAAACCAAGCGCATAACACGTACATGCAATATGAAATGGGCAAGTATATGGGAGAAGGACCCATTCCTAAAGAATTAGAAGGGGCGCAAAACGGTTTTGAACGTTTAGACTACACCATTTACAAAGCCAAGCAGGAAGGAATTCGCTTAGTCATCGTATTAACAAACAACTGGAATAACTTCGGCGGCATGATGCAATACGTCAACTGGATTGGAGAAACGAATCACGATTTATTCTATACAGATGAAAGAATTAAAACCGCTTACAAAAATTACGTTCATTATCTAATCAATCGGAAAAACCAATATACCGGCATCATTTATAAAAATGAACCGACGATTATGGCATGGGAATTGGCTAACGAACCTCGCAACGACTCTGACCCAACAGGGGATACGCTTGTTCGCTGGGCCGATGAAATGAGCACATATATTAAATCAATGGACCCTCATCACCTTGTTGCAGTAGGAGACGAAGGATTCTTCCGCCGTTCGTCGGGTGGATTCAATGGTGAAGGTTCCTATATGTACACTGGTTATAACGGGGTGGACTGGGACCGGTTAATTGCTTTAAAAAATATAGACTACGGGACATTCCATTTATATCCTGAACATTGGGGAATTTCGCCGGAAAACGTCGAAAAGTGGGGAGAACAATATATTCTTGACCATCTTGCTGCCGGAAAGAAAGCGAAAAAACCAGTTGTGCTCGAAGAATACGGAATTAGCGCCACAGGAGTGCAAAACCGTGAAATGATATATGATACATGGAATCGGACGATGTTCGAACACGGCGGCACCGGTGCAATGTTTTGGCTTCTGACTGGCATCGATGACAACCCTGAAAGCGCGGATGAAAATGGTTACTATCCTGATTATGACGGATTCCGGATTGTCAATGATCATAGCTCGGTTACTAACCTGCTAAAAACATATGCTAAATTGTTTAACGGAGATAGACATGTCGAAAAAGAACCAAAAGTATATTTTGCCTTCCCTGCAAAACCACAAGATGTTTGCGGCACTTATCGTGTAAAAGTAAAAGTGGCGAGTGACCAGCACAAAGTGCAAAAAGTACAGCTGCAACTTAGCAGCCATGATGAAGCTTATACGATGAAATATAATGCTTCATTCGATTGTTACGAATTTGACTGGGATACCACAAAAGAAATAGAGGACAGTACAGTTACCTTAAAAGCAACTGCCACTTTAACGAACAAACAAACGATTGCATCCGATGAAGTGACGGTCAATATCCAAAATGCTTCCGCATATGAAATCATCAAACAATTTTCTTTTGATTCGGATATGAATAACGTATATGCAGATGGCACATGGCAAGCCAACTTTGGAATTCCTGCATTAGCACGCGAAAACGAGATGCTGCGTGTAAATGTAGATCTTCCTGGGAATGCAGACTGGGAAGAAGTAAAGGTAAAAATAAGCCCTATCTCTGAATTAAGCGAAACATCCCGTATATCATTTGACTTGCTTCTGCCTCGCGTGGATGTCAATGGCGCTTTACGTCCTTACATCGCCTTAAATCCAGGTTGGATCAAAATCGGTGTCGACCAATACCATGTCAATGTAAATGACTTAACCACTGTTACAATCCATAACCAACAATACAAATTGCTACACGTTAATGTTGAATTTAATGCTATGCCTAATGTTAACGAGCTGTTTCTTAACATCGTCGGAAATAAATTAGCTTATAAGGGTCCTATTTATATCGACAACGTCACGCTATTTAAAAAAATATAACATTTTATGTAAAAGATCCGATGCCCCTTTTCATGAAAGGCCATCGGATCTTTTTCGTCTTTCTTAACGCTCCTCACGATGATGGACGCAGAAAAAAGGGTGTCCCATCATTTTGCTTTTGGAAACACCCTCTGTGATGCTTATATAATATCGTCGTCGCCGTCAAACCAATCGCCGACATCCAGCATGTCTCCTAGGTCATGATCATCAAGCGCATCCTCAACGACGTCCTCCAACAATTCCTCCGTCACCATGCCCGCAAGCATTCCCGCCGCAAATCCGCCAATCGCTCCCATCATGCTATGCCCACCATGATGATGTTGGTGATAAGGATGATGTTGATGATAAGGATCGTATGCATGTGGAGCGGTATAAGGCGGCGCATAGGTAGTGCCCATATGGAAGGAAGGGTTCTGAGCAGCTTGAACCGCTTCTTCGATTGCACGTTGCAACGCTTGAGCTGTTCCGTCCACATCGTCTAACTCTTCATAACGCAAAAACATCTCTTGTTTCATCTCTTTTTCACGTAGCCCAGCAAATCCGTTCCATACGTCTA
This sequence comes from Parageobacillus caldoxylosilyticus, assembly GCF_019272935.1. Lineage (NCBI taxonomy): Bacteria > Bacillati > Bacillota > Bacilli > Caryophanales > Anoxybacillaceae > Parageobacillus > Parageobacillus caldoxylosilyticus. Next base: position 1,512,173 of record NZ_CP040553.1, read on the forward strand.
TTTCTAGATACAACCGAACCCCTTCCTCTTCGAGCAGGGCAAAAAATTCTACTTCCTGTACCGTTCCTCTAAACATGTCGGTCGGGAAGAAGGCAAATTCTTGGCCGTACGCACTTATTTTGCCCGAAGAAGGCTTCTCGCGGAAACCAAGTTTCGCAAACGCTTGAAACAATTTCTCAAGGGCTAACGGCGGAAGAATATGAATCGCATCCTGGTCAAAGGCGTCGGCTCCATCGGCAATATCCAAACGCGTCACAAACGTATAGCGCACACTATGACGGGTAATCGGCAAATGCAACGGTAGAACATAAGAAAACGGCAATACCTTTCTTTCCCCGGGCTGAATGGTAAACGCGGGAGCAACGGGAATGACGGCCACCGTTCGGCGATATGCTTTTCCATCAGCCTGAACGGTGAGTTGCAGTTCCACTTCCAGCTTGCGAATTTGTTGTGCCACCGTCCCCCCTTCAATCAAAAATTCTCCTTCCAATTTTTCACCTAGACGTACGTGAGGACGGTGCAGCACAAGGTCTACTTTTGCAGCTCCTACTCCAAGTTTAGACAACAACTTTTTCCACATTTGTTCATCTCTCCTCATGGAAATATTGTTTCTATGAATAGTTACGAATATAACGGCCAAAGAGATTCAATATAATCCATCCTAAAGGCAACGGCTTTTAGGATGGTCAAAAAAATATTTTCGTGATGCCGAGGCAGATTAAAATCGCTCCAGGGATGACCGTAGCCTTTTTCACTGCCTTTGTCTTGGAGAGCAGATTTCCAGCTTTTAACCCTAAACCAATAAAAATGATATTTAATGTGCATACAAGCAAGGCAAGCAGCAATGGCGAATACCCTAGAAACGAGGCACTGATTCCCGCGCCAAACGCATCCATCGACAGCGCGAAACCAATCAATATCGCCTCTGTCATACTGATGCTTCCGGAACGGTCCAAATCCCCTAGCGTCGGGCGTTTTAGCACTTGAACGACGATGCCAAATCGCTCCAATTGAAACCTCCATACTTTAATGCGAGGCGGAGCCGCCACCAACGGTTCAATCCTTTCGTGCTTATCCTCTTCTTTAACTACATTATAAATCGCCCAAATGCCAAGGGCAATTAATATAGAGGAAGCCAGCCATCGCTCCGCCTGCACCGGCAAAAACAACAAAAGAACGCTGCCGACATACATGGATGACAATAACATCGTGCCGGACATGCATGCGATGACGAGCCTTGAGCGAAGCGGAAATTGAATTTTCCTAATTCCGTATGTCACCCCAACGCTTAAACTGTCCATACTGACGGCAAAGGCTAACATGATCATTGATATATATTTCCACATTATTCGTTCCTCCTGCGTTACTATATGCAATGATCCACACAGGGGGAACTTTTTTTGCCCATTCGACACATGTCGATTTCCAAGGAAATATTTCTGCTTCTGTCGACACATTATTTCCGTAAATGATACGGTAATGTCGCAATAACAATGTCCTTTTTCATAATCAAGAAAAAGCGCAAAATAATCGCCGTTTGGTTATGCAAAAGCGTATGCCACCATTTTTTTACGATAAATTGCGGCATTAAAATCGTAATCGGCGAACCATTTGCTTGTTTTTCCACCTCGTTAATATAGTCTAATATTGGAGACAGAATCGTCCGATAAGGAGAATAGATCACCTGCAATGGAATATCAGGATAAAATTTTTCCCATTTTTCTCTTAGCTTTTGTTCCTCCTCCTCGTAGAAAATTACAGAGATCGCCGTAATATCGTTGGAGATGCTGCGTGCGTACTGCACTGATTGCGCGACTACTTTACTTACCCCTGAAATCGGAATAATCACTTTCGGCTTTAACATTTTTTCGCGACGCGCCCACTCCGGTTCGTCCAGTTTTAGCTGCTCTCCTAATTTTTCATAATGATCGTGAATGCGGTAAAACATCCACACTAATAATGGAATGGCGACAATGACCAGCCATGCGCCTTGCGTAAATTTCGCCACCACTGTAATAATGGTGACCAGCCCCGTTACAATCGTTCCTGCCCCAATGGTCAGAATCGTGGTCGCACGTCGCATTTCTTTATCTTTCCATATTTTCTTTAGCATTCCGCTTTGGCCGATCGTGAACGAAAGAAACACACCGACTGCATACAGCGGGATCAGTGAGTGAGTTTCACCGTGAAATGTAACAATCAGCACGATGGCCAAAATACTTAGCAGAATAATTCCGTTCGAAAATACAAGGCGGTCGCCGCGCGCCGCCAAGCTTCTCGGCAAAAATCGATCGTTGGCAATAATGGAAGCCAGCTGCGGAAAACCGGCAAAGCTTGTATTTGCGGCCAGTACTAAAATAAGCATCGTAATCATTTGAAATAGGTAAAAGAATATACTATTCCCGAAAACATGATGGCCAATTTGGGAAATGACCGTCTTATGTTCTAATGGCGTCACACCAAACCCTGCCGCTAAAACGGTAATTCCTAAAAACATCGTCCCTAATAAAACGGACATCCAGCCCATTGTTATGGCTGCATTTTTTGAGCTATTCGGTCTAAATGCCGGGACACCGTTGCTAATGGCTTCTATCCCTGTCATCGCCGAACATCCTGATGCAAATGCTCTTAATAAAATAAACACACTATAACCTGAAGCAAAAAAATGTGCAGCAGAAGCATGCTCTTTGTAATTAAACCCATGCCATCCTTCATGCCACAGCTGCCATCCCCCTACAGCAATAAGCACTAACACGGAAATAATAAACAAGTACGTTGGGTACGCAAACACTGTGGCTGACTCGGTAATTCCACGCAAGTTTAAAATCATCAGCAGCAATACGAGCGCTACTCCGATTTGTACTTTCCACGGCAGCAAGCTTGGAAACGCCGATGTTAACGCCGCCACGCCTGAGCTAATGCTGACCGCTACAGTAAGAATATAATCAATCATTAATGCCGCGCCGGCAACGAGGCTGGTCGCCGTTCCTAAATGATCTCTAGCAACTACGTAAGCTCCGCCTCCGGACGGAAATGCGTAAATAATTTGGCGATAGGATAACGTCACAAGCAGCAGCAGCACTAAAATGGCAACTGCAATCGGCAGCGAATAAAAAAACACGCTCGTTCCTAACAACATTAATACTAATAAAATCTCTTCCGTTGCGTACGCAACCGATGAAAGCGCATCGGATGAAAACACGGCTAAAGCCTTCCATTTTGGCAACTTTTCGTGTTTTAGCCGTTTTGTTTCCATCGGCGAACCAATTAGCCATCGTTTCAAAGAAGCCATCGTTCTATCTCCTCCTTACGTATTAGCTTTCCTTTTTCATCCATCATCATTCAAAAAGAAAAAAACCGTTGAGGATGTACTCAACGGTTAGATTAGGCGAACATTTCCCTTTACATCCCTCCCCAGAACGCTTACGAGGTTAGCTGTCGGGTTAGGGCATGGAGAGATAGCCCTTCCTTTTCAGGATTCACCCCAAGTAACGGACGTTACAACATTGGGTCCCCCGCTCCATTAAGGATTCAGCGATTTTCCTATATAGTGTTGCATCATAGCAGCTATATTACTCGCTTCTTGTTTCCCTGTAAAGGAGCAATAAGGAAGGAATTGAACACGATTTGGCTCATTTTATCTTTTCTTTTTCTTTCTTTCTCACACTTTTGCTTATTTTTGCATTCCTGCTTAACCAATCATAATTTTCCCTTTTGGATAGCGGAACGGATCCGGCTTGCGATGCAATGTTACAGCGTAAGCGATCGTTAATGGCCCGACTCTTCCCGCAAACATCGTAAATATAATTAACACCTTTCCGAATGGAGATAGCTCCGGTGTCAGTCCCATAGACAATCCTACCGTGCCAAATGCTGACGTCGCTTCAAATAAAATCATTAAAAAGTCTTTCCCCTTTTCCGTAATGGTTAATAACATCGTGACAAACATGACGATAAACAACCCGCTGATAGTAACAGTTAGCGATTTATAAATGGTATCGTATACAATACGCTTTTTAAAAAAAACGACATCTTCCTTTCCCTTTATTTGTGACCAAACCGCTCCCAACAAAGTCGCAAACGTGGTCGTCTTGATGCCGCCGCCAGTTGAACCGGGAGAGGCGCCAACAAACATAAGAAATATAATCAAAAACAATGTCGGCTGCGTTAAATCAGCAATATTCAATGTATTAGATCCAGCAGTCCTTGGTGTTACCGCTTGATAGAAAGAGGCCAAAAACTTGCCAAGCGGCGACAACGGTTGCAGTGTTTTCGGGTTATGGAACTCTAGCAAGAAAATAAACAAAGTGCTGAACACTATCAATAAGCCGCTCGTTGTTACCGCGACTTTCGTATGCAGCGAAAAGCGGCGCGTCTGCCGATATTCGTACACCTCATTTATGACGATAAAACCAATGCCACCTAAAATAATAAGGGCGCATACAACAAGCGTAACAACTGGATCTTCCACGTATCCTGTTAGACTTCGGAAATCTCCCATTAAATCAAAACCTGCGTTATTAAAATTGGAGATCGCATGAAACATCCCAAAATAGAAAGCCTTTAGCGGCGGCATATCAAATGCAAAACGAATGGCCAATATAAGGCCGCCGATCCCCTCAATTATTACCGTAAAAATTAATACCCTCTTCACTAAACGGACGATTCCCTCGAGTGTTAAATTATTCATCGCTTCTCGAAGCAATAACCGTTCTTGCAACGAAATCCGCTTTCCAAGCAGAAAGGCAAACATCGTTGCAAATGTCATAAATCCAAGTCCGCCTACTTGAATAAGCGCTAAAATAACAAGCTGCCCAAATAGGGTAAACGTCGTTCCCGTATCAACAACCACTAATCCCGTTACACATGTAGCCGATGTTGCCGTAAATAACGCATCTAAAAAAGACAATCCTTTTCCATCATTCGTCGCCACTGGAAGCATTAACAACATAGCGCCGATGAAAATAATCACGGCAAATCCAGTCACCAATACTTTCGGTGGGTCTAAATAATATTTCCGTGCCGTGGTCATCCTAGTATCCCTTCCTCTTTTCTTCATTCTAATTTCTACATAGTTATAGGTTATGCATAGAAAAATATACCAAAAAACAGCAAAATCCGGTACATCCAATTATTTTTTATCATAATGCGTCACTCGCTTAATAAAATGGTTAGAGGGCATGGCCGTTCAATTGGACAGAATTTTTTCCATAAACGTGAAACCATTTCCTTTCCACTTTCGTCTATATAAAACAGAAAGAAACGCTTGGCAAATGGCAGAGAAAGGGGGGACAGACAGCGAGGAAAGCGAAAATAAAGTGGAAATAGAATAAAAACATTCCATTGACTTTATATAAAATAGGTATTATGCTACTTGACGTGGAGATTTTTCAACGTAAAATGATGACAGAATGCCTCGCATGCTGCACGCGGCACTTTGTGCAGCTGTTGTTCATATATGTATATGTGCTATCCATTGCACTAGGCGTTCAAATAATAAACAAGGAGGCGAAGAGAACGTGAAGAGGATTGGTACAAAACTGTTAAACAAATACCGTTCTCTCCCTAACCAATATATTGGTTTTTTTATTTTTGCTGTATTTTTGTTTTGGATGAAAACGTATGTAGCTTATCTAGCTGAATTTAATCTGGGCATCAGCAATTCCATGCAGGAGTTTCTGCTGTTTATTAACCCGATCAGCTCTGCTGTTTTCTTTTTAGGATTAGCGTTATTGGCGAAAGGAAAACGAGCGTATACATGGCTCATTATTATTAATTTCATCTTATCGTTTATTTTATACGCCAATATTGTATACTACCGTTTCTTTAGCGACTTTATTACATTTCCAACGCTCACGCAGACGAAAAACTTCGGCGATCTTGGCGGAAGTATTTGGGAATTGCTCAAGTGGTACGATATTTTCTATTTTTTAGATACGATTATTTTAATAGCGATTGTCGCTTCGAAACGTTTCTCCCTGCCAGCGGTGCAGGTCGGACGCTACAAAAAAAGCATTGTGTTCGCGACTGCTGCCCTCATTTTTACCGCGAACCTTGCGCTGGCTGAAGTGGACCGCCCGCAACTGCTGACAAGAACGTTTGACCGAAACTACATCGTGAAATATTTAGGGGTCTACAACTACTTAATTTATGACGCTGTGCAAAGCATGAAATCTTCGACACAGCGCGCGTTTGCGAATAAAAGCGATATTACAACGGTTTTAAACCATGTACAAGCAACATATGCGAAACCAAATCCGAAGTATTTCGGTGTCGCAAAAGGAATGAATGTAATTTACATTCATTTAGAATCGTTCCAAAACTTTTTGATTAACTATAAATTGCATGGCCAAGAAGTAACTCCATTTTTAAATTCGCTTGTGCATGATCCGAACACCTTTTACTTTGATAACTTCTTCCATCAAACCGGTCAAGGGAAAACATCGGATGCAGAGTTCATGTTAGAAAACTCGCTGTTCGGCTTGCCACAAGGAGCTGTGTTTACAACCAAAGGACAAAACACGTATCAAGCAGCACCGGCAATTCTTCGCCAGTATGGATATACGTCGGCGGTGTTCCATGGTAACTATAAAACGTTCTGGAACCGTGATGAAATTTATAAATCGTTCGGGTTCGATCATTTCTTTGATGCAAGCTACTATGATATGAATGACCACGATGTGCTTAACTATGGATTAAAGGACAAACCGTTCTTTAAAGAATCGATTCCATTGTTGGAATCGTTGAAAGAACCGTTTTATGTCAAATTTATCACGCTATCAAACCATTTCCCTTATCCAATTAGCGAGGAAGACGCAACGATCGAACCGGCGGATACAGGCGATGGCTCGGTAGACCGTTATTTCCAAACCGCCCGTTATTTGGATGAAGCGGTAAAAGAGTTCTTTGATTATCTGAAAAAATCCGGCTTATACGACCGTTCCGTCATCATTTTATATGGTGACCATTATGGAATTTCCGAAAATCATAATAAAGCAATGTCGCAACTACTAGGAAAAGAAATTACGCCGTTTGAATACGCGCAATTACAACGAGTGCCTTTGTTTATCCATATTCCTGGCGTCAAAGGCGGCGTTATTCATAAATACGGCGGACAAATTGACTTATTGCCGACAGTTCTTCACCTGTTAGGCATTGATACAAAAAATTATGTCCATTTCGGTACAGACCTGTTGTCGCCGGAACATCAGGAAATCGTGCCGTTCCGCAACGGCAACTTCGTCACTCCGACCGTAACGGCGGTAAACGGAAAATATTATGATTCGAAGACGGGCGAACCGTTGAAAGAAACTCCAGAAATTAAACGAATGGAACAAATTGCCCGTACGAAACTGGACCTTTCCGATAAAGTCGTATACGGTGATTTGTTGCGGTTCTATACTCCGAAAGGATTTAAGCCGGTCGATCCGTCCAAATACAATTACAACAATAATCGCAAAGATAAAGAAGAGGGAAGCGGCGAATAACGCTTTCCTCTTCTTTTTTATGCTTTTAGTAATTCAATTGCTTTTTTGGCGTTGACATACCCCGCTCCATATACATTAGGGTCAAGCCCTTTCCATAGATCAGTACCTTCTTTTAGGGCCTGTTTAATTTCATCTGGCGTGGCATTTGGTTTATGCTGCAGCATTAAAGCAACAATGCCCGCGCAAATCGGTGTCGCCATGGATGTTCCTGACATGCTCGTATAATATTGGTCGATGCGACTTTGTTTCTGATATTTGTCCAACGTGGATCTCGGCGCGCGCAGCGAAATGATATTGACTCCCGGCACGACAATATCAGGCTTTGTCACCCCGTAATTGGTAGGCCCTCGGCTGGAGAAATCGGCAACTTTATCATCCGCCCTTGTCTCGGCCGTATCAAGGTCATCGAGGGCTCCGACGGTAATAATTTTATCGCTGATTCCTGGACTAGAAATCGTTCTATATTCCGGCCCCGCATTTCCAGCTGCAGCACAGACGACAATGCCATGATCCCATGCCTTTTCCACCACCTGCACAAGCGGATCGTCATTTTCGGCAGGAAACGGCTGCGGTTCGCCGCCTAGTGACAGTGAAATAATATCAATCTTGTTGTTTGGATTCGTTTCATTATATTGGATGCACCATTCAATTCCGCGAATGATTGTATCAAGGGTGCCAGCTCCTGCCTTGTTCAGCACTTTTACTCCTACCACATTTGCCTCATATGCCGGCCCCGCATACAATCCGGAAGACATGCGGCCGTTTCCCGCCGCATCGCCGGCGCAATGGGTTCCATGTCCATTATCATCATACGGGGCAGTACGCCCATTAACAAAATCGACAAACTCAACAATCCGTCCTTCCAAGTCCGGATGCGGATAAATTCCTGTGTCAACAATCGCAATCGTTACCCCTTTTCCGCTTAACGTTGTCCCGTTCACTGTCACATGTTTCGCATTCGCTGATGGAACAGCATTATTCAATAGCGCGCTTACTTTTCGGTTTAAGTATACTTTTTTCACATCGGAGCGCTGTAAAATTTGCTCTAACGCTTGCGGAGTCACCTCGGCACTGCACGAAGGGATATAACGGAATTGATGATGAATTTTCATGCGAAAATGTTGTTTTTCGATTTCCTTGAGAGCGAAAATACCATCCTCATCATGAAAATGAATGATGACCGGAATTTTTTTCGTCTTTTTCATCCATCTTTCTAGATGTTTATGAATAATACACGGAGTATATATAAAAGGCTTATACATACTTACCATAAAATGACGCAAAGGACGGTCTAATTTATGTGCGTAATTACGCGCTAGCTGAACAATAGAATATCCGTACATTCGATCTCCTCCTCTAGTGAAACCTTGATATACTCTATGAAAAAGGAGGGGATTGGCAACGGCTTGTATCTTGAGACAAACCAATCAAAAAAGCCTATCGCACTTCACAAAGTGCGATAGGCTTTGCTATACAAACTCATCTTTTCACTCGTTCCAGCTCGATTTTATTAGCCTTTTCTAAATAGTATTCTACTTGTTTCAATACATTTTCCTTGTCTTCATAGACACCGATTTGTTTCCCATCGACAATGACACGAATCAAATCGTTCGCATCTGACTTTTTTGTTAAGTGGAATGCTTTCGCTAACCCATTCACATGCCCTCTTGCGATCGTTTGCAGAAAAGCAGGATCTTTCAACTTTTCCGCGTCTTCCTCTCGATCGACAAATCCGTTTTCCGTAAGCACCGCTGGCATGGCCGTTTCTCTTAGCACGTAAAAGTTTGCTTTCTTTTTCCCGCGGTCGCGGAATCCTGTCGCCCGTACCACTTCTTCGTGAATGATATCGCGAATCCGCGCTGTTTTGGAATGATCGGAAAGTCCTTCATAAATATAATCCTCATACCCCGTTCCTCCCCCAGCATTTACGTGAATGGCTAGATAAACGTCGGCACCCCAGCGGTTCGCTTTTGCCGCCCGCTGACTTAATGGTACAGCCGTATCGCTCTTACGGCTTAACTGCACAGAAACGTTTTCATATTCGTCTTGCAATATGCGTTGCATCTCCAATGCAATGGATAACGTAATATCTTTCTCTTGCAGCCCGTTTCCAACCGCGCCTGTATCTTTGCCGCCATGCCCCGGATCGATAAAGATTTTGGGCATGTTTTCACCTCAATCTATTCTTCATGGTATCGTATCCTAATACTAATATATAGTGATGTTTTGTAAAATGATCACCTATATTTGCCTAACCATGGGAAAGAGACATTGGTTATAAAAAATTGCCCACAAAACATCATCATTGAACAGGCGAGGATTGAACGGAAACGATCACTGTATATTTTGGTCTGTCCACAACCTCATCCCTTTGATTTACGATGGCGTAATTGATACAAAAAATGGGCGACAATAGTAGACGGCAGATTCGCTATGTTTCCTTGTATATGGAAATGTAATTGCTCTTCCTCAAACGACATGTTTTGATACATTTGTTCTTGCGAAAGCTTCCATTTTCTTGCCCGTTCTTTTATTCCCGATATATACAAATATTGAATCGGGATCATCACAAGAAAATATAGCAAAGCAAGGCTTCCAAAAAATAGCCATGCAGATGACATCATACACTCCCCCTTTTTATTATATTACGAAAAAATTTTCCAAAAGTTTCATTGGATTCATGATGCCGAGCTTTGCTATGCTTTGCTGCAGGCGATGTTGAAAGGATATATATAAAAACGCTTGGACCATTAACAATCCAAGCGTTTTCTTACCGCACCGATGAGGCACGAACGCGTAATCGGGGCGGAACGGGACTGGGTCTGGCAATCGCCAAAGAATTCGTATTGGCCCACGATGGTACGATCGACGTAGAAAGCGCCCCAGGGCAAGGGACAACCTTTATCGTCAAACTTCCTTACTAACCATATCCTGTTCTTCTTTGGTATAATCAGAAAGGGAAACAAATTCCAAAAGGAGGAATGCACATGAGCCGGGCGCAAAAACTTGTGCAATACTTTTTATCCCACCGCAATGTCACGGTAGAGTTAATTAACAAAATCGAAGAAAAGCATTATGATTACAAACCGACACCAACGTCGATGACGGCAAAAGATTTAGCCACTCATATTCTTCTCAGCTTTTATAAATTCGCCAACACTGCAAAACATGGAGATCCAACGCTATTTACAGAAAAAATCGAAGAAACGGAGACCAATTTGCAAAAGCTTGCCCAAACATATACAGAAAAAACGAAGCAATTGCTGGAATCCCTTACCGATGAAGATTTCGAGCGTGTTTTAGATCTCACGAACGTATTTGGCGCGAAAATCCCGACAGCGCAATTTTTGCAAATGGCGATGGACCATGAAATCCACCATAAAGGCCAGCTTTTCGTATACGTCCGCGAAATGGGGCATACCAACTTGCCATTGTTTGTCAAACGCGGATAACAAAAACACAACCAGGCGGCTCTCTCCAAAGACCGTCTGGTTGTGTTTTCATACACTCGCCTATTCCAATTGGCAGCTGCCGTCCGTGCATTGTCCTCCTCCATCCGCTGCCAGCGGCTGCAATGGCGAGTTTTCGTTTTCCTCTTCCCATACTTTTTCAAGCGCCTGTATAAACACTTCTATCGGCTGCGCTCCGGAAATCGCGTATTTTCGGTTCAGCACAAAAAACGGCACGCCGCGGACGCCAAAACGGGCCGCCTCCTCCTCGTCCTTTCTCACCTCATCGGTATAGCGACTGCTTTCGAGAACTTGTTTCACTTCCTCCCGGTCCAGCCCGGCTTCGCCAGCCAGCTCGACGAGTACATCATGGTCGCTAATCCATTTCGAATCGGTAAAATAAGCTCGAAACAGCCGTTCCGTCATTTCTGAAAGTTTTCCTTGCGCTTTGGCATATTTGGCAAGGCGGTGAGCGTCAAACGTATTCGTCGGCTTCATCGTGTCAAATCGGAACGTCAGCCCGACGGACTCTGCCTGTCTGCCAATATCGGCATTGACCCTTTTCGCCTCTTCAACCGAAATACCGTATTTTTTCGCGATAATTTCATGGATTGTCATATCGTACTGTTTTTTCGCATTGGGATCCAGCTCAAAGCTGCGGAATACGACTTCGACCTGATCTTTATGCGGAAACTGCTCAAGCGCTTCTTCCAACCGGCGTTTCCCAATATAGCAAAATGGGCAAACAAAATCGGACCAAACCTCTATTTTCATCGTATATGCACCTCGGTTTAGGCTCTCCGTTGCATCAACAACAAGAAAGCGAAATATTCATGTTTCCACCTTATTGTAGCGAATCTCCAGGCAGGCATTCAAATAAATGAACTTGGCATGCGTAAAAGAAATGCCGCTCATTATCATTTTGTAATGCGAAACTTCTTATTGAGCCACCATGTCACAGCCAATACAAGCAAGCCGAAAAGGATGCAAATCATTCCTCCCGCTTCGATACGGTAACCAAATTCATGGACAAATTGATATATCAAAATCGATATGGCTGTCGTAAAAATGATAATAAACATGAGGATGGTAAAAGGTCTTTCTCTCACACGAATGGTAAAAAATTACTTTTTACAAAAACTGCAACACAATCGCGACGCCGGAGAAAATAATAATACAATCTACCATAAAAGTGATGAACTTAAGGCTGCTTCTTTCGTTTCTTGAGACGGGCTATTATGGTGTACAAAAAAGCCCAGGTAAACGCCTAAACCTTTACCTTGGATAAAACAATTATACTCTTACTTTGGAATATTCTTTCCTTAATTCATTGGCGATAATATTGCGCTGGATTTCCGATGTTCCTTCATAAATTTTCGTAATCCGCGCGTCACGGTAGAAACGCTCAATTGGATAGTCTTTCATATATCCTAATCCTCCGTGAATTTGGACGGCCAAATCGGCAATTTTGTTATATACTTCAGAACCAAACAGCTTAGCAATCGCCGCTTCTTTGACGACCCGCATTTTTTGGTCCGTCATCCAAGCGACGCGATATGTAATCGATCGCAACACTTCGATAAGCATGCTCATTTCCGCCAGCATATGCTGAATGGCTTGCTGTTCAAAAATAGGCTTGCCAAATTGCTCGCGCTGCTGCGCGTATTCCATACAATATTCCAACAATCTAATGCATGATCCTAAATTTCTTGCCGCCAATCCAGCGCGGCCGTTCGCCAATATTTTCAAGGCATTGACATACCCTTCTCCCTCTTTGCCGAGCACGTTTTCAACCGGGACTTCCAAATTATCAAAGAAAATTTCCGCCGAATGCGAGCCTCTTAGTCCCATTTTCCGTTCCACTTTTCCTAAAATAAAGCCCGGAAAGTCTTTTTCGACGATAAAGGAAGTGATCCCCTTCGCCCCTTTGGAAGGATCGGTAACCGCCATTACGGTAAAGACATGAGCTTCGACCGCATTTGTAATATAATGTTTCGAGCCATTGATAATGTAGCGGTCTCCTTTTCTCACCGCTGTCGTTTTCAATGCGGCCGCATTGGAACCCGCGCCAGGCTCGGTAAGCAAACGCGCCGATCCATTCTCCTGTCGCCATTTTCGGCAAGTATCTCCGCTTTTGTTCCTCCGTGCCAAGTTCGACAATGCCAACGGTGCCGATGCCGGTATGTGCGCCAATCAGTGTCGTATAGCCGTTGTGCGTTTTCCCAAGCTCCTCGTAAATCGCGCATTTGCCGACCATTGACAAGCCTAAGCCGCCGTATTCTTCCGGAATGCTCAGCCCAAACAAGCCCATTTCTTTCGATTTTTCGATAATGTGCTCCGGAATTTGATCGTTTTCTTCAATTTCCATCGCGACCGGGTCGACTACTTCTTTCACGAATTTTCGAACATTTTCTTTTAAAAATTCAATCTCTTTCGGCAAAGTAAAATCCATTGTATATCCCCTTCCTATTTTTCTTTGTCGTATTTTTCCATTTGCAATCCAAATAAAATTTCCGTTTCTGTAAATCCCCCGACTAAATCGCCAAAACGGTTATATACCAATCCCCCTTTGCTTTTTTGTTGACTAGGAAGTTAGCGGTTTCTTCGATAGAATCATTTCCATAAAACTTTACAAAAGTTCTCGTCATCACTTCCTTCATAATCATCGTTTCACTCCTCAGTGCCAAAGCACCCGTTATTTTATGGTGCAAATCCCGTACCAGCATTTTAAAAGAATTAATATTAAAAATTTTATTAATTTTATTTATTATTTTTTATATTATCATCTAAAATTGTTGCAAAACAACAACATATTGTTGCTAATATGCAACAAAAACGGAAACTGCAAACAAAACACCACATGAATCATGGCTGTATCCTTCAGAAAGTGTTGCCTTTTTGCAACACGTGAAGAAGGCAAATGTTTGCGGGTATTAGCCATTCATTTCCGCCAAAACCAAAAAAATCAAGTCATTTCATTGGAGAGCCTAAAATACACTAAACCCCAGGTCTAAAACCTGGGGCTTAAAATAAATGGTTGAATTTTTACCTGACAAAGAATAAAAAAATAGGCGCTTATCCCACCATGGTGGAAAGACTTACTTAAGCAACTGCCTTAATTCCTCGGTCATTTGCTTGACTAACTCAGGCCTTCCATGAAACTGAGCCGGAGTATTCTGAAAAAGCTCGATCCGCCAGCCCTCTTCGCTCTTGACTGCGACAAGTGTATGATGTGCGTTGAGTTTAGGATCGATGTCTGAGTGTCCAGGCGGCACCATTCCTGCTATAGCGCGTAAAATGGCAATATCAGAACCGAGAAAACGCACATTTTTCACTTTGCTCACATATGGGGGAGTGGGATGATTTTCAGAGATGGGTTGAAGATGAGAAAAGATCTCTTCTCGTCCAATCGCCTGGCTCCCATCAAAGCCGATAAGCTCGCCCTTCTCTGTAAACTGCTCTGCCATTGCATCGGCACTTCGGTTATTCCAAGCATCTAATAGCTTTTGATAGAGTGAGATGACTTCATTTGATGCAGAAGATTTCACAATCATGTTCTCCTTCCCCGCTTGATAGGATGGCTCTATTATAGCACATATGTTCGTTTTCAGGGAATCAAAAACTTCCCGATTCATCTCCCCTTCTCTTCGTTTCGAGGAGGGAGACTTCTCAAACCCCTTTTAAAATCGGCCAATTATATTCTACAATATGAAACAAGCGCTTTATTATCAAATTCAGAGGTTTTCTTCGCATAAATTTTTGCATTTTGTACGAAATATCACTGCGTTATACGAGCATAAATGGTGTATGATTAAGGTAGAAAGCGCAACTTACCTCAGCAGAGAGGAAGATTCTTATGACAACATTTTATAAAATTCTTGTTTTTATACATATTTTTTCAGCGATATTAGGGATGGGGCCGGGTTTTATTTTAATTCATGTCGTAAAATCGGCAAAAACAATGACGCAACTTAAATATGCTTACGCAATTAGACGGAAGTTGCATACGTTCGTTATGATCGGGGGGACGCTTTTACTTATTACAGGTTTGTTAATGGGATTTTTAAATCCAGGCTTATTTCAAATGGGTTGGTATGTGACAAGCCTTGTTCTCTTCTTAATTGCACTCGCGATGGGACCGCTTGTATTAGCACCTAAATCAAAACCATTAAAACATTTGTTAGAAACTTATAAAGGAGAAGACATACCAGAGGAATATATACGTTTATCCAATCAGCTTTTTCGTTACGAGCACATAGAAAATGGTATTTTTTTAATCATTATTGCACTTATGATTCTAAAACCATTTTGAGCATGTGCGGATATGCAGAAAATCTATTTAAAAATTCATAAATAGCCTATAAACCCCTCATCCGTCTATCAAAACTTGAGCCCCTAGGTCATAATGACTTGGAGCTTCAACAGTCTGAACAAAAACAGGGCAATGCCCTGCTTTTGTTCACATTATTTTTTGTTTTGATCCGCGAAAACCGCCATGGCATCGCGCATAAATTTCGCTAAGCCTTCACCAAATTGGTCGATATTTTTGGTGAATCGTTCATCATCCACATACATTTGACCTAATCCTTTGAATGCTTCGAGTGAGTAATTGCCGAAGTTATGGTTCAAAAAGTCATACCATTCTTTAATTGCGGCTTGTGCCTCTTCTGATTCAGGCGAACCGTGGCGAAGGGCCGCAAGTTTTTTATAGATCGAATTCATTGCTCGAACCATAGCTTCTTGTTCTGCTTTAGACATGCTCCCGATTTTAGCGTTTGCTTTGTCGACAGCTTCATCTCCCCAAAGTTCACGGGCTTCTTGTTCGTATGGATTATGACGAAAATCAAAACCTTCAAATTTCTCTTTGTTCGTCATTTGAATTTCCCCTTTCATATGCTGAATGGTCTTATCAATCGTAGCAATCATTTTATCAAGCTGTCTGCGTTTCTCCAGCAACATTTTTCGTTGCAGCACCAACGCCTTATGCCGATCAAATGAAGGATTATTGATAATTTCTTTAATTTTCTTCAAAGGGAAGCCAAGTTCTTTAAAAAATAAGATTTGTTGCAATTCCTCAAGGTCATCATCCGTGTAAAGGCGATAACCGGATTCCGTTGTCTTCTCTGGGGTCAATAACCCGATTTCATCATAATAATGCAGTGTGCGCACACTAATGCCAACTAAATCCGCAACCTCTTTTACTCTCATCGCCATCCTTTTGGCCTCCCTTCAACACTCACTATAAAGTATCACGTGGCGTGAGAGTCAACACAAGTTTTGAAAAAATATTGCACTCGATGCACAAAATATGCATAACACCGTTCAGAGATCCGAACGGTGTGAAAAAGTAGCCATTTTCTTTCTGTTTATCCGTCTCCTGAAACAAAGCCATTTGTAAACGCAAAATGACCTTATTTTGTTTTATTTTTTCCAACTAAAATATCTAGATCGATGGTTATTTCGCCTACATTCATATTTAACAATGCCTGTACCTTTTCCGCTGTTGCAGACCATGATAAAGGAGTCATACGAATCAGCGGCGGAATCAGCGATTGATTCAAGGAAACACTATAACACAATCGAAACTTATCTACAGCCTCAAAGTTAGCATTAAATCTTCGAACGGTCTTTTGATTAGAATAAGACTGCTTTTCCGGTTCATCAAAGAAAACTTCTCTTAGTTCTTTTAGATAATCACTTCGAGGAATCACTTTTATGACGATACCATTGCCATTCAACAGTCTTTGGAATTCTCTATAATTTGCTGGCGACAAGATGTTAAGGATTACATCAAATGTGTTATCCTTAAAAGGGCTGTGAGCAAGATCAGCGACGCACCAAATCATGTTGGAATGATTCTTAGCCGCTACCAAAATACCTTCTTTAGCTATATCAATCCCCACTCCCAAGACTTCGCCGGCGGAAGGAAAGCTGATTTTCTGCTTGATGCTGGATAAATGCGAACCTTCTCCGCATCCCGTATCTAGTATTTTCACCGTTTCTCCCTCTAAACGCACTTCATTTTTTATCCATTCACTAATCATCTTGTGCAATGGTTCAAAAAATCCATTTTCAGCAATAATCTTACGTGATTCAAATAATTCCTTATCGTACTTCGTTGCGAGAGGACGAGTCATCAAATTTACATATCCCTGCTTAGCGATATCAAAAGTATGGTTGTTAGAGCAAACTAAACTTTTCAAGTCCACGATTCCCATAGGGGATGAACAAATGGGACATTGAAAAATCTTTTCAAATTTATTGATCAGTTTGGCACATATTATTTTTTTGCTCATTTTAACAATGCCTCCCACCCTTCATCATAATTAGTTATTTTTGTACTTTTTTGCTTTTCATATATATCCTTACTTTTACAAAATAAAAAACACAGGCGATCTGCCTGTGTTTCAGTAAAGGAATGTGGACCTATCTAAGAAACCAAAAAAGATAAGTTATTTTCAGAAGAAAACAAAAATCCTTCCCTGGTTATCATTCTGGTCTTCCAACAAAGAATGGCATACTTAACAAAGCTGATCCACTCGTAATAAATCTTTAGCAACCATCCTGAACTGCAGCACAAAATTCAAGCATATCTTTACGTGGATAAGCATACTAAGAAGCATTCCTTACCTTTGTATGGCTTTCTATTTTTAAAGACATAAAAGGGGGACAGATTCGTCCCCCTCTTTTTCTCATATTCTCATAATCGTATAACAATAGGTTTCCTTAAAAATAGGCAGACCAATCCCATTTGCTCTACACACAGGCAGAGCCTTTGAACGTATTCAATTACCCGTTCAAAGCTTGGGATCGAAGTCTATAAAATGCCACAAGGAAACCCTCCATTCTCAAAAGTCGATAGTAGTATAACATAATAATTACCTTATCATCAACAGTAAAAAATATTAAAGCAAAAAAGGCTCTCAATCAATCTTAGTGATTTTTTTGTTTTTTTAAGATAAGCCACTCAACGATAACGAAGTTAAGAACGATGCCGACTCAAATGTTCACATTTAATGCTTCTTCGACAATTTAGATTTCTTTTCCCTTTTTCCCCATGGTTTGAACACTGAAAGGATAAACATCGCTATAAGCGAAACAATCTGTAGTGATATTCCGATGAAAAGGTATGTTCGATTAACCAAAAAATCGGGATTTTGCAGGGATTCCATTCCTTGAACAGTTATAATAGAAACGGCTTTTAATGACCATAAGTACATCCCCACCATACCAAGACCGATCGAAAGAATCGTTAGCAACTCTTTGACGATGATCCAATAATATCGGAAGAAACCCCAATGGGTAAGCAACGAAAGCAATACGCCAGTAACTACGGTGCCGATCGTGGATGCTCTAACCGACGTTTTGGCTAAAAGATGCATACTTGTATAGGAAGCCTTCAGCACGCCCTCATCCGTCGTGACCGCCGCGGCAATGCTTAAAACCAAGAAAGTGACGGTTACGCCAAACATGATAGCCGCAAATAAGATGTGCAAGGTTAACAGCCATTTCTTAGGTGTTAATCCGATTTTCTTCATACCAGTATCCTCCTATCTATAAGTTAAATCGGTAACCCACTCCCCAAATAGTCTGAATGTATTGCGGGTTGGACGGATCGAGCTCAATTTTCTCACGCAGTTTACTGACATGCACGGTAACAGTGGCCATATCACCGAACGAATCCATCCCCCATATTCGTTCAAAAATCTGTTCCTTGCTAAAAACCTGATTCGGGTGCGTTACAAACAACAGCAACAAGTCATATTCTTTCGATGTAAGCATTACTTCCTTTCCGTTGATGAAAACCTTGCGTGACCCTTTATCAATGACAATACCCCGGATGCGAATTTCCTCTGTTTTTCGTTCAACACTACCGACCAGCCTTTCGAAACGAGAAAGATGGGCTTTAACCCTAGCGACCAGTTCGCCGAGGCTGAAAGGTTTGATGATGTAATCGTCAGCCCCCATCCCTAAACCAAGGATTTTATCTACATCTTCTTTCTTAGCCGAAACCATTAGAATAGGAATGTTCTGTACTTCACGAACCTGTCTGCATATTTCAAATCCATCTGTATGCGGAAGCATCACATCCAGAAGAATAAGATCATACGACCCGTTCAACGCCATCTCTAAACCTTTGTCTCCGCTTGAAGCGATATCTACCGAAAAGCCGCTTGCCTCTAAGTAATCCTTTTGTACTTCTGCGATCACGGTATCATCTTCAATGATTAATATTCGTTTCATACCTATTCCTCACTTCATTACCTTTGATTTTTGCAACGTGAAATATATGGTTGTACCTTTTCCTGCTTGGCTTTCCGCCCATACCTTCCCGCCATGTTCTTCGATGATTTGCTTCACAATAGCCAGTCCAAGCCCGCTGCCGCCAGTCTCGGTATTCCGTGATTTCTCCGCCCGGTAAAATCGCTCAAAGATACGTTGAAGCGCTTCTCTTTCGATTCCAGGCCCGTTGTCGCAAATAGCGATGGTAACATCCTTTTCTCCAACGATTAGATCAAATCCGATTTCCAGCGTTTTATCCCGTTTATATTTGATACTGTTATCCACGATATTCATAATGACTCGACGAAGTTGTTCGCGATCCGCGACGACGGTTACGGGCTCCTTTCCGTCATATAGAAAGTTCATCTTCACGCCATTCAGATTCGGATCATACCGCAGTTCATCCACGCAATCGGTTAAATAATCAACAATGTCGATATTCTCAAAGTGGAATGGCACCCTTTTTAGGTCCAGTTTAGAGAACAAAAACAAATCATCGATTAGACGATCCATGTCATCCGCCTTTTTGTAAATCATGTTCATATACTTGTCCAGCTTTTCTTTCGTATCGGCAATCCCGTCCATCACTGCTTCGACGCACCCTTTTATCCCTGTAATCGGAGTTTTCAGATCATGGGAGATGTTAGCCAACAGCTCTTTTCGGTTCTCTTCGTATTGTAGTTGAAGCTGTATCGATTCTTTTAACCTGCATCTCATTTCTTCAAACGCTTCACTCAATTCGCCGATTTCGTCTTTGCGCT
This sequence comes from Parageobacillus caldoxylosilyticus, assembly GCF_019272935.1. Lineage (NCBI taxonomy): Bacteria > Bacillati > Bacillota > Bacilli > Caryophanales > Anoxybacillaceae > Parageobacillus > Parageobacillus caldoxylosilyticus. The sequence continues at coordinate 1,532,153 of NZ_CP040553.1, forward strand.
TCATGTTCACTTCGTAATTCAGATTCCCTTCCTTGATTTGTTCCGCTGCATGTTTGAGTGAATATATCGGTTTAATGATGCTTCGGGAAACAAAGAAAGTAAGTAATCCGTTGGTCAAGCCGATCACTAACAGCAAAGACAATATTACAAGAGGAAAAAACTTTTCCATAAAGTGGGCAAGCGGACTGGTGTCAGTGAACAAATACACTGTTCCGACAGACCCATCTTGAAAATGAAAATCGTGTGTTTGAATCACAAAAAAACGATCTTTTTCTCTTTTCCACATCTCCCATCTTTCTGTATCTTTTCTTAAGAGTTCTTTTGACAAATCTACGTCTTTTAGGAATGCAGATGCAAAAACGGTTTTATTCTGTTTCGTGATAAGAAGACCAGAATTATTCGTACGCAGTTCTTTGTCTACATTTTGCAAAAAAGTATGGTCCATTAGACGTTCAGGGTCATACCTAGATACCATTTTGATTCCCGAAAAAATCTCATCCCGTTTCTTAAACGTTTCTATGAAAGAAAACACCCACTTCTTTTGTTGATCGTCCTTGTAATATTCGTTGATTCCTTTAATGTCGTCCAAAAAGATTCCAATCAGCATCATAACCGACAAAATAAACAAAACTATTGGAATCAGCACCATGCCAATGTATGATAGCAGCAGTTTTGTGCGAATAGACATCATCAACTCTCCCGTATGATGAATAAATGATCTAGTTCTTATCTTAGTATTAAGCTTTAAAAAAACTCTAAACAAATTCTAAAAAAAGTATAAAATCCCGAATAAATAAATCGTTTTAATACTATTGTGCTTTTTCATAATGCTTATTCTTCCGACCGGAGGTTTTCACTTCCAACAAAACTTTGAATAGAATCCTCTTTATAGCCGCTTCCCCATTTATGCAATTCGAGCAGTTTCAGCGCTGGTGTTTCCTTCTTCTATGATTAGTTTGACAGCATGAAGGTTCAAGCGTTTTCCCGCGTTGAACACTCTCTTCTCCATGTAATTAGTTTTGTTATATTGGCGTGTCCACTTTTAGGCTAACATTCACTATCCCTTCCTCCTCTTTTTGTTCCAAAATAAAAAGGAATCGAGAAAAGCACTGTCAGGTACTTTCCTCGATTCCCTTCAATCCCATTCCTTCTCCCTTGTTTTATTTTCCAACATCGTCACACTTTTTTGTGTCGTCAGGGTTTTTTGTAGGGAGACAAACGGGACGCGTGTTTTTAACTTTTATTCGACCGTCACGCTCTTTGCCAAGTTGCGCGGTTTGTCAACGTCGCAGCCTCGGTGCAATGCCGCATAGTACGCGATCAGCTGCAACGGCACGACGGAAACGAGCGGAGTAAGCATTGGATGAACCGCTGGAATAACGAAGCGGTCTTCCTCTGTCTCTAAACCGCGCATCGAAATGATGCATGGATTGGCGCCGCGGGCGACGACTTCTTTGACGTTACCGCGAATGCTTAAGTTGACGTGCTCCTGTGTCGCCAAGGCGATGACCGGCGTGCCGTCTTCGATTAAAGCGATCGTCCCGTGCTTTAATTCGCCGCCGGCAAATCCTTCCGCTTGGATATAAGAAATCTCTTTTAGCTTTAACGCGCCTTCCAAGCATACATAATAGTCAACGGCGCGACCGATAAAGAAACAGTTGCGCGTTACCGCTAAATATTCACGCGCGATTTTTTCCATTTCTTCTTTCGCATCGCACAGCATCTCCATCACATTGGCGACAATGGCAAGTTCTTTTACAAGATCAAAGTCAAGCTCAATGCCTTTGGCCTTCGCAGTTGCAACCGCTAAAATGGCAAGCACGGCAATTTGCGCTGTATATGCTTTCGTGGAAGCAACGGCGATTTCCGGACCGGCGTGAAGCAATAGCGTATAATCGGCTTCACGGGACAGCGTCGAGCCTGGAACGTTCGTAATCGTAATTGCTTTATAACCAAGTTTATTGGTTTGCACTAGCACCGCCCGGCTGTCTGCTGTTTCGCCGCTTTGCGAAATGTAAATGAAAAGCGGCTTTTCCGACAGCAATGGCATATTGTACGAAAATTCGCTTGCGACATGGACTTCAACTGGAATTTTCGCCCATTTTTCGATCAATTGCTTGCCGACCAAACCGGCGTGATAGCTCGTTCCGCACGCAATAATATATATGCGGTCCGCATTTAGAACTTCTTGAATGATTTGCGGATCAATCGTCAGCTGGCCGTTCTCATCCTGATATTTTTGGATAATGCGGCGCATCACAAACGGCTGCTCATCGATTTCTTTTAGCATGTAATGCGGATAGGTGCCTTTTTCAATGTCGCTTGCATCCAATTCGGCCGTATATGGTGCGCGTTGGACGATATCGCCGTTCAATGTTTTAATCGTAATGTCTTCACTTGTCACAATCACCATTTCTTTGTCCATTAACTCGACGAATTGGTTGGTGACTTGAAGCATCGCCATCGCGTCGCTCGCCACCACATTGAAACCATGGCCGAGCCCGACAAGCAACGGGCTTTTATTTTTCGCGACATAAATAACTTCTTGATTTTCCGCATCAATCATGGCGATGGCATAAGAACCCTTCAACAATGTTAATGTCTTGCGGAACGCTTCTTCGACAGAAAGACCATCGTTTACAAATTTTTCAACAAGCTGCACGATCACTTCCGTATCCGTATCACTGCGAAACGCGACATCTTGCAAATATTCGCGTTTTAAAATCGCATAGTTTTCAATGACACCATTGTGCACTAACGTAAAACGTCCCGATGCGCTTTGGTGCGGGTGTGCATTGACACGGCTTGGCGCCCCGTGCGTCGCCCAACGCGTATGGCCGATTCCGATCGACGCGCTCACCGTCGGGTCAACGACATTACGTAAATCAGCAATGCGGCCTTTTTCTTTAAACAAATGGATGCCTTCATCGTTTAGCACGGCAATGCCTGCCGAGTCATAGCCGCGATACTCTAATTTTTCCAATCCACGCAATAAAATTTCCTTTACGTCTTGGTAGCCAATATAACCAACAATTCCGCACATAGATATAGTTCCTCCCTTTAGTGGGAGCCCGTCTTACAAAACGACCCAAAAACGTTTATTCTCTTGTCAAAGAACGATATCAGGGGTCTGACCTTTTTGTATAGACAGACTCCCTACTTTTTCGTTTTTTTGCGATTACATCCTCCCCTTTGTCCAAAGGGTCACCCCTTTGTTTTAAGGAAGGACTTGCGGCTGTAATCGCCACAGCCGGGAGGCATCCGCCGAAACCTCGATAAACCTCCTCCTCGTCAACTAAGCGTTTTGCCGTCCCACGCTTAGTCCAGGCGCTTTGAAAAAAGAACTAGTAACTCTTTATCCTCCTTTCCTTAAAAATAACAACAACGTTAATATTACAGTACATCCAAAGAAGCGTCAACTGTAATATGGTTATTGTTCATAAACTGTAATATTTGTTATTGTTCATAAAATAACCTATGCATAAATGGAATACAATGTTCCATTTATGCATAGGTTGGCGATAAGCCATTCTTTTTATTCCACTCCCATTTCTTCACGAATGACCGCAACAATCCGCTCTACATAGCTTCGGCAAGCTTCTTCTGTCGGCGCCTCCGCCATAACACGCACGACTGGCTCCGTTCCCGAAGGGCGGACAAGCACGCGGCCATTTCCATTCATTTCTGCTTCCACCTCTTGAATGGCTGCTTTTACTTTTTCGTTTTCCATCACTTTCTCTTTATCCGCCACCTTTACATTAACAAGCAGCTGCGGATATTTTTTCATTTCGCCTGCCAGCTCGGACAGCGGTTTTCCTTTGATTTTCATAATATTGACAAGCTGCAGCGCCGTCAGCAACCCGTCCCCTGTCGTGTTATAGTCAAGGAAAATAATGTGTCCTGACTGTTCTCCGCCTAGATTGTAGCCGTTTTTCTTCATTTCTTCGACTACATAGCGGTCGCCGACCTTGGTTTGCACGCTTTGAATTCCTTGGGCTTCAAGCGCTTTGTAAAACCCAAGGTTGCTCATCACGGTAGTAACGACTGTTTGATGTTTCAACCGCCCGATTTCTTTGAGATATTTGGCACAAATGTACATAATTTGATCGCCGTCCACGATATTGCCATGTTCATCGACAGCAATGAGGCGGTCACCGTCGCCGTCAAAGGCAAGTCCAACATCGGCGCCTTTTTCTTTCACAAATGCTGCTAATGCTTCCGGATGAGTGGAGCCTACTCCTTCGTTAATGTTAAGTCCGTTTGGCGATGCGCCCATCGTGACAACATCGGCTTCTAAATCGGCAAATAAATGCGTCGCCAACGACGAAGTAGCTCCATGCGCGCAGTCCAGTGCGATTTTCAGACCGGAAAAATCTTCATCAATGGTTTGCTTTAAATATTGTAAATACTTTTGCCCGCCCTCAAAATAATCATTCACTTGTCCTAAAGCTTTGCCGATCGGTCTTGGCAGCATATCTTCCGGACTGTCAATCAATTCTTCAATCTCTCTTTCTTGTTCGTCGGATAGCTTAAAACCATCTGGACCGAAAAATTTAATCCCGTTATCTTGAACAGGATTATGAGACGCCGAAATCATAATCCCTGCCTGTGCTCCCAACGCCTTTGTTAAATAAGCAACCCCTGGAGTGGAGATGACGCCGAGGCGCATGACTTCCGCTCCGATGGAAAGCAATCCAGCGACAAGCGCTCCCTCGAGCATATGGCCGGAAATCCGGGTGTCACGACCGATTAACACTTTCGGACGTTCTTCGCTTTTAGTTAATACATATCCGCCGCAGCGCCCGATTTTAAACGCTAGCTCTGGTGTCAGTTCTCGATTCGCTACCCCGCGTACACCGTCAGTACCAAAATATTTGCCCATTATGTCAATCTCTCCTTACATCCATGAAATTATATTATTGTTCATTGTTTTTTTCGCTTATTTTAATTTTTACATTTTCTTTTGGCAGTTCCCATTTTATATTTTGTGGTCCATTCCATTTTATCTTTACCTCATGTTCACCGAGGTCTAAACCGCTAACATCAATATATAATTCCACGTCATCTTCTTTAATATCATTTAGGATGTCAGGCGCTCCATGAAGCCGAACATCCATTGCTTGTTCTTTTGGGTCTATAAATTCCACTGTATATGGTTCTCCTAATCCTAACACATGAATTGGCACGCCCTTGAGCGTTTTTGTTTCTTCTTTTTGCACATCGATATGGATTTTTACTTTAGATGGATCAACGCTTTTGACTCCTTCCGGCAACGGAACAGCCATTTCCAACGTCCTATCTTCAGTAATTTCATCTAAATGAATCGTAAGCCCATCGATAAATTTAATAGAATCAATTTTTTCTTTAGGACCGAAGATCGTCACTTCATCTGGAACTGTTTTTATTTTTACAATGTTTACTCCTTCCGGCAACGTTCCTGTCCGGTTGATTTTTAGAGGAACGGTTTTGCTTGGACTTTTTATCGGAACGGTTACTTCAACAATCGAAGGATGCGCATGGATATTTAATACCCTGCCGCTATGGTCATAAACAGTTACTTTTGATTCTTGGGTTATCGTATCCGTGGCGCCTTCTAAATTCACTGTCGCTGTTACCGATGAGATGCTATCAATTAATTCTTTGGCGCCCGTGATCATAACCGAGTTGGGCTTAACAACCGGCTGTTCCACGGCATAGCCTTCTGGTACTTTATTTTTATTAATGAATGCAACCCCGACATGGAAATCTTTTGAAACTTTTTCTCGAATGGTTACTTTTGCTGTCGAGGGCTGAATGTTTACCTTTAGTTTGTCGGATATGTCCTTATACTTGATCGGAACAGTATATGTTCCTAACGGTAAATCAGTTAAATCCATATATACTTCGAAATTCCGCTGCAAAGCGGTCGGTTTGACAATGCTTGCCGGCCCTTGCAACGTCACGTTGACGTATTTTGGAATGCCGGAAACCATTAAATTTTCCTCGTCATAGTAAACGACGACGGGGACATTCGTCAGCGTTTCCGTATCCTCTTGTCCGATCGCATTGCGAATGATCTCTCCGGATTTTGCTCCTTTTTCAATATTGGCTGACATATAGAGCATGATGGCTACTAGTAAAGAAAACACTTTAATAAACCAATGATTGTTCATTAACTTATCCATGTTTCTTCCCCCTCCATTGCCAACGGGATGAGGAAGTCGCTTTTGTTTTTGTTGCCGGCACTAATTCTCTTGTAAGCAACTCCCGAAACTGCTCCGGAGTTAAATCCCGATGTAGCTCCCCATTTTTTGTAATCGATACCGAGCCGGTTTCTTCCGATACCACAACCGTTACACTGTCAGTCACCTCACTAATTCCCAATGCAGCACGGTGGCGAGTTCCTAATTCTTTCGAAATAAATGGGCTTTCTGAAAGCGGCAGATAACAGGCTGCGGCAGCAACATGGTTTTTTTGAATAATCACCGCTCCATCATGCAGCGGAGTGTTCGGAATAAAAATATTAATTAATAGTTCGGAAGAAACACGCGCATTCAAAATAATTCCCGTTTCAATATAATCCCCCATTCCTGTTTCCCGTTCAACAGAAATTAACGCGCCTATTCGTCGCTTTGCCATATATTCGGTGGCTTTAATAATGGCTTCAACCATTTTCACCTGTTCTTCATCCTCATTCACGCTACTTCGAGAAAACAGCTTTCCCCGCCCTATTTGCTCAAGCGCACGCCGCAATTCCGGCTGGAAGATAATAATAATAGCAAGAAATCCCCATATAATCGCCTGATCCATTAGCCACTGCAAAGTAGTAAGCCCGAGAAAGTTACTAACGATTCGCACTAATATAATAAGAATAATTCCTTTTAAAAGCTGGACTGCTTTCGTTCCGCGAATCATCATAATTAATTTATAAATCACGTACCAAACAACGAGAATATCGACGATTTTCGCTAAATAATCTATAACCGGGAGCTCTCCGAAAGGCATTTTCACACTTCCTTTATCACTAATTCCAACATCCATGTTTATGGAAACAGCTCTTTTATTATAACATATCATTGAAAAAAGCCATCAAAAAGATGGCTGACACTATTCGAACGTTTCCATTGTATCCTTGATCCGTTCCTTAATATTATACCAAATCCATTCAAATACTTGATTAATTTCTTCAATTTCCCCTGTTACTTGCCCTGCGGAAGCTAAATATTTTTCTCCGTGAATCACGGTAACATCGCCTTCCACTTTCCCTTCTATCCTAATAGAACCATTGCGGACAACGATATCCCCTTTCACCGTCTCCCCTTTTGGAACAATGACGGTATGGCCGCGAATAATCACATTTTCGCGTGTAGAAACCGAAAATTGTTCCTCTCCATTCCATGCCGTAAACAGACTTCCGGTAGTTAAAAGAATAAACAGCGACGCAGCAGTAAGAAACGGGTGGCGTTGCATCCATCTTTGCACTCGAATCCTCTTCTTTTCTCTCGGTAACTTCTCCATCACCCGCATCGTAAAATCAGATGGCGAAGGGACATGAGAAGCATACTGAATAAAGGCCACTGTTTTTGTTAATTCATGGAAATGAGCGGCGCATGCTGGGCATTGCTGTAAATGCTCTTTTAATTGTTTTTCATCACCCGGACCTATATCGCCATCTAGGTAATCATGCATAAGATTTATAATATGCTCTGGACACTTCATGTTTTTCACCCTCTTACAGATGACCCAAATGCTTTCGTAATGCTTCCCTGCCGCGATGAAGCCGTGTTTTCACCGTACCGATCGGCAGCTCTAAAATCTCGCTAATTTCTTGTAATGATAAATCTTCTATATACTTTAGCACGATCACGCTGCGATATTTTTCCGGCAGCTTTTCGATCGCCTCCTGTACCGTTTCACGCAGCTCCAGGGTTTCTACTGTTTCCTCGGGGGAAGCTTCGCGAGAAGAAAGCTGGGCATACATCGTAAGCCCATCGGTGCCGCTGACTTCCTCATCCAAATACGCATCTGGCTTCTTCTTCCTAATTTTATCAATCGCCAAGTTCGTTGCAATGCGGTAAAGCCATGTCGAAAATTTCATCTTCGGGTTATACGTATCAATATGAACATAGGCGCGGATGAATGCTTCTTGCGCCACGTCTTCCGCCTCATGGCGGTTTCCTAGCATCCGATAGCATAGACGATATATTTTATCTTTGTAAAGATCAACAATATCGGCATAGGCATTTTGATCGCCTTTTTTTATCGCTTTAATCCGTTTTTTCACAAATATATCCATAATAATACAATACCCCCGCCCCTGCGGCTACAGTATACTACGGTTCTTCTCTAATAAAAGTTTCATGAAAACATATAATTTATTTTATCATAATCGAGCAAAAAGAGCTCCACTTCATCCAAAAGAAAGTGAGGGAGGAGGCCAGCATATGCAAAAAGAAATACAGCAGATTTTCCGGAATCTGCTGTTTTTATGCCATTACACTAACTTTTCGCCAAAAAGAGACCCCATCAATCCCACGGCGACAGAAGCAGTCTTATTGCGCTCATCTAAAATAGGATTTACCTCGACAAATTCTGCCGATGTAATTAACTGCGCCTCGGCGAGCATTTCCATTGCCAAGTGGCTTTCCCGATAAGTAAGACCGCCAATCACTGGAGTGCCTACCCCTGGTGCATCATGAGGATCCAATCCGTCTAAATCAAGGGACAAATGCACCCCGTCTGTCCGCCCTTTCAAATAAGCAATGGTTTCTTCCATCACCGTCGTCATCCCAAGGCGATCTACTTCATGCATCGTATATATTTTAATCCCTTTTTCGCGAATTAATCGTTTTTCGTCTTCATCAAGGGAACGAACACCGATCAGAACGATATTTTCCGGCTTTACTTTCGGACTATAACCGCCAATATGCGTTAATGCCGGATGTCCTAATCCGAGACTTGCAGCCAGCGGCATTCCATGAATGTTTCCAGACGGCGACGTTTCAGCGGTATTCAAATCGCCATGGGCGTCATACCAAATCACTCCTAAATTTTTATAATGCTTGGCAACACCGGCCAACGTGCCAATGGCAATGCTATGATCGCCGCCCAAAACGAGAGGAAATCTTCCCCGTTTAATCACACCATCCACAACCGTAGCCAATTTTTCATTCGCTTCCGCAACCGCTTTCAAATTTCGCAAGTTAAGACAAATCCCTCCATCATCAGGCCGTTCAGCTCTTCCTATCGAAATATCTCCCAAATCTTCAATATCATAATGAAGGCGCTCCAAGCGCTCAACGACCCCTGCATAGCGCATGGCACTCGGCCCCATATCGACGCCGCGGCGCGTCTGTCCTAAATCCATCGGCACACCAATAATCGATATTTTCTTCATCTGCCTCCCCTTTCCCGTTGTATTACGTTATTATTGTAGATGAAAACGCCACCATGACTCAACTCAACAATTTTTTGAATATTTATTCTTATTTCAAGGGGAAAGGGAAAATAAAAAAGCACCCCATTTCGTGTTTTTTCGAAACGGGATGCTTTAATGGAGCCTATCGGGATCGAACCGATGACCTCCTGCGTGCAAAGCAGGCGCTCTCCCAGCTGAGCTAAGGCCCCGCATAGCGGGATAAAAAAGCGGAAGACGGGACTCGAACCCGCGACCCCCACCTTGGCAAGGTGGTGTTCTACCACTGAACTACTTCCGCGCATCGATGAGCCATGGAGGACTCGAACCTCCGACCCTCTGATTAAAAGTCAGATGCTCTACCTACTGAGCTAATGGCTCATGGCTGGGCTAGCTGGATTCGAACCAGCGCATCACGGAGTCAAAGTCCGTTGCCTTACCGCTTGGCTATAGCCCAATGATATTCAAACACCGTCAGCTGAAACATATTATTTCACAATATCCAAACATTATACTTGATTGAATGGCTGTTTCTTATGTATATGGAGGGGGACGGATTCGAACCGCCGAACCCAAAGGGAGCGGATTTACAGTCCGCCGCGTTTAGCCACTTCGCTACCCCTCCGTATCGTGATGCCGGCTGCAGGACTTGAACCCGCAACCTACTGATTACAAGTCAGTTGCTCTACCAATTGAGCTAAGCCGGCATAAGCAATGTGTCTATACTCAAATTATTTTCGTCGCCTCTTCCTCTGCTAGCGAATTCAACGATGCCAAATGCGTCGAGGCAACTCGTAGCTTATTTGATGAAGCTTAGGCTCGTCTCTACCAATTGAGCGAAGCTAGCTAATAAAAAGTGAAACATGGTGGAGGATGACGGGATCGAACCGCCGACCCCTTGCTTGTAAGGCAAGTGCTCTCCCAGCTGAGCTAATCCTCCAAACAAAAAGAAAGTGACCCGTACGGGATTCGAACCCGTGTTACCGCCGTGAAAGGGCGGTGTCTTAACCACTTGACCAACGGGCCAAAAAGGCAAACATCAAAGCTTCCAACCGGACTTGAACCGGTGACCTCTTCCTTACCATGGAACAATTTAAATTAAAAATCCATGGAAGTCAAGAAGCTCAAGGCTCGAGAGTAGCTCAAACACTTCTCTCTCGCGAGCTGACATGAATAAGTATATATAGTCACAATACCCTTGTCAAGTGTTTTTAAAAAAATTTTTGGGATGTTGTTATAAGCATTAAGTATTATGAAGCAAAGTCAGGGTTGCAATACATAAAATTGAACTAACATCGTAAAACTAATCCCCGGAAGTAAATAATATTGGATTAAACTCTGGCTTGTCTGACTCATACCATTGCTTTATACGAGCATAGCTTTTGGGCTGTTTCTTTTCATGGACAGTGAGCATTACCCCGAGCGCATTTATGTGGATATTAAAACAATTGTTTTCACCTTTTTTGGAGTGCCAGACTTTAATCTCCGAGACGGTTCTTTTGCTCATCTGCTTCATCTCTCTCTTTCAATTACATATAATAAAGATAAAACTCTACAAAAGATGTAGTATGAGTAGGAAGAGTTGAACCATCCTTTGCTCTCCCTACTCAGTGGTTTTTGTATAAACTCCTTGTACCCGTTATTTTTTTCTTATTTACTGTGCTTCAATATATATTCTCCTTAAAAATTATCTTCACTGAAAAGTAACATTTGGAAATTTACCTTTATAATCAAAATCAGAACCTAAGACTGAATCCGAATATTTTTTGATTTGAGTGTTATCATATTTAGCATCTCTACGACCATGACATTGACGGTTTCTGTTGATACCGTCATACAGAGAAAGAAAATGTTCACGGTTAAAATGCTTCAAGTTAGGTTCAATAAAAAGTCTAAAAGTATGGTCAGCTGTATCATAATTACTACTATGAATAAATTGTTGAATCAATAAATGATAATATTTATCTAAGCAATCATTCTCTGAAGCCCAAGAGAAAAGCAGGTCTCTTTCATTTTTATCCAACAAAATATAACTTTCATAAAATTTTTCTTCACTATATCCATATTCTGTCCAGTGCATTTCTTTAATCAAATAATCAAAATGTTGTTCCATGCTTTCTCTTAGAAAAGGAGACCTAACTTTCAAACTCCACTCTTGTTCAATTTGTGCTTTAAGTTTTGTTTTTGTAGGATCATCAAAAAATTTATAAACCTCTGGATTGCTCCCAATAAACTCTGTTAAACGTTTTAAAATAGATTCGCTACCCTCTTTAAATTTATTAAATGGTATAGGATTTTCACTTATGTACTTCAACAAACTCGCTTTGTATTTCTTGAAAAGAATTTTAAGGGTACGAAAGTTTATTTCTCTATTTGAGTTACAATCTTCACTTGTACAGTTAAAAACAATTCCCCATAAATTTTTGAATATTAAGTTTCTCATTTGTTCATTAGTGTTTTTTAAGTATCTCGACTCAATATATTCTTCTAACGATGAATCATTTGGAAAGAATTTCTTATGTTGTGCTAAATCCTGAAGAATTGTATCGAAAACTTTTCTGGACATTACTGGATTTTTGGTAAGCAAACCTTCCAACATATTTCTCATAAGTGCTCTAACAGTTTCTTTATTTGGTGTAGATAACAAATCCTCTTGAGTTAAAACTGGGTGAGCTGACAAGTGTCTGTGTTGTCTTAAAGCATCTATGCTTATTTTGTCTGCTGGCTCCAACAACAAAGTTTTTTCTTTTACTTCTTCTATAAGAACCTTTTCCCAATCACCACTATTAGGGTTTGCTCTTTGCGCTTTTTCTACTTTTTCTAATATACCTTTGGCTGTTTCATCATCATATAACTCTTTAAGGTCTTTTAATTTATAAATTAAATCACACACTACAACAGAATAAAGCATAACAACAGCAGAGCGATAACTTCCATTAATATAAGACTGAAGAACTTCTTTAAAATACTCTTTAATTTTCGGGTGATAAATCTGCTCTGCACTCTGTTCGATAGAGAATGAAGACATTAGCATCCCCCTTTTAAAAAAACAAACTCCATTAGTATATATATAAAAAGAGCTTGCTTGAGCTAGCTTATCAAATCAATACATATCTGGTAAATCCAAAATCCACTCAACCCATTTACTAACTGTTTATGCTCTTCTTTAATAATATTTAGAGTCTGAACTAACTTTTCCTTCTCTTTAAAGTAATTTCCTAATGCAAAGCGAATTTTAACCTTCAAAATTCACACCCGTTTTAAGAAATTTCCAAATAAAGTGTAGCACAGGTTCAGATAAAAGAAAAACAGTTGGGGAAAGCCCAACTCGCAATATTTAATTGCCATGTCATAATTACATTATATTAATGAAGGTTTTAGTCTCTTTGAACGCTTCTTGTGGAACGTCTCCAAACTATTCATCAATATCAGCGAGAAACTTATCAGCGTCCAACTCCCTTTCTGTTCAGTATAATTAGTCTTTTCATGAAGTTCGGGCTTGTTAGTATAACTTTAAGAGCTAGAAAATACAGGTAAGTAATGGTAAAATAAATTCAGTAAATTTATACTATACCATCTTTAGCTTTACTACTTAGTATTAGTCAGATTGGTATCACTAAAAGGGGGATGACAATGACACAAGAAACTTCTGAGCATCAGACACTAAGTGAAGAAGCCCTAAATGAAATCATTCAAAAAGCTAAGGATTTTTTCAAGAACGAAATTGCTCCTAGCCATGTGAAAAATACAAAAAAATTAAAAAGGTTAAAAGAGTTTAACTTAAACCCATTCTTGGACAAGTATAAGGCAAGTTTCTTGACAGGAAATGATGACCCTGTAAGTATTGCAAAAGCTTTGGTATATCCAAGGGTATTAGGTACATCAATCAACACTACCTTTGGAAACAAGCTCCAAAAATTTTGCAGTGAGGTATTAGAGGGGTTTGCTTCTACAACATCAGGAATAGATATTGAATTTATTGACAAATTGGATGGCAGAAGAAAATACTGTCAAGTAAAAGCAGGTCCAAATACAATCAACAAGGATGATGTGGAAACAATTAAAAATCACTTCGCAGGTGTTAAAAACCTTGCAAGAACAAATAATCTTAATATTGGTCTTAATGACTTGGTTGTAGGAGTTCTTTATGGAACACCTGCTGAATTAAGTAGTCACTATAAAAAAATCAATGAAGAATATCCTGTAATTGTAGGACAAGAATTTTGGCATAGACTTACGGGCGTTGAAGACTTCTATCAAAGATTAACAGACGCTATTGGTGATGTCGCCACTGAGTTTGACTCTTCAAAGCTTATCGAAGAAGTAATTGAGGCTTTAGCTAAAGAGATTGAGAAGACTTTAAAGCCTGAAAATAAGGAAACAAAAAAGACCGATGAGGAACTAGAGGCAAAACAGCTTTCCATTGATATGTAAAGTTTTTTTTTGGAGAAGGAGATATTTAAACATCCCCTTCTCTGTTTATTTTATTTAGGACATTAACAATTGATAGCCCTACAGCTTTAGCCATATTAACAGGTACAGCATTACCTATTTGTTTGTAAGCATTGTTCATAGAGCAGTCAAATACCCATTCATCAGGGAAACTTTGTATTCTTGCATATTCTCTCACTGTAAATGGTCTCGTTTCTTCAGGATGACATCTTTCTGTCTGTTTTTGGGCAGGAGAGCAGGTCAAGGTTAAACATGGCTCATCCCATGACAGTCTTCTAGCCATTCCTGTTCTGCCCCCACCTGAATAATAGCTTTTACCCATGTATTGTTTTGCTATTTCTTCAGGTAAGTCTCTCCAATATCCCCCGGGAGGAACAAGCTCGAGAACTTTCCTTTTTTCCTCAGGATATTTAGCTCCCTCGGATGGAGGTACATTTTGCAAAACATCCCTTAGAGTCAACACATATCCATAAGGTTGAGGAAAACTGTAAGAAATATTGTATTTCTCCACTAAGTCATTTCTTATTCCTATAATAAATATTCTTTCTCTTTTTTGAGCTACATCATAGTCCACGGCATTTAGCACTTTCCATTGCACTTTATAGCCAATGTCCATAAAAACTGAGAGCATTGTTGCTAATGTTCTGCCATTATCATGGTTTACAAGCCCTTTAACATTCTCAGCTAAGAACATCTTAGGTCGTAGCTCTTCAAGAATTTTGGCGTAATAGTAGAACAATGTACCTCTCGCATCATTTAATCCTAATTTTTTACCTGCATAGCTGAATGCTTGACAAGGATAGCCTCCAGATAAGAGGTCAATTTCATCAGGACAATTATCAATAAAGTTTTTGATACCCTGCTCAGCAACATCAATAATGTCTTTTTCAATTACGTTCCAATTAGGTCTATTTTTTCTGAGGGTTTGACAGGCATACTTGTCAACTTCCACTAATCCCAAAGTATGAAAGCCCGCCATCTCAAGACCAAGAGCTAGACCTCCTGCTCCTGCAAATAACTCCACAACAGTATATTGCTTGTCTGGAGTTATTCCTCTGACTTCCACAAAGTCATGACCCTCATAGTCAAAAACATTGAAGGTATCCTCTTGTTCAGAATCATTTACTGTATCTGTATCCCCTAAATCAAACGCAAGTTGCTCTGAATTATCAATAATGTCCTCAAGATCTACCCCTAGAGTTTCACAAAGTTTCAAAGCATTAGACTTAATAGGGTTAAATCTAGGTGAGAGGAGCATAGACAATTGGTTTTTACTAATCCCCATTTTTTCCGCCAACTCTTTCTGTGTAGCAATACCTAATCTTTTCATATGTACTCTAACCTTTTCTTTGCTGATATTATACAATTTAATAACCCCCATTGGAGTTAAAATATTTTTTTAACTTTTATAGGGCTATTATATGAACTTGTGGACTTATAGTCAACACAAAAGAATTATGTACTTATAGTCAACACATTTATAAGAACTAGTTAAAGTGTATAATTTAGGGCAACAATTCATTTGGCTAAAAATCAACAACAAACCATAACAAAACAAAAGCCAGAGCTTGAAGCTCCAGCTTTCTCAGCATTTTATTTATCAAAAGAGTTGACTTTTTCAAACTCCCTAAGCACTCAGCATTCTGCGAACACACTCCTCAAAAGCCCAATAAGCCATAGCTACATCAAGGTCATCGAGCCTAGTAATTTTTATGTCTGGTACTCGCCCAGTCTTTTCTAAATATTCCTGTGCTAGCTTGTCAATGTCGTTTGCATACTTTCTGTAAAAAACCCTTGCTTTCTCAGGGGTATCCAACTCCTCAACCACTATGGAGCATCCATATTTTAGAACGCTCTGCTTAAAATACGCACTGTCACCCTTTGAGCTGACAATCCTTCTAACTGCTTTCTCAAGCTCTGTCATTTTTATCCCCCCCTCAGTTTTTGAATGTATTAAAGAGCCATCGAGGTAGTTTTTTACCAAGCATATACCCGTACATATCAACCTCTGCAATATCAACTTTGCCCAGCGTGTAACCCTGTTTGCTAAGTGTCATAATCGTCGCCTTCTTGAATAAAGCTTTATACTCCTCAAATGTTTCCCCGTCGTCCTCTACTGGTACAATTCCCGAGACTCTGTGAATTTTACCGTTTTTATCAAAATAAGTTTTAATCCACTTGGAAAAACTTATGTTTTTTCTTTTTCATGCTATCACCCTCCTAGAAAAGCTTTAAGGTTACAGTCTCATTCGTCTCCTCGTGAATGAGAAGCACTTCTGAGAAAGCTGAATACTGAGTTAGTTCTCTTTTAAGTTCCTCTTTAGAGAGGTCTTTCCAAGGGCTTTCACTATCCCGTGATGAGATGAACACGATAACTTTTTCATCGAATTGAAATGAGCTTTTTATCAACTCTACTCGCCTCACGAACATCAAGTTTTTTTATACTATCTTGAATCTTTTTGAGAATGGAGCTAGCTCAGTCGCTGGCATTGACTATAATGTCACCCGAGTTCTTAGCCACCTTGTTTCACCTTCTTAACTGTCCAGCCACTCTTGAAAGAGCTTTTCTGTCTCCTCTCGAGCTTCTTTCATAAGGTCTGGCATTTCCTCAAACAAAAAGAGCTTGACAAAGTGAAAGAGCAAGAAACCATCTTGCTCCAACTGTTCAAGCTCTTGAGATACCGCTTTAATTTTTAATTCCAAAGTTTCAACTGTCTTGAGTTCACCTCGGAGTTGTGCTAAATCTCTTTGAGTGAATAAATGGTTTAACCTCTCGTTCAAGTGTTTGACCTTGAGCTCATGCTCCTTATAAAATAACAGTGCGAGAAGTTTTTGCTCCTTTCTCATTTTCACACCTCACTTAATACGCTTAATTTTTGGTGGCTCGTTGGAGCTTTTTCTTGGCTTGTCGAGTTCATTAATGAGTTTCAGCATAACCTCTGCACTAACTCCTTTTGTCTTGTTATCTTCTTTACGTTTCCAGCCTTGAGTTTCAATAATTCGCAAGAATTTAGTGAGAAACTCGCTTGTGTGTTTGCTTTCTTTCTCAAAGCGAGTATTTACCATACGGAAATGTCTTAGAGCTTCCATTATGAGCATTTGTAGAGCTGTCTCCTCAAGAGGTGTACTCACTTCATAATGAGTTTTTACTCCTTCCTCGAGCCAGTGCATGAAAGCTATTTCATCATCTGTCAGCGTCGAAAGAAAGTCTTTTGTGTATAATCCATGTACCGGACTTTTACCTCTTAAATTGTCGAGAGCTTTTTTCTTACCTTCTTTGGTCTTAGCTCCAGTGGACTTTCCACCATGCCAAATACATCTTCCATTTGTCGTTCCATTCTCTTTATAGTGTGGTTTATTTATGCAAATTTTCCCCGAGTTGGACAGAGCTCCACAAATCTCTTTGCTCTTTTTAAGCTCTCTGTAATACTCATGAGCTCTCGCCTCGTCTTTATCCTTCTCAGCAATCGCCTCGAGAGTTCTAACCTTGGCTTGAAGCTCTGTACTCAAATCCTTAAAGCTCGGCATTACTTCTCACCCCTTTTGAGCTCCTCAATTACAGGGAGCAAAATAACGTTCACAATCGCATTTTCCCTCGAGAGCTGGCTCGCAAAGGTGCAAAGAACTTTGCCAGTAAACTCCTCGCCAGTTAGCTTGTCGAGCTTTCCAACATGTTCATAAAAACGAGCTAAGTCCTCGCTGAGAATGGCTTCCTGCAAAGCCACCATAACCTCAGCGACCTTTTGCTTGTCTACTTCCATAGCGTCTCACCTCGAGGTGGGGTTAGAAAGTATTCCCCATGCGACGGACATAATCTCTATACCAAGCTTCAAACTCCTCTTTTTCACGCTTTTCTCGCTCTTTCTTCTCAAGTTCTTTCACTGCCCAGCTTTTCTCAAAGTATTCTTCAACTTCTTTAGTTTTCTTCTTGAGCCATTCGAGCTTTTCGCTAAGAGTCATTTCATTGAAGCGTTGCTTCTCTTGAATCTTCTTCTCATATTTGCTCCAAACTTTATTAAAAGCCTCGTCAAACAATTTATTAAAGTCTTTCATCGTTAAATCACCTCACTTGTTGTTAGTGTCCCATCTGGAAAGAGTTCCAATTGTAACTCGAGAAGCTCCTCAAGGGAGTAAGCCTCAATAAACTTTCTCTCGAATTGTTCCAACCGCTCAAGCGCATAAGCTAACAAGCTCATTCTTCCAGTCTCAATAAAGACTCTGCTCGCTTCTTGGTAGTCGAGAAGGAGACTTTTATAATGGTTTTTCACATTTTCCATACAATCACCTCGAGGTGTTGAATTTACTCCTCTGAGAAGGAGTTCATGTACTAACTCTCGAGTAGCTCTCTTTGAGGTTTCGTTTTATTTTCAAGAGTTTGAGCTCATGCTTTAACATAAATTCTCTAAATGCAAGCTCTCTCTCGTGCTCCATCTTGAGAATTTCTAACTTGAAATCTCTGAGACTCTTTTGCTTCATGGCTGTTCACCTCAGAGACTTAACCTAAGAAATCCTCAAGCTGTTTTTCTAGCTCAGCAAGTTCTTTTTCAACTTGTTCCTCAACTTCTGCTCTCTTGCGTTCCCAGAGCTCTAAATAAGGTTTGTGAGCTTCGTTTGTTTTGTCAAAGTGACCTATTTCAACTCCAGCTTCTTTTAAGAGACCCTTTGGTGTTGTAGCGTCTAAAATTTTTGTTTTTTGGTGAATTATCTTGCTAACTTTCTCCTCCCATAGCTTCTTGAGTTTATAACTTCTGTAATATTCCTCAAATCGTTCAACATCGTTGTCAGCAATCGCTTCAATTTCTGCTTTGCGTTTTTCCATGTTCAAGCGTGCAATCTCAACAGCAACTTTTTGCACTTTCTCTAAAACAGTAGCTCGCTCTTTTTCTAACTTCTCAAGGGCTTCTTTAAACTTGTCAACTTTCTTCTTGTTTGTTGTGGAGCTGTCAACCATGAGTTCAGCTTGAGCTAGGTTTAAAAGGCTTTGTACTTGGTTAACCTTTTTTGTCATCTCGCTATATTCGTTTTCTAAGGCTTGTTTCTCAGCCATCAATTTTTCTAAATCGCTTTGTTTTTTGAAATAATTCATAAGCTTCACTTTCATCGACCTCCGTTAGTTTGCTTTATTTTCGTTCTCAAAAAACTCTTTTATGTCCTTGGCGAGCTCCTCAGCTCTGTAAAGGAAATCTAAATACTCTTGAGGTGTCATACCGTTTGCGTCTGCCAAGTAGCGAATCGTTCTCTCGAGTTGTTCTCTGTCAACGAGCCCTCTTGAGCGTTCACTTTGAAGAAACTCAAACAAACTCATATCTCGCTTTGCTTGGTTGACTTCCTCGCAAACGAGAATTATATTGCCCTTTGTGCTTCCTAGGACTCGCTTAGAGAGAGTTTGGACGTGCTCAACCTGAAGGTTGTCGGTCTTTTTTCCGCTTATCATGCACCTGCCATTAGCGAAAGCTTTCAACTCGAGGTAGTCCTCAAGATTGTAATTGTCGGGAGCTCCAACTTCTCTCGCTCTATTTCGTTGTCTGTAAACTGTTCGCAAGTCTCTGTTTTCTTGAATGTATTTTCTTTGCCACTTGTTAAAACACTCGTGACAGTCCGGTCTGTAATGACCTTGAGTGTATCTGAGAAACTCGCTCGCAAGTTTAACCTTGCCACAAGTACGACAAACCTTTTGAACGAGTTTTCCGTTTTGGTAAAGCTCAAACCGTCCGAGTCTGTTTGTTCTCACTTCAAAAACTTTCTCATTAGTGTTCATCACAAGCCCACCTCGCTAGGTTTTATTTTTCTTTGTTTTTGTCATCGACTTTAGCAACCAGAAAAAGCTCATCTAAGGAGTTTAAATCGAAAACGTCCATCAGTTTGCCAGCTACCTCAAGGTTTATGTGCTTCGCTCGTTTTAGCGTTGACACGTAATCCTTAGACTTACCGAGGCGCTTTGCAAGCTCTTTTTGAGTCCACCCCATTCTCTTCAAGTGTTCTTCGACGTTCAAAAGTAAGACCGTTTTTTTATCCATCTAGCTCACCTCGCCTTAAAACTGTTCGAATTTAAGCCCACTGCTCAAAAAAGAATCGAGTCATTTTTCGACTCGAGAACAGTGGGCTTGTGATGGGCTCTAACGAGTTCCCCTTGGTAAAGGGCTTACTTTTTGCTGTCAATCTTAACGAGTTTATTACTGGAGCTTACACTGAGCTAACAATGTTTTTCCCTCTATTTCCCCTCTCACTAAATATATATCAGAGGGGGGTTACACTTTTCCTAATAACTAGGAACGCAAGAATGCGGGTTTGAGGAGCTGGAAAAAATTACAGCTAAAAAAATTTTTTCTAACCCACTGGAGAGGAATTGCAGGAGGACGATAGCATGAGATGATAAACTCATGAGCAACAAGACAGAGCCAGCTCAAGAGCAAGCCTCATTGAGCCAGCTCGTGAGTGAAGCACTCAAAGACTTCTCTCCGTCAATGGAGCGGTACGAGGTATATGTTGAAAGTAAACCTTGAGGAACAGCCATGGAGCAAAGAGCCTTTTAGGGGTCTATTTCCCCTCTCACTATATATATATCAGTGGGGGGTTACACCTCGAGGAGATGTCAGAGAGTTATTTTTTGAAATCAACTCGCTGAGCCAGTTTTGAGGAGCTTTTGAAGAGTGTTTGCTTAGTTGTGTCTCGCAAGGGAATTTTAAAAGAGCCAGCTCTCGAGAGAACCCCCCCGAAGAAGGCTCTCTCTGAGGCTGGCTCGCTGGTGTTTATTTCGAGAGGAGAGAGAAAGATTATTCAACTCACGAGAAGGAGCTCTTGAGCTATTCTTAATTAGTCCTAGCTCGAGAAAGAAAATATAAAAATAAAAACATAAAATAGTGAGGAGCTCGAACAGAGGAGCTTATGAGTATTAACTAATTAGTTTCCATCTCAGAGAAATAAAATAAAAAACATAAACATAAATCAATAAACCCTCGAGAAGTTAAACTTAATTAGTATCACCTCGAGGAGTTTACTCTTTAGAGTTAAACTAATTAATACTATCTCATGTATTTTTTTATTTATGTTTTTCTAAGAAGATAACTCTTTAGTGTAAACCTTATTAGTTAAACCTCAGTAATGTTTTTATATTTATGATTACTGAGTTAGAAACTGATTAGTTAAACTAATTTTAGACACTAATTAGTTAAACTAATAAATAAATAATAAATATATATAACACTATTTAGTTATACTCTTTAGAGTTCCCTCTTGAGTTACTCTCACTAATTATATATCAGTGAGGGGTTACACTTTTTCACCTCGAAAAGGGACATTCTAGAAAAAAATTTACAAAATCTTAACATAAACCCCGAGGTGTAACCAACTTGAGAACTGACTGGCGAGGGGCACCTCGAGGAATAACTTAGCGAGTGAGCTCTTGGCGTCTGCGAGAAGCGAGCTCGAGGATGGAATGACTCAGAAGGGAATAACTACCAGAGGGAATTTGAAAAATTTTAGTTTCTAAAAATGTCACAATGTGTGTGTGAAAGCCCCCCCTACCCTTATTTTTTTGACTACCCCTTCGAGCCAGCTCTCAAAAGGGACACCTCTCAGAAATGCCCTCAGAGGCTCAGAATTGCCCTGTATTGAGTTTGGGGTACCTACCTACTGACCCCCTCTACAAAACGTCTCTATGCCCCCTTAGAACGCTTCTGAGAGCGTGTTAAAAGTCGAGGGAGAGGACAACTCGTGAGAAGAAAAAACTTGAGAGGATACCCCCTCGGAGGGTATTGCTTGCAGAGTTCGCTTGTGAGGTGGGGTTCTTCAGAGGGACAGCTCAAGAGGGAGCTTCTCGATTACAACAGACTATAACAGTTATCATAAAAAACATTATAACAGTTTTAGTTAATTTTATTATAACAGACATATCAAAATAACTATAACAGATTAAAAATAGCTCATTATAACAACTTTGTAAGAAGCATTATAACAGAAATGAGTTCGCTCTCGAGGGGACTCTCTCTTTTGTATTCTAGCTCAGCGAGGAGTCTCTGGAGATTTACTCACCATACAGGTTTTTCAAGAGGCTGGCTCACGAGGGGAAACTCTTGAGGAGGAGCTCGTCTGTTCTCGCCAGCTTTCTACTTGAAGTTTTTCTCTTGCGAACTGTTTTCCTCCAAAGAAAGCTATCTCGTGATTAAAACAGAAAAGTTAAAATAAGTTATAACAGTTTTCTGTTTCTCATTGTAACAATCAGCGAGGAGAAACTCAAGAAAGACCTCCTCGAGAACGTTGGCGAACGGGATTTTAACCTCAAGCGAGGAAAAGCCTTGTGAAAAACACCTCGAAAGTGGAGCACCCTCTCAGAGCCCCATTTTTGCCCTCTGAGGGGCTTTTCTTCTTGGGGGTAGTTACACCATTACCAAGTCCGTTAAAACGTCTCTATGAGCCTTCTGTGAGGTCAATTTTTACGAGCTTACTCCTCAAGGATTATTTTCCCTCTGAGCCAGACACCTTCTGAGAACTCCATATTTGCCTTCTGAGACCTGTTTAGAAAAAGGGGTATAAATCCACCCTCACCTCTCCAAAGCGTCTTATAGAGCCATTTCTGAGCGTTTTATGGCATGTTAGTTTGTAGGGAGCAACCCTAGGGAGTTAATACTTGCTTGTTTCACCTCGGGGTATTAGTAAGCGGGATTTTAAACCCCGAGGAGCTTTGCTGACAAGGGAAACTCTGCGAGGGCTCTACGAGGGGCTAACTCGTGAGTGATAACAAACGAGTGCAACTTGAGAGCGTTCATCTTGCGAGGGAAAGTCTTGTTCATTCCAGTTCGCAAATGCACCTCGAGAGGGAAACGTTCGTTTGCATTTCTCCCCTTGACTACTTAACTATCAAGAAAGTGGTCAACAAAATGCTTTAATATCAACATTCTTGGGAGGAGTCCTAAAAAATCCCCCCTTTTATACACTTTTTATGCAATGTTATTGAATAAAAATAAGGCGTTCTCTTGAGCTGATTACTTGTTAGTTTGCCCTCTCTAGCTTGGCTCTAAAAGAACACCTCACAAGGAAGCAAGTGAGGAGCGCTATGAGAGTTTTCCTTGCAAACTTGCTCCCCCACAAGCTTAACACTTGAGAAGGGTCTCCAAAGGGTTTCTAGTGGGGTTTCTGACTGTATCAAATGGGAGTGAATAGTTCAAAAACTGGAACTCAAGAGGAGCACTCGTGAGGATGGGAGAGTTTACCCTTGAAGTTCAACCTCTTGAGTTAACTAAAAACTTTTCATTAGCAAAAGTATCTCAATTACCAAACAGATTAAACTTAATAAACATAATCCTTATACAAATCTGATTGAACAACTTTTTTATGAGATAACCCATATTGTTTAACCATATCTCTTATCTCATCAACAAATGCTTTAGAGCTTTTTGGAGAGACGTATATCTCACCAATTAATGTATCTAAGTTACAAGCTACTAAATTACCTGTATTATGAGAAAAATTGTAAGATTGCTCTTCTAATTCATCCATTCTTTCTTCCCATTCATAATAAGGGAGACCTTGTGCTTCAAATATTACTTCTAATAGCTTTTCATCTATTCTACTAGCAATTATAAGTAACCTTAACTCATTCTCATAGCTAAATGATTTTCTTTTGTAAAACAGTGTGTCAAAAATATTTCTACTTGTCATTTCATTATGAAAGTCTATGTATTGTACTTTTGCAGAAAATACTCTGTATCTTAAATCCTCTATACTGTTAATTAAACTCTTGTAGTCTGTCTTGATTGCAACCCCATCATTTGAGTCTAAGTATAAATCCCACATTGCAGCTGACTCATACTCATTCATATGCCAACACGAAACTGCTGAAAACTCTTGAATTTTCCTCATATATTCTCTCGAAGTTAATGGTTCATTATCTTCCATAAATTCTTTTATATCCCACATTGAATAACTACCCTCAAGCGGGTCTACAAACGTGCTAGGTTTTGCAAAAAATAGAGCTTTATTTTTCAGTAACGACTCGAATTTATAAAAACTCATGTACCTCCAAACAGTTGGATTTCCTCTTACTTTATAATGGTCACTGTAATCGTATATTGACTCAAAATCCATAGCGTGTTTATATGCTTTATATTTATAACTTAAATCCATACTCTTCCCCTCTTTTTATTTCTTCAATTGTGTATTGGTCGAGGAGTATACTATTAAAGCTTATTTATATCAATTTTACTCTCAATGTATTTCATTATTAAAAACTCCAGAAACCTTTTACTTTCATGAGTTAACTCCATAGTAATTGGATTGTTTTTCTTCTGATTAGCATATACTTTTCCATGTCCTGCTCGGTTTCTAGCAATCAGAAGTTTCTTTATCATGGTTGAAACTTTTGAATACCTTTTCTTTCTTAAATCATCATATCTAACTTTATCGAAAGCTTTTAAATACTTTGTATTCCATTTGACTCCTGGAATACGGTCATTAATAATCTTTTTGTAGTAATCGTTTTCAAAGTGTCGCTCTCGAAAATTATAATCCATAATTGCTTCTATTCCTCTATAAGCAGAGGTCAAAGAAGAGCATAACCTCTCATAATTAATCATGTTTAAAAAGCTGTATTCGTCTCTTTCATAAGAATATAAATCTACACGAGAATGAGAGGAGATATAAGAGCCTACAAGGTGAGTGTAATAAGTTACTTGTGATTGATAAAAACAAGCCAATGCTGTCCTTAATCTGCTATCACGAAAAATGAGTTTGAGTAATTCCTTTAACTGCTTAATTCGTTGGCTACCCAGAATAATCCCACTTTCTAGTTGGTCTTGTGCAAAAAAATTACTGTGGTGGTAAAGGTCATAAATTTTATAATTTTTTGTTTCGCTCAAATCATTGTCTAATCTAAAAATGCTCATATCTTCATCATAATAGAGCTCAACAAAAGCCAGTAATAATTTTATGGACTCAAATAATCGTATCGCTGTTTTAACGCTTTTGGTCTGGATGACTAATGAACCATATTTTCCAACTAACAAAACATTTAAAATTTTGAATGACTTATCTTTAATTAAAATTTCCACATGACTATCTTTGTCTAAATAAGGTTTATAAGATACAACCCCACCATCTTCTTCCATTTCACATAATCTAACCCCAGTAACTATATATAAATCTTGTGCCATTTTTTCTCTCCCAATTCCCAAAAGTTTCTTTAATAAATAGCATAAGAAAAAGCCTTAGAAAGAGCAACTTTTATTCTCCAAGCCAATTCCATAATTTCGCTCCAGCAACTCTCCTTTGCTCAACAGAGAATATCCCAGAGAGAGCTCCCCAAAAGTAAGCTCCAAAGCTCTTTTTGATTCGCCTCATTTTATACGCCAATACAGAAGCTTTAAAAGCCCTTATAGCTGGCTCAACAATGTCAAGCACTGAGGGAGCATACTTTTTGGCAACAACTTGCACTTTTCCCCAGAGAGAATAAGCCTCCTCGGGGCTCACAAAAGGTTTAACAACTTGAATAAACTCCTCGGGTACAAACTCGGTTAAATATGAGTAATCGAGCTCAGCTTGCTGTCGTATGTATTTTATATCTTGAGTATATTTTATATCTCCAGAATATGTTTTAAAATAAAAGGTTTCTTTGCGAGCTGAAGCCTCTTGAGTTCCCTCTGGAGCTTCCTTTGTGGCTTCCTCACGATAGGTCAACTCGATAGGACAAATAATAGTTATACTTGCCCCAAAGCCTCCTCGAGTCGGTCTTAGAGTTCTTATTCTCTTTATTATTCCAAGCTCCTTGAGGCGCTTCAAAGCTCTTTGAACTGTCTTATAGCTCACTCCTAGAGCATCAGCCATTGACTCAACCTTGAGCCAGCTTACCCCAATAAACTTGCAAGAATGACCAGCAAGTAACCTTAAAAGCCTTCTATCCAGCTCGCAAAGGTCAAAATACTCCAGAACTTCACTTATAAAATTGTCCATTTCTTCGACGCTCGAGAAAGTCTCAAGCTCCCTTAAATTTTCCATAATAAAGCCCTCCAGTTATCCTCTGGAGGTTGCCCCAAGCTCTCTCAGTAAGTATAATAAAAAACGAGAGGGCAACCCTTAGGGCAACCTCTCGGAGTGTGTTGCGTGAGGAGCTTCCCTTCAAAGTTTGGCGACTCGGGAGGGAGCTCCTCGTTTGTTTTTTTAATACAATTCTTCATCTAATAGCGTCGCTTTAGTAGCAACAAGTCTGAGTTGTGTTTCCCCTCGAGGGGTTTTAGCAAGTTCTAAGAAATGTCCATTTTCTGCGAGGTCGTTTATTGCCTCCTTGAGGTTGGAAATTGTTGAATTGTCATCGAGTTTGTAGTCTAACTCATTTAATACCTCTAAAATGGCATTCAAAAGCTGAGTATTTATCTTCATGTTTTTCTCCTCCTTAAATTAAGTTATTGAGAGGGTTATGTACCTCGTTCATGTCTTTGAGAGTGTTGCTGAAGTAGTGTAGATAAATCTCTGTCGTTTTTATGGAGCTATGTCTGAGGAGCTTACTCAAAACAGAAACGTCTCCTCCAGACTCAATAAACTTGCGAGCAAACGTATGTCTGAGCATATGAGGTGAAACTTTAATACCAGTTTCATTCGTGAGTCGTTTAAAAACTTGCTTTGTTCCATTCTCCCCGAGACGCTCTCCCTTTATGTTTGTAAACACGTACTCTGGGAGCTTTCCTAGAGAGTCTGAGCTGTATTCCTTCCAGAGAGCTAACTCGGAGAGGAGCTTGCTATTAAGTGGAATTGTCTCAACCTTGCGAGCCTTGCCAAAGATTTTTGCTCTCTGGCTCGAGAAATCAATGTCCTCCCATTTGAGGTTGCATAGCTCGCCAAGTCTCATTCCAGTTCCGAGTAGCGTCACAAATATGGTGTAATCTCTGACAGTATAAAAGCTGTTATTGCGTCTCTTTTGACGTTTTAACCAAGTGATGAGGGAATTCACCTCCTCATCAGTTAATGTCTTGAGAGTTTTCTCCTCCTTGGCTTTCTTGAGTTGTTTCACTGGGTTGTCACCATTGAGGAGTCCCTCTGAAATGAGGAAGTTAAAAAATACGCTCATAAGTTTTCGTTTCGTGTTTAGGGACACTGGGTTATTTTTGCGCTCCTCAGCGAGATACATAAAGTAGTTTTTTAATACCCGAGGAGTCACCTCTTGAATGGTTTTTATTCCCTCTTTCTCTGTCCAGCTCATGAAATCAGAAAATAACAGCTCATACCCTTCGAGAGTCGCTCTGGAGAGGTTTTCAATGGTTTTCTTCTCGGAGAGAAACTCTCTGATTGCATACTTCAAGAGCATAATAAAAAAGACACCCCTCTCACTAGAGTTTTGCCAACTCCAGAGAGAGAAGTGTCTCCGTACAGTGTATAAGTTAAGTGTTTGTTTTCTAGCTGTGAATGGTTTGACCTTGACCACTTTACTAAAAAAGCTACGAGCCATTGTGAAGCTTCCAACCGGACTTGAACCGGTGACCTCTTCCTTACCATGGAAGTGCTCTACCAACTGAGCTATGGAAGCATGATGGCTCCGCAGGCAGGATTCGAACCTGCGACCAATCGGTTAACAGCCGATTGCTCTACCACTGAGCTACTGCGGAATAACAGATTATTGGTTTATACTCCATTTTTTTGTTGTCCCTTCCTCTTCTAGCACATTCAGTGATGTCAGATGCGTCGGGACAACTCATTGGAATTTTCCAGTTCGTTGCCTCTTCCTCTGCTAGCAAGTCCAAAGAAGCTGGATGCGTCGAGGCAACTCGCAGCAGATTCATGGAAGCATAAGCTCGTTGCTCCCCACTGAGCTACTGCGGAACATTGAACTTGCCTAGCGACGACCTACTCTTGCAGGGGCGCTGGCCCCAACTACCATCGGCGCTGGAGAGCTTAACTTCCGTGTTCGGGATGGGAACGGGTGTTTCCTCTCCGCTATAGTCACTAGGCAAGTAATGGACAAGTTTTATTATAATGGAACTATACTCATTGTCAAGAAGTTTTCATTCCTTCAAAACTAGATAACCGTCTGCTTGGAAGAAGCCAAGCGCCTACGCTTTTCTTGGTTAAGTCCTCGATCGATTAGTATCCGTCAGCTCCACGTGTCGCCACGCTTCCACCTCGGACCTATCGACCTCGTCATCTTCGAGGGATCTTACTCGCTTGACGCGATGGGAAATCTCATCTTGAGGGGGGCTTCACGCTTAGATGCTTTCAGCGCTTATCCCTTCCGCACATAGCTACCCAGCGGTGCCCCTGGCGGGACAACTGGTACACCAGCGGTGCGTCCATCCCGGTCCTCTCGTACTAAGGACAGCTCCTCTCAAATTTCCTGCGCCCGCGACGGATAGGGACCGAACTGTCTCACGACGTTCTGAACCCAGCTCGCGTACCGCTTTAATGGGCGAACAGCCCAACCCTTGGGACCGACTACAGCCCCAGGATGCGATGAGCCGACATCGAGGTGCCAAACCTCCCCGTCGATGTGGACTCTTGGGGGAGATCAGCCTGTTATCCCCGGGGTAGCTTTTATCCGTTGAGCGATGGCCCTTCCATACGGAACCACCGGATCACTAAGCCCGACTTTCGTCCCTGCTCGACCTGTCCGTCTCGCAGTCAAGCTCCCTTGTGCCTTTGCACTCTCCGAATGATTTCCAACCATTCTGAGGGAACCTTTGGGCGCCTCCGTTACCTTTTGGGAGGCGACCGCCCCAGTCAAACTGCCCACCTGACACTGTCTCCCACCCCGATAAGGGGTGCGGGTTAGAATTTCAATACCGCCAGGGTGGTATCCCACCGGCGCCTCCACCGAAGCTGGCGCTCCGGCTTCCCAGGCTCCCACCTATCCTGTACAAGCGATACCAAAATTCCATATCAGGCTGCAGTAAAGCTCCACGGGGTCTTTCCGTCCTGTCGCGGGTAACCTGCATCTTCACAGGTAGTATGATTTCACCGGGTCTCTCGTTGAGACAGTGCCCAAGTCGTTACACCTTTCGTGCGGGTCGGAACTTACCCGACAAGGAATTTCGCTACCTTAGGACCGTTATAGTTACGGCCGCCGTTTACTGGGGCTTCGGTTCGCACCTTCGCTTTCGCTAAGCGCTCCCCTTAACCTTCCAGCACCGGGCAGGTGTCAGCCCCTATACTTCGCCTTTCGGCTTCGCAGAGACCTGTGTTTTTGATAAACAGTCGCTTGGGCCTTTTCACTGCGGCTCCCTCGGGCTCATCACCCAAGAGAGCACCCCTTCTCCCGAAGTTACGGGGTCATTTTGCCGAGTTCCTTAACGAGAGTTCTCCCGCGCACCTTAGGATTCTCTCCTCGCCTACCTGTGTCGGTTTGCGGTACGGGCACCTCTCACCTCGCTAGAGGCTTTTCTTGGCAGTGTAGGATCGGGGACTTCGGGACCGATGGTCCCTTCGCCATCACGGCTCAGCCTTTATGCCAGACGGATTTGCCTATCTGGCAGCCTAACCGCTTGGACAGGCTATTCCAGCAGCCTGCTCGCCCTACCTTCCTGCGTCCCCCCATCGCTCAAACGGTGAGGAGGTGGTACAGGAATCTCTACCTGTTGCCCATCACCTACGCCTTTCGGCCTCGGCTTAGGTCCCGACTAACCCTGAGCGGACGAACCTTCCTCAGGAACCCTTAGGCTTTCGGTGCAGAGGATTCTCACCTCTGTTTTCGCTACTCACACCGGCATTCTCACTTCTAAGCGCTCCACGAGTCCTTCCGGTCTCGCTTCGACGCACTTAGAACGCTCCCCTACCGATGACCAGCGGTCATCCCACAGCTTCGGTGGCACGTTTAGCCCCGGTACATTTTCGGCGCAGAGTCACTCGACCAGTGAGCTATTACGCACTCTTTAAATGATGGCTGCTTCTAAGCCAACATCCTGGTTGTCTGGGCAACTCCACATCCTTTTCCACTTAACGTGCACTTTGGGACCTTAGCTGGTGATCTGGGCTGTTTCCCTCTCGACCACGGATCTTATCACTCGTAGTCTGACTCCCAAGGATAAGTCGTTGGCATTCGGAGTTTGACTGAGTTCGGTAACCCGATGAGGGCCCCTAGCTCAATCAGTGCTCTACCTCCAAGACTCTTCCCTTGAGGCTAGCCCTAAAGCTATTTCGGGGAGAACCAGCTATCTCCAGGTTCGATTGGCATTTCACCCCTACCCACACCTCATCCCCGCACTTTTCAACGTGCGTGGGTTCGGGCCTCCAGTAGGTGTTACCCTACCTTCACCCTGGACATGGGTAGATCACCTGGTTTCGGGTCTACGACGACGTACTATACGCCCTATTCAGACTCGCTTTCGCTGCGGCTCCGTCTTTTCGACTTAACCTCGCACGCCATCGTAACTCGCCGGTTCATTCTACAAAAGGCACGCCATCACCCATCAACGGGCTCTGACTACTTGTAGGCACACGGTTTCAGGTTCTCTTTCACTCCCCTTCCGGGGTGCTTTTCACCTTTCCCTCACGGTACTGGTTCACTATCGGTCACTAGGGAGTATTTAGCCTTGGGAGATGGTCCTCCCTGCTTCCGACGGGATTCCCCGTGTCCCGCCGTACTCAGGAGCCACTCGGGAGGGAACGAAGTTTCGACTACAGGGCTGTCACCTTCTCTGGCGGGCCTTTCCAGACCGCTTCGTCTACCCCGTTCCTTTGTCACTCCCATGTGAGTGGTCCTACAACCCCAAGAGGCAAGCCTCTTGGTTTGGGCTGTTCCCGTTTCGCTCGCCGCTACTCAGGGAATCGCGTTTGCTTTCTTCTCCTCCGGGTACTAAGATGTTTCAGTTCCCCGGGTGTGCCCTCCATACCCTATGGATTCAGGTATGGATACTGCCCCATTACGGGCAGTGGGTTCCCCCATTCGGACATCTCCGGATCAACGCTTGCTTACAGCTCCCCGAAGCGTTTCGGCGTTTGCCCCGTCCTTCATCGGCTCCTAGTGCCAAGGCATCCACCGTGCGCCCTTTCTAACTTAACCAACATCAGCGCTTCTCGGCTTCTTCCTTTCGGTTATCTAGTTTTCAAGGAACGAACTTATTTTCCGCATCTGCTTATAGATACAGACCTAAACCATTGAAGGAATAACTAATATTCCTTCAAAACTGAACAAAACTCTGCGTCCACCTTTCACGTTAACATCCTTAGAAAGGAGGTGATCCAGCCGCACCTTCCGGTACGGCTACCTTGTTACGACTTCACCCCAATCACTTGCCCCACCTTCGGCGGCTGGCTCCCTTGCGGGTTACCTCACCGACTTCGGGTGTTGCAAGCTCTCGTGGTGTGACGGGCGGTGTGTACAAGGCCCGGGAACGTATTCACCGCGGCATGCTGATCCGCGATTACTAGCGATTCCGGCTTCATGCAGGCGAGTTGCAGCCTGCAATCCGAACTGAGAGCGGCTTTTTGGGATTGGCTCCCCCTCGCGGGTTCGCAGCCCTTTGTACCGCCCATTGTAGCACGTGTGTAGCCCAGGTCATAAGGGGCATGATGATTTGACGTCATCCCCACCTTCCTCCGGTTTGTCACCGGCAGTCCCCCTAGAGTGCCCAACTGAATGCTGGCAACTAGGGGCGAGGGTTGCGCTCGTTGCGGGACTTAACCCAACATCTCACGACACGAGCTGACGACAACCATGCACCACCTGTCACCCTGTCCCCCCGAAGGGGGAACGCCCTGTCTCCAGGGTTGTCAGGGGATGTCAAGACCTGGTAAGGTTCTTCGCGTTGCTTCGAATTAAACCACATGCTCCACCGCTTGTGCGGGCCCCCGTCAATTCCTTTGAGTTTCAGCCTTGCGGCCGTACTCCCCAGGCGGAGTGCTTAACGCGTTAGCTACAGCACTAAAGGGTTTGACCCCTCTAACACTTAGCACTCATCGTTTACGGCGTGGACTACCAGGGTATCTAATCCTGTTTGCTCCCCACGCTTTCGCGCCTCAGCGTCAGTTACAGACCAGAGAGCCGCCTTCGCCACTGGTGTTCCTCCACATCTCTACGCATTTCACCGCTACACGTGGAATTCCGCTCTCCTCTTCTGCACTCAAGTCCCCCAGTTTCCAATGACCCTCCACGGTTGAGCCGTGGGCTTTCACATCAGACTTAAGGGACCGCCTGCGCGCGCTTTACGCCCAATAATTCCGGACAACGCTCGCCCCCTACGTATTACCGCGGCTGCTGGCACGTAGTTAGCCGGGGCTTTCTCGTTAGGTACCGTCACCGTACCGCCCTATTCGAACGGTACTTCTTCTTCCCTAACAACAGAGCTTTACGATCCGAAGACCTTCTTCGCTCACGCGGCGTCGCTCCGTCAGACTTTCGTCCATTGCGGAAGATTCCCTACTGCTGCCTCCCGTAGGAGTCTGGGCCGTGTCTCAGTCCCAGTGTGGCCGGTCACCCTCTCAGGCCGGCTACGCATCGTCGCCTTGGTGAGCCGTTACCTCACCAACTAGCTAATGCGCCGCGGGCCCATCCGTAAGTGACAGCCGAAGCCGCCTTTCAACCAAAGACCATGCGGTCTTTGGTGTTATCCGGTATTAGCTCCGGTTTCCCGAAGTTATCCCGGTCTTACGGGTAGGTTACCCACGTGTTACTCACCCGTCCGCCGCTAACCGAACAAGAGCAAGCTCCTGTTCGGTCCGCTCGACTTGCATGTATTAGGCACGCCGCCAGCGTTCGTCCTGAGCCAGGATCAAACTCTCCATAGAAAGTTGATTGGCTTATTTTCAGCTTCAGCACCGACACCGTAAGGTGTCGCTCGCCTTCGCTTTTCGTATTGTCCAGCTTCAGCGTCTAGCTCTCTTGCGCCAAATAACCTTCCCCTTCGAAGTGCAAGCACTTCTGCGGGTGAAGAACATTTGGCTTCGAGAGCTGATCTCGGTGCTTCCGCTTTTCTATGTGGACGCTTCGTTTTGTTCAGTTTTCAAGGAACATTTTTTCCTGTTCGCGACCTCTTTATACTAACATAACCATCAGCAGTATGTCAATACTGTTTTTGTTGTTTAAATTAGCGACGTACTATAATTTATCATGGTATTTTCCTGTTGTCAATACTTTTTTATTCAAATTAAAAAAGATTGTTTCAAAATATGTTTCATAACATTCCCGATGACAAGCATAAGATGGTCACAGGACGACTTTAGGACAAAGGGGGAAAATATAATGAACTTTTTCTACGCACTAAATGGGAGGTCCCTAAAAAAAGCATTGATTATCGTTCTTTCTGCATTTTTTACCGCCGCTATTTTATATGCACATGGAATGTATAATACCACTCTTTCTCTCTCTGCCGGTCCAAAGGCTATCTATAAAGTGGGGAAAAGCAAAGATGAAATAGCATTGACATTTGATATTAGCTGGGGGGATCAAAATGCTTTGCACATCCTCGATGTATTAAAACAAAACGGCATCAAAAATGCAACCTTTTTTTTATCGGCTTCGTGGGCAGAACGCCATCCAAACATCGTGAAGCGAATTAAAGAGGACGGCCACGAAATCGGCAGCATGGGTTATAACTTTTTGAACTATACGGAGCTAGAAAATGCGAAAATACGGCAAGATCTTATGCAAGCCAAGAAAGTATTTGACACCCTTGGAATAAAGGAAATAACATTATTGCGTCCTCCGGGAGGCAACTTTAACAAAAACGTGTTAAAGATTGCCGATTCCCTTGGCTACACAGTCGTTCACTGGAGCATTGATTCTAAAGATTGGCTTAATCCTGGCACCAACACCATTGTGAAAAATGTTGTCACCGACATGGAAGCGGGAGACATTATTTTACTTCATGCATCCGATTCTGCCAAGCAAACAGCAAAAGCACTTCCAAAGATTATTGAGGTAATGAAGGAAAACGGATACCGGAATGTTAGCGTTTCGCAGCTGATTGCGAATGGAGATGTAAGCAGCAAGGAAATCAATTAAACGATCATATGTTTGATCCGATTTTTACAAAAAAGGAGGAGCTCCTCCTCCTTTTCGGTTATGATTTCGCGCCGCCTGTTAATTTATGCAGTATAAGCAGCTGATAAGCATTGCAAGCTAATAAAGGAAACAACATTAAATAAAGCCAGTTTCGGTCATTAATACGCAATACAGGGAACCATTCAATTACCGTCACGACAATCATGAAGAACAAGGCTGGCACAAATGCTCCTTTATTGGTTTGCGCGCTTTTTATATACGCTACAACAAGCCCAACCATTAAAAGAAATAAAGCCACTAATATGTAACTAACCACAGACTCACCCTTGGCCGCAAATGCTTGATAACGAAAATATACCAAGTCAAACAGTACAAACAAAATTAACACCATTTGTACAGCGTTCCACAGCGAGGCAGAGCGGAAAATTCCCAGCCCAAAGCGATGGATAGTTAAATAGGCAAAAAAACCCGCTTGGCTCACGACACTAAAAATAAAGCCAACACCAATATGCCACATCAATACAGCGAAAATTTCCACTACGTCCAATTGCAACAGCAGTTTTTGGTATTGGCCCCAATTAAAAACGATTCCTATAATTGCCGTCGTTATTCCTCCGATAGCTAATGTCGTTAAAAATAAACGCACCCATTTACGGCTGTTCACAACTCCATCCTCCATTATTCTCAACATGATTCGCTTTAAATTTTATCAACGACTTCGGAAAAAAGCCAGCTTGGAATAAAGCAAATGCATATTTTTCTGTTGAAAATTCATATTAAGGGTAGGGACTTTTGCAAGAAAGGAGCTTACCTACATGAAAAAAAGTACATTGCTCCTGTTATTGAGCTATTTTCTTATCCTTGGTTCTTGTGCTCCTCAAGAAATTAGTGCACCTCCCCCTGATTATGACGAAACGAAAAAAATGGTCGTTGATATTTTAAAAACCGATGAAGGAAAAAAGGCGATTCAAGAAATCATGACGGATGAAAAAATGAAGCAACAACTCATCATGGAACAAACCGTCATCAAAGACACGTTGCAAAAAGTACTGACTTCTGAACAGGGAATAAAATTTTGGGAGAAAGCACTACAAGATCCCAAAATTGCGGAAAGCTTTGCCAAAAGCTTAAAAACGGAACATGAAAAAACGATCAAAGCGTTGATGAAAGACCCGGAATATCAAGGGATGATGATAGATATTTTGAAAAATCCTGAAATGGAAAAAGCAATGCTAGACGTGTTAAAAAGCAAGGAGTTTCGCCAACATCTGCAGCAAGTCATCACCGAAACGCTGAACAGTCCATTGTTCCAAGCAAAAATTCAAGACATATTAATCAAATCGGCTGAAAACATACAACAGGAAACGAAAAAACAAGGCGATGGTGAAGAGGCGGGAGAGGGAGAAGAAAGCAGCGGAGATCAGCAAGGGCAAGGAGCAGGAAGCTAAAAGGAGAACATCTCTTAGAGATGCATCTCCTTTTTTATTTAACATTTTTCGATAATTTTGCGGGCGATGTCCATATATATTTGTCCAATCGGATGATCCTCGGCATACACCGATGGAGCAAAATCATCATCATTCCAATCTGGTTGCTGCAGCGGCAATTGGCCTAATAGTTCTGTTTGCAACTCCTTGGCAAGCTTTTCGCCACCGCCTTTGCCAAATACATATTCTCTTTCCCCTGTTTTGCGGCTTTCAAAATAGGACATATTCTCAATCACACCGATAATTTCATGCTCGGTACGAAGCGCCATTGCCCCCGCGCGCGCCGCCACAAACGCCGCTGTCGGATGCGGAGTAGTAACGATGATTTCTTTGCACGATGGCAGCATCGTATGGACATCTAACGCAACATCTCCTGTTCCAGGAGGTAAATCCAATAATAGGTAGTCTAGATCGCCCCATTCCACTTCTTTGAAAAAGTTGTTTAACATTTTTCCTAACATTGGACCACGCCAAATAACAGGAGCGTTATCTTCGACAAAAAAGGCCATGGAAATGACTTTTACTCCAAAACGTTCCACCGGAATAATTTTATCACCGCGCACCGTCGGGCGTTCGACAATGCCCATCATGTCCGGAACACTAAATCCATAAATATCGGCATCAATGAGCCCTACCTTTTTGCCAAGGCGAGCGAGAGAAACAGCCAAATTGACGGAAACGGTCGACTTTCCGACCCCGCCTTTTCCGCTGGCAATCGCAATGTAAGTAGTTTTGGACTTGCTCCCTTCATATTTTGCCACTACTTCTTCAGGAAGCTGTGCAAACCGCAAGCCTACCGAAGCAGCGCCCGCATCTTTTAATAATTGGACAACTGTCGTTTGCACCCGAAGCTGTTCTGCTGTTCCCGTTTTGGCCAATGCAATTTTGACGCTAACATGTTTTTTGTCTTCCTTAATTTTAATTTCTTGGATTGCATTTGTTTCTTTAAACGTTTTGTTTAAAAACGGATCTTTGATGTTTTCAAGCAGCGCTCTAACCTCGTTCTCCGTAAGCATCGATCATCACCAGCCCTTATGTATATATTGCGTTTCATATTTTTACTATATCATATATAATGATCGCATAGCCATTATGTAAAAAAAAGGAATCCCCCTACTTCGGGGGATTTTTCTCATTAGAAAAATATCGCAGCACTCCTTTGTATATCGAGGCGGCAAGTTTGGTTTGATAGTGATTGGAAGCTAAAAGTTCCCTCTCCTCCGGATTGGATAAAAAACCAATTTCGACGAGCGCGCCAGGTTTTTTCGCATATTTTAACAAATAAACGGTATCAATAACTTTGGCTACACGGTTTGTATTTTCAAGATTACGCCGCAACTCGTCCTGGATAAACCTAGCAAGCCGTTCATTTTCTATCAATGAACCATAATAAAAGGTTTGCGCTCCACGCCAACGCGGAGAAGGGATCGCATTGAGATGAATGCTAATAAATAAATCCGCTTCTGATTCATTAATAAAAGCGACTCGCTTTCGCAAATCCTCTGTTTTCCGCCGGCTGTAGCCGCGCGTGTCTTTATCAGCAAGATCGCTGTCCGTTTCCCTTGTCATCAGCACGAGCGCTCCTTGCTGCTGCAAGTAGTCACGCAATTTCGCCGCCACTTTCAGCGCCACTTCTTTTTCCACCACATCGCCGCCGACCGCTCCGCCATCTGGTCCGCCGTGACCAGGGTCTAAAATGATAATCCTTCCAGATAGCGGAAGATTCCATGATTTTGTTGAAGTGGGATCGGAAAAAAGGTATTGGAACAAAACAATAATAATGGCCAAACTAATGACAAGAGCACCCAACCATTTTCCTTTCATTATTTCTCCTCCTGCGTTTCCCCTACTCTATGTTATATGGGACAAGAGGCTAAAATAGAACTTCTTTCAGTGAAGTTTCAAGCGCCGGCGTTTTTTTCCTTTTTCAAATCCTTCTGTCCACCAATAAATGATATAATGCTCGCATGTATAATAAAGCGATTCGCTTACCAATCCGTCATCGATATTGCCCCAAAAGCAAAGGAAATCGAATAATGTATCGATTAAATATTTTTCCTCTTGCGCACATCGTCTTCTTACGCTTTCTGTCGACTCCCCATAGTAACCAAACCGGCTGTAGTTTGCACCGAGCAAATACGCCTCAATCGCGATATCGATGCATCCTTCCTCAATAATGGCTGGGAATACGCGATACATATGATAAAAAGGACCAAATTGTTCAATGACTTTCGTTTTTAACTTTTCCAACGACAACTCGCGCAACATTTTTCGCTCGTATAGTATTTGCTTTTCGCGTTTTTTTTCCTTAAATGAAGTAATGACATTCATGTTCTTTCACGCTCCTTTAGGATGTAGTTTTCAACGATTCATCCTAAACATGCGTGAAGAAAAAAGGTGAGGGAAAAGAAAAAAATCCCAGCCGATATGGCTGAGATTTGTGGAAAAATAAGATTAACGTTTGGAGAATTGTGGAGCGCGACGAGCACCTTTGAGACCGTATTTTTTCCGTTCTTTCACGCGAGCATCGCGTGTTAATAATCCTGCGCGTTTTAATATTGGGCGATAATCCGGGTCTACTTGCAATAACGCACGGGCAATGCCGTGGCGAATCGCACCTGCTTGACCAGCAAATCCGCCGCCTTTTACGTTTACCAACACATCATAATTTCCTAATGTTTCTGTTAACACTAGCGGTTGTTTCACCACTTCGATTAACGCTTCTGTTGGAATATAGTCACGAATGTCACGGTTGTTGACGATAATGCGTCCGTCTCCTGGAACAAGGCGCACGCGTGCAACAGAGCTTTTGCGACGACCTGTGCCATAATATTGTACCTGTGCCAAAATAATACCCTCCTTCATCGATTATCCGCGAATTTCATAAACTTCTGGTTTTTGTGCTTGATGTGGATGTTCGCTTCCACGATATACGTGCAGTTTTTTAAACATTTGACGACCTAAGCGGCCTTTTGGAAGCATTCCGCGTACCGCTCTTTCAATCATTTGCTCTGGATAGTTTGTACGCATTTCTAAAGCCGTTCTTATTTTTAATCCACCTGGATGCAAGCTGTGACGATAATAAAGTTTTTTCGTTAATTTTTTCCCGGTTAATTCCACTTTATCTGCATTGATCACGATGACATGATCGCCGCAATCCACGTGTGGTGTGAATATTGGTTTATGTTTGCCGCGCAAAATTGCTGCTACTTCACTTGCAAGGCGTCCTAACGTTTTGCCAGCAGCGTCGACAACGTACCATTTACGTTCTACTTCATTTGGCTTCGCCATGTAAGTTGTACGCATTCTGTTCCCTCCTAAAATAAAAAATAAACATGCAATTTGCTATAAAATTTATCTCAACACGATTACTTTCCGGGGCTAATCGTGGAAAAATACATACCATATTACATAATATCTCTTTAGCATATCAATGTCAAGAAAATGTTACACCAGGACTAGTTGTCATAATATACTTTCCATAAATACAGACCTTGAGGCGGAGCAGTCGGGCCAGCATAACGCCGGTCTTTTGCCTCCAAAATAGTGGAAATGCTGTCTGCGCTCCGTTTTCCTTGACCAACCTCCAAAATAGTCCCAACAATAATCCGCACCATATTATACAAAAATCCATTGCCAATCAGACGAAATTCTAACATCTCTTGATCAACGGCCATGTCCGCTTGATAAATAGTCCGTATACGATCATCTATATCGGTTTTTGCGGAACAAAAGCTCGTAAAATCATGTGTGCCTTCCATTAGTCGTAATGCACGTCTCATTGCTTCCATATCAAGTGGATAAGGGTAATGATAGCAATAATTACGCAAAAATACGTCACGTTCTTGGGCAATTCGTACTTTATATCGATATTCTTTTGCTTTGGCACTAAAACGCGCATGAAAAGAAGGATCCGCTTCTTGCACATCTTTAATCACTATATCATCCGGTAACTGGGCATTTAATGCTTTTTTCCATTGATCTGCAGAAAGCGATAAAAACGTATCGAAATGAATCACTTGCCCGTATGCATGAACACCCGCATCTGTCCTTCCTGAAGCAGTAGCACGAATCGCTTTCCCTTTATGCATTTGTTCCAGCACGCGTTCTAACTCGCCTTGCACCGTTCGTTTGCCAGGCTGAATTTGATAACCGGAAAAATGTGTACCGTCATAGGAAAGCGTGCATTTGATCCGTTTGCTCATTTTTCCCCTCCCTGTTATGAGCGTAGTACAAACAAAACAACAGCTAATAATAAAACTGCCGCTAAAAAAGCTGTATCTGTCCATTTCCATACCAACTGGCGAAATTTCGTTCTTCCCTCGCCGCCGCGGTAGCCGCGCGCTTCCATCGCGGTTGCCAGTTCCTCAGCGCGTTTAAACGAACTGATAAATAGCGGCACAAGCAGTGATACAATCGCTTTCATTCTTTCCGAAAATCGGCCTCCAGTAAAATCGACGCCGCGGGCTGTTTGTGCTTTCATAATTTTCTCCGTTTCTTCCATTAGCGTCGGGATAAAACGAAGAGAAATAGACATCATTAGCGCCAGTTCATGGACAGGAACGCGCATTTTTTTTAGCGGCGCCAGTAGGATTTCCACTCCGTCAGTCACTTCGATCGGGGTGGTGGTTAAGGTTAATAAAGTAGTAATAATAATGAGCAGTAGAAAGCGTAGCGAAATAAAAATTCCTTGCTTGACGCCGCCTTCGTAAATCGAAAAGGAACCAATTTGGTATAGCACATCCCCCTCTTTTGTCATCAAGACATGCAGCAAAAAAGTAAAGACGATAATCCATATAATCGGCTTTAAACCTCTAATCACAAACGATAACGGGATGCGCGACAATGCGAGAAAACCAAATGTAAATACCGTTAATACGGCATAAGTAACACTATTATTCGCTAAAAAGACGATAAATACGTACATAAAGATGATTAACAGTTTGGCACGCGGGTCCATGCGGTGAATGACGGAATTGCCAGGTACATATTTCCCAATAATCATGCTATTCATCATGAGTGTTCACCTTGGAAAATAATTTTTGAATGGCGTCTACGGTCTCTTCGATCGTCAAACACGGAGATGGCAGGGTAATCCCTAACTTTTTCTCCAATTCTTTTTTTAGACGCACTGTCTCCGGTACATTGAGCCCAATTTCCTCTAAAGAATCGCTATCTTGAAAAATTTGTTGTGGTGTTCCCGTTTTCCACACGGTCCCTTTATGCATAACAATCATATAATCTGCATATGCGGCAGCATCCTCCATGCTATGGGTAACTAATACGGTCGTCATCTGTTTTTCACGATGAAGGCGGTAGAACATTTCCATGATTTCTTTACGCCCGCGTGGGTCTAGGCCAGCCGTCGGCTCGTCCAACACAATCACATCAGGTTCCATCGCCAACACCCCGGCAATGGCAACACGGCGCATTTGCCCGCCGCTTAAATCAAACGGCGACTTGCTTAATACGTCCTCCGGAAGCCCGACTAGCTTAATCAGCTCTCTTGCCTTCCTTTTTGCTTTCTCCTCGGGAACACCGAAATTCATTGGTCCGAAACATATATCTTTCTCCACTGTTTCCTCAAACAGTTGGTGTTCTGGAAATTGAAAGACAATACCAACCTGTTTGCGGAGCGGTTTTAAGTCCCTTTGGCGTTTTTTATTTGTAATCGTTTGATTTCCTACCGTCACTGTGCCGCTTGTCGGCTGAAGCAACCCGTTTAGATGTTGCAACAACGTCGATTTTCCTGAACCAGTATGACCGACAACCGCCACATAAGAGCCGCTTTCAATCATGATGTCCACGTCGTATAACGCTCGACGGGCAAACGGTGAGTTGGCATTATATACATGTTCTACCTTTTGGAATATAATGTCCATAATTCTTCTACCAACTCCTCTATCGTAAAGTAGCTTGAAGATAGCGGGATTCCGCACTGTTTTAGCCGGTCTCTTATTTTTACCGCAAACGGCAAATCCAAGCCTATTCGTTCTAGTTTTGTCCCAAGCGCAAAAATTTGTTTCGGCGTTCCTTCTGTCATTATTTCCCCTCTATTCATGACAATAACGCGGTCGGCCTTAGCGACTTCCTCTAAATCATGGGTGATGGACAACACAGTGATACGTTGTTTTTTGTTTAAATCACGGACGGTGTCTAATACTTCCTGCCTTCCTTTTGGATCTAGCATCGATGTTGCCTCATCTAAAATGATGAGATCCGGCCGCAAGGCAAGGATGCCTGCAATCGCAACGCGCTGCTTTTGACCGCCGGAAAGGTGATGTGGTTCATGGTGCAAAAACTCTTCCATATGAACTTGCCGAATCGCTTCATGAACTCTTTTGAC
The DNA here is from genome assembly GCF_019272935.1 of Parageobacillus caldoxylosilyticus. NCBI lineage: Bacteria > Bacillati > Bacillota > Bacilli > Caryophanales > Anoxybacillaceae > Parageobacillus > Parageobacillus caldoxylosilyticus. Next base: position 1,573,747 of record NZ_CP040553.1, read on the forward strand.
CATTTCGTCGCGAGGAACCCCATTGTTTTCCAGAGCAAAAGCGACATCATCTTCTACCGTCGTTCCGACAAACTGATTATCTGGATTTTGGAATACCATGCCAACGCGACGGCGGATTTCCCAAACTGTCTGCTCATCAAGCACATGATGAAACAGCTTAATCACACCGCTTTCCGGTCTTAACAACCCGATAAGCAATTTAGCAATGGTTGATTTTCCTGAACCGTTATGCCCGACAATCGCCAGCCATTCCCCACGCTTCGCTTGGAATGTTACGTTTTGCACAGCATAATCAGATTGATTTGGATAGCGAAAACATAGCTTTTCCACGGATAAAATGGTTTCTGTCATAATTCCTTCTCCTTGTCTCTTCTATCTCTCACCTCTACTCTACTACAAACCAGTAAAATAAAAAAAGGGCATAGATCCAGTTCGAAAGAAACTGTCTCGCCCTTGTTAGTCAACAGAACTGCTTTACATTACACTAGTTCAATGATCACCATTGGCGCTCCATCGCCGCGGCGAGGACCAAGTTTCATAATCCGAGTATAACCGCCTTGGCGATCTTGATAACGCGGTGCAATATCGCTGAACAGCTTTTGCAGTGCGTCTTGACCTGTTTCACTGTTTGCTACTTCTTTACGAATAAATGCTGCCGCTTGACGGCGTGCATGCAAATCACCGCGCTTGCCAAGCGTGATCATTTTTTCAATCACAGAACGCAATTCTTTCGCACGCGCCTCTGTTGTTTCAATACGCTCATTAATGATTAAATCTGTTGCTAAATCGCGAAGCAATGCTTTGCGTTGAGCGCTTGTACGTCCTAATTTTCTGTATGACATGAGATGTCCCTCCTTTATAATATTTTCGCATGATATCCGATGCAAATCTCTTATTTAGCTGCTAACAAGAATGGTAACAATAATGTTTCTCGAACAAAATGAAACTGCAATATTTAGCAAGTCAACCAACAAATAGACGAACATGCCCTATTCCTGGCTGTTTTCGTTCGACAAAGCCGATTTCCATAGTAACATGAAAATACTAGTTAAACAACGTTAACTAGTCATCTTTCCGCAGGCTAAGCCCAAGTTCAGCCAGCTTCGCTTTTACTTCTTCAAGAGATTTGCGACCAAGATTGCGCACTTTCATCATATCTTCTTCTGTTTTTTGCGTCAGTTCTTGAACCGTGTTAATACCGGCACGTTTCAAGCAGTTGTAGGAACGGACAGAAAGATCAAGCTCTTCAATAGTCATTTCGAGCACTTTTTCTTTTTGATCTTCTTCTTTTTCCACCATGATTTCCGCATTTTGCGCTTCATCTGTCAGGCTGACGAAAATATTTAAGTGCTCGGTTAAAATTTTCGCACCGAGGGAAATGGCTTCTTTCGGTCCGATGCTTCCATCTGTCCACACATCAATGGTTAACTTATCATAGTCCGTCACTTGTCCGACACGCGTATTCTCTACTTGATAAGAAACGCGTGAAACAGGTGTATAAATCGAATCGATAGGGATAACGCCTATTGGCTGATCCTCGCGCTTGTTGGCCTCAGCTGGAACATACCCACGTCCCCGTTTGGCGGTCATTCTCATACGCAAACGCCCGCCTTCTGCCAACGTAGCAATATGAAGGTCCGGGTTTAAAATTTCCACATCGCTGTCGTGAGTAATATCAGCAGCTGTGACAACTCCTTCACCCTGTACATCGATTTCCAACGTTTTTTCTTCATCGGAATAAATCTTTAACGCTAATTTTTTTATGTTCAAAATGATTGCTGTCACATCTTCTACGACGCCATCAATCGTTGAGAACTCATGCAGTACACCATCTATTTGTACCGATGTCACAGCAGCACCAGGGAGTGAAGATAATAGGATACGACGTAAGGAGTTACCCAAAGTTGTACCATATCCACGCTCAAGCGGTTCGACGACGAATTTGCCATATTTGGCATCTTCGCTGATTTCAACCGTTTCGATTTTCGGTTTTTCAATTTCAATCATCGATTATTATACCCTCCTTCAAAACGTCGAGACCCCGACCAAACGATACACGCCTAATCGAAATTCCCCCATGAATAAGTTCCCAAATGTGTAAATGGCTAAGCAATATTTTCCCTGTACATAATGATACTTATCATATCCCATTATTGACAAGGATACAAATTCTATACAGGGATATTACACACGGCGACGTTTTGGCGGACGGCATCCATTGTGCGGGATAGGAGTTACGTCTTTAATTGCTGTAATTTCCAATCCAGCTGCCTGCAATGCGCGAATCGCTGCCTCACGACCAGCACCAGGTCCTTTTACGTTTACTTCTACTGTTTTCATTCCATGTTCCATCGAAGCTTTTGCAGCTGCTTCCGCTGCCATTTGCGCCGCAAATGGTGTCGATTTACGGGAACCTTTAAAACCTAACGCTCCAGCGCTGGACCAAGCAATCGTATTTCCGTGAACGTCTGTAATCGTTACGATCGTATTGTTAAAAGTGGAACGAATATGGGCAATACCCGTATCAATATTTTTTCTTACACGGCGTTTGCGTGTATTTGTTTTACGTGCCATTCGTGGAATTACCTCCTTTGCTTAATTATTTTTTCTTGTTCGCTACGGTACGGCGTGGACCTTTACGTGTACGAGCATTGTTTTTCGTATTTTGGCCGCGAACCGGCAAGCCGCGACGGTGGCGAAGGCCACGATAGCATCCGATCTCAATTAAACGTTTAATATTTAACGATACTTCGCGACGAAGATCTCCTTCCACTTTCAAGCGGCTGACGATCTCGCGAATTCTCCCTAATTCTTCCTCTGTCAAGTCACGAACACGAGTATCTTCTGATACACCTGCTTCTTTCAAGATTTTTTGAGCAGTTGGTTTGCCGATTCCGTAGATATAAGTTAACGAAATAACTACACGTTTATCACGTGGAATATCTACACCTGCAATACGTGCCATATTGTACACCTCCTTAAAGATTAACCTTGTCGTTGTTTATGTTTTGGATTTTCGCAAATCACCATAACTTTACCACGTCTACGAATAACTTTACATTTTTCACAAATAGGTTTTACAGATGGTCTTACTTTCATGTCTTTTACCTCCCTGTCAAACGGAGTGCTTTCATTATTTATAACGATACGTGATTCGACCGCGTGTCAAATCATACGGAGATAATTCTACCGTAACTTTATCTCCAGGTAAAATCCGAATGAAATGCATGCGAATTTTACCAGAAACATGCGCCAATACAGTATGACCATTTTCTAATTCTACACGAAACATCGCATTTGGCAATGTTTCGACTACAGTGCCTTCCACTTCAATTACATCGTCTTTAGCCATCGAGCGGCTCTCCCTCCTTCGAATGAGTAACATAGTGTTACGAAAAACCGAATGAACACCATATTGGCCAACGGCTCCACAATCCGTGTCCATCATGATTATATTAGAGGGTTGTCAAGATTTCATAGCCATTTTCTGTAATGGCGATCGTGTGCTCAAAATGGGCACACATCTTTCCGTCTACCGTAACGACGGTCCAGTTATCAGCAAGTGTTTTGACATAGCGGCTGCCCGCATTGACCATCGGTTCAATACATAACGTCATTCCTGGTTTTAAACGCGGTCCTTTATTCGGCGGACCATAATGCGGTATTTGCGGGTCTTCATGTAAGTCTTGACCAATTCCGTGCCCAACATACTCGCGAACGATCGAAAAATGGTGAGATTCCACATACGTTTGAATCGCGTGAGAAATATTGGACAAACGGGCACCTGGTTTTGCTTCTTCTAATCCTATATATAAGGATTTTTCCGTTACTTCAAGAAGCTTTTTCGTTTCTTCCGCAATTTCCCCAACAGGATACGTCCATGCGGAATCAGCATGATAGCCATTATATTGGGCGCCGACATCAATGCTGATAATATCTCCTTCTTTTAATACCCGGTTGCCAGGAATTCCGTGAACAAGCTCTTCATTTACAGAAGTGCAAATGCTTCCTGGAAATCCGTTGTATCCTTTAAACGAAGGAATGGCACCGTACTGGCGTATTACGTCTTCCGCAATCGCATCCAACTCTTTCGTTGTAATCCCAGGACGAATATGTTTTTCTAACTCTTTTCGGGTCAGCGCCACGATTTTCCCGGCCTCGCGCATGATTTCAATTTCACGCGGAGTTTTGCAAATAATCATTATTGTAATCCTCCGAGAAGTTCACGAATATCTGCGAATACTTTTTCAATATCTTGCTGTCCGTTAATGTGGCGTAAATACCCTTTTTTCTCGTAAAAATCCAGCAACGGCTGCATTTGTTTGGCGTTTACTTCGAGCCGGTTCGCTACCGTCTCTTCATTATCATCGGCGCGTTGGTATAGTTCGCCGCCGCATTTATCGCAAACGCCTGGCTTGGCCGGCGGATTAAATACAAGATGGTACGTTGCGCCACAGTTTTTACAAATTCTTCTTCCTGTCAACCGTTCCATTAAAATATCTTTATTTACATGAATATGAATCACATAATCAATCGTGCGATTTAATTCGGCAAGAATGTTTTCTAACGCCTCCGCTTGGGCAACCGTCCGTGGAAACCCGTCTAGCAAAAATCCTTTTTGACAATCGTCTTTGCTTAAACGCTCGCGAACGATGCCGATGGTCACTTCATCCGGAACAAGATCACCGCGATCCATATATTCTTTCGCTTGCAATCCTAATGGTGTTCCCTCTTTAATGGCCGCACGGAACATATCACCAGTGGAAATATGCGGAATTCCGTATGTCTCAACAATTTTTTCCGCTTGAGTACCTTTTCCGGCACCTGGTAAACCCATTAGTACTAAATTCATCCTCGCTCCCCCTCAGCTCTAAGAGGCAAGGGGCGGTTGCTCCTGACCTCTTTATTTAATAAAACCTCGATAGTGACGTTTCACAAGCTGGCTTTCTAGCTGTTTCATTGTCTCGAGCGCAACACCGACGACAATGAGCAAACTGGTTCCACCGATGCGAGCGGAAGGTGGCAAATTAGCAAAATTGACAAAGAACACAGGAAGGACCGCAACTGCTGCTAAAAATATCGAACCGACAAATGTAAGCCGGTATAAAATTTTGGTGACATACTCCTGTGTATTTTTCCCTGGACGTATCCCTGGGATATAACCACCTTGTTTTTTCAAGTTGTCCGCCATTTGTTCAGGATTGACTTGAACAAAGGCATAGAAATACGTAAAGGCGATAATTAATAGCACGTAAAGAACCATGCCAACTGGGTGTGTATAGTCGAATGTTTTCCGAATCCACAATGTTACATCATTCGATCCAAAAAACGATGCAATTGTCGGTGGAGCAACAAGAAATGACACGGCAAAAATCACTGGAATAACTCCCGCTGGATTCACTTTCAGCGGCAAATGGGTAGAATGCCCGCCAACCGGGCTCCGTCCTTCCAGTCGTTTAGCATATTGAATCGGAATTTTCCGGAATGCTTGTTGAATGTAAATAACGCCAACGATAACAACAACTACCGCTAACGCAACAAGCAGAAGCTTCACAATGCGCAAAAACAACTCTTCGCCGGCATTTTCAAATTGCTGTGCATAAATTTGATTGAGCACAGCAGGGATACCGGAAACGATCCCGGCAAAAATAATAATCGAAATGCCGTTTCCTACACCTTTCGCAGTAATTTGTTCACCAAGCCACATCAGAAATGCCGTTCCGGCTGTTAAAACCGTTGCGATTAATAAATAGGTTGGTATACCAGGGTCTTTAATGAGCGCTCCCGATGCCATACGGTTAAAACCATACGACATTCCGAACGCCTGAATAAAACCTAAAATGACCGTAAAATAGCGGGTAAACTGAGCTAATTTACGTCGTCCAACCTCACCTTGCTTCGACCACTCCGTAAATTTAGGAACAACATCCATCTGCAGCAGCTGCACGATGATGGATGCTGTAATATACGGCATCACGCCCATCGCAAAAATCGAGAAGTTTTGCAATGCCCCGCCGCCGAATATGTTAAGAACGCCAAAAGCGTTTAGCTGATCCTGCACTTTTAAGACATCCGCATTCACATTCGGAACGGGGATAAATGTTCCAATCCGGAACACAATGAGCATAAGAAGAGTAAAGATGATTTTTTTTCTTATATCACCGACGCGCATAAAGTTGGAGATTGTCCGAAACATTAAATCACCTCAGTTTTACCGCCAGCAGCTTCGATTGCCTCTTTGGCAGAAGCAGAGAATTTGTGAGCTTTTACCGTTAGCTTTTTCTCAATTTGTCCTTTGCCTAAAATTTTCACGCCCGATTTCAATTTGCTGATGACGCCTGTTTCCAGCAGCAACTCAGGTGTTACTTCTGTTCCGTCTTCAAAACGGTTTAATTTGTCAAGGTTAACAATGGCGTATTCTTTGCGGTTGATATTGGTGAAACCGCGTTTTGGAAGACGACGGAATAAAGGAGTTTGACCACCTTCAAAACCGAGGCGTACTCCACCGCCAGAGCGGGCGTTTTGACCTTTTTGACCTCTGCCAGATGTTTTGCCGTTACCAGAACCGATACCGCGGCCGACGCGATTACGTTCTTTCCGGGAACCCGGTGCTGGTTGTAATTCGTGAAGTTTCATGGCGAAGCACCTCCTTATGATCATTATTCTTCAATTTCTTTTACTTTGACAAGGTGTGCAACTTTGTTAATCATCCCGCGGATCGCAGGATTATCGTTATGAATGACAGTTTGATGCATTTTCCGTAAACCTAACGTTTTAACGGTAATCCGTTGATCTTCCGGACGACCGATAACGCTGCGAGTGAGGGTAATCGCTAATTTTTTTGCCACTATATTTCCCTCCTTATCCTAACAGTTCCTCAACTGTTTTGCCGCGCAATCTCGCTACATCTTCAGCACGTTTTAATTGTTTTAATCCATCCACGGTAGCGCGCACCATGTTCACTGGCGTGTTTGAACCGATCGATTTGGAAAGAATATCGCTGATACCTGCTAACTCCAATACAGCACGTGCCGGACCACCAGCGATAACCCCTGTACCTTCGGATGCAGGTTTTAAAATGATTTTTCCGGCGCCAAAATGGCCGATCACTTCGTGAGGAATCGTTGTGCCAACGATCGGTACTTCAATTAAATTTTTCTTTGCATCTTCAATCGCTTTGCGAATCGCATCCGGAACTTCTTGTGCTTTACCTGTACCAAAACCAACATGACCGTTTTTATCGCCGACAACGACTAATGCGGAAAAGCGTAAACGACGTCCACCTTTTACTACTTTTGCAACACGGTTCACCGCTACTACGCGCTCTTCAAGTTCAAGTTTATTTGGATCGATACGACGCATCTTTGTCCCTCCTTTATGATTAAAATTCTAAGCCAGCTTCACGAGCGGCATCGGCAAGTGCTTTTACCCGTCCATGGTATAAGTATCCGCCGCGGTCAAACACCACTTTTTTAATGCCTTTTTCCAATGCCCGTTTTGCTACTAACTCACCGACTTTTTTAGCTGCTTCAATATTTCCAGTCGATTCCAAGTCAAATTCTTTATCTAGTGTCGAAGCACTGACAAGTGTCACAGCTTTCATATCATCAATAATTTGCGCATAAATGTGTTTGTTAGAACGGAACACATTTAAGCGTGGACGCTCGGCAGTTCCAAATATTTTTTTACGAACGCGTGCGTGTCTTCTTTTACGAACTGCGTTTCTATCAATTTTCGTGATCATTTATGTCACTCCTTTCATTTCGCTAAGCCGCGTTATTTACCAGTTTTCCCTTCTTTAAGACGTACAACTTCACCTTCGTAGCGAATGCCTTTACCTTTATACGGCTCAGGTGGACGCACCGCGCGAATGTTCGCGGCAAGCTCGCCAACACGTTGTTTATCCGCACCTTTTACAACGATTTTCGTTTGCGAAGGAACTTCAATTTCTAATCCTTCTTCCGGTTCAATTTCTACCGGATGAGAAAAACCGACGCTAAGGACAAGTTTTTTACCTTGTTTAGCCGCACGATATCCGACACCAACGAGCTCAAGCGCTTTTTCGTATCCTTTCGATACGCCTTCCACCATGTTTGCAAGCAAGCTGCGAGTCGTACCATGAAGCGCACGATGAAATTTCTCATCGCTCGGACGAGTAACTGTGATCATATTATCTTCTACTTTGATAGTCATATCTGGATGAAAAGTGCGAGTTAATTCTCCTTTTGGCCCTTTCACTGTAACGGTATTGCCGTTTACCGTTACTGTTACACCAGAAGGAATTTCAATTGGCTTTTTACCGACACGTGACATGTACAAACACCTCCATTCTTAACAAAATGAATTACCATACGTATGCGATTACTTCGCCGCCAGTTCCTTTTTGACGCGCTTCTTTATCCGTTAAAATGCCTTGCGATGTAGAAAGAATTGCAATTCCTAATCCGTTCAATACACGAGGCACTTCATGCGCTTTAACATAAACGCGCAAACCTGGTTTGCTAATGCGTTTTAAGCCAGTGATTACACGTTCATTATTTGGACCGTATTTTAAGAAAATACGAAGAATGCCTTGTTTGTTGTCTTCAATGTATTCGTAATCACGAATAAAACCTTCGCGTTTTAAAATTTCCGCGATTTCGCGTTTCATTTTCGAAGCCGGTACTTCAAGCTTCTCATGACGTACCATGTTCGCATTACGAATGCGAGTAAGCATATCTGCAATTGGATCTGTCATCACCATTATGTTTTACCTCCTTCCCAATTCGTGGGTTTATTACCAGCTTGCTTTTTTAATGCCTGGAAGTTGACCTTTATATGCTAGTTCACGGAAACAAATACGGCAAAGTTTAAATTTGCGATAAACCGAGTGCGGACGGCCGCAGCGTTCGCAACGGGTATACGCTCTTACTTTAAACTTTGGCGTACGTTTTTGTTTCGCAATCATTGATTTTTTAGCCACGATTTCGCCTCCCTTGCTTTACGGATGGGATTCATTATTTTTGGAATGGCATGCCGAGCAATGTTAAAAGTTCACGTGCTTCTTCGTCCGTGTTGGCTGTCGTAACAATGACGATATCCATGCCGCGCACTTTATTGACTTTATCATAGTCGATCTCAGGGAAAATTAATTGTTCTTTAATTCCTAGCGTGTAGTTGCCGCGACCATCAAACGATTTTTTCGATACACCTCGGAAGTCACGGACGCGTGGAAGCGATACGGAAATCAGTTTATCTAAAAATTCATACATACGTTCTCCGCGCAATGTTACTTTCGCACCGATCGGCATTCCTGCACGAAGACGGAAGCCAGCGATCGATTTTTTCGCGCGAGTCACAACCGGTCTTTGACCAGCGATTAATGTTAATTCTTCCACTGCGCTGTCAAGCGCTTTTGGATTTTGTACTGCATCGCCAACACCCATGTTAATGACGATTTTTTCAATTTTTGGGACTTGCATTATAGATTTGTAGTTAAACTTGCTCATAAGAGCAGGTACCACTTCTTTTACATATTTCTCTTTCAGGCGGTTCATAAGAGTACCTCCTTTCTGACATCACGATTATTTATCTAAAATCTCACCGGATTTTTTTGCATAACGTACTTTTTTGCCGTCAACAATCTTATAGCCAATGCGGGTTGGAGTTCCCGTTTTTGGATCTAAAGGCATTACTTTTGATACGTGAATTGGTGCCTCTTTTGTGATAATACCGCCTTGCGGGTTTGCTTGTGATGGTTTCGCATGTTTTTTGACGATATTGACACCTTCAACAATCACGCGGTTTTTCTTAGGAAATGCCGCTAGAATAACGCCTTGTTTCCCTTTATCTTTACCGGAGATTACTTGTACTTTATCACCTTTTTTTACATGCATTGCAGTTCGCACCTCCTTAAAAGGCTTTTCCTGTCCGTTAAATTACTTCTGGAGCTAAGGAAATGATTTTCATAAAGTCTTTATCGCGCAATTCACGAGCAACTGGCCCGAAAATACGCGTACCGCGCGGGCTTTTGTCATCGCGAATGATAACGCAAGCATTTTCGTCAAAGCGGATGTAAGAACCGTCAGAACGGCGAACACCGCGTTTTGTACGGACAACCACTGCTTTTACGACTTGACCTTTTTTAACAACGCCACCTGGTGTAGCATCCTTGACCGTTGCAACGACAACGTCGCCAATGTTTGCATAGCGGCGACCAGAGCCACCTAAAACTTTAATAACAAGCACTTCCCGTGCACCTGAGTTATCAGCCACTTTTAAACGAGATTCTTGTTGAATCATCGACGAAACCTCCTTTCGGAATTATATCACCGAACCAAACCTTGTAATGATTAAACGATAACTGCTTTTTCAACGATTTCCACTAAGCGGAAACGTTTTGTTGCCGAAAGCGGGCGGGTTTCCATAATTTTTACGATGTCGCCAACTTTTGCAATGTTATTTTCGTCATGCGCTTTATATTTTTTCGAATATTTCACGCGTTTGCCGTAAAGCGGATGCTTTTTGTATGTCTCAACAAGAACGGTAATCGTTTTATCCATTTTGTCGGATACAACGCGGCCTACGTATACTTTGCGTTGATTGCGTTCACTCATGTCGCAAACCTCCTCTCAAACGTTTATTTATTGGCAGCGATCTCTCTTTCACGGATGATCGTTTTCATGCGTGCGATATCTTTACGCACTTGGCGAATGCGTGCCGTGTTTTCCAATTGCCCTGTTGCCAATTGGAAGCGAAGGTTGAATAACTCTTCTTTTAATGCTTTAATTTTTTGTTCAATTTCGGCAGTGGTAAGTTCACGAATTTCCTTAGCTTTCATTTGCTTCACCACCAATTTCTTCGCGTTTTACGAATTTGCATTTAATCGGAAGTTTGTGAGAAGCAAGACGCAATGCTTCACGTGCCACTTCCTCTGAAACACCGCCAACTTCAAACATTACTTTACCTGGCTTAACAACCGCTACCCAACCTTCAGGAGCACCTTTACCGGAACCCATCCGCACTTCCAACGGTTTGGCTGTATATGGTTTAGAAGGGAAAATTTTAATCCAAACTTTACCGCCACGTCTCATATAACGAGTCATCGCACGACGAGCTGCCTCGATTTGGCGGTTGGTAATCCAAGCGGATTCCAACGCTTGCAATCCGTATTCACCGAAATGTACTTCCGTGCCGCCTTTTGCGCGACCTTTCATGCGTCCGCGATGTTCACGACGATATTTTACGCGTTTTGGCATTAACATAATTATTTTCCTCCTTCCTCAGTTTTCTTTTTTGTCGGAAGGACCTCTCCACGATAAATCCATACTTTTACGCCGATTTTTCCGTATGTTGTATCCGCTTCTGCCGTTCCGTAATCGATGTCAGCGCGAAGTGTATGGAGTGGAACAGTTCCTTCGCTGTAATGTTCCGAACGAGCGATATCAGCACCGCCGAGACGACCGGATACCATCGTTTTAATCCCTTTTGCACCTGCGCGCATTGCGCGTTGAATTGCTTGTTTTTGCGCACGACGGAAGGAAACGCGGTTTTCTAATTGGCGAGCAATGTTTTCCGCTACTAGTTTCGCATCTAAATCTGGTTTTTTGATTTCAACGATGTTAATGTGAACACGCTTGCCAGTTAATTGCGTTAACGCTTTGCGGAGCGCTTCTACCTCCGAACCGCCCTTACCGATGACCATGCCTGGTTTGGCCGTATGAATCGTAACATTAACACGGTTTGCCGCACGTTCGATTTCAATGCGAGATACCGCAGCATCTTGCAAACGTTTATTAATATACTCACGGATTTTTAGATCTTCATGTAAAAGGTCCGCATAATCTTTTTCAGCGTACCATCTAGAGTCCCAGTCACGAATAATGCCGATGCGGAGACCGACTGGATTCACCTTTTGACCCACTTATTATCCCTCCTTCTTTTCTGAAACAACGATGGTGATATGGCTTGTGCGTTTATTAATCGCGCTTGCACGTCCCATTGCGCGCGGGCGGAAACGTTTCAGCGTTGGACCTTCGTCCACATATGCTTCCGTAATAACCAGTTTGTTCACGTCCATGTCATAGTTATGTTCAGCGTTTGCTACCGCAGATTTTAACACTTTTTCAATAATCGGAGAAGCAGCTTTTGGCGTGTGGCGAAGAATGGCTACTGCCTCACCAACTTCTTTTCCTCGAATTAAATCAATCACTAAACGTGCTTTACGAGGAGCAATCCGGACTGTTCTTGCAACAGCTTTAGCTTGCATGTGTTTAACCTCCTCTCATTAACGTTTTGTTTTCTTATCGTCGCCAGCGTGGCCTCTGAACGTACGTGTTGGCGCGAACTCGCCAAGTTTGTGTCCGACCATGTCTTCCGTAATATAAACCGGTACATGTTTGCGTCCATCATATACGGCAATCGTATGACCAACAAATTGCGGGAAAATTGTCGAACGACGAGACCATGTTTTAATTACTTGTTTTTGTCCTGTCTCATTTAATTTTTCGATTTTTTTCATTAAATGCTCATCACAAAACGGACCTTTTTTTAAGCTGCGACCCATAAATGAACCTCCCTTCGTGATTGTGCTACGGTTCTTAAGAACCGTAGTTCAACCCCGTTATTTTTTACGACGGCGGATAATAAATTTATCCGATTTATTTTTCTTTTTACGAGTTTTAAATCCAAGTGTCGGTTTGCCCCAAGGAGTCATTGGCGATTTACGTCCGATTGGCGCTTTACCTTCACCACCACCGTGCGGGTGATCGACAGGGTTCATAACCGAACCACGAACTGTTGGGCGAATACCTAACCAACGAGCACGGCCTGCTTTACCGATGTTGACCAGTTCATGCTGTTCGTTACCTACTTCACCAACTGTTGCCCGGCAAGCACCTAAAATCATGCGTACTTCGCCAGATGCAAGACGAACAATGACATATTTTCCTTCTTTCCCAAGCACTTGTGCGGATGTGCCAGCTGCGCGAACTAACTGTCCGCCTCTTCCTGGTTTCAGCTCGATATTGTGCACAAGCGTACCAACTGGGATATTTTCAAGCGGCAATGCGTTGCCGACTTTGATGTCTGCATTTGGTCCAGACATAATTTCCATGCCTACTTTAAGGTTTTTCGGCGCAATAATATAACGTTTTTCACCGTCTGCATAATGAATTAATGCAATGTTTGCGGAACGGTTTGGATCGTACTCGATTGTAGCAACGCGGCCTGGAATTCCATCTTTGTCGCGTTTAAAATCAATGATACGGTATTGACGTTTATGACCGCCACCTTGATGGCGTACTGTAATTTTCCCTTGGTTGTTGCGACCCGCTTTTTTCTTTAATGGCGCGAGCAACGATTTTTCCGGCTGATCGGTTGTGATTTCTGAGAAATCAAGCACTGTCATGCCACGACGACCGTTGGATGTCGGTTTATATTTTTTAATCGCCATGTTGGTTTCCCTCCTTCGCTTTTAAACTTTATACTTCGAAGAGTTCGATCTCTTTGCTGTCTGGCGTTAGCGTTACAATCGCTTTGCGGCGACGGTTTGTATAACCGCTGTAACGGCCAACGCGTTTAAATTTCCCTTTATAGTTCATAATGTTGACTTTCGCTACTTTTACGCCAAAGATTTTTTCAACAGCATCTTTTACTTCGGTTTTATTGGCTTTTACATCTACCTCAAACGTGTATTTTTTTTGCGCTGTTAAATTCATGGTATTTTCCGTGATGATGGGGCGCTTAATAATATCGCGAGGATCTTTCATTATGCAAGCACCTCCTCTACTTTCTCCACGGCCGCTTTCGTGATTACAAGCTTATCATGGTTTAACACATCAAGAACGTTAATGCCGTTCGCTGTAACCACAGTAACGCCTGGAATATTGCGCGCAGATAGTGCAACATTTTCATTGACGTCATCTGTTACAATCAGCGCTTTGCGATCAACTGAGAGATTGTTTAAGATTTTTACCATTTCTTTTGTTTTTGGCGCTTCTAATGTTAAGCTGTCTAAAACAACAATGTTGTTTTCAAGAACTTTAGAAGATAATGCCGATTTAATTGCTAAGCGACGGACTTTTTTCGGCAGCTTATAGCTGTAGCTGCGCGGAACCGGGCCGAATACTGTACCACCACCACGCCATTGTGGAGCGCGAATCGAACCTTGACGAGCGCGACCTGTTCCTTTTTGGCGCCATGGTTTGCGGCCGCCGCCACTTACTTCCGAACGATTTTTTGTTTTATGCGTTCCTTGACGCAGCGAAGCGCGTTGCATAATGACCGCTTCGAATAACACATATTTATTTGGCTCAATACCAAAAACGGAATCGTTCAGTTCAATTTCACCGATTGTTTCTCCGTTCTGGTTATACAATGCTACTTTTGGCATTGGATAGTTCCTCCTTTCCTAGCAAAATGTTATTTTGCTTTCGCTTTTACTGCGCTTTTTACGATCACTAAACCTTTTCTTGGACCAGGTACGTTTCCTTTGATAAGAAGAAGGTTGCGTTCTGGATCCACTTTCACGATTTTCAAGTTTTGGATCGTTACACGTTGTCCACCCATGCGGCCTGGCAATTCTTTCGATTTAAATACGCGGTTTGGAGCAATCGCACCCATCGAACCAGGACGACGATGATAGCGAGAACCGTGTGCCATTGGTCCGCGCGATTGACCATGCCGTTTGATCGCGCCTTGGAATCCTTTCCCTTTTGAAATTCCAGTCACATCGACAATATCGCCTTCAGAAAAAATATCTACTTTGACTTCCTGACCAACTTCGTATTCATCGACATTTGCGCCGCGGATTTCGCGGATGAAGCGCTTAGGTGCAGTATTCGCTTTCGCAGCGTGGCCGATTTGCGGCTTATTGGCGCGTTTTTCGCTTAAATCCTCAAAACCTAATTGGATCGCCTCATAACCGTCCTTTTCAATCGTTTTCTTTTGCAATACCACGTTTGGAGTTGCTTCAATGACGGTTACAGGAATTAAATCGCCATTTTCTGCGAATACTTGCGTCATACCGATTTTTCTCCCTAAGATTCCTTTGGTCATTCGTCACACCTCCTGCTTAATTAAAGTTTAATTTCAATATCAACGCCAGATGGCAAATCAAGGCGCATTAATGAATCTACTGTTTGTGGAGTAGGGTTTACGATATCGATCAAGCGTTTATGTGTACGCATTTCGAATTGTTCACGAGAATCTTTGTACTTGTGAACAGCGCGTAAAATCGTATAAACAGTTCTTTCCGTTGGCAACGGAATCGGACCGGATACTTTTGCGCCGGAACGTTTTGCTGTTTCTACGATTTTCTCCGCAGATTGATCAAGAATTCGATGATCGTAAGCTTTTAAACGGATACGAATTTTTTCTTTTGCCATTGTTTTCCCTCCTTCTTCGCCTATTTTCAAAATAGACATTCTCCATGGAAATTTCCTGCACACTCGCCATGGCAAAGCGACCGGGTGTGTCAGCAACCTTCCACTTCATCGCAGTCAAAGACCAACATTTGATATTATACAGATATGTAAACGGGATTGCAAGCTATTTCTTCGTTTTTCTGCGCACTTCTTAATTATACATAGCTAAATGTCCATTTTCAACCTGTCGAAAAATTGCATAAAAAAACAAGCAGGTTTGCATAAGGCAAACCTGCTTGTTTTTCTGCCACAGAAGCGCAAGTATATTACTCAATGATTTCAGATACAGAACCTGCGCCTACTGTACGTCCACCTTCACGGATTGAGAATTTTGTACCTTCTTCGATCGCGATTGGCGCGATTAATTCTACTGTCATTTCAACGTTGTCGCCAGGCATAACCATTTCTACGCCTTCTGGAAGCGTGATGATGCCTGTTACGTCTGTTGTGCGGAAGTAGAATTGTGGACGATAGTTAGAGAAGAATGGAGTATGACGTCCACCTTCTTCTTTTGTTAAAACGTAAACTTGCGCTTTAAATTTTGTATGTGGTGTGATAGAGCCTGGTTTCGCAAGTACTTGACCGCGTTCTACTTCGTCACGGGAAATACCGCGAAGAAGCGCACCGATGTTGTCACCAGCTTCTGCTTGGTCAAGAAGTTTGCGGAACATTTCTACACCAGTAACTGTTGTAGATTTTGGCTCGTCAGAAAGACCAACGATTTCTACTGCGTCACCAACTTTTAGCGTACCGCGTTCTACACGGCCAGTTGCTACCGTACCACGACCAGTGATCGAGAATACGTCTTCAATTGGCATCATGAATGGTTTGTCAATTTCACGTTGTGGAGTTGGAATGTATTCGTCAACTGCATTCATCAATTCAACAATTTTTTCTTCCCATTGCGGATCGCCTTCAAGCGCTTTTAATGCAGAACCTTTGATAACAGGCACTTCATCGCCAGGGAAGTCATATTCAGATAATAGATCACGAACTTCCATTTCAACTAGTTCTAATAATTCTTCGTCGTCTACCATGTCGCATTTGTTCAAGAATACGACGATGTATGGTACACCTACTTGGCGAGAAAGAAGAATGTGTTCGCGAGTTTGTGGCATTGGACCGTCAGCTGCAGATACAACAAGGATCGCGCCGTCCATTTGCGCTGCACCTGTGATCATGTTTTTCACGTAGTCCGCGTGTCCAGGGCAGTCAACGTGTGCATAGTGGCGTTTGTCAGTTTCATACTCAACGTGTGCAGTAGAGATTGTGATACCGCGTTCACGTTCTTCTGGAGCTGCGTCGATTTGGTCATACGCTTTTGCTTCTGCTTTACCTTGTTTAGCGAGAACCGTTGTAATCGCAGCAGTTAACGTCGTTTTACCGTGGTCAACGTGGCCGATAGTACCAATGTTGACGTGTGGTTTCGTACGTTCGAATTTCGCTTTAGCCATGAGAAATATCCTCCTTAAAATTAGAATATAATTTTAATGGTTTATATAAATATAGGATGCCTGGGAACCAATACAGATTGTATTGATTCCCAAGTCTTACATAAGTATTTATAGCGAAACTATGCAGAGAAATCAATTATTCACCTTTATTTTTTTTGATGATTTCGTCTGCAATGTTTTTCGGAACTTCTTCATAGTGGTCAAATACCATCGTGAACGTTCCGCGTCCTTGTGTATTAGAACGCAACGAAGTAGCGTATCCAAACATTTCCGCAAGCGGAACCATCGCGCGGACGACTTGTGCATTACCGCGGGCTTCCATTCCTTCGACGCGTCCGCGGCGGGAAGTGATGTCGCCCATAATATCGCCAAGATATTCTTCTGGAATAATTACTTCGACTTTCATGATTGGCTCAAGCAACACAGGGTCACATTTAGTCGCAGCGTTTTTCAATGCTAAAGAAGCTGCGATTTTGAACGCCATTTCACTCGAGTCGACATCATGGTAAGAACCATCAAATAGTTTCGCTTTGATGTCGACCACTGGATATCCGGCAAGAACCCCGTTTTGCATTGCTTCTTCAAGACCCGCTTGGACTGCCGGTATATATTCTTTCGGAACAACCCCACCGACAATCGCGTTTTCGAATTCGAACCCTTTTCCGCGTTCGTTTGGCGAGAATTCAATCCAAACGTGACCGTATTGACCGCGACCACCGGATTGACGGATGAATTTCCCTTCCACTTGCGCCGATTTGCGGAATGTTTCGCGGTATGCAACTTGTGGAGCGCCAACATTCGCTTCCACTTTAAATTCACGGCGCATACGGTCAACGATGATGTCTAGGTGAAGCTCACCCATACCAGCAATGATCGTTTGGCCAGTTTCCGGATCTGTCCAAGCACGGAATGTTGGGTCTTCTTCTTGTAACTTTTGCAATGCTTGGCTCATTTTATCTTGGTCTGCTTTTGATTTTGGCTCAATGGCTACGTTAATAACTGGTTCAGGGAATTCCATTGATTCTAATACAACAAGGTTCTTTTCATCACATAGAGTATCGCCTGTTGTTGTATCTTTTAAACCTACAGCTGCCGCGATGTCACCGGCATATACTTTCGAAATTTCCTGACGGTGGTTCGCATGCATTTGTAGGAGACGACCGATACGTTCGCGTTTGCGTTTTGTCGAGTTCATGACATATGAACCAGAATCAAGCGTACCAGAGTACACGCGGAAGAACGTTAATTTACCAACATAAGGGTCTGTCATAATTTTAAATGCCAACGCTGCGAATGGAGCATCGTCTCTTGCTTCACGAACAACTTCTTCTTCCGTATCCGGTACAACCCCTTTGATTGGCGGAATATCAACTGGAGATGGCAAATAATCT
Organism: Parageobacillus caldoxylosilyticus; assembly: GCF_019272935.1. Classification (NCBI taxonomy): domain Bacteria; kingdom Bacillati; phylum Bacillota; class Bacilli; order Caryophanales; family Anoxybacillaceae; genus Parageobacillus; species Parageobacillus caldoxylosilyticus. Next base: position 1,591,996 of record NZ_CP040553.1, read on the forward strand.
ACGACTCCATCTAACAGCAATTGAACACCTTTGTTTTTAAATGCGGAGCCGCAGAATACAGGGAAGAATTCTACGCTGATCGTTGCTTTGCGAATCGCTGCTTTCAATTCTTCTGTTGTAATTTCTTCCCCTTCTAAATATTTCATCATCAGTTCTTCATCTAATTCCGCAACTGCTTCAATAAGCTTGTTGTGGTATTCTTCCGCCATATCACGGTATTCTTCCGGAATTTCAATGCGTTCAATATTTTTGCCAAGTTCATCATGGTAATGGTACGCGCACATTTCGACAAGGTCAATAATGCCGGAGAATTGGTCTTCCGCACCGATTGGCAATTGCACTGGATGCGCGTTTGCTTGCAAGCGGTCATGAAGCGTTTTTACAGAATATAGGAAATCTGCGCCAATTTTGTCCATTTTGTTGACGAATACAATACGTGGAACCCCGTATGTAGTCGCTTGGCGCCAGACTGTTTCTGTTTGCGGTTCTACACCGGATTGCGCGTCAAGAACAGTAATCGCACCGTCAAGCACGCGAAGGGAACGCTCTACCTCTACCGTAAAGTCTACGTGCCCTGGCGTGTCGATAATATTGATGCGATGACCTTTCCATTGCGCTGTTGTCGCCGCAGACGTAATCGTAATCCCGCGCTCTTGCTCTTGTTCCATCCAGTCCATTGTGGCCGCGCCTTCATGGACTTCACCAATCTTATGAACGCGTCCTGTGTAGAACAAGATACGCTCTGTTGTTGTTGTCTTACCGGCGTCAATGTGCGCCATAATCCCAATGTTACGAGTGTTTTCCAAGGAGAACTCTCTTGCCATGGTGGTTATTTTCTCCTTCCTTCAAATAAGTATCATGTATAATAATCACGCTCATATAAAACAATTAAAACAATACAAAATCATAGGAATATAGGTATAGGCGGCAAGCTGATTTTGCCACCATCACCTATTTCCCTAATAAAGATCTTTAACTGATCATTACCAACGATAATGTGCAAACGCTTTGTTTGCTTCCGCCATTTTGTGCGTATCTTCGCGTTTTTTCACCGCTGCACCGGTGTTGTTGGCCGCATCCATAATTTCATTCGCAAGGCGCTCTTCCATCGTTTTTTCGCCGCGGAGACGAGCATATTGCACTAACCAGCGAAGCCCCAACGACACACGGCGATCCGGGCGAACCTCAACAGGAACTTGGTAGTTTGCCCCACCGACGCGGCGTGCGCGAACCTCCAAAACAGGCATAACATTTTTTAATGCTTGTTCAAATACTTCCATAGGATCTTTACCCGTACGTTCACGGATAATATCAAATGCCGTGTAAAGAATTTTTTGTGCTTTTGATTTTTTTCCGTCCACCATAATTTTATTGATTAGACGGGTTACTAGTTTCGAATTGTAAATTGGGTCTGGTAGTACGTCTCGTTTTGCAACTGGACCTCTACGTGGCATAGTTTTTCCTCCTTTCAGTAAAAAATCCGATTTACTTTATTATTTTTTCGATTCTTTTGGTTTTTTCGCACCGTATTTCGAACGCCCTTGCATGCGGTTTGCCACACCTGCTGTATCTAGGGCGCCACGAATGATGTGATAACGTACCCCTGGCAAGTCTTTTACACGTCCGCCACGAATTAATACGACGCTGTGTTCTTGTAAGTTATGGCCGATACCAGGGATGTAAGCTGTTACCTCGATACCGTTCGATAAACGAACACGCGCATATTTACGAAGCGCAGAGTTTGGCTTTTTCGGAGTCATCGTACCAACACGTGTACAAACACCGCGTTTTTGTGGTGAAGGAACGTTTGTTTGCACTTTTTTAAAGCTGTTGTATCCTTTATTTAACGCAGGAGATTTGGATTTTACTACTTTTTTCTCGCGCCCTTTACGGACTAATTGGTTAATTGTAGGCATGTTAAATTGTCCTCCTTTCACATATAAACTTAAGCCCACATATCCAGGTGGTTCATTATTTATACAAACAAGGTTTTTAAGATAAAAACCGAAATGGTTTTTACCGAAGAATCGCGACAGCAGCTGCTCCTACTTGAATTTTGCACGCTTTGCCAAGCTTTTTCATCGAATCTACTTTCGTAACGGGAACATTAGCCTCTTTTGCTGCTTCCATCACCTTATCAACAATGGATGGATCAGCATCTTCGGCAACGATGACTTCGAGCGCTTTTCCTTCTTTCAGAGCTCTTACTGTTTGTTTCGTTCCAACGACAATCTTTCCAGCCTGTAATACTTTTTCATAAGACATGTAACATATCCTCCAAAGTACCAGGTTTTTGGAACACCTTTGATATACTATCATTTTTGCAAGACATTGTCAACTATATTTTCAATCCATTTAATTTATTGCCAGCAAAGGAGGGTTCTCCTTTGCTGGCACCGAGAGATTTATTTGGATGTAACAGCATCGCTTTCCGTTTCTTTCTTCACTACCGGCTTGACTTTACGATAGCGAGCCATTCCTGTTCCGGCTGGAACAAGCTTACCGATAATGACGTTTTCTTTTAAGCCGAGCAATTCATCGCGTTTTCCTTTAATCGCCGCATCGGTCAACACGCGCGTTGTTTCTTGGAACGATGCAGCCGATAAGAACGAATCTGTTTCAAGCGATGCTTTTGTAATACCAAGCAGCACCGGACGTGCGGTCGCCGGGCGTTTTCCTTCCAGAAGCGCTTTTTCATTGACGTCTGTAAATTGATGCACATCCAGCAGCGTTCCTGGAAGCACATCCGTGTCCCCTGCATCAATGACACGCACTTTGCGCAGCATTTGCCGAACCATCACTTCAATATGTTTGTCGCTAATTTCTACCCCTTGCATCCGGTATACTTTCTGTACTTCACGCAGCAAGTATTCTTGAACCGATGTAATGTCGCGGACTCTTAACAGCTGTTTTGGATCGATCGAGCCTTCGGTCAGCTCTTGACCTCTCTCTACTTGCTGCCCTTCTTCGACTTTTAGTCTTGCGTTGTAAGGGGCAACATATGAACGCGTTTCAACCTCACCTTTGACAACAATTTCATATTGATGATCACGCGTTTCGCTAATGGAAACAACAACGCCGTCAATTTCCGAAATGACAGCTTGCCCTTTCGGATTCCGCGCTTCAAACAGCTCTTGTACCCGTGGCAAACCTTGGGTGATGTCGTCGCCGGCAACACCGCCTGTATGGAACGTACGCATCGTCAGCTGCGTACCAGGCTCCCCGATCGACTGGGCCGCGATAATACCGACCGCTTCGCCGACTTCGACATCGGCGCCTGTCGCCAAGTTGCGGCCATAGCATTTTTTACATACGCCATGCCGCGTATTGCATGTAAAGGCAGAGCGAATCCATACCTCTGTAATCCCCGCTTTAATGATCTCGTTCGCAATATCTTCGGTGATCATTTCATCTTTACGAACGAGTATTTCGCCTGTTTCCGGATGTTTCACCGTTTTTTGCGCATAGCGGCCGACAAGGCGCTCTTCTAATTTGACGATCACTTCTGTGCCGTCTGTTAACGCTCTTGCAAGAATACCGCGGTCTGTACCACAATCTTCTTCACGCACAATCACATCTTGCGCCACGTCGACAAGACGTCTTGTGAGATAACCAGAGTCCGCTGTTTTTAGAGCCGTATCCGCCAGTCCTTTGCGCGCCCCGTGCGTAGAAATAAAGTATTCCAATACCGTTAAACCTTCACGGAACGACGACTTGATCGGCAACTCAATAATGCGTCCTGCCGGGTTGGCCATGAGACCGCGCATTCCGGCAAGCTGCGTAAAGTTCGAAGCGTTACCGCGCGCTCCAGAATCACTCATCATAAAGATCGGGTTGCGTTTATCCAACGATTTCATTAGTCTGTCTTGAATTTTGTCTTTCGCCGCGCTCCAAATCGAAATGACACGTTCATAGCGCTCTTCATCGGTAATTAAACCGCGGCGGAACTGTTTCAATACGGTATCGACTTTCGCCTGCGCTTCGTCAAGAATTTCTTGTTTTTCCGGCAATACTACGATATCAGCGACGCCGATCGTAATGCCGGCTTTCGTCGAATATTGGAAACCTAAATCTTTCATGCGGTCAAGCATCTTCGACGTTTCCGTAATTTTAAACCGCTTGAATACTTCCGCGATAATTTGTCCAAGCACTTTTTTCTTAAACGGCGGCACAAGTTCGCGTTTGCGAATCTCTTCTTTCACATTTACGCCTTTATCAAGGAAATATTTATCCGGCGTCCGTCCCTCAATGTTTTCTGTTGTCGGCTCATTAATGTAAGGGAACGAGTTTGGCAAAATTTCGTTGAAAATCAATTTGCCAACGGTAGTGAGCAATAATTTGTTGTTTTGCTCTTCGGTGAACGTTTCGTTTTTCAATGAGCCGGCATGAACAGCGATGCGCGAATGTAAATGAACATATCCATTATGATAGGCAAGCAACGCCTCATCCGTATCTTTAAATACCATGCCTTCACCGATGGCCCCTTCGCGTTCCATCGTTAAATAATAGTTTCCTAAAACCATGTCTTGCGAAGGCGTAACAACTGGCTTTCCGTCTTTCGGGTTCAAAATATTTTGCGCAGCCAGCATGAGCAAGCGCGCTTCCGCCTGTGCTTCCGCCGAGAGCGGAACGTGAACCGCCATTTGGTCTCCGTCAAAGTCCGCGTTATACGCGGTACATACAAGCGGATGCAAGCGAATCGCGCGGCCTTCGACAAGCGTTGGTTCAAACGCTTGAATGCCTAAACGGTGAAGCGTCGGAGCACGGTTCAAAAGCACTGGATGCTCTTTAATGACATCTTCTAATACGTCCCATACTTCTGGATGCACGCGCTCAATTTTCCGTTTCGCGCTTTTAATATTATGCGCCAATCCGCGTTCCACCAGTTCTTTCATAACAAACGGCTTAAAGAGTTCGAGCGCCATTTCTTTTGGCAAGCCGCATTGATACATTTTTAAGTTTGGACCGACAACAATAACAGAACGGCCGGAATAGTCGACGCGCTTACCGAGCAAGTTTTGCCGGAAACGTCCTTGTTTCCCTTTTAACATATGGGACAATGATTTTAATGGGCGGTTGCCAGGTCCTGTTACCGGGCGGCCGCGGCGACCATTGTCAATCAGCGCATCAACGGCTTCTTGCAACATCCGTTTTTCGTTTTGCACGATAATATTTGGTGCACCAAGATCCAATAAACGTTTTAAGCGGTTATTTCGGTTAATTACGCGGCGGTACAAATCGTTCAAGTCCGATGTCGCAAAGCGTCCGCCGTCTAATTGCACCATTGGCCGCAATTCAGGCGGGATAACGGGCAGCACATCAAGCACCATCCAAGCAGGATCGTTGCCTGAGTTGCGGAACGCCTCTAGCACTTCCAAGCGCTTGATAATACGAGCACGACGCTGTCCTTGCGCCGTTTTCAGCTCTTCTTTTAACGTCGCTACTTCTTTATCTAAATCAATATCTTGGAGAAGCTTTTTAATGGCTTCCGCCCCCATGGAAGCTTGGAACGATTGCCCGTATTTTTCGCGATAGGCGCGATATTCTTTCTCGGAAAGCAACTGTTTTTTCTCTAAAGGTGTATCGCCTGGGTCCGTCACCACGTAGGAAGCGAAATAAATCACTTCCTCTAACGCACGCGGCGACATATCCAACACAAGCCCCATACGGCTTGGGATGCCTTTAAAATACCAAATATGTGAAACAGGAGCGGCTAGTTCAATATGACCCATCCGTTCACGGCGGACTTTCGAGCGAGTAACTTCGACACCGCAGCGGTCGCAGACAACACCTTTATAACGTACGCGCTTATATTTTCCGCAATGGCATTCCCAGTCTTTAGTCGGCCCGAAAATGCGCTCGCAAAACAATCCGTCTTTTTCCGGCTTCAATGTACGATAGTTAATCGTTTCCGGTTTTTTTACTTCACCATACGACCAGGAGCGGATTTTCTCCGGTGAAGCGAGCCCGATTTTCATGTACTCAAATTTATTTACATCTAGCAAGGGGTATACCTCCCTCTTTATCCATCGGTTTTGCCTCAATTGCTTGTTTGTTTGTTGGATAACACCTTGATAGTGATGGAGGAATATTCCCCCATCACTATCGGTTAAGCTTATTCTTTCGTGACGGCGTCTTTTTCAGCTGCTTTTTCCTTTTCTGCCGGTTTCACTTCCGAAACAATCGCATCGGCAGCATGGTCTTCGTCCTCATCGAAGTTTTCCATATTAACTTCTTGTTCATCGCTCGTTAAAATCGTCACATCCATGCCTAAGCTTTGCAGCTCTTTAATTAAAACTTTAAACGACTCCGGCACACCTGGCTCCGGTATGTTTTCCCCTTTAACAATTGCTTCGTATGTCTTCACGCGACCAACCACATCGTCCGATTTGACGGTAAGTATTTCTTGCAATGTATACGCAGCACCGTAAGCTTCGAGCGCCCATACTTCCATTTCGCCGAAACGTTGTCCGCCAAATTGCGCTTTCCCACCGAGCGGTTGCTGCGTAACAAGCGAGTACGGTCCCGTTGAGCGAGCATGAAGCTTATCGTCAACCATGTGCGCCAGCTTAATCATATACATAATGCCGACCGATACGCGGTTGTCAAACGGTTCTCCCGTTCTGCCATCGTATAGAACCGTTTTTGCATCACGCGGCATCCCCGCTTCTTCCAGTATATTCCACACATCTTCTTCTGTAGCGCCGTCAAATACCGGCGACGCAATATGAAGACCGAGTTTTTTCGCGGCCATCCCAAGATGCAGCTCAAACACTTGCCCGATGTTCATCCGCGACGGAACGCCTAACGGGTTTAACATAATATCAATCGGTGTGCCATCCGGCAAGAACGGCATATCTTCTTCCGGCAAGATGCGGGAAATAACCCCTTTGTTTCCGTGGCGGCCTGCCATTTTATCGCCTTCGGAAATTTTCCGTTTTTGCACAATATAGACGCGGACAAGCTGATTGACGCCAGGCGGAAGCTCATCGCCGTCTTCGCGGTTAAATACTTTCACATCGAGCACAATACCGCCGCCGCCATGCGGAACGCGCAGCGATGTATCGCGCACCTCGCGTGCTTTTTCCCCGAAGATGGCGTGCAACAACCGTTCTTCGGCTGTAAGCTCCGTCATTCCTTTTGGTGTTACTTTACCAACGAGCAAATCGCCGTCTTTTACTTCCGCACCGATGCGGACAATTCCGCGCTCATCTAAATTCTTTAGCGCATCCTCCCCGACGTTTGGAATATCGCGCGTAATTTCCTCTGGACCAAGTTTCGTATCGCGGGATTCCGCTTCATACTCCTCGATATGGATCGATGTATATACGTCCTCTTTGACGAGGCGTTCGCTCATAATAATTGCGTCTTCGTAGTTATAGCCGTCCCAAGTCATAAAGGCAACAAGCACGTTGCGGCCAAGCGCAAGCTCACCTTTGTCCATCGACGGACCGTCTGCTAAAATTTCACCTTTTTCAACAATGTCACCTTTTTTCACAATCGGACGCTGATTGTAGCAAGTTCCTTGGTTCGAGCGGACAAATTTCAACAGACGATATTTGTCAAGGTCTCCTTTTACTTCCTTTCCGTCTACTTCAATGAGACGGCGAACCCAAATTTCTTTGGCCTCTACCCGTTCGACAATACCGCGATGTTTACAAATAACAGCGGCACCGGAGTCTTTCGCCGATACATATTCCATTCCTGTACCGACAATTGGCGCTTCCGGCTCTAACAGCGGAACTGCTTGACGCTGCATGTTCGCACCCATAAGCGCGCGGTTCGAGTCGTCGTTTTCTAAGAACGGGATGCACGCCGTCGCTGCCGATACAACTTGCTTTGGCGACACGTCCATATAGTCAACGCGGTCGCGTTTGACGACAATGTTTTCCCCGCGGAAACGTGCGACAACATTTTCTTCTAAGAACGTTCCATCTTCCGCAAGCGGGACGTTCGCCTGAGCCACAACATAGTTGTCCTCTTCGTCTGCCGTTAAGTAATCAATTTGATCGGTTACTCTTCCTGTTTCCGGGTCGACGCGCCGATACGGCGTTTCAATGAAACCGAATTTATTGACTTTCGCATAAGTCGATAACGAGTTAATTAATCCAATGTTTGGACCCTCAGGGGTTTCAATCGGACACATCCGTCCATAGTGGGAGTAGTGAACGTCGCGCACCTCAAACCCTGCGCGCTCCCGCGTCAGCCCACCTGGTCCTAACGCCGAAAGACGGCGCTTATGCGTTAATTCGGCAAGCGGGTTCGTTTGGTCCATAAATTGCGAAAGCTGCGAGCTTCCGAAAAACTCTTTAATCGCAGCGATGACCGGCCGAATGTTGATCAATTGCTGCGGTGTAATCGTGTTTGTATCTTGAATGGACATACGCTCGCGAACAACCCGCTCCATACGAGATAAACCGATGCGGAATTGGTTTTGCAACAATTCACCGACCGAACGAAGACGACGGTTTCCTAAATGGTCGATATCGTCCGTATCGCCAACCCCATGCAGCAAGTTAAAGAAATAGCTGATGGAAGCGATAATATCCGCTGGAGTAATATGTTTGACATCTTCAGCAATATAGCCGTTGCTGATGACGTTGATCACTTTTTCGTTGTCCGGGTCATTTGGCGAGTAAATTTTAATCGACTGCACAGAAATCGGCTCGTCTACTACGCCCCCGTTAGGTTTATAAGTTTGCAAGCCAATGCCTTTTTCAAGGTATGGCAGCAAACGATTTAACATTCTGCGGTCAATGATTGCTCCTTTTTCGGCAATAATCTCGCCTGTTTCCGGATCGATTAATGTTTCGGCAAGACGTTGGTTAAACAGGCGGTTTTTAATATGGAGCTTTTTATTAATTTTATAACGTCCGACGCTTGCTAAATCATAGCGTTTCGGATCAAAAAAGCGAGAGATTAACAAGTTTTTCGCGTTTTCAATCGTCGGCGGTTCGCCTGGGCGCAGGCGCTCGTAAATTTCAATGAGCGCTTTTTCGGTGCTATCCGTATTATCTTTTTCAAGCGTGTTGCGCAAATACTCATTGTCGCCGATCAAATCAATAATTTCTTGATCGGAACCAAACCCGAGCGCACGAAGAAGCACCGTAACTGGCAGTTTACGTGTGCGATCAATGCGAACATATACAACATCTTTGGCGTCAGTTTCGTATTCTAGCCAGGCGCCGCGATTCGGAATCACGGTCGCTGAATAGCCTCGTTTTCCGTTTTTATCCACTTTGTCGCTGTAGTACACGCTCGGAGAGCGGACAAGCTGGGATACAATAACCCGCTCTGCCCCGTTAATGATAAACGTCCCTGTTTCTGTCATTAACGGGAAATCACCCATAAACACATCTTGTTCCTTTACTTCACCTGTCTCTTTGTTAATTAAACGGACTTTTACGCGAAGCGGCGCAGCATATGTAACATCGCGTTCTTTCGCTTCTTCTACCGTATATTTCGGCTCCCCTAAACTATAATCAATAAATTCAAGAGAAAGATTACCGGAAAAGTCTTCGATCGGGGAAATTTCGCGGAACATTTCCCGCAATCCTTCATCAAGAAACCATTTGTAAGAGGAAGTTTGAATCTCAATAAGATTCGGCAATTCGAGCACTTCACTAATGCGCGCGTAACTTCTCCGTTGGCGGTGTCGTCCATATTGAACTAGTCGGCCTGTCAAGTGATTCACCCCTCAAATGTAAACATTAATCAAATTGGAAGGTAAACATGGAGCCATGCTTTTCATGGAGAAAAAAAGAAAATGGTTTCTATCATAGAAAACCATATTTTCACCTGTTTATTGATTTTATCATTTTTTCCATTATCACCAAAATTATACGTACCATCCTACTAGGGAAATGTACACATTTAGCATTGTATAATGTTATCACAACCCAAAAACACTGTCAACATTTTTTCGCCTTTATGATATAATATCCTTTTTTCTTCGCTACCACTTCTGCGTGTGAAAACACTTCTTCCAATTTTTTTAACGCAGACGGCGCCCCTTGCTTTTTTTGAATGACAACCCACAGCTCCCCATTTTCGTAAAGATGGTCAGCGCTTTGTTCAAAAATGGCGTGAACAACGCGTTTCCCGGCACGAATCGGCGGATTGGTTAAAATCGCAGCAAATTTTTTATCGCCTACTTGCGCAAATAAATCACTTTCATAAATCGTTACATTTTTAATATCGTTGGCCTGTTTATTTTCTATAGCCAACTCGATCGCGCGCTTGTTAATATCCACCATGTCTACATGGCGGTGTGGAAAGGACTTTGCAACCGCCAAGCCGATCGGACCATATCCGCAGCCAATATCCAAAAAACCGCCCTCTATATCCGGTTCCATAAACGTTTCAATCAACAGCCGCGTGCCAAAATCGACTTCCCGTTTGGAAAATACGCCGCTGTCCGTGGTAAATACGAACTTATTGCCCCGTAATACAAACGTCCACGTATGAGGATGGCTTTCCGATGACGGGTTGGAAGAATAATAATGTTCGCTCAATTTCATCACCTTTCTTTTGCCCATCTATCTTCCATCATACCCATTTTTGCAGTAAAAAAGCCCGCTGGTTTCAGCGGGCTTTTCTTGTAAACAGCAATTATTTTACTTCTACGCTAGCGCCAACTTCTTCAAGTTTTGCTTTGATTTCTTCTGCTTCTTCTTTCGAAACGCCTTCTTTAATTGGTTTTGGAGTGTTATCAACTAAGTCTTTTGCTTCTTTTAAGCCAAGACCAGTGATTTCGCGAACAACTTTGATAACTTTAATTTTTTGCGCACCAGCATCAGCAAGAATAACATCGAATTCTGTTTTTTCAGCAGCAGCTTCGCCGCCAGCAGCAGCGCCGCCAGCAACCACTACAGGAGCAGCAGCAGTTACGCCGAACTCTTCTTCAATTGCTTTTACTAATTCATTTAATTCTAATACTGTCATATTTTTAACCGCTTCAATGATTTGTTCTTTTGTCATTGTCAGTTCCTCCTTAATTTATAATTTTATGCATATATGGATGCGAGATTATGCGCCTTGCTCTTCTTTTTTATCCGCAACCGCTTTTGTAACAAGCGCAAAGTTGCGAATTGGAGCCTGAAGAACGCTAAGCAACATAGAAAGCAAGCCTTCGCGGGAAGGAAGTTTTGCAAGCGCATTGATTTCTTCCAGCGTTGCAATGTTGCCTTCAATGACACCTGCTTTAATTTCAAGTGCTTCATGGTCTTTGGCAAATTCACTTAAAATTTTTGCAGGCGCTACGACATCTTCATTGCTAAATGCAATCGCATTTGGTCCAGTAAATACGTCGCTTAATCCTTCTAATCCAACTTCCGCCAGCGCGCGGCGGGTTAATGTGTTTTTATACACTTTGAACTCAACGCCCGCTTCGCGGAGCTGCTTGCGGAGCTCTGTAATTTCCGCTACGTTTAAGCCGCGGTAGTCTACGATAACCGTAGATTTGCTGGCGCGGAATTTTTCAGCTATCTCTGCTACAATTTGTTTTTTGAGTTCGATCGCGCTGCTCATTTTTACACCTCCTGTAGAAGATAAAATGAAAACACCACTTATACCGCATCAGTAAAAAACCTCCATGCCACGTAGACATGGAGGTATCGCAAAACGCGCAAAACGGCCTTGAACGCGTTTTTCTATCGCACAAATACCTCGGTAGGAAATTAAGCTCCTAAGAGCACCTACTGTCTACGGTACAAATGATATTCATTTTTTCAGACAAAAGACATTTTACTAAAAGGATGGAAAGAAGTCAATATTTTATTGTGCTACCGCTACTGTAGATGGGTCTACTTTGATGCCAGGCCCCATCGTCGAAGTAACCGTTACATTTTTCACGTACGTACCTTTTGCAGCGGCTGGTTTTGCTTTTAAAATCGCTTCGTAAATCGTAGCGAAGTTTTCTACCAGTTTTTCGTTGTCAAACGACACTTTGCCGATCGGCACGTGGATGTTGCCGGCTTTGTCAACGCGATATTCGACTTTACCAGCTTTAATTTCTTGCACCGCTTTCGCGACATCAAATGTAACGGTGCCAGTTTTCGGGTTTGGCATTAATCCTTTTGGACCTAAAATACGTCCCAGTTTACCAACTTCACCCATCATGTCAGGTGTTGCGACAACGACATCAAAATCAAACCAACCTTGTTGGATTTTGTTGATATATTCTGTATCGCCAACGTAGTCGGCGCCAGCTGCTTCCGCTTCTTTCGCTTTTTCCCCTTTAGCGAATACTAATACGCGCTGTACTTTCCCTGTACCATGAGGCAATACAACCGCGCCGCGAATTTGTTGGTCCGCTTTTTTCGGATCCACGCCTAAACGGAACGCAACTTCCACCGTAGCATCAAATTTAGCAATGTTCGTTTTTTTCACCAGTTCAATCGCTTCTGCGATTGGATACGCTTTAAAGCGGTCTACAAGTTTCAATGCTTCTAAGTATTTTTTTCCTCTTTTTGGCATACATAATTCCTCCTCATTGTGGTTTTAGCGGAATAACCTCCCACGAATAAAGGTTGCGAAAAGGATCACTCCTTGTAGTCGCAACCTCCTCAGCCAACACTATGCACATTAGTCTTCGATAACAATGCCCATGCTGCGGGCTGTACCTTCAACCATGCGCATCGCAGCCTCAATGCTTGCTGCGTTTAAATCCGGCATTTTCATTTCTGCAATTTCACGCACTTTGTCGCGTTTGATTGTCGCTACTTTGTTACGGTTTGGTTCACCAGAACCGGATTCAATGCCGGCCGCTTTTTTCAGCAACACTGCAGCTGGCGGAGTTTTTGTAATAAATGTAAATGAACGGTCCTCAAACACCGTAATTTCAACTGGAATAATCAAACCCGCTTGGTCAGCTGTGCGAGCATTGAACTCTTTACAAAACGCCATAATATTAACACCGGCTTGACCTAATGCAGGACCAACTGGCGGTGCCGGATTCGCTTTCCCCGCAGGAATTTGCAGTTTGACGACTTTTACAACTTTTTTTGCCACGAGACACACCTCCTTAAGTCCGTGATGTGGTATTAGGGATAGTCCCTCCCACTCATAAGGCTAATGTCATATAGCCTTTTTCCATATCTCCCGTTTCGGTTGAGAGGATCTGCGTGTTAAAAAATCACAGTGCTCCCTTATACACTTGTATAAGTTCATTGCCTGTACAGAAATATATTTGTCTCGGTTTACGAGACATACTGACTTTAAAATATTATCACTTTTCGATTTTGATTGCAAGTTCTTTTCCATCATATTTTTTCAATCTGCGAAAATTCCAACTCCACCGGTGTTTCACGGCCAAACATATTCACAAGCACTTTCACTTTTCGTTTATCCACATCGATCGCTTCTATTTTACCAGTAAAGTTAGTAAAAGGACCTTCTTTTACCCTTACCGTTTCATTTAGTTCATAATCTATATCGATGTCTGTCAATGGCATGCCCATCCGTTTTAAAATCATTTTCACTTCTTCTTCCATCAATGGGGTTGGTTTAGAGCCAGCCCCGCTTGAACCGACAAATCCCGTTACCCCAGGAGTATTGCGCACCACATACCAAGAATCATCGGTCATCACCATTTCCACTAGTACATAGCCTGGAAATACTTTCTTTTTCGTCGTTTTTCTTTTGCCGTTTTTCACATCTGTTTCTGTTTCTTCGGGAACGACAACGCGAAATATTTTATCCTGCATACCCATGGATTCGACGCGTTTTTCTAAATTGGCCTTTACTTTATTTTCATAACCGGAATACGTATGAATCACATACCAATTTTTTTCCATTGATTAGGACTTAACTGTCCTTTCCCTCCCCAAATCGGTTTCATTTCCTTTTTTAAGCAAAACAAAAACCCGTTACCGGGTCAGACGCTCACATTATTATCTTTCATTATATCATATCGGCAGCAGACTTATTCAAAAACAAAACGAATTAATTCGGAAATACCTAAATCAATAACGGCAAAAAACACCGTAAAAAACGTAACGGTAGCTAATACAATAGCGGTATAATTAACTAATTCCTTCCGGTTTGGCCAACTTACTTTTTTCATTTCTCGTGCTACTTCTTTAAAAAAGTTTACGATTCGCTGCATGATTAGTAACCTCCAACAGACTTGAAAAACTGCTCACATAGCGCTACTTCGTTTCACGGTGGAGCGTATGCATGTTGCAAATTTTACAAAATTTATTCGCTTCAAAGCGTTCCGCTGCATGGCTTATTTTTTTCATCGTTACATAATTTCGGCTGCCGCATTTACTGCAAGCTAAAATCACTTTTTTTCGCATGGGTGTCCCACCGTTCTATAAGGATGTCCATAAAAATTTACCACACCCTCATTTCACTGTCAACGGCAGATTTTTTTGCCTTTATGCTAGACGTCCTTAAAGGCTGATTTCGCGGTACTCCAAATATTTTTCCAGCTTTCTTTTTACACGCTGAAGAGCGTTATCAATCGATTTGACATGGCGGTTCAATTCTTCAGAAATTTCTTGGTACGAACGTCCATCTAAATACAAAGCAAGCACTTTTCTCTCTAAATCGCTAAGAAGTTCTGCCATTTTGACCTCAATATCGTCTACTTTTTCGCGATTAACAATAAGCTCTTCCGGATCCGTCGCTCTTGTGCCGGAAATGACATCCATCAACGTCCTGTCTGATTCATCATCATAGATAGGCTTATCTAAGGAAACGTATGAATTCAACGGAATATGTTTTTGCCTTGTTGCCGTTTTAATAGCCGTAATCATCTGCCTTGTGATGCAAAGTTCTGCAAACGCTTTAAAAGAGGAGAGCTTGTCCCCCTTAAAATCGCGAACCGCCTTGTACAGGCCGATCATCCCTTCTTGAACAATATCTTCCCGATCAGCGCCGACTAAAAAATAAGAGCGGGCTTTAGCACGTACGAAATTTTGGTATTTATGAATTAAAAAATCTAGCGCATCCCCATCCCCTTGATGTACCAACTCTACTAACCGTTCATCTTCCATGTTTTTGTAATCACTGTACATTTTTTCCTTGAAGCATTGACCCACGCTGATCCCCCGACCGCATAAATCGCTAGAATTTATTATACAGTACAAATTTTTACAGCGTCAACCACTCACTTTTGACCTCTTCGCCATTTTTCGAAAATTTTAGCAACTTCTTCGGTTAACGGGACTTTGGACATCGGGGTTTGTTGCTGCATGTGTTGCAGTTTTTTGGAAATATCTTTTTCGATCGTCTCCATTTCTGCTAAAAGCTCACGGGCTGACTTTCGCAGCGCTCCTTGACTAAAAATCGTCCATTGCTCCGTATAATCCGACGTAGCAACATACACCTTCGTTCGTACATTGATTAAGCTTTTAGCCAACCGTTCAATGCGCTCGTCCGCCGTTTCATGTTCTTTCGTAAATATTACTTCGACTTGATGGTTTTTATATTTTTTCTCATTCCCTTGTACGAGGTGTGCATCAAAAACAATAATGACTCGGTCTCCTGTAAATGCTTGATACTCCGCCATTTTGTCAATCAGCAAATCCCTTGCCGTGGCAAGGTCATCTTCCTCTTTTAGTTCGCGGAGTTCCGGCCAAGCACCGATAATGTTATAGCCATCAACAATTAAAATATTCATCATTTATTCTCCTAACGGATATCGCTTGCGGTACACCTCATACATGAGAATGCTTGCAGCGACGGAAGCATTCAATGATGTCACATGCCCTCTCATCGGCAGACGAAGGAGAAAATCGCATTTTTCTAAAACAAGTCTGCTGATTCCTTTTCCTTCACTGCCAATTACCAGAGCCAATGGCATTGTTCCGTCAAAGGAGCGGTAGTCGTCTTTTGCTTTCGCATCAGTCCCGACAATCCACACCCCACGCTCTTTTAATTCGTCGATCGTTCTCGCTAAATTTGTCACTCTAGCAACGGGAATATGCTCGATAGCGCCTGTGGAAGCTTTCGCTACCGTCGCCGTCAAGCCGACAGAACGCCGCTTCGGAATAATAATGCCGTGCGCCCCTACCGCATCAGCCGTTCGCATAATGGATCCTAAATTATGCGGATCTTCTAGTTCATCGAGAATAAGAAAAAACGGCGGTTCGCTTTTTTCCGATGCCCGGGCGAATAAATCGTCGATTTCGTAGTAACGGTATGCTGCAACTTGAGCCACCACTCCTTGGTGTGTCCCTTCTACCATTTGATCGAGCTTTTTTTTCGGAACGTATTGCACAAGCACACCATTTTGTTTTGCAAGCTGAATAATCGGCTGCACAGAGTGGCGCTGCACCCCTTCTGCGATCCAAATTTTATTGATCTCCCGCTGCGACTTCAACGCTTCCATCACTGGGTTTCTCCCAATAATAAAATCCATCGTTACAACGTCCTTTCCTTACTTTCAATAATCGCAAATGAACAACGAATTAGCTCTTCTACCCGCTTTTCATTTTTCCCTAAAAAATGATAGCCAATCAATGCTTCAAACGCCGTGCTATACCGGTACGTCTGCACGTCCGTATTTTTCGGAATCGTGCCGGATTTGGCGTTTCTCCCCCGGCGTACAATAGCCCGTTCCTCTTCCGTTAATAATTCTTTTTCCAATAAAGCTAGTAACACTTTAGCCTGCGCTTTGGCTGATACATATTGAATGGCTTGGCGATGAAGCTGGTGCGGTTTCACGCTGCCATTGGCAAGAAGGTGATGCCGTACATATACTTCGTAGACGGCATCACCGATGTAGGCAAGCGCTAATCCATTTAGCTGTTTTACATCTTTGATCGGCTGTAGCAAGCTCATCCCTTTTATCCTCTTTTCCATCTTGTTCCTTGCGGCGTATCTTCTAAAATAATGTTTTTCGCTTTTAATTGATCACGAATTTGATCGGCTAAGGCAAAATTGCGGTTTTTTCTTGCTTCATTCCGCTTTTTGATAAGCTCTTCAATTTCCTCATCTAATAATTCTTCCTCTTGCAGCGTAATGCCAAGCACATCGAGCAGCTGTTCGAACTCGCGTAAAAACGCATGAATGACGCGTTCCGATGTATTTTTCTCATGCAAATATAAATTCGCTTGTTTCGCCAGCTCAAATAACACGGCGATTCCATTAGCTGTATTAAAATCGTCGTCCATTTCGCGGATAAACGCCTCATGCTGCTCGTAAATCCGCTCAAGCCATTGCTCGTCGTCATCAGTTAAATTGGTGCTGCTTTGCAATCGATGTTTTAAGTTAAAATAGGATGTTTTTAACCGTTCTAATCCTTTTTTCGCGCTTTCTAACAGCTCGTCGCTATAGTTGATCGGATGGCGGTAATGAACCGAAAGCATAAAGAACCGTAGCACTTGTGGATCGATTTGCTGGATAATATCATGAACGAGCACGAAGTTGCCAAGCGATTTTGACATTTTTTCATTGTTAATATTTAAATATCCGTTATGCAGCCAATATTTTGCAAACGGTTTTCCCGTTAATGCTTCCGATTGGGCGATCTCATTTTCATGATGAGGAAATGTCAAATCCTGGCCGCCAGCATGAATATCAATCGTATCTCCTAAATATTTGCGCGCCATGGCTGAGCATTCGATATGCCATCCCGGACGGCCTTTTCCCCACGGGCTGTCCCAGCAAATTTCCCCTTCTTTTGCCGCTTTCCATAAAGCAAAGTCAAGCGGGTCGTCTTTCTTTTCCCCGATTTCGATGCGCGCTCCCGCTCTTAGTTCGTCAATGGACTGGTGAGAAAGTTTTCCGTACTCCGCAAATTTTCTTGTGCGATAATACACATCGCCGTCGACTTCATATGCATACCCTTTATCGATTAGCGCTTGAATAAACGCAATAATGACATCGATATTTTCGGTGACGCGCGGATGCACATCCGCTTTTTTGCAGCCGAGTGCGGTAATATCTTCAAAATATGCTTGAATAAACCGCTCGGCAATCGTCGGTACATCTTCCCCTAGCTCCCGCGCTGCTTTAATTAATTTGTCATCGACATCGGTAAAATTGGATACATATGTCACTTCATAGCCGCGGAACTCTAAGTAGCGTCGAATGGTATCAAATACGATCGCGGCGCGGGCGTTGCCGATATGAATATAGTTATATACCGTCGGACCGCATACATACATTTTCACCTTATTTGGTTCGAGCGGTTCAAACGTTTCTTTTTTTCTTGTTAGCGTATTATAAAGCCGAATGCTGCTCATGTTCGCTCTTCCTTTCCTGTTTTAAGCTCTCGATTTCGCTGCGCAATTTGGCAATTTCCGCTTCCAGCTCTTTAATGCGATCAGCCACTGGATCTGGCAAGTCTGTATGGTTTAAGTCTTTTTTCACTCTCACCCCGTCACGGACAACCACCCGTCCCGGAATCCCGACAACGGTCGAGTTTGGCGGCACGTCTTTTAAGACGACCGAACCAGCGCCTATTTTCGAGTTTTCCCCGATCGTAATCGATCCAAGCACTTTTGCTCCTGCCGCAATTAAGCAGTTATCTTTGATCGTCGGATGGCGCTTCCCTTTCTCTTTCCCGGTCCCGCCTAATGTTACGCCTTGGTATACAGTTACATTATCGCCAATTTCACACGTTTCGCCAATAACCACTCCCATGCCATGGTCGATGAAAAAGCGACGGCCGATTTTCGCTCCCGGATGAATTTCAATACCGGTAAAAAAGCGGCTGATTTGCGAAATCAAACGGGCGAGAAAATAAAATTTACGTTTGTACAACGCATGAGCAATGCGATGCGCCCAAATCGCATGCAAACCGGAATACGTTAAAATCACCTCTAAATAGCTTCTTGCCGCCGGGTCTTGCTCAAAAATCACTTCAATATCTTCTTTTAGTGTTTTAAACATATAGTCCTCCCTCCACCATTATTCAATAATTTGCATTATATCGATAACGGTTTTGTTTTTTCATTAGAAAAAAGCGCCTCTGTGCCAAAGACACAGAGACGCTCTGCGCGCGGTTCCACTCTGTTTAGCTAAACGATCGTTTAGCCCGCTCTAGTCTGATAACGGAGAAACTCCGCTCCCATCTACTACAGAACGTCCCTGTTCCGGTTCGAAAGGAGGCTCCGAGGGGCATTTCGGAAAACATCGGTCATGAATCACTTCCAGCCAAGGTGATTCTCTCTGGAATGCCAATGTTTCCTACTTCTCCTCATCAACGCTTTTTCCATATTTTCATTTTTACTTAACTATATGAAAAGCGTACAAAAATGGTTAATGAATAACTTTTTCTAATCGGCTGATCACTTTTTCTTTTCCTAGTAATTGGAGCGCAAACGGCAATTCCGGACCGTGAGTTTGCCCGGTTACGGCGACGCGGATTGGCATAAACAATTTTTTCCCTTTTTGTCCTGTCGACTTTTGCACGGATTTAATCGCCGCTTTAATATTGTCCGCCGTAAATGGCTCGAGTTGCTTCACTTCTTCTAAAAATGCTTTCAATACATCCGGAACTTGTTCTTCCGCCAACACTTGTTTTGCCTCTTCATTATACTCAATCTCTTCTTTAAAGAACAGCTCCGATAGCTCTACAATTTCTGCTCCGTAACTCATTTGCTCTTGATATAGGGCAATTAAATCGCGCGCCCATTGCCGCTGTTCTTCGCTCATTTGCTCCGGCAGGCGCCCTGCTTTAATTAAATGCGGCAAAGAAATTTCCACCAGCCGGTCTAAATCTAGCTTTTTAATATATTGGTTATTCATCCATGTCAGCTTTTTCGTATCGAACATCGACGGCGATTTGGACAATCGGGAAACATCAAAAATACGGATTAGTTCTTCTTTCGAGAAAATTTCTTCTTCTCCTTCCGGCGACCAGCCTAACAGCGCAAAAAAGTTGAACATCGCTTCCGGAAGATAGCCAAGCTCCTTATACTGCGAGACAAATTGAATAATCGACTCGTCGCGTTTCGAAAGCTTTTTGCGCTGCTCATTTACGATCAAGGTTAGATGGGCAAATTGCGGCGGCTCCCAGCCGAAATAGTCGTACACCATCAGCTGTTTCGGCGTGTTCGATAAGTGCTCTTCGCCGCGGAACACATGTGTGATTTTCATTAAATGATCATCGATGACAACGGCGAAATTGTATGTCGGGATGCCGTTCGCTTTCATAATAACCCAATCGCCGATATCTTTCGATTCAAACGTCACTTTTCCGCGCACCATATCTTCAAATTCATATGTCTTTCCTTCAGGAACTTTGATGCGGATCGTATATGGCTTTCCTTCCGCTTCCAATTTGGCAACTTGTTCTTTCGTTAAATGGCGGCATTTTCCGCTATATTGCGGCGCCGCGATGCCTGCTGCTCTTTGTGCTTCCCGCTCTTTTTCGAGCTCTTCCGGCGTACAGAAACATTTATAGGCGTATCCTTTTTCTAAAAGTTCATCAACATATTTACGGTATATATCAAGACGTTCTGTTTGGCGATACGGACCATATCCTCCGTCTTTATCGACGGATTCATCATAATCAATACCGAGCCATTTTAAATTTTCCAGCTGCGATTGTTCGCCGCCTTCTACGTTGCGTTCAATATCCGTATCCTCAATGCGTACAATAAATTTTCCGTTATGATGACGGGCAAATAAATAGTTAAACAAAGCTGTCCGCGCCCCGCCAATATGCAAATGGCCGGTTGGACTTGGTGCATAGCGCACTCGTACTTCTTGTGCCATTGTTGATAACCTCCAATATAATCAAGCTTGTACCACTATTGTACATTTTATCGCGGCAGAGTTCAAAATAGATTGTTTTCCGCGATACAGTCCATCGCAGAAGCTTACCGTTTTTGCAATAATACGACTGCCTGCGCAGCAATTCCTTCTTCCCGGCCGGTAAAGCCCAGCTTTTCCGTCGTTGTGGCTTTTACATTGACTTGTGATGGTTCTCCTTCTAACAATTCGGCAATTTTCTCTTTCATTTGTTCAATATATGGCGCCATTTTCGGCTTTTGCGCAATAATCGTGCAATCGACGTTCACAAGCACGTATCCTTGCTGTTTGACTAGCTCCCATACATGTTTTAATAATAACGCGGAATCCGCGTCTTTAAAACGGTTGTCCGTGTCCGGGAAATGCTTCCCGATGTCGCCGGCGCCGATCGCCCCTAGACAAGCGTCTGCAACCGCATGCAGCAATACGTCGGCGTCGGAATGGCCAAGCAGCCCTTTTTCGTAGGGAATGCGAACGCCACCTATAATTAAAGGACGACCATGAACAAACTGATGCACATCAAATCCTTGACCAATGCGAAACATGTCGTTCCCCCTCCCGTTATAAACTGGCGCGGCTCGATAAAATCGCTTCCGCAAACAATAGGTCATCCGGTGTCGTTAATTTAATATTGCGGTAATCGCCTTCCACAATCTTTACTTTTCCGCCGATTCGCTCGACGAGGCTGGCATCGTCCGTGCCGATATAACCTTCCTTTTTTGCTTGCTCATGTGCCTGTAAAATGAGAGAAACATGAAAAGCTTGTGGAGTTTGTACAGCCCACAAGCTAGAACGTTCCATCGTCTCTTTCACAAACTGTCCGTGGACTTTCTTGATCGTATCTTTGACGCGAACCGCCGGAACCGCTGCGCCATACTCATTTGCTGCTGTTACTAATTCATGAATGTGCTCCACGGTAACGAATGGACGGGCGCCATCGTGAATAAGGACAATATTGCTGTTTTTGAGCGCTTTCAGCCCATTGTACACGCTATGCTGCCGCTCTTTGCCGCCGTTGACCACTGCGATAATTTTGTTGAGATGAAAGCGGGAAAATAATTGTTCAAATCGGGTTCTTTCCGCTTCGTTAATCACCACAATAATGCCGTCGCACCATTCATCGCTGTCAAACACTTTCAATGTGCGCACGATCAACGGTTCATGACGAAGCTCAATGAACTGTTTATTCACTCCCGCTCTCATTCGCTTTCCTTGCCCAGCTGCTGGAATGACTACCTCATACTTCATTGCCGTTTCCCCTATTCATTTGTTTAAAGTGCTTTTTGCAACAGTTTTAGCTTGGCAAAAATCATTCTCCCTGCAGATGTTTGTAACACGCTCGTCACCAATACGTCAACCCGTTTGCCAATGTACTCTTTTCCATCCTCGACGACGATCATCGTGCCATCATCTAAATACGCTACTCCTTGATTATGCTCTTTGCCATCTTTGATGACATGGACGTTTAATTCTTCCCCAGGCAGAACAACCGGTTTCACCGCATTGGCTAAATCGTTAATATTAAGAACACGCACATTTTGCAGCTCACATACTTTATTTAAATTAAAATCGTTCGTAACGACAACTCCTGATAACAATTTTGCTAACTTCACCAGCTTGCTGTCGACTTCCTGAATATCATCAAAATCGCCTTCATAAATTTCTACTTTTATATCCAATTCTTTTTGGATGCGATTTAAAATGTCCAGCCCGCGGCGGCCGCGGTTGCGTTTCAACACATCGGAAGAATCGGCAATATGTTGCAATTCTTCCAGCACAAAGCGCGGAATGACAATGGGTCCTTCTAAAAAACCAGTTTGACAAATGTCTGCAATCCGACCGTCAATAATGACGCTTGTATCTAAAATTTTCACTGAACCGCCCTTTGGCTGCTCTGCCTCTCCTTCTCCACTTTTTCTCTTCGCCATTCGGTTAGAAAGAGAAAATAAGTTCATTAATTCATGCCGTTTGCTAAAACCAACGCGGAATCCTAAATAACCGAGCAAAATCGTCAAAAAGATTGGCAGAACCGTATTGACAACTTGAATGTGAAACGATTGCAGCGGCATGACAACTAAAAATGCGATAATAAGGCCAAAAATAAGCCCTAAACTGCCAAACAATAAATCGGCAACAGGCACTTTAACGAGCGATTCTTCCATCCAACGAATCATATCAACTACATAATCGACTAGCCAAAATGTCAACATAAAGAAAATAATTGCCCCTAATATTGCCAATGTATAGGAATTATTTAAGAGCGGGACAGTGCTTATATGCATGATCCGCAATAAATCAGGCAAAAAAACAGCACCTAATGTTCCTCCGACAACAAGAAAAAATAGCTGCACGATCCGCTTTACCATGTCTGGATCTTCACCTCCCTATTTAACATTATAAACAGTTTCCAATGTTTGAAACCAATAATAGCATAGTTTTTAATGTTTTTTAAACATTTGGCATAGGTTTGTAACGATTTTACTGCAACGTATGCTCGAGCGCCTCGGAAACGTGGGATACACCAATGACCGTTATATGCTTAGGAGGATTCCAGCCCGTTAAGTTGTTTTTTGGAATAATAATACGAGAAAAGCCTAATTTGACGGCCTCTTGCACGCGCTGTTCGATGCGGGACACGCGGCGCACTTCCCCGGTTAAACCGACCTCGCCGATAATCACATCAGACGGATTCGTCGGCTGGTCGCGAAAGCTGGAGGCAATGCTGACGGCGATCGCCAAATCAATCGCTGGTTCATCCAATTTGACTCCTCCTGCCACTTTCAAATAGGCATCTTGATTTTGCAAAAGCAGACCTACCCGCTTCTCTAATACCGCCATCAACAAAGAAACACGGTTATGGTCAATACCGGTTGCCATCCGCCGCGGATTGCCAAAGCTCGTTGGCGATACTAACGCTTGAATTTCGACTAATACAGGACGAGTTCCTTCCATCGCCGCGACAACCGTTGAACCCGCCGCACCGCGGGAGCGTTCTTCCAAAAACACCTCTGAAGGATTTTCGACTTCGGCAAGCCCTACATCCCTCATTTCGAAAATGCCAATTTCATTGGTAGAACCAAACCGGTTTTTTACCGCCCGCAAAATGCGATACGTATGATGCCGCTCCCCTTCGAAATAAAGAACAGTATCAACCATATGCTCTAAAATTCGCGGACCGGCAATGGCACCCTCTTTCGTCACATGCCCGACGATAAAAACAGCGATTCCTTTCGTTTTCGCGATTTTCATTAATTCTGCCGTGCATTCGCGCACTTGCGCCACACTTCCCGGAGCAGATGTAATATCAGCGCGATACACGGTTTGAATAGAGTCAATGACCACACAAGCAGGGTGAATATTTTCTATTGCTTCTACAATATATTCCAAATCTGCCTCCGCTAACACATACAATTGATCGGAGACCACATGGAGGCGGTCAGCGCGCAGCTTCATTTGCTTAATCGATTCTTCGCCTGATATATACAATACTTTATGCTGCATCGCAGCAAGCTGCGCAGAAACTTGCAACAAAAGCGTTGACTTTCCAATACCAGGATCCCCGCCGATTAACACGAGCGAACCTTTTACAATTCCTCCGCCTAATACGCGGTTAAATTCGGACATATTCGTTTGCATGCGCGGCTCCTGCGTGGTCGTTACGGTAGTAATCGGCACCGGTTTAGCCAAGGCATCAGATGCAGAATGGACAAACACTCCTCTTGTTGCCGGCTTTACTCGCTCTATTTCTTCGACCAGCGAATTCCAAGTGTTGCATCCCGGACATCTTCCAAGCCATTTCGCTGATTCATAGCCGCATTCTTGACAAACAAATTTCGTTTTCTTTTTCCCCATCGAAAAAACCCTCTCTTTTTTTACATTGAAACAAAAAGGTATGGGCAATGGAGCTGCCGCATACCTTTCGCAAAAACTTTGATTACATTACCGCTTGTTCTGATAATACAACGAATTCTCCGTCTTTAACATCGACAATGACTTTTTGTCCTTTTGCAATCGTTCCTTTTAACAGCTCTTCCGACAAACGGTCTTCGATATGTTTTTGTAGAGCGCGGCGCAGTGGGCGAGCACCATACTCTGGGTCATATCCTTCCGAGGCAATTTTTTCAATCGCCGCATCCGTCAGCTCTAAATCAATATCTTGCTCTTTTAAGCGTTTGATTAATGTGTCTGCCATCAGTCTGACAATTTGTTTTAAATGTTGTTTTTCGAGCGAATGGAAGACGATAATTTCATCAATTCGGTTTAAAAACTCCGGACGGAACGCTTTCTTTAACTCATCCATGACTTTTCCTTTCATGTCTTTGTACTTCTGATCTTCATCTTGGACGCTAAAGCCGACGTATTTATTCCGTTTCAACGCGTCCGCGCCGACGTTCGACGTCATGATGATAATCGTATTACGGAAATCTACCGTTCTTCCTTTCGAATCGGTTAAACGACCGTCTTCTAGCACTTGCAGCAAAATGTTAAATACGTCCGGATGGGCTTTTTCCATTTCATCCAGCAATACGACCGAATACGGCTTGCGGCGCACTTTTTCGGTCAGCTGGCCGCCTTCTTCATATCCGACATAACCAGGAGGCGATCCGATTAAACGGGACGTCGAGTGTTTCTCCATGTATTCCGACATATCGATGCGGATAAGAGCGTCTTCATCGCCGAACATCGCTTCAGCAAGCGCTCGGGCCAGCTCCGTTTTTCCAACCCCAGTCGGTCCAAGGAAAATAAATGAGCCGATTGGACGTTTTGGATCTTTTAATCCAGCACGGGCGCGGCGCACTGCTTTTGCTACGGCTTTGACGGCCTCGTCTTGCCCAACGACACGCGAATGTAAAATTTCTTCTAGTTTCAGCAAGCGCTCGGTTTCTGTTTGCGCCAATTTTGAAACTGGGATTCCTGTCCAGCTCGATACGACCATGGCAATGTCCTCGACCGTTACTTCCGAATTTTCTTGGCCTTGCTTTTCCTTCCATGCCCGTTTTGTTTCTTCTAGTTCTTCACGCAGCCGTTGCTCCATATCACGCAAGGAAGCCGCTTTTTCAAATTCTTGGCTTTGTACTGCAGCATCTTTTTCTTTCCGGATTTCCTCCAGTTTTTGTTCCAGTTCTTTTAATTTCGGCGGAGCGGTAAAGGAACGAAGACGGACTTTTGAGCAAGCTTCATCAATTAAGTCAATCGCTTTATCCGGGAGAAAACGATCTGTAATATACCGGTCGGATAATTTGACCGCTTGAATGATCGCTTCATCGGAAATAGAAACACGGTGATGCGCTTCATAACGGTCACGCAGCCCTTTTAAAATTTGAATCGATTCTTCCACCGTTGGCTCGTCAACATAAATCGGCTGGAAGCGGCGTTCTAGTGCTGCATCCTTTTCAATATATTTGCGGTATTCATCCAATGTCGTCGCACCGATACATTGCAGCTCCCCGCGAGCAAGAGCCGGTTTTAAAATGTTCGATGCGTCGATCGCGCCTTCTGCTCCGCCGGCGCCAATCAAAGTATGAAGCTCGTCAATGAACAGAATGATATTCCCCGCCTGACGAATTTCATCCATCACTTTTTTCAAACGATCTTCAAACTCGCCGCGATATTTCGT
Organism: Parageobacillus caldoxylosilyticus; assembly: GCF_019272935.1. NCBI lineage: Bacteria > Bacillati > Bacillota > Bacilli > Caryophanales > Anoxybacillaceae > Parageobacillus > Parageobacillus caldoxylosilyticus. The sequence goes on from NZ_CP040553.1 coordinate 1,618,325, forward strand.
ACCGGCTACGACCGTTCCCATATCCAGCGTCATCACCCGCTTATCGCGGAGCGTTTCCGGCACTTCATTGTTGACAATTTGCTGCGCAAGCCCTTCAGCAATTGCCGTTTTCCCTACACCAGGCTCCCCGATCAACACCGGGTTATTTTTCGTGCGCCGGCTTAACACTTCAATTACGCGCTGAATTTCTTTGCTTCGGCCAATAACAGGGTCCAATCGACCTTCGCGGGCAATCGCCGTTAAATCGCGGGCCAAGCTGTCTAATGTCGGCGTGCTGACATGGGAAGCACCGCTTCCTGAATGGCCCGAAACCGATTCGTTGCTTCCGAGCAGCTGCAATACTTGCTGGCGCGCTTTATTCAAGCTGACTCCCAAGTTGTTAAGTACACGGGCCGCCACCCCTTCGCCTTCGCGAATAAGACCAAGCAAAATATGTTCGGTGCCCACATAGGAATGGCCAAGTTTTCTCGCTTCGTCCATGGATAATTCAATAACCTTTTTCGCCCGCGGTGTATAGTGAATCGTATGGGAAACTTCTTGTCCGCGACCAATCAGCGACTCCACTTCTTTTTGAATTTTTTCCGGCCCAAGTCCCAACGCCATTAATGCTTTCGCTGCGATTCCTTCCCCTTCGCGGATCAGTCCTAACAAAATATGTTCCGTGCCAATATTGTTATGGCCCAGGCGTATCGCTTCTTCTTGGGCTAGCGCTAATACTTTTTGCGCCCGTTCCGTAAATCTGCCAAACATCATTATTCATCACCCTCCATATTTTTTCTCTCTTCCATTTTCAGACGTTCCCGTATTAATGCCGCTCGACGAACATCCCTCTCCTCTGGTCTCAGCGCACCGCCGGCGTATTGTTGCAAAAACCCAGGCTGCGTCAAAATCATTAGCTCATTTAAAATATTGCGCGAAATATTTTTAATGTATCCTAAATCAATTCCTAAACGCACGTCGGACAAACACTGCGCCGCTTCTTTCGATTCAATCATCCGACAGTTGGCCAATATTCCATACGAGCGGAATACTCTGTCTTCTAATTTTATGTTTAAAGTTTTGACTAATGCCTCCCTTGCCATTCGCTCTTGGGCGATTAATTGCTTAACGATGCTTTGTAAATCTTCGACAATATCTTCCTCTGATTTTCCTAATGTAATTTGGTTTGATATTTGAAATATATTACCTAAAGCCTCACTTCCTTCTCCGTATGTTCCGCGTACTACCAACCCCAATTGATTAATAGCTGGAATAATGCGGTTGATTTGCTGTGTTAAAACGAGGGCAGGAAGGTGCATCATCACAGAGGCGCGCATCCCTGTCCCAACGTTGGTTGGGCAGCTTGTTAAATAGCCGAGTTTTTCATCGAAGGCATAATTCACATGCTCTTCAATCCAATCATCCAGCTCATTCGCTGCTTCCAATGCTTCGGTTAATTGCAACCCTGGAAATAAGCATTGAATGCGAATATGGTCTTCTTCGTTAATCATAATACTCACTTCTTCATTTTCCGATAGCAGGCAAGCACCGAATGGCGAATCTTCTGCCAAATGTGGGCTAATTAGATGTTTTTCTACTAATACCCTTTTTTCAATCGGCTGAAGCTCTGACATTTTTAACAATTCAAAACGTCCGACCGAATGATAAGAGCGATGGGCAAATGTCTGTTCGAATAGGGAAACAATTTGTTGTGCCTCCTCGCTGCTAAACACGGTTGGGAAACGGAAGTCAACGATGTTTCGTGCCAAACGGATACGGCTGCTTAACACGATATCGGAATCAGGACCTTCCTGGCTCATCCAAGAACTAACGGCCGTATTAAAAAACTTTTCAAATGACATACCGCTACATTTCCCCCTCTCCACGCTGACGCAGCTGATATTCCAAAGAACGAATTTGGTCGCGGACTTCTGCCGCCTTTTCAAATTCCTCTCTCGCTACAAGTTCCTGCAGCTTTTGTTTTAGGACGAAGATTTGTTTGCGCAGATGAAGCACTCCGCCTTTTCGTTTCGGTATTTTCCCGGAATGGGTCGTATTTCCGCTATGAAGTCTTTTTAATATTGGGGGCAAATATCGCGCAAATGTCCGATAACAGTCGGAGCAGCCAAAGCGCCCGATTTGGGTGAATTGATGATAGGTCATTTTACATGTTTCACATTGTAAAATATCCGGGCCTGAGAACGTATTGGTGGTCATTTCTTTCATCGGCGTTTGGAAATTAAGCAATCCGGCTAATAGATTGTTTAAAGAAAAATCATCGTTTTCGTAAAACATAAACATATCGCCATGCTCTTTCGCGCATTGTTCACAAAGATGAAATTCGGTTTTTTCGCCGTTGATAATTTTCGTAAAATGCATCGTCGCTGGTCTTTGTTTACACTCTTGACATATCAACGCGGTCCCCTCCCCTATTTGTATTTCAGCGATGTTAACATCGCTTTGAGCATGCGCGCCCGCAGCTCATCCCGCTGCGGCAAATCGATATATAAAACAGAGCGATCCATCACGCTTAACATAATCTTTGCTTCCCGCTCAGAAATGACTTTTTCCTCGACAAGGCGTTCAATGATATCTTCTGCATTGGATTGGCTGATGCGGTGTCCGACTAATTCCAACAATTGATCGATTAATTGCGCCTCGCTTTTCGTTTTCACTTTCATAATGCGGATATAGCCGCCGCCTCCACGTTTGCTTTCGACAATATACCCTCTCTCGAGCGTAAACCTTGTATTGATCACATAATTAATTTGTGATGGAACGCACTGAAATTTATTAGCAATTTCACTGCGTTTAATCTCGACAATGTCTTCGTCGCTCATATTTAATACCTGTTTTAAATATTGCTCAATGATATCAGAAATATTTGGCACTCTACCCTCCTCCTTAACAATCAAAGTTGACTTTGACTATATTTGACCTTACCTCTACTATATAGTGTATTACAAAAAAATGCAAGAGTTACCGACAAAAATGACTAGTCATAGGATATCCTTTTTTGCCAAAAATGAAACACCAATATCGGTTTTACATATGGTCAAGGAAAGAAAAATAAACAAATGAGGCAAAAAAAGAAGCATGCCCTTCATAAGAAAGACATGCTTCTTCATCCTGCCTAGCGACGACCTACTCTTGCAGGGGCGCTGGCCCCAACTACCATCGGCGCTGGAGAGCTTAACTTCCGTGTTCGGGATGGGAACGGGTGTTTCCTCTCCGCTATAGTCACTAGGCAAGTAATGGACAAGTTTTATTATAATGGAACTATACTCATTGTCAAGAGGTTTTCATTCCTTCAAAACTAGATAACCGTCTGCTTGGAAGAAGCCGGGCGTCCTGCGCTTTTCGTACTGTCTAGCTCCGGCTCGCCGCCGCTCGGGGTCAAATAACCTTCGCCTTCGGGATGCAAGCATCCCTCCAGGCGAAGAACATTTGCCCTTCGCGGCGAACCGCTCGCCTACGCTTTTCTTGGTTAAGTCCTCGATCGATTAGTATCCGTCAGCTCCACGTGTCGCCACGCTTCCACCTCGGACCTATCGACCTCGTCATCTTCGAGGGATCTTACTCGCTTGACGCGATGGGAAATCTCATCTTGAGGGGGGCTTCACGCTTAGATGCTTTCAGCGCTTATCCCTTCCGCACATAGCTACCCAGCGGTGCCCCTGGCGGGACAACTGGTACACCAGCGGTGCGTCCATCCCGGTCCTCTCGTACTAAGGACAGCTCCTCTCAAATTTCCTGCGCCCGCGACGGATAGGGACCGAACTGTCTCACGACGTTCTGAACCCAGCTCGCGTACCGCTTTAATGGGCGAACAGCCCAACCCTTGGGACCGACTACAGCCCCAGGATGCGATGAGCCGACATCGAGGTGCCAAACCTCCCCGTCGATGTGGACTCTTGGGGGAGATCAGCCTGTTATCCCCGGGGTAGCTTTTATCCGTTGAGCGATGGCCCTTCCATACGGAACCACCGGATCACTAAGCCCGACTTTCGTCCCTGCTCGACCTGTCCGTCTCGCAGTCAAGCTCCCTTGTGCCTTTGCACTCTCCGAATGATTTCCAACCATTCTGAGGGAACCTTTGGGCGCCTCCGTTACCTTTTGGGAGGCGACCGCCCCAGTCAAACTGCCCACCTGACACTGTCTCCCACCCCGATAAGGGGTGCGGGTTAGAATTTCAATACCGCCAGGGTGGTATCCCACCGGCGCCTCCACCGAAGCTGGCGCTCCGGCTTCCCAGGCTCCCACCTATCCTGTACAAGCGATACCAAAATTCCATATCAGGCTGCAGTAAAGCTCCACGGGGTCTTTCCGTCCTGTCGCGGGTAACCTGCATCTTCACAGGTAGTATGATTTCACCGGGTCTCTCGTTGAGACAGTGCCCAAGTCGTTACACCTTTCGTGCGGGTCGGAACTTACCCGACAAGGAATTTCGCTACCTTAGGACCGTTATAGTTACGGCCGCCGTTTACTGGGGCTTCGGTTCGCACCTTCGCTTTCGCTAAGCGCTCCCCTTAACCTTCCAGCACCGGGCAGGTGTCAGCCCCTATACTTCGCCTTTCGGCTTCGCAGAGACCTGTGTTTTTGATAAACAGTCGCTTGGGCCTTTTCACTGCGGCTCCCTCGGGCTCATCACCCAAGAGAGCACCCCTTCTCCCGAAGTTACGGGGTCATTTTGCCGAGTTCCTTAACGAGAGTTCTCCCGCGCACCTTAGGATTCTCTCCTCGCCTACCTGTGTCGGTTTGCGGTACGGGCACCTCTCACCTCGCTAGAGGCTTTTCTTGGCAGTGTAGGATCGGGGACTTCGGGACCGATGGTCCCTTCGCCATCACGGCTCAGCCTTTATGCCAGACGGATTTGCCTATCTGGCAGCCTAACCGCTTGGACAGGCTATTCCAGCAGCCTGCTCGCCCTACCTTCCTGCGTCCCCCCATCGCTCGAACGGTGAGGAGGTGGTACAGGAATCTCTACCTGTTGCCCATCACCTACGCCTTTCGGCCTCGGCTTAGGTCCCGACTAACCCTGAGCGGACGAACCTTCCTCAGGAACCCTTAGGCTTTCGGTGCAGAGGATTCTCACCTCTGTTTTCGCTACTCACACCGGCATTCTCACTTCTAAGCGCTCCACGAGTCCTTCCGGTCTCGCTTCGACGCACTTAGAACGCTCCCCTACCGATGACCAGCGGTCATCCCACAGCTTCGGTGGCACGTTTAGCCCCGGTACATTTTCGGCGCAGAGTCACTCGACCAGTGAGCTATTACGCACTCTTTAAATGATGGCTGCTTCTAAGCCAACATCCTGGTTGTCTGGGCAACTCCACATCCTTTTCCACTTAACGTGCACTTTGGGACCTTAGCTGGTGATCTGGGCTGTTTCCCTCTCGACCACGGATCTTATCACTCGTAGTCTGACTCCCAAGGATAAGTCGTTGGCATTCGGAGTTTGACTGAGTTCGGTAACCCGATGAGGGCCCCTAGCTCAATCAGTGCTCTACCTCCAAGACTCTTCCCTTGAGGCTAGCCCTAAAGCTATTTCGGGGAGAACCAGCTATCTCCAGGTTCGATTGGCATTTCACCCCTACCCACACCTCATCCCCGCACTTTTCAACGTGCGTGGGTTCGGGCCTCCAGTAGGTGTTACCCTACCTTCACCCTGGACATGGGTAGATCACCTGGTTTCGGGTCTACGACGACGTACTATACGCCCTATTCAGACTCGCTTTCGCTGCGGCTCCGTCTTTTCGACTTAACCTCGCACGCCATCGTAACTCGCCGGTTCATTCTACAAAAGGCACGCCATCACCCATTAACGGGCTCTGACTACTTGTAGGCACACGGTTTCAGGTTCTCTTTCACTCCCCTTCCGGGGTGCTTTTCACCTTTCCCTCACGGTACTGGTTCACTATCGGTCACTAGGGAGTATTTAGCCTTGGGAGATGGTCCTCCCTGCTTCCGACGGGATTCCCCGTGTCCCGCCGTACTCAGGAGCCACTCGGGAGGGAACGAAGTTTCGACTACAGGGCTGTCACCTTCTCTGGCGGGCCTTTCCAGACCGCTTCGTCTACCCCGTTCCTTTGTCACTCCCATGTGAGTGGTCCTACAACCCCAAGAGGCAAGCCTCTTGGTTTGGGCTGTTCCCGTTTCGCTCGCCGCTACTCAGGGAATCGCGTTTGCTTTCTTCTCCTCCGGGTACTAAGATGTTTCAGTTCCCCGGGTGTGCCCTCCATACCCTATGGATTCAGGTATGGATACTGCCCCATTACGGGCAGTGGGTTCCCCCATTCGGACATCTCCGGATCAACGCTTGCTTACAGCTCCCCGAAGCGTTTCGGCGTTTGCCCCGTCCTTCATCGGCTCCTAGTGCCAAGGCATCCACCGTGCGCCCTTTCTAACTTAACCAACATCAGCGCTTCTCGGCTTCTTCCTTTCGGTTATCTAGTTTTCAAGGAACGAACTTATTTTCCGCATCTGCTTATAGATACAGACCTAAACCATTGAAGGAATAACTAATATTCCTTCAAAACTGAACAAGGCTACTGCCTTTGAATTCACTTCTTTGCTGCCTTGCGCCGAGGAATCCAGCTTCTTTGAATTCACTGGAAGACGCAGGCGCAAAACTCTTGAAGGAATAGTTATATTCCTTCAAAACCGAACAAAACGTAAGCGCCCACTTCCGACTAGCCCATAAGGGCAGTCGCCTTCGCTTTTCGTGTCATCCTTAGAAAGGAGGTGATCCAGCCGCACCTTCCGGTACGGCTACCTTGTTACGACTTCACCCCAATCACTTGCCCCACCTTCGGCGGCTGGCTCCCTTGCGGGTTACCTCACCGACTTCGGGTGTTGCAAGCTCTCGTGGTGTGACGGGCGGTGTGTACAAGGCCCGGGAACGTATTCACCGCGGCATGCTGATCCGCGATTACTAGCGATTCCGGCTTCATGCAGGCGAGTTGCAGCCTGCAATCCGAACTGAGAGCGGCTTTTTGGGATTGGCTCCCCCTCGCGGGTTCGCAGCCCTTTGTACCGCCCATTGTAGCACGTGTGTAGCCCAGGTCATAAGGGGCATGATGATTTGACGTCATCCCCACCTTCCTCCGGTTTGTCACCGGCAGTCCCCCTAGAGTGCCCAACTGAATGCTGGCAACTAGGGGCGAGGGTTGCGCTCGTTGCGGGACTTAACCCAACATCTCACGACACGAGCTGACGACAACCATGCACCACCTGTCACCCTGTCCCCCGAAGGGGGAACGCCCTGTCTCCAGGGTTGTCAGGGGATGTCAAGACCTGGTAAGGTTCTTCGCGTTGCTTCGAATTAAACCACATGCTCCACCGCTTGTGCGGGCCCCCGTCAATTCCTTTGAGTTTCAGCCTTGCGGCCGTACTCCCCAGGCGGAGTGCTTAACGCGTTAGCTACAGCACTAAAGGGTTTGACCCCTCTAACACTTAGCACTCATCGTTTACGGCGTGGACTACCAGGGTATCTAATCCTGTTTGCTCCCCACGCTTTCGCGCCTCAGCGTCAGTTACAGACCAGAGAGCCGCCTTCGCCACTGGTGTTCCTCCACATCTCTACGCATTTCACCGCTACACGTGGAATTCCGCTCTCCTCTTCTGCACTCAAGTCCCCCAGTTTCCAATGGCCCTCCACGGTTGAGCCGTGGGCTTTCACATCAGACTTAAGGGACCGCCTGCGCGCGCTTTACGCCCAATAATTCCGGACAACGCTCGCCCCCTACGTATTACCGCGGCTGCTGGCACGTAGTTAGCCGGGGCTTTCTCGTTAGGTACCGTCACCGTACCGCCCTATTCGAACGGTACTTCTTCTTCCCTAACAACAGAGCTTTACGATCCGAAGACCTTCTTCGCTCACGCGGCGTCGCTCCGTCAGACTTTCGTCCATTGCGGAAGATTCCCTACTGCTGCCTCCCGTAGGAGTCTGGGCCGTGTCTCAGTCCCAGTGTGGCCGGTCACCCTCTCAGGCCGGCTACGCATCGTCGCCTTGGTGAGCCGTTACCTCACCAACTAGCTAATGCGCCGCGGGCCCATCCGTAAGTGACAGCCGAAGCCGCCTTTCAACCAAAGACCATGCGGTCTTCGGTGTTATCCGGTATTAGCTCCGGTTTCCCGGAGTTATCCCGGTCTTACGGGTAGGTTACCCACGTGTTACTCACCCGTCCGCCGCTAACCAAACAAGAGCAAGCTCCTGTTCGGTCCGCTCGACTTGCATGTATTAGGCACGCCGCCAGCGTTCGTCCTGAGCCAGGATCAAACTCTCCATAGAAAGTTGATTGGCTTGTTTTCAGCTTCAGCTTTTCGCATTGTCCAGCTCCGGCTCGCAACGCCTTGCGGAAAATAACCTTCCTCCGTCGACATGCAAGCATGTCTCGTCGGAAGAACATTTTCCTTCCGGCGTTAGGCGCTCGCCTTCGCTTTTCGTATTGTCCAGCTTCAGCGCCTAGCTCTCTTGCGCCAAATAACCTTCCCCCTCGAAGTGCAAGCACTTCTGCGGGTGAAGAACATTTGGCTTCGAGAGCTGATCTCGGCGCTTCAGCTTTTCTATGTGGACGCTTCGTTTTGTTCAGTTTTCAAGGAACTTACCTAAAATGTGGAGCCTATCGGGATCGAACCGATGACCTCCTGCGTGCAAAGCAGGCGCTCTCCCAGCTGAGCTAAGGCCCCATATGACCAAAATCGGGAAGACAGGATTCGAACCTGCGACCCCATGGTCCCAAACCATGTGCTCTACCAAGCTGAGCTACTTCCCGCTATGGCGCGCTCGAGAGGATTCGAACCCCTAACCTTCTGATCCGTAGTCAGATGCTCTATCCAATTGAGCTACGAGCGCACGTGCCGAGAGCCGGACTCGAACCGGCACGGTAGTTACCTACCCCAGGATTTTAAGTCCTGTGCGTCTGCCAATTCCGCCACCCCGGCGAATGATGGAGCGGAAGACGGGACTCGAACCCGCGACCCCCACCTTGGCAAGGTGGTGTTCTACCACTGAACTACTTCCGCAATTAATATTATCAAGAAAGAATGCGGGTGAAGGGACTCGAACCCCCACGCCCGTAAAGGGCACTAGACCCTGAATCTAGCGCGTCTGCCAATTCCGCCACACCCGCAAGATGGTGAGCCATGGAGGACTCGAACCTCCGACCCTCTGATTAAAAGTCAGATGCTCTACCTACTGAGCTAATGGCTCATGTGGTGAAGACACTCATTGTTTTTTCGTTACCTCTTCCTCTACTAGCGAATTCGAAGATGTTGAATGCGTCGAGGCAACTCGTAGCGAATTCATGGATGTTTAGCTCGTCGCTTCCCACGAAGCTAATGTTTTTTATTTATTGAAAATGGTGGAGGATGACGGGATCGAACCGCCGACCCCTTGCTTGTAAGGCAAGTGCTCTCCCAGCTGAGCTAATCCTCCACAACAACTGCCTAGCGACGACCTACTCTCGCAGGGGCGCTGGCCCCAACTACCATCAGCGCTGGAGAGCTTAACTTCCGTGTTCGGGATGGGAACGGGTGTTTCCTCTCCGCTATAGCCACTAGGCAAGTGATAGACAAATTCTATTATAGTTCAACCGATAACATTGTCAAGAACTATTTTATTGCATCAAAATTCGCTAAAACTCGCTTCTTGCTGTTCATAAAAGCAAAATCTTCTCTTAATTTGACAGCTTTTTCTTTAGGTGTTTCTTATGTATTGTATTCGCCTTTAATACACCGTCATCTGTCTTTCAAAGCAGCTTTCATAATATATCATCTAAAAATCTTATTGTCAACTCTTGATTCCTCTTTCTTTTTTCGAAAACAGCATTTATTATTTTATATAATTTATACTTAAAAGTCAACTATTTATTTTTAAAACATTTCCCCTATGGGCAAAACACCCATAGGGGAAAGGAACATCCTATTTATGACGCATTTGCGGGAATAACAATACATCACGGATAGACTGGGAATTGGTTAACAACATGACAAGACGATCCACACCAATCCCTAAACCGCCTGTTGGCGGCATTCCGTATTCAAGAGCTTCGAGGAAGTCCTCATCCATCTCATGCGCTTCGTCATTTCCTTGTTCACGTTCTTTTAGTTGCGCTTCAAAGCGTTGGCGCTGATCGATTGGATCGTTTAATTCGGTAAAGGCATTTGCGTGTTCACGGCCGACGATAAACAACTCAAAACGATCGGTAAAGCGTGGGTCATCTGGATTTTTCTTCGCTAACGGCGAGATTTCTACCGGGTGGCCGTAAACAAATGTTGGCTGAATGAGCTTGTCCTCTACTTTTTGCTCGAAAAATTCATTGACAATATGCCCAAACGTCATATGCGGCGCTATTTCTACACCGTGTTCTTTTGCTAATTCCCGCGCTTCCTCATCGCTCATTTGCTTCCAAAAGTCAACCCCTACGTATTCTTTAATCGCATCGACCATGTGAAGCCGTTTCCATTCTGGCGTTAAATCCACTACATGCTCGCCATATTGAATTTTGGTCGTTCCTAATACTTCCTGCGCGATATGGGCGATCAGATTTTCTGTCAACTTCATAATATCGCGGAAATCGGCATATGCTTCGTATAGTTCCAGCATCGTAAATTCTGGATTATGCCGTGTCGAAATGCCTTCATTGCGGAACACGCGTCCGATTTCATACACTTTTTCCAAGCCGCCGACAATTAAACGTTTCAAATGAAGCTCAATCGCAATTCGCATATACAACGTCATATCAAGTGCATTGTGATGGGTGATAAACGGACGCGCTGCCGCTCCCCCAGCAACAGTATGCATCATTGGCGTTTCTACTTCCAAATAGCCATGGTTATCCAAATAGCGCCGCATTGATTGAATAATTAAACTGCGGGTAATAAATGTATTTTTGCTTTCTGGATTCATAATTAAGTCTAAATACCGCTGACGATAGCGCTGTTCAATATCTTTTAAGCCATGATATTTCTCTGGAAGCGGACGCAGCGATTTCGTTAAAAATTCGTAGGATGATACTTTAATCGAAAGCTCCCCTACTTTTGTTTTGAATACTGTTCCACGAACGCCGATAATATCGCCTAAATCGGAAATTTTAAAAAGCTCGTATTGGTCTTCGCCGACCTCATCTTGGCGAACGTAAATTTGAATTTGCCCCGTCACATCTTGGATATGGGCAAACCCCGCTTTTCCTTTGCCGCGTTTTGTCATAATCCGTCCCGCGACGGCCACTTGTATTTGCCGCTCCTCAAGTTCTTCCTTCGACAAATCGCCATATAAATCAAACAGCTCTTGCGCTTTATGTGTGCGTTCAAACCGTTTTCCGAACGGATCTACTCCCATTTCCTGCAATTTTTTTAATTTTTCCCTACGGACGAGTAATTGATCATTTAATTCTTCGTGACTCATACACCATTCACTCCATTTAACAAGTTTTTTATGAAAAATACTGCCAGCGAAGGCTGGCAGTCGTCACTGCAATCGTTTCATTCGTTTCTTATACAGCCTGTGCATCTGTTTTCGGTCTGTTTTCCACTTCTTCGACGAAATTGAGCAATAGAGTAGCGAGCTGTTCACGAGTTTCGCATTCATTAATCGCGTTGCGAATTTTTGCCGCTCCGCGCACCCCTTTTAAATACCATGCCGCATGTTTGCGCATTTCCTTGACAGCAATATATTCTCCTTTTAATGCAATTAAACGGTCTAAATGCAAAAGACATACATCCACCTTTTCTCTAGCCGTTGGTTCTGGAATTAACTCTCCTGTTTCTAGATAACGGACTGTACGGTAGATGACCCATGGATTTCCGAGAGCCGCACGTCCAATCATTACTCCGTCAACCCCTGTCTCTTCCAACATCCGTTTTGCATCTTGCGGGGTTTTTACGTCGCCGTTTCCGATCACAGGGATGTTGACTGCCTCTTTTACTTGTTTAATGATATTCCAATCTGCTTTTCCTTCGTACATCTGCACTCTTGTTCGTCCATGGACTGCGACTGCTTTACCGCCGGCCCGTTCGACGGCTTGGGCATTCTCTACCGCATAAATATGATTTTCATCCCAGCCGATCCGCATTTTTACCGTTACCGGTTTTTCCACCGCATCTACAATGGCGGCAACCACATCATAAATTTTATTTGGATCTAAAAGCCATTTCGCCCCTGCATCACATTTCGTAATTTTTGGAACAGGGCATCCCATATTAATGTCAATGATATCGGCATTCGTGTTTTTGTCGACAAATTTGGCCGCTTTGACAAGCGTTTCTTTTTCCCCACCAAAAATTTGCAGGCTTAACGGCTTTTCCCGCTCGTCAATATATAACATTTCTAGCGTCTTTTCATTATGATAGACAATTCCTTTATCGCTTACCATTTCCGCACAAACAAGCCCTGCCCCAAATTCTTTCACCGTAAGGCGAAATGCGGAATTGCACACTCCAGCCATTGGGGCAAGAACGACACGGTTTTTAATCTCTACATCGCCGATTTTAAACATCGGTTTACCTCCTTTCCTATTCTCTCGACTCTAACTGCGGCGGAGCCAGCTCCTCTACAGATATATTTAACCGTTCGGCAATTTGTTGGATTAATTGCTCCGACGGAAAGCGATTTCCTCGTTCAATTTCTCCCAGTATCGATATGGAAATCCCCAGTTCTTTTGCCAACCTTTCTTGTGTATATCCTTTTAGCTTCCGAAAAGCGCGAATACGTCTTCCCCATTTTTCTGCTTCCATATACGAACTCCTTCTCTGTCAGGTAGTCGATCTATGAAGTCTTCCAGGCATTGGGAAACATTTGGGATATGAATATCATGATTTATTTCTAATAATGGAATCATCACAAACGCCCGTTCCGTCATACGCGGGTGTGGAATGATAAGCTGCTCTGTTTCAATATTTTCATGATTATATAGTAAAATGTCAAGGTCTAACGTTCTTGGTCCCCAGCGTATTTCCCTCTTTCTTCCAAATCTTTGTTCGATTTTTTGCGTCACCTCAAGCAATGCAAAAGGAGAAAGGGCAGTAGTAATTTTGACAACCATATTTAAAAACTTATCTTGGTTGATGTAACCGACTGGTTCTGTCTCGTAAATAGACGAGGTAGCAGTGACAGAAATTTGCTCATGGTTGTCCAATGCTTTGACTGCTTCCCGCAAATAATATAGTCGGTTCCCGATATTAGACCCTAACGCAATATACGCATAATTTTCCATCTAACGACCCCTTACGATTTCTACCGCTACGGATTCATAATGGCCTGGAATAGGCGGATTTGGTTTGGTGACTTTAACGGTACAGCGAATAACAGTTGGAAAAGAAGATAAAATTTGCCCAGCGATCGCCTCTGCTACTGCTTCAATCAGCGCGAACTTTCTTTTCTCAACAATTTGGCGGCACATATTGTATACTTCCGCATAATTAATCGTATCTTCTAACCGATCGCTCTTTCCAGCCCTCTGTAAATTCGTTTCCAAGGTGACATCGACAACAAAGCGTTGCCCAAGCGCATTTTCTTCCGGAAGAACACCATGATACCCATAAAACTCCATTCGCTGAAGATAAATTTTATCGATCGCCCTCCACTCCTTTTCCTAACATCGCATCCATCATTTTCGCCATTCGCGCAATCGGCAATACATCATGTACGCGCACGATATGAGCGCCCTTCACAATCCCCAGGCATACCGTTGCCCCTGTTCCTTCGACCCGCTCATCAACTGGCAAGTCCAACACACGACCAATAAACCGCTTGCGGGACGTTCCAAGCAGCAGTGGGTATCCGAGCTGGGTAAATTCGTCTAAACGGCGCATGATTTCTAGGTTATGCTCAAATGTTTTCGCAAATCCGATACCTGGATCTAAAATAATGTTTTCGTCTTTCACCCCCGCACGTTTTACGATCGCAACGCTTTCCATCAAATCTGCGATCATATCGGAAATTAAATCCTGATACTCTAAATGATGGCGGTTGTGCATTAAAATAATTGGAACATCATAGGAAGCGGCGACTTCCGCCATTTTGGCATCCGCTTTGGCTCCCCATACATCGTTAATGATATGGGCCCCCGCTTCAATGGCCTGTTTGGCGACTTCCGCTTTATACGTATCAACGGAAATCGGAACTTTCACCTCTTTCGCAACGGCCTTTACGACTGGAATGACGCGGCGCAACTCCTCTTCTAACGATACTTTTTCCGCTCCCGGACGAGTCGACTCGCCGCCGATATCAATGATATCAGCTCCGTCTGCCACGAGCCGCTTGGCATGCTCGACGGCGCGATCGACATCATAAAACCGTCCGCCGTCAGAAAAAGAATCAGGTGTGACGTTGACAATTCCCATGACCATTGTTTTTTTACGTAAATCTAACTCATAATCCCCGCAACGCAGTACAAAAGGAGCTGCATTCGCTATGCTCATTGATCCCCAATCCTTTCTGTCAATTCATGTCTTGTCCATAAAAAGGGCGTAAAGCGTCTATAATGTTTCTGCAATAATGATGTAATGGTCCCATCGGCGCCTGCATAGGCGCGGCCCTCGACTTGATAAATCGGAACGATTTCCTGAATCGAATTCGTCACAAAGATTTCATCGGCTTGCTTTAGATGCGTTAGTGGATAAAACCCTTCCTTATAAGCGATGTTTAGCGCCCTCAACATCGCAAGCACAAACTGTCTTGTGACACCATTTAAAATGCCTGTACGAATTGCCGGAGTATATACGGTTTCGTTTTTTACCCAAAAAATGTTCGAAACGATTCCCTCGGCAACATACCCTTGTTCATTCAGAAAAATGCCTTCTGCATCTGTGCGGCTGCCCAATTCCCGTTTTCCTATAATATTGTTGAGATAATGATGCGATTTTAACCGTTCGGTTCCCTCCGGGGTATTTCGTCTTGCTTTTAAAATGATTCCTACTTTTCCTTTTGTAAAGGATGGCGCAGACAATGGCTTCATATACATAATAATCGTCGGCTCGCCGTAAGCAGCCGTTTGCAAGCCAATATCGCCAATGCCTGCAGAAACATTCAAACGAACATAGGCATCTCTTAACCCGTTTACTTCTAGCAATCGGTAAAGTATTTCTTTCACTTCATCGCGCGTAAAAACCTTGACAATATTCATCTCCCGCAAGCTGCCGTTTAGCCGCTCCAAATGGTCATCGAGCAAAAACGGATGACCGTCATAGGTGCGAAACGTTTCAAATACGCCAAGCCCATATAAAAAGCCGTGATCAAATGGTGAAATGCGCGCTTCATCTTTATGGACGATGTCTCCGTTGATATATATGTACATGTTACTATCGAACCCTTTTATATGTTTCTATAAAGTTTTTCAACAACTGCATTCCGTGGCTGGTCATAATTGACTCCGGGTGAAACTGCACTCCTTCCACTGGCAGTGTCTTGTGACGAATCGCCATGATTTCGTTTTCTTCTGTCCACGCGGAAATCTCGAAGCAATCCGGCAACGTTTCTTTTTCAACAATAAGGGAATGGTAGCGAGTAGCGGTAAACGGACTAGGAATGCCGCTAAAAATCGTTTTTCTATCATGGAATACTTGCGACGTCTTGCCGTGCATTAAACGGTCAGCGCGAACGATTTTTCCGCCAAATGCTTGTGCAATCGCTTGATGGCCAAGACAAACGCCAAAAATCGGAATTTTCCCAGCGAAATATGCGATCGCTTCGAGGCTGATGCCAGCTTCATTTGGCGTGCAAGGTCCGGGAGAAATCATAATGAAATCTGGATTTAACCCCTCTATTTCTTGAATGGTCACCTCGTCATTTCGTTTCACGATCAATTCTTCGCCTAGCACACCTAAATATTGCACTAAGTTATATGTAAAGGAATCATAATTATCAATCATGATAATCATTTCTATCTCACCTCATGCTCTGATATAGTTTCTCTGCTTCGCTCAGCTCTTTCGCTTTCCAAAGGGCTGCCGCCTTTTTCAAACATTCCTCATATTCATGTTCCGGATGCGAATCAATGACAATTCCAGCTCCTGCTTGCACATGGGCTATGCCGTCTTTCGCGATCATCGTGCGAATCGCAATGTTGAATTCCATATCTCCATTAAATCCGATCCATCCAATCGAACCGGTATACAATCCCCGCCGTACCGGCTCGAGTTCTTCAATAATTTCCATCGTTCGCACTTTTGGTGCACCAGTAATGGTGCCGCCAGGAAACATGGCTTGGATAACATCAAATGCATCTTTTCCTTGTTGGAGTTTTCCCGATACATGCGAAACGATATGCATCACATGGGAGTATCGTTCAATCGTCATCCACTCATCCACTTTCACCGTACCGTATTGACATACACGTCCCAAATCATTGCGCTCTAAATCGACGAGCATGGCATGTTCGGCAATTTCCTTTTCGTTGGCCAGTAACTTTTGCGCGATCCGCTCGTCTTCTTCTTTTGTTTTCCCGCGTGAACGCGTTCCGGCAATCGGTCTTGTGCTAATGTCATTTCCCCGTTTTTTGACGAGCAATTCAGGCGAACCGCTAACAATTTGAAACTCTGGAAAATGAATATACGCCATATACGGAGATGGATTGATGACGCGAAGCTGCTCGTAAATATGAAATGGATGTACCAACAGCGGCTTTGATTGGCGCACCGATAAATTTACTTGAAATACGTCGCCTTGGGCGATATATTGCTGCACCCGGCAAACGGCTTGCACAAACTCCTCTTTTGTCATCGAAACCGAGGGATCGACTTTTTTAGTCTGAAATGCCCAACGAATGTCTTCTTTCTTTTCCTGCAGCCAACACATCTCATAAAAGGAGAGCCGCCGCTCTGCTTCAAATTCTTCTCCATCCCTGTAATGAACAATCATATGCAGCTGATGCTTTTGATGGTCGTATACAAATACATCGTCAAAAATGAAAAAATACATATACGGAAGCTGCAAGTCGTCTTTGGCATAGGACGGGATTTTTTCAATATATCGCATACCATCATAGCTGATATAACCGATTACCCCGCCCTGAAAAGGAATGTCGTCATCCGCGGCGGAAAAAGAGACACCGGCAAACCATTGCTTCAACAATAATAGCGGGTTGCCTTCATACCGTTTTTCTTCCCCATGATAAACAATATGGAGCTGATTTTCCGTCGCGCGAATGATGCCATTGGGGGCGAATCCGATGATGCTATACCGTCCGCCTTGACCGCTTTCTAATAAAACATGATACGGCTGTTCATGCGCAATCATCTTATATTGCAAGAACCAGTCTCGGTACGCATAAGAAACTGTCCGCCTCTTTCTTTTTCGCTTTTGTTCCATAGCAAGATCACTCCTTGCCTTCTACCGCTATATACCTATTGTACAATGAGTCGGCCAACATATCATTATAAAAAAAGTTCGACAGGGTTTCTTTCCCCCTGCCGAAATAGGACGATTTAGTCTTCGAATTGGTAAAGCGGCGTGCTTAAGTAGCGTTCGCCATTACTTGGAATAATGGCCAATACTTTCTTTCCTTTTCCAAGTTGTTTCGCCACTTTCAACGCGGCATGAATGGCAGCACCAGAAGAAATTCCGCCAAGGATTCCTTCTTCGCGGGCAGCGCGGCGAGCAGCGGCAAACGCTTCCTCCGTTGTCACCGTAATGACTTCATCGTAAATGTTTGTATCTAAAACGTCTGGCACAAATCCGGCTCCAATTCCTTGAATTTTGTGCGGGCCTGGTTTTCCACCCGATAATACCGGTGAATCAGCAGGCTCTACGGCATAAATTTTAATATTTGGATATTTTTCACGAAGAACTTGTCCTGCTCCGGTAATCGTTCCGCCCGTACCGACGCCGGCAATGAACGCATCTAATTGATCGCCCATTTGTTCAACAATTTCCTTCCCTGTCGTTAAGCGGTGAATTTCTGGGTTAGCCTCATTTTTAAACTGTTGGGGCATAAAATAGCCATGTTCTCTGACTAATTCTTCTGCCTTTTCAATGGCGCCCCGCATCCCTTGGCTTCCCGGCGTAAGCACTAATTCAGCGCCATATGCACGCAATAAATTGCGGCGCTCTAAACTCATCGTATCTGGCATGACTAAAATCGCTTTATAGCCTTTTGCGGCGGCAACCATGGCCAAGCCAATTCCCGTGTTTCCACTTGTCGGCTCGATAATCGTATCGCCTGGTTTTAATTTCCCTTCTTTTTCCGCCGCTTCAATCATCGCCAAGGCAATCCGGTCTTTGACGCTGCTTCCTGGGTTCATAAACTCAAGTTTTAGATAGACATCGGCACTGTCTTCATCGACAATACGATTTAGTTTCACTGCCGGTGTATCACCGATTAATTCCGTGATGGAGTTTACTGTTCTCGCCATGTTTCCACCTCTAATCCCGATTAATTTTATCGAATTTGTTTCCAATGTATCAATTATTGGCTTAATTGTCAATCATTTTGATCTTTTTAAATTTTTTATGCTTTTTTCGCATCTGCAAGCTGCTTCAGCTGCTTAAGCTCCTCTTTGGTGAAGTGGTACGTTTCATTGCAAAAATGGCATGACGCTTCGGCGTATCCTTCTTTGTCGATAATATCTTGAATTTCCTGCGCGCCTAAACTGATCAACGCATCGGCAATTCGTTCCCGTGAACAGCGGCAAACAAACGCGACCGGAAGCGTTTCTAACACTTTGACATTTCCCTTCCCAAGCAGTTCTTCCAAAATCTCTTCGGGTGTCAATCCGCTTTCCACCATTCTCGAGACAGGCGGAATAGTCTGTAAGCGCCTTTCAATCTGATCAATCGTCTTTTCTTCCGTTCCTGGCATTAGTTGAAGAATAAAGCCTCCCGCCGCCAATATCGTATGATCTGGATTGACGAGTACGCCAACCCCAACGGAAGACGGAACTTGTTCCGAAGAAGCGAAATAGTACGTAAAATCCTCACCGAGCTCCCCGGAAATAATTGGTACTTGTCCAGTAAAGAAATCACGCAGCCCCAGGTCTTTCACGACCGTTAACATTCCATTTTTTCCTACGGCTCTCGCCACGTCTAATTTTCCATGTTCGTTTAGCTCAAAGTGCACATGTGGATTAGTGACATACCCGCGTACCTCTCCTTTGGCATTGCTGTCGACAAGAATGGTGCCGATCGGGCCGCCGCCGTCAATTTTAATCGTTAATGTTTCATCGCCTTTTAACATCGCTCCCATCATCACTCCCGCGGTAAGCGCCCGTCCAAGCGCTGCAGAGGCAGTTGGCCACGTTTGGTGGCGGCGCTGTGCTTCGCCAACCGTTTCTGTCGTGCGGGCCGCGTACGCTCTTACTTGCCCGTCATAAGCCAATGCTTTCACTAAGTAATCTCCCATACCAACTCAACCTTTCATTGTTTTTTATCTACATTTTTCTCATACAAAATTTTTAATCCCGTTAGCGTCAAAAACGGATCCACAATATCAATGACATTCGATTCGCTGGCAATTAAGGACGCTAATCCTCCTGTCGCAATCACTTTTGGCGGAACAGGGCTTTTTGCCTTCATCCGTGAAACAATGCCTTCTACTTGCCCTACATAGCCATACAAAATTCCCGCCTGCATCGCACTAACCGTATTTTTTCCAATAATATCGTCAGGACGGGCGATTTCGATGCGCGGCAATTTCGCCGCCCGCGCAAACAGCGCCTCCGTTGAAATCATAATCCCTGGAGCAATCGCGCCCCCCATATATTGTTTATGTTCGTTAATATAACAATACGTCGTCGCCGTACCGAAATCGACAATAATGAGCGGGCTGCCATACAAATGGATGCCGGCAACCGCATTGACAATCCGATCGGCGCCTACTTCCCTTGGATTGTCATATTTAATATTTAGACCCGTTTTAATTCCTGGCCCGACAATGATTGGCTTAATATGAAAATATTTTAAACACATGCGCTCCAGCGCAAACATAATTGGTGGAACAACGGAAGAAATAATAATGCCATCAATGTCGGAAAACTGAAGACCGACATGGTTCAATAGCGCCTTGATCGTCATTCCGTATTCATCTTCAGTTTTGCCGCGGCTTGTTTCAATGCGCCAATGATGTTTTAATTCATCCCCGTCATATACCCCCAGCACCGTATTCGTGTTGCCAACATCTAACACAAAAATCATTGCCTCATCCCCACTTTTCACAAAATTATTACTTCCTACATCATATCATACATTGTTTTTTCTGGATAAAAAAAGATGTCCCTGTAAAAGAGACACCTCTACTCATCTTTCTTTTGAATATTAATTTTGACGTCGTTGTTACCGCCTTGGTCTTTATTGTCTTGGTTGTTGCCTTCATCACTTTGATCGCGGTTTGGCAATGTGCCGTGCTCAAACAAATGTTTAATTTGTTCGGCATCCAACGTTTCTACTTCTAACAGTGTTGTAGCGATTAAATCCAATTTATCGCGATGTTGCGTTAAAATGCTTTTTGCCTTTTCGTAACACTCTTTAATAATGCGTTGAATTTCTAAATCAATTTCATAAGCAATTTTATCACTATAATTTTGCTCATTATGCAAATCGCGGCCTAAAAATACTTGCCCGCTCGGCTGGCCAAACTGCATCGGACCGAGTTTTTCGCTCATTCCGAATTCCGTCACCATGCGGCGGGCAATATTGGTTGCGCGCTGGAAGTCGTTATGCGCGCCTGTGCTGACTTCATTAAACACGATTTCTTCTGCTACCCGTCCGCCTAGCAAGCCGGTGATTTTATCCATTAACTCTTGTTTTGTCATAAAATAGCGGTCTTCTTTTGGAAGCATCACCGCGTAACCGCCCGCCTGACCGCGTGGTACGATCGTTACTTTATGCACCATTTCCGCATCAGCAAGCACCATGCCGATGACGGTATGCCCTGCTTCGTGGAACGCAACAATGCGGCGCTCTTTTTCGGAAATGACGCGGCTTTTCTTTGCCGGCCCGGCAATGACGCGGTCCGTCGCTTCATCAATATCGCTCATATCAATTTTCTTTTTGTTCCGCCGCGCTGCCACCAGAGCCGCCTCGTTCAGCAAGTTTTCCAAATCCGCGCCGGAAAAACCTGGTGTACGCATCGCAATCGTTTTTAAGTCAACCGATTCATCGAGCGGCTTATTGCGAGCATGTACACGCAATACTGCTTCACGGCCTTTGACGTCTGGGCGATCTACCGTAATTTGCCGGTCAAAGCGTCCAGGGCGCAGCAGCGCTGGGTCTAAAATGTCTGGACGGTTGGTTGCTGCGATAATGATAATTCCTTCATTGCCGCTAAAACCATCCATCTCAACAAGCAATTGGTTGAGCGTTTGTTCGCGTTCGTCGTGTCCACCGCCAAGTCCTGCACCGCGTTGACGACCGACCGCATCAATTTCATCAATGAAAATGATACATGGAGCATTTTTCTTCGCCGTTTCAAACAAATCGCGCACACGCGATGCACCGACACCAACAAACATTTCCACGAAATCCGAACCGCTAATGGAGAAGAACGGCACGCCTGCTTCTCCAGCAACCGCACGCGCAAGCAACGTTTTCCCTGTTCCCGGAGGGCCTACGAGCAGCACCCCTTTTGGAATACGGGCGCCAAGCTCGACGAACTTGCGCGGATCTTTTAAAAATTCAACAATTTCCACGAGTTCTTGTTTTTCTTCGTCCGCACCAGCAACATCACGGAAACGAACTTTTCTTTTATCGTCCGTATATAGCTTTGCCCGGCTTTTTCCGAAGTTCATCACCCGGCTGCCGCCGCCTTGCGCTTGATTCAGCAAGAAGAAAAACAAGATAAAAATAATGACAAATGGGATGATCGAGGTAAAGAAGGTGACCCATCCGCTCGTTTCATCCGCCGGCAGGACTTCCACTCGCGTCCGCTTCGCCGCCGCATCAATACGGTTTAACACCGTATCGCTATTCATGACATAAGTAGAAAAGTATTGATCTTCATTGTATGTCTTAAGCTGCCCTTTAATTTCATATACGCCGCGCTCCGGCTTCATGGAAAATGATTTCACATCGCCATTTTCCAAATGGGTAATAAACGCATCGTATGTCATCGGTTCTGTCCGCTGGTTGCTTCCGTTAAAGAAGCTGACCACGCCGATGACAACGAGAAAGATCAATAGATAAAATATTGTATTTCGGAAAATCCGATTCATTTCGTGCCTCCTCCCATATGAAACACACTATACTCAATACTATCATAGAAATTTGTATAAATACAAACGATTCGCTAGCAGCCGAAAAAAGCAATTTTATTTATTATACACTTCCGGCTTCAACACCCCGATAAAAGGAAGGTTGCGGTATTTTTCGCAATAATCCAAACCGTAGCCGACAACAAATTCATCTGGAACAATAAACCCAGCGTAATCCGCTTGAATGTCCGCTTTTCGTCCGGAAGGTTTGTCTAGCAGCGTCACAATTTTAATCGAGTTTGCCTTGCGGTAACGGAACAGGTCGACTAAATAACTTAACGTCAAGCCACTGTCGATAATATCCTCAATAATTAAAATGTCCCTTCCTTCCACCGATGTATTTAAATCCTTTAAAATTTTCACTTCACCGGACGATACAGTCGCATTCCCGTAACTAGACACATCCATAAAATCCATTTCTAAATATGTATCAATATGCTTTAGCAAATCAGCCATAAACGGCATGGCTCCTTTTAGTACGCCGACCGCCAACGGAAACCGCCCATCATACTCTTCCGTCAAAATTTTGCCTAACTCCTTTACTTTTTCTTGAATTTGCTCTTCGGTAATCAGTATTTTTTGAATATCGTCTTTCATCCCCATGTTTCTTTTCCTCCTAGCTGTTCATCTGCTCTTTATAGTGTAATACAATATAGTGTGTTTTGGTAACATCGGTTGCTTCAAAAGCCGATTTTTTTAGCTTCGGAATCCATATAATATTTCCTTGTCCATCCTCGACAATCGGCCAGCGTTCTCTTTCATGCAACGGAATTTTCGCTTCAATGAAAATTTCTTTTACTTTTTTTGTTCCTGTCATCCCTTTCAACGTCATCCGGTCACCCGCGCGGCGCGTCCGTACCCGCAGCGGGAGGCAAACTGCCTCTGGATCGATAATAAACATATCATTTCCTTTCTGCTCATTCGGATAGTGTTCCCAAAATTCGCTAACGATTACATGATGATTTGGGAGGGGCAATACAGCCGGAATATGTAATTCGAATATATAGCCTGCATCTTTTTTTTCTTCCTGAAAAGTAAACAGGCAGCAATCATAAGAGCGAATAACCTTTAAGCCATTTGGCAAGTCTAACCTCCCCGAAGGACGGCGGCAACGCAAAAGCGTCAATATACTATGGATATGTACTGAAGAGAGGGAAGAAGGGACGCCTTGATAAAGATCGCCAAGCAACAACTGAAGTCCTCTTCTCTGCAAAGGCTTTGCCAACGCAAGAAACGGCTTAATTTTTAACATCACCGCATCGCGTTGTTTTTCCATTACTTTATTCAGCGCATCCCTCGCTAATTCCTCTAAAAACTCCTCATCTTCCATTACCATTTCGCTATACAGTTGAAACCGTTCATGAAGGCGCGGATTTTCTTTTTTTAACAATGGAATAATGTGATGGCGAAATCGATTTCGCGTATAATCTTCTTTATCATTGCTAGCGTCATGGCGCGTCGTGATTTGGTGCTGCCGGCAGTACGCTTCAATATCCGTACGGCTTACCGCCAGAAACGGACGGATAATGTATCCGCCACAAAACGGGCGCTTTGCAGGAATGCCGGCATAGCCTTTGCTCGTGCTTCCGCGCACGAGCCGCATTAAAATCGTTTCGACCTGATCATCGCCATGATGGCCTAAAGCTAAATATTGCGCTTGATATTTTTTCATTACTTCCGCAAAAAATTGATAGCGGCATTGACGCGCTGCCTCTTGGGCTCCTAGTTTCGACCGGCGCTGGAACGCCGGAACATCGATTTGCTTCGCCTCACATATAATACCGCGTGTCGCGCAAAAATGTTTCACGAAATGCATATCTTCTTCAGACTGTTTGCCGCGAAACATATGATCTACATGGGCAGCGATCAATGTGATATTCCATTTCTTTTGCATCGACCAAAAAAAATGCAATAGCGCCAGCGAATCCGGGCCGCCTGATACTCCAACAATCACTGTTGCATTCCGGGTAAGCAGTGCATGCTTTTCGATAAACTCGTACACTTCCGCGATCATTTCGAAAAAACCTCTTTGTCCAAACGTAGTCTTTCATTCTCATCGTACCATTATTGCAGTATTTTCTCAAAAATCTCGCCCATTATTTTATCAAGAAATAGCCGTGCTAGCGATAAAAAAATTTTATTAATGGAGCACTTGATGATACACATAGATGGCGTACACGCATAAAAGAACCGCAGCGATCAATACCGTTTCTACCACTCCTTTGGCTTTGCGGTGCTTTTTCTTTTTACTCCGGCGCGACATCGGCTTCATTTGCCGAGCCGGCTGCGGATGATAACGGGAACGGGATGAACGATGAAAAGCTGCTAAAATGTCCTGTCTCATCTCAGATGCACGCTTATACTTTCCATCGATCGCCTTCAACAATACCCCCTCATATTTTCGTAACATTGTATCTTTCCGAATGATCGACAGCAGTTGGCTTCGTCCATCCCCTTTTCTCTCCAATTTCATCGGGCAGCAAGCGGTGATCATGATCATTGTTGCTGCAAATAAATCATATGATGGCTCTGCCCTGCGCGAACCTAATCCCCAGTAACCGCGATCGTAAAGCTCCGTGAATTCCTTAATCGCCCTCCCTTGTAATGTCGTGCCGCCTACATCGAGAAGCCGGATCGTAGGAGGCGGACCGGCAACAAGCAAATTTTCCGGTTTCAAATCGCCAAATACCCATCCTTCCTGATGAAGCTGATCAAGGGCAGATAAAAGCTGCAACAAAAGAATAATAACCCACTCTTTCCCGTGTTTGCGAATAAAAGCAGGAAAACTTTCTCCTTTGATATATTCCATCACATAAAACGGGACCGTTTTATGTAAAAAAGGATTCATCCAATCATCGACATCTAGTAAAGAAGGTCCAAGGGCGACTCCCTGGACCTTGGAAAACCGGCGCAATATATTGACTTCCGATGTGACCGACGCGTGGTCATCGCTAAGCTTTACAGCAACAAGCCCTTTCCTGCTTTCCGCCAAATAAACAACTCCGTTTGCCCCGCTGCCAAGCTGTTTCAGGAGCTTGTACGAATGGCGATGCCATTTTCCCGTAATGACCGTTCCCTGCGGAAGATTACATAGATGATTCCTCAAAGTATGACTCATCATCGCCAATCCAGCTCCTTAATGATCTTTTTCTGCCGAAATACGCTAATGCTTCACGCAAGGCCGGCCCTGTTGGCGTCAATCCTCCCGATGTTAATTTTGGAAATACCGTCGACAGCTCTTCAATTCGCGGCGTCCAGTCAACAATTTTCTCCACATCCCCCGTTTTCCTGGAAATACAAATACAGCAAAGCGATTATCTCCCATCCGTGCGTTCAGACTAAGCGATAAATCAAGCAGCGCTTCTTTCACCGTTGGCAGTTTTGTTTTCATACTTCCGCTTGTATCTATCAATATTAAAACTTCTAATTTCACTGTCTCGCCAAGTTCATCGACTACTTCCATCACTTGGCCGCGTTTTTCTGGTGGCAAATCTTCAAGCGACACATCGGAACCTAATATTTGCTTCAATTCTTTATTTACGACGCCTTGAAGGGTTTGCGTCATCGCTTTTCGCGTTACCATTTGCACCGTCTGTGACAACTGCTTTGCATAAACGACTTGGCTAATCCCGCCACCGGATAAAGCAATCTCTTCAATTTCGCGCAATCCACTCTCATCAATCGTATCTTGATCAAGCACACCGATCACGTTCACGGTAATTCCCTGTTCTTTCGCTAGTGCAGCCATCGCAACTGGATTTTCTCCATGATTGGAACAACCATCAGTAATGAGCAAAATTTGCCGTAACGTCCCTTTACGCACTTTTTCTTTCCCTCCTCAGCTCTGATGTATTACCATCATCGCCGGAGGATAGGGTTTTTATACTATTACTGCGCTTTTTTTGTATACATATAAGCCGGAATCGTGGCCCATTTCGGCGTGTTATGTTTAATTTTCGCGACGACTACCGTCATATCATCGTCAATCCTTCCCGCCCGGCTACGAATCACTTCTTCCATGATTAAATCCGCCACTTCCTGAGGATCGTTCGTTTTTAATTCTTTAATTTTCCGTTTCATCCATAGGTCTTGATTTTCCACGTGCACCGGTCCTTCAAATACCCCGTCGCTCATCATAATCAATAAATCGCCGGCTTTTAATTGTTCGCTGACAATTTCAAATTCTACTTCCTTAATAATACCGATTGGCAAATTGCTTGCTTCAATTTTCATGACTTTATCGCCTCGTTTGACAAAACTCGGGGTGGAACCAATTTTTAAAAACTTTGTCACAGCGTTTTGCAAGTCGATAATCGCTAAGTCGAGCGTCGAATACATGTCTTCGGTCGTCCGCAAGGATAAGATGGAATTAATCGACTTAATGGCAATCGATTCATCAATCCCCGTTTGTAAAATTTTTTGCAAAAGGCGCAGCGTCTCGTTGCTTTCGTTATGGGCCCTCTCTCCATTTCCCATGCCGTCGCTGATGGCAATCGCATACTTTCCTGTGCCAAGCTCAATCATGGAATAGCTGTCGCCTGACACCAGTCCGCCGCCTTTTGCCGCAAACGCGACGCCTGTCTCGACGACAAACGCTTTCGTCGAGCCAAAGGCCACCCGGCAGTAGCCGTTCGGATATGCAGCGCATTCTTCCCGTTTGACAACGATTGTTTCTCCTAAAATATCCGACAGCATCGGCGCAATTAACTTTTCACATTCACCGCGGCCTTCGCAATACGGAATGCTCATTTCAATATCAATGTTTCCTTTTTCAAGGCTATAAATATCGACATGGCCGATTTCGATTCCGAATTCCTGCAAAGCATGGAAAATTTGTTCTTCCTGCAAATAATGGTTTTCGCGTTCCTTCTGAATTTCCTTAGCAAAATCCTCCATCACTTGTGAAACTCCTAACAGCTGTTCGGCGACCAATTTTCTGCTTTCGTTGATTTGTCTCCGCAGTTTGCGATTCGCCTGATACACCATCACGTCTTTTTCAATGAGATCCACTACTTTGTCCGCTTTGACGCAGTGGCGGTCCCATTCCCGCAATAGTTGGTGATTGTGTGGCAGCGTTTTCGCATCTGCTTCTAGCATAATTTGTTTCATATATTCATATGTTGTATCAAAGTTGTACGACCAGCACTGCTCTTTCTTAAAACAAGTTTGGCACGTTTTTTCGGTAATATCGCTCAAAAAGTAGTCAATCTCCCGTTCGCTATAATCGTCAGAAGCAGACAAACCTCCTGTGGAAAAGCTGTTGGCCAGCGCCTGGAATACATTTGAAAATTGAGAAACTCGCTGTGCCGTCACATCACGGATTTTTCGGACATATTGCTGTTGTTCATTCGTATATTCCACTGTACCGGGGATATGTTTTGCGATTTTTTCCGTTATGGAGCGGGATGTCAAAGTAAAGAGAATCACGGCAAAACATGATTCCATAATCGTCGGCACAATCTCCGTTTTGCCGTTCCCGTACAGTCCAATTAACAATGTGGCAATCAGCAATCCGAAAGACACGCCAGCTTTCTTTCCTTCTTTTAGCAACCCTCCTAAAAGTCCGGCAAATGCCAGCAAACTCATTTCATATAAATTACCCACATTCGCTAAACTTAAAATCAACCCCGTCACGACTCCCACGGTAGAACCAATCGTCGCTCCTGCCACAAACGCAAATAGCAACACAAGATAGCGCGACATCACATGCTCGAGCGAAAGTCCGTAAACCGTCCAGCCGATCATTCCCGTTAGCATGGATGCCAGTAAAATGATTAACGAAATAATTTCTTCCGCTCTTAATGCATGTTTATATTTACGCACCGTTAGCAGCGGAATGCTTTGGATAAAAATAAGCGTTAACACCAGCCCTAAACCAGCTTCCACCAATGCCATGACGGCCTCGTATAACGTTTGGTTTCCTAACCAATAATACGAAATCGCTAATTTTGTAGAAAAGGATAGACAAAAAACAACAAAAGGCACCAATTTTAACGACTCACTAAAAAATTTTCGAATCCATGCATGGATAATGAGAAAACCGAACACTCCGACAAATACAAACAACGTTGTTTCAAACGATAAAGTAAGAGAACCTGCCAGCAATGCAATAAACGCTAATGCAGCCTTGTCGCGGCGCAACATATAAACAGCGGCGAAAAACGGCAAAGCAAACGGAGTTAATTTAGACAGAATAAGAGCTCGTCCAAGTAAAAAGCCGATAATAATAAGAAGAAACCCCTTATGAATAAATAAGTGTCCCAGCCGCAATTTCACATGGCGAACCCAGCGCGACAACACTGCTTGTGTTTCGTTAATAGACACTTCCGAAATTCGATTCATCAACCTTCTTTCCACTCTTTCCATTCCGATCCTCTCCTTTGCTTTTCTCTTGACCCTATTATATATTTGTAATAATCAAAAATTTGTCAAAAAAAGAAAAGCAAGAAAAAAAAACGTTCGACGCATTTCTTGCTAACACGTCATAAATTCACAAATTGGTTCTTCAAAAACACAAAAAAAGAAAAAACGAGGATGTTCCTCGATCGAGAAACATCCTCGTTTTCATAGTGACCCGTACGGGATTCGAACCCGTGTTACCGCCGTGAAAGGGCGGTGTCTTAACCACTTGACCAACGGGCCTCATATGGTAGCGGCGGAGGGAATCGAACCCCCGACCTCACGGGTATGAACCGTACGCTCTAGCCAGCTGAGCTACGCCGCCACGCAACAACATCTAATATAATAATGGATCTAATATATTATTGTCAATAGGTTCCCGATCTAAATTTGATTAGTGAAATCTTCCATCGGCGTAGCGAAAATAGAGAAGACGATATAAATGTAAATGGGTGTTTCATATTTTGCGCTTTGTATCCAAGGATTGCGATGTTTTTCTTCTGTCACGCGCTAGCGTGACGAAGGCAAGCCACTGACTTGCCGTAGACTGTCGAAAAACGGTGCAATGATATTCCTATCCATCGGAAGTCGAATCTTCAAGTTAAACTGATATAGTCGCACACCTTCTTCCATCATGTGCCTTGGTAAATGAAATAGGACGCCCCTCGCCGAAAAGCCGAAACAAGAAAAGCATCCATCAAAGAAATGGATGCTTTTTATCCGTTATTCCATGATCTTAACCTGTTATACATTCAGCAGCAAGTTACCCACGTCTTGCTCCACGACCTCCCCGCTTCGACTCCATATGACGTCTCAGTGACGCCAGACGGTCTTCGCTTTCTTTCAAGAAACGACTGATTTTTTGTTCGAAGCTTTCTGCAGCGGCTCGGTCGTTCGTTTTATGTCGCGGACGCTGTGAAGACGGCGTGTCTTTTGCTTTTTTAATGGACAAGCCGATTTTCCCATCTTTCTCTACATTAATGACTTTGACATAAACGATATCTCCAACCTTCAGATGATCGTTAATGTCTTTTACGTAATTATCCGCCACCTCACTAATATGAACCAGTCCAGTGACTCCTTCTGGCAGCTCCACAAACGCCCCGAATTTCGTAATTCCTGTTACTTTGCCCTGTAACTTGCTGCCTACTTCAATTGACATAAAAAAAGTGCTCCTCCTTAAAAAACTTTAAAAATTATTTTCTTTCATTATAACGAATGCAAAAAACAAGTGTCAATAAGGCGGGCGCCCGTATTTCACCGGAAGACGCAAGCTGAACCTTCACACGACTAAAGTCGGTGGGCTCTGACGTACTAAAGAGTTTTCCTGCACCTGCGTGCAGGCACTCACTCTTGTTCCGCCAAACTTTCATCGACAAACACCCCACTGGTGTTTAGCGCCCTGTCGGCTCGGCTCAAAACCGTGTTTCACTCCATCCCAAGACTTAAGTTAATACTTTTGCAAAAATTACTTTTCTGGGGTGACGAAAATAATCTCCCCATCTTTGGATAAATAGTATTTTTTGCGCGCCAGCTCCGCGATATATTCATCGTCGTGCAGCTTTTTAATTTCCTCCTTCAGCTGTTTCTGCTGTTTTTCCAGCTTGTCTAACTTTTGTTCAAGCTGCTTTTTGCTGGCTTGTTTTGCTTCAATATCCTTTGCTTGAGATTGCATCGTATAAACAAATGCCGAAGAAACTAGCGCCAGTACAATCCCCAAAAAAGTAAAGCGGACGACGGCAATCCGCCGTCTTCTTGACGCTTTCTGCTTTTTCTCCTCCTGCGCTGATATGTATGAAGATTTTAATTTTGTTACATTCGTTTTGTGCGGTACACTCATTATTTCTGCACCTCTGCTTTTATTTTTGCCATTTTGATATCCACGTTCTAATCCTATCTTTCATATTCTTCACCTGGCGAATAATTCCTGTTAGATAGGCAAAAATTTTTGTGCTTATCCTTTTCCAACTTGGCGGAGTGATCTTCCAAATGATCAAGCCCGTCCAGCGAAACGGAGCAAACAACAGCTTTGTACATTGATACAACATACGCAGAAATAGGCGAAGCAAAGAAAGAAGCGCTTTCCATATAAACAGTATGAGAACCAATAACATTTGAAAGAAGAACTGAACCGGGCGAATGAGGAGATAACGGCACAGCTGGATGAAAAATTGGTACAGTCTTGTTGCAAACCAAATCAGCCATTCTAGCACTTTTAAATAGATCGTGCGAAACAAACTTTGATAAGCGGCATAACCGCATAAAATCGCCAAGAAAATATAAAAGCGCAGCTCGCCTTGATTGACGAGCAGTAACACATAGAAAATGATTAAACCTTGAACGATCCAAAATAAAATGTCATTGATAAACACAATCCAATGGGCGCGATCCTGTCGCTGCAAAAAGCGATTATACGTATCCAATGCGGCGCCAAGCCAGCCTCCCATTCCAATCATCGCGAGCATGGTCGCCAACTGTGTTGTTAAGCTCATTTGAACAACTTGCTAAAGAATCCTTTAGCCTTCTCCTGATGGTCGTCTAAATAAACGAGATCGAAGATTCTTCCTTTAATCGAAACGACCCCTTTATCGACATCTAAATTTTTCATTTGCAAATTTTGCCCGCGGATCGATAAAAATCCCATTACCGTTTCTAGCAAAAATTCCTCATTATCAAAGCTTTCCACCTGTTTGACCCCGGTGATATCAAGGAGACGTCTTCCCCGCATAATCACATCGTGTTCTTGGACAGGACCTTTATTTGTATTTCCACCAAAATCATAATGTTGGCTCATTTTCA
Source organism: Parageobacillus caldoxylosilyticus (assembly GCF_019272935.1). Classification (NCBI taxonomy): domain Bacteria; kingdom Bacillati; phylum Bacillota; class Bacilli; order Caryophanales; family Anoxybacillaceae; genus Parageobacillus; species Parageobacillus caldoxylosilyticus. Next base: position 1,649,687 of record NZ_CP040553.1, read on the forward strand.
TCCCCCGCATTCCTATTAAAATCAAGTCTAAGACAGAAACATTCTTTCCTAACCTAATGTTGGTACCATATGTATGAATGCGGGAGCCATTTTAGAACAAGCCTATATGCATAAATTAGATTTCTTCATCATCCTCTATTTTCGGAGCAATTCGTTCTTCGCGGATTACTTCATATAAATGGGCCGCCTCGTCTTTTTTGGTTGTTTCTTTTAAATCAATCACCCTTACTGTCAGCCGTTTTTGCCCAAATTGAATCGTCAATTCATCCCCTATTTTTACCGTCGAACTCGCCTTCGCCACGGCGCCGTTAATCGTAATCCGCCCTTGATCGGCTACTTCTTTTGCCAGCGTACGGCGTTTAATGAGACGGGAAACTTTTAAAAATTTATCTAAACGCATACCTTATCTCTCCCTTTTACAATCCTTTTTCTTTTGCTTCTTCCCAAAAGCGGTCCAGTTCGGCAAGGGGAAATGATGTGATCGCCCTGCCGCTTTTTCTCGCCTGCTCCTCTATATAAGAAAACCGCCGATAAAACTTTTGGTTGACTATATGCAGCGCTTCCTCTGGATTAATGTCGTAGTAGCGGGCGACATTAATGAGCGCAAATAAAATATCGCCAAACTCGCTGATAAGCCGGGAACGATCATGTAGTTTTGCCGCCTCTTGCTGAAATTCAGCTATTTCTTCGGCAACTTTCTCCCACATCGGCTCGACATCATCCCAATCAAACCCTACTTTTGCCGCTTTTTTCTGCAACTCATACGCTTTTAACGTACCCGGCAGACTCTTTGGAACATCTGCAAGCAGCGAAACGGGCTCATCATTCGTTTCTTTTTCCTTTTCTTTAATGCGCTGCCAATTTTCCACGACCTGTTCGGCGCTTTCCACCGTAACGTTGCCGAATACGTGCGGATGGCGGCGAATCATCTTCTCCGTAATTCCGCGGATGACATCATCAATGGAAAACATCCCTTCATCTTCGCCGATTTGCGCATGGAGCATCACCTGCAGCAGCACATCGCCAAGCTCTTCGATCATATGATCATCGTCATGATCATCGATCGCCTCAAACAGTTCATATGTTTCTTCGAGCAAATATCGTTTTAGCGAGGCATGGGTTTGTTTACGGTCCCACGGGCAGCCGTTCGGTCCTCTTAATGTCGCGATGACGCGCCGCAATGTTTCAAAACGGTGATAAAGCAGTTTCTCGTCACGGACAGGAGGAACATATACGCTCGTTAAATTGTTCAATGTCGCCACACGGTCCAGCTCATATAGTGGAACTTTCGTTACCCTCTCCTCTTTGCTTCCCGCTGCCGTTACGATATAGACGGGATAATCGTCGGGAAGCTGTTCCATTAACGTCAATTTCACGTCCGATGCGATAAACGAATCATATACTTGACAAAAAATCGTATGCTTTGTTAATGGCCATTCGTCCCCTTGAAATGAGGTAGCATCCATCAGCTGAAATCCTTCAATGGGATCGATTTTTAATGTGGTAAACAGCGCATCGAGAAAGCTTTGCCCGCCCTCAATGACAACGCGGCATTCATTGCGGCGTTCGGCTTCTAATAAAAGCTGCACCGTTTTTTCCGCTACCAGCGGATGGCCAGGAACAGCATAAAAGATGTCGCCTTTTTTCGCTTGTTCCAATAAAACTGCTGCAATTTCCTGATACACCTCTGTAAATTGTTCATGTTTTTCGTAAATAAAGTCAAAGGAGGTAAACGTGATTCCCTCTTCCTGCAATTCCTTGACAACAGGATGCTCCTTTGTCCGCAAAAAAAGCGGAGAAGCGGCTTTTAACTTGCGGTATACCCCTAACGGCAACTGTTCGATATCCCCAGCGCCTAATCCAAAAATATAAATCGTATTCATCTCTCATCACCTATTTCCTAATAATAAACGCAGTTTGTTTCCCAACGGAAGAAGAGATAATTCTTGTTCAGAAAATACATGTTCTTTGATCACTATGGCAAGATACGTAACAGCCCCAAGCAAAACGCCGCCTAGCGCTTCGCCGACGGCGAACAGACGGCTGTCATCCCACGTTTCGACGAGCAATGCATACAGTCGCAATACAACTGCCATCGCTGCGGCCGCTTTCACAACGGAATATATATAGTTTTTTTGGGGGGCGTAAAAAGGCAGTTTTTTTCGCAATGCGATGTATAAAAAGCAAGCCATTGCCGCATAAGACCCCGTTGTCGCAATGGCGGCGCCAATCATCCCAAGCGCAGGAACCAAAAGATAATTCAAAACGCTTTTCGTTGCCACCGCTACAAATACACCCGCTACGGCAATCCATTCATATCCCATTCCTTGCAATAGCGCCGAAATCGTAAGCGCTAATGTCGTAAAGAAAACAGAAGCTGTTAAAATTGCCAGAGAAAACGAACCGAGATCGTTTTCAAACAGCATGATATTAATTGGGCGAATGAGACAAATCAATCCTAAAGAAGCGCCTAATCCGATTACCAATGCGACGCGCAGCGACAAATCGGTTTTTTCACAAAGAAATTGATCGCTGCGATGTTTTTTCGCACCGGAAATAAGCGGAACAAGCGCTAGCGAGAAAGAAGTCGCTACTACCGTGCCGAGCTGAATAAGAGGCTGGCCGCGGTCGTATATTCCTTTTAACAGTTTGGCGTGTTCCATGCCCTCTCCGCCTCGTTCGCCAAGCAAAGACAATAATAAAAACGAGTCTACTAATGGAATAAGCGTCAACACCATATTGGTAACGCAAATAATAACTCCTTTGACAAATAAATACGATATAATGCTCCTTGCTTCCGCACTCTTTATTTTGATATGTATTCTTCCTCTATTTTCCCTTCTTATCCAAAACGCTGTCAATAAAAGAAGTGCAGTCACCATTCCCGCCAATGTGCCGGTCATCGCCGCCGTTCCACCTGCATAGACGTCATATCCGCTTGTTATCAACGAATACGACAAAAAAAGGATGGCAGACACACGGACAAGCTGTTCGCCAACTTGGGAAACCGCAGTCGGCATCATATGGTTATGCCCTTGAAAATAGCCGCGCATCAATGCAATAAATGGAAATAGCAGGAACGAAAAAGAAAGAAGGCGAATGAGCGGGGCGAGCTGGCCGTCGCCCATCCATATCGCAAGCTGTTTTGCCCCTATATAAAGGCTGGTAAAAATAAGCAGGCCGAGCATACATAAAAACAAAAACGAAATTTGCAAAACGGAGGTAATTCCGTTTTGGTCGCGCTCTGCTATCCGCTCTGCGATCAGTTTGGAAATGACAACCGGATATCCATACAATGAAAGCGACATAGCAATGCCGTAAATCGGATACACTTGCTGGTAAATATAAAAACCGACGTCTCCGACGATATTTTGATACGGGACGCGATAAACAGCGCTCAATAGTTTTGTTACAAAGGCAGCGATCGTTAAAACGACCGTCCCTCTCCATATGCTCCCTTCTTGCAGTTTCATTGTGTTTCTCCTTCCGCGCGCATAGCTTCATAAAAATCCAGTAACGATTGCTATTATAGCGCAAAAGAAAAAGGTAGCATAGCACGCTACCTTTTCTTGTCGATCCTTTGTTGCTACAGCTGTTACTGTTCCATTTGCCGTGCCAAAAAACTGGCGGCTGTTTCCACTGCTTTATGTTCCACTTCGCCAAGCTCTTTTTCTTTGGATAAAATGATGACAGCTCCGATCGGATCGCCGTTGGCCACAATCGGGCCAATCGTATACGACTTTAACTTTTCTGTAACTCCATCGACGAGCTCGGCTTCTCCCTCTTCCGTATGAAGTACGGAATTGCGCTCTTCCATCACCTTTTCCACTAATGAGCTGACATTTTTATTTAAATATTCTTTTTTCGACACACCCGCAACAGCGATGAAAACATCGCGGTCACAAATCAATACTGGCTGTCCTAAACTGTCAAATAGCGCTTCGGCATATTCTTTCGCAAAATCGCCTAATTCACTAATCGGCGAGTATTTTTTTAAAATGACTTCACCATCGCGGTCAACAAATATTTCGAGTGGATCTCCTTCACGAATGCGCAAGGTTCTTCGAATTTCTTTCGGTATGACAACCCTTCCTAAATCATCAATTCGACGAACTATACCCGTTGCTTTCATCTGCAGATACCCTCACTTTCATCTAGGATTTGAAGAATACTCCGATGAATCCTTGTTATGGGGAATTCACCATTGCTGTGATTAGTATCCTTCATAATCCAAGTTATATACGCGATGAAAGTGATTTTTTGAATTTTAGATAAAATTACCCATCCTACATTATCGCCGAGCTTTTTTAAACATAAACATTGTTTGATTTAAGCAATAATCGATTTTTCATCTTTGACACAGGAAAGCTCCTTTAACGTTTCGTATAAAATCATCAGCCACTCTTGCGGCTTGAAATCTTTAATATATAACACAATTTTTAATTTAGCCCCTTCCATACCAAAGCCAAACAAGCGTCCGTATTGCCCGCCAATTTTGGATAGGCGCTGTATTTCGACATTTTTTGATGCATGTTCAGCAAATAAAATTTCTACTTGCTGCTTTTGCTGCTTAATGGATTCGACACCGATTTGTTTAGCGAACACTTTCACTTCCGCTACTTGGAACAAGTAAGCGACTTCATCTGGATAATCGCCGAAGCGGTCCACCATTTCCTCACGCAGCGCTTCCACGTCTTCCATCGTTTCCACCGCTTTAAACCGCTTGTACATATCGATTTTTTGCAACCCATCGGAAATATACGTATCTGGAATGTACGCGTCGATTTCCAAGTCGATCGTCACTTCCTGTTTTTCTTCTTCCCGTTTGATGCCTTTTCGTTTCTCGATGGCTTCTTTGAGCATTTGCGAATATAAATCAAATCCAACCGAATCGATAAATCCGTGTTGTTCCGCCCCTAATATATTGCCAGCACCGCGAATCGATAAGTCGCGCATTGCAATTTTAAACCCTGATCCAAGTTCGGTAAATTCTTTAATTGCCTGAAGCCGCTTCTCTGCCGCTTCATTGAGCACTTTATCTTTTCGGTATGTGAAATATGCGTACGCAACGCGGTTGGAGCGACCGACACGCCCGCGCAGCTGATACAATTGCGACAGCCCCATGCGATCAGCGTCGTAGACAATCAACGTATTGACGTTTGGAATGTCCACGCCTGTTTCAATAATCGTCGTCGTCACCAGTACATCGTACTGTCCTTCTAAAAACGCCAACATCGTGGATTCCAACTCGTTTTCTGACATGCGCCCGTGCACATAGGTTACACGCGCTTCCGGCACAAGCTGTGAAATTTCTTCCGCCTTCCTATCAATATCTTCAATATGGTTGTACAAGAAAAACACTTGTCCGTCTCTAGCCAGCTCCCGTTCAATCGCTTCCTTTACGAGTTCAGGGGTATATTCCATCACATACGTTTGCACCGGAAAGCGATTTTCCGGCGGCGTTTCAATAATCGACAGGTCGCGCACTCCGATCATCGACATATGCAAAGTTCTTGGGATCGGCGTTGCCGTTAATGTCAGCACATCAATATTAGCCTTCATCTGCTTGATTTTTTCTTTATGGGTAACGCCAAATCGCTGCTCTTCGTCAATAATGAGAAGCCCTAAATCTTTAAACTGAACATCTTTGGATAATAGGCGGTGTGTGCCAATGACCATATCAATGGTTCCTTCTTTTAGCCCTTTAATCGTTTCCGCTTGCTGTTTTCTAGTGCGAAAGCGGTTTAACAGTCCGACGTTAATTGGGAACCCTTGAAATCGCTCGCGCACCGTTTCGTAATGCTGCTGTGCTAAAATTGTCGTCGGTACGAGAAATGCGACTTGTTTGCCGTCCATAATCGCTTTAAACGCGGCCCGCAGCGCTACTTCCGTCTTTCCGTAGCCAACGTCGCCGCAAAGAAGGCGATCCATCGGCTTGTCGCTTTCCATATCGCGCTTGATTTCTTCAATCGAACGAAGCTGATCTTCCGTTTCCTGGTACGGAAACGCCGCTTCAAATTCCCGCTGCATTTCTGTATCCGGGGAAAACGCGTATCCTTTGCTTGCTTCCCGTTCAGCGTACAGCTTAATTAAATCTTCAGCGATATCTTGGACGGACGACTCGACTTTCTTTTTCACCTTTTTCCATTCGGAGCCGCCTAATTTGTAAATCTTCGGCTCTTTCCCTTCAGAGCCTACGTATTTTTGCACTTGATCAATTTGATCGACCGGCACATATAACGTATCGCTGCCTTGGTATTGAATATGGATATAATCTTTATGCACACCGTTAATCTCTAATGTTTCGATTCCTAAATATTTACCGATACCGTGGTTGACATGGACAACGTAATCGCCAACTTGCAGTTCCGAGTAACTTTTAATCCGCTCCGCATTCGATAATTTTGGACGGCGAATCAGTCTTTTTGCCCGTTTTTTAAACAATTCTTCTTCCGTAATCACAGCAAGCTTTTGCATCGGCAGCTCAAACCCTGTATTTAAGTCGCCTTCGATCATCTGATATTTGCCGTGCATCAGCATCGCGTCCTTGCTTAACGGGGCAACATCGATTTCATAGTCTTCCAAAACGGATTGCAGCTTTTTCATCCGCTCTGCGTTCGGCGCCAAAAAAACTACCGCATAGTTGGCTTTTTTCCATCTTTCTAGCTCGGATTTCAGCAACGACATTTGCCCGTGGAAATTCTGCATTTGTTTGCAGGAAATATTGACAATATTTTCTGGATGGGTATGCGGGACATGCCGTAAAAATAAGGACAAATAAATCCGCTGTTTGCGATGTTTTTGCAACAATTCCGAAAATGAGTGAGAAATTGGCACATCATGGATTATTTTTCCATTACCAAGCAAGCTGGTGTACCATTCTGCCTCTTCTTTATCTAAGCTTTCAGCCGCCTCTTGTAATCTGCTCATCTCATCCATCAGCAATATGCCATTTTCCGGAAGATAGTCTAGCAAACTAGCAGGCTCTTTGTAGAAGAGCGCCATATATTTATATTGTTGTTCAATTTCTTGTCCTTGTTTTAATTGCTCAAGTTCTCCTGATATATGTTCTAGCAATAATTGTTTGGCCTTCTCATCTTTTAATTTGTTGAGACTTTCCGCTAACCCTGCTTCGATTCGTTCGATTCCCCGCTCTAGCGCCTCTCCATAAACAATCATTTCATCAGCAGGTCCGATGGTTACTTGTTGTACTTCATCACGGGAACGCTGATCATCCGCGGTGAATGTACGTATCGATTCAATTTCCGTATCAAACAGCTCAATCCGATACGGAAATTCAGTAGTTAACGGATAAATATCAATAATGCCGCCGCGAATGCTAAATTCCCCAGGGGCCGATACCGTCGCTACACGTTTATATCCCATTTGTACGAACTGTTGTTTATAATGGTCAATATCGATATCTTGGCCAACCGTGAATGTGAATAGATGATCCCTCCATAACGATGCAGGAGGAAGCAACCGACGCAATCCAGCAACTGGACAAATAACGATGCCTTGTTGCCGTTTCGCCCAATAATTCATCACTTCTAAACGCTGCGCCCTTAACTCCGGACTGGCGATCGCCATTTCAGCGGCAATAACCTCATTGACCGGATATAAAAACACCTCTTCGGTTCCGAGCAATTGAACAAGGTCGTCATACATTTTTTGCGCGTGAAACAAATTATGGGTAACGAGTAGAATCGGTCTATTCGTTTCCTTGTATAATGTCGAAACAAAAACAGACCGGGCCGACCCGGATAACCCGGCAACGAGCTGTTCTTTCAATCCCACTTTTACGCCTTCGATAATGGAACGAACATCTTGATTTTCAGCTAAATAGCGATGCAACGAAAGCACCCCTATTCTCCCTCCTCTCAATATCATTGTATTTCTCTGTTGTTATATTTGTATACAAACCGATCGTTTTATTCCATATATAACCGTATATGGATATATTTATAAGAAAAAAAATACAAAAATGCTTTGGTTGCCCAAAGCCCCGTTAATGGATAAACTTCTCATACTGATGTAACTCTGGATTTCTTGTCAATGCCTCTTGGCAATCTTCGCAAATTGTTTTTACATGAATATCACCGTTCGGCTGATACGAAATCATCTCTAAACGTTCTTCCTCTGTCAAATGATGAAACCCTAATTGTTCACTATATATGGAAACTTGATCAATCGTCCCTACTTTCGTTCCACAATGCCGACAATAATAATGCAATGCCATTGCCAACAAACCTCCTAAAGGGCGTATTCCATACTTTCATTTTGCACCGATTAGGAGGAAAATATTCATTTGTTAAATTCATTCATCACTTGCAGAAACGGCGTCGTCACCGCTTTTTCACACGCATCAGCCGAACGTAAAATCGCTTCCATTACCGCGTCACTTTCTTCTTTCGCAAAACGGCCTAACACATAATCGGTTACCTTTTGCCCGTTTGCCGGGCGCCCAATACCGATGCGAATCCGTTTAAATTCTTGGGTGCCTAAATGATAAATCAGTGATTTAATGCCATTATGTCCGCCGGCGCTTCCTTTCATGCGCAAGCGAATTTTTCCAGGTGGAAGGTCAAGGTCATCGTATACGACAATGACATCATCGACATCAATACCATAGTAATCCATTAACGGTCGAACACATTCCCCTGATAAATTCATATATGTCAACGGTTTGCATAATGCTACTTTTTCTCCAGAAATAATGGCAGATGCCATCATGCCGCGAAACTTGGTTGTTTGAAAAGAAATATTCCATCGTTTTGCCAGTTCATCCATGACCATAAAGCCAACGTTATGCCTCGTTTGTTCGTATTCTTTTCCTGGATTCCCAAGGCCGACAAATAACTTCAATACTCGGTCTCCTCTCTTTACGATGATACTACAAAAGACGTAACCGAAAACGGTTACGTCCTAAATTTACGACTCTGGAGTCGTTTCTCTTCCCTCTTCTGCATCAGGATGACCAGGTTCTTGCTGTTCACCGCTATGGATTTCCTCTTCTTGTTGCGGAGGCAAGATGGTCGCAATCACTTCAGAAGGCTCATGATTAATTTCATATTTTCCGTCTGTTTTTACATCTCCTACCGTAATCACATCGCCTACTTGAAGGTGCGAGATGTCAATATCAATCGACGACGGAATATTCGCCGGCAATACGCGAATCGATAATTGATGCAGATTTTGCTGCAATACGCCGCCGTCTTTTACTCCGGCAGCTTCGCCGATCAAGCGCACATCAACATCAATATCTACTTCTGTCGACATATCTACTGCTTGGAAATCAACGTGAAGAATATTGCCGCGCAGCGGATCTCTTTGGATCTCGCGCATCAGGACGGAATAATCTTTTCCGCCTATTTTCAGCGTCATTAAGCTATGGCGTCCACCTTCACGAATCGTTTTTTCCAGTTCTGCACCACTGACAAAAATCATTTTATTATCAACATTTTTCCCATACAATATTCCAGGAATGTTTCCTTGTAAACGAATGCGTCGAAGTGTGGAATGTTTTTTGTCCGTGCGTTCTTTTGCTTCTAGTACTATAGCCATGTTTCCTCACCTTCCTGAATTAGAATTAGAATCTATTGATACTTTATCCTAAAACAAGAAGGTCTAAACATGTTTTTCCATTAATCAAACAATACGCTGACAGACTTCATTTCATATACGCGTGTAATGGCCTCCGCAATCAGCGGTGCAACTGACAGCTCTACAATTTTATCAATTTTCTTTTCTTCTGGCAACGCAATTGTATTGGTAACAACCAGTTCTTTAATTTGTGAATTTTGAATGCGTTCAATTGCCGGACCGGACAGCACCGGATGCGTACAGCACGCGTACACTTCTTTCGCTCCGCTTGCGACCAAGGCGTTGGCGGCCAATGTAATCGTTCCGGCCGTATCAATAATATCATCAATTAAAATAGCAGTTTTCCCTGCTACTTGTCCAACGATATTCATGACTTCCGCCACATTTGGCTTTGGTCGGCGCTTATCAATGATGGCAATCGGCGCTTTTAAACGGTCGGCAAGTTTTCTTGCCCGTGTCACACCGCCGTGGTCTGGAGAAACAACGACGATATCATCGAGATTTTTGCCTTTAAAATAGTCAGCTAAAATCGGAACTCCCATCAAGTGGTCGATTGGAATATCAAAAAATCCTTGAATTTGCGGCGCGTGCAAATCAAGCGTAATGACGCGCGAAGCTCCTGCTGTTTCCAAAAGATTGGCTACCAGCTTCGCCGTGATCGGTTCACGGGAGCGCGCTTTTCGGTCTTGACGGGCATACCCGTAATACGGCATCACAATATTAATCGTTCGTGCCGAGGCGCGTTTTAATGCATCGATCATAATTAATAATTCCATTAAATGCTCATTGACCGGGACGCTTGTCGATTGAAGAACGAAAACATCATCACCCCGGATGCTTTCCTCAATGTTAATTTGAATTTCCCCATCGCTGAAACGGGAGACAGAACATTTGCCTAATTCAATTTCCATAATTTCCGCAATTTCTTCTGCCAACTTCATGTTTGAATTTAACGCAAATAATTTTAGGTTGTGATAACACTCAGACATTGATAGACCTCCACTAAGAATTTTTCTTGATCGACAGACGGTCGACGTAGTTTTCTTTATTTACTTGCCGCGCACGGGCAATCGATAATGCATTTCCAGGAACATCCTCGGTAATGGTGGAGCCAGCCGCAACATAAGCGCCTTTTCCAATCGTCACAGGAGCAATTAAATTGGCATTACAGCCAATAAACGCCCCATCTTCAATTTTTGTCATATATTTATTTTTTCCATCATAGTTTACGGTAATGGATCCGCAGCCAAGATTGACGTTGGCGCCGACTTCCGCATCGCCGATATAGCTTAAATGCGACGCTTTGCTTCCTTTGCCAAACGTCGATTTTTTCACCTCGACAAAATTTCCGATGCGGACCTCATCATCGATTTTCGACAATGGGCGAATATGAGCAAACGGTCCAATCGTGACATCGTTCCCAATTTCGCTGTCATGGGCAACGGAATGACGAATCGTTGTGCCATTTCCAATCAAACAATCTTTGATTTCCGAGTTTGGTCCAATCGTACAATCTTCACCGATTACTGTTTTTCCTTCAATGACCGTTCCCGGATAAATTACGGTGTCACGGCCGATTTGCGCCTCAACCGATATATACGTATGAGCAGGATCAATAATCGTTACCCCGTTCATCATATGTTTGCGACAAATCCGCTCGCGCATAATTCTTTCTGCTTCGGCGAGGGCAACGCGGTCGTTTACCCCAATCGTCTCTTCAAAAGATGGAGCTTTGTACGCGGAAATGATACTGCCATTTGATTTTAGAATTTCAATGACATCTGTTAAATAATATTCACCTTGTACATTATTGTTTGATACATGTGTAAGCGCTTCAAATAAAGACTTGTTATCAAAGCAATATGTCCCTGTGTTAATTTCTTTGATGGCGCGTTCTTGTTCGCTTGCATCTTTATGTTCGACAATTTTTTCAACATTTCCATGAGAATCGCGAACAATGCGACCATATCCGGCAGGGTTATCTGCGACTGCTGTCAAAATCGTTGCTTTTGCCTTTGTCGCAAGATGATGATGAAGCAAAGCTTGCATCGTTTCAGCAGTAATTAACGGTGTATCCCCGCATACAACGAGCGTTACTCCATCTTTTTCCCGTAAATAAGGGGCTGCTTGCATCACTGCGTGCGCCGTTCCTAATTGCTCTTGCTGAAGGGCATATTCGCTTTGGTCGCCAAGCTGCTGTTTTACTTGTTCCGCCCCAAAACCGACAATGGTAATAAGCTTTTCTATTCCCAGCTGCGAAACTTGGTCCACTACATGCTGAACCATTGGCTTGCCGCAAACAGGGTGCAATACTTTATATTGTTTCGATTTCATCCTGGTTCCCTGTCCAGCCGCCAATATGACCGCATATCGTTTTACCATATATAAGGCCTCCAATTTTACCTTTTTATCCATAATTGAATATATCTCAATTAATAGTGTATTTCAAGGAATCATTGATTTTTCTAGAATAAGGCAAAAAAAAAAGAGCCTGTCCATTTGGCACAGGCCCTTTCTCGTATTTTTATGAAGCACCAGCTTCTTCAAGTTCCTCTTCCAACTTACCTAAGCGATGATACTCAGCTAATATTGCCTCTTGAATTTTTCCGCGCGTGGCTGAGTTAATCGGATGTGCAATGTCGCGAAATTCTCCATCTGGAGTACGCTTGCTTGGCATTGCGACAAACAATCCGTTATTGCCATCGATGACGCGGATATCATGGACAACGAATTCGTTATCCAGTGTGATCGAGGCAATCGCTTTCATACGTCCTTCGGTATTTACGCGGCGTAATCTTACGTCAGTAACTTCCATTATGCTCACCACCTTTTCCCTATATCAGACTTGATTATTTTTATTCCACGTATTTTCTCTATTTCCTTCTTTTTTTTTGAAAATTTTTTATAAATAAAAATACCTAGTTCTTGACTTTTTAGGGAAAAGGCAGGCGATGGAAACTTATTGAATCAACGCGACTACTTCAATTTCGACAAGCGCGTCTTTCGGCAGTCTCGCCACTTCCACGCACGAGCGCGCCGGTTTATGATTTGTGAAATATTGACTATATACTTCATTCATTGCCGCAAAATCATCCATGTTTTTCAAAAACACCGTCGTTTTGACTACTGTATCAAGCGATGCACCAGCCGCTTCCAAAACGGCTTTTAAGTTTTGAAATACTTGATGCGTTTGTGCTTTTATGTCGCCTTGTACCATCTCTCCTTCGGGAGTGAGCGGAATTTGCCCCGAGCTGTAAAACATGTTATTGACGATAATTCCTTGCGAATACGGACCGATCGCCTGCGGCGCTTTATTCGTTTCTACTTTTCTCATTCTGTTTGCTCTCCTTTCTCGTTTATCTATTCCATAAACTGCGTGTAATTTCCTGCTTTTACGGTAATTTGTTTTTCTTTGACATCCACCGATGACAGTCTCACAAGCGAAATATATTCGTCTACGAGCCGTTCTTTCGTTTCTTCCGATTCGACGAGAACACCGATACCGGAAAGTTTGGCGTTAAACTCATTTAGCAAATTTACCATGCCGTTTACCGTGCCGCCCGCTTTCATAAAATCGTCGATAATTAATACATTGGCTCCTTCCGCCAAGCTCCGCTTCGCCAGCACCATCGTTTGAATGCGCTTTGAAGAACCGGAAACGTAGTTGATGCTGACCATCGATCCTTCCGTTACTTTATTGTCATGGCGGACAATAACGACCGGAACATACAAAAAGTGGGCGACCGCATAAGCGAGCGGAATTCCTTTTGTCGCAATGGTCATGACGACATCGACCGGCCGATCGGCAAAAATGGACGCGTAGAGCCTGCCGATTTTGTTCATAATACGAGGGTCACCGAGAATATCGGTCATGTATAGGTATCCACCGGGCAACAACCGATCCGGACGCGATAGCTGCTCGCATAAATATGTCACAATTTCTTCTGCTTCCTGCTCCGACATTTTTGGAATATATTGTACGCCGCCAGCAGCCCCCGGCAACGTTTTAATCGTTCCGATCCCTTGCTGTTCAAACGTTTGTTTAATAATGGCTAAATCTTCGCTAATCGATGACTTGGCCGATTCATAACGCTCCGCAAAAAACGTAAGCGGAATAAGTTGATGTGGCCGTTCAAGAAGATAATGGGTCATATCCACTAAACGGCCGCTGCGCCTTAACTTCATAGCGGACCTCCCAAAACCGAATGTTATAAAGTAAATATACCAAAAATGTACGTGTTTAATCAAGTGAATGACGTTCGCCTAATAAACGAACAGCAAATACTTGTTCACAAAAACCGCGAAGCCCATTGTAAATGCGCTGCATTCTTGAATCATGCTGGACGAGCCCGAATACCGTCGGCCCACTGCCGCTCATTAATACTGCATCTGCTCCAAACCGTCTCATTTGCTCTTTAATATGCGCTACTTCCGGATGCATTTTCAACGTTACTTCTTCTAATACGTTCCCGACTAATTGGCAAATGGCAAAATAATCTTGGCGTCCAATTGCCTCGACCATGGCATCGACATCCGGATGCACTACTTCCTTCACCTTTAAATTCCGATACACTTCCGCGGTAGAAACGCCAATGGACGGTTTTGCCAACACAACCCAGCATGGAGGCGGTGAAGGGATGGGGGTAATTTTTTCACCGCGCCCGGTGGCAATCGCCGTTCCGCCGTAAACGCAAAACGATACGTCAGAACCGATTTGCGCTCCTAATTCTGCTAATTCATCAAGGGTAAGACCTAAATTCCAAAGCTTATTTAATCCCCGCAATGTTGCGGCGGCATCGCTGCTTCCTCCCGCCAGACCCGCCGCTACCGGGATATGTTTGGTAATAGAGATCGCCACACCTTGTTTAATGGAAAAGGTCTCCTTTAATAACTTTGCCGCTTGATATGCCAAATTGCGGTGGTCATCTGGAACAAACCGATTTTGTGAAATAATCTGTATTGCATCATCGGCACGCGGAATTAATTCAATCCGATCTGCCAAATCAATCGTTGTCATGACCATTTTCACTTCGTGATACCCATCCGGCCGCTTATGTAACACGTCTAACGACAAGTTAATTTTTGCTGGTGCCTTCACTAATAGCCTCAAACGTTCCACCTACTTTAACGACTTCCAACTTTCTTCATAAACCCATTTTATCATAATAACACAAATCATGAATGTTGCTAAATAAAGAAAAGTATATTTCATCCACCCATGTCAAACAATATAACAAACGGCGTCAAATAAAAGCCGAAGCGGTCGCGCTTCGGCTGTCGCGGCATTTTCATTTTCCAACATTGCAAACAATGGAGTTACTCCATCTTTCCGGCAAGCTGTCGCTCTGCTTTTTCAATCGCCAATTTTACCATATTTCCCGCGTCTTTGGCGCGGATCGCTCCCCAACCTTCTCGCTGCACAACATCATAAAAGCCTAATTCTTTTGCTAATTCTTCTTTAAAGCGCTGCGACATAATTCCATGGCGACGACCCAATGTCAACAACCCCCTCTTATCTACCGCGACAGTTTTAGTATGAAAAAAAATAAACGTCTTTATGTTGACCTATTTATGACAAAACAAAAAGCAGCAAACAAAATTGTCTACTGCCCGCCAGCTTTATCATCATCTAAAAATGTCAATTTTACCGTTTCCGTCAACACGTCCGCGTAACTAAACGATACTCGTTCAAACGCGTTCTCTTTTTGGTCGAGTTCAATTACAAATACCGATGGATACGTTTCTGCTAATATTCCACAGCGTTCAATCGTCTTTCTTCGCCCGCCGTTTGCCCGCAATGTCAAACGTCTGCCGATATTAGAATCCAACGTTTTTTTAATATCGGATAAAGTTTTTGGCATTCACTATCCACCTCACTGTTTTTAATTGTAACAAAAATTCTTTTCAAAGTCAAAAATAAAAATTATATCAATGCATTTTCATTACTGTCAATGCATATTTTTCTACAAAATTCTTCTTTTATGTATATTATGGCGCTTTTATGTAAAAATATGTATCGATTAAAAATAAAAAACCGCCTTTTCATCATGGCGGTTCTAATCACCTGTATCATGAATTAAACGGAAGGGCATTCCCGTACGCAGCACTCCCTTGGTTTCCACCCCTCCAAGTCCTTTTTCTCCGGTTAATGTATTGCGGAGCACATCCCAAACATTGACGGTCTCCATAAAAGGAGTGAAACTAATCCGCGAAACAATATAGACGGGATCGAGCGCATGAATGTTTACTCGTGCCGGGGAGCTGGCAAAGTTGGCACCGGCGCGGATCAGTGATTCAAAGTGGGACTGGCACGCCCCCGCGAAAATAACAAGCTGGTCAAGATGAGGAACTTTTTTGCGCGCTTCCTTTACCGTCTGCACAAAATGTTTCGAATGGCGGTAAGCCTTCAAATCATTTACTTTTCCTTTTGATTTCGAATAGGAATCATGGCCGGTAATGACTAAAATATCCGGGCGAAACTGTTCAATCAGTACACCAACTTTTTCCGGCATTTCGCTTTCCTCACAATACACTCCGTATACCGGCACACCAATCCGTTCGTATAAATCCAAACATTTTCGTAAATATAAAGGGTCACCGTCCAAATGAAGGACGCGCCCCGGGATTTGAAAAAAATCCTTTTCCGTTTGATATCCTCCTGTTGCCCGATATTCAATTTTTTGCTTCATTGCATGGTAATCTTGGCGAAACAGTTTATATGACTGTTCAATCAGCTCGATTTCCTTTTTCTTCCTTTCCTGCTGTTCCCGTTCGTCGATGATGACTAAATCGCTGCATGGAGCATCAGCAATCAGTCTCACATCTTCGCCATATAAAATGGCTTCCCTTTCGTCCCCTTTTTCTTTTATATCGATTACGCGAAACAATAAATCACATTTATATGATTTTCTAGCCACAATATCGCCGATCTTAATGTCCATCACCCATCACTCCATTATGAAATGAATGCCTACTAATAAATACCATATGCATATTCGGACAATAGGTGATAGACATTATTTCATTCCTTGCTGCACGCCAGCTCAAAAACGCATTTAAAGGTTCAATAGGTTGCGTAATACATTGCTTAGTGCGGCGAACTCCTCCATCGTCAACGTTTCCCCGCGACGGCGCGGATCAATGCTCGCGTTAGCTAAGGAGATTTCGATTTGCTCTTTCATCGCCCTTCCGTTTGGCAAATTGTTGACTAAATTGTTTAAAATCGTTTTTCGGCGCTGTGCAAAGCTAGCCCGCACCACTTGAAAGAAAAATGCCTCATCGTTTACCGCTACGGGCGGCTGTTTTCTCTTTATTAATCGAATCACGGCGGAATCGACGTTCGGCTGCGGAATAAACACGGTCCGCGGCACCGTCATGACGACCGCTGCTTCTGTATAATACTGGACTGCAATGGACAATGAGCCATAATCTTTCGTCCCTGGCTTGGCAGCTAGACGGTCGGCTACTTCCTTTTGCAGCATCACCACCATGCCGCGAATCGGCAGGCGGTCGGTCAACAGCTTCATAATAATCGGCGTGGTGACATAGTACGGCAAATTAGCTACCACCATAATATCGGCTACATCTGTAAATTCGTCCGCAATCACTTGATGAATATCTGCTTTTAACACGTCCTGATGAATAATTCGCACATTTCCATACGGAGACAGCGTATCGGCCAAAATCGGCAATAATCGCTGGTCTATTTCAAAGGCGACCACTTTTTTTGCCCGACGCGCCAATTGTTCTGTTAATGCCCCAATTCCTGGACCGATTTCAATCGCTCCTGTTTCAGAGGAAATTTCTGCAGCGTCGACAATTTTCCGTAAAATATTGGTATCAATTAAAAAGTTTTGTCCTAAACTTTTTTTAAAGGAAAACCCGTATTGATCCAAAATTTCCTTTGTACGCCTTGGTGTGGCAATATCTTTATGCATCATTTGTTTCCTCCTGCATCACTTGCTCTAAAGCTGCATAAAACGTTTCCTTGGAGATTTGAAACACTTTCAGCCGCTTATAAAGCTGTTTTCCGTTCGCATAGCCGATTTTTAGCCTTTCCCCCAATCGCTGCCGCCGCTTTTTCGCCAACTCTCCTCCGATTAAGCCGGCAGCGACAAGTTCGTCAAACGTGATCTCTTCCTTCCACTCGGTTGTTTCTTCATATACGTTTGCTAGCGCTTGGCGAATATCTTCCACAGACGCATGTTCAACGCCAATTCCTTTTCCGTCTTTCGCGATGGCCGCTTTCCTTGGCAAAAAAGCATGTTTGCAGCCAGGAACATGCTGGGTAATCGTTTTACGAATTTTTTCCCCTGGAAAATCCGGATCCGTAAAAATAATGACTCCCCGTTTTTCTTTTGCCAACTTAATGCGTTCGATAATTTCTTCGCTGATCGCCGAACCGTTTGTTTCAATCGTATCCGCATCAACAGCGCGCCGAACCGCCGCTGTATCGTCTTTTCCCTCGACAACAATAATTTCCTTAATTCTCATCACCAATGCGCAGAAATCATTTCCTCATTCCGCAATGGGAATAAGTCTTTTTTCCTATTTCTGCAATGCCTCCTTTCCGGTAAAATAATGTTTGGATAGTTTTTCTACTGCTCATGAAACGGTATATTTATTTTTTGCAAAATCAGTGAAACTTTTTTTCGATTTTCTCCGTCTAAATAGGTGAAATATCTTCTTTCATTATAACGAAAAAGCAGAGGGTGAAAAACCCTCCGCCTGCTTTCCCTTTATTGCAGAACCCTTATTTTTACGCGTTTTCTACCCCAATGAATTGCATCGGATTGTTTAGGCAAAAACACATCAATTTCATAACCGTGAATACCTGAACCTGTATCTGCAGCAATAGCATATCCATACCCTTCTACGTATACTTTTGATCCGAGCGGGATAATATTTGGATCAACGGCAATAACTTTTGCAGAAGGGTTTCTACGCAAATTAATTCCCATTCTCGTTGTTCCCGAACAGCCTTCGCAATATGCGGTATAGGCGGTAGCGGTCACATAAAACTCTTTCGCCGCACTATGTTGACCGCGTGATGTCGGACGGTTTTGCACATTGACAGATCGTCTTTCAGCCACTGCAGGCCGTCTTTCAACTACTTTTGTACCAATAGCCACAATGCGGGTTTCGCTTTTTTTAATCGTCTTTGTGGCAATTAATTTACGCGATACTTCTTTTCCGTTTTCCAATACTATTTCATACGTTTTGGCAACAAGCCCTTTTTCTCCAGGTTGGATAACCCGTCGTTCTCCTTTTGGCAATGTGGCGTCTTGTTTCGTGACGACTGCAAATTCCACTGGTTCTTCCACTACATCGGTGACTTTTTTAACTTTTATCACGTTAATGGTCATATTTTCTTTTATACTTTCGTGCAGAGACGGCTCTACTCGATCCAGTTTGTCTAATTGTACCCCTTGTTGTTTCAAAAAGTCAGCGACAGTAGTCGAAGTTGCCCACACTTGTTGCTGTTTACCACCGACATTTAGTCGGACTGGGAATGCCTTCTCCACGTTCACTTCCATTCCCTTTTTAATTTTTGTATTTAGCGCTGGGGCAATTTTGTCGTACTTTCCGATTTTAATATGTTGCGAGTTTAATAGCTCGGCAACGTCCTTTGCAGTCGTCCATATTTCTTGTTCTTTCCCATCTATTGTCAAAGTGACTTTCTTGCTCGCTTCCCAAACGATGTTTAAATCGTCTGTAATTGGCGTATCTAACGATGGATAGACGTAATCTTCTTTCCTTGGCTTAATATTTTGCTCCTCTAATACTTCTTTTACCGTTTTTGCATGAGTACGGATCTCTTGTTTTTTTCCGTTTGCCGTTAGTGTCACATCATCTTTGGCTATTTCGTACCCAGCAAATCCTGTTGTCGCTGAAAAAGCTATAAAACTACTAGCAGTAACAGTGAAGTTTTTCCTCAATGAATCGGAAATTCTCTTCATATTGGGCAACATGATGTAAAACGCCTCCTTCTTTCGCTAATTTCCCCTCTCCCTCTAACATGTACGCATAAACACACTCTATTATGCAGAAAATTCGGTTAAAAGGGAAGGAAGACTTGTCGACATGTTTATCATATGTAACGTCCTAAATTTGTAGAACTTTTTTTTATTCGATCATGTTTAGACAAGTCTCCTTATCATTTGACAAATGTTTTTAGCGATAAATGCCGAATAATTTTTTCGCATTCTCCGTCGTCGCTTTTGCTACTTCCTCAAAGGAAATACCTTTAATCTCGGCGATCGCTTCCGCTACGTATTTGACGTAGCTCGGTTCATTTCGCTTTCCACGGAAAGGGTGAGGCGTTAAATACGGACAGTCTGTTTCAATCAATAAATGCTCAAGCGGAATTTGCGCCGCTACTTCCTTCGGCTTTTTCGCATTTTTAAACGTTACCGGTCCGCCAAGCGAAATAAAGAAGTTCATATCAATGCATTGTTTCGCCACTTCTACACTTCCGCTAAAACAATGCATAATTCCGCCCACTTCAGCAGCGTTTTCCTCTTTTAAAATTTGTAAAATATCCGCTGTTGCCTCGCGGTTATGAATAATAATCGGCAATTTTACTTTTTTCGCCAAAGCGATCTGTCGCCGAAATACGTCATGTTGTATTTCCTTTGGTGATTTATCCCAATAGTAGTCCAAACCCATTTCTCCTAAGGCCACTACTTTTGGATGAGCTGCTAATTCTTCGATCATCTGTAAATCATCATCCGTCATATCGACCGCATCTACAGGGTGCCAGCCAACCGCAGCATAAATAAAATCATATTGCTCCGCTAGCTCGATCGCCCGTGCAATCGTAGGGCGGTCAAAACCGACGACGACAATATGAGAAACTCCTTCGTTAAGAGCACGGTCAATTACTTCTTGCAAATCCTCGTTATATTGAATCGCATTTAAATGCGCATGGGTGTCAAAGAGCATAACAGTAAACCCCTTTTCTACCTTGTTGTTAAGTGTAACATAGAAATCCATTACATATATCACAGGCTGTTAACATTTTTATTACAAAATGACAACAAAGAGGTGTCGTGTACCGATGAACACCACACCTCTTATGTTTACCATTATTTTATTTTTGTCCCATTCGGAACATTTTTATCAACGGTAGCAACAGACAGCACTCCGTTTTCTTCCCCGGCAAGAATCATACCTTGAGACAATTCGCCGCGCAATTTTACTGGTTTTAAATTCGTTACACAGATGACTTTTTTGCCAACCAGTTCTTCTGGTTTGTAAAATTGCGCAATTCCCGAGACGACCTGACGTTTTTCATCGCCAAGGTCAAGCTGCAGCTTTAGCAGCTTATCGGCGTTTTTCACCGGCTCCGCGTGCACCACTTCGGCAACGCGCAAATCGACTTTTGCAAAATCGTCGATCGTGATCTCTTCCGCTTTTGGTGCTTGCTGTTCCTCCTTCTGCTTTGCCGGCGCGCCGCCTTGCATATGCGCTTTAATATATTCCACTTCTTTTTCAATGTCTAACCGTGGAAATAGCGGTTCACCTTTTGTTACTTTCGTGCCTTCTTTGATGAGGCCGAACTCGTATAAGCTGTCCCATTGTTTTAATGGTTCATCAACAATGCCAAGCTGCTTGAAAATTTTTTCCGGCGTACGCGTTAAAAACGGCTGCAACAAAATAGCCACATGGCGAAGCGATTCCGCTAAATGGGCCATTACCGACGCCAGCTGTTCTTTTTTGCTTTCATCTTTTGCGAGCACCCAAGGCTGCGTTTCATCAATATATTTGTTAGTCCGGTTAATCAGTTGCCATACAGATGCAAGCGCCACCGAAAATTCCATTTTTTCCATCGCTTCTTCATATTGCTTCACTACTTCTTTTGCCGTTTCAACAAGATCGTTGTCAAATGCTGTTTTCGCGCCGCGATATGGTGGAATAATGCCATCAAAATATTTTTCCACCATCGCTACCGTGCGATGTAACAAGTTGCCTAAGTCGTTTGCTAAGTCATAATTAATGCGTTCGACAAACCCTTCTGGAGTAAACACGCCGTCAGAACCAAACGGAACTTCACGAAGCAAATAGTAACGAAGCGCGTCTAACCCATAGCGGTCAATTAATGTAACAGGGTCCACGACGTTTCCTTTCGATTTCGACATTTTGCCGTCTTTCATTAACAGCCAACCGTGCGCGAACACTTTTTTCGGCAGCGGCAAATCGAGCGCCATTAACATAATTGGCCAATAAATCGTATGGAAGCGGACGATTTCTTTTCCGACTAAATGGACATCCGCCGGCCAGTATTTGCGAAACTTCTCATCGTTATCAGTGCCGTAACCTAACGCCGTAATATAGTTCGTAAGCGCGTCAATCCATACATAAATAACGTGCTTCGGATCGCCCGGAACTTTAATGCCCCAGTCAAACGTTGTACGAGAAACCGCCAAATCCTCAAGCCCTGGTTTAATAAAGTTGTTAATCATTTCATTTTTGCGCGACTCCGGCTGGATGAACTCCGGATTTTCTTCATAGTATTGCAAAAGGCGATCGACATATTTGCTCATTCTAAAGAAATACGATTCTTCTTTTACTTTCTCTACCGGACGACCGCAGTCCGGGCAGTTTCCATCAACGAGCTGCCGTTCAGTATAAAATGATTCGCATGGTGTGCAATACCATCCTTCGTATTCACCTAAATAAATATCACCTTGTTCGACAAGACGCGCAAAAATTTTTTCTACTACTTTTTTATGGCGTTCTTGTGTCGTACGGATGAAGTCATCATAAGAAATATCGAGCTTTTTCCACAATTCTTGAATGCCTTCGACAATTTCGTCGACATATTGTTGCGGTGTTACTCCTTTTTCTTCCGCTTTGCGCTGAATTTTTTGCCCATGCTCGTCCGTTCCGGTTAAATACATGACATCATAACCGCGCAGGCGTTTATAGCGCGCCATCGCGTCCCCCGCTACGGTCGTATAGGCGTGGCCAATATGCAAGTTTCCGCTCGGATAATAAATCGGGGTCGTAAGATAAAACGTCTTTTTCTCCATCTTCATACCTCCCTATTCTGTTAGAACAAAAGCCCCCGCCCGACGGACGAGAGCGATGTTACTTCTATTTTACATAATTTTTTCATTCTACAAAAACATCTATTTCTCCTGTGGAAAAAAAATATACATCAGGCATATAAAATTACGTCATATTTCGATCAAAACGGGCGAATTAATTATAGGAGGATAAGTATAAATAAAATAGCGATTATACTGCCTAGCAGACGGACCATGCAACTTGGCGTTTTTTCATAAGACAAAAATGGAATGCCAATGGTGTACGTCTATCTTTTTCAAAATAATAATATACATTTTTTTTAAATTTTACATATAAAAGGATTGACGTATAATGGAAACGCTGATATGATTAGGATGTAGGAAATTTGTCGAATATTGACGAATAAATCCTAGTGAAATAAAAAACTATTTTTATGGAGAGGGGAAGCGTTCCATGAAATCAACAGGCATTGTCCGTAAAGTTGATGAGTTAGGCCGTGTCGTAATTCCGATTGAATTACGTCGTACGTTAGATATTGCTGAAAAAGACGCATTGGAAATCTATGTAGACGACGACCGCATCATTTTGAAAAAATATAAGCCAAACATGACATGTGTCGTCACTGGCGAAGTTTCTGATGACAATTTCAAATTAGCCGGCGGTAAAATTATTTTAAGCCGTGAAGGCGCGGAAATTCTTTTAAAAGAAATCCAAGAACATCTGCAACAATCGGCTACCAATAACGATAAATAAAAGAGTTTCTCTAGCTTCTGAGAAACTCCTTTTTTTTACTCGTTATGATACTTCTGATAGACATCGCGTTTCGACATATTTCGATCTTTTGCTGTCTGTTTAATCGCCTCTTTTGTCGAAAGTCGTTTTTCCTTTATATAATATTCTACATGCTCTACTAATGTCAGCGAATGCCACCATGTTTCTTTCTCTTCATTCACTTCCTGTGCCCCTTCAATAATCAAACAAAATTCCCCGCGGATTTCATTCGTTTCCGCCCATTCCACCGCCTCGCTCAAATTGCCGCGAATGAACTCTTCAAACCGTTTCGTCAGCTCACGACAGATGACGGCGCGGCGCTCGCCAAACACTTCATACATCATAGCCAGTGTTTCTTTTAGGCGATGGGGGGCTTCATAAAAAACCATCGTTTCGCGAACCGTTTTTAATGATTCCAACTGCCGTTTTTTTTCTTTCTTCGTTCGCTCGAGAAAGCCGAAAAAATAAAAGTGATCGGTCGGCAGCCCCGACGCAACCAGCGCGGTTAAGGCTGCGTTGGCGCCGGGAAGCGGAACGACGGTGCATCGCTCTTTGAGCGCAGACACAATCAGTTCATGTCCCGGGTCGGAAATTCCCGGCATTCCCGCATCGCTGACAAGCGCTACCGATTTTCCTTCTTTCAGCCGCTCGATAATTTGCGGTCCGCTCGTGTATTTATTATGTTCATGGTAACTCATCACTGGCGTGTGAATGTCAAAATAATTGAGCAGCTTTTTCGTTTGCCGCGTATCTTCCGCCGCGATCATATCCGCTTCTTTCAAAACCTGCACCGCCCGAAACGTCATATCTTCGAGATTGCCGATTGGCGTTGGGACAATGTACAATGTTCCCTTATCTTTATGCTCTGTAAAGCTTTTTTGCTGCCAAAGCATGTTCTTCTGCTCCTTTATGATGGGATAATACCGTATAATATTTGCTTCACTTCATCGGTATATTCATTATTGTCATTATACACCACCAGTGGCGGCAACACTTTCAAATCCGGATTTCCATCTTTGATTCCTTCTACCAAAATCGTATTGGCCTCTTTTCCCATTTTCGGATAGACAAAGCGCAGCCGTTTCGGCTCTAACCGGTGCTCACGCATCAAGGTGATCAAATCAAGGAGACGCCCTGGGCGGTGCACAAACGCTGCTTTTCCGCCTTGCTTTAACAGCTGGCTGCTTACGCGAATCACATCTTCAAGCGTACAATAAATTTCGTGACGGGCGACGGCCAAATGAATATTTTTGTTCATTTCCTCCTTGCTGACTGTCGGAAAGTAAGGAGGATTGCACGTCACCACGTCATATTTGCTATATCCTAACTGTTTAGGCGCTTCTTTAATATCGCCGTGAATAATTTCTATCTGTTTTTCCAAGCCATTATATTGCACACTCCTCTTTGCCATATCGCAAAGCCGTTCCTGAATTTCAATGCCGATAATTTTTCCTTTTGTTCTCCTGCTTAACAATAGCGGAATAACACCGTTTCCCGTACATAAATCGACAATGTTTCCCTTTTGAATCGGCATATAGGCGAACTTGGCCAGCAGCACCGCATCGAGCGAAAAGGAAAACACCGACGGGCTTTGAATAATGCGGATCTCTTCGTTTAAAAGATAATCCAGCCTCTCATCTTCATATAATTCGACCATCATCCATCCTCCCTACGTTCAAAAAAATAACCTCTCCGAAAATGGAAAGGCTACAACCTATACTTATTTTTTGTTTAAAAAGGATAAGCAAAACAGACAATCTCCTTCCTTTCGGACGCTTCCATAATGGACATGACAAATATGAAACCCTTCCTGGTAAAGACGCGCTAAATTATCATACCCTTCGCCGATATCAATCAGTTTGCGCTCATG
The DNA here is from genome assembly GCF_019272935.1 of Parageobacillus caldoxylosilyticus. NCBI lineage: Bacteria > Bacillati > Bacillota > Bacilli > Caryophanales > Anoxybacillaceae > Parageobacillus > Parageobacillus caldoxylosilyticus. The sequence continues at coordinate 1,674,963 of NZ_CP040553.1, forward strand.
GCCATGCCTATGATCTTTGCGCTTTTCCTCCGTCCATTCATTAGCCATTTGCTCAAGCCGCCGGCGCAAATGCGCATTTTCAATTTGTAAATGGTGATTTTCCTCAAGCAGTTGCGATACATACTCCTTTAATTGCACAAGCTGGCGGTATAAATGGCTAAGTTGTTCTTCCATGCTTGTTACAGATTGAAAAATCTCTTTCTTATCCACATTGCCCACCCCAATTAATCTGCGGCTCGAATTGGCAGAGTTCCGTCTTTCATCAATTCATCAAGCGTATATTCCACGACTCGTCCATGTTCGGACAGCTCTACTTGTAATACCCGTTCCAAAATATTTAATCCAATCACTTTGCCAAGACCGTGCGGAGTTTCCACAAATTCGCCTAAATCAGGGAGCTGTTCTTTTGCTGTTTCATACTCCTCATTTTCGTATTTCAAACAGCACATCAAGCGACCGCAAAGACCAGAAATTTTGGTCGGATTGAGCGATAAATTTTGATCCTTTGCCATTTTAATGGAGACGGGATCAAAATCGCCTAAAAACGTGGAACAGCACAGCATTCTTCCGCACGGACCGATTCCGCCCAGCATTTTTGCTTCATCGCGCACGCCAATTTGCCGTAGCTCAATGCGCGTGCGGAAAATAGCTGCTAAATCCTTTACAAGCTCGCGGAAATCCACACGCCCGTCTGCGGTAAAATAGAAAATCACTTTATTGCGGTCAAATGTATATTCCACATCAACTAGCTTCATTTCCAATCCGTGCTCTTCCACTTTTTTCAGACAAATATCATACGCTTCGCGCGCCGCTTTTTTATTTTCTTCGACAATCCATTTATCTTTCGCATCGGCGATGCGGATCACTTTTTTCAGCGGCAGCACAATATCGTTTTCATCGACTTGCTTATTGCTGATCACTACTTTTCCATATTCAATCCCGCGCACGGTTTCTACAATAACAAACTCCCCGGCAGGAATAATTAACTCCCCAGGGTCAAAATAATAAATCTTTCCTGCTTTTTTAAAACGAACACCGACGACATTATACAAACGCTTTTCCCTCCTTTAAATCAAGAATGAGTTGCTCCATTAAAAGCGGTACGCTCATATTCGTTGTATTTAAACGTGCTTTCGCCTGTAAAATGATTTCCATGCTTTGGACGATCTGCCGCTGGGAGCAAGCGAGCGCCCATTGCTGCAAATCGTCGATCTTATCCCGATACACAACATAATCCGGTTGCCCTAATTGTATATGCAACATATCTTTATATATATATAAAAGCAAATCCAGCCCTAAATCAATTTGCTGCTTTTCCTGAAAGTGCGGAACCCATTGATCATGAAGGAAAAAAAGAGCCTGCAAATCGTTTTTCTTTAACATTTCATATAATTGTAACACTATTTTTCGCGCTTGCGCAAACCAACTATCTCGGCTTAATTCAAGCGCTTCTTCATAATTGTTTGTCACATGGGCAGCAAGAAAAGCCATATGAGGCGGAATTTGCTGCTCTATTAAATCATTGGCAAGCAAAGCAGGCGGCAGTGGTTGAAACGAAAAAACTTGACAGCGGGAAACAATTGTTTCCAATATGCGATGGTATTGCTCTGTCAGCAAAATCGCCACCGTTCCCGGACGGGGTTCTTCTAAAAATTTCAGCAAGCTGTTCGCTGCACTCGTGGTCATTTGATCAGCGTGTTCAATAATATATAGTTTTTTATCGGCCTCCATTGCCGTTTTCGTAAATTCCTGCTGCAGCAGTTCAATTTGTTCTTTTTTAATCGATTGTCCATCCGGCGCAATAACATGAACATCCGGATGGTTTCCCGAATCGATGCGGCGGCAGTTTCGGCATTCATTACAAGGTTTTATTCCCAACGGATGCAAGCAAAACAAACTTTTCGCCAGCAAAAGGCTTGCCGCTTTTTTCCCGGTTCCGCGCTGCCCTTCAAATAAGTAAGCATGGGAAACTCTTCCTTTTTCAAGACTTTTGGTGAGCATCTTTACTACGACAGGCTGGTATTGCTCAAGCTGTTCCCACTGCATCGTCATCGTCATCACTCGCTTATTTCCTTTATCATTATTCTACCATGTCCTGTTCTTCCTATCATGTTTTGTTTCATGGAAATACCGCTGCTATCTTCCTTCTATTTGCTTCATTACCGCCGTTACGGTCATGGCAAATACTTCATCAACCGGCTTGGAAGCATCAATAGTAACAATCCGCTCAGAAAACCGTTCGGCCAGCTTTAAATATCCTTCCCGTACCTTATAATGAAAGGACAAGCTTTCCATATCGAGCCGGTTTATTTCTCGCTGCTTATTTTTTTGAATTCTCTCCAGCCCCATTTTCGGATCAATATCAAAATAAATGGTTAGTGATGGAAAATATCCATCAATCGCGAATTGATTGATTTGCAATACTTCGTCCACACCCAATCCTCTAGCAAACCCTTGATACACTAAAGAACTGTCAACAAACCGGTCGCACAACACAATGTTACCAGCCTCGACGGCTGGAATAATTTTTTCTAAAAGATGCTGCCTTCTCGCCGCAGCATAAAGCAGTGCTTCAGTACGTCCATCCATTTCTGTATGATCTGGATTTAGAATAATCGAGCGGATGGCCTCCGCAATGCGCACGCCCCCCGGTTCTCTTGTCGACAGTACGGCAAATCCTTTTTCCCGTAAAAATGTTTCTAGCTTCGCAATCATCGTCGTTTTTCCTGCGCCATCAGGTCCTTCGAACGAAAAAAAGCATCCTTTCATACGCTACATCTCCCTTATTTTATAAGATCATACACTTCTATTTGCTGAGTAGATAAATATCTTCCGCCTTGAAAGCGTGCATGGCAACGTTTTAGCTGTTCGATTTGTTCGATATGTTCCTTGCAAATTCGTTCCCCTATCCATAACAGAGGCACCCCGGGCGGATAAGGTATAATCGTTTCCGCGGCAATATATCCTTCCGCTCTCTTTAAATCTACTACTTTTTTCGGCAACGTTTGCAATTCCTTATACGAGATCGCATCCGTAGATGGCAAAAACGAGAAAGAATGAAACGAATATAGCAACTGCTCACTATAACGCAAGCCGCGAAACGCCTGTTGTATTTTTTCCACCACTTGCTCCATCTGTTCAATCACAGCAAGCGGATAGATAAGCAAAACGTTAAACGGATCGGCTAGCTCGGCAAAAATTCCTTCGCGCTCTAGCAACTGCTGCAACTCATAGCCTGATAATTCGCTCCGTGTTTGCAGCGTAATTTTCAACAAATCGGTCTGTACAAGCGGCTGGTGCGAATGCACGATGGCAATTCCTTCAATCGTTGCTAAAGCATCTTTAAACTCTCTGATTTGTTCAGCCACCTTTTTGACATCGTTTTTTGTCAAACAAGCGACATAGCTTCTCGCTAAATCCAGCGATGCCATAATCGGATAAGATGGGCTGCTCGATTGAAATACTTGCAAAAAATATTTCAGTTTTTCTTTATCGACCAATGAACTATTGAAATGTAAATACGAACCCATTGTCATAGCCGGCAGCGTTTTATGAGCTGACTGAACAACTACATCCGCTCCGCACGCGACCGCTGTTTTCGGAAAAGGCTGGCCGAGAATAAAATGGGCGCCGTGCGCTTCATCGACAAGTACGGGAATGCCGTAGCGATGCGCGAGATGAACTACTTCTGTAAGATCAACGGCCATGCCGTAATAATTGGGATTGGTTAATACTAGCGCCGCGGCATCTGGATGAAGTTCGAGCGCCTTTTTTATCGTGTCATAGGCCACATAAGAAGCAACACGAACGTCTTCATCAAATTCAGGAGAAAGAAAAATAGGAGTGGCCCCTGCTAACTGAAGCGCATGCATCACCGACTTATGGCAATTGCGCTGTACAATGACTTTCTTTTTTTCCCCACAAACAGCAAAAATCATCGCCAAGTTTCCAGTTGTAGAACCGTTCACAAGAAAAAATGTCTCTTCTACATTATACAGTTTTGCCGCTAGCAACTGTGCCTCGGCAATAACCGATTCCGGATGGTGTAAATCATCTAATCCGGTTAACTCCGTAGCATCCAGTTTTAATAATGGTTCGTAATCATTTCTTGCGTTTGCCGGAAATACAAAACCGTATTTATGACCTGGCACATGAAAGGAAAACGGATGGATGGCATCATGACGTTTTAGAGCGGTATATAAAGGGGTTTTCCCTTGATCCATGAACAACCCTCTTTTCTTTCCAAGGTCATTTTTTAATTGCTGTGCATCAATAACAAAATATATATTAACATTAACGAACCGCCTTGAATAGAAGCAGGCAAAACGAAATGATTTTCCGATTGATTCATAGCAAACGGACACGACGGCATAATAAAAACAGGCCCCATATCAATAGGACCTCATGAATATATTTCAGAAGATATAATTTTCTTTAATTGTTTTACGTAAAATCTATATTTCGGATCGGCTGTATCAGTTTGAACCATTGCTTTTTCACAGTCTAGACAAAGAAATCGGCCAAGAATGTGAATACCTTCTTGTTTTGACTGCTCACAAACGATACATACCTTTTCCATATCATCTTTGCTAGTAATGGATGTCCCCACCTTCTCCACCTCCCACCCATTATTTTCCCCACATTAATAAGTTTCTATACTAATAGATCATTATATGCATTTGGAAAGTTATAACATGATGGGAAACCCCATATGTCTTTCCGGCCGTTTGAGTTTAATAGGGATGAAAAATAAAAACAGCTGATTAAGCGTTACGCCTAATCAGCTGTTCCAGCAACAATTGCCTAGCAACGACCTACTCTTGCAGGGGCGCTGGCCCCAACTACCATCGGCGCTGGAGAGCTTAACTTCCGTGTTCGGGATGGGAACGGGTGTTTCCTCTCCGCTATAGTCACTAGGCAAGCTGTTCTATTGAACATATATCATTATATTCATCTGATGGATTTTGTCAAGAAGGAGTTCATTCCTTCAAAACTAGATAACCGTCTGCTTGGAAGAAGCCGGGCGTCCTGCGCTTTTCGTACTGTCTAGCTCCGGCTCGCCGCCGCTCGCCTACGCTTTTCTTGGTTAAGTCCTCGATCGATTAGTATCCGTCAGCTCCACGTGTCGCCACGCTTCCACCTCGGACCTATCGACCTCGTCATCTTCGAGGGATCTTACTCGCTTGACGCGATGGGAAATCTCATCTTGAGGGGGGCTTCACGCTTAGATGCTTTCAGCGCTTATCCCTTCCGCACATAGCTACCCAGCGGTGCCCCTGGCGGGACAACTGGTACACCAGCGGTGCGTCCATCCCGGTCCTCTCGTACTAAGGACAGCTCCTCTCAAATTTCCTGCGCCCGCGACGGATAGGGACCGAACTGTCTCACGACGTTCTGAACCCAGCTCGCGTACCGCTTTAATGGGCGAACAGCCCAACCCTTGGGACCGACTACAGCCCCAGGATGCGATGAGCCGACATCGAGGTGCCAAACCTCCCCGTCGATGTGGACTCTTGGGGGAGATCAGCCTGTTATCCCCGGGGTAGCTTTTATCCGTTGAGCGATGGCCCTTCCATACGGAACCACCGGATCACTAAGCCCGACTTTCGTCCCTGCTCGACCTGTCCGTCTCGCAGTCAAGCTCCCTTGTGCCTTTGCACTCTCCGAATGATTTCCAACCATTCTGAGGGAACCTTTGGGCGCCTCCGTTACCTTTTGGGAGGCGACCGCCCCAGTCAAACTGCCCACCTGACACTGTCTCCCACCCCGATAAGGGGTGCGGGTTAGAATTTCAATACCGCCAGGGTGGTATCCCACCGGCGCCTCCACCGAAGCTGGCGCTCCGGCTTCCCAGGCTCCCACCTATCCTGTACAAGCGATACCAAAATTCCATATCAGGCTGCAGTAAAGCTCCACGGGGTCTTTCCGTCCTGTCGCGGGTAACCTGCATCTTCACAGGTAGTATGATTTCACCGGGTCTCTCGTTGAGACAGTGCCCAAGTCGTTACACCTTTCGTGCGGGTCGGAACTTACCCGACAAGGAATTTCGCTACCTTAGGACCGTTATAGTTACGGCCGCCGTTTACTGGGGCTTCGGTTCGCACCTTCGCTTTCGCTAAGCGCTCCCCTTAACCTTCCAGCACCGGGCAGGTGTCAGCCCCTATACTTCGCCTTTCGGCTTCGCAGAGACCTGTGTTTTTGATAAACAGTCGCTTGGGCCTTTTCACTGCGGCTCCCTCGGGCTCATCACCCAAGAGAGCACCCCTTCTCCCGAAGTTACGGGGTCATTTTGCCGAGTTCCTTAACGAGAGTTCTCCCGCGCACCTTAGGATTCTCTCCTCGCCTACCTGTGTCGGTTTGCGGTACGGGCACCTCTCACCTCGCTAGAGGCTTTTCTTGGCAGTGTAGGATCGGGGACTTCGGGACCGATGGTCCCTTCGCCATCACGGCTCAGCCTTTATGCCAGACGGATTTGCCTATCTGGCAGCCTAACCGCTTGGACAGGCTATTCCAGCAGCCTGCTCGCCCTACCTTCCTGCGTCCCCCCATCGCTCGAACGGTGAGGAGGTGGTACAGGAATCTCTACCTGTTGCCCATCACCTACGCCTTTCGGCCTCGGCTTAGGTCCCGACTAACCCTGAGCGGACGAACCTTCCTCAGGAACCCTTAGGCTTTCGGTGCAGAGGATTCTCACCTCTGTTTTCGCTACTCACACCGGCATTCTCACTTCTAAGCGCTCCACGAGTCCTTCCGGTCTCGCTTCGACGCACTTAGAACGCTCCCCTACCGATGACCAGCGGTCATCCCACAGCTTCGGTGGCACGTTTAGCCCCGGTACATTTTCGGCGCAGAGTCACTCGACCAGTGAGCTATTACGCACTCTTTAAATGATGGCTGCTTCTAAGCCAACATCCTGGTTGTCTGGGCAACTCCACATCCTTTTCCACTTAACGTGCACTTTGGGACCTTAGCTGGTGATCTGGGCTGTTTCCCTCTCGACCACGGATCTTATCACTCGTAGTCTGACTCCCAAGGATAAGTCGTTGGCATTCGGAGTTTGACTGAGTTCGGTAACCCGATGAGGGCCCCTAGCTCAATCAGTGCTCTACCTCCAAGACTCTTCCCTTGAGGCTAGCCCTAAAGCTATTTCGGGGAGAACCAGCTATCTCCAGGTTCGATTGGCATTTCACCCCTACCCACACCTCATCCCCGCACTTTTCAACGTGCGTGGGTTCGGGCCTCCAGTAGGTGTTACCCTACCTTCACCCTGGACATGGGTAGATCACCTGGTTTCGGGTCTACGACGACGTACTATACGCCCTATTCAGACTCGCTTTCGCTGCGGCTCCGTCTTTTCGACTTAACCTCGCACGCCATCGTAACTCGCCGGTTCATTCTACAAAAGGCACGCCATCACCCATTAACGGGCTCTGACTACTTGTAGGCACACGGTTTCAGGTTCTCTTTCACTCCCCTTCCGGGGTGCTTTTCACCTTTCCCTCACGGTACTGGTTCACTATCGGTCACTAGGGAGTATTTAGCCTTGGGAGATGGTCCTCCCTGCTTCCGACGGGATTCCCCGTGTCCCGCCGTACTCAGGAGCCACTCGGGAGGGAACGAAGTTTCGACTACAGGGCTGTCACCTTCTCTGGCGGGCCTTTCCAGACCGCTTCGTCTACCCCGTTCCTTTGTCACTCCCATGTGAGTGGTCCTACAACCCCAAGAGGCAAGCCTCTTGGTTTGGGCTGTTCCCGTTTCGCTCGCCGCTACTCAGGGAATCGCGTTTGCTTTCTTCTCCTCCGGGTACTAAGATGTTTCAGTTCCCCGGGTGTGCCCTCCATACCCTATGGATTCAGGTATGGATACTGCCCCATTACGGGCAGTGGGTTCCCCCATTCGGACATCTCCGGATCAACGCTTGCTTACAGCTCCCCGAAGCGTTTCGGCGTTTGCCCCGTCCTTCATCGGCTCCTAGTGCCAAGGCATCCACCGTGCGCCCTTTCTAACTTAACCAACATCAGCGCTTCTCGGCTTCTTCCTCTGTCTAGCTTCGGCGCCTAGCTCTCTTCTGCCAAATAACCTTCCCCCTCGAAGTGCAAGCACTTCTGCGGGTGAAGAACAGTTGGCTTCGAGAGCTCACCGCGGCGCCTCCGCTTTTCTTTCCGGTTATCTAGTTTTCAAGGAACAAGGCTACTACCTTGAATCAGCTTCTTTGCTGCCTTGCGCCGAGGAATCCAGCTTCTTTGAATTCACTAGAAGACGCAGGCGCAAAATAAATTAAAGTATTTTTTCGCTAAAATGGTGGAGCCTATCGGGATCGAACCGATGACCTCCTGCGTGCAAAGCAGGCGCTCTCCCAGCTGAGCTAAGGCCCCACACATTGATGGGCCTAAGTGGACTTGAACCACCGACCTCACGCTTATCAGGCGTGCGCTCTAACCAGCTGAGCTATAGGCCCATTATGGAAATGGTTAAGGAGAAGTTCCCTCAAAACTAAACAAAACGACAAGCGTCATTATAACTTATTTTAGTGTCATTGTCAATAGGAAGTCGCCTACGCGCTTCCGCTTTTTGTATGTCTAGCTCCAGCGCCTAGCTCTCTTCTGCCAAATAACCTCCCCCCTCGAAGTACAAGCACTTCTGCGGGTGAAGAACATTTGGCTTCGAGAGCTAATCGCGGCGCTTCCGCTTTTCGTGTCATCCTTAGAAAGGAGGTGATCCAGCCGCACCTTCCGGTACGGCTACCTTGTTACGACTTCACCCCAATCACTTGCCCCACCTTCGGCGGCTGGCTCCCTTGCGGGTTACCTCACCGACTTCGGGTGTTGCAAGCTCTCGTGGTGTGACGGGCGGTGTGTACAAGGCCCGGGAACGTATTCACCGCGGCATGCTGATCCGCGATTACTAGCGATTCCGGCTTCATGCAGGCGAGTTGCAGCCTGCAATCCGAACTGAGAGCGGCTTTTTGGGATTGGCTCCCCCTCGCGGGTTCGCAGCCCTTTGTACCGCCCATTGTAGCACGTGTGTAGCCCAGGTCATAAGGGGCATGATGATTTGACGTCATCCCCACCTTCCTCCGGTTTGTCACCGGCAGTCCCCCTAGAGTGCCCAACTGAATGCTGGCAACTAGGGGCGAGGGTTGCGCTCGTTGCGGGACTTAACCCAACATCTCACGACACGAGCTGACGACAACCATGCACCACCTGTCACCCTGTCCCCCGAAGGGGGAACGCCCTGTCTCCAGGGTTGTCAGGGGATGTCAAGACCTGGTAAGGTTCTTCGCGTTGCTTCGAATTAAACCACATGCTCCACCGCTTGTGCGGGCCCCCGTCAATTCCTTTGAGTTTCAGCCTTGCGGCCGTACTCCCCAGGCGGAGTGCTTAACGCGTTAGCTACAGCACTAAAGGGTTTGACCCCTCTAACACTTAGCACTCATCGTTTACGGCGTGGACTACCAGGGTATCTAATCCTGTTTGCTCCCCACGCTTTCGCGCCTCAGCGTCAGTTACAGACCAGAGAGCCGCCTTCGCCACTGGTGTTCCTCCACATCTCTACGCATTTCACCGCTACACGTGGAATTCCGCTCTCCTCTTCTGCACTCAAGTCCCCCAGTTTCCAATGACCCTCCACGGTTGAGCCGTGGGCTTTCACATCAGACTTAAGGGACCGCCTGCGCGCGCTTTACGCCCAATAATTCCGGACAACGCTCGCCCCCTACGTATTACCGCGGCTGCTGGCACGTAGTTAGCCGGGGCTTTCTCGTTAGGTACCGTCACCGTACCGCCCTATTCGAACGGTACTTCTTCTTCCCTAACAACAGAGCTTTACGATCCGAAGACCTTCTTCGCTCACGCGGCGTCGCTCCGTCAGACTTTCGTCCATTGCGGAAGATTCCCTACTGCTGCCTCCCGTAGGAGTCTGGGCCGTGTCTCAGTCCCAGTGTGGCCGGTCACCCTCTCAGGCCGGCTACGCATCGTCGCCTTGGTGAGCCGTTACCTCACCAACTAGCTAATGCGCCGCGGGCCCATCCGTAAGTGACAGCCGAAGCCGCCTTTCAACCAAAGACCATGCGGTCTTTGGTGTTATCCGGTATTAGCTCCGGTTTCCCGGAGTTATCCCGGTCTTACGGGTAGGTTACCCACGTGTTACTCACCCGTCCGCCGCTAACCGAACAAGAGCAAGCTCCTGCTCGGTCCGCTCGACTTGCATGTATTAGGCACGCCGCCAGCGTTCGTCCTGAGCCAGGATCAAACTCTCCATAGAAAGTTGATTGGCTGATTTTTAGCTTCAGCACCGACACCGTAAGGCGTCGCGGTGCCTCCACCTTTCTTATCGTCTAGCTTCGGCTCGCAACCGCTCGGGGGTCAAATAACCTTCGCCTTCGGGGTGACAAGCACCCCTGCAGGCGAAGAACATTTGCCCGTCGCGGTTAAGCTACGAGCCTCCGCTTTTCTTGATTGACGCTTGCGTTTTGTTTAGTTTTCAAGGAACTTTAACACACTTTATATATTATACATATCAATTTATATGCTGTCAATATAATTTTTATATTTATTTAACAGCGACGTTTATTAATATAATACATATAAAAATGAAAGTCAATAGGTTTTTCTAAAAAATATAAAAAGGCGTTTCTAAGATATATAACGCCTTTCCATCATCGAAAAATTCCGCTACTAGCATTATTTCTTTATCTTTTACATGACAATATACTTATCGATAATGATTAACGCCGCAGCTCCTGGTACTCCTAGAAACCCGCATATGAACGACGTTACGAGATTGATCGGTATATGAACACTAAAATTTCCCCCGATTGCATTAATCACAAATAACGCCAACGCGCCAATGACCAGCCTGATCGCCCCATATCCTATAAACCGAAGCGCTTTTAATCGCGCGCCTACTAATAACAAAACCACAATCATCGACAATATTAAAAGAATGACTACCTTTGGTTCCATTCTCTATGCCCCCTTTTATTGCTTGTACTACAAAGGTATGATAAACGGGGGAAAAAAGAACAAAAAAATAAAGGAAGTTTAATTCACTCCCTTTAGTGATATACGTCGATGCTTTGCTTCCCGGATGAGAAAAAAATATTTCGCTTCGGCGATATGAAGCGCTACTAATACGTCCTCCGATGGATCTACGCTTTTTTCAATGAGCCGTTTCTGCTCATACCATTCGTCTCTCATCTCCTGTAATTGCCTTGCTAGCTTTAAATCAAACTCCTTTTTCAACCAGCCTTTCCGTCGCCATAACAAGGGTCTCCACCTCTTTCTCTTTCTACAATTCCCGGCGTCCTTCTAAGGCTTTTGAAAGCGTTACTTCATCGGCATATTCCAAATCGCCGCCCACTGGGAGGCCATGGGCAATTCTTGTCACCTTAATTCCCGTCGGCTTTAATAACCGCGATATATACATCGCTGTCGCTTCCCCTTCAATATTCGGGTTTGTCGCTAAAATTACTTCCTGTACTGTTTCGTCTTGCAGCCTTTTTAACAACTCGGCAATTTTTATATCTTCTGGGCCGATGCCCTCCATCGGCGAGATCGCGCCGTGCAACACATGGTAAAGCCCATTATACTCTTTCATTTTTTCCATAGCAATGACATCTTTCGGATCTTGCACAACACATATCGTCGTTTTGTCGCGTCTTTCATCTTTGCAAATATAACAAGGGTCTGTATCCGTAATATGGCCGCAAATCGTACAATACTTAATATTGCGTTTGACGTCCACAAGCGCTTTAGCAAATTCCAACACCGTATCTTCTTTCATCGTTAAAACAAAAAAGGCAAGACGAACTGCTGTTTTGGGCCCGATTCCGGGAAGCTTCATAAAACTGTCAATCAGCTTAGATATCGGCTCAGGATAATGCATAAAACTCCTCCTAGAACAATCCCGGAATATTCAATCCTTTTGTAAATTGTCCCATCATTTCGTTTGCAAGCTCATCCGCTTTTTTCAACGCATCATTGGTTGCTGCCAACACTAAATCTTGAAGCATTTCGATATCTTCCGGATCCACTACTTCTTCTTTAATTTTCACTTCCAAAATTTTTTTATGACCGTTCGCGATCACTGTCACCATACCGCCTCCTGCGGTGCCTTCTACTGTTTTTTCACCTAGTTGTTCTTGTGCTTTCTGCATTTCCTTTTGCATTTTTTGCATTTGCTTTAACATTTTTTGCATATTTCCCATTCCACCACGCATCATCGTGTTTTCCTCCTTCATACCATTTCTTTATTCTTTAATTTCAATTAATTCCTCGCCAAACAGCCGCTTTGCTTCCGCTATTAAAGGATCTTCTTCCTCCTGTTCCTGCTTGGCTTCTTTTCCACGAATAAATTCTTCCCTTATCCTGCCCCATTCTTCTTCAGGAACAGCTACCATTTCAAAGCGCTTTTTCGTTAGTTCAAATAAAATGGCCTCTAAATTATCTTTCACATAATTCGTATTATCAGCCGCCATCTTGCAGTGAATTTCATACTTAAACTTTAACACAAATGCAGTTGGACTGGCGGCAACTGGCTCGCTTTCTTGCAGTAAGGCCGCGTGAGATACTTTATGTTGCTTTTTCAGCGTATCCAGCATCTCGGCCCAATGGCTTTTAATCAACGCCAAATCTTGATGAGTCGCTTGCTTTAATATTTCGTAAATCCGGCCAACTGGTGTTTTATATCCTCCTGTTTTTAGCCCTTTTGTTTGTCTTTTAGCTGGCGCGGCAGTTGCTGTCGCGGCAGCTACATTTTGTTCCTTCATACGGCGCAGTTCCGCTTCCAAATATTCTACCCTTTTTATCAGCGATTGAAGTTCTTCGGAAGGCGGCAATGCGTGTGAAGCTTGTGGATGGCATAGCTTTACTAGTGCAACTTCTAAAAAAATGCGCGGATGATTCGTCCATTTCATCTCTTGCTGGCTTTTATTTAACACTTCAATCGTTTCATATAGGTCAGAGACCGGCACGGCCTCCGCCAGATGTTTAAACGCGTCATCCACGATAGCGCCTTTTATTGCCCCTTCTACATGCGGTGCCGTTTTGTAGAGCAAAAGATCGCGATAATAAAAAATTAAATCTTCGATAAGACGGTTCGGATCTTTCCCTTGATCCATCATGTTCTCAAGCAGCTGCAATACTGCTGCCGTATCTTTCTCATATATGGCCTGCGCTAGCGAAGCCAATGTTGCAGAGGATACAGCTCCGGTCATAGCAAGGACGTCTTCAAGCAGCAACTGTCCGTCACTAAAGGAAATCGCTTGATCAAGCAAACTTAGCGCGTCGCGCATCCCGCCATCAGCCGCGCGCGCGATTGCAGACAACGCCTCATCGGCAGCTTTGATGCCTTGCTGACTGACGACATGTCTTAACCTTGCGACGATGGAAGGCAAAGGAATTCTCCGAAAATCAAAGCGCTGACACCGGGAAATAATCGTAAGCGGAATTTTATGAGGTTCTGTTGTTGCTAATATAAAAATAACATGCTTTGGCGGCTCCTCTAGCGTCTTTAACAACGCGTTGAAAGCACCGATCGAAAGCATATGCACCTCATCGATAATATACACTTTGTATCGAACCGATGTCGGCGCAAATTTCACTTTATCGCGAATATCGCGGATTTCATCCACCCTGTTATTCGAAGCCGCGTCGATTTCTAGCACATCTGGAATGGTGCCGTTCGTAATGCCAATGCACGCTGGACATTCGTTGCACGGTTCCGCCGTCGGGGCATGCTCACAATTTACCGCTTTGGCAAAAATTTTGGCAGCGCTTGTTTTTCCTGTACCGCGCGGACCGGAAAACAAATAGGCATGAGATATTTTATTTTGAAGCAGGGCACTTTGCAATGTTTTCGTTACGTGTTCTTGACCGACTACATCAGCAAATCGCTGCGGCCGAAAAACACGATATAAAGCTTGATACGTCACGAAATGGCCCTCCTCTTTTTCTCGTCTCATCTATTATATAATGTCTTCTTCTTTTTTTAAAATAAGAAATAAAAAAAACTCACTCGCAAGGAGTGAGTTTGCTTTTCGATATGTAAGGCCGTGCACCTTCTGTCGATTAGCTGCCCCAAGCGTTGCTCAAGCAGTTAGCTCAGTCCAGGCACCCCCGCGGCACATGGGAGCATCCGCTTACTGCTGCTTCCTTCCGGACCTGACAGGGTTCACGGAATCCCATTGCGCGGGACCCAGACGTCAACACCACTTACTTGAGACAGACCTTACAGCAGACTAACCTCGAGAAGGAATTCAGCCTCGCTAGAGCGGATTGCGAGTACAGGGCACCGCTACCTCCCCGCTTAGCACGGCAATATAAGTATAGCGGTTTTGCGAAAAAAATGCAATGACTGCACGTTGTAATTTAATTGGAACTTTGCCCAACATTTTTCTTTTTCTCGCGAAGCTTGCGGAAAAAATTGCTTAACATTTGCCCACATTCTTCGCCCAATACCCCGCTTGTCACTTCAGTCTGATGATTAAACCGCTCTTCTTGAAGTAAATTCATTAACGTCCCAGCACAGCCCCCCTTTGGGTCGCTAGCGCCGAACACAACACGCTTGATGCGGGCAAGGACAATGGCGCCGGCACACATCGCACAAGGCTCTAGTGTGACATATAATGTTGCATCTTCTAGGCGCCATGAACGTGTTGCTTTGCATGCTTCATCAATCGCTAAAATTTCTGCATGGGCAATCGCGCGCTGCTCTGTTTCCCTTAAATTATGGGAACGGGCAATAACACGGCCACCTTGAACAATCACCGCTCCAATCGGGACTTCTCCTATCTGTTCCGCTTTTTTTGCTTCTTCTATGGCCAAACGCATATAGTATTCGTCGCTGATCATGCTCCACTCCTCGCAAAAACGGTCATTTCTGCTCTTTTTCCATCATAAAATAAGAGGAACGAAGACGCAACTGGGAGGTAAAGTATGCAAATCCATGTCATACAAAGCGGGCAAACGTTAAGTGGAATCGCGCAAGCGTATAATACGACTCCAGAAGACATCATTCGGGCAAATCAGTTGCCAAATCCTAACGATCTTGTCGTCGGCCAGGCAATTGTGATTCCAATCGTCGGCCGTTTTTACTGGGTGCAGCGCGGCGATAGTTTATGGTCGATTTCCCGCAGATTTTCCATTCCAATGCAGCGGCTTGCCGAAGTAAACCGTATTTCTCTTAACAGTCCGTTACAAGTTGGACAGCGGTTATATATCCCTCCAGCAACCAAGCGCAGAGCTGAATTTAACGGATATATCGAACCTCGCGGAACAACTGTCAGCCCAGCTTTGGAGGAAAGCGCTCGCCAAGCCGCTCCATATTTAACTTATTTAGCTCCATTTCGTTTTCAAATCCAGCGAAACGCGACACTGAAAGAGCCTCCATTGAATAATTTTCCATCTATCGCCCGCGCGAATCGTGTTACTTTAATCATGGTCATCACTAATATTGAAAACGATCAGTTTAGCGATGAACTAGGAGCGATTATTTTAAACAATGAATCACTGCAAAACCGGCTTTTAGAGAATATCGTCACGACCGCCAAAAAATACGGATTCCGCGATATCCACTTTGATATGGAATACTTGCGCCCTCAAGACCGCGAGGCGTATAATTCGTTTTTACGAAAAGCGAAGCGGCGGTTCGAGCAAGAAGGATGGATGATGTCTACGGCGTTGGCTCCGAAAACGAGCGCCACGCAAAGAGGACGCTGGTATGAGGCGCACGACTACCGTGCCCACGGCCAAATCGCCGATTTCGTCGTCATTATGACGTACGAATGGGGGTATAGCGGCGGCCCGCCGATGCCGGTTTCTCCAATCGGCCCCGTCCGCAGGGTGCTCGAATACGCGATTTCTGAAATGCCTGCAGGGAAAATTTTAATGGGACAAAACTTATATGGATATGACTGGACCCTTCCATATGTTCCAGGCGGACCATATGCGCGGGCGATCAGCCCGCAGCAAGCCATCCGTCTTGCTGCCCAACACAACGTTGCCATTCAATACGATACGAGAGCACAAGCTCCACATTTCCGCTATCGGGATGAAAACGGAAAAGAACATGAAGTTTGGTTTGAAGACGCCCGCTCCATTCAAGCAAAATTTAATTTAGTCAAAGAGCTTGGCTTACGGGGAATGAGCTATTGGAAATTAGGATTAGATTTCCCGCAAAACTGGCTGCTTCTAACCGACAATTTTACTGTCGTAAAAAGATAAATCCTTTTTTCCCTCGCACTTGGAAACATGCCCAAGTGCGTTTTTTTATGCTAGAATAAAAATTGTTTGTTTACGAAGAAGGGAGAAGTAGAACATGAGGAACGTTCCATTTGTTGCAGTGGAAGGCCCAATAGGGGTAGGAAAAACCTCGTTAGCTGCAGCAATCGCCAAACAGTTCCATTATCATTTAGTAAAAGAAATTGTTGAGGAAAATCCATTTCTCGGGAAATTTTATGAAAATATGGAGGAATGGAGCTTCCAAACCGAAATGTTTTTTCTTTGCCATCGCTACAAACAATTAGAGGAGATTCACTGCCGTTTTCTTCAACAAAAAATCCCAGTCGTTGCGGATTATCATATGATAAAAAACTTGATTTTTGCGAAAAGAACGTTAAAAAATCACCACTATCAAAAGTATGCAAAAATCTATGATATTTTAACCGATGGTTTGCCACAGCCGAATATCATCATTTACTTGCATGCCAGCCTTGACACCTTGTTGACACGTATCCAACAACGCGGTCGTGATTTTGAAAAAAACATCGATCCGCTCTATTTACAGCAGCTTTGCACCGACTATGAAGAAACTTTTTCCCTATTCGAGCGGAAACATCCGCACATCCCTGTTCTCCGCTTTAATGGAGATCAGCTTGACTTCGTGCAACGGAAAGAAGATTTACATTACATATTAGAACAAATAAACCATGCAGTAAAAGGAGCTTCATCATGATGAATCTACGTGAAAAATACTACATTCCAGATCATGCAGTCATTACGATCGCCGGCACTGTAGGCATTGGTAAATCGACAATGACAAAAGCATTGGCAAAAGCATTGAATTTCCGCACTTCGTTGGAAAAAGTAGATACGAATCCATACTTGGAGAAGTTTTACGACGATTTTGAGCGTTGGAGTTTTCATTTGCAAATTTATTTTCTCGCCGAGCGGTTTAAAGAGCAAAAGCGGATGTTTGAATACGGCGGCGGGTTTGTTCAAGACCGTTCTATTTATGAAGACGCCCAAATTTTTGCAAAAATGCACTTTGAAAACGGGACGATGACAGCGGTTGATTACGAAACATATACAAGCTTATTCGAGGCAATGGTGATGACACCGTATTTTCCTCATCCCGATTTGCTTATTTATTTGGAAGGGAATTTTGACGAAGTGATGAAACGCATTCGTGAGCGCGGACGTCCAATGGAGCAAAAAACACCCGTATCCTATTGGAAGGAAATGTATGAACGCTATGAAGCATGGATTAACAAATTTAACGTCTGCCCTGTTTTGCGTATAAACATTAACGAATACGACATTATCGAAGATGAGCGATCGATCGAACCGATTATTCAAAAAGCAGCAGCGATTATTCGTGAATATGAACACATAAAAAATAACCGCCTTCGTTAGGCGGTTATTTTTCTTGAAAATAAAAATTCGTTACGATAACGTAACGAATTGTTCCGGATGACAATCTCCACTTATGCGCGTTGGTACTCTTCATTTGCTTTCATGGCGGAGGAGGAGGGATTCGAACCCCCGCGCGCCTTGCGGCGCCTCTCGGTTTTCAAGACCGACCCCTTCAGCCACTTGGGTACTCCTCCGTGCCGACGTCATTCAATATAACATTATCGTCGATAAAAGTCAACATCTTTGTATAGTGAAAGCGGGGCGCAACCCCGCTTCTTTTTGGCTAGCGAATAACGTCTCTGTTTCCCATATATGGGCGCAATACTTCTGGAATGACAACCGTTCCGTCTTCCTGCTGATAATTTTCCAAAATAGCGGCAACCGTACGGCCGATAGCCAAACCTGAGCCATTGAGCGTATGCACATACTCCGGCTTCGCTTTCGGATCGCGACGGAAACGGATATTGGCGCGGCGTGCCTGAAACGCTTCAAAATTGCTGCAAGAAGAAATCTCCCGATACGTTCCGTAGCTTGGCAGCCAGACTTCAATATCGTACGTTTTCGCAGCCGAAAAGCCCAAATCTCCCGTACATAAACATACCACACGATAAGGCAGTCCGAGCAGCTGCAAAATTCTCTCCGCCTGATTCGTCAGTTTTTCTAATTCCTCATACGAATCTTCCGGTTTGACAAACTTCACCAGCTCCACTTTGTTGAACTGATGCTGGCGAATCAGCCCTCTCGTGTCGCGCCCTGCAGAGCCGGCCTCAGCGCGGAAACATGCACTGTAAGCCGCATAGTAGATCGGTAAATCTTCGGCTGATAAAATTTCATCGCGATGCAGATTCGTCACTGGTACTTCCGCCGTCGGAATAAGAAAGTAGTCTTCGTTTTCGACGCGAAATGCATCCTCTTCAAATTTTGGCAGTTGCCCTGTACCCGTCATGCTGGCCCGGTTGACCAAATACGGCGGCAGCACTTCCTGATAGCCAAACTCTTCAATATGCACATCAAGCATAAAGTTAATCAACGCACGCTCCAAACGGGCACCTAGCCCTTTGTAAAAGACAAATCGGCTTCCTGTGACTTTCGCAGCCCGCTCAAAATCAAGAATGCCAAGTTGATCAGCAATTTCCCAATGCGGTTTCGGCTCAAACGAAAACGACCGCGGCTCTCCCCATTTGCGAATTTCCACATTATCTTCCTCTGACTTGCCAACAGGCACCGATTCATGCGGAACGTTTGGAATGGACAACAACAGGGCATTTAGCTCCTCTTCCACTTGTCGGATCTCTTCATCCATTGCTTTAATGCGCTCGCCAACTTCGCGCATCTGCATAATCAGATGTTCCGCATCTTTTTTCTCACGTTTTAGCACGGCGATTTGTTGCGATACTTCATTTCTTGTATTTTTTAGTTCTTCTGCTTTCGTAATCAGTT
This sequence comes from Parageobacillus caldoxylosilyticus, assembly GCF_019272935.1. Classification (NCBI taxonomy): domain Bacteria; kingdom Bacillati; phylum Bacillota; class Bacilli; order Caryophanales; family Anoxybacillaceae; genus Parageobacillus; species Parageobacillus caldoxylosilyticus. The sequence continues at coordinate 1,694,036 of NZ_CP040553.1, forward strand.
CACGCCGCTTTTTGTCAAGCTCTTCAAAGCGATCTATATTCGCCAAATCTTCGCCGCGCTGTTGCAGTTTTTCTTTTACTTCTTGGAAATGGTTGCGTAAAAATTTGATATCGAGCATGAGCCAATACCTCCTTCGTTTATTATTATATAAAATAAAAACTCTCGTCCCAAAAAGGGACGAGAGCAATCCCGCGTTGCCACCCTTATTGAAGACAAGGTTGTCTTCCGCTTGCACCGATAACGGCGAAAAACCGAAAATGCTTACTAGCTTACGCATTCAGCATTTTGCTCAAGGACGGATTCACAAGCGTTCCCCATCGGTTCACACCACCCACCGACTCTCTGAAGAGAAACGGTCTTGCTACTAGTTCCTTTCATCGCTTTCGCGTTATACACTTTTGCCGCATTACTTGTATCAATAATGTACTACAAGTTTTTCTCAAACGCAACCCGTTTTATGCTTTGCTTCTTTCACCATATTAAGAAAATATTGCGTCATGCGGTGGTCATCCGTCAATTCAGGATGGAATGAACATCCAAGAAATTGTCCTTGTCTTGCTGCGACAATGCGGTCCTCATATTTGGCCAAAATTTCGACGTCTTCGCCGACTTCCACAATATGTGGAGCGCGGATAAACACGCCGATAAAATCATCAGCAATCCCTGCAATCGAAAGTTCCGCTTCAAAACTTTCGCGCTGACGACCGAAGGAATTTCGCTCGACAGTAATATCCATCAGTCCTAAATGTGGTTCATCGTAGCCGACAATTCGTTTCGCCAGCAAAATTAACCCCGCACACGTGCCGAACATCGGTTTTCCTAACGCGGCAAATTGTTTTAACGGCTCCATAAATCCGTATTTATCCATAAGACGGCGCATCGTTGTACTCTCGCCGCCAGGGAGAATGAGACCATCCAGTTCTGCAAGCTGGTCTGGTTTTTTTACGACAACTGCTTCTGCCCCACATGCTTCAATAGAGCGAACATGTTCTTGTACCGCACCTTGTAAGCCAAGTACTCCAATTTTCATTGTCCCATTGCTCCTTTACTTACCAACCACGCTCTTGCATCCGTTGCTCTGGCAATAATGATGCGACATCAATGCCGCGCATTGCGCCGCCTAATCCTTTCGATAAATGAGCAATTAACTCATAGTCTTCGTAATGGGTGGTAGCTTCAACGATTGCCCGTGCGTATTTTTCTGGATTTTCCGATTTGAAAATACCAGAGCCGACAAATACGCCGTCTGCCCCTAAGTGCATCATCAGTGCCGCGTCTGCCGGAGTCGCGACCCCGCCAGCGGCAAAGTTGACAACTGGAAGACGGCCTAACCGCTTAATTTCACGCAATACTTCGACTGGAGCTCCTAAATTTTTGGCTTCTGTCACTAATTCGTCTTCGCTCATGCTGACCACTTTACGTATTTGCGCATTGACTTTGCGCATATGCCGCACTGCTTCGACAATGTTTCCCGTTCCTGGTTCCCCTTTTGTCCGCAGCATCGATGCGCCTTCCGCAATGCGGCGCGCTGCCTCTCCTAAATCACGGCAGCCGCATACAAAAGGAACGGTAAATTGTCGTTTATCAATATGAAACTCTTCATCGGCTGGCGTCAATACTTCGCTTTCGTCAATATAATCTACCCCTAGCGCCTCCAACACGCGCGCCTCTACGTAATGGCCGATGCGCACTTTGGCCATCACAGGGATCGATACGGCATTCATCACTTCCTCAATGACCGTTGGATCCGCCATGCGAGCCACGCCGCCAGCAGCGCGAATATCAGCAGGAACGCGTTCTAACGCCATTACCGCCACTGCGCCGGCTGCCTCGGCAATTTTCGCTTGTTCCGCATTGACGACATCCATGATGACGCCGCCCTTTTGCATTTCTGCCATCCCTCGTTTGACACGGTCCGTACCCGTAATTGCCATCTTTTATTCCCCCTTATTTCTATCTTCATACTGTGATAGCTGGGTTGAAATATCACAGTTTAGATGATTACATTTTTCTATTTTACCTCAATTTTTTTAAAAATCACAATAGAAAAAGCTCCCTCCAAAGGAAGAAGCTCTTAAAACCAGCCTTTGACCGTTTTTGCTACACTTGTCCATAGATCGCCGAACAATCCGCCGATTCCTCTCATAGTGAGCACAAACCAGTTCGCCTTTTCGACGCTCTCTTTTGCTACGATATTTACGCTCACATTTTTCTTCATGTCCGGATTTAAGAAGCTATACGAATCTTCGCCTTTGTATTGCAATGTCATATATCCAACTTTTTCTCCTTTTTTGATTGGAGCCGTTAATTCGCCTTGATCGGTCAATTTCTTTTTATCGAAAACATAAACAGGACGATAATTTTTTTCTTCGCCGCTTTTCACTAATACAGAGAGCGGCTTGTCCGTTGCAATCGATACAGTCTTTTCTTTCCCCTTTACGACCGGAAGGGTTTTATTCCCTTTCAGTTGATATCCTTTCGGGTATAGTTCTTTCTTAGAGTAATTGCTGAATCCATAGTCAAACAGTTTCCGCGTCTCTTCGAAGCGAGCCTCCCTCGTTGATTTCCCGCTGTTGTCTTTTGCGTTCATCACCACCGTGATGAAACGGACGCCGTTGCGCTTCGCTGTCCCTGTAAAGCAATTTCCTGCAAATTCCGTATATCCTGTCTTTAAACCATCAACTCCTGGGTAGGCATAAACCAACCCTGGCAGCATCCAGTTCCAGTTATCCATCTTAATTTCATCGTCTGTTCCTTCACGGAATGTTTTATGGGTGATACTTGCTGTTTTCAGCACTTCCGGATGATCCTTTAACAAACGGTAGGCCAATGTTGCCATTGCACGTGCTGACATCACATTTTCATCATTTACATTCGTTCCTTCTGAGTGAAAACCTTTTAAATCTTTATTGCTTAATCCAGTCGCATTGACAAATTTGTAGTCTCTCAATCCTAATTGTTTCGCTTTTTCGTTCATCATTTTTACGAAATTTTTCTCGGAACCGCCGACAATTTCAGCAATCGCTACTGTGGCTCCGTTGGCTGAATAAATGGCCATTGCTTCGTAAAGTTCGCGAACAGTATATTTTCCATCTTTCCGCAACGGAACGTTCGACAAACTACGATCTTGCGAAAGCCGGTAAACGTAATCGCTTGGCGTATATTGTTGATCCCATTTTACCCGTTTTTCCTTAATGGCATCTAGCAGTAAATATTCCGTCATCATTTTTGTCATGCTGGCGATACCAAGAACAGTGTCAATGTTTTTTTGATACAAAATTCTCCCTGTGTCGGCGTCCACCAAAATTGCCGCATCAGCATTGATATCCAATGGATCACTCTCTGCTTTTGCTGCTTGAAACGGCAATAAACCTAAACATAAGCAAGCAACAAGGAAACCAATCATCGTTTTTTGTATGACTCTCTTCACTTTCGAACCCTCCTCACACAAACGTTATTGTAACATACCCGCTCACAAAAAAATAGACGGAGAAATTTCTCCGCCTTAAGTTAGGTAAATAGACACAGCCCTATCGTTAGAAAACAGAGTAGTTTGGAGCTTCTTTCGTAATTTGCACGTCATGCGGGTGGCTTTCACGCAATCCGGCACCCGTCATCCGGATAAATTGCGTTTTTTCGCGCAGTTCTTCTAAATTTCTTGTTCCGCAATATCCCATTCCCGCACGCAGGCCGCCAACAAGCTGATAAATAGTGTCCGCTAGCGGTCCTTTGTACGGAACACGCCCTTCGATTCCTTCCGGGACAAATTTTTTGTTGTCCTCTTGGAAATAGCGGTCTTTGCTGCCCCGTTCCATGGCAGCGACCGAACCCATTCCACGGTACACTTTAAACCGTCTTCCTTGATAAATTTCCGTTTCTCCTGGGCTTTCCGATACGCCGGCCAAAAGGCTGCCCAACATCACGGCATGAGCTCCCGCCGCTATCGCCTTTACGATGTCTCCGGAATATTTAATTCCGCCATCAGCGATAATCGGGACGCCATGTTTGCGCGCTTCTGTCGCACAATCGTATATCGCCGTAATTTGCGGCACCCCAACCCCGGCGACGACACGTGTCGTACAGATGGATCCAGGCCCGATTCCGACTTTGATGATGTTGGCGCCTGCCTCGATCAAGTCGCGTGTCGCCTCTGCTGTTGCGACATTGCCCGCGATAATGTTTAAATCTGGATATTGCTCACGAATTTTGCGGACAGTCTCGAGGACACCTTTCGAATGGCCGTGCGCCGTGTCCACGACAATGACGTCCACGTTTGCTTCTACAAGCTTTTTCACGCGGATCATCGTATCAGCAGTCACGCCGACAGCAGCCCCGACAATGAGACGTCCTTTGGCGTCCTTAGCGGAGTTTGGAAATTCAATGACTTTTTCAATATCTTTAATGGTAATAAGCCCCTTTAATACTCCATTTTCATCAACGAGCGGTAGTTTTTCCACTTTATACTTTTGCAAAATTTTTTCTGCTTCTTCCAGCGTCGTCCCGACAGGTGCAGTAATTAAATTTTCCTTTGTCATTACGTCGGCGATTTTAATGGAATAATCTTGGATAAAACGCAAATCACGGTTTGTAATAATGCCGACGAGCTTTTGTTCTTTCTCATTGTTCACAATTGGCACGCCGGAAATTCGGTATTTGCTCATTAAATGTTCTGCATCATACACTTGATGCTCAGGGGTTAAGAAAAATGGGTCGGTAATAACTCCTCGTTCCGAACGCTTTACTTTGTCGACTTGCTCGGCTTGCTGTTCAATGGACATGTTTTTATGAATAATGCCAAGACCGCCCTGCCTTGCCATGGCAATCGCCATTTCTGCTTCCGTGACCGTATCCATTCCCGCGCTAATGATCGGAATGTTCAATTGCAACGTTTCACTTAATTTCGTCGTCACATCGACATCACGAGGCAATACATCGGATTTGGCAGGAATGAGAAGCACATCGTCAAAAGTTAATCCTTCTTTGGCAAATTTGGATTCCCACATGTTTTCTCCCCCTTGTCCGGAAATTATTATTAGTAGCTTAACAACTGGTTAAACTACTGTCAAGGAGTATAGAAAATGTTCAACTTTTCAGTTATTTCCACTAAATGATGATAATAAGGAGGATGGAAATGTTTGATTACGGAAACATGCAAAACAAATTTATCATCTTTCATTCAGCTGATACAGCCCAACAGCTTCTTTACCAGTGCTATATTGAACAAGAACGGGCAGATGCCGTGCAAAAGAGCTATACGAACTGTTATCCGTTTCTTTATTATTTAGAACACGGACAAAGCTTTTATGCAACGGCACGTCATGCTCCGTTGTCCATCAAGCCTGTCCTTTTATTTTACGGAATGGTACAGCTTCTAAAGGCTTGTCTCCTTACCGTCGATGCAGATTATCCCGAATCCACTTCCGTCTTGGCGCACGGAGTATCGACAAGAAAAAGAAAGAAACAAGGCTATGAATTTTTGGATGATGAGGTAAAAGTACAAAAGAACGGATTGTTTACTCATTTTTCTGAAAAAATGTTTCATGTGAAACAGCTAACAGGGGAAAAATTTCGCATGGGCACACTGCTGCAACGAATATGTGAGCTACATGAAATGTTTTCGCTATTTAGTGGCAATAAAAAAATATTATCCTTAAAAATAATACATAACCCTTCGAATCATTCCATCGCCATTCCAAAAGATATTTTGGACTATTATCATATGACGTTAAATCGATTTATTTACCACATAGAGCAAGAATGGCATTTTTTAAACATTACGTTTGCCAAAGAGGAAGAGCGGTTTCTTCATTTCCATATGGAATCACCGTTACAGCCAATTGGTTGTGAGCCATTTCTATTTCATCTCAATGGGACATATTACATTCCTACGAAAAGAGAAAAAATATTTATGTTCCCCGAAATCATTGTCCATTATTTATTATTATACAACTTAAGCATGATTTCTCGGTACGAAACGGAGTGGTGGAGTGAGTTATTGCACTCTTATCCGAGCAAAGCATATATCTTGATCGTCCAATTTCTATCTTTAACCGCAGAGAAAGTGCCGTTATTGCTTTATCAATACTTAATAAAGAAATTTCATTCCCTTGATTTTCGATAAAATGAAAAAGCATCCTGCCTATGTGTAAGAGGCAGGATGCTTCATAAACATAATTGCCTAGCGACGACCTACTCTTGCAGGGGCGCTGGCCCCAACTACCATCGGCGCTGGAGAGCTTAACTTCCGTGTTCGGGATGGGAACGGGTGTTTCCTCTCCGCTATAGTCACTAGGCAAGTAATGGACAAGTTTTATTATAATGGAACTATACTCATTGTCAAGAAGTTTTCATTCCTTCAAAACTAGATAACCGTCTGCTTGGAAGAAGCCGGGCGTCCTGCGCTTTTCGTACTGTCTAGCTCCGGCTCGCCGCCGCTCGCCTACGCTTTTCTTGGTTAAGTCCTCGATCGATTAGTATCCGTCAGCTCCACGTGTCGCCACGCTTCCACCTCGGACCTATCGACCTCGTCATCTTCGAGGGATCTTACTCGCTTGACGCGATGGGAAATCTCATCTTGAGGGGGGCTTCACGCTTAGATGCTTTCAGCGCTTATCCCTTCCGCACATAGCTACCCAGCGGTGCCCCTGGCGGGACAACTGGTACACCAGCGGTGCGTCCATCCCGGTCCTCTCGTACTAAGGACAGCTCCTCTCAAATTTCCTGCGCCCGCGACGGATAGGGACCGAACTGTCTCACGACGTTCTGAACCCAGCTCGCGTACCGCTTTAATGGGCGAACAGCCCAACCCTTGGGACCGACTACAGCCCCAGGATGCGATGAGCCGACATCGAGGTGCCAAACCTCCCCGTCGATGTGGACTCTTGGGGGAGATCAGCCTGTTATCCCCGGGGTAGCTTTTATCCGTTGAGCGATGGCCCTTCCATACGGAACCACCGGATCACTAAGCCCGACTTTCGTCCCTGCTCGACCTGTCCGTCTCGCAGTCAAGCTCCCTTGTGCCTTTGCACTCTCCGAATGATTTCCAACCATTCTGAGGGAACCTTTGGGCGCCTCCGTTACCTTTTGGGAGGCGACCGCCCCAGTCAAACTGCCCACCTGACACTGTCTCCCACCCCGATAAGGGGTGCGGGTTAGAATTTCAATACCGCCAGGGTGGTATCCCACCGGCGCCTCCACCGAAGCTGGCGCTCCGGCTTCCCAGGCTCCCACCTATCCTGTACAAGCGATACCAAAATTCCATATCAGGCTGCAGTAAAGCTCCACGGGGTCTTTCCGTCCTGTCGCGGGTAACCTGCATCTTCACAGGTAGTATGATTTCACCGGGTCTCTCGTTGAGACAGTGCCCAAGTCGTTACACCTTTCGTGCGGGTCGGAACTTACCCGACAAGGAATTTCGCTACCTTAGGACCGTTATAGTTACGGCCGCCGTTTACTGGGGCTTCGGTTCGCACCTTCGCTTTCGCTAAGCGCTCCCCTTAACCTTCCAGCACCGGGCAGGTGTCAGCCCCTATACTTCGCCTTTCGGCTTCGCAGAGACCTGTGTTTTTGATAAACAGTCGCTTGGGCCTTTTCACTGCGGCTCCCTCGGGCTCATCACCCAAGAGAGCACCCCTTCTCCCGAAGTTACGGGGTCATTTTGCCGAGTTCCTTAACGAGAGTTCTCCCGCGCACCTTAGGATTCTCTCCTCGCCTACCTGTGTCGGTTTGCGGTACGGGCACCTCTCACCTCGCTAGAGGCTTTTCTTGGCAGTGTAGGATCGGGGACTTCGGGACCGATGGTCCCTTCGCCATCACGGCTCAGCCTTTATGCCAGACGGATTTGCCTATCTGGCAGCCTAACCGCTTGGACAGGCTATTCCAGCAGCCTGCTCGCCCTACCTTCCTGCGTCCCCCCATCGCTCGAACGGTGAGGAGGTGGTACAGGAATCTCTACCTGTTGCCCATCACCTACGCCTTTCGGCCTCGGCTTAGGTCCCGACTAACCCTGAGCGGACGAACCTTCCTCAGGAACCCTTAGGCTTTCGGTGCAGAGGATTCTCACCTCTGTTTTCGCTACTCACACCGGCATTCTCACTTCTAAGCGCTCCACGAGTCCTTCCGGTCTCGCTTCGACGCACTTAGAACGCTCCCCTACCGATGACCAGCGGTCATCCCACAGCTTCGGTGGCACGTTTAGCCCCGGTACATTTTCGGCGCAGAGTCACTCGACCAGTGAGCTATTACGCACTCTTTAAATGATGGCTGCTTCTAAGCCAACATCCTGGTTGTCTGGGCAACTCCACATCCTTTTCCACTTAACGTGCACTTTGGGACCTTAGCTGGTGATCTGGGCTGTTTCCCTCTCGACCACGGATCTTATCACTCGTAGTCTGACTCCCAAGGATAAGTCGTTGGCATTCGGAGTTTGACTGAGTTCGGTAACCCGATGAGGGCCCCTAGCTCAATCAGTGCTCTACCTCCAAGACTCTTCCCTTGAGGCTAGCCCTAAAGCTATTTCGGGGAGAACCAGCTATCTCCAGGTTCGATTGGCATTTCACCCCTACCCACACCTCATCCCCGCACTTTTCAACGTGCGTGGGTTCGGGCCTCCAGTAGGTGTTACCCTACCTTCACCCTGGACATGGGTAGATCACCTGGTTTCGGGTCTACGACGACGTACTATACGCCCTATTCAGACTCGCTTTCGCTGCGGCTCCGTCTTTTCGACTTAACCTCGCACGCCATCGTAACTCGCCGGTTCATTCTACAAAAGGCACGCCATCACCCATTAACGGGCTCTGACTACTTGTAGGCACACGGTTTCAGGTTCTCTTTCACTCCCCTTCCGGGGTGCTTTTCACCTTTCCCTCACGGTACTGGTTCACTATCGGTCACTAGGGAGTATTTAGCCTTGGGAGATGGTCCTCCCTGCTTCCGACGGGATTCCCCGTGTCCCGCCGTACTCAGGAGCCACTCGGGAGGGAACGAAGTTTCGACTACAGGGCTGTCACCTTCTCTGGCGGGCCTTTCCAGACCGCTTCGTCTACCCCGTTCCTTTGTCACTCCCATGTGAGTGGTCCTACAACCCCAAGAGGCAAGCCTCTTGGTTTGGGCTGTTCCCGTTTCGCTCGCCGCTACTCAGGGAATCGCGTTTGCTTTCTTCTCCTCCGGGTACTAAGATGTTTCAGTTCCCCGGGTGTGCCCTCCATACCCTATGGATTCAGGTATGGATACTGCCCCATTACGGGCAGTGGGTTCCCCCATTCGGACATCTCCGGATCAACGCTTGCTTACAGCTCCCCGAAGCGTTTCGGCGTTTGCCCCGTCCTTCATCGGCTCCTAGTGCCAAGGCATCCACCGTGCGCCCTTTCTAACTTAACCAACATCAGCGCTTCTCGGCTTCTTCCTCTGTCTAGCTTCGGCGCCTAGCTCTCTTCTGCCAAATAACCTTCCCCCTCGAAGTGCAAGCACTTCTGCGGGTGAAGAACAGTTGGCTTCGAGAGCTCACCGCGGCGCCTCCGCTTTTCTTTCCGGTTATCTAGTTTTCAAGGAACAAGGCTACTACCTTGAATCAGCTTCTTTGCTGCCTTGCGCCGAGGAATCCAGCTTCTTTGAATTCACTAGAAGACGCAGGCGCAAAATAAATTAAAGTATTTTTTCGCTAAAATGGTGGAGCCTATCGGGATCGAACCGATGACCTCCTGCGTGCAAAGCAGGCGCTCTCCCAGCTGAGCTAAGGCCCCACACATTGATGGGCCTAAGTGGACTTGAACCACCGACCTCACGCTTATCAGGCGTGCGCTCTAACCAGCTGAGCTATAGGCCCATTATGGAAATGGTTAAGGAGAAGTTCCCTCAAAACTAAACAAAACGACAAGCGTCATTATAACTTATTTTAGTGTCATTGTCAATAGGAAGTCGCCTACGCGCTTCCGCTTTTTGTATGTCTAGCTCCAGCGCCTAGCTCTCTTCTGCCAAATAACCTCCCCCCCTCGAAGTACAAGCACTTCTGCGGGTGAAGAACATTTGGCTTCGAGAGCTAATCGCGGCGCTTCCGCTTTTCGTGTCATCCTTAGAAAGGAGGTGATCCAGCCGCACCTTCCGGTACGGCTACCTTGTTACGACTTCACCCCAATCACTTGCCCCACCTTCGGCGGCTGGCTCCCTTGCGGGTTACCTCACCGACTTCGGGTGTTGCAAGCTCTCGTGGTGTGACGGGCGGTGTGTACAAGGCCCGGGAACGTATTCACCGCGGCATGCTGATCCGCGATTACTAGCGATTCCGGCTTCATGCAGGCGAGTTGCAGCCTGCAATCCGAACTGAGAGCGGCTTTTTGGGATTGGCTCCCCCTCGCGGGTTCGCAGCCCTTTGTACCGCCCATTGTAGCACGTGTGTAGCCCAGGTCATAAGGGGCATGATGATTTGACGTCATCCCCACCTTCCTCCGGTTTATCACCGGCAGTCCCCCTAGAGTGCCCAACTGAATGCTGGCAACTAGGGGCGAGGGTTGCGCTCGTTGCGGGACTTAACCCAACATCTCACGACACGAGCTGACGACAACCATGCACCACCTGTCACCCTGTCCCCCGAAGGGGGAACGCCCTGTCTCCAGGGTTGTCAGGGGATGTCAAGACCTGGTAAGGTTCTTCGCGTTGCTTCGAATTAAACCACATGCTCCACCGCTTGTGCGGGCCCCCGTCAATTCCTTTGAGTTTCAGCCTTGCGGCCGTACTCCCCAGGCGGAGTGCTTAACGCGTTAGCTACAGCACTAAAGGGTTTGACCCCTCTAACACTTAGCACTCATCGTTTACGGCGTGGACTACCAGGGTATCTAATCCTGTTTGCTCCCCACGCTTTCGCGCCTCAGCGTCAGTTACAGACCAGAGAGCCGCCTTCGCCACTGGTGTTCCTCCACATCTCTACGCATTTCACCGCTACACGTGGAATTCCGCTCTCCTCTTCTGCACTCAAGTCCCCCAGTTTCCAATGGCCCTCCACGGTTGAGCCGTGGGCTTTCACATCAGACTTAAGGGACCGCCTGCGCGCGCTTTACGCCCAATAATTCCGGACAACGCTCGCCCCCTACGTATTACCGCGGCTGCTGGCACGTAGTTAGCCGGGGCTTTCTCGTTAGGTACCGTCACCGTACCGCCCTATTCGAACGGTACTTCTTCTTCCCTAACAACAGAGCTTTACGATCCGAAGACCTTCTTCGCTCACGCGGCGTCGCTCCGTCAGACTTTCGTCCATTGCGGAAGATTCCCTACTGCTGCCTCCCGTAGGAGTCTGGGCCGTGTCTCAGTCCCAGTGTGGCCGGTCACCCTCTCAGGCCGGCTACGCATCGTCGCCTTGGTGAGCCGTTACCTCACCAACTAGCTAATGCGCCGCGGGCCCATCCGTAAGTGACAGCCGAAGCCGCCTTTCAACCAAAGACCATGCGGTCTTTGGTGTTATCCGGTATTAGCTCCGGTTTCCCGAAGTTATCCCGGTCTTACGGGTAGGTTACCCACGTGTTACTCACCCGTCCGCCGCTAACCGAACAAGAGCAAGCTCCTGTTCGGTCCGCTCGACTTGCATGTATTAGGCACGCCGCCAGCGTTCGTCCTGAGCCAGGATCAAACTCTCCATAGAAAGTTGATTGGCTTGTTTTTGATTGACGCTTGCGTTTTGTTTAGTTTTCAAGGAACTTTAGGAACTTTCATCTCTTAAAGATGACAGCTATTAAATAGTAACTCATAGACAATTAAAAGTCAACACTTTTTTACAAATTATTTATCAAAACACATTGAATCAAGCAAAATTGATTCTATCATGTTTGTCTTTCATGGTACCGTCAAGAATTTTGTGTAATATAATGGGGGTAGGGTTTCTCTGAAATGGATTTGGAATGAATAGGGAACTAGTTTCCTCCACACAGGAGACTGAATATTCAGTCTCCTGTGTGGAAAGGGAGAATCCCCCTATTTTGTTTATTTACAGTATTTGGTTAATGATAACGTTCTTCAAACATTCGCTCGAGGGCTTCCTGTGCTTCGGCAAATCCTCGTAACTTTCGTCCTGCCCATTTCTCATTAAAATCTTGAATGGTCAAATATACGACTTTTTCAGCGGCTTCTAAACTATTCAAACTGTTCATCGGCTTTAGACGTTTCCGAATCTCCTTGATCGTTCGTTCGATGGCATTGGTCGTATAAATCACACTTCGAATACTGCTTGGATAATCCATAAATGTAAGGAGGACATCCAACTCATTGGCCCAAGATTGGACTTCTCTCGGATACTTGCTTGACCATTTCGACTCAAACTGTTGAAACATCTGTAACGCCATCTCCTTATTCGGCGCGCGATAAATCAGCTTGAGATCCTCGGCCACTTCAAATTGGTCTTTTTTCCGAACACGATGGAGCGTGTTACGGACTTTGTGAACGACACAACGCTGCACATCGGCTTTCGGATAAACCGCCTTAAAGGCTTCCTCCAACCCTGGTAGTCCATCGAATACGCCCAGAAGCACTTCCTTGGCGCCTCTTTGGTAGAGGTGTTGAAGAATTTCCTGCCATACATAGGCGCTTTCTTGTCCTCCCACAAAAAAATCAAGAATTTCGCGATATCCTTCTTCGTTCACCCCTAACACCACATAAATGACTTCTTTCTCCACGGTTTCGCGACGAAGTTTTACGTATAAACCATCCAAATATAAGACGGAATAACGCTTGTGCAGTGGACGAGTGTGCCATTTCTCGATGTCTTCCTTCACTACATCGGTAATACGGCTGATCGTTGCAGGAGAATAGGCATTGCCTAAAATTCGTTCAATAAACTTGCCAATTTCACGCGTACTCATGCCACTTTGATACATCCTGATGATGGCTTCCTCCAGCCAGCCGGTGTGGCGTTGGTAAGGAGCGAACAATTGGGTTTGAAATTCTCCGTTTCGGTCTCTAGGGACCAAAAGACCTTCAATCCGGCCATATTGCGTATCTAGATTTCGTTGATAGTAGCCGTTTCTCATATTTGATGTTCCGGCCTGTTCTATTTCGAGGAAATTCTTGATTTCTTCCCGCATGATCAGTTCTAATTTTTCCTTTACAAACTGACGAATGACACTTTCCAGTTGATTTGCCCAGTCGACATTCGGTATACTTTTAGACATAGGTAGGGTTCTCCTTTCTCTGGAATGTTTGGGTTCAATCAGAGAATACCCTACCTTTTTTATTTTGATCTAGTAAAATGCTTTACACAAAATTTTATACATCATCTCTTTCATATTCAACAGTATTTTTTTAAGAAAAAATATTTATCCACCAGCGTTATTAATGAATAATTTCCTCGATATATATATCTCGATGTTCACTTAGAGAAAGAAATTTCTCTTTGTTGGCTAGTTTAACAATTGGTCTTGTCGGTTCTTCCGGCTGTATAAAAATAATTTTGCCTATTTCGCCGTTTGATAATTTAACCACCGTCCCTGTTTGAAAGTTGGCTAAGTGATCTAGCAGTACTTTTATTGCCTCCATGCTTAATTTGCCAAATTGCTCGATTTGCATTTTTTCCAGCGCTTTAAAGGGCGACTGTTTGCGTCGATAAAGGCGTTCGGAAGTCATCGCATGATACATGTCCGCTACCGCCACTATTTTGCTGTATGGATGAATTTGCTGGCCACGAATGCCAAACGGATAGCCGCTTCCGTCAATGCGTTCATGGTGCTGCAATACTGCTAGCTTTGTCCCTTGTTTTAAAGCTGTTATTTTTTGCACCATTCGATAGCCAAATATGGTATGTTGCTGTACTTCTTTGTATTCGCTAGCAGTAAGTGCGGACCGCTTTGTTAAAAGCCTTTTATCGACCTTTGCCATTCCACAGTCGGACAATACACCCGCAAGCGCGATTTGATAACACCCCCCTCTGCTATAATCCATTTGTTTTGCTAAAAAACCTGCTAGCAACCCGACGCTAACCGCATGGTGATATAAATAATCTTCGTCTGTCGCATAACGGTATAATATTAACAACTCTCTCTTATTGTGTATAAATTTGTCTAACAATGGAATAATCATATTTCTTACTTCGGCGATGTCAATCGGGAAACCAGATTGCCATGACTGAAACGCTTTTTTATATTTTTGAACCGCTTTCAGGTAAAGAGATATCGAATGTTCGTTGCTTATAGAACCGTCATGGTGCGCTTCAGGCAATTCTGTCGGGCGGAACGGCTCGCCGTTCGCCAAAACTGGCTCGACACATACTTCCTCAATTAAAAATTTTTCTAATACGTTTAATAACGTTGATGTCACTACCGTATTTTTTAGCATAATTGGTTTTTTCGTTTTCCCCAGCACATCTTCAGCAAGAATACATCCTTCTTGTAACTGGCGAAGCTTTACCCGAATCATCGCTATACACTCCCATGTTTTATTCGTGTAATTTTATACTAACATTATTAGGAAATTAGTTGTAGTACTTTATGCGTATATAAAAAAGAAAGGTGTCACGAAAACAAAGCTTTCGGACACCTTTATTATTTATAATGAATAACTCTCTTGCCTCTCTTGGCTCTCTTCCTCTTTTTCTTCTGTTGGAACTTTCGCTACCGTAGCAACATATTCATGTTCATTTTCTTCCGATAGACGAATTAACTTTACCCCTTGCGTATTTCTTCCTACTCGTGAAATATCGCTGACAGCAATGCGAATGAGGATACCGCTTGTCGTGATAAGCATTAAGTCTTCGTCCCCGTTGACCGTTTTCACCGCAACAACTGGACCGTTTTTCTCCGTCACATTACATGTTTTAATTCCTTTTCCGCCGCGGCTTTGCAGACGATATTCAGAGGCAGGGGTGCGCTTGCCATATCCGTTTTTCGTCACGACTAATACATCACAATCATCCTCTAAAATTTCCATGCCTACTACTTCATCATCCTCATCAAGCGTGATCGCCTTCACTCCCGTTGCACTCCGTCCCATTGTGCGGACATCGGTTTCCGGAAAACGGATAAGCATTCCGTTTTTCGTCCCGACAATAATATGTTTCGATCCATCCGTTAGCTTAACCGAAATAAGCTCGTCCCCTTCGCGCAGATGGATTGCGATTAAACCGTTGTTTCGAATATGGGCGAAGGCAGAAAGTGGACAACGCTTGGCAATGCCTTGTTTTGTGGTAAAGAACAAATATAAATTGTCGTCAAATTCGTCGTGAATAGGGATAATCGTATTAATCCACTCATCTTTATCCAGTTCTAAAAGATTAATAAGCGGAAGTCCTTTCGCGGTCCGACTGTATTCCGGAATTTCATATCCTTTCGCCCGGTATACTTTGCCTTTATTCGTAAAGAATAAAATGGTGTTATGAGTCGACGTAATCAAAAGATGTTCGACAAAATCGTCTTCGGTCGTATGCATGCCTTGGACGCCTCGTCCACCGCGTTTTTGGCTTCTGTACGTAGAAACAGGCAAACGCTTAATATACCCTTTATGTGTGAGGGTGATGACGACATGTTCGCGCGGAATTAAATCTTCATCGTCAAATTCTTCGGCTCCTCCAATGACGATTTCCGTTCTCCGCTCATCGTTAAACCGCTCTTTAATTTCCGTTAGCTCGTCGCGAATAATTTGCAATACTTTTTCCTCATCCGCTAAAATCGCTTTTAATTCAGCGATGAAACGGACAAGATCTTGATATTCTTGTTCAATTTTTTCTCGTTCTAATCCAGTTAACCGTTGCAAACGCATATCTAAAATTGCTTGCGCCTGTTTCTCGCTGAGCGAAAACTGCTTCATCAGCCCTTCCCTAGCGATTTCCGTCGTCTGTGAGCTACGGATTAGGCTAATCACCTCGTCAAGGTGATCAAGAGCAACGCGAAGCCCTTCTAAAATATGGGCGCGGGCTTCCGCCTTTTTCAGCTCGTAAGCTGTCCGGCGGCGGATCACTACTTTCTGATGTTCCAAATAATGCTCCAGACATTCTTTTAAATTTAACACTTTCGGCTGACCATCAACAAGCGCAAGCATGTTAATGCCAAAGCTTGTTTGCAATGCTGTATGTTTATATAGATTGTTTAAAATGACTTTAGCGTTGGCATCGCGGCGCACTTCGATGACGATCCGCATTCCGTTCCGGTCTGACTCGTCGCGTAAATCGGTAATGCCATCAATTTTCTTTTCGCGGACAAGCTCCGCGATGCGTTCAATTAATTTTGCCTTGTTGACTTGATAAGGAAGCTCACGGACGATGATCGTTTCTTTTCCGTTGGACTGCTGTTCGATCTCAACTTTCGCACGCAATGTGATCGAGCCGCGCCCTGTTTCGTATGCTTTACGGATTCCGCTGCGGCCGATAATTTGCCCCGCCGTCGGAAAATCTGGCCCTGGAATGTATTCCATTAAATCGGCCACCGTCATATCAGGATTTTTGCTTAATGCCAAAATGGCGTCGATCACTTCGCCGAGCTGATGCGGCGGAATATTTGTCGCCATCCCTACGGCGATTCCGGATGAGCCGTTTACCAATAAATTAGGAAAGCGCGACGGCAAAACGACTGGTTCTTTCTCCGAACCGTCGTAGTTATCCTGATAATCGATCGTGTCTTTGTTAATGTCGCGTAACAGTTCCATCGCGATTTTGGACATGCGCGCTTCTGTATAACGCATCGCGGCAGCTGCGTCGCCGTCAATCGATCCGAAGTTTCCGTGTCCATCGACAAGCATGTAGCGATAGTTAAAATCTTGCGCCATGCGGACCATCGTGTCGTATACGGCTGCATCGCCGTGCGGGTGATATTTCCCGATGACTTCGCCGACGATGCGGGCCGACTTTTTGTATGGTTTGTCCGCGGTCATGCCAAGATCATGCATGGCATATAAAATACGGCGATGCACAGGCTTTAGCCCGTCGCGCACATCAGGCAATGCCCGCGATACGATGACGCTCATCGCATAATCGAGAAACGAGGAACGCATTTCCTGGCTAATGTTGACTTCACGGATGCGCGGATGTTGATTTTCTGCCATTCAAGAAAACCTCCCTTATAAAAAATTTGGAGTGGGGAGGGTGATTGCTCAACACTCTCCAAACTAAATATCTAAATTTCTTACATACCTTGCGTTTTCTTCGATAAATTGTCTTCGTGGTTCTACTTTGTCTCCCATCAAAATTTCAAACGTTTCATCAGCTTCAATTGCATCTTGCAAACTAACTTGAAGCAGCGTTCTTGTTTCTGGATTCATCGTTGTTTCCCACAACTGCTCTGGGTTCATCTCGCCAAGACCTTTATAACGCTGAATCGTCGGCTTTGGGTTTTCTGGCAATTCCGCAAGAATTTTCTCGAGCTGCCGGTCGTTATAGGCGTACCTTACTTGTTTGCCTTGCTCAATTTTATAAAGCGGCGGTTGGGCGATGTATACATATCCCCGCTCGATAAATTCGCGCATATAACGGTAAAAGAACGTAAGCAGCAATGTGCGAATATGGGCGCCATCGACGTCCGCATCGGTCATAATAATGATTTTATGGTAGCGCGCTTTTGTAATATCGAAGTCTTCACCAATTCCCGTGCCCAGTGCGGTAATAATGGCACGAACTTCATTGTTCGACAAAATTTTATCTAGGCGTGCTTTCTCAACGTTAATAATTTTCCCGCGCAGCGGTAAAATCGCTTGGAAATGACGATCCCGTCCTTGTTTGGCCGAACCGCCGGCAGAGTCTCCTTCGACCACATACAATTCACTGATGGAAGGGTCTTTTGAGGAACAATCCGCTAGTTTTCCAGGCAAGTTAGAAATTTCAAGCGCGCTTTTTCGCCGCGTCAGCTCGCGTGCTTTTTTTGCCGCTACGCGCGCTCGGGCCGCCATCATTCCTTTCTCCACAATTTTCCTTGCTATCGTTGGATTTTCCAATAAAAATGTTTCAAACTGTTCCGAGAAAATCGCATCAGTAACCGTCCGGGCGTCGCTGTTTCCAAGCTTTGTTTTCGTTTGTCCCTCAAACTGCGGAGCCGGATGTTTAATCGAAACGATTGCTGTTAACCCCTCGCGGACATCTTCGCCAGTTAAATTTGGATCATTATCTTTAAAAATTTGCTGTTTGCGTGCGTAATCGTTAATAATGCGCGTCAGTGCCATTTTAAAACCGGATTCATGCGTTCCGCCTTCGTACGTATGAATGTTATTCACAAATGAATAAATATTGCTGCTATAACTATCATTGTATTGAAGCGCAATTTCGACATGAATGCCGTCGCGCTCGCCGGCGATATAAATCGGCTCTTCATGAAGCACTTCACGCGTCCGATTTAAATGTTGAACGTAAGATTGAATACCGCCTTCGTAACAATATTCATTTTTTCGGTTTTCTACCCGCTTATCTTCAAGCGTAATTTTGAGACCGCGATTTAAAAAAGCTAACTCACGGAGACGAGTTGCCAACGTTTCATAATCGAATTCGGTCGTTTCTGTAAAAATTTCTGGATCAGGTTTAAAATGAACGGTAGTGCCTGTCCGATCTGTATCGCCAATCACTTGCAAATCGGTGCAAGGAACGCCGCGCTGATATTTTTGATAATGTATTTTTCCGTCTCTGTATACATATACTTCCAATTTCTCTGATAAAGCATTGACAACAGAAGCGCCAACTCCATGCAGTCCACCCGATACTTTATAACCGCCGCCACCGAATTTGCCCCCGGCGTGCAGAACGGTCATAATCACTTCAACAGCCGGACGTCCCATTTTCTCTTGAATGTCAACAGGGATGCCGCGACCGTTATCTGTAACCGTAATGCTATTATCTTTTTCGACCGTCACGTTTATTTCCGTACAATAACCGGCTAACGCCTCATCGATACTGTTGTCGACAATCTCCCATACGAGATGATGCAGCCCTTTTGGGCCAGTGGAACCAATATACATCCCCGGTCGTTTTCGGACTGCTTCCAGCCCTTCTAATACTTGAATTTGGCTCGCATCATACGTATGTTCGACTTTTTGTTCCATTGTCATGTCCAATCACCTACGCTTTCTTTCCAAACGTTCAAAGCATTAATGACAGGAAGGGGCGGTTATGGAGCCGGAATGGACTTTATAAATGGCTGCTTCCTTAATGATGTCATGTTTAATCCCGTCAATGCTTGTCGTCGTCACAAATGTTTGTACTTTTCGCCGGATCGTATCAAGGAGGTGGGTTTGCCGATAGTCATCCAGTTCCGATAGCACATCATCAAGTAAAAGAATGGGGTAATCGCCAAGTTCAGAAAAGATTAATTCAATTTCCGCTAATTTGATGGATAATGCTGTTGTGCGTTGTTGCCCTTGAGAGCCAAAGATTTGCACATTTTTCCCATTTACAATAAATGAAATATCGTCACGATGCGGGCCGGCAAGCGTCATTCCCCGCTGGATTTCCCTTTCTTTTATTGTAGCAAACTTTTCGCTATATGCTTCTATTATTCTCGACAATTCTACCTTTTCTGATACATCAATAGACGATTCATATTGAATTTGCAGCTGTTCTAATCCGCGGCTGATTTCATGGTGAATGGGCGCTGCCCATTTTTCGAGCAAAAACAAAAATTCATGGCGCTTCAGCGTAATTTTCGCCGCCAGCGGAATCAGCTGCTCTGTTAAAATATCTAATATCGTTTCATCTTGCCGCTCGCGCGTCTGCATCATTTTTAAATAGTGATTGCGCTGCTGCAGAAGCTTTTGATATTGACTTAAATCATGTATATAAACGGGGGAAACTTGCCCGATTTCCATGTCAATAAAACGGCGTCTTACTTGCGGGCTTCCTTTCACTAAATTTAAGTCTTCCGGGGCGAACATCACAACATTTAAATGACCGACATACTGGCTTAGCCGCTGCTGTTCAATATGATTGCATTTCGCCTTTTTCCCTTTCTTGGAAATGATTAACTCAAGCGATAACGCTCCGTGTTTTTTTACTGCTTTTCCTTCTATTTTAGCATAGTCTTCATTCCAGCGAATAAGCTCTTTGTCGTTTGTCGTGCGATGCGACTTCGCCATCGCCAATACATAGATAGCTTCCATCATATTTGTTTTTCCTTGAGCATTTTCCCCCAAAATAATATTTACATTGTTCATAAATTCCAACGTTTGGCTTTCATAATTACGATAATTTTTTAATGATAAGTGCGTTAAAAACAACGGCTCTTCACCTACTCTGCTTTCGTTACAATAAACGTGCCCAATCCTTCCACTTCGACTTTATCGCCATTTTTTAGCTTTCGGCCGCGCCGGTCTTCCCTTTCTCCGTTGACCAACACTTCATTTGTTTGCAGGAACCATTTCACTGCACCGCCTGTACTGACGGCTTGAATAAGTTTGAGCAATTGTCCAAGTGTAATCGTTTCCGTTGTGATTGCTACTTTCTTCTCCATCTGTTCATCGCTCACTTTCTTAAAACTGCCCATTTTTTTATTTTAACGAAAAAATGACATACTAGCAAAGAAAGCTGCTATTACGGTAGCAGCTTTCTTTATTAATACGTTCTTACCGGCAAGATAAGCTGAAGCATCGAATCGTTATGCAAAGGGCGAAGCAAAAACGGCCGCATTGCGCCAGTAAAGCTGATTTTAATGTCGGTGCCATCGAGCGCTTTAAGCGCATCCATCATATATTTTGCGCTAAAGGAAATTTTTAATTCCTCTCCCTCAACGGATTCACTTTGAATTTCTTCCGTTACTTTCCCGATTTCCGGAGAAACGGAAGAAATTTCGATAATGCCGTCATTGAGTGTGGTTAGTTTTACCACGTTGTTTCTTCCCTCTCTCGCTAATAGAGAGGCGCGGTCGATCGCCTGCAGAAATTCTTTTGCGTTCACGATAATATCGGTTTTGCTATCCGTTGGAATAAGGCGGGCAGTTTCCGGATAATTTCCATCAAGCAGGCGGGAAAAGAATAGCAAATGTTTTGTTTTAAATAAAATTTGATTAGCCGTAACGACAATATCAACCGGATCATTGCTGTCATCTAAAATTTTACTTAATTCGTTTAGACTTTTTCCCGGAATAACAACATTATGCGACTGCGGATTCTCCGTTTCTATTTTTGCCTTTCTTAACGCCAGACGATGGCTGTCTGTCGCCGTGCAAGTAAGTTCTCCGTTTTCAAACTTCCAGTTGACACCTGTCAAGATTGGCCGCGTTTCCGATGTTGAAACGGCAAATACCGTTTGGCGAATGATCGTTTTTAATAGATCCGTTGGGATTTTAAATATATTTTCTTCTTCAATTTGCGGCAATCTTGGATATTCATCGGGATCAAGACCGTTTAAGTTGAATTCCGCTTTGCCGGAACGAATGACCGTTAAAAAGTTTGGTCCTACTTCTATCTCCACTGTCTGTTGCGGCAATTTTTTAACGATCTCGGCAAAAAAGCGCGCTTGCAATACAACGCTGCCAGTCTCTTTTACCTCAACAAGCAGTTTACCTTCTTCTTCCACAGGAATGAACGATTCGATAGAAATATCGGAATCGCTTCCCGTCAATGTTACTCCTTGTGAGGTCGCAGTAATTTTAATTCCTGTCAAAATTGGAATGGTTGTGCGTGGCGATACGGCTTTCATCACATCTTGAACGCTTTTGGCTAGCGATTCTCGATCAATGGCAATTTTCATCTTGCAATGCCTCCTAAAATGATTAGGGAAATAAATTATTTTTTTATAGTAAAAAATAAAAAACAAAATCGTAATACTAGTAATAATGCTTGTTGAAATGTGGATAAGTAAATGAAGTAAAGGAAGCACAGCCTGTCCACATGTGGATAGGCTGTGCATAAATCTGCGCCTATTATTCACAATTGTTTCAATTTCTCTTGAATTTCTTTTATATGCTTTTGCAGCTGTACATCCGATTGCAAAAGTTTTGAAATCTTTTCATGCGCATGGATGACGGTCGTATGGTCACGTCCTCCAAATTCATCTCCGATTTTTGGCAATGAACAGTCTGTGAGCTCGCGGGAAAGATACATGGCAATCTGGCGTGGAAAAGCGACAGATTTCGTTCTTTTTTTCGCTTTAAAGTCTTCTAGTTTGATATTAAAGTGCTGGCCGACGACGCGCTGAATATCTTGGATCGTGATGACCTTCGGCTTTGTGCTTGGGATAATGTCTTTCAAGGCTTCTGCAGCCAAGTCAGCGGTAATTTCCTTATTGATCAGCGACGAATAGGCGACAACGCGTATAAGGGCACCCTCTAGCTCACGGATGTTGGAATCAATTTGATTGGCAATGTACAGCATCACTTCATTCGGAATATCAAATCCTTCCGCTTTTGCTTTCTTTCTGAGGATAGCGATCCTCGTTTCCAAATCTGGAGGAGTGATATCGGTAATAAGCCCCCATTCAAACCGTGAGCGAAGACGGTCTTCTAGCGTTGGAATTTCTTTCGGCGGCCGGTCGCTGGAAATAACGATTTGTTTGCTTTCCTCGTGCAGTGTATTAAACGTATGGAAAAATTCCTCTTGCGTTTGTTCTTTTCCGGCCAAAAATTGAATATCATCAATTAATAGAACATCGACATTTCGATACTTGTTGCGAAAATCGTCAGGACGGTTGTCGCGAATCGCGTTAATAAACTCATTTGTAAATTTTTCCGAAGATAAATAAACAACTTTAGCCGACGGATTGTGTTCGATAACATAGTGACCGATCGCGTGCATTAAGTGAGTCTTCCCTAAGCCGACTCCACCGTAAATAAAAAGCGGATTATACGCTTTTGCCGGGGCTTCCGCCACTGCGAGAGAAGCCGCATGGGCAAAACGATTGCCAGAACCGATGACAAACGTGTCAAACGTATATTTTGGATTCAGCATACTTTGCGGAAAATCTGATGCATCTTCATATGGTTTCCGCTGTTTTTTCGAGGATCGCTGAAACTCAAAATCATCTTCTGATTGATTAGGAGGAATAATAAACTTAATTGACAGTTCTTCACCAGTAATATCGTAGATCGTTTCCGCAATTAAATGAGAGTAGCGGGAATCCAGCCAGTCTCTTGCAAATTCGTTTGGGGCTACGACGACAAGCGTGTCACCTCGTAAAGAGTGGGCTTTTGTTGATTTTAGCCAAGTTTCAAAGCTTGGCTTGCTAATTTTTCTTTCGATTTCCCCGAGCACGCGATTCCATAAATCATGGATATTCTCCAACCGTTGCCCCTCCCTTACTCAGAGGATAATAATCTGTTTAAAAAATAAATTTGTGGAAATAACATATAATAAGGAAAAAAGCGGCTTTTCGACAAAATTCACCACTTGTGGATAACATTATAAACAGGCTGTGAAAAAATATATCCACAACATATCCACAAAATGTGGATATTTTTCTTTATCCACACCATTATCCATAGTGAAAACACAATAATAATAGCAAATAAAATGGCATGTTGCAACGGATTTTTTAAATTATCCACAAAACAAAAGTGTTGTGAAAAACTTAATTATCCACATAGTGAAAAGTGTGAAAAAAATGTCGATAAATAATGTGGATATATCAGATTATGTCTAAAAAATTATCCACAATTTTTATAAAGTGAGAGAAACGTTTCAAGCGGTTGACATTTTATGAGATTGTTCAATATAATGAGAAAGACTGCCCGTAACAGTTATTCCCTAGGGAGGTGTCATAGATGAAACGAACATATCAACCAAATAACCGGAAGCGCAGCAAAGTCCATGGATTCCGCGCACGCATGAGCACAAGAAATGGTAGAAAAGTGCTCGCGCGCCGTCGTCGTAAAGGAAGAAAAGTATTATCTGCATAGGCCACTGAAATTTCAGTGGTCTTTTTTCGCAAGGATAGAGTGAATAGATACTGAAAAAGATGGAGTGTTTCCGGGACATGAAGAAAAAGTACCGCATAAAGAAAAACGAAGAGTTTCAAGAGGTATTTCAGCGCGGCACGTCGATGGCGAATCGGCAGTTTGTCATTTATATACTGGACAGGCCGGAACAACCGTACTTTCGGATCGGGTTATCGGTGAGTAAAAAGCTTGGAAAAGCGGTGGTAAGAAATCGAATCAAGCGCTACATCCGCCAATGTTTCCTGGAAATGAAAGAGGAGATTATGCCCGGCAAAGATTACGTCGTTATTGCTAGGCTGCCGGTTGCGGAAATGGATTTTTTTGAGGTAAAGAAAAGCTTGATTCATGTATTGCGAAAGGCAGGAGTCTTGAAAAAAAGGGAAAAATAAAACGGTTAAATTAGGTTGTTTTTTCCTGGCATGCAAATATTTTCGTAAAAAAGTACACCCATTATGTTTAGAATGATGTTAAAATACATATTTAGGATAGTACGAATTCGTAAATATAGGAGGAAAAAGAAGGTGAAAAGGCGAATTTGGTTCATCGTTGGGTTCGTTGCATTGATTGCAGTCCTATCAGGATGCTCGCAAATCAATGAACCAATCACGCCGGAAAGCAAGGGGTTTTGGAATGAGTATATCGTTTATCCGCTTTCTTGGCTAATTAAATATGTTGCCCACGTTTTAGGCGGAAGTTTTGGAATGTCGATTATTGTCGTAACTATCTTTATTCGTTTATTGATCCTGCCGTTAATGATCCAGCAAACGAGAAATGCGAAAGCGATGCAAGCGCTTCAACCGGAAATACAAAAACTTCGAGAAAAATATAGTTCTAAAGATATGCAAACCCAGCAAAAGCTCCAGCAGGAAATGATGCTGCTGTTTCAAAAACACGGTGTCAACCCGATGGCAGGCTGTTTCCCAATCCTTATCCAAATGCCGATTTTGATCGGATTTTATCATGCCATTATGCGTACAAGAGAAATTGCCGAACACAACTTTTTATGGTTCGATCTTGGTGAAAAAGATCCATATTACATTTTGCCGATTATCGCAGGGGTTACAACGTTTATCCAACAAAAAATAATGATGGCCAACGCCGGACAGCAAAATCCGCAAATGGCCATGATGCTTTGGATGATGCCAATTATGATCGTCATTTTTGCCATTAATTTTCCTGCTGCTTTGTCTCTCTACTGGGTTGTAGGGAATATTTTCTCGATTGTACAAACGTATTTGATTAAGGGGCCAACGATGGACGCCACCCATTCAGGAGGAACGAAAAAGTGAAAGAAGTAACTGTGACCGCCGCGACCGTAGATGAAGCTGTGCAGTCGGCGCTGCAACAGCTTGGTGTTTCGAAAAATCGTGTGGAAATTGTTGTGCTCGATGAAGGGAAAAAAGGGCTGTTTGGCATTTTCGGACACAAGCCGGCAGTGGTGAAAGCGATTTTGAAGAAAGATCCAATCGAAGAAGCGGAGCTGTTTTTAAAAAAAGTGATACAACAAATGGGAGTAAATGCGGCAACGATAGAGAAGCAGCAGCATGGCAAGCAAGTGACATTTATGATCACAGGCGAACAAGTAGGTTTATTGATTGGAAAACATGGACAAACGTTAAGTTCTTTGCAACTGCTTACGCAGCTTGTCGCTAACCGTTATGCAGAGGAGTACGTTTCTATTGTCGTTGATGCGGAAAACTACCGGGAACGAAGAGAAAAAACACTGATACAGCTGGCGCAAAAATTGGCGGAAAAAGCAGTAAAAACGGGAAAAGAAGTCAAACTGGAGCCGCTTCCGGCACATGAGCGGAAAATTATTCATAGCGCATTAGCGAACCATAAAAAAGTCGTTACTTATTCAGTTGGTGTAGAGCCGCATCGCTATATCGTCGTATCTCCTTCTGCACAATAAATTAATATTGGTGAAAAGGGGCTATCTCTAAAGGAAACGGAGACGGCCTCTTTTTTCTCTTTTTTTTTACAGGATTGGCATTGCCTGTTCTTACATTTTTTAGGTTGGGGAATGAGCACTTCATGTTGTTATTCACATGTGGATAAGTTAAAATTGAAATGATTATATAAAATTTGTGGATAGATCGTTATCGGCAACCACAGTTGTCTAATCTATAGATAGATTCGCTTTTTGCCAGCAAAAAGAGGTGAAAAAATGACGGAATTGGATACGATTGCTGCGATCTCTACGCCGATGGGAGAAGGAGCCATCGCGATTGTCCGATTGAGCGGGGATGAGGCGATTGCGATCGCCGACCGCATTTTTAAAAGTCCGAGCGGAAAACGGCTGAAAGATGTGCCATCTCATACAATTCATTACGGTCATATTGTGGATCCGGACAACGGGCAGACGGTCGAGGAAGTCATGGTGTCGGTGATGCGGGCGCCAAAGACGTTTACGAGGGAAGACGTCGTCGAGATTAACTGCCATGGCGGGCTGGTTTCCGTCAATCGCGTGTTGCAGCTTGTGTTAGCAAACGGAGCGCGGCTAGCCGAACCAGGGGAATTCACAAAACGGGCATTTTTAAACGGACGGATTGACTTATCACAGGCGGAAGCGGTGATTGACTTGATTCGGGCGAAAACGGATCGAGCGATGACCGTGGCGCTCCAGCAAATGGAGGGGCGTTTGTCGAAGTTAATTCGCAAATTACGACAGACGATTTTAGAAACGCTTGCCCATGTAGAAGTAAATATTGACTATCCGGAATATGATGACATCGAAGAAATGACGCCGCGGCTGCTGCTTGAAAAAGCGCAATATGTGCGGGAACAAATTGAAAAGCTGCTGCAAACCGCGCAGCAGGGCAAAATTTTGCGCGAAGGGTTGGCCACTGTCATCATCGGCAGACCGAATGTCGGAAAATCGTCTCTATTAAATGCGCTTGTTCACGAAAATAAGGCGATTGTCACGGATATTCCGGGAACGACGCGCGATGTTATTGAAGAGTATGTCAATGTCCGCGGTGTTCCGCTGCGGTTAATCGATACAGCGGGAATCCGTGAAACGGAAGATATTGTCGAGCGAATTGGGGTTGAACGCTCGCGGCAAATGTTAAAACAGGCGGATTTGATTTTGCTTGTGCTTAATTATCATGAGCCGTTGACAGAAGAAGATGAACGGCTGTTTGAAATGATCAAAGGAATGGACTTTATTGTGATTGTTAATAAAACGGATTTACCAAAAAATATCGATATGGATCGAGTCAAACAACTAGCAGATGGCCGCCCGATTATTACTACTTCATTGTTAAAGGAAAAAGGAATTGACGATTTGGAAAAAGCGATTTCGGAAATGTTTTTTAGCGGCTCAGTCGAAGCGGGCGACCTTACGTACGTTTCCAATTCGCGCCATATCGCTTTGCTTCAGCAAGCGAAAAAGGCGGTTGAGGATGCGATCTCTGGCATTGAAGCAGGAATGCCAGTCGATTTGGTACAAATCGATTTAAGAAGAGCGTGGGAACTGCTTGGAGAAATTATTGGCGATACGGTGCATGAAAGCTTGATTGATCAGTTGTTTTCTCAGTTTTGTTTAGGAAAATAATGAAGGAGGTATATATATGGACTATCATGGAGGTTCGTATGACGTCATTGTCGTCGGCGCCGGCCATGCAGGATGTGAAGCAGCGTTGGCGGCAGCGCGCATCGGTGCAAAAACGTTAGTCATTACGCTAAACCTAGATATGATCGCGTTTATGCCATGCAACCCGTCGATCGGCGGTCCGGCGAAAGGGATTGTCGTCCGCGAAATTGACGCGTTGGGCGGGGAAATGGCGAAAAATATTGATAAAACGTACATCCAAATGCGGATGTTAAATACAGGCAAGGGCCCGGCGGTACGTGCATTGCGGGCACAGGCCGATAAAGTGCTGTATCAGCGGGAAATGAAAAAAACGCTTGAAAATCAAGAAAATCTTACATTATTGCAAGGAAAAGTGGAACGCCTAATCGTGGAAGACGGCGTATGCAAAGGGGTTATTACCCAAACGGGAGCGCATTATTATGCAAAAACGGTTGTTATTACGACAGGGACATTTTTACGCGGCGAAATTATTATCGGCGACATTAAATATTCAAGCGGTCCAAACAACCAACAACCGTCCATTAAATTGTCCGAGCATTTAGAAGAACTTGGCTTTGAGCTTGTCCGCTTTAAAACAGGAACACCGCCGCGCGTCAACAGCCGTACGATTGACTATAGCAAAACGGAAATTCAGCCAGGGGACGATGTGCCGCGGGCGTTTTCCTATGAAACGACAGAATATATTACCGATCAATTGCCATGCTGGCTTACGTATACAACGGCAGAGACGCATCGCATTATTGACGAAAACTTGCATTTATCGCCAATGTATTCCGGAATGATCAAAGGGACAGGTCCGCGTTATTGTCCGTCCATTGAAGATAAAATTGTCCGTTTCCACGATAAGCCGCGCCATCAAATCTTTTTAGAGCCAGAAGGACGCGAGACGGAAGAAGTATATGTGCAAGGGTTGTCGACAAGCTTGCCGGAACATATTCAACGCCAGCTGTTAGCGACCATTCCTGGCCTTGAGAAAGCGCAGTTAATGCGGGCAGGCTATGCGATTGAGTATGATGCAATTGTTCCAACGCAACTATGGCCAACGTTGGAAACAAAACTGGTGAAAAACTTATATACGGCCGGACAAATTAACGGAACATCCGGATATGAAGAGGCAGCAGGGCAAGGAATTATGGCGGGGATTAACGCGGCGCACCGGGCGCTTGGAAAAGAAGAAATTATTTTAAGTCGTTCGGATGCGTATATCGGCGTGTTAATCGACGACCTTGTCACCAAAGGAACGAATGAGCCGTACCGATTGTTAACGTCCCGCGCTGAATACCGCTTGCTGCTTCGTCATGACAATGCAGATTTGCGTCTAACAGAACTTGGCTATAAAATCGGCCTCATTTCTGAAGAACGATATCAAAAGTTTTTGGCGAAAAAAGAGGCGATCGAAAGAGAGAAAAAACGGCTGCAAACATTTATTATCAAACCAACTCCGGAAGTGCAGAAAGTTATCCGCGAAGCCGGCAGCAGCGAGCTGAAAGACGGCATCCGTGCGGCGGACTTGCTGCGGCGTCCGGAAATGACCTATGAACATATTCAAAAACTCGCTCCGGCGGAAGAAGAAATTTCACCGGAAGTAGCGGAACAAGTTGAAATTCAAATCAAATATGAAGGATATATCCAAAAATCGCTGCAAGAAGTGGAACGCCTTAAAAAAATGGAAAACAAAAAGATTCCGGAAGATATCGATTACGACGCGATCCATGGTTTAGCAACAGAAGCGCGGCAAAAATTGAAACAGGTGCGGCCGCTGTCGATTGCGCAAGCTTCGCGCATTTCCGGTGTAAATCCTGCCGATATTTCGATATTATTAGTGTATTTAGAACAAGGAAGAATCGCACGCGTGTCGAATGAATAAAAATTAGGGAAAGGATTGGCGTATGGATACAGCACAGTTTCAGGCTATGCTTGAGGAGAAAGGAATTTTCCTTCCTCCTCAGGCGCTAGAAAAATTTGAGCGGTATTATGAACTGTTAATCGAATGGAATGAAAGGATGAATTTAACTGCCATTACGGACAAGCCCAGCGTGTATCTCAAACATTTTTTTGATTCTCTTTCTCCAGCTTTTTATTATGATTTTTCCCGATCTTTATCGCTTTGCGATGTAGGGGCGGGGGCGGGATTCCCGAGCGTTCCGTTAAAAATTTGTTTTCCCCATTTGAAATTGGCGATTGTCGATTCATTGCAAAAGCGCATTACTTTTCTACAGCATTTAGCAGATGAATTAGCTCTGACGGATGTCGCCTTTTATCACGACCGTGCTGAAACGTTTGGCAGAAAAAAAGAATTTCGCGAATCGTTTGATGTTGTGATGGCCAGGGCGGTGGCGCGAATGCCGGTGCTTAGCGAGCTATGCCTTCCACTCGTGAAAGTCAACGGCACGTTTATCGCGATGAAAGCCGCTTCGGCACAGGAGGAATTAAAAGAAGGGAAAAAAGCAATCGCTCTGCTTGGCGGTGAAATTTCCGCGGTCGAACAGTTTACGCTGCCGATGGAAGAAAGCGAACGGACCATTATTTTGATTAAAAAAGTAAAAAGTACGCCAAGCAAATATCCTCGCAAACCGGGATTGCCAAACAAACAACCGATTCAATAATCTAGGGGAGAGTTTTTAAAGGTGGTGTAGGGGAATGAAGCATCCTTTTTCTCGCTTTTTCAGCTTTGGAGAAAAGGAACAGGAAGAATTAAGCGAAAGACAGGAAAAAGAAGAGGTAAGAAAAATTCCAGTTGCAAAAATTATTCCAAACCGTTTCCAACCGCGGACCATTTTTGACGAAGAAAAAATTGAAGAACTAGCATTAACGATTCGTACGCACGGCATTATTCAGCCAATTGTCGTCCGCGAGTGCGAGGATGGAAAGTTTGAAATTATCGCTGGTGAACGAAGATGGCGGGCCGTCCAAAAACTCGGATGGGCGGAAATTCCGGCGATCGTGAAAAATTTAAACGACAAAGAAACCGCTTCAGTTGCATTAATTGAAAATTTGCAGCGGGAAGAGCTGACGCCGATTGAAGAAGCAATGGCGTATGCGAAGCTGCTCGAGTTGCACCATTTAACGCAGGAAGCGCTGGCGCAGCGGCTTGGAAAGGGTCAATCGACGATTGCCAACAAACTGCGTCTATTAAAACTGCCGCAAGAGGTGCAGGAAGCCCTGTTGCATCGCACCATTACCGAACGCCATGCCCGTGCTTTAATCGTCCTAAAAGATAAAGAAAAGCAATTAAAATTGCTGCAAGAAATTATTGATAAACAATTAAATGTCAAACAAACAGAAGATCGGGTGCTGAAAATGTTAGAATCGGCCAACCGCAAGCCGAAGCCGAAGCGAAAAGCATTCAGCAGGGACATGCGAATTGCTGTCAACACCATCCGACAATCGCTCACGATGGTAGCTAACAGCGGTGTGGCGGTTGATTCAGAGGAAGAAGAGTTTGACGATTATTATCAAATTACGATTCGCATCCCGAAAAAGTAATAGACACAAGGATGTCTTGCCTCATCAAGCTGCTTTTGATGGGGTTTTTTCTTTCGAGGGCAAACAGAAAACAAGTTCATTTTACTTGTTTCATGATAAAATAGACAATATGAGTACGAATTAGAGGTAGGTGGCATCGTGGGCAAAGTAATTGCAATTGCAAACCAGAAAGGCGGAGTCGGAAAAACGACAACAGCGGTTAATTTGGCCGCTTGTTTAGCGCATATTGGAAAAAAAGTATTATTAGTAGATGTAGACCCGCAGGGCAATGCAACAAGTGGGATCGGAATTGAAAAAGGGGATGTCGATGAATGCATTTATAATGTCATTATCGGCGATTTAAAAGCGAAAGATGTCATAAGACCAACCAATATTGAAAATTTACATATCATTCCGGCGACCATTCAACTGGCAGGAGCAGAAATTGAGCTTGTATCGGTCATTTCCCGAGAAATCCGCTTAAAAAATGCACTTGAACCTTTACGGGAAATATACGACTTTATTATTATCGATTGCCCTCCTTCGTTGGGATTATTAACGCTAAATGCGTTAACAGCGGCGAATTCCGTTCTTATTCCTGTACAATGCGAATA
Organism: Parageobacillus caldoxylosilyticus; assembly: GCF_019272935.1. Classification (NCBI taxonomy): domain Bacteria; kingdom Bacillati; phylum Bacillota; class Bacilli; order Caryophanales; family Anoxybacillaceae; genus Parageobacillus; species Parageobacillus caldoxylosilyticus. The sequence goes on from NZ_CP040553.1 coordinate 1,725,523, forward strand.
TTATGCGCTTGAGGGGCTGAGCCAGCTATTGAATACCATCCGGCTTGTCCAAAAACATTTAAATCATGATTTGCGTCTTGAAGGCGTTTTGTTAACGATGCTGGACGCCCGTACGAATTTAGGCATTCAAGTCATTCAGGAGGTAAAAAAATACTTCCGCGAAAAAGTATATAACACGATTATTCCGAGAAATGTCCGGCTAAGCGAAGCGCCAAGCCATGGAAAACCAATTATTTTGTACGACGTAAAGTCGCGGGGAGCACAAGTGTATTTAGAATTGGCGAAGGAGGTGCTAGAGCGTGGCTAAAGGTCTTGGCAAAGGCATTGATGCGCTATTTTCTCATTTGGCTTTAGCAGGAAAAGAGGAAATCATTCAAGAAGTGAGCATTCACGATCTATATCCGAATCCTTACCAGCCAAGAAAAACATTCCAGCCGGAAGCGATTGAAGAATTAAAACAGTCGATTTTGCAGCACGGAATACTGCAGCCGCTGATCGTCCGCAAGACGATAAAAGGGTTTGAAATCGTTGTAGGGGAACGGCGGTATCGCGCTGCCAAAGAAGCAAATTTACAAACTGTTCCGGTGGTCGTGCGCGAACTGACCGACCAGCAAATGATGGAATTTGCTTTGTTGGAAAATTTGCAGCGGGAAGATTTAAATCCGATTGAAGAGGCAACAGCCTATAAAATGCTGATGGAAAAGCTGCAGCTTACCCAAGAAGAGATTGCCAGCCGCTTGGGAAAAAGCAGACCTCATATCGCTAACCATCTGCGCTTATTGTCATTGCCGAAGGATATACAAAAGCTGATTATGAATGGAACGCTGTCGATGGGGCACGGACGGGCTCTGTTAGGATTAAAGCAGAAAAATAAGATGAAATCGGTTGTTGAGTGCGTGATTCGTGAACAGCTGAATGTCCGTCAATTGGAGAAACTCATTCAGCAAATCAATCAAAATGTTCCACGTGAAACATTAAAACGGAAACCAGTGGAAAAAAGCGTTTTTTTGAAGGAAAGCGAGTCATTATTACGGGAAAAGTTAGGGACGAATGTAACGATTAAGCAAACGAGAAAAAAGGGGAAGATCGAAATCGAGTTTTTTTCCTCGGAAGATTTAGAAAGAATACTAGAGTTATTGGATGTGCGATTGGATGAATAGAGCGGCCATCATATGACGATGGTTTATTTTTTTATTATTTAGGAGGAAACTCGCCATGGTACTGTTAGGGACCATTGTTAACGGAATATGCATCGCAATAGGGTCATTGTTAGGAAAACTATTCCACCGTATTCCTGAGCAAGTAAAGGCAACAGTGATGGGAGGAATCGGCCTGGCGGTGGCGCTGCTGGGAATTCAAATGGGGATGAAAAGTGAACAATTTCTTATTGTTATTTTCAGCCTTGTCCTTGGCGGCGTGCTAGGCGAAATATGGGATTGGGATAAAAAGCTGAATCAGCTTGGTAAATGGGTGGAGAAAAAGGTAGGAGGAAATCAACAAGGAAATATCGCAAAGGGATTTGTCAGCGCCACTTTGTTATTTGTCATCGGCGCCATGGCGATTGTCGGGGCGCTTGACAGCGGATTGCGCGGAGACCATCGCGTCCTGTATACGAAATCAATTTTGGATGGCTTTGCAAGCATTATTTTAACGACAACGCTTGGAATTGGCGTTATTTTTTCCGCGATTCCTGTCATGATCTATGAAGGGGGCATCGCGCTGCTCGCTACCCAAATTGAACGATGGGTGCCAAAAGAAATTGTCGATTCGTTCATTGCTGAATCGACGGCAACAGGAGGAATTTTAATTATTGCAATTGGCTTGAATATGCTCGGCATTACCAACATACGAGTCGCCAACCTGCTCCCTAGCATTATCGTTACTGCTTTTGCGGTTTCCATTATTTACTTTTTTTAAAAAAAACACCCCTTCTTGTGTATCGCAACAAAGAGGGGATTGGTTATAAACGGTTACAATGGATGACGATGATCTTTAGCGAATGTTGTATTTGTCAAAAACTTTTTCCGGCTTAACTGTTGGTCGGCTTCGTAAATGCCGTTGGCAATCGTTTTCGCCATGTTCATCACGAGATGGAGGCGGGTGTTTTGCAAAACGAAAAATTCCATAAAGCCGCTGACATTGACTACTCCTGTAATATGGATATCGCCGACAGGAGGAAGCTGCTTATTGACCCCGGCTCCAGGCCGTACCGGGCCTTTCGCGATCGTGATTGCGCCGACGCTTTTCAGCCGTCCTAAGCAGGCATCGATGGCAATCATAAATGCATCATGATGAATGGAGCGAATAGCGTTGATTTTTTCTTCCAGATTAACGGCATGGATTGGCTCTTCCAACGTTCCATATACGTGAAAGTGGGAAAGAGTTTTTTCTTGCAGCATGGTGCCAACAAGCGGCCCAAGCGAATCTCCTGTCGAACGGTCTGTTCCGATGCAAACAATGGCGGCAGGCTGCGATAACCGATCAGGAAGCAATGAAATAAGCCGCAGCGCGATTAGTGTGGAAGCCCCTTGCTCATCATGAAAAATACGTTCCCTCTCATCTTTCGAAGAGAAAAAAATAGATGGTATGCTCATTTGATTCACTCCCGGTTTCCCATTCAAAGTATTAACAGTATACGGAAAAAACGAACATGATATACATATAGGTGTCTTGTTTTATACGTTTATTAGTACAAATTGATTGATAATCTTGTTAAAATAAATAATGATATAAAGCGAAAAATGATGCAGAGGTGTAGACAACATTGGATATAGTAAAAAAGGATCGGTTGTTTGGATTTGTCACAAATGAGGAGTTTTGGGTCAATTTAGGGGCAGGAACATTAAAAATCATTTTGATTTTATTGTTATGCGTCGTTGCCAAAAAAGTGTTGAGAGTAGCTGTCCATAATATTTTCAAAGTGCGGCAAAAGGCGCCGATCCGCATTTCCGAGCGGCGGGAAGCAACATTGTTAAGGCTCCTCGATAATGTGATTAAGTATGTATTATATTTTATTGCGTTGATTATGATTTTAGATACGTTGGGAGCGAAAGTACAAGCGATTTTGGCGGGCGCCGGAATTGTCGGACTTGCTGTCGGTTTTGGCGCGCAAAGTTTAGTAAAGGATATCATTACCGGATTTTTTATTATTTTTGAAGATCAGTTTGCGGTAGGAGACTATGTGCGCATCGGCAATTTTGAAGGATATGTAGAGGCAATCGGTTTGCGGGTAACGAAAATTAAAAGCTGGACGGGAGAAATTCACATTTTGCCAAACGGAAGCATTACGCAAGTGACAAACTACTCCCTCAACAATAGCGTTGCTGTAGTCGATGTCAGCATTGCGTATGAAGAGGATATTGAAAAAGTAGAAGAAGCGATTCGCGAACTGCTGCCGCAATTGCCGGCAAAATACGAAGACATGGTTGCTCCGCCTGAATTGTTGGGCGTGCAAAATTTAGCTAGTTCTGAAGTAGTGCTGCGCATCGTCTGCGAAACGAAACCGATGCGTCATGTTTCTGTGGCAAGAGCGATTCGAAAAGAGGTAAAAATGCATTTAGATGAAAAGGGAATCGAAATTCCATATCCACGCCTCGTTCTTCATAATCGCAATGAGCAAGAAAAACAATCTGTTCAGCAAGTCAAAGAAAACGCCTAAACAAAAGACGGGGGTGAGCCAATGGAAAATAAAGAATTTGGATTATATGATATCGTAGAAATGAAAAAGCCGCATCCGTGCGGCACGAACCGCTGGAAAGTCATCCGTTTAGGCGCGGATATCCGCATCAAATGCGAAGGCTGTGCCCATAGCGTGCTTCTTCCGCGCAAAGAGTTTGTAAGAAAGCTGAAAAAAGTGCTGGTGAAGCATGAGGAGTAGTTCCCTCATGCTCTTTCTATAAAGGGAGGTATAAGTAGTTTGTTAAACATCTATAAAAATGTATGAAATCATGTAAATATCTCCTGTTATTGGACGTAAAGAGACGGATGTTCTCCATCTTTTCCATCGTCTCTTGTCTGATGATAAAAAATCATCTCCTCCTTCCTCATGTAAAAAGGAAATGAAGAAGAGTTGGCGAATATATGTTCTAAAGGATCCAAACATAGGGGGAAGGCAAGGGGATGAAAACGGTTCGAGTGATGAAAATCGTTTCTCATGACGAATCGCAACTTCGTTCATTGGATGAATTAATGCGCGTCTTTTGTTCCGCGAAGCGATACGCATTCAACCGTTTGCTGGAGGGAAGGAACGCAAAAGACATCATCAAGCACCTTCCGCACCAATTTCGGCTCAACAAACGGTATGCAGAAGACGCGGTCCTGCTTGCTCAATCGCTGATTTCTTCCCAACGTGAGTTGCTTCCCATGCGCTTGGAGGATGTGAAGGCGAAAATCGAAAAAACCGAAAAGAAAATCGATGAATACCAACATGGAAGAAAAACACCAAAGAATGTCGATCTTCCAACATGTTTAGATGGATTACAGCGACGATTAGAAAAATGGAAATCCAAAGAAGCTGAGCTAAAGCACCATCTCGACCAAGGGACGATTCCACGTGTGATTTTTGGTGGAAAAGAGAACTTTTATAAGCGCTTGAAAGGAAAAATCACGAACGAAGAATGGAAAGATTTGCGCTCGAATCAGTTGTACGCCAGAGGCGATAAAAGCAAAAAAGGAAATTTGAATATTCGCCTCACCTATGACGACAAGACGTACCAATGTTATGTAGAAATCGCCAATCCACTTGGACAACGAGAAGGGAAACACGCTCCCCGCTTACGATTCCCTGTGTCTGTTCCTGAAAAATATGAAGAGGAAATCATGGATCTCGTCATGGGAGAACAAGTCGGAGTGAATGCAAAAGGCAAGCCGATCATCGAATATCAACCATACACCGTCGAAATCAAACGCAAAAACGGGGAATATTATGTTCATCTCATCTATGAAGAAGAGGTATATGGCAGGGAACTTGCCTATGATGAACCAATTCAAGCGGAACGAATCGCTGGGATGGATATCAACATTGACCGCATCGCCGTAAGCATCGTTTCGAAACAGGGAAACTTTCTTCAATCAAAGGTATTTTACTGCCATGAACTGGAATACGTAAGAGCGAATAAGAGAAATAACCTCATTGGTGAAACGGTGCGCGATGTATATGACTGGCTGATGCAAGAAAATGTCGGGGCAGTGGTCATCGAAAACATTCAACTAAGACAGCAGCACGATACGGACAAACGATTCAATCGCTTGACACATCATTTCAAAAAGAAAAAACTGACTGATACCATCATTCGCCGGGGGATGCGGCTTGGGTTTCGCGTCAAAAAAGTGAATCCGGCGTATACCAGTGTCATCGGACGTTTCAAGTATATGAAGAAATACGGTTTATCCGTCCATGAAAGCGCCGCTTTGGTGATTGGCAGACGGGGATTAGGGTATCAGGAACGATTGCCAAAAGAACTCATGGACACCATAAAAACGAAAGTGAAACGCCATTTGATTGCCGTGTTAGGGTCGATGGAAGAATCCTACAAGCAATCAAAAAGCGGAACGAAACAACGACAATATCTAGGGATGATATTAAAAAAGATAGAGAACTTTAAAGAGGAACATGAATGGTCATTATGGAATGTGTTGCATAAATTTTGTTGGCTGAACCAGTACCAAATTCAACTGAGGGAGGTGTAGGACCTGGTTACTAAAATCGTTGTCGTGTACTGACCGATGGAAGGAATGGTACACGGCAGGCGCCGTCGCTGACAGCGATCCACGGGGTGTCTTTCACAGCAGGTGAATGACAAGGGGATTCCCTTCCTGATGGAACTCAGGGGTTTCCTGAGCGGTAAGCGATGTTTCCTGGTTCCATCGCGATAAGTTGATTTTTATAGATTTTAGTAACCAGGAGAGTCATGGAAGAAACGCGCGTCACATCGTGCCCGTTAAATTGCTGGGATGTGTGCGGATTAAAAGTGACCATTCAGAATGGAAAAGTGGAAAAAGTGGACGGGGATGAAACACATCCGATTACGCAAGGAAAAATTTGCTCCCGCGGCCGTATGCTCAAAGAGCGGACGAATTCAAGCGAGCGCCTTTTGTATCCGTTAAAAAAGGTTAATGGCCAGTTTATCCGTATTTCATGGGAGCAAGCGCTCGATGAAGTGGCGGAAAAAATGCGGGAAATCAAGGAATGTTACGGGACGACCGCGGTCCTCCATAGCCATGATTACGCTAATAATGGATTGTTGAAAAATTTGGATCAGCGCTTTTTTAACTGCTACGGCGGCGTAACCGAACTGACGGGCAGCTTATGCTGGGGCTCCGGCATTGAAGCGCAAACGTGGGATTTCGGCAATTCGTATAGCCACGCTCCGGAAGATATTCAAAACAGCCGCCACGTTGTTATTTGGGGGCGGAATGTGGCGCGGACAAATATGCATTTATTTCAGCATCTTCTCGCCGCAAAAAAACGAGGGACAAAAATCATCGTCATTGATCCGCTGTTCCAGCAAACGGCGCAAATCGCCGATATGTATATATCGGTCAAACCGGGGATGGACGCATTTTTAGCGATGGGAATTATTAAGGAAATGCTGCGCCTAGGTTTGGAAGACCGCACATTTATTGAACAGCATACCGTTGGGTTTGCCGATGTCGAAGCGGTGCTGGAAAGCATAACGATGGAAAAAATTGAGCGGCTTACTGAAGTAGATCGCGGCGTGATGACGCAATTAGCCGTTATTTACGGAAATCGTCCAACTGCGACCTATTTAGGGCTTGGCATGCAGCGATATGCCAATGGCGGCAACACGATTCGTTGGATTGACGCGCTGGTAGCGATAAGCGGCAATATCGGCATTCCGGGGGGCGGGGCGAACTTTGGCAATCTGCAAGTCGGTCAATGTTTTGACATTGCCGCGCTCGCGCTTCCAGAACGAAAAACAGTTTCCCGCACGTTTACGATGATGAAGCAGGCGGAAGGAATTTTACAGGCGACAAACCCGGATATTAAGATGATTATTGTGACATGCGGCAATCCGCTTACACAAGTGCCGAACACGAACTTAGTGAAAAAGGCGTTCCAGTCCGTGGACACGGTCGTTGTATTCGAACAATTCATGACCGATACGGCAGAGCTGGCCGATTATGTATTTCCGGTAACAACGGTATTTGAAGAAGAAGATATTTATTATTCGTCCATGTACCACGCTTATGTCAACTATGGGCCAAAGCTCGTCGAACCGCCGGGTGAGGCAAAATCCGATCTTTGGATTTGGACGGAGCTGGCGAAACGGCTTGGTTTTGGCGCTGATTTTGCTTACACAAGGGAAGAGTTTTTAAAAATGGGGTTAAAGTCGTTGGAACGATACGGAATCACGCTCGAACGGCTGAAAGCGGAAAAGCATCTGCTTCTCCCAGTTCAGCCTGTCCCATGGAGCGATTACCGTTTCCAAACGCCAAGCGGCAAATATGAGTTTACTTCCGCATTAGCGAAGCAAAAGGGAATGAATGGCAAGCTGCAAATCATGTATCCAGCCGAATCGGAAATAGCGAATCCGTTATTAGCGAAAAAATATCCGTACCGTTTGTTGACCATTCACCCGCTTCGTTCCAATCACTCGCAGCATTATCATCTTGTCGGGGCGATTCAAACGGTGAAAATTGAAGTGGCAAAAGATGTTGCGGAAGAAAAAGGACTGTCAGAAGGGGACAAGGCAAGGGTGTTCAACGACCGCGGCGAATTAATAGGAACGGTAAAAATCCTTGCCAAAGCGCATCCAAAAACGATCAATATTGATGAAGGACAATGGGCGAAGTTTGGCGGTGCGGTCAATGTGTTAACATCGGACCGCGAATCGGACAACGGACGCGGCAGCACGTTATACGACTGTTTAGTCGATATTGAAAAGGTGGAAAATGACTAGCGCACGAAGGCGCTTGTCATTTTCTTTTGGACTCACTATAATGAGGAAAGATGTGAACGGAAAAGAGGAGTGGAAATTATGGGGTTAACAGCAGGAATTGTTGGGTTGCCAAACGTCGGGAAATCGACGCTGTTTAATGCGATTACAAAGGCAGGAGCAGAGTCTGCCAATTATCCTTTCTGTACAATCGAGCCAAACGTCGGCATTGTCGAAGTGCCGGATGAACGGCTAAAAGTGTTGACGGAAATGTTCAAGCCGAAGCGTACGGTACCGACAGTGTTCGAATTTACTGATATTGCTGGCATCGTGAAAGGGGCAAGCAAAGGAGAAGGGCTTGGCAATAAATTTTTATCGCACATTCGCCAAGTTGATGCGATCTGCCAAGTTGTCCGCTGTTTTACGGATGAAAATATCACCCATGTAGCGGGAAAAGTCGATCCGCTTGCGGATATTGAAACGATCAATTTAGAGCTAATTTTCGCCGACTTGGAAACGGTGGATAAACGGATCGACCGCGTCGGCAAAATCGCCAAACAAAAAGATAAGGATGCCGCTTTTGAATATGATATTTTATTGCGCTTAAAAGAAACGTTTGAGGCTGGAAAACCGGCGCGTACGCTTTCCTTTACAGAAGAAGAAATGAAAGTGGTAAAGCAGCTTCATTTATTAACGATTAAACCAATGTTATATGTAGCTAACGTCGGTGAAGAAGACGTGGCGGATCCAAACAGCAATCCGTTTGTGCAGCAAGTCCGCGAATTTGCGAAAAGCGACAATGCGGAAGTCATTGTCGTATGTGCAAAAATTGAAGAGGAAATCGCGCAATTGGACGATGAGGAAAAAGAGCTGTTTTTACAAGAGCTTGGCATTGAACAATCAGGACTCGACCAATTAATTCGCGCATCGTACAGCTTACTTGGCCTGGCGACATTTTTCACCGCAGGGGAACAAGAAGTGCGGGCCTGGACGTTCCGGAAAGGCATGAAAGCACCGGAGTGCGCAGGAATTATTCACTCCGATTTTGAACGCGGGTTTATTCGCGCCGAAACGGTTTCCTATGAAGATTTAGTGGCGGCGGGATCGATGGCAGCGGCACGCGAAGCCGGAAAAATCCGCCTCGAAGGAAAAGATTACGAAGTGCAGGATGGCGATATTATTTATTTCCGCTTTAATGTTTAATATTGCTTATCCTTCCACGCCATGATATAATCAAAAAACGTGAGTAATGTTTTATTGCTCCTTGCCCTTTATCGAAAGGGCCGTTTAGACCAAAAGGAGGTGACGAACGTGAGAAAATACGAAATCATGTACATCATCCGCCCAAATATGGACGAAGAAGCAAGACAAGCTCTAGTAGAACGTTTCAATACTATTTTAAAAGAAAATGGTGCGGAAATTACAAATGTGACGGATTGGGGCAAACGCCGCTTAGCATATGAAATTAAAAAATACCGTGACGGCCATTACATGATTATTAATGTCGTGTCTGAGCCAAAAGCGGTGCAAGAGTTTGACCGTTTAGCGCGCATCAACGAAGATATTATCCGTCATATCGTCGTGAAAGAAGAAGAATAATTTTTTTCCATGTTAAAGAGGTGGTTCTGATGATTAACCGCGTAATTCTCGTTGGGAGATTAACGAGAGATCCGGAATTACGCTATACTCCAAGTGGGGTGGCTGTTGCTACGTTTACGCTTGCTGTCAATCGCCCGTTTACCAATCAGCAAGGCGAACGGGAAGCAGATTTTATTAACTGTGTCGTTTGGCGACGTCAAGCGGAGAATGTTGCGAATTTCTTAAAAAAAGGAAGTTTAGCCGGAGTCGATGGCCGTTTACAGACCCGTAGCTATGAAGGTCAAGACGGAAGACGTGTATATGTAACGGAAGTGGTTGCTGATAGCGTCCAATTTCTTGAACCGAAAAGTAGCACTGAACAGCGTGGGACGGCAACAGGCGGCTACTTTGGGGAGCCATTCCCATTTGGACCAGATCAGAACCATCGCAATCCGAATGAAAGAGATTTTAGTCGCATAGATGAAGATCCTTTTGCCAACGACGGTCAACCGATCGATATTTCGGATGATGATTTGCCGTTTTAGTTGCAAGCAAAAGGTGTTTTGATCGGATAAAGGAGAAAAGGAAAGGAGGATATGAAATGGCAGGACGCAAAGGCGGACGTGCAAAACGTCGGAAAGTATGCTATTTCACGGCGAACGGAATTACGCATATTGACTATAAAGATGTCGATTTGCTGAAAAAATTCATTTCCGAACGCGGCAAAATTTTACCTCGCCGTGTGACAGGAACAAGCGCAAAATATCAACGCAAATTGACTGTTGCGATTAAACGCGCTCGGCAAATGGCGTTATTACCATATGTAGCAGACGAATAAGAAAAAAAGCAGTAAGGGGGATTGTCCTTACTGCTTTTTCTATGTTTATAGTTGTATTACAGAAAGGGGGAATGATTGGTGCGCAAGACATATATGATCACGGAGGCGGCCATTCAGTTAGCCTTGTTTGCAGTGTTATTTTTGATTGCTTTATACGTGCCGCTTATCGGGGTAATTGCGACATTGTTTTTGGCGCTGCCGTTTATTATTTTTACGATAAGGCATGGTTATGCTTATGCGCTGTTGTTGCTTGCTGCTTCGCTGATTATTTCTATGTTGATTGGCTCGCTGTTTTCCTTGCCGGTGGCGTTAATGTTTGGAACAGCAGGGATTGCGATTGGGGGAATGCTTGCCAAAAATAAAAGCCGTCATATGATTTTACTGATCAGCGCGCTTATATTTCTTATTAACATAGTCGTTGATTATGCCATCTCCGTAAAATTTTTGCAGATGGATATCATTCAGGAAACGATCTCCACATTTCGCCAATCATTTGACACTGCGATGAAAATGATGAAAGGGATGGGGCAGGAGCCGTCGCCGCAGTTGCAGGAACAATTTAAACAAGGATTGGAACTGGTAAAATATATCGTTCCTACATTGTTTGTCCTTGCCTCTTTTTTGTTTGCTTACATAACGATCATCGTTTCTGTTCCAGTTTTAAAACGATTGAAACTGCCGGTCGGCACATGGCCGCCGTTTCGGGATGTAACGCTGCCAAAAGGCTTGTTATGGATTTATGTATTGGTGTTAGCCCTATCTTTTATTCCATTCGAAAAAGGAACGTTTGCCTATATCGCTATTTTAAACGTATATTATGTATTGCAGCTGCTTTTGATGGTGCAAGGATTTTCCTTTTTGTATCATGTGGCGAATAAAAAGAATATTCCAAAAGGGATGGTCATTGGTGGAACGGTCTTCTGCTTATTCCTGCCTTTTCTACTTTATCTTATCGCAATATTAGGTATAATTGATTTAGGATTTGATTTGCGAAAACGCATATAATTATTAGATAAGGTAGATTATTTTTTTGGTGTAGGAGCTGACTTGAATGTCTCATTTTTATGAAAGGAAGGCGTATCGCTATCCCTTATATATCTTTATTTTGTTATCGGCTGCATTTGCCATCTGCTTGCTTTATTTTCAATGGATTTTAGGGATAGTCAGCTTGTTGCTCCTTGGATTTGTACTTTATTATGTGATTCATTCACAGCGATCATTATATGCGGAGTTGGAACAATATATTTCTAATTTGTCGTATCGAATTAAAAAAGTCGGCGAAGAAGCGTTAATGGAAATGCCGATTGGCATTATGCTGATTAATGATGACTATAAGGTAGAATGGGCGAATCAATTTTTAGCCTCCTGTTTTAAAGAGCAGACATTAGTCGGTTATTCATTATATGATCTTGCGGATTCATTGGTCGCTTTTGTGAAACAGGGGCAGGCCAATGAAGAAATTATCAATATCCATGGAAAACAATTTAAAGTCGTCATTCGTCGGGAAGAGAAGCTTCTTTACTTCTTCGATGTCACAGAGCAAGTGGAGTTGCAAAAACGATATGAAGCGGAACGATTAGTATTGGCAATTATTTTCCTTGACAATTACGACGAAATTACACAAGGAATGGACGATCAAGCAAAAAGCCAGATGAACAGCCATGTGACATCGATATTGAACCAATGGGCCAATGATTATGGCATATTTTTGAAACGCACCTCTTCGGACCGGTTTATCGCCGTCCTTAATGAGCATATTCTCGAGCAATTGGAAAAAAGCAAGTTTTCGATTTTGGATGAAGTTCGCGAACAGACGATGAAATATAACGTCCAGTTGACGTTAAGTATTGGAGTTGGTACCGGTGTATCGTCGCTCCCAGAATTAGGAGCGTTAGCCCAATCCAGTTTAGATTTAGCATTGGGCCGCGGCGGCGACCAAGTGGCCATTAAACAAGGGAACGGAAAAGTAAAATTTTACGGCGGCAAGACGAATCCAATGGAAAAACGTACAAGGGTCCGCGCCCGCGTCATTTCCCATGCGCTTAGAGAGTTAATTGCGGGAAGCGACAAAGTGCTGATTATGGGGCATAAATATCCGGATATGGATGCGCTTGGCGCCGCGATCGGAATTTTAAAAGTCGTCCAGTCTAATCAAAAAGAAGGATATATCGTGATTGATACAGCGAAAACGGATGCTGGAGCCCAACGCTTAATAGAAGAATTAAAAACACATTCGGAGCTATGGTCAAGATGTATTAAGCCGGAGCAAGGGCTGGAGTTAGTGACGGAAGATACGCTGCTAATTGTTGTCGATACGCACCGTCCTTCGTTAGTGGTCGAAGAGAGATTATTGTATCGCACCGACCATATCGTCGTCATTGACCATCATCGCCGGGGTGAAGAGTTTATTGATGCGCCGATTCTCGTCTATATGGAACCGTATGCGTCTTCTACTTCTGAGCTGGTGACAGAGTTATTGGAATATCAGCCAAAACGGTTGAAATTGACAATGCTCGAGGCGACAGCGCTTCTAGCGGGAATTGTCGTCGATACAAAAAGCTTTACGTTTCGCACCGGTTCGCGGACGTTTGACGCCGCTTCTTATTTACGCGCGCAAGGCGCGGATACCGTGTTAGTGCAAAAATTGTTAAAAGAAAGCATCACCAATTACGTTAAACGGGCGAAAATGATTGAAAATGCATCCATTGATTCAAGGGGCATCGCTATCGCCAAAGGAGATCCAAACGAAACATATGATCAGGTGTTGATTGCGCAGACGGCCGATACGCTGCTTACTTTAAGCGGAGTTATCGCTTCGTTTGTGATCTCGAAGCGGGCGGATCAGACGATTGGCATTAGCGCCCGTTCGTTAGGAGACATCAATGTGCAATTGATTATGGAACGCTTAGGAGGCGGTGGGCATTTAACGAATGCTGCTGCCCAGCTTTCCGATATCACCATCGAAGAGGCGGAACAGCAATTGCGCGCCGCGATTGATGACTATTTAGAAGGAGGTAAACCGTCATGAAAGTGATTTTTCTAAAAGATGTCAAAGGAAAAGGGAAAAAAGGAGAAATTAAAAACGTTGCGGACGGATATGCAAACAATTTCCTTTTTAAACAAGGGCTTGCCATTGAGGCAACGCCGGCAAACATCAAGGCTCTAGAAGCGCAAAAACGGAAAGAACAGCGCCAGGCGGAAGAGGAGTTGGCAAAGGCAAAGCAGTTGAAAGAACAGCTAGAACAAATTACGGTGCAATTAGCGGCGAAAGCCGGAGAAGGCGGCCGTTTATTCGGATCGATTACAAGCAAGCAGATTGCCGAAGCGCTGCAATCTCAGCACAATATCAAAATCGATAAGCGCAAAATCGAACTCGAGGATGCCATTCGTTCCCTGGGGTATACGAATGTGCCTGTCAAACTGCACCCGGAAGTTACAGCGACATTAAAGGTGCATGTGACAGAACAGAAATAACGGTGTAGTCGTTGACCAATTCTGTTTCGTTTTCAGCGGAAAAGGAAGCAGTATATTAGGATACATGAGAATAAATGTGATTTTATGGGGAGTTTTTCCTCATATAATCACATTTTTCTTATGACAGGAAAAACGGGGGAAAAGGTGGTGAAAGGCATGAGCGAACTATTTTCGGAACGGATTCCTCCGCAAAGCATTGAAGCGGAACAAGCTGTGCTCGGAGCCGTATTTCTTGATCCTTCCGCTTTAACGCTGGCCTCGGAAATTTTAATTCCGGAAGATTTTTATCGCGCTGCCCATCAAAAAATTTTCCATGCGATGCTTCGTGTCGCCGATAAAGGAGAACCAGTCGATTTAGTTACAGTGACGGCCGAGCTCGCTGATACACAGCAATTGGAAGAAGTCGGCGGCGTCTCGTATTTAAGTGAGCTTGCTGATTCGGTGCCGACGGCAGCCAACGTTGAATATTATGCGCGCATCGTGGAAGAAAAATCGGTGCTGCGCCGCTTGATTCGCACCGCTTCATCGATTGCGCAAGACGGCTACACAAGAGAAGATGAAGTGGACGTTTTGCTTGATGAAGCAGAGCGGAAAATCATGGAGATTTCGCAGCGGAAACATTCGGGAACATTTAAAAATATTAAGGATGTTCTTGTGCAGACGTATGATAATATTGAAATGCTTCATAACCGAAAAGGCGAAGTAACGGGGATCCCGACCGGATTTACCGAGCTCGACCGCATGACGTCGGGATTTCAGCGCAGCGATTTTATTATTGTCGCGGCTCGCCCTTCCGTAGGAAAAACGGCATTTGCCTTAAATATTGCGCAAAACGTAGCGACAAAAACGAATGAAAACGTCGCGATTTTTAGTTTGGAAATGAGCGCCCAGCAATTAGTGATGCGGATGTTATGCGCAGAAGGAAATATTAACGCGCAAAATTTGCGGACAGGAAAACTGACCCCGGAAGACTGGGGAAAGCTTACGATGGCAATGGGCAGTTTATCGAACGCCGGCATTTATATTGATGATACGCCAAGCATCCGCGTCAGCGATATTCGCGCCAAATGCCGCCGCCTAAAGCAAGAAAGCGGACTCGGCATGATAGTGATCGACTACTTGCAGCTTATTCAAGGAAGCGGCAGAAACAGGGAAAACCGTCAGCAGGAAGTTTCCGAAATCTCCCGCTCTTTAAAGGCGTTAGCCCGTGAATTAGAAGTGCCGGTTATCGCGTTATCACAGCTGTCGCGAAGTGTCGAGCAGCGCCAAGATAAGCGGCCGATGATGTCCGATATCCGCGAATCGGGAAGCATTGAGCAAGATGCAGACATTGTCGCCTTTTTATACCGCGACGACTATTACAATAAAGATTCGGAGAACAAGAATATTATTGAAATTATCATTGCTAAACAGCGCAATGGTCCGGTCGGGACAGTGCAGCTTGCCTTTATTAAGGAATACAATAAGTTCGTAAACCTAGAACGCCGTTTTGATGATGCGCAAATTCCGCCAGGGGCGTAACGAAAAGAAGGTGTCATTTTTCACTGACACCTTCTTCATTATTTTATCGGACAATGCTTTTAAAATACGAATAAATTAAATGTTAGAAAACAAAAATGTTCGTGTTTTATTGACTTTTCTAGCAAAAACTGCTACACTTACAATGTTTATATCGAGTTAAGTGGAGGTGCTCGCCATGTCGTCAGTCGTCGTTGTCGGGACACAATGGGGCGATGAAGGGAAAGGAAAAATTACCGACTTTTTATCAGAAAATGCGGAAGTCATTGCAAGATATCAAGGTGGAAACAATGCCGGACATACGATTGTCTTTAACGGAGAGAAGTATAAATTGCATTTGATTCCGTCTGGGATTTTCTATAAAGATAAAATTTGCGTGATCGGCAACGGAATGGTCGTTGACCCAAAAGCGTTAGTGGCGGAGTTGAAATATTTGCACGATCATGGCATTTCAACCGATAATTTACGCATTAGCAATCGTGCGCACGTTATTTTGCCTTATCATTTAAAATTAGATGAATTAGAAGAAGAGCGTAAAGGGGCTAACAAAATCGGCACAACGAAAAAAGGAATCGGGCCAGCCTATATGGATAAGGCGGCGCGCATCGGCATCCGCGTTGTTGATTTGTTAGATCGCGAAGTATTTGAAGAAAAATTGACGCGCAATTTGCAAGAGAAAAATGTCCTTTTTGAAAAAGTGTACGGCGTGGAAGGATTCAAATTAGAAGATATTTTCGAAGAGTATTATGAGTATGGGCAGCAAATTGCCAAATATGTTTGCGATACGTCTGTAGTGTTAAATAATGCGCTCGATGAAGGACGCCGCGTTCTTTTTGAAGGGGCGCAAGGTGTCATGCTTGATATTGACCAGGGAACGTACCCGTTTGTCACTTCCTCGAATCCGGTTGCTGGCGGTGTAACGATCGGCGCCGGAGTTGGTCCAACGAAAATCAAACATGTCGTCGGTGTGGCGAAAGCATATACGACTCGTGTCGGCGACGGTCCATTCCCGACCGAATTGCATGACGAAATCGGCGACCGCATCCGCGAGGTCGGACGCGAATATGGAACAACGACGGGCCGCCCGCGCCGCGTCGGCTGGTTTGACAGCGTGGTTGTCCGCCATGCGCGTCGCGTCAGCGGTATTACTGATTTATCGCTCAATTCGATTGACGTATTGACAGGTATTGAAACACTGAAAATATGCGTTGCCTACCGTTATAAGGGAAAAGTATTGGAAGAGTTCCCAGCCAGCTTAAAGGTATTAGCGGAATGCGAGCCGATTTATGAAGAGCTGCCAGGCTGGTCTGAAGATATTACCGGGGTAAAAAGTTTGAACGAGCTTCCGGCGAACGCCCGCCATTATGTCGAACGCATTTCGCAGTTGACAGGGATTCCGCTGTCGATTTTCTCCGTCGGTCCGGACCGTTCGCAAACAAACGTGGTTCGTAGCGTATATGCGTAAAATATGTATAATAATTATAGAAAAAGCGTAGATGCAGCGATGTATCTATGCTTTTCTTTTTGTTTCTCCTTTAAATGGTAAACGGTTATGAGTGATTTCATTTTGATAACATGATAAATTAATAATGATAAATCTAATTTCTGATTCCATCGCTAAAGAAAGGATGTGAAGAAGATGGAAAAGCGGATTTTGGTTGTTGACGATGAGAAGCCGATTGCGGATATTTTGCAATTTAACTTACAAAAAGAAGGATATGAAGTGATTTGCGCATACGATGGCGAAGAAGCGTTGCAAAAAGTCGAGGAAGTCATGCCCGACCTTATTTTGCTAGATATTATGCTTCCGCAAAGAGATGGAATGGAAGTATGCCGGGAAGTGCGAAAAAAATACGATATGCCGATTATTATGTTAACCGCGAAAGATTCCGAGATTGATAAAGTGCTTGGTTTGGAATTAGGAGCAGATGACTATGTCACGAAGCCGTTCAGTACAAGAGAATTGCTAGCGCGGGTCAAGGCGAATTTACGCCGTCATTCACAAACAGCGGCGCAGGAGGAAGAGAGTGATACGAACGAGATCATTATTGGCTCGCTCGTCATTCGTCCCGATGCCTATATCGTGTTAAAACGAGGAGAAACGATTGAATTAACGCATCGGGAGTTTGAATTGCTTCATTATTTGGCTAAACATATTGGACAAGTGATGACAAGGGAGCACCTGTTGCAAACGGTATGGGGATATGATTATTACGGCGACGTTCGTACGGTCGATGTCACGGTGCGCCGTCTTCGTGAAAAAATTGAAGATAATCCATCACATCCGTCATGGATTGTGACGCGTCGGGGAGTCGGCTATTATTTACGCAACCCAGAACAGGAGTAGCGAAAGCAGATGAAAAAAGTAGGTCCATTTCGTTCGATCCACTTTAAATTTGTTGTTATATATGTTTTATTGATTCTGATCGCGATGCAAATCATCGGTGTGTATTTTGTCAGAAAGCTAGAAACAGAGCTAGTGCAAAACTTTAAAAACTCTTTGAACGAACGGGTTACGCTGCTGGCATATAATGTGGAGCAGGCGATCAATAGAGAAAGAGACGCGAAAAGTCCGACGTTGGAAGAAGATATTCGCTCCCTTCTTCACGATTTTGTTTCCCAGGATATTTCAGAAGTGCGTGTCATTGATGACAAAGGCAAAGTATTGGCAACATCCAACCCTTATATGCAAAATATTGTAGGAAAGCGAACGACAGAAATTTATGTAAAGCGCTCGCTTGTAACGGGAGAAATAGTTGACCGCATGCTTCTTGACCCGAAGACGGGGCACCGCATGTATATTTCTTCTACACCGATTAAGTCGGGCGGTGAAGTAAAGGGAGTTATTTACATCATCGCTTCGATGGAAAACGTATTTTCGCAAATGAAGCAAATTAATACAATTTTAGCAACGGGAACCGGCATTGCTCTCGTCATCACTGCTGTGCTCGGTATTTTTTTGTCGCGCACGATTACCCGCCCGATTTCCGACATGCGCAGGCAGGCGCTGGCAATGACAAAAGGCGATTTCTCGCGCAAAGTAAAAATTTACGGGTACGATGAAATCGGGCAATTGGCGATGACATTCAACAACTTAACGAAAAAGCTGCAGGAAGCGCAGGCAACAACGGAAGGGGAGCGTCGCAAGCTGGAGTCGGTATTGACGCATATGACCGACGGGGTGATTGCGACGGATCGCCGCGGAAAGGTGATCCTCATTAATGACGCCGCCTTGAACATTTTGAATGTTTCACGTGAAACAGTGCTGTCGAGCTCCATTATTGACGTGCTTGGAATCGGTGATCAATACACGTTTGAAACGTTGCTTGAGGAGCACGACTCGCTCATTTTAGACTTCAGCACCGATGAGGAATTATATATTTTGCGAGCTTCATTATCGGTTATTCAAAAAGGGACTGGGTTTGTGAACGGGTTGATTGTCGTTTTGCATGATATTACTGAACAGGAAAAAATCGACCGGGAACGGAGGCAATTTGTTGCGAATGTTTCCCATGAGCTCCGCACGCCGCTAACCACGATGAAAAGCTATTTGGAGGCATTGGCGGAAGGGGCTTGGCAGGATAAGGAGATCGCTCCGCGATTTATTCAAGTGGTGCAAAACGAAACGGAACGGATGATCCGTTTAGTCAACGATTTATTGCAGCTTTCTAAACTCGACAGCAAAGATTATAAGCTGAATAAATCATGGATCAATTTTTCCGCGTACTTTCATAAAGTGATTGATCGCTTTGAATTAACGAAAAGCGAAAATATTAAATTTGTGCGCAAAATTCCACAGGAAGCCATTTTTATTGAAGTAGATGAAGATAAAATTACACAAGTGTTAGACAATATTATTTCCAATGCGATCAAATATTCTCCACAGGGCGGAACAATTACGTTTCGTGTCAGAGAGCTTGCCGATGAAATTATTGTCAGCGTCAGCGATGAAGGGGTCGGCATTCCGAAGGCGGACTTGGCGAAAGTGTTTGAACGGTTTTACCGTGTCGATAAAGCAAGATCCCGCAAACTTGGCGGTACTGGACTCGGGCTGGCGATTGCGAAAGAAGTCGTCGTTGCCCATGGGGGAACGATTTGGGCGGAAAGTAAAGAGCATAAAGGAACAACCATTTTCTTTACTTTACCGCTAGAACGTGATCAAAAGGATGACTGGTACGATGTATGAAACGGTGAAGACGATTGTGTTAACTTCTTTAGTGCTCGTAAGCATTATTTTAACGTTCGGATTATGGACATACCATCCAAAATACGATGTGTTGCAAAATGACGAATACATTCAGCATGTTTCCGTCAGCAACACTCAAGTAGATACAGCGATGATCGTCCAGCCTTCGCAAATATTGATTCATAAAGATAACGCCTATTATGGAATCGACAAGGATGAGGAAAGAAATGAGATTTTAAAAGAAATAAAAAAATGGACGATCGATGATTTTGAAGACATTTCTTCGACGATTCCAACCGGAAAATTTTTATCGTTTTTATACGACAAACAGAGACTGGAGCTCGTTTATCCCGATAGCATTCCCATCGATGTGTACCGGTCCATTTTGCAAATTAAAGATAAAGGGATAAAAGATGTCTATTTTGACCGCATTGTGATTCCATTAGCGAATAAAAATAAGCTCCATGTTTATTTTATTTCTACGGAAAAACGGAAAGTGTACAAGGCGCTGGCAAGCGACGTTGTATTATCGGAAGTAAACAAACTAACCGCGGAAACCGATCGCCATCCGCGCTACTTTCCTTATGTCGTTAGTGAAACGAAGCAAATTTATTTGCCGGAAAAAGAAGTGGTAATGGATCGTCTGCAGTATTATACGGACGAACTTGACCCTGATAAATTTAAAGAGGCGTTGTTTAGTGATCCAAGTTTTGTAAAAAAAGATTTAATTACATTTGGCGAAGAATATACAGATGGGTCGCGGCTAATGGACGTCGATTTTCTGCAGCGAATGCTGCTGTACGTCAATCCGGCGGCTCGGGTGGAGAACAAGGACGGGAATGAGCAAAATGAGAATTTAATCCAAAAAAGCATTGATTTTGTCAACGAGCATGGCGGCTGGACCGATATGTACCATTTTGCAAAATGGAATGAGGAGGAACGGAAAGTTATATTCCGCCTTACGGTTAACGGCCGCCCCGTGTTTAATGAATACGGCATGTCCGAAATTGTACAAACATGGGGAGATAGTGACCTTGTGAAATATCAACGGCCTCTGTTTCGTTTAGAAATTGCCGATCGCGTCAATGTGTCAAGAACGTTGTTATCCGGCCATGAAGTGATCGAAAAGCTGGAAAAGATAAAAGGATTCAGAAAGGGGCTAGCCAAAGATATTACAGTCGGCTATGAGCTTGTGAAAGATCCGGAACGTGAAAAAGTGATTATTTTAGAGCCAGCATGGTTTTACTTGTATGGCCAGACGTGGAAAAAGGTACCTTTAGATAATCAGGATCGTGAAAAAAGAGGAGGGAACGTAAATGGATTGGAGTAAAACAAAGACGATTTTCATTATTACGTTCCTTATCCTCGATTGTTTTTTAGGTTATCAGTTTATGGAAAAGCGAAATAGCAGCCAGTTGGACGTTATTTTGGAAACCACCATTGAAGATCAATTGGCGGCAAACGGCATTACTTATGTCGAACTGCCGAAAGAAATCACAAAAGAGGCTTATGTGAGCGGCAAAAGCAAAAAGTTTTCAGAAGAAGAAGTGAAAAAATTGTCTGGTCAAAAGATAATCATACAGGGCGATACGGTACTAAAAGGAACATTTGAACATCCGATATCGTTTAATTTTAAGGATCCGTACCGGTTGAAGGAGTTTTTGCAGCGGCATATTATTGACGGCCAAAAATATACGTTTTGGACGTTTGATGAAAAATCGAATACGGTTACTTGCTATCAGACGTATGGCGGAAAGGTCATTTACAACAACGAAAATAGCAAACTGTTGATACATGTCAATAAACATAACGAAGCAGTCTCCTATGAGCAAACGATGTTAGACGATTTACAAAAATATGAAAGAAAGCAAGACATTGTTCCCGCCATTAAGGCAATTGAAACATTATATAAACGAGGATATTTGCAGCCGGGAGACCGCGTTACCTCAGTGGAGCTGGGGTACTACGGCCTTGTGCAGTTTACCGCCTCACAAGTATTAACGCCAACGTGGCACATTGTCGTAGACGGGAAAGAAGATTATTTTGTTAACGCCTTTGAAGGACAAATCATTAACGATGAAGAGAATGTGTTGGAGTGAGAAGTATGGCGATGCAGTTTAGTGTCTTGGCAAGCGGCAGCACCGGAAATGCATTTTATATAGAAACAGAGCGACAGCGGCTTCTGGTTGACGCAGGTTTAAGCGGCAAACAATTAGAGCAATTATTTGCGCAAATCGACCGCCAGCTGCAGGATATCACCGCCGTGTTAGTCACCCATGAACATAGCGATCATATTAAAGGATTGGGCGTGATTGCTCGCAAGTACCGCCTGCCTATTTATGCGAACGAAAAAACGTGGAAAGCAATGGAGGGAATGATTGGCGAAATCCCCACCGAGCAAAAGTTTATTTTTCCATTAGGAAAAGTGCAGTCGTTTGACGACTTGGACGTAGAATCGTTTGGTGTATCGCATGATGCGGCTGAACCGATGTTTTACGTATTCCATCATGAAGGAAAAAAGCTGGCGCTAATAACAGATACGGGGTATGTCAGTGACCGGATGAAAGGAACGATTGAAAATGCCGATGTCTTTATTTTTGAAAGCAACCACGATGTCGAAATGCTGCGGATGGGAAAATATCCGTGGAATGTCAAACGCCGTATTTTAAGCGATGTCGGCCATATTTCGAACGAAGAGGCAGGGCTGGCGTTAGCCGATGTCATCGGCGACCGTACAAAGCGAATTTACTTGGCCCATCTAAGTCAGGATAATAATATAAAAGAATTGGCGCGGATGACAGTAGCGCAAGTGTTGGCAAATAAAGGGCTAGAGGCCGGCGGCCAGTTTGATTTATGCGATACCGATCCGAAAAAAGCAACAGCGTTAGTGTATGTCTGACTATCACTTTGTCGAAAATAGATAAACGTATTTATAATGGATTTTTTTGCTTATCCATGATTATAATGAGGAATGGATAGCCTATCGGAAAGAACGTTCGTTGCGGAAAGGATTGGTGCGCATGGGATACTATGATGACCATTATGAGCAGTACCGGCAAATTCAAAAAAGGAAACGCAGCGGCTGGTTTGTTTCTACGTTAGTAGGCGCTGTGTTAGGAGCGTTTTTAGTAGTGATCTCGATTCCGGCTCTTTCGCGGTGGGACGTGCTTCCTTATGATATTGTTCCAAAAGAAAATGGACAGGCGCCAAATAAGGAGACAGCCAAGACGCCTTCTGTGCAGCAAAACGTTTCCGTTGATGTGACAAGCCAAGTAACGGCGGCAATTGATAAAGTGTCAGATGCTGTCGTTGGCATTGTCAATATTCAAGAAGCGAGCTTTTGGTCGCAAGAGGGCGAAGCTGGTGTCGGCTCGGGCGTTATTTATAAAAAAGAAAATGGCAAGGCGTTTATCGTCACCAACCATCACGTCGTAGAGAATGCTAGCCAATTGGAAGTAAGCTTAAAGGACGGAAAGAGGGTGCCGGCGAAATTGCTCGGCAGTGACATGTTAATGGATTTAGCGGTGCTGGAAATCGATGCGAAGCATGTGAAAAAAGTGGCGGAGTTCGGCAATTCTGATACCGTGAAACCAGGAGAACCGGTCATTGCGATTGGCAACCCGCTCGGCTTGCAATTTGCCGGTTCAGTGACCCAAGGAATTATTTCCGGAACAAATCGAACGGTGGAAGTCGATTTCGATCAAGACGGCGCGCCTGATTGGAACGCCGAAGTATTGCAGACGGATGCGGCGATTAACCCGGGCAACAGCGGCGGCGCTTTAGTCAATATTGAAGGACAGGTGATTGGCATCAACTCAATGAAGATTGCCCAAGAGGAAGTTGAAGGAATCGGCTTTGCCATTCCAATCAATACAGCGATTCCGATCATTTCCGATTTGGAAAAGTACGGGCAGGTGCGCCGTCCATACATGGGGGTAGAGCTTCGTTCCTTAAGCGACATTTCTTCGTATCATTTACAGGCAACGCTGCACTTGCCGAAAAATGTAACGGAAGGAGCGGCGATCATTGAAGTTGTGCCGATGTCGCCGGCGGCACAAGCGGGATTAAAGCAGTTTGATGTCATCGTTGCCCTAGATGATCATAAAATTCGTAATGTATTAGACCTGCGTAAATATTTGTATACGAAAAAATCGATTGGCGATGAAATGAAAGTGACGTTCTATCGTGACGGGGAAAAACGTACGGTGACGATGAAGCTGGCAAGAGAATCTTTTTAGTCAAGAATGAAATGGGGAAAGGAGCGGATTCACGCTCCTTCTTCTTTTTCCACAACTGAATAAAAGGAGTGGGAGCGATGTTTATTTGCTGTGAAGAACATGTGGATATGGCTATTGATATGTATGTGGATGAAACGGAACAAGCCCCTAATATTTCATTGATTTCTGTGGATAACTCCGGTCAATCGTGTGATTTTTGCGAAAATAAGGCTGTATATATAGTAGGGAACTAATGTTTTTACACAACATGTGGATATGTGTTGTGTATATGTGGATAAATGTTGTGGATATTTTGTTTGTAAAGTGGGGATGAACTGTGAATATTACCGTGATTTCTGTTGGTAAGCTAAAAGAAAAATATTTGAAACAAGGAATCGAGGAATACGTAAAACGGCTGTCAGGCTACGCCAAAATCGAAATCATTGAAGTGCCGGACGAAAAAGCGCCAGAGAATTTAAGCAAGCTGGAAGAAGAGCAAATCAAGCAGAAAGAAGGAGAACGGATTTTAGCGAAAATTCCTGGCGACGCCTATGTCATTGCCCTGGCGATAGAGGGGAAAATGAAATCCTCGGAACAGTTTGCCGCCGATTTAGACAAGCTGGCCACTTACGGAAAAAGCAAAGTGGCGTTTGTGATCGGCGGCTCGCTCGGTTTAAGCAAACAAGTCATGAAGCGCGCCGACGAAGCGTTATCGTTTTCCAAAATGACGTTCCCGCACCAACTAATGCGTCTCATTCTCCTTGAACAAATCTACCGAGCGTTCCGGATTAATAGAGGTGAACCGTATCATAAGTAAATGAGGTTTTTAACTTGTCAACAACGGTAACCAATATATGGTTAAAATTAGAATGATGATGTTGTTCTTCGTTAGATATTAAGAATTAATTTGATATTACGTTTTTAGGAGGAATATAAATGTAACATGGCCAATTAGTATGTTGGTTGTATAAAGTTGAGGTACCGTCAAGAATTTTGTGTAATATAATGGGGGTAGGGTTTCTCTGAAATGGATTTGGAATGAATAGGGAACTAGTTTCCTCCACACAGGAGACTGAATATTCAGTCTCCTGTGTGGAAAGGGAGAATCCCCCTATTTTGTTTATTTACAGTATTTGGTTAATGATAACGTTCTTCAAACATTCGCTCGAGGGCTTCCTGTGCTTCGGCAAATCCTCGTAACTTTCGTCCTGCCCATTTCTCATTAAAATCTTGAATGGTCAAATATACGACTTTTTCAGCGGCTTCTAAACTATTCAAACTGTTCATCGGCTTTAGACGTTTCCGAATCTCCTTGATCGTTCGTTCGATGGCATTGGTCGTATAAATCACACTTCGAATACTGCTTGGATAATCCATAAATGTAAGGAGGACATCCAACTCATTGGCCCAAGATTGGACTTCTCTCGGATACTTGCTTGACCATTTCGACTCAAACTGTTGAAACATCTGTAACGCCATCTCCTTATTCGGCGCGCGATAAATCAGCTTGAGATCCTCGGCCACTTCAAATTGGTCTTTTTTCCGAACACGATGGAGCGTGTTACGGACTTTGTGAACGACACAACGCTGCACATCGGCTTTCGGATAAACCGCCTTAAAGGCTTCCTCCAACCCTGGTAGTCCATCGAATACGCCCAGAAGCACTTCCTTGGCGCCTCTTTGGTAGAGGTGTTGAAGAATTTCCTGCCATACATAGGCGCTTTCTTGTCCTCCCACAAAAAAATCAAGAATTTCGCGATATCCTTCTTCGTTCACCCCTAACACCACATAAATGACTTCTTTCTCCACGGTTTCGCGACGAAGTTTTACGTATAAACCATCCAAATATAAGACGGAATAACGCTTGTGCAGTGGACGAGTGTGCCATTTCTCGATGTCTTCCTTCACTACATCGGTAATACGGCTGATCGTTGCAGGAGAATAGGCATTGCCTAAAATTCGTTCAATAAACTTGCCAATTTCACGCGTACTCATGCCACTTTGATACATCCTGATGATGGCTTCCTCCAGCCAGCCGGTGTGGCGTTGGTAAGGAGCGAACAATTGGGTTTGAAATTCTCCGTTTCGGTCTCTAGGGACCAAAAGACCTTCAATCCGGCCATATTGCGTATCTAGATTTCGTTGATAGTAGCCGTTTCTCATATTTGATGTTCCGGCCTGTTCTATTTCGAGGAAATTCTTGATTTCTTCCCGCATGATCAGTTCTAATTTTTCCTTTACAAACTGACGAATGACACTTTCCAGTTGATTTGCCCAGTCGACATTCGGTATACTTTTAGACATAGGTAGGGTTCTCCTTTCTCTGGAATGTTTGGGTTCAATCAGAGAATACCCTACCTTTTTTATTTTGATCTAGTAAAATGCTTTACACAAAATTTTATACATCATCAAAGTTGATATAGTATATAATAATGATATACTATAATTAAATAATGATATACTAATTTAAGATATAATTGCTGTAGAAAAGGTGTGTGGCGAGGACCCTGGATAGCTTTGACTTAGGCAGGTGCGCCTGCATCCTTTCTGCAAATATTGGGGGATAAGGATGGGAAAAATGAGTAACAGACAAACTAGAACAGACGTTATCTTAATTGGTGCCGGAATCATGAGTGCGACTTTAGGGACACTGTTGAAAGAATTAGCACCGGAATGGGAAATTAAAGTGTTTGAGAAGCTCGACAAACCAGGAGAAGAAAGCTCTAACGAATGGAATAATGCGGGAACGGGGCATTCTGCACTATGCGAGCTTAACTACACACCCGAGAAACCGGATGGATCTATTGATATTAACAAAGCTATAAGAATTAATGAACAGTTCCAAGTTTCCAGACAGTTTTGGTCTTACCTTGTAAAAAACAATCTGTTACAAAATCCGCAGGAATTCATCAGACCGTTGCCCCACATAAGTTTAGTCCAAGGGGAAAATAATGTGAGATTTTTAAAGAAACGTTTTGAAGCGCTATCGAATAATCCATTATTCCAAGGAATGGAATTTTCTGATGACCCAGAAAAACTGAAAGAATGGATTCCGCTTATAATGGAAGGCCGTACATTGAATGAACCGATCGCGGCAACCAAAATCGACTCAGGTACAGATGTTAACTTTGGCGCTTTAACGCGCATGTTGTTTGACCACTTAAAGAGGAAAGATGTCGAAATAAACTACAAGCATAGTGTTAAGGATATTAAACGTACCAGCGACGGCCTGTGGGAATTGAAAGTAAAGGATCTCAATAGCGGTTCTGTTGAAATCCATAAGGCTAAATTCGTATTTATTGGAGCCGGCGGGGGAAGTCTGCACTTGCTGCAAAAATCTGGTATTCCAGAAGGCAAACATATTGGTGGATTCCCTGTAAGCGGATTATTTATGGTATGTAATAATCCAAAAGTTGTAGAGCAACATCATGCAAAAGTTTACGGTAAAGCTAAAATTGGTGCGCCTCCAATGTCTGTTCCGCACCTTGATACACGGTATATCGACAACAAAAAAATGTTGCTCTTTGGACCGTTTGCAGGCTTCTCGCCTAAATTCTTAAAAAATGGTTCAAATATGGATTTGTTTGCTTCCGTAAAACTGCACAATCTCGTAACTTTGTTGGCGGCAGCTTTTAAAAACTTTTCTTTGGAAAAATACTTGGTTCAGCAGCTTATGTTAACGAAAGAAAAGCGCATGAAAGAGTTGCGCGAGTTTATCCCGACGGCTAAATCAGAGGATTGGGATATAGTCGTCGCGGGCCAACGTGTGCAAATTATCAAAGATACTGAAGCAGGCGGTAAAGGAACGATTCAATTTGGTACGGAAGTTGTTAGTGCTGCAGATGGCTCGATTGCTGCGTTGCTCGGCGCTTCTCCTGGTGCGTCTACTGCCGTACACGTAATGCTTGAGGTGATTAAAAAATGCTTCCCTCAACATATGCATGAATGGGAACCGAAAATTAAAGAAATGATTCCTTCTTATGGCGTGTCACTAGTGGAAAACCCAGATCTTTTCCAAGAACTTCATACTTCAACAGCAGAGACGCTCGGTCTAAGCGGAAAAGAACCGGTCTCTGGTGTAAACGAAAAAGAACCGGTTTATAGTTAATTCTTTGGCTGCGGAAACAAAGGTATTGAATGAAAAAGTTTAAGCAACACTTTTCATCAATGGACAATTGTTTCTATGATAAAGAGATTGATAAGTCAATGATTATAAAGCAGAGATATATATAAAAATTACAGAATAATAGAATATGATTGAAAATAAAACATAGAACCTTTGATCTACCTTTGGATTAAAGGTTCTTTTTTTAAATTCGCAGTTAGAGAGGCTGCGGTGAACCGTATCATAAGTGATGGAGGTTTTTAAAAATTTTCGTTAATGGAGGTGTTAAAAGCGCTGGATTATATGTGTTTTAAACATACTCGTATAATCCAGCTTTCCTTTAGTTTTGATTTCCAAAAGGTAATTGCATTGGTAACTAGATTTGCGGTAACAATTTCAAACCCTTCTAATTCTTAAGAAAGGCTTCATAAATTCGATGACATTTTCCTCGTCATCCACAAGGAGCAATTTATGTAACATTCTATCAACCCTCCCTTTAAGTATTTTCCATTTATTATACAGATTTTTATGTATTTAAGAAAATTCATCAAAACCGTAATACTTTGTCATAAGTTCACAACATTTTGTTAGTAATATGTAATTAGTCATTGTTTCCATGAAATATTGATGAAAGGAATAACAAATGACAAATCATATTAACAAATATTGGCTTGGCATGGGTGCTTGTGGCTTGCATCATTTTACAGACTTTTTTGCGGGAGCCGCTTTCTTTTCCAATGCATCATTTTGGAAAATCCATACAACATTTGTTAGTATATTTAAATTTGTTCCGATTTGAATGTTGGTTTTTGCATTTACCGGTAAAGTATCAGAGTCATTGCGCTGGCAAAGCCTTTGGTTTATTCTTGTTGATTTACTTTCAATACTTCACAGCAAATCTTCGGGCTATAAAAGAACTCCACCCTGTAATGGATTTTATATGGGTTTTCCGTTTCTGTAGCGAAACGAGCAAACGGTTGCCTCTCTCGTTCAACAACAGTTCAAATATAAATTTTTTGGATGTTAGGAAAGGATTAATTAAAGTAAAAGGGGAGATAAAAATGAAGAAAATAGGTCCTAAAGGTTTAAAATGGTTAAAAATTTTACACCTCTTTTTTGTCATTCTGTTTTTTGGAGGAATTTTGAGTTCAACAGCCTTAAACCTTCAAATTGATTTAACCAATTATGATGAGACAAATCTAATGTATAAAAACATTATCATCATTAGTGATAATGTTGTAAGATATGGTGCTGTTGGCACTTTATTAATTGGTTTCATTTATGGTTTTTTTACAAATTGGGGCTTTTTTAAGCATCGATGGGTAGGAGTGAAGTTTGTTCTTTATATAATCCAAACGATCGTTGGGATTTTTGTTGTGGACAAGCTGATGGTGGCAAATATGGAATTACTCGAAACGCAAAAAAAATTGGCTTTAAGTAATCCGGTTTTTATTCATAACCATGAAATAAGACAATATGCCGTAATGTTTCAAGTTGCAGCCACCATTTTTATTTTAATTATTTCAGTTTTAAAACCTTGGAGAAAGAAAAATGTTAAAGTAAAAAATAGTTAAGTGGAAATTTTATTGTATTTAATCAGTTTTCCATTAAATGCCTTATTAGGAAATGAAATAAAGATAATTTTTCTATGTATTAAAGAAGCAGATCTGGCAAACAGAGTAGAACCAAGTCATAAAATGATTGACAGGACAAACTAAAAAGTGTTAGCATGAAGTCCAAATAACCAATAGCGATTTTAATTTTTAGATATATAAAAATTGCACGCTTGGTTAAGAAGGATATGGTTCTTCGTTGAGCTAAGCGCTTTGATGAACGCGATGATCAATGAGGGAGGGTTTCTTCATCGCTGCTTATCAAACGGGGAATTATTTGAAAGGAGCTATGGAATGAAAGAACTTCATACGTTCGGTTGGTATGCGGCAAAAATTTCCCCGTATTTGCCGAAAAAGGCGTTTCAACCTGTTAAGTCCCGTCTTTTTGGGGGGATGGTTTATTTATTGTTGACCATCGGCGGCATCCTCGCTGTTTCTCTTTTGAATCTTCATCCGATATGGAATCTCCTCATTTCTGTTATGCTGGGCTTCAATTTCGCGTCATTAGGATTTTTAGGACATGAAATTTTGCATGGCACGGTCGTGCGAAAGCCATGGTTGCGCGATGCTCTAGGCGCGATGGCGTTTTGGCCGCTATGCACCGGACCAAAGCTATGGCGAAAATGGCACAATGTGACTCATCATGTACACACACAAGATGAAGAAATGGATCCTGACGCATGGCCAAGTTTAGAGAGATTGACCAAAAGCCGCTTATTACGCTGGGTATATAAAATTCCGTTTCCGATTCGCGCGTTTTTCGCTTTTAGTTCCTTGTCAGTGATGTTTACGCTTCATTCTATCAGGATGTTAGTGTATTTCTTCAAAGATTTTCGGTCGAAAAATCGAAGCGTCATATTGCTTCAGTTTTGCCTGCCATGGGCTACGTGGATTGGGCTATTGTTGATCATTGGTTGGGAACGTTGGTTTTTCGCCTTTTTATTGCCATTGTTCATCGCTAATTTTATCGTGATGAGCTATATTTCTACCAATCATCGTTTAAATCCGTTAGTTCCGGTGAATGATCCATTAGCGAACAGTCTTTCGGTGACCGTGCCAAAGTGGGTCGATGTGCTTCACTTTCACTTTTCATATCATACGGAACATCATCTCTTTCCAGCGATGAGCTCGAAATATTATCCATTAGTGAAGGAGCATATTAAACGAATGTGGCCGGAGAGGTATCATGAAATGCCGATGAGTAAAGCATTGGCCACGCTTTGGAAAACGCCGAGAGTCTATTATCAGCAAAATGAGCTGATTGAGCCGCGGCAAGGTCATGTTTACGGCGTGCTAGGAAATGGATTGGATCCTGATCATATTACGTATCGAAACGTTGAGGTAGTGCCGTTTTCCAGCTTGGAAAAGAAACCGATGACCATGAAAAAAGCGGCAGAGAAAGGCGAAAATAACAAAAAGGATTCTTCATCATGAGAGTGATGAAGAATCCTTTTTGTTTGCTGTTATTTTCGACGCATCGCTTGAACGATGACATCATGAATATGCGTATTTTCATACACACCTGTTAGTTTGTCAGCTCCTGGTCCCATCGCGGTTAGCGGAACGTCGACACCTGTATGACCGGTTGTCGTCCAATCGATGGTAAACGTTTGTTCAGAATGAGCAACAGGGAGCGGCCCATCTTCGGAGGAAAGTGTTTTTCCATCTCCTGACTCATCTGTATCATTGGCGGTTTCAATTGCTAATCCACCGCATTCATGGTCCGCAAGAACGATTACGAGTGTATCAGGATGTTTCTTTGCATATTCTTTTCCGATGGCGACAGCTTTATCAAATTGTTGACCAGCTTTGAGCATGAGAGAAGCATTATTTTCATGACTCATTTCATCGATGGCTTCTTCTTCAACGAGGAGGAAAAATCCTTTTTTATTTTTGGAGAGAATGTCAATCGCTTTTTTCGTCATCTCAGGTAGCGATGCGACAGGATTGTACACATCTCCCTCTCCTTCAGGACGTTGCTGGAACATTTCTTCGTTGGCAAAAAGACCAAGGAGCTTGTTCGAGTGAGCTTGTCTTAATTCGTCAGCGTTGCTTACGTATGTATAACCTAGTTGTTTTGCCTTCTCGACAAGGTTTCCTTGCGTCCCTTTGCTTGCCTCGCTTGGATCCTCACTAGGGTGGTCAGGGTGTTCCCCTGGATTTTCGGACGGATACCAGTAATCTTCACCGCCACCTAAAATGACATCTACTTTGCTGTTTTCGAGATATTGTTTGGCAATATCGCTTTGGGATGAACGATTGGCTACATGGGCGGCGAATGCTGCCGGAGTAGCGTCCGTCACTTGGCTTGTTGTAACAAGCCCTGTCGATTTCCCTGCTTCTTTCGCTTGTTCGAGAATAGTTTGGACCGGTTTTCCATTCACGTCGACCCCAATGGCGCCATTATACGATTTTACCCCTGTCGCAATCGCGGTCGCGGCAGCTGCGGAGTCAGTTATAAATGATTTTTTGTCGGCGGAATTCGTATGGACGATTCCGGAATAAGGCATATCATCCATTTCCAGCTCCCCGTTCACTCCTTTTGTTGCCAAGCGGATTGCATCACGATGGGCAGCCCCCATTCCATCCCCGACAAATACGATAACATTTTTTGCTTTTCCTTGAGTAGAAGATGATTGTGGAGAATGTTCGTTATTGAAAAAAGCGGATGCGGTGATAGCTCCGTACGTTGTTATTGTTAATGCTGCACCTAAGGCGAGTCCTGTCAGCCATCGTTTGGTTTGGACCATATTTGACACTCCCTTTTCTTATTTTTACAATCATTATGATAAAAAAGAAAATTGAATAGATTATTAATAAAATGTAATTATTGTGAAAATGTTGGAGAAGGAGGGAGAAGCGTTGCATCCATTTACGAAGGAGTTATCGGTGAACGGACGATGAAGATTTTAGGGAGAAATACGAATGTGATGGACGAGAAGGTGACATTATTGGCTCTGGCGATAAAGTGAGAATCAGTCATGTTCATGAGGGGGCATGGCTCGTGTGAAAGGAGGAGCTGTTATGGATATTCAAGTAAGCGCATTAGGAGCAATCGTAGCATTAATCATTGCCATTGTATTGATTTTACGAAAAGTTTCCCCCGCCTACGGAATGATTGCCGGAGCTTTCATTGGTGGGATTGTTGGCGGAGTTAATGTGACGGATACGGTCACGGTGATGATGGAAGGAGCAAAAGGAATGGTTCCCGCCGTCTTGCGCATTTTGGCCGCGGGGGTGCTGGCGGGAGTGTTAATGGAATCAGGGGCGGCGGCATCGATCGCCAAAACGATTGTCGGCAAACTTGGCGAAACGCAAGCTTTGCTTGCGCTTGCGACGGCGACAATGCTGCTGACGGCGGTTGGCGTGTTTGTCGATGTTGCAGTCATTACTGTTGCGCCGATTGCCTTGGCGATTGCCAGACGGGCGAATATCTCGAAAACGGCGATTTTATTCGCAATGATTGGCGGTGGAAAGGCGGGAAACATTATGTCGCCAAACCCGAATGCCATCGCCGCAGCCGATGCGTTTCATGTTCCCTTAACGTCGTTGATGGCGACAGGGATGATTCCCGCGGCGTTTGGCCTTACTGTTACGTACATAATAGCAAAAAAGCTTGTCGGGAAAGGAACGCCTGTCGATGAAGAGTGGGAAGGGAAAAACGATGGATCGGTGCCGCCGTTTTTCACGGCCATTATCGCTCCGCTCACTGCCATTTTATTGCTTGCGTTGCGGCCGCTGTTTCATATTGCGATTGACCCGATGATCGCCCTTCCCATCGGCGGCATTGTTGGTGCGCTGGTGATGAAAAAAGGGGCCCATTTAAATACATTCATGATGTCGGGATTAGCGAAAATGTCCGGCGTTGCCATTATGTTGGTCGGAACGGGGGCATTGGCGGGGATTGTTGCCAATTCTTCGCTAAAAGATGTGATTGTCGATGGATTGGATCATTTCGGCCTGCCTGCCTACGTGCTGGCGCCGGTTTCCGGAATTTTCATGTCCGGGGCGACTGCTTCGACGACTGCTGGAACCGCCGTCGCAAGCAGCGTCTTCGGTCCGACAATTATGAGTCTAGGCATTTCTGCATTAGCTGGAGCCGCCATGATTCATGCCGGAGCGACGGTGCTCGATCATTTGCCGCATGGCAGCTTCTTTCATGCGACGGCAGGCAGCGTCCATATGGAGATAAAGGAACGGCTGAAATTAATTCCGTATGAGTCGCTGATCGGTTTGACGCTCACCGTCATCTCGACGCTTATTTTTGGTGTCTTTCGCTTGTTTTCATGATCACAATGGGGGGAAAGAAGATGAAAATCGTTATTGCGCCAGATTCGTTTAAAGAAAGTCTGTCCGCACTCGAAGTAGCGAATGCAGTGGAAAAAGGTTTCCGCGAAGTATTTCCGGAGGCGGAATACGTGAAAGTGCCGATGGCAGACGGCGGAGAAGGCACCGTCCAGTCGCTCGTTGACGCGACAGGCGGACGCATTGTCAAAACGGAAGTGACCGGACCGCTCGGGGAGCGCGTGTCGGCCTTTTTCGGCATGCTTGGCGACGGAAAAACGGCTGCGATTGAAATGGCGGCCGCTTCCGGTTTGCACCTTGTCCCACGGGACAAGCGCAACCCGCTGGCGACAACAACAAGAGGAACGGGAGAATTAATCCGCGCCGCTCTCGATGAAGGCGCTGAGCATATTATTATCGGCATCGGCGGGAGCGCGACCAATGACGGAGGAGCCGGAATGGTGCAGGCGCTTGGCGGCCGCCTTTTAGACCGCCGCGGCCAGGAAATCGGCCCGGGAGGCGGCAGCTTGTCTGAATTGGCCGACATTGATCTTTCCGGGATGGACGCGCGGCTGAAACATGTCAAAATTGAGGTGGCCTGCGATGTCGACAATCCGCTGACGGGCCCAAACGGGGCGTCGGCGATTTTCGGTCCGCAAAAAGGGGCGTCGCCGGAAATGGTCGCGGTGCTCGATCAAAATTTGCAGCACTACGCCGCTGTCATTGAACGAACGTTAGGGAAACAAGTGAAAGACATCCCTGGCGCCGGGGCGGCGGGCGGTTTAGGCGCGGGGCTGCTTGCCTTTCTGAACGCAGAGCTAAAGCGCGGAGTGGACATTGTACTGGAAACAGTGAAATTTTCCGAGCGAATTCAAGGCGCTGCGCTTGTGATCACCGGAGAGGGGCGCATCGATGGGCAGACGGTTTTCGGAAAAACGCCCGTCGGTGTCGCAAAAGCGGCCAAGCGGTACCATATACCAGTTATTGCCCTTGCCGGTTCTGTTTCCGATGACAGCGACGTTGTACTAAACCACGGCATTGACGCGCTTTACAGCATTGTCCCGGGAATTATTTCACTGGAAAAAGCCATTGAAAACGCAGAATATTATATTACAAAGGCAGCACGAAACATTGCTGCGGCATGCAAAATTGGAAAAAGTATGGAGTAAAAAGTCCCTTCGATTTAAGGGACTTTTTTAATTTAATATTAAATGAAAATTAAAAATATTTTATAATATATTTTATAATATAAATGTTATTAGACGAGTAGATATAGGGGGATTGAAATGGAGAAATTTGTAGAGTGGTTAAACGGGATTATTTGGAGTCCGGCGTTAGTCGTTCTTTGTATTGTAACAGGTCTTTTTTACTCACTGCTTACTCGCTTTTTACAAGTGAGGCACATGAAAGAAATGATCAAGCAAATGTTCCAGGGCAAAAGCTCAGAGGCGGGAATTTCCTCTTTCCAAGCGCTGTCGCTTGCATTGTCCGGACGGGTCGGGACAGGGAATATTGCCGGTGTCGCGACGGCGATTGCATTTGGGGGGCCTGGCGCCGTCTTTTGGATGTGGCTCATTGCATTTATAGGGGCAGGCTCCGCGTTTGTCGAAGCGGCGCTTGCGCAAGTGTATAAAACGAAGCAAGATGGCCAGTTTCGCGGTGGTCCAGCCTATTATATTGAAAAAGGCTTGAATATGAAATGGTATGCGGTCTTATTTGCAGTTGTGACGGTGTTGGCGACCGGTGTGCTGCTTCCAGGCGTGCAGGCCAACAGCATTGCCGAAGGGATTAAAAATGCTTTTGGGATCAGCCCGACGGTTACGGGAATTGGCATTGTTATTCTTTTAGGTGTTATCATTTTTGGAGGCGTCAAACGGATTGCACGTGCAGCCGAATGGATTGTCCCGTTTATGGCGCTAGGGTATATCTTAATGGCCTTATTTATCGTTTTTGCCAATATTTCCGAACTGCCGCACGTACTCGGTTTAATTTTCCGCAGCGCCTTTGGCATGGACGCAGCGTTTGGCGGCATTCTTGGCGCGGCGATTTCCTGGGGTGTGAAACGCGGCATTTATTCCAATGAAGCGGGACAAGGGACGGCGCCGCATGCAGCCGCAGCGGCGGAAGTGTCGCATCCGGCGAAACAAGGCTTAGTTCAAGCATTTTCCGTCTACGTCGATACATGGTTTGTATGTTCGGCGACGGCATTCATGATTTTAATCACTGGCATGTATAATGTCACACCGGAAGGAAAAGCGCCGATTGTGCAAAAACTTGGAGATGTGGAGCCGGGGCCTATTTTTACGCAAAAAGCGGTGGAAACGGTATTTCCGGGCTTTGGGGCGCCGTTTGTCGCAATTGCTTTATTCTTCTTTGCGTTTACGACGATTATGGCCTACTACTATATGGCAGAAACGAACATCGCATATATGGCCCGCCTATTAAAGCTAAATAAGGCAAACTGGCTTCAATATGCATTAAAAGTGGCTATGTTGGCAGTCGTATTTTACGGATGCATAAAAACGGCGAAACTGGCATGGACGCTGGGCGATATTGGTGTCGGAAGCATGGCTTGGCTCAACTTGATTGCGATTCTTTTATTGACGAAACCAGCGTTAAAGGTTCTTAAGGACTATGAACAACAGAAAAAAGCCGGAAAAGATCCGGTCTTTGATCCAGTAAAACTAGGTATTACCGGTGCTGACTTTTGGGAAAAAGAATATCCAACCTCTCACGCAAAAGCAGTAAACGAAGATTAATACAAAGGGAGCTGTCTACACGCAGACAGCTCCCTTTGGTATTATGCGCGCGGCCATGAGGCGATCGCTTCCAGTGTTCCTTTAATGGCAAAGCGGCCAAATTGATGCGGCAAAATAAAATGATCTCCTTTTTTCAGTATGTAAGAACGTTCTCCGGATACGAGTTCCCCTTGTCCGGCAAGGATGCTGACGATCAAAAAATGCCGCGTTTGCTCGAATTCGGCAGTCCCGTCCACTTCCCACTTTTGCACGCCAAAATAGTCGCTTTCGATAAAGGTGGTAACGACAGCGCCGTCCATTTGTGTGACGCGCGGGTGAACGGCAGCATCACGATGCGGGACGGTAATGACGTCAAACGCTTTGTCTAAATGGAGTTCGCGTTTTTTCCCGTTGCTGTCGACGCGGTCATAGTCGTAGACGCGATAGGTCGTGTCTGAGCTTTGCTGTGTCTCGAGGACGAGCGTCCCTTCGCAAAGGGCGTGCATCGTGCCGCTCGGGACATAGAAAAAGTCGCCGGGCTTGATTGGGACTTTGCGAAGCAGTTTGTCCCACTGTCCTTGTTCCATCATTTCCTTCAGTTCTTCTTTCGTTTTCGCATGATGCCCATAAACAAGCTCTGCGCCTTGTTTACAGTCGATAATATACCAGCATTCTGTTTTTCCGAGTTCGCCATTTTCATGTTTTTGCGCGTACGCGTCATCAGGATGCACTTGTACTGATAGATCGGCGTTGGCATCTAAAATTTTCGTCAACAATGGAAAGCGATCTGATGGAAAGTGGCCAAATAAGTCGCGGCGCTCTTCCCAAAGTTGTCCCAGCGTCATTCCTTGAAACGGTCCGTTTTTAATCACGGTTTGACCATTTGGATGGGCCGATACCGCCCAGCATTCGCCTGTATGCGGCGACGGAATCGAATAGCCGAATCGTTCCGCTAGCTTTGTACCACCCCAGATGCGCTCTTGAAAAATAGGAGTGAGAAAAATTGGCTCGATTTGCATGGGAATCACCCCTTTTATAGAGTTATACATGAATGCTATATCTTCATTATACATTATACTTGTTTGAATAATTGCATGATTTCTTCTTTTGTTTTTGCTTGTAAAAGATGTTCGCGAAATTCATCATCCATAAGTTTTCGAGATAAGAATTGAAGAATTTTTAAATGTTCGTTACTCGCTTGTTCTTCTGGCACAGCGATCATAAAAATGAGCTGAGCTTTTTCGCCATCTAAGCTGTCCCAGTCTACACCGCTGCGTTTTACCCCGAAGGCAACACACAAAAGCCCACCGATCACGACGAATGGGATCATATAGGAAACGCCATTCATCAAGTTACGGTAAATAGGACTTTGTTTTTGTTTTCTTTCTGTTTTTACTTCTTCAATCGTTTTGAGTGTATCAGACTGTGGCTTTCCGTATACTGGAACTTCGTTACGTTCAAATTTAGCAATGAGCTCTTCAGGTTTACGGATACCGTCTGTGACGGATGCCTCGAGCACTCGTTTTCCATAGAAGCGACTTTTATCTACTTGTTTATCGGCAGCGATGATAACTCCGTCTGCAGATTGAATGTCCTCTGGAGTTAACTCATTTTCCACTCCAATGGAACCTTGTGTTTCTACTTTAATTTCATGTCCCATTTTTTCAGCTGCTTTTGCTAGTTTTTCGGCGGCCATATATGTGTGTGCAATACCGTTAGGGCATGAAGTAATGGCAAGCAGTTTCAACGTTGTTCCCCCCTTTTTATTGTAAGCCCTTTCACAATTTAATATTAACGTAATTCGACATCGGAAATAGAATAAATAGATACCGTAAGTTCCGGTAAAAAGTTGTGGAATAGAGAAAGAGCCGCCTTATTTGGGCAGCTCTTGATTATGATGGATAGTCCTCTATTTTGTTTAAAGGCCGTTGCGCCGGTCCTTCGACGACATCGCCGTGAATAGAGAAGCGCGAGCCGTGGCACGGACAGTCCCAAGTGCGGTCGCCGCTGTTCCACTCCAGCTCACATCCCATATGGGTGCATGTCGTATCAACGATGAACAATGTCCCGCTTTCATCCTTATACGCGCCAGCGCGCTTTCCGTTTACGGTCACGACCGCGCCCTCACCGTTGGCCAAGTCTTCCGGCTTGCGGACGGCCACTTCGATTTTCCCTTCGACAAGATGTTTTGCGACATCGATATTTTGCGTAAGAAAATGTTTGACGCTTGGGTCGGCATAAAACCGCGACGGTGTATATAAGTCACGGTAGCGGTTGTCGCGTCCTAGGATCAGGTCGCTGATTAATAGCCCCGCCACTGTTCCGTTTGTCATGCCCCACTTGCGGTACCCTGTCGCGACATAAATGTTCGGCGTGTCCGCGGTCATGTTCCCGATGTACGGCACTTTATCGAGCGTTGTTAAATCTTGCGCCGACCAGCGGTAAGGGATGTCGGTCACCGTAAATAACTCCGAGGCAAACGACTGCAATGACTCGTAATGCTGCATTGTTGGAACGCCCTGTCCTGTCTTGTGGTTTTCCCCGCCGATTAAAATTAAGTTTTCTCCATTCATGGTGGTGTAGCGGACGGAACGCTTTGGGGTGTCCGCGCTTAAATACATGCCGCCGGGATAGGTTTCAGCGATTTTCACGCCTAATACGTAAGAGCGTTCCGCATACATGCGCGAGAAATAGAAACCGCCGTCATAAAACGGAAAATGGGAACAAATGACGACATGTTCGCACGTCACCCGCTTTTTGTCGCGGGTGACAACGGTCAGCGCCTGTCCTTGTTCGATATCCGCGGCAGGCGTGTATTCGTAGATTTTTCCGCCCGCTTGGACAACCGTGTCGACTAGTTTCATTAAGTATTTCAGCGGGTGAAATTGGGCTTGATTTTTCATGACGACCGCGGCTTTCGCTGGAATCGGAAGCGGGATCGTTTCTACAAACGCTCCTTCGATGCCGAGCTTTTCATATGCTTTCCATTCATTGATTAATTTGGTTAGTGAGTCAGAAGAAGTAGTGTATATATATGCATCCTGTTCCATAAAATCGCAATCGATGTCGTGCTGCTCGACCGTATTGCGGATAAAACGCAATGCGTCCATGCATGCTTCATAGTACAACTTTGCCTTTTCCTGTCCAAGGTGTTGAATAAACTCATCATAAATGATGTCGTGCTGTGCCGTAATTTTTGCAGTCGTATGACCGGTTGTTCCGTTGAGAAGGCGATCGGCCTCTAATAAAGCGACACGAACTCCCTTTTTAGCAAGCAAATAAGCAGTGGTAATTCCAGAGATTCCTCCGCCGATAATGGCAACATCGGTACGAATATCTTCTTCTAGTTTTGGAAATGAAGGCAGCTCGACAGATGTCCGCCAATATGGTTCCAGTGATGATGGAAGAGATGGCATAGATTACGCAGGCCTCCTTTAATAGTATTTTTAT
The DNA here is from genome assembly GCF_019272935.1 of Parageobacillus caldoxylosilyticus. NCBI lineage: Bacteria > Bacillati > Bacillota > Bacilli > Caryophanales > Anoxybacillaceae > Parageobacillus > Parageobacillus caldoxylosilyticus. The sequence continues at coordinate 1,765,422 of NZ_CP040553.1, forward strand.
TAGTTTGGCTTTATGAGGAAAAAACTATCCGCCAGTATTAGAAAATATGTGTACGGAAAGGCAGGTGTAAAAAACGGCATCGGCTTTTTCTTTTTGGTAATTGCACGCAAGAAAAACGAAAGATGATACAATAGGAATAAAGAATGATACGTATATTTTATAAAAATAATAGTTAAAGGAAGATCGGGAGTGAATAAATATTCAAGTTTTCATGAAGAAAATGCAGCTGTTTTGCACGATAGCTCGATTTTGGAGCATTACGGTTTAAATGAACTAAATTTTGAATCGGTAAAAAGTTATCGCGAAAAATTTGCTGCGGTAAAACCTAATCATCCGTGGAATGGGTTGGAGACAAAAGAATTTTTATACAAAATTGGTGCATGGGGAAAACTGCGGGACAGCAGCAAAGAAGGGGTTACATTAGCAGGATTGTTAATGTTTAGCGAGGAACGCATCATCACGGAAGTTTTACCACAATACTTTCTGGAATATCGGGAAAGTTTGAACGGTATAGTAACCGACGACTGGACGACGCGGTTTACCTCGCAGGATGGTACATGGTCAGGTAACTTATATGATTTTTATCATAAAGTCATCTCACAGCTTCAGCACCATGAGATGGATTCTGCGCTGCAAACAGCGGTGTACGAAGCGCTAATTAATGCGATTGTGCATGCTGATTATTTAGGAGAAGGCGGCATTATCATCGAAAAAGAAAATGGCATATTTCGTTTTGCCAATCCGGGGTTGTTCCGCATCCCGGTCGATTCTGCGCTTTCGGGACATATGAGCAATCTTCGCAATCCGAATTTATTTAAAATGTTTATTTTAATCGGCCTTTGCAAGCGGGCCGGATTTGGTTTAAAACATATTGCGGCTACCTGGAATGATCGGAGCTGGAAGCAGCCAGAATTTATTCAACATTCGAATCCGGAACGGACGATCGTTATACTATATCCATTTCATTTTCCAGCGGAAACAGCGGCTGCCTATGAAACAGATATACCTCAAAATATGAAACAGCATGATGAGGAAGAAATCGATATTTCATTTATGGGCGAAGAAACGAACTCCGTAAATAACGATCTCAACTTCTTAAATAAGGAGATTAACTCCATAAATAACGAAATATACTCCGTAAATAAAGATGAAAAGTCCGTAAATAACAGACCAAACTCCGTAAATAACCTGTCCGACTCTGTAAATAACGGTGTTAACTCCATAAATAACGAATCTAACTCCGTAAATAAATTGTCTAACTCCGTAAATAAAGAGTTACCTTCTGATGAAATCGACGAGAAATTATGGAATATTGCGGAGCTAGCGAGAAAGAAAAAACGATTGCCACCAAGTGTGATGGAAAATATCATTTTACAGCTTTGTGCGCAAAGGCCGCTAATGTTAAAGGAATTAGCGGCTCTGTTGGAAAGAACGCCAGATGGATTAAGAAACAACTATTTAGGCAAGCTATTGGAGGAAGGAAAAATTCGTCTGAAATATCCAGATCAGCCGAATCATCCGAAACAAGCGTATATGAAAGCAACGGAATTGGAAGGCGCCCATTAGGCGGCCTTCTTTTTTTATGTTGTATCGAAGTCTTTTGCAATGTTTGGGAAATGGTGCGCATTAAAACCATAACGGATGTTGATCAGAAAATTACGCCTTAGGCCTTAGAGAAAAATAACGCCTTGGCTCATTATCGAAATAAGGAACGGTTGGTAGGATGGAAGACAGAAAGGAGGGAAAAAGGTGAAAAAGATTGGATTGTTTGTCCTCGGTGCGATTGCGGCGGTTACGCTCTTCGCAAACATTGGTTCTCTCGCTGTTTTGGCAGTGAGCCTTGTCATTTTGTATTACGCATGGAAACGATGGATGAAAGCGGAAACAACGATGAAAAAACTGTTTTGGATCACGATCGGAATCGTCGCTTTCGTTGCTTCCGCTTCGAATGCGCCTGCGCTCATTGCAGTTGCCGCTGCATATGTATTGTATGTAGTTTATAAAAAATGGAATGAAACAAAACAGATGAAACCGAAAGAAATGGATGACCCGTTTGCTCACTTTGAAAAGCAGTGGGCAGAGTTAGAAAGAAACTTTTAAAAAGGAGGAAAACAGTGATGGCCGATTTATTAACGAGAATCAAAAATATCATCATGGCTGATTTACATGAGATGATCGATCAAAAAGAAAAGCAAAACCCAATTGCTTTATTAAATGAATATTTACGGCAATGCGAAAAGGAGGCCGAAAAGGTTCACCATCTGCTGGAGCGGCAGCACCTGTTGAAGACAGAACTCACGCGCGAATACAACCAGGCGAAAGAACTTGCGGATAAGCGAAAGTATCAAGCGCAAATTGCTTCCCAGGCGGGAGAAAATGAACTATATGAATTTGCCGTTTTGGAACAGGCAAAATATGAAGAAAGAGCATCGCGAATACAAGAGTTGCTCCAGCAAACAACAAACGAGCTGGAACAGTTAGAAAGAAAATATGAAGAAATGAAACATAAATTAAAAGATATGCACATTCGCCGCATGCAGCTCATGGGGCGGGAAAATGTCGCACGCGCGCATTATCGAATGGATAAAGTGCTGCAGGCAGGATGGGATGATACCACTTATTCTCGTTTTCACGAAATGGAACAGTACCTAGAACGCCTGGAACAAAACGTCAAAGCTGATTACTATGCAAGCACGATTGACGCACGCATCGCGCAATTGGAGAAAAAGCTGGAAACAGAAAAGACAAATTCAATTTCATAACGAAAACGTGGTATTCTAAAAGGGCGTATACGTAATTAGCGCCCTTTTTTCACTAGCTATTTTATATATAATGGAGATGCAGCAATCGTCATAAAGGAGGGAGGAAATGAGATGCTTCGTCAGCAAAAAACAGATCTTGCCGCTAGGCTTGTCATGATCGCCATCATTCTCTTTTTGGCAGAACTGCTATTGTTTCAACATGGGGATGTTTTCTTTCTGCTCTTTACGATTGGCTGTATGTATATAGGGCGAAAGCGGATGCCGAAGCTATCAGGCGTTATTCTGTTTTGGTTTGGACTCATTAGTTTCGTCATTTCGTTAGCTAGCATGGTGACATTTCGCATTTCCTTGTTTTTTATTTTGGTGTATATCATTTGGCAGTACATGCAATCGAAAAAAGCTCCTGTGCAGATACAGCCAATCATGGTCGAGCGAAAGCATGACACATCCTCCCTCCTTGAACGAAAACCGCGCTGGAAAAACAGCTTCTTTAGCAGCCAAAAAACACCTGAACGTGTTTATGAATGGGAAGATATTAACATTCAAGGCGGGATTTCCGATGTGGTGATTGATTTAAGCTATACGGTGCTTCCGCGAGGAGAAGCGGTCATTGTCATCCGTCATTTGATCGGGAACGTACAAATCCTTGTGCCGTATGAGGTGGAAGTGCGTCTGCACCATTCGGTGATCTATGGTTCCGCTATTGTTTTTGAGCGAAAGGAAGCGAATTTGTGGAACGAAACCGTTTGTTTTCAAACAAAAGGATATGAGGAAGCGGAGCAAAAGGTCAAAATACTCACCTCGATGATCATTGGAACAATCGAGGTGAAGCATGTATGAATACGGTGCAGCGTTACATTGTCACGGGAATTGCCTTTTCGCTGTTCGTTTCCATCATTGCGGCGGTGCTAATATTTCTCAAGTATCCATTACCGAACTGGTCTTTATTATGGGAAAAAGAAATCATGGGTGTTCCGTTCCTTTTATTTATGGCGGGGGTTAGTGTTGCCGCTGGAATAGCGTTTGGGATTATGTTCGGATTTTTTTCGCAAAAACAGTGGCGGACGGTGATGGATTCACTGCGCCAGCTTGAACATGGCCAGCCTGTTTCCCCTCTGGAGCCTTCAAAGCTGAAAGAAGCGGCGGCGGTGGTAGCGCGCGTTCAAAAAATTCAAAAGCAGATGACGGAACAAGTAAAATTGTCGCAGCGGCTCGCCAATGAAAAGGCGGAAGAGCAAGAAAAGCGGATTCAAGATATCATTTCCCAGGAACGGCATCGGCTTGCGCGCGAGCTTCATGATTCCGTCAGCCAGCAGCTGTTTGCCGCCTCGATGCTTATTTCCGCCATCAATGAAACAAAAACGTTTTCTGATGAGCGCGAAGAAAAACAGTTTCGTTTAATTGAAGAAATGATTCACCAATCGCAATTGGAAATGCGGGCGTTATTGCTTCACCTTCGCCCGGTAGCACTGAAAGGCAAATCGCTAAAAGAAGGGATTCAAGAGTTGTTGATGGAGCTAAAGCAAAAAGTGCCGATGCATATCGAGTGGAAAGTGGAAGACATTCCGCTTGATAAAGGGGTAGAAGACCATTTATTTCGCATTTTGCAAGAGTCGATTTCCAATACGCTTCGTCATGCCAAGGCGACAAAATTGGAAGTATTGTTAGTGAAACGAGACCAACTTGTCATTTTGCGTGTATCAGATGATGGCGTCGGCTTCAACGTCGACCAAGTGAAAGCAGGGTCGTACGGTTTGCAAAATATGCATGAGCGTGCGCTGGAGATCGGCGGAACGCTGCAAATCGTCAGTGTGCCGAATCAGGGAACGCGGTTAGAGGTGAAAGTGCCAATCATAGAGGAGGGAACATCGTGATCCGTGTCTTATTGGCCGATGATCATGAAATGGTGAGAATCGGGGTTTCTGCGTTTTTGGCGTCGCAGCCGGATATGGAAGTGGTGGGAGAAGCCGATAACGGAAAACAGGCGATAGATCTGGCACTAGAGCTGCGTCCGGATATTATTTTAATGGATTTAGTGATGCCGGAGATGGACGGAATTGAAGCCACAAAGCACATTATTGCCCAATGGCCGGAAGCGAAAATTATCGTTGTCACAAGCTTTTTAGATGATGAGAAAGTGTATCCGGCTTTGGAAGCGGGAGCAACGAGCTATATGCTAAAGACGTCGAAAGCGAACGAAATTGCCAACGCGATCCGTGCGACGTTTTACGGTCAATCGGTGTTGGAACCGGAAGTGACGAATAAAGTAATGACAAAAATGAAACAAAAGAAAGAACTCCTCCCTCACGAAGAATTGACAAACCGGGAGATGGAAGTGCTTTTGTTAATGGCGCAAGGAAAAACGAATCAAGAAATCGCTGATGAGTTGTTTATTGCGGTGAAAACGGTGAAAGTCCACGTCAGCAACATATTAAGCAAATTAGGAGTACAAGATCGCACACAAGCGGTCATTTATGCATTTAAACATTCGTTAGTCAAATAGCTTCCATATATAAATTAGGCTTCAGGCATTCATCGAAACCCAATTTGTCATAGTCTGCGCAGGTTGCCCTAAGGCAGCCTTCTTTTTATATATTGATTTTGCATCAAACTTAAGACGTGTAATGTGGAATGATGCCTCAAGTTTTAGAAGAAAATAACGCCTAAGCTCATTATCGAAAAATACAACTACTGGCAGGATGGAAGATAGATAAGGAAGGAAAGATACGAAACAGTTTTTGACGAACAGTGAATTTTTGAACATTTTATGAACAAATTGCTCAATGTTTCACAAATTAGACAAACTAAAAATTCCGTTGCCTAGTTATAATGGGGTTGTAATAGATGGGAATATTTCCTGGAAATATTTCCATCTTATATTTTTTAGTTTTTATTGTGAAATATTTCACAAGGAAAGGAGACCATGTATGGCTGTTGGGGAAAGAGTGATCGATAAAAAAATCGAAGCGGTAAAAATGATTGATAAGCTTGTCGCTAATGCACAGAAAGCATTAGAACAATTTCGAGATTATGATCAAGAAACGATCAATCATATCGTCAAAGAAATGGCGTTAGCTGGGCTCAATCAGCATATGGCATTAGCAAAGCTGGCAGTGGAAGAAACAAAACGTGGCGTAGCATCGCGCAACTGTCTTTCGGATTTTGATAACACGTATTGTTTCGCCCGCTCATACTTTTTCCATTGCCGGGATCCTTTTTGACATTTCGATTGACGCCGCTGGATCTCCGCCAGTTTTTTATTCCGCAGCCGGTGAAGCGAGCGCACCTTTCGCCCCGTGATGATCAAGGATTGGCCATTTTCGCAAAACGCCCCGATTGTATGGATTTCGCCAAGGTCGACGCCAACCGCATGCCCCGGCTGGTACGCTTTCGCTTCCTGGCCGTTGTCATAGGTGATGGCGAGATACCAGCCATGATCATAACAACATTCGATTTCTTTGATCGTTCCCTGCGGCAGCTGTGAGACGTAGACAATAATTGGTTTTTCGCGTTTTCCGCCATGGATGCCCATGGACAGCGTGATTTTCCCGTTTTCATGAATGGTGAATCCGTCTTTCGCCCATTTGGTGTTGAAAAATGTCTTTGGCTTGTACGGATAACGAACGTGGCGATGTCCTTTCTGGATAGCGGCTTGAGCGGATTGCCGGGCGAAGAGGTATTGGTGGCAGACGGCTTGAATGGACTGGCTGTGAAGATGGAATCGCCCTTTCGTTTGTTTTTGCAGCTCGCTTTTCGAGATCCAGCGGCCGTGTTGAAGGAAATGCTCTTTGGCCAATCGGAGGCACTCATTCCAGACACGAGCCGACTCCCGGTTGCAAGCCCGAAGCCGCTCAAGGTCCGCCTTCGATGCACGGAAGGCCACTTTTTGCCCACGAAGCATGGTGGATCCTCCTTTCAACAAATCATGGATAAGAATAGTATAGCACATATGTTCTGATTTTGGGAGAAAAAACAACCGATTCATCTCCCACCTACACTCTGTTTAGAGGTGGGAGACTTCTCGGTGGACATGTTAAAACAACCTCCCCCATAAAAGAGGATCGTCCATATACTCGCTGGTAAGCGTGGCGGGCCATCCTTTTTCATGTATATGTTTCAGTTTCACTGCAATGAAGGAAATGAGAAGGATCTTCTAAACATATAAAAACAGAAAAAACCCCTTAAAGAGGCACTCCATTTTCCATTCCATTTAGGATTCGCTGTGCCATTTGCACGCTTTCTTCCGAAGGAGGTTCAATCCCTTCCAAAGGGTACTTCAATCCAAGCGCCTTCCATTTGTATACTCCTAATTTATGATACGGCAGAATTTCAATTTTTTTGACGTTGTTTAACGTACGGATAAAAGCAGCGAGACGGCGCAAGTCATTAGGGTCTTCTGTAATGGTGGGAACGAGAACATGCCGAATCCAAACAGGAACGTTCTTTTCGGACAAAAACCGAGCAAATTGTAAAATATGTTTATTTGTTTTTCCCGTCAGTTTCCGATGTTTTTTTTCATCGATATGTTTTAAGTCAAGTAAAATTAAATCCGTATAGGAAAGCAATTCATTTAATTTTTGCTGGAATGACGCTTCCGTCGTGTAGCATCCCCCTGATGAATCGATCGCTGTATGAATGCCGAGTTGTTTGCATGCTTTAAATAGCTCGGTTAAAAAGTCGATTTGTAACAAAGGTTCCCCGCCGCTGACGGTAATTCCGCCGCCGGAGGCGTTGATAAACGGCAAGTACGTTTTCACATCATCGATAATTTCTTCTACGGTCATTTCTTTTCCTTTTCCAATTTCCCATGTATCAGCGTTATGGCAATATTGACAGCGCAGCACGCATCCTTGTGTAAAGATGACATAACGAAGGCCTGGACCGTCGACGGTGCCGCATGATTCGATGGAGTGAATAAATCCTTTCATACGTATGTTCTCCTTCCTAAGAGAAATATACCCCCTCCCAAGAAGGAGGGGGAGATAGTTACATCGTTTCGTGGAACGTGCGGTTAATGACGTCAATTTGTTGTTCGCGAGTTAATTTAATGAAGTTGACGGCATATCCAGAGACGCGAATCGTTAATTGCGGATATTTTTCTGGATGTTCCATCGCATCTAATAACGTTTCACGATTCAACACGTTAATGTTGAGATGGTGCCCGCCTTTTTCCATGTAACCATCTAAAATGGCGACAAGGTTACGAACACGGGTTTGTTCTTCTTTTCCTAACGCTTTCGGTACGATCGAGAACGTATTAGAGATGCCATCTAATGCATGTTCATATGGCAATTTCGCGACAGAGCTTAACGAAGCGAGCGCTCCTTTTGTGTCGCGGCCGTGTAGTGGGTTCGCTCCCGGGGCAAATGGTTCGCCAGCGCGGCGGCCATCTGGTGTATTGCCTGTCTTTTTCCCGTATACGACGTTCGATGTAATCGTTAAAATCGATAGCGTATGTTTCGAATCGCGATACGTTTTATGTTTTTTCAATTTCGTCATAAAACGTTCGACTAAATCAACTGCAATTTGGTCGACGCGATCATCGTTATTTCCGTATTTCGGGAAGTCGCCTTCAATTTCAAAATCAACGGCAATGCCGTTTTCATCGCAAATCGGTTTGACTTTTGCGTATTTGATCGCACTTAACGAATCGACGACAACCGATAGCCCGGCAATACCAGTTGCCATTGTACGTAAAACGTGGGTATCATGAAGCGCCATTTCCATTCGTTCGTAACAATATTTGTCGTGCATGTAATGGATGACATTAAGTGTATTAATATAAAGTTCGGCAAGCCATTCAAGCACTTGATCAAATTTACGCATGACTTCATCGTAATCTAAATATTCGGAGGTAATTGGCGCAAATTCAGGGCCAACTTGAATTTTTAATTTTTCATCGACGCCGCCGTTAATTGCATATAACAATGCTTTCGCAAGGTTGGCGCGCGCTCCGAAAAATTGCATTTGTTTACCGATTCGCATCGCCGATACACAGCAGGCAATTCCGTAGTCATCGCCAAATTCAACGCGCATTAAGTCGTCGTTTTCATATTGAATCGAGCTTGTTTTTATCGACATTTTCGCGCAATATTCTTTGAACGCTTCCGGTAATTGTTTCGACCAAAGTACCGTTAAGTTTGGTTCTGGCGCAGGTCCTAAGTTATCTAACGTATGAAGGAAGCGGAACGAGTTTTTCGTTACTAATGGGCGGCCATCGATAGCCATTCCGCCGATCGATTCTGTTACCCATGTTGGGTCGCCGCTAAATAGTTCGTTATATTCCGGCGTTCTTGCGAATTTGACGAGGCGCAATTTCATCACGAAATGGTCGACAAGTTCTTGTGCTTCTTTTTCTGTTAGTGTACCTTCTTGTAGGTCGCGTTCGATATAAATATCTAAGAAGGTAGAAACACGTCCTAAGCTCATCGCTGCGCCGTTTTGTTCTTTAATAGCGGCAAGATAAGCGAAATAGAGCCATTGGAATGCTTCGTGTGCGTTTCGCGCTGGTTTGGAAATGTCGTAACCGTAGTTTAATGCCATTTGTTTCAATTCGTTTAACGCGCGAATTTGTTCAGCAATTTCCTCGCGAAGACGGATAATGTCTTCTGTCATCGTTCTTGCGCCGGTATTTTTCAAATCCTTTTGTTTTTCTTCAATCAGACGATCGACGCCGTATAATGCTACACGACGATAGTCGCCAATAATGCGGCCGCGTCCGTACGCGTCTGGAAGACCAGTAATGATCCCTGCTTTGCGCGCTAATTTCATTTCTTCGGTGTAAACATCAAATACACCTTGGTTATGTGTTTTGCGGTATTCCGTAAAAATTTTTTTTATTTCGTCGCTTACTTTATAGCCGTATGCTTCGCATGATTGCTGTGCCATACGGATGCCGCCGAACGGCATTAATGCGCGCTTAAACGGTTTATCTGTTTGAAAACCAACGATTTTTTCTAAGTCTTTGTTTAAATAACCTGGTCCATGGGAAGTGATGGTCGAAACAACAGATGTGTCCATATCGAGAACGCCGCCTTTTTCTCGCTCTTGTTTCGACAATTCCATCACTTGTTCCCATAGTTTTTTCGTTGCTTCTGTAGGTCCTTCTAGAAATGATTCATCCCCATAGTAAACGGTTACGTTGTTTAAAATAAAGTCACGGACATTAATGGACTTTTTCCATTTTGACCCTTTAAAATTTCGCCAAGGGTCTAATACAACAGTGGTTTGTTTCATAACAGATCCCCTCCCAATCACCTGTAAATATAACAGGCTGATAAAAATGATATAACAGCTTTTGTCTATACAATACTACATTTTTTGATGACTATAACCATCTATTATTGAATAGTTTGTGAAATATTGAGCAATATGAAATGAATGATGATATAACGATGTAACAGATCGAGAAAAAGAAACAATAAATATGAAGAAGGGTGTGAAAAAAAATGAGGATGTCCCAAAAGTGTTCGCATAGCGTTCGCTTTTGGGACACTTTTTTGGATAAAAAAGAAGAAAACCGTTCCTCTTTTGGTATAATAGAGTCACCACAACCCTACCAAAGAAAGGACGGTTTTCTTATGTACATTTATTATAACCGAGATCAACTCATTTTGCCAATGGATCTTGAAATTTTCATTCCCAAACATCATCTTTGCCGGATTGTGGATCTGGCAGTGGAAAAAATGGATCCGGCTCTGTTCGTTTCCCTCTATCCTGGCGGAGGGCGTCCAGCCTATCATCCGAAAATGATGTTGAAAGTCATCCTGTATGCCTACGCCAATCGGATCTACTCCTCTCGCCAAATCGCCAAGCAGTTGAAAGAAAACATTTACTTTATGTGGCTATCCGGCCATCAAACACCGGATTTTCGCACGATCAACCGATTTCGGTCGGAACGGATGAAGGACATCATTTACGAAACGTTTTTCTCCATTGTCGATCTTCTGCGTCAAGAAGGGTTGGTCAAGTTAGAGGATTATTTTCTGGATGGAACGAAAATCGAGGCCAATGCCAACCGATATACATTCGTTTGGCGCAAATCAACGGAAAAGTACGATCAGAAACTGGAGGAGAAATTCCGGAAAATCGTTGCCTCGATCGAACAGGTGACGAAAGAAGATGAAGAGGCGGAACAAGAGGGGGATTTTCAAGAAAAGCTGGAAGCTTCACCGATCACGTCCGAAAGGATCGAAGCCGTCATCGAACAAGTGGAAGAGCGCCTAAAGAAAGAGCCGAAGAATCGTACGTTAAAGAAAGCCAAACGGCAATTGGAACAAGATCTTCTCCCCCGTAAGAAAAAATATGAAGAATACAAAGAAAGATTAGGCGAACGGAACAGTTTTTCGAAAACGGATCCGGATGCCACGTTTATGCGGATGAAGGACGACCATATGAAAAATGGCCAGCTCAAACCGGGGTACAATGTGCAGATTGGGACAGAGAACCAATTCATCACTGGATTTAGCGTGCATCAACGGGCAGGGGATGCCGGATGTTTCATTCCGCATTTGGAGCAATTGGCCGCCTATGGGCGTCCAATGCCTAAACAAGCCATTGCGGATTCCGCCTATGGGAGTGAGGAGAACTACACGTACTGTGAGAAAAAGAAGATAGTCGCCCTGATCAAGTACAACACGTTAGATCGGGAACAAACGAAAGCGTGGGCGAAGGAGATCGGCCGAATCGAGAACATGACGTATGATGAGGAGCTGGATGAGTGGATTTGCGCTAAAGGGGAACGGTTGGTGTTTGTGTATGAACGGAAGGAAACGACCGACAACGGGTACGTTACCGTCAAACGGACGTATCGTTGTACGGCTTGTGCCGGATGTCCGTTTCAGGCGACATGCGCCAAAGGCAAAGACACGAAAACCATCCGCGTTTCCTTGAAAAATCAACAACAACGGCAAGAGATCCGTAAACGGCTGTCCACGGAAGAAGGGGCGGCGACGTACCGAAAACGACAAATCGAAAACGAGCCGGTGTTTGGGCAAATCAAGCACAACCAGCAATTTCAGCGCTTTTTGTTAAGAGGGCTCCCAAAAATTACCTTGGAATGGGGGCTTATTTGTGCTGCTCACAATTTGAGAAAGTGGGCGGCCACAACCGATCCAACAAAGAAAAAACAGGATAAAATTCAGAAATAAGGAGAAATTCCTGCTTCAAAAAAGGAATAAATAACCAAATAGTAAAGAAAAGAAACAGAGGCTGTCCCCAAAAGGTCGGTTTAACGACCTTTTGAGACAGCCTCATGGTTGTTTAGCTGACTTGTTTTTCCTCAGAAGCGCGGACATGACGCTTATGCATGCCTTTTGCATAGTAGACGGCAACGAGCAAGATAAGCCAGGCTGGTCCAATGTAGAGCGCGATTCGCGTATCCTTGAAGTAGCCCATTAAAGCGGTAACTCCGATGAGGAAGGCGAGAGCAACATAAGAGCTGTAAGGGTAAAGCGGCATTTTATATTTTAATTGTTGTTGTTTTTCTGGACTTAATTGTTTGCGGAACTGCAATTGCGCCAGCAAAATAATCGCCCATGTCCAAATCGCGCCGAATGTGGCAACGCTCGTTACCCATTGAAATACTTTTTCGGAAACATAGTTTAAATAAACGCCAAACAGCATTGCGATGGCTGTGACGATCAGTGCGATTCCAGGAATGCCGCGTTTTGTCAATTTGGCGAAAGAAGGCGGCGCTTCCTTTTGTTCAGCAAGGTTAAAGAGCATTCGGCTGGTGCTAAAGATGCCGCTGTTGCAGGAAGACAAGGCCGCGGTTAACACGACAAAGTTGATGATCCCTGCAGCAGTGTGAATGCCGATTTTTTCAAACGTCAGCACAAATGGGCTTCCTTTTTGTCCGATTTCATTCCATGGATAGATCGACATAATGACAAACAATGCACCAACATAGAAAATTAAAATGCGCCAAAATACGGTGTTAATGGCCCGGGTGAGCGATTTTTCCGGGTTTTTCACTTCGCCGGCTGTGACGCCGAGCATTTCAATTCCTAAATAAGCGAACATTACCATTTGCAAGGACATTAATACGCCGGTAATGCCGTTCGGAAAAAATCCGCCATGTTTCCAAAGGTTGCTGATGCCGGTGGCGACTCCGCCATTGCCGATGCCAAACAAAATCATGCCAAAACCGACGACAATCATAAATACAATCGTAACAATTTTAATAAGGGCAAACCAAAATTCTAATTCCCCGTACGCTTTGACAGCGAGGAAATTGATCAATGTCATCAAGACTAAAGCGGCCAGCGCCCATATCCATCTTGGCGTGTCCGGAAACCAAAACTGCATATAAATGCCGACAGCCGTAATTTCCGCGATACAAGTAACGACCCATAAAAACCAATAGTTCCATCCGGTTAAGTAACCAGCAAGCGGTCCTAAATAGTTGTGCGCATAGCGGCTGAATGAACCGGCCACCGGGTTTTCCACGGCCATCTCTCCGAGCGCGCGCATAATAAAGAACATAACCGCGCCGCTTACCGCATATGCAAGTAAAATCGCCGGTCCCGCTAGTTTGATGGCATTTGCAGAGCCGAGAAATAGCCCGACTCCGATTGCAGCCCCAAGGGACATCAGCGAAATATGCCGCTCCTCTAGTCCGCGATGCAGTTTTTGCTCATTTTTTGTGATTTGCATCCTTGTTTCCTCCCATCCGTCAGGACAACGGTGATTATATCAAAAACATTTTGTAAAACGCTTACATGAAATATAGTACATAATTTATAAGTATTTGTAAATGTATTTATATGGTAAATAGTCGTTGTTTTTATTATTGTAATAATATTAATAAAATTAACAAAATTGGAATATAATTATTGATCTTGTTGTATTTAGTATGCTTCACCATGGGGGAATTCATTTTGGCAATTTGCGGGCGCAATTTGCCCGCGTACTTGAAATTTTGTAAAATGAAATTCGCTTTAATTATTATGCGGAATGAAGGTGATAGCAATGAACGAACAAGATGCAAAAGCGTTCATTGAACAGCTGCAAGAAGAAGGGCTGCTGACGGAAGAAAATCGCCTTATCTGGGAAATGATTTTACCAGAGCGTCTTCAACGAATGTATGAAGTACTTCAAAAGCGGACACGCTACGTGACGGTATTGACCGAAGCGGTCGATGATCCGCACAACCAGGCGGCGGTGTTGCGGACAGCGGAAGCGTTTGGCGTGCAGGATGTGTATGTCGTCACCGGGAGAGCCCCGTTTCAGCCAAGCCCGCTTGTGACGCGGCATGCTGATAAATGGCTGACGCTTTATCAAAAACCGGATATTATAACGGCGATTCGCGATTTGCAGAAAAAAGGGTATCAAGTGTATGCCAGCTATCTTGGAGAAGGGACGATTCCTCTTTCTGACATCGATGTGTCACGGCCGACAGCTCTTTTATTTGGCAACGAACATAGCGGTGTGTCGCAGGAGGCGCTTCGTGCCGCCGATGCGACGTTTATGATTCCGATGTATGGATTTGTCCAAAGTTTTAATATATCGGTGGCGGCGGCGCTTTCACTGTACGATGTCACCAAAAGAGCGCGTCAGCAGGCAGGTGAGCGCTATTATTTATCATTTGCCGAGAAAAAAGAACTATATGAAACATGGATGTGGCAAACGTTAAATCCGCGTCTGCGCAAACAGCTTAAGGTGCGGTTAGGCCGTTCTTTTTAACCTTCCCTGGTTAATGGGGAAGGTTTATTTTTCTTGAAAGGGATTTGATTGGTTGAATTTCATTTTTTAGTCATAATGGTGAATATTTATTGAACAATTATTGAATGGTTTGTGACAAATATGTTTCGAATTTATGAAATTCCCTTCTTGCTAGTTTCAACTATTTTCACTTTTGATATGGTAGAAATATAGGTTATCGATATTCATTTATTATGAGGATGATAGTTGGACTATGTGCCATAAAAGGAGGAAGCGAGCGGAATGAAGCAGGAAAAACAACGGGGGCGAAAATGGTTTGCGTGGCTTCCCTTGTCCTTGTTGCTTTTGTTAAGCGGATGCAGTGAAAACATAGCGGTATTAAATCCGAAAGGACCTGTCGCAAAAGTACAATACGACTTAATTATGTGGTCGATTGGCTTCATGTTATTGATTATTGCCGTCGTATTTGTATTGTTTGCCGTTGTGCTCATTCGATATCGGGAAAAGCCGGAAAATGCCGATTATGAGCCACCGGATGAAGAAGGAAACACGCTCTTGGAAATCGTATGGACGGCGATTCCGATTATTATTGTCACTGTGTTGGCAATTCCAACGGTGAAAGCGACGTTTGCGCTGGAAAAACCGCAGCGCCATGATGTCGAGCCGTTAACGATCCATGTCACCGCAGCAAACTGGAAATGGATTTTCAGCTATCCGGACCAACATATTGAAACGGTGAATTACGTCAATATTCCTGAAGACGTTCCCGTAAAGTTTAAACTGACATCCGTCGGTCCGATGAACTCGTTTTGGGTGCCGGAGTTAGGCGGCCAAAAATATGCGATGGACGGGATGGAAACACAATTAATTTTGCAAGCAGACCAGCCAGGTTCCTATATGGGACGGAGCGCGAACTTCTCAGGAAAACAGTTTACGCATATGGAGTTTGAAGTGGTTGCCCAGAAAAAAGAAGATTTTGAGAAATGGGTAAAAGAAGTTCAACAAACGGCGCCAAAGCTAACGAAAGACAAATATGCGGAAATTTTAAAACCTGGGTTAGTCGGGCGGATGACGTTTTCGAATACGCATCTTGAATGGGTAGACCATGCGAAACAAAACAGCCACCATATGAACAATGGAGAACATAGCGATCACCATGGGAACATGGAAAATGATCACCACGAACATTAATGGCGGGAAAGGAGGAACCGTAATTGAAGTGGAGCGAGTTTTTTGTCACTGGTGAACCGCTTATTTATGCAGCGGATGTCGCGATTGTGTTAACCATTATTGGTATTGTTTTTGTGTTGACGTATTTTAAAAAATGGAAATGGCTTTGGGATGAGTGGTTAACGACGGTAGACCATAAAAAAATTGGGATCATGTATATTATTTGTGCTGTATTAATGTTGTTCCGCGGCGGCGTAGACGCGCTATTAATGCGAGCACAGCTAACGGCACCAAATATGAAATTTCTCGATGCGCAACATTACAACGAAATTTTTACCACGCACGGTACGATTATGATTTTATTTATGGCGATGCCGTTTATTATTGGATTAATGAACGTTGTCGTCCCGCTGCAAATCGGGGCGCGTGATGTCGCGTATCCGTACTTAAATGCGTTAAGCTTCTGGCTCTTTTTCTTCGGGGCGATGCTGTTTAATATTTCGTTTGTCATCGGCGGCTCCCCGGATGCCGGCTGGACGGCATATTTTCCACTTGCTAGCAATGAATTTAGCCCAGGGGTTGGCAACAACTATTATGCAGTCGCCTTGCAAATTTCCGGAATTGGGACGTTGATGACCGGAATTAACTTTTTGGTGACGATTTTAAAAATGCGGGCGCCGGGTATGACGCTTATGCGCATGCCGATGTTTACATGGACGGTTTTAATTACATGTGTCATCATTATTTTCGCGTTTCCAGTGTTAACGGTCGCATTAGCGTTAATGACGTTTGACCGTTTGTTTGACACGCAATTTTTCACGATGGCCAACGGCGGTATGTCCATGCTTTGGGCAAACTTGTTCTGGATTTGGGGCCATCCGGAAGTATATATTGTCATTTTGCCGTCTTTCGGGATTTTTTCGGAAATTGTCAGCACATTTGCCCGCAAACGTCTATTTGGTTATAAAGCAATGGTCGGTTCGATCGTTGGTATCGCCTTTTTAAGCTTTATCGTTTGGGTGCACCACTTCTTTACGATGGGTGCCGGTCCAGCGGTGAACTCGTTTTTCTCGATTACAACGATGGCGATTGCGATTCCGACTGGAGTGAAAGTATTTAACTGGCTGTTTACGCTGCGCAAAGGAAAAATTCGTTTTACGACAGCAATGCTTTGGGCGCTGGCGTTTATCCCGAACTTCGTCATTGGCGGGGTTACTGGCGTTATGCTCGCCATGGCAGCGGCGGACTATCAATACCATAATAGTTATTTCTTAATTGCCCATTTCCATTATGTATTAATTGCTGGTACGGTGTTTGCTTGTTTTGCTGGGCTTCATTATTGGTATCCGAAAATGTTCGGTCATCTATTAAACGAACGTTTAGGAAAATGGACGTTCTGGCTCTTTATGATTGGATTTAATGTTTGCTTCTTCCCGATGTATTTCTTAGGATTAATGGGAATGACGCGACGCATGTACACGTACTCGGCCGGACTTGGCTGGACGCCGTTGAACGTTGTGGCGACGATTGGCGCGGCGCTGATGGGCATTGGCTTTATCGTGCTTTGCTATAACATTTATTACAGCGCGCGTTACGGCGAGCGCGACATGACCGGAGATCCGTGGGACGGTCGCACGCTCGAGTGGGCGACTGCTTCACCGCCAGCGCACTATAACTTCCCAATCACTCCGGAAGTAACGGATTTGGACGCTTATTGGGTTATGAAGAAAAACGGCAACGGGTTGGAAGTAAAAGAAGAACAATTAAAGCCGATTCATATGCCAAGCAACTCAGGCCGCCCGTTCTTGATTTCGATTGCGTTTTTCTTCGCGGGCTTTGGTCTTGTCTTTAAATGGTTTACGTTGGCGATTATCGCTGCGATCTTCATTATTCTCGGTTTAATTCTCCGTTCGTTTGACGATGATGACGGCTATTACATTAGCGTGGACGAAATTAAACGCACGGAGCGTTTGGCACGGAAGGGGGCGTAACGGATGGCAGAAGCAGCTCACCGATATGATGAAACGATGCCGCTCGAGTATCGGACGGAAGAAAGCCGTTTAAATATTTTAGGATTTTGGATTTTCCTTGGCGCCGAGGTCGCGTTGTTTGCGACCTTGTTCGCCACCTATCTTGTTTTATTCCAACGTACGGGAAGCGGCCCGACTGCGAAAGACTTATTTGAGGTAAAAGATGTTTTAATCGAAACGTTGCTTCTATTAACCAGCAGTTTTACATGCGGACTGGCTATTTTTGAAATGCGCCGCAATCGCCTTAGCGGTTTATTAACATGGCTGTTGGTGACGCTCCTTTTAGGTGCAGGGTTTATTACCTTTGAAATTCGCGAATTTATTCATTACGTCCATGAAGGAGCGACGATGCAAACAAGTGCGTTTCTCTCTAGCTTTTTCGTGCTTGTCGGAACGCACGGGGCGCACGTCAGCCTTGGAATTGGCTGGATGATTTTAATTATCATTCAGCTGCTCCAGCGCGGATTTACGCCGCGGACGGCAAGAAAAGTGTTTATCGTCAGCTTGTATTGGCACTTCCTTGACGTCGTATGGATTTTTATCTTTACATTAGTTTATTTGACCGGGATGGTGATCTAGGATGGGTGCAAACAATCACCATGAATCATTTCCTTGGAAACATGTCGTCGGTTTTGTTCTTTCGCTTGTGCTGACGTTCGCTGCGCTTTGGGTCGCGCTATCTTCGGGATTAACGGCGAAAGCGATTATTGGCGTCATCGTCATTTTTGCGATCATTCAAGCAAGCTTGCAGCTATTTATGTTTATGCATATGACGGAAAGCGACAGCGGCAAAATTCAAACGATCAATATGGCGTATGCCTTTTTTATTGCGATAGTGGTTGTTGCCGGTTCGGTTTGGACGATGTCATTTGTGCTGTAATAAAACCCCTGGCTCTTTCCCTGTGAAAGAGCCGGGGTTTTTTTATATTGACGCTGTAAATGACATTATGGTAGGATAAAATAAATCCGATAAAACATATAAGAAAATAGGAAAAATAAATAAATAGCAAATCTTATCAAGAGCGGCAGAGGGAATGGCCCAATGAAGCCCAACAACCGTTGATATCGGTCAGAAAGGCGCTGGTTGGAGCAGGTTGGTTCTGGAAGATAAGATGAAGCGCACCACTTCTTCTTATCGAAGAAGCTTTTTTTATTATAGGGGAGGAGAGGAACAAGATGAGATATGGGTTTTGGCTGCCGATTTTCGGAGGATGGCTGCGCAACGTTGAGGATGAAAACATGCCGGCGACGTTTGAATATGCGAAAACGGTAGCGCAAAAAGGGGAGCAATGGGGATATAGCACAACATTAGTCGCGGAGCTGTATTTAAATGATATAAAAGGGCCGGAGAAGGATTCGCTGGAAGCATGGTCGACGGCGGCGGCACTGGCGGCGGTGACAGAAAAATTGGAAATTATGACGGCAGTCCGTCCCGGTTTTCATTATCCAGCCGTTACGGCGAAAATGGCGGCCAATATTGACCACATTAGCAACGGCCGCTTTACACTGAACGTTGTATCGGCATGGTGGGAGGAAGAAGCGCGTCAATATGGCGGCATTTTTACCGAACATGATGAGCGCTATGATCGCACGGAAGAATTCGTTCAAGTGTTAAAAGGAATGTGGACGAACGATGTATTTCATTTCCGGGGAAAATTTTATGAAGTAAATGGAGCCCATTTAGCGCCGAAACCGGTGCAAAAGCCGCATCCGATTTTATACGCCGGCGGCGAGAGCGAACGGGGAAAACAAGCGATTGTTAAGCATTGCGATGCATATGTGATGCATGGCGGAACAGTAGAAGAAATCGCCCGCAAAGTTGCCGACATGAAGCAGCGCCGCGAACAGGCAGGAAAAGAGCCGTTTCGCTCGTTTGGCATGGCAGCGTTTGTCATTTGCCGCGACAGCGAGGAGGAGGCGCAGGCGGAATTAAAGCGCATTACCGACGTCAAATTATCTAGCGGCTATGCAGGATATCATGATTTCGTCAACAAATCCCAGCTCGAACTGCAATTGAAATTGCAAGACTATTCTGTATCCAACAGAGGATTGCGTCCAAATCTAATTGGTACACCGGAACAAATCGCTGACCGCATTTTAGCATATGAAAATGCAGGGGTAGATTTATTGCTATTGCAATTTTCACCTCAGCTAGAGGAAATGGAGAGATTCGCCAAACAGGTGATGCCGCTTGTCGAGGAACGCCGGAATCGGCTTGCGACGAAAGGGGAAAAGTAAGATGAGCAAAATTTACATTATTCATGAAAATAGCGAATGGACTGTGCATCTAACGCGGCGGTTGGACGAACTTGGTCTGCCTTATGAAGAATGGTTTTTAGACAAAGGGACGGTCGATTTATCGGCGACGCCTCCGGAAGGAGTGTTTTACAGCCGAATGAGCGCCTCCTCTCATACGCGGGCGCATCGTTTTGCCCCGGAACTCACGGAAGCGGTGCTTGCCTGGCTCGAGCGCCATGGGCGCCGGGTGCTCAACGGAAGCCGGGCGCTCCGTTTAGAAGTAAGCAAAGTAAATCAATATATGGCATTAAATGCGCATGGAATCCGCACGCCGAAAACGATTGCCGCCGTCGGCAAGGAACAAATCGTGGAAGCAGCAAAACAGCTTGGCGCGCCGTCGTTTATTACGAAACATAACCGCGCTGGCAAAGGGCTTGGCGTGCAATTGTTCCATTCCATTGAAACGCTTTGGCAATATCTCGAAAGCCCTGCTTTTGAAGATTCAGTCGACGGCATTACACTGGTGCAAGAATATATTCAAGCGCCGGAGCCGTTCATCACCCGTTGTGAATTTGTCGGCGGCAAATTTATGTACGCCGTGCGCGTAGACACATCGGAAGGGTTTGAGCTTTGTCCTGCGGATGCTTGCCAAATCGGCGATTTATTCTGTCCGGTCGGCGAAACGGCAACGCGTCCAAAATTTGAAATTATCGACGGTTTTTCCGATCCGATACTCGAGAAATACGAGCAGTTTTTGCGCGCCAATGATATTCATATTGCCGGCATCGAGTTTATCCGTGATTCCAATGGCACGATTTTTACGTACGATGTCAACACCAATACAAACTACAACTCGGAGGCGGAAGCGCGTGCCGGCAAGTTTGGCATGTTAGAAGTGGCCAAGTTTTTAGGCGAGGAATTAAAGCGGCTTCAAGCCGCTTCGGTATAAAGATAAATATAGCCCTGGTTTCCAGCCTTTTGTAGGCACAAAAACCAGGGCTATGTGTTTGCGGATGGAAGCAGCATACCAGCGCTTTTTGCTGTTGTGGTCCATAAAAAGCTTGCCGCTTCGCTTGCTGCGGCAAGGCAATAAGGCAAATGCGAGGCTACAGCACTTTCGATAAAAATGATTTTGTCCGTTCATGTTTCGGATGGTCAAAAATTTCGCTCGGCGTGCCTTCTTCGACGATGTAGCCGCCGTCCATGAACAGGACGCGGTCGCCGACTTCGCGGGCAAAGCCCATTTCGTGCGTGACAACGACCATGGTCATGCCTTCGTTTGCGAGCTGTTTCATGACCGCCAGCACTTCCCCGACCATTTCCGGGTCTAAGGCGGACGTCGGCTCGTCAAACAGCATCACTTTCGGTTCCATCGCCAGCGCCCGGGCGATTGCGACGCGCTGCGCCTGTCCGCCCGATAAAGAGTCCGGGTAGGCGTTTGCCTTTTCTTGCAGCCCGACTTTTTGGAGCAGCTCCATTGCTTTTGCTTCTGCTTTTTCGCGCGGCCATTTCCGCACTTTTATTGGAGCGAGCGTGATGTTATCCAGCACGGTCATATGCGGGAATAAGTTAAAGCGCTGGAACACCATCCCGACTTCTTCGCGCACTTTGTTAATGTTTGTCTGCTTTTCTTTTATGTTGATTCCGTCAATGATAATTTCTCCTTCATCGAAGTCTTCTAAAAGGTTTAAGCAGCGCAAAAAGGTCGATTTTCCGGAACCGGACGGGCCGATGACAACGACGACTTCCCGTTCGCGGATATGGGCATTAATTCCTTTCAATACTTCTAGGTTGCCAAATGATTTTTTTAAATTGCTTACTTTAATCATTGATTTGAATACTTCCTTTCCAAATAATGTAGTAGTTTACTGAGGGAAAGGGTTAAAAGCAAATAAATAAACGCCACGGTTAAATATGGCTCCCAAACGCGGTAGTACTCTCCTGCAGCTGCTTTTCCCCAATACATAAGTTCTGGGGCGGCAATGACAAGACCGAGGGACGAGTCTTTAATTAAAACGATAAACTCATTTCCAAACGGCGGAATCATCCGTTTTAACGCTTGCGGCAAAATAATGTAGCGCATTGCCTGTGCATGCGTCATTCCGAGCGAGCGGGCCGCTTCCATTTGTCCTTTGTCAATCGATTGAATGCCGGCGCGGAAAATTTCTGCGACATACGCTGCCGAGTTTAAGGACAGCGATACGATCAGCGAGACGGTCGCGCTTGGCTGGGCAAAAAACAGCGGCATAACCCCAAAGTGTACAAGCAGCATTTGTACTAATAAAGGAGTTCCCCGGAAAAAGTTAATATACCATTCAAACGGGAGACGGATGAGCCGTTTCGTCGACATTTTGCCAAGGCCGATCATAAGACCGAGAATCAAGCCAGCAATGATGGCGGCGATCGAAACCCCAATAGTTAATAACACCCCTCTTAGGAAAAACGGGGCGTATTCCTGAATAATATCAAAACGAAAATCCATTAGCCCTCACCTTTCTTATAAAAAATGCGTAACTAAAATAAAGTAGTTACGCATTTTCCGATGTTTGCGCGGTTATTGTTGTTTTAATAACTTATCGAGATTTGGCTCTGTTCCGAACCATTTTTTATAAATTTCAGTATATTTGCCGCTTTTCATCACTTTTTTCAACGCTTCATCCACTTTCGCTTTCAAGTCGCTTCCTTTCGGAAACATCATGCCGTAAAACTCCGACTCAAAGTGTTTCGAATCTGGAATGACTTTAATTTTTTTGTTTGGATTGTTTTTTACATATTCGTTTGCCACTGCGTTATCAGTCACGACTGCATCGACGCCGCCATTTAATAATTCCATAATTGCGACAACCGTCGTTTCAAATTTTTTAATGTTTTTATTGCCTTTGCCTAGCAATTTCTCTACTGCTTCCTGCCCGGTTGTCGCGTTTTGGACGCCGATCGTTTTTCCTTTTAAGTCAAGCGCGTTTTTGATTGGGCTATTTTCTTTCACCATAATCATCTGGGTGGCTTCAAAGTAAGGAATGGAGAAATCGTATGTTTGTTTCCGCTTATCATTGATCGTGATGCCGGAGATTGCCATGTCGATTTCTTTGCTTTGCAATGCGGCAAAGAGCGGATCCCAGCCGATATTTTTCAGTTCATATTCAATGCCTGCTTCTTTCATTACCGCATCTAGCAAATCGACGTCAAAACCGACGATTTTTCCTTTATCCATATACTCAAACGGTGCAAACGCAGCGTCTGTCCCGACGATCACTTTTTTCTTTGCTTCTCCTGAGGAAGAAGAACTCGTTTCCGTTGATTTTCCACATGCAGCCAACGCTGTAAGCAATGCAATCACTACAGCGATAATTGCCCCTTTTTTGACCATGATAAAAAAGCCCCCCTTTGTGCAATTGATGATAGACGATTTCATACTATCAATATTTTTGCATTTATGCAATACTATTTATAAAAATAATTATTTGAATATTTTGGTGTTTTATATTATGTAGATAAACACCTTTATTTACCTATTTTATTTAGTTGAATTTCAATTTATAATATTCTTTAAATAAATGAATATTCATTTTTATAAAATAATGTAGTAGAAACGGCTTGGTTTATTTTTATATTATAAATTAAATGAATATTCGTTTTGTTTTTTGAAAAATCTATAGTTATATTTATGTTTTAAACAATTGGAAAATTATGATTATTATTGTAAAAATAATATTCTTCCGTTATGATGATAATGAAGGACAACAAAGGAAGGGGAGACTATTTTGGCTATCATTTCTGTTGCGGTTTATATGATTGGAATGTTGTTAATTGGGTATTGGGCGTACAAACGAACGTCTAACCTTTCCGATTATATGCTGGGGGGGAGAACGTTAGGTCCGGCTGTCACGGCGCTGAGCGCAGGAGCTTCCGATATGAGCGGCTGGTTGTTGATGGGGCTGCCGGGAGCGATGTATGCGCAAGGACTAAGCGCAGCCTGGATTGTAATCGGGCTTACGCTTGGAGCGTACGCCAACTGGCTGTACGTCGCGCCGCGTTTGCGTGTGTATACGGAAGTAGCGAATGATTCCATCACGATTCCGGAGTTTTTGGAAAACCGCTTCGATGATACATCCAAGCTGCTTCGTTTGATCTCCGGCCTTGTTATTATGATTTTCTTTACCTTTTATGTATCTTCCGGTCTTGTATCTGGAGCTGTTTTATTTCAAAACTCGTTTGGCATGACGTATCATGCGGGGCTGTGGATCGTTGCCGGCGTTGTTGTGGCGTATACGCTGTTCGGCGGATTTTTAGCGGTCAGCTGGACAGACTTTGTGCAAGGAACGATTATGTTTATTGCTCTTATTCTTGTCCCGGTCGTAACGCTTTTCCATACGGGCGGTGTCGGCGATACGTTTACTACCATTAAAAACATTGACCCTAATTTGCTCGATTTATGGAAAGGAACAAGCTTCCTCGGCATTATTTCGCTGTTTGCTTGGGGCCTCGGCTATTTTGGACAGCCGCACATTATCGTCCGCTTTATGGCGATTTCGTCGGTCAAGGAAATGAAAAGCGCCCGCCGCATCGGAATGGGGTGGATGATTTTCTCCGTTGTCGGAGCGATGTTGACAGGATTTTTTGGAATCGCTTACTTTTTCGAGTACGGCTCGAAGCTTAGCGATCCGGAAACTGTCTTTATCAGGCTCGGGGAAATTTTATTCCATCCGCTGATCACGGGATTCTTGCTGGCGGCGATTTTAGCAGCCATTATGAGCACGATTTCTTCGCAGCTTCTGGTGACGTCCAGTTCGCTGACGGAGGATTTATATAAAATATTATTCCGCCGTTCTGCTTCCGATAAGGAGCTAGTATTGGTCGGCCGCCTGTCTGTATTGCTTGTCGCATTGGTAGCTTCTGCGCTCGCATACACGAAAAACGATACGATTTTAAACTTGGTCGGCTATGCGTGGGCAGGCTTTGGCGCTTCGTTTGGTCCTGTTATTTTGTTAAGCTTATTCTGGCGGCGCATGACGAAATGGGGGGCGTTTGCCGGCATGGTCGCAGGCGCTATGACCGTTATTCTCTGGACGCAATCAGCATATTTAAAAAGCTTGCTTTATGAAATGATTCCAGGCTTCGCAGCGAGCTTGGCGGCGATTGTTATCGTCAGCTTGTTAACGAAGGAACCGCAAGAAAAAATTGTTGAACAGTTTGACCGTTTCAAAGCATCGTTATAGGAAAAAAAACCGGACGCGTTATCGTGTCCGGGTTTTTCCGTTTAAATCGGCGGCAATTCCACTTTCGTTTTTGTGAATGCTTGTAATTTGTACGTATTTATCGGTTTGTCCCTTTCCCTTATTTCCAGTCTGGGTACAAGTCGGTGCGGCGGTCGCGCCATGTCGTCACCGAACCTTTTTCCCGCACTTTATACAACAGCGACAAGTCGAGGTCGGCGGTGACAATCATGTCGTCGTTGATTTCCCCTTCGACTAAAATGCCGCGCGGCGGGAACGGAATGTCGTTTGGCGTAATGACCGCAGCTTGGCCGAAGTTGGCGCGCATAAAATCGACGGTTGGCAGCGAGCCGACCGTGCCTGTCGTGACGACATACACTTGGTTTTCGACGGCGCGCGCGTGGCAGCAATACCGGACGCGATGGAACCCATGGCGGTCATCGGTGCACGACGGACAAAAGATGACGTCCGCCCCTTTGGCGCGCACGATGCGGACGATTTCCGGAAACTCAATATCATAGCACGTCAACAGCGCGATTGTTCCTTTTTCCGTTTCGAACACATTGACGCTTTCTCCCGGAGCAATGCCCCATTCCTTTACTTCCGTCGGGGTAATGTGCAGCTTGGCTTGCTGGTGGATTTGTCCGTCGGGGGTAAATAAATGCGCGACATTGTACAATTTTTTGTCTTTGCAAATGACATGCGTGCCGCCGATTAGGTACATGCCGGTTTCTTTCGCCAGTGAAGTAAATAGTTCGTAATACGGTTCTGTATAATTTGGCAAGTCATCGATCGTTGGCGTTTTGCCTGTATTGGATGGAATGGACAAAAGCTGTGTCGTCATAAATTCCGGGAACAAAACAAACTCCGCTTCAAATTCTTGCGCCGTTTTCACGTAATGGGTCACTTGATCGGCAAATTGCTGGAACGAACTGATCGTATGCAAATGATATTGTACAGCAGATACCCGCAATCGTATCACACATCCTTCTTTTGTAATTTTTTGTCTTTATATTATCACGTTTGTTTTTTTGTATAAAGCAAAAGGGAGGCAGGAGAGGTTTCCTCCTGCCTTATTGTTGATGATAGCGGCGATATGCGGCATGGTTCGTTGGACCGACGTATTGGTTGAGCGGGAAGGAGTGGCGGATGGCTTCGGTAATAAATATTTTCGCCGTGGCAATCGCTTCCCTTACCGGTTTGCCTTTGGCGAGCTCGGCCGTGATGGCCGCCGAGAACGTGCAGCCTGCCCCGTGTGTATACGTTGTTTCGATGCGGTCAGATTCCAATAGTTCGAACGTTTTTCCATCGTATAGGACATCAACCGCCTTTTCATGGGGAATTTTGCGTCCGCCTTTGACGATGACGTATTTAGCGCCAAGCTCATGAATTCGGCCTGCCGCTTCTTTCATATCTTCCACCGTTTCGATGCGGCGAAGTCCGCTTAACTGAGCTGCTTCAAACAAGTTTGGCGTGACGACCGTCGCTTTTGGAACGAGCACTTCGCGGTAGCAAACCGTGTTTTCCGGATGGAGCGGCTCGTCTGCTCCTTTGCACACCATCACAGGGTCAATGACGACATTCGTTAATTGATGTTTTTCAATCGTTTTTGCCGCGAGTTCAATAATATCGGTCGTCGGCAGCATCCCCGTTTTCATCGCGTCAACCCCAACGCCGACGATGATCGTTTCAAGCTGTGCTTCAATGGTTGCGAGATCGACCGGAAACACTTGATGAAACCAATGGTTATGCGGATCCATTGCGACGATTGTTGTAATCGCGGTCATTCCGTATACGCCAAGCTCTTGAAACGTTTTTAAATCTGCCTGCAGACCGGCGCCGCCGCTGCTGTCAGAGCCGGCGATTGTCAGTGCTTTAGGCATTGCCATGACGCATTCCTCCTTTGTGTGGTATCAGTGATTATGTATTATTTAATCATAGCACAAATCATTTCGATAAGATAGAGAAGTGATTGGGTATATAAAGAAACCGGCACTGCGGAAAGCGGGCAGCACCGGTATGATCGATTAGTTTGCAGCTAGTTGTTTTCCTAACGCTTCTTCTACTGGGACATAGTTATAGCCAAGGTCGCGGGCGACTGCTTCATACGTAATTTCGCCATTAGCGACGTTGACGCCAAGTTTGAGTGCGTGGTTGTCGGCGATCGCTTGGTGAACGCCTTTATTGGCGATTTGCAGCGCATACGGAAGCGTTACGTTCGTTAGGGCAAGCGTCGATGTTCTTGGAACCGCTCCCGGCATGTTGGCGACAGCGTAGTGAACGACGCCGTGCTTCACATATGTCGGGTTGTCGTGTGTGGTGACGTGGTCGCTCGTTTCCACGATCCCGCCTTGGTCAATCGCGACATCGACGATGACAGAGCCTGGCTTCATCGCTTTTACCATGTCTTCCGTGACGAGTTTTGGCGCTTTCGCGCCAGGGATTAACACAGCGCCGATGACAAGGTCGGCCTCTGCGACTGCTTGGGCGATGTTCATTGGATTGGACATTAGCGTCGTAATTTGGTGGCCGAAAATGTCGTCTAGTTCGCGGAGACGATCGGCGTTTAAATCAATAATTGTGACATCCGCGCCAAGCCCGACAGCGACTTTGGCTGCGTTCGTTCCGACGACACCGCCGCCGATGATCGTCACTTTGCCGCGGCCTACTCCCGGCACGCCGCCCAGGAGAATTCCTTTTCCGCCGTAAGGCTTTTCTAAAAATTGCGCGCCGATTTGCGCTGCCATCCGCCCTGCGACTTCGCTCATCGGTGTAAGCAGCGGAAGCGTGCGCCCGACTTGCACCGTTTCATAGGCGATGGCAATGACGCCTTTTTCTTTAAGGGCGCGCGTCAATTCCGGTTCAGCGGCAAGGTGCAAGTAGGTGAATAAGATCAACCCCGGACGGAAATAGCCATATTCGCTTGGCAGCGGCTCTTTTACTTTCATCACCATATCCGCTTTTGTCCATACGTCTTGCGCTTGTTCGATAATTTGCGCTCCGGCGCTTGCGTAATCCTCATTGGTGAAACCGCTTCCAATTCCTGCATCTTTTTCAATCAGCACGGTATGTCCTGCCTGAACAAATGACATGACACCTGCTGGTGTAATAGCGACACGATTTTCGTTATTTTTTATTTCCTTTGGTACCCCAATAATCATCAGCAAAATCCTCCTCTATAAATTGACCTTAATTATAGTATAAATGGTTGCTTCCATTTTGGCTTTGTTAGGAAAAAAGAAAGAAGCGCCATCCTTTTGTGGATTTCCACAAAGTTAATGGAGCGCTTCATATTTGGCCAATTTAATATCAATATACAATTTTACTTTTTGATTCATATCATGTAAGTCCATTTCAGCGATCTCGGCGATGCGTTTCAGCCGGTAGGACAGAGTGTTCGGGTGAATGTTCAGGGCTTTTGCTGTTTCATTGACATTGCTGTCGTGGTCGAAAAAGACTTCAAACGTTTTCACTAAATCGCTATGATGCTTTTGATCATAAGCCTGCAATTTGGTTAAGGATGGATTGATGAACTCCCCTTGCCGCTTTTTTTCCAACAATAAATCAAAAAATTGATAAATGCCAAGTTGTTGATATCCATAAATAGAGCAAATTTGTTCCGGAAATTTTTCTTTCATTTTCAACACGGTCAACGCTTCTTGATAGCTTTTTTCAATGGACGTGTATGTTTCATAGATGCTGCCGAAGCCGCTTTGGACACTGTTGATATGAAAACGCTCTTTCATTTTGAGTGCGAATGATTCGATAAACATGTGCAATTCTTTTAACGGCTGATTCATTGATTTCGGAGCGGCTAACAAGATGACATCATTGCGGTCGGTTGTATAGAGAAGAAGCTGGATTTGCTGGGTCGTTTGCAGCAAGTACGAAATTTGCTTTTCAATTTCCCGTGTTATTTCGGTGGCAAAGCGGAAAACGATTACAGAAAATAACGGAGCAGCCGGGATTTGCATCGTCGCAAAGCTTTCTTTAATTTCCTCCTCTGTCGTCATGTGCCCGGTCAGCAGCTTCCAAAACAATTCTTGCACCCGCTCTTCTTTTTTATTTTTGCGCATATACAGCTGCAATACTTTGTTTTTCGCGGCTTTGGCTGCTTTTTTTAGCAGTTCCATATCCTCTTGCGATAACGTGCGGTCGGTTTCGAGCGCCCAAATAAAGCCGATCACTTCATCGTTTTTCCAAATCGAGACGGCAACGCGGCTGCCAAGGCCGACTTCGGAAATGGCAGCGACACGGACAGGCTCGCGGCTCCTTAGCAGCGCCGGAATCGCTCCTTGTTTCCATAAACTATTAATTACCTTTTCCGGCACGCGCCGGCTGATAATTGTCGCCGTCCGCGCCGGATCGGTATAGTCGTCGTGGGCGCTGTAGGCGATCAGCCGATGGTTCGCATCTTCAATCGTAATCGGGCATTGCAAAAGTTCGCTAATATGGTCGGCAAACTCTTCTAGGCTGTCAAAATTGCCGCGAAAAGGGTCATCGTAGTGAGACATATCGTTTCCTCCATGCGAAATAGTGTATTTCTATTCTACCATGAAACGATTTTTTCGATGATACATGTTGCTTTATGCATAGGAATTGCAGCGCGATATATCGAATAACCAAATGAAGAAATGATGTATGATTGCATCCAGCCTTTGGAGAAATGTTTTCATAGGTGGCGAATAGAAGTGAAACAGTTAGAGATTGCGGTCATTCCCGGAGATGGAATCGGCAAGGAAGTCGTGCCCGCCGCTTTAGACGTATTGCGGACGATTGCCGATGTACACGGGGGGCTGCGTTTCACCTTTACCGAATTTCCATGGAACTGTGAGTATTACATCGAGCACGGGAAAATGATGCCGGATGACGGGCTGCAGATTTGGACGGCGAAAATGATGCTCGATCATTTCGGAGAAGAGGAAATGGGCAATGTACTGTTAAAGACGATCGAAGACGTGGCCGCGGACGGCGTGAAAACGCCTGATATCGGCGGCAAGGCGACAACGCGGGAAATAACGGAGGAAATTTGCCGCCGCTTAAAACAACTAGCATAGCGCATGGTTTTGAAAGGATAGGCATTTTTCTTTGACAAATGCGCTGCTTCTAGCTACTCTGAATATGAAAAAGCCGGTATGCAGGGATGGTAACTGCGCATGCAGGCAAGATCTAAGACGGGCACTGCCGTAGGGTTTCCCGTCTTTTTTGTGCGGTTATATTAAAGAGTAGAAGAGCAAGAATAAGAAAGGGATGAACACGATGTTTAAAAAATGGTTTGGCAAAAAAGAAAAACGGACACATGAAGACGTTGTTGCTCCATTGACAGGAACAATAAAACCGCTGGAAGAGGTTCCGGATCCGGTTTTTGCGCAAAAAATGATGGGCGATGGCATCGCGATTGAGCCGACAGGCGGGGAAGTCGTGGCGCCGGTGGACGGCGAAGTCGTGCAAGTATTCCCGACAAAGCATGCTGTCGGATTGCGTTCCGAAGCGGGCGTTGAGCTGTTGATTCATGTCGGGTTAGAAACGGTTTCCATGAACGGCGAAGGTTTTACGGCGCACGTCAAGGCGGGGGACCGTGTGAAAAAAGGCCAGCGCTTATTAACGGTCGATTTCGGGCTTGTCCAACAAAAAGCGAAAAGCACGATCACCCCGATCATTGTGACGAACGGTGATGTAGTGGCAAGTTTAGAAAAAACATCGGAAACAACGGCGGTAAAAGGGGAAACGGTTCTTTTCCGTATAGAGACGAAAGCATAATACCATGCTGATCGGGGGATGGCATGATGGCATTAAGAATCCACAAAATTTTAAATAACAATGCGGTCGTCGTGTTGGATGACGGAAAAGAAAAAATTGTTATGGGTGCGGGCATCGCATTTCAAAAGCGAAAAAATGACATTATCCCCCCGGCAAAAATTGAGAAAATTTTCGTTATGGAAGAGGAGAACGAAAAGTTTCAACAATTATTGCGGACATTGCCGGAAGAGCATATCGAGATTGCGGAAGAGATCATCAGTTATGCAGAAGGAAAGTTGCAAGCGCCATTAAACAATCATATTCATATCGCGTTAACCGACCACTTGTCATTTGCTATTGAACGGCTCAAGCAGGGGTATCGCATTCAAAATAAATTGCTTAATGAAATTAAAGTGCTATACAAAACGGAGTATGAAATTGGGTTATGGGCCAAACAATTGATTCAAGAACGGCTCGGCATTGAAATTCCAGACGATGAAGCGGCGCATATCGCCCTTCACATTCATACGGCGAAAATGGATGCCGCCAGCATGAACAAAACGCTGCGGCAAACGGCGCTCATTCGTGAAATGATTGACATTATACAGGCAGAGTTGGACATTCCCATTGACGAAGATAGTATTTCCTACCAGCGGCTGCTTACGCATTTGCGGTTTGCGATCAATCGGATAGAAAACGGAGAGCTTCTGCACTCGATGGATGAAGAGATGCTGGCGCTCATTCAAACAAAGTATGGGAAAGAATTCGCCTGCGCGCAGAAGATGGCGGAGCACGCAAAAGGCGAATATGGCCTAGAGTTTCCAGACGCGGAGCTGGCTTATATTGCCCTTCACATTCAACGTTTACGAAAGCGTTGACAAACTGGGAGAAACGAATTACAATGCAGATAAGAAAACAATATTGCGGGATTGTTACTGCACAGGCAGGCAAGACCTAAAACGTATGAAGGGAATGGCAGATTGTTTCTGTCATATGCTGCCCTTTGTATGTTTTAGGTCTTTTTGTTTTTCTTCAAAAATAAAAAAGAGAGGGGTTCGCAAATGAATTACGAACGCGTCGCAAAACAACTCATTCCGTTATTAGGCGGGAAGGAGAACATCATCAGCGCCGTCCATTGTGCAACAAGGCTTCGCTTAGTGTTAAAAGATGACACGAAAGCGGATACAAAAGCGATTGAGAACATCGAGGGAGTGAAAGGAGCGTTTTCTAGTTCCGGGCAATATCAAATTATTTTTAGTACCGGCGTTGTCAATAAAGTATACGACTCGTTTGTACAAGAAGCAGGATTGCAACATGTAAGCGCGGATGTTCATCAAGAAGCGGTCAAGCAAAAAATGAATCCATTAGCCCGCTTGGCGAAAACGTTATCAAACATTTTCGTTCCGATTATTCCGGCGATTGTCGCCAGCGGTTTACTCATGGGACTATTAGGAATGATGAAAGCGTTCAAATGGGTTGCGCCTGACAGCCCATTGTATGTGTTGCTCGATATGTTTTCCAGTGCAGCTTTTATCATTTTGCCGATTTTAATTGGCTTTAGTGCCGCAAAAGAGTTTGGCGGCACCCCGTTTTTAGGGGCGGTCATCGGTGGGATTATGACCCATCCGGCGCTGTTGAACCCATGGGGATTAGCGGAAGCAAAACCGAACTATATGCATTTTCTCGGTTTTGATATTGCCATGGTTGGCTATCAAGGGACAGTCGTTCCGATTTTGCTTGCTACTTATGTCATGTGTAAAATCGAGCGCGGGTTGCGGAAAGTCGTACCTCACGCGGTCAGCTTGCTTGTCGTTCCATTTGTGACGGTCATTTCCACCGGATTTATTACCATTTTAGCCATCGGTCCGTTAGGCAACTTGCTTGGTGATGGAATTACGACGGTGCTCAACTTTATTTACCATTACGGCGGGGCGCTGGCGGGGCTGATTTTTGGCGGCTTGTATTCGATGATTGTCATTACCGGCGTGCATCATAGCTTCCATGCGATCGAAGCCAATTTATTGGCGAAACTTGGCGTCAACTATTTATTGCCGATTTGGTCGATGGCCAACGTCGCACAGGGCGGGGCCGGACTGGCCGTATTTGTGAAAGCGAAGCTCGTAAAAACAAAAGAGGTGGCTCTTCCATCCGCATTGTCAGCCTTCCTCGGAATTACTGAGCCGGTGATTTTCGGGGTGAACTTAAAGTACCGCAAGCCGTTTATTGCTGCGGCCATTGGAGGCGCGCTCGGAGGGGCATATGTCGTATTCACAAACGTCGTTGCGAACGCCTACGGGTTAACGGGCATTCCGATGATTGCGATCGTGGCGCCAGAAGGAATGCAAAACCTCATCAACTATTTAATTGGATTTGCGATTGCGGTCGGATCGGCGTTTATTGCCACGTTATTGCTTGGATTTCGCGAGGAAGAATAAACAAGGCGCCGGATAATACGAGGGGGAGCGAATATGAAGTCAGAAACAGAACGGGAGAAGATCGAACAGGCGTATAGGGAAATCGAAAAATATCGCGATAAAGTAGAAAAAGATTACTATCGTCTTCAGTATCATTTAATGCCCCCGGTCGGGCTGATGAACGACCCGAACGGATTGATTCATTGGAATGGAGTGTATCATGTGTTTTATCAATGGATGCCATTTCATACTGGGCATGGCGCAAAATTTTGGGGGCATTATACATCGTGTGACCTCATTCATTGGAAACAAGAGAAAATCGCACTGGCCCCAAGCGAATGGTATGACAAAGATGGGTGCTACTCCGGCAGCGCCATTGACCATGATGGTGTTTTAACGTTGTTTTACACGGGAAATGTGAAGGATGAACATGGCAACCGCCAGACGTACCAATGTATGGCTGTGTCAAAAAACGGCATTGATTTTGAGAAAAAAGGGGTTGTTGTGACGCTTCCGGACGGCTATACGGCGCATTTCCGCGACCCGAAAGTTTGGAAAAAAGGCGATAAGTGGTATATGATTGTCGGCGCGCAAAGCGAGAGTCTCGATGGCAAAGCGGTGTTATTCCGTTCGCAAAACCTCCGTGACTGGGAACATCTCGGGCCTATAACAGGCGGAAATTCGCGGCAGCTAGGGAAGTTCGGCTACATGTGGGAATGCCCAGACCTGTTTGAATTAGATGGGCAAGAAGTGCTGATTGTCTGCCCTCAAGGGCTGGAAGCGGAAGCCATGCGCTATCAAAACGTGCATCAGTCCGGTTATTTTGTCGGCCGTCTTGATTACGAAACGGCCCAATTTCTTCACGGGCCGTTTGCCGAATTAGACCGCGGCTTTGAATTTTACGCTCCACAGACGATGCTGGATGCAAAAGGACGGCGCATTTTAATCGCTTGGATGGGAGTTCCTGATCAGGATGAAGATAAGCATCCAACCATTGCACATCGCTGGGTTCATGCGCTAACATTGCCGCGTGAGTTGAAACTGAAAGATGGCAAGTTATATCAAACACCGGTTGAAGAGCTGCAAATGTTGCGCAAGGATAAAATTGCATATTCGAATGTCACGATCGCGAACGAAGAAATGATATTAGAAGGAATCAGCGGGGATGTTATCGAGCTTAATCTAGAGAATATTTGTCTATCAGGGGGCATAATGGAAATTGCTATTCGCAATACGGCACGCATTATTTATCATAGCGATGAACGCATGTTGACATTGGAGCGCAAAAGTTTCGCCAACGGGCTGACGGAAAAAAGACAATGCCGTTTGGAACGTTTGCACTCGCTGCATATGTTTTTAGACACGTCCTCGATGGAGGTATTTGTGAATAAAGGGGAAGAAGTATTTACCGCACGGTTTTTCCCGTATAAACATAATCAAACGATTTCATTTGCCGCAAATGGACACCTTGTTTTCGACATCCAAAAATGGAGTTTGTAGCGCCGCAATGACGATAGGTTGCGGCGTTATTTTTTTTGCTAAAATAAAAGAAATAATGATGGCAATGGGGGATGGGTATGAAATGGCAAACAACCGAGCAATTGAAACAACTGCTTTGTCGCTTAGTCCAATATCCAAGCATCAGCGGGACAGAAGCGGAAGTGCGGCTGGCGCAATATATAGCGGACCAACTGCTCACCCTTGATTATTTCCGGGGAATTAATGAACTTGTCCAATTGCACCCGACTGGGGACGGACGCTATTTTGTAACAGCGCTTGTAAAAAAAGCGGAACAAGTGCGCGACACCGTCATTCTTCTCAGCCACTTTGATGTCGTCGATGTGCAAGATTACGGAGCATGGAAGGATGCCGCCTTTTCGCCAGAGGAGCTGACGAAGCGGTTTTACGAACAGAAACCGCAGCTTCCTGCGGACGTGCAGGCGGACATGGAAGCAGGAGAATGGCTGTTTGGCCGCGGCGTGATGGATATGAAATGCGGGCTGGCTTTGCATATGGCGCTCATCGAACAGGCATGCCACGGCAAGTTTAACGGCAATTTATTGCTGCTAACGGTGCCGGACGAGGAGGCGAACTCGGCCGGAATGCGCGCGGCGGTGCCGGTCCTTGTTGAAATGGCGGAAAAATACGGATTAACCTATCGGCTTGTGCTCAATTCCGAACCGATGTTTACGCGCTATCCGGGCGACAAAACGAATTACATTTACACTGGCTCCATCGGCAAAGTGCTTCCGGGCTTTTATTGTTACGGGAAAGAAACACATGTCGGCGAGCCGCTTGCCGGGTTGAACGCGAATTTTATGGTGTCGCAAATCGCGGCGGAGCTGGAGTTAAACACCGATTTTTGCGAAGTGTTTAGCGGGGAAGTCAGCCCGCCGCCGACGAATTTGTGGCAAACCGATTTGAAAGAGGATTACTCCGTACAAATACCGCATCGCGCCGTGACATTATTTAATTTGTTTTTGCAGCAAAAATCGCTCGATGACGTGACGAGCTCGCTTGTGGAAGTGGCTAAGCGCGCGGCGAAACGAATCGAAGAACGGTACCACGTTCAGGCATCCCGCTTTGCCAAGCTGGAACAATCGGCGCCAAAATCGCTTTCTGTCCGCGTATGGACGTTTGCCGAGCTAAGAAAAAAAGCGGTAGAGATGTTTGGAACGACAAAAGTGGAGGAGCTGGAAACAAACATTTTAGCGAAGAATACGAACAAAGACGAACGCGAGAAGACGATCGCGCTCGTCGATCAGCTGGCGATGCTTTGCAAAGCTTTCGCGCCGATGATCGTCCTGTTTTACGCGCCGCCATATTATCCTGCCGTCAATTCCAGCGCCGATCCGCTTATCGGGCAGCTTGTTGCCAAGCTAAAAACGTATGCGCAAGAAACACATGGAGTTTCGCTCGTGCAGCAGCATTATTTCGGCGGCATCTCCGACTTAAGCTACGTCGGTCTGCAGCAGTCGCCTGCTTCCTTGCGAGGGCTTACCGACAATATGCCGCTCTGGAACCGCGGCTATGATTTGCCGCTTGACGCGCTGGCGAAATTTCAAGTTCCGGTGCTCAATGTCGGTCCAGTCGGGCGTGACGCCCACCAATGGACAGAACGCCTCAATGTTCCGTTTGCGTTTACGACGGTGAAAGCGTGGTTGGAGTATACAATTAAAGAAGTATTTGCAAGATAATCTGGCATAACTAGGGGATAAGTCAATGGCTTATCCTCTTTTTATTATATCTTTACTTAAGATTATATCGTATATTAAGATATATTTAAAGGAGGAGCGATAAAGATGCAGATTGACGACATGATCGAAATGATTAACGAGCAATGGACCGATATTTATTACTTGCTGCACTATACAAACAAGGACAATCTTACACATCAAGCCATTCGCTTATTGCAGTATATTGAAAAAAACGGAGAGGCGACAATTGGAGATTTAGCAGAACATTTGGCAGTATCTCATAACACGGCTTCCGAACATACAAAGCGGTTGATAAAAAAAGGATTGGTTAGTAAAAAAAGAGGCAGTCTTGATGAGAGAAAAGTATTTGTTGTGTTAACGGAGGAAGGAAGGCACATCTTATATCGGCATACCCGATTAGACAAAGAAAAATTAAAAAAAGTTCTGGTACAAATGGATCCATGCGATGCCGAACTGATTCGAAAAGCGTTTGCGATTCTCAGTGAAGGAGCAAAAAAATGTTTGCGTTAGTTAAAGTAATCGTTTCCGCTGTTTTGATTAGTATTATCACAGAAGTAGCAAAAATATATCCGAAGTTCGGGGGAATAATCGCGGCATTGCCGCTAGTCAGTTTATTAAGTTTATGTTGGTTGTATTTCCAAGGGGAGGAAACACAACATTTAAGTAAATTTTTATTTGGCGTATTATGGGGATTTCCGGCAACCACTTTTTTGCTGCTAGTCACAGCCTTATGTTTAAGGGCTTCTTTTCCCCTGATCGTATCTATTGCCCTTGGCATCGGCGCCTGGGGAATGTCTTTGCTCATGCAGAACATCATATCCAAACATCTATAAATCAAAAACTGCCCATATTTCCATGATAAAACTAAACACCATCTTTATTGAATAAACAGCTAAAACCCCCTATAATGAGGTAAGAAAGTGTCTTTACACTTGTAATAATAGGGGGATTGACATGAATCAAAAGGCAATTTCGCAGCGGAAGCTGTTAGGAGTGGCCGGACTTGGCTGGCTGTTTGACGCGATGGATGTCGGCATGTTGTCGTTTATTATGGCGGCGTTGCAAAAAGATTGGGGGTTGACGGTGGAACAAATGGGCTGGATTGGCAGCGTCAACTCGATCGGAATGGCGGTCGGCGCGCTTTTATTTGGCTTGTTAGCCGATCGGATCGGCAGAAAAAATGTATTCATTTTGACGCTTTTATTGTTTTCCGTCGGCAGCGGGCTATCTGCTTTGACGACGACATTGGCGGCGTTTTTAGTGCTGCGCTTTCTCATCGGCATGGGCTTGGGCGGCGAATTGCCGGTCGCATCGACGCTTGTCGCAGAAAGTGTCCCAGCGAAAGACAGGGGACGTGTCGTTGTCCTGCTCGAAAGCTTTTGGGCGGGAGGCTGGCTTGTCTCGGCTTTCATTTCGTACTTTGTCATTCCGAAATACGGATGGCAAATGGCGTTGCTGCTTGCGACCGTCCCAACGCTGTACGCGCTCTATTTGCGCTGGGGTTTGCCGGATTCGCCGCGGTTTGCGGGCGTGCGGAAAGAAGAAACGGTATGGGACAATATCGTGAAAGTTTGGTCGACTCCTTATCGTAAAGAAACGATCATGCTGTGGGTGCTTTGGTTTTGCGTCGTCTTCTCGTATTACGGCATGTTTTTATGGCT
Organism: Parageobacillus caldoxylosilyticus; assembly: GCF_019272935.1. Classification (NCBI taxonomy): domain Bacteria; kingdom Bacillati; phylum Bacillota; class Bacilli; order Caryophanales; family Anoxybacillaceae; genus Parageobacillus; species Parageobacillus caldoxylosilyticus. The sequence continues at coordinate 1,803,531 of NZ_CP040553.1, forward strand.
GCCAAGCGTGATCGTGATGAAAGGGTTCAGTCTCATTAAAAGTTTCGAATATGTCTTGATTATGACGCTGGCGCAGTTGCCGGGCTACTTCAGCGCCGCATGGCTCATTGAACGAGCGGGTCGGAAATTTGTGCTCGTCACGTACTTAATCGGCACCGCCGTCAGCGCGTACTTCTTTGGAAACGCCGACTCCCTTGCACAGCTGATGACTTCGGGCATTTTGCTTTCCTTTTTCAACCTTGGCGCTTGGGGGGCGTTATATGCCTATACGCCGGAGCAGTATCCGACGTCCATTCGCGGCACAGGAGCAGGGATGGCCGCGTCATTTGGCCGTCTCGGTGGCATTTTAGGTCCGATTTTTGTCGGCTATCTTGTCGCCCAGCATACCGCGATCACCACCATTTTCGCGGTGTTTTGCCTGTCAGTGTTTATTGGCGTAATCGCCGTCTGGGTGCTAGGCAAAGAAACAAAGCAGCAAGAGCTGGCATAACAGTTGACAAAAAAGGGAAGGAGCTATACCTTTAAGGATAATTGCTCCTTCTTTTTTGTGTGGAGAAAAAGAGAGGCGGTGAACAGGCTTGCGTCCCCTTGTATCGGTTGTCGTTCCTACCTATAATCGTCCGCACCCGCTCGCGGAGCTGTTAGAGTCATTAAGCAGGCAGACGTATCGGCATTTTGAAGTCGTCCTTGTCAATGACGGCGGCGAGCGCGTCGACGACATTGTCGCGCTATATCCGGAACTCGCTGTCCGCCTCATCCATTGTCGCGACAATATCGGACATGTCGAGGCGAGAAATATCGGCGTGAAAGCGGCAAGCGGGGAGCTTGTCATGCTTTGCGATGATGATGATTTACTGCTTCCGTCCCATATGGAGCGGATGGTCGCGGAAATCGCGGATGCCAATTTTGTATATTCTGATGTGGAAATTTTCCATTATCGAGTCGAAAACAACCAGCGCATCCCGACGGCCCGCTTTTTATTCGCTTATGACTATGACCGGGAAGCGATGCGGAAATTTTCGACCTATGTGCCGTCGGGGAGTTTGTACCGAAAAGCGATTCATGACTGTCTTGGCTACTTTGATCCGTATGTTCACCATTATTGGGACTGGGACTTTTTTTTACGCGTGTCCGCGGCGTGTCGCGTCAAACGTGTCGCGGTGGCGAGCGTATTGTACGCTTTTGCGGACAACGGCGACAACTTGTCGCGACAGATGAATGACAAGCGGCGCATGTACTTAAACCGGTTAAGTGAAAAGCATGGGCTTGGCGACTTGCCGATGAAAAACTTTTGGCTGCTCCTTGAAGAGCCGGAGGTGAAAAAGCGGCGCGCCAACAGCAAAGTGATATGGGACGGGTCTCCGATCGTATCTAGGCTGGCCGAGCGGCAAAATCGCGTGTAAAAAATGCGGCGGGCCATTGACGAGCGTTTTGCGATTTTGCTATTATAATTAGCAAAATGGATATATGGTAACGATGATGGACCAATAGTAGTTAACCCTCTCTTCGCTAGCGAGCCGGGGATGGTGGAAGCCCGGTGAAGATGGTTAATGAAACGGCAGTCCGGAGTTGCTCGTTCAAAAAGTGGATGCGAGACGATCGCATCAACTAGGGTGGAACCGCGGGAGTCACGCTCTCGTCCCTAGGCATCAGGCCTAGTGGCGAGGGCGTTTTGTTTTCGAAAAAAAGCAATGTGGAGGAGGAAGCGAAGATGGCAGCAACAATGGAAGAAATCGTAGCCCACGCCAAACATCGCGGCTTTGTCTTTCCTGGTTCAGAAATTTACGGCGGTTTGGCGAACACATGGGATTACGGCCCGTTAGGAACGGAATTAAAAAATAACATTAAGCGGGCATGGTGGAAAAAATTTGTCCAGGAATCCCCGTATAACGTCGGCTTGGATGCGGCGATTTTAATGAACCCGAAAACGTGGGAAGCGTCCGGCCATTTAGGCAACTTCAACGATCCAATGGTCGACTGCAAACAGTGCAAAGCGCGCCACCGCGCCGACAAGCTGATTGAAAATGCGCTAAAAGAAAAAGGAATCGAAATCGTGGTCGACGGACTTCCGTTTGAGAAAATGGAAGAGCTTATTCGAGAGCATCACATCGTGTGCCCGGAATGCGGCAGCCATGATTTCACGAACGTGCGCCAATTTAACTTAATGTTTAAAACATATCAAGGCGTCACCGAATCGAGTGCCAATGAGATTTATTTGCGTCCGGAAACGGCGCAAGGCATTTTCGTCAACTTTAAAAACGTGCAGCGCACAATGAGAAAGAAGCTGCCGTTTGGCATCGCGCAAATCGGCAAAAGCTTCCGCAATGAAATTACGCCAGGCAACTTTACGTTCCGCACCCGCGAATTTGAACAAATGGAGCTTGAGTTTTTCTGCAAGCCTGGCGAAGAGTTGCAATGGTTTAATTACTGGAAACAGTTTTGCAAACAATGGCTGTTGTCATTAGGGATGAAAGAGGAAAATATCCGCCTCCGCGACCATACGAAGGAAGAGCTGTCGCACTACAGCAACGCGACGACGGATATCGAGTACAAATTCCCATTCGGCTGGGGCGAGCTGTGGGGCATCGCGTCGCGAACCGATTACGATTTGAAACGGCATATGGAATATTCCGGCGAAGATTTCCATTATCTCGATCAGGAAACGAATGAACGGTACGTCCCTTACTGCATTGAGCCGTCTCTTGGCGCGGACCGCGTCACGCTCGCGTTTATGATTGACGCCTATGACGAAGAGGAGCTCGAAGACGGCACGACACGGACGGTGATGCATTTGCATCCGGCGCTTGCCCCTTATAAAGCAGCCGTCTTCCCGCTGTCGAAAAAGCTATCGGAAGGCGCGCGCCGCATTTATGAAGACCTGTCGAAATATTTCATGGTGGATTATGACGAGTCCGGTTCGATCGGCAAACGCTACCGCCGTCAAGATGAAATCGGCACCCCGTTCTGCATCACGTACGACTTTGATTCCGAACAGGACGGCATGGTGACGGTGCGCGACCGCGACACGATGGAGCAAGTGCGCATTCCGATTGCGGAGCTAAAAAGCTTTTTGGAAGAAAAGATACAGTTTTAAGGGAAAAGAAAACAAAAGCCAGCGCTTTTCGTGCGCTGGTTTTTTTGTTTCAAGAGGGGAAAACTAATCGGTAATGAAAAAGGAAGTTTATCTACATGTTGCCATTTATTATATCTATTATATCCATCATGCTTGCCGTCATGAACGTTTCGCTCGCTTTCCGTTACCTGTTGAATGGGGAAAATATGCTTATAGGTTTGGTAAAAAGTGCTATGTTATAATAAATACATAAATTGTATAAACAGGCATGGAGGTTTCCGCATTTGTGATTCTGAAAAATGTATATCGTTTTGAACGCGTTCATTTATCGCTTGCCGCGTTTAGCCTCTGTTTCTTTTTTTTGCATCGCATTGGGTATGAGCAGTTGATGCCGTTTTACGACGGGACGAGCTATGTTTCTATTCATCTAATTTTAGAGTTTATTAGCATTGTTGTTTCCTTTTCCATCGCCATTCAAGGGTGGATGATTTTTCCGCATACGCTGTCGATGCAGCGGTTATGGCTGGCGGCGCTCTTTTTTTCCGTTGGGATATTGGATTGGTTTCATACGCTGACCTATCCGGGCATGCCGCCGTTTTTAACGCAGCCGTCGTTTCATGAGTCGGTTTGGTTTTGGATATTGGCAAGGAGTACCGAGGCGTTAGGGTTGTTGTTTATTTTTTCACGTCCGGATGAAGTGATAGAGCAGCCGAGCGACCACCGGCTCCATGCATTTTTCTTTTCGTTTGTATATACGGTTGCGATGATTGTCGTCGTTTATTTATATTCTTCGATGTTGCCAGCTGTCGTTGTGGAGGGAAAAGGAACAACGCTCTGGAAACACGGGATGGAATATGCGGTATGTTTCATTCACGCCGCGACAATGATTTGGATATTCCGCCGCTATCGGAAGCGGCGGTCGCCAGCGCTGTTATATTTGTTGCTTGCTTTGTTTTTCTTTATCCTTTGCGAATGCCAGCTGGCGATGGATGTCGGCGTTAACGATTTATACGCGCTATGGGCCCATATTTATAAGGCTGTCGGTTTTTTGTATTTCATGAGAGGTATTTACTTAGAAAATATTGAACAGCCATATATTGAGTTGAAGCAGCATGAACAACAGCTTGAAATGATGACCAATGCCCTTGGCGAAGGGGTCATTATGCTAAACCGGGAAGGGCGGATCGTATGGATGAATCCGGAAGCGGAGCGGCTGTTAGGCTGGTCGTTTGCCGAGGCGAGGAATAAGCCGCTGTTTGAATTTATATACCGCGTCGGCTCGACAAGTGACGTGTGGAGCCGCAAAGATCTTATTCGCCTGATTAAGCCGTTAAAAAACGGGGAAGTCATCCGCGTGGATGAAGAGGAATTCTGCCGCAAAGACGGAACGTATTTGCCGGTGAGCTATACGTTGGCGCCGGTGTTGGAAAACGGGACGTTGACGAGCATGGTGGTCGTATTCCGCGATATGACGGAGAAAAAAGAAAAGGAGCGGTTGGAACGCGAGCGGCAGCAGCTTGATTTGGAGCTGTCGCTGGCCGCCAACATGCAGCGATCCCTTCTCCAGGACCTAAAGGAGATGAAACTGCCTTCCTATGTGGATGTCGGGGTATTAAGCGTTCCTGCCCGCATTTTAAGCGGCGACTTTTACCATTTTTCCGCTCACCAGACGTCCTTTTCCGTCGGCATCGCTGACGTGTCGGGAAAAGGGATCCCGGCGGCGATGCTGATGACGTTAATGAAGTTTATTCTTGACCGCACTCTTCATTACGGAACGCAGCCGCATATTTATTTGGATTTATTAAATCGGTTTGTGTATGACTATACGGAGGCGTCCATGTTTGTCACGATGTTTGTTGGAAATTACAATGAAAAGAACCATACATTTTCCTACGCAAGCGCGGGGCATGAGCCAGGCCTTTTATATCGGGCGGAAACGCATGAATGCGTGCCTCTGGCGACAGAAGGATGCGCGCTTGGGCTGTTTCCGCAGTTTGCCTTTGAAACGAAGTCTGTCCGCCTGGAGTCAGGGGATATCATTTTGTTATATACCGATGGGGTGACAGAGCGGCGAGACAGCGAAACAGGGGATGACTTTTCTGTATTGGCCGAGATGATGAAGAAAATCGATACGACAAAATCGGCGCAAGAAATCATTCATGATTTGTATGAACAAGTAAAAGCATATCATCAATACGAGATCAAAGACGATCAGACATTGCTATTGCTTCGCCGCAAATGAGAAAAAGGAGAAAAGGGATCCTTTTCTCTTTTTTTGTGCCGTTACAATGTATTGGTGGCTGCTAACCATTGTTTGAGCTTTTTCATGGCTCGCTTTTGAATGCGGCTGACGGTCATTTGTGAAATGCCAAGCTGGCTCGCGATAGAGCGCTGGGTTTCGCCGCGGTGGAAAATCCACTTCAGTATGAGCCGTTCTTGTTCGCTTAGCTTTTGCATCGCATCTTCTAAGTCGAGGCGGTTAATCAGTGTTTCAAAATCATCCGTTTCGTCGGCGACGAATTCGCCAATCGTGCTCGCGTCTTTTTTTCCATCCTGCAGCGGCGCATCCATGGAAATGGCTTGATAATGCTCGCGACCTGCTAAAATTTCAATCGTTTCTTCAACGGATGAGCCTAAATATCGGGCAATTTCTTCGACATTCGGAGAGCGTTCCAGCTTCATGGTTAGCTCGTCAATCGCTTGTTGCACTCTGGCGCCTTTTTCTTTTACTTTCCGTGGGACTTGAATATACCATGCTTTGTCGCGCAAATAGTTTTTCATATAGCCGATCAAGCTTTTCATCACATACGGCTTCAGGTTTGTCCCTTGGTTTGGGTCATAATGCTCCAGCAGCCTTAAAAAAGAAAGGCGTCCAACCTGGAATAAGTCTTCGTAAAGATCGGGGCGGTTGCGCGACATTTTTTTGGCGGCGGCGATGATCAGCGGTTCAAAATGAAGCAGTAACTTGGTCGCGGCTTCTTCTGCCTTCGTCCTTTGGTAATCGCGAATAAGCTGCTTAAGGTTACTCTTGGATGGAAGAGGAGGATATGAATTCATGGTTATGCTCTCCTTCGTTCCGATTGAGAAATTTGGTTAAAATAACTTCCGTTCCGTCAATCGTTAATACTTCTACTTGATCCATCAATGCCTGCATCATAAACAAACCGAGACCACCGATTTTCGCAGCGTCTAATGATTGATGGTGAAGGGATGCCGCCTGTTTTGCTTCTTGTTCGTAGTTAAAGCTTTTCCCATAGTCTTTGACGATGATGCGGATGGCATCGGGCTGCATTTCGAAACGGAGATCGATGCGTCCGGTTTCATCATCATAGGCATGAAGCACGGCGTTATTGCACGCTTCCGAGACGGCGACTTTCATGTCTTCGATGTCTTCGTAGGAAAATCCCATTTTTGCCGCCACTCCGTATAACGAAAGGCGTGCTAAGTCGATAAACTCTGCTTTCGCTGGAATCGATAGCTGCACAACTTGTTCAAACTCTTTCATCGTTCGCCTTCTGTCCTTTCTGTTTTGTTGTTTCACGTTCTGCCGCAAAAAAGCGGGAGACGCCGGTAAGGTCGAATAAACGTTGTATTTTCGGCGGAATGTTCTCAATCAAAACAGGAGCTTGCAATTGCTGGCGCCGTTTTAGTAATGATACAAAAATACCGATTCCGGTGCTGTCAATATAGGTTAAATCCTTCAAATAGATGACAAGCGTTTTGGTTTTATCATTGGCCAGCGGTTCGGCGATGTTTCGGAATTGTTCAGCGCTTGCCAAATCGAGCTCGCCTTTTACATGGATGACATGCCTGTCGCTCTGTTCCTCATGAATCACGTCAAACAGTTTCGTGTTCATTGTCTGTTCACCTCATTGCCGAATGATGGATGCTTTTTGTTTATATCATTATCATACCATAAATTGGGCTATTGCAGTGGATCCGGTATTTTCCCGTACGCTTGTAGTTCTTTATTGGTTCGCAGTTTTTCCATTTGTTTTCCGAGCAACTTGACGTCTTTTTCATTATTCGTCATATAGCCGCTGACCAATTCTTGGCTTTCCTTTGTTTGCACGGTGGCACCGCATTTTTCCAAAATGTCCATCCAGCTCTCATGAACAGGTTCATCAATCACTAACAATATGCTTCTTGAGTGGCTATGCTTTATGTTCTCGAAAAGATGGGCTCGGTCAAAAGAAGAGGATACAGTCACGCCTGTTTCGTTTTGGATATATTTCGCCGCCTCCTCATCCGCCGTGGCGATCGCAAGGCGATGTTTTGGCAGGGCGGCCTGTAACAATGCGTGAATGGCGCGAATGGCTTCCGATGTTTTCGCAAAAACAGCAACAACGGCCATCAAACCACTCCCTTTCAATGTTTACAACAGATTTACCCATATTTTAAAATATTGAAACAGCAACTATGGTGGATATTTTTTAAGGAGAAGAAAAAGGGGGAAATGGAATTTATCTTCCTCTCTGAACGGTTTATTTAGCCTGTTCGATTTGGTACATTAATAATAAGCAAACGAAAAGGGGTTAGCGAGATGGCTATTTTGAAAAATGACTGGGCTCCGCTATTGGAAGAAGAGTTTCATAAGCCATATTACATAAAACTGCGCGAATTTTTGAAAGAAGAATACCGTACACGGACGATTTATCCGGACATGTACGATATTTTTAATGCGCTTCACTATACGCCGTATGCGCAAGTGAAAGTCGTGATCTTAGGACAAGACCCGTACCACGGGCCGGGACAGGCGCACGGGCTGAGTTTTTCTGTCAAACCGGGAGTGCCGCTGCCGCCGTCGCTTGTCAATATTTTTAAAGAGCTTCACGATGATTTAGGATGTTACATTCCAGACAATGGATATTTGGTAAAATGGGCGAAGCAAGGAGTGTTGTTATTAAACACTGTATTGACGGTGCGCCGCGGGCAGGCCAATTCCCATAGAGGAAAAGGATGGGAGTTTTTCACAGATCGCGTCATTGAGCTCGTAAACGAAAAGCAAGATCCGGTCGTCTTTCTTTTGTGGGGGCGGCATGCGCAGGCTAAAAAAGAGCTCATTACGAATCGGCATCACTACATTATTGAGGCGCCGCATCCAAGCCCGTTTTCGGCGTCACGCGGCTTTTTTGGCCATCGCCCGTTTTCGCGGACGAACGCGTTTTTGCAGCAATGCGGGTACGACCCGATTGACTGGCAGATTGAGAACATAGGAAACAAAGCTTAAGTGATATGGATGAGACGAGGAGTGAACACATTGGCGATTTCGATTGCGACGATTTTGGCAAAAATGGAGGAAGAGCTGCAAAGAGCAAGGACGGCGGGCAGCCCGCAGCGCGTGCGGGAGCATATCGCCGCTGTGCGTGCTTTATGTGACTTGGTGTTGGAAGAAGAGGAAGAACGAGAAATGCCGGCGGTTTCTTTGCCGGAAGCGCCGCCGCTTTTGATTCGGCAAGAAAAGGGAGAGCGAATCGATATCGGCGACGATGCGAACGGTCCGTCGCTATTCGATTTTTAAGTATAATTTTCTCATAATCGGTAGGCAAAAGGGAATAATGGTCAATAAACGGAGGTGGCAATATGTCAGATCGTTTTGATTTTTTCCCTTTTGTTGATACCGATGAAAATGAAGTAAAATTGTCCCACGATCGTTACGAAGTATATGTGAACGGCGATTTTGTCGGATATAAGACGCTGTTTGGCTCTAACGAGGACGTAGTGGATGTGGAACAGTTTTTGCGAAACCAAGGCTTTTCGCAAATTGAAGCAAAAGTGGATGGCGATCATTATGAAATTCACGCCGACCGTGATGAAGAAGAAAAAGTGAAAAAAGTGCTGGAAATGTATTTACAGCAGCGCTGAAAAACCCTTCTGAAGCAGAAGGGTTTTTCTTTGTTGTCGAAATACGTTATGATAGGGGTGAAAACTGTGCAGGAGAGGGCGGAGATACCATGAAAACGTTTGTCTTCCTTGGAGCGCTGAATGCCTTTTTAGCTGTTGCGCTTGGGGCGTTTGGGGCGCACGGGCTCGAGGGGAAAATTCCCGACCGTTATTTTGAAATATGGAAAACAGCGGTGCAGTACCAAATGTTTCATGCGCTTGGCCTGTTTGCCGTTGGGCTGCTGCTTGGCAAGTTTCCGCAAGCGGGCTTGATCAGCACAGCCGGCTGGATGATGTTTGTCGGCATTGTCTTATTTTCCGGAAGCTTGTATGTGTTAAGCGTGACGCAAATCAAACCGCTTGGAGCGATCACCCCGTTTGGCGGCGTTGCGTTTTTAATCGCGTGGGTGCTGATCGGTTATGCGGCAATGAAAATAGGTTGAAAGGAGCGTTTCCATGAAGCGCTCCTTCTTTCTTTTTTCGAATATAAACGGTTCTTTGCGGGTGGCAAATGGCCGAAAGTTTTTCTGACGTTCATTTACGGGGATAACCATATGCCAAAAACAAAGAGCAATCCGAAGACCCAGTGATGCCAGGCAGCCCATTTCATGCCGCTGATTTCTTCCATCCGTTCGGCTCCATAGCGGAAACACCAGCGAAGCCGAATGGCTAGCGGCAGAGCAAGCAAGGCTATTCCCGCTGTCCATGGAACGATATGGAAAGCGATCAAACTAATCATGGACAAGTAGGCGAGGGCGAGTATAACGGCAAGAAAACGTACAGCGCCCGCGCGTCCGAGAACGATCGTCAAGGTGCGGCGAAATGTCCGGTCTTTTTCGATGTCGCGTATATTGTTGGATAAAATCATGGAAGCGATCAGCAAGGCGAAAGGAAAAGAGACGGCAAAAACCTGGGCATCGGGTGAATCGCCTTGCACGGTATAGGCGAGGGAAGTGGCCACCGGTCCCATGAATACAGCAGCGACAAGCTCCCCTAAGCCTAGCGACGATAAAGGACGTGGGCCGGCCGAGTAGGCGTAACCGAACAAGATTCCTAAAGTGCCGGCGATGGCAATCCATAAACGGCTGTGCCAGGCTAGGTATGCACCAAGCAGCACCGCCGCAGAGAGCATGACGCCGGCGACAGCAGGAACAACATGATGGGCGGGGCCGCGGCCGAATGACGGATCTCCGGGTGCCGCCCACTTGTCGCGGTCTTGGCCGCGCAGGACGTCAAAATAATCATTTAACATATTTGTCGCCGCTTGTACCAATAGGGCGGCGACAAGCATTGCCGCAAACATGTCGGCGCGGACGTGCCCCTTTTTAGCGGCTAAGACAGTGCCGGCCAGCACCGGACTGAGCGTGCCAGTGAAGGTCAGCGGCCGCATGAGGTGAACCCACGAAAAGCGATAGGACCAGTTATGACGACGATAACCAGAACGATGTTCCTTCGTGATGCCCAATCTGTTCACCTCCTTGCAGCGTAAGTACGCTTCTATCAGCGCAGCAAAAGCATACAGATGATCAAAGCGACAAAGCCGATGACTTCTACCGACTCTACGGCGACGATGGCCGCCATTGCCTTCGCCAACGGCACGGAGTCGCCGCTTTCTGCTTGTTGCCAAAGGGAATTGTCGGTAAAAATGTTCATTGCCTGCCGATAGCTGACAAACACTCCCCATGCCAAGGTAACAAGGCCGATGAGAAGGGCGGTCAGCCATATATGGCCGTATGTCGTGTTTCACAAGTCATGCCAATGGCGGATCGGTCCAGCGACGGTGCCGAGCAAAATGCCGGTTATGATCACTCCGGAGCCTGCCAATGTCAGCGGCCAATGCGTCCATTGCATTAGAGAACGAAAAAATGGCTGCTGCTGGGAAGTCGGCATCGTTTTCGCTACGGGGTAGATCCCCCAACCGATAAAGAAAATGCCTCCTACCCAAATCATCGCGAGGATGATATGTATTCCCAGCAGAACTTCATGAACTACCCAGGCCATGCCGGGTCACCTCTTTTGCTTTGTTCGAGAACATTATACAATGTGGCATGCGTGCTAAGTGTGATTGGCATCACATAATCAGGGTGAATGTGCGGCCAGGTTGGAGCTTTTCCTGAGGCGGAGCGGCGTGGGGATGGAATAAAAAATAAGGTTGCAATTCGCAACCTTATTTTTAGCGGTTATCGTGGGGAATAACTGCTCAATTGCGTTGTCGCCCCAGCAAACGGATATTCATAAGCAATTTCCCCTTCAAACACGATGTAATCAAGATAAATCATCGGCAATAAGTAGCGCATTCCTGTTTGCGGATCGCTTAAGATCAAATGGTCGCGCCCTGCCGCTTCGATGTTGCCGCGGAATATTTTTGCGTTCCATTCCCGGTTGTTTTCAAACGTCATATATACGGTAACGAGTTTTCCTTTGTTGAGGCGCAAAATGTTTTCAATGTAAGACTCTTCAATCGGCAGCATCCCCGGAATGGACGGCTGGCTCGCCGTTGTCGGCGTTTGCATTGCGAAAGAAGGCGTTTGTAAGCCAAATGCAGGAGTTGGTGTCGTCATCGGTTGCGGGGAATAGTATGGATAAGCTGTTGGGTAATAAGCTTGTGGATACATATAACCATATGGATACGGCTGATAAGGTTGATAAAATTGATATGGTTGTTGGCGTTCATCGTCTAGCGGATTATACGTATTTTCATAGGAATTTTTGGACATGGAAAAACCTCCTCTATAGAAATTTAATAATATACTCTTGGGCAATCACTCGGTGATGGCGCAAAAAAGCAATGCGATTTATAACGGCCGACGTTCCGTTGACCAAACCACTGCGGTGGACAATCTGCGCCCGCTGGAGGTTTAAAAAACCAAAGCGCATAGGTGGCCGGATGGTACCGCCAGCCGCGAAGCACTTGACGGGCTAATTGCATGTCTAGTTGTCTTGCTCGTTGATAAAAATATCCTTTTTGCACTGCTTCAAAGCCGCCCGGGCTTTGAAACACCATTTGGCGGATGGTGCGTATTCCCCGAAAGTCAAGGCAATCGGCGATGCAACGGTTCACTCCGACGTTTCCTACCATTAACATGCCAAGCCGTCCGTCACCTTCTGCTTCCGCCCGCATCAGCCTTGCCAGCAGTCTTACGTCTTCCTCTGTATGTGCAACAACAGCCATGTCGTCACCTCAATTGTCTTTTTTCTCGACAATAATAGGCTATTGATACAAAGGAGGAATGGTGACAACGTCCTCGTAATTTTTCTAAGCGAATTTCTGATTTATATGTATGGGGGAAAAAAGCGGGATATGACAGAAAAAAAGGGGGCTGTCCGACAAAAATGAGGCACAGGCGAAAAAAGCCCGCTCCTTCAGTGAAGAAGCGGGGATTCATTACACATGGAAAAACGACGATACCTTCTCTGCTGTTAAGCGATTGCCGACAAAGAACGATCCGAATTCTCCATAGCGGGCGCTCACTTCATCAAAGCGCATTTCGTAAACGAGTTTTTTAAATTGCAAAGCGTCATCGGAGAATAATGTAACACCCCATTCAAAGTCATCCAAGCCGACGGAGCCGGTGATAATTTGCGTCACTTTGCCGGCGTATTTGCGGCCAGTCATGCCATGGGCGCGCATTAAATTGCGCCGTTCTTCCATTGAAAGCATATACCAGTTGTCATTGCCTTGCCGGCGCTTGTCCATCGGATAGAAACAAACATGCTTCGTTTTCGGCAAAATTGGATAGAGGCGGCGCCGCACTTCCGGAATTTGATAAGGGTCCTCATTGCCGGAGGCTAGGTAGTTGCTTAGCTCGACAACGGAAACGTAAGAATAGGCCGGTATTAAACATTCAGCCAGTTTTGTTTTGTTTAGCGCCGTTTCGATTTCGTTCAATTCTTCGATCGTTGGCCGCAAAATCATCAACATAATGTCTGCTTTTTGCCCAACGATCGTGTAAATGGCATGGCTTCCTTCTTTTTTATCTTCTGTTTCTTGCCATTTCTCGACTAAAGACAAAAATTCATGAATCGCTGCTTCACGCTCATCGCTTGTTAACGTTTTCCACGCGCTCCAGTCGATCGAGCGGAAATCATGAAGGCAATACCAGCCATCGAGTGTTTGTGCCGCTTCGTTCAAATCGTTTCACTCCTTGTTTATGTAGTTTACATTTTCACTATACCATAGTTTAGCCAAAAAATGAGAGAAAGCCGCATAAAAAGCGAAGTAAACTGAATTATTTTAATAAAACGACTATTTGTTGTAAGGGCTTAACTTCATTGCGTTTCTCCATAATATAAGAGTATCCTAGTGTATAGGGGATTTTATTAATTGAGGAGGATTTGTTCGTGAGCAATGATCTATTTTCCGCATTAAAAGCAAAAGTAGCAGGAAAACAGCGAAAAATTATCTTTCCGGAAGGATTGGATGAGCGTATTTTAACAGCGGTAAGCCGCCTGGCAAATGAACAAATTGTAATGCCGATTTTAATCGGCAACGAAGAAGCGGTAAAACAAAAAGCAAGTGAGCTGGGATTGACGCTTCCGAATGTCGAAATCATCGATCCGCATCAATACGAAGAAATGGACGAGCTTGTTGCCGCATTTGTCGAACGCCGTAAAGGAAAAGTGACCGAAGAAGCAGCGCGTGAAATGCTTCTTGATGAAAATTATTTTGGCACCATGCTTGTGTATATGGATAAAGCGCATGGGCTTGTAAGCGGTGCGGCACATTCGACTGCCGATACGGTACGACCGGCATTGCAAATTATTAAAACGAAACCAGGTGTCCGTAAAACGTCAGGCGTATTTATTATGGTGCGCGGTGACGAGAAATACGTGTTTGCCGATTGTGCGATTAACATTGCGCCAGACAGCCAAGATTTAGCGGAAATCGCCGTTGAGAGCGCCAATACAGCCAGAATGTTCGATATCGAACCGCGCGTGGCGATGTTAAGCTTTTCGACAAAAGGATCGGCAAAATCGCCGGAAACGGAAAAAGTCGTTGAAGCGGTGCGTCTTGCAAAAGAAATGGCCCCAGACTTGGTATTAGACGGAGAATTTCAGTTCGACGCAGCGTTCGTTCCATCTGTCGCGAAAAAGAAAGCGCCAGATTCGGTGATTCAAGGAGATGCAAACGTATTTATTTTCCCAAGTTTAGAAGCGGGAAATATTGGTTACAAAATCGCACAACGTCTTGGCAACTTTGAAGCGGTAGGCCCGATTTTGCAAGGGCTCAATAAGCCGGTAAACGACCTGTCGCGCGGCTGCAACGCGGAAGATGTGTACAAACTGACGCTCATTACCGCAGCGCAATCGCTGTAACGCGGAAAAAGGATGACAAGAACCGTCATCCTTTTTCTATATATGATATAATTTTTTCAGATTACTTTGCTTAGGGAGATAAACATAATGGTCCACGAATTGTTGCAGCAGGCGAAATGGCGTATTATTGACCAATCGCATTTCGGCCCGATGTTTGATGCAAGACAATCGTTTGCTATCGATGATACGCTTTGCACATCGGTTGGAACGGGACAGTCTGATGCCGTCGTCCGCACCTGGGTGCATTACAATACGGTCGTGTTAGGGATTCAAGATACAAAGCTTCCCCATCTGCAGGAAGCCGTGTCTTTTTTAGAAACAAACCAATACAAGGTGATTGTCCGCAATTCTGGGGGACTTGCCGTCGTGCTTGATGACGGGGTGCTCAATGTATCGCTTGTTTTTCCGGAAACGACGAAAGCGATTGATATTCATCAAGGATATGAAGCGATGTGGCAGCTCATAAAGGCGATGTTTTCGTCTTACGGTAAAGTGATTGAAGCACGGGAAATCGTCGGTTCGTATTGCCCGGGCAGCTACGATCTCAGCATTGACGGCAAAAAATTCGCTGGCATTTCGCAGCGGCGCGTGCGCGGCGGCGTGGCGGTACAAATTTATTTATGCATCAATGGAAGCGGCTCGGCGCGCGCCGAGCTAATCCGCCGTTTTTATGAGCTTGGATTGCAAGGAGAAGCGACGAAGTTTTCCTATCCGATCATTGTTCCAAGCACGATGGCGTCGCTTTCGGAATTGCTCGGAGACGAGCTGACCATCCCGGCCGTGATGCTCCTTTTATTGCGCACGCTCCAGTCGTTTGGCGGCCATCTGTACTCCTCGACGTTGACGGAGGAAGAGCTGTCTTTATACGAATATTATTGGGAGCGCATCGTCCGCCGCAACGAAAAAGCATTCGTTACATCATAAAGGCTGCCCCGTTTTCCCAGGGCAGCCTTTATTATTCTGCGATTTTTTCTAAATTTCCGTTTTGGTCCATGCGGAATTTGAGCGCCTGGCGCTCCTCTTCTTCTTGCAAAACAAGCTTTCGGGCTCTATTAATAATTCTTACTAATGTTTCGTAATCTTCTTGAATCGTGGAAGAGTTTTCTTCTAGTTTGGCAATTTTCTTTTCTAATTCTTTATTTTTCGCCCGCATTTCTTCATTTTCTTTGCGCAGACGTTCATTTTCTTTTGTCAATACTTCGTGCCGGCGATGAGCCGTTTTTAACGTTTGCAAAAAGGAAATCACTTGATCTAATGTAATCGATGATGATTCACTAGCGGAAGAGACAACCGCCGGCAACTGGGTGATTTCCCCGATTTCTGACAACGAAGGAAC
This sequence comes from Parageobacillus caldoxylosilyticus, assembly GCF_019272935.1. Classification (NCBI taxonomy): domain Bacteria; kingdom Bacillati; phylum Bacillota; class Bacilli; order Caryophanales; family Anoxybacillaceae; genus Parageobacillus; species Parageobacillus caldoxylosilyticus. Next base: position 1,819,139 of record NZ_CP040553.1, read on the forward strand.
GGGAGGATTGTAAAGCAGCTTTTTCTTCCCGCCTTGCTGTCCTAAAAGCCGCTGTCTTTCTTTGCGCTGCCGTTTGGCAAGCTGCAGCGCTTGTTCGTAACGGCGCCGGACAACCGCATTCCAGCGGAAGCCACAGGCCGCCGATGTCCTGTTTAATTTATCGCCGACTTCTTCAAACGCGTTTAGCTGTGTGCTCCCTTCACGCACATGACGCAACACTGTTTCTGCTAATAGCAAATCTTCTTCTTCTGTCCATGCATCTTGCCGTTGTTTCATCATTCTCAACTCCCCTTTTTCTTGTTTGCTAGTAGAAGCATGGCCAAAAATAGTAAATTTTATACATTTTTTAGTTTCGGTGAATCAAAAATTGCAAGAATTGTGCACGAACCGCGTGATGGGAGCGTATAGAGAAAGAAAATGGAATAGAGGCCGGAAGCCAACAAACTTGCAATAGGCAAAAAGAAGCGTTAGAATACACGATAGTGTAAACAAACGCAAGCGAGCGCAAAGAAAGGGTGAGCCAGCATGGCAAATGAATTTCGCGTTTGTGATGACTGCAAAGCGCCAAATTTGAAAACGTTGATTCCGCGTTTGAAAAAGTTGGATCCAGATGCGACCATTAAAATCGGCTGCCAGTCGTATTGCGGCCCGGGCCGCAAAAAGACATTTGCCTTTGTCAATAACCGTCCGGTCGCAGCATTGACAGAGGATGAGCTGATTGAAAAAATTGCCGAAAAATTAAAGAAGAGTTAAAAAATCGCCTTCCTTTTTGATAAGAAGGTGATTTTTTGTTTCTATATTTTGGGAAATAATGAGAGGTAAAGAAGAAAAAAAGAAGTATTTCTTTATAAAAGAAAACGGCTTATAATAGATTCATGTTAGAAATGGAAGAGGGGATAACATGGCATATCCCGGCGGGCAGCTGAGTGAGGAAAAAGTATTTAAGGATCCAGTGCACCGATACATACACGTTCGTGATAAAGTGATTTGGGATTTGATCGGAACGAAGGAATTTCAGCGTTTGCGCCGCATTAAACAGCTCGGCACGACGTATTTGACGTTTCACGGCGCCGAGCATAGCCGCTTTAACCATTCGCTTGGCGTCTACGAAATTATTCGCCGTATTATTGATGATGTGTTCGTCGGCCGCGAACATTGGGACCATAGTGAGCGGCTTCTTTGCCTATGTGCGGCGCTATTGCATGATTTAGGTCACGGGCCGTTCTCCCATTCCTTTGAAAAAGTGTTTCGGCTCGATCATGAAGATTTCACCCAGGCCATTATTTTAGGGGATACGGAAGTGAACGCTGTACTCCGCCGCGTCAGCGACGATTTCCCGAAAAAAGTGGCGGAAGTGATTGCAAAAACGTATCCGAATAAGCTTGTCGTCAGCTTGATTTCCAGTCAGATCGACGCCGATCGGATGGATTATTTGCTTAGGGATGCGTACTACACCGGCGTCAGCTACGGCAATTTTGATATGGAGCGGATTTTGCGCGTCATGCGTCCGCGTGAAGACCAAGTCGTCATTAAGCGCAGCGGCATGCATGCGGTTGAGGACTATATTATGAGCCGTTACCAAATGTATTGGCAAGTCTATTTCCATCCGGTCACGCGCAGCGCCGAAGTCATTTTAACGAAAATTTTGCACCGGGCAAAAAGGCTGTATGAAGAAGGATATGAGTTCCAGACGAAGCCGATTCATTTTTACTCGTTTTTTACTGGGACGGTAGAATTGCAAGATTATTTGCAGCTTGATGAGGCGGTGATTTTGTTTTATTTTCAACAGTGGCAACACGAACGAGATGCGATTTTAAGCGACCTATGCCGCCGTTTTGTCAACCGTCATTTATTCAAATATGTCGAATTTAATCCAACAAACGAGCAGATGACAAAGCTGATCGAACTGACGGGCTTGTTTAAAAAAGCAGGCATTGATCCGGAATATTACTTGGTTGTCGATTCATCATCCGATTTGCCGTATGACTTTTACCGCCCCGGCGAGGAAGGGGAGCGGCTGCCGATTTATTTATTGATGCCGAATGGAGAGCTTCGCGAGCTGTCGCGGGAATCGGTGCTTGTCGATGCAATTTCCGGAAAGCGCAGAACCGATCATAAACTATATTTTCCCGCCGATTTCATTTATGATTTTTCCACAAAGCGGACGACAAAGAAAAAAATTATTGAAATTTTAGAGGGTTAGGAGATGACGGGGAGTGTTTACAGAACATGCGAAAGTGATGAAGGCGCTGGCGGCAGCTGGGGAAATCGTCGGTCGCAAAAAGCTGCAAAAAATGATTTACATCGCCAAAAAGCTGCAGTTTCCGTTTTACGAGAAGTTTGACTTCCATTTTTACGGACCATATTCCGAAGAATTAACATGTCGGATTGAGGAGCTTTGTGATTTAGGGTTTTTGCACGAAATGAAAGAGAAAAAAGGCGGGTATTTTCAATATCGCTATACGCTGACGGAAGCGGGCATACAGTTTTTAAACCATTACGATTTGGACATGCCTTATTTGCGTGAATGCATGCAAGATATGAACGAGCAAAACGCGCGGTTTTTAGAGCTTGTATCGACGGTGCTCTATTTTGAGCATTTACCGAAAGAAGAAGTGAAGGAAAAAGTGTTTTTATTAAAAAGCAAGCAGCGCTACACGGAAGAAGAAGTGGAACAGGCGTATGACTATATTGAACAATTGCGCGCTAAAGTAAAAAACGAAGTCCGCGCCTGAACGGGACTTCGTTTTTTCGTTGCGTTAATGCGGCAGGAAGGCAAGCTGATAGAAGAAGAGAACAGCAAAAATATATACGAGCGGATGCACTTCGCGCCATTTGCCGCGCGTGATTTTTAATAGCGGGTACGAAATAAACCCTAATGCAATTCCCGTAGCGATGCTCGATGTCAGCGGCATGCTTAAAATGATGAGAAACGCCGGGAATGCCTCATCGAGCTGATCCCATTGAATCCGGGCGATGCTTCCCATCATTAAGCTGCCGACGATAATAAGCGCCGGCGCGGTAATCGCCGCGATGCCGGATACGGCGCCAACAAGCGGCCCGAAAAAGGCGGATAGCACGAATAAGATGGCGACCGTTAGCGCTGTAATACCCGTACGCCCTCCGGCGGCGACGCCGGAAGAAGATTCGATATACGCCGATGTCGGGCTTGTGCCGAACATGGCGCCGATCGTCGTCGCAATCGAGTCGGAAAGCAGCGCCTCGCGGGCGCGCGGCATTGTTTTTCCTTTCATGAGCCCGGCTTGCTGGGCAACGCCGATCATCGTTCCTGTCGTATCAAAAATCGTCACCAGCAAAAAGGAAAACACAACGGCATATAATCCGTAATGGATGACATCGCCGATGGCAGTAAGCGGATTGGCGACAACAAGTCCTTCCGGTAGCGATGGCACGGAAACAAAGCCTTTGTCAAATTTCAATTGTCCGGTGAAATAAGCAATCACTCCAGTGATGACCATTCCCAAAAAGAGCGCGCCGTTGACGCCAAGCGACATCAGCACGAGCGTCACTGCCAAGCCGATGAGCGTCAACACCGCCGATGGCGAGTGCAAATCGCCTAGCGCGACTAAGTTTTGCGGATGGGCTTGAATAATGCCGGTTAAACGAAGGCCGATAAAGGCGATAAACAAGCCGATTCCTGCGGTAATGCCGTGCTTCAAATTTTCCGGAATCGCTTCAATCAGCTTGCTGCGAAACGGCGTCAGCGACAAAATGACAAAAAGGATTCCGGCAACGAACACCGCAGAAAAAGCCACTTCATAAGAAATATTGCCGTGCGAACCGACAACCGAATAAGCGAAATAGGCGTTTAATCCCATTCCCGGAGCGATGGCGATCGGATAGTTGGCAAACAGCGCCATCCATAGCGTGCCGATGACAGTGGCGATAATCGTGGCGGTAAACACTTGCGCAAACGGAACGCCGGCATCCGACAATACGACCGGGTTGACAACGATGATGTATACCATGGTTAAAAATGTTGTAAATCCGGCAATGATTTCTGTTTTTAAATTCGTGTTATGTTTCGTTAAATCAAACATCGTTTACCTCCAAAATACGAACATTTTTAAATACGTATATAATAATATTCGTTTTTTAAAAAATCCGCAATAAAAAAAGCAAGGAACCATGAAAAAGTTCCTTGCCTGCATGCTTATTGCTCGTCGCTCAATCGTTTTCCGCCGACAGCGTAATGATTTTTCGTCATTTCTTCAATGAAAACGACGATTTTGTCTTTCGAAGCGCCCGTTGTTTCTGCAACCGCTTCTGTCACTTTTTCGACAAGCGCCTTTTTTTGTTCTTCTGTGCGTCCGGCAAGCATTTTAATGGTTACGTAAGGCATCGGTGCTCCTCCTTTGTTCATCTCTTGTCGTGTTGATTATATCATGAAAAAAGGGACTTCAGTCCACTTTTTCCGGTAAATCATGTATACTAATAATAAGTTTAATATGTGGAAAAAGGAGTTAAACAGAGTGGAACATTTCTTGCCGTATTCGTTAAGCCAAATTCCATATGTATTGATGGCGCTGGTGATCGCTTTTTCGGTGCATGAATTTGCCCACGCGTATGTCGCTTATAAGTTCGGCGATCCGACTGCTAAAAATGAGGGCAGACTGACGCTATCGCCGCTTGCCCATTTGGATTTGCTTGGCACGTTGCTTATTTTTCTTGCCGGTTTCGGCTGGGCAAAGCCCGTTCCGGTCAACCGCTTTCACTTTAAACATCCGCGTCTCGCTGGGATCCTTGTATCGGTTGCCGGACCGCTAAGCAATTTATTGCTTGCCGCGCTTGGATTTATTGTCTGGTACAGCATGGTTTATTTCGGCGTCATGCGGACGCTTCCCGATTGGTTCGCTGCGGGGTTTGACCTTTTTTTCCAAATTTTTATCAGTTTAAATGTCGTGTTGTTTATTTTTAACTTGCTTCCGTTTCCGCCCCTTGATGGATATCGGATTATCGAAGATTTAGCCCCGCAAGGTGTTCGTGCGAAAATGACGCAATGGGAAAGCTATGGGGCGCTTTTGTTTCTCATTTTGGTGCTGACTCCGCTTGACGGTTATACGATCGAGCCGATTTTTCAAGTAGCGGTTCCGTTTGTCTTGGAAAATTTGCAATCATTTTTTGCCACATTGTTCGTGTGACATGAAGGAGAGGTGTTCGATGGAAAAAAAGAAGAAAAATATTGGGTTTAACATTATTAAAGATGATCCGACCGACGGCCACCGTGGTTTTGGCGCCGGAGCGCTAAGTTTGGAGAACGTTTCCCCTGTCATTATTGATGTTGAAGCGGGCGAGGCGTTTGTCGACATGGGCGCGATGCATGCCCGCAGCGCGGTGGAGCGGGGCATCAAATTTTTGCCAAACCGCGACGAAGTGCCAAATGGCAAGCCTTATTGGATCGTCTGGGTCACGATTGAACGGAGAGAAGACGGACCGTATTATGCCGGTGTGACCGCCTGTGAAATGGCGGTCGACCGAGAGGCGCGTCGTGGCTACAAACTGCTGCCGGAGCATGTAAATCGTTTAGATAAATCACTAAAGCGCCATATTATCGTTGATCATATGGATGAGAAATCAAAACGGGTGCTTGCGGACTTTTTGAAACAGCACGATATCGAAATGTGGAATCGTTCGAGTGAGGAATTGAAAAAAGGACTGGAAGGCGGAAAATAACAGCGGCAGATGCCCGCGGCTTTCATGAATTTCCATATATGTGACGTTTTTGTGAACGTCATATGGCGGGTACTTGTAGTTTAGCAGGAAAAAGAGTAAACTAAACCTACATGTATAACACAATAAAACTAGGACAAGAAGACCCCTCAAGCGCTTTCGCTTGAGGGGTCTTCCTTTAGAACCAAGGGAACAGTTTTTGGAACCAATTTTTCTTTTCCTCTTTTTTCTTTGATTTCTTTTGATGTAGTAAATGATCCGTGCAGTAGTCGGTCGGTTCGGTACCAGCAATATAATAAGTAAGACGCTTTACCGGACATGATTTTGTCGCAAGTTTGCCGTTATCCGGGTCGACATAAACACCAACGACCCCTTTGGTTGGTTTAAACTTTTTCTTTGGTTTTCCCTGTAAACTTTTTTCCATAAATTGAACCCAGATTTGCTTTGCATATTGTTTCTCCACCATTTTATCAATCGTTTCCCCACGGTCGTAACCGGTCCATACCCCTGCAACTAGTTGTGGCGCAAATCCAATCATCCAACTGTCCGTTTCTGTTGTTCCCGATTTGCCCGCGTACGGACGTGTAATCTGTTTGCGAATCGATTGGCCGGTAACGGTCGTATAATCGTTTAGTTTTGGGTCAAACATGCCCGTCATCAGCTGGGTGGTGACATAAGCGGCGTCCGGATCGAGCACTTGTTTGCTTGATGGTTTATATTCGTAAATCGTTTCTCCTTCATGATTGACGATTTTTTTAATAAAAACCGGCTCCACTTTTTTGCCGTTATTGGCAAACGCGCTGTAGGCTCTCACCATATCGATCACTTTCACCGGCGATGTTCCGAGCGCCAACGACGGAACCTTTTTTAATTTGCTTGTAATACCTAGTTTTTTCGCCGTTTTCACAAGTTTGTCTTCACCGATAAATAAATGCGTTTTTACGGCAAATACATTATCCGATAAGGCTATCGCCTGTGCGAGCGTAATCGCGTCATTTGCATAGTAATCATTATAGTTATGCGGGGTATATTTGGACTTGCCGTTATCAAACGTAAATGTCGTCAGCTCGCTGCGCATTTGCGTAGATGGCGTAAACCCTTGCTCAATCGCTGCATAGTAGAGAAACGGCTTGAAGGTGGAGCCTGGCTGCCGCTCCGCCTGCACAGCACGGTTAAACGGGCTTTTTTCATAGTCCCTGCCGCCGACAAGCGCTTTTACTTCTCCCGTGCGCGGGTCCATCGCGACGAGCGCGGCTTGAATTTGGGAGTTCGGGTCAATGACCGCGTTTATTTCCTGTTCCGCGATTTTCTGCATATGCGGATCGAGCGATGTATACACGCGCAGGCCGCCGAGTTCAATCGTCCGTTCATCCAGCCCTAATTGGTTGCGCAGCACCTGTTTGACAACGTCTTGAAAATAAGGAGCGATATTTTTTTGTTTTATTTCGTGATGGTCCGTATAAATCAGCTTTTCTTGATACGCTCGCTCCGCTTCCTTTTTGTTGATGTATCCGGCTTGTTCCATCGATAAAAGTACCGTTTTTTGCCGCGTTTTGGCCCTCTTTTCGTTAATCAACGGAGAGTAGTAGTACGGACCTTTCGGGATGCCGGCTAACATGGCTGCTTCGCTTAACGTAAGGTCTTTTGCATGTTTGCCGAAATAATAACGGGCCGCTGCCTCGATCCCGTAAGCGCCGTGACCGTAGTAAATCGTGTTTAAATAACCTTCAAGAATTTGCTTTTTGCTATAATTTGCCTCGAGGCGGATCGTGTACAGCGCCTCTTGCAATTTTCTTGTCCATGTCTTATCGTGAGTTAAAAATAAATTGCGCGCGTATTGCTGGGTGATGGTGCTCGCTCCTTGCACTTTCGCCATTGCTTTTATATCCGCGGCGACGGCGCCGATAATCCGCTTGATATCAAAGCCGTGATGTTCGTAAAACTTGCGGTCTTCTACGGCAATCGTCGCCTGTATGACATAAGGGGATATATCGTCAAGCTTGACCCAGTAGCGCGTTTGTCCGTTATCGCTTTCGCCGATTTTTGTGCCGTCATCCGCATAAAAAATCGTTGTTTGCGGCACCGCCAGCGGAGGAGCGCCTTGCAGTTTAGCAACTAAAATAAAGCCACCAAGCGTGACGGCGGATAAGATTGCTAGGATGAAACTGATAAAGGCGAACGCCCGAATATATTTCCACGTCCCGCGGAACCGGCTGCTTGGGATGATTTCCAACGTTCATCACCTCATAACTTTATAAACCGTATTTGTATTAGTATGAAAAATTTTTTTCTATTTTAAACGTTTTTTCTATCAAGTACCTCTTGCATTTTTGCTAGATTGCTCTATACTTTTTCATGTTTAGTTTTTCTCCGCGAGGGAAAGATGAAAAATAGCGTATACGAAAGTGGAAACGAGCAGAGAAAGGATGTTACCGATGGAACTATGGTTTACCGAAAAACAGACCGAGCATTTCGGCATTACAGCGAGAATTAAACGTACTTTACATACAGAACAAACCCCATTCCAAAAGCTGGACATGGTCGAAACAGAACAGTTCGGCAACATGCTTATTTTAGATGGAATGGTGATGACAACGCAAAAAGACGAATTTGTCTACCATGAAATGGTCGCGCACGTTCCGCTGTTTACCCACCCAAATCCGGAAAATGTGCTTGTGGTCGGCGGAGGCGACGGCGGTGTCATCCGCGAAGTGCTGAAACATCCAAGCGTCAAAAAAGCGACGCTTGTAGAAATTGACGGCAAAGTCATTGAATGCTCGAAAAAATATTTGCCGGAGATTGCTGGCAAGCTTGACGACCCGCGCGTCGAAGTCAAAGTAGACGACGGTTTTATGCATATCGCGAAAAGTGAAAATGAATATGACGTCATTATGGTGGATTCGACAGAGCCGGTCGGCCCGGCGGTGAATTTATTTACGAAAGGGTTTTACGCCGGCATCGCCAAAGCGTTGAAAGAAGACGGCATTTTTGTCGCCCAGACGGATAACCCTTGGTTTAAGGCGGATTTAATCCGCAACGTATACCGCGACGTGCGCGAAATTTTCCCGATTACGCGTTTATATACAGCAAACATCCCGACGTATCCAAGCGGGCTTTGGACGTTTACGATCGGTTCGAAAAAATACGATCCGCTGGAGGTAAGCGATGATCGTTTCCATGATATCGAGACGAAATATTATACGAAAGAGCTGCATAAAGCCTGCTTTGTATTGCCGAAATTTGTCGCTGATTTATTGAAATGAGGGGGATGGCATCATGAGATTCGATGAGGCGTATTCGGGCAATGTATTTATCGGAAGCCACCCGAATTTTGAGGAAAGCGAAGCGGTGATTTACGGGATGCCGATGGACTGGACGGTAAGCTACCGCCCTGGTTCCCGCTTCGGTCCGGCCCGCATCCGCGAAGTGTCGATTGGGCTGGAGGAATACAGCCCGTATTTAGACCGCGAACTTGGAGAAGTCAAATATTTCGACGCCGGCGATATTCCGCTTCCATTTGGAAACGCGCAGCGCAGTTTAGATATCATCGAAGACTTTGTCGATAAAATTTTAGCCGCAGATAAATTTCCGCTTGGCATCGGCGGCGAGCATCTCGTTTCCTGGCCGGTCATTAAAGCGGTATATAAAAAATATCCGGATTTAGCGGTGATTCATATGGACGCCCATACCGACTTGCGGGAGCATTACGAGGGCGAGCCTCTGTCCCACGCGACGCCGATTCGCAAAGTGGCGGACTTAATCGGACCGACAAACGTCTTTTCGTTCGGCATTCGTTCCGGTATGAAAAAAGAGTTCGAATGGGCGAAGGAAAACGGTATGTACATCGCGCAATTTGAAGTGCTCGAGCCGCTTCGGGAGGTGCTGCCAAAGCTGGCCGGGCGTCCGGTGTACGTGACGATTGACATCGACGTGTTGGACCCTGCCCACGCTCCGGGTACGGGAACAGTCGACGCCGGCGGCATTACATCGAAAGAACTGTTGGCAGCCATCCATGAAATCGCGAAATCGGATGTTCGCGTCGTTGGCGCTGATTTAGTGGAAGTAGCGCCGGTTTATGACCATTCCGAACAAACGGCTAACACCGCAAGCAAACTGATTCGCGAAATGATTCTCGGCTGGGTGCCAAAACGCCGCTGATGGCAAATCCCGACTCCATTTTTACTGGAGTCGGGATTTCAATGTGCTGCAAAATGTAAAACAATCGCAAATATGTTTCGTTACAAGCGCCGTCTCGCTGAAGATGGTGCTTTTTTATGCATGAAGCCGCTGCATACATTCTTCCCCTCTTGAATGAAAGGAAATAATTCCTTTATACTTAATAAAGTTATTACTGTTTTTTATCAAGGGCGTGTTCTCGATGGAGAAACAAAACGGAATCCCGATGCAGCTGAAACAAGTGACCGATATTCGCGATGGGTTGCGCAAGGAAACGGTTGTGTTAGAAGCAACAGGTCTTTACTACATAAAAGGAAACGCCATGTATTTGCAATTTAAGGAGCAGCATGAGCTCGGCAGCATTAAGACGATCGTTAAAATAACGAACGAGGAAGTGGTCGTCATGCGTTCCGGAGCGGTGCATATGCGTCATGCGTTCCGCAAAACGGAAGAAACGACCGGCCATTACCGCACTTCGTTTGGGCAATGGACGATGAAAACAAAAACGGATCATATCGAGTTTCATTATGATGACAGGCGGAAAAAAGGGCGGTTGTTTGTATCGTATCAGCTGCAGATGCAAAATGAACAAACAGGCCGCCATGCGATGACGATTATGTTTAAGGGGGTATAGATAATGAACATTGTCGAACAGATGAAGGAACGGATTAAAGAAGAAATTAAGCGCGCCGTCATTAGCGCCGGACTTGCGAAAACAGAAGAAATGCCGGATGTGATTTTAGAAGTGCCGAGAGAAAAAGCGCACGGCGACTATTCGACGAATATGGCGATGCAGCTGGCCCGCATTGCGAAAAAACCGCCGCGGGCGATTGCGGAAGAAATCGTGCAGCACTTTGACCGGACAAAAGCGTCCATTGCCAAAATCGACATTGCCGGCCCGGGGTTTATTAACTTTTATATGGACAACCGCTATTTAACGGAGCTGATTCCAACGATCATCCAAGCGGGAAAAGCTTACGGGGAGACGAATGTCGGAAATGGGCAAAAAGTGCAAGTCGAGTTTGTTTCCGCCAACCCAACCGGCGATTTGCATTTAGGCCATGCCCGCGGCGCCGCGGTCGGCGATTCGCTATGCAATATTTTAGAAAAAGCCGGATTTGATGTGACGCGCGAATATTATATTAATGATGCCGGCAATCAAATTTACAACCTGGCCAAATCAGTCGAAGCCCGTTACTTCCAGGCGCTCGGCATCGAGAAAGCCATGCCGGAAGACGGTTATTACGGCGAAGATATTGTCGAAATCGGCAAAAAGTTGGCCGAGAAGCACGGCGACAAATTTGTCCATATCGATGAGCAAGAGCGGCTCGCCTTTTTCCGTGAGTACGGACTCAACTATGAATTAGAAAAGATTAAAAAAGATTTGGCCGATTTCCGCGTCTCGTTCGATGTTTGGTATTCGGAAACATCTTTATATACAAGCGGAAAAATTGACGAAGCGTTGGCGGTGCTGCGCGAACGCGGCTATATTTACGAAAAAGACGGGGCGACATGGTTCCGCTCGACGGCGTTTGGCGATGACAAAGACCGCGTGTTAATCAAAAAAGACGGCACGTATACGTATTTGCTGCCGGACATCGCCTATCATCAGGATAAGCTGCGCCGCGGATTTGCGAAAATCATTAACATTTGGGGCGCGGACCATCACGGCTATATTCCGCGGATGAAAGCGGCGATTGCGGCGCTCGGCTATGACCCGGACGTGTTGGAAGTGGAAATCATTCAATTAGTTAACTTGTATCAAAACGGCGAACGGGTCAAAATGAGCAAGCGCACCGGCAAAGCGGTGACGATGCGCGAATTAATGGAAGAGGTCGGCTTGGATGCAGTCCGCTACTTCTTTGCGATGCGCTCGAGCGACACGCATTTGGATTTTGATATGGACCTTGCCGTCTCGCAGTCGAATGAAAACCCGGTGTACTATGTGCAATATGCGCATGCCCGCGTCTCAAGCATTCTCCGCCAAGGCGAGGAGCAAAACTTGTCTTATGAAGGAGATTTGCAGCTCGATTATATCGAAACGGAAAAAGAAATCGAGCTGTTGAAAAAGCTTGGCGAGTTCCCAAGTGTGGTGGCGGAAGCGGCTGTGAAGCGGATGCCGCACCGCGTGACCGGCTATGTGTTTGAGCTGGCGTCGGCACTGCACAGCTTTTACAATGCGGAAAAAGTGTTAGATCCGGAAAACATGGAAAAAAGCCGGGCGCGTTTAGCGCTCATGAAAGCCGTGCAAATTACGCTGCAAAACGCGCTGGCGCTCATCGGTGTATCGGCGCCGGAAAAAATGTAAGAAATAACAGCTTGAGGCGGATTTTCCAGCCATTTTGTTTAGGAAATATCAAAAAAGAGGAAAGACGTTTTACAATAAATGCTCGAACGAGGGGGAGTTCCCCCCTCTTTTTATGGGCATAGTAATGAAAAAAATACATGGAGGAAATGGAAATGAAAGAAGTGACTTTATCGTTGTTGACTGGGATGGTGGTCGGCTTTTTATTTACGCTGTTCCGTTTGCCGATTCCTGCCCCGCCAGCTTTAGCCGGCATTGCCGGGATCGTCGGGGTATACTTAGGGATGAAAATATTCGAATGGATTAGTTACTTTTGGAAATGAAGCCATGTTAAGGGAGGATTCCCTAACATGGCTTTTATAGCCAAGCAGAAAGAAGAGTCGATATCGACTCTTTGCCGCGTTCCCATAACGTGCGTTTTTTCCAAAAATCAAGCGTCATCTGCTCGGAACGGGCTAAATCGCGTTCGATCGCTTTCTTTACTTCGCGGATAAAACCGCGGTCAAAAATGTAACAATTAATCTCGCTGTTAAAAAATAAGCTTCTTTTGTCAAAATTGGCGGTGCCGATATCGCACCATTGCTCATCGATCACGATCGTTTTCGCATGATAAAAGCCTTGATAAAAGCGATAAATGCGCGCTCCGGCTTTTAACAGGCGGTAAAAATAAGGATAGGCAGCCTCTTTTACAAATAGGTGATCCGCTTTTAATGGGACAAGAACGGTCACGTTGACGCCGCGCCGAAGTGCATCGAGCAGCGCGTTCATTACGGAACGGCTAGGAATAAAATAGGGGCTGCCGATGATAATTTCTTTTTTGGCTTGATCGATGACATCAATGAGTTGCTGCTCGAGCGCATGGCCATCCTTGGCAAATAATTGATGAGCGATTGCACCTGCTTGAAGAGAAGGAAAATATTCAGATTTGTCGAGTGCTGTATTGGTCGCTTCTTCCCAGTCGCGCAAAAACTGCGTTTGCAAATCATGAACCCCTTCGCCGGTAATTTTTAAATGGTAGTCACGCCATTCCCCGAAATTTGGATCTTTTCCAACATATTCTCTGCCGATATTAAAGCCGCCGATGTACCCGATTTTTCCGTCGATCACGGTAATTTTTCGATGATTACGCCGATTTAACCAATAGAAGAAAAACGGAAAGCGCGGTTTATATGTGTAGGCAAATTCGATGCCGCTTGCTTTTAATGAGCGAATCAGCGATTTCGGCAATCCGAAGCTTCCGACCCAATCGACGAGAATGCGAATCTGAACCCCTTCCTTTGCTTTTTGTTTTAGCAATTGAAAAAACGGCTGGCTCGTCTCATCATTCTTAATGATGTAAAACAAAATGTGGATATGGTGTTTGGCCTGGCGAATCTCCGCAAAATAATCGGAAAAAAGATGCGTTCCGTTGATGAAAAAAGAAATGTCGCTTTGCCGCCGCGGATATACAATTTTTTTGTTTTTGTTTTGGAAAACGATCCTTCCGAGCTTGTCATCAAGATATATTAGCGCTAATATAATAACAATAACGAAAAATACAAGCATTTCTTCCCCTCCTGATCACATCGTTAATTATTAATGTACCCGGATACGCAAAAAATAGCAGGACAACATGTAAAAACATTATTGACTGAATGCTCATTCATTGTGTAAAATAGACGCAAGAACTTAATTCTGAAAATTTATTTTGTTGTCAATATTTTTTATTGTTATTTCATCTTAGAGGGGGAAGGGGAGAGAGGCATGAATCCACTATTGGTGATCAACTTTCTTGCGTTTTTGTTTGTAACCGCTTACGCTGTCTACTTGTTTGCCTATGTGGTGAAAACGCGGGCGATATACATTAAGCTCGGCAAAAAAGTGGAATTTGATGAAAAAGTAAAAGAGCGTCTGCAAAAAATCTGGGTCAATGTTTTTGGTCAGAAAAAGCTGCTGAAAGACAAAAAAAGCGGCATCATTCACGTTGTCTTTTTCTACGGATTTATCCTTGTCCAATTCGGAGCGATTGACTTTATCATCAAAGGTCTCGTTCCTGGGGCGCATCTGCCGCTAGGGCCGCTTTATCCAGGCTTTACATTTTTCCAGGAAATTGTCACCTTGCTTATTTTGATTGCCGTATTTGCTGCGTTTTACCGTCGTTATATTGAAAAGCTGGTTCGTTTAAAACGGGATTTTAAAGCTGGTTTAGTGCTCATTTTTATCGGCGGGCTAATGCTTTCTGTTTTGTTTGGCAACGGAATGGCCATGATTTGGCACGGTGAGGAAGCCTCGTGGAGCGAACCGGTCGCATCGTTCATCGCCAGCGCGTTCCATTGGGTTGGAGAAACCGGCGCTGCTGTCTTGTTCTTTATCGCCTGGTGGATCCATTTGTTGATTTTGCTTACTTTCTTAGTATACGTACCGCAGTCGAAGCACGCTCATTTGATTGCTGCGCCGATTAACGTGTTTTTCAGCCGTCTGTCGCGGCCGAAATTATCGAAAATCAACTTTGAAGATGAAACGCAGGAATCGTTTGGCGTCGGGAAAATTGAAGATTTTACGCAAAAGCAGCTCATCGATTTATATGCCTGTGTGGAGTGCGGACGATGCACGAGCATGTGTCCGGCTACTGGAACCGGGAAAATGCTGTCGCCAATGGATTTAATTTTAAAACTGCGCGACCACCTGACCGAAAAAGGGGCGGCTGTTACGTCCCGCGCTCCATGGGTGCCGACGTTTGCCTTTAAAAACACGAGAGGCAACCAATTAGCGGTTGCCGCGCAAGGCGTGCAGGAACAAGCGGCGGCGCTGGAGATGCCAAGCCTGATCGGCGACGTCATTACGGAAGAGGAAATTTGGGCCTGTACGACATGCCGCAACTGTGAAGACCAATGTCCGGTCATGAATGAGCACGTCGACAAAATTATCGACTTGCGCCGCTATCTTGTGCTGACGGAAGGAAGAATGAACCCGGATGCCCAGCGGGCGATGACCAACATTGAGCGCCAAGGAAATCCATGGGGATTGAACCGCAAAGAGAAAGAAAACTGGCGCGAGCTTCGCGATGATGTGCATGTTCCGACAGTCAAAGAAACGAAAAAAGCCGGCGAAGAGTTCGAGTATTTGTTCTGGGTCGGCTCGATGGGCTCGTTTGACAACCGCAGCCAAAAAATCGCCTTGGCATTTGCGAAATTGTTAAATGAAGCAGGCGTGAAGTTTGCGATTTTAGGAAATAAAGAGAAAAACTCGGGCGATACGCCGCGCCGCTTAGGAAACGAGTTTTTATTCCAGGAACTCGCAGCCAACAATATCGCGGAATTTGAAAAAGCGGGCGTGAAAAAGATTGTGACGATCGACCCGCACGCGTACAACACGTTTAAAAACGAATATCCGGATTTCGGCTTTGAAGCGGAAGTATACCATCATACCGAGCTGCTTGCGAAGCTGATTGACGAAGGCCGATTAGTGCCGAAATATGAAGTAAAAGAACGAGTGACGTTCCACGATTCCTGTTATTTAGGACGCTACAACGACGTGTATGACGCGCCTCGCAAAATTTTGCAGGCAATTCCGGGCGTCGAGCTCGTCGAAATGGAGCGCAACCGCGAACGCGGTATGTGTTGCGGCGCCGGCGGCGGCTTAATGTGGATGGAAGAAACGACCGGCAACCGCATCAACGTAGCCCGCACTGAGCAGGCGCTTGCCGTCAACCCAACGGTCATCAGCTCCGGCTGTCCGTACTGCTTGACGATGCTCACGGACGGCACAAAAGCAAAGGAAGTCGAGGACAAAGTCTTCACTTACGATGTGGCAGAATTGCTGGCGAAATCGGTCTTTGGCGAAGAGAAAGAAGCTGTCTTATGAACCTCTTCCACCTACACTCCGTTTAGAGGTGGGAGATTTCTCGGTAAGCATGTTAAAAAAATTGAATATATAATTCCTATTTTTTAAAATAATTAGTATAATAGATAAAGAGGGTGTGCGTTCGTGTACACCTTCTCTTTACCATCATTATCGAGCGAGCGTTCAGTCTGTATTGTTGTAATCGCTTTCTTTATCGTAGGAAGATCACAAAGGGGGAGAGGTTTTATGGGAAAAACGGTGATTGTAAGCGGTGTACGGACACCGTTTGGCAAATTTGGCGGCGCCTTGCAGCCGCTGACGGCTGCTGAACTTGGCGGCATCGCGGTGAAAGAAGCGCTGGCGCGCGCCAACATTAGCGGAGAACAAGTCGATCAAGTCATTTTAGGGACCGTCCTGCAAGGCGGACAAGGGCAGCTTCCATCCCGCCAAGCGATGCGCCATGCCGGCATTCCGTGGGAAGCGCGCACGGAAACGATTAATAAAGTATGCGCTTCCGGCATGCGGGCGGTAACGCTTGGCGACCAAATCATCCGCCTTGGCGAAGCGGAAGTAGTTGTCGCCGGCGGTATGGAATCGATGAGCAACGCTCCGTATATATTGCCGAAAGCGCGTTGGGGACTGCGGATGGGCGACGGTGCCGTCAAAGATTTAATGGTGTATGACGGACTGACATGTAGTTTCACCGGGGTGCATATGGGAGTTTACGGCGGTGAAACAGCGAAAGAATTAGGCATTTCCCGCGAGGAACAAGACAAATGGGCGTATCGCAGCCATCAGCGGGCAATCGCCGCGATGGAAGCGGGATTATTAGCCGAAGAAATCGTACCGGTCGCAGTGCCGCAGCGAAAAGGCGAACCGATACTTGTCGCGCACGATGAATCGCCAAGAAAAGATACGTCGCTTGAAAAGCTGGCCAAACTTCCGCCAGTTTTTGACCCGCAAGGAACGGTGACAGCCGGAAACGCTCCAGGCGTCAATGACGGAGCCGCCGCGCTTGTCCTGATGAGCGAAGAGCGCGCCGCCCGCGAAGGAATTCAACCGCTTGCGACAATTTTGGCGCATACGGCGATTGCCGTGGAGGCAAAAGATTTTCCGAAAACGCCGGGGCTTGTCATTAACGAATTGCTGCGCAAAACGGGGAAAACAGTCGCTGACATTGATTTATTTGAAATTAATGAAGCGTTTGCCGCCGTAGCGCTTGCGAGCATCCAAATCGCGGGCATTGATCCGGAAAAAGTCAATGTCAATGGCGGAGCGGTCGCTTTAGGCCATCCAATCGGCGCCAGCGGCGCGCGCATTATCATTACCCTGATCCACGAATTGAAACGCCGCGGCGGCGGCATCGGCATTGCCGCAATTTGCAGCGGCGGCGGCCAAGGCGACGCCATCATGGTACAAGTATAGAAAAGCGGAGGCGGCGCGATTAGCCTTCGAAGCCAAATGTTCTTCACCCGCAGGGGTGCTTGTCACCCCGAAGGCGAAGGTTATTTGACCCTGAGCGGTTGCGAGCCGAGCTAGACAAAAAGAAAAGCGGAGACGAGCTGCCTAACCGCGACGGGCAAATGTTTTTCGCCTGCGGAAGTGCTTGTCACGATATTCGCATCAAATAAACAGAAACAACGAAAGACAGGGGATGTGAAGACGATGGATGTAAAAACGATTATGGTCATCGGTGCCGGACAAATGGGTTCCGGTATTGCGCAAGTGTGTGCAATGGCAGGATACGACGTTTTCCTACATGATATTAGCCAACAACAAATCGACAAAGGATTGGCGAATATCGAAAAATTATTGTCGCGCCAAGTGGAAAAAGGAAAAATGACGGAAGAGGAAAAAGCGGCGACACTAGGGCGCCTCACTCCTTCCAATGATTTGCAAAACGCGGCGAAAGCCGATTTAGTCATTGAAGCGGTCGTTGAAAACATGGATGTGAAAACAAAATTGTTTGCCGAACTCGATCAAATCGCTCCGCCGCATACGATTTTGGCGACAAACACGTCTTCGCTGCCAATTACGGAAATCGCAGCGGCGACGAAACGCCCAGAAAAAGTGATCGGCATGCATTTTATGAATCCGGTTCCGGTCATGAAGCTAGTCGAAATTATCCGCGGGCTGGCGACGGCGGATGAGGTGTATGAGACGATTGAAGCGATTACGCGCAAGTTGAATAAAGTACCAGTCGAAGTCAACGACTTTCCGGGCTTTATCTCCAACCGCGTCTTGATGCCGATGATCAACGAAGCGATTTATGCGTTATATGAAGGAGTTGCGACAAAAGAAGCGATCGACGAAGTGATGAAGCTTGGCATGAACCATCCGATGGGGCCGCTGACATTAGCTGATTTCATCGGTTTGGATACGTGTCTGTACATTATGGAAACGCTTCATGAAGGGTTTGGCGATGATAAATACCGTCCATGCCCATTATTGCGCAAATACGTGAAAGCCGGCTGGCTCGGCCGCAAAACAGGCAGAGGATTTTACACATACGAGTAATCAGCAAAGAAGGTGGCATACATGAATTTACACTTTACGGAAGAGCAAGAAATGATGCGGAACATGGTGCGCGAGTTCGCGCAAACGGAAATCGCGCCATTTGTGGAACGCATGGAGCAAGGCGAATTTCCGCGCCCGATTTTAAACAAAATGGCCGAGCTCGGGCTGATGGGCATTACCGTTCCGGAAGAGTACGGCGGTGCCGGGATGGACTTTGTTTCCTACATTATCGCCATCCATGAAATTTCGAAAGTAAGCGCGACGGTCGGCGTCATTTTATCGGTGCATACGTCGGTCGGCACCAATCCGATTTTATACTTCGGAACGGAGGAGCAAAAGAAAAAATATGTGCCGAAGCTGGCCAGCGGCGAGTACCTAGGGGCGTTTTGCCTCACCGAACCGGGTGCCGGCTCCGATGCGAAAAGCTTAAAAACAAAAGCGGTCCGCCAAGGCGACTACTACCTTTTAAACGGTTCGAAAATTTTCATCACCAACGGAGGCGAGGCGGATACGTATATCGTCTTTGCCCGCACCGCCCCGAATGAAAAAGGCAGCCGCGGCATTTCTGCTTTTATCGTTGAAAAAGATACGCCAGGATTTATCATCGGCAAAGATGAGAAAAAAATGGGGCTGCACGGTTCACGGACGGTACAAATTACGCTGGAAGACGCGAAAGTGCCGGCGGAAAACTTGCTTGGCGAGGAAGGTCAAGGCTTTAAAATCGCGATGGCAAACCTCGATGTTGGACGCATCGGCATCGCCGCGCAGGCGCTTGGCATTGCCGAAGCGGCGTTAGAACATGCGACCGCTTATGCGAAAGAACGCATCCAGTTTGGCAAGCCGATCGCCGAGCAGCAAGGTGTCGCTTTTAAGCTCGCTGATATGGCGACTGCGGTCGAAGCGGCGAAACTGCTTGTCTATCGCGCGGCATTTTTGCGGGCGCAAGGCCTGCCATGTGGAAAAGAAGCGTCGATGGCAAAATTGTTCGCTTCAAGAACGGCGATGGAAAACGCGATCGAAGCGGTGCAAATCTTCGGCGGCAACGGCTATACGAAAGATTATCCCGTCGAACGGTTGTTCCGCGATGCAAAAATTTGTGAAATTTACGAAGGAACAAGCGAAATTCAACGTTTGGTCATTAGCAAATACTTAACGAAAAAGTAAGGCAACATAACCATCAGCATTTATAAATGGGGGATCGGGATTATGAATTTTCAATTAAGCGAAGAACATGAAATGATACGAAAAATGGTGCGCGAGTTTGCCGAAAAGGAAGTGGCGCCGACAGCGGCGGAACGAGATGAAGAAGAACGGTTTGACCGCGAAATTTTTAATAAAATGGCTGAATTAGGCTTGACCGGAATTCCATGGCCGGAAGAGTACGGCGGCATCGGCAGCGACTATTTGGCATATGTCATTGCGGTGGAAGAATTGTCAAAAGTATGCGCTTCTACTGGGGTCACGCTATCGGCGCATATTTCCCTGGCCAGCTGGCCGATCTACAAATTCGGTACGGAAGAACAAAAGCAAAAATACTTGCGCGCCCTTGCGACAGGGGAAAAACTCGGCGCGTACGGCCTTTCCGAGCCGGGCGCCGGTTCGGATGTGGCCTCGATGAAAACGAGGGCGGTGCGCGAAGGCGACTACTATGTACTAAACGGTTCAAAAGTATGGATTACCAACGGCGGCGAAGCGGAAATTTATGTCGTCTTTGCTGTTACTGATCCGGAAAAACGCCATAAAGGCATCAGCGCGTTTATTGTTGAAAAAGGTACGCCGGGATTTTCGATCGGCAAAAAAGAGAAAAAGCTCGGCATTCGTTCCTCGCCGACAACTGAGCTCATTTTTGAAGACTGCCGCATTCCGAAAGAAAACTTGCTCGGCCAAGAAGGGGAAGGCTTTAAAATCGCGATGATGACGCTTGACGGCGGCCGCAACGGCATTGCGGCGCAAGCGGTCGGCATTGCCCAAGGAGCGTTGGACGCAGCGGTTGAATACGCCAAACAACGGGTGCAATTTGGCAAACCGATCGCCGAGCAGCAAGGCGTTGCCTTTAAATTGGCCGACATGGCAACGGCGATTGAAGCGGCGCGCCTGCTGACGTATCAGGCAGCATGGCTTGAATCCAACGGCCTGCCATATGGCAAAGCATCGGCGATGGCGAAGCTATTTGCCGGCGATACGGCGATGAAAGTAACGGTCGATGCCGTGCAAATTTTCGGCGGCAACGGCTATACGAAAGACTACCCGGTTGAACGGTTTATGCGCGATGCGAAAATTACGCAAATTTACGAAGGAACGCAAGAAATTCAACGCCTTGTTATTTCGCGGATGCTTACTCGATAAGCATCCGCGCCATTGCAGGTGGTCAAGATGAAAAAACGGGAAGTGATCGCATCCGTCAAAGATGAAAAACTTGTTAAAAAACGCCGCAACCAAATGATTAAAGGAGCGATTTCCCTGTTTAAACAAAAAGGATTTCACCAGACGACAACAAGGGAAATCGCTAAAGCTTCCGGATTTAGCATCGGCACGCTCTATGAATACATTCGCAAGAAAGAAGATATCCTCTATCTTGTTTGCGACCGCATTTATGATGAAGTGCGCGAACGGATGGAAAAAGATATCGACACCCACCATGGCACGATCGAAAGCTTTAAGTTAGCGATCGCCCGCTATTTCAAAGTCATCGACGATTTGCAAGATGAAGTGCTCGTTATGTACCAGGAAGTAAAATCGCTCAGCAAAGAATCGCTGCCATACGTGCTCAACAAAGAAATCCAAATGGTCGGCATGTTTGAAAACATTTTGCAGACATGCGTCAACAACGGCGTATTTCAGCTGACGGAGGAAGAAATCAAACTGTTCGCTCACGACATTTTCGTGCTGGGACAAATGTGGGCGTTTCGCCGCTGGGCGCTGAAAAGACTATATACGCTTGATGAATATATTGAACTGCAGACGGAATTGCTGCTAAAGGGGATTATGAAGAAACGGTCATCATGATTAAAGGGGGAGGAAAGGATGGCACATATTTATCGTCCGAAACATCACGTGCGGTTTGTGACGGCGTCAAGCTTATTTGACGGCCATGACGCGTCGATTAACATCATGCGCCGCATTTTGCAGGCGAGCGGCGCGGAAGTCATTCATTTAGGGCACAACCGTTCCGTAGATGAAATTGTCAATGCCGCGATCCAGGAGGATGTGCAAGGAATTGCTGTCTCCTCTTATCAAGGCGGGCATATGGAATTTTTTAAATATATGTACGACCTGCTGCAAGAGCGCGGCGCTTCCCATATCCGCATTTACGGCGGCGGAGGCGGCGTCATTATTCCGCGCGAAATCAAGGAGCTGCATGAATACGGCATCGCCCGCATCTTTTCGCCGGAAGACGGCCGCCGTTTTGGGCTGCAAGGCATGATTAACATTATGCTCGAAGAATGCGATTTTCCGACCGTTACCGAAATCACTGACGAATTAGAACGGCTCCCAAATGGAGATGTCCAAGCGATCGCGCGTTTAATTACGTTATGCGAAAGCCGCGTCGATGTTTCAAGCGAAGCGGCGGCAACGGCGGAGGCGGCGCTAGAAAAGGTGAAAACGATGGCCAAAGCGGTGCCGGTTCTCGGCATTACCGGCACGGGCGGAGCAGGGAAAAGCTC
Source organism: Parageobacillus caldoxylosilyticus (assembly GCF_019272935.1). Classification (NCBI taxonomy): domain Bacteria; kingdom Bacillati; phylum Bacillota; class Bacilli; order Caryophanales; family Anoxybacillaceae; genus Parageobacillus; species Parageobacillus caldoxylosilyticus. Next base: position 1,841,315 of record NZ_CP040553.1, read on the forward strand.
GCTGACCGATGAGTTAGTGCGCCGTTTCTTAAACGAAATTCCAGATATCAAAATCGCGATTTTATCGATTGATCCGACGAAACAAAAAACGGGCGGCGCTTTGCTTGGTGACCGCATCCGCATGAATGCCATCAACTCGCCGCGCGTCTATATGCGCAGCCTAGCGACGCGCAATTCCCGCTCGGAGCTGTCGCTTGCGATTCGCGATGCCATTTCTGTTGTCAAAGCGGCAGGTTTTGATTTAATTATCGTCGAAACGAGCGGAATCGGCCAAGGCGATGCTGCGATTACGGAAATATGCGATATTTCGATGTATGTCATGACGAGCGAATTCGGCGCGCCGACGCAGCTTGAGAAAATCGATATGATTGACTACGCCGATTTAATCGTCATCAACAAATTTGAGCGCAAAGGGTCGGAAGATGCGAAACGCCAAGTGCAAAAACAATATCAGCGCAGCCACCAGCTATTTGATAAAGATCTTTCGGAAATGCCGGTCTACGGCACGATCGCCAGCCAATTTAACGATCCGGGAACGAACACGCTGTTTGTCGCACTGGTCGACCTGATCAATCAAAAAGCGGGAACGAACTGGAAAACGAACTTGAAAACGGTAGCGAACGTCGAAAAGCATAACGTCATCATTCCAAGTGAGCGGCGCCATTACTTGCGGGAAATTACGGAAACGGTCCGCAACTATCATAAGCGCGTCGAACAACAGTCCGAACTCGCGCGCCGTCTTTTCCAAATTGAAGGGGCGATCGAAGCGGCAAAAGAACGCGGCGAAAGCGAAGAAATGATCGCGGCGCTCGAGGCGCTCAAGCAGCATTATGAAAACGAACTCACGCCGGAATCGAAACGGATTCTTGCGTCATGGGAAGATTTGAAAGCGAAATATGCGGGAAAACAGTTTGTGACCAAAGTGCGCGATAAGGAAATTGTTACCGACTTAACGACAAAAAGCTTGTCGGGACTCGATATTCCGAAAGTAGCATTGCCGAAATTTAAAGATTACGGCGAAATTTTGCGCTGGGTATACAAAGAAAACGTCCCAGGCTCGTTCCCATATACAGCCGGCGTCTTTCCGTTTAAGCGGCAAGGCGAAGATCCGAAACGGCAGTTTGCCGGCGAAGGCACGCCGGAGCGGACGAATCGCCGCTTCCACTATCTCTGCAAAGAAGATAAAGCAAAGCGGTTAAGCACCGCGTTCGATTCGGTTACGCTGTATGGCCAAGACCCGGATTACCGTCCGGATATCTTTGGTAAAGTTGGCGAAAGCGGCGTCAGCGTCTGTACGCTCGATGATATGAAAAAGCTGTATAAAGGCTTTGATTTGTGTGATCCGCTGACATCGGTATCGATGACGATCAACGGTCCGGCGCCGATTATTTTAGCGATGTTTATGAACACGGCGATCGACCAGCAAGTCGAAAAGCGGGAAAAAGAGCTAGGCCGTCCGCTGACGGAAGAAGAATACGAAGAAGTAAAAGCGTATACGCTGCAAACGGTGCGCGGCACAGTCCAAGCTGATATTTTAAAAGAAGACCAAGGGCAAAATACGTGTATTTTCTCGACCGATTTCGCCTTGAAAATGATGGGCGACATTCAAGAATATTTTATTAAACATAAAGTGCGCAACTATTATTCGGTATCCATCTCGGGCTACCATATCGCCGAAGCGGGCGCCAATCCGATTACCCAGTTGGCGTTTACGCTCGCCAACGGCTTTACGTACGTCGAATATTATTTAAGCCGCGGCATGAAAATCGATGATTTCGCGCCAAACCTTTCCTTCTTCTTCAGCAATGGTCTAGATCCGGAATATTCGGTGATCGGCCGTGTGGCGCGCCGCATTTGGGCGATCGTCATGCGCGAAAAATACGGGGCAAACGAACGGAGCCAAAAGCTAAAATACCATATTCAAACATCCGGCCGTTCGCTCCATGCGCAGGAAATCGATTTTAACGATATCCGCACGACGCTGCAGGCGTTAATGGCGATTTACGATAACTGCAACTCGCTCCATACGAACGCCTATGACGAAGCGATCACCACACCGACCGAGGAGTCGGTCCGTCGGGCGATGGCGATCCAGCTCATCATCACGAAGGAGTTTGGTCTGGCGAAAAATGAAAATCCGCTTCAAGGCTCGTTCATTATTGAAGAGCTGACCGATTTAGTAGAAGAAGCGGTATTGCAGGAATTTGAGCGCCTCAACGACCGCGGCGGCGTGCTCGGCGCAATGGAAATGCAATATCAGCGTGGAAAAATCCAAGAAGAATCGATGTATTACGAGACGAAAAAACACAGCGGCGAGCTTCCGATCATCGGCGTCAATACGTTCCTCAATCCGAATCCGCCGTCGGAAGAGGAATTAAACAACATCCAGCTCGCGCGTGCAACATATGAAGAAAAAGAATTGCAAATTAAAAACTTGCGTGAATTCCAAGAGAGAAATAAAGATAAGGTGGAGGCGGCGCTAGAGCGTCTTAAGCAGGTGGCGGTAAGCGGCGGCAATATTTTCGAAGAGTTAATGGAAACAGTGAAAGTCGCCAGCCTTGGACAAATTACACGCGCCCTTTATGAAGTGGGCGGGCAATACCGCCGCAACATGTAAATGCGGAAAAGGAAATCGCTTGCCGATTTCCTTTTTTCGTGCCATAAAACGAGAAATGGCCGCGGGAAATGTAGGTGAGGGCAATGGTCCGTACCCTATCAAACATCAAAGCTAGAAATGTGCATTTTTTTTCTGCAAATAGGTAGCATAAACAGCAAGAATTTGTTTATAATGAATGGTATGTATTCAACTCGCATTCATTCGTTAGTTTATTACGTAGAAGGGGAGTGCCGAATTTGAGTCTGCAGCAATACTCTCAAGAGGAATTGCGGGAAATGTCATTTGTGGAACTCGCTAGTCTCATTTTGTCAGAAAAAAGGGAAGCGTTATCGTTCCAACAGCTTGTAGACGAAGTTGCTGCGCTAATTGGTTTATCGGAGCAGGAAGTAAAACAGCGGCTTGCTCAGTACTATACAGATTTAAATATCGACGGGCGTTTTATTTGCGTCGGGGAAAATGTCTGGGGGCTGCGTACTTGGTATCCGTTTGATCAAACGGAAGACGAAACGGTCATGGTGACGAAGCCGAAGAAGAAAAAAGCGCTTGATGATGAGTATGATGATTACGATGATCTTCTTGATGAAGAAGATATCGATTACGATGATCTCGACGAATATGACGAGGACGATCTTGATTTGGATGAAGATGAGCTTCTTGAGGACGACGAATTCGATCTCGACGATGATGTCGAGTTTGACGATGAAATTCTTGACAACGATGAGTTCGGCTTAGGAGATGATGAGCTGGACGAAGAGCTCGAGATCGATGACCCTAAAGAAGACGAATAATATTCTCTTGACTTTGCCAATAGAACTAGATAGAATTTTATTTGGGCTCTTAAAAACAGGAAAAACTATATCGCTCCCTTACATATTGTAAGCGGAGCGTTTTTTATTTGTGTTATTGGCACACACTGAAACTGCTACATGCAATTTGGCAAGGGGGAAGACAAGATGACAAAATATATTTTTGTGACTGGCGGTGTCGTATCCTCGTTAGGAAAAGGGATTACGGCGGCATCGTTAGGCCGGCTGTTAAAAAACCGAGGATTAAATGTCACGATCCAAAAGTTTGACCCGTACATTAATGTCGATCCGGGAACGATGAGTCCGTATCAGCACGGTGAGGTGTTTGTGACGGACGACGGTGCGGAAACAGACCTTGATTTAGGCCACTACGAACGTTTTATCGATATCAACTTAAACAAATACAGCAACGTCACGACCGGAAAAATTTATTCCGCTGTAATCAGAAAAGAGCGCCGCGGCGACTACTTGGGCGGAACGGTGCAAGTCATTCCACACATCACGAATGAAATTAAAGAACGGGTCTTCCGCGCCGGCCGCGAAACAAACGCCGATGTCGTCATTACAGAAATCGGCGGCACGGTCGGCGATATCGAGTCGTTGCCGTTTTTAGAAGCGATCCGCCAAATAAAAAGCGATGTTGGCCGCGAAAACGTGATGTACATTCATTGCACACTCGTTCCGTATATTAAAGCGGCTGGCGAAATGAAAACAAAACCGACGCAGCATAGTGTCAAAGAATTGCGCAGCCTCGGCATTCAGCCAAACGTCATCGTCGTCCGCACGGAAATGCCAATGCCGCAAGAAATGAAAGAGAAAATCGCGCTATTTTGCGATATTGATCCGAAGGCAGTCATTGAAGCGCGCGACGCCGATACGTTATACGCGGTTCCGCTGATGCTTCAGGAGCAAAAACTCGACCAAATCGTTTGCGACCATTTGAAATTAAACTGCAAGGAAGCGGACATGACGGAATGGAAGGCGCTGGTGGAAAAAGTGCGCAATTTGTCGCGGACAACGAAAATTGCGCTGGTCGGAAAATATGTCGAACTGCAAGACGCCTACATTTCCGTCGTCGAAGCGCTGCGCCATGCCGGATACGCGTTTGACACCGATATCGATATTAAATGGATTAACTCTGAACATGTCAGTCGGGAAAATGTCGCCGAATTGTTAGGCGATGCGGACGGCATTCTTGTGCCGGGGGGGTTTGGCGACCGCGGCATTGAAGGGAAAATTGAAGCAATCCGCTATGCGCGTGAACAAAAGGTGCCGTTCCTTGGCATTTGCCTCGGCATGCAGCTTGCTTCCATTGAATTTGCCCGCAATGTCGTCGGGCTAAAAGAGGCGCATTCCGCGGAATTTGACCCGAATACGCCGCATCCGATCATCGATTTGCTGCCGGAACAAAAGGATATCGAAGATTTAGGCGGCACGCTGCGTCTCGGTCTGTATCCTTGCAAGCTTCAAGAAGGAACGCTTGCTTATGAAGCGTATCAGGATGAAGTGATTTATGAACGCCATCGCCACCGTTATGAGTTCAACAATCATTACCGGCAAATGATGGAGCAGCACGGCTTCGTCTTTTCCGGGACAAGCCCGGACGGCCGGCTTGTTGAAATTATTGAACTAAAAGACCACCCATGGTTTGTCGCCGCCCAATTCCATCCGGAATTTACATCGCGTCCGACAAGACCGCAGCCACTGTTCCGCGAATTCGTTAAAGCGTCACTAAAACAATAACGACGCAAAGCAAAACAGGACTATCTTGCATACGGCGAGATAGTCCTGCTTGTTTACTGTGCGTATTCTTCTAAGATGTCATCCATCGTAAGCAGCAGGCAATAGTAGGCAAACGAAGCCGTAATCACCGTCGGCATGCCGATGCGGCTGCCATCGTCTTTCGGAATGACCGGTTTCAGCAATTTACTATCGATATGGACATCGACAATGTCAACTAGTGATGGTTGCTCGTCTTTGACAACAGCGGAAATAGCGGCAATTTCAAGACCTTGTTCTTTTAAGCGTTCGGCAAGGCTGATGGCGTCTTTATCATTGGAAAATCGCGCAATCAATAAAACGCGGTCCGTTTCATCAATATCATCGCGCAGGCGGCCGTTTTCCATTAACCGGGCTGCTTTTGGCAGCGGATCCGGTCCGTAAAGCGCTTCAATCACGACCGCTTCCATTTCATGAAAACCGTGAAGCAAAATGCGGCCGTCGCCGATCACTGCCTGTGCGAGCAGACGCGCTCCGTCTTCGAGCGCCAGCTCTTCTTCTGCGGCAATTTTTTGCAAAAAGCCGATTGTTTGTGTCGCGAAAATTTTCACTATTCGTCCTCCCTTCGTTGCCTATTATACAAAAAACAATGAACGGATGGGAATTTGGCGAAATGGCGAAAAAATCGGCAGGAAATATAGTAGGGAAATGCGAAACTATTAAGGTGGAAGAAAAAAACAAATGAATTGAGGTGCATAATAGATGAGTAAAAAAATTTTGATTGTCGATGATCAATACGGAATCCGCATTTTATTAAACGAAGTGTTTCAGCGGGAAGGCTATACGACATACCAGGCGGCAAACGGGATGCAGGCGCTCGAAATTGTCCGCAAACACCGACCTGATCTCGTATTATTGGATATGAAAATACCTGGCATGGACGGCATTGAAATACTAAAGCGGTTAAAAGAAATTGATCCTGATATAAAAGTCATTATTATGACCGCTTACGGGGAGCTTGACATGATTCAGGAAACAAAGGAATTAGGAGCGATTATGCATTTTGCCAAACCGTTTGATATTGACGATTTGCGCACGGCTGTAAAGAAACATTTAGTGTCATAAATTTGTCTAAAGTGACAATGTTGCTGTTTTCTTTGTAAGTTGGTATGCTTATAGCGTAGGACAATTTTACGCCTTTCATACATACCCTTGTTGGAATGGCGCATAGCTATGTTTAGGAAAGGCGATGACGTTAGAACATAAGGAGGATTTGGCAATGCCTTTAGTATCAATGACAGAAATGTTGAACAAAGCGTTGCGCGAAAAATACGCTGTCGGCCAATTTAACATTAACAACTTAGAATGGACACAGGCGATTTTAGCGGCGGCGGAAGAAGAAAAATCACCGGTCATTCTCGGCGTGTCTGAAGGTGCAGCGCGTTATATGAGCGGCTTTAAAACAGTCGTCAATATGGTTAAAGGCTTGATGGAAGATATGAATATTACCGTTCCAGTGGCGATCCACCTTGACCATGGTTCCAGCTTTGAAAAATGTAAAGCAGCTATTGACGCCGGTTTTACTTCCGTTATGATTGACGCCTCCCATCATCCGTTTGAAGAAAACGTCAAAATCACTTCGCAGGTCGTCGAATACGCACATGCGCGCGGCGTATCGGTAGAAGCGGAGCTAGGAACGGTCGGCGGGCAGGAAGACGATGTCGTCGGTGAAGGCATTATTTATGCGGATCCGAAAGAATGTGAAGAATTAGTCAAACGGACAGGCATTGACTGTTTAGCACCTGCTTTAGGTTCGGTTCACGGTCCATACAAAGGAGAGCCAAAGCTAGGGTTCACTGAAATGGAGCAAATTCGCGATTTAACCGGTATTCCGCTTGTGCTGCACGGCGGTACGGGCATCCCGACCGAACAAATTCAACGCGCCATTTCCCTTGGCACCTCAAAAATTAACGTCAATACGGAAAACCAAATCGCGTTTACAAAAGTCGTCCGCGAATTGTTAGCGAAAGACGAAAAAGTATATGATCCGCGCAAAATTATCGGCCCAGGCCGCGACGCAATTAAAGCGACGGTCATCGGGAAAATGCGTGAATTTGGCTCTTCTGGAAAAGCAGTACAATAACCAGCAAAAAAGAAAAACCGCTTGACGGGTAACGTCACTGCGGTTTCTCTTTCTTGCCCCATCAAGGATAAAGGAGGATATCGCCATGAAGTTTTTTATCGATACAGCCAATTTGGAAGAAATTAAAAAGGCGAATGAGCTTGGCATTTTAGCCGGAGTGACGACCAACCCGAGCCTTGTGGCCAAAGAAAACGTTTCGTTTCATGACCGCCTTCGCGAAATTACGTCCATTGTATCGGGATCGGTAAGCGCAGAAGTCATTTCCACCGATGCGAAAGGAATGATTGAAGAAGGCGAAGAATTGGCAAAAATTGCGCCAAACATTACGATCAAGGTGCCAATGACACCGGAAGGGCTGAAAGCGGTAAAAGTATTTAGCGAAAAGGGCATTAAGACGAACGTGACATTAGTGTTCACCGCCAACCAAGCGCTGTTAGCAGCACGTGCTGGAGCAACGTATGTATCCCCGTTTCTCGGCCGTTTAGACGATATTGGTCATAACGGTTTCGAGCTGATTTCCACGATCGCCGACATTTTCAATATCCACGGAATTGACACAGAAATTATCGCAGCATCGATTCGCCATCCGCTTCATGTGACAGAAGCAGCGCTAAGAGGAGCACATATCGCGACGGTCCCGTACAAAGTATTGATGCAATTGTTTAACCATCCGCTTACAGACCAAGGGATTGAAAAGTTTTTGGCTGACTGGAACCGGCAAAAACAGCAGTGAACGGCAATCAATAAACTAAGAGTCAACTTCTCATCAAAGAAGGGAGACTATAATGGAAAAAATCAAAATTATTGGCGGGGATCCGCTGCAGGGGACCATTAAGGTGAGCGGCGCGAAAAACAGCGCCGTCGCCTTGATTCCCGCGACGATTCTCGCCGATTCACCGGTTACGATCGAAGGACTGCCGGACATTTCTGATGTGCGCATTTTAGGGAGCTTAATTGAAGAAATTGGCGGATCGTTCCATTTTGACGGCAAAGAGGCGGTCATCGATCCGACAAATATGGTGCCGATGCCGCTGCCGAATGGAAAAGTAAAAAAATTACGCGCCTCGTATTATTTAATGGGAGCGATGCTCGGTCGTTTCAAAAAAGCGGTCGTCGGCTTGCCGGGCGGCTGCCATTTAGGTCCGCGCCCGATTGACCAGCATATTAAAGGCTTTGAGGCGTTGGGGGCGAAAGTAACAAACGAGCAAGGCGCAATTTATTTGCGTGCCGAAGAATTGCGCGGCGCCCGTATTTTTTTGGATGTTGTCAGCGTTGGAGCGACGATCAACATCATGTTGGCGGCAGTGCGCGCCAAAGGTCGGACGATTATTGAAAACGCTGCAAAAGAACCGGAAATTATTGATGTGGCGACTTTGCTGTCCAATATGGGCGCCAAAATTAAAGGCGCCGGGACGGACGTCATTCGCATCGACGGCGTCGAAAAATTATCGGGCTGCCACCATTCCATTATTCCTGACCGCATTGAGGCCGGCACGTATATGATTGCCGCTGCGGCGATGGGAAAAGAAGTAATCGTCGATAACGTCATTCCGCAGCACGTCGAATCGTTGACAGCAAAATTGCGCGAAATGGGTGTTCGTGTGGAAACAAGCGATGACCAAATTCTCGTCGCAGGGGTGCCGTCATTAAAAGCCGTTGATGTGAAAACGCTTGTATATCCAGGTTTTCCAACGGACTTACAGCAGCCGTTTACCGCTCTTTTATGCAAAGCGCATGGCACGAGCGTTGTTACGGATACGATTTATAGCGCCCGCTTTAAACATGTCGATGAGCTTCGCCGCATGAATGCCAACATCAAAGTCGAAGGCCGTTCGGCTATCATCACCGGTCCCGTTCAACTGCAAGGGGCAAAAGTAAAAGCGAGCGATTTGCGCGCAGGCGCGGCGCTGGTCATTGCCGGCTTGATGGCAGAAGGACTTACAGAAATTGCCGGAGTCGAGCATATTGACCGCGGCTACAGCAATCTTGTCGAAAAGTTGACGAATATTGGGGCGACAATTTGGCGGGAAAAAATGACGGACGAAGAAGTCGAACAGATCAAAAACGCATAAATCCAGGCAACAAAGGGAAGGGGAGAAGTCCATATGGAAAGAAGTTTATCGATGGAGCTTGTCCGTGTCACGGAAGCAGCCGCCCTCGCTGCCGCCAGATGGATGGGGCGCGGCAAAAAGAACGAAGCAGATGATGCCGCCACATCAGCGATGCGCGATGTGTTTGATACAATTCCGATGAAGGGGACCGTAGTGATCGGAGAAGGAGAAATGGATGAAGCGCCGATGCTATATATCGGTGAAAAACTTGGCAACGGTTACGGTCCGCGCGTCGATGTCGCCGTTGATCCGCTCGAAGGAACGAATATCGTTGCATCCGGCGGATGGAACGCCTTAGCCGTCGTCGCTGTCGCTGATCACGGCAATTTGCTGCATGCCCCTGACATGTACATGAATAAAATTGCCGTCGGTCCGGAAGCAGTAGGGATGATTGATATCGAGGCCCCGGTCATCGACAATTTAAAAGCGGTGGCGAAAGCGAAAAACAAAGACATTGAAGACGTTGTCGCCATCGTATTAAATCGCCCTCGCCACGAACGGCTCATCGCTGAGCTGCGCGAAGCAGGGGCACGCATCAAGCTGATTAATGACGGCGATGTCGCCGCTGCCATTAACACGGCATTTGACCATACGGGTGTCGATATTTTATTCGGTTCTGGAGGGGCGCCAGAAGGGGTATTGGCGGCGGTCGCCTTGAAATGCCTCGGTGGCGAAATTCAAGGCCAGCTATTGCCGCAAAATGATGCAGAAGTGGAACGATGCAAAAAAATGGGCATTGACGTCAACAAAGTGCTTCGTATGGAAGACTTAGTCAAAGGGGACGATGCGATTTTTGCCGCCACTGGTGTAACCGACGGAGAACTGTTGCGCGGTGTGCAATTTAAAGGAGCATACGGTCTCACCCATTCCGTTGTCATGCGGGCCAAATCGGGGACGGTTCGCTTTATTGAAGGTCGGCACAGCTTAAAGAAAAAGCCGAACTTAGTCATTAAGTAAATGCACTGTGAGCGGGGGAGAAAGGATGATCGTCGCCCCCGTTTATTTTTACCAGAATTGCTGTGCAGACTCCGCTTCAACGAGTAAAGGGAGGAAGTGGGAGAGGAATTGGCTTCATTTTTATCCTTTCGATCTTCCAATTTGAGCGCAAGTATCCATACTCACAGCGAAGTGTTGCGATTAACCGCTAAAACAGCGAAGATCGCCTGCTAATTTTCGCCTCCATAAAGGTGACGGCGCAGGAGTCTTCCGCCTCTAAGCGCAGTGTAGGTGGGAGAAGTTCAACGCATACTTAAAAAACTATTGATTAAAAAACGGCAAAAAGGGTAAAATAGTCATGCTGCATGTGCATAAAAATAAGCTCTGCCATTCTACTTCCTTAATTTTTTCGCCTTCATCATCTTCTTTTTTATCCCATCCGTTTGAATTTCGTAAAATGAAGAAATGTTCGGTGTGAAATATGGGAGAAAACGAAAAATTGCAAAAGTGTGGTGTCGAAATGGAGCTAACGCTTGCTACATTAGAAAACATGAAATTGAAAGAGCTTTACGAGCTCGCCCGTCAATATAAAATTTCGTATTACAGTAAACTGACAAAAAAAGAGCTTATTTTTGCTATTTTGAAAGCGCGTGCGGAACAAGACGGATTATTTTTTATGGAAGGCGTACTGGAAATCATTCCATCAGAAGGATTTGGCTTTTTGCGTCCTATTAACTATTCTCCAAGTTCGGAAGACATCTATATTTCCGCGTCACAAATCCGCCGTTTTGACTTGCGCAATGGGGATAAAGTATCGGGAAAAGTGCGCCCTCCAAAAGAAAATGAGCGTTATTTCGGACTGCTTCATGTCGAGGCAGTCAACGGCGAGGATCCGGAAGTCGCGAAAGAGCGCGTCCACTTTCCGGCGCTGACGCCGCTATATCCAAACCGGCAAATGAAGTTGGAAACGACTCCGGACAAGCTTTCCACCAGAATCATCGATTTAATTGCCCCGGTCGGATTCGGACAGCGCGGGCTCATTGTTGCTCCGCCAAAAGCCGGGAAAACGATGCTGTTAAAAGAAATCGCTAACAGCATTACCACGAATCATCCAGAAGTAGAGCTGATCGTTCTTCTCATCGACGAACGGCCGGAAGAAGTAACCGATATTGAACGGTCCGTGCAAGGGGATGTCGTCAGCTCGACGTTTGATGAAGTGCCGGAAAACCATATTAAAGTGGCTGAATTAGTGCTAGAACGCGCGATGCGCCTTGTCGAGCATAAGCGCGATGTCGTCATTCTTATGGACAGCATTACGCGGCTGGCGCGCGCCTATAACTTAGTCATCCCGCCGAGCGGCCGCACGCTGTCAGGAGGAATCGACCCGGCAGCGTTCCATCGCCCGAAGCGTTTTTTTGGGGCAGCCCGCAATATCGAAGAGGGCGGCAGCTTGACGATTTTAGCGACTGCGCTCATTGATACGGGATCGCGCATGGACGACGTCATTTACGAAGAATTTAAAGGAACGGGCAATATGGAGCTGCATCTCGACCGCTCGCTGGCAGAGCGCCGCATTTTCCCAGCCATCGATATCCGTCGTTCCGGCACACGCAAAGAAGAGCTGCTTATTCCGAAAGAGCATTTGGAAAAACTATGGGCGATTCGCAAAACGATGTCTGATTCTCCTGATTTCATTGAGCGGTTTTTAAATAAACTCCGCCGCACCAAATCCAACGAAGAGTTCTTTGCTTTGTTGGATGAAGAATGGAAAAATGGAGGAATCACCCGTATATAAAAAGTGCCATGTCTTCCTTTCTGCTCTTATGAGAGAGGAAGAAGTTGGAGTAAATCACTAGTTGCAAAGGAACAGGAAAGTTGTTATAATCTTAATATGTGTGTTTTGGTAAACGCCAATTCATTTTATTGATATATCAACTCTGTTTCGAAATGATACAGGGCGGAAGGAGATGAAAAGAATGAAACCAGGAATTCATCCAGAGTACAAAAAAGTCATCGTACGCTGCGCATGCGGAAACGAATTCGAAAGCGGTTCTGTAAAAGATGAATTGCGCGTAGAAATCTGCTCAGAATGCCATCCATTCTATACAGGACGTCAAAAATTTGTTTCTGCAGCAGGACGTGTTGATAAATTCAACAAAAAATACGGCTTGAAATAAGAAAAGCGGAGGCGAGCCGCTTGGCGGCAGAAGCCGTCACGTCCTAGCGCAATGAAATAAAAAACAGGCAAGCGACCCGTTTACTTGCCTGTTTTTTTATGCCAAAACGAGGTACAATAACAGATACATACGCCGGCAGACGAGAACGAAGGGAGAGGCATTTTTCATGTATATTATGAAACAGTCCGGCTGGTTGGAAGTCATTTGCGGAAGCATGTTTTCCGGAAAATCGGAAGAATTAATCCGCCGCGTGCGCCGCGCGCAGTTTGCCAAGCAGGAAGTGAAAGTGTTCAAGCCGACAATCGACAACCGCTACAGCGAAGAAGCGGTCGTATCACATAACGGCAATTCGGTGATTGCCATTCCGGTTTCCTCGCCGCAAGAAATTTTTGAGCATATTTCGGAAGAAACAGACGTTATTGCCATCGATGAAGTGCAGTTTTTTTCCACCGACATTGTCGATGTCGTGCAAACGTTGGCGGACCGTGGCTATCGCGTCATTGTCGCGGGGTTGGACCAGGATTTCCGTGGCGAACCGTTTGGGCCGGTGCCAACGCTCATGGCGGTTGCCGAATCGGTCACCAAACTGCAAGCCGTCTGCACCGTATGCGGCTCCCCGGCAAGCCGGACGCAGCGGCTCATTAACGGTGTTCCCGCCTCTTATGATGATCCGGTGATTTTAGTAGGCGCCAGCGAGGCATACGAACCACGCTGCCGCCATCATCATGAAGTTCCCGGCAAACCGGTGAAAATGGACAAAACAAATCATCATTTCGCGCGATAAAACGGCGAATCCTACCATCTATATTTTGAAGCGTACAGGAAAACCTAACAGCAGGGAGGCGAAAAAGAATGAGAAGCATACTGCTGTTAGGTTTTGTTCTTTTGCTTTCCGCTTGTTCATTAAATCCGGACCATCCTTCGTACCGTCAGCAAAGCGAAGATCGCAACGGGACAAGGCTAATTACGGATGATAAAGCGCAAAGCGGTTATGATCGCTATTTATATAACAACTTTGATGACCCGGAAAAAACGCGGCAAAACCCGAATTTTATCAGTATCACTGACGGAAGCGAAAATCAGCATGCCGACATTCGCAAAGCGGTGCAAGTGATCGAAACGTACACCGATTACAGACCAGGATCGGTTTGGATGAATGGAAACAACATGTACGTGACCGTCCACGTCCCTTCGTCGCTAACAGCCGAACAGCGGGAAAAAGAGCGGACGCGGATTCACAAACTGTTGATAAGAGCGATTCCGACGTACGATATTCATGTGCGTTTACATTAAGGATTCATCTTCTGAGAAGATGAATCTTTTTTTATCCATATGATGAGGCGACCTGTTGTCGTTTCTCCGGTAAAGGCGATTTTAGCGATACGTGAATTCGAAGCTAGAGGTTTTCCAGCTTCAAGACCAAATCCATTAACGACATTTAGTACCCCTGGCGGCAATAGATCACCGATCAGTTCCATTAGCACCATAATGGAAGCGGGAGTTTGCTCTGCTGGTTTTAACACAATACAATTGCCCGCTGCCAGTGCGGGAGCGATTTTCCATGCGGCCATTAATAACGGAAAGTTCCAAGGAATAATTTGTCCAACAACGACCAACGGTTCATGGAAATGATAAGCTACTGTATCATCATCAATTTGGCTGATCGTACCTTCTTGAGCGCGGATAGCTCCGGCAAAGTAACGAAAATGATCAATACATAACGGTAAGTCAGCATTCAACGTTTCTCGAATCGCTTTACCATTGTCCCACGTTTCCGCTACCGCCAGCATTTCTAGATTAGCCTCAATGCGATCGGCAATTTTATTTAAAATTAACGCTCTTTCCGCTGGAGAAGTTTTTCCCCATGATTCCTTTGCAGCATGGGCAGCGTCTAGCGCTAACTCAATATCTTCTGCTTGGGAGCGAGCGACTTCACAAAACACTTCGCCAGTTACAGGGGTGATATTTTCGAAATATTGCCCTCCAATAGGCGGAACCCATTCACCATTAATATAATTATCATATCTTGTTTTAAATTGTACTTTTGCGTCTTTTTCTCCTGGGCGGCTATAAATCATACTTTTTCCCTCCTATAATGTCATTTTGAATAGGGAGTGGTCAAAAAGACCGCCTCCCGTGTGGAGCATATGTTCCATTAACGGTTTATACCAATGGTTAAAACGACCCGGCCGTTAATTTTTCCTTTTTCCATTCTCTCAAATACTTCATTGATTTTTTCTAATGGAGCGGTTTCTACAATAGGGCGTACTTTTCCCTTCGCAGCGAAATCCAACGCTTCTTGCATATCTTTTCTTGTACCGACGATGGATCCTTTCACCGTAATCCCATTTAATACCGTATCGAAAATAGGAATCGGCAGTTCATCATTAGGCAATCCAACAACAACAAGACATCCGCCGCGTCTTACGGATTTATAGGCTTGTTCGAACGCTTTTTTCGTTACGGCAACACTAATGGCAGCATGCACTCCGCCTACTTTTTGATGAATAGCTTCTACTGGATCCTCTTTTAGTCCATTAATGGCAATATCGGCCCCCAACTGTTTGGCAAGATCGATTTTTTCGTCACTAATATCAACCGCGACAACGTTTAATCCCATTGCTTTTGCGTATTGAAGGGCAATATGCCCTAATCCTCCGATCCCGTAAATGGCTACCCATTCTCCTGGTTTGGCGTTAGACACCTTTAGCGCTTTGTATGTCGTTACTCCTGCGCAGAGAATCGGCGCGACTTCTACTGGATCCAAATTTTCTGGAATTTTTGCGACATAATCGGCAGGTGCTTTGCAGTATTCCGCATATCCCCCATCGACGGAATATCCGCCGTTTAATTGATGTGGGCAAAGTGTTTCTTGTCCGCTCAAGCAATATTCACATTCTCCGCAAGCGGAGTATAGCCATGGAACACCGACACGGTCACCTACTTTAACGGATTTTACTCCTTCTGCTACTTCGACAACAATCCCTACCCCTTCGTGTCCAGGAATTAAAGGCAATTTTGGCTTGACTGGCCAGTCTCCGTGCGCAGCATGCAAATCGGTGTGGCAAACCCCGCAAGCTTCAATTTTGATAAGTACTTCTCCGTAGTTTAGCTTCGGTTTTTCCACCTCTTTAATTTCTAGTTTTTGCTTAAATTCATTGACTACTGCTGCTTTCATTCTCCCTACCCCTTTCTAAATTTCAAAAAGTTTCACTAGTTTATCCTGCAAAAACTATGCCAATAGAAAAAACCGGTTTTTCTATGACAAATTCACATGTTTTGCCGAATTTTTGTTAAAATTGAACGAAATTTCGATAATTTTTTGCTAATTTTCGTAATATTCATTCGATTTGTTTGTTCAACTCTCTTATATATACACTTTTCTGTTTTATATATTTGGGATATAATAATAAATTAGACTGTGCATGGAAAACAGAGGTGAAAAACGTGTTTGATCGTCTTGAAGCGGTAGAAGAACGTTATGAAAAATTAAATCAACTCCTGATGGATCCGGAAGTCATTAATGATCCGAAAAAACTCCGCGACTATTCGAAAGAGCAGGCGGATTTACAAGAAACGGTACAGACGTACCGCGAATACAAATCGGTTCGCAAACAGCTGGCAGATGCGAAAGCAATGCTGGAGGAAAAACTCGATCCGGAGCTGCGCGAAATGGTAAAGGAAGAAATTGATGAGCTGGAGCAGCGCGAAGAAGAGCTCGTCAATAAGCTGAAAGTGCTTCTGTTGCCGAAAGACCCGAACGATGAGAAAAACGTCATTATGGAAATCCGCGCAGCGGCGGGCGGCGAGGAGGCGGCGCTGTTTGCCGGCGATTTGTACCGGATGTATACGCGCTACGCCGAATCGCAAGGATGGAAGACAGAAGTCATTGAAGCAAGTCCGACTGGATTGGGCGGATATAAAGAAATTATTTTTACAATCATTGGAAAAGGTGCGTATTCCAAGCTGAAATACGAAAACGGCGCACACCGTGTGCAGCGCGTCCCGGAAACGGAATCTGGCGGACGTATTCACACATCGACAGCAACCGTTGCTTGTTTGCCGGAAATGGAAGAAATCGAAGTGGAAATCAACGAAAAAGACATTCGCGTCGATACGTTCGCTTCGAGTGGGCCGGGGGGACAAAGCGTCAACACGACGATGTCGGCCGTCCGCTTGACTCATATTCCAACCGGCATTGTGGTCACCTGCCAGGATGAAAAATCGCAAATTAAAAACAAAGAAAAAGCGATGAAAGTATTGCGCGCCCGCATTTATGACAAATACCAGCAGGAAGCGCGCGCCGAATACGATCAGACGCGCAAGCAGGCGGTCGGAACAGGAGATCGTTCCGAGCGAATCCGTACGTATAACTTTCCGCAAAACCGCGTCACCGACCATCGCATCGGGCTGACGATTCAAAAGCTTGACCAAGTGCTCGATGGGAATCTTGATGAAATCATTGAAGCGCTGATCTTAGATGATCAAGCGAAAAAATTGGAGCAGGCTAATGATGCATCGTAACATTTACGAAGTCCTCACATGGGCTTCTTCTTTTTTAAAGCAGCACGGAAAAGAAGAGCGGGTGGCGGAACTGTTGCTTTGCCATCATTTGCGGCTGACAAGAGCCCAGCTGTTGGCGCGGCTGCGCGATCCGATCGATGGAAGCGTGCATCAATCATTTATGGCGGATGTTCATAAGCATGTGTACGAACACGTTCCAGTTCAGCACTTAATTGGTTACGAACATTTTTACGGCCGTCCGTTTCTTGTCAACCGCCACGTGCTCATTCCGCGTCCGGAAACAGAAGAATTAGTACAAGGCGTGTTAACAAGAATTTCACATTTATTTCCAGATAATCACCAATTGGATGTTGTCGATGTCGGCACGGGAAGCGGGGCGATTGCGGTAACGCTTGCCTTAGAAAATCCGGCGCTGCGCGTGACGGCTATTGACATTTCGCGAGAAGCCTTGCGGGTGGCAGCACAAAATGCGGAGCGTCTTGGCGCCAAAGTCGCTTTTTTACGCGGCGATTTGTTGCAGCCGCTTATCGAAGCAAACCGCAAAGTAGACGTCGTTGTCTCCAACCCACCCTATATTCCAGAAGGCGACATCGCTTTGCTGTCCCCTATTGTAAAGGATCATGAACCTTTTGCGGCGCTTG
Organism: Parageobacillus caldoxylosilyticus; assembly: GCF_019272935.1. Lineage (NCBI taxonomy): Bacteria > Bacillati > Bacillota > Bacilli > Caryophanales > Anoxybacillaceae > Parageobacillus > Parageobacillus caldoxylosilyticus. The sequence continues at coordinate 1,858,989 of NZ_CP040553.1, forward strand.
CCGGCGGTGAGGACGGTCTTGCGTTTTACCGCCGCTTTGCCCGCGAACTGCCTCTTGTGCTAAAAGAACGGGCGCTTGTGGCGTTTGAAGTGGGAGCCGGGCAAGGGGAGGCGGTTGCCGCATTGCTGAAGGAGGCATTTCCGCCGGCGAACGTCGAAGTTGCTTTCGACATCAATGGAAAAGACCGAATGGTATATGCGACGTTACAATAACATTTTTTGGATTTTTGATGAACGAAGGCAAGTCACCGACTTGCCTTCTTGTTTGAGCGGGATCCGCTTGGCATTGGTCCGCGCGGCGCTAAAACGTGGATGCTGATGGATGGACATTGCCCCTTTATATCCAAATGGATTAAAAAAGTGATTTTTTTAGATTGATAGAGTTTAAAATTGGCTCACACTGTCCACAATGAAGAGTGAAAGGACGGTGTCAAACAATGAGCCAAAAAAAGCTTGCCATTGTTTTATATATATTACTATTAATGATTGGTGTACTCGTCAATGTATACGGCCATCAAACAGAGGCGGGGGCAAACGCCACGGTGGCGATTCCCGATAAAGCAATCCGCCTGCGCATTTTAGCCAACAGCGACTCCGCCGAAGACCAAGAGCTGAAACATAAAGTCCGCGATGCGGTCAATGCCAAAATTACGAAGTGGGTTGCTGATTTGACGTCTTTTGCCGAGGCAAAGCGGGTTATTCAATCCCATCTTCCTGAAATTGAACAAACGGTTGCAGACGTACTTCGAAAAGAACATAGCGATCAGTCGTATCAAGTCGAGTTCGGCCAAGTCGATTTTCCGACGAAAATTTACGGCAATTTTATATATCCAGCTGGAAAATATGATGCTGTTTTGATTACACTCGGCGAAGGAAAAGGAGCCAACTGGTGGTGCGTGTTATTCCCGCCGCTTTGTTTCCTCGATTTTTCCAATAGCGATGCGGTGCAAATGAGTGAAGCGTCGTCCGTTCAAAATGAGGAAAAGGATAAGAAAAGCGGACAAAGCCGGAAAACTGATGCTGTAACAGACGACGAGAACAAGGAAACAGCGGAAACGGACGGTCAACAAGATGCTGGCAGCAAAGCGGTCAACAAGGAGGTCAAACAAGCAGGCGTTGCACCAACGGCTTCCCCATTTGTCGCGGAACAGGAACAGCCGGTGAAAATAAAGTTTTTCTTGAAAGAACTGATCAGTTATCTCATTCCGTAACGAACTGTGGATGAATGGGGAAGATAACGCATATATCCACAAAGTTGCCCACAAAAATAACATATTTATTCACATATTGTTGATAACTGTATGGAAAGCTTTTCTTTTTTTCTTTGTAAGACTAGAATGTTTTTAGAAATTTACTAGGAAGCAATGACAATGGTAGAGGTGAATAAAGTGAAAACGAATGTTTGGATTGTGGATAATGTTGTTGATAAACAACGCATTTATCCACAAATAAAAGAAGCTGCCCGCCTGCTGCAATGTGGAGAAGTTGTCGCCTTCCCGACGGAGACCGTCTATGGATTAGGAGCGGATGCCACCAATACAACAGCGGTCGAGAAAATTTTTGCGGCCAAAGGCCGACCAAGCGACAATCCGTTAATTGTCCATATCGCCCGCCGCGAACAGCTGGAGTCCATCGTTTCTGACGTTCCCGATATCGCTGACACGCTGATCGAGCGATTTTGGCCGGGGCCGCTGACGCTTATTTTGCCGAAAAAAGAAGGCGTCATTTCTGATCGAGTGACCGCCGGTTTATCAACGGTGGCCGTGCGCATGCCGGCACACCCGGTGGCGCTCGCGCTCATCGAGGAAAGCGGCCTGCCGATAGCAGCTCCAAGCGCCAATCGATCCGGCCGTCCAAGCCCGACAACGGCAGCGCATGTACTTGCCGATTTAGACGGACGCATTGCCGGTGTGGTCGATGGCGGCGAAACAGGGATCGGCGTGGAATCGACGGTGCTTGACTGTACGGCGAAAGTGCCTACCATTTTGCGTCCGGGCGGCATTACAAAAGAAACGCTCGCAGAAGTGATCGGCACGGTCGCCGATGGCAGCGCCGTTACCAACGAACAGGAGGCACCGAAATCGCCGGGAATGAAATATACACATTACGCGCCAAAATCACCAATGATGATTGTGTATGGTTCCCCTTCTTTTTTGCAGACCCTTGTCGACAAGCAGCAGGCGCTCGGCAAAAAGGTCGGCGTGCTGACAACGGAAGAAAACCTTGCATTTTACCGCGCCGATGCCGTATTGGCCTGTGGGTCGCGGCATGATTTACATACGGTAGCCAGCCATTTATATGACACGCTGCGCAAATTTGATCAAACAGATGTGGATATCATTTACAGCGAATCGTTTCCGACAGAAGGAATCGGGACAGCGATTATGAACCGGCTGCAAAAAGCGGCTGGTCATCAGGTGATTGTAGAAGGGGAAACACACTTCTAAACGCTCCCGGACGTGCATATGTTAGCAGTAAGCCAGTCCGGGGAGGGAAAGCAAATGAGCATGTTCATCGGCGAAATCATAGCGCTATCGATGATGGCGTTTGCGTTGGGAATGGACGCATTCTCCGTCGCCTTAGGCATGGGCTTGCTGCGCTTACGCTTAAAACAAATTTTTTATATAGGCGTGATGATCGGTCTTTTTCATATTCTCATGCCGCTGTTTGGCATGGTTGTCGGCCGTTTTTTGTCCCGTCAATTTGGCAGCATCGCCTCGTATATCGGCGGGGCGTTATTGCTGCTGTTGGGAATTCAAATGATTGCCGCATCGTTTAAAAAGGAAGGCGATTCATCCACTTCGCCAAGAGGGATAGGACTTATTTTTTTTGCGTTCAGCGTGAGTCTCGACAGTTTTTCCGTCGGGCTTAGCCTCGGCATTTTTGGAGCAAGAACGATGCTGACGATCTTATTGTTTGGCTTTTTTAGCATGGTGCTGACATGGATGGGACTGATGCTGGGCCGCCATTTTCAGCAGTGGCTTGGCGCTTACGGCGAGGCGCTTGGCGGCAGCATTTTGCTCGCCTTCGGTTTAAAGCTGTTGTTTTCCTTTTGATAAGCGGAAAGACAAAAAAGCTTTTCCAAAAAGACGGGAGTCCACTTTTTGGGAAAGCTTTTTTGATGCGATGCTATATTTTGTTGGTAAATTTTATTATATAATTATCTTATCGCGGATGGGAGCGATAAACAAAGTTAAGAGGTGTTGCTATGTCGTACCGCATTTTATTTGTTTGCACGGGAAACACATGCCGAAGCCCGATGGCGGCTGCGCTTTTGGCGCATAAGCGGCTGCCGGATGTGGAAGTGAAATCGGCGGGGGTATTTGCCACAGAAGGGAGCGATGCCTCGCCCTACGCGAAAGCGGTGTTGAAAGAAAAAGGGATTAACGCCAATCATCGTTCTTCGCTATTAAAGAAGGCAGACGTCGAGTGGGCGACCCATATTTTGACGATGACCGCGGGGCATAAGCAGCTTATTATCGGACAGTTTCCCGAAGCGAAAGAGAAAACGTTTACGCTGAAAGAATTTGTTTCCGGAAAGCAGGGCGATGTATCCGACCCGTTTGGCGGATCGGTAGAAATATACCGCCAGACGAGGGATGAGCTTGCCGCATTGATTGACGGCCTTATCGAGAAACTAGGGGGAAATCCATAGGGGGAAGGGATATGGAAAGGAGAAACAAACGATATCGTTTTAGCTTGCGCCTCAAGCTCGTTGTATTTGCTACCGCATTAGCACTGATCACCTACTCGACCAGCGCGTTTTTTCTTTACATTTTGTATGATGTATTTTTCTCCTCGATAGCTAAAAACGTGTTTACCATTTTGATCTTGCTGCTCGGGATTTTTTGGTCCGGCGTGCTCGCCTATATGGCATCTGGGGTGATTACGAAACCGCTGCAGCGTTTGGAAGAGGCAGCGATGAAAGCGGCAAGCGGGCAAATTAACGAAGATGTCCCGCTCTCGAAATCGGATGATGAAATTCGTTCATTAGGTCTCGCGTTTAACGAAATGCTGCGCAGTTTGCGGTCGATTATACGCAATATCGAAGACAATTTTGCCCGTACGAATGAGAAAGTCGTGGAAATTACGAACGCTTCTGACGTTGCCGTGGGGCGTTCGAAAGAGATCGCGTACACGATTGACGAAATTTCCAAAGGGGCGAACGCTTCCGCCGCCTCGATGCAGACGGCCGCCGAGTCGGTCGAAGATGTTCTCCGCATCGCCGGGCAAGTGCAGGAAAAAGCGGGGCAGTCAGAGCAACTAGCGAAAGAAATGGTAACCGCGCTCCATAAAAGCCGCGAAGTAATCAGCTCGCTGATCGGCGGCATAGAACAATTGGCGCACAATCATCAGATGTCTTTAACGGCTGTGCAGCGGCTTGAGCGGCACGCCAAAGAAGTCGAAAACATTATTTCCCTTGTCGGCGATATTGCCCGGCAAACGAATTTGCTCGCTTTAAACGCTTCGATTGAAGCAGCGCGCGCCGGGGAGCACGGGAAAGGTTTTGCTGTGGTCGCCGAGGAAGTGCGGAAGCTCGCCGATGAAAGCGCCAAGGCTGTGCAAGGAATAGCGGAGCTGATTCAAAGCATCCAAAAAGAAGTCAGCCGCGTTGTCGCGCAAATTCATGAACAAGTCCAAGCGGCCAATGAAGAAGCGGCGAAAGGCGCCAGCACAAACGCGGCGATTGCCGATATGACAAAATCGATTCATGAAGTGGTCCGCGCCGTCCATGAAATTGCTGATTTGGCTAAAGAGCAAATGGTCCATATCGAAAAAGCGGCAGGACAATCGCAAGAAGTCGCGGCGATTGCCGAACAAACTTCTGCCGGAGCGATGGAAGTGGCGGCGGCAACGCAGGAGCAAACTTCCGCTATTGATCATGTCAATGAACTCGCCCGCGAACTCGCGGAACAAGCGGAAAAATTAAAAGCAACGATTGCCCAATTTAGCACAAAATAAAGGAAGAAAGGTCGCCTTTTTTAATAGAAAGAGGTAAAATGAATAAAAAAGGCGGCCTTTTTGCATGATGACGAAACAAAGGAGGAAGCAAAGCATGAAAGTAGCGATTGCCTCAGACCATGGCGGAATCCACATTCGCGAAGAAATTAAACAATTAATGGATGAAATGGGAATTGAATACATTGACCTCGGTTGCAACTGCGAAACGTCGGTCGATTATCCGGATTACGCGATTCCCGTCGCGGAGAAAGTGGCGCGCGGCGAAGTGGACCGCGGCATTTTAATTTGCGGTACGGGAATTGGCATGACGATTGCCGCCAACAAAGTGAAAGGAATTCGCTGTGCGCTTTGCCACGACGTATACAGCGCCAAACTGACGCGTCAGCATAATGACAGCAATATTTTAGCGATGGGCGAACGCGTCATTGGACCGGGGCTGGCGCGCGAAATCGCCAAAGCATGGCTGACGACGGAGTTTGAAGGCGGCCGCCACGCGCGGCGGATCGGGAAAATTAGCGAATACGAAAACAAGTATTTGTAAAATGGGAGGAGTCGCAGCCATGTCTTCCCTACTAGCCGAATGGCAGCAACAATGGCAGACGATTTTGCGCGAATTTCGCCAGCAGGTCCCGCTTTCATCCGAGCATATTCTTGTCATCGGATGCAGCACGAGCGAAGTGATTGGCGAAAAAATTGGCACGGCCGGCTCGACGGAAGTTGCGGCCATGCTGTTTGCTGAACTAAAAAAGTGGCATGACGAAACCGGGATCCAGCTTGCGTTTCAATGCTGCGAACATTTAAACCGCGCCCTCGTTGTCGAAAGAAAAACCGCCTTATCCCGCCAGCTCGAAATCGTCTCGGTCATCCCTGTCCCGTCGGCGGGCGGGTCGATGGCCGCCTATGCGTACCGCCATCTCGCTGATCCAGTCGTTGTCGAATTTATTCAAGCTGACGCCGGCATCGATATCGGCGATACGCTGATTGGCATGCATTTAAAACATGTCGCCGTTCCGGTGCGCGTTTCGCTGAAATGGGTCGGACATGCCCACGTAACCTTGGCGAAAACGCGACCGAAGCTGATTGGCGGCGCCCGAGCCGTCTATTCTTTAGAAAATCCGAATGCTTCCTGCACTTCTTAATCATTTTGTTCATTTTTTCTTTGAATCCAATCGTAAAAAGCTGATAAAATAAAAAGGAATATTCATATATTTCGCATTAAGGGGGAGCTAGTGATGAACTACTTGCCACAACAAGATCCGCAAGTATTTGCCGCGATTGAAAACGAACGGAAACGGCAGCATTCAAAAATCGAATTGATCGCATCAGAAAACTTTGTCAGCCGCGCAGTCATGGAAGCGCAAGGTTCTGTGTTAACGAATAAATATGCGGAAGGCTATCCGGGACGCCGCTACTACGGCGGCTGTGAATACGTCGACGTCGTTGAGGATTTGGCGCGCGAGCGGGCGAAAAAATTGTTTGGCGCCGAGCATGCCAACGTTCAGCCGCATTCCGGCGCGCAGGCAAACATGGCGGTATATTTCACTGTGTTAAAGCATGGGGACACGGTGCTCGGCATGAATTTGTCGCACGGGGGGCATCTGACACACGGCAGCCCGGTCAACTTCAGCGGCATTCAATACAATTTTGTCGAGTATGGCGTCGACCCAGAAACCCATGTTATTGATTACGACGATGTACTTGAAAAGGCGCGCGTACATAAGCCAAAATTAATTGTCGCTGGGGCGAGCGCTTATCCGCGCATCATCGATTTCAAACGGTTCCGGGAGATCGCCGATGAAGTAGGCGCGTACTTGATGGTAGACATGGCGCATATTGCAGGTCTTGTTGCGGCAGGTCTTCATCCGAACCCGGTGCCATATGCGCATTTTGTGACGACCACAACGCACAAAACGCTCCGCGGTCCGCGCGGCGGGATGATTCTTTGCAAAGAAGAGTTTGCCAAACAAATCGATAAAGCGATCTTCCCAGGCATTCAAGGAGGGCCGCTCATGCACGTCATCGCCGCCAAAGCGGTCGCGCTCGGCGAAGCGTTGCAAGACGACTTCAAAACGTATGCGCAAAATATCGTCAACAACGCGAAACGCCTTGCCGAAGCATTGAAAAACGAAGGCTTTACCCTTGTTTCCGGCGGAACGGACAACCACTTGCTGCTCGTTGACTTGCGCCCGCAAGGATTAACTGGAAAAGTGGCGGAAAAAGTGTTGGATGAAGTCGGCATTACCGTGAACAAAAACACGATTCCATACGATCCGGAAAGCCCGTTTGTAACAAGCGGCATCCGCATTGGCACCGCCGCGGTGACGACGCGTGGGTTTGGTTTGGAAGAAATGGATGAAATCGCAAGCATCATCAGCCTCGTCTTAAAACATCATGAAGATGAAGCAAAGCTTGAAGAAGCGCGGCAACGCGTGGCAGCCTTAACAGAAAAATTCCCGTTATACCAAGAATAAACGGACGCGCACCTCGAAGGATTGCCTTTAGAGGTGCGCTTTTTGGTTCGCGGTTGAATATACTTTTATTTTTCGGTAGAATGTATGGAAGTGCAAACTTGTTTACAAAGAGGAGAGTGCAAAATGGGAAAAGTATATGTATTCGATCATCCGCTCATCCAGCATAAACTCACTTACATCCGCGACAAAAACACCGGCACGAAAGAGTTCCGTGAACTAGTAGAAGAAGTGGCTACGCTGATGGCGTTTGAAATTACGCGCGACCTCCCTCTTGAAGAAGTCGAAATCGAAACCCCAGTCAGCAAAGCGAAAGCGAAAGTGATCGCTGGGAAAAAACTCGGCGTCATCCCGATTTTGCGCGCCGGCATTGGCATGGTGGACGGTATTTTAAAATTAATTCCGGCGGCGAAAGTCGGCCATATCGGCTTGTACCGCGATCCGGAAACGTTAAAGCCGGTTGAATATTATGTCAAGCTCCCGACTGATGTCGAAGAACGCGATTTTATTATCGTTGACCCAATGCTGGCCACCGGAGGATCGGCGATAGAAGCGATCAACGCTTTGAAAAAACGCGGTGCGAAAAGCATTAAATTTATGTGTTTAATCGCTGCTCCAGAAGGGGTGGAGGCAGTGAAAAATGCGCACCCGGACGTCGATATATACATTGCGGCGCTCGATGAAAAATTAAACGACCACGGCTATATCGTCCCAGGGCTCGGCGATGCCGGCGACCGCTTGTTTGGCACAAAATAAAACGACATGGAAGAACGGTATCATTTCTGAGAAGTGATACCGTTTTTTTTTAAAATTGTGTCTAAAAAAGTAAATATATCATTATACACTATTGTAGTGAAAAGAAAATTAATAAATGTCACAAATTCTTAATATTTTATTTGTTATAATATACTTTTCCTCTGAAACGCATTGACATTGACCATGCGGTATTGTATGCTTTACAGGGGATATATGATAAGGTTTTCATGTTGTTAAAAAGTTAAAAAACTAGAAAAATAAATTAATTAAGGATGTATGCGCTATGCGTCCGAAACAACGCCACCCGTTTCAAGCGATGGCACTTATGTCCGCCATCGTATCCCAGTTGGTTGGTTCGATTTTAGTAGGAGTATTTGGTGGAAAATGGATCGACGACAAATTTCATACCGAGCCGATTTTTCTCATTATCGGTCTGTTGATCGGGCTAGCAACTGGGGTATATGCAATGTTGCGTTTAATCCGTCAATATTTCCCAGAGGAGTAGCAACATGGAGAAATTCCAGCAAATGTTTTTGCGGCAGCTCAAATACATATTGTATTTGCTTTCGCTTTATACGTTAGGGTGGGGGTTTACGGCGTATAAAACATTTTTTTTAAGTTTAATACTTGGAACTGTCATTAGCATTTTTATGTTATGGAGTTTAACGCGGAAAATCGATAAATTAGGACAAGCCGTGTTGGAACGCAAAAAAGTGCGTACGATTGGGACGCTTTCCCGCTTGGCTTTAGCGGCGCTGGCGGCGGCAGTCGCCCTCGAATATCCGCAATATTTCGCCATCGTGCCTGTAGTGCTGGGATTAATGACATCCTATATTGTCATTATAATAGATTTTCTTTTGCAAAAATGGAAAAATAATGGGCAACATGCATGAAAGAGAGGTGAGGGATGGTTGCAACACGGAGCACCGATTCATGAGTTTTTAGGACTCACATTTAACTTATCTAACGTTTTAATGATTACGGTCACCAGTTTGATCGTATTTATCATTGCGATCGCGGCGACGCGTTCTCTGCAGTTGCGCCCGACAGGGATGCAAAATTTCATCGAATGGGTGTTTGATTTCGTTAAAGGAATCATCAATAGCACGATGGATTGGCAAACGGGAGGCCGTTTTTTAACGCTGGGCGTTACGCTCATCATGTACATCTTTGTCGCTAACATGCTCGGCTTGCCGTTTTCCGTGCGCGTAGGCGATGAACTTTGGTGGAAGTCGCCGACAGCGGATGCCACGATTACGCTCACGCTCGCCGTGATGATTGTGGGGCTTACCCATTACTACGGCGTGAAAATGAAGGGCGTATCTGAATATATGCGCGATTACACGCGGCCAATGGCTTTCTTGTTCCCATTGAAAATCGTTGAGGAATTTGCCAATACGTTGACGCTGGGTTTGCGTCTTTACGGCAACATTTTCGCTGGTGAAATTTTGCTAGGATTGCTAGCAGGGCTTGGGACAAACCATGGAGTGCTTGGCGCTATTGGCGGCGCGATTCCGATGATGGCGTGGCAAGCATTCAGTATTTTCGTCGGCTGTATCCAAGCATTCATTTTCACGATGTTAACAATGGTTTATATGGCCCATAAAGTCAGCCAAGACCATTAATGATAAAAACTTCACTATACAAAACGAATAAGGACAAAGGAGGATATTTACTATGAATTTAATTGCAGCTGCGATTGCAGTAGGTTTAGCGGCACTTGGTGCTGGTATCGGTAACGGTTTAATCGTAGGTCGTACAGTAGAAGGGATTGCACGTCAACCAGAATTGCGTCCTGTGTTGCAAACGACGATGTTTATCGGGGTTGCGTTAGTTGAGGCGCTGCCGATCATTGGTGTCGTTATTTCCTTCATCGTCATGAACAGATAACGAAATACTTTTTTGATGATGGCGAAGTTCGTGTCGACGATCACCTTCGCCATTCCTTTATGTGTGTATTTTCAACATGGAAACGTTTGTCGCTACAAAAGTATATAGCCACGATGGTTTCAGTCATTGGGTGAAGCAGGAAACGGCTTTGAACCGTAAACACCGGTGAGGTGTTTGCCCAGGATACTTAACGGAACAAGAGTAAGTGCCTGCACATAGGTGCAGAAAAAACGCTTTCGTGCGTCAGAATTCCCCGGCTTTAGAGGGTAGTTGCGCATAGCTATCGAAAGGAGTGAAACGCGGTGTTATTCAATGCAAAACTATTGGCGCTGGGCGAAGCCGCGCATCATACAGGCATCAACAGCGGCGACATTATTTATCAGCTGCTCATGTTTATTATTTTATTAGCTTTGCTGCGCAAATTCGCTTGGCAGCCGTTAATGAATATTATGAAACAGCGTGAAGAGCACATTGCCAATGAAATTGACCAGGCGGAAAAGCATCGTCAAGAAGCGGAAAAACTGCTTCAGGAGCAGCGTGAGCTAATGAAACAATCGCGCCAAGAAGCGCAAGAGTTGATCGAAAATGCACGCAAGCTGGCGGAAGAGCAAAAAGAGCAAATTATCGCTTCTGCCCGTATGGAAGCAGAACGGTTAAAAGAAGCGGCGAAAAAAGAAATCGAACGCGAAAAAGAGCAAGCAATGGCTGCGCTGCGTGAGCAAGTCGCTTCCTTGTCCGTATTAATCGCCTCGAAAGTGATTGAAAAAGAGTTAACGGAAAAAGACCAAGCGAAGCTGATTAGCGAGTACATTCAAGAGGTAGGAGAAGGTCGATGAACAAAGAAATTATAGCAAAGCGGTATGCGTTAGCTCTTTTTCAAATTGCGCTCGAAAAGCAGCTTTTGGACCAGTTAGAAGAGGAAATTCGCGCCGTGCGCCAAGCATTGGCGGAAAATGAGCAATTTTTTTCGTTATTGACGTATCCGAAGCTATCTTTGGAAAAGAAAAAGGCGCTTCTTCAAGAAACATTTGCGGCGGTTTCAACCCCGTTAAGAAATACATTGCTGCTGCTTTTGGAACGCCACCGCATCGACATCGTTCCAGAGCTGGCGGAGCAGTTTATTGAGTTGGTGAATGAAGCCCGCGGCGTTGCTGAAGCAACTGCTTATTCGGCGCGCCCGTTAACGGAAGAGGAAAAACGTGCGCTTTCCGAAGTGTTTGCGAAAAAAATCGGCAAAACGACGCTTCATATTGAAAATATTGTCGATCCAAGCTTAATCGGCGGCGTGAAGCTGCGCATCGGCAACCGCATTTACGATGGCAGCATCAGCGGACAATTAGAACGGATTCAACGACAGCTTATTGGCTAAAGATTTGAAGATAGGGGTGAAAGGCATGAGCATCAGAGCGGAAGAAATCAGCGCGCTCATTAAGCAGCAAATTGAAAACTACCAGTCTGAAATCCAAGTAAGCGATGTCGGCACCGTTATTCAAATTGGTGACGGAATTGCGCGCGCCCATGGACTGGACAACGTCATGGCCGGGGAGCTTGTTGAGTTTGCCAACGGCGTGATGGGAATGGCGTTAAACTTGGAGGAAAATAACGTCGGTATCGTTATTTTAGGTCCGTATACAGGGATTAAAGAAGGCGATGAAGTGCGCCGTACAGGCCGGATTATGGAAGTGCCTGTCGGGGAAGCGTTAATCGGCCGTGTTGTCAACCCTCTAGGACAACCAGTCGACGGTTTAGGCCCAATCGAAACGACAGAAACTCGTCCGATCGAAAGCCCAGCACCAGGTGTTATGGACCGGAGATCGGTTCATGAACCGCTGCAAACAGGGATTAAAGCGATTGACGCATTGGTGCCAATCGGCCGCGGTCAACGTGAGTTAATCATCGGGGACCGTCAAACGGGGAAAACATCGGTTGCGATCGACACGATTATCAACCAAAAAGATCAAAATATGATTTGTATTTACGTCGCAATCGGGCAAAAAGAATCAACGGTCCGTACGGTTGTTGAAACGTTGCGGAAACACGGTGCGCTAGATTATACGATCGTTGTAACGGCATCTGCATCACAACCAGCTCCGTTGTTATTCCTTGCGCCATATGCGGGTGTGGCGATGGGCGAATATTTCATGTATAAAGGCCAGCACGTGCTTGTTGTTTACGACGACTTGTCGAAACAAGCGGCAGCTTACCGTGAATTGTCGCTCTTGCTTCGCCGTCCGCCAGGCCGTGAAGCATATCCAGGGGATATTTTCTACTTGCACTCCCGTCTGTTAGAGCGTGCGGCAAAATTAAGCGATGCCAAAGGCGGCGGTTCGTTAACAGCGCTTCCGTTCGTCGAAACACAAGCGGGCGACATTTCCGCCTACATTCCAACGAACGTTATCTCCATTACCGACGGACAAATCTTCTTGCAATCAGACCTGTTCTTCTCCGGCGTTCGCCCGGCGATTAACGCTGGTCTTTCCGTATCCCGCGTCGGTGGTGCGGCACAAATTAAAGCGATGAAAAAAGTATCGGGTACACTTCGTCTGGACTTAGCGGCGTATCGTGAGCTTGAAGCGTTCGCACAGTTCGGTTCAGACCTTGATAAAGCGACACAAGCGAAGCTCGCGCGCGGTGCTCGTACGGTAGAAGTGTTAAAACAAGACTTGCATGCACCGATTCCAGTAGAAAAACAAGTAGCGATTATTTACGCGCTTACTCGCGGTTTCTTAGACGACATTCCAGTCGAAGATATTCGCCGCTTTGAAAAAGAATTCTTCTTATGGCTCGACCAAAACGGCCAGCACTTGCTTGAACATATTCGTACAACAAAAGATCTTCCAAACGAAGAAGATTTCAACAAAGCGATCGAAGCGTTCAAGAAAACGTTTGTCGTTTCCCAATAAAGGAGGGTGTATACTTGGTTACTAAAATCGTTGTCGTGTACTGACCGATGGAAGGAATGGTGCACGACAGGCGCCGTCGCTGACAGCGAGCCACGGGTTGTCTTTCACGGCAGGTGAATGACAAGGGGATTCCCTTCCTGATGGAACTTAGGTGTTTCCTGAGCGGCAAGCGGTGTTTCCTGGTTCCATCGCGATGAGTCGATTTTTATAGATTTTAGTAACCAGGGCGGAACAGAAGGATGACGGCTTCTGTTCCCCTCTATTCTTAGATTTCGTGCAGAAAAAAGGTGGTGAAACCTTTGGCATCCTTACGCGATATTAAGAAGCGCATCAACGCGACGAAGAAAACGAGCCAAATTACAAAGGCGATGGAGATGGTTTCCGTTTCGAAGCTCAACCGCGCGGAAATAAACGCGAAATCGTTTGTCCCATATATGGAGAAAATGCAAGAAGTCGTTGCGAACATCGCCCTTGGTGCCGGAAATGCGACTCATCCGATGTTAGTGACGCGCCCGGTGAAAAAGACAGGCTATTTGGTGATCACATCGGATCGCGGCTTGGCCGGAGCGTATAACAGCAACGTTCTTCGCACCGTGTACCAAACGATTCAACAGCGCCATCAATCGCCGGAGGAATATGCGGTTATTGTCATTGGACGTATCGGTTTAAGCTTTTTCAAAAAGAGAAATTTCCCGGTCGTTTTAAATATTACTGGGTTGCCGGATCAGCCTTCTTTTGCGGATATTAAAGAAATTGCGAATAAGACAGTCGGCTTGTTTGCAGATGGTACGTTTGATGAGTTGTATATGTACTACAACCACTACGTCAGTGCCATTCAGCAAGAGGTAACGGAAAGAAAGCTGTTGCCGTTAACGGATTTGGTCGATAACAAACAACGGACAACGTATGAATTTGAACCTTCTCAAGAAGAAATTTTAGATGTGCTTTTGCCGCAATATGCGGAAAGCCTTATTTACGGTGCGCTGTTAGATGCGAAAGCAAGCGAGCATGCAGCACGGATGACGGCGATGAAAAATGCGACGGACAATGCGCACGAGCTTATTCGTACGCTTACCCTTTCCTACAACCGTGCTCGTCAAGCAGCCATTACCCAAGAGATCACGGAAATTGTGGCGGGAGCAAACGCGTTGCAATAACGGTGAACCGGAAGCGGCAATTAGGTACTGATGTTCAACTAGCAAGTTAGGAGGGAAAACGATGACAAAAGGACGCGTTATTCAAGTTATGGGTCCGGTTGTAGACGTAAAGTTCGAAAACGGGCATCTTCCTGCGATCTACAACGCTCTGAAAATCCAACATAAAGCGCGTAACGAAAACGAAGTCGATATCGACTTGACATTGGAAGTAGCACTTCACCTTGGCGACGATACGGTCCGTACGATTGCGATGGCATCGACAGACGGATTGATTCGTGGAATGGAAGTCATTGATACAGGCGCGCCAATTTCGGTTCCGGTCGGAGAAGTCACCCTTGGCCGCGTATTCAACGTATTAGGGGAACCGATCGACATGCAAGGGGAAATTCCAGCTGATGCGCGTCGTGACCCAATCCATCGCCCGGCGCCAAAGTTTGAAGAACTTGCGACAGAAGTAGAAATTTTGGAAACAGGCATTAAAGTCGTTGACCTGCTTGCTCCATACATTAAAGGTGGAAAAATCGGTCTATTCGGCGGTGCTGGTGTAGGAAAAACGGTCTTAATCCAAGAACTGATTCATAACATTGCGCAAGAGCACGGCGGTATTTCTGTATTCGCTGGCGTAGGGGAACGTACGCGTGAAGGAAACGACCTTTACCATGAAATGAAAGATTCTGGCGTTATCAGCAAAACGGCGATGGTATTCGGACAAATGAACGAGCCGCCTGGTGCACGGATGCGCGTAGCGTTGACAGGGTTAACGATGGCGGAGTACTTCCGCGACGAGCAAGGACAAGACGTGTTGCTCTTTATCGACAACATTTTCCGTTTCACGCAGGCTGGTTCTGAGGTTTCGGCGCTATTAGGCCGCATGCCTTCTGCCGTAGGTTATCAACCGACGCTTGCGACAGAAATGGGTCAATTACAAGAACGGATTACTTCTACAGCCACGGGTTCCATCACATCCATTCAAGCGATTTACGTACCAGCGGACGACTATACAGACCCAGCGCCGGCAACAACGTTCTCTCACTTGGACGCAACGACAAACTTGGAACGGAAACTTGCAGAAATGGGTATTTATCCAGCAGTGGATCCACTGGCGTCCACATCTCGCGCGCTTGCGCCTGAAATCGTCGGCGAAGAACATTACCAAGTGGCACGTAAAGTACAACAAACGTTGCAACGCTATAGAGAATTGCAAGATATTATCGCGATTCTCGGTATGGATGAGCTGTCCGATGAAGATAAACTTGTCGTTCATCGCGCTCGCCGCATTCAATTCTTCTTATCGCAAAACTTCCACGTTGCCGAACAGTTTACCGGCCAGCCAGGTTCCTATGTGCCTGTAAAAGAAACGGTACGCGGCTTCAAAGAAATTTTGGAAGGAAAATATGACCATATCCCTGAAGATGCTTTCCGCTTGGTAGGGCGCATTGAAGAAGTTGTTGAAAAAGCGAAGCAAATGGGCGTAGAAGTTTAATTGAGGGACATAGGAGGATTTCATGATGAAAACGATCAAAGTCAGTGTCGTTACTCCTGATGGCCCGGTATACGAAGCGGACGTAGAAATGGTAAGCACGAAAGCAAAAAGCGGAGAGCTTGGCATTTTACCAGGGCATATTCCGCTTGTCGCTCCGCTGGAGATCAGCGCTGTTCGTCTCAAAAGAGAGGGGAAAACGCAATATATCGCGGTCAGTGGCGGATTTTTGGAAGTCCGCCCTGACAAAGTAACGATTTTGGCACAAGCGGCGGAAAGAGCGGAAGATATCGATGTCGTCCGCGCAAAAGCGGCGAAAGAACGCGCGGAACGGCGTCTGCAAAGCAAGCAGGATGATATCGACTTTAAGCGGGCGGAACTGGCGCTCAAGCGCGCCCTCAATCGTTTAAACGTAGCGGAAATGAAATAAAGACGAGAGGAAATGTATTTCCTCCCGTCTTTTTTTTATTGTTACTATGCGGATGAGTAAAATTCCAGGTTTTGTCGACACTGCTGGATATAAATGTTATAATGAGGAGTGAAAATAATTTGTAATTATGAAATATTTTTAAAAAGTGAAATATCTATAAACGAAGGGAGCGTATCGCAGTTGGGGAACGTATACGCCAATAGCTACTTGATTGTGTTTGTGTTTTTATGCATCGGCGTTTTGCTTCCTGTCGGGGCATTGACGCTCGGAAAGTTATTGCGTCCACACGTTCCGAGCGAAGCAAAGCAAACCACTTATGAAAGCGGTAACAATCCGTTCCATGATTCGCGCGTTCAGTTTCAAGTGCGCTATTACATGTTCGCTCTATTGTTTGTCATTTTTGATGTGGAGACCGTGTTTTTATATCCATGGGCTGTCGCCTATAACAAATTGGGATTATTTGCTCTCATTGAAATGCTTATTTTCGTGCTCATGCTCGTTTTAGGACTCATCTATGCTTGGAAAAAGAAGGTGTTACAATGGATGTAAAATGGCTGGATGTCCCTGAAGGGGAGATGGAAGAGGTAAAGCGCAATGTGTTTTTGACAACGCTCGATCAGCTAAAGGCATGGGCCCGCAGCAATTCCCTCTGGCCGCTAACGTTCGGTCTTGCCTGTTGTGCGATTGAAATGATGGCGGTCGGCGGAGCCCATTACGATTTAGACCGATTCGGCTCGTTTTTTCGCGCCTCCCCTCGGCAATCCGACGTCATGATCGTCTCTGGAACGGTGACGAAAAAGATGGCGCCGATTCTGCGCCGCTTATATGACCAAATGCCGGAGCCAAAATGGGTGATCGCCATGGGATCGTGTGCGACGGCGGGCGGACCGTATGTGAAATCCTACAGCGTCGTCAAAGGGGTAGATCAAATTGTGCCGGTCGATGTCTATATTCCTGGCTGTCCGCCAAATCCCGCCGCGTTGATTTACGGAATTAATAAATTAAAAGAAAAGATTCGTTATGAAGCGAAGACAGGGAAGAAGGTGCTGTAATCGATGAGCGAGGAAAAAGATTTACAGCAGCTGAAAAAAGAGGCGGCCGAGCGTGCGAAACAGCTGGCAAGAGAACGGCTGGCAGCGAAGCAGGCCGCCGAACAGGCGGAACAGCCGTCTGACGATGCGAAGAAAGACGTAACAGAAGAAAAAACGGAGCCGTCAGCGGACGACATCGCGCTGGCGAAGAAAAAGGCAGCGGAAGCAGCGCGAGCGAAGGCAGCAGAGTTGCGGAAACAAAAAGAAGCAGCAGCAGGCAATCAAGCCGTGGAGGCGGAAGACGGCATCGCGCTCGCGAAAAAGAAAGCCGCGGCCGCAGCGAAAGCGAAAGCAGCGGCGCTCGCCAAACAAAAAGCGAAGGAAAAGGCGGGCGGCGGAGCAGATGATGAGCTGGCAAAACAAAAAGCAATCGCCGCGGCAAAAGCAAAAGCCGCGGCGGCAGCGAAGGCCAAGGCGGCAGCGCTCGCCAAGCAGCAGGCAGGCGCGGAGGCATCCGCTGATAGCGATGACGAGCTCGCCAAGGCAAAAGCAAAGGCGGTTGCCGCGGCAAAAGCAAAAGCCGCAGCGGCAGCGAAGGCGAAAGCAGCAGGAGCTTCAGGGAAAACACCGTCGCAACAAGAAAAAACGCCATCGCCAAATCAGCCTCTTCTTGATAAATATGTCAAAGTGATCCGCGAACATCTCGGTGAGGATGTTCTAGAGGACGCCTATATCAACCGCCTTGCCAAAGACGTTCCGACATTAGTCGCCAAAAAAGAAACCTACTACAAAATCGCTGAGTTCCTGAAATATAACGAACAGCTTGGCTTTGACTACTTATCCGAACTGCACGGAACCGATTTTCAGACGCATATGGAAGTATATGTGCACTTATATTCTTATAAAAACCGGCAAGCGGTCGCATTGAAAGTAAAAATAGACCGGGACCAGCCGGAAATTGATTCTCTCGTTCCGCTTTGGCAAGGGGCCAACTGGCCGGAATGCGAGGCGTACGACCTGCTTGGCATCCGCTTTAAAGGGCATCCGAACTTAACCCGCATCCTTTTAGGAGAAAACTGGGTCGGATATCCGCTTCGCAAAGATTATGAACCATACGACGTGGAGGTATAGCCATGCTTCGAACGGAAGAAATGATTTTAAACGTAGGACCGCAGCACCCAAGCACACATGGGGTTTTCCGCCTCATTTTAAAAGTGGATGGCGAAATCATTCAAGAAGCGACGCCGGTCATCGGCTACCTCCACCGCGGAACGGAAAAGCTGGCGGAAAGCCTGCAATACACGCAAATCATCCCGTACACCGACCGGATGGACTATTTGTCGGCAATGACGAATAACTATGTCATTTGCCATGCCGTCGAAACGATGATGGGCATCGAAGTTCCGGAACGAGCAGAATATTTGCGCGTTTTAGCAATGGAGCTGGGAAGAATCGCCAGCCATCTTGTCTGGTGGGGGACGTATTTGCTCGATCTTGGCGCCATCAGCCCATTTCTATATGCGTTCCGCGAGCGGGAAATGATTATTAATCTATTAAATGAGCTATCGGGAGCACGCCTGACTTTCAACTATATGCGCGTCGGCGGCGTGAAATGGGATGCGCCGGACGGCTGGATCGAAAAAGTGAAGCAGTTCGTCCCGTATATGCGCGAAAAACTCGCCGGCTATCACGATCTGGTGACGGGGAATGAAATTTTCCACCATCGCGTCATCGGCATCGGCAAATATACGAAAGAGGAAGCGCTTAACTATTCATTAAGCGGCGTGAATTTGCGCTGCACCGGCGTGAAATGGGACTTGCGGAAAAACGAGCCGTACTCCATTTATGACCGCTTTGATTTTGACATTCCTGTCGGGGAAGACGGAGACTGTTTTTCCCGCTATCAGTGCCGTCTGGCGGAGATTGAACAATCGTTGAACATCATTGAACAAGCATGTGAACAATTTCCAGAAGGCGGGGAAATTATGGGAAAAGTGCCGCGGATCATTAAAGCGCCGCCGGGAGAAACGTTCGTCCGCATTGAATCGCCGCGCGGCGAAATCGGCTGCTATATTGCCAGCGACGGCAAGAAAGAGCCGTACCGCCTCAAATTCCGTCGGCCGTCATTTTACAATTTGCAAATACTCCCGAAGCTGTTGAAAGGCGAAAATATCGCGAACGTCATTGCCATTCTTGGCTCTATCGATATTGTGCTCGGGGAGGTCGACGGATAATGGAACAATTGCTGAATTCCGTCCCAAGCTGGACGAATGTGGCCATTTTTTTCGGGCTGGGCGCTGCGCTGCTATTGATGGTGCTTGCCTTTGTTACGTACGGCATTTTGGCGGAACGGAAAGTGATGGGCTTTATGCAAGGCCGCTACGGCCCAAACCAAGTCGGCGGCCGCTGGGGGCTTTTGCAAACGGTGGCGGACGTATTGAAGCTGCTGCTGAAAGAAGACACGATTCCGAAAGCGGCAGACCGGCCGTTGTTCATTTTGGCGCCGATCCTTGCCTTTGCGCCGGCATTTATGGTATTGGCGGTGCTGCCGTTTACTGATGTGTTTCAGTTTGCCGATATCGGCGTCGGCCTGCTTTATTACATTGCCGTTTCGGGGCTGACGACGATCGGCGTCGTTACCGGCGGATGGGCATCGAACAATAAATACGCGCTCATTGGCGGCATGCGCGCAGCGGCGCAAATGATCTCCTATGAAATTCCGCTCGTGATGTCCGTGCTTGGCGTCGTACTGCTGACAGGAAGTTTAAACTTAAACGATATTGTTGAAGCGCAGAAAAACGTATGGTACATTTTTACACAGCCAGTCGCGTTTATCGTGTTTCTCATCGCGGCCGTCTCGGAGCTAAACCGCACGCCGTTCGACTTGCCGGAAGCGGAATCCGAGCTGGTTGCCGGATTTCACGTCGAATATTCCGGTTTCCGCTGGGCGTTCTTTATGCTTGCTGAGTACGTGTACCTTTTTGCCATGGCCGCCCTGACGACGATCCTATTTTTAGGCGGCTGGCATCCGATCATGTTTTTAGGCTTTATTCCAGGGCCGGTTTGGTTTGCGCTCAAATTCAGCGTCGTCGTGTTCGTTCTCATTTGGTTCCGCGCGACCTTTCCGCGCCTGCGGGCCGATCAGCTGATGGAATTAGGCTGGAAAGTATTGTTTCCCGTTGCGCTTGCCAATATCTTTGTGACGGCATTGGTGAAAGAACTATTTTTCTAATCGAATGGGGTGACAGGCATGATCGGGTTGGCCAAAGGATTGGCGTATACGTTAAAAAATTTGACGCAAGAAAAAGTTACGTACGACTATCCGAACGAACCGCTTCCGCTTCCGGACCGGTTCCGTGGCATTCAAAAGTTTTATCCGGAAAAATGCATTGTTTGCAACCAATGTGCCAATATTTGCCCGACGGACTGTATTCAGCTGACGGGGAAAAAGCACCCGGATCCGACGAAAAAAGGAAAAATTATTGATACGTACAGCATTAACTTTGAGATCTGTATTTTATGCGATCTTTGCACCGAGGTATGTCCGACAGAAGCCATTGTCATGACCAACAATTTCGAGCTGGCCGAATACAGCCGCGATGCCCTTTATAAAGATTTGGCATGGCTCGATGAGAACGATACCAACATTCGAAAGGAGAATAAGCCGTGAGCGGAGAATATCTCGCCTTTTTAGCGCTCGCCCTCGTTGCCATTACCGGCGGGGTGTTGATGCTCAACTTAACCAAAGTCGTTCACATGGTCATCGCGCTCGTCTTCACCTTTATCAGCATCGCAGGGCTGTATGTGCTTTTATCGGCGGAGTTTGTCGCCGTCGTGCAAGTATTGATTTATTCTGGGGCCGTCACCATTATGATGCTGTTTGGCATCATGCTGACGCGCCATCAGGAAGAAGAGGGAGAAAAAACGACAACGGGTGGATTTTGGCGCAAAGCGCTCACCGCCATCGCCGTCTTCGCCTTTGGCATCGCCGTGTATCTCGGCGTTTACCGCCTTGATTTTGGCGAGGAAGGCGCCCGCCTCCATGAAAACAATACGGAGCAAATCGGTATGGCGCTATATTCCCATTATACAATTCCGTTTGAAATTGCGTCCGTCATTTTGCTTGTCGCGCTCGTCGGGGCGATTATACTGGCGAAAAAAGATGATGAGGGGGCACCGAAATCATGAGCTCCGTTTCTTTATCCGTATATCTCGTGTTAGCGCTCATTTTGTTTTGCATCGGTCTGTACGGCGCGCTGACGAAGCGAAATACCGTCATTGTCCTTATTTGCATTGAATTAATGCTGAATGCGGTCAATATTAATTTAGTGGCGTTTGCCAAATACGGGGCCCATCCCGGCATTACCGGGCAGATTTTTGCGCTGTTTACGATCACGGTAGCGGCGGCCGAAGCGGCGGTGGGCCTGGCTGTGTTAATGGCGCTTTACCGCAACCGCAAAACGGTGCATATCGACGAGATCGATTCGCTAAAGCATTAAAAATAGGGTGGAAAATGAAAAGAGCTTTTGCCGAAAAAAGCTCTTCATAAAAGGGGACTGTGATATCATGATGGAAATTGCCTGGATCGTACCGCTTTTTCCGCTGTTTTCCTTTTTTTTCTTGTTAGCAGTAGGGAAAAAAATGAAAGAAACGAGTGCATACGTCGGCATCCTTATGACGCTTTTTTCCTTTCTCCTCTCACTCGCCGTGCTGTTTGACCGCCTCGGCGGTTCGACGTACAAAGCGGAACATGTATGGCTGACCATCGGCAGCGTGAAATTAACGGCCGGGTTTGCGGTGACGGCGCTAAACGCATGGATGCTCGTCGTTGTCTCTCTCGTCAGCTTTCTCGTACATATCTATTCGAAAGGATACATGCATGGGGACGAGCGCTTCTCCGTTTTCTATGCGTATTTAGGGCTGTTCACCTTTGCGATGCTTGGCCTTGTGCTTTCGCCGAATTTGCTGCAGACGTACGTGTTTTGGGAACTTGTCGGCCTCGGTTCGTTTCTATTAATCGGTTTTTACTTCTATAAAGAGGAAGCAAAGGCAGCTGCCAAAAAAGCGTTTATTATGACACGCATCGGCGATGTCGGCTTTTTCATCGGCATGATTCTATTATTCTGGCAAGTTGGCAGTTTTGCATACGACGATATTTTCCGAGCAGCAGAAGACGGCACGCTGTCGCAGACGATGGTGACCTTAACGGCGATCTTGATTTTCATCGGCGCCGTCGGAAAATCGGGCCAGTTCCCGCTCCATACATGGCTGCCGGACGCGATGGAAGGCCCGACGCCGGTGTCGGCATTAATCCACGCGGCCACGATGGTCGCTGCCGGGGTTTACTTAGTCGCTGCCTTGTTCCCGCTATATGAAGCGAGCGAAACGGCGATGTTAACAGTGGCAGTGGTCGGGGGATTTACGGCGCTTTTTGCCGCTACGATTGGTTTGGTGCAGACCGACATCAAACGGGTGCTCGCCTATTCGACGGTGAGCCAGCTCGGCTACATGATGCTGGCGCTCGGCTCTGGCAGCTATGTGGCAGGCATCTTCCATTTAACGACCCATGCGTTTTTCAAAGCGCTCTTGTTTTTAGCGGCGGGAAGCGTCATTCATGCCGTCCATACGCAAGACATTGAAAAAATGGGCGGGCTTTGGCGGAAAATGCCGCTTACTGGACCGCTGTTCCTCATCGGCACGTTAGCGATTAGCGGCGTCCCGCTCTTCTCCGGATTTTTCAGCAAGGATGAAATTTTGGTGGCCGCCTGGACGCACGGGCATGTCGCCTTGTTCTGGATCGCGGTGGTAACCGCCTTTTTCACCGCGTTTTACATGTTCCGCCTCTTTTTCCTCGTCTTTGGCGGGGAAAAGCGGCATGATGAAAAAGACGTTCATGAAGCGCCGGCAGTGATGACGTTGCCGATGATCGTGCTCGCCGTGCTCGCTGTTGCCGCCGGGTACGTTCATACCCCTTGGTTCGGCACCTTTCTTGGCGATTGGCTGACAGACGGCGCCTATGCGCATGAAACAGCGCCAGGCTGGATTA
Organism: Parageobacillus caldoxylosilyticus; assembly: GCF_019272935.1. Lineage (NCBI taxonomy): Bacteria > Bacillati > Bacillota > Bacilli > Caryophanales > Anoxybacillaceae > Parageobacillus > Parageobacillus caldoxylosilyticus. The sequence goes on from NZ_CP040553.1 coordinate 1,882,111, forward strand.
TGGCGGTGGCGACGGCAGTTTCCTTGCTCGGCATTTTCCTGGCGTGGCTTATGTACGGAAAACGATCGCTTGCGCGGGATTGGCTCAGTTCGCGCGTTCCGTATACGTACAGTTTGCTGTGGAATAAGTATTACATCGATGAGTTGTATATGCGCACCGTTGGCTATGCGGCAACGGCAATCAGTCTATTACTCTCGTATATAGACCGCTTTGTCGTCGAAGGCATTGCCCGCTTGATCACCGCGACAGTCCATACGTCCGCATCGCTCGGGTCGCGAATGCAAAACGGGCAAGTGCAAATGTACGGCGCTGTTACGTTTGTCGGCCTTGCGCTTCTCGTCGTCATTCTCGCGTTCACAGGGGGGTACTTATAATGAATGGAACGTACTTTCTGTCACTCTTAATCTTCTCCCCGCTGCTTGGCATGATTCTGCTTGCGTTTGTGCCTAAGACGCAAGAGCGGACGGTCAAACTGCTCGGCTTTTTATCGACGCTGCCGCCGCTTCTTTTATCACTATTTGCCTTTTGGCAATATTTGCGAGGCTATCGCCTCGAGCATTTGGCGGAAAAGCATGATTGGGTTCGCTTCACTGATTTTCCGTTTCTTACCGAGTCGACATACTTGGTCCGCTATGAGCTGAATATCGATGGCTTTTCGCTCGTGATGATCGTCTTGACCTCATTATTGGCGACGCTTGCCGCCGCTGCTTCCATTCACATTAAAAAAGAATGGAAAGGCTATTTTCAGCTCTTTCTCTTGCTGGAGATCGGCATGCTTGGCGTATTTGCAGCAGGAAATATGATTTTGTTCTTTATCTTTTTGGAAATGACGCTCGTTCCGATGTTCTTTTTAGTCGGCAAGTGGGGCGGGTTTGACCGGGAGCGCGCCGCCTACAGCTACTTGCTGTACAACGGGCTTGGTTCAGCGATTTTGCTCATTGTCATCCTTGTGTTATTTGCCCGCACCGGAACGTCGAATCTCGAGCTGTTAAACGAAATGCTGCACAATCCGGTGGCACAGGCGCAGCTGATTGCACCGCTTTCTGAGGAGCTTCGATTATGGTTGTTTGTCGCTTTGTTTATCGCCTTTGGCATTAAACTGCCGATCGTACCGTTCCACCGCTGGATGCTGCGCGTCCATGTCGAAGCGCCGCCATCGATCGTCATGCTGCACGCCGGCGTGCTCTTAAAAATTGGGGCGTACGGTCTCATTCGCTTTGGCATCGGACTGTTTCCCGATCAGTTTCGTCATTTCGCCTTTTGGATTGCCGTATTAGGGGTCATCAACCTATTGTATGGAGCATTTTTAGCGTTCGTGCAAGAGGAATTCAAAATGGTGCTCGCCTATTCGAGCGTTTCGCATATGGGGATTATATTGATCGGATTAGGCGCGCTGAATGAAGCGGGGATTCAAGGCGCCATCTTCCAGGCCGTTTCCCACGGGTTGATTGCCGCGTTCTTGTTCCTGCTCGTCAGCATTTTATACGAACGGACGAATACGACCACAATCGACCGTTTGGGCGGGCTTGCGAAAGTGATGCCGCTGACGGCAGGGTGTTTGCTCGCCGGAGCGATGGCATCGCTTGGCCTGCCGGGAATGTCGGGATTTATCAGCGAATTTACTGCCTTTTTAGGGCTGTTCCAAACAAAACCTATTGTCGCCGCGATTGGCACGCTTGGCATCATTATGACCGCCGTTTACATGCTGCGCGCCGTATTGAATATGACGTTTGGCCCGTCTATGCGCAATGACGTACAAGCGCTCGATATGAGCACGATCGAAGCGATTCCGGTGTTCATTTTGCTCGCGCTCATTGTCTCCGTCGGCGTTTATCCGTACATGTTAGCGAAGCCATTGCAAGCGGCGATTGAAATGATGATGAATGGGTTAGGAGGGTGAGAGAGATGAGCATGCATACCTTATTGCAATACAAATGGAGCATGATGACACCGGAGTTTATCATTTTGATCACGGCGCTCATTCTCTCGCTGGCCGATTTATGGATGCCAAATGATAAAAACCGGCGCCCGCTTGCGTGGATCGCGGTGGTCGGCGTCGTCATCGCGCTGATCGCGACCGCAGGGCTCATTCCGGCAAAACCAGTGTCGATTTTGTACGATACGTTTCGACTCGATTCCTTCAGCAAGGCGTTTAAGCTGCTGGTACTGGCCGGAGGGGCGCTTTGCCTCCTGCTTGCGCTCGATTACCGTCCAAAAGAAGGGCTTTCGCATCGCGGCGAGTTTTACTATTTGCTCCTTTGCGCGCTGCTCGGCGCGATGATCATGGCTTCGAGCGGCGATTTGATTACGTTGTTTGTCGGGCTGGAGCTGTTGTCCGTTTCCTCGTATATTTTGGCGGGAATCCGCAAGACGTCGGCGCAATCCAACGAATCCGCGCTGAAATATGTCATTAACGGCGGTATTGCAACAGCGATCACGCTGTTTGGCATGAGCTATATTTTCGGGTTAACCGGCACGACGAATTTGAAAGAAATGGCGTTCGAAGTGCAAAAGCTGGCAGACAGCAACTACCAATACCTGCTTGCGCTTGCCTTTCTCCTGCTGCTCGTCGGTCTGTCGTTTAAAATTTCGTCCGTCCCGTTCCATATGTGGGCACCGGACGTCTATCAAGGAGCGCCGACGCCGGTGACGGCATTTTTAAGCGTCGTTTCAAAAACAGCCGGTTTTGTCATCCTGCTGCGGTTGTTTATTACGATTTTTGCCGCTGCGCCTGCGCATGGAAAAGATCCATCTTCGCTTTTGTTGTCGATGCAAAATTATATCGCCGTATTAGCCGGCCTTACGATGATCATCGGCAATACGGTCGCGTTAAGACAGCGGAGCATGAAGCGTCTGTTTGCGTATTCGAGCATCGCCCACGCCGGCTATCTCCTTGTCGGGTTTGCCGCGATGTCATGGGTGATGATCGACTCGATCTGGTTTTATTTGCTCGCCTATGTACTGATGAACGTTGGCGCGTTTGCCATCATCCAGCGCCTGTCGGATGAAGCGGACTCCGACGATATGATCCATTTTGCCGGCCTGTATCAGCGGAATCCGCTGCTTGCGGTATCGATGGGAATTTTCCTGCTGTCGCTGGCCGGCATCCCGGGTACGGCCGGTTTTATCGGCAAGCTTAACATTTTCCTCGGCGCATTGATGACCGAGCCCGGCCATTACATGCTCGCCGCGGTGATGATCGCCACCACGGTTGTATCCTACGTCTACTACTTCGGCGTGTTTGTGCAAATTTTCTTCCGCCCTGCCGACGAAGCAGCATCGGTCAAACTGCCGGTCGGGCTGACGGTTACCGTTGTGCTTTGCGCGCTTGGCACGCTGCTATTCGGCATTTTCCCAAGTTTGGCGTACCAGGTTCTCGCCCAGTTCGAACACTTTGGCGATTTCCTGCAATAACGTTACAATAGAAGGGGAAATTTCCCCTTCTTTTGTTGTTTATCGACGAATAGGCCGCCAATTGCGCGGCAGAAAGAGGTGAAAAGCAATGATGCCGATACTGGGCCAGCAAGCGTTAGTGAGCATTATTGTCCATCTTGCCTTTATCGCCGTTACATGGTGGACGCTGCAAGGGGTACGGCTCGAGGCGATGATCAAGCCAAACCGCGTCTTTCAAGGACGTCTGCTTTACATTTTATTGACGATTGCGATCGGTTCGACAGTCGCCAACTTTTTTCTCGACTATTTATCATGGTCGACACAACTTCCGTTTCTCTTTCGAGGCGAGTAAGTCATTACTCGTCTTTTTTCGTTCTCTTGCCTGTATTGATAGCGCTTACATTTTTTCGTTTTGTCGATTTTTTTTATGTATGTTCACTTCCGATCTGGCAACAATAACAGGTAAGGAGAGGAAGTGAAACGGATATGAAAAAAGGACAAGCCTGCGCCTTCACTTTTTTATTGGCGTTGTTCGTTATCCTCGGCATGTGCCAATACAAGTCGGGAGAAGCAATGGGGAACGGGTCGCTTCAGCCGGTGAAAACGATCGCGCGCGTCCTCGAAAATAATGGAGCGGACATTCGGCAATGGACCGTTTACACAAGAGAGTATGCCCACTATATTGAAAATGATGCGGCATTTTTCAAAAAGCTAGAGGAATTGAAGAAAGAAAACCGCGCTTTTCACTGGTCTTTCGACACAAACCACCATATGCAAAAAGCAACCGGCACGTATCAACACCCCTTCTTTCAAGAAAAAATTCAGCTCGTTAGGACGGTCACAAATAACCAATCACAGACGTATATCCTCTATGAAGTCAAAGGACTGCATTGGAATAAAAAAATATGGAAAGAAGTGGTCGAAAAAATAGAGAAAAAGTCGAAACAATTATTTGTGAAACAACCTACATTTTTCACTTGTATTGAAGGAGATTTCAGTGATAATATGGAAAGTGGTTTGTTCGATTATGCATTACATTTATCACGCGAGTTTCAGGCAACACCAGTCGAGTCTTTGCAGGAAGAGTCACTTGTTTCTCTCTCTGCATATACTGGGCAGTGGGAGAACGTTCTTCCAACCAATAACCATCCGATGAATTTGCAGATTGCCTTAAGAGAAAGATTGGGCGGCAAGACAACCGTCGTTATTGGAACCCCAATCATTACGATTGAATATTAATATAGAGAAATTGGACGCGGAGGGGAATACCTTGGAAAAGATTATCGTCCGTGGCGGAAACCGGTTGAGCGGCACCGTGAAAGTAGAGGGAGCAAAAAATGCCGTTTTGCCTGTTATCGCTGCAACATTGTTAGCGACAAATGGAAAAAGTGAGATTCATGATGTGCCTGCTCTTTCCGATGTATATACAATTAGTGAAGTGCTCCGCTATTTAGGCGCAGAAGTGGACATAAACATAGAAAAAAATAGGATCGCTGTTGACGCTACCGGCCCGTTAAAGATGGAAGCGCCGTTTGAATATGTGCGGAAAATGCGGGCATCGGTGCTCGTCATGGGTCCGCTCTTAGCGCGAAATGGTCGAGCCCGCGTCGCGCTGCCAGGAGGATGCGCCATCGGTTCGCGCCCGATTGACCAGCATTTAAAAGGATTTGAAGCAATGGGAGCGACCGTGAAAGTGGGCAACGGATTTATCGATGCCGAAGTAAAAGGAAGATTGCGCGGGGCAAAAGTTTATTTGGATTTTCCAAGCGTTGGAGCAACGGAAAATATTATGATGGCGGCTGTGTTGGCTGAGGGCACCACCATCATTGAAAACTGCGCGAAAGAGCCGGAAATTGTCGACTTAGCCAACTTTTTAAACGCAATGGGCGCCAAAGTGCGCGGTGCCGGCACCGGTACGATTCGCATCGAAGGAGTAGACGAATTAACCGGCACGACACATACCGTGATCCCGGACCGCATTGAAGCAGGTACATTTATGGTTGCAGCGGCCATTACTGGCGGCAATGTCCTCGTGCAAGGTGCCGTTCCGGAACATTTAAGCTCACTGATTGCCAAAATGGAAGAAATGGGTGTCACCATTATCGAAGAAAAAAATGGAGTACGAGTCATTGGACCGGAAAAATTAAAAGCGGTCGACATTAAAACGATGCCTTATCCAGGTTTTCCAACCGACATGCAATCGCAAATGATGGCATTGCTTTTGAAAGCGGAAGGTACGAGCATGGTGACGGAAACGGTATTTGAAAACCGTTTCATGCATGTCGAAGAATTCCGCCGTATGAACGCTGACATTAAAATTGAAGGACGTTCCGTTATTATTAATGGCCCTTGCAATTTGCAAGGCGCGGAAGTGGCGGCGACCGATTTGCGCGCCGCAGCAGCGTTGATTTTAGCCGGGTTGGCGGCGGAAGGCTATACGCGCGTGACGGAATTAAGACATCTTGACCGCGGCTATGTCCGCTTCCATGAAAAACTGGCCGCGCTCGGTGCTGATATCGAACGCGTCAACGAAATGGATGCAGTACTTGGAGACGTAAAAGTGAAAGATTTGAACCTATAAAAGATAAAAAAACGACCGTCAGCTACATATGTAGTGAATGGTCGTTTTTTATTTTGGATGGACGCGGCAACTGCTGCTGTTTTTCCCTCGTACATGCCAACCTCTATGAGAAGGAGAAAAGAAAGAATCCATGCCGGGCAAAAGGAGAGAAAAGAGCGGAACCGCCGCTTATTTTGCCGGCCAAACAAGCCCCTGCGAAAAGAAATTGTCATATATACTTGTCCGAGCCCATAACTATATAACGAAGCAAACGCAGGCACTCCCAGAGCGAACATCGATGCGACTGCCCCTGAATGGGAACGATGTCCGCTTGTGCCGGAAAAATGAATATTGGAGGCTCGGCTATATGAAACGGATAAAACCAATTATGGCACTCCTTGCGTGTTTATTTGTCGTCGTACTGCTCGTTCCAACGATATTAGTCATCCCATTCCACGACGGGAAAGTGGAAAAATTGGCGGAAGAACTGCGCCAGCAAGAAACGAAGCAACATGCCAAAGCAGTCGAAAGCGGGCCGACCGTCGAAGTTGCGGTATACCGCAGCAAACAAAAGCGCATTGAACATATTCCGCTCGAACAATATGTCATCGGCGTCGTCGCGGCGGAAATGCCGGCCGAATTCGAGCTGGAAGCATTAAAGGCACAAGCGCTGACGGCGAGAACGTATATTGTTAAACAGTTGTTAAACGACCAGCCGATCAGCTTGCCAAAGGGAGCGAATGTCACCGATACGGTGATGCACCAAGTATACTACAGCGATGACGAGCTGAAACGTTTATGGGGCAGCGACTACGATTGGAAAATCAGAAAGATTACGAAAGCGGTGCTAGAAACGCGAGGGCAAATTTTAACGTACGACAACCAGCCGATCGAAGCGTCGTTTTTTTCGACAAGCAACGGCTATACGGAAAACTCGGAAGCATATTGGCAAAATGAATTTCCGTACTTAAAAAGCGTAGCCAGCCCGTGGGATAAAAAGTCGCCTAAATTCTATCACCAAAAAGTAATTTCGGTGGCAGAATTTGAACGCAAACTAGGAGTGAAACTGCCGGAAAACGGCTCGGTTGGCGTTATTTTATCACGAACGCCTGGGAAACGTGTCGATGTCGTCGAAATCAACGGCAAAAAATTGACAGGAAGAGAAGTGCGCGAAAAGCTTGATTTAACCTCGACGGATTTTACATGGATGCGCAAAGGCAATGAAATTATTATTACAACGAAAGGATACGGCCATGGCGTCGGCATGAGCCAATATGGGGCCAATTTTATGGCGCAGGAAGGAAAGACGTACGACCAAATCGTCAAATATTATTACCGCGGGGTGGACATTTCTTCGGCGACCGCGTTTTTAAATAGGCTGACCGTAAAAAAATAGGGGGCAAAAACGCCTCTATTTTTTTGCATAAAATGGCCCATTTTTAAAAAAAATAAATGAAAAAAGTTGTTTCGTCATGTATATATTTTCCTCTTTCTGTTCAAAATGGTTGCTGAGGTGATGAACATGAGAGAGGAAGAAAAGAAAACAAATTCTGTAAAGAAACCAAGTTTACAGCGGTTGTTCAGAAAGCGTTGGGTATTTCCAGCCATCTACTTGACATGTGCCGCTATTATTGTGGCAGGAGCGCTTTGGTTCCAGAACAAACATGACGGAAAAACAGGAAAAGACGAATACGAATACAGCCAATCAGGCACATCGCAGCATAACGAGCCGGCCGTTCCTGTCAACGAAGCGGTAGAAAAATTCACGATGCCGGTCCTTGATGCAAATTCCGTAGAGATTAAAACACCGTTCTATGATGACAACGCGTCAAAAGAAGAACAGGAAGCAGCTCTCGTCTTTTATGATAATACGTATTATCCAAACCATGGCATCGATATCATCCGCAAAGACGGCAAAACGTTTGATGTCACTGCTTCGTTAAGCGGTACGGTCACGAAAGCGGAAAAAGACCCAATTTTAGGCAATGTCGTTGAAATCGATCATGAAAACGGCGTCGTCACTGTTTACCAATCGCTTGCCGATATGAAAGTGAAAGCTGGCGATACGGTAGAACAAGGACAAGTGATCGGAAAAGCGGGCCAAAGCCAATTTAACCAAGAAGCTGGCATCCACGCTCACTTTGAAATCCGCAAAGACGGCAAGCCGGTCAATCCGATCGACTACATCGACAAACCGCTTACGGCGCTAACGGAACAAAAAGCTGGAAATGACAACGCAACCGAACAAAACAACACAACGCCAACCGATGAACAAAGCGAATTGAACGACCAACCATCTTCTGATGAGCAAACGCCATCCGATGAAGAGGCGCCAGCAACCGATCAAGGCACAACAACACCGAGCGAGGAAAAGCAAGATGACGCTTCTTCCTCCAAAATGCCAGATGCCTCGATCGGAATGGCAAGAGCGTAATTAGCTATATGAAAGAGCAGCTGTAAACAAGAAAACTGCCTATCCCTTTTCCTTGACTGGATAAAAGGGATAGGTAGTTTTTTTTGTATAATAATGAAATTGTTTTCGAACAATGTTGCCTATATACTTAATATTGAGAAAACTTACCTCAGGTTGGTGATGGGCGATGAAACTAGACGATATCGACCGTAAAATATTGGCCATGTTAACGGAAGACGGAAGAATGTCTTATGTGGACATTGGGAAAAAGCTAAATCTTTCTCGGGTTGCGGTAAGAGAAAGAGTGAACCAGCTTGTCAAAAATGGCGTTATTGAAAAATTTACGGTTGTTATTAACTCAGAAAAGTTTGGAAAAAGCGTATCTGCTTTTTTTGAAGTAGATTGTGAGCCTGCCTATTTGGTGGAAGTGGCGCAGAAACTCGCGGAAAACGCGAATGTTGCCAGCTGCTATCAAATGACGGGTCCGAGCACCTTGCATGTACATGTCTTGGTGGAGGATTTTGCAGCATTAGAAAAATTCATTAACAATGAGCTTTACGCATTAAAAGGGATTACCAGGGTAGAAAGCAATATTTTGCTCAGGCGCTTTAAAAGCCGAAATGGTCTCAAATTATAGTGTGGCTTCTATATAAAAGAGGGAATTTTCCCTCTTTTTTTGTTTTTTAATCAATATAAAAATTCGATTTTTTTAGAGAATTATGTAGAAAAATATTTAAATTTACTATATAATCATAAAAAACGAAATTTCATTAACTTTGTTAAATAATAATCCATTTTTGATTAACAAATGGATATGATACCTCACTTTATACATAACAACGGAAAATAGAAGGGGTGACAGAGATGGCAGGGTTAATTGTAAGAAGATTTTTTCAACTGATTTTGCTTTTAATAGGCATTTCGTTTCTCGTGTTTACTAGCATGTATATCGCACCGGGGGATCCGGCGGCCATTATAGCGGGGCCGACTGCGACGAAATCGGATATTGACGCCATTCGCGAAGATTTAGGGCTGAATGATCCATTTCTTGTTCAATATGTCCGCTATATTAGCGGTGTTCTTCATGGGGATCTAGGCTACTCTTATCAAACAAAGCAACCTGTTTGGGAAGCGATTATGACCCGATTCCCTAACACGTTAAATCTTGCCATCGCCAGTATTATGGTTGCAGTGATTATTGGCGTAGTTGCCGGGATTATTTCGGCGATTAGGCAAAACTCCTGGTTGGATGTTTCTAGCACGGTATTTGCTTTAGCAGGGATATCGATTCCGAACTTCTGGCTTGGCACCGTCCTTATTTTGATCTTTGCCGTCAACCTGCAAATTTTACCGGTAGGCGGGCTCGATCATCCGTTTTATACCGTGGAAGGAATGAAGCAGTTAATATTGCCGGCGATTACACTTGGAACTGGGTCAGCGGCAATGATCGCCAGGATGAGCCGCTCTTCGATGTTGGAAGTCATTCGCGCCGATTTTATTCGTACGGCACGGGCAAAAGGGTTGAAGGAAAGAACCGTTATTTGGGTCCATGCCTTACGTAATGCCATGATTCCCGTAATCACCGTCATCGGACTTAATTTTGGGTTTCTGTTAGGCGGAACGATTATTACCGAGCAGGTGTTTGCGATTAATGGGGTTGGCCGGTTAATGGTGCAGGCCATTGCCGCAAGAGATTTCCCAATGGTTCAAGGTTCCGTGCTGTTAGTTGCTACTTTGTTCGTATTGGTCAACCTGATTGTCGATATTATCTACGTCTTTATTGATCCACGCATTAGTTACGATTAAATGTCCTATTGAAAGGAGGAAGCATAGATGGAGACAGGGGCAGTTGCCAAAACCGATGGAACACCGGTGTTGGTACGGAAAAAGAAAGAAAAAATGTATGTGACGACATTAAAGCGCTTGTTGAAAAACAAGCTGGCTGTCGTCGGATTAATCATCATTATTATTCAAATATTGATGGCGATATTCGCTCCGTGGATTGCCACACACGATCCGGTAAAGCAAAACCTGGCAGAAAGCGAGCTTCCGATTTTTTCTGACGGTCACTGGCTTGGAACTGATAACTACGGAAGGGATATGTGGAGCCGCATCGTATATGGGGCAAGAGTTTCCCTTGTGGTTGGGATTGTTTCCGTCAGCCTAGGGCTGGTTGGGGGAGTCCTGCTCGGATTGCTGGCAGGATACTATAAAAAGCTGGATGGGCTCATTATGAGAATCGTAGATTTATTGTTTGCCTTTCCGGGAATTTTGCTTGCCATGCTCATTATTGCCATCCTCGGCACCGGGCTCGTCAACGTAGCCATCGCGATCAGCATTTGGTCGATTCCGACATGCGCGCGGATCGTCCGCGGCAGCGTTCTGTCCATTAAAAACCGGGAGTATATCCTGGCGATGAAAGCGTTAGGAGCTAGCAATGCACGCATTATTTTCAAACATATACTGCCTAACTGCATGGCCCCAATCATTGTATTTGCAACGATGCGCATGGCTACCGCCATCTTATCGACCGCTTCGCTCAGCTATTTAGGGCTAGGGGCGCAGCCGCCGACTCCGGAGTGGGGAGCGATGATTGCGGCAGGGCAGGATTTTATGTGGACATCCCCGCATATGACGGTGGTGCCAGGCATTGCAATTATGCTTGTCGTATTTGCCTTTAACGTTGTAGGCGATGGATTACGGGATGCGCTAGATCCAAATATGGATTTAAATAACTAAAAATGGGGGGAATGAAGTTGAAAAAGAAACACTTTTTTAGCATGCTTGTATTTCTTTTTATGATTTCCGCTGTCTTAGCGGGATGCGGCGGCAAATCTGCCTCGAATAGCGGAGGATCTTCTTCGCAGGGAAAAGGAAATGCCGTTCAAGAATTAACGTATGCTACTACTTCCGACGTTGTAGGCCTTTCACCAATTTTAACAAACGACTCCGTTTCGGCAGCGGTCATTAATCAAATTTATGAGACATTGTTCGTCCGCGACCCGAAAACGATGGAAATTGTTCCGCATCTGGCGGAATCCTATGAAACTCCGGATGATAAAACGTGGGTGATTAAATTAAAGAAAGGAATTAAGTTCCACGATGGTACTGATTTCAACGCCGAAGCAGTAAAATATACGTTTGACAAACTGAGAGACCCAAAAACAGCGGCGCCGCGGGCATCGTTATTAGAGCCAGTAGAATCTGTCGAAGTCAAAGACGATTATACTGTCGTCATTAAAACAAAGTATCCATACGGCCCAATGTTAGCGGCATTATGTCACACGAACGCAGCGATCGTCAGCCCGACGGCTGATCAAAAACAAGATTTAATGAAACAGCCAGTCGGCACAGGTCCGTTTAAATTTGTCGAATGGGTGCCAGGCGATCATATTACATTAGAGAAAAATGAGCAATATTGGCAAGGAGCGCCAAAATTAAACAAAGTGACGATTAAAGTAGTCCCGGAAGTGACAACCGCCATTTCGATGCTGCAGACGGGAGATGTGCAGTTCATCGATAACGTGCCTGCCGAACAGCTTTCGCGCTTGCAATCAATGAAAAATGTAGATCTTATTAAAAAAGAAGGCACCCCTGTTTATTATTTAGGGTTTAACATGAAAAAAGCGCCAATGAATGAACTGGCATTTCGACAAGCTGTTTCTTACGCCATTAACAAAGAAGAATACGTAAAACAGCTGAAGGGGCTTGGCATTCAATCGAACAGCGTTATTGGCCCGAAAGTGTTTGGCTATAATGAAGCATCCGAAAATGTGGCTTACAGCTATGATCCGGAAAAAGCAAAACAATTGATCAAGGAAAACGGCTATAAAGGAGTCAAAGTAAAAATGCTTGTAGCAAACACCGCCAACTATATGAAAATGGCAGAAGTCGTTCAGGCGCAATTAAAAGAAGCCGGCATTAATGCGGAAATTGAATCGATGGAATGGGGCACATTTTTAGATGCGGTGAAACAAGGGAAATATGATTTAACCTTCCTCGGCTGGGCAAATAGCACAGCAGACGGCAGCGAACTGCTTTATCCAAACTTCCATTCCGATAACGTTGGAACATCAAACCGGATTTTCTATAGCAATCCGGCGTTCGACAAGCTAGTGGAAGAATCACGGACCAACATCGATCCGGAAGTGCGGAAACAAAAATTAAAAGAAGCGAACGAATTTTTACTGAAAGATGCGGCGGTTGTCGTGATGAATCACGGCGTGGTAACAGCGGCAGTGGATAAATCGGTGAAAGGATTGGAAATGGATCCAACAGGCCAATGGTCGCTCTATCATGTTTATAGAGAGTAGGGGATAGCATGGCGGAAGCATTACTACGTGTCGAGAATCTTGTAACCACCTTCAATACAGCTGAGGGGAAACTCTCAGCTGTACGGGGGGTTTCTTTTTCGTTGCAAAAAGGGGAAACGTTGTGCATTGTCGGTGAATCAGGCTGCGGAAAAAGCATCACTTCGCTTTCTATTATGGGGTTGCTTCCGAGCAACGGAGAAATCAGCAGCGGCGCCATTTACTTTGAGGGCACGGATTTAACCAAGTTGTCGAAAGAAGAACTTCGCCGCATCCGCGGCAACAAAATTTCAATGATTTTCCAAGAGCCGATGACGGCGTTGAATCCTGTGTTTACGATCGGCTATCAAATTAGAGAACCGTTGATGCTTCATCAAAAATTATCGAAGCGGGAAGCGCATGAACGTGGAATCGAATTGTTAAAACAGGTGGGAATTCCGTTCCCAGAAAAGCGGATGAAACAGTATCCGCATGAACTAAGCGGTGGGATGAGACAGCGTGTCATGATTGCAATGGCGCTTGCTTGCCGTCCGAGTTTACTCATTGCGGACGAGCCGACTACCGCCTTAGATGTGACGATCCAAGCACAAATTCTTGATTTAATAAATGAATTAAAAGAAAAGTTGAACATGGGCGTCATTATGATTACCCATGATATGGGAGTCGTCGCAGAAATGGCGGACCGTGTCATGGTCATGTATGCGGGAGAAAAAGTCGAAGAAGGCGATGTAGCAAGTATTTTTGCGAATCCGCGCCACCCTTATACAAAGGGATTATTGAAGTCGGTGCCGAATGTTGATGATGAGCAATACGAGCTCGAGCCAATTCCAGGAACGCTTCCCAACTTGAATGAAAAAATTGAAGGTTGTCGCTTTCATCCTCGTTGTCCATTTGCAACGGAAAAATGCCGCGCGCAATCGCCGCCGGAATTCAAAGTGAAAGAAGGCCACTACGTACGGTGCTGGTTAGAGAAGGGGGTAGACATCGATGAGCCAGCCGCAGCAGCCACTTCTTAAATTAGAAGGAGTGAAAAAATATTACCCCATTAAAGGGGGGATTTTGCAACGGGTGCAAGGCTATGTGAAAGCCGTTGAAAATGTGTCGCTTGAAGTATTTGAAGGAGAAAGCATCGGCATTGTCGGCGAATCTGGATGCGGCAAGTCGACACTTGGAAGAACGATTCTAGGCTTAGAGAAAGCGACAGATGGAAAAATCTTTTTCAAAAATCAAGAAATTAGCAATTTACCAGAGAAAAAGCGGAAAACATTTAAGAAAGAGATGCAAATGATTTTCCAAGACCCGTATGCATCGCTTGACCCTCGACAGCGGATTGGTGCGGCATTGGAAGAGGTATTTGTCATTCATACGAAGATGACAAAGGCGGAACGGGAAGAGAGAGTGCTGCAGTTACTAAAGGAAGTCGGATTAAAAGAAGAACATTACGATCGCTATCCTCATGAGTTCAGCGGGGGGCAGCGCCAGCGGATCGGGATCGCCAGAGCGATCGCGCTCAACCCATCGCTCGTCATTTGCGATGAAGCGGTATCGGCGCTTGACGTATCGGTGCAGGCGCAAATTATTAAATTATTAAAAGACATTCAAGAAAAACATCGTTTGACCTATTTATTTATTTCCCATGATTTAGGAGTCGTCCGTCACTTTTGCAATCGCGTGTTGGTCATGTATTTAGGGAACACGGTGGAGCTGGCTCCATCCCATGAGCTATATGCCAATCCTCTTCATCCGTATACGAAAGCGTTATTATCGGCGATTCCAAGGCCAAAACCAGGAGTGAAAAAAGAACGAATTCGCCTGGAAGGGGATTTGCCGAACCCGGCGAACCCGCCAAGGGGCTGTCCATTTCATACTCGCTGCCCGATTGCCACAGAAAGATGCAAGCAGGAACGTCCAGAATGGAAAGAAGTGGCGCCAAATCATTATGTTGCTTGCCACGAAGTACAGTAAGGAGGGAATCCAATGGACTATTTATACTATCCATATCCGTCGCAGCGGATGACGACGTTTGCGGCCAACGGCATGGTGGCAACCTCACAGCCGCTGGCAGCGCAGGCGGGATTGGAGATATTAAAAAAAGGCGGAAATGCGATTGATGCCGCGATTGCGACCGCCGCCTGCCTGACGGTCGTCGAGCCGACCTCGAACGGCATCGGCGGCGATGCGTTTGCCATTGTGTGGACAAACGGCAAGCTGTATGGATTAAATGCCAGCGGCTATTCGCCAAAATCGATTTCGATCGAGGCGGTAAAAGAACGGGGATATCAAGAAATTCCAAAACACGGCTGGATTCCGGTCACCGTCCCGGGCGCGCCGGCGGCGTGGGCGGCGCTGTCAAAGCGGTTTGGCAGGCTGCCGCTTGCGGAAGTGCTAAAGCCGGCGATCGAATATGCGGAAAACGGCTATCCGGTGTCTCCAACGTTAGGGAAGTACTGGAAGGCCGCATTTCAAACGTATCAAAAAACGTTAAAAGGTCCGGAGTTTGCCAGCTGGTTTGCGACCTTTGCGCCGAACGGGCGTGCGCCGAAAATCGGGGAAGTATGGGCGTCCAAAGACCACGCCCATACGCTCCGCCTCATTGCCGAAACGAATGCGGAAAGCTTTTACCGCGGCGAATTAGCGGAGAAAATCGCCGCCTATTCCAAACAATACAACGGCTTTTTGGATCTGGATGATTTAGCCGAGTATGAGCCGGAATGGGTCGAGCCGATTTCCGTCCACTACCGCGGCTATGACGTGTGGGAAATTCCGCCGAACGGACAAGGCCTTGTCGCCTTAATGGCGCTGAATATCATGAAAGGGTTCGCCGTTCCGGAAACGCCAACGGTCGCGACATACCACCAGCAAATAGAGGCGATGAAACTGGCGTTTGCCGACGGACGGGCGTATATCACGGACCGCAAGCATATGGAGCATCGCGTCGAGGAATTGCTGTCCGAGCCGTTTGCCGAAACGAGACGGGCGCTTATTGGCGAAGAAGCGCTGCTTCCGGCGCCGGGGACGCCGCCAAAAGGCGGAACGGTGTATTTAGCGGCGGCGGATGGCGACGGCAATATGGTATCGTTTATTCAAAGCAACTACATGGGCTTTGGCTCCGGTTTGGTCGTGCCAGGCACCGGCATCGCCCTGCAAAACCGCGGCCATAATTTTTCCTTTGATGAAACCCATGTGAACCGGTTGGCGCCGCGGAAAAAACCGTACCATACGATCATTCCGGGATTTTTGACCAAAGGCGGCGAACCGGTCGGACCGTTCGGCGTCATGGGCGGATTTATGCAGCCGCAAGGGCATTTGCAAGTGATCATGAACACGATCGACTTCCATCTGAACCCGCAGGCGGCGCTCGATGCGCCAAGATGGCAATGGACGGAAGGCAAAAACGTGCTCGTCGAGCCGCATTTTCCGCGCCATATCGCCGAAGCGCTGGCACGAAAAGGGCATGACATCCATGTTGCGCTGGATGGCGGACCATTCGGGCGCGGGCAGATTATTTGGCGCGATCCGCGCTCGGGCGTGCTGATCGGCGGGACAGAACCGCGCACCGACGGCGCTGTCGCCGCATGGTAACCAAGGGCAAAGGATGAACAGCATATGAACCAGCTGCACTTGTTTCTTGCCTTTTTCCGTGTCGGCATGCTTGGGTACGGGGGAGGCCCGTCGGCCATTCCCCTTGTCCATAAAGAAGTCGTCGAAAAGTACAAATGGATGAGCAATCAGGAGTTTGCCGATATATTGGCGCTTGCCAACGCCCTGCCTGGCCCGATTGCGACAAAGCTGGCCGGATATATCGGCTACCGCGTCGGCGGAGTGATCGGGATGTTCAATGCGGTATTGGCCACTACGGTTCCTACCATTATTTTGATGATTTTGTTGCTGACTGTTCTTTCTTCAGTGAAAGAAGAACCCTGGGTATTAGGAATGACAAAAGCGGTGGTTCCGGTTGTCGCCGTGATGCTTGGAGTGTTAACATGGGAGTTTGTGAAACAATCACGCGCTTCATTGGGTTTGTTTCCTGCTTTTGCATTTCTGGTTGGTTGTTTCATTGTACTGCAATTTTTACATATTCACCCGGCCATTTTAATCGCTTTGTTGCTTTTTAGCGCGCTAGTCGGGAAAAGCAAAAAAGAAAAAACAGCGGGGAAAGCTGATTCTCCGGGAGAAAGGAGAAAACATTCATGATTTATTGGCAAATTTTCCTCGCCTTTTTCCTTCCAGGAATTTTAGGCTATGGCGGCGGGCCATCTTCGATTCCGCTCATTGAAAATGAAGTGGTAGACCGCTACGGTTGGTTATCGGTTCACGAATTTAGCGAAGTGTTAGCACTTGGCAACGCCTTGCCTGGCCCGATTGCGACGAAGCTGGCTGGGTATATCGGCTACCAGCAAGGAGGGGTGCTCGGCGCTTTTATCGGGGTGTTTGCATCCGTCGCCCCTTCGCTTTTGATCATGATTGCTTTGCTTCAGCTTTTGTATAAATTCAAAGATTCTCCAAAAGTAAAGCGAATGACGAATTATATACGCCCTGCCATCGCCGTATTGCTTGGAATGATGACTGTCGACTTTTTTATGACTTCCTACCGTGATGCAGGAATATGGCAAACGCTATTCCTGCTGGCCGCAAGCTTTCTCTTAATGGAAAAATGGAAAATACACCCTGCTTATGTCATTACATTGTCATTGGTATATGGAGCCTTGTTTTTATCGTAAAAACGAAACCTGCCTTGTCCAAAAGGCAGGTTTTTCGCATGTTATTCTACGGTAAACGTAATCGCCGCTTTCGCATTTGGCCAGTTTTTATCCGCAAGCCACCATTCGAGCTTGTAATTTCCTTTCGGCAAGTCGGTAAACGTTTCTTGGAATACGAGCTCTTCTCCTTGCTTTAGCTGGCGCTGTTCGTAAATTTGCGTAAACAATTTTCCTTCGCTAAACTGCTTTACCTTCTTTCCATTGCGGTACAAAATGTAATCATACTTTTTCCCGCTCGTAAAGGTCACGGTTTGCACGCGCTCCGTTTGGTTTCTTACTTTAAACGTCACGACGTAGTTTCCGTCTTTTTTCTCATACGTTAATGACGGTTCGAGCGCCCCGGCGATCATCCCTCGCTCTACTTGCGATTTTGCTCGCGCAGCCTCATCTTTTGCTTTTGGCTGTTCCCCTTCATTGTTGGAAAAAAGCATACCGATTGCCACCACCCCCACAGCAATGCCCGCTAGCGCGATCATCCGTCCTTTTCCCATCAGGCTCAACTCCTTTCTATTATAGTCGTTCCCATTTTTCATCTTGTTACAAGAAACAAAAAAAATTATGAAAAAATCCTTGTCCGCCTTGATATTTCTGGTATATATGACCGATTTGTCTAATAAAATGTTACAAATTGAACAACAACGAGAGTGTTTGAGGTGGGGATCGTTCGTAACAGCACGGGTACCTGCTTGAGATGTTTCCAAAATGCACAAGTAGAAGTGGTTTTCATCATCCACGAGGCGAGTCTCATTTCACACTCCTCACATCCAACTTAGGGAGGGCGAGTGGTGTGCACGATTACATCAAAGAGCGTACGATCAAGATTGGAAAGTACATCGTGGAGACGAGGAAAACCGTTCGCGTCATCGCGAAAGAGTTCGGTGTTTCCAAAAGCACGGTTCACAAAGATTTAACCGAGCGGCTGCCGGAAATTAATCCGGAGCTGGCCCAGGAAGTCAAACAAATTCTCGATTATCATAAATCCATTCGTCATTTACGCGGAGGAGAAGCGACAAAGAAAAAGTACAAAAAACAAGCGGTGAAAAACAATTAACTTTTTTCCTTGCGTCCTGTCTTCATCGCAAAAATAGTATCATTATCCTAAATGAATATGGTAAAATAATCTATCAGGAGTGATTTGAGGGCAGAGGCAAGGAGGATCCATATGTTTTCTAGAGATATTGGCATTGACCTTGGCACGGCAAACGTACTCATTTTTGTCAAAGGAAAAGGAATTGTGCTCAATGAGCCGTCCGTCGTCGCGATTGATAAGAACACGAACAGGGTGCTCGCTGTCGGCGAAGAAGCAAGGCGAATGGTAGGACGTACTCCTGGGAATATCGTTGCCATTCGGCCGCTCAAAGACGGAGTAATCGCTGATTTCGACATTACCGAAGCGATGTTGAAACACTTTTTAAGCAAGCTCGATGTCAAAGGCTTTTTCGCCAAACCGCGCATTTTAATTTGTTGCCCGACGAACACGACATCGGTAGAGCGGAAAGCGATCAAAGAGGCAGCAGAAAAAAGCGGCGGCAAAAAAGTATATTTGGAGGAAGAGCCAAAAGTAGCGGCCATTGGCGCAGGAATGGACATTTTCCAGCCGTGCGGAAACATGGTGGTCGATATCGGCGGTGGCACGACCGATGTGGCGGTTCTCTCCATGGGAGACATTGTCACCGCCTCTTCCATTAAAATGGCTGGGGACAAGTTCGATTTGGAAATTTTGCATTATATCAAACGGGAATATAAGCTGCTCATCGGCGAACGAACCGCGGAAGAAATCAAGATCAAAGTCGCAACTGTATTCCCAGGTGCACGTGACGAGGAAATTGACGTCCGCGGCCGTGACCTTGTCACAGGGCTGCCGCGCACGATTACGATCCGCTCCAAGGAAATCGAAAAGGCGCTGCGCGAGCCGGTGACAATGATTGTACAAGCTGCCAAGAGCGTGCTTGAACGCACGCCGCCGGAACTGTCCGCCGACATTATTGACCGCGGCGTTATTTTGACGGGCGGCGGCGCGCTATTGCACGGCATCGATCAACTGCTTGCCGAGGAGCTCAAAGTGCCGGTGTTTGTTGCGGAAAACCCGATGGACTGCGTCGCGCTCGGAACGGGGATCATGCTCGAAAACATCGACCGCGCCCCAAGACAGCAGCTCGTGTGAAAGGCTGGAGAAACAAGACGAATAGCTACCGCTAGGAAATGGTATCTATTCGTTTTTTTCCATGCTTGCCTTATAATGATAGTAAACCTAGCCTAAGCGAGGTGACCTTCCTTGTTGCGGGGATTGTATACAGCGGCAAGCGGCATGCTGACGCAGCAGCGCCGCGTCGAAATGCTAACGAACAACATCGCCAACGCCAATACGCCTGGGTATAAAGCCGACCAAGCGACATTGCGCGCGTTTCCGGAACTGCTTCTTTCCCGTTTGGACGCAGAGAACGTATCGGCCAAAACACCGCGTTCGTTTCTATTGCAGCCGGCAATCGGGTCGTTCAACACCGGTGTTTATATGCAGGAGCTGATTCCAAACTTCCGCCAAGGCGATATAAAAGAAACGGGGCAGCGAACCGATATTGCTTTAGTCAACGGAACGCTTCCGGTCGATGCAGCGACGGGGCAGCAAGGCGCGCTCTTTTTTGTCGTGCAAAATGAAAACGGCGACATCCGCTACACAAGAAACGGCAATTTTACCATGAATCCGCAAGGGTTTTTAACAACGAACGATGGATGGTACGTATTAGATGAAAACGGCCGGCGCATCCAGCTGCCAAGCGCGGATTTCACCGTCAGCACGGACGGTACGATCACAGCGGGGAATAACCGCATCGCAAGAATCAATATCGCATTGGCGGCCAACCCAAATACGCTTGTGAAAGAAGGAAACGGCCTCTTCCGCAGCGACAACGGGGCGCTGCCGAGCGCGCTTGGCAATCCGAATGTGACTTATGCGCTCCGGCAAGGCTTTATCGAACGATCCAATGTGGATCTTGACCGCACCATGACAGAGCTTTTGTCCGCGTACCGCGCCTTTGAAGCGAACCAAAAAATTGTACAAGCCTATGACCGCAGCATGGATAAAGCCGTCAACGAAGTCGGCCGCCTGAGATAATGATGAGGGGGACATGCACGTGTTACGTTCGATGCTCACCGCCGCCAATACCATGAATCAGCTGCAGAAGCAGCTCGACGTCATCAGCAACAACATCGCTAACAGCGACACGACCGGATTTAAACGGCGCGACACGAATTTCGCCGAATTGCTTGCCCAGCAGTTTACGAATTTTCCTGATGACAGCGGCAGCCGCCTGACGCCAAACGGCGTGCGCATTGGCGTCGGCGCGCGCCTTGCCGAGACGAATGTCGTGCTCGCACAAGGGGCGCTAGTGAAAACAAACCGCGCCTTGGATATGGCGCTCACCAAAGAAAATCAATTTTTCCGCGTGCTCATCCAAAGAGGAAACGGCGAACAGGAAATCGGCTACACCAGAGCGGGCGCGTTTTATTTAACGCCATCTGCCGAAAATGAGTGGATGCTCGTCACTAGCGACGGCAGCCCGGTGCTTGATGAAAACAACGAGCCGATTGTGCTTCCGGGCGGATTCAAAGATATCATGATTTCCAATAACGGCACGCTTACCGCCCTCGCTCCCGACGGCCGCACCGTGGCAAGCGCCAATCTCGGCGTTACGGCGATCTTGCGGCCGCAGCTATTGCAGTCGGCCGGGGACAACGTATTTACCATGCCAAACCTTAATGCGCTAAACGTCAACACAGCCGATGTGGCGGTCAATATGACCGGCAATTTGCGCGGGCAAATCGCCATGATGCAAGGTGCGCTCGAGCGGTCGAACGTCGATCTTGGCACGGAACTGACCGAGATGATGATCACCGAGCGCGCGTATCAATTGAACGCACGCGCCATTTCCCTTTCTGAGCAAATGCTCGGCCTCATTAACGGAATCCGTTCCACTTAAGGAGAAATTCGTATGAAGGGACAACAGCTCGAGGAAAATCAGGCCCAAACAGAAGAAGTAAGCAAGGAAGAAACACGGGCGGAGCGGAGGCGCCGCTTTCAACGCACCCGCCTCATTCCGATTTGGCTGCGCCTGATCATCGTCGCCGTACTGATGGCCATCAGCCTTGCCGCCGGCGCCATGATCGGCTATGGCGTCATCGGCGACGGCAATCCGTTCGATGTGTTCCATCGCTCCACATGGCAGCACATCATCGATATCGTCGAAAAAGATACGAAAAGCAAATAATCATCGTTGGGAGGCAGCTGCTCTCCTTTTTCTGCATCATCACAGAAAGGTGGCATAGATATGCTTGATATCCAACAAATTCAAGCGATCATTCCGCATCGCTATCCGTTTTTGCTTGTCGACCGCATTCTTGAAATCGAAGAAGGAAAACGCGCCGTCGGCATCAAAAACGTCAGCGCCAACGAAGCGTTTTTCGCCGGCCATTTTCCGGAATATCCTGTTATGCCTGGCGTTTTAATCGTCGAGGCGCTCGCCCAAGTCGGCGCCGTGGCGATGCTGAAAAAAGAAGAAAACCGCGGCCGTCTCGCCTTTTTCACCGGCATCGACAACTGCCGCTTTAAAAAGCAAGTCAAACCAGGCGACCAGCTCCGCCTCGAAGTGGAAATCATCCGCGCCCGCGGCGCGATCGGCAAAGGCAAAGGCGTCGCAACGGTGGACGGCGAACTCGTCTGCGAAACAGAGCTCATGTTTGCCCTTGGCGATAAGCAAGGCGAATGAAACGAAGCTCTCCTTTCACCGATGAAAGGAGAGCCTGTTTGTTTTGTTTATGGTAAAATAAACGTCAAGAAGGAGGTGAGACAATGGAACGGTTGATGGAACAAATTCTTTTTGAGTTAAAAGAAATGCGGGTGGACCTAAACGAAGTAAAACAAAGCCAAAAGCAGCTGGAGTCCGATGTCCGTGAACTGCGTGCCAGTCAAAAACAGCTGGAGTCTGATGTCCGCACGCTGCAGGAGACGGTTGCCGAACTACAGGAGGGACAAGCGCGGGTCGAACAAACGATCGGCAAGCTTTCACAAAGCATCATTGACAGCTTAGCTCCTTATTTCGACCAAATTACCCAGCATATCGATGAACGATATGAAGAGATCCATGACAAATTACATCAACACGAGCGGATGATCGAAACCCTCTCCTATCGTTCCCTCTCCCAAGAAACCGAACTCAAAGACCTCAAACGAATGATGCAACATTCCTCATAAAATGCATGAAATTCTCCTTTCTGGGAAACATAAGCAAGGACCGGTCTTTACATAAGGTCACCAACATTCACAGAAAGGAGAAGAAACGATGAAGAAAAAATGGCTTTTACTTAGACTGTTTAGCGTGTTCGTCGCCATGATGATCGCGGCAGGCTGCAATGCCAATAATGACAATGACAACAATAATCCGCCGCCGCCAAACAACAACGTCGATCAAAATGACAATGACATCAACGATAGGGATAACAATAACATCAACGATAAGGATATGAACCCGGCGGACGACATTAACCAAGGCGATGACGCTAACAACAATATGAACAATAACGGCGATTTCAACGACAATAAAAACGATCAACTGCTGCCGGGCGACGACACCAATAACGGACCTGGCGACGATGAAAACGATAGAGTTCCTGATCGTGAAGATCCAATCGAAGATCCGCAAGATACAAACGATAAAGACAATAAAGACGAATAACGAAACAAAGACAAGGTTGCCTCATAAACAAGGGGGCAGCCTTGTTTATTGGCCGGCAGCACTTTTGTTATTTGCAACGCGCGCGGACTAGGAAAATGAGCCCACTAGATATATGTGTCCCAATCATTTATAATTAGTAAGGTATCATGCATGTGGCTTTTGAACGCAACGGACTTATTTGCTAGGAGGTATAGTCATTATTATGGAAGAAACTATCAGCCTGCGCGAACTATTCGAAACATTACGGAAACGTCTATGGCTAATCGTGCTTATTACCGCGCTGGCGACCATCGTCAGCGGCGTGGTCAGCTATTTTGTGTTAACGCCGATTTACCAAGCATCAACGCAAATTTTAGTCAACCAAGCCAAATCGGAACAGCAGCTCTATAACTATAACGAAATCCAAACGAACTTGCAGTTGATTAATACGTATAGCGTCATTATTAAAAGCCCGACGATTCTCGAAAAAGTAAGAGAAGAACTAAATTTAGACCGCACAGTGGACGAGCTTAACGGACAAATCCAAGTCACAAGCGAAAAAGATTCGCAGGTGTTCTCCGTGACCGTTCAAGATCCGGATCCGGCAATGGCCGCAAAAATCGCCAACAAAACGGCGGATGTGTTTAAAAACGAAATCGCCAAAATCATGAATATTGACAACGTCACAATTCTTTCGAAGGCAGAAGTCAAAGAAAACCAGACGCCTGTAAAGCCGAAACCGCTGTTGAACATGGCGATTGCCTTCGTCGTTGGTTTGATGGCTGGCGTGGGGCTTGCCTTTTTACTAGAATATTTGGATAACACGATCAAAACAGAAACGGATGTCGAAAAACATCTTGGTTTGCCAGTACTTGGTGCGGTAAGCATCATTTCTACGGAAGGATCGAAAAAAGCAAAACAACAAGTAAGCATGACGAAAACAAGAGGTGAAACCATTGGCTCGTAGCAATCAAAAGCAAACGAAAAAACTGGAACGCAGCTTAATTACCATTGAAGATCCGAAATCGCCGATTTCCGAACAGTACCGGACGATTCGCACCAATGTGCAGTTTTCGTTTGTCGACGCACCGATGCGTTCCCTTATGGTGACATCAACCGGTGCGGGAGAAGGGAAATCGACGACGGCGGCCAACCTGGCAGTCGTCTTTGCCCAGCAAGGAAAAAAAGTGCTATTGATTGACGCCGACTTGCGCAAGCCGACGGTGCATTATACGTTTCGGCTCAACAATTATATGGGGCTGACCAATGTCCTGACAGGCTCGGCGCCGCTCTTGCCAACGTGCCAGGAAACAAATGTGGAAAACTTGTCCGTGTTGACATCAGGACCGATTCCGCCAAACCCGGCCGAGCTTCTCAGCTCCAAAGCGATGGAACAATGCATCCAGCAGTTGTATAATGAATTTGACTTGCTCATCTTTGACACGCCGCCGGTGCTGGCGGTAACGGACGCGCAAATTTTGGCGCACCAATGCGACGGGACGGTGCTGGTCATCGAAAGCGGCGGAACGGAAATCGAAGCGGCAGTCAAGGCAAAAGAGCTGCTCGAAGCAGCGAACGCAAAACTGCTTGGCGTCGTGCTGAACAAACAGAAATATCGCCAAGGGCAGTATCACTACTACCAATATAAATAACAAAAGGCTTCCTAATGATTGGGAAGCCTTTGGCATGATGGAGGAGAGTAATCGTGAGAAATGTTTTGCTGGCCGTGCTGCTTATCATCAGCTGCATCTCTTTTATCGTTGCCGGGCATCTGTACTGGCAGAAAAAAATCGACGTCACTGTCCGCCACGCGATGACGGAAGCAACCGAGTTTCAAGCTACCCAAAAGCGGATGGCCTATGCCAAAAAACTGCCTGCGGAAGTGCAGGCAAAAATCAAGCGCGCCATCGAAACGAACCGCCCGCTGCGCCTTGTCATTGCCGGTTCGGAAGCGACTCCTGCTGCCAAGGACGGCTGGCCGGCGCTACTCGAGCAGCAGCTTGAAGCGGCATACGGCAACAAAGTATTTCAAGTCGTCGTCAAAGAATATAAAGGAATGACAACGAAACAGGCAATCGAGGAAAACATCGCCGGGCAGCTGATCAAAGAAAAACCGGATATGGTATTATGGGAGCCGTTTTTATTAAACAATAACGGCGTCATTGACATCAACGATGCGCTAGCGCACATCGATAAGATGATAAAAACGATCACCGCCGCGCTTCCTGATGTTACGATAATGCTCCAGCCGCCGAATCCGATTGACAATGCCGTCTATTATCCAAAGCAGGTTAAACAGTTTCAAACGTTTGCGAAAGAAAAAGGATACATATACATTGACCACTGGCAAGCATGGCCAGATTACAAAAGCAATGAACTAAACAAATACGTCGATCCGGACACCGACTTGCCGACGAAAGACGGCCAAAAGCGCTGGGCGGACTTCTTAGCCGGCTATTTCATCGCAAAATGAAAGCGTACCTCTCGATATAGGAAGGTACGCTTTTACTATTACGATGCCGTTTTCAATTCTAAATGCTCTTTTAATTTATTCGAAATAGCTAGTCTCTCCTCTTCTGGGACAAGCAAGTAATAAATACCGTTAATTTTCGTGCCTTTTCCGGTAATATGAAGCTGCTCAATATGGCGGCGGGCGTCTTTGTAATTGGTTTGAATTTCTTTCATTTCCTCAAACGTTAAATTCGTTTTCATATTTTTCCCGATTGCCGTTAGCACATCGCTATAATTGGCGAGCGACGAAAAGTTTGCCCCTTTTTTGATGATCGCTTGAATAATTTGCTTCTGGCGGTCCTGCCGCCCAAAATCGCCGCGCGGGTCGTTTTTGCGCATGCGCGAATATTTTAATGCTTTCTCCCCGTCCAGCGTAATTTTGCCTTTTGGGAAGTACACTCCTTCATACGTAAACGCAAACGGGTTGTCCACCGTCACTCCGCCGACCGCGTCGACAATGTCGCGGAAGCTTTCCATATTAACTTTAATGTAATAATCAATCGGAATGTCCAAAAAATGTTCGACGGTCGCCATCGTCATCTCCACGCCGCCAAACGCGTACGAATGGTTGATTTTATCTTTTGTTCCTTTGCCGATAATTTCTGTTCTCGTATCGCGGGGAACGCTAACCATTTCGATGGACTGTTTATTCGGATTGACCGTCATCACAATCAGGGAATCGGCGCGGCCTTTGTCTCCTTTCCGCTCATCCACCCCAATCAGCAAAATCGAAATCGGCGTTTTTTTCTCAAACGATACTTCCTCGTTGCGTTTATCGGATTTCCAAGTGACATCTTCATGCATTTGATTGGCCGTCTGTTTGATGTTGTGATACACTGAATAGGCGAAGGCTCCCGCACCAATGAGAAGGGCAGCGGCAATCACGCCAATCCAGCGCAGCCATTTTTTTTTCTTTTTTCGACGTTCTGCTCTCATATGCAACCTTCCTTTAGCTATATAATTCGATGAACTAACTATTAAGATTATAGAGGGTTTTTTCACAGAGTACAACCGAAAGAAGCAAGGGAATAGGAATTATCAACCATAATATCCATATATTTCGACAAAATTCCGCAAAAAATACCGATTGTTACCATAATAAATGGCTGTTTAGTCACTCGAAAGATAAGGAGGAGTTGGCGGTGATCGATATACATAGTCATATTTTGCCCGATGTGGATGACGGCGCGCAAACAATCGAAGATGCGATAGAAATGGCACGTGCCGCGGTGAAGGAAGGAATTACAAC
The DNA here is from genome assembly GCF_019272935.1 of Parageobacillus caldoxylosilyticus. Classification (NCBI taxonomy): domain Bacteria; kingdom Bacillati; phylum Bacillota; class Bacilli; order Caryophanales; family Anoxybacillaceae; genus Parageobacillus; species Parageobacillus caldoxylosilyticus. Next base: position 1,909,015 of record NZ_CP040553.1, read on the forward strand.
CATCATCGCGACTCCCCATCATAAAAACGGAAGATATGACAATCCGAAACAATCCATTATTGCACGAGTCGCCCAATTGAACGATATCATCAAGCAGCACAATATTCCGCTTACAGTACTGCCGGGGCAGGAAGTCCGCATTTATGGGGATTTATTGACAGACCTGGAAGCAAACGAATTGATGACCCTGGCAGATACTTCGTATGTATTCATCGAATTTCCTGCCGATCACGTTCCCCGTTATGCTGAACAGCTATTGTTTGATTTACAGCTAAAAGGCTTTATTCCAATTATTGTGCATCCAGAACGAAATGGAGAAATCATCGAACGTCCAGAGCGTCTCTACCAATTGGTCAAACGAGGCGTGTTGACACAGCTGACGGCCTCGAGCGTATCAGGGCATTTCGGAAAAAACATCAAAAAATTTTCGTTGCAGCTGATTGAAGCGAACTTAGCGCATTTCATCGCTTCCGATGCCCACAACACGACAACCCGGCCGTTCCGTATGCGGGAAGCATATGATGTCATTAACAAAGAATTCGGCATCGAAGCTGTGTATTTCTTCCAAGAAAACGCCGAGCTTCTCATCCGCGGACAAGCGGTGTACCGCGAAGAGCCGGAACGAATAAAAAAGAAAAAGTTTCTAGGACTGTTTTAATATGTTTTATGGTACTTTGTTATCATAAAACATATTTTTTTCTCCTGTTTTTGTCGAATGATCGCCGATTCTTACGAACGATGGCAAAAGTAGGGACTAAAGATGGATGAAAAAATGGCAGAATAATGGTAATGTATGTGAAGTGAAAGCTTATAGAGCGTAGGCAGATGTTAGTGCTTTTCGGTACTCGGGATGCTTCGGCTCCGCTGTGGCGGCGGGCCCTTCAGTACCTCTCGGGGCTGGGCAGTCGCCTACGCTTTTCGATTTCGGTGATGTCTCCTTACCGTTATCAATGGAGGCACTCGGCCATGCCGTGGGTGGGGACGATGACGGTCCTGCCACCTTAGACGCCAGTCGTCGAGGGTGTGGTGTGAGGGCGGGTTAGATGCCCGGTTTTCCATTTATTTTGAAAAAATGTTTCATGGAAAGATTAAATTGCTGCGGTATCGTTTATAATAGAAACATAGGCAAATAGTAAAGGAGAGACGATACGCGCATGGAACAATCTTGGACGCTGAAGGTGGAGCGGTTTGGAAAAATAAAAAATGGAGAAATTGAAATTGCTCCATTTATGTTGTTTATTGGAGACAATAATAGCGGAAAAAGCTATATGATGTCTTTGTTATGGGGGGTGCTTTCTGAGGGGCGCAAGCTGTTTCCGAAAGAACCGCCATCGACACGGATATATCAAGAAATTGACCGCTTTCTTGACCGCTCGATTGGAGATACGTGCCTCATTGGAGATGAGGAAGCCCAATTATTTGTCCAATGGTTTAACGACATTCTTCGCAACAAGAAAAGCGAATTTATTAAAACGATTTTTCGCCGTAAAATTCCAATCGGGTCATTAAGCATAGAACGCTACCACCGTTCTCAGCCTTTAAAACTTACTTTTGTAAAGAAAGAATCGCTAGACGGCACTCGGTTTTCAAGCGGCAGGCACTATATCCGCATTCCTTACACCGAGAGAAGCAAAGAACAAGCGACAGAACGATATCGTATGGCGCAATATATTACATGGAACTTACTAATGGATGAACTTACTTCTCCTTTTTATCCGCCCGCAAGACAAGGCGGAATTCAAACAAGGGCAATCGGAGAGGCACTTTATTTGCCGGCTTCGAGAACGGGTTTTATGCTGTCTTACAAAGCGCTTGTGCACGACATTATGGAACGAATGATTGACGAAGAGGGAGACAAACATTCACTTGAATTTACGCTGCCTGTTTATCGCTTTCTGCAGGCGTTGCTTCGATTGGATGATAACGGGAAATCGAAGTACGAAGATGTCGGCCGATTTATTGAAGAATATATTGTGTATGGAACAATGAAACAAGAAAAAGGGCCGATTCCGTCTTTTTACTATTGTCCGAAAGGAAGACAGGAGAATCTTCCACTATACGTCACATCTTCACTTGTGACCGAACTTTCGCCGCTCATTTTATTTTTAAAATCGAAAACAACGTATCGGTCGCTGTTTTTTGAAGAAGCGGAAGCGCACCTGCATCCGCGCGTGCAGCGCATTTTGGCAACAGCGCTCGCCAAGCTCGTCAATCGCGGCATGCCTGTGTGGCTGACGACCCATAGTGATATTTTGCTCCAGCAAGTCAACAATTTGATGAAGCTGTATCAGCACCCGAAGAAAGAGCAATTGATGCAACGTTATCACTATACGGAAGAAGACGTGCTCGATCCGGCGAAAGTCAGAGCTTATCAGTTTCATCATGTTGACAATGAAACCATCATCAAGCAGCTTGTTCCAACGGAAAACGGTTTTCCTGCCGAAACGTTCAACAAAGTCATATTAGAACTAAACGAAGAGACGTATGCATTTCAGATCGGGGAAGAGGATGAAGGGGATGAATAATCTCAAACATCTCGTGCAAAATTTTTATGAAAAAACGGGGAGCGCTGGCGGCACGTTATATATTGTTGAACAAGAGAAAACCGGAGAAGCCAAATTAGCCGTTCGTTGTCCCAGTGAAGCCGTTGTTTTTGTTGTTAAACCAAACAACGGTTTTGCTTATTTGAAAATAAGAAACACGCCCGATGGCATTCTTTTTATAAGAGATAAACAACAAAATTGGGAACTTCACATTTTTGAATGCAAAAAAACGGTCACCGAAAAAAGTTGGGATAAAGCGAAAAAACAATTTGAAGGTGGCGTCCTTCACGCTCATATGTTAAGAGGTCTGCTCGATATTCCATCATTTTCGAGGATATGCGTATACACCGTATATCGCGAAGAAAAGCTATTAGAAAAAACAGCAGATCCTAGTTTGCTTCGCCAGCCAGTTGGAGAACGTTTAAAGAGCCGACCATATGAAGATTGGAATGATTTTTCCCTTCGTATTTTAAACCTAGATATTCCGCACGAGCGTATTCGATTGGACTCGTCAGGCCAAGGGGTATATGCTCTAAATACAAAGTAGGTCAATCGCTTCTGATCTCCGTTTGAACGTGCTATAATGAAGGAAAATGGAAGAGGAGGTGTGAACATGAGCCAAGAGTTAACAGAACTGTTCCGTTCCGTCTTGAAGGATGAATTGCGGCCATTGCACGAGCGGTTAGATCGCGTCGAGCAAACGCAGCAAAAATTAAGCAGCGATGTCGGACAAATTCAGAAGGATGTTGCCAGGCTGCAGCAAGGCCAGCAAGAACTGCGCAATGATGTAGCTCAACTGCAAAATAATGTATCTCAGCTCCAAAATGATGTCTCCCAACTTCAAAACGATGTTGCCCAGCTTCAACAAGGTCAACGGGCACTCCAGCAAGACGTTGCGCAACTTCAAGAAGGCCAGCGTGCGTTACAGCGCGATGCGGCACAACTGCAAACCGGCCAACAGAAATTAGAACACGATATGGCCGCCATGAAGCAAACGCTCGGAAATGTGGAGCGGACGCAAGAAAAGATCCTTGAGGAGCTTCGCATTTCGAAAAACAATCAAGGGCATATTTTGAATGACCTTACAGGCATGAAACAGTCCGTCGATGTAACTGTCGCGTATTTACAAAGACGGACAGATGTCATGTTTGATAAAATGATCGAACACGAAAGAGAGATTCTAAACTTAAAATCCCATTTGCAAAACTAAGTCCCAACAAAGGGGCTATTTTTATTCGATGCGCATCGACGTATGTTCTATTCATCCAATAGCCCATACGTCGGCGCGTATCGCAAATACATAAAGAAAAGAGGGATTTCATTGAAAAAGGTACGCAAAGCGATCATCCCGGCGGCGGGGCTCGGAACAAGATTTTTGCCGGCAACGAAAGCGATGCCTAAGGAAATGCTTCCGATTGTTGACAAGCCAACGATTCAATACATCGTCGAAGAAGCGATTGCCTCTGGCATCGAAGATATCATCATCGTCACCGGAAAAGGAAAAAGAGCGATCGAAGACCATTTCGACAACGCGTTTGAACTGGAACAGCTGTTAAAGCAAAAAGGCAAATTCGATTTGCTAGAAAAAGTGAAAGAACCATCGAAAGTCGACATTCACTACATCCGCCAAAAAGAACCGAAAGGACTCGGCCACGCCGTCTGGTGCGCGCGCAATTTTATCGGCGACGAACCGTTCGCCGTCCTTTTGGGCGATGACATCGTCCAAGCGGAAACACCATGCTTAAAACAACTCATCGAACAATATGAACAAACATTCAGCTCGGTCATCGGCGTCAAGCGGGTTCCTGACAACGAAACACACCGCTACGGCATTATCGATCCACTCGAACAACACGGACGCCGCTACCAGGTTCGCCAATTCGTCGAAAAACCAGCGCCAGGCACCGCGCCGTCCAACTTGGCGATTATGGGACGATACATACTCACGCCGGAAATCTTCTTATTCCTTGAAAAACAAGAAGCCGGCGCCGGAGGAGAAATTCAGCTTACCGACGCGATTCAAAAACTCAACGAAATTCAACGTGTCTTCGCCTACGAATTCGAAGGCAAGCGCTACGATGTCGGAGAAAAGATCGGGTTTATTAAGACGACGATTGAGTTTGCGTTGCAGCATGAGGAGTTAAGGGACGATTTACTCGCATTTATGGAGAAAATCGTTGCGGAAACAAAACAAAATACGAATGCTTAATAACGAGCCATCGCGAACATGGCTCGTTTCTATTATACGAAGGGAGACGCAGGGCGTTGGCATATCGAAAACGATTAACGTTTTTAATGATATTGGACTCATTGATCGTGTTAACGGCGATTTACGTCAGCTTGTTTACGCTTCATCCAGGAATACAAATATGGAAGTATCAATCGGTTCTTTTATCAGCGCTGACGCTGCTTGTCAGCCATCATTTCTTTGCATTTACATACCGCTTGTATTATAAGGCGTGGGAGTACGCGAGCATTGGTGAATTAACGGCGATTATTAAGGCAGTTACTTTTTCGATTATCACAACAGCGATCGTGCAATTTTCTGCCTTTCAAGATATTTATGTCCGCGCGTTAATGATTACATGGATGATCCATATTATTCTCATCGGTGGATCGCGGTTTGTCTGGAGAGTGTTCCGCGACCGTTACATAAAACCAAACGCGAATAAACGGCGGACGCTGATTATCGGTGCGGGAGCCGCGGGAACGATGGTGGCGCGGCAGTTAGTAAACAATCCAGAAGCGGAACTGAAGCCAATTGCGTTTATTGATGATGACCCTAATAAACAAAAATTGCAGTTTTTTAACATTCCTGTGATGGGAACGACGAAAGATATTGAAGATGTCGTTCGCGCGCTGAAAATTGAACATATCATCATTGCGATTCCTTCATTGACAAAAAAGGAACTGAATCGCATTTTTGAACAGTGCGCAAAAACAAACGCGAAAACACAAATCGTTCCAAAACTCGAAGATATTGTGACAGGGAAAGTGTCCGTTAGCCAATTCCGCGATGTGCAAGTGGAAGACTTGCTTGGCCGCGAACCGGTCGAACTCGATATCGAAAGCATCTCCAGCTACATCGAAAACAAAGTCATTTTAGTCACAGGAGCTGGAGGCTCGATCGGTTCCGAAATTTGCCGCCAAGTATGCCAGTTTCATCCGAAAAAAATCGTGCTGCTCGGTCACGGGGAAAACAGCATTTATCAAATCGACATGGAACTGCGCGATCACTATAAAGACCAAATCGAGATTGTCCCAGTGATCGGCGACATTCAAGACCGCGAGCGCATGTTTGAAGTGATGGAAGAACATAAGCCAGATGTCGTCTACCATGCGGCGGCGCACAAACACGTTCCGTTAATGGAATACAACCCGAAAGAAGCGGTCAAAAATAACATTTTCGGGACGAAAAACGTCGCCGAAGCGGCCGATACGTTTGGTGTCCAAACCTTTGTATTCATTTCGACTGACAAAGCAGTTAATCCTACCAATGTGATGGGAGCGACAAAACGCTTCGCGGAAATGATGATTCAACAATTGGACAAGCAGAGCAAGACAAAATTCGTCGCCGTCCGCTTCGGAAACGTTCTTGGCAGCCGCGGCAGTGTCATTCCGCTATTTAAAAAGCAAATTAAAGCAGGTGGTCCTGTCACCGTCACTCATCCGGATATGACGCGCTATTTTATGACGATTCCGGAAGCATCTCAGCTAGTCATCCAAGCCGGCGCGCTCGCCAAAGGCGGGGAAATCTTTGTCCTAGACATGGGCGAGCCAGTCAAAATCGTTGATCTCGCGAAAAACTTAATCAAACTATCCGGATACACCGTCGAAGAAATCGGCATCGAATTTACCGGCATCCGACCTGGCGAAAAACTGTTTGAAGAGTTGCTTAACGAAAACGAAGTGCATCCAGAGCAGGTGTTTCCGAAAATATTTATCGGAAAGGCAACGATGGTGGACGAAGAAATCCTTAACGACTTTATGGAAGAGTTTGAAGAGATGGACAAAGAAGAGGTTAGGGAAAGATTGTTGGGGATTGCAAATAGAAAAATACCTGTGATTTAACAGTAAAAGAATTAATAGCAGCATTGATGGTGTTGCAAAACTAGAGTAAAAACTCGATTATGATAAGAATGCATAACTGTACATGCAGTAAATAGCGGTGAAATCCATACCAACGAGGTTACTCTAACCCATTGCTCTTTAACTGGTTGAATGCATGTTCAATCGAATGATGAAAACCAAACAGCCACTTTTCTCATCTGATTTTCAACAAAACCGGAATGACACGACCATATGTGTTTTTTCTCTCATTGCTATTTCGTTGATGGATGGGTGAAATGAACAATATTTTGGATTGTTCCGTTACTTTACGGACATTTTTATTGTCATACGTTGCATCTCCAAGAGCAAATTCGATGTCCCATTTTTGTAAAGACCAAAGCAATTCAGGTGCCACACTCACATCATTTTTGTTCGCAGTAGTAAAGACATGAGATTAAATGCTTTCTCCGGTAGCCGTTTATATCCTTTACACGAATGATAGCGAGTGAACATGCCTCTATTGAGATATCGAATGCCTAAATCGGTGATAAGCTGGGCGTGAAAAGCGGAGATCTATGTTTTCGAAACCAATTGCTTGCTCGTGAAAAAGTCGATAGGTGCGGAACCTTTGGAGGTCCACATATACACCGAAGGTAATCAAATCGATGAAGTAATTTCACCAATCTTTTCATGAAGTAATGGAAAAATATGTTTTAAAAAATAAACATTTATCGAATATTTTCTAGGAATCGGCAGTCGTCTTGTCATATATAGCGTTTCAGGTAAAGAAAATTGGTCGATGTATCGAAACAAAGCTTCTAAAAGAGGAATGATTTTGTAATCCATTGTATGTTCAGTAACTAGATTGGAAATCATGTTGTGTCCATCTCTCGGGTTGTGTTTTGGTAACTGTTATATAATTTCCAAGGTGGTGGAGCTTTTTGTATTCTTTACGCATCGATTATGCGTTTTGCAACACGTTCAAAGTAGAGTGAAAATGTGTTTATGAATATTGTTATAAAACTATGAATAAGTATTACACTTATTCACTTAATTAACTAATTACTAAGCTTAATTCTCTGACATGAGCGAGCTTTTCTGTTATAGTCGGCAAAATTCTTTCTTATTACCTATGTCAGAAGGACAATCTTTAATCCTGAGGATACAATGTCAGGAAATGAACTATATAATATAGCTCCAACTTAATTTTCTAACATAAAATATCTACTATTCTGAATAATTTTAAGATGTTTGAACGATATTTTCAAAGAATTGGGTTACAGCTAAAAGAAGGGGCGAACAGTCTGCGTAATAGCAGTTTACAACCATTGTGTCCTTCAACCATTCTACTCTGGAGTATAAGTGTTATAGAGAAGAATTATTTAATAATGAAAAGTTACATTTAGGTGATGCGTATGAAAAAGAAAGTTTTATTTTCTGCTACAGTTGATATTCATATTAATATGTTCCATATTCCATATTTAAAATTTTTTAAGGAGTTAGGTTGGGAAGTGCATGTAGCTGCAGCAGGAAATATGGAAATTCCTTATTGTGATGTGAAATTTAATATACCCTTTAAACGATCTCCGTTTAAATTATCTAATATAATCGCTTATTTTCAATTAAAAAGATGTATAGATGAAAATAAATATGACATAATACACTGTCATACTCCTGTTGGAGGAGTATTAACACGACTAGCCTCACGTAAAGCGCGTAGAAATGGCACCAAGGTATTATATACTGCACACGGTTTTCACTTTTATGAAGGAGCACCGCTATTAAATTGGATTATATACTATCCTATTGAAAAGTGTCTTGCACGATATACAGATTGTTTAATTACAATTAATGAAGAGGATTATAAAACTGCACTTAAAGGTAATTTTAAAGCTAAAAGTATTGAACGTATAAATGGAGTAGGAGTAGATTTGTCAAGATTTAAACCGGTAGATGAAACAACCAAAAGAGCATTAAGAGTAAAACATTCACTTAACCCGAATGATTTTATACTTGTATATGCAGCAGAACTTAATAGTAATAAGAACCAACAATTACTTATAGAAATCGTTGCAAAGTTAAAAAAACAGATTCCAAACATACGTCTATTACTTGCGGGCTCAGGACCCTTGGAAAAGAAGTATATTACACTTGTTAAAAAATATGGTCTAGAAAAACATGTTAATTTATTAGGTTATAGAAACGATGTAGATGAATTGTATCAACTTTCTGATATAGGCGTTGCTTCTAGTATTAGAGAAGGATTTGGTATCAATCTTGTTGAAGCTATGGCATGTGGAAAACCTGTAGTTGCTACAAAGAACAGAGGGCACAGGGAAATCGTTTTAGATGGAGAAAATGGATTTTTGATTAATCCCGATAGTCCCGAAGAAGGTATACAAGCAATATTGAGTATTTATAAATCACAAGACATTAGACAGAAGATGGGGGAGGTAAGTCTCGAACGGAGTAAGATTTTTTCTGTTGAGAATGCTGGAATAGGTTTGAAACAAATCTATCGAAAATATATCTAAATTCATAGTGTTAACTAAATTTCAACGTTCAACTACACCAAGAATGACAAAGTGTATGAGCGAAGAAAATCCCTTCCAATACTGTTTCAAATCCACCCAGACTTGGTTGAACGAATGGAAGCAAGATGAAAATGATTAGCTAGAACCGAAAAAACGTTTTAACGATTTTTCGGTTCCGACGAATCCATTGTTGAAACTTATGTGAAATAGGATTTTGGTTTTGTATAAGAGGAAGTAGATTGAGAGATTCCATGATTGTTTTTTGGCTTCTCTTACAACAATCCATTAATGAACCCTTTATTGCTAATGTAAAAGGAAGTAGAAATTGTTCAAAGACTTCTTCTACAACTATCAGCATATGCATATTAAATTTATAAAAATGCATCTGTTTCGAAGTATAGAATCCGATATCAGCGATGCTTAAGAAATCTTTCACTCTCGACATGTGTGTAGAATGACATAAGGGGATTGACAAACGGTCAATGTCGCATAAGCATGTTGACGAGTTTGTTTGGCGAGTTGATTGAAGTTGACTCAAAACTTAGTCACCCATCGTAACTGACGACAACGTCGGTTGTATCGAGGTGTTCAGGGAACTAATCTTTTAGAAAAAGATTACCAGTGACAAAGCGATGCGGTGCATGCCCCAACGTGAATCCTAATAAATGCAAGAATATGGACGCTCATGATCATCGCATCAGATTGTTTCAATAAATACTGAATGCGACGATGTAATTATATAAATCCAACTTGATTTCTCAACATGTTTAAAGATGTCGGTTTTCTGTCTAATACTCCTATGTGTTTCAACGATGAAGAGAATGGTTAACCATGTTTTTGAATTTTAGAGAAATCTTGTGTACAATGAAAGTGCTCCTCTACTGGAAATCTTCTTTCAAAATAAATGTAGGATGGCACTTTCATTTTAACTTAATTTTCATACAAGCGCTATTTTTTATGCCCAATGATTTTTACCTAGCGCCATGGGGTTATCTAAGTAAAGATGAAAAGGTGGTTGTTTTGACAGGTATAATAGTGCTAATTAATATTACCTATTGTCCTTATGTTCATAAATATATAGATGTCTTAAGTGAAATTGGAGAAGACTTTGAAGTAATATACTGGAATAGATTAAACAAGTCTGATGCAAATCCTGAATGGAAGACACATGAGTTTAATTTACATTCTCAATTAAATAAAAATAAATTATTGAAAATTAAAGATTTCTATGAGTATAGGAAGTTTATCAAAAGGATTATAAGAGAGCGAAAGTATGATAAATTAATAGTGCTTACCACATTGACTGGGATAATGCTTGCTGATATTTTACTTTCAGAATTTCGAGGTAGATATATCTTAGATATTAGGGATTATACATTTGACCGTTTACCAGGCTTTAGGCATATTGAAGAAAAACTTATTTCGCATTCAGATTTTACTGCTATTTCATCTGAAGGATTTAAAACTTTTCTACCAAAAGGTTATGAATATGTGATAGCTCATAATTTTCTATATAGTGATATTGAGGCAATGAAAAGTTTTAAAAAAAGAAAATGGGAAATCAATCAACCCATAAATCTTGATTTTTTAGGATCAATAAGACATTTTGAATTAGACTCAAAATTAGTAGAGACTTTTGCAAAAGATTCGAGATTTTCTATAAGTTATCACGGTGATGGGCCTTCATATGAAAAACTAAAATCTTTTTGTGAAGAAAATCAATTTAATGTACAATTTACAGGTCCGTTTAACAAAAATGACAAGCCCAAGTTGTTATCTAACGTAGATATCATTAATGCATATTATGGTGAGGATAGTTTTATAAATCAATACGCATTATCTAACAAGTTTTATGATTCAATAATCTATAAAATACCATTACTTGCAAACTCAAAGCTTTATTCTGGAAAGCTTGTTGAGAAATACAAAACGGGAATATCAGTAAATCTTAATGAAGAAGGAATATGTGATAGAGTGTATGAAGAATTTATTAGATTTGATTTTGACCAGTTTTACGAAAGATGTTCAGAAATATTAGAGAGTATCCTTGATGAGGATAGATACTACTGCGATAGGATTGCAAAATTTGCAAAAAAATAGCAGGCGACAAGTAAAATTATGTAAACATATTGAGAGGGAATGATCAATTTGAAAATATTATTTATGGTTACTGCCCCCCTTGAAACAAATAGTTCAGCTTCTTTACGTAATCTTGCAGTAATTCGGGGACTAGTTGAATTAGGACATGAAGTAACTATTGTCTCATCTCAACCAATACAAAGTACAAATAAGGTGATAGATTCGATTGATAAAGTGAAGAAATATTATTTAAATTATAATCGGTTATATTCAGTGCTAACTGGTACCGATTCAGAACAAAATAAGAATAAAATTATAAAAGCTTTCCTAAGAAAATTGCGAACTATTTATCATGCTCTTTTTATTTTTGATCATTATCGAAGAGTTGTACCAAAACTTAGAGAGATAAAGCTTGACAGTTATTATGATATTATAATAACCTCATCAGATCCTAGATCTTCTCATTTGTTGGGTAAGTATCTTAAAAAATTAGGTAAAGTTAAATATAAGAAGTGGATACAGTATTGGGGAGACCCTATTTATCTTGATATAAATAATAATCTAATCCTTCCTAAATTTATTGTAAAGTGGGTAGAAAAAAGATTATTAAAAGAAGCTGATGCTGCAGTTTATGTATCTCCTATTACTTGCGAGATGCAAAAAAAAATTTATTATTCAATGAAAGATAAACTATATTTTGTGAATCCCCCGTATTTAGAGCAAAGAATTTATAATACCTTTTCCAAAAAACATAATATTAAAATTGGTTACTATGGAGCATATATATCTTCCGTTCGAAACATAATGCCTCTTTATGAAGCAGTTAAATCTATGAATAATGTCCATCTCGACATTGTAGGTAATTCTGATTTGTCGCTCGAATCCACGGATAATATCAAAGTATATTCTCGTGAAAGTTACCATGAAATAGTTAAAAGGGAGGCAAAAACAGATATTCTTGTATGTGTATTTAATAGAAATGGGACACAGATACCTGGAAAAGTATATCATTATGCTGCAACAAATAAACCTGTTCTTTTAATTCTTGATGGTGATTCTGAAGAGATGTATAGTTATTTAGCGAGTTTTAATCGTTTTGTCATATGTCATAATAATGTACATGAAATTAAGAATGCAATTAATAATATAATAACAGGGAAGATAAGTGTGTTGAATGAACCACTAGTAGAGTGTGAGCCAAGAATTGTAGCTAAACGTATCCTAGATTGTGTTGATGTTAATGGGAAGGAACACTAAACTTATAAAGGATTGGGTTGGTTGAATTTGCAGAACTTCAACACTTTTGAATTTGTTCTGATTATTTATACCTCTTTTGTTATGTGGTTAGTGTTTCAAACTCTGGTATCTAAAAAAGAAAAATTTTTCTTGACTGTTAGTTATGTTGGTTTTGGTCTATATTCAGGATTAGGTATTTCTTCTAATTCAGTTGACAATAAATATATGCTATCATATTTTCTTTTTCTTTTTGCCTATAGTACTGCGTTTGTTATAGTTGTAAAACTAAAGCAAAAGGAAGTAAGTAAAAATATTGAGTTAATCTTACAACAAAACAAAACATTTTTTCTTTTCCTTGGTACTATATATATTCTTTCCATTTGTATTCCACTTGTATACCCAAATATTAGAATTTTAGACTTGTTTCATCCAGAACCATATAAGATTTCGAGTAATATTTTTTTGGAACGTATAGAAAGACAGAATGATATCGTATTTAACATTAGAGATTGGGTAACTGTTCTATGTAAACCATTTTATTGGTTTTTACTTTATCAAGTTAGACGAAAACCTAAAATGTTTTTATTTTTACTTTTATCTCCAGTTTATATTGAATATATAGTAGAAGGTTATATAGGACGAAGTGAAATTGTAATGTGGGTAGTATTTATAATTTTATATCTTTATTATGAGCGTTATATTAGTCGTTTACAACTTATTGTGTTATCAGTGATACTTGTACTGATTAGTGTTCCGGTACTTAATATGATGTTTTATTGGAGAAACGGTTGGACACTAAAGCAAAGTTGGAGCTACTTAGATTTACTTTCTTCTTTGTTATTACAGGAAACAACCTATCCACAAAATTATAATATAGCTGTAGAAATTTCTTCTTATTTGACACCGCTAGATTTTTTTTACTGGCTTGTTACTTTACCTGTACCTAGTATTTTGATTAAATCAGCACCTTTATCTCTCAATCATATTTTCTCAGTTGCTGTTAGAGGGATAGAGTATGGTGAATATGGATTTTATGTTGTCCTACCATCTATATTAGGTGAGGGTTTTATGTTATATGGTGAAGATTTTGCATGGGTACATGGGGTAGTGTTAGGAATTATTTTTGGATTATTTATTAATGCAATTAAAAATATAGAGGAGTTTAAATATTGGTATTTATATTTTGTTCTTTGGTCATTGCTTGGATTCCGTGGAGGAAGTCAAGCTGTAATTGCCCAAATAGTAAATGGGTCTATTTTAGTTCTAGGAATATTTATTTATAAAAATTTGTTTAAATCGAACTTTCATCAGTTGAAAAAAAATCATTAACTATATAAATTCAGTTTGAATTTCTGACATGTTTAACCAATATCTTTCCTTGTCTATACCGCTCCTAAACGAGTAAATACATGGAGTGTGAAAGGGCGTCAAAAACAAATTCTTACGTATAGACACTACCCTACGTCAGTTCATTAGGTGGTGTCTATATTAAGAACCAGTGAATTTCTCTCTCATTAGCCCCCTAATGAATTTGGACACTCGATAAGGTTTTTTTATCATCGAAGTGACCAAATGAAGGGGGCTTTTGATATACATGAAACGAAGAAAACATTCAAAAGAATTTAAACTGCAAGTAGTCAAAGAAACATTAGAAGTTGGAAATAAAACATTGGTGGCTAGAAAATATGAACTCAGTCCGAATCTTGCGCAAAGATGGGTAAAAGCGTATGAAGAAGGGCAGCTAGGAAAAGAAACGATTACCTATCCCTCTTCAGCTGAGGTGAAAAGGATGGAGGAAGAATACGGACAACTCAAAAAGTTATTAGGGGAAAAGATTTAGAAATCGCAATTTTGCGTGATTTGATAAAAAAGAAGAGCCCTCACTCACTGAAAAAACTGGAAGTAGCCGAACAGTGGATCGAGAAAGGATATCCGATTACAAAAGTGTTAGAGATTTTAGAAGCCAATCGCTCGACCTACTATTATCACCAAAACGGAAAAGTCGAGGAGAAAGCAGTAGGTGGGGGACGCCCAACACCCGGCTACTCTCTACCCACAACTGGTGAAAAAGTGCCAGACGAACAAATCAAAGAGTGGCTATCGGAGCTTGTGATGGGTAGGAGGAATTTTCCTATAGAACCGAAAGCTGACGATCCAGTTGAGAAGAAAACATCAGCTCATCATCAGCAAGAAAAAGGTCTATCGATTGTGTAAAACAATGGATTTATTACGTCCGCAGCCAGAAAAAAAACGGGTTGTATATCCAAAGAAACTCGATCAGAATCGCATCATTACAGGTTCGAATCAGTTATGGGAAATGGATGTGAAATACGAATATATTGAACGAGAAGAACGGTTTTTCTTTGTCTTATTGTTCATTGATGTGTATAACCGTTCGGTAATTGATTATCATATGGGACTAAGCTTTTCCGTAAACGATGCCGTATAAACACTTCAAAGAGCGTTATTAAAGCATAATCTATTTGAGCATAAGGATAAACCCGTGATACGAACCGATAATGGGCCGCAATTCATCGCACATGCCTTTGAAGCCTTCTGTGAGAGATTTCAAATCGAGCATGAACGGATTCCACCGCGGACGCCGAATATGAATTGCCCATATTGAAGCGTTTCACCGTTTACTGGAGGAGGAATGTCTAGTGAGAATGGTGTTTGACAGCTATGAAGAGTCCTATCAAGCTGTGATGGAGTATATGTGGTTTTATAACGAACGGAGGATTCATTCGAGTATTTTCGATCTTCCGCCGCATGAATTTTACAAAAGAGCAAAAACGGAAGCGTTCATGATTAAAGAAGTTCGAATATAAGGCAAGAGGGATTTGATCTTGCTAAGAAAAAACGTGAAATTTTAAGATAACCTAAGAATAAGATAGGATGCGTCTAAAATTAGGGGGTCAATCTAGGGCTGGGAAAGAAAGACAATGTAAATATATAGTCAATTCCGTACGTGTTTATGAGTTTTTCGAATATGAATGGCGTATATCATTATGGGATAACGAGCTCATGGATTTTCGGGCTCATGCAAAAGGTGATTTAAGGTATAAGAGAAGATTGTATTTTGATTATGCCTATGAAAAAAATGTTTATTTTTAGAGATCTCAGAAGAGACTATCAATTACTTATCAGATATATTTAAGTAAAATTACACCTTTGTACAATGTATATTGAGAGTACTTGAATAGAAAAGTTTTATGAATAATTATTATCGACATCCATTAAATTGATTTAAAATTACTATCTATTACAATTTGGAATTATAGATTAAAATGTGGCATAACAAATTTTCATGCTATAGGCATAATCCGTTATTTTTATTTATTATGGTTAATGAAAAAACATCAAAAAGTAGCTGGGAGGTCATTAATTTGAAGAAAAAAATATTGATTGTTATGAAAAGACCAGCTGGAGGGGTTGGGAAAAGCTGTATTTCACTTTTATCACAACTTGACTACAATAAGTACGATGTAGATTTACAGCTCTTCAGACATGAAGGAATATTTCTTGATATGATACCTAAAAATGTTAATATACTTGAATCACCTCAAATTCTTCAAGACTTTTGGAGAAGTGGAAGTGATTTTATTCAACAATTTCTCAAAAAAGGCCAATTTGGTCATATAGGACGTAAAGTGATGGCTTCGATTGAATCGAAACTATATAGAGATAGATATCACTCAGCACTATGGGAAAATTTTAAACAATATATACCAAATATAAATAAACATTATGATGTTGCCATAGGATATATGGATACTTATCCTAACTATTTTGTTGCAGATAAAGTGAGTGCAGATATAAAAATAGGATGGAATCACAACGATTTTCGAATGTTAAATCTCGATAAAGAGTATGAAAAAGAAGTATTTTCAAAATTTAAGTATGTTATTACTGTATCAGAGACGTGTAAACAAGTACTAGTTGATCTTTTTCCAGATTTTAGCGAAAAATTTAAAGTTATATATAATATAGTCTCTCCTGAACAAATTTGGCATATGGCTAATAAGGAGGAAGGATTTGAAGATAAGGATTTTGATGGAATAAGGATTGTATCAGTAGGTAGTCTTACTCATCAAAAAGGTTTTGATATGGCTATTCCGGCATTTTCCAGATTATTGGAGAAAGGACATAATGTAAAGTGGTATGTCATTGGAGAAGGAGCATTGCGAAAAGAACTTGAAAAGTTAATCAAGGAATATGACGTAGAAGGTAAGTTTATTCTTCTAGGAGAACGTGTTAATCCATATCCATATATTAAAAATGCAGATATTTATGCACAACCCTCTAGATTTGAAGGAAAGTCAATTGCAGTAGATGAAGCAAAAATTTTATGTAAGCCCATACTTCTTACAGACTATACCACCGCAGAAAATCAAATAAAGAATGGAGTAAATGGGATTATCGTTCCTAAAAATATTGAAGGAATTTATGAGGGGCTTGAATTATTAATAAAAGATTCAATGTTAAGAAAGAGATTTAGTGAGAACTTGCAGAAAGAAAATTTAGGGAATGAATCTGAGGTAGAAAAATTATACAAGCTTATAGAGGAATAAGGGATATACTAATGAGGACAAAAAAAGCACTATATACATTTATTTCATCTATTATTTTGCAAATAACTACTATAATGCTTAATATTATCACGTATAAGTTTTTTTTAGAATATTATGGTTCAGCAATTAATGGTTTAAATGCTGCTATTATGCAGGCTCTTACCTACATGAATCTTGTAGAAGCTGGAGTAGGGATGGCATCTATTCAAGCTTTATACGGGCCATTAGCAAAAAAAGACTACCAACAAATTAATGGAATAATGTCTGCTACTAAAAAGTTTTATATTCAGTCTGGAGTTATTTTTTGTGCCCTCTTAGTTAGTCTTTCTATTATTTTTCCTTTCATAATTAAAGGACAAGTACCTGCAATAATTACTTCACTATTAGTACTAATATTAGGTGGAGGCTCAATTGTTGAATTCTTTATGCATGGAAAGTATAGGGTACTGCTTACGGCAGATCAGAAGGGTTATGTCCTTGATTACACCTTAACAGCAGCTACTGTCATAAGTGCTTTGTTGCGTATATTCCTAATGATTCATGGTTTCAATGTATTAGTAGTGCAGTTTGTATCTACATTAATTTATATTATGCGTGTTGCATTTTTAAGGATTTATGTAAAGAAAAATTACCCTAAACTAAATTTTTATACTAAGCCTAATACAAAAGCTATTGAAAAAAGGTGGGCAGCCTTATTTCATCAAATTGCAGGACTTATTGTTTTTAATACTGATATATTAGTTATCACAATCTTTTGTGGTCTGATGTCAACAAGTGTGTATTCCACTTATAATCTCATATATGGCACATTAATATCTTTTATATGGCTATTGGCTAGATCCACTACTTCAGGGTTTGGAGAATTAATAGTTACTAATGATAATAAGACACTTAATTCAGCATTTAGTAGTTATGAATACCTTTTTTATATAATTGTAACATGGATATATTCTGTAACTTTTATAATGATAATACCTTTTATAATGCTTTATACAAGCAATGTTCATGACATTAACTATATTGACATGAAACTTGCTGTATTATTTACCATGGTAGGTGTAGCAAATTGTATTCGTGTTCCAACCAATACACTAATAATATCTGCTGGACATTTTGCTGAAACAAAGTATAGAGCACTTGCCGAAGCTGCTATAAATCTATCTACGTCTTTATTATTGGTGCATTTTTTAGGTATATATGGAGTCCTTGTTGGTACGGTGATATCATTCATATATCGCACTATAGACACAATTATATATAGTAATCGAAAAATATTAAAAAGATCTATTCGTATTTCATTAGTACGCATAATTAGAAATATTATACTTGGAATAATGGTAGTTATAATTAGTAGCAAATTTATTCATATTAGTACAGATGATTGGTTTGGTTGGTCCGTAAAAGGCGTTCTATGTAGTATACTAGCTTTATTTATTATAACTCTTGGTAATGCAATTGCAGAACCAATTGAAATGAAGTCTTTATTAACTAGAATTTTAAGATTGGCTTCTAGAATATTTCGTTTTAAAAGATTAAGTGATGATACTTAACTTTTTAAGGAAATAATAAAATTAATAAATTTTACTATGAGAAGAGGGTAAATAAAATGAAAAAGGTATGCATAATCGGATTAGGTTATATAGGGTTGCCTACGGCAGCAATGTTTGCTGATTCAGGATGGGATGTTGTAGGAGTAGATATCAACCCAATCGCTGTTGAAAAGATAAATCGAGGAGAAATTCATATCGAAGAAGTGGGTTTAGCAGAGTTAGTAGAAAAAGTTGTCCAACAAGGTAATCTACGTGCTCAATTAGAACCAACATATGCAGATTGCTTTATTATTGCGGTACCTACTCCACATAATGAAGATCATACAGCCAATTTAGATTATGTTATCGCGGCAACAAAATCTATCTTACCTTATATTAAAGAGGGTAACACTATTATTGTTGAATCTACAATCCCTCCAAGAACAATTGATGATGTTGTTGCACCGATTTTAAGAGAACAAGGTTGGAATGTGGGAGAAGACATTTATTTAGCTCATTGTCCTGAGCGTGTATTACCTGGTCGAATTTTAATTGAATTAGTAGAAAACACAAGAATTGTCGGTGGAATTAATGAGAAATCAGCAGAAAAAGCTGCGGAAGTTTATCGTAGCTTTGTGAAAGGAAAGATATTACTTACGAGCGCTGTTAGCGCGGAAATGGCTAAATTGATGGAAAATACGTATCGTGATGTAAATATAGCCTTAGCAAACGAATTAGTTAAAATCTCTGAACATCTAGGAATTAATGCTCTTGAAGTAATTGAATTAGCTAATCACCATCCGCGAGTAAATTTACATCTTCCAGGTCCAGGAGTAGGTGGTCATTGTTTAGCTGTTGACCCGTATTTTATTATAGAAAAAGCTCCAGAGCAATCTGTATTGATTTCAGACGCACGTCAAATTAATAATTCAATGCCTTACTTTGTTGTAGAGCAATTGAAAAAAATTGTGCCTGATAATCGTTCAAAAATAGCTGTATTTGGTCTAGCTTATAAAGGCAATATTGATGATATTCGTGAAAGTCCAGCTATGGATGTATTAAATATCTTGCAACAAGAAGGATATCGCTTAGGAATTTATGACCCACATGTTCAGCAAGAGCAAGTAAACTTTAAGCTTTCTTCTTTTGAAGAAGCTATTTCAGATGCTGAATGTATTTTAGTTCTTACAGATCATAATGAATTCAAATCATTAAATGAAGAGCAAATTATCAATCTTATGAAAAAACCAGTTATTTTTGACACAAGAAACTGTGTAAAAGTACATGAAGATAAAATCACTTATTATAACTATGGTAACTTGCACGAAATCAAATCTTTACAAGCACAAACTTTTTAATTAAAGTAAGGTGATTATATTTGAAAAGAGTTTTTGATTTTATTGTTTCTCTGATTGCTCTAATCATTTTATCACCGGTAATTTTAGTAGTTGCGATCCTTGTTCGCTATAAACTAGGCTCTCCCGTTCTCTTTAAACAACAGCGTCCCGGGTTGCATGGCAAACCGTTTTATTTGTATAAGTTTCGCACGATGACAGATGAACGTGATGAAAACGGAGAGCTATTACCCGATCATCTAAGATTAACTCCGTTTGGGCAGTTTCTTCGAAAATATAGCCTCGATGAATTGCCGCAGCTGTTTAATGTGTTGAAAGGGGATATTAGTCTCGTAGGGCCTAGACCGTTACTGATGGAATATTTAGAGCTATATACACCGGAACAAGCTCGGCGTCATGAAGTAAAACCAGGTATTACTGGTTGGGCTCAAGTCAATGGGCGCAATGCGATTTCATGGGAAGAGAAGTTTGAATTAGATGTTTGGTATGTGGATCACCAATCGTTTTGGCTCGATTTAAAGATTCTTTTTCTTACGGTGATTAAAGTACTTAAATCCGAAGGCATTAGTCATGAGGGACATGTCACCATGGAAAAATTCACTGGCAATAAAAATGCAAAAAAGAGTGGATGATGTAGATGAATCCGATTGTCGTTATCGGTGAAGGTGGCCATAGCAAGGTAATTCAAGATATCATTTTTGCGGTGGGAGGCTACCAAATTATTGCGATTTTAGACGATAAATATAAAGATGTTTATAATAGGGATGGAGTATTATATGGTC
This sequence comes from Parageobacillus caldoxylosilyticus, assembly GCF_019272935.1. Classification (NCBI taxonomy): domain Bacteria; kingdom Bacillati; phylum Bacillota; class Bacilli; order Caryophanales; family Anoxybacillaceae; genus Parageobacillus; species Parageobacillus caldoxylosilyticus. The sequence goes on from NZ_CP040553.1 coordinate 1,929,694, forward strand.
CGATTTCTGCGGTTTCGAGCATTGTAGATAGAGATCGGAATACGAAGTTGATTATCGCTATTGGAAACAATCAAGTACGCTCCGAAATAGTAAAGCGGATTCGTGTTGATCATGAAAAGTTTGCTACGTTAATTCATCCTTCTGCCATTATTAGCCCTTCTGCACGCATTGGGGAAGGGACTGTGATTATGCCGAATTGTGTGGTGAACGCAAATGCGGAAATCGGTAAACATGTTATTATTAATACAGGGGCGATTGTAGAACACGATAATTGTATAGGGGATTATGCTCATATTTCTCCTAACGCTACTTTAACAGGTAGTGTCACGATTGGAGAAGGAACTCATGTTGGTGCGTCTGCCACAATTATTCCAGGAATAAAAGTTGGTAAATGGAGCATTATTGGCGCGGGTTCAACGGTAATACGGGATATACCGGATTTCAAAAAAGCAGTCGGATGTCCGACTAGACTGCTAGATTAGTGTTATAATATTTTTGTTAAGGAAGATTATAAATTTTGGGATATAGGGATGATATCGAATGAACAACAAATCTCGAATTTTTCTTTCCCCTCCTCATATGAGCGGAAACGAACAAAAGTATATCAATGAAGCGTTTGAAACAAACTGGATTGCTCCGCTTGGTCCGAATGTCGATGCGTTTGAAAAAGAGTTGGCGAAATATGTAGGTTCAAAAGGTGCGGCCGCGGTTAGTTCAGGGACGGCGGCGATTCATCTTGCGTTGCGGTTGTTGGATGTCCAACAAGGGGATAAAGTGTTTTGTTCCTCATTGACGTTTATCGCGAGTGCCAATCCGATTTTGTATCAAGGGGCGGAGCCTGTTTTTATCGATTCGGAGCCTGATACGTGGAATATGTCTCCGGTGGCGTTAGAAAGAGCGATGGAAGAGGCGAAAAAGGAAGGCAAGCTTCCGAAAGCGGTGGTTGTTGTTAATTTATACGGTCAAAGCGCGAAGATGGATGAAATTTTAGCGATTTGCAATCATTATCAAGTGCCAGTGGTGGAAGACGCGGCGGAGTCGCTTGGTTCTACATATAAAGGGAAGAAAAGTGGCACGTTTGGCAAGTTCGGCATTTATTCGTTTAACGGAAACAAAATTATTACTACTTCTGGCGGAGGAATGTTGGTTTCCGATGATGTCGAAGCGTTGCAAAAAGCCCGCTTCTTGGCGACTCAGGCGCGTGATCCGGCTCCGCATTATCAACATAGCCAAATGGGCTACAACTACCGCATGAGTAATATCGTCGCGGGAATCGGCCGGGCGCAGTTGGAAGTGTTGGACGAGCGGGTGAAAGCAAGACGCGCCATTTTTGACCGTTACGTGCAAGCGTTAGGGGATATCGAAGGCGTTCAGTTTATGCCTGAATTGGAAGGCACCATGTCTAACCGCTGGCTGACGACGTTGACAATTGATCGGCAAGCGCTTGGTGTGACACCAATGGATATTATCAACGCGCTTGCGGAGGAAAATATTGAAGCACGTCCTGTATGGAAGCCGCTTCATCTGCAACCTGTGTTTAACGGGGTAACGTATTACCCGCACGAGGAAGGCTGGAGCGTTTCCGACGAATTGTTTGCCAATGGCATTTGTTTGCCTTCTGGTTCCAGCATGACCGTTGAGGAACAAAATCGGGTCATTGATGTTTTTGTCAAAACGATAAAACGATAAATAACCGTTTGCAAGCCTCCTGTTGAAGTCGTTCAGTGGGAGGCTGCATTTATTTTTCCTATTTGGAGGTGACTTTTGTTATGGAGAAAAAGCCGTTGCGGTTGGAAACCGAGCGTTTCAAACATATATTGATCAAAGCGTATCAACGTGGGGAATTGTCCGCCAATATCACTGCAAAAGATATGGTTCAGGAGCTAGCACAACAGTTAAAACAAGTTTTTAAAAGGGATAATAAGTAGTATCGGGAGGTATGTATGTTATCCTTTCAACAGCTGCCAAAGTCCATGAAAAAGATGATCCGCTACATTCTTCAAGATGTTCAGTCGTTGGAGAAATTGGAGCGGATAGAAAAAACGATTCACTATTATATTCAAAAACGAAAAAAGGAACTAAAAGAGAATGATTCGTTGAAACAGATTAGGCGATGAAAGGAAAAATAAGGTGATTCCTTGGATTCTTGTATTCGCATGGAGTGGGATGATTGATTATTTTACGGAATCTCCTGTGTTTACTGATGCGAATACGGCAAGTTGGATTCATGAAATCGTACAAAAGCTGCAATTAGGATATGTTGATCATATCAATGATGGGTTTTTGTCATGGAATTACATCGTGCGTAAATTGGCGCATCTTTCGGTATTCGGCCTGCTTGTTGTTCTTGTGTGGAGAGCGTTATATCCGCGGCGGTTCGCGATGGTTTGCGCGTGGGTGTTTGCTGTTGTTTGCGCGTGTTTCGATGAATGGCATCAGTCGTTTCAGCCGGGGCGGACTCCGCTTTTGTCGGATGTGGTGATTGACGCGTTTGGAGCGGGAATTGCGTTATTCGTTGTGCGAATGTATTTACGAAAGATAGATTCTTCGGTGTGAAAAGATTGCGAATCCCTTTTATGTTTTGCATTATGGTTAGATCCTCAGCTTCCTCTTCTAGCTATACCCGCTGCATCCATTCCATCGATGAACTTCTCGACAACTACACTCTAGATGCTTTTGGGTTTTGTACCCGTCGCCGCTCGAGTATTCACTCCTTGTTGATTCTTTTGATCACTGTATATGATCTTTTTATGTGTGTTTATGCATCGCTTATGCTTTTTGCCACACATTCCAGCTTATATCTTTTGTTGATAAGGACCGGAAGAAAGATTGCTTTTCCTCCCAGCATCGTCTAGCGAAAAGATGAATCAACCAATATGGCCTAAGCACCAACTGTAGTGGGTGATTGTTGACTGGTGAGTACAATCGCAAAATATTCAAGGAAATGACAAAAAAGTGAAGAAGTTAATTTATAATTATGTAAATATTTTTATTTATAATTATTTTGTGACAACATTGAATAAAAGGGATGGAGGTGAAGATGAGGAATTTGCACACAACTCATCTTTTTTATGGAATAAATCGGGAAGGAGGATTCCGCAAATGAACGAGGGGACGAAGTTTTTTAGATTTCCTATCATTGCGCTGTTGCTTGTCAGTTTGATTTTACCGTATGTAAGGCAGGATGGGGCTGCGTACGCTAAAAAATCTGATAAGCCTCTATACTTGAATCCAGAGGTGCCTATTGAGCAAAGAGTGAAAGATTTGCTGCAGCGGATGACGTTAGAAGAAAAAGTGGGGCAGATGACGCAAATTGATGTAACAAGGCTCATGGGAACAAATGAATGGGATCGGGGACCGCTGAACCCTGAATGGATGAAAAAGATTTTTGAAGAAAACCATGTCGGTTCGATCTTAAGCGGCGGCGGAGCGGCACCAGTACCGAACAATCCGGAAGAATGGGCTAAATTGACAAACGACATTCAAAAATATGCGATGGAGCATTCGCGTTTGCATATCCCGATTATTTACGGTGTTGATGCAGTTCACGGTCATAACAATGTCCTCGGAGCAACCATTTTCCCCCACAATATTGGACTCGCTAACGCATGGGATCCAGAATTGGTCGAAAAACTTTCCGCAAGTACTGCAAAGTCTGTAAGAGCGACCGGCATTCATTGGAATTTTGCCCCTGTTGCCGATATCGGTCGGGATATTCGTTGGGGGCGTTTTTATGAAACATTTGGTGAGGATCCTTACCTCGCTTCAAAGTTGAGTGCGGCGGCGGTCAAAGGACTTCAAGGAAAGAAGTTGTCCGATCAAGAAAGTGTAGCAGCCACGGGAAAACATTTTGTTGGTTATTCCCAGCCGCTTAACGGACAGGATCGTTCTCCAGCTGACCTTTCCCTTCGCACCTTAAGAGAGATTTTCTATCCATCTTTTCAAGCGCAAATTGAAAGCGGTGTCAAAACAATTATGATAAACAGTGGCTCGATCAACGGCATCCCTGTTCACGCTTCTAAGTATTTGTTGACGGATGTGTTGCGAAAGGAAATGGGGTTTAAGGGTGTCGTTGTATCGGATTGGGAAGATATGATGAAGTTGCACACGGTCCATAAAGTAGCTCCATCATATAAGGATGCCATTCGCATGAGCATCAATGCAGGTGTCGATATGTCGATGGTGCCGCATGATGCAGATAACTTTACGAAAAATTTGATCGAACTTGTCAAAGAAGGAAAAATATCAATAAAACGCATTAACCAAGCGGTAAGCCGCATTTTAACGCTTAAATTTGAGTTGGGACTTTTTGAAAACCCTTACGTCGACCCGAAAAAGGCGGCAGAAATAATCAATGATTCTGACCGTCAGCTGGCGCTTCAGGCAGCCCGTGAGACAATGACATTGCTTAAGAACGAAGGAAATGTTCTGCCGCTCAAAAAAGATGTGAAATCGATTCTGGTCACCGGTCCAAGTGCCGATAATGTGGCAAATCAAATGGGCGGATGGACGATCGGATGGCAAGGGGCCACCAATCCTAATGAACTCCCTCCTGCTGTGACGATCCTTGAAGGCATCAAAGGGGCGGTGTCTAACAATACAGCGGTGAAGTATGTACCGGGAGTGCCGGATGAAAAAGACGAAAAAGATCCGTCCAAAGTAAAAGCAGCGATTGATGAGGCTGTAAAAGCAGCGTTGCAATCGGATGTCGTCATTGCAGTAGTTGGCGAAAAACCTTACGCTGAGGGGGAAGGAAACACGGAAACAGCCGAACTTCCTGCCGCTCAAAGACAGCTTATACAAGCGCTTAACGAAACCGGAAAAGACGTGATTCTCGTTCTTGTTGCGGGCCGTCCGCTGATGATCACGGATCTTGTTGAATCTACCCCAGCTGTTCTAATGGCGTATCTTCCTGGCACAGAAGGAGGAAAGGCGGTTGCCGATGTTCTATTTGGCGATTACAACCCGAGTGGGAAGTTGGCTTCGACATGGCCAAAATCCATTGGCCAAGTGCCGATTTTTTATAATCATAAGCCGGGAACAAAGTATGAGCCGTTATTCCCGTTCGGTTACGGATTAAGCTATACGACTTATGAGTATAAAAATTTGCAGGTAACAAACATTATTAGCAAAAAAGGAGAAGCAAAAGTATCCGTGGATGTTACCAATACTGGCAAGGTTGCCGGGGATGAAATCGTCCAACTCTATGTCAATCAAGAATATCGTTCTGTCCTGACGCCTGTGAAACAGTTAGCCGGATTTAAACGGATTCACCTTAACCCTGGAGAGACAAAGACAGTCACATTCAACCTGCCCGCATCACAGCTTGCCATTATTCCAGGTGACATTATAGGAACGGAACGGCCTGTTGTAGAATCGGGAACATATAAAGTAATGGTCGGCAATTTGACGAAAACATTTAAAATTGAATAGTCGTTTCAAAGTGAAAGAATGAGCGTAAAATGGCGAAGTTCCCCCTTCAGGCAGACAGTAACCTATGATATCCCTCCGAGCCTGCCGAAAGGGGGATTTTGATTAGAGTATTACACTGCTACGCTTTGAAGATTTTCAAAAATTGATAGAAGGTTGCAGTCTGTTCTTAGTCTTATGTTTTTCGGATCGGTGCGCAGTCTCCTCAGGCATTTGGCTTTGAAAACATGACATTGGTAAAAGAACAGGGACTTGCCGAAAAACGGCGTTATATTCAAACTTTCGGAGCCAGTTCAACAGCCACACGAATGGCTTCAATCATGCTTCGTTCGTCTGCTAAATTTTTCCCGGCGATATCAAAGGCTGTTCCATGATCGACAGATGTGCGGATGATGCCGCCTTTGAGGCCGACGGTAATGTTTACTCCGGTTTCTAATCCTAACACTTTAATAGGGGCGTGCCCTTGGTCATGGTAGCAAGCTACAACAATATCAAAATCTCCGCGTACCGCACGGTAAAATAACGTATCTGCCGGGTACGGTCCAGTTACATTGATTCCTTCTAATTGGGCTTTAAGGATGCCAGGAATGAGCTTTTCCTCTTCCTCTCCATTGCCAAACAGTCCGTTTTCTCCAGCATGAGGATTAATGCCGCACACAGCGATGCTTGGATTTTCTTTTCCCGCTCTTGTCAACGTTTCGTGAGCCAGTTTAATGACTTTGTAGGTTCGTTCAGGATTAATCATTTCAATCGCTTTAATTAACCCGACATGGGTGGTAATATGAATGACTTTAAGTTTTGGGGAAGATAACATCATCGCATAATCTTTAGTGCCTGTTAAATCGGCCAAAATTTCTGTGTGTCCTGGGTATAGATGTCCGCCTTTGTGTAGTGCTTCTTTATTTAAAGGAGCTGTACAAATTGCCTGAATATCCCCGTTTTTCGCTAATTCGATTGCGCGTTTTAAGAATTGGAATGCAGCATCTCCGGCAGCCGCTGATACTTGGCCAAAAGGCAAATCGGCAGGAAGCAAGTCTAAATCGATGCAATCAATCGTACCGTATTGGTAAGTTGCTTCCTTTATGTCTGAAATAGGGTTAATGGTCAGTCTAGAATTCGTAATTCGAGCTGCCCGTTCTAATATTTTTGCATCCCCTATGACTAAAAGGTTGCACTGTTCATAGATGGAGGTGTTTTGGAGAGCTTTGACAATAATCTCCGGTCCTATACCGGCAGCGTCTCCCATCGTTATTCCGATAACAGGTTTCATTTGACATCTACTCCTTGTAATTGGTGAATGGCTTGAATAAATGTATTTTCCGAACCAAAGGCTCCCGCTTTTGTCACTACATACATCCCTGAGTCATGAATTAATTTCGCTATTGGCACTCCTGTTTCCACTTCGTCTAGCAATTCAAAACCCGTAGCCCCAACTTTATTGCATACGTGTTTCGCAGTATCGCCGCCTGTTAATATCATCCCTCTAAAATAGCCCTTGTTGATCAATGTAGAAGCAACCTCTCCTAAATTTTGAGCGATGAAATTGCTTATTTCTATTGCGCCTAATCCCTTCGCTTCGCCTATTTCCTGCGCCTGTTTTATTTCATTTGGTGAAGCAGAGGAATAGAGGGCAATATGGTATCCTTGTTTTGCCCAGTTTTCTGCCTGGTGAAGGGCCTTTTCCATTTCCTCATAACGGGACTGGTTATCGCTTACGAGTTTTACGGAATCTATCTGTATTCCTTTCACGTTTTTTAAAGAAAGGGCACGATCGAGCTGTTTGCGGGATACTTGGCTCACACTGCCTACGACTAGCAGGATGGGCCGCTCGCTTGGCTCAATCATGGTCGCTTTTTTTGATTTTTGCAGGTGATATGCTTCAGGAAGATAATTGGCAAGACCTGCTGACCCGACCCATACGACTTTTTCATTGATACGGCACACGTATCGGACGATGCGCTGTAAATCTTCCTCGCTTAAGGAGTCAAAGACGATATAAGGAATACCGTTTGCCCGATAATGATCGAGCTGTTCTTTGACTTTGTCAAATCCGAGACGAAGTGTTTGATAGTCAATCAGCCCTATGGGGTGTTTCGTCTGCTTGGCAATTAAACTGGGAACATAAGATTCTTTTATCGGACATTTCGGATCTCGTGATAATTCTGTCTCATGTAGCAATGTATCGTGTAAAAAATGATACCCTTTATAAATGGTTCTCCCGTTTTTAGGATAACCCGGTGCAATAATCATAAATGTCGGTTTTATTGTTTCATAAATGGCATCGATTTCCGCTCCTATATTTCCCCTGAGGGTGGAATCGATTTTTTTGTACAGGTGGTTAAAACCCATTTCTTGTAATGTTTTCGCTGCATCCTGTACCCGTCGGTATGCATCAAGAGCGGGAAGCGCTCGGCTATCGGTGTCAACCACGATTACCTCTGCTTCCCGCTTGCCGGACAGTCCGGTCAGATCAAACAAGACCTGCGTGACAAGCCCCTTTCTGGCGAATTGTACCCCGGAATCGGAAGCACCGGTCAAGTCATCGGCAATAATTGCTAGTTTGTTCATCTTGTCTCCCTCCGTACATCAAACGGTTGTCTGATCGCCTGCCCCGACTCGTTTTGCCCACCAAGCAGTGACGATTGGCACCAAGATGGCGGTGACGATGACACAGGAAGCGACCAATGCAGTGGCTGCAGGAGCTACCGGAGCATACGCAGAGTTGGCTGCCGCAACTGCCGCAGGGACACCCGCCGCATTGCCTGCTGTCGAAGCGGCCGCCAGTCCGGCTACCCCATTGCCGCCGGTCAACCGGTCAACTATCCAAAGCACCGTACCTGTTACGAGCACGACCGTGATTCCTAGCAAAATTCCTGCGAGCCCCGCTTTCCACACGTTCTGCAAGTTCAGCCCAGCCCCTAGTGCGAACGCAAAAAATGGAACTAACACTGGCACTGCGCGACCGAGAAATTCGCGTAACTCCCGATCCAAATTGCCAAGGATCATTCCGATTACCAACGGCAAAATCGCTCCTACCAACGTTTGCCAAGGAAACGCGGAAAGCCCTGCTACCCCAAGTGTTACCATCGTAAAGAACGGTCCCGATTCCAAACTCATGATCGAATAAGCTGCGACGTCCTCTTTTCTACCAAACTGTCCCATCAACGCCATGTACAACCCGCCGTTTGTGTCGTTCATGGCTGCTACGATCGCCAACACTGACAAACCTGCAAACACCCCTCCGCTGATCATCCCTTCCCCAAGGAAGCGGGCGGCAATGATCCCGATTATTGCTGCGATGCCTACTTTGCTGAGGAGTAACACGCCTCCTTTTTTAAGGATGTACGGAGTGGCTTTAAAATCAATCGTTGCCCCCATGCACACATAGAATACAGCGAGGATTGGTAACGCTCCTGTCAGTAGTGCACCTGTGAACGAACCGAATGTCTTCGATGCGGTCGGAAACAATGTGTTGATGATTGCCCCCAAAATTAGTGGAACGATCATCATTCCGCCTGGGATACGATCCAACGTTGCCTTGATTTTCATTTTTTCTTCTCCCCCTTACACTCATGTTTAAAAATGAAACAATTTTATAAAATCTGAATATAGAAATCGCTTACATTTTTTATTTTATTTAATTATGTTTTATTTATCAACAGTATTTTTGATTTATAATAAAAAAACTGAAATAATGTTGCATAATGCAACATTATTTCAGTTTCCTCCATAGTGTACTTCTGTTAATTCCTAATCTTTTTGCTGCCTTTGTCTGATTCATTTCCTCTTCTTGAAGTACTTTCCAAATAATGTCCTTTTCGATCTCGGCCAACGGTTTATTTAAATCAATTAATGAATAACCTGGTTCTATATTTTTAAAAATGTTGTTTAAATCTTCTTTACTGATATACTCGTGATTGGCAACCTGAATGGCTTGTTCGATCACGTGGCTTAATTCTTGTAAGTTGCCTTGCCAATTGCGGTTATACAGCCACTTTAGCGTCTCTTCGTGTACACCTACGATTTGCTTTCCATATTTGACGTTATATTGCGCAATAAACTTTCGAACATATTCATCTAAATCTTCCATATATTCTTTTAAGGATGGTAACCGAATTTGGTTTTGTTTAAATTGTTTAAAAAGGTGAGGGGATAATTTTTTTTGTCGTAATAAATTAATTGGGCTGTCCTCAAATAAAAAAATAGTACGTGTTTTTGTCTCATGAATCAGTTGGGCTACATCATCTTGATGTTCTAATCGCAGATGTTCGACTCCTTGTAAGACACATGTCCCTTTTTCCGAATGAGCTAAAATGGGTTTGAGATGGTCAATAATCTCGCGATAATCTGCGAGGATGCGGACGAGCAATAAAAACTCGTCTTTTTGCTTGCTCTCACAATGAATAATCCCAGCTAGTGTTTTTTTTCCAGTCCCCTTTTCTCCGTATAACGCTACTGGTTCATTATGCATCGCAGCTTTTTCCGCTTGATGAATAACCATCTGAATAGGTTGGCTATTTCCAACAATCTGTGAAAATGACGTCATAATGGGCCGCATGGCGGTAACCGATAGGCCGTATTCTTCCTGATTATCTTCTTTTTCGGAAAAACGCAAATAATATTGGTTTTCGTTTTGATCAGTTTTCAGATATCCTTGCCGCAATTGCACCCATTCATCATTGATTGCGTAAGTATACTGTATTTCAATAGGTTCTATTTCTTGGCATAATTGTTTGTACGCATTGTCGAGAAACGGAAAATACGCATAAATGGACGATTCATCTGAATTGTTTTTCATAAATGCCAATATTTTTTGAAAGGATGAACTGGCAAACTGGATGGAGCCATTTTCGTTATAAATAGCTATAGGGATTTTTGTTTTCTGTAGTAATTGTTTATATAAATTTACCTGTTTCGCCGCATTTTTCATGATTTGATACGTTTGTTTTGCTTGTTCAAATGCCTCAAGGACGGATTCCTTGCCTGAGGTGATTAATATACTCTGAAGTCCGTATGCTTCTGCCGTCTTGCAGGTGATCGTGTCTCCGATAATAGTCTGGGCGCCGTCGGCTTTAGCTTGTTGGACTGCCTCAGCTACCTCTTCTTGATCATGGATAATGGTATAAGGAATATGGACACCTAAAAGATTGGATACAGAAACAAATCCTTGACATATGTTAGGGAATCCAATAATACGAGGGTGTGCGCTATAGTCTTTGACTAATGTCAATATACGTAATATGTCGTAGCCTGATACTTTTATTTCAATGATTGGCAACGATGTATGTTGGCGCAGTAGCTGTGCGGTGCCGCCACGGCTGATAATGATATCGTAACCTTTTTTTTCATATTGTTTCGCAATAGGAATAGCCTCTTGCAAATCTCCTTGTACCACTGTAATGTCCAGTGACTGTTGCTCTTTGGCAAGAGTTAAGGCTAATTCTTTTAAGCCAGGGTAGGGAGCAATAAATAATGTTTTTATTTTCATGTTTATCAATCACCCATCTCGTTTTGTATTTCACTACCATTCATTATAGCCCACTTTTGGGTTTGGTGCCTGTGCATTGCGGTCGGAAAAGTAGACAGTATAAGGTTAAGCAAGAGAATCAGAGTTCAACAGCTCTAATGTATAAGCGCCTGTCCCTTGTCGAAGGCTATTCCGTCAAAGAAGTCATTGAAGTATGTGGCCGCCCGGCCGCCCCGGCGCGCCTCATCAAACTGAATGGAACCGCCGTATATCAAGGTAGTGTTAAGAGGCCGAGAGTTAGTCACCCTTTCCTACTCGATTTGGCTAACCAAAGGCGGTGGTTGCGGGTGTTTTCTATCGAGCGTTTGGCGGTTTCTTTTGATGAATAGGGATGTATATATGTGATGAGGCAATTCCCGGCTGGATCTCCTACCATTCATTAGCCGAAAACGATGATGATACACAAATGCACGATTATTTGTTAGAATATTAAGTATATTCTACAAAAAACAAAACGCCGTTTTTCGGAGCCGGAGAGGCGTTCTTTCGTAAAAAAGATAAAAATTTATTTACATAAATTAAACAAAATCACCAAATATGTGAAGTAACCTAATATATTAGAATAGGCGGTTTGCCGACCGTTCCATAACCGACAGAATGGGGGAGAGAGCAGTGGAGAAGATAGAAGATGCCTCGCCTTTGTATGAAACAAGGAGGCGGCCGGGCTGGAAACTGTATGTTTCTTTGCCGGTTTTATCGTGGGCGTTGTATGATTTTGCGAATACGATTTTTTCCTCGAATGTGAATACGATTTTTTTCCCGCTTTATGTTTCGGAAGCGGTGGGAAAAAGCGAGAGCTTGAACCAGATAGCCAGTACATTTATTTCGTATGCGAATGCGTTGGCCTCTTTCTTTTTAGTCGTATTTTCTCCTTTATACGGCACATGGATTGACCGGACTGGGAGAAGAAAGAAATGGCTTGGGATCTTTACGGCTCTTTCGGTTGCGGCGACGTTGCTCATGGGCGTTGCCGGATATTCGAACCGTGCGGATTTCATGTTTGGATTGCCGGCGTCTTTTGTCATCACCGTGCTTTTATTTGTCGCGGCCAAGTTTTTTTACCATTCGAGCCTCGTGTTTTACGATTCCATGATTTCCAGTTTGGGGAATAAACAGGAAATTCCACTCATCTCCGGTTTTGGCGTTGCCGTCGGGTATGTTGGAACGCTTGTCGGGCTTGCCGTGTATCCGTTTGTTGGCGAAAAGGATTACTACCGGGCTTTTATTCCAAGCGCCCTTTTGTTTCTCCTCTTTTCTTTGCCGCTTTTTTTCTTTGTCAAAGAAGAAGCCGCTCTGCTCAAGCGAAAGGCCGGATTTTTTGCAGGCTATCGGGATATTTATGCGACGTTTACAGAAATGAAAAAGTATCAAAATATTTTTACTTTCATGATTGCTTATTTCTTTTTGAATGATGCGGTGGCGACGACGATCGCCATTATGTCCGTTTATGCCAAGGCCATTGCCGGGTTTACGGCGGGGGAATTTATCCTTTTATATTTAGTTTCCACCGTTTCTAGCATTATAGGTTCCTTTCTTTTTGGCTATATTACGAGAAGCAAAGGGGCAAAAAAAGCGGTTTTGTATGTCGGCATCCTGATGTGCATCGCCCTGGCGATAGGGGCGCTTGCTTTTTCCAAGCTGTCTTTTTGGATCGCCGGAAGTTTGTTCGGCGTCAGTTTAGGAGCGATGTGGGTCACTTCGAGAACGTATATTGTCGAACTTTCGCCGCAAGACAAGCAAGGGCAATTTTTTGGACTGTTCGCTTTTTCCGGAAAAGTGTCGGCCATCATCGGTCCGGCGATTTACGGAAGCATTACCCTCGTTTTTCATTCGTATGGAAACATCGCCAATCGGTTGGCGATGGGGGCGCTTTTGGTGATGGTGCTCCTTGGCATTTTCTTTTTGCGGAAGGTAAAGCCGCAGGCGCCAGCCGAGCCGGAGGGCTGACGGAAGATTTTATGGGTGCCTGTTCTTTGGCAGCTAGTCGGCGGCTAAATGGATGCTTTATAGAATGCAAACGGGAAAACCTTTAGCTTTCAGCTATGGGAATGAGAGAGAGCGTCGGACGGGAGAGGGTGTTCCTCCTCTCACAAGTCCGGCTATTTTTCTGCTGGATTTGTTAGATATATTGATTGAACATTTTGTATTTACCGAAATGCGATCCGGCCAAACAGAGAGGTTGCTTCCCTTTTTGTTTTGGGAAAGATGCGCTATGATAATTTTAAGAGGGTTTGAAGAGGGAGTGGGTGGAATGGCTGGAGATTATTGTTTAAAACGAATTTATGAACCGTATGATTCAGCAGATGGAAAACGAATTTTGATTGACCGGATTTGGCCGAGAGGCATCTCTAAAACGGAAGCAAAAATTGATCTGTGGATGAAAGAGATTGCCCCAAGCACCGAACTTAGAAAATGGTTTGGCCATAAACGGGAGCGGTTTCAAGAATTTTCAAAGCGTTATGTGACGGAGCTGGAAACGGAGGAACAAAAACAAATGCTGGTCAGGGAGCTGATGGCGATGGCAAAAAAAGAAAAAGTAACCCTCCTTTACGGGGCGAAGGATCAAGAATGCAATCATGCCGTTGTGCTGCGAAGCTTTTTGATAGCCAACGCTGACGGATAAGGGGAGAGGGCTGGATGGGCTTGGTGCCTGTCACTACGGACAACATATGAGGGGGGATCTTTATGATCAAAGCCATGCATGGAGACATTACGAAACTTCAAGGCGTTTCGTATATTTGCAACGCGGCAAACGGAATCGGTCCGATGGGAGGAGGAGTAGCGGCGGCGATTCGCAAAGCCGGCGGCAAAGAGATTGAGGAAGAAGCGATCAAAGTTTGTAAGGAGCAAAATCCGATGCCAGGCGATCTTTATGTCACCCATGCGGGAACGCTTCCGTTTCAAGGAATCATTCATCTTGTGACGATGAAACAGCCGGCAGGACCGACGTCTTATGATGTGGTGCGAACATGTTTACACAATTTAGTCGCTTATTGCCGAAAGCAAGGCATTGACAAGGTGGCCCTTCCCGCGTTGGGAACAGGGGTAGGAAATTTGGATAAAGCAAAAGTCGCCGCCATTTTCAAAGAAGTGTTGGAGCCGGTGAAAGACATTGAGTTTATCGTTGCCGATATCGATCAAGATTTTATCGCATTGTTCGCTTGAAGCGGCAATGTTTCATCTGCCGGCGACTAAAAGGAACGGAGCATCAAAGAAGATGCTCCGCTCCTTTTGGTATATTGCATGAGCATCGTTTGTCTGCTTTCGAAGACTCGCTCCGCTGTCACCGCCCCGATGAAAAGGACTCCCGCGCAACGGCGTTTAGCGGGAGGCTGTCAATAATAAAGAAGAGACGGAATCCCAAATGTGTCGGGCCAGTCCCTTGCATGCGGCTTCTTTGGAGAAGGTTTATGATTGTTTTGGCGCTAATGCGGTCGATTCCCTTTTAATCAGTTTGGATGAGAGCAGGATTTCTTGGAACGGTTCGTTTTTGTTCTCCATTCTCCAGAACAGCAGCTCCACCGCTCTTCTTCCGTATAACTCCAAGTCAATGTCAACGGTGGTGGTTTTTGGGGTCGCTATTTTGGACAGCTGCCCATTATCATAGCTGCACACCGACGCTTGCTCCGGCACTTGAATGCCTTGCTGCTGCAGGCATGAATTCACCAGGAATCCCAATCCGTCATTGGCGCAAAACCATGCGGTCGGCTGTTTTTTTAATTGCCGAATATATTGGAAGATGACTTCTTCTTTTTCTTCCGCGTTTTTAAAAATAAAATGTTCGTTTGGTTTAATTCCATAATCTTTCAAGGCAAGCAAGTATCCTTCATATCGTTCCTCGTAGCTTGGCGAATAATCGATATTGCCGACAAAAGCGATGTCCCGATGATTTAGTTCGATTAAATGCTGGACGGCAAGATAGGCGCCAAAGCGATTGTTGGTTAATACGGCATCTGCCTGAATATTAGGATGATGGTGATCGACGAGTATGGTTGGAATGCCGGTGGCAATGACTTTATTAATGTATTCCGTGCTGATATGAGAGAGAATCAGGATTCCATCTACCAGTTTATTTTCGATAAATGAAGGCAAAATAAGCCGTTCTTTTTGTTCTTGATTCACCGACTGAATGTGTAAGTTCATGCCCCGTTTTATTACTTCTTTTTCGATGCTCAAATAAATTTCTCCAAAAAAATTTTTAAAAGAAAATGTTAAATCCGAAGCGATTAATCCAATGTTTCCCGTTTTTCCTTGTTTCTTTTTCTTTCGCGGTCCTGGATATTGATACCCCATTTCCTCAGCAACGCGCTTGATCAGCTGTCGTGTTTCCTCGCTGACTCCCTGTTTTCCCCTTAATGCTTGTGATACGGAGTTCTTCGATATATTTAATCGATCTGCGATATCTTGCATCGTTACTCTCTTTTTCATCTTCACACCTACTATTCTTATAAAACATTCCATGAACCAAAGTATTCCATTTGCTTTCAACTAATATTGTAATAAGAATCAACCAAATTGGAAAGAAAAGAAACCATCCTTCCATCCATGACAAAACGGAGTTTTTTCGTCATCTTCACATGATTCCCGGTCTCAACGAGAAATAAACCAGCCAATGAATACGAATTATGTAACATTACAAAAGTTACATGATTTACATTACATTTGTAATATACATATATTTTTTTGTTCAGGCAAGCTTTTTATTTTTGTATAGAAATTTAGGAAGTTCAAAGTTTTGTAATGTAATTTATAAAAAAGCTATTGACTACAAGAATGAAAGGTGGAATAATCTTCTTGTGAAGTTACAAAGCCAAAATTACATATTTACAGATAAAAAATGTAACGTTACAACATTTTGATGCATCTGCATCCTCTTTTTACACCATCATTTTAAAGCGTTTTCATAATAGCGCGCATCTAACATAGGATTTTTCAAAGGCAAAGATGCGAGACGATGCCATTCGTTTTTCGTTTGTTTTATTCCTCTGGCGGGAAGGAGGATTCGTTCGATTCTTTCATTGCTATAAGTTTATCAATCAATAAAAAGGTTGGAGGAGATTTATGGTGAGAGTCAATCGTTTTCTGGAAAATCCGTTAATCACTCCGAACGATGTGAAGCCATTTCACCGCGACCATGAAGTGATTGGGGTTTTTAACGCCGGGGTCGCCCAATACAATGGCGAAGTGCTGTTATTGCTTCGCGTCGCTGAACGCCCGATTAGCAAAGATCCGAATATCGTCAAAGCTCCTGTCATTGATTTTTCAAGCGGAGAAGGAAAACTGAAAGTGGTCGAGCTGCGTAAAGATGATTCGCGGTTTGATTTTTCTGATCCACGTGCGATTCTTTACAACGATTCGCATCGCAGAGTCGCTTATCTTACGTCTTTGTCGTATATTCGTATTGCCCGCAGCAAAGATGGCCGCCGCTTCACCATTGATGAGAACCCTTTCATCTATCCGGGAACGGAACGGGAAGCATGGGGGGTTGAAGATCCGCGCGTGACGCAGATCGATGATACCTATTACATTCAATATAGTGCGGTGTCGGCCGAAGGAATTGGCGTAGGGCTTGTATCAACAAAAGATTTTGTGACTTACGAACGCCACGGATTGATTTTTCATCCGGAAAATAAAGATGTGGCCATTTTTCCTGAAAAAATTAACGGAAAATACTATGCATTGCATCGTCCAGTGCCAAAAGGAATTGGCCGACCCGAAATTTGGATTGCTGAATCAGACAATCTTCTTTATTGGGGAAATCATCAATATTTGTTAGGCCTTAGCGAAGAAGGCTGGGACAATGGCCGCATTGGCGGAGGCGCGGTTCCGTTTAAAACAGATAAAGGCTGGTTAGCGATTTATCATGCCGCTGATAAAAATGACCGCTATTGTTTAGGGGCTGTGCTCTTGGATCTTCATGACCCGGCCAAAGTTCTCGCCAAAACAAAAGAGCCTATTTTAGAACCCGAAGCGGATTATGAAAAAAATGGTTTCTTTGGCAATGTCGTGTTTACTTGCGGTGTCGTTGTAGAAGGAGATACCGTTCGAATCTACTATGGTGCGGCTGATGAATCCATGGCCGGCGCAGAGCTTAGTCTGCAGGAAATCATGTCGAAATTAACGTATTTATAATAACGATGAAGCATAGCGGCGTTTTTTATGGAAAAAATATCATCTGGCGGATGATGGGGGTGAAAATGCATACTCGGAATACAAAAATGTACAGAAACCATTCTAATTGTCAAACCAATCACCCATTTTGGTATGCTTTTATTGTATAGGTTCATTTAAGCTTGAATAAAGGGGGAGTAAAACATGAAAAAGAAAGGGTTTACGAAACTCATCGCCGCTTTGCTTGCCGTGGCTCTCGTCGGCACGGGCTGCCAAGGGCAAAATGGAAATGAAGGAAAAAATGCCAAAGACGGTGGGGCAAACAATGTGGTGGAAGTGGATTTCTGGGCCGCGCCTAACCCTACCCAACAAGCTTTTTGGAAAAAGATGGCTGATAATTATATGAAAGAACATAAAAACGTGAAAATCAAGGTTTCGCCAATGCCGGAAAGCCCTTCTTCTGAAGCCGGGATCCAATCCGCCATTGCGTCAGGGAATGCGCCTGTGATCTCTGAAAATATTTCTCGCGGTTTTGCCGCCCAGTTAGCAGCGAATCATGCGATTGTGCCATTGGACGAGTTTAAAGGTTTTGATGAGTTAATTAGCAAACGCCAAATGAAGGAAACGATTGCAAAATGGAAGTTTGCCGATAACCATCAATACGTTTTACCTATTTATTCCAACGCGATGTTGTTTGGCTGGAGAATGGACATTCTCAAAGAGCTTGGATATAATGCGCCGCCAAAAACGTATAGTGAGGTTATTGAGCTTGGCAAAAAATTAAAGAAAAAGTATCCTGACAAGTTTCTATGGGCGCGGGCTGATTTAGTGCAACCAACCTGGTGGGCAAGATGGTTTGATTTCTTCATGTTGTATAATGCCGCTTCGAATGGAAACAGCTTCGTAAAAGGAAATAAATTTGTGGCGGATGACGAAGCAGGTGTAAAAACCCTTCAATTCTTTCATGATTTAAGCAAAAATGATTTGCTGTTGACTAGGAAAGCAACGGACCCATTTGAAAATGCGACAGCCATTATGGCAGATCTGGGGCCATGGACATTCCCGTATTGGGCTGAAAAATTCCCAGAAATGAAATTTAATCAAAATTATGTCTTATCTTTGCCGCCTGTGCCAGATGATGTAGATCCGAAAAACGCCAAAACATTCGCAGATACAAAAGGTCTGGTGATTTATGCTTCTGCCACGAAAGAACAGCAGCAAGCAGCATTCGACTTTGTGAAGTGGGTATATTCAGACGCAAATAACGATTTAGCTTGGTTCAAGCAAACCAATTTACCGCCTGCGCGTGATGATTTATCAACCAATAAAGCGTTTGCGTCTTATCTGGAGGCAAACCCGCAATTAAAACAATATGCGGAAAATATTCCAAACGCGATCCCGCCTGTGGATAACGAAAAAGTAGTAGACATTCAAGAATTGATCGGCAAAGAAGCATTAAATCCGGTTGTCAAAGGCCAAAAAACCGCTGAAAAAGCCTGGAAAGATATGAAAAATGCCATTAACGGGGTGTTAAAGTAAATGAATAAAAGCACGGCAAGGTTGGGGTGGCTTTTGGCCAGCCCATACCTTATCTATTCGCTCATCTTCTTTCTGTTTCCGCTGCTATGGGCCGTTTATTTGGCTTTTACCAATTGGAACTTAATTGCTCCTGATTATGAAATGGTCGGACTGCGAAATTTTATCGAAGCGTTTTTTAGTGAAAGCGTCCGAGCTGCATTTTGGGTCACTTATAAATTTATGTTGATGTTTGTTCCTATTGTTATTGCGGGTTCTCTCTTTTTGGCTTTGATTATCCATTCTTTGCCTAGGCTGAAAGGATTGTTTTCTGTAGGATATTTCTTGCCTTATTTGGCATCCGGAGTGGCTTCGGCCATTGTTGTCAAGGGGATATTATCTTACAACAGCCCGTTAAACATTTTTTTGAGGAACTATTTGGGCTTAGATATTGATTGGCTGGATTCTCCGATTTTAGCGCCGTTGATCATCGCTCTAATGATGGCATGGAAATTTATGGGCTACTATGCGCTGTTGTTTTTATCTGGTTTAGAAAGCATACCGAAAGAAGTCTATGAAGCGGCTGAAATAGATGGCGCCGTCGGATGGAAAAGGTTTTGGTACGTCACCATTCCGATGTTGTATCCGTCATTTTATACTGTCACCATTTTAGCGGTAGGCCTGATGTTTGGAATCTTTACGGAACCGTACGTATTAACGGGGGGCGGACCGGATTATTCGACACATACATGGCAGTTGGAAATTTATAATCAAGCATTCGAAAAATTAAGTGCCGGGTATGGAACAGCGATAGCGATCATCAACTCGGTGGTGACATTCGTGTCAGTTCTCGTGTTTAGAAAGGTTTTGGAAAAGTGGGGTGCAAAACATGGTTGGGAGTAAAAAAATAAAAACCACGCTGTTATACGTGTTGGCTTTTGTTGTTCTGATCATCATGGTGTTTCCTTACATATATATGGTTTTAAGCTCTCTAGCCCCATGGGAACAAGTGGACCGTAAAATTATCCCAACTAAACTGACCCTGCGTTCATATGAGTGGCTGTTTACCGGCGGGAATGGCGTTATCCCTAGACCTTGGCTGCGTGCCTTTTTTAACAGCATACTGGTCACCTTATCTTCTACTGCGCTCATGCTGGTGACGGCGGTTTTAGTAGGATATTCTTTAGCGAAATTAAAGTTTAAAGGCAGCCGTTTGATCAACAATGTCATTTTGTTTCAAATGTTTTATCCGGCGATTATCCTATTGATTCCGCTCTTTTTGATTGTTCGTTACTCTGGAATGTATGACACATATTGGGCCATGATCCTGCCAAAGGCTGTGAATTTGTGGGCAATATTTATGTATACGAACTTCTTCCGCAGCATACCTGATGAGCTGATTGAAGCGGCAAAAATGGATGGGGCAGGGCAATTAACCATCATTACAAGAATTGTTTTGCCAATGTCTAAGTCCATCACAACGATTATATTCCTGTTCCTCTTTATGGAAAGATGGGTAGAACTTTTATGGGATATGCTAGTGGTTAGAAATGAAAAATTGCTGACGCTAAACGTATTGCTGGCGCAAATGTTTGGCCCGTATGGAGCATATCCGGGGCCAATGTATGCGGCTTCGGTATTGCTGACATTGCCAATTCTTATCCTATTCATTATCTTTAGCAAAAACTTTAAAGAGGGAATGCAGTTTGTATTGAAGTAATGGCTGGCCAAAAATGCCCAAACGGCGTTGTAGGCCGGCTGCGATAAAAAATTCTTTATATAAGAGACCGCCTGTGAACGATGAATAAGATTCGGTCTCTTTTTCTTTGCGATGATAAGGGGGGAGTGAGCCTTGCTAATCAATCAAAATTGGAAAATACAATATTTTGACGTAGGACAGGCAAACGATTTGACGATTGCGGATCCAAACTATATTGATCACTTTTGGATGTCCGCAAAGGTGCCGGGAGACGTACATTCGATTTTGCGGGAAAAAAATTTGATTGATGATCCCTTTTTTGGCCATAATGACTTGAAATCGAAATGGGTGGAAGAAAAGGTTTGGTGGTATCGTACGGAATTTACCTTTGAAAAAAACTTAGATCAAGATGAACGGCTGGAGTTGATTTTTGAAGGGCTGGATACTTTTGCGACCGTTTATTTAAATGGAGTGGAATTAGGATCGACGGAAAATATGTTCATTTCCCATACTTTTGATGTTACTAGAGAAATCGTGGACGGAAGAAATGTTTTGGCGGTGAAATTCAATCCTGTCTCCTATCAGTTAAAGGATAAGGAGAAGAATTATTGGGCTGGATTCGGCAAAGACCGCATATGGGCGCGCAAGGCTCAATATCATTTTGGCTGGGACTGGGGTCCGCAAATTTTAACGGTAGGAATTTGGAAAGAGGTGCGTTTGGAAAAAAGAAAAATCGCCAAAATCGAAAGTGTTTACGCAAGAACGCTGGATATTCAGGATTCCCGGGCGCTTGTTCAAATGGATATTTACACAAAAAGCTTTGTTAAGGGAAAACCGTTGCGCGCAGAGATTACGTTAAAAGATCAAGAACAGCAATTTTTCCAAACCGTAAATATGGAACAAGACCGGGCGACGCTTACATGGAACATCGACCATCCAAAACTCTGGTGGACGCATGATTTAGGAGAACCAAATCTTTATCAGTTATCTGTCGTTTTAAAATGTGAAGATGAAGTTCTTGATACGTATCAAACAGAAATCGGGATTCGGACGATTGAAGTCATGCAAAGAGATCGCGAAGGGAATCCGCGGTTTACCTTTGTGTTAAATGGAGTAGAGATTTTTGCCAAAGGGGCGAACTGGATTCCTGTGGATAGCTTTTTAGGATCTGCCCCGGAATCGCGCTATCGCCATCTTATTCAACTGGCGAAAGAAGCGAATATGAATATGCTGCGTGTATGGGGCGGAGGGATTTATGAAAAAGACATTTTTTATCAGGAATGCAATCGTCAAGGGATTTTAGTTTGGCAGGACTTTATGTTTGCCTGTGCATTATACCCGGATTACAACCGCAATTATATGGAAAATGTCCGGGAAGAAGTGGTTTCGGTGATTAAGCGGCTGCGGAATCATCCTTCCATCGCTTTATGGTGCGGAAATAACGAAAACGATTGGTTATATGAAGTGGAGCGTGCTGCCGGGAACATTCATACTCCTTTTTACGGGGAAAAAATCTATCATGAGTTAATTCCTGAACTATTGGAAGAATTGGATCCTTCAAGGGTTTACTGGCCAAGCTCGCCATATGGCGGAAATGACCACAACTCGGAAGAGGAAGGCGATCGTCATAATTGGCAAGTTTGGCATGGAAATGTCGAACCCCGGAAATTTGGCCAGAATTTAGGGCAAAACATCAGTGTGGAGGGGGTTTCGTTTCGAAATTATAAGAAGGATCGCACCCGGTTTTGCAGCGAGTTTGGCATGCATGCTTCTGCCAATCGCTATACGCTGGAAAAAAATCTGCCTGAGGGAACTTTTTATTGGGGCAGCGATGAGCTGGCATATCGCAATAAAGATTATCATCATATAAAAGGGATTTTATTAATGGAAGGGTATACCGGCATTCCAAAAAATGTGGAGGAATACATGAATTATTCGATGCTCACGCAAGCCGAAGGTTTAAAGTATGGAATGGAACATTATCGCCGTAATAAACCGCAAACAAGCGGAGCTTTAATCTGGCAATTGAACGATTGCTGGCCTGGAACAAGTTGGTCCATGATTGACTATTACCTTTTGCCAAAAGCTTCATATTATTATAGTAAAAAATTTAATGCTCCACTTTTATTTACGCTTGAACATGACCCTGGTGATGATTTGCATCTATGGATTGTGAATGACCGATTAGAAGATGTGGAAGATATACTGGTGTTTGAAGTGTTTCGTTTTAATGGCGAGTTAGTGTATTCCAAAGAATTTTTTATCGATGTGAAAGGGAATACTTCGACTCGCATTGCTTCCTTAACAGAAGCGGAGGTTTTGCAAGGCCAACCTGCGGAACAAGTGGTTGTCCGCTTAAAATCGCTGAAGAAAAAAGCAGAAGAAAATTATTATTACTTGAGAAATCATAAGGATCTTCAGCTCCCTAAAGCGAAGCTGCAAGTCAAAGTGATCCCGGAAAAACAAGAAGTAGAAATTCGTACGGATTGTTTTGCCCGTTTTGTAAAACTGGAACTTCCGGCTGAAAAAATTATTTTTTCTGATAATTTCTTTGACTTGCTTCCTTCGGAGCGAAAGATCATTAAGATAAGACATTTAGATGGCAAAACCATTTCTTTAGACGGTTTAAGCGTATCAGCCATCAACGGCGGTGCTTGATCGGATGATTTTTTATCCAAGATTAGGGAATCGGTCTTGCCTGCTCCTTTCTTTTTCGACTAATATTTGTAATGTTGCATTTAATTTCTGTAATGTTCGCATAGTAATCTGGAGAAATAGAGGATGATATGATCCTTAAACTGCAAAAATACGAATAAATGGCGATAATTCGTGAATAAGGCAAAAAATGATGATTGACTAAATAAGTTAGGAATGTAGAATTAATGTTATAATTCTTGCTTGTAATTTTGGAGATGGTGTAAAGCGAAGGAGTTCGTTTGAAAGCATGTTTCCACATTTGTTTCATCAAAGCCATCTAGAAATCATCTTATTTGGGAAAGCCTGAATGGGGGGAGATGACTCGCCATTCATTCTGAACGGTTATAGTCAGGCAAACGAGAGCATGGAATATAATCACATGCATCATGTATAAAACATCAATGGCAGGGAGTTGGGGGTTAGCTTTTATGAGGTTGAAGAAAACGGATGCCAAGACATGTGCCATGTTATTAAAAGAATTCGAAAATGCTCCGCAGCCTTTCAATCCGGAAAAATTGATTTTCAAAGGTATAGGGGACCGCGATGTTTATAATATTTCAGCGCCGTTTGAAGATGAAGGGGAACTTGTCATTGCCGGCCGGGTAGAACCTCGGGACAGCGAACATTCGGAAGTATACTTTTTCGTGAATCGCAATGGGGAATGGATACCAAGGGAAGGCGCACCGGTATTTCAGTTACAAGATCCTTTTTTCACCAAAATTGGCGGTGAATTAATCTTTGGAGGGGTTCAAACCTTTTCTAATCCAACAATGGAAGGTTCCCTCGGATGGAGAACTGTCTTTTATAGAGGAAAGCGTATTGCGGATTTAAAAGAGTTTGCTAAAGGTCCAGATGGTATGAAAGATGTAAGGCTTATCGAGCTGAAAGACGGATCGATTGGCGTGCTTACACGACCACAAGGTGAAAAAGGCGGACGCGGTAAAATTGGATTTATCCGAATTCCATCGCTCGATGATTTTACTTGTGAGGTGATGGAGAACGCTCCGCTCTTAGAAGGCCAGTTTATCGACGAAGAGTGGGGAGGAGCAAACGAACCACACTTGCTTTCCAATGGCCTGATTGGCGTGCTGGGGCATATCGCTTGTTTTGATGAAGAGGGACACCGCCATTATTACCCGATGGTGTTTGTTTTGAATCCGGATACGATGGAGTTTTCCGATATTGAGCTTATCGCAACGAGATCTCATTTTTTAGAAGGTGTTTCGAAGCGTCCGGATCTTGCGGATGTCGTCTTTAGCGGCGGCTTAATTCGCAAAGGAGATGGAACGGCTGATTTATATGCGGGTATCAGCGATGCGGAAGCACAAAAAATTACCATTATGGATCCGTTTATCAAATACGAAAGAAATGAGATATATCAGGAAGAAAATAGATTTATAGCAGCGGAAGTATAAGTTAGAAAATATAAGTTTTTCGAGGATGTCCCAAAAGTGTTCGCATAGCGTTCGCTTTTGGGACACTTTTTTGGATAAAAAAGAAGAAAACCGTTCCTCTTTTGGTATAATAGAGTCACCACAACCCTACCAAAGAAAGGACGGTTTTCTTATGTACATTTATTATAACCGAGATCAACTCATTTTGCCAATGGATCTTGAAATTTTCATTCCCAAACATCATCTTTGCCGGATTGTGGATCTGGCAGTGGAAAAAATGGATCCGGCTCTGTTCGTTTCCCTCTATCCTGGCGGAGGGCGTCCAGCCTATCATCCGAAAATGATGTTGAAAGTCATCCTGTATGCCTACGCCAATCGGATCTACTCCTCTCGCCAAATCGCCAAGCAGTTGAAAGAAAACATTTACTTTATGTGGCTAT
This sequence comes from Parageobacillus caldoxylosilyticus, assembly GCF_019272935.1. Classification (NCBI taxonomy): domain Bacteria; kingdom Bacillati; phylum Bacillota; class Bacilli; order Caryophanales; family Anoxybacillaceae; genus Parageobacillus; species Parageobacillus caldoxylosilyticus. The sequence goes on from NZ_CP040553.1 coordinate 1,954,507, forward strand.
CCGGCCATCAAACACCGGATTTTCGCACGATCAACCGATTTCGGTCGGAACGGATGAAGGACATCATTTACGAAACGTTTTTCTCCATTGTCGATCTTCTGCGTCAAGAAGGGTTGGTCAAGTTAGAGGATTATTTTCTGGATGGAACGAAAATCGAGGCCAATGCCAACCGATATACATTCGTTTGGCGCAAATCAACGGAAAAGTACGATCAGAAACTGGAGGAGAAATTCCGGAAAATCGTTGCCTCGATCGAACAGGTGACGAAAGAAGATGAAGAGGCGGAACAAGAGGGGGATTTTCAAGAAAAGCTGGAAGCTTCACCGATCACGTCCGAAAGGATCGAAGCCGTCATCGAACAAGTGGAAGAGCGCCTAAAGAAAGAGCCGAAGAATCGTACGTTAAAGAAAGCCAAACGGCAATTGGAACAAGATCTTCTCCCCCGTAAGAAAAAATATGAAGAATACAAAGAAAGATTAGGCGAACGGAACAGTTTTTCGAAAACGGATCCGGATGCCACGTTTATGCGGATGAAGGACGACCATATGAAAAATGGCCAGCTCAAACCGGGGTACAATGTGCAGATTGGGACAGAGAACCAATTCATCACTGGATTTAGCGTGCATCAACGGGCAGGGGATGCCGGATGTTTCATTCCGCATTTGGAGCAATTGGCCGCCTATGGGCGTCCAATGCCTAAACAAGCCATTGCGGATTCCGCCTATGGGAGTGAGGAGAACTACACGTACTGTGAGAAAAAGAAGATAGTCGCCCTGATCAAGTACAACACGTTAGATCGGGAACAAACGAAAGCGTGGGCGAAGGAGATCGGCCGAATCGAGAACATGACGTATGATGAGGAGCTGGATGAGTGGATTTGCGCTAAAGGGGAACGGTTGGTGTTTGTGTATGAACGGAAGGAAACGACCGACAACGGGTACGTTACCGTCAAACGGACGTATCGTTGTACGGCTTGTGCCGGATGTCCGTTTCAGGCGACATGCGCCAAAGGCAAAGACACGAAAACCATCCGCGTTTCCTTGAAAAATCAACAACAACGGCAAGAGATCCGTAAACGGCTGTCCACGGAAGAAGGGGCGGCGACGTACCGAAAACGACAAATCGAAAACGAGCCGGTGTTTGGGCAAATCAAGCACAACCAGCAATTTCAGCGCTTTTTGTTAAGAGGGCTCCCAAAAATTACCTTGGAATGGGGGCTTATTTGTGCTGCTCACAATTTGAGAAAGTGGGCGGCCACAACCGATCCAACAAAGAAAAAACAGGATAAAATTCAGAAATAAGGAGAAATTCCTGCTTCAAAAAAGGAATAAATAACCAAATAGTAAAGAAAAGAAACAGAGGCTGTCCCCAAAAGGTCGGTTTAACGACCTTTTGAGACAGCCTCGTTTTTTTATATTTCAAGCAAAAATAACTGTTTTATATCGTAATAGCAAACGAGGATAAGTTAATGGAGCGCTTAAATAAACGAAGCGATGGCCATGTAATAGATCGCTCTTTATTCTTGCCAAAAAGTTTCTTTTCCTCGTTGTTTGTTCCTTGTCAAATTTTTTTCGGAAAGTATTAACCTAATATTCAAGAACGAGATGGGTTTTTCGCTGTTTGTTTTTTTACAATAATTTAGTGGCGTAGCGGGTGAGAGTTGGTATTGTGACCGATGTAACAGCAAGAAATGGCAAGTTTTTATATGATAAGTGACAAAAAGGGTGTAGAGAAACATGAAGTGGATTCCATCTCGATTTAACGCGATTTCGCAAACCAAAAATGGTGAGCTTATTCTTTACAACAGTTATACAGGGGCGGTCGGCGTTGTTGCGGAGGAAGAGAAAAAAACGGTGCTGCAAGCGTTAAAGCCAAGCGGCATCGACCGTGACTTATTGCCTGTTGAAAAAACGCTTGTCGAATGCGGGTTTCTCGTCGCAGAGAGTGTAAATGAAAAACAGCGCGCCCAGTTTTTGCATCAAACTTTACATCGGACGGATGTAATGCATCTGATTGTTCTTCCGACAGAAGCGTGTAATTTCCGCTGTACATACTGCTATCAAGATTTTTCGCGCGGAAATATGAGCCGCGATGTCGTCAATGGGTTAAAACGTTTTTTGGAAAAGAAAATTCCGAGGCTCGAGCATCTTACGGTCAGCTGGTTTGGCGGCGAACCGTTGCTGGCGCTGGACATTATCGAAGAGTTAAGCGAAGCGATCGTCGAATGGACGGAGCGGCACGGCGTCACGTATCAAGCGGAAATGTCCACGAACGGCTATTATTTATCCAAAGAAACATTGCAGCGTTTATTGAAATATAAAGTGAATCGCTTTATGGTGACGCTGGATGGAAGCAAAGACGTGCATGATTCACGCCGGGCCCTTGCGAGTCGGGGGCCGACATATGAGACGATCGTCAATCATTTGCTCGATATACAGACGTTAGATGATTCGTTTGAAATTTACATTCGCATTAATTTTGATGAAGACAATCTTTCCCGTGTTTCAGCGTTTTTAGAAGAGTTGGCCCGTTATTTTGCCGGAGACTCGCGCTTTCAAATTTTCTGCCGTCCTGTTGGAAAATGGGGCGGAGCAAACGATGAAGCGCTGCCGATCTGCGACCATCGTACCGCAGAAACGAAAATATGGGAGTTTACGGAATTAGGGATCAACAAAGGGCTGCAGATGAGCTCGATCATTGAGTCGATGCTCATGCCTTCTGGGGCGGTTTGTTATGCGGCCAAGCCGCATTCGTTCGTCATTGGGGCCAACGGTCAAGTGTATAAATGTACGTGTTCCCTTGACGAAGAATATAACCATGTCGGATGGCTTCATGCCGATGGAACGATGGACATCGATTTTGATAAATTGGCCTTATGGGTTACGTCGGGAGAAGAACAAGATGAAACGTGCCAAGCCTGTTTTTTTCGCCCGGCGTGTCAAGGGAACCATTGTCCGTTGTACCGCATACGTAAAGGAAAGCGTCCTTGCCCTTATGAAAAACGAAAAATAAAACAAGTGCTGCGTTTGATTCATGCGCAGCAATCGGAAATCCAGTGACATCGGCGCGATGATGCCGCGCCGCTAGGCGATTTGAATGCTTAACGGGATGGCAAAACGTTAGCGGCAAAGGAGGTGGTGAAACGATATGCGCATTTTACGCCCAGCGGTATCGCCAGTTGCGGCGTCCAATTCGGGAAGACTTTCTAAATCCGTTCCGGGCAACTTAAAATAACAAATGCCTGGTTTTCCCCCGAAACTTGTCGGAAGAGCGTTGCCGCGAAGGCGGTACGCTCTTTTTTTATTTTTTATTTGGTAAATTCTTTAATTAGGTTGTTTTTGGTGGAAAGTAAGCAATTCTTTGGACATTTTTTGATATGTTTTTTCTGTTCCTGCTATTTAATTCATTTATTTAATTCATTGCTGCCTATCTTTCTAATAGGAAACCGCTTTATTCTTCAAAAAATAACCCAATTTCCTATTTTTAAACGGACAGGAAAATATTTCGTGATATCGAAATATATAGTAGACGGAAATGAAGAGGGGGAGTAAGAAAGGTTGAGTCGTTTACATATAAGATTAGTAGTTTCCTTCCTTTTGGTGTCTATCATTTTTTCCTTTTTTCCGCCTGTTTTTCAAGGGAGAGCAAAGGCAGACAAGGTGATCGTGCAAGGGGATCATTTGAACGTCCGGACAGGGCCGGGGACGTCGTACCGTGCCTTCGCAAAGCTTGATCAAGGCGAAACGTATTACGTCCTTGATAAGAAAGGGAGCTGGGTCAAATTACGGTTGAATCATGGCGAAACTGGTTGGGTGGCGAAGCAATATGTTATTGGTGTGCGGAAGAAGGCAGTGGTGACGGCTGATCGTCTTCGCGTTCGTTCCATCCCAAGTAGCCATGGAAATATCATTGGCTATCTTGTGCAAGGCCAAACCGTTCACATAGCAGAAACAGAGGACGGATGGGCAAAAATTGTAGCACCTTCGTTCGTCGGCTGGGTTTCCTTGGCTTATCTCGCTTCGGATGGTCAGCAGGAAACAGAGATGAGACGAATAGGATGGGTAACGGCTGATTCCTTGAACGTAAGGGCAAGACCGTCGTTGCAGGCAGAACGTGTGGAAAAAGTGACATACGGACAACAAGTGCAAATTATGTTGAAACGAGGAGAATGGTATCAAATTACCACAGAGGATGAAAAGATCGGCTGGGTGTCTAGCGATTATATATCCATTGTTTCTCCTGCGACTTCGCAATGGTTGACGGTATTGTATGACGATGTGAATATTCGTTCGGCTCCTTCGTTGGATGGGAACGTGAAAGCAACAGCGCGGTATGGAGAGCGTTACCGGGTGCTAGGGAAGATCGGCAATTGGTATGGAATTGAAATTCCGGGACGAGGAATCGGTTATATTGCCGGCTGGCTTGTTTCCGTTAGTGCTGATGGCAAGTCGGAGTCCAAAACATTAAAAGGAAAGACGGTGGTAATCGATGCCGGACATGGCGGCAAAGATAGCGGTGCGAGAAGTGTGAACGGAACGATGGAGAAAACCTTAACTTTACGAACGGCAAAGCTGTTAAAGGAAAAGCTGGAACGATACGGGGCAAACGTCGTGCTGACGCGTTCCACTGATCGATACCTTTCCTTGCCCGAGCGTGTGCAAACGGCGTATCGCTATCAAGCCGATGTGTTTATTAGCATTCATTATGATAGTTCGAAGGATCAAAATGCCAAAGGAATGACCGTGTATTACTATGATATGTTTTCCGACTATTTGCTTGCATTGTCGCTTGAACATCCGTTTTCCCGCATCATGTCGATTCCGTTTCGCGGGGTGAGTTTCGGAGATTATCACGTTATTCGTGAAAACAAGCTTCCGTCTGTACTAGTGGAACTTGGATATTTAAGCAATCCGACAGAAGCGGACATCATTGCGACAGACCGTTACCAGCAGGAAGTGACCAATGCGATTGCCAACGGCCTACGCAATTATTTTGGATAATGTCATGAGTGAAAAGGAAGGGAGTTGAATCCCCTGCCTTTTTCTATCTTTTTTGTTATAAAAGTGCAAAGAGGAATGAATAGAAGAATACTTCGATTGGAAAATGGGTTTCTGCCGTTCAAGCCGAAAACGGATGAAGATCATTGTTGGAGTTTTCATATCGAATTCCATGCGATTGATTGGTTGCCGTTTATGGTAACAAGGATGCGGGGAGATTGGGATGAAAGATATTTATCTATAAATGCCACACCAATGATAATAAAAGGAATATACTATCGCTATTGGTGTGAAGACTCCATCTCCCTGCCATATATGGATGACGACTCTCGCGCTTCTTATCGGTTAGGGTGCGGCATAGAAGGGGGATATTCCATTTTTTCTCCCCGCTTTCCGCCAGCTTCATAAAAAAATGTCCACGCGACGGATCGCTGCCCTTCGGCAATGCGCTCATACTAGGCTTTTTTCTATTGTCTTGATTGACGAAATGGCAGAAAAAATGTAATATTAAAAAAGTCGTAATTATACAAAAATAGTAAGTCTTGGTGCAAACCGGGATAAACGACTTCATTTTCGGAATATTTTAAATATCATATGTGGAGGCATCTTAGATGAAGAAAAAAGACATTTTCTTTACGGGGTTGATGCTTTTTGCTTTATTTTTCGGGGCAGGGAACTTAATTTTTCCGCCATATCTTGGCATGGAAGCGGGGAAAGCGGTTTGGCCGGCGATTTTCGGGTTTGTCGTTACAGGGGTGAGTTTGCCGATTTTGTCTGTTGCCGCGATTGCGCTAGCGAAAGATGGGATTCAATCGATTGGCAATTATGTTCATCCTCTGTTTAGTTTATGCTTTTCGCTTACCGTCTATTTAGCGATTGGCCCATTTTTCGGTATCCCGCGAGGAGCGAGCGTCACTTATGAAATGGGAATCAAACCGTTTTTCGACGGGAATAGCGGCGCGTTCTCACTATTGCTATTTACCATTATCTTTTTCGCGGCCGTTTATTGGTTAAGCTTAAATCCGTCAAAGCTGGTCGATCGCATTGGGGAAATATTGACACCTGTTTTGCTTCTTTCTATTGCCGTTCTTTGCGTTGCAGGGATCATCCAGCTAAAAAATCCGCTGCAAGCACCGACGGAAAAATACGCTTCCGTCCCGTTTTTTAAAGGGTTTATGGAAGGATATTTAACAATGGATGCGATCGCGGCGCTTGCGTTTGGGATTGTCGTTGTGAACGCGTTAAAAGATAGAGGCGTACATCAGCAGTCAACAATGGTAAAAGGCACTATTCAAGCAGGATTGATTGCGGGAATGGGCTTGGCGTTAGTTTATATAGCGACTGCGTTGGTTGGGGCAAAAATGTCTGTAAACGGTCCATTTGCCAATGGTGGAGATCTATTGTCGAGTACGGCTGCGCTTTTATTTGGCAGCGGCGGAAAGCTATTGCTTGGCGTCATTGTCGCTTTAGCGTGCTTAACGACCTGCATCGGGCTAACCGCGGCATGCGCGCAATATTTTCATGAAGTGACGCCAAACATATCGTATAAAACCTATGTGACGATTATTACGATTTTTAGCTTAGCCGTTTCTAACTTAGGGTTGAATCAACTGATTTCGATTTCCGCTCCGGTGTTAACGATGATTTATCCTTTAGCTATTGTGCTTGTGATTATGTCGTTTTTCCATCGCTTCTATCAAGGTTCGGCGAAAACGTATGGGATGGCCTTGCTGTTTACCGCCGTGTTCAGCATCTACGACGGCTTGAACGCGTTTGGCATAAAGGCCGAGTGGCTGAAGGCGTTATTATCTTGGTCCCCATTTTTCTCGGTTGGATTAGGATGGGTGGTCCCTGCCATCATAGGAGCAATCATTGGCTTTGTGATGGACAACGTTGCCTTGAAGCAGCATAGGACAGCGCAAAAAAGAAGCACGGCGTCTGCCGTTAAGAGATAAACGAGAAGGAGAGCTTGCCACGGTCAGAAGTGAACGGCTCTCCTTTTTGTCTTTTTTTAGAATCGAAACCGTTCCCATCATACCCACGTAATCGTTGTAAATGAAAGGGAAGTTCATTATAGTTTATAATAACATCATATATGTACGAGAAATAACGTAAATGATCCGATGGTTTGACAGAAATGATGCTTGGTTAGGGAAATGTGTCATTGGATTGCCGCATACTATATTTTTCCTGACATTAGGCACGTTTGGGAACAGAGTAAACAATCAAAGGTGTGATGAAATATGGATATTGCCGTAGCGGGTGCAGGATATGTAGGACTCGTCACGGCCGCGTGTTTGGCGGAAAAGGGGCACAGGGTGGCATGCGTGGATGTCGATATTGAAAAAGTGATGCTGCTTCAGCGCGGAATGTCTCCGATCTATGAGCCTGGTTTGGAGGAGTTAGTAAGAAAAAATCGTGAGCGGTTGTGGTTTACGACCGATTATGCGGCGGCGTATCGGCGGGCAGATGTCATTATCATCGCTGTTGGCACCCCGGAAGAGCGGGATGGATCAGTGAATTTGCGCTATGTGTGGGAAGCGGCAAAGCAAATTGCACGGACGGTGGAAAAAGACTGTGTGGTGGCGGTAAAATCTACCGTTCCCGTCGGTACAGGCGATGAATTGGCGCGCTGGATCGCTGAACATCGCAAACACCCCGTGCATATCGAGGTTGTCGCTAATCCTGAGTTTTTATCGCAAGGAACGGCGGTCAATGATACGCTATACGCGTCGAGGATCGTGTTAGGAGTCGAATCGTCCCATGCCGAGAAGGTAATGAGAAAAGTGTACGACCCGTTTACGCTTCCGTATGTGGTGACGGACCGGAAAAGCGCGGAAATGATCAAATACGCTTCCAACGTCTTTTTGGCATTAAAAATCTCGTATATCAATGACATTGCCAATTTGTGCGAAATCGTTGGCGCTGATATTGAGGCAGTCGCTGAAGGAATGGGGATGGATCCGCGCATCGGCCCCCGTTTTTTGCGCGCGGGGATCGGCTACGGTGGATCTTGTTTTCCGAAAGATACGAAAGCGCTGTGTCACCTTGCAAGTCGCTGCGGCTATGAACTGAAAACGGTACGAGCCGCGATCGACGTGAATGAAAAGCAAAAGCTCAAATTAATAGAAAAGGCGAGAACGTATATTGGCGATTTTCACGGGCGGGAAGCAGCGGTGCTCGGGTTGACGTTTAAGCCGGGGACGGATGATATAAGGGAAGCTCCTGCCCTTGCCAATATTGCAGCATTGCTCGAAGAAGGCGCCAACGTGAAGGTATGGGATCCGGTTGGGATGGATAACGTCAAGCGTATCTTTGCCGAGAATTTGACGTATTGCGCGACGATTGAAGAAGCGATTGCGAACGCCGATTTATGCTTCATTTTCACGGAATGGCCAGAGATTCGGCAATTTGATCTGTGCCAGTATGCTGCTTTAATGAAAACGCCGCTTGTGTTCGATGGACGGAATTGCTATGACCTTGAAAGTGCCCGCAAGGCGGGAATCCTCTACGAATCGATTGGGCGGAAGCAGGTGGGCGCAGCGGAAAGTGCTGTTTTGGTGGAAACGGATGAGCGGTAAAGGGAAAAAGCCCTTGCTGGCCTGCCTTATTTTCGCTTTTTGCCGCTAGAGAGGAGATGATTTTGATAGAATAAGAGAGTAAGAAAAAGGCAATCATGAGGAAAAACAATGTAGTTTGCGGGAAAGGGGACGTCCTGTTCGTGTGATTGCTATCACGGGCAAACATGCTGCAAACAAGGGGAGGGACCAATGATTCGCATCCGGCTAGGAATATTGGGGGCAGACGATTCGTTAAACATTATTCAAACGATTGCGCAGGAATATAAGGAGCTTGACTGTGTGCCGGTTGTCTATTGGGATGAAAGCGAAATTATGGATCTTATTCGTCCGTTGCTTCCTAAAGTCGATATGTGGCTGTTTTCCGGACAGGTTCCGTATTCGATTGTCAAGGAATCAGGCGAGGTCGATGTACCGTTGTTTTACGTCCCGCATACAGGTGCAAGCTTATATCGGACGCTCTTGCAGGCTTATTACGAGCGGCAAATTCCGGTTCATCAGCTGAGCTTTGATACGTACCATCCATCGGAGATCGAACGGCTGCTTGAAGAGGTCGGGATTCGGGACCCCGTCGAGTACGTGAAGCACTATCAAGGCGGGATCTCCGCTGAAGAGTTGGCGGAGTATCATTATACATTATGGAAGCAAGGAAAAATAAAAGCAGCGGTAACCTGCTTGCGGACGGCTCATCTGGAATTAGAAAAGCTTGGCGTTCCGGTGTATCGGGTGCTGCCGGCGCGCGCCACCGTCGAGTCGGTCGTGCAAATGATCATTCGTACGGGTGAAATGCTTGACATTCAAAATGCGCAAATCGCCGTGCAAATGATGGAAGTGGATTCTTTGTCCGCGCTCAACACGGAAGCGTTTTCGACGGATGAAATTTACAAGATGGAAATGAAAGTGACGGAAAAATTGCTTCAATATGCAAAAAAAATCCAAGGGTCGCTAAAATGCGCGGGGCCTGGGCGGTATGTCATTTTTACGACAAGAGGCGCGTTAAAAGAAATGACAGACCAATACAAAACCGTTCCGGCCGCGGATGAAATGGAACACATCCATGATGAGATCGCAACGTGCGGCATCGGCATCGGAAGGACGGCATATGAGGCTGAGATTCACGCCGGAAAAGCGTTTCTGCACGCAAAAAAATATGGAAAGGGCGCTTGGATGGTCGTCTTTGATGATGGGACGATCGCCGGTCCGTTAGGGCGCGCCGAACGGATACATTATTCGCTAGACAGCGAGGAGCTGCAGCAGCTTAGCCAACAAACGAATTTGAGCGTCGCCACGCTAAGCAAGCTGCGCGCCATTTTACGGAAACTGGGGAAAAACGAGATTCAGGCGCATGAGCTGGCTAGGTATATGCAAATTTTGCCGCGCAGCGCGAGACGGATTTTAAAGGAACTCGAGGACGCCGGCATCGCTGAGGTGATTGGCGAAACGAATCCGTATCCGCGCGGACGGCCGCGGAAAGTATATCGTATTTTTTTATGATGTAGGTGAGGCTGGTTCCATATCGTTTTTTGAACGATGTTGGGCCAGTTTTTTTATTGGATGGAGAAGATAAACATCATGGTTCATAATATGTTTTAATAAATTTTAATAAATAAAATAATTTAAAATTTTTCATAACTATATTATAATTAAGGACATAACCGAAATTCACCCGTAAATCGCAATCATGGTGAAGGGAGGGAATGCCGTGATTCAGGAAGAACGGCTTTGGCAGCGGCTCATGGAATTAGGGGAGATTGGCCGGCAGCCGACGGGCGGGATTACGCGTTTGTCGTTTACGAAAGAGGAGCGCGCGGCAAAAGAAAAGGTTGCGGCCTATATGAAAGAGGCGGGGCTTTTTGTCTATGAAGATGCAGCCGGAAACTTAATTGGGCGGAAAGAAGGAACAGACAAAGACGCGCCGGTCGTGCTGGTCGGTTCTCATCTGGATTCGGTGTACAATGGCGGCATGTTTGATGGCCCGCTTGGCGTGCTTGCCGCTGTGGAAGTAGTACAGACGATGAATGAAAACGGGGTGGAAACCAAACATCCGATTGAGGTTGTCGCATTTACCGATGAAGAGGGGGCGCGCTTTCGCTTCGGGATGATCGGCAGCCGCGCTATGGCGGGGGCGTTGTCAACAGACGAGCTAAACTATCAGGATGCAAACGGCGTGTCGGTTGCCGAAGCGATGCAAGAAGCGGGGCTGAATCCGCATCACATCGGAAAAGCAGCGCGAAAACCGGGATCGGTCAAAGCCTATGTGGAACTACATATTGAACAAGGACGGGTGCTTGAAGAAGCGAATCTTCCGGTTGGCATCGTCACCGGCATTGCCGGACTCGTGTGGGTCAAATTTACGGTGGAAGGAAAAGCGGAACATGCAGGGGCGACGCCGATGCCGCTGCGCCGCGATCCGCTTGTGGCGGCAGCCCAAATCATTGAAGTAATCGAGCAAGAGGCGAAAGAAACGGGAACGACCGTCGGCACCGTCGGACAGCTGCACGTCTTTCCGGGCGGCATTAACATCATTCCGGAGCGGGTTGAATTTGTTCTTGATTTGCGGGATTTGGACGCGGCAGTGCGCGATAACGTATTACAGTCGATTAACGAACAAGCGCAAAAGATTGGCAAAGAGCGAAACGTGAAGGTCACTACCGAGCTATTGCAAGAGATGCCTCCTGTATTATGTTCCGAACTTGTACAAAACGCAGCGAAAGAGGCATGTCAAAAACTTGGTTTAGATGTTTTCTCACTTCCTAGCGGCGCTTCCCATGACGGAGTGCAGCTAGTGGGGCTTTGTCCGATCGGGATGATTTTTGTCCGCTCGCAAGATGGGGTCAGCCATAGTCCGGATGAATGGAGCACGAAGGAGGACTGCGCGGCCGGAGCGAATGTTTTGTATCATACGGTGCTGCGTTTGGCGACGGGAGAATAAGCGAGAAAAAGGGGGAAGAACGCATGACCAATGAAGAAATCAAACGGCTTGTCGATGAAGTGAAAGAGGAAGTGATTGCCTGGCGCCGCCACTTGCATGCGAATCCAGAGCTGTCGTTTCACGAAGAAAAAACGGCGCAGTTTGTTTATGACACGCTGCAATCGTTTGGGAATCTAGAACTCTCGCGGCCGACCAAAACGAGCGTGATGGCGCGGCTGATCGGGCATCAGCCGGGGAGAGTGGTGGCGATTCGCGCCGATATGGACGCGCTTCCGATTCAAGAGGAAAACACGTTTGAATTTGCTTCAAAAAATCCGGGCGTGATGCATGCGTGCGGGCATGACGGACATACGGCCATGCTTTTAGGGACGGCGAAAATTCTTTCTAAACTGCGCGATCAAATCCAAGGAGAAGTCCGCTTTCTTTTCCAGCATGCCGAAGAATTGCATCCAGGCGGCGCGGAAGAAATGGTGCAGGCCGGCGTGATGGATGGGGTGGATGTCGTGATCGGCACCCATCTTTGGTCGCCGCTTGAACGCGGCAAAATTGGCATTGTGTACGGGCCGATGATGGCGGCTCCGGACCGTTTTTTCATCCGCATCCATGGCAAAGGCGGGCACGCGGCGATGCCGCACCAAACGATTGACGCGATTGCGATCGGCGCCCAAGTGGTCACCAACTTGCAGTATATCGTTTCGCGCAATGTCGATCCGCTCGAGCCGCTTGTTGTTTCGGTGACGCAATTTGTTGCGGGCACGACGCATAACGTCATTCCGGGAAGCGTCGAAATTCAAGGGACGGTGCGCAGTTTTGATGAAACACTACGGAAAAACGTGCCGAAATTAATGGAGCGGATTATTAAAGGCATTACCGAAGCGCACGGCGCGACATATGAATTTGAATTTGAATACGGTTACCGTCCGGTCATTAACAACGACGAGGTGACCCGCGTGATGGAGGAAACGGTGCGCGAGGTGCTTGGCGAAGAAGCGGTTGACCATATGAAACCAAACATGGGCGGCGAAGACTTTTCCGCTTTCTTGCAAAAAGCGCCGGGAAGCTTCTTCTATGTCGGCGCGGGAAACAAAGAAAAAGGCATCATCTATCCGCATCACCATCCACGCTTTACCATCGACGAAGATGCGCTGGAAATTGGCGTGCGCCTGTTTGTCCATGCGGCGTTTAAATTATTGGCGGAAGCCCCGTAAAAGCTTCCGCTTCCTAATATTCCATGGGGGAGGAAATAACGATGAAAGGAATTCGCTGGCTGATGGTGCTGCCGTTTCTTGGCATAATTGGCGGCATTCCGTTTGCCAATAAAGTGACTCCATATGTGTTTGGCATGCCGTTTATTCTCTTTTGGATTGTCGCTTGGGTGATTCTCACTTCCGTCATCATGGCGGTTGTCTACCGCTTTGATCCGGAAGTGCGGGAGGAGGAGCGTACATGAATGGGGCGCTAATCATTATTTTTGCCTTTCTGCTTCTCTCTTTATATTTAGGGGTGCAGGCGCGAAAAGGAAAAGATATGAACTTGGAACAGTGGACGGTCGGCGGCCGCGGATTTGGCACCATCTTTGTTTTTCTTCTCATGGCCGGCGAAATTTATACGACATTCACCTTTTTGGGCGGAAGCGGCTGGGCTTACGGCAAAGGCGGACCGACGTTTTACATTATCGCGTACGGCTGCTTGGCGTACGTGCTGTCCTATTGGATGCTTCCGAAAGTATGGAAATATGCGAAAGAACATCAGCTTATGTCCCAGTCTGACTTTTTCGCCAGTAAGTACAACAGCCCGCTGTTGGGGGTGCTCGTTTCCCTGGTCGGGGTGGTTGCGCTTATTCCGTATTTGGTGCTGCAGTTAAAAGGGTTGGGCATTATCGTTTCAGAAGCTTCATACGGCACGATTTCGTCGACAGCGGCGATTTGGATCGGCGTCCTTGCCGTTACGGTGTACGTGATGATTTCAGGAATTCACGGCTCGGCGTGGACAGCGGTAGTGAAAGATATCATGATTCTGGTTGTTGCGGTCTTTTTAGGTCTTTATCTTCCATTCCATTATTATGGTGGAATCGAGCCAATGTTTACGGCGATTGAAGAAGCAAAGCCGGGATTTCTCGCCTTGCCGGATAAAGGCATGAGCGTGTCTTGGTTTATTTCCACTGTGCTGTTAACGGCGCTTGGTTTTTATATGTGGCCGCACACGTTCGGTTCGATTTATTCGGCGAAAAGCGCCAATGTTTTTCGGAAAAATGCGATGATTTTGCCAATTTATCAGTTAGTGCTGCTATTTGTCTTTTTTGTCGGCTTTGCGGCGATTTTGCAAATTCCGCATTTGGAAGGCTCTGATGCCGACCTGGCGTTATTGCGCTTGTCCATTCAGACGTTTGACCCTTGGGTCGTCGGGCTGATCGGCGCGGCCGGGCTGTTGACGGCGATGGTTCCAGGTTCCATGATTTTAATGACGGCGTCGACGCTGCTCGCGAAAAACGTCTATAAAGTGTTTTCTCCTTCCGCCACCGACGAGCAGGTCGCGAAACTCGCGAAATATCTCGTTCCTGTCATTGCCCTCATTTCGTTATATTTTACGTTCCGCGGCGGAAATACGATCGTTGCTTTGCTTCTCATGGGGTACAGCCTTGTGACGCAGCTGTTCCCGTCGCTTGTGCTCAGCCTGATGAAAAACAACTTTGTAACGAAGCAGGGAGCGTTTGCCGGTATTATCGCTGGGGTTGTGACGGTAGCTTATATTACATTATCCGGCAGCAGCATCGGCACGTTGTTCCCTTCCTTGCCGCAGGCAGTGCAAGATCTGAATGTCGGAATTATCGCGTTGATTGTCAATATCGTTGTCACGGTGGTGGTGAGCTGGATTCCAACCCGCTCCGTCAGCGTTGACACGGAAAAAAGCACGATGTAGGGAGAAGAAAATGCTGTTGTTCGTACTGGACATGGTATTGGCGGTAGGAAGCCGATAGGGATAGTGAAAAAGAAAGGAGACATGAGTCGAAACATTCATGTCTCCTTTTCGGGTTTTTTCTTATTTGTGGATATATCTTCTTGCGCCGGCGAACTCTTCGCCATATCCAGGAGCTCGGTAATCATCAATGCGTACGGTTGTGCTGGTGTTTGGCGAGTGGATCATTTTGCCGTTGCCGATATACATGCCGACGTGGTGGATTTTCCCTTTTCCGTTATTATACGCAAAGAACAGGAGATCCCCCGGCTGCAGTTCGCTTTCCGGGACAGGTGTACCGAATTGGGCCTGTACGGACGAATCGCGGGGAATGGTAATGCCGTGCGCTTTATAAATCGTATGGGTAAACCCGGAGCAGTCAAACCCAAATCCGGATGTTCCTGCCCATAAATAAGGCAAGCCTAAAAACTGTTTTGCGGTATTTACTAAGTCTTCTCCGGTTGGTGCCGGAATGTCTGCTTCCGTCCGGAAAATTTGGACATCCTCTTTTTTCAGCCATTTGGCACCATCACTCGGTGTCATCACTTTGACTGCGTTTTTGGTTGATTGAATCACAGGAAGGCGAGTGTTAAAGCTGATTTCCATAAATTTATGGTTCCCTTTTGGATCTTTGTAAAGCCATGCAGTTGGCGAAGTGACTTGGGCAAATGGTTTCGATTGAAATTTTGCAAATGCGTTTCCTTTGGTCAGTTGGCGAATTGGCACCCAGCCTGGATATCCAAGCGGATGGCGCGGCGTCGGTTGACCATGGACGACAACTTTCGCCCAATCTCCTTGTTTTTCTAGTATCGTGACTTTCATGCCGTATAACGCTTGTGTTTCGAGATTCCCCACTAACCATAGTTTTTCTTCGTACGTCATGCTTTTTGTCCACTTCCACATATCGACCGGGTTGGATAGCGATGGACTGTCAATGTCTCTTGCAATGTTCGGTTCTGTCCAAAGCGTTGCGACAGAAACGTCAATATAAGCCGTTTCCTCCTTGTTCGTTTTGGCACTTGCTGGTGAAAGAAAGACGAAAACCATGCAGAAGCAAAGGAATGCGGTGAAGTACCTTTTCCATTTTTTCATTGCTAATCTCCTTTCTTATGATCAATGATTGGGTATATAAGGAACATAACCAATACCCGGTAAGTCAGGAACGTGAATCTTGCTTCCTTGAAAGAAAGAACGGCTGCTGTCATCGTCTATCCATAGAGGGGCATCCAAATCGATTTTGGTAATGTTCGGATGAGCCATGGCTAAATGGGTTGCTGCCAATACAGAAAGAGTTGGTTCCATCATGCTTCCGATCATGCATTCGATGCCAGCTGCTTCCGCCAAACTAGCAATTTTGTAAGCTTCCCGTAATCCTCCCGTTTTCATCAGTTTAATGTTGATCAAATCGACAGCGTGATGACGGATCAGTTCTAGCGCATCTCGCGCAGAAAATATACTTTCGTCCGCCATAATCGGTATGTTGACTCGTTCACGGATAAACTGAAGACCTTTTATGTCGTATTTAGGAACAGGCTGTTCAATAAATTCGATCGGAAGTTGAAGTTGTTCCAGCGATTGAATGATTTTCACCGCTTCTTTCGCTGTCCAGCCTTGATTAGCGTCGATGCGAAGTGAAACGTTTGGACCTACTTCTTCATAAATTCGTTTGATTCGTTCGATATCTTTTTCGGCTTCTTTTCCTACTTTAATTTTTAAAATCGAAAAACCTTTTTCTGTGACTTTTTTTGCGTCATTGACCATTTCTTCAACACTATTTACGCTAATGGTCATATCGTTAACATGGTGGTTCGTTTTTCCTCCGAATAATTGATAGAGCGGAATGTTTAGCAGTTTGCAAAGCGCATCGCACATGGCCATTTCTAATGCCGCTTTTGCACTCGTATTTCCAACGCAGCTGGTTTGAACATCTTTATCGTTTTTTGCTATTTCTTCGATTTCTTTACCGATGATTTTAGGGATGAGTACATTTTCTAAAATACCGATGATTCCTTGTTTCGTTTCTCCTGTGATAGCTTCGGTCGGGACGGCGGCCCCATACCCTTCCATTCCGTTATCCAGCGTGATTTTTACGACGATGCTTTCCATTTGCGTAGCCGTCCGCAGTGCCGTTTTGAAAGGTTTTATTAATGGAGTTGATTGTGTGGCGATGGCTGCGTCTTTGATTTTCATGAATAGACATCCTTTCGGTTACAGTGATGATAAAATATGAGCGGTGAGCAATCCGTAATAGGTTCCAAGGAGATTGCCTAGTAAAGCTGTCAATATGCCGACAGGAATGAGTGACTGATGATATGCGCCCGCAAGAATGGGAGTGGAAGCTACTCCGCCGATATTTGCCAGGGAGGTTACCCCCATTGTAAATAAATCAAGTTTGCATACTTTGGCGATCATTAGCATTAATAATGCGTGAATCAAAAGAATAAGAAACCCCGAGATGATGTAAATGGGAGCTTGGAACAATTGAGAAAAGTCTGCTTGCGACGCGATTAATGCGATGACCACATAAAGCATGACTTTCGATACATCGTTGGAGCCGGGAATTTTCGCTATTTTTGTCATCGCCAATACTAAACCGATGACGGTTGCGAATACAATCGTCCATGTGGTTCCATTAAATACGGCTCCCACCTCAGGCAAAGCATTTCCGATTTCCGTACAAATCGTCGATAAAAGAATGCTGAATCCAAGCAAGACGATTAATTCGGTAAATCCCATTTTTCCTTGATGATTTTCGTTGGTTGCCGCTGCTTCATCGTTTGTAATGGGTATATCTACCATTTTTGCCTTTGTCCAACGGTTGAATCTGTCGGCAAACGGTACAAGCCAAAACATAAACATGACCCAAATAGAATAGTTGACCGTATCCATCATTAAGGCGTAGCCGAAAATGTTTTCTGGAACATCTAAAATTTTTTGCAGAATAACCATGTTGGCCGACCCGCCTGTCCAGCTGGAGCTGAGCGCGGCAAAGGCCTTCCATGTATCTTTCGCGTAGAGTTCTTTGAATAGCAGATACGTAATGGTAAATCCAATAATGATCGTGAAAGATGCCGCAAAAAAAGTAAGAAGAATTCTTGGCCCCATTTTGATGATCTTTCGCAAATCGCAATGCAGAAGCATAAGAATGAGCATGGCAGGAAGCAGTACGTTTCGAACGGTATTGTACGTATTGTCGATCGAATCCGTTTTCCCGAAAACGCCAAATGTTTGCATCAGCGCTCCCCCGACATAAATAAAAATAATGCCGGGGACGACTTTAAAAAGTTTGGATTTAGACTTTTGCTCTGCAAAAGCAATAAGTGCGACGTAAGCTAGTAAAATACTTAAGAAAACAACGCCGTCTTGAATCATTGTTTCTCCCCCTTATTTGGTTTATAGAAAATACAAAACCCAGCAAATAGAGAGAAACAATCGCTCTATTCGCTGGGTTTCATCTGCGTGATGAGGGTACAGATGAAGCAGCTGACGAAACGATATTTTGATATTTTAAGCTGGCGTTTTTAAAAGCGACGATTAACGCCTTTTGTGAAGAGCCGAAATAGCGGGTTTGAATTTCTTTTTTTACTGTGTCAATATCCAATATCGATCGGCCGACCAATAAACTTTTGACAAAGGATTTCGTCAGCTCAATCGTCGCTGAGCAATCTGCATCAACAATGATACCGCTTTCTTTATTGACCACTAATCCGATGAAAAACGCGTTATATTGCTGGGTAATCGGATTGTTTGAAGGCGCTTTTGCGTCCCCGATGATATATACGGTATTATTCTCAAACATGCTAATCCTCCAACCAAATACAGCTATTACGAGGGGCATTTATGATAGACATCATAAATGTTGCTCGTAATATGTATTTGTTTTCAAATTTTATTATATTAAATAATTCAGAAAATGGTCAATAATTTTTATTTTTCTTTTGTCAAAAATTAGCTCGAGTGTAGAAAGGATAGAGATAGATTAAAACAGCGTCTGTAAAAATAATCTATAAGGAAGCTGAATAGCTACAAATAGCGAATGTAAAAAATTTTCATTGTGAGTTTTCGTAAATTTTTGTATAATGTATGTAACCGGTTACAGATGAGAAATGGAGACGAATAATGATGGCAACGATTAGAGATGTGGCAAAGTTGGCAGGTGTGTCTGTGGCGACTGTTTCCCGCGTGCTAAATCAAAATGGTTATGTGAATGAAGAAACGGAAAAGCGCGTGAGACAGGCGATGAAAGAGTTGAATTATAAACCGAGTGAAGTGGCACGGGCACTGTTTAAAAAGACATCGAAAACCATCGGGTTAATCGTGCCGGATATAACCAACCCGTTTTTTCCAGAGCTTGTTCGCGCTGTGGAAGATGTCATGAATATTTATGACTATACCGTGATTTTATGCAATTCTGATGAGAAGACGGAAAAAGAAAAAGAGTATATGGAAGTGCTTAAACAAAAATATGTGGACGGCATTATCTTAACGACCAATCAATTAGAGTTGGAGGAAGTATCGGAATGGGACATTCCGATAGTCGTGCTAGACCGTCCGCTAAATCATGATTATCCGTCGGTCATTGCCGATAATTATGGAGGAGCCCGGTTAGCAACGAAACATTTGTATGACATCGGTTGCCGTAAAATTGCCCACATCCAAGGACCTCTTCACGTTGTGAACGCGATGGAGCGTTTTCACGGTTACCGTGATGAAATGATGGCACTTGGCCTTTGGGATGAGAGGCTTGTCATTCTTGGAAACTATCAGTTGAAGCAGGCGAAAGAAGCGGTGATCGAAGCATTGAATAAATACGATATCGATGGTATTTTTGCTGGAAATGATGCGATGGCAGTGGGAGCGTTGAAAGCGGTTCAACAGCTGGGGCTGCGCGTTCCAGACGACATTGCGATTATTGGATATGACGGTATTCCGCTGACGGAAATGACGACACCGGAACTATCGACGATTTCCCAACCGATTTATGAGATGGGTGCAATAGCTGCGAGAATTTTAATCAAACAAATAGAAGGGAAACCGCTTGAGAAGCTTCATTATGTGCTTCCGATTGAACTAGTGGTACGACAATCGACGCGTAAGGGGGAATGAAAGTGGCAAAACCAGTGATTACCGTAGTCGGCAGTATCAACATGGACCTTGTGACGATTGCTTCTCGCTTTCCGTCACAAGGGGAGACGATTTTAGGGGAGGAGTTTCATCTCGTTCCTGGCGGGAAAGGAGCAAACCAAGCGGTGGCGGCCGCTCGTTTAGGTGCTGATGTACATATGATTGGAGCGGTCGGAGTGGATGCGTTTGGAACGGAGTTGCTTCGCTCATTGGAGCGGGAAGGTGTTCATATCGATAATGTGAAACCGGTTACAGATAAAGGGACCGGCATTGCTTCGATTACGATTTCGGAACAAGATAACCGAATTATCGTTGTTCCGGGGGCAAACCATGCGCTTCGTCCAGAAGACATCGATCGATGCGAAGAAATGATTGCCAAAAGTGACGTATGTGTACTCCAGCTGGAAATTCCGCTTTCCGTTGTAGAAAGAGCCGTCTTTTTAGCGAAAAAACATCATGTGCGTGTCATTTTGAATCCTGCGCCAGCTCAGCCGTTGCCGCAGGAATTGATGGAGGCAGTCGATTTTCTCACACCAAACGAACATGAGCGGGAGATTATTTTCCAACAAGTCGAGGTGAGCTCGTTTGCTGATAAAGTGATTGTCACCGAAGGAGCACGCGGCGTAACGATTCGAAAGGATGGAAAATCAGTGCTTATCCCAGGGTTTCGCGTTCCGGTCGTTGATACGACAGGAGCAGGAGATACGTTTAACGGAGCATTGGCGGTAGCGCTAAGCAAAGGAATGAGTTTAGAAGATGCATGTCGTTTTGCCAACGCGGCGGCGGCGCTATCGGTGACAAAGCTAGGCGCGCAAGGTGGGATGCCGAAGGAAGAAGAAGTGGAGAAATTTTTGCAGGAAAAGGAAGGGTGTTCATCATGAAAAAACGGGGTATTCTCAATAAAGAGTTAAGTACGCTATTAGCTTCTCTCGGTCATACCGATACGATTGTCATCGCGGACTGCGGCCTGCCGATTCCGAATGAGACGACCCGGATTGATTTATCACTGGTGAAAGGATTTCCACCGTTTTTATCCGTGCTGGATGCGATTTTAGAAGAGTTAGAGGTGGAAGCAGTCACATTGGCGGAAGAAATCAAAACAGACAACCCTGCGATATATGAAAAAATTCAGCAAAGATTGAGCGATGCACCGATGCAATTTGTTCCACACGAACAATTTAAAGAGATGACAAAATCAGCGAAAGCAGTCATTCGTACGGGGGAAGCGACGCCTTACGCCAATATTATTCTTCGCTCCGGTGTGAACTTTTCGTAGCGTTCATTTGAAAAAAAGGAGGGAGAGCGATGACGAAACCGTTTATTGAGATGCGGGGCATTAAAAAAGCATTCCACCAGCATGTCGTCTTAAATGGCGTCGATTTTGAAGTACGAGCCGGTGAAGTACACGCGCTCATGGGCGAAAACGGCGCCGGAAAATCGACGTTAATGAAAGTATTAACCGGCATTTATGAGCGCGATGCCGGGACGATCTTGGTGGATGGCCGAGAAGTCCATTATCGCCATCCGAAGGAAGCGGAACGTGATGGGATTTCGGTCATTCATCAGGAGCTTACTATCATTCCTACGTTGTCGGTCGCAGAAAACATTTTCCTTGGGCGGGAGAGCACAATTGGCCGGACAGGTATTATTCGATATAAAGAAATGGAGAAGCAGGCAGAAGTCTATTTGAAGAAGCTAGGGATCCATATTGACCCTAGTGAATTGGCAGGCAATTTATCGGTGGGAAAACAGCAAATTGTTGAGATTGCAAGGGCGCTTTCTACCAATGCGAAATGTTTAATTATGGATGAGCCGACCGCGGCTTTGACAGAACGGGAAATTCAAACGTTATTTGAAGTAATTCGAACATTAAAGAAGCAAGGGGTTGCTATCGTCTATATTTCACATCGGATGGAGGAGATTTTTACGATTTGCGACCGTATTTCCGTACTTCGGGACGGACAGTTTATCGGCACGAAGCGCATCGCTGAGACAAACTTTGATGAGATTGTTCACATGATGGTCGGTCGGCAAATTGGAGAGCGCTTTCCAAAACGGAATGCAGTCATTGGCAAGGAACGGCTGCGCGTGGAAGGCTTGACACAGGAAGGTGTCTTTGAAAATGTCTCGTTCTCTGTACGTGCCGGTGAAATTCTCGGTGTGGCAGGATTGATGGGATCAGGACGCACCGAAATTATGGAGGCGATTTTTGGAGCGAGAAAAACGAACAAGGGAACGATTTATATTGATGGCCGACCAGTTCATATTACATCGCCAAGACAAGCGATTGAGCACGGCATCGCAATGATTACAGAAGACCGCAAACAAAAAGGGCTCATTTTAAGTATGAGTGTGCGGGAAAATCTAACGTTGCCAAAATCAGAACAATTGGCAACAGCCGGTGTCATTCAGGCGACGAAAGAGCAGGAGTTAGTTTCGTCGTTAATTAAGAAATTAAACATTAAAACGGCATCTCCAGAATTAGAGGTAAAAGCGTTAAGCGGAGGGAACCAGCAAAAAGTCGTATTCGGAAAATGGCTGACAATGGAGCCGCGCATTCTCATTTTAGATGAACCAACGCGCGGGGTTGATGTTGGGGCCAAAAAAGAAATTTATGAAATTATGAATGAACTGACGGCTCAAGGGGTCGCAATTATTATGGTATCGTCTGAGCTCCCGGAAGTACTTGGGATGAGCGATCGCATTATGGTCGTCCATGAAGGGAAAGTTCGCGTTATTTTGGAGAATGAAGGAATTGATCAAGAAACGATTATGCGTGCGGCAACAGGGGGGAACGCATGATGGAAAACAAATGGAATTTTGATATAAAAAAGCTTGGCCCGCTTATCGGCTTCTTCTTGTTATGTATTGTGCTGTCGATATTAAGTGACAGTTTTCTAACGGTCAATAACTGGATGAACGTTTTACGCCAAGTATCGATTAATGCGTTAATCGCGTTTGGGATGACATTCGTTATTTTAACGGGAGGCATTGATTTATCCGTTGGTTCTGTGTTAGCGCTCTCAAGTGCGATTACTGCGGGAATGATGGCAAGTGGAATGAACGGCTTTACCGCCATCATCATCGGATTGCT
Organism: Parageobacillus caldoxylosilyticus; assembly: GCF_019272935.1. Lineage (NCBI taxonomy): Bacteria > Bacillati > Bacillota > Bacilli > Caryophanales > Anoxybacillaceae > Parageobacillus > Parageobacillus caldoxylosilyticus. The sequence continues at coordinate 1,977,187 of NZ_CP040553.1, forward strand.
TGCCGGATTTCTCATGGGTGCGATTAACGGTGTGGTAATCACGAAAGGACGCGTTGCTCCGTTTATTGCCACCTTAGCAACGATGACAATGTTTCGTGGGTTAACCCTTGTTTATACAGATGGCCGTCCTATCACTGGTTTTGCCTCAGACGATATTTTGTTTCAAATGATGGGACGCGGATACTTTCTAGGTATTCCTGTTCCAGTTGTATTTATGCTCATTGCGTACGCTGTTCTGTACTTTGTGTTAAAGAAAACGACGTTTGGCCGCCATACGTATGCGGTTGGCGGAAATGAGGAAGCGAGTCGTTTATCCGGGATTCGCGTCGACCGTTTAAAAATTTGGATTTATTCTTTAACAGGCGGATTATCTGCATTAGCGGGAATCATTTTAACCTCCCGCTTAAACTCGGCGCAGCCAACGGCAGGAACAGCATATGAATTAGATGCGATTGCTGCTGTTGTTCTTGGAGGAACCAGTTTATCTGGCGGACGCGGTTGGATTTTCGGGACGTTGGTTGGTGCGCTCATTATTGGTGTATTGAACAACGGGCTGAACTTATTGAATGTATCTTCATTTTACCAGCAAGTCATTAAAGGGGCAGTCATTCTTCTTGCGGTGCTCCTTGACCGCCGCAAAGAAGCTTGATGAATAAAAAAATAATAAAATGAAAGGAAGAGGGCGATGAAAAAGTTAGCTAGCATGTTGTTGGCGTTTTTGTTAGTTGTAGGCGTATTAGCAGGTTGTTCGTTAGATAACGGCGCAACCGGTGACAAAAAAGAAGAAGCGAAAAAAGACGGGAATATGAAAATTGGTTTATCGATTTCAACGTTAAATAACCCATTTTTCGTGACATTAAAAGAAGGAGCTGAAAAGGCGGCGAAAGAAGAAGGTGTGGAATTAATCGTTGTCGATGCGCAAAACGATTCTGCGAAGCAAATTAATGATATCGAAGATTTGATTCAGCAAGATGTTGATTTGATTTTAGTGAATCCAACTGACTCCAGTGCTGTCACATCGGCAATTGAATCGGCTAACAGCGCAAATATTCCTGTGATCACTGTTGACCGTAGCGCGGATGGTGGTAAAGTAGTCACTCACATCGCTTCTGATAACGTTGCTGGTGGAAAAATGGCAGGAGAGTTCATCCTTGAACAATTAAAAAATGGTGGCAACATTGTAGAACTTGAAGGAATTCCAGGTTCATCAGCAGCTCGGGAACGTGGAGAAGGATTCCATCAAGTCATTGATAAAGCATCCAATGTGAAAGTAGTAGCGAAGCAAGCAGCGGATTTTGATCGTGCTAAAGGGTTATCTGTCATGGAAAATATTTTGCAAAGCCATAAGGACATTCAAGCTGTATTTGCCCATAATGATGAAATGGCGCTAGGAGCATTAGAAGCTTTAGAGGCACGCGGTATGAAAGATGTGATCGTCGTTGGCTTTGACGCAACGGAAGACGCCGTGAAAGCAGTAAAAGAAGGAAAAATGGCGGCGACCGTCGCTCAGAAGCCAGAGCTTATTGGAGAGAATGCAGTAAAAACCGCGTTGAAAGTATTAAATGGAGAAAAAGTGGATAAATTTATTCCTGTTCCATTGGAGTTAGTAAAAGGAAACGAATAATCGATTGATTTGCCTTCTGTCCATGTACGGGCAGAAGGTATTTTTATTTATGTTGCCACGGTTTCATAAAGATAGTAAGGTAAATAACAGGTGATGAAAATGAAGGGAAAAATTCAACGCTGGATCCCCGTCATCGTTTGGTGCATGATCATTTACTGCTTCAGCGAATTTTCTTTGTTTACCGGGGAGAATACCAAACTCATTTTAGATATGATCCTGTCGTACTTGCCGTTTGGCGGTGGCAAAGAAGAAGGACCGTCTTTGCTGAATTTTATCGTTCGGAAGCTGGCGCACTTAACCGAGTATGGCATATTGGCGGTGCTTGTCTGGCGGGCGCTGTCGCCAAAGCGGACGGCGTATGCCGGCGCCTGGCTGTTTGCGACGCTGTATGCGATGACGGATGAATGGCATCAATCGTTTGAGCCGGGGCGCACCGCTACGCCGAAAGATGTGGCGATTGACTCGTGCGGCGCGCTGTTGGCCGTTATCGGTGTTTTTCTTTATACACGTTGGACGAAAAAGAGGCATGATCCGGTGAAATACGACGTATCATAATAGAAAACAAATTGCTGGCTCTCCCAAGTATGTTTTTCGACCGAAAAGGAAAGAATGGGAATAGCGAGTTTGCGAGAAAAGGGAGAGGGCGCCAATGGTTTTGTTTATCGCTGGAATGTTTGTCGGATCGCTTGTCATGCTTGTTGTCATGAGCATGATGTTTGTCGCTAAACAGGCAGACGAGAAGAGTGCCAATTGGCAGAAAGAATGGCAGAAGAAATGAGAAAGCTTCCTGCGAGCATGCAGGAAGCTGTTTTTATTGATCGGCAGGAAACACGATTCCCGTTTGTTTGCGGGCTTCTTCCATCAAGGCAATCGTCAGCAGCGAATGCTCATGCGAATTGACTTCGGATTCGCGTTTTCCGTTTTGGATCAGCTCGATAAATTCTTTCGCTTCATAATACATCGGGGGCTTCTCTTGCGGGACGGTAATGTCTTCTACGCGCCCATCGCGGTAGCGGATTTCCACTTTCGTCGGCGTGTGGATTGCGTCGATGAGCATGCTTCCGTCCTCCCCTTGAATTTCCGCGGGCAGATAGGAGTTTGTAATTTTCGAGTACATAACGACGGCGTCCATATTCTCATAAGTAAAGATAATCGTCCCTTCGCCATCCACGCCTGATTCGAGTTTCAAGCTGCTGGCTTGCAGGCGGTTTGGTTTTCCAAACAAGACGACCATCGGGTAAATGCAATAGACGCCGATATCCATTAACGCGCCGTTGGAAAAGGCAGGGTTGAACGCATTTAATACGGTGCCTTGTTTATACGCGTCATAGCGCGACGAATATTGGCAATAGCTTGCAAAATAGCGGCGGATTTTGCCAAGTTTATGCAAGTGCTGGCGGATCGCCTGAAAGTTCGGGAGCAGCGTCGTTTTCATCGCTTCCATCAACACGACGCCGTTGCGCCGCGCCGCCCCGATCATCGCCTTCACTTCTTTTTCGTTTGATGCGAGCGGTTTTTCGCATAGCACATGTTTGCCGTGGTTCATGAGGAAAACCGCCTGCTCGGCGTGCAGGGAGTTCGGGCTGGCGATATAGACGGCGTCGATTTCATTGCTTTTCGCCAGTTCTTCTAGGTCGGTAAACGTGCGCGCTGCCCCTGTTTTTTGCGCAAATTCCCGCGCTTTCTCCTCCGTCCGCGAATATACGGCGGCGAGGGTGAAATCTTCTACTTCTCTAGCCGCTTCAATAAATGCCTCCGTAATCCAGTTCGTACCGATCGTCGCAAATCGAATCATGCTTGTCCCTGGTTACTAAAATCTATAAAAATCGACTCATCGCGATGGAACCAGCCAAACTGCTTGCCGCTCAGGAAACACCCGAGTTCCATCAGGAAGGGAATTTCCCTTGTCATTCACCTGCTGTGAAAGACACCCCGTGGATCGCTGTCAGCGACGGCACCTGCCGTGCACCATTCCTTCCATCGGTCAGTACACGACAACGATTTTAGCAACCAGGTCTACACCTCCTTCAGTTGAATTTGGTACTGGTTCAGCCAACAACATTTGCGCAAGATATTCCATAATGACCATTCATGTTCCTCTTTGAAGTTCTCTATCTTTTTCAACATCATACCTAGATATTGCCGTTGTTTTGTTCCGCTTTTCGATTGCTTATAGGATTCTTCCATCGACCCTAACACAGCAACCAAATGGCGTTTCACTTTCGTTTTTATGGTGTCCATGAGTTCTTTTGGCAATCGTTCCTGATACCCTAATCCCCGTCTGCCAATCACCAAAGCGGCGCTTTCATGAACGGATAAACCGTATTTCTTCATATACTTAAAACGCCCGATGACACTTGTGTACGCCGGATTCACTTTTTTGACGCGAAACCCAAGCCGCATCCCCCGGCGAAGGATGGTGTCAGTCAGTTTTTTCTTTTTGAAATGGTGTGCCAAGCGATTGAATCGTTTGTCCGTATCGTGCCGCTGTCTGAGTTGGATGTTTTCGATGACCACTGCCCCAACATTCTCTTGAAGCAGCCAATCATATACATCTCGTACGGTTTCTCCAACGATGTTGTTTCGTTTATTCGCCCGCACATATTCGAGTTCATGACAGTAAAATACTTTCGATTTAATGAAGTTTCCTTGTTTCGAAACAATGCTTACGGCGATGCGGTCAATATTGATGTCAATCCCTGCGATTCGTTCCGCTTGAATTGGTTCATCGTAGGTAAGTTCCCTGCCATATACCTCTTCTTCATAGATGAGTTGGACATAATATTCCCCGTTTTTGCGTTGGATTTCGACGGTGTATGGTTGATATTCGATTATCGGCTTGCCTTTTGCGCTTACTCCGACTTGTTCTCCCATGACGACATCGATGATTTCCTCTTCATATTTTTCAGGAACAGACACAGGAAATCGTAAACGGGGAGCGTGTTTTCCTTCTTGTTGTCCAAGTGGATTCGCAATTTCTACATAACATTCATCAGTGTGATCGTCATACAGGAGGCGAATATTTAAATTTCCTTTTTTGCTTTTATCGCCTCTGGCGTACAACTGATTCGAGCGTAAGTCTTTCCATTCTTCGTTCGTAATTTTTCCTTTCAAGCGCTTGTAAAAGTTTTGTTTTCCGCCAAAAATCACACGTGGAATCGTCCCATGGTCGAGATGGTGCTTTAGCTCGGCTTCTTTCGCTTTGAGCTTCTCTAACCGTTGGTGCAATCCACCTAGACATGTTGGAAGATCGACGTTCTTCGGTGTTTTTCTTCCATGTTGGTACTCATCGATTTTCTTTTCGGTTTTTTCGATTTTCGCTTGCACATCCTCCAGCCTTATTGGAAGCAACTCACGTTGGGAAGAAATCAGCGATTGAGCAAGCAGGACCGCGTCTTCGGCATACCGTTTGTTGAGCCGAAATTGGTGCGGAAGGTGCTTGATGATTTCTTTTGCGTTCCTTCCCTCCAGCAAACGGTTGAACGCGTATCGCTTCGCGGAACAAAAGACGCGCATTAATTCATCCAATGAACGAAGTTGCGATTCGTCATGAGAAACGATTTTCATCACTCGAACCGTTTTCATCCCCTTGCCTTCCCCCTATGTTTGGATCCTTTAGAACATATATTCGCCAACTCTTCTTCATTTCCTTTTTAAATGAGGAAGGAATGATTTTTTAGCACAACTAAGGGGGGAAGGCTCAGAAAATAGTCGAAATCCATAGATTCAGGGAAAAAAGTAAGAGATATTTACATAGTTTGATACATTTTTGTTGATTTTAAATGAACTGGTTATACCTCCTTTGTTTTGGTAACTACCTTATTTTACCGCTCATACAACTCAATCGGCAATTCATCCGGATCGCGGAAAAACGTGAACCGCTTTCCTGTAATCGGGTCAACGCGGATTGGCTCCGTCTCGATGCCGTGCGTATGCAAATAGGCGATTGCTTCCTCGATATTTTCGACTTCCAAAGCGAGATGGCGCAGCCCGCATGCTTCCGGATGGCTTGGCCGCTTCGGCGGATGTTCAAAGGAAAACAGCTCGATTTGCGTATGTTCGCCGACTTGCAAATCCAATTTGTACGAGCGGCGTTCTTCTCGATACTGTTCGTGAATGACTCGGAATCGGAGTATGTTCGTATAAAAATGTTTCGACCGTTCATAGTCGGAACAAATAATGGCGATATGGTGAACGCGAGTGAAGTGCATCGTTTTCCTCCTTGTCGGTAAGCTATTTTGCAATAAAAATAGATTTGCGGCAGTCCGCAAGCTTTGGCGGGAAAAATGTCTTCCCTATCTATATTGACATGGAACAAAATGTATATTATCATGAAAACAATAAGCGATACAATTCAGAATATTTATGCTAATTTGTTTTATTAAAAAAATATCTGTATGGATGAAACCGTTTGCTTCAACAAGCTCCTTCCATCTAGCAAAGCCCCAAAGCATATCTGCACCAAGTGCTGCCCGCATCATATTGCTTCTAGAATTATACTACATCATTTTCCAATGAAATAGTAGAAAGGGAGAAGGGGATATAGTCATGCGCTATGAATTTAAACTGCCCGATATCGGCGAAGGATTGCATGAAGCGGAGATTATCCGCTGGTTGATCCAAGAAGGCGACGAGGTGGCGGCTGACCAGCCGATTGCCGAAATTCAGACGGATAAGGCGATGGTGGAAATTACAACGCCGGTGGCCGGAAAAGTGGTGGCGCTTGCCGGACCGGAAGGCGCGACGGTGAAAGTGGGAGAAGCGCTGATCGTCGTTGAGCAGGAGACTGGCAGTGCCGGTCAGCAGGAGGCGGATAGCGTGGAGCCTGCGCCGCTTCAGCGGAAAAAACGGGTGATTGCCGCTCCGTCCGTACGCAAGCGGGCGCGGGAAATGGGCGTTCCGATTGAAGAAGTAGAAGGAAGCGGGGAAGGAGGCAGGGTGACGCTCGCCGATTTGGAGCGGTATGTCAAAGAACGGGAGTCGGCGGCCGCCGCGGCTGCTCCTTCGCTGGAAACCGCCAAGCCATCGGCCGGCGGAAACGACGGCGCCGTGAAAGAAGAACGCCTTCCGATTCGCGGGCTGCGCAAAAAAATCGCCGAGAAAATGGTGAAGTCCGCCTATACGGCTCCGCATGTGACCGGAATGGACGAAGTCGATGTCACGAAACTGGTGGAAATCCGCACTGTCCTTGCCAAACAGCTGGAGTCGGAATCCATCAAGCTGACGTATTTGCCGTTTGTTATTAAGGCGGTGACGCGGGCGCTGCAAGAGCATCCGATTTTTAACGCCATGGTGGATGAAGAAACGAATGAAATAGTCTTAAAGAAAGAGTACCATATCGGCATTGCGACGGCGACGAAAGAGGGGCTTGTCGTTCCCGTCATTAAGCATGCCGATCAAAAATCGATTCGCGAGCTGGCGATGGAGATTGCCGACCTTTCGGAAAAAGCGCATCGGCACACACTGCGCATCGATGAGCTGCAAGGAAGCACCTTTACGATTACAAGCACCGGCGCGGGCGGCGGCTGGTTCGCGACGCCGATCATCAACTATCCGGAAGTGGCGATTTTAGGCGTTCACGCGATTAAGCGCCGGCCAGCCGTCGTCGGGGATGAGATTGTGATCCGTAATATGATGGGGCTGTCGCTGACGTTTGACCATCGCGTCATTGACGGCGAACCAGCCGGACGGTTTATGCGGACGGTCGCTCGCATTTTAGAACATCCGGAACAGCTGTTATTAGATGTTCGCTAAACGGAGGGGAGGAAAAAACGATGTTTGATCAAAACGAATTGCGATTTGAGATGGTGCAGCTGCTTGATGAAAATGGGAATGGGGATGAACAAGAGCTGGCGTCTTTCTCCGATGAGTTTCTCGTGACGCTGTACCGCTGGATGCGCAAAGTGAGAGTCATCGATGAGCGCCTGCTAAAAATGCAGCGGCAAGGGCGGATTGGTACATACGCGCCATTCAGCGGCCAGGAAGCGGCGCAAATCGGCAGCGTGCTGGCGCTGAGAAAAGACGACTGGATTTTTCCAAGCTATCGGGAAATCGCCGCCTGCTTGGCGCATGGGCTTCCGCTCGCGCAAATTTTTCAGTATGTCCGCGGCCGCGTCATGGGCAGAAAAATGCCGGAGGATTTAAATATTTTTCCGACTCAAATCATTATCGGCGCCCAGACGCTCCACGCGACGGGATGCGCATGGGCGACGAAGCTGAAAGGGGAAACGCAAGTATCGGTCTGCTATTTCGGCGATGGTGCGACATCGGAAGGAGACTTCCATGAAGCGTTGAACTTTGCCTCCGTTTATCAGGTTCCCGTCATTTTCTTCTGCCAAAACAATCACTATGCGATCAGCGTTCCGGTGCATAAGCAGACAGCGAGCCGGACGATCGCGCAAAAAGCGCTCGCCTACGGCATGAAAGGCGTGCTGGTGGACGGCAATGACGCGCTTGCTGTGTACAAAACGATGAAACAAGCGGTGGAGGCGGCGCGCAACGGCGAGGGGCCGATGCTGATTGAAGCGCTGACGTATCGTTTAGGGCCGCATACGACAGCGGACGATCCGACGAAATACCGCAATGCCGAAGAGGTAGAGCAGTGGAAGCGGAAAAAGGATCCGCTTCATCGCCTGCGGGTGCTGCTAGAGAAGCGGGGGCTGTGGACGGAAGAAAAAGAGGAAGCATGGGTCGAGCAAGTGAATGAGGAAGTGACGGCGGCATATGAGGAAGCGACGGCGAACGAAACCGGGTCGATTGTTGATGTATTTGACTACGTATACGGCAAGCCAAGCAAGCTCTTGCAGGAGCAGCAGCAAGAAGCCGCGCGGCGGAAACAACGGAAAGAGGTGAGGTAAGATGGCGGAAATCACGATGATTCAAGCGATTAATGAGGCGATGCGCCAAGAAATGGAGCGGGATGAGCGCGTGATCGTCTTAGGCGAAGACGTCGGCACCAACGGCGGCGTGTTTCGCGCCACCGATGGCTTGCTGGAACAGTTTGGCGATCAGCGCGTGTTTGATACGCCGCTTGCCGAATCGGGCATCATCGGCACATCGATTGGGCTCGCGGTCAACGGCTTCCGCCCAATTGCGGAAATTCAGTTCCTCGGCTTTGTCTATCAGGCGATGGATCAGCTGGCAGCTCAGGCGGCCCGCATTCGCTTCCGTTCAGCGGGGCGGTTTACGTGCCCGATCGTCGTGCGCAGTCCATATGGCGGCGGGGTGCGCACGCCCGAATTGCATTCCGACGCGCTGGAGGCGCTGTTTACGCATTCGCCGGGGCTGAAAGTCGTCATGCCATCGAACGCGTATGACGCGAAAGGGTTGCTGATTGCTGCGATTCGTGATGAAGATCCGGTTTTGTTTTTAGAGCCGATGAAATTGTACCGCGCCTTCCGCATGGAAGTGCCGGAGGAGCCGTATGAAATTCCGCTCGGCAAAGCGCGCATCGTCAAAGAAGGGGAAGATGTGACGATCATTTCATGGGGGGCGACCGTTCCGCTTGTCGCGAAACTCGCCGCAGACATGAAAGCGCAAGGCGTGGATGCGGAAGTGATCGATCTGCGCTGCCTGCAGCCGCTTGATATCGATACGATTATGCAATCGGTCGAAAAGACAGGCAGGGTGATGATTGTCCATGAAGCGGTGAAAACGAACGGATTCGGCGCGGAAATTGCCGCGCTCATCAGTGAGCGCGCCTTGTTCTCGCTGTCGGCGCCGATCGTGCGCGTCACTGGCTATGATACACCATATCCGGTGCCATCGGTCGAAGATGATTGGCTGCCAAACGCCGCCCGCATCGTCGAAGGAGTACAAACGCTCATGCGCTACTAATGAAAAAAGGAGGTATAAGCAGTTTGTTAAATATCTACATGGGAGAACCAGTCGGAGTGAATGCAAAAGGCAAGCCGATTATCGAATATCGACCATATACCGTCGAAATCAAACGCAAAAACGGGGAATATTACATTCATCTCATCTATGAGGAAGAGGTATATGGCAGAGAACTTACTTACGATGAACCGATTCAAGCGGAACGAATCGCAGGGATGGATATCAATATTGACCGCATCGCCGTAAGCATCGTTTCAAAACAAGGAAACTTTCTTCAATCAAAGGTGTTTTACTGTCATGAACTCGAATATGTGAAAGCGAATAAGCGAAACAACATCGTTGGCGAAACCGTACGAGATGTGTATGACTGGCTGCTTCAAGAGAATGTTGGGGCAGTGGTCATTGAAAACATTCAACTAAGACAGCAGCACGATACGGACAAACGATTCAATCGTTTGACACACCATTTCAAAAAGAGAAAACTGACTGACACCATCATTCGCTGGGGGATGCGGCTTGGGTTTCGCATTAAAAAAGTGAATCCGGCGTATACCAGTGTCATCGGACGTTTCAAGTATATGAAAAAGTATGGGTTATCCGTTCATGAAAGTGCCGCTTTGGTCATTGGCAGGCGGGGATTAGGGTATCAGGAACGGTTGCCAAAAGAACTCATGGACACCATAAAAACGAAAGTGAAACGCCATTTGATTGCGGTGTTAGGGTCGATGGAAGAATCCTACAAGCGATCGAGAAGCGGAACAAAACAACGACAATATCTAGGTATGATGTTAAAAAAGATAGAGAACTTCAAAAAGGAACATGAATGGTCATTATGGAACATATTGCACAAATGTTGCTGGCTGAACCAGTATCAAATTCAACTAAAGGAGGTGTAGACCTGGTTACTAAAATCGTTGTTGTGTACTGACCGATGGAAGGAATGGTGCACGACAGATGCCGTCGCTAACAGCGAACCACGGGGTGTCTTTCACAGCAGGTGAATGACAAGGGGATTCCCTTCCTGATGGAACTCGGTGAGAATCCGAGCGGCAAGCGATGTTTCCTGGTTCCATCGCGAGGAGTCGATTTTTATAGATTTTAGTAACCAGGATCGCAATGGGACTGTATGAAGATTTGCTGGAACGGATTGGCGACCGCGAACGGGTGACTATAAACGAGACAATTCTTGAGCAGCACAGCAAAGGCATCGCCTATCATGCACCGCGAAAGCCGGATGTCGTCGTGTTTCCGAAAACGGCGGCGGAAGTAAGCGCGGTATTGTCCTACGCCAATGAGCGGCGCATTCCGGTGACGCCGTTTGGCGCCGGAAGCAGCCTTGAAGGGCATGTGATTCCGGTTGAAGGCGGCATTACCCTTGATTTTACCATGATGAACGAAATTATCGAGATTCGCCCGGATGACTTTCTTGCCATTGTCGAGCCAGGAGTCACACGGATGCAGCTGAATCAGGCGCTGAAACAATACGGCTTGTTTTTCCCGGTCGACCCGGGCGCCGACGCGACGATTGGCGGAATGGCAGCGACGAATGCGAGCGGCACGAATAGCGTCAAATACGGAGTCATGCGCGACCAAGTGCTTGGCTTGGAAGTCGTATTAGCCGACGGAACGACCATCCATACCGGCGGGATGGCGGTGAAATCGTCAGCGGGCTATGATTTAACAGGTCTGTTTGTCGGCTCGGAAGGAACGTTAGGAGCGTTTACGCGCATCATTGTCCGTCTGCAAGGCATCCCGGAAGCGACGAACGCGATAAAAGTCAGTTTCCCGACGCTGGCGGAAGCAGCGCAGGCGGCAGCGTCGATTTTAAAGGCGGGGGTTTCGCCAGGGAAAATAGAGCTGGTCGACGAACAAACGATCGACGCCGTCAACCGATATAAAAAGACGGATTACCCAGTGAAGCCGACATTATTTATCGAACTAAGCGGCAGCGCCGCCAGCATCCAAGACGGCACCGCGCTGGTCAAAGAATTGTGCGAGTCGGAAAAAGCGGTAGCGTTTGAGGTCGAAGACGATTCCGTCGCCAGGGCCAAACTATGGGAGGCGCGCCACCATGCGGCGTTTGCCATTCAAGCGGCCTACCCAGGGAAAGCGATGCTATCCACCGACGTATGTGTGCCGATTTCCAAACTGCCGGCGGCGATTGCCGAAACGCGCAAGCTTGTCGATGAATACGGCATGACGGCCGCGATTTTCGGCCATGTCGGCGATGGCAATTATCATACCGTCTTAGCGTTTGACCCGAACGATGCGGAAGAAATGAAACGGATCGAAGAAGTAAATGCCCGCATCGTCCGCTACGCCTTATCGCATGGCGGCACGTGCACGGGCGAGCACGGCATCGGCATCGGCAAGCGGCGGTTTCTATACGAAGAACATCGCGATTCCGTTCCGTTGATGAAAGGGATTAAGCAGCTGTTTGACCCGAACGGTATTATGAATCCAGGAAAAATTTTCTTATAATGATGTTCCCCCACTGATTCCTACTCAGTGGGGAATTTTTTTGAATCTATCAGAGTAACATATTGTTACGCGTATGAAACAAATTTTTTTCGTTTTGTGCGAATTACGGAATTTTGGCAACATATTTACTTTTTGTGGGGAAACCCGTTTATTTAGTAAGCAGGGAAATAATGAAAAAAAATAATGAAGAAAAGGAGGAAAAAGAGATGGAACATAAGCAATTGCGCCCATTCCCCGACGGCTTTTTATGGGGCTCCGCCTCGGCTGCATATCAAGTCGAAGGCGCATGGAATGAAGACGGAAAAGGACCGTCGGTTTGGGATGTCTTTGCCAAACAGCCAGGCAGAACGTTTAAAGGAACGAACGGCGATGTCGCGGTCGATCATTATCACCGCTATAAAGAAGATGTGGCATTAATGGCGGAAATGGGGCTAAAAGCGTACCGCTTCTCTGTCGCGTGGAGCCGCGTATTCCCAAACGGGAAAGGGGAAGTGAATGAAAAAGGGCTGCAGTTTTACGACAATCTGATCAATGAACTGTTAACGCATCATATTGAACCGATTATCACACTGTATCATTGGGACGTTCCGCAGGCGCTGATGGACGAATATGGCGCATGGGAGTCGCGGCAGATCATCGATGATTTTCATGATTATGCGGTGACGCTGTTTCAGCGGTTTGGCGATCGCGTCAAATATTGGGTGACGCTCAATGAACAAAATATTTTCATTACGTTCGGCTATCGGTTAGGGCTGCATCCGCCAGGAGTCAAAGACGTCAAACGCATGTATGAGGCGAACCATATTGCCAATTTGGCGAACGCGAAAGTGATTCAAGCGTTCCGCCATTATGTGCCGGACGGCAAAATCGGCCCGAGCTTCGCCTACTCGCCGATGTATCCATATGATTGCCGGCCGGAAAATGTGCTGGCGTGGGAAAATGCCGAAGAATTTCAAAACCATTGGTGGATGGACATATACACCTGGGGCACGTATCCGCAAGCCGCTTGGAACTATCTCGAACAGCAAGGATGGGCTCCGACGATACAACCCGGCGATATGGAATTATTGAAAGCAGGAAAACCGGATTTTATGGGCGTCAACTATTATCGATCACAAACGGTCCAATACAATCCGCTTGACGGCGTCGGCGAAGGGGTGATGAACACGACCGGGAAAAAAGGAACGTCGACGGAAAGCGGCATTCCTGGGCTATTTAAAATCGTTCGCAACCCGTATTTAGAAGCAACGAATTGGGATTGGGAAATTGACCCGGTCGGGCTTCACATCGGATTGCGCCGCATCGCCAACCGCTACGGGCTGCCTGTTTTCATTACCGAAAACGGCCTCGGCGAATTTGACAAGCTGGAAGATGGCGATATCGTCAACGATGATTACCGCATTGACTATCTTCGCCACCATATTCAAGAAATCCAGCGCGCGATCACCGACGGCGTCGATGTCATTGGCTATTGCACATGGTCGTTTACCGATCTTCTCAGCTGGCTGAACGGCTATCAAAAGCGGTACGGGTTTGTGTATGTCAACCGTGATGACGAATCGGAAAAAGATTTGCGCCGCATTAAAAAGAAAAGCTTTTACTGGTATAAACAGGTGATTGCTTCGAACGGCAAAGAGCTTTAAGCGTTTGCCGGCTGTTTTCTGCATTATGCAAGCGGCTCGTTCAGCATCCGGTACATCTCTTTTGCCAGGCTTTCCAGCAAGTAAATGACCGGGATTTGCGTCGTGACATTCGTTTGTTCGACAAATTCGGTATTGACGTAATACGTCAAGTTGTAATCCGACATTTTCGCCAGCGAACAATGTTTGCGGTTGGTGATGCTGATGATGGTGCTCCCTTTTTCTTTTAAGCGGTGGACCTGCGATAGCGTATAGGACGTTTCGCCCGATACGGATAAAGCGATGGCTACGCAGTTGTTGAAATAATGGCCGTAAATTGGGAAAAACGGATCTTTAATGTAAACGGAAAACTTTTTCAGCGCGGAAAAATAGCGGGAGCCGTATTCCGCCAAAATGCCGGAGCTGCCGGAACCGACGAAAATGACGTTGTCGGCGCGGGCGATCGCGGCGGCCGCTTCGCGAATCGTCTGCTGGTAATCGGTTTTTAAGGTCCGCTCAAAAAATTCGACGAGCGTATCTTGGGCGTTGGTGATAAAGGACCGCTCGTTTTGCTGCAAATATAGTTTCAGTTTCGTTTTAAACTCGGAAAAGCCGTCGCAGCCTACCTTTTTGCAAAAGCGCAGAATTGTCGGCGGCGAAACATGCACCGCATCCGCGAGCTCGCGAATGCGCATATATACTACTTCATTGGCGTGTTTCGTGACATAGTTGTAGATGATATAGTCCAGTTCAGAAAAACGGGCGATTTGTTCGGGCGTAAACATAATGACACCTCGGTTTGTTTGCTTTAAGCGGATTATTTTTATTCATTATAGCATGCCGAGCGGCCGCAGGCGCATTTAGCAAATCAAATCGTTCGAACGTGTCGCAGCCGAAGCGGCGGTAACCGGCGATTATTGAACAGCGCTTGTCGCGATGGCCATTAATCCGCTTGTTCCGTCGGATACGGCCGCCAAACAAATTTTCGATGAAATGCTGGAGGCCCATAAAGAGGATTTGCCGCAATTTTTCCAAAAACAAGCGGCAGCGTTAAATAACTAGCCTTTATTAGAAGCTGGCTCAAAAGCCATAAAATATGGCCTTTCGAGCCAGCTTTTTTGTCCTCTTTTCCGCTTTTGCTTGGAAAAAGAGGTTAGACCGATGGCGCAAAAAGCATGTACAATAACATTAGATCATCATGTCTTATCAAAAAGGGAGGTTGCCTATGCGGCAATGGTGGAAGTGGGTCATTTATGCCGGCAGCATCGCCGCGCTTGTTGCAAGCGCTTCCTTTACGATTTATTGCGCGTGGAAAGTGTATGCCTATCATCAGCCCGGTGAAGGGGCAACAGTGAGAACGGAAAATAATACGTATCATTTTGTCCTCGTTCCGGAGGAGCTGGATAACGATTATTGGCGGCTCGTAGAAAAAGGAGCGAAAGCGGCCGCAAAGGAATTGGGGGTAAACCTTGAATATGTCGGGCCGCGGCAGGCTAACATGGATGAGCATATTCATATTCTTGAAAAAGCGGCCGCTTCCAAAGTAGATGGAATTATGACACAAGGATTAACGGAAAAAGAGTTTACTCCGGTCATCAATCATATAGTGGAAAAAAATATTCCGGTGGTGACCATTGACACCGATGCCCCAACAAGCCAACGCACGGCGTATATAGGGACGGATAACTATTACGCCGGTTTTATCGCCGGACGGGCATTAGCCGAAGATATGCACGGAAAGGCGAATGTGGCGATCATTACCGGCAGCCTTACTGCCTCCCACCAACAGCTGCGCGTGCAAGGATTTAAAGATGCGGTGAAGAGAGAAAAGGGAATTCGCATCGTCGCCATCGAAGAATCGCATATTACGCGCGTGCAGGCAGCGGAAAAAGCGTACAACATTTTAAAAAAGCATCCGGAAGTCAATGCGTTTTATGGGACAAGCGCGCTCGATGCGATTGGCATCGCCAAGGTCGTCGAGCAGTTTCGCCGCGAAAAAGGAACATATATTATCGGATTTGATACACTGCCGGAGACGATTCACTATTTGCAAAAAGGAACGATTCATGCGACCGTGGTGCAGGAGCCGTACGAAATGGGGTATCGCGCGGTGAAAATGATGGTCGATATTAGGAAAGGAAACGATGTTCCATCGGTCACGAATACGGAAACGAAAGTGATTCGCAAGCAAGATTTGCCGCTGCGGCCATCCCGCAACTACGAGGTGAAACATGATTAAAATCCGCACGAAAGTATTGCTCTATTTTAGCATTTTCATTGTGCTGCTAAACGGCACGGTCTTCTTTTTCTACCAAAGCAGCGAAGATATTGTGACCGACTATGACTACAGCATGCGCCGGCTGCTTTTGTTTAATGAAATTTCGCAGCGGACAAACCGGCTGGTAGAACAGTTGAACGCTTATTTGACGGAAAAAGATGAGCGCTATTTTCGGGAGTATGAGCGCCAATACCGGTGGCTGCAGCAGCACCGCAGACAAGCAGGCGAGGCGCTTTCCAACCGGAATAATCGCCTTTTGGTGGAAAACTACCAACATATGATTGAAAGTTTGCTAGAGGAAGGAGTGCTGACGGTTTACCATTTTCAAGCAGGCAATATTAGCTTGTATTCTTCCCATCTTCATGAAGCAATGAAGATCGCTTCGTTTATTCAAGAGACGACCCTTTCCCTCATTGACGAGGAGTTAACAACCTATCAACATTTTTATAATGAAGTAGAAGCGCGGAATCGTTATTTTCGTTATATGGGAATCGGATTGTTTATGACGACGTTTTTGCTTGGCGTCCTTTTAGCTGTGTGGTTTTCCGGGGGGCTGACAAAGCCGGTTGCGCGCCTTTCCCGGGCCGCTCGGGAAATCGCCAGCGGAAAGCTGGATGGCCCCGATGTCATCAGCGCCACCAATGATGAATTGAAGCTGCTGACTGATACGTTTAACGATATGCGCCGCAACCTGAAGCGGCTGATCGAGGAAATGAAGCAAAAATCAGAGCTGGACCGGCTTGTCAAAGAGTTGGAGTTAAAAAGTTTGCAAAGCCAAATTAATCCGCACTTTTTATTTAACACGTTAAATGCCGTTGCGAAAATGGCGTATTTAGAAGAAGCGAATCAAACATCAAGGCTGATTGAAGCGATTGCCGCCATTTTGCGCTATAACTTGGGAGATTTGCAGCGAACGGTCACGTTGGCCGACGAGGTGCACATCGCGCACGAGTACTTTTTTATTCAACAGACGCGTTTTTTTGACCGCATTAAATTTTCCATGGATGTAGAGGAGTCATGTTTATCGCTGCCGATTCCGCCGCTGACGTTGCAGCCGCTCATTGAAAATGCGTTTATTCATGGAATTGAATCGTATGAAAAAGGAGCGGTGCTTTCGTTAAAAGTGGAAAAAAGGAAGGATCTTGTAGTCGTTGAAATAAGAGACAACGGAGTGGGGATGAGCGAAGAAGTGAAAGAAAAGCTAACCGCCTTTATCAAAGGGGAAGAAACGGATTCCATTTCTCATGGAAAAACGCACGGCCACTCGACTGGCATTGGGATGCGGAACGTCATTCGCCGGCTGCAGCTGTTTTACGGGATACAAGATGTCATCGAAATTGAATCAGCGGTTGGCAAAGGAACAACGATCCGCTTGCTTTTGCCAATGACAAAAGGGGGGAAAGACGCATGAGGATCGCCATTGTCGACGATGAGGCGCTGGAGCGGAAAGCGTTGCAAAAAATGATTCGCGACCACTTCCCAACGATGGAAGTGATCGCGGAAGCGGCCAACGGAAGAGAGGCGGTGAAGGTTGCTGATCAATATAAGCCGGATGTGATGTTGATGGATATTAAAATGCCCGGAATCGACGGGCTTGAGGCGATCGAATGGATTCGCCGAAAGCATCCGGATATCAAGTTTATTATCGTTTCCGCGTTTGATACGTTTGACTATGCGAAGCAAGCGATGCGGCATGGGGTAAAAGAATATTTATTAAAACCAAGCCGAAAAGAAGAAGTGATCGGCGCGCTGCGGCGGGTGTATGACGAATTAATGGAAGAGCGGCGGAAAGAGGAAGAAAATCGGGAATTACAAAAGCGGGTGCACCAATTGCAAAAGCTGGTCGAAAAAGAGTGGCTATCCGTGCTTATGTTAGAAGAAGTGTCTTCAGAAGAATGGAAACAGTGGGAGGCGCTGCTTCCGTTTTCGATCGACTCAGGAATGTTTATGGTGATTCAGTTTCCAAGCGGCGGAAAAAGGGAGGATTGGAAGCACTGGATCGAGCAGACGCTTGGCGAAAAAGCGGCGGTGCGTTATGTCATTGGCAAAATGATGGACGGGCAAATGCCGGTGTTGTTTTTTCATGATGCCGCGGATAAAGCATTTCCATGGAAGCCGATGATCCAGTCCCTCTCCCTCGAACTGATTCAGCAGTTCGAACAGCAGTATGGACAAACGCTTTATATTGGTCTTGGCTCCCCAGCGTCTCAACTAGCGGGATTACGCCATTCCTATTATGAAGCACTTGCCGCTGTGCAATATTATGCCTTGCAAAAAAAGGCAAAGAGCGGGTTCCTGCCGAAAAAAGCGGTATTCGCATCGGCAACCATCGATCAAACGGAAAGAGAAAAACGATTGTTGGATGCCGTGCGCCAAGGCGATTTGGAGCAGGCGCTTCCGCAATGCTTCTCGTATATCGAGGAGGCCGCCGCCCATCATCCGCTTTCGGTCGTGCAGCAGAAGCTGGAGGAAACGTTTATTTTGCTTGGCCGCATGTTGGCCGATTTCGGCATTGCGTATGAGCGGACCACCACTTTTCATTCATGCCGTTCCCTTGAAGAATTGAAAAAAACCGCTGCGGAGCAGCTGCAGCACATGACCCGCCATATCCAGGCGTGGCGCCACCAGCAGGCAAACGGAAAGCTTGGCAAGGCAAAAGAGTATATTGACGAACATTACCATCATCCGCTGACACTGGAAGAAGTGGCGGAATATGTCGGCATCAGTCCATACTACTTTAGCAAACTATTTAAAGACCGCTTCGGCAAGACGTTTATTGACTATGTGACCGATGTGCGCATCGCCCGCGCGAAAAAGGAAATGGCCAATCCAAATAAAAGCCTCAAAGAAATTTGTTTTCTCGTCGGCTATAATGACCCGAATTATTTTAGCCGCGTTTTTAAAAAGCATACGGGCATGTCCCCGAGCGAATATCGGAAAAAGCTCCATTTGGCCACGTGATCGTGGCCAGGAGCTTTTTTTTGCTGATGGACAAAAAAGTGAAGAAGATCGCAAAAAAGTACAGGGATTTATTCGCGGAAACGGCGCAAAAACATGCTACATTCATATTGAAAGGGTTTTCAATGATGAAATGAGGGGGAGGAGAGCGTGAAGAAAAAAGGATTATGGTTGTCTTTAGCGTTAGTGTTTGGTTTAACGTTATCTGGCTGTAATTCTGATTCCGCATCCAACAATAACAATAAAGAAGATCAAGGCGGAAGCAAAGGACATGAGAAGCTAGAAATATTCAGCTGGTGGACGGGCGCCGGCGAAGAAGATGGATTGAAAGCGCTGCTCAAGCTGTTCCAAGAAAAATATCCAGATATTCCAGTGGAAAACGCGGCGGTAGCCGGAGGAGCGGGAACGAACGCGAAAGCGGTACTAGCGAGCCGCATGCAAGGAAATGACCCTCCTGCGACATTCCAAGTGCACGGCGGTGCGGAGCTCAATGAAGGATGGGTCGCCGCTGGCAAAATGGAACCGCTCAATGATTTGTATGAAAAAGAAGGCTGGATGGATAAGTTTCCGAAATCATTGATCGACATGGTCAGCAAAGATGGAAAAATTTATTCCGTTCCTGTCAACATTCACCGCGGTAACGTACTTTGGTATAACAAAAAAATCTTTGCGGAAAACGGCCTCGAGCCGCCAAAAACGTTTGATGAGTTTTTCCAAGTTGCCGAAAAGCTGAAAGCAAAAGGCATTACGCCGCTTGCGTTGGGGGATAAGGAGCCGTGGACGGCAACGCATATTTTTGAAACCGTTTTATTGGGCACACTCGGTACGGAAGATTACAAAAAGCTTTGGACAGGAGAATTGTCGTTTGACGATCCGAAAGTGAAAGAAGCGGTCAACACGTTTAAGAAAATGTTAAATTACGTCAACGAAGACCACAGCTCCCGCAACTGGCAAGATGCCGCTCAATTGGTCGGCAAGGGCGAAGCGGCGATGAACATTATGGGAGATTGGGTCAAAGGCTATTTTGTCAATGATTTGAAATTAAAAGTGAATGAAGATTTCGGATATGTGCCGACGCCAAACACAGAAGGCAAATTCATGGTCATTACCGATACGTTTGGCTTGCCAAAAGGCGTGAAAAATCCGGATGATGTGAAGAAATTTTTAGCGGTGCTTGGTTCCGTGGAGGGACAAGATACGTTCAACCCTCTCAAAGGCTCGATTCCGGCTCGCATTGATGCGGATCTATCTAAATATGACGAATATGGAAAACAAACGATCCAAGATTTCAAAACGGCGGAGCTGGCGCCAAGCTTGGCGCACGGATCGGCGGCTCCGGAAGGATTTGTGACAAAAGTCAATCAAGCGGTCAATATTTTCGTGACGCAAAAAGATACGAAAACGTTTATCGATACACTTGTATCAGCTTCGGCAGAATTGAAGAAATAAAGAAGAAAAGGGGGACGGGAACCATTCTCTTCCCCTTTTCGTGTTACGACGGGAGGAATCAAATGTGGAAACGGTAAAGACAGTATCGGAACGAAGCGTGACGGTCGTACCGGCACCGCGGAAAAAACGGAAATGGACCGTGGACCATTGGCTTGCGGCTGCGTTTCTCACGCCGTCGGTTGTGCTTATTTTCATTTTCGTCTATGGCTTTATCGGCTGGACGGGATATGTCTCCCTCAGCAACTGGAATTCACTTGTACCCGATTTATCGTTTGCCGGGTTGAAAAACTATATTTATTTGTTTCATGATTTCCGCTTCCAGGCCGATTTGCGCAATACGCTGGTATTTACGATCCTGTTTATCGGCGTGGTGATTGTGCTTGGCCAATTGTTGGCGATTTTGCTGGATCAAAAACTGCGCGGAGAGTCGATTTTCCGCAATATTTTCTTTTTCCCGATGGCATTATCGTTTGTGGTGACGGGGGTTGTCTGGCAATGGTTATTAAACCCGTCAACCGGTGTCAACTTGTTTTTAAAAAAGTTTGGATTGGACTCGAAGTGGTACACGGATACAACGATTTTAGGAGGTTTCCACTTAGGGAACATTGAATTTGGCGTGCCGGTGGCGATCGTGGCGGTGGTGATTGCCGCCGTATGGCAAATGACAGGATTTGCTGTTGCCATGTATTTGGCCGGATTAAGGGCGATTCCGGAAGAAGTGCGCGAGGCGGCGCGGATGGACGGCGCGACGGAGCTGCAAATTTACCGCAAAATTATTATTCCATTGCTGCGGCCGATCACCGTCAGCGTCATCATCATTATGGCCCATATTTCGCTGAAGATTTTTGACCTGATTTACGCGATGACGGGCCCTGGGGCGAACTTTGTTACGGACGTGCCGGGGGTATATATGTTTGAGACGACGTTCCGCGGCAACTATTATGCGAACGGAGCGGCAATTGCAATGATCATGCTCCTTTCTGTCGCCATTTTTATCGTTCCATATTTGATTTCCAGCCGGAAGGGGGGATCGTGATGAGACAACGGGCATGGTCGAGGCTGTTGTTATACGTCATTTGTATCTTCATGAGCCTGTTTTTCTTAATGCCGGTCTATGTGATGCTGGTGACAAGCGTCAAGCCGCTTGATGAAGTGACGCTCGCCGATATGTGGAAGCTTCCAACTACCTTTGATTGGAGCAACTATCAAACCGCGTTTGCGAAATTGGCGCCGAACTTTTGGAATTCCGTTTATTTAGTGGTTCCGGCGACATTGTTGTCAGCGATGTTAGGGGCATTAAACGGCTATGTCTTGTCGAAATGGAAATTCAAAGGGGCGAACACGATTTTTACGCTCATTTTGTTCGGCATGTTTATCCCGTACCAAAGCATTTTGATTCCGCTGATTCAGTTTTTGCGCGAAATAGGCCTGTATAATACGATTCCGGGGCTCATTTTTGTGCATGTCGTGTACGGGATTCCGATTACGACGTTGATGTTCCGCAATTTTTACGCGGCGATCCCGGATGAAATGATTGAATCGGCGAAAATCGACGGAGCCGGGTTTTTACGGATTTTCCGCTACATTATGCTTCCGCTCTCGATTACCGGGTTTGTTGTCGTAGCGATTTGGCAGTTTACGAATATATGGAATGAATTTTTATTCGCCGTCACGATTACCACTTCTGCACAGCAGCCGATTATGGTCGCTTTGCAAAACTTATCGGGCAGCCAAATTGTGCAATGGAACGTGCAAATGGCGGGAGCGCTGCTTGCTGCTTTGCCGACCTTGCTTGTCTACATTTTTCTAGGCAAATACTTTGTTCGCGGTTTATTGGCTGGTTCGGTAAAAGGATAATCAGGCATGACGGCAAAGGCATGGGTAAAATGTCTGGGGGAGAATCCCTGTTTTAAGGGAGAGGAGTAGAGGAAAGAAGGTAGAAAAAACAATGACATGAAAAAGGGACTCTCTTCCTGTGCCATGATAAATGGGAAACAAAACATAAACAGGAGACAAGAGAGTCCCTATGATTCAACAAGATCCGAAAAATTTTGCTTTCTTCACTCAGAGGTTGCGAAATGTGAGATGGCCCCTCTATTCCTGGCTGCTTTAAGGCTTGAAGTGATATTGTTCTCTTTACGAAATAAATGTTTTAATACGATAAGCACTACCCGGATGATCTTCTGGTAATAATCTACTACCATGATTAAATAACTTTTCTCTTAACGTTCCTTGTTTGTATTCAGTCTTATATAAACCTCTTTTTTGGAGGATAGGAATAACCAATTCAATAAAATCCTCTAGGCTAGAAGGTGTAACCAGATGATTAAGATTAAATCCATCCACACCTGACGCTTCAAATCGATATTGAATGGCATCTGCTACTTCCTCTGGATTTCCCACAATGATAGACTCTCGATCTAATTGTTCAAGCTTTCTAAGTGCTTCACCTATCGAAAGTTTTTTAGAGGCATCTTTTGTAAGAGAAGCTGCTTTATAATGACCATGCTCTGTATTTTTAAATTCAAAAGGAGCATGGAAATCTTTTTGTTCATATTCTGCTAGATCATAGCCGCTTGCTCCGCTAAATTGAGCTTTTGAAGCATCTGGACTCCACAAATGATTTAATTCTGCAAATTTTTGTTCTGCTTCTTCTGTTGTCTTGCCAACAATAACCGTTAAAAAAGCAAAGACTTTTATATGATCTGGATTACGGCCATACTTTTCCGCACGTCTTTTTATGTCATTTGTATAGTATTTAATTCGTTCTGGTGTAGGTCCTCCAACAAAAACACACTCCGCATGCTTAGCTGCAAATTCCCTGCCTCTTTCTGAAGTACCTGCTTGATAGATTACTGGTGTACGTTGTGGAGATGGTTCACAAAGATGTGGGCCTTCGACGGAAAAAAACTTTCCTACATGATTTATTTCATGTACTTTTTCTGGATCAATTAATATACCACTCTGTTTATCTTCCATGAATGCATTGTCTTCCCAGCTGCCTTCCCAAAGTTTATATGTGACTTCCAGAAATTCGTCTGCTATATCGTAACGTTGATCGTGTTTGATCATCTCTTGAAGACCAAAATTCCTCGCGGCATTTGGTAAATAAGAAGTGACAACATTCCAGGCAATTCTCCCTTTCGTCAAATGGTCAAGAGTAGAAAAACGTCTTGCGGTACTAAAGGGATGTTCATAAGTAGTACTAACTGTTAAAGCAAAAGATAAATGTTTCGTAACACTCGCCATAATAGGAATAACAAATGCTGCATCATTAACCGGAAACTGAAGACCATCACGTATAGAAGGAGCTTTACTTTGACGATATGTATCATATACTCCTAGTACGTCCGCGAAAAAAACCGCATCAAACTTACCACGTTCAAGGAGTTTCGCCATCTTAATCCAGTAATCCATATCTTTATATCCTCTTTGTCTTTTGCTTTCAGGATGTTTCCATAATCCATGTGAATTATGCATCGCACTCGCCATTTCAAACGCATTTAAAATAATTTGTTTTGTCACACTCTCTTCCTCCTCTTATTTTAAAAAATGGTGTAGAATAAGAAACTGCTTTTATCATTCGTGAATGGCGCGTTGAATCTGTGATGCAGGCATTGTTTCTTGAGCAATCGTATCATCCGTCGCAATCAAGACCGGGTCATTCTTTTGCCTAGAGAATGGGGGAGTGTGGCGAATGATCCACTATTGAATGTGGTAAAGAAGCTTTGTTTCATCCTATTGAATATTTATTGAGAAATGCTTTCGTGTCGTTTGGTAATTAGAATGATCTCTCAAACGTGGACATCCGTCAGCGTTCCCTCAAATCCTTTCATCATCATGATCACCGATTCAAGTAATACCATGTAAGTCCAAAAACGGATAAGAAACAGATCGTTTTCTCAAGTACATGCTTTTATTTAAACCAATCAGGCCATACATAGCCTTTATATTCTTCGTCCTCTTTAATCAGCTTTTTAAATTCCTCTGATTTGTAAGCTGCCACGATATCTTTTACAAACTTAGCATTTTTATCTTTCTTTCGTACGGTAACACCATTTAAATAGTAAGAAGGTGTTTTTTCTAATGCGACTGCATCTTTCAATTTTAATCCAGATGATATAGCAAAATTTCCATTGATAAAAGCGTAATCGACATCTCCAAGAGCTCGTGGAAGCTGTGCTGGTTCTAAAGGTTTTAGAACAATTTTTTTATTATATTTTTGAATATCCTTTTCTGATACTTTTGTCGGATCTATTCCTTTTCTTAATTGGATCAATCCTAGTTTTTCCATCATAGCAAGAGCTCGTGCTTGATTTACCGGTTCATTAGGTAAAGCTATTGTCGTTCCATCTTTCATCTCGTCTAATGATTTATGCTTTTTGGAGTATACTCCAATAGGAGCAGTTGGGATTTTAATGACTTCGTAAAGTTTCATATGTTTAGTTTTTGCAAAATTTTTCATATAAATTTCATTTTGAAATACATTTGCGTCTATTGAACCTTGGTCTAAAGAGATATTGGGTTGAACATAATCGTTGAATTCAATTAATTCCACTTTATATCCTTTTTTCTCGAGATAAGGCTTTATTGCTTCCTTTATTTGATCGCTATACGGTCCAGATGTCGCTCCAAGTTTAATGGTCTTAGTTGATGAACTATTTGTTTTTTGAGTCAAGTTTGAGCATCCTGACAATATAAGAAATACTAACGCAATGAACAATAATGGTATTTGATATGCTTTCATTGATCTTCCCACCTTAGTCGTTTATGATATTTCAAACTCTCTTAACGTTTATTGACCAAGCGGGCAATGCGGTCGCCGACAAACTGAATGATTTGGACAAGACAAATTAAAATGACGATCGTTGTAATCATAACGGTATTGTCGTAGCGGTAATATCCGAAGCGAATGGCAAGGTCGCCGATGCCGCCGCCACCGACAATGCCAGCCATGGCCGAATATCCAACTAAACTAATCGTTGTAATGGTAATTCCATGCACAATGCCAGGGCGTGCCTCAGGCAGCAGCACATCTTTGATAATCATCCACGGTGTCGCCCCGACGGCAACCGCCGCTTCGATGACCCCTTTTTCGATTTCTCGCAACGATGTTTCTACAATTCTTGCAAAAAACGGAACGGCAGCGACCGATAAGGATACAGAGGCGGCGGTAGGCCCAATCGTTGTTCCGGTAATCAGTTTCGTAAGCGGCAACAGCCCGACGAGCAAGATGATAAATGGTATCGAGCGTATCATATTGACGATAAAGCCGAGGATGGATTTGACCACTGTGTTCTCCAAAAACAGACCGCGGTCGGTGACGAATAGAAGAACCCCTAATGGAAGGCCGACAAGAACCGCGACAAAAAGGGCGATCGTCACCATATAAATCGTCTCTAAAAAGGCTTTGTTCAGTTCGGGAATTAAGCTGATCAGCGCATCAAGCAGCATGTGCAATCACTTCCAATGCGTTCGTTCTTTGCGAAATGTAGTTAATAGCCCGCTCGATTTCTTCCGGTTCGCCGGTCAACTCCATGACAAAAATTCCAAGCGGTATTTCTTGAATATACTCAATTTTTCCATGTAGAATATTTCCCTTTACTTTAAAGGTTTGCAACATATCAGAAACAATCGCTTCCTCGGCGGTCTCTCCTTTGAAGTGAATTTTAACCATCGTTCCTGTCCGCTTCTGCAGCAGATGATCAGGGAGTTCAAACTGCAATACACTGTTGATAAAGGATTTCGTTAATTCTTCTTTCGGATTTGTAAAAATGTCATATACGGTTCCTAATTCGATGATTTTCCCGTTTTGCATGACGGCGACGCGGTCGCATATATCCTTGACCACTTCCATTTCATGCGTAATCAGCACAATCGTAATGCCAAGTTCACGGTTGATTTTTTTCAACAGTGCCAAAATCGATTTCGTTGTACTTGGGTCGAGTGCCGATGTTGCTTCGTCACATAAAAGGATAGTCGGGTCGTTGGCAAGCGCCCGCGCGATGCCAACCCGCTGCTTTTGACCGCCGCTTAGTTGGGAGGGGTACGCGTCCCGCTTATCGGAAAGCCCGACCATTTCCAGAAGTTCATTTACTCGCTTTTTGATTTCGTCTTTTGGCTTTTTTGCCGCTTTTAGGGCAAAGGCGATGTTTTCAAAGACTGTTTTGGAACTGACGAGATAAAAGTGCTGAAAAATCATGCCGATTTTTAAGCGGGCCTGCCGCAGCTGTTTGTTGTTCAACGTTGTTAAATCGACACCATCAATGATGACTTGGCCAGATGTCGGGCGTTCCAAAAGATTTAAGCAGCGCAACAACGTGCTTTTGCCGGCACCGCTATAGCCAATGATGCCAAAAATTTCCCCGTCTTGAATGGTTAAGGATACGTTGTCGACGCCGACAACTTGCTTTTTTTTCGTGGAATAGATTTTTGTTACATTTTTTATTTCAATCATCACTTCTTCCCTCCCGGTTTATTTGCAGAGTTTTTTGTAATTTTAAAGAATTTCTTATGGAAGAGAAACTTTGTTGAAATGGTTCTTCTAGTTCTTGGCGCTCACGAGTTTAATTGAAACTTTGTAATGCTTGTGTTGCCAGTAAAGAAATAACGGTATCATCCATTGGTGGATTATGGATTCCAGATCTAACATCTCTATAATATCGTTGCAGGGGATTAGATTTTTGTAGACTTCTAGCTCCTACGATTCTCATCGCTAAATCAACTACTTTATTGGCGCTATTTACTGCAATATGTTTAGCTGCGGCTAATTCTCCGCTCATTTCCATGCGCTTTTCTGGGTACGTATCCCACCGGTGTGCGACGAAATAAAGAGTATGTCTTGCTTTTAATAACTCTAAATCCATCTCTCCAATTTTTCTTTGAACCTCTGGAACATCTTTGATTGGACTAGGCAGACTATTCGGTTGATATTCAGAAGCAAAGGAAATGGCATAATTTCTAGCTGCAATCGCAATCCCAAGATAGCAGGCCGGAACATGAAGTAACCATGCCCTCCCCATATTGCCATTCGATGATTCCAATTGATCCAATTCTACCAGTGAATCTTCTGGTAACTCAACTTGATCCAGTACCAGATCATCACTCCGCGTACCTCGCATTCCGATCATATCCCAAGTTTCTTCGACTTTAACCCCATTAAGGCGATGGTCAACTAAAAAAGATCCAACTTTCCCTGATTCTTGAATGGTGGCTGTAACTAATGAATAATCAAGAGCTATTGCCATAGATGCAAAGGATTTCCTTCCTGTAATCACCCATTTGCCATTTCTTTTGACAGCCACCGTTTCGGGTTTTCCACCTCTTGTAGGACTTCCTGTTCCATTCTCTGTTGCCAATCGATTAATTAGCACTTTATTTTGTACAATTTCATGACAAAGCCACTTAAATTTTTCGCTATCCCATGTTTGTCTTTCCCTTAGATCATAAATAACACCAAGATGCCAACCGATGCACAAAGCGGTGGAAGCATCTCCCTGACTTAATCGCTCTTGCATAAGAAGAAATTCATAAAGTGAAATTTCTTCTCCGCCATATTGCTTAGGGACAGTAAGTGATTGGTAATTATAATCTTTTAATTTTTGGAAATTTTCGAACGGGAACCTTCCTTCTTGGTCTATATTGTCCGCTGTTTCGTGAAATTGTTCAGCAAGCTCTGATGCTAGATGTAAAAGAAATTCTTGGCGTTCATTTTGTACAAACTTTCTTGATAACTCATCAGATAAATAAGAGTGATAAGTTTTTTTACTTGCAATGCTCAAAATTATTTCTCCTTTCTTGTATTTCTGATAGGAGTACAAAAGAATTTTTGGTAAAAAATCTACATGTAATCAACATTCCTGAGTAACGTATTTCTTTCGCATATTGCCCAGTTTAAAGGGGGGAAGAAAAACTGTTTCGACCATTACAGGATGCTTTGCGAAATTACTAGCGGAATTGCTGGGGGAGATCGATGAGTACATCGCCGAGGCGTTCCCCCAGTTGTTCTTCCATTTGCGCCTCGAGGATTTGATGCAAGATGTGTTTCAACGTTTGGTCAAATCCTTTATCTTTCGTTAATAAACGTGCGTCACTACGACAATAGGGTTTTTATTGTCATTGACTAGGTACCGATATATGAGAATATCTTGATTTAGGTTCAGGCAATCCTAGATGCTCTCGTAACGTTGTTCCTTCATATTCCTTTCTGAACAATCCTCTTTCTTGAAGGATTGGAATTACCTGATCAACAAATTCAGATAAGCCGTCAGGATAATACGGGAACATAAGATTAAAACCATCTGCTCCTTCATTTATTATCCACTCTTCTAACTGGTCCGCTATTTGCTCCGGCGTACCAAAAATGATTCGATGTCCTCGCGATCCGGCAACTCGCTTATAAAGCTCTCTTATAGTTAAGTTTTCTCTTCTTGCAAGATCAATAATTAACTTTCTTCTGCTCTTATTTCCGTTGGTTTCTGGAATTTCTTCTGGCAAAGGATCATCTAATGAGTAGTTAGAAAAATCGATGCCCCCTAAGTAGTCAGAAAGAAAAGCTAAGCCGATTTCAGGAACAATAAGCTCTTGTAGCTGTTCATATTTTTCTCTGGCTTCCTGTTCCGTATTTCCTATATATGGAGAAACACCTGGCATAATTATTACTTCATCAGGCATTCTACCGAATTCCGCTGCTTTCTTTTTCACTTTTCTATAGAAATGCTGAGCTTCTTCCAATGTTTGTTGAGCAGTAAAGATAACGTCTGCAATTTGTGCTGCAAAATTTATTCCGTCTTCCGATGATCCTGCTTGGATAAGGACTGGCCTTCCTTGTGGAGAACGTGAAGAATTCAATGGACCTTTTACAGAAAAATATTTGCCTTTGTGGTTTAAAGTATGTAACTTTTTAGGATCAAAATAAACGCCCGATTGTTTATCCCGAATTAGTGCGTCCTTTTCCCAGCTATCCCACAGTCCTTTAACCACCTCAACAAACTCTTTTGCCCGCTCGTAACGAAGATGATGCTCTAAATGAACGTCTTGACTGAAATTTTTAGCTTCGTCTTCATAGTATGAAGTCACTACATTCCATGCGGCTCTTCCTTTGCTTAAATGATCTAGAGAAGAAAATTTTCTCGCAATATGGAAGGGTTCGTTATAGGTGGTCGTCGCCGTTGCTGCCAGCCCAATATGGGATGTGACAACAGACAGCGCAGCCAATAAAGTAATAGGTTCAAATCTCACTAATTCAGCCGGATGCGAAAGTTCATTAAAAGATAACCCGTCGCTTAAAAATAACATATCTAATTTTCCTTTTTCTGCTATTTGAGCTATTTTACAAAAAAAGCGGAAATCCTCACATCCATCAGCTTGAACATGAGGATGTCTCCAAGATGCAATATGATGGCCTGTTCCCATAAGAAAAACGCCCAATTTCATTTGCTTTTTTTTCATTCTTCAATCCCCCTATAATCTTTCGATGCTTACTTTTTCTGATACGCTGGATTCCATTTAAGAAAATATTGTTCCAAAAATTTTGCCAACGAGTCCGCTAGCTTGCCTAGTAGGGCATATAACAATATGGATAACACCACAACATCCAATTGCATGAATTCACGGGCATTCATCGCCATATATCCGATTCCAGAACTTGCCGCCACGGTTTCAGCGACAATCAGTGTCAACCACATGACACCAAGGGCATAACGTAAACCAACTAAAATGGAAGGTAATGCACCAGGGAAAATTACATTCGAAAACAAGATCCACTTAGATAGACCATATACTTTTCCCATTTCAATTAAATCTTTTGGAACGGAAATGACGCCATGGTAGGTATTAATATAGATTGGGAAAAATACACCAATGATTACGAGAAAAATTTTTGCTTCCTCTCCTACACCAAACCATAAAATAACGATTGGAATTAAGGCTAAATGCGGAATATTACGAAACATTTGAATAGTTGTATTTAAGTACTTTTCAGCTACAGGATAGATTCCATTTAATAATCCAAGAATTAATCCAATTCCACCTCCAATCACAAATCCAATAAAAGCACGGGTAAAACTAACTCCAATATTCGTTAATAACTCTCCATTTTTCGTCAAAGCAATCCCCGCTAATACGACTTCAAGAGGAGACGGTAATACTTTTTCTGAAATCCACCCGATTGCAGAGAATAGCTGCCAAGCAATTAACAGCAGAATGGGAACCATCCATGGGGCAATCTGATCGTAGATTTTCCTTATTTTTTTCATCGATATTTTCTCTCCTCATCCGTTTTCCTTATGGATACCATACATGATCTTCGATTTGTACTTGTTTTTTGATAAGACCGATTTTTAACAAATCATCTGCTTCTGCTTGCAAATCATGCACAGCTTTTTCATCCATAAAGTGAACATCCGACTTTTTATTTTTTAACACTTTCTCCCACGTTTCTGCCGGGATATTGGTTGCTTTTTGCAACAACGAGGCAGCTTCTGTAGGGTCATTATTAATTTGTTTTCCTGCATTGGATAAATGTTCTACAAATTTTTTTACTATTTCAGGATGTTTTTTCGCCATTTCAGGAGTGCTGAAATAAAAAGTGCGATACGGAACAATTCCAGTCGCATCCTTTAAAACGATGTTCCCTTTGCTTTCAGCAACCGTCATATAAGGATCCCACACGACCCACGCATCCACTTCACCTTGTTCAAAAGCAATGCTTGCTTCGGGAGGATTAAGGTACACCGGCTCCACATCATCCATAGATAAACCTACTGACTCTAAAGCTTTGGTTAATAAATATTGAGCAATCGAAGCCTTATTAAAGGCTATTCTTTTTCCTTTTAAATCTTCAAGTGATTTAATTCCAGAATCCTTTCTCACCAATATTCCCTCTGAAGACGGGGACGATGGCTCACTGGCAATATATTTAAAATTACTACCTTTCTCAAGCGCAAATATTGATGGTATATCCCCTGCACCTGCAAAATCAATGCTTCCAGCATTTAAGGCTTCAAGGATAGAACTTCCGGTGTTAAACTCTGACCATGTAACTTTATATCCTTCTTTTTCTAACTCTTTTTGAAGTTCTTGTTTATGTTTTAACAATAATGTAGTGCCATTTTTTTGATATCCAATATTAATTTCTTTGTTTTTCCCGCTCGTTTCTTCCGTTTTACCGCAGGATGCTAATAAAAGGGAAAATACTAGGAAATTAATGATCAAAAGAATATTTTTACTTAGCTTCATTGACCTCATTGTCTATTCTCCAATCAATTTTGTTTTATAACATCACCTAGAGTTCCGTGTAATGGAGGGCCATTAAACAAACTGTTTTTGTGCGAGTTTTTCTCGCACTTTCGGAATTACTAACTCTCCCAATTGTTCAATCGTTTCCAAATGCGGAAAGCCTCTCAGCAACACTTTATCGAATCCTAATTCCACAAATTCTACAATCCGTTCAGCTATTTGGTCTGGAGTACCCACAAGGGCAATAGAATTTCCAGACAAAACTTGAGTCAGTCCCGCCCATAAATTTGGACCAATTTTAAAATTATTTTCTTTACTGCTTTCCATTAGTTGATGTAGGCGTTTTGCACCAACTGAATCTCCTTTAACAATCATTTCCTCTTTTTTTTCTAATATAGGTGCTGACACCTTGCTTATTAGCTTGTTCGCATTTTCCCAAGCTTCTTCTTCCGTTTTCCCTAGTATGACTTGAAAAGAAATACTATAACTCAGCTTTCGGTTATATTTGGCAGATTTTTGTTTCATTTCTTCAATTCTCTGTTTTGTATTTTCAAGAGTTTCCCCCCACATCATATAAACATCCGCTTCTTCCGCCGCAACTTCTTTTGCTATTTCCGATGCCCCTCCAAAGTAGATTTGTAGTTTTTTTACTGGTTTTGGAAATAATGAAGCGCCTTTTAATGTAAAAAATTCTCCATGGTAGTCAACGTTTTCTTCAGTAAATAATTTTTTTAATATTTGAATGTATTCGCGTGTCCGCTTATAACGAGTATCATGATCTAAATAATCACCCTCGCTAGCTAACTCTATTGGCGAACCTCCAGTAACAATATTCACCAGAGCTCTCCCGCCTGACCAATAATCCACAGTTGCAAACTGTTTGGCAAAGGTAGTAGGTGCAATAAAACCAGGGCGGATTGCAAATAGGAATTTTAATTTGTTTGTATGGGCGATTAAATTTGCAGCAACTGCTAGAGAATCAAGGCATCCTGCACCGGTCGGCAGTAAAAGAGTCGAGAATCCGCTTTTTTCAGCAGCCTGGGCAATAGCCTTAATATATTCTAAGGTAGGGGGACGTTCTGCGTTTTCATCTGTTCCTGTCCAGCTATTCAGTTTTGATGAGTTATTGACTAATCCTACAAGTGTACTGTCCCCTGATGTAGGAGCCATTGTGATAAATTCGACCATGTAACATTCCTCCAATGTAATTTAATGTTTTTATTTGTGATAGTTCGGCGTTACTTCGATGCATAAAACTGCAATTCATCAATTAACAAAAACAGCCTGCTATTCATTCACGGCGCTTTTTAGATTCTCTATTTCCTTTTTAGATGATGTTTTTCCCAATACATTTGCCAAAACTTTTTCTTCTAATTCAACAAAAGCTGAATCAGACCGGTTTCGAGGTCTTGGGAGGGGAATTGGCAAATCCATTTTTATCGTTCCTTTTTCTATTAAAATAACGCGATCAGCTAAAGTAATAGCTTCATTTACATCATGGGTAACCAATAATGCAGTGAATTTTTGTTGCTGCCAAATCTCCTCTATAAGTGTTTGCATCTCCATGCGAGTTAAAGCATCCAAAGCTCCTAAAGGTTCATCTAGCAATAACAATTGTGGTTGAGCTGCTAGAGCTCTTGCTAACGAAACTCGTTGCTTTTGTCCCCCTGATAAAATGGAAGGCCAATCGTTAGCCCGTTCTTCTAACCCGACTTGTTTCAATGCCCAAATTGCTCGTTGCTTCCACTCTTTTTGGAGACCAAGTCCTACTCCGACATTTTCGAGAACAGATTTCCAAGGCAGTAAACGTGCTTCCTGGAACATAATTCGTGCTTGAGGATTTAAACCCTTAATAATTTTTCCATTTTGTCTAATTTCCCCAGAAGTTGCTTTTTCCAGTCCGGCAATGAGTCTGAGTAATGTGCTTTTTCCACAACCGCTTTTCCCAACAATAGCAACAAATTCACCTGAGGCTATTTGTAAATCAATCTTACGTAAAACGTTTAAATGACCAAAGGATTTCTCCAATTGATGAATACTTAGCTCTACACCACTCGTTTCGAGCATATTCTTTTCCCCCCATGTTGGTCGGCATTTTATTGTTTCTCATCCAATAGCTAGCTTGGTACAATTTCTTGGGCTGGAAGGTGATTTTTTATAAGAACTTTTCCATTGTTTAAGAGTTCCTGAAAAGTATGGAACTTTATTTGTCCATGGAGTTGACAAAATTGAATATTATTTTCCTGAGCTTTCGCATATGAAAGCTCGCAAAAAGTTTTAGGAGGGGAAGCGAAAACTGTTGCTCCTTTTTCTTGTGCAAAACGCAAAACCGCTCCACGTCGTCCTTCTTTCAAATGAAGAGCTGGATTGGGATAATCTTGATACTTTCCTGATTCTGTGTCATAGATTCTGATAATTGTTCCATCAATGATGGGCAAAATATTTTCATCTTGATCTAATACTAAAGCAATGATCATTTAGCTGATCTAACCTCCTTTTTTACGTTTTATATCCGAGTAAATACATATGATTAGTATTTATTAAATACTATAACTCCATTTTGATCATTTGTATAATTGAAAAAATAGAAGAAATCGTTCAAAAAAAATGAAGAGAAATTTATAAGTCTTTTTTTTCATGGTCGCTTGCCAAATTCATATATAGAATCTCAATCAATCTTTCAATTGATTTATTATTGTAGAACCTTTCAGAATTTCTCAGTATTCCTACTGTTAACCCTTTATGAAAATCGGCAATTGGTTTTATAACAGTGCCTTTAGGAGGGTTTTTTACTGTTATCCGGGGAACTACTGCTATTCCTAAAGCAGATTGAACATAATGTTTTAAGGCAAGCATATTGCTTATTTCAATTCCGTAGACAGGATTAATACCTAATTCAATCATTTTCTTTTCCAGATTATTACGGAAGGGACACGAGGAACTAGTCATTAGTAGTTGTTCATTTTTTAAATCTTCTAAATAAATGATTTCTTTTTGACTAAGATGATGTTCAACTGGGACTAACAGTACCACTTCTTCTGAAAACAACGGATCAAAGACTGTATTTGTAGCCATTTCAGGAGCCGTACAAATAGCTAAGTCAACTTCATCATTCATTACCATATCAACCAAAGACTTGCTGCTATGAATTTGAATGTTTAATTGAATTTTTGGATATTTTTTTCTGAAAGAGGCTAATAGGGGTGGCAATCGATAGCTTGCTGTTGGTTCCATTACACCGATTCTAATTATTCCGGATTCACCTTGTACTAATTCTTTCAGTAAACTTTGGAGATTTTCAAAGCCTTTTAAGAGGAATTCTCCTTTTTCGCTTAACAATCTTCCTGCTTCTGTAAGCTGCAATGTTTTGCCTCTTTTAAGCAAAGTAACACCTAACTCAGCTTCTAAGTTTTTAATATGAGTAGTAATAGTTGATTGAGCATAGTTTAATTCTTCTGCTGCTCGTTGGAAACTCCCATATTTTACAACAGTTTTAAATGTCTTTATTGTTCTTAAGTCCATTGTATCGCCTCCTTTGCGTTGATATAGAAAAATGCAGATTGCCAAAGAATGGTCAATCTGCTATCTACATCATCAAAAATGTTTTGTACGTACTACTGAAAGTGCCTGTTCAATATCGGCGATAATATCGTTAGCGTCTTCTAATCCAACTGATAAACGAATCTGCTCTGGAGTGACACCTGCCTGAAGTTGCTCTTCTGGAAGTAAGCGCGAGTGGGTGGTAGTTGCCGGGTGAATAACCAATGATTTAGAATCGCCTACATTAGCGACATGGGAGAGAAGCTTGACTGAATTTATAAATGTTTTAGCTGCTTCTAATCCTCCCTTTATTCCGAAAGTTAAGATGGATCCAGCTCCCTTAGGAAGGTATATTTTTGAAAGTTCGAATTGTGGATTATCTTTTAATGATGGATAATTTACCCATTCCACTTGTTCATGTTGGGATAAATATTCCGCCACTTTTAAGGTGTTGCTTACATGCTTTTCGATTCTTAGTGAAAGTGACTCCAATCCTTGTATAAATAACCAGCTGTTAAAAGGTGATAATGATGCTCCTAAATCATGACCAAGCTCGAATCGAGCTTTTGCAATAAAAGCATTTTCTTTAGCTAACTCCAGAAAAGAGTGATGATTCAAATAAGGTTTTTTTTCTGTGAATTCTGGAAACCTGCCGTTATTCCATGGGAATCTCCCAGAATCGACAATGGCACCGCCGATAGATGTTCCATGGCCTCCTATAAATTTAGTAAGCGAATGAACAATAATATCTGCTCCGAAGTCAAACGGTTTCTCTAAGTATGGTGTAGTGAAAGTATTATCAACGACTAACGGAATTCCGTGTTTATGTGCAATCCTGCTGAGATTTTTCAAATCAGCAATTTGCAGACTAGGATTTCCAATTGTTTCGGTAAATAACGCTTTTGTCTTTTCATTGATTGCTGCTTCCACAGCATCAAGATCATGGCCGTCAACAAAATGAACCTTAATACCGAAACGTTGAAAGGTGTTCGCAAAAAGGTTATATGTGCCGCCATATAAGGCGTTTGTAGCAACGATTTCATCACCTGCTTTTGCCAACGTATTTAACGCTATTGTAATAGCTGCCTGTCCAGAAGATACCGCAAATGCTCCGCTCCCGCCCTCTAATTGTGCTAAGCGTTTTTCCAAAACTGTATTTGTTGGATTGGCATTTCGCGAATATATGTATCCTTCTTTTTGCATTTGAAAAAGCTCATTTGCATAGTCTGCATCATCGAATACATAAGAGGTAGTTTGATAAATTGGTACCGCTCTGGAACGAGTAGTTGGATCAATATCCTGTCCCCCATGTAACGCAATGGTATCAAAATTAAAAGATCTACTAATTTTTTCTGTAGTCATTTCTCCTCATCCCCATTAATCAATTTTTGTTAAAATTTTAAATTAAAATATTATAAATAAATTCTGAAAAAATATTTCCCTCTTAGTCGAATAAAGAATGAAGATTTATATAACATAAACTTTATGTGATTCTGTCTATCGATAATCAGTTTCTTCGATTGATTAAATCAGCAAATTCCGCAACTGCTTCATCCAATCTATGGAGCAGATCTTCTGATAGACTATAACCTTCTTGTTCATTTCGGGTTATCCAAGTATCAACCGCATACACTCCCCCAAGAATGTATCTGCCTCCCAATGCGGACAGCACAGGTTTCAATGCATAGTCAATAGACAAAAGGTGAGCAATTGTGCCTCCGATAAACAGCGGAAGAATGATTTTTCCTAACAAACCTTTTTGTGGAAGTAAATCAAGATATGCCTTCAATACTCCTGTATACGCCGCTTTATACACTGGACTTGCGATGATGATGCCTTCTGCTTCTTCCACTTTTTTGTTAGCGTGCAGAATGGCTTCACTATCGAATTTCGCTTTGATTAAATCTTCCGAGGGCAATTCCGCGACTTGGATGTGTTCGATTTCAATACCCGCTTGTAATAGCCGTTGTTCTACGTATTGAATCATTCCATTAAGTCTTGATGTTAAAGAAGGACTTCCGTTGATAATGACTACTTTGCTCATATAGTTTGCTCCTTTCTACTATACTGATCTAAAACATATAAATCATATTGGATTAGTATGTTTTATGTTCGTAATCATATCACCATATTTATTTACTGTCAATATCGTCGTAGAAATGAATGTTTTTTTGTTGTCTGTCACGCATCGATGCGATGAGCTTCCTTGAGATGGATTCACATGGCTGTAGAAGGAGTTCGCTTGCACTGCGGCTTCTTGGAATGAACCGAGCGTCGGGCTTTGGAGGCTCCAGCCGGACTGCCACAGGCAGGGAGGCGGCCAGCCGAGAAGACCGGCGCAGGCTTGATGAATGGTCTAATGGATGGCTTATCAGAGGCACAAAAAATAGCGCATTTAGATAAATCCAAGGGTATACGATGTAGACATGGGGAAAAGCGACGGAAATTTGTCCAGGAGCATAAATCTATTTGTCTTTTTTGATGCTATTTCATGAAAAATGAATCAGAAAAAACAAGGGGAGTCCTCCTCTCCGGTAAAACTAATCATTCGACGTTATTGAAGGAAGGCTTCTCCGTTATTTAAATTAGTTTCTAGAATGTCTGCATCTAATTGCTTGAACAAGGCATTATTTGCAAAGTTCGCCCCCGCTTGTCTGTCAATTTTATGATACAATGAAATCGGAAATCATAGAGACGAAAGCGGGGAGAAATGCGTGTATCTTGGGGCGATTGAAGCAGGCGGCACGAAATTTGTATGCGCTGTCGGGGATCGTGACGGAAATATAAAAGAGAGAGTGACATTTCCAACGACGACACCAGAAGAAACGATGCGCCATGTCGTCGATTTTTTTAGCCGATATGAATTAGAGGCGATCGGCATCGGTTCCTTTGGTCCGATTGATTTGCATCCCGATAGTGCGACATATGGCTATATTACAAGCACACCGAAACAAAAATGGGTGAATTTTAATTTTGTCGGTGAAATGAAACGGCATTTCCAAGTGCCGATCGGATTTGACACGGATGTGAATGCGGCAGCGCTCGGTGAACGGCGCTGGGGTGCCGCAAAAGGGATGCGAAGCTGCATTTATATTACGGTTGGAACCGGAATC
The DNA here is from genome assembly GCF_019272935.1 of Parageobacillus caldoxylosilyticus. NCBI lineage: Bacteria > Bacillati > Bacillota > Bacilli > Caryophanales > Anoxybacillaceae > Parageobacillus > Parageobacillus caldoxylosilyticus. Next base: position 2,015,323 of record NZ_CP040553.1, read on the forward strand.
GGCGTCGGGGCGATTGTTGAAGGGAACCTGCTCCATGGTCTTATGCATCCGGAAATGGGACATATTCTTATTCGCCGTCATCCGGAAGACACATTTGCCGGTGTTTGCCCATATCATGGAGATTGTTTAGAAGGAATGGCGTCCGGACCGGCGATTGAAAAGCGCTGGGGGAAAAAAGGCGCGGAGCTGGCCGATCGCTCGGAAGTATGGGAGTTAGAAGCGTTTTATTTAGCGCAGGCGATTGCCAATTATATCTTAATTTTATCGCCGGAGAAAGTCATTATCGGCGGCGGTGTCATGAAGCAAAAACAGCTGTTGCCCAACATTCGTCATCATGTCATGGAGTTTCTCAACGGATACGTACAACACGAGGCGATTTTACAAAAAATAGACGAGTATATCGTCCTGCCTGGATTAGGGGATAACGCTGGAATTTGCGGTGCACTTGCGTTAGCGAAACAAGCGCTTGATGAATAATCGGAAGCAAAATGCGACCGTTCGTTGCGGAAAAGAATGCAACGAAAACGGTCGTTTTTTTATTATAATCAGGCGAAAAAACATTCTTCTGATGGCACCGCATCCATTGGCTTGTTAATGGTAATATGGCGCATAAGGCTTGTGAGATTTTAACAATCGGTACAGGAAGGTGTTAGTAGCAGATTGCTTGTTTTATCCAACGATAGAACCATATAAGAGCAATGAAATCATGCCATATTTATTGACAAATATATTTTTTTATGATATTATAAAACTTTTATTTATTTACATTTTGTTTAGAACTATGGTAAATAATATATTACGAAATGTTTAGCATCAAAACTAATATTAATATTATTCATTAAGGGAGAGGATTCCATGAAGATTTCGAATGGAGTGGCCATGCTTGAATTAAAAGTTCAAGGTTTTGTTTTAAATCCTACGCTGGTTTGGGATGATGAAACCGCCGTTTTAATTGATGCCGGCATGCCTGGGCAATTGGAACAAATACGTGCTGCCATGAGTGAGGTCGGCGTCTCCTTTGATAAATTGAAAGCAGTCATTCTGACGCATCAGGATTTGGATCACATAGGGAGTCTTCCTGAAATACGAAAAGAATCCAATAACCGCATTGAAGTGTATGCACACGAGCTTGACAAACCATATATTGAGGGGGATTTGCCTCTGATCAAAACAGACCCCAACCGCATGAGTAAAGAAGAATGGGTGTCTCTTCCGGAAGAAATGCGGATTTTATATCAGAATCCTCCGAAAGTGAAAGTTGACAAGACGGTGGATGACGGCCAAGAGCTTCCTTATTGCGGGGGGATTCGTGTTATTTTTACGCCTGGGCATACTCCAGGACATATTAGTCTGTATTTAAAACAAAGTAAAATCCTTGTTGCCGGGGATGCAATGATATGTTTAAATGGCTCTTTGCACGGACCGGTTCAGCGAACCACGCTAGATATGAATACAGCGCTTCGTTCATTGGAAAAATTTTTGGACTTAGATATAGAATCTGTGATTTGTTATCACGGAGGTATTTGTAATGGCAACGTGAAAAACCAGCTCCAACACCTTGTAAGGCAGGACGGCAACATAGCAGAAAAGAAATGAAAGTGGATACATTCAAAAAATAGCAGTTTGATAGGCAGTGAAAAAACGCTTTCTATTCAGCTATTAGGAATCGTGGGCTTCATCAATAAGCAGCTTTGGTTTGTGAAACCATCATCCGCGGTGAAGCCTGCCTCATCGTCGAAAGGATCGGCAGGGAAGGCAGCAGCAAAGAAGAAAGACAAAAAAGCAAATGGACGATTTTTATTATTTTTTTTTTGACTATTAAGTCAACAAAAATTTGACGATATGGTCATTTTTTTGTGAACATAATTGTTGATAAAAAATAAAAAGGTGCTTATAATGGTGTTTGTGATGTCGGTGACCATTCGGTCAAATTTGCGGCATAGGAATCGAGGTGCCTTTCAATGGACAAATGTAACAAACCCATTCGCTTTGAACGTGTAGTGGAGGCGTTGCGAAAACATGGGGTGCACGTCGAGCTCGTCAAACCGCGCTCGCAACTGTCTGTATATAAGCATATGCTACAAAATGCATGCCCTCGTGAAATTTCCTCTATCTAGGAGATGAAAAAAGGAATGGCCGATGAACGTAAAGTCCAGTTTATTGAAACAGCTATGAAATTATTTGCGGAAAAAGGGTATTACTCTACATCGATTCAAGATATTGTCGATGCCTGGGGTATTTCGAAAGGAGCATTTTATCATCACTTTTCGTCCAAAGAAGATTTGATGCTTGCCATCATTCAGCACCATTTTGAAAAAATGATGGAAAGTTTCACCGTCATTCCACAGGATAGCGGTTCGGAAAAAGAGCGGTTTATTCAACAAATCGCTGCGCATTTTGCGAATATGCATGAGCATAAAGAATTTTTGCAAATGATGATGACCGAACAAATCCCAAAAATTAGCAGCGATATTCACCTTTATTTATTGAAGCAGCGTGCTTATATCTTTTCGTGGTATTGCGACCGCCTCATCGAAGTATATGGAACAGAGGTAGAGCGGTACGTGTTTGATGTGGCGACGATGCTCAACGGCATGATTCGCCAATATATGTTTTGCTTCTTTTTGCGGCCAGGCAAGCTGCATGCCGAAGAAGTGGCGCGTTTTCTCGTGCGGCGTTTGGATGCGATCATTGCGAGTTTTTCTCATGAAGAAGCGCCGATTTTAGACAAAGAAATGGTAGAGCCGCTGATCAAAATGGAAGAAAAAGAGCGGTGTGTATTGCAAGAAAAGATTAGCGACCGCATTGCCCATATGCAAAAAAAGATTCTATCGCTTTCGCTCGATAAAAAGATACAGCACGAGCTTCATGCTGCGCTGGATACGTTAGAAGCAGAATTAATGAATGAAGAGTCGGCGCCGAGGGAATATGTCGTGCAAGGGATTTTATTATATATCGAGAACCGGCATCTTCCGCTGCTTGCGGATGATTTGGCCGCATTAAGAAAGGATATTGAACAATATCGGAAAACGAATAATAGATGGGAGAGAAGTAAATGGAAAAAGCATTAGAAATGCCAACTAGCACCATTCGACATCGGAATATATTAATTACGGGTCTTATCATTGCCATGCTGTTTGGCGCGTTAGACGGAACGATCGTCGGAACGGCGATGCCGCGCATCGTTGGGGAGCTTGGCGGATTAAGTTTAATGACATGGCTGACGACCGCGTATATGTTGACATCGACAACGGTTGTGCCGATTGCCGGCAAGCTTGCGGATTTATTAGGCAGGCGAGTCATTTATGTGACAGGACTCGTCATTTTTATGGTTGGCTCTGCCCTTTGCGGCATGGCAAATGACATGACAGAGCTCATCATTTACCGAGGACTGCAAGGAATCGGCGGGGGAATTATGATGCCTATGGCCATGGTTGTCATCGGAGATGTGTTTACCGGAAAAGAGCGTGCGAAATGGCAAGGGGTTTTTGGTGGATTATATGGTCTTGCCTCTGTCATAGGTCCGCAAATCGGGGGATTTATCGTCGACCATTTGAATTGGCGCTGGGTATTTTATATTAATCTTCCTGTCGGGATTTTGGCAACGATTTTTATTGCGATGGGATTGAGCAAATATAAAGCGGAAGGACCAGTGAAGTTTGATCTTGCCGGGATGTTCACGATGGTTGTCGGCGTGGTTAGCTTGCTTTTAGCGTTAACGTTTGGCGGGGATAAGTATGAATGGACATCATGGCAAATCATTACCTTGTTTGCGGTGGCACTCGTCTTTTTAACGCTGTTTGTATTCGTAGAGAGGAAAGCGGAAGAACCGATTTTGCCGATGCATTTATTTAAACACCGTACGTTTACCGTGTTAAATGGAATTGGCTTTTTAATGAGTGTCGGCATGTTTGGTGCGATTATGTTCGTTCCGTTTTTTATGCAAGGGGTTGTCGGAGTAAGTGCAACCCAGTCCGGCACGATTATGACGCCGATGATGATTACGATGATTATCGGAAGCATCGTTGGTGGCCGAATGGTTTATAAAATTGGTGTAAAATCACAGCTGTTCATTGGCATGGTCGTGATGGCGGCAGGGTTCGGTTTATTAAGCACAATGGACGTGGATACGTCCCAATTCACCGCCACGTTGTATATGATTATTCTAGGGATTGGAATGGGGTTAGTGATGCCGATTTTAACGCTGGCTTTGCAAGAAAGTTTTCCAAAGTCGGAGCTTGGCGTCGTCACCTCCTCCAGCCAGTTTTTCCGTGCGATCGGCGGAACGTTCGGTATGACGGTGTTAGGGGCGATTATGAACCATCGGTCGAGCCAGCTGCTAGATGACCGTCTCATGCCAATGCTTCGGTCGCTTCCTGCACAAGCAAAAGGAATGGTGGACCGGTTTGCCCATATGATTCATGATGATCCGCAAGGGCTTTATTCCGTTTTGCTTAGCCCGGAAGCGCTGGCGAAAATACCGCCGCAAATGCGGGAAACGTTTGTGCCGATTTTAAAACAGTCGCTTGTGGATTCACTTCAATCTGTTTTCCTATTTGGACTTATTTTTGTCATTGGCGGAACAGTGCTTGTATTTGGGCTGAAGAAAATCACACTGTCTGACCGCCGGCAATTGCAAGAAACGGCGAAAAACGAAAAACTGCCGCAGAGCTAGCTCTCTGCGGCGGTTTTTTTTGTGCTGCGAAACGAGGAAAGACGGCGGCAAATAGATGCGTTCTGCTTGATCGTTTGACCGACAAGGAATTAGGAAATTTTTCGACTATCGGAGGCAAGCTGATGCGTGATGGAGAACCGCACCACCACCGCTGGAGGAGTCCGCACATTGTATGGCTGTGCGGCCACGGAAGCCGAAGAGCAAGATGATTTGCTAAGGGGAAGGGGGTGGTTCGCCAACCATCAAGATCCGCTGCCAAACACTCGCGAGCGGGTGAGAAAGCGGACGCCTTCCGGCCCTTCAAGCGAAAACATGCCGCCGCGTCCGGGCACGACGTCGATAATCAGCTGGGTGTGCTTCCAATATTCGTATTGCGCCTTGGAAATGTAAAACGGGCAGCCGCCGATTTCGCCAAGCAGCACATCGGAATCGCCGACGATCAGCTCTCCTTGCGGGTAGCACATCGGCGAACTGCCGTCGCAGCAGCCGCCGGATTGGTGAAACATAAGCGGCCCGTACTTTGCTTTTAATTTTTCAATCAGGGCAAGCGCGGCATCGGTCGCAATCACTTTTGGCTCCTCATTCATGTTCATGACAATCCCTCCCTGCAGGAATATGGATAGGCAGAAAAGGCAGCGCGGATGGTGCGCTGCCTGCATGATTAGAACAGTCCTAGTTTTTTCGGCGAGTAGCTGACGAGCAAGTTTTTCGTTTGTTGATAATGTTCGAGCATCATTTTATGTGTTTCGCGGCCGAATCCGGACATTTTGTAGCCGCCGAATGCAGCGTGTGCAGGATAGATGTGGTAGCAGTTCGTCCAGACGCGTCCTGCCTGGATGCCGCGTCCGAAGCGGTAGGCGGTATTAATGTCGCGCGTCCAGACACCGGCGCCTAAGCCATACAATGTGTCATTAGCAATCGCAAGCGCCTCGTCCTTATCTTTAAATGTGGTGACAGCGACGACTGGCCCGAAAATTTCTTCTTGGAAAATGCGCATTTTATTATGGCCTTTGAAAACCGTCGGTTTGACGTAATAGCCATTTTTTAAGTCGCCTTCTAAGTAGTTGCGTTCGCCGCCGATGAGCAGTTCAGCCCCTTCCTGTTTGCCAATGTCAATATAGGAAAGGATTTTTTCCAATTGCTCCGAAGACGCTTGCGCTCCAATCATCGTTTCCGTATCGAGCGGATTGCCTTGTTTAATTTGTTTCACACGCTCTAACGCGCGTTCCATAAATTTGTCGTAAATCGATTCTTGAATGAGAGCGCGGGAAGGGCATGTACATACTTCTCCTTGGTTTAAAGCGAAAAGCGTAAAGCCTTCAATGGCTTTATCGAAAAATTCATCATCTTTTGCCGCTACGTCTTCGAAGAAAATGTTTGGCGATTTTCCGCCAAGCTCCAATGTTACTGGAATAATGTTTTGCGATGCGTATTGCATGATGAGTCGTCCCGTTGTTGTTTCACCGGTGAACGCCACTTTAGCGACGCGAGGGTTGGAGGCAAGCGGTTTTCCGGCTTCTAAACCAAATCCGTTGACGATGTTGACGACACCTGGAGGAAGTAAGTCTTGAATGAGTTCCATCAGTACGAGGATCGAAGTCGGTGTTTGTTCAGCAGGTTTTAAGACAACGCAGTTTCCAGCGGCTAACGCCGGCGCCAGTTTCCATGCTGCCATTAAAAGCGGGAAGTTCCATGGAATGATTTGTCCGACAACGCCGAGCGGCTCTTTAAAGTGATAGGCAACTGTATTATGGTCGATTTCTGCTAAAGTGCCTTCTTCCGCACGGATGCAGCCGGCGAAATAACGGAAATGATCGATGGCAAGCGGGATGTCTGCATTCAACGTTTCGCGAATCGGCTTGCCGTTTTCCCATGTTTCCACGACTGCGAGCATTTCCAAATTTTCTTCCATGCGGTCGGCAATTTTGTTGAGGATTCGCGCGCGCTCGGCAGGGGAAGTACGGCCCCATGCATCTTTTGCAGCATGAGCAGCATCCAACGCAAGCTCGATATCAGCGGCTTTGGAGCGTGGTACTTCGCAGTAAGCTTGCCCCGTCACAGGAGAAATATTTTCAAAATACTCTCCATCAACTGGTGGGACCCATTTGCCGCCGATGAAATTTTCATAGCGTTTTTTGAAAGTGACAAGTGAACCAGGCTGCCCAGGTTGAGCGTAAATCATCCAAGTTTCCCCCTTTGTATCTTTTTTATATACGCTTACAAAAAAGCGTATACATTATAGAAAAGTGAAAAATTCCTCCCAGTGATTAGGTTAGCATTATATGACAATTTTGTCAAAATAAAATTTTGAATTATTTAAAATTCTATAAAAATGAAAATTATGCATCTAGTAATGCAGTTCGAGTCCTTCCAGCCAGCGGCTTGCATATACGCTGCTTAAATGATGGAACGCTTCCAGCACATCGCTCGGATTGGCGTTGAAAAATTGTCGCGCCACTTCTTGGTTATGTTCTTGGATAAACTGAAATAAAAAATCTGTTTGGATGCGATTGACAATCAGAAGCGCGCTGTAAGAACGTTCGAGCTGCTCTTTGCGTTCCGTCCGGTCCACAGTTTGTTTGAAATGTTCACGGTAACGGTCTGTGAGTTCTAATAGATGATCGCGGATGTTCGCTTGCGCTTCGTTGAACATGTTTTCCACCGCTTTCGGGGAAAAAAGCGATTGTTTCTCGAGCATCGCACCGAATATTTGTTGCAGTGCGTGCGCCGATTCCGTTGCGAAGGTGACGTTCATCAGCAGTCCATGTATATATTCCTGTTCGTCCGCAGACTGAATTCGCAATTTCATAATCGTTTCGAGCACATCAGAATGGATTTTTTCTTTCGTCCAATGTTTCGTTAGTTCATGAAGCAAAACCGATAAGATATGAGCCGCTTCTTTTTTCGTCATGGCGGTTAGTTCCTTTCTATGTTGTTTATTTGTATATTTCAAGGATGCCATGTCTTCTTCACGTCCGTCAATGTCCATGTTGTAGGACGGCGCTTCTTCAAGTAAGATGGAATTATGGAAAAAGGGGAGGAGAGAAGCGATGAAGCCGCTGCGCTTACGGGGACATCATTTATTATGTGTGCACGGATTTCGCGGAATGGGATATAGCCCATCGTTTGTGGAAAAGATGTGGGAAGTCGTGACGAAAATTCGCGATGAAGAGCAAGACTTTCCAATTCAAGTCGTCGCTGCTCTGGATGATGCGTGCATGGCATGTCCACACCATGGAGAAACGGCGTGCCAAGCCGATCCGAATTCCAATAAACATGTGACCTTCATGGACCAAAAAGTAATCCGCCATTTAGGCATTGAAGAAAACGGGGTTTACTTAAAATCGGAACTAGTGAGGCTCACCGCACAAAAGGTGCGTCCTGACGATTTAGATTACTTATGCGCCAAATGCTCCTGGCTTCCGTACGGTGTGTGTAAAGAAGGCATTGCCAATGTCCGGGCCGGAAATGTTGCACAAAAGGAAGCGGAGTAATTTTTTTGTCAGAATTCCGAAAAAATAATGACACCGCCCATAAAAAAGTGTGGTATGATAAACAAATATAAGGGGATTTTCGAACAGAAAGGGTTATGGACATGAAAGTAGCAAAGTTCGGTGGAAGTTCTGTCGCAAGCGCCACGCAGTTTCGCAAAGTGGCGGATATTGTCAGCTCCGATGTTGAGCGCCGCATTGTGATCGTATCGGCACCGGGGAAACGGTTTAAAGATGATGTGAAAGTGACCGATATGCTTATTCAGCTGGCACAGGCGGCGATCGACGGGAAAGCGTACGATGAGGTGCTTGACGAGATCGTAAAACGGTATGCGGAAATCGCGAATGAGCTCGAATTGCCAGCAGAGGAATTTTTAGCGGAACTCCAAGACGATCTGCGTTGGAAAATCAGCGAGTACCGCAATGAGCCATGCCGCTTGATGGATGCGATCAAAGCGAGCGGGGAGGATCATAACGCACGGTTGATGGCGCTGTATTTACAGGAAACCGGGCTTGAAGCGAGCTATGTCAGTCCCCGGGAGGCGGGAATTTTCGTTACGGATGAACCGGGCAATGCGCAAATTTTGCCGGAGTCATATGAAAAGTTGTATCAGTTGCGCAACCGGCGCGGGGTGTTAGTGATCCCAGGGTTTTTTGGTTACTCGCTCGACGGGCATATCGTGACATTTCCGCGCGGTGGCTCCGATATTAGCGGCTCGATTGTCGCAGCAGGGGTAAAAGCGGATGTGTATGAAAATTTTACCGACGTCGATTCGATTTATTGCGTCAACCCTTCGATTATTGCCAATCCGCGCAAGTTGAAAGAAATTACTTATCGTGAAATGCGCGAACTTTCCTACTCTGGGTTTTCCGTGTTTCATGATGAAGCGCTGGAGCCGGTGTACCGCGCGGGAATTCCGGTTTGCGTCAAAAATACGAATAATCCTGCGGCCCCAGGCACTTGGATTGTCGCCAAACGCAACCATCAGGAAGAGCCGATTGCCGGCATTGCCAGCGATACGGGATTTTGCAGCATTAACATTAGCAAATATTTAATGAACCGGGAAATCGGATTTGGCCGCCGGGTGCTGCAGATTTTAGAGGATGAAGGAATCTCCTACGAACATACTCCTTCCGGCATCGACAATATGTCGGTGATTTTACGCGCCAGCCAACTGGAAGGGGAGAAAGAAAAGCGTATTTTAGACCGCATTCAAACGGAATTGGAAGTCGATGAAGTAAATGTGGAATACGGGCTTGCGCTTATTATGGTGGTCGGCGAAGGCATGGAGCGCACCGTTGGAATGGCAGCAAAAGCGACGACGGCGCTGGCGAAGGCCAACATTAACTTAGAGATGATTAACCAAGGCTCATCGGAAGTAAGCATGATGTTTGGCGTCAAAGAGGAAGTCGTTACCAATGCGGTGCGCGCGCTGTATGAGGCGTATTTTCAAGAATTACCCGTCGGAAACAGCGTCAAATAAGAAGCAGAATACATAGGAAGCGGAAACGAACAAAACAGATTCGTTTCCGCTTCTTTTTTATACATAAGACGCCGCCCTTCGGAAAATACTACCAATGTATCTTACTTGATGCAATGGAAGGGAGGAAATGGTATTGAAGCGCTGGTTGTCCGCCATGATTGTTTGTTCTCTGTTTATCATTGCTTCCAATGGGACGCGCGCATTTGCCCAAATTCAAAAACAAGAACTGGAACAGTACATCGAAAGCATAGGCTGGTCGATGAGCGATTTGCTGAATTATTTGGACAAGTACAAGATGACGGTGGCTGATTTTCAAAGCATGGAGGAATTAAAACAATGGCTTGGCACGCCGATTACGGAAGAAAACATGCAGCGCTTGCTCAAGAAGCACCAACTGACGCAAGAAGAGCTGGAGGCGCTGCTCGGGCAGTTTGGGGAAACGATGCAAGATTATACGTTTATCGAAGATTTGGATACAGCGGTCCGTTTTTATTTGCGCCATAACGAAAAGATGCAGCAAATTAACGATATGCTTGGCGCGATTGGTTTTACTGAAAGCGAAGCAAAACGTCTGTTTGACCATATTGCCTCGCTGCCAAATCCGCATGTAGGGCAGCAGTTAGCCGAACTAGACCGCCGTCTGCAACCGTTTCTGCAAGTAGAAGATGTGACACAGCTGACAGAAACGCAGCGCCGGCAGCTGCTTTCCATTTGGGAAGACGTATTGTCTACTTTGCAAATGAAAGCAGCATTTTATTTGGAGGAAAACGGGAAAAAACAGAAAATCTCTTACCATGAGCTGGCAACGGCAAACATGCCGGAAGGACGCGAGTTATTGGTCGAACTATATAACGAAGCAGGGGAATTGCTTTCTGATGTGCGGTTGTCGAAAGAAATGTTTACTTCCGGCTATGTCGTGCGGGCGGGGGAAAGATGGATAGCAGCAGGGGAATTAGCAAGTGAAATGAAAGAAACGATGTATGGCGAAAAAATGCCGGATACCGCTTCTCCGTATCTTGCCCGTACGCTTTCCGGTGTTCTCCTCGCTTTGTTTGGCTTTTACGTTTATTGGAGCAGCAAAAAGAAATTGACGGAGTGAAAACGAGTGTTTCGTCGCGCGAAGACGTACGTTGCAGCTGTATGTATTGTGGCCGGCTTGGGGATGGCGCTTTGGAACGGTTATTGCTACTGGATGGGATATCATGCCGTACAAAATGTAGAAGCGGAAGGTAAAAAACCAGCGTCCCGGCAGGCGTCCCGGCCGCAGCAGGCGGCGCTGCCGGCAAAGCCGAAGATCGGAGAGCAAATCGGCACGCTGTTTATTCCGAAACTGAGCGTATCGATCCCGATTTACCACGGGGTGACGGAACAGCAGCTGCGAAAAGGTATCGGCCACTATCCAAAAAGCGCTCTGCCGGGGGAACCGCACAATATGGTTCTATCGGGCCATCGCGATACCGTATTTCGGCAGTTAGGGCAAATCGGCATTGGTGACGAATTAATGGTGAAGACAGCAAGCAAACAATTTATTTATCGCGTAACGAAAGTGCGCATTGTTGATCAACATGACCGGACGGTCTTGGTCGAAAAACCGCGCCCAACGTTAACGATGACGACCTGCTATCCATTTCATTTTTTCGGAAAGGCAAAGCAGCGCTATGTGCTGATCGCCCGGCTCGTTTCCGTACAATAAAGAAAAGGGCTAGAAGCGTTTTTCTAGCCCTTTACTGTTTCTTCATTATTTTTACTTTTGATCCCGCGACGTTCGTCTAGCTGATGTTTAAATTCTTTCAATAACGCCTCGCCTTGCAGCCCCTTTTTGACAAGACCCGCTAGTACGACTTCCGCCAAGTGCGTTCTGCTTGGAACGATGAATCCCTCCATCAGCACGCTGATATGGTTGTTCATTCTTGTGATGGAACGAACAGTGACGAGCATATTGGCCGGATCATTGCTGCGATTGGTAATCGTCACTTGCAGACGAAATTCATCTTCTTTGTGCTGCAAATCCGCAAAAATGGGTTCATACTGTTGGTCTAAATAGGCTTCCACGAGCCAGCGGTTTTTTCCGTCTTCTTTATTAATAATTAGGCCATCAATAAACGGAATATCCTGCGGGTCCGAATCGTCATGAACGACCGAGAGCCCCACAAGCTTGAAGGTTTTCATTCCATCCACCTCGTCAGCATTGTCTTGTAGAAATTATAGCATATTCCCATCGCAAAAGGAAAACGGATCGTATGTCTGTCCTCCATTTACTATTTTATACAGGAAAATGAAATGGGTTATGTCCATAAAATGGTGTCATGAACAAAAATATCACCACTGCCATTTTTCGTGAAAGCATGCCAAAATTTAATTTTGCTGGCCGGTTTCTTTTCTTTGTACAGATGCTAGTCATTATTGTACCAATAAATATCATGTAAAAATTCAAAAATCGCCATTTTACGATGGGAATCGATGTCATTTATGATGAAAATGCAAGGAAATGAAGGGGGAGATGTGGAGAAACATGATTAATCAAGTGGTGCTCGTCGGCCGGTTAACGAAAGATCCGGAACTTCGCTATACCGCCGATGGAGCAGCAGTCGCTAACATTACGTTAGCAGTAGCAAGAAATTTCCGCAATGCAGAAGGGAGGGTAGATACTGATTTCGTCCCGTGCGTCCTTTGGCGAAAGACAGCAGAAAACACGGCCAATTATTGCCGAAAAGGCTCGATGATTGCGGTGACGGGACGGGTCCAAACGCGAAACTATGAAAACAAAGACGGACAGCGTGTCTATGTCACTGAGGTAGTAGCGGAATCTGTCCGCTTTATCGGCACCAGCAAAGTGAATGAATGGTTCGAGCACGCCTGAATTTCCTCTGTATTTCCCCATGTTTTCCTTTCCAAATCATTGTCCCCAAGAGAAAAAGAATATATTTTCCCCAAAAAGTCCCCAACGATGGCGCTAGCACGATTATGTTAGCGCTTTTTTTCTGCAGACATAGCAATGCGCGGCCAGAAAAAATGATATGGGAACGCCCTTCTTTATTTGATGGCGTTGGAAAACTCTTTGATGATGGTGGAAATCATTACTTCAGCATGTTTTCGTTTTTTGTTTGGCAATTGTGCCAGCGAATAAATCGCTTCTTCGATGTTGGGGTTTTGCTTCAAATAATTGATAATATCGAGCGTTTTTTCGCTAATATCGTCCGTTTGGTACCATCGTCTTACCTCGCGCAACAGCTCCTTTTTGGAAGAATCCCTGCCGATTAAAAAGTCGATGCTCACGTTGTACAAGTTGCTTAGTTTTTGCAGGGACTGCACATCGGGAAGCAAGTCACCATTTTCCCATTTGCTAATTTGCGAGCGCGATATATTCAAGTATTGCGCTAATTGTTCCTGCGTCCAGTGCTGCTGTTTGCGCAAATATTTTAGCCTTTCGCCTAAATCCATCATTATTCACCACGCTATCAGAAAATCCATCAATAACTTAGAGATAGAAAAGCGTGGCGGAGACTTGTGTTCTGTTTATAACCGTTTTCCGATTTGTTCCGATAAAGAACAAAACCATTCTTTACCCCAAGGTTCGACATCTTTTTCATTTACTAGTTACATGGTATAATAAGTAAAAATGGGTAAATATTTACTATAATTAGAAAAAAAGGGGGATGATGGTGAATATTTATCTCGCTGATTTAATGGTTCGTGAACGGAAAGGCTCGAAACGGAAAAAGGAAACGTATCGCATATTTATTAAAGAGATGAAAAATCCGTTTTCGATTCGGTTGAAAACGATTGCACCGACGAATTTTACCGATTCGCTGCGGTTTTTAAAAAGCGAGGAAAACCGTGATCGCTTTTTAGGAGAGGATACGCTGTTCCGTACGATTATGTGTTCTAGTGATGCTCAATTATATTTTGTGTTTAAATGTGTCAATCAATTATATATGTTTATCGTAAAGCTGGATTTGCAAAGGCAAAAGTTTGAAATCACCCTCTACGAGTGGAACCAGCTGCAGCAAAAATATCTCCGCGTTCATACCAATGAACTATTGGCGATGGAAAGAAAGCTGATTTATGAAATCTTGCAGTCTATTTATATTTTTGATCATAAGCGCATTTCCTACTTGTATACGTGTCCGGCGAGAAAAAACAACAAAATGCTGTAGTTGGGTTGCCCCAAATGCTTTCCCTGATGGCACGCATCTTCCATGGCATGGCGATAATTTCGTCAGCATCACCCTGTTTCGTTGCTTTGTCCCGTAGGTGTTACAGCTGCTTTTCCGAAAGTAAAAAAACTCCTTCTATTAGGAAGGAATTTCCGTTATACTAGTAAATAAGAATTATAGATGAATAACATGTATAGTCAATTTTTAGCTTTTATGCGTGTCGAAAAAGGGAATATAGCTACGAAGGTTGTCGTTCTTTTGTATGATGTAGGAGCCTGGTTTTACATCAATTCCTTTTTTTCGACATGATCACCATGGCGAATTCTACTTACCGCGTGAAAGCAAAAGAGGTAAAGCGAAATCGGCGCGTGGACGTTTGATGTTGTGAATGTTCAAGAAAAGATGCGAGGGATGAAAGCAGGAAAGGAAGAGGGGGATCGCTGTGAGTATCAGGCCAAGAGATGTTGTGTTAACGACCGCTTTCGTTTCGGCGTTGTTTTTGATGCCAGATGACGGGAAAGCAGCAGAATGGAAGGTTGGGATGAGTTCGCCGCAAGTGAAAGAGCTGCAGCAGCTCTTGAAAGAAAAAGGATTTTTCACATATCCGACTGCGACGGGATATTTTGGACCGATTACCGAGCAGGCCGTTAAAGCGTTTCAAGCATCTGTCCGCCTGCCGGCGACCGGCATTGTCGATGATGCTACATATGCGAAATTGAAAGGAAGCCTCGCTGCCAATGCGGCCATGAAAATCGGCTCGCGTGGAAACGAGGTAAAAGTGCTGCAGCAAAACTTAAAACTTCTTGGTTATTTTAAGTACCCGGAGATTACCGGCTATTTTGGCGTAATCACCCAAGACGCGGTGAAACGGTTCCAGCAGGCAAACGGGCTTTCCGCAACCGGGGTGGCTGATGCTCGCACGTTGCAGCTGATTCAAAACGCCATGCGCCATCCGTCTGCCACATCGGTCAAACCGCCTCAAGCCAATGTGCTGAAAATCGGCTCGCGGGGGCGGAAGTAAGCAAACTGCAGCAAAACTTAAAACAGCTCGGTTATTTTACATATCCAAAGATCACCGGTTATTACGGAACGGTGACGGCCACCGCGGTCCGGCAGTTTCAAAAAGAATATCAGCTGCCAGTGACCGGCGCGGCTGATGGCGCGACAATCGCGAAGATCAATGAGGCGCTGAAGAAACAAGCTCCATCCTATCCGCCTGCTTCGCAAGGGACCATCTATCTAACGATCGGCTCGGCAGGCGATCAGGTCAAACAGGTGCAAGCGAAATTGAAACAGCTCGGTTATTTTACCTATCCGGAAATTACCGGGTATTACGGGGCGATTACGGCGGACGCGGTGAAGCGATTCCAGAATAGCGCCGGCCTCAAAGCGACCGGCGTTGTCGATGCGGAAACATATGAGCGATTGACGGGGCAGGCGCCGCAGCGGAAACTGGATGTCATCGAGCTTGTCGCCGATGCGTCCGAGCTTCTCGGCAAGCCGTACGTTTGGGGCGGCCAAACGCCGGAGGTGGGCTTTGACTGCAGCGGGTTGATTGTATATTTGTTTAAAAAGCAAGGCATTTCTTTGCCGCGCACGGTAGCGACGATTTGGAACGTCGGTACGCCGGTTTCCTCTCCTTCGGTTGGCGACATTGTCTTTTTTAACACCAGCCAATCCGGTCCGTCCCACGCGGGCATTTATATCGGCAATAGACAATTTATTCATAGCGGCTCTTCCACTGGCGTTACCATCAGCAGCCTGGATAATTCTTATTGGAAAGCGCGTTACTTGGGCGCAAAACGATACTAAATGGGAAAAGATGATGGACGGTTTATCCAATGAAAAGGGATGGCTTGGGGTTTTCCGGAGCTGTCCTTTTTTTACGAAGCGTTGTTCGTTTCTAAATATACGCGTAGCAATGCATGTTTGCCATCTAGAATGCTAAGCTATGGATATGAATCATTTTTCGAGCATGATGGAAAGCTTTCGACCTTAGGAGTTGTCGCGATCGCACCAAACCTACCTCCTAAATTTTACCAAAAACTTGCTTTCCCCGACTCAAGTCCCCCTCATAGCTATCTAATCAGTAAAGAAGAACCAATTTTTCTATTGGGACGCCTTCAAGTTTATGGAGAACGAATGCGCTAATGGTTGAGAAAATGGAAAGGTTATGATAATGTAAGGAATGAAGTTTGCACCGGATCTAACATTTTACATTGTAGGTGAAAGTAATGGCAGATAAAATTAAAGTAATGACTATTTTCGGCACAAGACCGGAAGCAATTAAAATGGCACCGCTTGTATTGGAGCTGAAAAAACATTCGGAACTAATTGAACCGATTGTCACCGTAACGGCGCAGCATCGGCAAATGCTAGACCAAGTGCTAGAAATTTTCCATATAAAGCCCGATTATGACTTAAATATTATGAAAGACCGCCAAACGTTGACGGATATCACCGTCCGCGCTTTAGAAGGGCTCGATGACGTGATGAAAAAGGTGAAGCCGGATTTAGTGCTGGTGCACGGGGATACGACAACGACGTTTGTCGCCAGCCTCGCGGCGTTTTACAATCAAATCGCTGTCGGGCATGTCGAAGCCGGGTTGCGCACGTGGAATAAATATTCACCATTTCCGGAAGAAATGAACCGTCAGCTTACCGGTGTGATCGCCGATCTTCATTTTGCGCCAACGAAAAAAGCGTACGAAAACTTAATCCATGAGAATAAAAAACCGGATTCGATTTTTATTACGGGAAACACGGCCATCGACGCGTTAAAAACGACGGTGACCGAAAATTATAAGCATGATATTTTAGCGAAAATCGGCAACGACCGCATGATTTTATTGACTGCCCATCGCAGGGAAAATCTTGGCGAATCCATGCGCAACATGTTCCGCGCGATTAAACGCATTGTTCAAGAGCATGAAGATGTGCAAGTCGTTTATCCCGTTCATTTGAATCCGGCGGTACGTGAAGTAGCCGATGAAATTCTTGGCCATGATCCGCGCATTCATTTAATCGAACCTTTAGATGTATTTGATTTTCATAATCTTGCCGCGAGAGCGTTTCTTATTTTAACGGATTCCGGCGGCGTGCAAGAAGAAGCGCCTTCGTTGGGGGTTCCGGTATTAGTGCTTCGCGATACGACGGAACGGCCGGAAGGCATCGAAGCGGGAACGCTGAAATTAGCGGGAACCAATGAGGAAACGATATACCGCATGGCCCGCGAGCTGTTGAATAATCGAAACGAATATGAAAAAATGGCGAAAGCTTCGAATCCATACGGAGATGGGCAAGCTTCCAAACGCATCGTGCAGGCCATTCTTTATTATTTTGGCAAGGCAGAATCTGCTCCAGCTCCTTTTACTATTTAGACAGAATATGGATCAGTAATGGAAAATAAACGTTGTATCGAATATAAGGTTGTTTTTTGATGAAGATATAAAAATGAATCATCACTTTAGGAGGTAATTATATCGCTATTATGTTCAAGAGCCTTCCGAACGGAATAAAAATAAGCATTACGAGGTCTATTTCGGCCGCCTTTGAGAAATATATGGAAATGATTCAATGGGATGAAAAAAAATATAACTTAGAGGATTTTATTGCGTACTGGCGGGATTATGCGCAAAAAAATGCTTCTTGGTTCAAGAAAATAGATGATGAGATCAAGTCTAACCCAGATTTTCACGAAGAGTTGGCTGCAAAAATAAACGAAGTGATTGAAAAGGCATTGACAGAACCACCGACAGAACAGGAAATGAAGGCGCTGGACAGTCTTATTGCTCAATTGGGGATGGATGATATTGACTATACGTGTAGAATGGAAGCGAAGTACCATATCGAACGGCTGAAGGAAAAATTAACATCGCAATCGTAATTCTCAAGGAATGAACATATCATGAACAGGCTCCCTTGAAGTAGACAGAAAAAGCTGGCGGTTTGCAAAAGTATTAGCCACGAAAGTCTGTGGCTGAAGTGATTGGGATGAAGCGGAAAACGGTTTTGACCCAAGCCGACAGGGAGCTAAGCGCCAATGAGGTGTTTGTCCATGATATTTAACGGAACAAGAGTGAATGCCTGCACGCAGGTGCAGGAAAAACTCTCTAGTACGCCAGAACCTGCCGACTTGAATGGTGCAAAAGTTCAGTTTGAGGGGTTTTTTTCATATTTTTCCCGAGAAGTCTTCCTCTTCTAATCGAAGGGAAGGGGAGATGAATCGGGAGATTTTTATTTATGAAAAACAAACATATGTTCTATTTCGGACTATCCTATCAGGCAGGGAAAGGAAGAGTTCTCCTGTTTTGCGGCCAAAACGGATTCGGATCGATGGTGTGCCCGCATCACAAGTCTGCCTGTGTTTGGATGAATGTCTTTGATGAGTGAAGGAACATCTTTTCTCTAATGCGGCTGCTGGATACTAAAAGCTAACTGCAAAAGCAAACAAAAGGAAAGCTTTCCCCTTTACAGCCAATCGATTCAAGCGGTCTGCCACGAATGCCTCTTCGCAAGAACCTCGCGCACCAAGCCATCCAACAAGGACATGCTGATGGTTATCCCTACAAGATGAAAAAGTACTTCCATACGAAATGTGAGAAATATGGCTCAAAGTCTATGATAAGGAAAAGGAACCATTTTTTATTTAGAAAACATGAAGTTTGTGGTAGAATAGTAGAAAAATATATCAAAAAAGGGAGAAAGGATGTATGAGAAAAGGAGTATTTGTCGCTTTTTGTCTGTTGTTGGCCGCAGTACTCATCAGTCCTGTTGGTCATACTAGCGCTGCTCCATATTTTCGTGATGTTGGCACGACTCATCGCGCTGCAAAAGAAATTTATTATTTAGCGCAAGGGAAAATGGTTCAAGGCAGTTCATCTGGATATTTTTATCCATCTAAAAATGTGACAAGAGCAGAGGCTGCGGCCATTATTGGAAGAACGCTTAATTTCGATGGAACACAGAGAGCAACAAAATTTAAAGATGTAGGCAAAGGGAATTTTGCTTCGGGATACATACAAGAAGCAGTTGAAAAAAACATTATTAGCGGTTACAATGATGGTACTTTTCGTCCTAATCAGTTTGTTACGCGGGGAGAAATGGCGCTGCTTATCAACCGCGCTTATTCGCTTGGCGGAAACACGATATCGACAGCGATCCAGCAACTAATGGCGAAAGGGATTGCCCAAGGGCTTGCGGATGGAACGTTTGGTCAAGATCAACCGATTATACGTGCCGATTTTGCGGTGTTTATTGCAAGAGCCATTAATCCAAAATTCCGGGTCCATTATCAATTCACAGCTGTTCAACAAGCAACGGTAAATGCGTCAATTTTGAATGTCCGTCAAGGACCATCCACCAACTTTAGTACTGTGGCTGTATTGAAAAAAGGAGAAAAAGTAGAGATCTTACATATTGTTGGTAATTGGGCATATGTTCGCGCTTCGGGAATAGAAGGTTTTGTACATACTGCTTACCTTAGTGGAATGAGTCCATCTAACCCAACGGACCGGCTGTTGCAATATGTAAAAACGCAAACCATTATCATCGATCCTGGACATGGTGACTATGACCCTGGAGCAGTGGCAAATGGATTAAAAGAAAAGGATATTAATCTCAGCGTCGCTTTAAAAGTAAAGTCATTATTTGAAGATACAGGATTTCGTATTGCTTTAACGCGCGAAAAAGATGTATTTGTCCCGCTAAGCGGCAGGGTTGATTTTGCGAAGAAGATGAATGGAGATATATTTGTCAGCATCCATACGAATTCAGGCGGCGGAACGGGCACGGAAACGTACTATTATAGTGCGGCAGCGACAAATCCATATGTAGAAAAAAGCAAGAAGCTCGCTCAATGTATCCAAAAACGGTTAGTCGAAGCATGGAATGCAGCGGACCGTGGAGTGAAAAAAGGAGATTTGCACGTTCTTCGGGAAAATAATATGCCTGCGGTTTTAGTGGAGTTAGGTTTTATTGATCGTAAAGAAGATGCCAAAAAGTTAGGCTCTTCATACTGGCAGGGAGAAGCAGCGAAAGCTATTTATCTCGGAATATTAGACTATTACGCATCCGAATCAGGATTGAACTTTCAGCCTTTATACGACCGTGTTCAATGAAATATTTATACCGCCGTGTTCAATGAAATAGTAAAATAGAGAATAGTAGCAGATTTTCTCGCATGAGAGGTTATTTCATATGAAAAAATGGTGTCTCGTTTTTTTCAGTGCTGTTCTCGTGATGATGAGTTTTCTGCCCGCTGCTTCCACTTTTGCATCTGAAACAAAGCGGATCAATGTGATTATTCTTTTTAAAAAGCATGTCGACGAAAAAGCAGTGGAACAGCTGCAAGGAAAAGTGTATCAGCGGTTTGACGTGATTCCAGCTTTATCTGCCAATGTGCCGTTGGCTTCTATGGATCTTTTGCGGCAATTACCGGGAGTAGAATACATTCAGCAGGATGAAACCGTTACGATTGACGGACAGGTGGTAGGCTGGGGCATAACGAAAACAAAAGCAACCGGCATGCACGTCCGTGGCGTTACGGGTAAAGGCGTGAAGATCGCCATTTTAGATACAGGAATTGATACGAATCATCCTGATTTACATGTATCGGGCGGTGCGTGCATGTTATCCTATTGCCCTAATGCTTATAATGATGATAACGGACACGGCACCCATGTGGCAGGTATTATCGCGGCGAAAAATAATCATATTGGGGTGCTTGGAGTAGCTCCGGAGGCAAGCATCTATGCGGTGAAAGTATTGGACCGCTTCGGCGAAGGAACGATATCGACTGTTTTAGCAGGGATTGAATGGGCGATACAAAACCATATGGATATTATTAACTTGAGTTTTGCTGCTTCAGAAGGTTCTCCTGTGCTAAAAGAAGCCATTGATAAAGCATATCAGAAAGGAATTTTGGTGGTCGCGGCGGCTGGAAACAACGGCAACGAAAAAGGAACAGGAGATACCGTCGAATATCCTGCGAAATATGACAGTGCGATCGCCGTTGCAGCCATCAACAACCAAAACGTTCGCGTTGCTTATTCTGCAACAGGCCCAGCAGTCGAGGTTGCAGCGCCTGGTGAAAACATTTACAGCACCGTTCCTGTTGCCTGTGATTTGGACGGCAATCCGGACGGATATACATGGATGGCGGGGACGTCCATGGCAGCTCCATTTGTCAGCGGTATATTAGCCTTATATAAGCAGCAGTATCCGAATAAAACGAATGTCGAACTTCGCCAAATGTTAAGGGCAAATGCGATGGATTTAGGCACGCCTGGAAAAGATGATTGGTACGGCTATGGATTAGTACAGGCAGAACAAAATAAACCGCCGCAGCTGAAAGTGAAGCTGCAATCCAATGCAGCGGGAGTAGTAAACTTTTCTGTTACGCCGCTTGCTGACAGTATTCAAGGATATAATGTGTATCGCGATGGAAAGCAAATAAAAAAGCTGCAGTCTAGTTCGTCATTTACAGACTACGTGCTCAAAGGAACTTACCGCTATCAGTTTTCTTCTGTATATAGCGATGGAACAGAATCAGCATTGTCTAATCCGATCACCGTAACCCTTTCAGAACCAGATTACAAAGATTTGACAAACGGCATTTGGTACACGCCCCACATTGTTTATTTATTCAGCAAGGGAATTGTTACTGGATATAATAACGGTACGATCAAGCCTAATGATTTTGTAACGCGTGCCGAAGCGGTAACGATGTTAGGACGGGCGTTGCATTTGGATTCGACAAAACGGTCTACCGTTTTTAAAGATGTGGGCTCTGCTAATTCCGCGTCTGGATATATTCAATCTGCATATGAGCGAGGGTTGGTAAATGGGTTTCCAGATGGTACGTTTCGTCCGCAACAGCCTATCACCCGCGCGGAAACAGCAATGCTGTTAGCGAAGGCGTACCAACTCCCTAGTGCTTCTTCCATTACGTTTAAAGACGTTACCGACAAGGTGACGGGGCATGCGGAAATTTATAAAATGGCTGCAGCAAACATTACAAAAGGATATCCTGATGGTACGTTTAGACCTTATCAGCTTGTGAAGCGGCTAGAGCTTTTCGTTTTCATCGCCCGTGCTGAAAATGACATATTCAAATAGAAGGCTGCCTCCCTAATGGAAGGCAGCCTTTCTTGACTTTGTTATTCTTTTCGCACAATGAGTTTATATGGGTTAATGCTTGCATTGCCAAATGCATCTTCCACTTTGATAAAGTATTTTCCTTTCTTTAATTTTAATTTCAAATATTCGGCGTCCCCGCTGATATAGTAATCTGCTTTTCCAACTTGTTTGCCTTTTG
This sequence comes from Parageobacillus caldoxylosilyticus, assembly GCF_019272935.1. Classification (NCBI taxonomy): domain Bacteria; kingdom Bacillati; phylum Bacillota; class Bacilli; order Caryophanales; family Anoxybacillaceae; genus Parageobacillus; species Parageobacillus caldoxylosilyticus. The sequence goes on from NZ_CP040553.1 coordinate 2,037,447, forward strand.
CATCATAAACGCTGATCACCCCATCAAGGTCGGAAGGCAGTTCGAGCTTAAATTTATATGCTCGTTCTTCATTCGCCGTAAACACATAGTAATCAACATCGCCGTTATTGTTGGTAACATTCATATAACCGGTATTATAGAATGTGTTTTTATTCGGTTTTTTCAATGGAAGCGGTTTTGATGGAATGTTATTTTTCACCGTCGAATTTTTGTCTTCATCTTGCAAGGCAGCTTTTGCCAATGTAAATTGGTATGGCATTAGCGAAGTATCTCCGAAATAATTCAGAGTAACGATAAAGTATCCTTTCGGTTTCACCGCTTTAAAGGCACCACGCTCTGCTTCATTGGAAAAGCCGCGGTCGGTTATCCATTCTTTTCCTTCCTCTTCCTTGTCTAATTTTTTGTTGCCATTCGTATCTTCGATGACAATCACTACCGGGTCAATCGGCGTTAACAGTTCTTTTGGCAGTTTGGCGTATTTCGCAGGAACGCTTAGCGGAGTCATCGCAAATCCGTAAAGCCCGTTTTGGTCTGGTTTGAAGTAGTAAATATCTATATCTTGGGCGGAAGCAAAGTTTCCTGTAATTGCTTTTAGTCTGATGTTTGTTGCTTTTTCAAAGTCATCGTTATTCTCCAATTTATCTGCTGTATTGCTTGCCAGCAGCGTCGACGTAAACGTATAGGCTTTCACGGATGGACGATACATTTTTTCCGTTAGTTGAATATAGTAAGTTTTCCCGCCTTTTAGACCGATTTGATAGCGATCTTTTGGTTCAAAGCCGTAATCAGAAAGGTTAGAACCGAGATGGGAGAATTCTTTTTGTTTTTCGTTATAAACGAATATGCTCATGCTTGGAACCTCATGGTTTTCATCTGCGGCAAAGCGGAACTCGTAAATTCCGTTTTGCTTAGGCGTAAAGGCAAACCAATCTTCATCTCCGCTGTATTGAAAATATCCGCTTACCGTTTGGCTTAAATCATAAGGTTGTGCCGCGTTAAGAACGTTTTCGATCCCATCGTCCTCGCTAGAGAGCATCCCTGGATCCGAGATAACTGCGCTTCGTTTCTCTTTTAATGCTTCTTTTTTCGCTAAATATGCTTCGATGTTTCCTTTCGTTAGCTCTTCTTCCGGTATTTCCTCTGCCATTGGAAAACCATCCTCATCTGCTGGCAAAGTGGTTGCATCAATCATTAACTGGTAAGGCAAGTGAGAAGAGAAGTTTCTTGTTAAATCCATTTCCGGTTCTCCAAAAAGGGACGTCATCAATGGATCAAGGGTTGGTTTATTCGTAACCTCAATCATATATTCCATGCCCGGTATCGCATTAAATGTGAGTTCCTCCCCTTCGCCGTACCCTTTCATGTTGACGGAATCAATCATAAATTGATTTTCCGCCGGCTGTTCACCAGGTTGTTCTCCAGGCTGTTCTTCGGGTTGTTCTTCAGGCGTTTGCTCCGTTTCTCCGTCAGAGCTTGGTTCTTCTTCCAGTTTTTCGATGGCATATAAGTTGATGGTGGAATCAATTCCAGGCACTCCTGTTAGCGAAACATGAACCGTTTGCTCCGTTCCATCCTCCGATTCTGGTACTGTAAAACGGAAGTAATCGCTGTCTCCCGGCAGCGGTTTTGTTTCTTCTTCCTGCTCTGTATCTTTCGGAGCTTCTTCTTTCGCAGGTTCTTCCGTTTTTATACTTTCATCTGTTGGGGTTTCCGTGTCTGTCAGCTCGTTTGTAAAGAAAAGTGGTCCATGTTCGCGTTGCGAATGATATGGCAATGATTGAATAATGAAAGGATTTTCTGCATTGTTGCCATCGTCGAGTTTGTTCTTTGTTCGGTCAATGGAAAGGGTATAGCGCGATTTTCCGCTTTCGCTATAGTTGCCGAGCGCGTCTTTTACACCGATCACCAGCGTTCCGTCTTGCGGGGCTTCAAATAAGTAGCCTTCTTCTTTACCTTGCAATGTATCATTCACTGGCACTTTTGTAGACGGTGCTGCTTTGCCGGCAGGGAAGAATAAGATGTCCAATTTATAGTCGTAGTCGGCGGATCCTTTCAATTTTGTTTGAATGTAATCTCCTTTTTGAACTTTCAATTGATACCAGTCCGTTTGATTCAACTTCTTAATGGTGCCAGTTTGTACAGAATAGGACGTTACGTTGATGTTTTTTGCCTTCTTTAACAAATCTTTTTCCGCAATATTCGGATTGGCTGGGATGTTTTTGGGATTAAACTGCAGCGCCGCAACCGGATTGACTAAGCCATAACCGTATTTGAGGTCGTATCCTTTTTCCCCCAAATCTTTCGCCGTCTTATTTAAAATATAATTAATTTCATACGGTGTCAGCTTTGGATTTTTCGACAGCAGCATCGCTACTGTTGCCGTCACCATTGGCGTTGCCATGGACGTTCCGCTTAGTTTTGCAAACGTTGATTTTTTGTCGATATCGTAAATGGAACTGTAAATATCTTCCCCAGGGGCGACGACATCGACAGCAGGGCCATAAGTAGAGAAATCAGCGAGTTCATTCTTTGCATTGGTTGCTCCCACTCCGATTACACCTTCAAAAGCAGCTGGGTATTCATATGTATTGATCCCGGAGTTGCCAGCTGCGGCGACAACGGTAATATTTGCGGCAACGGCCTTTTTAATCGCTTCCTCGACAATGGGAGAAGGGACAGGGGAACCTAAGCTTAAATTGATCACTTGTGCCTTTTGGCGAATCGCTTCTAAAATTCCTTCTGCCACAATGTAATCGGAACTGAAAAAGGAACGGTTAAACACGTCGATCGAGATAATTTGCGCATTTGGGAACACGCCATATCCACCGATCCCGTTTCCTTTCTCCCCTGCGATGATTCCGGCAACGTGCGTGCCGTGAACATCAACGGCTCCTTTTTGCATAGGATTCATAACATTATAGTTTGAAATAATTTTATTCTTTAATTCAGGGTGATGGACGTCGATTCCGGTGTCGACGACTGCTACTTTGACAGGATGCTTGCCGGCTAGTGCAAGAGCTTTGTTTACTTGCAATGTTGTAAGATGATACATGTCGTAGCTTTTTGCATCATCGACAGCGGCTCTCGAAAAATATGCGCTGCGTGATACAGAAATGACATTTGGATTTTTTGCATAGGCGCTAACAACATCTTCTAACTTTTTCTTTCCCGTTATTTGCACGACATCATAATGCAAAGAAGAAATTCGTCTGACAAGTTTTGTTCCAGCTTTTTGGTGTTCTGTTGATGAAAGTACATTTTTATACTTGACAATCAGCACAGTTTCGCTAAACAACTGTTTTTCCTTATCCTTTTGCACCGTGCTTGCTTTTACTTCGTTTGTAGAATGATAAAGGCCAAATCGATTCAACAGTTGGTTAGCGGTTTCTTGTTGTTTTATTTCCGCGGCAGAGACAGAGACGTTCGCATAAGGGAGAATTCCCCCAAATGCTAAAGATAAAGCCATTCCTAAGGTAAGTAGTTTTTTAGATTGGTTTCTCTTCTTCAAAAAAATTTCTCCCTCCTAATTTAATTTATAAAAAGATTATCACTTTTTTATAATATTATCATATTTTTGAAGAAAATTCCTCTATTTTTTCAAAGAATTCATTTTGAGTAATATATTTGTAATACATATGTAAAATAGTAATTCGCTAAAATTTGTTAAAATTTCTTTATAATTGTTAAAGTTTGAGAAAAATCGTCGAGAATAGGCAGGTGATGATGGTGAAAAAAGCGCTTTCTTTTTTGCTGATGCTTACATTCCTCATTAGCGGCCTTCCGAGAGCTTACGCGGAAAACAACCGCGATGAAGTTGTAAAAATGGCAAAAGAACAGCTTGGCGCTCCTTATCGATTCGGTGGTACTACCCCAAGCGGATTTGATTGCTCCGGGTTTGTTCAATATGTATTTGATGCAGTCGGAATTGCACTGCCGAGAACAACCAGTGAACAATATGAAACGGGAGTTGCCGTAAACAAGGAAGATTTGCTGCCTGGTGATTTAGTATTTTTTAAGAATACATATAAGTCCGGAATTTCTCATTCAGGCATATACATAGGAAACGATGAATTCATCAGCGCAACAACGAGCCAGGGCGTCTCCATCGCATCCATAAACAACCCGTATTGGGGGCCAAAGTTTGCTGGCGGTAGACGCGTCATTGAGGAGCCGCTTCCACCTGGGCAATTTTATGATGTCAGTCCGGATCATCCGGCATATCAAGCGATCAGTGAGCTAGGCAAAGCCGGAATCATCCATGGATTTGAAGGTTCTTATTTCAAACCGGACCTTTCCGTTACAAGAGGACAAGCAGCTGCGATATTAAATCGCTATTTAAAACTACCTGCCCCTTCGACAAAATCGTTTTCCGATGTTTCGTTAGGAATGTCCTTCGCAAAAGACATTGCCGCTATGAAAGAAGCGGGAATTATATTCGGATATAAAGATGGTACGTTCCGCCCTTATGAAAATATTACAAGAACGCAAATGGCTGTCATTATCGACCGCGCGTTTCGACTTAGTCAAAGTCCAGCCATTGCCGGAGCGGCGGTCAAATATAATGATGTACATCCAAGCTTTTGGGCATATCCGTCGATTATTGCGATCAAAGCGGTCGATCGTACGGGGGTATTTAACAGCTCCAGCTTCCACGGCGGCATGGATGCAACAAGAATGGCCTTTGCATCGGCGGTTTACAGCGCGATTCAGGCCTCTCAAAAATAAGCAAAACGGCACGGAGCTTCATGTGGGTTCACTTCGTGCCGTTTTTTTGTCCATTTGTCACTTATGAATGACACCATAGCAATCATGCAAAAGGATAGAAAATCCAGATGATGATGGATTTCGCAGAAAAAATAGGTCGTACAGGAAATATTTAAATTTCGATTCTTACATATTTTTGTCATATTTGATAGAATAAAATAGAATGATGTAGGAATCAATTTCTTTCATATACATATTTATCGAAATCTACTAAAACATAGCAGGGAGGAGTAGAAACATTGAGGTTACTTGCCAGTCTTTTTTTAGTTTTTGGTTTATTGTTTACTAATATTTCCGTTTCGTTCGCAGATGATATTACAGGAATTGCGCTTGAAGAAGAAATGCGCGCGATGGTGAACCAAGGAATCGTTGAAGGATATCCTGATGGCCATTATCGTCCTAACGACCCTGTCACTCGCGGCCAGTTTGCTACGTTTGTTGCCAGAGCGTTACAGCTTCCGGAAGGATCGGGACACTTTTCCGACGTGTCGCCATCTTCCAAATTAGCCGATGGCATTTACAAAGCGAGCGCGGCGGGAATCGTTCAAGGATATTCGAACGGCACGTTTGGCGTGTACAATAAAATTACAAGAGAAGAAATGGCGGTAATGATTGACCGCGCGCTAGATTATTTAGGAATAGAGAAAAAGCAGGCACCGCTCGACCATTTTACTGATGTGGATGGGCTCTATTCGACTTCAAAAATTGCAATCTCTCATAATGTGTATTATGGCATTATTCGCGGAATTCCAAACACGGATGGAAAAACGTTCCGCTTTGACCCGAAAGCGTATGCGACAAGAGCGCACGCCGCTGCTTTTCTTTATCGTTTGCTTGAAGTGTGGGCGGAGCAGACGCCGGAAATGGCGTATCAAGTCGCTGTCATTCAAAACGGGCAATTAACGCCGCTGCCAAAGCGCTACGCTACGTTTGCACAGGCAGAAGCAGCCGTTACGAATTGGGCTTCGCAAGTGATTGTGCAAGGCACCAAAATTGTTAAAATGGCTAGCGGAAACGTCATTGCCCAACCGTCTCCTGGAAAATCAACCACAATAATCTATGAATCTACTTTAAGCAAGTCCCTTACGTATGTTGCGCCAAATACGGAAATGAAATATTTAGGCGCGGACGAAGAAAAAGTGAAAGTGCAAATCGCCAATACGATTGGGTATGTGAAACAGTCAGAAGTGATGCTTGTGCCAACTGCCTTGCTGCAAGGCCGGTCGTATTATATGGCGGAAAAAGGGGAATTGTATCATTACATTTATAATACGACAAGCAACAAATACACAAGCTATCTGTACGGAAAAGCGCCGTCATTCATGCAAGATGGGCAAAAGTATTACAGTTGGGACGGCGAAACGTTTTATAACGGAGCAGGCAAGCTCGTCGGCACGGCATATCAATACTTTAACGTCCTGCCAATTCGTACGAAAACAAATTATACAGCTGAAGAATTGAATAAGTTTGTCGCCGCGAATCGCTCCGACAGTCCGCTGAAGACGTTAGGAGAGGCGTTTAAAAAGGCAGAGAAAACATATAACGTCAATGCGCTTTATTTGTTGGCGCATGCGATTCATGAGAGTAATTGGGGAACTAGCCAAATTGCGAAAGAGAAGAAAAACTTATTCGGCATTCAGGCGGTTGATAGCGATCCGCTCAACAGTGCTATGACATTTAATTCCTTTGAAGATTGCATCAATTATATGGCACAGACGATGATATCGAATGGATATGCCAATCCAAAGAGCTGGAAGTATAATGGAGCGGTTCTTGGTGATAAGACGATTGGCTTTAACGTTCTTTACGCGTCTGACCCATATTGGGGGCAAAAAATTGCTGGACTTATGTATCGGGCTGACAAATTTTTAGGCTGGAAAGACTGGGGTAAATATACCATTACGGGAACGACAACAGAAGGAGTCAATGTTCGTCGTGAACCGAATACGAATGAGTCTCCATTGTACACATATAAGTTGAATAACACTCCGGTTATTAAGCTGGGGGAAACAGCGAAACAGCCAGACGGCTACGTTTGGTATAAAATCCACACCGATTTGCCTACTGGTGAGGACGCATATATCCGCAGCGACTTATTAAAACCGCTGCCAATCGCAAAATAAACGAGGCAAGCAAACAGCTTGCCTCTTTTTTTTGTTATACTGCCCTCTGTTTTGTTTTGACCATACGGAGAAGACGGTAAAAACCATCGCGATAAAAGAAGTAGGTGCCAACCATATAGAACACGACTCCAATCGGCACCAGAACGGCAAGTTGAAGAAGGGAGTACCAATGTCCAACGGGTGTCCAGTATTTTACCACATATAATGGAACGGCCATGATGGCAGTTGGCAGACTGACGCGGGCAATCAACCAAAATAGTTTTTTTGTTTCCCCCTGTTCAAACTCTTTATATACGGAAATGGTGCACGCTGTTAAATAATAGAAGGAAACAAGCGAACTAGATAAAGCTAGTCCAGGGTAGCCAAGCGGTTTCACCAATAAATAATCTAATAATGCGTTTAATATGATGGTCGTAACGCTAATTCGCAGGACAATCGCCGTTTTTCCCTTCGCGTACATCGATTTTGAAACAATATATTGCAGCCCTTGCGTAACAATAAGAGGTAAATAAAACAGCAAAGCGATGTACGTGTTATGGGTGTCTTCCGCTGTAAATCTGCCTCGTTCGTAGACAAAGGAAATGGCGGCGTCACCTACAAACAGCAAGCCTGCCGCAATCGGCATGAGTGTCATGAGAGACAATTCCATTCCCGTAAAGAACGTTTGTTGAAACTTACGTTGATCGTCTACCTGCTCGGATAACAGTGTAAACAAAATGGCGGCGATGGTCGTACCGTAAATGGTATGGGGAATGCTGACTAACAATGATGCGTTGTTTAAATATGTCACTGCTCCTTCTATGGTTCCAGAAGCAAACATTTTATCGATAAACATGTTCATTTGTCCGACAAACGCGTTTAATAATGACGGTACAAGCAAGACGAGAAACGTTTGGCGAAATTCTTTATCCACTGCAAATGTCGGTGACCAGCGATAGCCGCTTTTTTGTAAGTAGAAAAACATCAGCACGATGCCTAATATAATGCCAAACACAAACCCGTAAGCAAGGCTGTATATTCCCCACACATCCGAAAAAAGAAGAGCAAACACCGCTCCCATTAAGGTGGCAAGCAGTTTCGAAATTTGCGATGGTACGAAAATGCGCCGTCCTTGCAAATAGGAGTCAAGAATTCCGTTTAAGGCAATAGCGCTCATAAATAGGAAAAAGATTTGGGTAATCTCGACAGCGACTTTTTCTGTCGTCGGCGTCATATTGCCAAAAATAATCGGGACGAACGAAGGAACGAAGAAATACCCAATGACCGTAACGAGAAGGAAAATCGCCACTGTTGCGTTCATAATGCCGTTGGCGTTTTGTTCCGCTGCTTCAGGATCCTTTTTTTTCTTCTGTATATATAAAGGAAGAAACACGTTATTAAATCCGCCGGAAATGATCGCCAACACGAGTGTAATAAACGAAAATGCCAATAAATAGCCGTCTGTGTATTCATTTGCCCCAAACTGTTTGGCAATAATGCTTTCGCGAAGAAAACCGGATAATTTGACGAGCAACGCAAGCAACGTAATCCAAAGCGCCGTTCGTTTTAATGATGACATCTGTCTCACTTCCTTATAAAAAAATCGAAAAAAGGCTGTCTCTAAAGGGCTACGAGACAGCCGCATTTTTATTGCTGTAACGCTGCTGCATAGATTTCTTCATACTTTTTCGCTGCAGCCAAGTGGGAATATTCCTCTTCAATTTTTCGTCTTGCTTCTTTCGCAAGCCTTTGTCCGATTTCCGGATGATCAAGCAAGTAAATGATAGCTTGGGCAAGCTGATCGACGTTTTTTTCTTCCACCAGAAGACCATCTTGTTCATGGCGGACAATTTCTTTTAGACCGCCGACGGCGGAAGCGATGAGCGGGGAGCCAGATCCCATCGCTTCGAGAGCGGAAATGGACGTCGCTTCCTCTACGCCCGCTGAATGAACGCTTGGCACAAGAACGATATCCGATAGCGCATAATATTCTTTAATCGCTTCATGCGGAATCGCTCCTAACAACTTTGTTTTCTCTTCTAATCCTTTTTCGTGAATCAGTGATTTTAATTCTTGAAAGGCTTCGCCCATGCCGGCATAGACGAGCATCGTATTCGGATATTTTTCGAGCACTTGTGGAAGCGCGAGTACAGGATAAATGACGCCGTTTTTCTTCGTCAGACGCCTTGGAACAAAAATAATGTTCGTATCTTCGGCAAAGCCGTGTTTGCGGCGGTAAGCAAGACGATTTTCTTTATCTGGCTTAAAACTGTTAATGTCAATAAAGTTGCGAATCGCTGTCGCCTCTACGCCTGCTTTCTCAAAAACATAATTTTTGATGCGCTGGTCGACCGTAACAATTTTTCTTGTTTTTGTATAGGCTTCGACTTCTTTTTGCAATAAATAACGGGCTTGCCGGCTTCCTTCTACAACAGAGCCGCGGCTAATTGCTTCATATGTCATATATCCATGCACGGTCGTGACGGTCGGAATCCCCGTTTCTATCGCCGCAAGCGTTGCGAATACTTCTTGGGCGTTAATGATGTCATATCCTTTCGATTTATGCTGTTCGATCAAGCGATAAAGCATTTTTTGCCGGACGTGATGGCTCCAAATAATTCCACTGCCTTTCGATAGTTTGTTCAAAATAAAACTTGGCCCTTTTGCGAGTAGATTTTGGCTTACAGGGCTAATATCGCTGAAGGAGAGAACATCGACTTCATGTCCTCTCGCTTCCAATCCAGCTTTTAATGTGGTGACATGGGTCGATAATCCTCCAGCGTGAGGATAATCGAAGACGGTAGCTAATAATATTTTCATCTTTCATCTTCTCCTTAAGAGAATTAATGTACGAGAAATTTTTCCTTTAACAACCGAATGTTTTCCATCGCATCTTTGCGCATGGATTCGGCGTTTTTCTGCACGATTTCGCTTAATTGGTCGCGATGGCTGAGCACGTATTTGGCGTTCGCAATCAAACGTTCCACGTCGATTTCTCCTAAGCGGAAAGAATATTCCCACATTCCCGAGCGTTTCAATAAACTTTCCACTTTTTTATCATAGCTGATGCCGATGTGCGGGACTCCAGTAAGTGCGGAGAAAATGAGTGAATGCAGTCGCATGCCGATTGTCATCCGGCAGCGGCTAATAAAGTGCAAATATTGGTTTGGCGTAAAGTCCGGACCAAGAAGATGACATGCGTCTTTCCGCTTCATTTTTTCTATTACTTGTTTGGAGGCTCTCACGTCATGATGACCTTCCATCGGCACGAAAACAGGGGTAATAGTTTCTTCCTCTATTAAGCGATCGAGCGCTTCCGCCAACTGTGAATAATATTCCTCATGGTGAAACCATGGCCGGACGGAAACAGCAACGAGCTTTTCGTCTCCTTTTAACGGAAGGCTATCAAAGCAGGCATCATCCACTTTATGTTTAAACGCAAAGACGATATCCGCTGTGACGACTGTCTCTGGTTTGGTGACTCCGAGTTTATGCAGCAATTCTTTCGAATATTGGTCACGTACGGTAATAAAGTCAGCCATATTGGCGAAAACTTTCATTAATATTTTTCCCCATGTCGTATTTACAGGACCGATGCCTTGCGAGAAAAACATTACTTTCGTTCCACAAAGCTTTGCAAGAAAGACAATTAATAAATAATAAGGAAGAGGTCCGAATAGAAATCTCGTCGGATATGTATCTTGCAGCAATCCTCCTCCTCCGCTAATGAGCAAATCCGCTTCGCGTAATGCTTTGATTTTTTTTCTATTATCATGACGCCATCCGCGGTAAACACTTTTCACGTTATGCGTTTTTGCCGTTTTTTCTGGAGAAAGAGAAAATACGGTGATTTCCGGATGATCCAATTCTGCGCGAAGATTGTCGATAATCGCTTCCAGAATCGCTTCATCCCCAGTATTTCCAAGACCGTAAAAACCTGAAATAACGATTTTCAAAGAAACGTTTCCTCCCTCTATCCAATATCGTTTTTTCTTAAAAATAATTTCTGCCACAAAAATCAACCTTAATTGTAGCATTTGCCTATTCTATATTCAATGATGCAAAATATGTCGTAATTTGATATACTATATCATGATTGACAAAAACGGCTTGCAGTGAACATAATGAAGCGTGGCAAGTACATTTGCCAATTTCTAAACCAAAGAGAGGTTTTTTTGCGATGAAAAAAGTTTGTGTAGTTGGACTAGGATATATTGGACTGCCGACATCAGCGATTTTCGCGAATGCTGGCTTTGAAGTCGTCGGTGTGGATGTAAACGAAAAAGTCGTACAAACATTGAACACAGGCGAAATACATATTGAAGAAAACGGGTTGCCTGAACTTGTCAAAAAAGTAGTGCAAGAAGGCAAGTTCCGAGCCTCACTGGTTCCCGAAAAGGCAGATGTGTTTATTATCGCCGTTCCAACACCGATTCACGAAGACTATACAGCAAATATTGATTATGTCGTGGACGCGACGAAATCGATCGTTCCTTATTTAGAAAAAGGAAATGTCGTTATTGTGGAATCGACGATTCCGCCTCGCACGATGGATGATGTCGTCGCGCCGATTATTCGCGAACACGGGTTAGATCCAGAAAAAGACATTTATTTGGCTCATTGTCCTGAACGGGTATTGCCAGGTCGTATTTTAATTGAACTTGTTGAAAATACAAGAATTGTCGGCGGTGTCACGAAAGAAGCGGCGAAAAAAGCGGCTGACGTATACCGCGCCATCGTCAAAGGCGAAGTGATCGAAACAGAAGCCGTCACCGCCGAAATGTCGAAGTTAATGGAAAACACGTTTAGAGATGTCAATATCGCACTTGCCAATGAACTGGTCAAAATTTCGCAACGGATTGGCGTTGATGCGCATAAGGTCATTGAGCTGGCAAACAAACATCCTCGTGTCAACATCCATTTGCCGGGCCCTGGCGTCGGGGGCCACTGTTTGGCCGTTGACCCTTATTTTATTATCGAAAAAGCGAAAGAAGAATCACCGTTAATCCAAACGGCTCGACGCATCAATAATTCCATGCCGTATTTTGTCGTGGAACAAATTCAACGCATGACCGCTGAACTTGCGTTCCCAAAAGTGGCGATTTTTGGCTTGACGTATAAAGGAAATACGGATGACGTGCGGGAAAGCCCGGCGATTAAAATCTATGAATTATTAAAGCAGCACAGCCGGTTCGAAGTGCGCGCATACGATCCGCATGTCAAACAAGAGCAAGTATCTTTTCCGCTTTCTACGTTGGAAGAAGCCGTTCATGGCGCGCACTTAGTTGTCGTTCTCGCTGACCATAACGAATTTAAAAACATGAAAGCGGAAGATTTTGCAGCGATGAAAACAAAGGTCATTTTCGATACGAAAAACTGCGTGCATCTTAACGATGAAAGCATAACGGTATATAAAATAGGAAATTTATATTCTGTCAAAGCAATCCAAGAATAACAGCCAAAGAGAGTATGATCGGTGATGGGGAAAGAAAAATATTTAGACGTGTATGTTTCCACGCTAAATTACGACGAAATTCTTGCCGATATCGAAAAGAGGATGGCGGCAGGAGAAAAATCAACGATTGTTGCGGTGAATCCGGAAAAGCTCATTGCCGCCAGTAAAGACGAAAACGTCAAACAGCTCATTAACTCGGCGACGTATCAAATTCCCGACGGCATTGGGGTCGTGCTCGCATCAAAGCTGAAAGGCGGACGCATCACCTCGCGCGTGACGGGGATTGATATGATGGAGCGGTTAATTGAGCTTTCCGCAAAAAAAGGGTATCGCGTGTTCTTATTTGGCGCGAAAGAAGAAGTCGTCAAAAAAGCGAAGGAAAATCTCGAAGCAAAATATCCTGGATTGCAAATCGTCGGTTACTCCAACGGCTACGTCAACGATTACGATTCGCTTATCCAAAAAATTAATGAGTCGAATGCCGATATTTTATTTGTGGCGCTCGGAAGCCCGCGGCAAGAGCTGTGGATCAAAACATATATGAACGATTTGAACGTGAAAGTGCTGCAAGGCGTCGGCGGAAGTTTCGACGTGTTCGCAGGGCATGTCAAACGGGCGCCAAAACTGTTCCGCAATCTTGGGTTAGAATGGTTTTACCGCCTTGTGACAGACCCGAAACGGTTCAAACGGCAGCTTGCATTGCCAAAGTTTTTATGGAAAGTATTATGGGAAAAACCATCGGTGGAATGACCGGCTTGGGCCAATGAAGTCGTATCTCGTTCATTCCAACAGCAAGGGGAGATTCGGTTGAAAGTATTGCACGTCATTAGCGGCGGGGAAACGGGAGGGTCGCGCAAACACGTCGTCACACTGTTATCTAAATTCCCGAAGGAGACGGCAACGCTCGTGGTGTTTCAAGAAGGGCCGCTCGCGAAAGAAGCGCGGGAACATCATATTGATGTCCGCCTTCTTCCGCAATCGTCCCGCTATGATTTATCCGTATTGCATAAGCTCGTGGAGCTTATTCAGCACGAGCGCTATGATTTGTTGCATACGCATGGTCCGAGAGCCAATTTATATGGCGCGCTGATCAAGCGGAAAATCGGGATTCCGTGGATGACGACGATTCATAGCGACCCGCGCCTTGATTTTATGAAATCGGGATTAAAAGGCTTCCTTTTTACCCGCTTAAATTTATGGGCGCTAAAAAAAGTCGATTATTTCTTTGCCGTGTCCGAGCGGTTTAAAGACAATCTCGTCGCCTTTGGCATTCCGAAAGAGCGGATCAAGACGATTTACAACGGCATCGACTTCAACGAAACATCTCCTGACCATCTGCTGCAACGAACCCATGTTGGCGTGAACGAAGACGACTTTGTCATCGCTATGGTCGCAAGATTGCATCCCATTAAAGGTCATGCGCTTGTATTCGAAGCGCTCCAATCGCTGCCGTATCGTGACATCAAGCTGCTAGTCGTCGGAGACGGCCCGCTGGAAGAGGAGCTGAAAGAAAAGGCGGCGGAGCTGCAAATCGAAAATCAAGTGAAATTTCTTGGGTTTCGTCGCGATATCGCCGCCATTTATTCCCTCTCTGACGTCGCGCTCATGGCTTCTTACAGCGAAAGCTTTCCGTTAGCCTTGCTCGAAGCGGCCAACGAACGCATTCCCGTCATTTCCACCGATGTTGGCGGAGTTAGACAGCTCATTGCCTCTAAGGAGATGGGATGGATCGTTCCTGTCGGCGACAGTGCAGCGCTGGCTGAGGCAATCCAAGAAGCGCGCGAAAAAAAGCAGCAATTAAAACAAATGGGGCAGACGTTGTACGAATATGCCTCTTCCCATTTTTCGTTACATCGCTTGTACAAAGAAACAATCGCTACTTACCAAAATGTGCTGGAGAAACATCATCAAAAATGATTTTCGCAAATCGAAGTGAGTAAAAAGGAGTTTAAGCGATGCGTCTTCAACAACCGTTTACTTATTATGCTGTGATTTTATCTCTGTTTCTCGTTCCGCTTGTTTCTTATAAAACGTATATCGGTCCTTTGCCGCTGTCAGCGGAAGTCGTGATGATTCCGCTGTTAACGATTGCCGCTATCATCGATTATGCGCAAAAAAGGATCACGTTGAATGATTTGAACATAAAGCCGATTGCAGCGGCGTTTCTGGTATTTTTCATCATTGCGGTTATTTCGTTAACGCAAGCGGTCAGCCTTGCTCCAGCCGCAATGGAGCTTGCCCGCTATCTTTCGTACGTTGTTTTGTTTCTCATTGTCGTGAAAGTTCGCTTTACGCGCGAACAATATATCCACTTTGCAAAAGTGTTTGGCCTATCCGTCTTGATCATCGGTGTTTACGGAATTGTGCAATACATTTTCGGCATTTCTTTGAATACCGCCGGGTTGTATGCCCTAAAGGAAGCGAAGGGACGCGTAGACTCAACGTTGGTGAATCCCAATTACTATGCCTCTTTTCTTAATTTTGTCATTCCGACTTTAGTGTTACTAGCGGTTGTATATTTCAAAGATAAAAAAGCGCAGCTATTGATGTTCGCGCTGTATGGCATTTACGTAATTAATTTGGTGCTCACCTATACGCGCGCGGCCTGGGTGGCGATGATCGGCGGTTTCGTATTAATGGTCTTGCTCATTCCGAAAGATTTCATCAAAAACGCCGTTCGTCCGCATATACTTCTCTCTTTCGTCGTCTTGCTTACGGTTGTCTATTTCATGCCAGATGTCCAGTCTCGTACGTATTCGGCGCTGTATGCAATGGAGAAAATTCTCGTTCGCAACCTTCCAGGCCATGTCACCGGTACTGATCATTCACAAGGGGAAGGCGGAGGATTTTTTACACAAGAACCGGAAGAAGAAGGAAAAGCAGAGGATGAAGCGACGACGAGCCGCGCTGTTGTCTCCCGTGTCACACTATGGAAAACGGGATGGGTGATGATGAAAGAAAACCCTATCCTTGGTGTTGGCATCGGAAATTATCTGGTGAGATACAAAGACTATGTTACAAAATATCCAGAACTGTATATCGGGCATGACCAGTATTCCGTGCACAACTCATATTTAAAGGTCGGCGCGGAAACAGGATTTATTGGGCTAGCCGCATTTTTGGCCATCTATGTCATCTATTACGTGTACTTGCTCCGCCTTTATTTTTCCGCCGCCAACCGGTTAAGCAAGATCGTTGTCATCGGGTTGATCGCCGGAAGCGCTACGTTCATGGTGCAAAACTTGTCTAACAATCTCATTTTCATCCCGCAGTTGAACACGATCTTTTGGCTTGTGTCGGGACTGGCAATCGCTTTTGTGCATCAAAATAAAGAAAAACCAGCAAGCATGCAGCAATAAGCTGCATGCTTTTTTTTTACAAAAAACATCCATGAGTAAATTTTACTCCCCGCCAGACATGAAAATAGCCCTAACCACGCATGGATCTGTTATTTTCACAGAAAAGTAATTTACAATTTTTCTATTTATGTAGAATGTCTGTTATGGAAAATTAACGTTTGTTACCCAAATAAAGCATTTGTTACATAAAAAACGTATGTGATGAGAATTTTGTAAAAAAACAGTTGAAAAATCCTATGGCTTTGGTAGAATAGTAGTAGAGTTTGGGAGTTTTGGAGTTTTTATGTTTATGATTCATGCCTTTTCTACTATGAAATGGCTCATAGAAAGGCTTTTACAGCTCCTAATCTCGGTAACTGATCGATGGTATTTATGATACCTTCGATTCATCATAAAAATATACACAAAACGGGGAGGAAATCATTCATGGCTTATCAACCTAAGTCCTATCGCAAGTTTGTTGCAACAACTGCAACAGCTGCCATGGTCGCATCTGCGGTAGCTCCTGTAGTATCCGCTGCAGCAGGCTTCACAGATGTTGCATCGCAATACAAAGATGCAGTTGATTTCTTAGTATCAGCAGGTGTAAAAGGTAAATCTGAAACAAAATTCGGTGTTTACGATGAAATCACTCGTCTAGATGCAGCAGTGATCCTTGCAAAAGTATTAAAACTGGACGTTGACAATGCAAAAGACGCAGGCTTCACAGATGTGCCAAAAGACCGTGCGAAATACGTCAATGCGCTTGTCGAAGCTGGCGTACTAAACGGTAAAGCAGCTGGCAAATTCGGTGCATACGACAAACTAACTCGCGCTGAAATGGCAAAAATCATTGCGAATGCTTACAAATTAAAAGGTGACGATGTAACACTTCCATTCACGGATGTAAACGATACATGGGCACCATACGTAAAAGCGCTTTACAAAAACGGAATCACAAAAGGTAAATCTGAAACTAAATTTGGTGCTAACGACAACATCACTCGCGGTGATTTTGCGGTATTTGTATATAGAGCGGCGAATGTTGATGTAGCTCCACAAGTGGTTTCGGTAAGTGCGATTAACGCTAAAGAAGTTCAGATTAAATTTAATAAACCTATTAAAAAAGATACTGTCATCGAAAGTAATGGTTCTTTAGTTGATGGCGTAGTTACCTTTAACGCTTTAGATGGTGCTACTGCTGTAGATGGTAATACATCAACTGCGGTTTTAAGTGAAGACGGCAAAACTTTAACTATTACTGCTAATACAACTTTTAACGGTAAGTATGTTGTAACTGTAGCTGCTGATAGTGTGCAAACAACTGATGGTAAATTTGTAGAAAAATACACTTCTGAAGTTTTAACTTTTAAGGATGAGGTAAGACCTACTTTATTAGGTGTTTCTTACCCTGTTAATGGTGTAGCTACATTCACATTCTCTGAACCACTCAATGTAACTAATGCTGCTGACATTGAAGCGGCTCTTGAAATCAGAGACGCTAATGGCAATGTTGTATCTGATACAGGACTAGTAACTCTTGCATCTGATAAAAAATCATTCGATTTAGATATCAGTTCCTTCACTGTAGATAAAAACTATACAGTAACTCTTGCTGGTTTGAGTGATTTTGCAGGAAACTTAATTACTCCAAACCCAATCTCAACTACTGTTGTTAACAAAATACTTGATAACGTAGCACCTACAGTTGAAAAGGTTGAGGCTGTTAAAACTGGAGTACTTAAAGTAACACTTTCAGAAAAAGTTAAAGTTCAACAACCAGGAAATGTGCTTGGAACTTATGACGTAAACAACAGTGGTACTCCAACTAACATTGTATTAGGAACAAACGCAACTTTAGATTCTACTGGTAAAGTTATAACAATTACAGACGCGACTAACTTTACTGGAATTAAAACAATCACTTTAAATGGATTCAAGGACCTATCTGGTAATACTTTGGCTTCTCCAGTTAGCAAGCTATTAGAATTCAAAGCAGACACAACTAAACCTGCGTATGTAAGTCATGAAATTAAGCAAATCTCAGGTGCACAATACTTAATCGTGAAATATAACGAAGAGATTTCAGTGGATAACAGTGTTGGCGACTTATCGTATACTTATGTTGACTCTAACCAAGTCACTCGCTCTGGTTCAATTACTAATGACGCTACAAATGTGGTTGCTTATGATACTGATGGAGATTCAGTAAATGATGCAATTAAAATTTCTCTTGCAGGTTTAAATCCTGGTAATTACACATTATCACTACCAGCTGGTTTAGCTGTTGATACTGCTACACCAACAGCTAATACTTCAGATGCTAAGTCAATTTCTTTCACTTTAGGTACACTAAATGATACTGGAAAACCTTTTATTGTTGATGACGATTCCAATCCAGATAATGGTTATTCTGGCATTACAGTTCAGTCTAGCGAAGACTATGTAACTGTAGTTTTCAATGAAAATCTGTCAGCTGCAACAGCGTTAAACGTTGCAAATTATACTGTTGAAGGCCAACAAGTATTTGAATCTGCAATCTTTGACGGAAACCAATACACTGTAAAATTAAAATTAAAACCTAATGTAATCACTGTAACTGGTTTAAGAAACTTCACAATTCAAAATGTTACTGACGTTGCTGGTAACGTTATGAATCCTGTAACTACAAAAGTACTATTTAAAGAGAATGTTAAACCAGTAGTAACTGGAGCATCGCTAATTGCTGCTGATACTATTAAGGTTACTTTCTCTGAAGATATGCTTGAAGCAAATCTTGAAGATACTACACCTGACTTTAAGGTTCTTGTTGATGGAGTGGAGAAATCAGTTTCAAATCTAGCGTATGATGCGACTACAAAATCTCTTAATATTACGTTCACACCAGCTGTAAGCGACCTAAGCAAACCAATCTCACTTGAGGTTCTTTCAGGAAATAACGTTGTAGATGCAACTACACCTGGAAATAAACTTGCTACAACTGGTACTATTGTAGTATCTAAGTAATATGTGGGATAGGCACCTATCATTGGGGTGCGTGTCAGTCACCATCCGAAGTTTATCAAAATATACAGAAAAACCCTGCGGAGAGAAATCTCTGCGGGGCTTTTCTTTTTGCCCAAATCTGTATCAAGCATGATTCCAAATATATATTATGACTTTGAACCTATCATCAAGCCTCCATTCCTTTCGGGGAATAGAGGATATTTTTGTTTTAAGAGGGAAAAGGATGTGCAAGTATCAAATCATCAACCACCAACAGCTAGAGTTGCTAGAAAGAGAGGTGTCTGTCAAGCAGCCAGCCAAGCGTGTCAACATCGTGAGCCTGAAGCTCGTTCGGGAGTCGAGCGTGCTGTACAAGGAGAGACAAATCAAGTCGCCGGAGGACGTGTACAAGCTGTTGCAGTCGTTTCTTTCTTGTGGAAGCCGACCGTGAGAAGTTTGTCGTTGTCTGTCTTGAAACGAAAAACCAGCTGACTGCCATCAACATTTGCCATGTTGGAAGCCTGAACGCTAGTATCGTGCATCCGAGGGAGGTGATGAAGGCTGCCATTCTCTCCAACTCGGCTTCCATCATCGTCGCTCATAATCATCCCAGCGGTCGTTGCGAGTCGTCGAGGGAGGACATTGAAGTAACGAAACGGTTAGTAGAGGCAGGAAAGGTGATTGGCATTGATGTGCTAGACCATCTGATTGTTTACCTTGAACGATATTTGTCGCTGAAAGAAAAAGGGTATCTCTGAGAGGAAGAGAAAGGATGTTACACATTGATTGGTTCGTAAGGACAATGAAAAGAACGTTCAACGTAGCAGTTGCCATTGATGAGGTGGGCTATGAAGCATATGAATTCTATCACGAAGAGCTGGACAACTATCTTGTGCCTGAAAGAACATCTGGAAAAGCTTCCGAATCCGTTGCTTTTGGAAGCATTGATGTACGTGAACAAATAAGGATACGAATGGATAGCAGGAGTGATCGTCGATGAAGAAACAACGTGTCGTTTGAAATAGTACAATGTTTGTTGAGTGTCACGAGGAAGTTCAAACGAAAGCATATGTCTGTGTCTATCGTTGGTTATGATGGGAGTATGCTCATTTTTACTGAGCAAACCAAACGCAATGTGATCAATTATTTAATTTTATCCGCATTGCGAGAAGGACTTTTGGAAAAACGTGAGAATAAAAAGATAGCCCTTTCGGAAGAAGAAAGTGGATAAAAGGTGTTTTGTTTTTAGAAAGTAATAGGGGGTAATATTGATGAAAATTAAAAAAGACGGTTTTAGTCTATTAGTGTATCTGGTGTATTTCTATGTAATAGGATTGGCGTTGGTCAACATCTTATTAAAAAATCCGAATAACTTAGAGTTATTCGGCTATGGATACGTGTTTGCTATTGTTTTAATCTTGATGGATGTACTTTATGTCACATTTACAGGAAAAGAATTACCTGTTAAAACTAAGTTAACTAAAATAACTGCATTGATTTTAAGTGCTTATGCGATATTTGTTATGGCTAAAATTATGTACGATTATAATGAAAATCAACCTGGTGCATTCGAACATGGCGAGTTTTTGACAGCTATTGGAGGGCTTGGAGTGGGGCTATCTATTCTAATGTACGTTGAGCAAAAAGAAAGCTTCCTTTTCCGAAAAGATGAAGAGAGAGAAGAAAAAGAGGACAAGAACAAATAACAAATTAAGAAATTGGGGTAACTATGTAAACGTTTTGCAGCACAAAGAATAAAAATATTGTTTACCAAGCAAGGTTTGTTAAAAGGAAGTTGAGAAAACAAACAATTAAACTGAGTGCCTGTGCATTGCGATCCTAAAGGTAGACAGTACAAAATTCAGTTAAGCAAGGGGAATCAGAGCCTAAATAGCTCTGATTTCTTTTTCTGCTCTCATTTTTTTTGTAGTGTCTCAGAACCTTGGGAGACTGTCATGGAATAGTTCCTGTCACCGCACGGGGTTTATCAAAATATGTCAAAGGGTTCTGCAGGGTCTTTTCTCGTGACGATCCCTGCCGCGAAGGCAGAAAAAACTGGCCTTTCCTGCATGTATTAGGAAAAGGCCAGTTTTTCTTTTTAGAAAACCCTTATCAATAGAAGGAACGGAAAAATCCGTCGAGGAAGTGTTTGACGATGTCCCATTTCGATAATTGCTTGATTGTTTCTTTTCTTGGTTTTTCCACTTCCAACGGCACGATGACGTCCATTCCGTGTTTCATCTGTTTCGTTGGATGGGACACAATGTATTCGTTTTGGCGCAGGCCTTGCTCGATTTCTTGTTTCTTTCCATGTTTGATTCCTAGTATTACGTTTCGTTTTTCGAGTTTGCCGTTATGAATGACATAGACAAATGCTTTCGTTTTTTCATGCCACACCGCTTCGGCAGGAACGGTGATCACGCCGTTTTTTTCTTTTGTCACTACGGTGATGTTTACATGATACCCGAAAGGAAGTTGCTTCGGTTGTTCGTTCAGTTGGATGGTAAACGGATATTCGCTTTTTTCTTGAAAGCTCGCTTCTTTGATTGGAAATTTGCCGATATCGGCAATCGTACCGGCAAATGACTCATGTTCGTTCGGAACGTTGATGGTTGCTGTCTGTCCGACAGCGAGTTTTCCGATGGTTTCTTCTTTCACTTTTCCGCGAACGACAGCGGAAGGGGAAGCGATGGTGATCAGCGGTTTGGACTTGTTATAGCTGATTTCTTCGACTACGCCAGCTGTGTTGCTTTCCACGATCAGTTCGTCTTTTTTCTCTGTGAGTTCATGTTGTTGTTCCTCATATTCCTTCATTTGCCATTCCAGCAGCGTTTTTTCCCGCTCCGCTTCCCTTGCTTTTTCCTCCCATTGCATCTTCTCTATGCTATCTTCTTTGGCAGAAGAGGACATGGCTGTGTAATCATCGATATCTTTAGAAAGCTGCTCGATTTGCGCGTTTAATTGTTCTTTTTTTCGTGCGATTCGATGAATCTCCCGGTCGATTTCTTCATCCACGTAGCGTATCAGTGGTGTGCCGACTTGTATTTCTTGTCCCTTTGTGACAAGGATTTCATCGATGGCGCCAAGCTGAGGATTATAGTAAATGAATTTTCGCTCTGTTGGCACGGTCATGCCGGTAGTGTGGACGGTTTCTTTGATATTTGTTTTTTCTGGTTTTGCCCGTTCGTTCACATAGACCGATTTTGGAATTTTGCTTTGGGCATGAAACAAGATGTAAAAGTTTGCGCATATACATAGCACGATGACGATGAATATGTATCGTTTCCATCGTTTCATTGGTATTCCTACCTTTCATTAAAATCCATTAAACGGAAATTCTGTGCCTGCTGCTGCTAATAAAGCGAAAAAGAGGTAGACGGCGATGACGATCATCGCGATGCGTTGAACCGATTTTTCCGTCAAGGAGCGAAGAGCAATGATTTGTATCGATATGGCCCAGATGGAAAAGAGTGAAACGGTTCGCAACAGCGCCCATATAAAGGCATGTTTCGTTATGTAAGGCCCCCACACACCAAGGGAAAATGGGGAAAAGAGATCCTTTACGCCGAAAAATAGTTGGAATGGAAAGAGAAACAAATCTTCGAGTAAGAAAATGAGCAAAATCGGCAGTTGAATTGTTAATAGTTTCACAAAATCTATATCAAAAAGCAAATAATAAATGATAGAGGATATGAATAAAAATAATAGTGGAACGCACAGACCGCCCAAGGCATGGCCAAACGCGAATAAAAGCTGCAAGAAAGCAAATTGTTCGCCGGTGTACCGATCGAGATGCTTGGTCAGTTCTTCCGTGCCAATGCCAAAATAAGCCCGCAGCAACGAAAGGATGACGTTCATAAGCAAGAGAAGAAGGGCGACCAATATTACATTTTTCACCCGTTCCGCTTCTCTAAGCTGGGCAAATGCGATTTTCGGATGAAGAATTTCCTTTAGCGGATTGCTTTTATACATCATAGACTAGTCCCCCATATGTATCAATATAGGCATAAGCATATTGTAATACAAATGTGCAGAATTTGTCATCAATCGAGTATTTCTTTTACAAAGAGGCGAATTTTTACCTGTTACGATCACATTATGTTATCATTCGAAAGTAATGTTTATGTTTAAGAGGAAATGGTACAAAAATCATGGTAAACTAAATAATGCTAAAATAATAGTAAATAAAATAATAATAAAATAGAATGGATACAGGGAGGGAATCCGTTGCGCAGCAGGGCACTAGGCATCATGATGATGTTGGTTCTTCTGTTTTTATTGCCTTATGAAAAACAGGCGTCCGTGAATCAAAAAATATTTATTCGAACCACCGGTCCATCTATTCAAACCATCGGTCCATCGGCCCCCGTGTATGCATATGTGGCAGATGAGCTTCAGGAGGTAGGAAAAATATATCATGGACAAGCCTTTGAAGTAGTCGGAGAAAACGAAACCTATTATTTCATTCAATACGGCTTTGTAAAAGGGATGGTGAAAAAGCAAGACGTAAAACTTGGTCCGCCATCGGAGTTTACGAAACTAGCAGACCGCTTAAAAAGAAGCGTGATTGGAACGAAAGATTTGCAAGTGTATATGTTCCAAAATGGAAATAAACAGTCGATTGGGGAGATTCATGCAGGCGTTCGTTATCCAGTAAAGGAGGAGACGAAACAGTTTTATGTTGTGGAGTTGGGAGGACGAGACGGGTATATTTATAAACATATAACGGAGAAAGACCCAGGAGTTCCGGTTTTGTTATATCATCATATTTTGGAAGATAAAGATGAGCGGATTTTCCGGGCTACGACAACCGTCCCGTTAAGCCAATTTACGAATGAAATGAATTACTTAAAGGAGCAGCATTATACGACGATTACTCCGCAGCAACTGTTGGCGTACGTCAAGAAGGAGCAGCTGCTTCCGCCAAAATCGGTATTGATTACATTTGATGATGGGTTGAAATCGAATGATGTGTACGCATATCCGGTATTGAAACGGTTGAATTTTAAAGCGACGATCTTTATGATTACAGGGCGGATGCGACCGGCTCCGCAGCCGTTTGACCCGAGCGGCTTGCAGTTTTTAAGCAAGCAGGAAGTAGCAAAAATGCAGGATGTGTTTACATTTGAAAGCCACACGAATCATTTTCATTTATTTGATAAAAAGAACGGGCCTTATTTATTGTTTAAACCGTATCACGAAATTATGGACGATTTAAAAGCGAGCATCGCCAAAGTAAATGCGACGGCTATCGCGTATCCGTTCGGTGCGTACGACAAACGGACGATTCAAATCGTGAAAGATGCGGGGTTTACGATGGCGTTTACGACGAAAAAAGGCACGGTTTATCCAGGTGATCCGGTTTTTGAGTTAAAACGGCAATGGGTATATCCTCACATTACATTGCAGCAGTTTGAGCAGTTATTATCTCCATAATACAAAACATCTCCTTTCATGTTTGGATTGACCCGCTTATTTGGGACATTGCCTGTTTCCGAAACTTAACAGGAGGCAGGCAATTTCATTTTGCCTTTTTACAGTTGCGCTAGGGAAATAACTATTTTTCTTGGGAATACAATGTTTTAAAAAAATTCTATTTACGGCATGATGATGACAGTTCTCTTTCATTTTGTGCCTGTCACGCTTCACTACACGAAAGCAACGTATTATATGGATGCCGTTCATGTTGGTGAAAAAAGTGTTTCGCAAGCGAAGAGCGAATCACAAAACCCCCACGGAAACTCCGTGGGGGTTGTATAAAAAGGATTGGTGACTGAAACAACTATGTTTTTATGAAATTCATAGAGAGTAAAGGGATAAAGCAGGCATCAATGCCTTGCCGCCACTAAGTTAGCGACGAGGATATACCGCTTTGGTGCCGCACCAATGTAGTGAAACGGATAGCAGGTGGAGACGGTTAATGTAGCTTTTGGCTTGGGCACAATCACGGTTCTGTCATCGGCATCTACAATTCGCACTTTGCGGACTTTATAGGTAAACTCTCCAGCGATCGTTTTGACAATCAGCAAGTCTCCTTTTCCCACCTCGCCCAGTCTGCGAAAGACGGTGTCGCGATGTCCTGCAAGGACGCAGTTATCTGGCTCTCCTGGCAGGACGCTTCCAGCGTAATGACCGACTCCTTTTTCTAACTCCTCTTCATTGGTGCCATGATAAATCGGAAGACTGGCGTTCAGTTTCGGAATGATGAGCTCCCCAATATTTTCGCCCACTTTTGGTTGGCGCGGGTAAATCGCTGCTGCAGTCTTTGGCGGTGTAGAGGCTGCTTTCGTTGCTGTTTCCGTTGGCGCCGGTTTTGCGGCGTTGATCCCCTTTGCGTATTGGTAGCCGTTGAGCAAGACGAGAGCGAAGCCAACTACCATCAAGCTAATGCCAAGAAAGCGAACGATTCGTTGTTTTTGCATTTTATTTTGCTCCTAATCCTTTTCTCACACGGAATAGGAACGCTCCCAAAGCGATGAATACAACGCCCATAAGCACATTCGATACATATGGGGAAGCTGTTTTTGGAAGTTTTGCTCCTTTTACCGTTCTTTTTACCGGTTTTAGTTTTACCTTTTTCTCAATCTTTTTCTCTATCTTTGCGACTTTTCCAGCTTTCTCTAAATCTTTGCCTACGTTTTCAAATAAATCAGAGTTGAACATGTCCGCTGTCAATATGAAGTCGGCAAGCAGTTCGCCTTGTTTGTTATAAATTTCGATCAAGAGGTCATAGCCGTTGGTGGATTCCATCGTTAGCAGCGTGGCTAGGCTTAATGGCTTTTTCTCCCCGTTTTTCGTCAAATAAAATTTCACATCCAATTGGAAAATGTCAAGCATGTCGTGTATCACATCGGCAATTTCCGCTATTTGTGCCGGGGACAACTCTGTTACCCCTTCAAAATCGTACGAACTAATGGCTTCCAGCCGCCGGCCGAGTTCTTCCATTTGGCTCGCAAATTGCGGATCTTCCATATTCAGTGATTGGAAGTGATGATACAATTTTTCGAGTTCAGCGTTCGTCAGACCAAGCTCTTCTAAATCAGGAAGCATATAATCGACAATGGCTTCTGATAGTTCTTCCACTGTCGTATAGTTATCTAACGAATCGTGGTTTGCCGCAAGCAACTCTTCCAATTGTTGTCGTGTAAGTCCGAGTGTGTCTAAAAGTTCGTTCAATGTTTCTTCCGTAAGCGGAGTTAAGCTTTGATAATAATCAATCGCATCAGCCAATTCGCCGATGGAGCTGTAATCTTTTAATGATTCATGATGGCTGCTAAGGAGTGCAAGTAATTGTTCTTTCGTCATATTCCGCTGTTGCAAGAAATCGGCAAGCGTTTCTTCGGTAATCGGTGTTGAATAGGATTGTTCAAAAAGGAGGAACTCTTCTAAGTCGTTATAAAACTTAAACGCTTCCGTAATTTCTTCGTTTGGTTCTAGTTCACCGTTATCGATAAGAAGTTGTTTTAATTCCTCTTTCGTTAAGCCGTAATCTTCAAGCAATTGTTCTAAATTTTCTTCTGTCAATACATCGCCAAGCTCGTTGCGAAGATCGTTGACATCTTTAAAATCTTCTAATGTGTAGCCATCGTAGCTTAAATATTCTTCTAGTTCTTCTTGTGTCATACCGATCTCATTTAAGTAGGTTTGAAGCTCAGGATCATTAGGACTAATCGCAAAAGCAGAAGCAGGCAATGTTGCGATTGCAAGAGATGCCGCGATAGTAAAAATAATCAATTTTTTCATAAAATAACCCCCATAGTAAAATAATACTTGTTTATACTTGTTTAGTATAAATCAAAACGAAAGATAAAGAAAATACTAAATTTATGGAATTAGTGTAATAAAAGTGAAAGAGGAACATTGGGAACAAAGTAGACATTTCTTCCAAAAGATCATTGAAGCGGAAAAAGTATTTCTAGATTTGGGAAGGGATCAAAGTGGAGAACGATCAAAAAATTAGCCGGCCGCAAAGAAAAACACAATTTAGACAGGAGGGGAAGGCGGCGAACCGAAATCAAATTCTCGCTGCATCCCATCAAGGTTCGGACGCTGTTCATCCATTAGTGGAAATATGATGTTGCCGAATCGAAGAGCAAGAGAAACAGATTCCGTAGCTTTAATCGCGGATTCGACAACTAGAAATTTGCCTGAAAACAAGTGATCTACGGTTGGAGTTAAAGCGGCAATCGGTGTACTCCAGCATGACGTTGCGGATGTTCCAACCATGATGAACACCAGGACAAAATAAGGACAAAACCTCCCCTTAAACAATGAGGTTTAAGAGGAGGTTGCTTTTTTGCGGAAAAACATGCGTGCAATGGCTGAAACGAGCAGGCCGATATATAAAAACAAAAGCGGCATTAACGGAAGGTTGTATCTCGGGTAGGCAAAAAACACGTTGTTTAAAATGGTAAAGTACGCGATGATGAAAGTAAAAAACAACAGTTCTTTTCGGTGGCGCTTGAACAAAAACAAGGTGAGCGCCACGGATGCAAACGCCAGTGATACGATCCATTGGTGTAAGGAAACCACGGCGGCTTTCGGTACGCCTAGGATTTCAATCCAGTAAAAAGGTTGTTCCCATTGTGTTTTTGCCTTTTTTGTTGTGTAGCTTTCGATGAATTGTTTCGGATTTGCATGATACCATTTTTTTATTCGCTCTATCGCTATTTGTTTTTCCAGTTTTTGTTTTTCGTAATTGCTTATATGTGGGTATTGTTCATTGATTTTTTGAATGACTTCTTTATAAGGCTCGCCATATCGGTATCCATATCCTTGATAAGTGCCTAACAGAAGCGGATCACCGGAACCGCCGGTTAATGGAATGAATTCTTTATAGTGAACATAGTTGCGCACCCACCATGGTCCAAGTACGATCAGCACGAGCAGGACAGCTACTCCTAGTTGCTTCCATGCGAGGCGAAGCGGATATTGGATAAGCAGCAAGTAGCCAAGAAGCGCGAATGGAATCAACGCAAAGGTAGCTCGAAACAACAGGCAGAACAAGTAGGAAAACATCAGCCAATAGAAAGTAGACATGTTATGATTTCGTCCAAGTTGGATAGCGAAATGAATGAAAAGAAGAAATCCGAATAGAAAAGGCGGTTCGGTTAACGTTAAATTGTCCGTTTCGATAAGCGGAACAAATAGCGCAGTGAAAAATCCAGCGATGATGCCAGCCCATTCTTGGTGGATATCTTTTCCGATTACATAGATGAGATAGACGCTGGCTGTGCCGAATAAAATCATCACCACTTTTGCGGCGTACAATCCGACGCTACCGGTGCCAAAAATAAAAAAAACAGCTGCCAGCAATACCGGCATCCCCGGCATGATATGAACGGTCGGTTCATTCATATTATGGTAAATGAGCATGCCTTTCTCTAAAAGAATTTTGCCGCTTCTTACATATCCCATGTCATCACTGTGCAGGGTAAGGGACAATCCGTATTTCCATAAAACAAAAAGGCGGAAGACAAGCGCGGTTAACAGCATGCTGGCAATGATGATGTTTCTCTTTTTATTGGACAGCACCATGATATTCACTCCAATATTTTATTGAGTATTAGGTGATATTCCGATGAGGGAAACACCCAATATAATGAGAATGACCCCGATGATTTTTGTCGGCGAAAGGGGCTCATGAAAGACAAAATAGGCGCCAAATACGGCGAGCACATACGCAATGCTTTGCACAGGATAGGCGACGCTTAATGGAACGCGCGATAAAATAAAAAGCCATAAAATGGTGGCGAAACCGTACATCACTAATCCGGAAAAAATGAACGGTGAAAACAATATTTTGATAATAGAAAGAGGATCCAGTTTAAACGTTGTTTTCATCATGCCATATTTCCACAAAAACTGACCTGCGACGAGAATGACCGTATTTAATAAAATCAATACAAAATTAACAAGACTCATCTTTCTCTTCCTTACGTTGATCATTTTGTAATTCGTGTTTGATATAAGCGATTTCTTGGACGAGCGTTTTTATTTTTTCTTGGTGATCGGAAAGCGTAATCGATTGGTAAATGAGCGCGTTTAGGACGACTAAAAACGCGATGGTAAAGATGAGGGTAGGCATGTAAGAAACACCGAGCACCGCGGCAACTTTATTCAGCGGTTCGAGAAAGATGGCGATAAAAAGACCGATTACCGCCAGCAAAAACCAAAGAAATGCCTGCTTGTCCCTCAATTTATTGCGAGTCGAATAATAAATGACTTGGATGAGGAAAAGAGAAGCGAACATAATGGTTATTAGCTGTACTTTGTTCATCCGAACCCTTCCCCCCCTTTTTTAAAAAATAGACCGAATCAAAGAAGTAAAGGTTACTTTGGTCATATAGTATAGCGATTTTAACGGGGTGATCGATGATCTTCCGCCTTGTCTTGCGTTCATTTCCACCTTGATTTCTTTAATTTTATACCCTTTTTTCGCTAATTTCGCGATGACTTCGACTTCAGGATAATCGACAGGGTAATAATTCGCGAATTCGCGCATCACGTTTCTGTTTACGATGCGGTATCCCGAGGTCGGATCGGTGATTTTCACTCCAGAAAGAAAATAGAGCAGATAGTAAAAATAAAGAATCCCCATTCTTCGAAAAGGGCTGCCTTTGTAATTCGTTTTCTCTACGAATCGAGAGCCAATGACCATATCGCAGCCAGATTGTTTGATTTCCGCAACAAGCTTTTCTAGGTCTTTTGGATCGTGCTGACCGTCCGCGTCTAATTGAATCGCGTATTGATATCCCTTTCTAAGTGCGTAACGATAGCCCGTCTGCATCGCGCCGCCGATTCCTAAATTAACCGGTAAATCTAAATAATGAAATCGGTTCTCTTTTAAAATATCCAATGTTCGGTCGGTGGAGCCATCGTTGATCACAATATAATCATATGGACACGTTTGGATTAAATTCATGACCGTCTTTTTTATGGTCGCTTCTTCATTATAAGCAGGGATAATGACGAGAATATCCACTACCGATCCTCCCTTGATATACTCCATCCTAAAAATGAAATGTCTTTCAAATGGTTAGTATAGCACTTTTCCCAAGTAATGTCACTTTGTTGTCTATGGATTATATCCCTGTGGAGATGGATTTCGAAGATGTGATTGCGGTAACGATGTGGAAGTTCTGTTGATACAAATATTTGGTCCCATCTGCATGAGTAAGAAAGCATGGTGCCATCAAGAGGTGGCATCATGTTTCTTTTTTCTTTTTCAATAGTTTCTGCAGACAAAAAAAGCGCCAGCCACGGAAACCGTGGACTGGCTTATCAACCTAAATCCTATCGATGTCATTCTATAATATTCGACAAAGTTTGTCGACAAGTAATTTTTTCACATAAAGTGTCATATTTGAAATAGGAGTTAAGCAAGGGATGATTTTCAAAAAAATAACAAAACATCCTATAATAGATTCACATTTCATAACAATGGCTAATTTGGTATACTATATTAGAATTAGTCATAAAGGAGCGTAATTCAGAATGCTTTCACTCTTAAAAAAAACAATCGGAGATGCCAGTGAACGGCGGTTAAGAAAATATAGACAGCTGGTTGAACAAATCAATCAGCTCGAACCACAAATGGAAAAGCTCACGAATGAGGAACTGCGGGCAAAAACAGAATATTTTAAAGAACAATTGGCTTTGGGAAAGTCCGTTGACGATATTAAGGTGGAAGCGTTCGCGGTGGTGAGAGAAGCAGCGAAACGGGTGCTTGGCATGCGGCATTTCGACGTCCAGCTTATGGGCGGGCTTGTCCTTGCTGAAGGAAATATCGCTGAAATGGCCACTGGGGAAGGGAAAACGCTTGTCGCGTCGCTTCCAAGCTATTTGCGCGCGCTG
This sequence comes from Parageobacillus caldoxylosilyticus, assembly GCF_019272935.1. NCBI lineage: Bacteria > Bacillati > Bacillota > Bacilli > Caryophanales > Anoxybacillaceae > Parageobacillus > Parageobacillus caldoxylosilyticus. The sequence goes on from NZ_CP040553.1 coordinate 2,067,947, forward strand.
GAAGGAAAAGGCGTGCATGTGATCACGGTCAATGACTACTTAGCAAAACGCGACAGAAATTTAATCGGCCAAATTCATGAATTTCTTGGTCTTACCGTCGGCTTGAATCTTCCAATGATGTCTCCTTCGGAAAAGAAAAAAGCGTATCAAGCCGATATTACATACGGAATTGGCACAGAGTTTGGATTCGACTATTTACGGGATAACATGGTGTACGATCTTTCCGATAAAGTGCAACGCCCTTATCATTACGCCATTATCGATGAAATCGACAGCGTCTTAATCGATGAAGCGAAAACGCCTCTCATTATTGCGGGAAAAACGAGATCAAGCTCGGAACTTCATTATATCGCGGCACGTTTAGTCAAGAGGTTTGAGCGTGACGTTGACTATATATATGATGAAGAAATGAAAACAACGAATTTAACGGAAAAAGGAATCGAAAAAGTGGAAAAAGCGTTCGGCATTGACAACTTGTATGACTTGCAGCACCAAATTTTATACCATTACGTCATTCAGGCGTTGCGGGCGCATGTGATTTTCAAGAGAGATGTTGACTACATCGTCCGGGACGGAAAAGTAATGCTGGTCGATATGTTTACAGGCCGCGTAATGGAAGGGCGTTCGTTAAGCGATGGGCTTCATCAAGCCATTGAAGCGAAAGAGGGTTTGGAAATTACCGAAGAAAACAAAACGCAAGCTTCTATTACGATTCAAAACTATTTCCGTATGTATCCGATTTTATCAGGGATGACAGGAACAGCGAAAACGGAAGAAAAAGAATTCCAGCACGTTTACGGAATGGATGTCATCCCGATTCCGACGAACCGGCCGAAAATTCGTGTGGATATGCCGGATAACGTGTACATGACAAGACATGACAAATATGTGGCAGTTGCGAAAGAAGTAAAACGCCGTCATGAAAAAGGACAGCCGGTTTTAATAGGGACGACTTCGATTTTGCAGTCAGAGGAAGTAGCTAAATATTTAGATAAAGAAAATTTGCCGTATGAGCTGTTGAACGCGAAAACGGTCGAGCAGGAAGCGGAGGTCATTGCCAAAGCCGGGCAGCGCGGCCGCATCACGATTGCTACGAATATTGCCGGCCGGGGAACAGACATTTTGTTAGGCGAAGGAGTTGCTGAACTTGGCGGTTTGCACGTCATCGGAACAGAGCGGCATGAAAGCCGAAGAATTGACAACCAGCTGAAAGGAAGAGCGGGCCGCCAAGGGGATCCGGGTTCGAGTCAGTTTTTCATTTCCCTTGAAGATGATATGTTTCGCCGCTTTGCGAAGGAAGAAACGGAAAAATTAAAACCGAAACTAAAAACAGATGAAACAGGACGAATTATAAACAGCAACATTCATGAGTTTGTGGATAAAGTACAACGAATTATAGAAGGCCTTAATTTCTCGATTAGGGAATACAATTTAAAGCTGGATGACGTCATTAATGAGCAGCGAAACGTTGTTTACCATATACGTGATAAAGTATTAAAAGTAGAAGACAGGATTTCTCTTATCGTTCCGATGGTTCAATCCGCGTGCAACAACATTGTCGAAAAATACTGTCTGCCAGAGCTTATTCCAGAAGAATGGGATGTTAAAACGATGACCGAGGAGTTAAACCGTCTTCTCTACCCGCAGCAAGTTTCCTTTGAACATTCATTAGAAGATATGGAAGATGTGAAACAGAAAGTGAAGGAAGCGGTAGATTCCTATATTCAGTATCTTGAAACATGGAAAAACAACCTATCGCTTCAGACAGCATTAAAAAATATCATGTTAACGGTGATTGATCAAAATTGGATGAAGCATTTAGAAAATATGGCGCTTTTAAAAGAAGGAATCGGGCTGCGCCATTACCAGCAAGAAGATCCAATGCGATTATATCAAAAGGACGGATTCGAATTATTCACGATGATGTACGCAACGATCGAAAAAGAAATGAGTTTGCATCTTTCCCAGTTGTTGCAATCATTCCAACATACTTCGGACGAATAAGGAGGAATAAACGTTGTTTCCCTTTTTAAAGAAAAAGAAAAAAAGCGGCGGAGATACCGCCGTTTCTGCGCAAGATGTCATTCAAGAAACGGATGATGCCGGCGACGAAGACGTTTATACAGAGCTTTCCTTGCATCCATCGTGGAATTTACCGCTTGAAGAGCAATATGTGCTGCGCTTTTTAAACAATGAACTACCGCCGTTAAAACCAAACCAAATTTCCCTATCTGGCATTAGTTTAAGAAGGGAAGCTGATGGCGTGGTTGTATCCGCGTTCGTGCGCCATAGTTTATCCAAGCCGATTCAAATTGGAAAAGCAACGCTTTTATTGTTAAGCGCAGACGATGGGATCATTGCGCGGAAAGAGTTCGATTTAGAGGAGATGGGGGAACTTCCGGCAAAAAGCAGCCGGCCATGGCACTTTCTTTTCGAAAACGCGACATTAAAAATGGATGATATTCCAAGCGAAGGATGGAAGCTTGCTTTCGAATTAAAATCAAAGCATCGCTTGGAATTGGAGGAAAGCTGGGAAAAAGCGCTTCCTGAAGAAGAAAAGGAAAAATTACGGCAATTCGTGGATCAACTTGAGCCGCCAAAGCCAGGGGAAGTCAATTTCTTTGGTCTTCAGGCAAAACTAACGGAGGAACATGGATTGCACATCACCGTGTTAATTCGTAACGGCAGCGACCGAACTATTTATCTTGAGCAGCTTCCGCTTCAAGTAGAAGACGCGGCAGGTGAGGTGGTCGCACGCGGAGGATTCGTCCTTGACCGTTTGGAAGTAAAAGCAAACACGACAAAACCGTGGACATTTATTTTTCCGAAAGAGCTCATCCAAAAGTCTGCGCCAGATTTGAGTAAATGGAAAATATCCACTGTAAAATAAGAAAATATTCACTGTTAAAATCATCATAGATCGTCTGTCTGTTTAAGCTAATATTCAACGTTTCAACAACGTTGAATATTAGCTTTTTTAAATAAAAAAAGATATCCACCTATTCGTGGATATCTTTCCTGGCCTCAACCCGTCCATCGCACTCTCGATCTATATCCTGATACAAAACGGAAGACGGTCCTTACTTTTATTGTACCATAACCCACATGGTAGACAAGCAAAAATGTGAAAATATTATACAAAATGCATGAATTATCCTACATAACCATTACCTACCTCAAAAATTTGACATCCATCCATAGCAAACATTTTTTCAACATATCTATCCGTTTATGCAAAGTAAAAGACTAGTATAAACGATAGCGTTGTTCTGATTACTTCTAAACCATTTTTGTCCTCATTCCCCTTATAGGAATTGCTTTTTTCGAATGATATATAAAGAAACAAGTTATGAAACAAGTAGTGTGTAAAATTAATTGTTTAATAGTTTGTATGTCTATGTTATAATCCTCATTGGTAGTCAAAATGTCTTTTTTTATACTATGTCCGGATTGACACCAATGATACATAGTGATTTTATGTTATTTTTCCCAATATTTTGATGGGAATGCAAAATCATGATGACAAGAAAAAAGAATGAGTGGTTATGATAAAGTTAAGGAGGATTTTTTATGGCTTATTTTATTACCTTGTTGATTTGCTTTATGACCTCCGTGCTTATAACACCGCTTGTCAAAAAGTTGGCGTTTAAAATTGGCGCAACTGATCGTCCAAATCAACGGAAAGTGCATCAGAAAATAATGCCGCGTTTAGGCGGATTGGCGATATATATCGCGTTTATGGTAGGAGTTGTGTTTTTAGATCCGGATAATGTGTTTGAGGTCCCGATTTTATTAGGAAGCGTCATCATTATTATTACCGGATTTTTGGATGATTTATTTGAACTTTCTCCAAAAGTGAAATTAGCGGGACAGCTGTTAGCTGCCTTTGTCGTTGTTGTATTTGGTGGAGTGCAAGTGGAATACATTAATTTGCCGTTTGGCTCGCAATTGCATTTCGGCTTTTTAAGCATTCCATTAACGATTCTTTGGATTGTAGGGATTACCAATGCCATTAATTTGATTGACGGGCTGGATGGGCTAGCTGCTGGAGTTTCTGCCATTGCGCTAGTAACCATTTCCTGGATGGCCATTTTAAAAGGTGACATGTTTGTCACAGGCATGGGTTTTATTTTGCTCGGCAGCATTTTAGGGTTTTTGATTTATAATTTTCATCCTGCTAAAATTTTCATGGGAGATACAGGAGCTCTGTTTTTAGGATATATGATTTCTGTTCTCTCCTTGCTTGGGTTTAAAAACGTCACAGCGATTTCGTTTATTATTCCTGTTATTATTTTGGGTGTGCCAATTTCAGATACGTTTTTTGCGATTATTCGCCGTCTTCTTAAAAGACAGCCATTGTCAGCGCCAGATAAGTCGCATCTGCACCATTGTTTGCTTCGGCTTGGATATAGCCATCGCCAAACCGTTCTCATTATTTACGGCATGAGCGCTTTGTTTGGACTGGTGGCCATCATTTTGTCCAAAGCTGCCGCATGGGTATCTATGGTTATATTGGCCATTGTCGTGCTCGCGCTGGAGTTAGTCGCTGAAAAAATCGGATTAGTTGGTCACAATTACCGTCCAATTTTAAAAATTGTGCGAGGCATTCGCTATGCAAATGAGAAAATGAAATAAAAAGGTCATCTCGTCTGTATCGAGATGACCTTTTTTATCCATCCGCTATTCATCCGATGACTCTAACTGTTTTCGAAGCGTATTTGCTACTTCTTGCACAGACTCCTCATCTAACTGGTAGTAATAAACCCCGTCATTTTGGTCTGTCCCTTTGAGTTGGAGTGATTCGATATGGATATTTTTTCTGCTTGTGACATAATAAATTAATGACTTAATGTCATCAAATGTGAGGTTTGTTTTCATATTGTTTCCAACCGCTTCGATGACATCGTCGTATTTTGTAATGGAGCTGGCCTTGCTTGCTTTTTTCAAAATGGCTTTTAAAATTTCTTGCTGGCGTTTCCCGCGTTCGATATCGTTATCTTTTTTTCGGGTCCTCGCAAGGGCGAGCGCTTCTTCGCCGTTTAACGTATGCACTCCTTTTTTCAGTACAATCGCGTTACGATGGTCTTCGGAATCTTTTTCCTTAATGTCATAAGGCACTTCGACCTTGATTCCCCCTAGTGCATCCACCACATCCATGAAGGCATAGAAATTCATTTTGACGTAATAATCGATATGAATATCAAACAAATCTTCAATGGATTCGACCGTACATTTTACGCCTCCATAAGCATGTGCGTGTGTAATTTTATCGTATTTGTCTTTGCACGGAATATATACGTACGAATCCCGCGGAATGCTCACCATTTTCACCGACTTGTCTTTCGCGTTAAACGTGGCAAGGAGAAGCGCATCGGATCGGGTATCGCTTTTAAAATTGCGGGACTTGCTATCGTCAATGCCGATAAACAGTACAGAGAAATTATCCTTTTTTGGGTCCAGATGCTTTCCATTATCGTTTCTGATCTCTTCATACGATTTGTTAATCACCGATTCGGCTTTATGCATTAAAAATGAAGCATATCCTAAGCAGCTAACTAACAATAATAAACTGAAAACAAATAGCCCAAATAATATGCGTCTTCTTCGTTTTTTCTTTTTTATCTTTTTAAGCCGTTTTCTTTCATTTACCATCATAAAAACTCCTTTTCATCGTTTTGACTGTGCGCCCGCTTTAAGAGACGTCCGTTTCGAGATATTCCGTTTCCCCTTCGGCGATTTCCGCCCTTCCATTGGTAAGTTCCGTCATCCATTCGATGAATGTTTGTTTTTTTGTTTCATCAACGAAAATTTCCAGCTCGACATTTTCTGAATAATGGATGTCCTTAATTATATATATCGAAGAGCGCAACTCATTTTCGACTTTTCCAAGCCATGTGTAGTCAATGGTAACATGCATGACGCGCGCAAGGCGGCGTTCGACAATGCCCGCGGCTTTCAACCCTTCGGATACCGCTTTGCCATAAGCGCGGACAAGACCGCCAGCGCCAAGCTTGATGCCGCCAAAATAGCGGGTGACGACGGCAACCGTGTCTTTTAGCCCTTTTTTCTTCAGCACCTCGAGCATAGGAATGCCTGCCGTTCCGCTCGGTTCGCCGTCATCGTTTGCTTTTTGAATTTGATCGTGCTCGCCGATGATATAAGCGGAACAGTTGTGGGTCGCATCCCAATGCTTCTTTTTGATTTTTTGAATAAACTGAACGGCCTCTTCTTCCGTTGTGGCTCTATTGATATAACAGATAAAACGGGATTTTTCGATAATAATCTCGTTTTCTCCGTACCCCTTTACGGTATAATACTTTTGCAACAAAACAAAAATCACCTCGCTGGAAGAGAAAAGAGCTGTAATTTTCGATAAAAGTTTGCCTAATTTCTAACAAAAACATGTTATACTAATTTTAAATAGATTGATAAAGTAGATGCTTTTCTTATTATAAATCGACAACATTTTTCCTTCAAATAAATTTTTTTGGCGCTGGAATATAAAACCTGGCAGCGACAGAACCAGGAGTTTACGGGGGATTTGGCATGTCTGCAGACAAACATTTCGATACAAAACAATTGGATCAAATTGTCGAAAAAATGATCAACACGGTTCAACATAGCAAGAATGAAATTTTCCAAATTGGCGAACAATCGCGCCAGGAACACGAGCGGCTGCTGCGGGAGCTTATCGAAATTAAACGGCTGACGAAGCAGACGATTGACGAAGCGGACGAGCTTGAAGTAAAAGCGCGCCTTTCCCGCCGCCACCTTTCCGAAGTGAGCCAGAATTTTTCCTCCCATTCCGAAGAACAGATTCGCGAGGCATACGAAAAGGCGCATGCATTGCACATGGAATTGGCGATGGTTCGCGAACGGGAAAAACAGCTGCGGCTGCGGCGCGATGAGCTTGAGCGGCGCTTAGCCGGATTGAAAGAGATCATTGAACGCGCGGAGCATTTAGTCGGGCAAATTACCGTTGTGCTTCATTACTTGGACAGCGATTTCCGCCAAGTTGGAGAATTTATTGAAGGAGCGAAACAAAAGCAAGAGTTTGGTCTTAAAATTATTGAAGCGCAAGAAGAGGAGCGAAAACGATTGTCGCGCGAGATTCATGACGGTCCCGCACAAACGCTGGCCCATGTCATGATTCGTTCCGACCTGCTAGAGAAAGTATTAAAAGACCGCGGCATCGACGCAGCGATTGCCGAAATCCGCGATTTTAAAAAAATGGTTCGTTCCGCCCTTTCCGAAGTGCGCAGGATTATTTATGATTTAAGACCAATGGCTCTTGACGATTTAGGTTTAGTGCCTACACTTAAAAAATACCTACAAACTATCGAAGACTATAGTAAAGGGGTTACCGTCTCCTTTGTGCACGTCGGCGAAGAAATGAGACTGCCGTCCCGTATGGAAGCAGCCGTGTTTCGACTCGTTCAAGAATCAGTACAAAATGCCCTTAAACACGCGGAAGCGACGCACATTGAAGTAAAGATGGAGATCAATAGCGATCAGCTGCTTGTGATGGTAAAAGATAACGGCAAAGGATTTGACACCACTGTCAAAAAAGAAAATGCCTTTGGGCTGATCGGCATGAAAGAACGAGTCGAATTGCTGGAAGGAACGTTAACGATTCGTTCCAAAGTGGGATTCGGTACGGCGGTGTTTATTCGCATTCCACTGAACATTCCAATGCAGGATGAAAAAGGGAGGAGAGGCATAAATGAAAACTCGCATTGCAATCATTGATGATCATCAACTATTTCGGGAAGGGATTAAACGCATTTTAGAATTTGAGGAAGAATTTGAAGTCGTCGCCGATGGCGCGGATGGCAGTGAAGTGCTTTCCATTGTCGAACAATATCGTCCAGACATCGTTTTGATGGATATTAACATGCCAAATATAAACGGGGTCGAGGCGACGAAACAGTTGGTGGAAACGTATCCTGAGACGAAAGTTGTCGTGCTTTCCATTCATGATGATGAAAATTATGTGATGCGCGCGCTGCAAACAGGGGCGACAGGCTATTTATTAAAAGAGATGGACGCCGATACATTAATTGAAGCGGTAAAAGTCGTCGCAGAAGGCGGGTCGTACTTGCATCCGAAAGTGGCCCATAATTTAATTCGCGAATACCGGCGTTTGGCCTCGGGCAAAGACGAAAGCAAAATCAGAAAACAGGAAGTGCGCCGGCCGCTCCATCTGTTAACTCGCCGCGAATGCGAGGTATTGCAGCTGCTAGCGGATGGAAAAAGTAACCGTGGAATTGGCGAAGCGCTGTACATCAGCGAAAAAACGGTGAAAAATCATGTAAGCAATATTTTGCAAAAACTAAATGTCAACGATCGTACACAAGCGGTTGTCGTAGCGATTAAAAACGGATGGGTCGAAGTGCGCTGATACATTCATTCTTGGCATTGTCGGCGCCTGTCGGATTTGGTAAGCATTCGGCAAAGATGGCCTCGTATTTGTTGCCAAACAATTAATGAAATTCGTTCCATTTTTCGCTATAATAGGTATTAAAGACTATATAGGCGAGGAAGGTAGGAACGAATGAAAACTGCTGTTGTCACCGATAGCACGGCTTATATTCCGAAAGAAGTACGAGATAGGTACAAGATTCATATGATTCCGCTCAGCGTTACGTTTGGCGCAGAGACGTACCGCGAGGAAATCGATATTACGGCCGAGCAGTTTTATGAAGAAGTGAGGCAACAAAAAGAGCTGCCGACCACGTCCCAGCCCCCGGTTGGCGAGTTTGTCGAATTATTTACATCACTCCGTGATGAAGGCTACGACGCGGTCGTAAGCATCCATCTCTCAAGCGGCATTAGCGGCACGTATCAAGGAGCGCTGACGGCGGCGAATATGGTCGATGGCCTGAAGGTGTATGCGTACGATTCGGAAATCAGCTGCATGGCCCAAGGTTTTTACACGATCGAAGCGGCGAAAATGGCGCTTGATGGGAAGACGCCGGAAGAGATCATCGCACGAATGGATGAAATGAAAAAAACGCTGCGCGCTTACTTTATGGTGGACGATTTATCGCATTTGCAGCGCGGCGGCAGGCTGACGGGAGCGCAGGCGTTTATCGGCGGGCTTTTGCAAATTAAGCCGCTGCTTTGCTTTGAAAACAAAGTGATTGTTCCGCTTGAAAAAATTCGCACGCGCAAAAAAGCAGTAAAACGCATTGAAGAATTGTTTGCCGAAGACGCTGCCAAAGGAGTGCCGCTCAAAGCGGCGATTATTCACGCCAACCGCCCTGATGATGCCAAACAGTGGAAACAAGAGCTGGCAAGCCAGTATCCGCATGTCGATTTTATGATCAGCTACTTCGGCCCTGTCATCGGCACCCATCTTGGCGAAGGCGCGTTAGGACTAACATGGTATCAGCCATAGTGTTGCTTTCCCTATGCCGCAAGCCTTATGCGGCATAGGGATGGACCATCTGAAAATGGAGGGAACGTATGCGTTTTATCGTGAGTGAAGGAAGATTGATCCCAGAAGTATTGGCAAAAGCCAATGATCCAGCTGCTAAACCGATTAGCCATATCGATTCCATGCCTTCTATCCCGATGCACCCCGAGTTTCCTTACTCCCCAGAACTCCTTTCTTTTCTTGAAGGAAAACAGCTTCTCCTTGAGGAACTTCCATTTCCTCTCGATCTCATTCAAGCGCACTACGAACACGGCTATCTTTCTTACGAAAAAGGGATGATGAAAACAAAGCATGGATGGCGCTGCATGAGGTGCGGAAACGAGGAGCATCATTTTTTCGCATCGTTTCCTTGTGCCCGCTGCCAAACCGTTTGTACGTATTGCCGCAAATGCATCATGATGGGACGTGTCAGCGCATGCACCCCGCTCGTCGTATCCCGCTTTTCTTTCCCCCAGGACCGCTATCTTTCCCCGCTCTCTTGGAACGGAACGTTATCCGAAGGCCAGCAGCGGGCCGCCGATGCGGTAACGGACGCGATCGTGCACAATGGCGAATTGCTCGTATGGGCGGTGTGCGGCGCCGGCAAAACAGAGGTATTGTTTCCGGGTATCGCGCGGGCGCTGGAAATGGGAAAGCGCGTATGCATCGCCACACCAAGAACCGACGTTGTGCGCGAGCTTTTCCCTCGTTTGCAACAAGCATTTCCAAGCGTCCCATTGATCGCCTTGTACGGCGGCAGCGACGACCGCGGCAAATTCGCCCCGCTTGTCCTTTCTACCACCCATCAGCTTTTACGGTTTTCCCGCGCTTTTGATGTGATGGTGATTGACGAAGTTGACGCCTTCCCGTATTCGGTCGAACCGATGCTGGAATATGCCGCCGCCAAAGCGCGCAAAGAGGCATCGAGTCTGATTTATTTAACCGCCACTCCTCATCCAGCCTGGCAAAAGGAAATCAAGCACGGCAAACGAAAAGGGGTCACCATTCCCGCCCGCTACCACGGTTTTCCCCTTCCTGTCCCATCTTTCGAATGGTGCGGCAACTGGCGCAGGCAGTTAAAGCATAGACGCCTTCCCCGCAATGTCCTCGCCTGGGTCCAATCCCGCATCAACACGGCAAAACAAGCGTTTTTATTCGTTCCCCATATTGATGTGCTCGAACAAGTTGTTTGCATCCTCAAGCAATGGGATCAGCGGATCGAAGGCGTTCACGCGGAAGATCCGCAGCGCGCCGAGAAAGTGCAGGCGTTTCGCGACGGACGCATTCCGCTTCTTGTCACTACGACGATTTTGGAACGCGGCGTGACCGTTCCAAACATCGATGTCGCCGTGCTTGGCGCCGAAGACGGCATTTTTACGGAAAGCGCGCTCGTGCAAATCGCCGGCCGCGTCGGCCGAAGCGCCCAATATCCAAGCGGTGACATCCGTTTTTTCCATTACGGAAAAACGCGGCAAATGATCGCGGCAAAACGGCAGATGGAGAGAATGAATAAGGAAGCGTACGAACGGGGGATGATCCGCCGATGAAATGTTTGCTTTGTCATGAAACATTTTATCCGCCGTTTACGTTTCGCTATTTTTTAACTTTGCAACAGGAAGATCCCGTCTGCCCGCGCTGCCGCCAGCGCTTTTCGCTCATCGAAGAACCAATTTGCGAGCGTTGCGGCCGTCCATATCGAGAGCCATTGTGCGAGGATTGCAAAACATGGAAGACGATTGGCAATGCGTTAGAGAAAAATCGTTCTGTTTACCAGTACAATGAGTGGATGCAAGAAGTATTTGCCCGCTTTAAATTTCGCGGTGATTACGTGATTGCTGAAGCGTTCCGAGCGGACTTTACAAACGCGTTTTTTCGCCATTTTTCCCGAAATGTCTTGCTTGTTCCGATTCCTTTAAGCAAGGAGCGCCTCATCGAACGAGGGTTTAACCAAGCCGAAGCGCTTGCATCGTTTCTTCCGCTCCCTTTATGGAACGCGCTTGAGCGTCGCGATCATGAAAAACAGTCGAAAAAACAGAAAAGAGAACGGCTTACCGCTCCGCAATTTTATGTCAAAGATAGCAAACAAATTGAGGGAAAAGACATTGTCTTAATCGATGACATTTACACCACAGGCGCAACCGTTTATCATGCCGCAACGCAGCTTCGTCGGTATGGAGCGAGTTCTGTATCGTCTTTTACGTTAATTCGCGCGTGACTGGTAAGAAAGTCCAATTTATAGATTGACGATTCGTGTCGATATATAAAGTAGAAGATAAAGAGCGGAGTGAGAAACGATGGAGATTAAAGGCTATAGCAGCAGTCAAGGAATGGTGTTTCCAACAGGCAATCCAGCAGTGTTGAAACAAGGAGACATTTATGAAGCAGCGATAAAAGAAAAAATAAATGAACACGAAGCCATCATGCAGGTACGCGGGATGGAGGTGCATGTGCGCGTCGATCAACGCATTCCAAACGAAGGAAAAATCATGTTGGAAATCCATCATGTGCAAGACGGCGTGGTAGAGGGGCGCATCGTCGCGAAACCGCCAAGCGCATCATCTCCAAAGCCAGAAACGCCAGAGCTTCGTCAAGCCGTAGCGGTGCTCGCGGCAAAAAACATTCCGTTAACCGAAGAAACGCTTGAAGCGTTGCGGACATTTTTCCAGAAAGGAACAGGAACGATCGAGCAAAAATTTGAAACGATTCAAGCGGCGGCAAATAAACGAATCGCCATCCGCCTCCCAGAGTTAACCGCGATCCATGAAGCGCTGCACGGAAAACCAATCGGCGCGGTGCTAGAAGATATTGCAAAACGACTAAATTTACCTGTTTCACAAACGGTAAACCAAGGCCGCGCTCCTATGATGCAGGAAGTTGTTTCGCTTGAGCGGATGAGTGAGCATCAGGAACGGAATGAAGTGCAGGAAAGAAGCAATCTAGGGAATCTGCTTTCCTATATCCGCCGTCAAGTAGAGAGTGCACCAAATGTGCGTCAAGTGCAAGAAGCTGTGCGTGCAGCGGCGCAAGAACTTCCCGCTGAGCTGGGCGAAAAGGTATTGCAAGCATTAGATCAAGCTTTGCGGTTAGAAACGTTAGGGTTGGCTCAATCGGCCCGCCTGCGGCTCATGCAAGCATTATCCTCGCTCGAAAAGGATTTGGAGCAGTTTATTCATCGTTTCAAACCATCCTTGCAAACAGGCGGCACAGATACAGGGATGAACTCAGTAGCAGCCGCTGTATCGATTGATGCATTAGAGGCGTTTTCGGACCAAGGGACAACAGAGCAGTCAATGATGAATGGCAAAGAAGAAATTGCTTTGCTTCGCGACCTCATTCAGCGTGTTCTGAAAGCCATACAGCGAGAGCCTGATCTCATGAAGGCACTTGATATGGTAGAAACAGAAATCGTTCCGCATCTAAAAGACGATGATCAAAAACAACACCTAATGCAAGTGCTTTCGGAAGCTAAACAGCTTTCCGAAAAAGGACACGAAATAAAGGCGCGGCAAAGGGCATTTGCGGAGCTGGAAAGCATCGAAGCTGCGCTGCCAAAAGACGCGCCAGCGATGGACATTGACGGAATGATGTCGATACAACTCAACTCGAAAGATATCATGGTGCAAACGGTAACGAAACGAATGGCCGAAGCAGCGCTTGAGTTTCAGCGAGCGAAGCGGGATATGCTGCGCAATTTGAATACAGCAGAATATTTGATTGAACAGTACCGCCAGTCCGCCCGCCCGCAGGCAAAACAGCTGCTGGAATCAACGATCAAAATGCTGGATCAAACGATATTAAAAAGCGATATGATGCTGTTTGCTGACATGATGACAGAGAAACGGCTTCTGCAAGCAAGTTCGCAGCTTTCGGAGGCGAAAAAACTTCTCGATAAAGGAGATTACGAACAAGCGAGAAAAATCGTGCAAGAAGTGAAAGAGATGCTCGCAAAGCTGCAATGGAAACCGTCCGATGTAAAAGTCAAGCATTTTGTTTCTCAAGAAAACTTGAAGCTTCATGATCCAGTGCAAGCCTTTTTCAGCGAATGGAACAAAACGATTCAGCCGGAGCCGTCCGCACGCCACGTATTGGAAATGCTTCGCCGCCTAGGGCTTACATATGAATCAGATGTAGCCAATTCGCTTGTATTTAAAAATGGACAACAGGGAGAGGCAAAGCAAACGGTGAAAGAATGGTTGTTGAAATTGACGCAGACGGAAGGAAATCCTGTCGCGAAACAAGCGGAGCAGGCAGCGATGAGCGTAACGGGGCAGCAGCTGTTAAACAAATGGGACGGGGCAAGTGCCATGCAGACGCTCTTTTTTACGATTCCGATTTTGTTTCATCAGGAAGTGAAAGATGTTAAAATCCACGTCAACGCGCGCAACGACGGAAAACGAATGGACTGGGAAAATTGCAGTTTATACTTTTTGTTGGAAACGCGGAAATTAGGCGACATCGGTATTTTATTAAGTGCCAATGAAAGGAATTTATCCATTACGTTCCGCAATGACCACCAAGATTTTTCTGAAAAGGTATCTCCGTTTTTAGAAACGGTGAAGCAAAATATGGAAGAGATCGGATACCACATTCAATCGATTCAATTTACGACATGGAACGAAGCAAAAGAAGAAAAACAGACGATGAAAGCGAAACGAGCAACATTTACAGAGGAAGGGTATGATTTTATCATATGATGTACTTTAATCAAAAACGACGGAAAGAACTGAACGGACCATCGGCGGCTGTCATTCGCTATGAAGAAGGGAGTCGCGCCCCAACGGTAGTGGCCCATGGACGTGGGTACATCGCTGAAAAAATTATTGAACTAGCAAAGCAAAATCATATTCCGATTGAAGAAGACGTTTCCCTCGTCCAACATTTATTAGATGTCGATTTAGGAGACAACGTTCCACCGCAGTTGTATGCGGTAATTGCCGAGATTTTGATTTTAATAGAAAAAATAGAAAAAAACTATTAAACCATAACAAAAATATGTCGATAAATAAAATAGGTAAACGTTGGAGGAGAGGGAAAAATGGATTTTCTTACCGAAGAATTGGTATATCAAAAAACACCGCAACAGTTAACATCGCTTTTATATGAAGCATTAATAGATAGCATCCAATTAGCGATTACCTATACACAACAAAAAGATTATGCGCGGGCAAATAAACGATTACAGAAGGCAAACGATATTTTACACCGCCTTGGTGCCGGCTTGAAATATGATGCAGGAATTATCGCACACCAGTTGGACGCTCTATATAACTATATGGCGGAACAATTAATTGAAGCAAACATAAAAAAAGACGTGTTGATCATGGAAACGGTGTTAAAGATTGCGACGGAAATCGCCAATGCTTGGAATGAAGCGATGAAAAAACAAACTTCTGCCCAGCCTTCTTCGACATGGATGAAAAAGGTATCAGTGTATGAACAATTTATTGCGGCTTACGAAGAATAATAGAAAGGGAGAGGCAGTAAATGAAAATCAATCATAATATTCAGGCTTTAAACGCCTATCGCAACTTAGCGGCAAACCAATTAAGCATCTCTAAAAACTTAGAAAGATTATCATCTGGTTTGCGCATTAACCGCGCGGCAGACGATGCGGCGGGACTCGCGATTTCTGAGAAAATGCGTTCGCAAATCCGCGGGTTGGAAATGGCGGAGCGCAATGCGTTAGACGCCATCTCCTTGATCCAAACGGCGGAAGGGGCTTTAAACGAAGTTCACAGCATTTTGCAGCGCATGCGGGAATTGGCGGTGCAGGCATCGAATGGTACGAATCAAGATACGGACCGTGAAGCTCTTGACAGTGAGTTTCAACAGTTGATAGAAGAAATAGATCGTATTGGTAAAGACACTCAGTTTAATAAAACGAATGTGCTTGCTGCTGATCAAACGATCAATATTCAACTCGGGGCGAATAATGGACAAACATTGACATTGTCGTGGAAAAAGCAATTAAAAGATTCTCTTGGAGAAGACGGTACAAACATAAGTACTTTAAATATTAAAGATGTTGCCAATGCGCAGAACGCTATTAGTACATTAGACAGTGCAATTATTTCTGTTTCTAAATCCCGCTCCAAGATGGGTGCCTATCAAAACCGCCTCGAACACACCATTAACAACTTAAAAACGGCAAACGAAAACTTAACGTCTGCGGAATCGCGTATTCGCGATACCGACATGGCGATGGAGATGACCGAGTTTACGAAAAACAACATCTTAACCCAAGCAGCACAGGCGATGCTCGCGCAATCGAACCAGCTGCCGCAAGGAATTTTGCAACTGTTGAAAAGCTAATACGCTTCGTTGATGAAGGGGTGGGTCAACAAGACCTCGCCCTTTTTTTGTAGTTGTGCGATAATGGTGGTAACAAGGGGTGACCGCGATGGAAGTGCAAAAAGTAACAAGGGCAAGCGTATCGAACGTCGGCCGTAAAGAAGAAGCGGCGATGGAATCGGTGTCATTTACCGAAGTGATGGCGAAAAAGCGGAATGACATTGTCTGGGAACGCGTGCAGCAACAAGTCCAGCAAATCGAAGAACAAGGGAAAAAGCTCGCCGAATCGCGCACGGTCGAGGACTTGAAAAAATATAAACGGCTTGTAAAACAATTTTTGGATGACGCCGTCAAAAACGGGCTGCAGCTCGAGGAACAGCGTGGATTCAGCCGCGGCGGGCGGGCGCGCATTTATAAAATTGTTAAAGAAGTAGATCGGAAATTAATTGAATTAACGAATGAAGTGCTGCAAAAAGAACAAAAAAGTTTGGACATCTTGCGGCTTGTCGGCGAAATTCAAGGGCTGATCATTAACATTTACACATAAGCGGCAGGGGGGAGAATTCGGTGGCGGAACTTGCCAATTGCCCAAAATGCGGGCGGCTGTTTGTCAAGCAGTCGTCTATTCGTGACGTGTGTGACCAGTGTTACAAGGAAGAAGAGAAATTGTTTGAAAAAGTATATTCGTTTCTCCGTAAACGCGAAAACCGCACCGCGACAATGGCGCAAGTGGTTGAAGCGACGGGAGTAAGCGAGTCGCTGATCACGAAGTGGATTAAAATGGGGCGGATCCAGCTCGTTCTTTTTCCGAATCTTGGCTATCCGTGTGAATCATGCGGCACCATGATCCGCGAAGGGCATCTTTGCCCGAAATGCCGAACGAAGCTGCAAACAGAGTTGAATTGGCTTGAGAAAGAAAAACAGCGGGAGCGGTCAAAATTTACGACTTATTATACACAAAAAGAGGAAGAACGCTAAACATTCACGATCCTGTTCCGATATAAAAAATAGGCAAAGGCAGAACGTTGGCTTGAAAAAGCGAGGTGAAAGCGATGAAAGTTCATCATGTCGGTCCGATGAACGTCAATCCGTATGAGCGGCAGTTCAATAAAGTGGAGCGGCAAGTTTCGTCCGCACGGAAAAAAGATCGGGTTGAAATTTCCGAAGCGGCGAAAGAACTGCAGGAAGCGGCCAAATGGGAGAGCGCGCGCCAGGAAAAAGTGGAAAAGCTAAAGCAGCAAGTGCAAAACGGCACCTATACGATTGATCCAAAAGCAATCGCCAAAAGCATGATTCAGTATTATCGAAACCGATAAATATGGAGCGAACGATGATGAGATTCGCGGAGCTTATTTCGATCTTGCAGGCGCACGTCAAGCTGCACGAAAGTTTATACAAGCTTGCCGAGCGGAAAACGGAAGCGTTGAAAAAAAACGATATCGATGCATTGTCGACGTTAATGAAGGATGAACAAAAACACATTTTCGCCATTCGGCAATTGGAAGAACAGCGCATCGGCTGGCTGAAAAAAACATTTCCAAACGAAACGGTGACAATCACACGCTGTTTGGAGCTGGCTGATGAAACGGAGCGGGAACAACTTCGCCAATGGCACGGGCGGCTGACCGAGGCGATTACGCGACTAAAGCAAGTCAATGAGCTAAATAAGCAGCTGCTCGAGCAGTCTTTGCAGTTTGTCACCGCAATGCTCGATGTCATGATGCCATCGGCCCAGCCGATTGCTTACAATAAAGCGAACGAATATGAAGCGCCGCCAAACCGTTCGATCTTTGAGTCCAAGGCGTAAGGAGGTAT
Organism: Parageobacillus caldoxylosilyticus; assembly: GCF_019272935.1. Classification (NCBI taxonomy): domain Bacteria; kingdom Bacillati; phylum Bacillota; class Bacilli; order Caryophanales; family Anoxybacillaceae; genus Parageobacillus; species Parageobacillus caldoxylosilyticus. The sequence goes on from NZ_CP040553.1 coordinate 2,085,471, forward strand.
AAGCAGTTTGATAAACATCTATAAAAATGGATGAAATCATGTAAATATCTCCTGTTATTGGACGTAAAGAGGTGGATGTTCTCCATCTTTTCCATCGTCTCCGGTCTTAGGATAAAAAATCATCTCCCCCTTCCCTCATGTAAAAAGGAAAGGAAGACGATTTAGCGAATATATGTTCTTAAGGATTCAAACAAGGGGGAAGGCAAGGGGATGAAAACGGTTCGAGTGATGAAAATCGTTTCTCCTGATGAATCACAACTTCGTTCATTAGATGAGTTGATGCGCGTCTTTTGTTCCGCGAAGCGCTACGCGTTCCACCGTTTGCTGGAGGGAAGGAACGCAAAAGACATCATCAAGCACCTTCCGCGCCAATTTCGGCTCAACAAACGGTATGCCGAAGACGCGGTCCTGCTTGCTCAATCGCTGATTTCTTTCCAACGTGAGTTGCTTCCAATAAGGCTGGAGGATGTGCAAGCGAAAATCGAAAAAACCGAAAAGAAAATCGATGAGTACCAACATGGAAGAAAAACACCGAAGAACGTCGATCTTCCAACATGTCTAGGTGGATTGCACCAACGGTTAGAGAAGCTCAAAGCGAAAGAAGCCGAGCTAAAGCACCATCTCGACCATGGGACGATTCCACGTGTGATTTTTGGCGGAAAACAAAACTTTTACAAGCGCTTGAAAGGAAAAATTACGAACGAAGAATGGAAAGACTTACGCTCGAATCAGTTGTACGCCAGAGGCGATAAAAGCAAAAAAGGAAATTTAAATATTCGCCTCCTGTATGACGATCACACTGATGAATGTTATGTAGAAATTGCGAATCCACTTGGACAACAAGAAGGAAAACACGCTCCCCGTTTACGATTTCCTGTGTCTGTTCCTGAAAAATATGAAGAGGAAATCATCGATGTCGTCATGGGAGAACAAGTCGGAGTAAGCGCAAAAGGCAAGCCGATAATCGAATATCAACCATACACCGTCGAAATCCAACGCAAAAACGGGGAATATTATGTCCAACTCATCTATGAAGAAGAGGTATATGGCCGTAAGCATTGTTTCGAAACAAGGAAACTTCATCCAATCGAAAGTATTTTACTGTCATGAACTCGAATATGTGCGGGCGAATAAACGAAACAACATCGTTGGAGAAACCGTACGAGATGTATATGATTGGCTGCTTCAAGAGAATGTTGGGGCAGTGGTCATCGAAAACATCCAACTCAGACAGCGGCACGATACGGACAAACGATTCAATCGCTTGGCACACCATTTCAAAAAGAAAAAACTGACTGACACCATCCTTCGCCGGGGGATGCGGCTTGGGTTTCGCGTCAAAAAAGTGAATCCGGCGTACACAAGTGTCATCGGGCGTTTTAAGTATATGAAGAAATACGGTTTATCCGTTCATGAAAGCGCCGCTTTGGTGATTGGCAGACGGGGATTAGGGTATCAGGAACGATTGCCAAAAGAACTCATGGACACCATAAAAACGAAAGTGAAACGCCATTTGGTTGCTGTGTTAGGGTCGATGGAAGAATCCTACAAGCAATCAAAAAGTGGAACAAAACAACGACAATATCTAGGTATGATGTTAAAAAAGATAGAGAACTTCAAAGAGGAACATGAATGGTCATTATGGAACATTCTGCACAAATTCTGCTGGCTGAACCAGTACCAAATTCAACTGAGGGAGGTGTAAACCTGGTTACTAAAATCGTTGTCGTGTACTGACCGATGGAAGGAATGGTGCACGGCAGGCGCCGTCGCTAACAGCGATCCACGGGGTGTCTTTCACAGCAGGTGAATGACAAGGGAAATTCCCTTCCCGATGGAACTCGGTTAGAATCCGAGCGGCAAGCGGTGTTTCCTGGTTCCATCGCGATGAGTCGATTTTTATAGATTTTAGTAACCAGGAGAACGATGCTTTCGACATTTCACGGACTAGAAGCCGCCAAGCGCGGCATGATGACCCAGCAGGCCGCACTTTATGTGACTGGGCATAACGTCGCGAACGCGAACACGCCTGGATATACAAGACAGCGCGTCAATTTTGTGACAACGGAGCCATTTCCCGCCCCTGGTCTGAATCGCCCGCAAATCCCTGGGCAAATGGGGACAGGGGTGACCGCAGGATCCATTGAACGTGTACGTGAATATTTTTTAGACATACAATATCGCGGGGAAAACAACAAGCTCGGTTATTGGGAAGCGCGCGCGGACGCGGTCGCGAAGATGGAGGACATTATGAATGAGCCGTCGGACAGCGGATTGGCGAAAACGATGGATCAGTTTTGGCAAGCGTTGCAGGATTTAAGCGTCAATCCTGAAAATGAAGGAGCGCGGTCTGTCGTACGCCAGCGCGGGCTTGCGGTGGTGGAAACATTTCATTATTTAGCAAACTCGCTATCGCAAATTCAAACGGACATTGGCACGCAAATCGGTGTAACGGTGACGCAAATCAACTCGCTTGCCAAGCAAATTAGCGAACTTAACCAACAAATTGCGAGCGTCGAACCGAACGGCTATTTGCCAAATGATCTGTATGATGAGCGCGACCGTCTGATCGACGAGCTTTCCAAGCTGATTAACGTGCAAGTCGAAAAACACCAAACCGGCGGCAACGCGCCAGCAACGGCGGAAGGGACGTATGATATTTATTTCCTCAATGGAAACGAAAAAGTATATCTTGTCCAAGGCGGGAATTTTCAATCCATTTCATTTCCAGATGGTCAAGATGTGGACGGGGACAAAGACCACATTCAGGAAATGCCCCCGGCTGCGGGAGTGACAATATTGCAAGCGGGCGGCACGTCCGTTTCCTTTACCAGCAACAATCAAGCCACGTTTCCGATGGGCAAACTGCGCGGGCTCATCGAAGCGTATGGCTACGTCGTGCAAGACAGCAACAATCAGCCAATCGTGACCGGCATTTATCCAGATATGTTAAATAACTTGGATAAGCTTGCTTATACGTTTGGCAAATTGTTTAATGCCGTTCACGAAAAAGGATACGGGCTCAACGGCGAAACGGGTGTTTCCTTTTTCGATGGGCTTGACCAAGTGAAAGGTGCGGCAAAAACGATCGATCTATCCGATGATATTATTAACGACCTTGCCAACATCGCCGCATCTATGGAAAAGGATAAGCCAGGCAACGGAAACAATGCGATCAACCTTGCTAATGTCGGCGGCATGCCGCTTTCCGCGGATACGGTCAGTTTAATTGGTACAGCCAACACGATCCAGATCAGCACGCTTAATCTGCCGTTAACCTCTGGCACGGTCCAGACGAATTACCAAGGCTGGATCGGGAAACTCGGCGTTGATGGCGAACAAGCGAACCGAATGAAAAACAATAGCGACGTCCTGCGCCAATCGGTAGAGGAGCGCCGCCAATCAGTGAGTTCCGTATCCCTTGATGAAGAAATGATGAACATGATTAAATTCCAGCACGCCTATAACGCGGCGGCACGGCAAATTACCGTCGTCGATGAAATGCTCGATAAAATCATCAACGGAATGGGTATCGTCGGAAGGTAGGTGAGAAAACATGCGCGTGACACAAAGCATGCTGGCAAATAATATGCTAAAACATTTAAGCGCCAGCTATGCGAACTTAGGAAAATATCAAGAACAGCTTTCCACAGGGAAGAAAATTAACCGCCCATCGGACGACCCCGTCGTGGCGATGAAAGGAATCGCGTATCGCACGAATTTAACGGAAGTCGAGCAGTTTAAACGCAACTTTTCCGAAGCGTACAACTGGATTGAAAATTCGGATGCGGCGCTCGATAAAGCGACACAGGCGTTGCAGCGCATTCGCGAACTTGTCGTGCAGGCGAGCAATGACACGTACGAAGCGACGCAGCGCCAAGCGATCTCGCAAGAAATTAAGCAGCTGACCGACCAGTTGGTGATGATCGCCAATACGAAAGTCGGCGACAAATATATTTTTAACGGCACCAACACGCTCGAGCCGCCTGTGCAAATGGTGAACGGCTCCATTACCACGTCGAGCAATGCAGAAGAAGTAAAAATCGAATTGGCGAAAGGCATTTATATTGCCGTCAACGTCAATCCGACGAAAGTGTTCCATTATGACGCTTCACAAAAAGGAAAAGGGTTGTTCAGTGATTTGCAGTCGCTTGCTAACGATTTGGACGACCCGACCAAGACGGGAAAAGATATTAACGAATACCTTGGCTATATTGATCAGCATATTACGAACTTACTAGGCGTCCGCGCCGAGTTAGGGGCACGCATGAACCGCATCGAATTAATGGAAGACCGCATCGATTCCCAACAAGTCATTGCGGAAAAAATGCTGGCCGATAATGAAGACGTCGATATGGAAAAGGTCATCACCGACTTAAAAACGCAAGAAAGCGTGCATCGCGCCGCGCTGGCGGTCGGCGCGCGCATCATCCAGCCGACGCTGGTCGACTTTTTGCGATAAGCTAGCTTTTTAGCTGGCTTTTTTCTTATCATGTTCCGATTCCGCCCGCCATGACGCGGCGGTTTCGTCAAGGAGGAGCTGTTGATGCGCATTCCGCAGCTTCGTATGGAAGCGACATTCGCGAAATTGGCGATTTCGACTGAACCCGCGCAACTGGAAATCACCCAGCCGCCAGCTGAGGTGACGATCGAACAGCCACATCCAGAATTGGAGATCAACGTCATTCGTCCGCGGCTGACGATCGACCAGTCGCAGGCGTGGGCAGAGATGAATTTAAAACATGTGTTTCGGCTGATCGAGGATGCGGCAAAAGATGGATATGAAACATGGCTGGCGTACGTAGAGACCGTTTCTGCGCAGGGAGACGAACTGATGAAAATCGAAAACGGCGGCGACGTGATTGCCGAGCAGGCACAAGCAAACAGCGAAGGTCCGCCGTTGGAGTTTAACGTCGGCCTGGTGCCGTCGCCGTTCAGTGTGAAAATCGACTACGAACCGGGCAAGCTAATGATCGATTGGAAAATTCATAAGCCGATGATTGACGTAAAACCGCACCAGCCAATTATCCGTTATAAACAAGGAGCGGTGCACATCGATTTGGCGCAGCGCAACTCGCTGCGTATCGACGTTGTCACGTAAATACGAATCGAGGGATGAACAAATGAAAATCGCGACAAAATATCATGGAGACATCGAAATTCAAGAGAAGGACATCGTTCGTTTTGAACAAGGAATTCCAGGATTTTTAGAGGAAAAACAGTTTGTCTTATTGCCGCTCGAAGACACGCCGTTTGTTATTTTACAATCGGTGAACACACCCGTGCTTGGTTTTGTTCTAATTGAGCCGTTTTTGTATTTTCCAACGTACGAAATCGAGCTTGATGACAACACGCTCGAGCAGTTGCAAATTACTGGCGAGCAAGACGTGGCCTTATACGTCATTTTAACCGTCGCCGATCCGTTCGATGACACGACGGCGAACTTGCAGGCGCCGATTGTCATTAACGTAAACAAGCGCCTCGGCAAACAAGTCATTTTAACCAACACCAACTACAAAACAAAACATCGCCTCTTTCCCGAAAAAGTGGCGAAATAAAGGAGGCGGCAAACATGCTTGTACTCACGCGCAAACTAAAAGAAGCGATTCAAATCGGCGATGACATCGAAATCACCATCCTTGCCATCCAAGGCGATCAAGTGAAACTTGGTATCACTGCACCGAAACATGTCGAAATTCATCGGAAAGAAGTCTATCTCGCCATCCAAGCTGAAAACAGCGCCGCCTCCCTCGCCTCGAAAACATCGCTGGAGCGGTTGAACGAGCAATTGAAACACTGGAAAGGGGGGAAACAAGCATGAGCGTTAGCATCGGCGGAGTGCCAGTTCAAGGCATTGTCGCCCGCATTGTGCAAGATAATAAGGCCATTGCCGAACAAGCCTTAAACGAAATCATTAACAAACATAAAGACGACCCAGCCCATATCATCAAAGAAATCCAGCAGCCTTCGCCATTTTCCCAATTTCTCGACATCAAAATCTAAAAAATTTGTGCCAACCTATTAAACTTCCAAAAAACAAACCGATATAAAAAATGAACGCGGCATAGCGAAGAAAGGCGGCCGACTTTCTTCCTATCCGCAAATCATCATTCCACAAGGATGTGGAAGAAAAAATTTCAAGGAGGAAGGGAAGAATATGAGAATTAACCACAACATTGCGGCGTTGAATACGTATCGCCAATTAACTGCTGGTACGAACGCTGCATCCAAATCAATGGAGAAATTATCTTCTGGTCTTCGCATCAACCGCGCTGGTGACGATGCAGCTGGTCTTGCGATTTCTGAGAAAATGCGCGGGCAAATTCGTGGTTTAGAGCAAGCTTCTCGAAATTCCCAGGACGCAATCTCGCTCATTCAGACGGCGGAGGGAGCTTTGAACGAAACGCATGCGATTCTTCAACGTATGAAAGAGCTTGCAACACAAGCTGCTAACGGTACTAATACAGATTCTGACCGTGCTGAAATTCAAAAAGAAATTAACCAATTGACTTCTGAAATTAACCGTATTGGTAATACAACTGAGTTTAACACTCAGAAACTATTAGATGGTGGAGCATCTGCAAATGGGATTAGTGCAGGTACTACTGATGCAAAGGGAGTAGCTGCTACAGGTGCACAAATTAGGGGATTACAGGCGATAGATTTAACAGCTGATTTTACCTCAGGCGGTACAGAAACACTTTCTGTTATTATAGGCGGTTCAACTTATTCCATTTCGCAAGACACTATGAAAGTGCTTTGGGGAAACGGTACAGGCAAAACTAAAGATGATTTAATCAATATTTTAAGCAACTATATGGTTGATAGTAGTAATAGTAAACTTGGAGATGTTGCTACAATTTCTATCTCTGACTCAGGGATTTTTACAATTACAAATAAAACTGCTGGTACAGGTCAAACTATTCAACTCCAAACGTCAAACAGTAATACAGGTTTTGGACAATTAATAGGAATTTCTGATACAACAGCAGCTGTAGATATTACTGCTGATGGAACTGACCAAATTGAAGCAGTAATTACGGGTTCAAAAACAGTTGCACTTACTGACTCTATTAATGCATCAGATTGGGCAGGTAAATCGTTTACAGTTGAAGTGAATGGTAGAACAGCAACTGTAACAATTGCAAATGATTTTACAGGTACACAATTATCAGATTTGGTAAATGCGTTCAATGCTGCTTTTGATGCAACTTTTGAAGATGGAGCAGTAGTAGCAGCAGTTACTGGCGGTAAATTTACTTTTACAACGGATTCTACTGCGTTTACTTCTGACGTAGGAGATGGGGTACAGCCTTCATTAAGAATTTCAGGAGATAACTTAGATAAAATTTTAGGTTCAGTAGCTGCAGGTTCTTCTGAAGTTGGTGGAACTTATACTCAACGGTTCCAAATTGGCGCAAACCAAGGTCAAAGTTTTGAAATCCAAATCGAAGATATGCGTGCGCAAGCATTAGGTATTTCAGGAACAGTTGCAGGCGGAAACCAAGGTACAGTAGATGGTGCGAAATTTACAACCGTTAAAGGTGCTACAAACGGTACTGACAGCGTTGGTACAGAGTATGCGTTAGATGTATCTACTTTTGAAACTGCATCTGCAGCAATCAAGGTCTTAGACAATGCTATTCAAAAAGTTTCTGCTCAACGTTCACAACTTGGTGCATACCAAAATCGTTTAGAGCACACTATCAATAACCTTGGAACTGCAGCTGAGAATTTAACAGCAGCAGAATCCCGCATCCGCGACGTAGATTATGCCTTAGCCGCTTAATGGCGACAGGCACAGTCGTCCTAGCTGGAAACGGCTAGGATTATCACCGGGTGAATTGCTGGAAACCCCTTAGAGCCTTTGGCGCCACAACGTAGCTGGAAACGGCAAGCGTGATGGCTAGAAAAGTCAAAGGATTGGGCAACCAGCAGCCAAGCTCCTGTCCTGAAAGGGTGGAGAAGGTTCAACGACTAGGGCATACCGCCTAAGGCGAGAAGCTATGGCGATGAAGTCCGTAGGGTGAACAGGATTCCTCCATCGTCCTGTATCATCTGAAGCGCCCGGCCCCTAACAGGTGAAGCTGAGGGTGAAGATGTAGTCTTGTCCCGTCACGAAAGTGAGGGTGGCACGATGGCCAAAGAAATGATGGAGTTCACAAAGAACAATATCCTAACACAAGCAGCACAAGCAATGTTGGCTCAATCTAGTCAAATTCCGCAAGCGGTGTTGCAACTGCTTCGGTAATTTGATTGGAAGGGCGTCTTAGCTGGAAACGGCTAAGAGGATCACTGGGTGAATTGCTGGGAAGCCCTAAAGCTTTCCTTGCCACAACGTAGCTGGAAACGGCAGGCGTGACGGCTGGAAAAAAGGAAAGATGTAACAATGGGCAATCAGCAGCCAAGCTCCTGTCCCGAAAGGGTGGAGAAGGTTCAACGACTAGGACATACCACCTAAGGCAAAATGCTATGGTGATGAAGTCCGTAGGGGAGGCAAGATCGCCGAACCGAAGTGCCCAGCCCCTAACAGGTGAAGCTGAGGGTGAAGAGATAGTCTACACAACGGTCGAAAGACGTTGCGGCATGGCAAGCCAACCAACAACCACAAGCAGTATTGCAATTGCTTCGTTAATCATAACGAAACGCAAAGAGACCTTAGGTTACCTAGGGTCTCTTTTTCATGAACACCTTATTTATTTTTTATCTCTCTCCATTTATACACAACGGACCAATAGCTTCTTTGCAACGAGTCGGCGATTTCTTGAATCGTAGCTCCTTCTTGCTTCATTTTTTTCAGTAGCCGTATTTCTTCAGTGGAATACGGTTTCACGCGCTCGGAGTTGCTTGTCAACAATTCAAAATCAGGAAATCTATTTTTCCATTTCTGCTTTTCTATGTTGAATCGCTCGTTCCAGTTAGTTTTATAATACATTGACGGACAGGTATAGGTGACAGGGACGATAGTGTCTAAGAAAAGAAATGTATCTTTGACTGATGTCGTTTTTAAAATATTGCCTTGACCATCGGGGTGTTTGCTTAAGCGAAACGTAATGCCAAAATGAGTAAAAATGTGGTTCTGTAATTGTTGCAGTTCGTGGGGTGGGTAACATTGCAAGTAGAGATAAATATGAGGAGTTAAATAAATACGTTTCTTTCGCCGATTTACTTGGGAAGAAATGCAGAGTGAGCCATCGTCCATATACAAAACGGAAAGAAAATGCGGCAGCGTACAATATGGTAACAAGGAAAGCGGTATGTGCTTAGAACCGTCATCGTGATAAAAATGAGGATATAACTTTGTAAACAATGGCAGTGATGGTGAACGGACGCATTGACTTTTACGTGTAATATATAAAAGGTCGTTAAAAAATGAAACTTTCCATCTTCGATATTTCTCTTGATCGATGCCGAAATGTTCCCGATAACTATGATTTTTCCTTCTACTATTTTTATAGAGTTTTGTAATTTCTCCATCGCCAATAATGCTGGCAATCAAGATGTTTTGCTGTACGGGAGTTAACTGTAAGAAATCGTGCATTTATTTCACCTCTTTATGGAACGTATGTTCGATATATATTTATTATAATGTATCCCACATGTTTTTGAAAGGTTTAGATGGCATTTTGACTAATTTTATGGAGTAGCGTTTTAGTCGTTATATAAGCTATGTGTAACGGAATGATAGATTTTTTAAGGAAAGTCGAGCAATTTTTAAAAAATTTACGAATATAATAAGATTGCTCTAAAATGTCTATGGGGATAGCTACTATTTATCAGTAACTAAAAATAAGAATATTTTACAAATTAATTGATGACTATTTACAATAAGGATGGTGTTGCAAAACTAGAGTAAAAACTCGAAGTTATGCATAAGGATGCAACATAACACATGCAGTAAATATCGATGAAATCCATACCATCGTGGCTGTTCCACCCCGTCACTTTTTAACGCATTAAATACCCGTTCAATCTCGCGGCAAAGCCTAAACAGCCATTGACCAAACCTCGTTTTCAAAAAGACAGGGAGAACCCGGCCATAGGCATCTTTTCGTTCCTTGCTATTGCGGCGGTTGATGGGGGGAGATCCCTGCTTGCTCAGCAGTTTGTCGAATCTTTTCGCTGTCATACGCGGCATCCCCTAACATGAACTCAATATCCCATTGCCCCAAAGAAGCAAGCAATTCTGGTGCCACTGCCGCATTATTTCGATTCGCTGTGGTCAACACGTGAGATAAGATGATTCCCTCGGTAGTGGTGCAGAGATGGAGTTTATATCTTTTAAACCAGTGGTATCGGGTGGACACTCCCCACTTTGCCTGTGAATCGTAAAGACTGCTTCGAAGGGCCGTGCTGTCGATCAGCACGATTTGGGGATACCGTACTTCTAGATCTTGGAGCAGCTGTGCGTGAAAAACAGGAAATCCCTGTTCCCGAAACCACTTTGCCGCACGGGAAAACGTAGATAGATGTGGGACTTCATCAAGCCCACAAGCCCGTTGAAAACAGCGAAAACGCTGCAGAATACGTACTAATTTTCGCAAGGAATCAATGGAAAAATAGGTTTTCAAAAAGAAACATTTCAATAAAGATTTTTTCGACACCGGCGGTCTTCCTGTCACATACGGTGTTTCTGGCAATGATAGCGAGTCAATATACCGAAATAATGCTTCTAAAATTGGATCAATTTCATAAGTCCATGCATGTTGGCTGCTCAAATTGGAAATCATGATAGTGTCCACCCCTTGGTAGTTGGTTTTGGTCACTGTATATGATTTCCAAGGTGGTGGATTTTTTATGTGCATTTATGCATCTATGCGTTTTGCAACATGTTCTTAATCATAAAGAAATTGAGAAATTTAATAAAAAATTTAGTAAAAAACGTCCATGAGCAAGTTTTGCTCGCCACCCAGCATGAAAATAACCGTTCATGGATCCGTTATTTTCACAGAAAAGAATGCCAAAATTGATAGGGAAGGAGATTATAAATGAATGATACTCGATATGTCGCATTTATCGATATTCTTGGATTTAAAAATATTGTAAATAACTTTAATGATCCCAAAGCTTTAGGTGCTCAATTATTAATTAATTTTAATAGCGCTTTAGCTGTGGCTATTAATGAAAAAAGTACAAGTATCGATATTAGTCAAAATAAATTTCCTAAAGTACAAAGCAAAGAAATTTCTTTTTATCAATTTTCTGATTCAATAATTCTTTATTCAAATGATAATAAGATACACTCATTAGAGAAAATGGTAAGAACGCTAAATATATTCATGGCAAAATCACTTTTGAAGGGTTTTCCTTTGAGGGGAGCGTTAGTGAAAGATTCATTATTTTCGAATCCTCCTATTATTGTTGGTAAGTCCATTATTCGAGCAGTAAAATTAGAATCTGCACAGGAATGGTCTGGTATAGTTATTGATTCGTCATGCTTCGATAATTCAGAGGAAAAGGAATTGTTACAATTTTTGTTAACAAAAAAGCTAGTTTGTGAAACAGATGTTCCTATCAAAGGCAAAGATAGAAATGAAATAGAGTTTCAGAAACATATAGTAATTAATTGGCCACAATTTATAGGTATGTATATATCTTCCTTTACAGAAGTGGAGCAATGTTTTACTAAATATTCTGGAAAACCAGATAAAAATGCTTTATCGAAAATTAAATTTACAATAGATTTTCTAAAAAATAATCTTGGGACGAAACGATTACCACCATTTGTGTACTCAGCAACAATTATAGATAATTTTACCTCTAACTTTAAAGAAAATATTGAATTTGAATTATATCATGACGAGTAGTTTGATGATGTATAAAATTTTGTGTAAAGCATTTTACTAGATCAAAAGAAAAAAGGTAGGGTATTCTCTGATTTGGACCACAACACATTCCAGAGAAAGGAGAACCCTACCCATGTCTAAAAGTATATCGAATGTCGACTGGGCAAATCAACTGGAAAGTGTTATTCGTCAGTTTGTGAAAGAAAAATTAGAACTGATCATGCGGGAAGAAATCAAACATTTCCTCGAAATCGAACGGGCGGAAACATCCAATATGAGAAACGGCTACTATCAACGAAATCTAGATACACAATATGGTCGTATTGAAGGGCTTTTGGTGTAAATTAGCACATTGTTTCAGAATCCCTTTTGCAAATTATTTCGGACGAATTCGGAAATAATGTGCAAAATATTTGCGAATTATCCCGAATTTTGCAGATTATTTCCGAACGTTTGCACATTATTTCAGATGATCCATCGAGATGAGGATGGAACACGGAAGGGGCCGGTCGCCCCCTTCCATGTCAGTATCCCATTTCCTCCGCTGCCATTCGCACGATTTCTTCGTCAATGGCGTCTTTTTTCAACTGATAACCGTATAACAGGCAGGTAGTGGCCAACGTGTTGATGATCCGCGGCCACCCTTGGGACTGCAGGGCGATGGCTTCCAAGGCGGCCGGGGTGAATATCGTGTGTTTAGCCCCGGCCTGCTTCAGGCGGTGTTCGATATACCGAGCCACCTCTTCCTTGGCCAGCGGCCCCATCCGGTATCGCATGATGATCCGCTGATGGAGTGGGCGATGGTGATTCAAACGAAGCCGCGTCTGTAAATGGGGCAACCCCGCCAAAATCAAGACAAACGGATTCGTTGAGTCCATGTGAAAGTTGAACAGGATCGTGATATCCTGCAGAAAGGCATCCTTCGCTAAATGCATTTCATCGAGGATGAATACTGACGTTACCCGCTGTTCATGATACAAGCGCTCGATCCCTTGTTGGATCTGATGAAACAAGTCGACCTTGCGGTACTTCGGCTCTTCCCCGAGTCCGAAGGCAAGCCCGCAATAAAAGTCCATCACGCTTCCCGTTGACAGTGGAAAATAAACGACGTGATACAGTGACGGATTCAGGGATTCCTTAAACGCCCGAAGGGCGAATGTCTTGCCGGCTCCAGGTTCGCCAATCAAAAGACCGATCCCTCTCGTTCGTTTCACGTAATCCAAAGCGGCGAGGGCCTCTTGATACGAGGCTCCTCGATAAGCCTCTGGTGGATTCGTTTCCTTCGAAAACGGCTCCCGGGAGAGGGAATAAAATGTTTTATACATCGTTTTCACCTCCCTCTACCGGAACCGTCGCAAACGGTGACCGATGGCGTTTCACATAGGCATTGTCCTCGAGGCGGACAAGGACCGCTTCGGCGACCCGTTGGCCGTCTTCGTACACATACACGCCTTGTTCATCATAACGGAGTTCGATCGATTGTCCGATGAACCGGGGCGGCACTTCATACAGCTGCTTGTTCAACGTGATCGTACCATCTGCCTTCACTTTACGATATTCGCGTTTCAAAAAGATCGCGTCGAGCCAATCGGAATCCTCGACGAACGACACCAAATGCACTTGTGATTGAAACACCTCATGTGGCGTCTTCCCGTTCAACGAGGCATGCGGTTTTCGATGGTAATCTTTCTCCAACCACTTCCAAAATCGCTCGTTTAGCTCTTCGAGCGACTTCGGTGGATTCATCTTGAGCAACGGATAAAACCGCGTCTGTACGGTGCGGAAAAATCGTTCGATTTTTCCTTTGCTTTGCGGGTCGTACGGCTGGGTATGGATCAAAGTGATCCCTAACTCCGCGCAGGCGTACTGCAAGGGTTCCGCCCGATAAATCTTGCCGTTGTCCGAATAAATTCGTTTTGGCTTCCCATATCGAAGCAGCGCTTCTTTGGTCACGATCCGCAACCCGTCAAATTTCTCGGAAGAGAAAAACTGAGCGTACGGCACGACCTGCGAGCAGTCATCGATGTAGGCAATCAAAAATGTTTTTTGCGTTTTGCCATTCACGCGAATCAACGGGCCATGGGACAAATCCCCTTGCCAGAGCTCATTGACCTGATCGTACGCGAATCGTTTTCGTTCAGGAATGGGTAAAATTTCTTTCCCCACAAGGTTGTATTTTTTTAAAAGTCGGTATATAGTGAAATAAGAGATGGATTGGATTTCCCCCTGCTCGATAAGGTGTTGGTAAAACACCGTCACGGGCATGTGGGGATATTTTTTTTCTTAGGGACAAAATGTGATCTTCGTCTTCGGGTGACAGCCTCCGGGAATGGCCACGGTCCGACCGTCGTTTCGGCTTCAGCGCCTCAAAGCCTCCTTTTTTGTACTGCGTGCACCAGTCGAGAATCGTTTTGGCAGCGATGCGTTTCTCTCCATGGTGGGGAACTGGATGGATCCGTTCCGCTACTTCCTTCAGGTACGTTTTGGGATCGACTTGTCCATTCACCAATGGAGCGATCAATCCATACCGAAATAAAGCGATCTCCTGTCTCATCGACTCATCCATTTAGATCTCCTCCTTCCTTCATCCCATTCTAGGACCTTATCGGTCCATCCTGTCTCTATCCTATCGGATCATTCCTCCGACCGTCGAGATGAAAGGTTTGTGGAATCTATAAATGATTCCATGTAAGGGAATATAAGTAAAATTAGGAACTGAATATACGTGCAAAAAGATGTGTCGATCGGTGCTCCCATATTTCTTGGATGACGGAAAAGAGGCCAAGCTTCTCGATGGCCTGAACCCACCATAGGGCTCGTTCTCTCGCTTGGACGATGGCAGGGCCAATTTTCCTCCACCGTTCCGCAAAAAACCAATGGAGGTGATTCAAATTTCGGAATAAACGTCGGACATAAAATAAAACCCCTTCTTCTGTAGGAAAGAGTGAAACCTCCCCCATCCCCGCTTCAGAGCCAAACCCAACCGTTCTTTCATCACTTTCCATATGGTGGGCAACGTGTACTGAAAATAGGGGAGAAGAAATGAAGGCAACACAGTCACCGTCCCCCAGCACTCCGGGCAGCGATACCGAGCGATCCAAATGCGATAAGACTGATGCGGCGTCACGGCATTTCGTTCGTAGTACCCATGGCGATAAAGAGGTCGTTTGGCCTGGCAATGAGGGCAACGCTTAAGAAGGGGAAAGTCGTTTTGTTTTCCCCGCTGGGCATATGTCTGGACATCGACCTGAAAGTCATGAAACCGAATCACGCCCTCGTCCCCCTCTGAAAATCAACCATGCCCCATTCCGAAATAATTCACAAAAAATTTAGCACATTCTTTCGGAAAAGAGGAGAGGGATATTCCGAAGGAATGTGCAAAAAAGAGTCTTTTTTGAGCGGAAATAAAGTGAAAATTTACAACAGAATGGGAAAAATATTGTAAGAATGCTGGGTACATTAAACAAGAGTTAAGAAATTTAGCGGATAAAGCAAGTGCCAAGTAGGAAAACGAATCCATCATCACTATCATGATTTCGAGTTTTAATAGCGAAAACGAGGAGTCTACTGATTAGTAGGCTCTATTTCTTTAAATTTTATAGAACATATGTTTGTATTTATGTTATAATAAACGTAGAGGTGATCATATGGATTATCCAGATTACTATAGAAGTGTTAGACACTCCGAGTTGTCACAATTACCAGTTGTGAACCTCTATAAGGAGCTCATCAGCGGAAAAAGAAAGGCACTTCCTTCAGGTACATGGGAAAAAGACGAAAATGTGATTATTATTGTTCGTTATGCATTAGAAGTGCATCTTGGCTTGAAAAAGGAACAAATCCCTAAGATCAACCGAGCCGTCATAAAGGAACAGAAGCTTTGGGGAGCTTTAAACCGTTTTAAATCTATTCGTAAATTAATTCAATTTGTATATCTTGGCCGATACAATGAATTTGATTTCAGTCGGGTGCCGGTTAATTACTGGAACAATATTCAAAATATACGTGATCGATTAGAATGGCATTTGCGCAGGGAAGGAATAAGGATTGCGGAGATACCGCGAAAGGTGAATTACGATTTGCTCGTTGAGTGGGGATTTTCCAACCCTTTGAAGCGACACGGCCATTCTCCATACCGCTTCATGAATGCCCTATACCCTGGCCGTTTTAAAGAAACGGATTTTAAAAAAATTCCTCAAGGTTATGCAACGAACCGCGAATTTTTAAAAGAGCAATTTATGGACATGCTTCGTCAGGAAAAGATTCGGTTTGAAGACGTGCCGAAGAAAGTGACGCTGCAAATGCTGATGAAGCATCGTTTTAGTGCGGCTTTAAAACATCACCGTAATTCGCCTCTAGAGTTTATACAATACCTTTTCCCCAATCAGTTTTCACTCGATGATTTTCGTACCAAACCAAATGGCTACTGGAAAGATATTGACAATGTGAAACGGGAGATTATGGATTTGATTAACAGGGAGAAAGTAGCCGAGCAGGATGTCCCGCGCTTTATGACGAAACAGCGGCTGGTGGAGGAAGGGTTGACAGGTTTGTTGCATGAATATCACGGTTCGCCGATTGAGATTATAGAGGCGGTGTTTCCGGGTAAGTATGATGTGACAGAGTTTCAGCGTGTGCCGAACCAACATTGGCATTCTCCGCAAAACCGGGTGCAGGCGCTGCGGACGTTTTGTGCCAAGCGGGGGATCGGCCGCGAGGAGTTGCCGCGGTTAAACCGGGCGTATTTTCGCAAGCATTTCCCGCGGTTTATCAGCATGGTCGATCGCCATTACGACAGCAAATTTTACCGTTGGATTATGGAATCCTATCCGGAATACACGTTTTCCCCCGAGGAGTTTCGCTTGCTTGTAGGCGTAGACGGACAATTGTGCGATTCAAAAGAAGAACTAGAAATCCATAACTTTTTGATTCGCGCGGTCGTTGATGGGAAAGTGGAAAGAGAAGGATGTCGTTTTGTGAACCACGAATATGACGAAGTATACATCCCTGACTGGGTGATCGAGCAAAACGACAGAAAGTGGATTGTCGAGTATTTCGGACTATATAGTTCGACGCGTCACAAGTGGTATACGGAGAAGGCAGGCCGAAAAATGCAGTTTTACCATTCGCTCGCCGATTATACGTTGATTGCGATCATGCCTGATGATTTTCGGGAAAAAGGGTTTCGCAAAATTGTGTCCCTTTTGATTAGTAATGGGATACAGCTTCATGTTCATTGCTCCCATTGTTACTGAAGGAGATGATGCAATGATCATTCTAAAACAAGGAAAATATTGGAAGGTGAAGCAGAAGCTTTGGTGAACACGGTCAATTGTGTCGATGTGCTGAGGAAAGGAATTACCTTGCAATTTATAGAAATCGCTTTCATATTGATTCATTCACACTTTGGAAAGTTCTTGTATATGTTATCTCCTATATGCCATAATTAAGTCAACAATATTTTTTGTTATCGGAGGTTTTTACCTATGAGTAGCAGTAAGAAAACGGTAAATTTCAAATATGTGTTTGCTGATGATTACAATCCTGTATATGTTAATGGGGCACATGGTGGTATATCTCCCCAAGGGGAAATTGTGATTAATTTTTATTTTGAACGTAGACCCCTCCCATACGAGGAAATTTATAAATTTGATGAAAAAGGACAGCCAACGGGTGAAATCGAGGTAAAACCGTCCAATCACAATGAAAACATTATTCGATACGTTTCAACGGGCATTGTCATGAATCTAGAATCAGCTAAAATATTCCATGAATGGCTTCGTGAACATATTATTATGTTAGAGCAAATAAGAAATGAGGGGGCGAAGTCATGATATTAAATATAACTCCCTCTTCATATGGTGGGGTAGGTGAATACTTTAACATACCTATACAAAAATCTGTTAGTATCGGCAAATTTGTCACAAAAATATATAATTCAGAAGCGGATGTAGTAAACAGATTCAAAGAATTTGGATTATTTAAAGAAAATGCGACACAAATTTATAAATCCTTAAAAATGTTGAATGCAGGTGAATATTCTGTACGAAGAATAACCCCTTTTATCCATGAAAACATGAGAAAAGCACAAAACATTGAAAAGCTGAAGATTATCAGTAAACTTGATGCAGATTGGAATGGAAACGGCGCTGCCCCTTTTTCATCTGAATTAATCGCAAAGGCTTTTGGAGTTATAAATAAAATTATTAAACAACCAAAGATATTTCCAACAGCAAGGGATAGTATTCAGCTGGAGTTTGAAAACGAAAATGGAGATTATTTAGAATTCGAACTCTTTATTGATGGAGTAAAAATATTCATTCTATATGAAGATGGACGGGAAAGCGAGAAATTCATCCCATACAATATAGAGCTGATTAACAAAAAAATTGCTGAGTTTTATGAATCCAAATATTGAACCGAGTGAAAAATTATTTAGAGCTGTATTTCCTAGTATTGTATGGGATGATGAAAACAATCGTCCATCCTCTGCCTTATTTAAGGATAAAAGGGGTGTTTCTGTAGATCGAGATGGCGGGAGAACAGTAGACTCCATTATTTCCACTTTTAAAAACAGGTTTGGCGATGATAAACTAAAAGGTGTAGTATATGTCAATGCAGGATTTTGCATGGATATAGGCACTCATTTGGTTTATTGTCCGTCTAGGAATAATAAATATCATTCTGAAATACACGATTCTCAAAGCAAAGTCCTTTTGTCGAGTGCTAAGGCAAGAAAATTGGCATTGAACTGTATAGTGGTTTATCATGTGTGAATACGCCCCGTAATAGATCGGGGCTTTTACTTTTTAACTTACTTCCCTATTTATATAATATCCGTAGCCCATTATGTTTCCACTTGCTGGTTAATGTGCAGACACATGAGGAAATAGTATGGAACATGTCTATCACCTTATCATGCAGAAAATTTCATCGTTGTCCCCTTCACAATCCCCTCCCGCCATCCGATATAAAACATAGATAGTATCCATGCAAAGGAGCGGGCGTTTATGTCGGTGGAACGGGTTTCTTCACATTCTCTATCTTCTTTCTATGAACGTATTCGCAATGAAAAGGAAACCAGTGTGATAGAATCGCAAAAACAGAACCAAGCCAGCACTTTAGAAACACCGCAGCAAGACCTCCCGAAAGAAAAACTGGAAGAAGTCGTAAAAGGCTTAAACGAATTCTTGCAGCCAAGCCATACATCCATTAAGTTTGAGCTGCATGACGAGCTGAAGGAGTATTACGTGCAAATTGTTGATGAACAGACACATGAAGTGATTCGCGAAATTCCGCCGAAAAAGCTGTTGGATATGTACGCGGCGATGATGGAATTTGTCGGTTTGATTGTCGATAAAAAAATTTAACGGTGGTGAGTGAAATTGGCAAGCAACATGCGCATTGGCGGTTTGGCAAGCGGCATGGATATCGACCAAATCGTCAGCGATTTAATGAAAGCGGAACGGATGCCGCTGGATAAGTTAAAGCAAAAGAAACAAATATTAGAATGGCAGCGCGATGATTACCGCGAGATGAACAAATTACTGCAAGATCTTGATACGCTTGTTTTCGATGGAATCTATCGTCAAAGCACTTTTATGAAAAAAACGGTGACGAGTTCGGACGAAAGTGTAGTGACCGCTGTTGCGACGAGTGTGACAGCGAACCAAACCGTCGAAATTGGAAATATTACTCAGTTGGCGTCGGCGGCACGTTGGACGTCAGCAACGATTACTACGACTAGCGGCAGCGTCGATCCAAACGCAAAGTTACAAGATGTAACGTTTACGACTGGTGGAGGAAATTTTCAATTTACCAGTCCTATTACGTTAACATTAAATGTGACAAAGCCGGGAAGCACGACAGCGGAAACGGTAGACATTTCGATTGATCCGCAAAATGACAGTTTAAATTCCATTATTACAAAGCTGAATCAAAACACGAATCTAGGAGTCAGCGTGTTTTATGATGAGTTTACGAAAAAAATGGTCATGACGAAAAATGAGACAGGAAGCGGGGCGTCTATTGAAGTCGTATCTGGCGGCGACCTGCTTAAGGCGCTTGGTTTTGCGATCGATAGCGGCACCAACATGCTTCAGCAAGACCCTGGTTCAGGGACAAACGCAAAATTTACAATTAACGGGCTAGAGACAGAACGTACGACGAACACGTTTACGATCAACGGCATGACTTATACGCTCAAAAATACAACCGCAGACAAGGTGACGATTTCTACCGCCACCGATACGGATGCGATTTTCAATTCCATTAAAGCATTCGTCGACAAATACAACGAAACCATCGACAAAATCAACGCCGAGCTGAAAGAAGAACGCTACCGCGATTATCCGCCGCTTACCGATGAACAAAAGCAAGCGATGACGGACAAGCAAATCGAGCTTTGGGAAGAAAAAGCGCGGAGCGGGATGCTGCGCGGCGATTCGATTTTGTCAAGCGGTTTAAGCAAGATGCGGATGGACCTTTATACGAAAGTAGAAGGCTCTAATATTACGAGCGGGTTTTCCCAGCTTGCGGAAATCGGCATTACTACCTCTCCTAACTATCTGGATGGCGGCAAACTCATTATTGACGAAACGAAGCTTCGCGAGAAAATTCAAGAAAATCCGGATGCGGTTTATCGCTTATTTAATAATGATAGCACCAATTACTCCGAAAAAGGCATTGCCCGCCGGTTAAGAGATACGATTAAAGATACGATCGGCAAAATCGAGCAGAAGGCGGGAAAAACGATTTGGACGAACCAGCAGTTTGCGATTGGCCGTGATTTAAATGATATAAACGACCAAATTAAACGTTTTGAAGACCATCTCAAAGAAGTCGAGGACCGCTATTGGCGACAGTTTACGGCGATGGAGGAAGCGATCCAGCGCGCCAATCAGCAAAGCATGTACTTAATGAACGCCTTTGGCGGGGGAATGCAGGGATAACGAAAAAAGCTGGATGAATGCTTGCGCTGCATAATGCCTCGCTTCTTGAAGCGTGTGATTCCATCATGACCGAAAAAGGAGTGACCGAGATGACCATGAACAATCCGTATCAAAACTATCAGATGAACGCCGTGCAGACAGCGTCGCCAGGAGAGCTGACGCTGATGCTGTATAACGGCTGCTTAAAGTTTATTAAACTGGCGCGCAAGGCAATCGAAGAAAACAATATTCCCGCAAGGAACGAAAACTTGATCAAGGTGCAAAACATTATTCGCGAGCTGATGGTGACGCTGAATATGGAATATGACGTAGCGAAGTCGATGATGACGATGTACGATTACATTTACCGCCGCCTTGTCGAGGCGAACGTGAAAAACGATGCGGCGATTTTGGATGAAGTCGAAGGGTATGTGACCGAGTTTCGCGATACGTGGAAGCAAGTAATCCAAATCAACCGGCAGCGGCAGTACGCGCAAGGCGGGCAGGCGTAATGAGAGTCGTTCGCGAGATATGGGCGGTGACAAAAGGGCTTCGGGACCTTGTCGCTATGCCGATAACAGCGGAAGCGCGCGACGAAAAGATCGCCGCCATCGAGCGGCTGCTTGCCGAGCGGGAAAAGCTCATGGCCGAGCTTCGCCCGCCGTATAGCGAGGAAGAACAGCGGCTTGGGCGGCAAATTGTTGCATGGAATCGGGAGATTGAAGAACACTTGCAGGCGATCAAGCGGCAAATTCAGCACGATTTAGCAATGATGCGTCAGAAGAAAATAGCGAATCATCATTACATCCATCCATATGAGCATTCTTTGGTAATGGACGGAATGTTTTACGATAAAAAACGATAGGTTGTGATAAGATGACTGTGTTAACGACTCCGCAAATTGAAATGGTGCAAAAATACGTGGAGCTTCTTGATACGATCGAGGAAGGGTTTGCCTATGTCGAAGAAAGCTTTGTCAATTACGAGCGGACGCAAGGGGATGTTGTGCTAGCCGATATTTTTGCGGCGTTTGCCCAGATTGGCAAGACGAACGTCCATTTATGCCAGCTGTTTGCTGAGGAAACGGACATCGTCTATCACTTGCGGCTGTTTTCCGATGTGCTGGAAGAAGCGTATCAATTAGATGGAAATCTTGGCGATACGAACATCAAGCAGCGTATTATCGAGCAGCATCTTTCCCCCGCGTTTCAAGCGTGGAAGATGACCACCACCCAGCTGTTAAAACGGTATGTGGAGCAATGAAAACACCGGGCTCCATGGCGTGGGGCCTGGTGTTTTTATTTCTTTTATTCTTTTCTTTGCCCTTTCACAAAATTTTCAAAAAAACATTTTTCCGATTCAGGCAGGGGTTTTATGGGTATTGTAGAATATAGAAACCATAGTTTAATTTAAAGGGGGATCAGCAATGATCTATAACGTTCGCGGGGAAAACATCGAAGTAACTCCGGCATTGCGTGAGTATGTAGAGAAAAAAATCGGGAAATTGGAAAGATATTTAGATCACACGGAAGATGTACATGTCCATGTGAATTTAAAAGTATATAATGATAAACAAGGAAAAATTGAAGTGACGATTCCAATGACGAATTTGTTATTGCGGGCGGAAGAACGCCATGACGATATGTATGCGGCCATTGATTTAGTTGCCGATAAATTAGAAAGACAAATCCGCAAGCATAAAACGAAAGTAAACCGCAAATTGCGCGATCGCGATAAAGAGGCAAAACAAGCAGTTGCCGCGCCTAACCATGCGGCCGCGGAGAATGAAGAAGAATTTGAAATTGTCCGCACCAAACATTTCAGCTTAAAACCAATGAACAGCGAAGAAGCGATTTTGCAAATGAACTTGCTTGGGCATAACTTCTTCATCTTTACAAATGCGGAAACAAACCGTACGAACATCGTGTATCGCCGCAAAGACGGGAAATACGGCTTAATTGAAGCGAACTGACCCCCTCCCCTGCCAACTTTTGGCAGGGGATGTTCCATCCGCTAACGACATAGTTTGATTTCATGTTTCTGTTTCCTCGGTTTCCCTGTCCGCTTTCCCCGCGTCTTAGTTGTCACCCATTCGTGTACATGATATGATGTAAATTAGTGACTCTATCGAATAAGGAGCGTTTTTCTATGCTTGGAGTATTAAAAAAGGTGTTTGATCCAAACAAACGCCAACTGAATCGTTTAGAAAAAATCGCCGATCAGGTCGATGCGCTCGGCCCGGAGATGGCAAAATTGTCGGATGAGCAGCTGCGGCAAAAAACCGAAGAGTTTAAAGCCCGCTATCAACAAGGAGAGTCGCTCGATGATCTTCTTGTTGAGGCGTTTGCCGTCGTGCGCGAAGGGGCGAAGCGCGTCCTTGGCTTATATCCATATAAAGTGCAAATCATGGGCGGCATTGTCCTCCATGAAGGAAATATCGCCGAAATGAAAACAGGGGAAGGGAAAACGCTGACGGCGACGATGCCGGTTTATTTAAACGCCTTGACAGGACGGGGCGTGCATGTGGTGACGGTCAACGAATATTTGGCGACCCGCGATGCGACGGAGATGGGCAAGCTGTACGAGTTTTTAGGATTGACCGTCGGTTTGAACTTAAGCGGCATGTCGCGCGAAGAAAAGCAGGCGGCGTATAATGCCGATATTACGTATGGAACCAACAACGAATTTGGCTTTGACTATTTGCGCGATAACATGGTGCTTTATAAAGAGCACATTGTGCAGCGGCCGCTTCACTACGCAATCATTGACGAGGTTGACTCGATTTTGATTGACGAAGCGCGGACGCCGCTGATTATTTCCGGTACGGCGAAAAAATCGACGAAGCTGTATATTCAGGCCAATGCGTTTGTGCGCACGCTGAAAAAAGATGTCGACTATACGTACGATGAAAAAACGAAAAGCGTGCAGCTGACCGAAGAAGGCATTAACAAAGCGGAAAAAGCGTTTGGCATTGATAACCTGTTCGACTTAAAGCATGTGACGCTAAATCATCATATTAACTTGGCGCTAAGAGCGCATGTCACGATGCATCGCGATGTCGATTATGTCGTCGAAGACGGAAAAGTCATTATCGTCGACCCGTTTACCGGCCGCTTAATGCATGGCCGCCGCTACAGCGACGGGCTGCATCAGGCGATCGAGGCAAAAGAAGGACTGGAAATTCAAAACGAATCGATGACGCTCGCGACGATCACGTTCCAAAACTATTTCCGCATGTACGAAAAGCTGGCGGGAATGACAGGGACGGCGAAAACGGAAGAAGAAGAATTCCGCAATATTTATAACATGCAAGTCGTCGTCATTCCGACAAACAAGCCGGTGATCCGCGAAGACCGTCCAGACTTGATTTTCCGGACGATGGAAGGCAAATTCCGCGCCGTGGTGGAAGATATCGCCCAGCGCCATGCAAAAGGGCAGCCGGTGCTCGTTGGGACGGTGGCGATTGAAACGTCGGAATTGCTTTCGAATATGTTAAAAAAACGGGGCATTCCGCATAATGTATTGAACGCGAAAAACCATGCGAAAGAAGCGGAGATCATCGCCCAAGCCGGCCAAAAAGGCGCCGTTACGATCGCAACGAACATGGCTGGACGCGGTACCGACATTAAGCTCGGTGAAGGAGTGAAAGAGCTCGGCGGGTTGGCGGTCATTGGTACGGAGCGCCATGAAAGCCGGCGGATCGATAACCAGTTGCGCGGCCGTGCCGGACGTCAAGGCGACCCGGGGGTATCGCAATTTTATCTGTCGCTTGAAGACGAACTTATGCGCCGCTTTGGTTCGGAAAGCTTAATGGCGATGATGGACCGCTTAGGCATGGATGACTCGCAGCCGATCCAAAGCAAAATGGTGACCAAAGCGGTGGAATCGGCGCAAAAACGGGTCGAAGGCAACAACTTCGATGCGCGCAAACAGCTGCTTCAATATGATGATGTATTGCGCGAGCAGCGCGAAATTATTTATCGCCAGCGTTATGAAGTGCTCGATTCCGACAACCTCCGCGGCATTATCGAAAAAATGATTCAGTCGGTCATTGAGCGCGTGGTGAACACGCATACGCCGAAAGAGGAACTTCCGGAAGAGTGGAACTTAAAAGGAATTATCGATTACGTGAACGCAAACTTGTTGCCGGAAGGCGATGTGACCGTTAACGATCTGCGCGGAAAAGAGCCGGAAGAAATGATCGAGCTCATTTGGGAAAAGGTCAAAGCGCGCTATGATGAAAAAGAGCAGCAAATTCCGCCGGAACACATGCGCGAATTTGAACGCGTCATCGTCCTTCGCGCCGTCGATATGAAATGGATGGATCATATCGATGCGATGGAGCAGCTGCGCCAGGGCATCCATTTGCGCGCGTACGGACAAATCGATCCGCTTCGCGAATATCAAATGGAAGGATATGTGATGTTTGAAAACATGATCGCTTCCATTGAAGAAGAAGTGGCAAGATATATTATGAAAGCGGAAATCCATAGCAATCTCGAACGCCAGGAAGTGGCGAAAGGCGAAGCGGTTCATCCAAAAGAGGGAGAAGGAGAAACGAAGCGCAAACCGTACCGCAAGGCGGTGCATATCGGCCGCAACGACCCTTGCATTTGCGGCAGCGGTAAGAAGTATAAGCATTGCTGCGGGAAAAACGCATAATTGAAATGGCAAAGTGGGGGGATTTCCTCTCACTTTGTTTTGCGAGAAAACGGGGCATGACCCCATTGGCGAAGATGAAAAATTTCAGTACAATAAAGTAACGAGGTGAAGGCATCATGATTGATTTAATTGAAATTAAACACGAACTGGAAAAAATGGCTAAGCGATTAGCGGAAATAAGGGGGTCTCTTTGACCTCGAAGCAAAGCAGGCGCGCATTCGTGAGCTAGAAGAACAAATGGCCGCGCCAAACTTTTGGGACGATCAAAAAGCAGCGCAAACGGTGATTGCGGAGGCCAATGCGCTGAAAGACTTAGTGAGCGAATTTGAAACATTGCAAGAGCGCTTTGAAAACTTAGAAGTGACGTACGAATTAATCAAAGAAGAGCCGGATGAAGATTTGCAGGAGGAGCTGATCGCGGAAGCGAAAAAATTGACGAAAGACTTTAGCGAATTTGAACTTCAGCTCTTATTAAACGAGCCGTATGATAAAAACAATGCGATTTTAGAGCTCCATCCGGGCGCAGGCGGTACGGAATCGCAAGACTGGGCTTCGATGCTGCTGAGAATGTATACGCGCTGGGCGGAGAAAAAAGGGTTTAAAGTCGAAACGCTGGACTACTTGCCTGGGGAAGAAGCAGGCATTAAAAGCGTCACGCTTTTAATTAAAGGGCATAACGCCTACGGCTATTTAAAAGCGGAAAAAGGCGTGCACCGGCTCGTGCGGATTTCGCCGTTTGACGCGTCGGGGCGCCGCCACACGTCGTTCGTTTCTTGTGAAGTCATGCCGGAGTTGGATGATGATATTGAAATTGAAATCCGCCCGGAAGAGATTAAAGTCGACACGTACCGCTCCAGCGGCGCCGGAGGGCAGCACGTCAATACGACCGATTCGGCGGTGCGCATCACCCACCTTCCGACCGGTATTGTCGTGACATGTCAATCGGAGCGCTCGCAGATTAAAAACCGCGAAAAAGCGATGAACATGCTAAAAGCGAAGCTTTATCAGAAGAAACTCGAAGAACAGCAAGCCGAGCTTGCCGAAATTCGCGGCGAACAAAAAGAAATCGGCTGGGGGAACCAAATTCGTTCGTATGTGTTCCATCCTTACTCGCTGGTCAAAGACCATCGCACCAACGTCGAGGTCGGAAACGTGCAAGCGGTGATGGATGGCGAGATCGATATCTTTATTGATGCGTATTTGCGTTCGAAACTAAAATAAGATAAAAAGGCATCTATTATCGCTCGTTCGATAGTAGATGCCTTTTTTTTGTGCAAACTAACTTTACTGCGTTACTGCTTTATTTCGCTGTCATTTACTTGCAGGAATGGTCGTGCTATACTCTCATGGGAGGTTTGGCGAATGGGAAGAAGAAATCGGTCTAGACATCCAAAAATAGAACTTGTCATGGAATATGTGTACATATTGATTGGCTCTGCCATCGTCGCGGTAGCGTTCAACGTCTTTTTATTGCCAAACCGCGTCGCTTCTGGCGGGGTAAGCGGCATTAGCACGATCATGTATGCGCTGTTTGGCTGGCAGCCGGCGTATGTCCAGTGGGCGCTCAACATTCCGTTATTTATTGCCGGCGTCGTGCTGCTGGGCCGGCAGTTTGGCATCAAAACGCTTGTCGGAACGGTGTTTTTGCCATTTGTCGTGTATGTAACGAAAGGAATTGAACCAGCCACTCATAACCCGTTATTGGGCGCGCTGTTTGGCGGCATTGGCGTTGGCCTTGGTCTTGGCATTGTCTTTCGCGGCCGGGCATCGACAGGCGGAACGGATTTAGCGGCGCAAATTATCCATAAATATACAGGGCTGTCGCTTGGAATGTGCGTCATTTTGATTGATGGGCTGATCGTTTTAACGGCGGCGTTTGTGTTTGATATTGAACGGGCGCTTTATGCGCTCATCGGTCTTTATGTGACAAGCAAAACGATCGATTTGGTCCAAGTCGGCCTCGGCTATTCAAAAATGGCGCTGATTATTACGAACGAGGAAGAAAAGGTGCGCCAGGCGATTTTACATGAAATTGACCGCGGGGTGACAAAGCTGCCGGCCTATGGAGGCTATACGGATCACGAGCGCCCGATGCTGATGTGCGTCGTGCAGCAATCGGAGTTCACAAAATTGAAACAATTGGTCAAAAGCATTGATCCATCAGCGTTTGTCGTGGTGACGAATGCGTCGGAAGTACTCGGCGAGGGATTTAGGCGTACATAATTTTTGGTGAAATCGGTTATAATAAACATGCATTATTTTTAATAGGGGGAGTTCATCAATGAAATGGAAACTTGCTACTGTATTTCTTGGCGCTTCGTTAGCGCTCGCGGCCTGTGGCGGCAACAACAATGCAACGGATAACAACAATGGCAATAATGGTGGAGGGGATACTGCCGCAGCAGCAGAGCAAATTTTCCAACAAAACTGCTCTTCTTGTCACGGAAAAGATTTATCAGGCGGCGTCGGTCCAAACTTGCAAAAAGTCGGAAGCAAATATTCGAAAGATGAGATTAAAAAGATTATTGAAAATGGACGCGGGGGCATGCCAGCCGGTGTGATTAAAGGCGAAGATGCAGACAAAGTCGCACAATGGCTTGCGTCCAAAAAATAATGACCAAAGTCCGGTTCCCTGTCGGGGCCGGGCTTTAGTTTGTGTAATGTATTTGAAATATAAATGTAAAATTACAGCTTTCGAAATAATGTTATAATAAACCTTGCAGAATTTTGTATAATATGTTCGAATTGGCACGAAACACCTCGAGGCATGGCAACAAAGACAATGAGACTAGGTGATTAAAAATGATTGAAATGCAGAATGTATATAAAACATATCCGAATGGGGTAGTAGCCCTAAATGACGTTAGTGTCCGCATAAAACAGGGGGAATTTGTCTATGTCGTTGGACCTAGCGGCGCAGGAAAATCAACGTTTATCAAAATGATGTACCGCGAAGAAAAACCGACAAGCGGCACGATTATGGTCCATGGGGTTAATCTGGAAAAATTAAAAGACAGCAAAGTTCCATTATTGCGCCGGAACATTGGCGTCGTATTCCAGGACTTCAAATTGCTTCCTAAGCTAACGGTATATGAAAATGTAGCGTTCGCTTTGGAAGTAATTGAGGAGTCGCCGAAAGTGATCCGCCAAAAAGTGATGGAAGTACTGGAATTAGTCGGCTTAAAGCATAAAGTCCGCTCCTATCCAAGCGAGCTTTCCGGCGGGGAGCAGCAGCGCGTTTCCATCGCACGCTCGATTGTCAACTCGCCGAAAATTGTCATTGCCGATGAGCCAACTGGGAATTTAGACCCAGAAACATCATGGGGGATTATGGAACTATTCGAGAAAATTAACAGCCGCGGCACGACGATCGTTATGGCGACGCACAATCGCGAAATTGTGAATACGATTCGCCGACGTGTTATCGCGATGGAAAATGGAAAAATTGTCCGTGACGAGGCGAAAGGGGAATACGGCTATGAGGCTTAGTACCCTGCAGCGCCATATGCGCGAGAGTGTGAAAAGCCTTGGCCGCAATGGCTGGATGACGTTTGCTTCCATCAGTGCGGTGACGGTCACATTATTGCTAGTCGGCGTGTTTTTAGTAGTCATGTTTAACATGAATCATTTTGCGAAAAAAATCGAAAACGATGTCGAAATCCGCGTTCATATTGATGTCACGGCGAACAATCAAGATAAACAAGCGCTTCGCGCGCAGATCGAGAAGATTCCTCAAGTGAAGGAAATCCGTTATTCCTCGAAGGACGAAGAACTGAAACGATTAATTAAAAGCTTCGGTGAGGAAGGATCCTCATTCCGTTTGTTTGAGCAGGACAATCCGTTAAGCGACGTATATGTAGTGAAAACGGCAAATCCGGTCGATACGATCAAAGCAGCGAAGAAAATTGAAAAATTTCCGTTTGTCCATAAAGTGAATTACGGCCAAGGCCAAGTGGAAAAATTATTCAGCACGTTGAAGATAGCGCGCAATATTGGGCTTGTGCTGATCATCGGCCTGTTGTTTACCGCGATGTTTCTCATTTCCAATACCATTAAAATCACGATTTTTGCGCGGCGGCGCGAGATTGAGATTATGAGATTAGTAGGAGCGACGAACGGGTTTATCCGCTGGCCATTCTTTTTGGAAGGGCTATGGCTTGGGGTCATCGGTGCGATTTTTCCGATCGCTGCCGTTTCTGTCGTTTATTATAATATTTACAAATTTTTTGAGCCGAAAATTACGATTCCATTTTTCGAGCTTCTTCCGTTTAACCCGTTTATGTGGCAGATTAGTTTGCTTTTATTGCTTATTGGGGCATGCATCGGCGTTTGGGGAAGCATGATGTCGGTCCGCAAGTTTTTGAAAATCTAATAGAAAAAAAGATTTATGGGAGAGGGGAATGAATTAATGAAAAACAAGAAAGTGCTGGCGCTTGTTGCGGCAACGGCGCTGAGTTTCAGTGCTTTTCCGCATTTTGCAGGTGCGGTAAGCGATCGCGCTATTCAAGAAAAACGGAATGAGATCTACGACATTCGTGCAAAGCAGTCTACCGTTCAAGAAAAAATCAATCATGCCGATCAAGCAATTAAAAAACTGCAATCCCAACAAAAAGAGCTTTCCGAAGAAATTAAAAAGCTGGATTTAGCGGTCGAAGAAACGAGCGGGAAAATCCGCAATGTAACAGCGGATATTGACCAAACGGAACAAGATATCGAGCAGTTGAAAAAGGAGATTGCCGAAGTACAAGCGCGTATTGAAAAACGAAATGAGATTTTAAAAGAACGCGTCCGCTCTTTGCAGGAAAGCGGCGGAGTGATCAGCTATTTAGAAGTGTTGCTTGGATCGCAAAGCTTCAGCGACTTTATTGACCGCATGAGCGCGGTGACGACGCTTTTCGAAGCCGATAAGCAAATTATTCGCGAACAGCAGGCGGATAAAGCGTTAAAAGAGAAAAAAGAGAACGAACTTACGGAAAAACGGAATCGTCTGCAAAAAAATTTAGAAGAACTAAAACAGCTGCAACAACAATTAAATAAACAGATGGATGAGAAAAACCGCTTAATGGCTAATTTGAAGCAAAAAGAAGAAGAACATCATAGTCACAAAATGGCGCTCAAAGAAGAACAGGAATTGTTGAAAAAGCAGGAAGCAGCCGTAAAAATGCAGCTCCAGCAGCTGGAGGAGCAAAAACGTGCTGAAGAAGAAGCGAGACGAAGAGCAGCCGTTCAGCCAAAACATACATCTCAGCCACAACGTACATATTCTGCTCCTGCATCTGTCAGAAGCACGCATGATGATGGCGGCGATTCCGCTAGTTCGAACGTCCCGCCAGCTACAAGCGGTGCGTTTATGAGACCGGCAAACGGTCCGATTACATCCGGATTCGGCTATCGTAGTTTTGATCACGAGTTCCATCCGGGAATCGATATTGGTAAAACTGCTCCTGTTGTTCCTGTGGTGGCAGCGGCAGACGGATATGTGTTCCGTTCCTATTTCTCTAGCAGCTACGGAAATGTGATTTTCATTACGCATGTCATCAACGGCCAAGTATACACAACGGTATATGCGCACCTCGACGCACGCCTCGTCGGTGAAGGGCAACGTGTTCATAAAGGACAAGTCATCGGCTATATGGGCAATACTGGTGAGTCGACAGGACCGCACCTTCACTTCGAACTGCATCGTGGACAATGGAATCCGGCAAAATCCAATGCGGTCAATCCGCTTAATTATATTAATTAATGGTTATACGCCGAGCAGTGAAACACTGCTCGGTTTTTTTGTTGACAGTAAATACATCACTATTTTATAATTATCTTGAATTCGAGAATTATTAAATAGAGATAAAAAAGAAAGGGGTATGTGATATGATGGCAAGTATCGGATTATTATTAATCCGTTTCGTTTTCGGACTTACATTTGCAGGGCATGGTGCGCAAAAGTTGTTTGGCTGGTTTGGCGGACATGGGCTGCAAGGAACGGCAGGCTGGATGGAATCCATCGGATTAAAACCAGGAAAGGCGATGGCGTTTGCGGCAGGGGCAAGCGAACTAGTCGGCGGTATTTTATTTGCCCTTGGTTTATGGACTCCGCTTGCTGCTTTATTCATGGTTGTGCCGATGATGGTGGCTATTGTCAAAGTGCATGGTCCAAACGGATATTGGATGACCCAAAATGGCTATGAGTATAATCTTGCCATTATTGCGGTGGCTATTGGCGTTGCGCTGATCGGTCCAGGACAATATGCGCTAGATGCCATCCTTTTCGGTAAATGATCCATGAAAGGAGAGATGGCTGAATGATCAAGGTTTATCCTGCCGAATCCCGTTATCATGCCGATTACGGGTGGCTAAAAACGTATCATAGCTTTTCTTTTGGTGAATATTACGATCCAAACAATATTCAGTTTGGGCCATTGCGTGTCTTAAATGACGATTTTGTAGCGCCGCTGCGCGGATTTGGTGCGCACCCTCATCAGGAAATGGAAATTGTTTCGATTGTACTGAAAGGACATTTGAAACATGAAGACAGCGCAGGACATACTGCGACGACAACGTTTGGCGGCGTGCAGCGGATGTCGGCGGGCACGGGCATTATTCATTCGGAAGTGAATCCGTCGGCAACAGAAGAGGTGAACTTTTTGCAGCTTTGGTTTTTGCCGGAGGTAAACGGGTTAACCCCTTCTTATGAGCGGACGACATTTGATGTGACGAAAATGAAAAACGCGCTGCTTCCGATTGTGGCAAACCGCCCTTCTTCACGGGAAATTGCCCATATCCATCAAGATTTAACGATTTACCTTTCTGACTTGGAAGCAGGAAAAGAGATTACATTTACACAGCCGGAAGGGAGAAGAATTTTTCTATTTGTCATTGAAGGCGAGCTGACATTGAACGGGGAAACAACATTGCATCGGCGCGATTCCGCACGCATTACCGAAACTCCTACCCTTGGCATCGCGTCCAAGCAAGGAACGCGTTTTATGCTGATTGATTTGCCGTGATTCAACAGGCATCACCTGCCATTTGGCGGGTGGTGCCTGTTTTTCTGCACCCATATGAGTTGAGAAAATGACGGTGAGCGTGTAAACTAGTAGCAGAGAACGCAAATATAATCATACTAGGTACAAGCCTGTCATATGATGAAAATAAAAGGCATCGCACGGCCTACTGTGTGGTGCCTTTCCTGTATGGCATAGGGTGAGGAGGAGACAATGTGAAGAAACAAACAACGGCAATATTAATGGTTTTATCAATGCTGGTTGGTGCTGGCGGAACATACGCGGGGATGCAGCTTGCCCAGCCGGATGCGAAAAGCGATGTTTCTCTCGTGATTCCTAATAAAGAAACAGCGTCTGCAAGCGACGAAGAGATGAAAAAAGTGCAGCAAGCGTATGAGCTCATTAAAAGCCGCTACGTTGAAAAAGTCGATGGCGATAAATTAATTGAAGGCGCGATTCAAGGAATGATTAGCACCCTAAACGACCCGTATTCCGTCTATATGGACGAAGAAACAAGCCAGCAATTTACGCAGTCGCTTGACTCTTCGTTTGAAGGAATCGGCGCCGAAGTCAGCATGATTGATGGAAAAGTGACGATTGTCGCACCGATTAAAAACTCGCCAGCGGAAAAGGCAGGATTAAAGCCAAATGATCAAATTTTAAAAGTAAATGGAGAAAGTTTAGAGGGGCTTGATTTATATGAAGCCGTGCTGAAAATCCGCGGCAAAAAAGGAACGACCGTACAATTGGATATTCTTCGTCCCGGCGTAAAAGAAGTGATTAAAGTGAAAGTGGTCCGCGACGAAATTCCGATTGAAACGGTGTATGATTCTGTCGAAGCGTATAACGGCAAAAAAGTCGGCTATTTGGAAGTAACGTCGTTCTCCGAAAATACGGCGCAAGATTTTAAAAAGAAATTGGCGAAATTAGAAGCAGAGCATATTGATGGATTAATTATTGATGTGCGCGGCAATCCGGGCGGCTATTTGCAAAGCGTGGAGGAAATTTTAAAACAATTCATCCCGAAAGATAAACCATATGTGCAAATTGAAGAACGCGATGGCGATAAGCAGCGTTTTTATTCCGATTTAACCAAGAAAAAACCGTATCCTATCGCTGTGTTAATTGATAAAGGCAGCGCCTCCGCCTCGGAAATTTTAGCCGGCGCCATGAAAGAAGCGGGAGGATATAAGCTCGTCGGCGAAACATCGTTCGGGAAAGGAACGGTGCAGCAGGCGATTCCAATGGGCGATGGCAGCAACATTAAATTAACGCTGTATAAATGGCTGACGCCAGATGGCCACTGGATTCATAAAAAAGGAATTAAGCCGGATGTTGAAGTCAAGCAGCCAGATTATTTCCATGTCAGTCCGCTTCATATTGAAAAAACGCTGGCGTTTGATATGAACAATGAGCAAATCAAAAATGCCCAGCAAATGTTAAAAGGGCTTGGCTTTGATCCAGGCCGCACGGACGGGTATTTCAGCAAAAAAACAGAGGCGGCAGTCAAAGCGTTCCAAAAAGCGAATAAACTTCCACAAACCGGAAAAATCGATAAAAACACCGCCGAAGTGCTGCAAGCCAAAGTAATGGATGCCATCCGCAACAAAGATCATGATGTACAATTAAAAACGGCGATGAAAGTGTTATTTCAATAAAACAAAGCGGGCAACGCCAAGGGCGCTGCCCGCTTTGTTTTGCATGAAACATCATATAAAATCCCGTACCAGGCAACCGATAAGGAAAAATCGGTTTATAACTGCACCTTTTCTTTTTTCGGTAGCGTCGAAACTGACGGGGAGCGCAACACTTTTTCAATCGTAAACCGCGGCCGCCGCTTTACTTCTTGATAAATTTTGCCGATATACTCCCCGATGAGGCCGATTCCGATCAGCAGCAAGCCCCCGATAAACCAAACGGAAATCATCAGCGACGTCCAGCCCAATTCAGCATGGCCGAGCAACTTCACGATGAGCGCGTATATGCCGGCGGCGCTGCTGAGAAGGAAGGAGAGAAAACCGATGAACGTGATCCAGCGAATCGGCGCGATGCTAAATGACGTAATGCCATCAAAAGCAAACGCCAGCATTTTCTTTAATGGATATTTCGATTCTCCCGCAAAACGTTTTTTACGGTCATAAAATACTTGCGTCGACCGAAAACCAAGC
The DNA here is from genome assembly GCF_019272935.1 of Parageobacillus caldoxylosilyticus. Lineage (NCBI taxonomy): Bacteria > Bacillati > Bacillota > Bacilli > Caryophanales > Anoxybacillaceae > Parageobacillus > Parageobacillus caldoxylosilyticus. The sequence continues at coordinate 2,120,018 of NZ_CP040553.1, forward strand.
ATCGGCACCATTCCGCGCAAGAAAATATTGACTTCCGTATAGCGGCTTAATTCTTCGAGCGCCCGCTTGCTCATTAAGCGGAAATCCGCATGGTTGTATACTAGCTGGACGCCTAACTTTTGCATGAAACGATAAAACCATTGTGCGGTTGCCCGTTTAAACCATGTATCGGTATCCCGGCTGCGCCGCACACCGTAAACGATGTCATATCCTTCTTGGTATTTTATGACAAATTCGCGAATGACGGAAATATCATCTTGCAGATCGGCGTCGATGGAAATGACGCAGTCGGAGTCTTGTTTTGCTGTTTCCAGTCCGGCGAGCAGCGCTTTTTGATGGCCAAAGTTGCGCGACAGCTTAATGCCGGTGACAAACGGGTTCCGTTTGCTTTCTTGTTCAATCAACTCCCACGTACGGTCACTGCTGCCATCATCGACAAACATGATTTTGCTTCCGAGTGCGATTAACTCGTCTTCCAATAAATTTTCCAGCACGTTTGTCAACTCTTTTGCCGTTTCCGGCAAGACTTCTTCTTCGTTATAACAAGGAACGACAATCGTCAAAATCGGCTTGTTCATCGTCTCTTCCTCCTCTCATTCCACTTCGTATAAATAAATTTTCCAAGCGGATTGTTTGTCGCTAAACGTTTTTAATAAACGAAGATGAATTTGTTTCGCGTTCATGATCGGGACGGAAGAGAAAATATAGCGTCCTCCCATCTGCTTAAACACTTTCGTATTGATATCGAAATGATGAATTTTTTTATGAGACGTTTTGCGGAACATATAATGTTTCCCAAGTTCCGCAGAAAACAGATAGACGCGGTTGCCCCAATGGTCAAAGTAATCTTTTAGGACAGGACTTTTATCGAGCTCTTTGGCGATGATTTTACGAAATTGATATTTGTAAGATAACGGATAAAAATTGTTATACGTATCGAGCGTGTAAAACCCGTTATATTGCGCGATCGCCGGATGAAGTCCGACACTGGCGACACGGTAGGACGACGGCGGTTTCCCGATATAGTCTTTGATTTGTTGAAACAAATGTTCCGCGTAAAATTCTTTAAACGACGGTGTCCCAATGAGGCGGTAGCGAATCTCTTCGTTAAAACCGCCAAGAATCAATAGCTGCAGCGCCAGGGCGACGGGGACAACGCGCCGCCACTTTATTCCCCGCTGCCAAAGAATTTGCAGCGCTAACGCAAAATCTAAATAGATCACCATTGGCCGCAAAAAGTGAAACCGGGCGAAATTAAACGTATTTAATAGAGAAAAGCGCTCTTTTAGCGGCTGCCATCCTTTGTAAAACCAAAACGCATACCATGTCGACAAGACAAAATTGAGCACGAATAGGAAAAGAAATTGTTTTTCCAGCGTTTCGTTTCGTTTAGCCAAAGCAAAAAAGAAAGCGATCCATAAGATAGGCAGAATGACAAAGGTATGAACGGTCATCACATGCGTATGGCCAAGCAAGTAGTTTTTGAACGTCAGCCGCACGCAATGGAAGAAACTCAGCCTCGAAGAAAGAAATTCGTTTCGGCTCGTTGGTTCTTCGCCAAATACAAGCGAGTAAACGAGCCGGTATTCAATCGCCAAGAAGATGCTTGTCATCAATGCGATCGCGCCAAAAAACGGCCAGTTCCATTGTTTGCGGACGAGAACGTCACGCAACCACAGCAGCGCCATGGCGGTAAGGAAAAAGAAAAAGCCAAGCACGAAACTCGCGTAAAACGGCAAGAGCACAAGGACAAGCCATTCTTTCCATGTCGCTTCGCCTTTGCGGATCGTTAAAAATGCCCATAGCGCCAGCGGCATGCCAAGAGTGCTTAACATTCCGGACGGCCAAAACGGAGTGAGCGCGAATGTCAATGATGCACCGACGCGAATGAGATAGGACTCTTTCGCAGGCAGGAAATGCCTCTTTAACAATAAATACATGCCAATGAAAGCAAAAACGCGGGTAATCGTCTGGCTAAGCGCATACGCTACCATCGAAGGAAACAGCGCATGAAGCCAAACGATGCCGCTGAATTCGGTGCCAAACGCGTTGCGCGGAAGGCCGTTAATCACTTGAGGAATGGTTGCGTTAATCGGGCCGAACAGCTCTCCGCTTCGCGTCAGCACTTTATACCAGGCGATGTTCGAATCCATGTTGTCATGAACTCGGATATGCGCATTTTCTCCTAGCACATAAAGCGGGGAAAGGTAAATAGCTAAAAGAAGCATAGCAATTCCTATAGCAACTCGCTCGTTCCTCTCCATGTTCTTCCGCTCCTTTTTGATGTAAAGCATCGTTCATTATAAATCACTATCATTAAAAAATAATAAAAAACAAGTGAAGAAGATGTTAAGGAAGTTTTTTCAAAAAAAAGCTCCTTCTCTCTTTTTACTTGGAAAAGGGAAAAGAGAGAAGGAGGGGGATCATGCAAATAGACTCATAATGCGGCTGAGACCACGGCGTTTCTTTTTTTGCGCTGCATTTTCCGTTTTACTCGCTTGTTCCTTATTCGTTCTTTCCTCTAAGCGGGCAATGCGTTGTTCGAGTGAGCGAAGATGGGTGACTAGTTCTTCAATTTCTCGGCGATGATGCAAAAGCTGCACGGAAACGATATCGTCGGCTTTTTGGTCGAGTTTGTTCTCGATTTTTTGGAGGCGGGAGGCGAACTGGTCAAGATGCGGTTCGACATATGCTTGAAACAACGCGTCGGCGGAGAACTCATTATTTTGCAGCTTTTCGTTTTGCTCACGTCGAGCATCCGCTTCTAGTGTGGCACTTTGTTCAAATTTAATCCGTTCGAGCAAGGCGATGGCTTCAGCATCGAAGACGTAATGGCCTGATTCATTTTTGCGGTATGGAACATTATATTTACGGACCCAGCGCTGAATCGTTTTTGGCGATACGCCAAGACGTGCGGCGACGCTACTTGTTTTTAATTCCATTTTCACGATTCCTCCTTTTTCGTCTTGTTATATATTTTTTCCATTGCAAAACAAATTCCTTTCTCCTTGACAAAACTAGTGTCGATTCGGCAAAGAAAGTGGTTATACGGAAGAATCCGCCAGTGGTCGGCAAAAGATATTGAAAAAAATATGCATGTCAGCATAGGATTTATCCAGGCGATTTGGTAGAATAGTAGATAAAAGAATTGCGAGCATAGCGAGGTGATGGCGGCATGTCAGTATGGGCATGGGAGGCGCTCCGCGGCATTGGGAGTCTATTGATGCAGCCGTTGTTTTACTACGGGATCGCGCTGGCGCTTGTTGTCGGATGGCGTCGAGTAAAACGGGAAAGAAGCCATTTTTATATTCGCGTCTATGACATGTTTCAGGAAAGCAAATTTTTTTGGCGAAACGGCCCCGCCGCCGGAGCGGTGTTGTCGCTGGCAGCAGTGATAGCCGGCATGGCGGTTCCGCGCGACACGATTTTGCTCGTTGCGCTTGTGACGATCGTCATTGGCTTGACGATGCAAATGCGGCTGCTTTCCCCGGCGTATACGATCGGGATTTCCTTTTTCATCATCAGCCTGTTTGGCCATCATTCCACTTTACAGCGGTTTTTTCCGGAGCTAGGCCGGACAAATATGGCGGCGCTTGTGATTTTGCTTGCGTTATTGCTGTTGGTAGAGGGATGGCTTATTTTACGCAACGGTGCGGCGAAAACATCGCCGCAGCTGGCAACAAGCAAACGCGGGTTAGTGGTTGGAGAACATTGGGCTCAGCGGCTTTGGTTTGTTCCGGTGCTGCTGCCGGTGACGGGGGAGCTTCCGTCTCCGCTTTCCTGGTGGCCGTTGTTTCCAGCAGGAGATGATGCTTATTCGTTTATGCTTGTTCCGTTTTTGCTCGGATTTTCCCAGCGCATGCAAGGGATGCTGCCGCATGCGTCGGTGCGCCTGGCCGGGCAGAGGGTGCTGCTTTTGGCTGCTGTGGTTGGTGTATTGGCCATCATTAGCTGCTGGTATGCACCGTTTTCTTGGATAGCGGCTGCGCTTGCGTTGCTGGGAAGGGAATGGCTGGCGTTTCTCCAGCACCGCCAAGACCGTTCGCAGCCTCCATATTTTGCGAAACGGGAACAAGGGCTTGTCATTTTAGGCATTCTTCCGCAATCGAAGGCCGAAAAAATGGGGCTGCAAATCGGTGAAGTGATTGTGAAAGCAAATGGAATACCGGTAAAAACAGAAAACGAGTTTTACGAAGCGGTGCAACGAAACCGCGCGTTTTGTAAATTAGAAGTAGCCGATGAAGAGGGAGAAGTCCGCTTCGTCCAAGGAGCGCTCTATGAGGATGAACATCATGAACTTGGCTTGCTGTTTGTGAAAGAACGAGAAAATCGGGCATCGAAAGCCGTCTAATAAGGGGTTCTTCATATGTGGTTTATTGTCGCGTTAATCGTACCATGTTTACTTGTCTTATTATTCACCCGCGTGACGTACAACCATTATATTGGAACGTTATTGACCGTCGCCCTGCTTGTTGCCTCCTATTTTAAAGGGTATACCGATGAGCTGCATGAAATTTTAGCTGATATTGTTTCAACGACGGTTGGTTTTTTATACGCGGAGAAAATGGTGAAACGGTTAAAAAATAGGCATAAGGGAGATGGCGAATGGCATTAGTGCTGTTCGCCATTTTCTGTTGGAAATGGTTTGTTTTTTTGGAACGAATATAGGTTCGCATTTTTTATGCATCTTTGTTGGCAATATGCTACAATGGAATAAGATGAAAGAAACAGGAGGTCTAGTCGGTGGGAGACCGTTTTGAGTTGGTATCAGCATATCAGCCGCAAGGAGATCAGCCGCAGGCGATTGCCAAACTGGTCGAAGGCATTCGCAAAGGAGTAAAGCACCAAACGCTGTTAGGGGCAACGGGAACGGGAAAGACGTTTACGATTTCGAACGTGATTAAAGAGGTAAACAAACCGACGCTTGTCATTGCCCATAATAAAACGCTGGCAGGGCAATTGTACAGCGAGTTGAAGGAATTTTTCCCGAACAACGCCGTTGAATATTTTGTCAGCTATTATGATTATTATCAGCCGGAAGCGTATGTGCCGCAGACGGATACGTATATTGAAAAAGACGCGAAGATTAATGATGAAATTGATAAATTGCGGCACTCGGCCACATCGGCGCTGTTTGAGCGGCGCGACGTTATTATTGTCGCCAGCGTGTCATGCATTTACGGCCTAGGTTCGCCGGAAGAATACCGCGAGCTTGTCGTATCGCTGCGCGTCGGCATGGAAATCGAGCGAAATACTTTGCTGCGCCGCTTAGTCGACATCCAATATGAGCGAAACGACATTGATTTTCAACGCGGAACGTTCCGCGTCCGCGGCGATGTCGTCGAAATTTTTCCAGCTTCACGGGACGAGCATTGCATCCGTGTCGAGTTTTTTGGCGATGAAATTGACCGCATTCGCGAGGTGGACGCCCTAACAGGCGAAGTGATCGCCGAGAGGGAGCATGTCGCTATTTTTCCGGCATCCCACTTCGTCACGCGGGAAGAAAAAATGCGCATTGCCATTGAAAATATTGAAAAAGAGTTAGAAGAACGGCTGCGCGAATTGAGAGAGCAGGGGAAATTGCTGGAAGCGCAGCGGCTCGAGCAGCGGACGCGCTATGATTTGGAAATGATGCGGGAAATGGGCTTTTGCTCAGGAATTGAAAACTACTCCCGCCATTTGGCGCTCCGTCCGCCAGGTTCGACGCCATATACGCTGCTTGATTACTTTCCTGACGATTTTTTGATTATTGTGGATGAGTCCCATGTGACCTTGCCGCAACTCCGCGGCATGTATAACGGGGACCGGGCGCGCAAGCAAGTGCTTGTCGACCACGGCTTTCGTCTGCCGTCTGCGCTCGATAACCGCCCGTTAACGTTTGAGGAGTTTGAACAAAAAATCAATCAAATTATTTATGTTTCCGCCACTCCTGGTCCGTATGAGCTCGAACATAGCCCGGAAGTCGTCGAGCAAATTATTCGCCCGACCGGGCTTTTGGATCCGACAATTGACGTCCGCCCGATCAAAGGGCAAATCGACGATTTAATCGGTGAAATTCAGGAGCGCGTGAAGCGAAATGAACGGACGCTTGTGACGACGCTGACGAAAAAAATGGCCGAAGATTTAACAGATTACTTGAAAGAAGTCGGCATTAAAGTGGCGTATTTGCATTCGGAAATTAAAACGCTCGAGCGCATTGAAATCATTCGTGATTTGCGGCTCGGCAAATATGATGTGCTTGTTGGAATTAACTTGTTAAGAGAAGGGCTGGATATTCCGGAAGTATCGCTTGTCGCCATTTTGGATGCGGACAAAGAAGGCTTTTTGCGCTCCGAACGTTCGCTGATCCAAACGATTGGCCGCGCGGCAAGAAACGCGAATGGCCATGTTATTATGTACGCCGATACGATTACGAAATCGATGGAAATTGCGATTAATGAAACCAAACGGCGCCGTGCGATTCAAGAGGCGTATAACCGTGAGCACGGCATCGTACCGCAGACGGTGAAGAAAGAAATTCGCGATGTCATCCGCGCGACATACGCTGCGGAAGAAAAAGAAACATACGACGCGAAACCGTCTTACAGCAAGATGACGAAGAAAGAGCGGGAAAAACTGATTGCCGATTTGGAGAAAGAAATGAAAGAGGCGGCCAAAGCGTTGGATTTCGAACGGGCTGCCCAACTTCGCGACATTATTTTCGAGTTAAAAGCGGAAGGATGATTATCTGTCTATGGCAACCGATAAAATCATCGTCAAAGGAGCAAGAGCTCATAATTTAAAAAATATTGACGTCGAAATTCCCCGTGACAAGCTCGTCGTTTTGACGGGGCTTTCCGGTTCGGGGAAATCGTCGCTTGCCTTTGATACGATTTACGCGGAAGGCCAGCGGCGCTATGTCGAATCGCTGTCGGCGTATGCCCGGCAATTTTTAGGGCAAATGGATAAGCCGGATGTTGACGCGATTGAAGGGCTGTCGCCGGCGATTTCGATCGACCAGAAAACGACAAGCCGCAATCCGCGTTCGACTGTCGGAACGGTGACGGAAATTTACGATTATTTGCGGCTTTTGTTTGCCCGCATCGGCCGCCCGGTTTGTCCGGAGCACGGCATTGAAATTACGTCACAAACGATCGAACAGATGGTCGACCGCCTTCTTGCCTATCCGGAGCGGACAAAAATGCAAATTCTCGCTCCGATTGTTTCCGGACGCAAAGGGACGCACGCTAAAACGCTGGAAGATATCCGCAAACAAGGATATGTACGCGTGCGCGTCGACGGAGAAATGCGGGAGCTGACCGAAAACATTGAGTTGGAAAAAAACAAAAAGCATTCGATTGAAGTGGTAGTAGACCGCATCGTGATGAAAGAAGGCATTGCTCCGCGGCTGGCCGATTCGTTGGAGACTGCGCTAAAGCTGGCTGATGGAAAGGTGCTGATCGATGTCATTGGGCAGGAGGAACTGCTATTTAGCGAAAAACACGCCTGCCCATACTGCGGTTTTTCGATTGGCGAACTCGAGCCGCGCCTGTTTTCGTTTAACAGTCCGTATGGCGCCTGCCCGGACTGTGACGGTCTCGGTGCCAAACTTGAAGTTGACCCGGATTTGGTCATCCCTAATGACGAATTGACACTGCGTGAACATGCGATTGCCCCGTGGGAGCCGCAAAGCTCGCAATATTATCCGCAGCTGTTAGAGGCGGTGTGCCACCATTACGGCATTGACATGGATGTGCCAGTAAAAGATTTGCCGAAAGAGCAGCTTGATAAAATTTTATACGGAAGCGACGGCGAGACGATCTACTTCCGCTACCAGACCGATTTCGGGCAAATCCGCGAGCAATATATCGTTTTTGAAGGCGTTATTCCGAACATTGAGCGCCGTTACCGCGAAACAAGCTCCGAGTACATCCGCGAGCAAATGGAAAAATATATGGCACAGCAGCCATGTCCGACGTGCAAAGGCAACCGCTTGAAAAAAGAAAGCCTCGCCGTGCTCGTTGGCGGCAAACATATCGGCGAAGTGACGGCGTTGTCGGTTACGGAGGCGCTCGAGTTTTTCGCTAATTTGAAGCTGAGCGAAAAAGAACAAAAAATCGCCCATCTCATTTTGCGCGAAATTACCGAGCGGCTCGGCTTTTTAAAAAACGTCGGCCTCGATTACTTGACGCTGAATCGTTCCGCCGGGACGCTTTCCGGCGGAGAGGCGCAGCGCATTCGCTTGGCGACGCAGATCGGCTCGCGGCTAACAGGGGTGCTGTATGTGTTGGACGAACCGTCGATCGGCCTGCATCAGCGCGACAACGACCGCCTGATCGCGACGCTCAAAAGCATGCGCGATCTTGGCAATACGCTGATCGTCGTCGAGCATGACGAAGATACGATGCTGGCTGCCGATTATTTAATCGATATCGGGCCGGGCGCGGGCATTCACGGCGGCAAAGTCGTCGCCGCCGGGACGCCGCAAGAGGTGATGAATAATCCAAATTCGCTGACCGGACAATATTTGTCAGGGAAAAAGTTTATTCCGGTTCCGACCGAACGGCGCAAGCCGGATGGACGATGGTTAGAGATTGTCGGTGCGAAAGAAAATAATTTAAAAAACGTGTCGGTGAAAATTCCGCTTGGCACGTTTGTCGCGGTCACCGGCGTGTCCGGTTCGGGAAAAAGCACGCTCGTCAACGAAATTTTGTACAAGGCGCTGGCGCAAAAACTGCAGCGCGCCAAAGCAAAACCGGGTGAACATAAAGCGATCAAAGGACTGGAGCATTTAGAAAAAGTGATCGACATCGACCAGTCGCCGATCGGACGGACGCCGCGCTCGAACCCGGCGACCTATACCGGCGTGTTTGACGATATCCGCGAAGTATTTGCCGCCACGAACGAAGCAAAAGTGCGCGGCTACAAAAAAGGCCGCTTCAGCTTTAACGTGAAAGGCGGGCGATGTGAAGCGTGCCATGGCGACGGCATTATTAAAATTGAAATGCACTTTCTGCCGGATGTGTACGTCCCGTGCGAAGTATGCCATGGCAAGCGGTACAATCGCGAAACGCTTGAAGTGACGTACAAAGGCAAAAATATTGCCGAAGTGCTGGAGATGACGGTGGAAGATGCGCTCGAGTTTTTCGCCAATATCCCGAGAATTAAACGGAAACTGCAGACGCTCTACGATGTCGGGCTCGGATATATGAAGCTTGGACAGCCGGCGACGACATTATCCGGCGGGGAAGCGCAGCGCGTCAAATTGGCGGCGGAGCTGCATCGCCGCTCGAACGGGCGCACGCTTTATATTTTGGACGAGCCGACGACCGGCCTTCACGTCGATGACATTGCCCGTTTATTGAAAGTATTGCAGCGTTTGGTTGATAACGGAGATACCGTTCTTGTCATTGAACACAATCTCGATGTCATTAAAACAGCGGACTACATTATCGACCTTGGCCCGGAAGGCGGCGAGCATGGCGGGCAGATTGTTGCAACGGGAACGCCGGAAGAGGTGGCGGAAGCAGAAAACTCCTACACCGGCCGCTATTTAAAACCGATATTGGAACGCGACCGCGAGCGTATGCGGGCGCTGTATGAAACGGCAAGGGCATAAGCCTTTGCCGTTTTTTTTACCATATGCCCGGCGAAACTTTTCTGCATGGCTGCCGTATATAAATTATATAGAACAAAAGGAGGAATTTGTTGGTGAATTCCAATAAAGTGCTTGCATCCTTATGTTACTTCAGCATTTTCTTTGCCGGATTCATCTTTCCGATTGTCGTTTACTTTGTCACCGATCATCCGGAAGTAAAACGCCATGCAAAAAAAGCGTTGCTTTCCCATTTGATTCCAGCTCTGACCATTTTGTTGTTTATCGTCAGCGCTATTTTTGCTGGATGGACAGGGAGAGGCAGCGACGTGTCATTTTGGGTTGGCGGCGGCCTAGTATGGATTGGTTTTATTGCGGCAGGGATCGTTAACTTGGTTGTGGTCATTTGGAATATTATTAGGGGGATTCAAGTGTTAAAATAAATAATGAAAGGAGAGCGCCCCATGGAGGAAAAAAAGCGCATACTTAACATGGTCAAAGAAGGAAAACTGACGGTGGAAGAAGCGTTGATGCTGCTGGAACAGTTAGACCAAAAAAAGAGCGATAACGGTTTTTCATCATCGTCTTATGCGTCCGGACCGTATGCGGACGCCAAGCAGCATTCGGTCAAAATGGCCTCTCTCAAAGAAAAACTGGTGGACTTTTTCGATATGGCTGTCAAAAAGGTAAAAGAATTTGATTTCCAATTTGCCAACGCATTTGAAATAAAACATGTTTTCCATCAAAGCGATGCAAAGCTGCAAGAAATGGATGTATATATTGCCAATGGAAATATAAAGATGATACCATGGGACCAAGCGGATGTCCGCATTGAATGCGAAGCAAAAGTGTACCGTTCGGAATCGGCGGATGCAGCGCGCCGCGCCTTTACCGAAGAGGCGGTATTTTCCGCGCGGGATGGTTGTTTGCACTTTTCCGTTTCCAAGCCGTTTATGAAAACCGATGCCGTTATTTATATTCCGAAAACATCGCTTCAAGACGCAAAATTTCGCTTGCTTAATGGCAATATAAATATAGAAGACGTCCACATGGATAAGCTGCACATTAAAAACGTGAATGGGAGTATGATGCTGCACCGTCTTGTCGGTAAAGAGGCGGAGTTGGAAACGGCCAATGGGTCGATCGTGCTTGAACACAGCACATTCGAGGAAGTCGAAGCGGAAACGATTCATGGAGAAGTCAAGCTCGATGGCCATTATCGTTATGCGCGGCTGCGGACGTTTAGCGGCGGAATTACGTACGCGACGGAAAGAGAAGATGGAGTCGTGACGGGAAAAACGGTGACGGGAAACATTACGTTGCTTTTGCCGCGCGATATATGCTTGGAAGGAGAAATGAGAACGAACCTAGGTGGATTAGTGTACCGTCATCCGAATGCATTTTTAGTGGAAGAAAAGCAAGAAACCGCGCAAAAAGCAATTCGTTTTCAATGTCAAAATAGCGCAAAGCCGCCGTTTCATATTTATGTGGATTCCAAAGCGGGCTCTGTTTCCCTACATGTGGCTGAAGACGGCGACAAGTAGCCGAAAGTGATCATAAAAAGATGGTGATAAGATGCTCAACTGGTTAATTGGCGTATTTGTGAATACGGTATTATTGGTGGCGATTGATGGATATTTTGATTCCATTCGATTCAGCGGCATCGGCGCCGCTTTTATCGCCAGCATGATTTTAGCGATATTAAATGCGGTAGTGCGTCCGATTTTAATTTTGCTTACGCTGCCGGTGACGATTTTAACGCTCGGATTATTTTTGTTCGTGATTAATGCGATTACATTGAAGATGACCGCGGCGCTGATGGGAGATGCGTTTGAAATCAACGGGTTTGGCACCGCGCTGTTGGCTTCGATCGTTCTTTCCTTTTTCCATTTGCTTATTCAAAAAGCGATTATTGAGCCGCTGCGGCAAAAATAGGCGATTAGGGGCGGAACAAAGAGAGGTTTCCGCCTCTTTTTGTTTGCAGCGATGTTTTTCATTCAATGAAATTAAGAAAAGTGCTAAAATGGAAAAAGACAAGGAAAGGGGAGAAATGCCGACATGCCGAAAGTGCGTACGAAAGACATTATCGAAAAATTTCAGTTAGAGTTAGTCAGCGGTGCGGAAGGCATTTACCGCCCGATTACGACAAGTGACCTATCCCGTCCTGGCATTGAAATGGCAGGCTATTTTGCTTATTATCCGGCTGAGCGCATTCAGTTGTTGGGCAAAACAGAACTGTCATTTTATGAAACGTTAAGTCCGGAAGAGAAAAGAACGAGAATGGAGAGACTTTGCACCGATATTACTCCTGGAATTATTATTTCCCGCGGATTGGAAGTGCCGCCGGAACTGATCGAAGCTTCCGAGCGGCAGTCGGTGCCGGTGATGCGTTCGACAATGAAAACGACCCGTCTTTCGAGCCGGTTGACGAATTATTTGGAGAGCAAACTCGCCCCGACAACGGCGGTGCACGGCGTGTTGGTCGACGTTTACGGTGTCGGGGTATTAATTACTGGGAAAAGCGGGGTCGGCAAAAGTGAAACGGCTCTGGAACTAGTCAAGCGCGGCCATCGCCTTGTCGCGGACGACTGTGTCGAAATCCGCCAGGAAGATGAAGATATGTTGGTTGGCAGCGCGCCGGAGTTAATTGAGCATTTGCTGGAGATTCGCGGGTTAGGCATTATTAATATGATGACATTATTTGGCGCCGGTGCGGTGCGGACGCATAAACGCATTTCACTAGTGATTGATTTGGAACTTTGGGATCCGAATAAACAATATGATCGTCTTGGCCTCGAAGAAGAAAAAGTAAAAATTTTGGATACGGAATTGCCGAAATTGACAATACCGGTTCGTCCAGGAAGAAACCTTGCCGTCATTGTCGAGGTCGCTGCGATGAATTTTCGTTTGAAGAGGATGGGAGTCAACGCCGCAGAGGAGTTTTCCGCGCGTTTGACCGATGCAATTGAAGACGGGGAGCACGATTACGAATAATAGTTAGGAGGAGAATGGATGGAGTCGACGATTCAGCCGCTAGACCGTGTCTTTTTGCATCTTGGTCCGATCACCATTTACTGGTACGGGGTGATTATCGGAACGGGAGTATTAATCGGGCTATGGCTTGCGACAAGAGAAGGAGTGCGGCGCGGACTGCCGAAAGAAACGTTTGTCGATCTTGTTTTGTTCGCCGTGCCCATTGCGATTTTGTGTGCGCGCGCCTATTACGTGATTTTTGAGTGGAATTATTATTCGAAACATATATCGGAAATCCCGAAAATTTGGGAAGGCGGCCTTGCCATTCATGGAGGATTGATCGGCGCAGTCGCGACAGGGATCGTCTTTGCGAAGGCGCGGGGGCTTTCGTTTTGGAAGCTGGCGGATATTGCGGCGCCAAGCATTATTTTAGGACAGGCGATCGGGCGCTGGGGCAATTTTATGAACCAAGAGGCACATGGCGGTCCGGTGACGCGGGAGTTTCTTGAAAGCTTGCATTTACCGGATTTTATTATTAACCAAATGTACATTAACGGCCAATATTACCATCCGACGTTTTTATATGAATCACTTTGGGATTTTGCCGGCTTTTTGCTGCTATTGTGGCTGCGGCGCGTCAATTTGCGGCGCGGAGAACTATTTCTCAGCTATTTAATTTGGTATTCGATCGGCCGGTTTTACATTGAAGGGATGCGCACCGATAGTTTGATGCTGACAAGTCATCTTCGCATCGCGCAAGTCGTTTCCGTTGCGCTCATTATACTTTCGGTATGTTTATGGGTATACCGCAGAATGAAAGGGTTAGCCAAGGAACGTTATCGAGATTAGCAAAGGAGAGAAGAGAGATGGCTGGCATATTGCGGCGCGGGTTTTTCGTCGGTTTGCAAACGACGTGGACGCTTGGAAAAGTGATTTTTCCGATTACGTTAATCGTATCGATTTTGCAGCATACACCGGTATTGCAATGGGTTATTCAGCTTGTCACTCCGTTCATGAAATGGATTGGCTTGCCGGGGGATGCGGCGATACCGCTTGTGCTTGGCAACTTATTAAACTTGTACGCCGGAATTGGCGCGATTTTAACATTGGACTTAACGGTAAAAGAAGTATTAATTTTGGCGATCATGCTTTCGTTTTCTCATAACTTGCTCATCGAGTCGACCGTCGCGTCGCGCACCGGCATGAGCATTGCGCTAATGATTATTGTTCGCATCGGGCTCGCGCTTGTTTCCGCTCTATTGATTCATTATCTTTGGCATGGGGGGAGCGAAACAGCACAATACGGTTTTGTTTCGAATTCTCCAGAGCAGTTGACAAGCTGGGGCGCGATTTTGTTTGACGGGGTGAAAAAAGCGTGTCTTGGGATCGTGCAGTTGGCGGTGATCGTGATTCCACTTATGCTTGGAATTCAAATATTAAAAGAGTTAAAATGGATCCATATTTTTTCGCGTTGGATGGCGCCGGTGACAAAAGTGCTTGGCATGAAAGAAAACACCTCTTTGACATTGGCAGCTGGGCTCGTGTTCGGTTTAGCGTACGGCGCGGGGGTGATGATTCAGGCGGTAAAAGAAGACGGCGTATCGAAACGTGATTTAACATTGGCCTTTATTTTTCTTGTGTCATGTCACGCCGTTGTGGAAGATACGCTCGTATTTGTTCCACTTGGAATTCCGGTATGGCCGCTGCTTCTCATCCGGCTGGCCACCGCTATTTTATTAACTATGCTTATCAGTTTTATTTGGAATCGTGTTGGAGAAACAAAAAGAAAGGAAGCCGCATAATGACGATTCGCACCATTTTATTTGATCTCGATGGAACCTTAATTGATACGAATGAACTCATTATTCAATCCTTTTTGCATACGTTGGAAATCTACTATCCCGGCAAATACAAACGTGAGGATGTATTGCCATTTATCGGCCCATCGCTGCATGAAACGTTCAGCGCATTGGATCCGTTGCGCACGCAAGAAATGGTTGATACGTATCGCTCATTCAATCTTGCGCATCATGACGCGCTCATCCGCGAATTTGAAACGGTGTATGAAACGATCGAAACGTTGCACCAGCACGGGTTCCGTCTCGGCGTTGTGACGACAAAAATTCATCAGACGGCAGTGATGGGACTGCAAAAAACGCGGCTTGCGCCGTTTTTTGATTGCGTCATCGGCCTCGATGATGTCAAGCGCCCGAAACCGGATCCGGAGCCGATTTATAAAGCGCTGGACTTGCTGCAATCAACGCCGGATGAAGCGTTAATGGTCGGTGATAATTATCACGATATTTTGGCAGGAAAAAACGCTGGCACAAAAACAGCGGGAGTAGCGTGGACGATTAAAGGTCGGGAGTATTTGGAACAATATGAACCGGATTTTATGCTGGAAAAAATGAGCGACTTATTGGCGATTGTAGGAGTGGAATAATAGGTGAGACGGACGACAAAATATCCGGTATCAGGAGCAAATTCTCTATGGCAAATTTATAAAACCGTGTCGTTTTGGAAAGTGCTCAAAAACGTGATCGTCATTCAAATCGGCCGCTACACGCCGTTTTTAGCGGTGAAAAACTGGCTGTACCGCACGTTTTTGCGCATGAAAATCGGCGAAAAAACGGCGCTTGCCTTTATGGTCATGCCGGATATTATGTTTCCGGAAAAAATTCAAATCGGCCGCAATTGCATCATTGGCTACAATACGACGATTTTGGCGCATGAATACTTAATTGATGAATACCGCCTTGGCGATGTGATTATCGGAGATGAAGTGATGATTGGCGCCAACTCGACGGTGCTTCCCGGAGTGGTCATCGGCGACCGCGCCGTCGTCGCCGCCGGCACGGTCGTCCATAAAGATGTCCCAGCCGGAGCGTTTGTCGCCGGCAATCCGATGCGAATCATTTATACAAAAGAAGAGATGGAGCGAAGAAAAGGTCATTCCAATGAATGAGTCTCCCACCTGCATTTATGTAGAGGCGGGAGACCGGTTTCTCCTTCATCCAGCGAGCTTGGCAGTTCCCAAGGTTCATTTGGCAGATTTTTAGCACTCAGATTCCTTCTTCACATCCATTCCTTTCTCACTTTCGTCCAATTTGCAAAGGAACTCTAATCTCTTTATTTTTGAGATAGATTTGTACGTTTTGGCTTCCGCTGTTTCTGTACATACGCCGTTCGGAAATGAGACTTATTCCAGCTTGCCCATAATTCGAATCATTTTGGTGATCGCATAGTCCAAGTCCATCAAGTCATCCTCGCTGAGTTTCCCTAACTTGTCACAAAATAGATGATAAATTTCCTCCCAGCGCTTTTTTACGATGTCTTTCCCTTTTTCCGTCAGCATGAGTATAACAACTCGCCGATCAGTAGAATCTTGCGCTTTTATTACATAGTCTTTCTCCTCCAATTTTCGAATTAGAGGGGTCAACTGCTGTTTGGAAATTCTTAAGTGTTGGGCCAACTCCGTCATCGAGATCCCTGTCTTTGCATGGAACAAAGTTTCCAAAATGTGAAACTGCAAATGAGTTAAATCCGATTTTTTTTTCGGAATCGGGGTAGCCTGGATGATCGGTTTGAAAACTTTGTTATCAAACAGAGGAAGAAGTTGAGCAAAGCTTTCGGCGATTTTTTGAATCCTTGTCATTTGCATGCATCCTTTCCTTTTTTCAAAAGTGCATTGATATAGTAAATAATTATTTGTTTATTTATTTGGGTTTTAGGTGATTTATTTGTGATTTTTATTAAATTCCCGGAGATAAAGGTAAATATTTATTAAATACTTTTGGGGTTATAGAAAATATTTATTTACTAAAGTTAGTTTATCGTGATGCGAATTCCAATGCAATTTCATTTGTCGCCAAGGCAAGTTGCAAAATAATACAAACCTAACCGGTTGGTTGTATGATTTCTCAAAAATAAGGAAGAGAGGGTTTTATGATTCCGTTTGGTTTAATCTATTAATGATCTGTTCCATCAATTTGGTATTATGCGGGATGATTATACTTCGAAACCGGCGTTTTATACATTTCAGCGTTTCATACAGGAGTTTGGTATTTAATAGGAGGATAGATAGAATCATCTGTGGGGGTTCTTTTTGCCGTATTCATCTCATTTTTTCAAGCTGGGTGAACTTCCAAAAAATATAAGCATAAAATACAATCCTGCAAGTAAAATTACAATCCCTATCATTAAATAAGGCAATCCCTCCATTTTTATTATTCCGGATTTTGTATTATTATGTTATTTCTCTCTATTTCCTCTGTGGTCAATAGCAACAATTTTTTTAGAAAAAAGAGTTGTCAAACCGCGTCCTTTCCCCGATGTTTCAGCGGGGAAAGGACGTTTCGTTTTTCTTAACAGTGGCTGTGATAGTGAAAAAGTCTGCATCCATAGCGAAATCTGCTTTATCTTCTGTTGTTGATGTGAGGTTGGGCAGTTATATAATTTGTAAATAAGGTAAAATTTGGTTGGTTCTTTGTCGAAATTTGTTTGTCAAAATATGTTGTTTACACTCCCCCCATCCCATAAAATTTTTTTAATCAAGAAAAAAGGGTGATTATATGAAACAAGCTTGTTGGAAAAAGTGGTTTGTCTGGATTTTGGTTTGTTTACTAGTTTTCTCTAGTGTTCCTCTCGAAGGACTTGCGGAAACGTTTCCTTCTCAGGAGACGAACCATGAGGAAAAGAATCAACGCTCATTAGAAGTGCCGGAAGCACCATCTATGAATCTGCAGAAAGGGGAAATCATAGAAGAAAGGACCGAGAATACAAAGGTTTACTACAACGGCGATGGCACGTTTACCAAGAAGATCTACTTTGAGCCTATTCATGTGAAGAAAAAGGGACAAAAAATATTTGAGGAAGTATCTTCTAGTTTAACGGATAGTACCAATAATACGAATTACGTTGAAACAGAGAATACCATTTTGGAGACAAACTTTTATAAAAAGATGGTCGATGGAGAATACGCCACTTTCCATTACAATGGATATTCGATTTCCTACTCTATTTTGGAGGCATCAGGTAATGACGTACAACCGATAAAGGCGAAGGATGTTGCCGCTACCTATAAGAAAAAAGACAACAAAATTCTTCATAAAAACATTTTTCCGAGCATAGACCTACAAAATATTACATTTAACGAGTCGACGAAAGAAGATTTAGTTCTTCATTCTTTTACTGGCTATCATATTTTCAAATTCCGTCTGAAAACGGATTTACATGCAGAGATTCAAGACGATGGCTCCATTTTATTTACAAATAAAGAAAATGAAAAGGTTTTTGAACTGCCGAAGCCGTTTATGGTGGATTCGAATGTCGATGAACACTCTGGTGAAGTGCAACGCTCAGAGAATGTAACGTATGAATTACAACATGGTGACCAGGGATATATTTTAACGGTCAAAGCCGACCCGGAGTGGCTGAAGGATCCTAAACGTGTATACCCTGTTTATATTGATCCGAGTACTTCTATTAATGTGTCTAACGACGCATTTGTCATGAGTGCCTATCCGACAACGAACTATAGTTCTTCATCAAGTAAATGGGATGCTGGGCAAGGGCAATACGTGTTAAAAGTGGGCTATTACGACGGAACGACCGGCACATGTTACGGTTTTTTAAACCCGGATCTATCCGCCATCCGGAATATGAATGTGACGAGTGCGACATTCCATGTCTATGTCACCCATTCGTACTATGCAACGACACCAACAGGGTTATGGCTAGATGCTGTCAACGGCCCATGGTCAGCGAGTACGTTAACATGGAATAATAAACCTTCCTCCACCAACATTGGCAAGGTCGATGTCGCAAGAGACCAATGGGCGCAATTTGATGTAACGAATACGGTAAAAGAATGGGCATCCGGCACAAAACCGAATTACGGATTTAAACTTCATACGAATGGCAATGGACAAACGTATTGGAAAAAAGTTGTTTCCACTACTAATAGTAATTATAAACCATATTTGTCTGTTACGTATACGATACCAGTTCCAAATACGCCGACAGGAACGGCCTTTAGTAATGGGGATGGTACAGGATATATAAATTTATCATGGGATCCGGTTCCCGGCGCTACGGGTTATAAAGTTTGGATTTATAACGGGAAATCGTATGAAGCGTTTGATGTAGGAAATGTCACTTCCTGGAGTACAAAAGGGAAAAAAATCTGGCCGACCCCTTCTGAAATTAGTGCCGGAAGATATGACCTGCACCAAGATCAGTTAGGGACGGAACTTGCTGTCGATCCTTCCCCGGTCTATCGAAATTCAGGCGGAAGTTATCCGAATAGCAAGAACTACTGGTTTCGAGTCAGCGCCATTTTCCCCCAAGGCGAAAGCGCCATGTCCGGTGCCTACATGCCAACCATTCCGAATTTGGCAAAACCATCTGCTCCGACGGGGGTAAGTTATACAAACGGAAATGGAACAGGATATATCGATTTCAAATGGAATCCTGTGAGTGGAGCGACGGGATATAAAATCTGGATTTTTAATGGCTCCTACTATGAATCGCTAGATGTCGGGAACGTCACTTCTTGGACAACGAAAAACAAAAAGTATTGGCCAACATCCACGGAAATTAGTGCAGGTAGATATAAGTTGCATTTAAACGATGGTCTTGGCGCAGAATTAGCCGTTGACCCGTCTCCGGTCTATGCCAATGCAGGAACAAAATACGCAACGGCTACCAACTACTGGATTCGAGTAAGTGCCTATAACTCTCAAGGGGAAACCGTCTTTTCGGATGCGTATATGCCTAGTATTCCGGATTTG
Source organism: Parageobacillus caldoxylosilyticus (assembly GCF_019272935.1). Lineage (NCBI taxonomy): Bacteria > Bacillati > Bacillota > Bacilli > Caryophanales > Anoxybacillaceae > Parageobacillus > Parageobacillus caldoxylosilyticus. The sequence continues at coordinate 2,139,356 of NZ_CP040553.1, forward strand.
CCAGTGCCGCCAGCGCCTTCGGGGTTTGCTTACAGCAACCAATTAGGAAGCAACTCGGGTTATGTCATGTTAGACTGGGGGAAAATCCCTGGTGCAACAGGATACAAAGTATGGATTTTCAATGGACTTTACTATGAAGCATTTGATGTAGGAGACGTGGACCATTGGACCACACAAAACAAAGGAATTTGGCCAACTCCGGAGGAAATCCAACAAGGGAACTCTAGTACCTTAACGTTGCATCATGATGGACAAGGATTGGAACTCCCGAAAGATCCTTCCCCAATGTATGCGAAAATGGGGACAAAATACGCCACAAGCACCAATTACTACTTCCGACTCAGCGCATACAACGCGGATGGAGAAACGGTATTTTCCAGCAATGCATTGACAGTGAAAATTCCGGGGGCGAATGAATATTTAGGAAAAGAGGAGTACTGGTCCATCATTGATGTTCCGTATGGCAGCGTGAATGCCGCCACCGGTAATCTCATTATAGACGAAGACGATGTGTCCATTTCCGGAAGAGGACCGGGGCTTGAAATTACGAGAACCTACAATAGTTTATCCACATCAGTTGGATTGTTTGGAAAAGGATGGCATAGCGATGCGGAAATGAACATCGTTGCTCAAGGAAATGAAGCGAGATTTACGGATGAAGATGGCACGCTCCATATATTCACGAAATTATCCGATGGAACTTATAAAGCCCCGACAGGTGTTTACCTGGAGTTAAGCGAAACAGCCGATGAATATATACTGACGACAAAAGATCAAACGAAAATCCACTTTCAAAAAAGTGATGGCAAGTTAACGAAAATCGTGGATGGACATGGGAATGCCACTACCTATAGTTATTCTAACGGAAAGCTAGTGTCCATTACCGATGCATCAGGCAGAAAACTGAGTATTGAGTATAACGCAAGCGGAAGAATCCAGAAAATTACCGACCCAATGAATCGGATGATCCAGTATGAATATGACAATGATTTATTAACCAAAGTGACTCAGACGGGCGGGGAAGTAACGAGATACGAATATAATGAACTTGGTCGGTTAGAGAAAGTATTTGAACCGACACATACGGAAGAAAAACCGGTCGTTAATCAGTTCATTTATAATGGCGACAGGCTAAGCCAAGCGATTGATCCTGAAAACCGCATCTATACGATGAACTATGACCAAACAAAACGACAACTCGTCGTAACGCAACCGAATGGCCGTAAAATTCAGTATACCTTTAATGAAGCGGCGAATCCTATTCAAATCATTGAGGACGTAGATGGCTTAAACATTAAGACAAGCTACGTTTATGAGGGAAATAATTTAGTAGAATCCAGAGATCCGAATGATCAAAATGCAGCGAATCCTACTGAATCATATACGTATGATGCCAATGGGAATGTGTTAACGGCGAAAGATAGTTATGGTACGGAAACATACGAGTATAACAAAAATAATGATGTCATCTCCATGACAGATACGGAAGGCGATACAACCACGATTGCCTACGATGGCTTAAATCCTGTATCTGAAACCGATCAATCGGGAAAAACGTCTTCTGTATCGAAGTACGATGCCTATGGGAATATCATTGAAGAAAGCGATACATTAGGCAGTGCCACGAATTTATTATCCAATAGCGGCTTTGAACAAGGAATCACAGCTTGGAATCTGCTCAGTCATTATGATACTGGGCAATTACAGGAAGACACGAATGTCTATAATGGATTGACAGGGAGAAAAACATTAAAAATTGTCGCTGACTCTACTTCGCCTAGCACGGAACTTGGCTATGTGGCGGCTACCCAAGAAATCGCGGTGAAATCAAATACCACGTACACGTTAAGTGGGAAGATCAAAACGAATTTAACTAAAGCCAATGCCTTTTTCAATGTTCAATTCATGAATAGTCAAAATCAAACGATTTCTTGGGCGGATAATCGTTATAGCCAACTCACAGGCACAAGACCTTGGACAGAACGACAATTAACGTTTACCACTCCTGATAATACAGCCAAAATTCGCGTCTATTTGGAGGTAGATCATAAGTCTCCAGATGCTTCGGGAGAAGCTTGGTTTGATAATGTTCAATTGGAAGAAGCGCAGGTTTCTTCTAGCTATAACCCGGTGTTAAATAGCAGTTTTGAAGGAAACGTTGCGAATTGGAGCGGAACAGGCGGAAGCGTAGATAATGCAGAATCGTTTGATGGGGCTTACTCTCTCAAAGTATCGAGAACAAGTACCACGCAGTCGGCTAGTGAATATAAGCAGACCATCATCGTTGGCCAAACATCTGGTGATGCACCAATTAACCTTACGCTTACTGGGGTTTCGAAAGCTGAAAATGTAAAAGCCAATGGCACAGTGAGCGCAAGCGATTATTCCATTACGGCTAAAGTATACTTTGTGGATGGAACGACCCAAACGTATACCGCCGATTTCCCTACTGGCAATCAAGATTGGAACCGTGCCGCCGTTTCGATTCAACCTTCCAAGCCAATTGATAAAATCGACATATCCGCTGTCTTCCGTGGCAATTACACGGGAACGGTATGGTTTGACGCGATCCGTTTAATGGAAGGAAACGTGGTGACGAAAAACAAGTATGATGCAAGCGGAAATTATGTCACGGAAGAAGTGGATGAAGAAGGCTATGTGGCGAAAAAGAATTATGATGCCGTAGGAAATCTGTTAAGCGAATACGATAAGAAAGGAAATAAGAAAGAGTACAAGTATGACGCATCAAATCGTTTAAAACAGCTCCTATTGGCGAATGGAACGTCCGTCAACTATGATTATGACTTGAACGGCAACATGACTTCCAAAGTCATTCAAACTAGTGGCGGTCAGTCACAAGGATTTAGTTATTCTTATGATAAGACTGGAAAACTCATTAAAACGGTTGGTCCGCTCAATGATGTGACAACAAATGAATATGACGCGAACGGCAATAAAATTAAAACCGTCTTGCCGAAAGGAAACACGATTCAATGGACGTATGACGGAACGGAAAGGGTCAAAACGATTTCTTACAACAACGTTCCGTATTACGAATTTAGTTACGACAAAAACGGAAACGAACTTTCTGTACAATATTTAAAAGACGGTACGACCAAGACAAGAAAATTTGATTCCGCGAATCGTGTCATTGAACAATCCGACCGCGGAGGATTACAAAAGTGGACCTATCCGACGACATCGGATAAATTACAACAGTTTATGTTCTCCCATGGATCGTTTAGCCAAACAGTCACATACCAATACAATGCCTTGGATCAAAATACGGCCGTCCAAGATGGAACGTATACGTACCGCTTTGACTATGACGAGAGAGGAAACGTTCGCACCTTCACGACAGGAAATGGAGCTGGTTCGACCTTTACGTATGATGACCGTGGCTTAGTGGAAAGCGTTTCGGTCGGTACGGCGGACGGAAAAGAAATTTTATCGGAAACATACCGTTACGATGAAAACGGCAACCGGACGAAAGTGTCATCCCCAACGGGGGAAACGACCGTCTACCGTTACGATGACTTAGACCAATTATTGGAAGAGCAGCTTCCAGATGGCACGAAAATCGAGTATGCCTATGACGGATTCGGAAACCGGAAGCAAATCGTGAAAACGAAAGATGGGCAGTCGACGACGACAAATGCCGATTATAATGCCGCCAATCAGTTGGTTCGTTTTGGAACAGAGACAATCTCTTATGATGCCAACGGCAACCGTCTCGAAGATGGAAAGTATCAATACGAATGGAATGAAGCGGACCAATTGGTTTCTATTACGAGAAAAGGAGAAAGCACGCCGTTTGTCACATACAAATATGATGAAGACGGCCGACGCATCCAAAAGAATGTGAATGGGGTTATTACGAACTACCATTACCAAGGCGACGGCCTAAATGTTCTGTACGAAACCGATGCGAGCGGAAATGTGGTAAGATCGTATATATACGGAGAAAACGGTCAGCTTCTTGCCATGAAAAAAGGCAATGCAACGTACTTTTATCACTATAACGCCCATGGAGATGTCATCGCCCTGACGGATGCGTAAGGAAACATCGTCGCGCGCTATCAATACGATGCGTGGGGGAACATTCTTTCCCAATCCGGCCAGATGGCAGCCGAAAACCCATACCGATATGCGGGATACCAATATGACCAAGAAACGGGTCTCTATTACCTAATTGCCCGGTACTATCATCCAACGCATGGCGTGTTCCTTTCTTTGGATCCAGACCCAGGGGATGCGGACGATATCCTCACACAAAACGGCTATACGTACGCGAACAACAATCCAGTGATGTTGGTGGATCCAGATGGGCATTGGGTCTGGCTGGCCATCAATGCGGGGTTTGCGGTTTATGATGGATATAAGGCATTTAAAAAAGGTGGATGGAAGGCTGCGGCAATTGCTGTAGGTGTAGGGATTGTTGGCGGTGTTGCATTCAAAGGTGTGAAAATCGCTTATGGTGCCTATAAATTAGGTAAGTTTTCAAGAACTTATAGGCTGGCGAAAAAAGTGTCAAAAAAATTTGGGGGAACTTTAGGAAGAACTAAAGGCGATGGATGGAAGGTAACTATTCCAGACGGTAAAAAACCCCTAGTTGTAAGAGTTATGAATAAAGGCGGAATACGTAATAAACCGTACTTTAGAATAAGTAAAGATGGACGCGGCTCTTTGACGTTAGATGGTGAATGGTCTAATCGTCGGGAGCTCACACATATTAATGTATCGAGAAGATCCTATAAACAAATTGTGAGAATGATTAATAAATACAGAGGAGAGATTAGGTGAGTGATTAGTATGAATCAAAAAAAATTAGTTGCTTTATTAAATGAAATGTGGGCTACCGTAGTCAAAAGTTTTCATATTGATATTTTATCTCATACGATTAGTCTAAATGTGAAAGTAGTTGATAATGAGAAATATTATAAGATTGTGTTCAAAGGTGTTTCCTCTTTTTATTTCGTAGAAAACTCTGGAGATTCCCGCTTGAACCCAGTTGATCCAGAAGATGGAGATTACATTGAGCTAACTTCAATTGATTATTATAAGAATGGTATAGGTAAAATTCATATCAGTTCGTCAAAAGAAATTTGGGTTGGTGAATACTTTTCTTCAGCTAACTTTGTACTTGAGTTTTGGGAGGCACTATTATTTATTGAAGCTAAAAGTATAGTGATCAATGGAGAGGAGTTTCTAGTAGATTATCCAGTTAAAGTGCAAAGTTAAAAAATTTTTGATTGATTAATATTGCAAAATGGGCTGTCACATCTATATAGGCAGCCCTTTGAAAATGCATAAAAGAATTTCCTGAAAATTAAGATATAGGTACTTTTACCACTATAATACACATGGAGATGTCATCGCCCTAACGGATGAGCAAGGAAATATGTGAGTTCCGGAAATTACAAGTATAAAGAATATCAGTTAACAGTTGTATATAATAAGAGAACCAAACGGGTACGTCATTTCCACTATGAGCCATATAAGTAACCAATATAACTGGTAGAAAGGATGCAAAGCATGAAAGTATTTGTATGTGAGGAAGACGCAGATCGAAGCCTAGAGCTAATTATCACGGACTTTGAAAATGAAGGGGATCCGTTTTTTGGTGGATGCTACTTTACAGGAAAAGTAAAGCTAAAAGGTAGTGGCTTTATAGCTGAAACGGTTCACTTTCATTTTGACAATCATGATATCTTTCATTTCTATGAAAGTTTAAAGAAAATATACAGAGAACAAGAAGGTAAAGCAGTTTTTCATTCAGAATCTAAGGAACTAAATGTTGTAGTGCAAATCTACAATAGTGGAGGAGGAATTGTTCAGGTTCAGTTTAAGGATTTACACAGCGAGGATTTTTTTAGTAGCAGTCTGCATATATACATTTCTACATTACCGTATATGCTTGACCAACTGCGGCACCATCTAGATATTTTTAAATACTGCTCATAGTTACTTATGTCATATAGACTCAAAATCAGTTAAGATGGTTTGAGTATCAGACTGTTGTAGACAAAACAGAATTCAGACACCCAGCTTGAAACCTATTTTGCTTTAATGGCACGTACTGTATTAAATTATTTCAAATTTAACAAGTAAAGGGGGGGATCTTTATATTATCTAATAAGGATAAAATGGTCGGTGCTTTAAAGAAAATAGTAGTCCCAGAATTAAGAAACAGGGGATTTAAAGGGGCTTTTCCTCATTTTAGGAAGCAAGAAGGTCAGTTAGGTTATTTGCTATCGTTTCAATTTGATAAATGGGGAGGAGGATTTATAATAGAAGCTGGAGTAGCAAGGGTTAATGAGGAAGAAAACGTGGTAGTTGATGGTATCGTTCGACCATTTCAAAAGATGAACGCTTTTCACTTAAACAATCGTTTTAGAATAATGAATAATAAAAATGGAGATAAGGATTGGTTTAAATTCGATAACGAAAACGAAAATTTAGAGGAAGCAGAATTTATTCGAATAGCTAAGAATGTTTTACCATATTTGGATATTGCAGAAAATTGGTTTGAAAAAATAAAGCAAAAGCAAACAGTACGATAGAACCAATCTAGGCGACCTGCTTGCTTTATAGCAGTGTCGTCTTTTTTATAACAATTTAGATAAGCTATTGACTCAAGAAAAAGTAGTAATAAGATGGTATGGTTGGTGATACAATGTCATTTTGGGAAAGCATAAAGAACAAGGAAACAGTTGTTTTAAGTGATGATGCAATCGATTTGTTCAGTGATACGCTCTTAGAAATCAAAAAAATTTATCAAGAAGATTTAGAAAGAATGCCAACGGTAGCTGAATTAGAAGCATTAATTTTGAAGGCTTTACAACTTGATTCAAATATTAATGAACAATTAGGGGAAATGGAAATCGTCGATGTAAATTTTAAATTGAAAAAGAAAAGAAAGACGCCTAATATTGAACCAGGTATTGTATTCGCAATCCCGCTTAAAGAAATTGAAAAATATGCTTATGGTTTAGTAGTAAAAGGAAAAGGATTAAAGGATGACATCTATATACAATATTTCGATATCTTTACTAATGAAATATTAGATATAAAAAACTTTAGTAATCAATTTGAAAAACTTTCTGTTCTATATACTATTAACAGTGGAATATATGGAATCGTTAATAAAGAATGGAAAATTATTGGGAAATTGTCTAAAGGGAAATTCAACCCTGCAAAATATGAGTTACCTGATTTTGTGTTTTACAATGGCAAGGAATATTTTGTGAGTCGAGGGGATGCGAATACACCAATAGCAGAATTAGAGCCTATTTCTAAAGAGGAAGGGGAAAAAATAAAAAATCCAATTGGTCTGATTGGTAGTAATAATATAGTGGAAATGCTTATTAATTCTTACTACGAGAAACAAAATCAAAAATGTATTTAGCCTTTTTAAGGTTATCCCGTGATTTAAGGGATAACCTTTTTATTGTACAGTGAAGACAGCGGGCGCATCCAAAAGAATGTGAATGACGTCATTACGAATTACCATTACTAAGGCGACAGCTTAAACGTCCTGTATGAAACGGACGCAAGTGGAAATGTGGTAAGATCGTATATATACGGAGAAAACGGGCAACTCCTCGCCATGAAAAAAGGCAATGCGACGTATTTTTACCACTATAACGCGCATGGGGATGTCATCGCCCTGACGGATGAACAAGGAAACATCGTGGCCCGTTACCAATACGATGCGTGGGGCAACCTTCTGTCAAAATCGGGCGCTGTGGCGGATGAAAATCCATACCGCTATGCGGGATACCAATATGACAACGAAACGGGTTTCTATTACTTAATTGCCCGGTACTATCATCCAACGCATGGCGTGTTCCTATCTTTAGACCCAGACCTAGGGGATGTGGACGATATCCTCACGCAGAATGGGTATGCGTATGCGAACAACAATCCGGTGATGTTAACCGACCCAGATGGAGAGAATCCTTATATAATTATCTTGGTCTCCGTTGGTGGAAGGATTGTTGCTAAAAAAGTAGCCAAATCCTTAATAAAAAAAGCAGTAAAACGAACCGTTAAGAAAGCTGCTAAACGATATACAAAGTCAAATTTAAAATTAGGACGACAAATGCATAAATCATATAAAGCTAATAAGGTACTTAAAGGGGTAAGAGAAAAGGAATTTCGTTTACCAAGTGGAAAAAGAATTGATTTTATTGATTTCGAGAAGAAAATTATATATGAACTTAAACCAAATAACCCACGAGCAATAAAAAAAGGCCTAAAACAATTAAAAGCTTATAAAAAAAATTTATGGTAAAGGCTGGAGAACAGTATTAGAAGTTTATTGAGGAGGTAGAGCGATGGAAAGGAAAGAGTTTAAAAAGATTGTTAGTGACTGTTTATTAGCAAACGGTTTCTCGAAAAAAGGCAAATATTATTATAAGGAAAGCCCTGAGGTAATATGTTGCCTTGGATTGCAGAAATCAAATTACTCTAATTGTTATTATGTAAATGTAGGTATAGTGATTAAGGAAATAAATAAAAGGCTAGAGCTTCCACGAGATGTTGACGGTGATATTAGATGTAGGTTCTATTTCAAAGTTGAAGGTAAGGAAGTTGACTGTCTTGACCTTGATAGAATAAATGAAAGTAGTGTTATTGTTTCATCATTAGAAGCGAACATTTCAGAAATAATAAATCCATCATTAGAACTCGAAGGTCTTAAAGAACTATTAAAGAAGAAACCCGTTCTCTTATACCAAACAACAATTAATGCGAAACAATATTTAGGTATAGATGAATAAGATTTAGCCATAGGGGAGATCTCCTCTATGGCTATTTTGGTTTGGGAGCGTAGTGCCGAATTGTTTAATGCAAAATAAAACTTTAGCAAAATGCAAGATAAAAATTAAGCACTAAATTGGAAACAAAACAGGTCAGTTTTCTCACAAAATATAATTTCAGAGACACGGCTTTACATGGAGTGGCGTGCATGGTAGGCTGGTTGCCTCTGCGAACTCCTTTTGTGCTGCGGCCTTCGCAAAAGAATCCATGCACGTAGAGGCTCCATGTCAAGCCTTATAGGGTAAGATAATTTATATTGGTATATGGATTATATTTACTTTTATGGAACATAGGGTGCTAAACTTTTTCATTGCATTTCACTTAAATTTTTAGTTGCAGAAAACATGCCGAATAAACACAGCTTTTAGTACAATCTATATAAATTCAGTTTGAAATTCCGACATGTTTAATCAACATCTATTCTTGTCTATACTGCTCCTAAACGGGTTAATCAAAGGAGCGTATGAATGATGAAAAAAAAAGGATTACAAATTACGAACGACCAAGGTTGGACCATCGAACGTCTTCAAGAATAGGAACGCCGAATGAAAAAGGCGAACATGGCGAAACGAATTGCGGTGATTCGTCTTATTATGCAAGGCTACTTAGGAATCCAAGTCGCTGAGCTTTTGAACATCCATCGTGAAACTGTAATGCATATTTATCATAGACTAAGTTCTTCGGATAAGAAAGAAAATGCAAGAATCATGGAGTTATTAGATTTTGATCTTTCTATACCTGACGAAGATAGAAAGAATGAACTAAAAAAGTTTATTGAAAGAGAGATATTTGGAATGTTCAACAAGATTCATACTGAAGAGGATCTGTTAATGGAATTAAAGAAACGTGATCATTTAAATGACATTCCATTATGCGTGAAAAAATATTTTAAGTTAGAAGATGTCGATGAATGTTAAGAGTGTTTTATTTCGAGTTAGAACGAAGTAACAGATGTATTTTAGCTTCCCAACCTTAGGAGAGTATATGCCTCTCTTAAGGTTTTTTTCTTTTTAGGAGAGGCTTTCCAAAACCGAGCTTAAGAAAGAAAATCTGCGGGTGGCAAACAATCGCATTGTTGTTAAAAATGAAATTTATAATTTAGAAGAAGTGGAAAAGAGTTGATTCGACGATTTCGGATCAATGACAACAGTTCATGTTCTCTCACGGATCCTTTAGCCAAACGATCAATTACCAATACAATGCCTTGGATCAAAATACGGCCGTCCAAGATGGAACGTATACGTACCGCTTTGACTATGACGAGAGAGGAAACGTTCGCACCTTCACGACAGGAAATGGAGCCGGCTCAACCTTTACGTATGATGACCGCGGTCTCGTGGAAAGTCTTTCGGTCGGTACGGCGGACGGAAAAGAAATTTTAACGGAAACGTACCGTTACGATGAAAACGGCAACCGGACGAAAGTGGAATCCCCAACGGGGGAAACGACCGTCTACCGTTACGATGACTTAGACCAATTATTGGAAGAGCAGCTTCCAGATGGCACGAAAATCGAGTATGCCTATGACGGATTCGGAAACCGGAAGCAAATCGTGAAAACGAAGGATGGGCAGTCGACGACGACCAATGCCGATTATAACGCTGCCAATCAGCTCATTCGTTTTGGAAACGAATCGATCACATATGATGCCAACGGCAACCGTCTCGAAGATGGAAAATATCAATACGAATGGAACGAAGCGGACCAATTGGTTTCCATTACGAGAAAAGGAGAAAGCACTCCTTTTGTGACGTACAAATATGATGAAGACGGCCGGCGCATCCAAAAGAATGTAAATGGCGTCATTACGAACTACCATTACCAAGGGGATAGCCTAAACGTTCTGTATGAAACCGATGCGAGCGGAAATGTGGTAAGATCGTATATATACGGAGAAAACGGGCAACTCCTTGCTATGAAAAAAGGCAATGCGACGTACTTTTATCACTATAACGCGCATGGAGATGTCATTGCCCTGACGGATGAGCAAGGAAACATTGTTGCCCGCTATCAATACGATGCGTGGGGGAATATTCTTTCCCAATCCGGTGCCTTGGCGGACGAAAACCCATACCGATATGCGGGGTACCAATATGACAACGAAACGGGTCTCTATTACTTAATTGCCCGGTACTATCATCCAACGCATGGCGTGTTCCTTTCTTTGGATCCAGACCCAGGGGATGCGGACGATATCCTCACACAAAACGGCTATACGTACGCGAACAACAATCCAGTGATGTTGGTGGATCCAGATGGGCATTGGGTCTGGCTGGCCATCAATGCAGGGGTTGCGGCTTATAGTGCGTATAAGGCATACAAGTCAGGAAAAGGATGGAAAGGTGCCGCAGCTGCGGCGGCTATCAATTTTGTTGGTTTTGGTGGCAAGTTCAAAGCTGCTAGTAAAATTATTAAAGCTGTGCATGGTAATAGTCGATTCTCAAAGAGGATTCATCATGGGTATGAAATTTATGAAATAGTTAACGGTAAAAAACGTATAGTTAAAGTAGGTATTAGTGGTGCTAAGCTAAACAAAAACGGTACATCACCTAGGGCTAACCGTCAGGTCAATAAGTGGAATAAAAAAGCGGGGTATCAAAGATACTATGCTCGGATTGTTAAGAGAAATATTTATGGAAGAGAGAAAGCTCTAAAGTGGGAGAGAGGAAGAGCTTATGCAGTGAGAAAAGCTGGGGGTAATATGTATCTTCATGTCAGACCGTGATAACATAAAGAAAGGGGTAAGCTATGTTACTGAAAACATTTCTATTATTAGGAGAAGAAGGGATATCCGACGTTAAAAAAAGTTTTTCTTTTCAAACTAGATGTATTACCAAATTGTATGAACGGGTCTTTGATAAAAAATATAAAACCGCTGATTGTAGGCAGTTAAATTTCCATTGTGGTAATTACTCCGAGATGAAACTATTAGGATGTTTTGATGGTTTTTGTCAAGTCTTAGTGCCATATAATATTCAAGAATTTCTAGAGTATCCAGATAACAAAAAAAAAATAGAGATCCTAGAACTGTTGAAAAATAGCCTCGATTTTGTTATTAGAGAAAAAAATTGGGATCCTAATCCTTTTCAAGAAGCTTATGAGAGAGTAAAGGAGTTAAACTATATTAATGAGTTTATTTGGAACAAGCCTAAATTAAGTCCAAATAAAAAATACAAAGCTGAGGTACATTGTAATCACGATCTGTATGATTTTACAATAAAGATGGTGATTAAAGATAGAAAAGATAAAGTATTACTTGAAAAAAAAATAGTGTCAACTGAACCCGATGAACTTATTTACGATAGGTTTTTAGGTCATTTAATGTGGATAAGTGATGATGAAATAGCGCTTTACGAGAAAAATTCAAAGCGTTATACCTCTGTAAAATTAAGAGAGGCATAATGAATAGCTCTAAAATATTATCAAAGTTGAATCATTTTTCACCAGATTGACAGTTTAAAATTTTTCTTCAGAAGGACGCAAATTCGTCCTTCTGTTTTTTTATCCTATGGGGTTCCGTTAAGCAGCTTTCTTATTGTCTAGGGCACGGTGTGTTCCCTTCCTTGGATCCAGACTCAGGGGATGCGGGTGATATTCCCACGCAGAATGGGTATGCGTATGCGAACAACAATCTGGTGATGTTGGTGGATCCGGATGGGCATTGGGTATGGCTGGCCATCAATGCAGGGTTTGCAGCTTATGATGCGTATAAGGCATACAAAGTCGGGAAAGGGATGGAAAGGTGTCGCAGCTGCTGCGGCGTTAGGACTTATAGGTGGGGGACGGATTAAAGTTGCTAAGAAAATATCACATAGTGTTTATGTATTGACTAAGAACGGGAAGGTTGTATATGTGGGAAGAACAAAAAATATTGTTAGTCGGAGAAACGCACATAAATGGGGGAAACATCGCGATGCAACGTTTAATGTTGTAAAAACGAATCTGACTTATGCAGAAGCTAGAGGATTAGAACACAAGTTATATCTAAAATATGGTGGGAAAAAGAAACTAAGAAATATTATTAGGCCGATAAGTCGTAAGAATAAGAAGTATAAATATTATATGAGTGTATCTAGAAATGCGTATAGGTCATTAAAGTAAGCTGGGGGTATTACAATGAATGAAAAAATACTTAAATTACATGAATTGCTTACTTCTAATTTTAAAGAAATTAACGATGTTGCGTTAAAAGAAATTGAGGATAGAATAATGAAGGCTATAAATTTTGACCAAAGAAAAATACGTGATATAACAATATTAGAAGTAAAAATAAAGTTTAAAAAAAACAGGTTAAAATATTTTAAAGAAATCAGTCAAGGGGATATTTTTGAAATTTATTTGCGAGATATTGGTAAATATGCATATGGTATTGTTGTATCTGGAGAAATAAAAGGAAATAAAGATGAAGAAATTTTAATTGGTTATCTGAACAAATTCTCTTCCACGGCACTTCCAATAGATGAAATTTTTCAGTTAGTAAAACAAAAACAATTTCTATTCATCGCAAACACAGGAATAACCGGTATAAAAAAACTTAAGTGGAGATTCATTACTAATTATTCTGATAAAGTATTTAGTGATGAAAACCTAAGCCAGATACCATATAAAGTCTATTTTATGGGTAAGTATTATAAAAGTGTCGGAGACAGTGTAAAAGAAATTGCAGAATGTGAAGTTATTTCTAAAGAAGAAGCAGATAAGATTCCTAATCCTCTTGGAATCGTCGGTGAGGAAGAAATTGAGAATTTATTAATTGAAAAATTCCAAAATAATATTTGAGCATTTTTGACTAGTCACTTTTAATAAGCAATGGGATAGAGTGTGTGAACATTATTTCTAGGAAAAGAAAAAATCATATTCAAATACAAAGGAGAAGCCATATTATGGGTTTCTCCTTTGTATTTTAGGAGAACTGGGTGGCCCAAACGTATATTGCAGAATTCAATAGGTATTCAAGATTGGAACAATGCACTGTTTTGATACAACATTCTAAGCCGGTCGATAAAATCTGCATATCCAATATTTTCAACAATGGTGTGGTTTGACGAAATCTGGCTCATGGAAGGAAATCTGCGGGTGACAAACAATCACATTGTTGTTGAAAATGAAATTTATAATTTAGAAAAAGTGGAAAAGAATTTATCTGACGACATCGGATAAATTACAGCAATTGATACTCTCACATGGGTCGTTTAGCCAAACGATCAATCACCAATATAATGCATTGGACCAAAATACGGTCATCAAAGATGGAATGTATACGTACCGCTTTGACTATGACGAAAGAGGAAACGTTCGCACCTTCACGACAGGAAACGGAGCCGGCTCGACCTTTACGTACGATGACTGCGGCTTAGCGGAAAGCGTTTCGGTCGGTACGGCGGACGGAAAAGAAATTTTATCGGAAACGTACCGTTACGATGAAAACGGCAACCGGACGAAAGTGGTGAAAACAAAGGATGGGCAGTCAACCACGACAAATGCCGATTATAATGCCGCCAATCAGTTGGTTCGTTTCGGTGACGAAACAATCACGTACGATGCGAACGGTAACCGATTGGAAGACGGTCAGTATCGATATGAATGGAACGAAGCGGACCAGCTCGTTTCGGTTACGAGAAAAGGCGAAAGCACGCCGTTTGTGACGTACAAATACGATGAAGACGGCCGACGCATCCAAAAGAATGTGAATGGCGTCGTTACGAACTATCATTACCAAGGCGACAGCCTCAACGTTCTGTATGAAACCGATGCGGATGGAAATGTGGTAAGATCATATATATACGGAGAAAACGGCCAGCTGTTGGCGATGAAAAAAGGTGGTGCCACGTACTTCTACCACTATAACGCGCATGGCGATGTCATCGCCCTGACGGATGAACAAGGAAACATCGTTGCCCGTTATCAATATGATGCATGGGGGAATATTCTCTCTCAATCCGGTGCCTTGGCGGATGAAAACCCATACCGATATGCGGGATACCAATATGACCAAGAAACGGGTCTTTATTACCTGATTGCCCGGTACTACCGCCCAGAACAAGGTGTGTTCCTATCCTTGGATCCAGACCCAGGTGATGAGGACGATATCCTCACACAAAACGGCTATACGTACGCGAACAACAATCCGGTGATGTTGGTGGATTTGGATGGGCATTATGCTCATATTGTTATTATAGCTGGAGTGGGGGCTTATAGAGTTTATAAGATTTATAAGGTCTACAAGAAATATAGAAAGATTTCAAAAAAATATCATTCGAATAGTAAAAGAAATCCTGCGATACATCATGGATATGAAATTTATGATAAAAAAACTAATAAAGTAGTCAAAGTTGGTATTAGTGATGGAAGGATTTCTAAAAAGGGAAAATCATATCGCGCTGAAAGGCAAGTTAGAAAGTGGCATAAGCGATACAAGACAGATCGGTATGCTTCACGAATAGTAAAAACTAACATACGTGGTAGGTATAATGCACTGAGATGGAAAAAAAGGCATACGGAATACATTAATAGAATCCAGCCTAACAACAAATTATCACCTCCATTTCACTATCGCCCATAAATTTAATAAAAGGAAGTGAAAAAATGACTGTTATAAGGGATATTCAACTTTCTATTCCAAGTGATATAAACTATTTTGATCATACTGTAATAGTTGACTATGATACTGGTGAGACAAGCCCCTTTACCGATTATAGGCAAAGCAAGTCCGCCATCTTTCATTATGAAACAAGATGTATTACATCACTTTATACTCGTCTTTTGCCCGAAATTCATACAGATGGGGAAAAGGGAGTTATCATTCAATGCGTACCGGATCTATCTAAATTAAGCGAGAAAGAAATTGAAATGGAAATGGTACCCGATTTTATTACTGTTTATGTTGAAATGGATTATAATCAATACTTCTCTCTTACGGATGACTTGGAAAAAAAGAAAATGGCATTAGAAGTGTTACAAAAGGGTATGGAAAAACTTGCTGATGAGCGAGGATGGGATAAGCAAATTTTTCGTGAAATATACAACAAGATAAAAGAATTAAATTACAAAAATACATTTATCTATAAGAAAAAGAGCAGTTCTAATCGTAGATATATATGTAGCATTATATGTGAACACGAAGTCTCTTATGTAGATATATATTTAGAAATAAAACGTCAAAAAGGAAATAAGGTTTTAAAGAAAGAAAGATTAGTAAGAGTAGACAGACCACACGAATCTTTTTATTGGAGATATTTAGGTGATTTAACATGGACACTAAATCATAAGGTGACATTTACTGATCGTTTACATCATTTCGGGTGGGTTGTAACTTTTTTAGAAAAAGAAAACGAAACACAGATTATATGGAAAGTAAATAAAGTGTCTTATCTTTCTTCATAAACTCAATGAAAAACAGGAAAACATTGTGATAAAATATTGATTAAGGTGAAGGAAATCAGACATATTAAATAAAATATTGATTAGATAGGTCGGATTATTTTTGTAATTGTAGAACCTTAGGAGAAACGCTCTCTCCTAAGGCATTTTTTTATAATTAAAACTTTGAAAACCCTTATTAATATTAAGGGTTTTGTCTTACTTTCTGTAAGAATAAATCAGACAAGCTCGACTGTTAAGGGATGAGGCAGCGTATTTCCCTGCTCCGGTTGGAAGTAAGGCAACTCATGCATGTATATTTTTGAACTTCTATTAAGCGGATATTTCTCATTACCCGGTACTATCACCCGGAGCATGGCGTGTCCCTTTTCTTGGATCCAGACTCAGGGGATGCGGATGATATTCCCACGCAGAATGGGTATGCGTATGCGAACAACAACCCAGTGATGTTGGTGAATCCGGATGGGAACCTTCCTTGGTTGTTAATTAATGCAGGGTTTGCGGCGTATGATGGGTATAAAGCCTTTAAAAAAGGCGGTTGGAAGGCCGCAGTGATTGCTGTAGGTGTAGGGCTTGTTGGCGGTGCGGCTTTTAAAGCGTATAGAATTTATAAAGCGGGAGAAACAGCCAAGATTATGAAGATTTTATTGGCGGCTAAGCATGGAAAAGGTAACACTACTATAGAAGTAGGGAGAGTAAGTAAGAGACTAGCAAAAAAGGCTGGGAAAGCATGGGTTGGATCAGGGGCTAAGCCACTCTACAAAAATGGTAAATGGATAGGATATAGAAGTAAAGATAAATCTAAAGTATTTAGAATGCAGTATAAGAAAACAAGAAGGGTATATCAAGTGAATTTTGAGGAATTTTATAAGAGTCCTATCAACAAAAAGACATATAAGTTACGAAATGCACACCTGAATTTTTAGCATGGAGGGAGCCATATAAATGATAATTCCTGAATTATTTTGTTTAACGATAATGGATGAAGACTGGGGAGAGGAGACTGATGATTTTTGGATAGAAATTGAAGCGGATATTGGTATCAAGGGGGACTCAGATTCTGCTGAAGTATTTACTATTTATGTTACAAGTCCAAAAAGGTTAGGGAATATGGTGGAAAAGTCAGGATTGGAGATAGCTAGGGGATTGTTTATAATGAAAGACTTTAATATAAAAAGTGTAGAGGATCGTCTCAAAAAAATACTTGCCCATTGTTCAAGAAAAACCTGGAACGAAACAGCTTTAGCTATTAGTCGGTACGCTATTTGGGAGTATGAAAACTAAATCAAAGTATACACGACAGGAAATGGAGCCGGTTCGACCTTTACGTATGATGACCGCGGCTTAGTGGAAAGCGTTTCGGTCGGTACGGCGGACGGAAAAGAAATTTTAGACGTTGAATTAAAACCAAAAGATTCTTGGAAAAGAAGCAATGTAAAAAGGCAACTCAAGAATTATAAGAAAGCCGGCGCATGGATTATAATTAGGGCAAGTTATTAAAGATATTTTGGGCCACACACTCAGAGTGTGTCCCTCTTTGATAGTTTTAGGGGTGAAAAATATGAATCAATATGAGGGGACGGTTAGAAATTTAGTTAATAATTTCAATGAGCATAATATAGATATAGTTGCTCAAGATTTAGCTAAGATGGGAAGAGACATAATTACTATCCTACAAAAATACTTTTATAAAGTAGATCCTACTGGCAAGATTGGTATATTAGAAACATTGAAATTATTAAATGACAGTAGTGTAATCCCTTTTCTGAAAACTATTCTTGAAGATGAGACAGAGATATTTTTTGTTAAAGCTTATGCAGAAAGTGTATTGGATTTTTTAGAGGGTAAGGAAACTCAATTAAAAAGAAAGATTCACAATTTATCTAAAAAAAGTGGCACGGATTTAATCGCAGATATAGCTATGATAGGAGTAATTGGCGATTATAACGCTATAAGAGAATTAGACAAAATCAAGACGGATAACAAAGAGGTACTGGAACAAATCAAGGTAGCAAAATTACAAATAATGTGTGGAATAGAAGAAATAATCAAGGAGTACAGAAAACCAGATTCCCGTTATTCTCATAAAGCATTAGCAGAGGCTATTTATCATTCATTTGATTATCCAGAAGCATCAAAAGTTATAATAGAAGATCTCTTTAGTGAGGAATTTGAGCGTATTTTTAGTGCCGTTACTCTACTTGCTTTCGCGGAAAAATTTCCTAAGGACAAAGTTACCAGGGATGTAGTAAATAAGTTCTTTGAAATTTTAACGGGTGATTTTAATACAACACTAAAGAATCATGCCATACTTGCAATAGGTAGATATGGAAATACTGATGATGCATCAAGGCTTGAAAGAATTGTTGAGGAAAAAAAGTATTTAACAAAAAAGAAATTTTGGAAATGGCTAAGTGAAAGCGCACTATTAGACGATATCAAAATCACAATAAAGAAATTGAAACGAAAGAAATAGACGATTCACACTCTAAATGAGCAACAAGGAAACATTGTGTTCCGTTACCAATATGATGCGTGGGGGAACATTCTTTCCCAGTTTGGCGCCTTGGCGGATGAAAACCCATACCGATATGCGGGGTACCAATATGACCAAGAAACGGGTCTTTATTACCTGATTGCCCGGTACTACCACCCAGAGCATGGAGTGTTCCTTTCCTTGGATCCAGACCCAGGGGATGCGGATGATATCCTTACACAAAACGGATATACGTATGCGAACAACAACCCAGTGATGTTGGTGGATCCGGATGGGAAGTTTGCGTATGCTGTAGGGCTTTATTTTGTTCCTGGTGTTGGACAAGTAATGTTAATTGGTACTGCTGCTGTTGTCGGGGCCTATGGAGCGTGGTATTTAGGAAAGAAAGTAAAAAGTTTGACTAGTAAAGGTTCTTTACCTCTAACAGGCCCTAGAAAAGGAAGCTTAACTTTAAGGGATGAGAGAGGAAAAGTAATACAACGAAGATATTATGATAGTGCGGGAAGAGCGAAAAAAGACATGGACTATAGCGATCACGGAAATCCGAAACATCATCCTTGGGGACCACATCGACATAAATGGAAATGGGATGGGAAAAAACCTAAAAGAGGGAAAGCAGAACCAATGAATAAAGGTAGAAGAAAGTAGGAAGATAAAATATGAGTTTAGAAAAATTAATAGAGCTTATAGAGATTGGACATGATATAGAATTTATCTATAAGGGTGAACGTTATTCAATAACTAATACTCAAGTAGGCATTTGCCTTACAAAGTACTATAATTTAAATCATCAAGAATATACAAATGTAAGTGACTTTATAAATAATGCGTTGATTGGTGAAGAAAAATTAAAAGACATTGTATCTCAAATTCAAATTACCGGTATTTTTTAAATATCGAACATTCATATCTCATATGATGATAAAAATGCCTGTATACAGTGTTTCTGAAGATGCTCTGCATACTTTGGAAGTACAAATGTTTAATAGAGGCATACGCAAAAAGAGGATGTCTCAAAAGTGTTCGCATAGCGTTCGCTTTTGGGACACTTTTTTGGATAAAAAAGAAGAAAACCGTTCCTCTTTTGGTATAATAGAGTCACCACAACCCTACCAAAGAAAGGACGGTTTTCTTATGTACATTTATTATAACCGAGATCAACTCATTTTGCCAATGGATCTTGAAATTTTCATTCCCAAACATCATCTTTGCCGGATTGTGGATCTGGCAGTGGAAAAAATGGATCCGGCTCTGTTCGTTTCCCTCTATCCTGGCGGAGGCCGCCCAGCCTATCATCCGAAAATGATGTTGAAAGTCATCCTGTATGCCTACGCCAATCGGATCTACTCCTCTCGCCAAATCGCCAAGCAGTTGAAAGAAAACATTTACTTTATGTGGCTATCCGGCCATCAAACACCGGATTTTCGCACGATCAACCGATTTCGGGTCGGAACGGATGAAGGATGTCATTTACGAAACGTTTTTCTCTATTGTCGATCTTCTGCGTCAAGAAGGGCTGGTCAAGTTAGAGGATTATTTTCTGGATGGAACGAAAATCGAAGCCAATGCCAACCGATATACATTCGTTTGGCGCAAATCAGCGGAAAAGTACGATCAGAAACTGGAGGACAAATTCCGGAAAATCGTTGCCTCGATCGAAAAGGTGACGAAAGAAGATGAAGAGGCGGAACAAGAGGGGGATTTTCAAGAAAAGCTGGAAGCTTCACCGATCACGTCCGAAAGGATCGAAGCCGTCATCGAACAAGTGGAGGAGCGCCTCAAGAAAGATCCGAAGAACCGTACGTTAAAGAAAGCCAAACGGCAATTGGGACAAGATCTTCTCCCCCGTAAGAAAAAATATGAAGAATACAAAGAAAGATTAGGCGAACGGAACAGTTTTTCGAAAATGGATCCGGATGCCACGTTTATGCGGATGAAGGACGACCATATGAAAAACGGCCAGCTCAAACCGGGGTACAATGTGCAGATTGGGACAGAGAACCAATTCATCACTGGATTTAGCGTGCATCAACGGGCAGGGGATGCCGGATGTTTCATTCCGCATTTGGAGCAATTGGCCGCCTATGGACGCCCCATGCCTAAACAAGCCATTGCGGATTCCGCCTATGGGAGTGAGGAGAACTACACGTACTGTGAGAAAAAGGAGATAGTCGCCCTGATCAAGTACAACACGTTGGATCGGGAACAAACGAAAGCGTGGGCGAAGGAGATCGGCCGAATCGAGAACATGACGTATGATGAGGAGCTGGATGAGTGGATTTGCGCCAAAGGGGAACGGTTGGTGTTTGTGTATGAACGGAAGGAAACGACCGACAACGGGTACGTTACCGTCAAACGGACGTATCGTTGTACGGCTTGTGCCGGATGCCCGTTTCAAACGGCATGTGCCAAAGGCAAAGACACGAAAACCATCCGCGTTTCCTTGAGAAATCAACAACAACGGCAAGAGATCCGTAAACGGCTGTCCACGGAAGAAGGGGCGGCGACGTACCGAAAACGACAAATCGGAAACGAGCCGGTGTTTGGGCAAATCAAGCATAACCAGCAATTCCAGCGCTTTTTGTTAAGGGGGCTCCCAAAAATTACCTTGGAATGGGGGCTTATTTGTGCTGCTCACAATTTGAGAAAGTGGGCGGCCACAACCGATCCAACAAAGAAAAAACAGGATAAAATTCAGAAATAAGGAGAAATTCTCGTTTCAAAAAAGGAATAAATAACCAAATAGTAAAGAAAAGAAACAGAGGCTGTCCCCAAAAGGTCGGTTTAACGACCTTTTGGTATTATCCCCTTATAGTAGACAGTGCAAAAAAAGGCTATACTGTCTAACTATGGAGGGGATTTTTTATGGAAAAAAAGAGAAAAACGTATTCTGCAGAATTTAAAATGGACATTGTTCATAAGTACCTTCATGAAGGTTGGAGTCAAAGTGAACTTTTAAAACACTTTCGTATTCATAACTCGATGTTACAGAGATGGGTGAATCAGTACCAAAGAGAAGGAATAGAGGGCCTGAAAGAAAAACGAGGAAAAACGATAGGAACGAATAAGGGAAGACTGCGTAAAAATCCGTCAAGTCCAGAGGAGAAAATGAAACGCTTAGAAGCAGAAAATGCCTACTTAAAAAAGCTCTTGGCAGTGAGAAAGGAGTTGATACGACAAAAGAAAAATCTTTAGTGTTTACGATCATTCATGAATTAAGAACTCAATTTCCGGTTGTCCTATTATGTGAGATTGCAGGGGTTTCTACAGCTGGATATTACAAATGGGTGAAACGTCAGACAGAACCATCGAAAAAACAATTAGAAGATCAATGGATTATGGATAAAATAATGGAGTGTGAAACAGACAAGGAAATCAATTGGAGTTATGGCTATCTAAGGGTGAAAACGTGGTTCCAACGTGAGTACAACATAAACATCAATCATAAGCGTATCTATCGATTAATGAAAAAGATGGGAATCCAAGCCAAAATCAGAAGGAAAAAGTGGAAGTATTTCGGCAGAAAAGAAGCGTATGTGGTTTCAAAAAATCATTTAAACCGAGAGTTTACAGCTGAAAGACCGAACCAAAAATGGGTGACTGATATTACATATCTAATTTTCCATGGACAACGCTTATATTTATCTGCCATTTTAGACCTCTACAATAATGAGATCGTAGGGTATGAAATCAGTGAAAGAAATGATCTTTCACTTGTAATAAACACGGTAAAAAAAGCCATAAAAAAACGAGATGTAAATGGTCTCCTCCTCCATAGTGATCAAGGATACCAATACATCTCCCAAAAATATCACCAATTATTACAAGAATACAACATAAAAGCAAGCATGTCTAGAAAAGGGAATTGTTTCGATAATGCCTGTATCGAAAGCTTTTTTAGCCACTTTAAGACCGAGTGTTTTTATCGCTATCGCTTTCAAACCCCAATGGAGGTACGGAAAGCTGTAGAACGGTATATCACGTTTTATAATCATAAACGATTTCAAAAGAAACTAAACAACCTTACCCCGATCGAATTTAGGGGTAAGGCTGCTTAGTGAATCATTCTTTTTTATTACTGTCTACTTGACAGGGGTAAGACCATTTTGAGTCAGCCTCTTTTTATTTTTATATGAAAAAATGAATAGAAAACAAAGAAAAAATTAGGTATATAGGTTGTAATAAAGAATTTCCGATCTCCATGTCCCGTCTTTATCACCTGACAAGCTGGCACGGTGACAAGAAGAGCGAACAGTGCCATGTAAAACAAAATTGCAACTTATATAGTTTCTCATCACAAAAAAGTACTTCCATGTATTTTTATCACTATAACGCCCATGGCGATGTCATCGCCCTGACGGATGAACAAGGAAACATCGTTGCCCGTTATCAATATGATGCATGGGGGAACATTCTTTCCTAATCTGGCGACTTGGCTGACGAAAACTCATATCGATACGCAGGATACCAATATGACCAAGAAACGGGTCTCTATTACCTAATTACCCAGTACTACCATCCAACGCATGGAGTGTTCCTTTCCTTGGATCCAGATCCGGGGGATGCGAATGACATTCTTACGCAGAATGGCTATGCGTATGTGAACAAACAGCCCGATGATAGTCCGGATGGGGGATTCGTGTATACTGTAGGGCTTTATTTTGTTCGTATGAGTAAAAGGTTTGTTAGGGAAAATCCGTTCCCTTCTTCATCGGAGGAGATGGGGGAAAAGCGAATCACATAAAAAGGACTCCCTTCTTGTAAGATGGCAAAAAACAAACAGGGGGTAACAGATGCCTATGCAAAAAGATAATACCGTTCTCCGCCTGTCGCCAAGCCTAAAAGAATTAAGAAGGGGAATTGTTCCGGTTATTGCGGAAATGCTTCGCAAAATGAATGGAGATGGGGATCATTTGGCGTGGTTTAGCGTGGTACTGGTGAGGGAAAACGCTTGACTAAATCTGTAAATAACATTTCCTTCAAAAATTTTCCTCCAACATTTTGAATCAGTCGGCATAAAGTTTATGGTTGACTCACGGACAAATGAGGAGTAAACTACTAGTAACTTCACTTCTCTACCATATTAGCAAACTAAAGCATTTATCATAAAGGACGTGTGAACATGTCAAAAAAGTTGTTTATGTTTGAAAAACCGTTAGGCATGCGCGATACGTTGCCGTTCTTATATGAAATGAAAAAACGTGTCCGCCAAGCGATGGCGGATGAAATCGAAAAGTGGGGATATGAGTTTATTGAAACGCCGACGCTGGAGTATTACGAAACAGTCGGTTCGGTTTCGGCGATCGCGGACCATCGGCTGTTTAAACTGCTCGATCAGCAAGGGCATACGCTGGTGCTTCGCCCGGATATGACGGCGCCGATCGCAAGGCTGGCCGCTTCCCGGCTTTACAAAGATGGCAATCCGCTCCGCCTTGCGTATAACGCCAACGTGTTCCGCGCCCAGCAGCACGAGGGAGGGCGTCCGGCGGAGTTTGAACAAATCGGTGTTGAATGCATCGGGGATGGGACGATCGCGGCCGATGCGGAAGTGATTAGCTTAATGATTGCCATGCTTAAACGCGCCGGACTGCAGCATTTTACTGTTACGATCGGCCATATTGGCTATGTCAACGCTTTATTTTTAGAGATTTTAGGAAATGAAGAGCGGGCTAGCGTGTTGCGACGCTTCTTATATGAAAAAAATTATGTTGGCTATCGCGAACACGTCCAATCACTGCCGCTTTCCTCGATTGATCAAAAACGCCTGCTTCAGCTTCTTTCGCTGCGTGGCAGCGGCATGATGCTGGAAGAGGCGAAAGAAGTGATCCATTGCGAAGAAGGGAAGCGCGCCGCCGAAGAGCTCGCTGCGCTGCTTCGCGCGCTGGACATGTACAGAGTCGCCGATGTGGTGAAATTCGATTTGACGCTCGTCAGCCATATGAGCTATTACACGGGTATTTTATTTGAAGTGTACGCCGAACAGGTCGGCTTTCCGATCGGAAATGGCGGCCGCTATGACGACCTGTTGGAGAAGTTTGCCCGCAAAGCTCCGGCGACTGGATTCGGCATTCGCGTCGATCGACTAATCGAAGCACTTGGGGAATCAGAAGCGGAGCCGAACATCGAGTGCATTGTATTTAGCCAGGAGCGGTTTGCTGAGGCGATTGAATTGGCTGACGCCAAGCGCCGTGAGGGAAAACGCGTCGTTTTGCAGCACATTTCCGGGATTCGGGATATTGATGCCTACAGCAAACGGTATCCGTCGATGACGTATTTGCTTGGCAGCAAAGAAAAAGAGTAATCCGGCGCGCTGATTGCCAACAAAAACAGTTGCCATTGGTCGATACTAGCTTTTCTGCCGGAGTCGGCAAGCATTGGCTTGCCGACTGGGCATGCGAAGCATGCCCATCCCCAACGGTGAACGCCTTGCGGACAAATTTGATTTGTCCGCCAGCGTTTCCGTTGGGGAATTACGGCAGAAAAGCTGAGTTCATTCTTTGTTAGGCTTATTGCTACACTATTATACCTTCATAATGGATAATCAACACTCATGAGGAGTGACAAACGATGCTCACTGTTGCGATGCCGAAAGGGCGTATTTTTGAAGAAGCGGTCGAGCTGCTGCGTAAAGCGGACTACACGCTTCCGCAGGAATTTGCCGAATCAAGAAAGCTCGTGATTGAGGTGCCGGAAGAACAGATGCGTTTTATTCTCGCCAAGCCGATGGATGTCGTCACCTATGTTGAGCACGGGGTGGCGGATTTAGGCATTGCGGGCAAAGACGTGATGATGGAAGAAGAGCGCGATGTGTATGAGCTGCTCGATTTAAAGATCAGCAAATGCCATTTAGCGGTGGCAGGGCTGCCGGGTGTGCGCATGAACCAAATCGCCCCGCGCGTGGCGACGAAATACCCGAATATTGCCTCGAGCTATTTTCGCGAACAAGGCGAGCAAGTCGAGATCATCCGGCTTAACGGCTCCATCGAGCTGGCGCCGTTAATCGGGCTTGCGGACCGTATTGTCGATATTGTTTCGACCGGACGGACGCTGAAAGAAAATGGATTGGTGGAATTCGAGAAAATTGCGGATGTAACGTCGCGTTTAATCGTCAACCCGGTCAGCTACCGCATGAAAGATGAAGCGATTGATCGCCTTGTCGAGCGATTATCCGCAGTCATTCCACAATAAAGGGGAGAGCCGATGTGAAAATCGAACGAGTGACAAAACACTTGTCGCTGCGCCGCACGATTGAATCGGGAACGGAAGAGCAGCGCCGGGCGGTGCTAGAAATCATCGCCGATGTGCGCACACGCGGTGACGAAGCGCTGAAAGAGTATACGGAAAAATTTGATCAGGTGCGCCTTGCGTCGCTGCGTATAACAGAAAAGGAAATGGAACAGGCGTATCAACAAGTCAGCGCAGAGATGCTGGCGATTATCCGCGAAGCGGCGGCAAACATTCGCGATTATCATGAGCGGCAAAAGCGGGAATCGTGGATTACCGCCAAAGAGGATGGTACGATCCTCGGTCAAAAAATAACGCCGCTCGATGCGGTCGGGCTTTATGTTCCTGGAGGGACAGCCGCCTACCCATCCTCTGTATTGATGAACGTCATTCCTGCTCAAGTCGCAGGGGTGAAGCGAATTGTGATCGTATCTCCACCAAATCAAGACGGGACGCTTCCGGCAGGCGTGTTAGTGGCGGCGAACGAATTAGGGGTAAGCGAAATCTATAAAGTCGGCGGCGCACAGGCGATTGCCGCGCTGGCGTACGGAACGGAGACGATTCAGCCCGTCGATAAAATTTTCGGGCCAGGCAATATTTATGTAGCGCTTGCTAAACGCGAGGTGTTTGGACAAGTGGCGATTGACATGATTGCCGGGCCGAGCGAAATCGTTGTGCTGGCCGATGAAACAGCCAATGCGGATGAAATTGCCGCTGATTTGTTGTCACAAGCCGAGCACGATGAGCGCGCTTCCGCGATTCTCGTCACGCCATCGATGAAATTGGCGCTTGCCGTTGCCAGCGAAGTCGAAAAACAGCTTGAAACGCTGCCGCGCAAAGCGATTGCCGCTTCGTCACTGGAAAACTATGGAGCGATTTACGTGACGGAAACGCTGGACGAAGCAGTGAGAGTCGTCAATGAATTGGCGCCGGAACATTTGGAAGTGATGACGGCTGAGCCGCTGCAACTCCTTGGCCAAATCCGTCATGCAGGAGCGATTTTTTTAGGTCGATTTAGCTCGGAGCCGGTCGGCGATTATTTCGCCGGCCCAAACCACGTGCTGCCGACCAATGGCACGGCGCGGTTTTCGAGCGGGCTAAGCGTCGACGAGTTTGTGAAAAAATCGAGCATCATTGTTTACAGCGAAACGGCGTTGAAACAAAATGCTGAAAAAATTGCTGCGTTTGCCCGCCTCGAAGGGCTCGAAGCGCATGCGCGCGCGGTAGAGGCGCGTTTCAAAAAATAAGGAGGATCTGGTCATGGCAAGACATGCATCGATTTCGCGAACGACAAAGGAGACGGATATTCAGCTGGAGTTTGTCATTGACGGGGAAGGAAAGGCGGAATTGGATACGGGCGTGCCGTTTTTGACCCATATGCTTGATTTATTTACGAAGCACGGACATTTTAATTTAACGGTCAAGGCGAAAGGCGACACGGAAGTGGATGACCATCATACGACCGAAGATATTGGGATTTGCCTCGGGCAAGCGCTGCGCGAGGCCCTTGGCGATAAAAAAGGGATTAAACGTTACGGAAACGCGTTTGTCCCGATGGACGAGGCGCTTGCCCAAGTCGTTGTCGATTTAAGCAACCGTCCGCATTTTGAGTTCCGCGGACAGTTTCCAAGCCAAAAAGTCGGAACGTTTGATGTCGAGCTCGTGCATGAATTTTTATGGAAATTGGCGCTTGAAGCGCGCATGAATTTGCATGTTATCGTCCATTACGGGCGCAACACGCATCATATGATTGAAGCGGTATTTAAAGCGTTAGGGCGCGCGCTCGATGAAGCAACGATGATCGACCCGCGCGTCAAAGGCGTTCCATCAACGAAAGGGATGTTGTGACGATGATTGGCATTATTGACTATGGAATGGGAAACTTATACAGCGTCAGCAAAGCGCTGGAGCGTCTTGATTATCCGTATATGATTTCTGGTCATCCGAATGAATTAAAACAGGCGCGGGGGCTCATTTTGCCAGGTGTCGGTTCGTTTAAAGACGCGATGCATATTTTGCAGGAAACCGGTTTGGCCGGCTTCATCCGCACTGCTGCGGAGAACGGCACCCCGCTGCTTGGCATTTGCCTTGGCATGCAGCTGCTGTTTGAAGAGAGCGAAGAAAACGGATTAACAAAAGGATTGGGACTGTTGTCTGGCCGCGTCGTCCGCATCCCTGGGGAGGCGGCAAGCAGCGAACGCTATAAAGTGCCGCATATGGGCTGGAACCGGCTAAAGTTTCATCATCCTTCGCCGCTGCTTGACAATATAGAAGAAGGGCATGTTTATTTTGTTCATTCCTACTATGTCGTGACAGACGATGCAAAGACGGTGCTGGCAAGCAGTTCGTATAATGTCGAAGTACCGGCCGTGGTCGGCAAAGAAAACGTATTCGGCACCCAGTTTCATCCGGAAAAAAGCGGCGAGGTAGGCATGAAAATATTGCAAAACTATTTGGCGATCGTAGAAGGAAAGGGGAACGGATGATGGCGGGGTTTACGGTTTATCCAGCGGTTGATATGCGCGGCGGCAAATGTGTCCGCCTTTTGCAAGGCGATTATGGGAAAGAGACGGTATACGGTGATTCGCCGGTTGAAATGGCGGCGTTGTTCGCCGCGCAAGGCGCCGAATGGATTCATATGGTCGATCTTGACGGCGCAAAAGAAGGGAAGCGTGTCAATGATCGTTTCGTCGTCGAAGTGGCAAAACAGCTGCCGGTGAAAGTGCAAATTGGCGGCGGCATCCGGACGGAAGAGGATATTGTGTATTATTTAGAAAACGGTGTGGCGCGCGTCATTTTAGGGAGCGCTGCCATTGCTGATCCGCCGTTTGTCAGAGAAATGTTGAAAAAATACGGCGAGCGCATTGCCATCGGCATTGATGCGAGAGACGGGTTTGTCGCGACGGAAGGATGGCTTCACACTTCCAATGTCAAAGCGGCAGACCTTGGAAAAGAGCTCGCTGCAGCCGGGGCGCAAACGTTTATTTTTACCGATATCGCTACCGACGGAACGCTGTCAGGCCCAAATGTCGCGGCAGTCGTTGAAATGGCGCGGGCAACCGGAAAACAGGTCATTGCTTCCGGTGGCGTCAGCTCGCTCGCCGATCTTTTATCGCTGCGAACATACGCCAAGGAAGGCGTGGTCGGTGCGATTGTCGGCAAAGCGCTCTATACGAAGCAATTTACCGTCGCTGAGGCGCTTGAGGCGGTGAAAGACGAATGATTACGAAACGGATTATTCCCTGCTTGGATGTCAAAGACGGGCGCGTTGTGAAAGGCGTGCAGTTCGTTCAGCTTCGCGACGCCGGCGATCCGGTCGAGCTGGCGAAGTTTTATGATGAACAAGGAGCGGATGAGCTTGTCTTTTTAGATATTTCCGCTTCGCACGAGGGACGGAAAACGATGGTCGAAGTTGTCGAGAAAGTTGCTGCACAATTAGCGATTCCGTTTACGGTCGGCGGCGGCATTCATTCGTTGGAGGATATGAAAACGATCTTGCGCGCTGGTGCCGATAAAGTGTCGCTGAATACGGCCGCCGTCCGCAATCCGCAGCTGATTACGGAAGGCGCGGACTTTTTTGGTTCGCAATGCATCGTCGTGGCGATTGATGCGAAATACGACGAAGCGATCGGTTCGTGGCGCGTTTATACGCATGGCGGGCGCAACGCAACCGATTTTGAAGTTGTCGAATGGGCAAAAGAAGCGGTCCGCCGCGGCGCGGGAGAAATTTTATTGACCAGCATGGATTGCGATGGCGAAAAAAATGGATTTGATATCGAATTGACGAGGAAAGTAAGCGAAGCGGTGTCGGTTCCGGTCATTGCTTCCGGTGGAGCCGGGAAGGCGGAGCATTTCCTTGAAGTGTTTGAAAAAGGGAAAGCAGACGCCGCACTTGCCGCTTCGATTTTCCACTATAAAGAAACATCGGTGAAAGAAGTAAAAGCGTATTTAAAAGAAAGAGGGGTAAATGTACGATGAACCTCGCAAATATCCGCTTTGATGAAAAAGGGCTCGTTCCCGCGATTGTCCAAGATGCGCAAAGCAAAGAAGTATTGATGCTGGCCTATATGAATAGAGAGTCGCTACAAAAATCGCTAGAAACGGGGGAAACCTGGTTTTACAGCCGCTCGCGCCAGGAGCTTTGGCATAAAGGCGCTACTTCTGGCCATACGCAGCGCATCGTCGATATGCGCTATGACTGTGACAGCGATGCGCTTTTGGTGCTTGTCGAGCCCGCCGGGCCCGCTTGCCATACAGGAAGCTATTCGTGTTTTTCAAACCGTATGAACGGAGAAAAACATGAAGCTTCGCCAAATCGGTTTGCGATTATTAATAAGTTAGAGGAAATCATCGCCAAGAGGGATGCGGAACGTCCGGAGGGCGCATATACGACGTATTTGTTCGAAAAAGGCATCGATAAAATTTTAAAGAAAGTCGGAGAAGAAGCGGCGGAGGTTATTATCGCCGCAAAAAACCGCAGCCATGATGAGTTGAAATGGGAAGTGGCCGATTTATTGTATCATTTGCTGGTGCTGCTTCGCGAGCAAAAGCTGCCGCTTGATGCGGTGCTGGAAGTGCTGACGGAGCGGCATGACGCGAAATCATGATTACGGGCTGGCTTTTTTGCGCCGCCCGCTTATTTTTTGTCCGTTTTCCCGAAGAATATGGTATACTTTTTTCGGTCAACTACCTAACGGCTAAAGCCGTGGGCTTCCGGCAGATGTTTTCGTGAATTCAACAAAAGATGGAGGGTTCAATGAAAAAACAACTAAAGCCAACGCGGCAAAAAGCAACGATTGTGCCATTTATCCAAAGCGGAGAATACTTTTTTAAAAAAGGAATGAAGGCGTATCAGCTCGGCGATTTATATAAAGCGAAAAAATATTTCGAACGCGCCGTCCAATACGATGAAAAAGATGCTTCCTTTGCCCTGCAGCTTGCCTTGGTGCTGGCGGAGCTTGGGGAGTATCAGTTCTCCAATCAATGGCTGTTTAAAATTATCCATGAATTGGACGAAACGATGTATGAATGTTTTTATTTTTTAGCGAATAACTTTGCCTATCTCGGTTTATTCCGCGAAGCCATAAAATATGCAGAGCTATATTTAAAGCATGAACCAAACGGCGATTTTGCTGAAGATCTAGCCGATTTATTGGAATTGTTAAAAATGGACCACGAAGAAGAGGCGGATGAACACGAAAATTTAATTGCCATGCAGGAACGGGCTCGCTATTTATTGGAAAAAGAAAAATTTGACGAAGCGATCGTTTTATTAGAAACGATGGTCGACAGCTACCCTGAATTTTGGTCCGCTTATAACAACTTAGCGCTCGCCTATTTTTACAATGGAAATGTACAAAAAGCCCAGGAGATCGTCACACAAGTACTGGAGCGCAATCCAGGCAATCTGCATGCACTTTGCAATCAGCTGGCTTTCCACTATTATTTGCGTGATGGACGCCAGGTCAATGAGCTTTGTGAAACGTTGTCGCGCGTATATCCATTTTTTATCGAACACCGCTATAAGCTTGGGGCGACATTTGCCCTTGTCGGTCGTTTTGATCTTGCGTTTCGCTGGCTATACCATTTATATAAAATCGGTTACGACGGCGATGAAGCTTTTTATTATTGGCTTGCGCATGCCGCTTATTATACTGGGCATGAGCCGTTCGCAAAACACATTTGGGAAAAAGTCGTCACTTTAAATCCGGATAAACAAGGGGAGGAACCGTGGGTTTTCTCCGCTCCGCCGCTTGATGAAGAACTTCAACGCATTATCCGCTGGTTTTATCGCAAAAACACGGCTGAAATATTATATGGGCTGTATTTGTTTAGTCAATCGCCGTATAAAAGCGATATTGCGGTTTCGTTAGTGCTTCGCCGCTATTTGCCTGCCCATCCGCTCCTTCGCCCATTTATTGATTATTTTCTATTTCGTATGGAAGAAATGTTGCCTCCTTATGTCGCCAATATCGACCGGATTGCAAAGACGCTCATGGCGAACAATGAGGAAATGGAGGAAACATTATATATTTCATGGTTTTCTGTAGCCATTAACGCCATTAGAGACAATGAGCCGTTTACGAACCATCCGGCTTGGGCGGCAGCCATGGAATATGTATGGCGCAAGCAGCAAGGAATGAGCGTCACGCAAAAATCGGTAGCTGCAAAATATCATGTTTCGCTGTCAACTGTGCAAAAATATGTAAAAAGAGTGAGAAGCTTATTGTCTTGAGCAAATCAATAGACGCTAATTTAGAACTTCTATACGATAATGGTGGAAAGATTAATCGATGAAGGAGTGGAAACAACGTGTCAGAAGAAAAAATTTATGACGTCATTATCGCGGGGGCCGGACCAGCAGGAATGACTGCTGCTGTCTATACATCTCGCGCTAATTTGTCAACGCTGATGATTGAACGTGGTGTTCCGGGCGGGCAAATGGTCAACACAGAAGATGTCGAGAACTATCCAGGCTTTGAAAATATTTTAGGTCCGGAACTGGCGACAAAAATGTTTGAACACGCCAAAAAATTTGGCGCCGAATATGCGTATGGCGATGTGAAAGAAATTATCGATGGCGAAGAATATAAAACGGTCGTCGTTGGCGATAAGCAATATAAAGCGCGTGCGGTCATCATTGCGACCGGAGCGGAATATAAGAAGCTTGGCGTACCTGGTGAAGCGGAACTTGGCGGCCGCGGTGTTTCTTATTGTGCTGTCTGTGATGGGGCGTTCTTTAAAGGAAAAGACCTTGTTGTC
Organism: Parageobacillus caldoxylosilyticus; assembly: GCF_019272935.1. NCBI lineage: Bacteria > Bacillati > Bacillota > Bacilli > Caryophanales > Anoxybacillaceae > Parageobacillus > Parageobacillus caldoxylosilyticus. Next base: position 2,172,042 of record NZ_CP040553.1, read on the forward strand.
GTCGGCGGCGGCGATTCTGCGGTTGAAGAAGGAGTATATTTAACCCGCTTTGCCAATAAAGTGACGATCGTTCACCGCCGCGATCAGCTGCGTGCGCAAAAAATATTGCAAGACCGCGCGTTTGCGAACGAAAAAATCGACTTTATCTGGAATCATACGGTGAAGCGTATTAATGAGAAAGACGGGAAAGTCGGCAGTGTGACGCTCGTTCATACGCAGACGGGAGAAGAGCGCGAGTTTCCGTGCGACGGCGTATTTATTTACATCGGCATGCTTCCGTTATCGAAGCCGTTTGCAAACCTTGGTATTACGAACGAAAACGGGTATATTGAGACCAACGAACGGATGGAAACAAAAGTACCAGGCATTTTTGCCGCCGGCGATGTCCGTGAAAAATCGCTGCGGCAAATCGTAACGGCAACCGGCGACGGAAGCATTGCCGCACAAAGCGCACAACATTATGTGGAAGAGCTAAAAGAAAGATTAAACATAAAGTAATCAAATCGTAACGGATGTTTAATCCGCCTGTAACACATATGAAACATTTTTTTTGTATGCTAAAGGTAAGTAATTGACCCCCTTTTATATAGATCTTTTTTCATTAGCACGGGCACCCTTTCCCGTGCTCTTTTTTTGTAAATACGTGAAGATGGGACGATCGTCTCTTTGTTTGGGAAATATATGAATTTTTGGGGCAAAAGAACTTTGGATGGGAAAGGGGCAGTTTCTGCAGCCCAAAAAGGACCGTTCGGCTGCGTGCCCTCCCGCTGCTTTTCTTCATTGTAGCGAATTGGGAGAAATAGTATAATAAATATAGATGGAATTGCAACAACTTTTGCATGAAGCAATGTTGAGGTGAGCGTGTTGCAGCGCGTAACGAACTGCGTTTTGCTAAAAGACGGAAAAGTACTGTTATTGCAAAAGCCAAAGCGGGGATGGTGGGTAGCCCCGGGCGGAAAGATGGAACAAGGAGAATCAGTCCGTGAAGCGTGTATTCGCGAATATCGTGAAGAAACGGGGATTTACTTAAAAAACCCAAAGCTTAAAGGGGTTTTTACGATTGTGATGAAAGCCGGGGAACAAATCGTCTCCGAATGGATGATGTTTACGTTTTTTGCTGAACAATTCGATGGGGAAAACGTTCCGTATTGCGAAGAAGGCAAGTTAGAGTGGCACCCGGTGGAAGCCATCCATGAACTGCCGATGGCACCGGGGGATTATCATATTTTAGAATATGCTTTAAAGGGATCGGGCGTGATGTACGGGACGTTTATATATACGGAAGACTTCGAGCTGCTTTCCTACCGGTTAGATCCCAGTTGACAGAAAGGAGGGGGGAAAGGATGGAACAAGGTTCGGCAAATAACCAAATTCAAATGGTGATTATTACCGGAATGTCCGGAGCGGGGAAAACGGTTGCGATTCAAAGCTTTGAAGATTTAGGTTTTTTTTGTGTCGATAATTTGCCGCCGACGCTGCTTCCAAAATTTTTGGAGCTAATGAAAGAGTCAGGGAATAAAATGAATAAAGTAGCATTAGTGATGGATTTGCGGAGCCGCGACTTTTTCGACAGCCTGTTTACGGCGCTAGACGAGCTGGCCGAGCAATCATGGGTGACGCCGCAAATTTTATTTTTAGACGCCAAAGACTCGACGCTGGTGGCGCGCTATAAAGAAACGAGACGGACGCATCCGCTCGCGCCAAACGGCCTGCCGCTGGAAGGGATTCGCTTGGAGCGGGAATTGCTCGAGGAACTGAAGGGGCGCGCGCAAATTATTTATGATACATCTGATTTAAAGCCGCGGGAGCTGCGCGAAAAAATTTTACAGCAATTTTCTTCCCACGCGCAACAAACATTTACGGTCAATGTCATGTCGTTTGGTTTTAAATACGGCATTCCGATTGACGCCGATCTAGTGTTTGACGTGCGCTTTTTGCCGAATCCGCACTATATTGATCATATGCGGCCGAAAACGGGATTGGATGAAGAAGTGGCTTCGTATGTGCTAAAGTGGGGAGAAACGCAAAAATTTCTTGAAAAATTGATCGATTTATTGACCTTTATGCTTCCGCATTACAAACGGGAGGGTAAAAGCCAGCTTGTCATCGCCATCGGCTGCACGGGAGGACAGCACCGTTCGGTGGCGATCGCTGAATATATCGCTCGTCATTTTTCCGCTGATTATAAAACGATTGTGTCCCACCGTGACATGGAGAGGAGAAAGGAAAAGCATAAATGAAAGAGAAAATGCAACCAAAAATGGTCATCATTGGCGGCGGCACAGGGCTCCCTGTATTATTGCGCGGGTTGAAGCATCATGATATTGATATTACGGCGATTGTCACTGTCGCCGATGATGGGGGCAGTTCAGGGAGATTGCGCGATGAATTGCGAATTCCGCCGCCGGGGGATGTGCGCAACGTGTTGGCGGCGCTGTCAGATGTCGAACCGCTTATCGTTGAATTGTTCCAGCATCGTTTTCAAAACGGCAATGGATTGTCAGGTCATTCATTGGGAAATTTAATCTTGGCAGCGCTGACGTCGATTACGGGAGATTTTGTCAAGGCGATCCGTGAGATGAGCAAGGTGTTGAACGTACACGGGCAAGTGTTGCCGGCAGCGAATAAAAGCGTTGTCCTTCATGCGGAAATGGAAGACGGCGCCATTGTTTCTGGGGAGTCAAAAATCCCTTATTCCGGAAAAAAAATTAAAAGAGTGTTTTTGACCCCGGAAGATATTGAACCGCTTCCGGAAACGATTGAAGCGATTCGTCAGGCCGATTTAATCGTTGTTGGCCCGGGGAGTTTATATACGAGCATTTTGCCGAACTTGCTCGTGCCGAAAATTGGCCAGGAAGTTTGCCAGGCGAAGGCAAAAAAAGTGTATATATGCAACATTATGACCCAGGCGGGAGAAACGCTGCATTATACGGTCAGCGATCATGTCAAAGCCCTGCATGACCATATGGGATGTTTCTTTCTTGATGTGGTCGTTGTCAATAACGGCCAAATTCCGGAAGACATTCAACAACGCTATGCACAAGAGCTGGCGGAACCGGTGCAAGATGACAGCGACCGGCTTGCGGAATTAGGGATTCGCGTGATCCGCGATCATATCGTCAGCTATGAGGATCAAGTCATCCGTCATGATACGAAAAAAGTGGCGTCATTGCTTCTTTCGCTGATTACAGCACCTCCTTCTTCCTAATGGCGCGCGTTGAACTAATGGAGGTGACGATACATGTCGTTTGCGTCAGAGACAAAAAAAGAGCTGACCAATTTAGAAGTCAAGCCGTGCTGCTTAAAGGCAGAATTGTCCGCCCTTCTCCGCATGAACGGCTCCTTGTCGTTTTCCAACCGGAAAATGATTGTCGATGTACAAACGGAAAACGCTGCCATTGCGCGGAGAATTTACACTTTGCTAAAGAAAGGGTATAACGTCACGGTAGAACTATTCGTCCGCAAAAAAATGCGCTTGAAAAAAAATAATGTGTACATTGTCCGCGTTATTGATGGCGCGCATGAGCTTTTAAAAGATTTGAAAATATTGAAGGAGGATTTTTCACTAATTCACGCGATTTCGCCGGAATTAGTGAAAAAAAAGTGCTGTAAGCGTTCTTATTTGCGAGGCGCGTTTCTTGCCGGCGGATCGGTCAACAATCCAGAAACGTCCTCGTACCATTTAGAGATTTTTTCCCTTTATGAAGAACATAACAATTCATTATGTGAATTAATGAACAGTCATTTTTTTCTGAATGCGAAAACGTTGGAACGAAAAAAAGGGTTTATTACTTATTTAAAAGAGGCAGAAAAAATTGCCGAGTTTTTAAATATTATCGGCGCCCATCAAGCGCTGCTGCGCTTTGAAGATATTCGCATTGTGCGCGATATGAGAAATTCGGTCAACCGGCTTGTCAACTGCGAAACGGCCAATCTCAATAAAACGATTGGCGCTGCGCTCCGTCAAGTCGAAAACATTCGCTACATTGACGAAACGATCGGATTAAGCTCCCTCCCGGATAAGCTGAGGGAAATTGCCGAATTGCGGATGAAGCATCAAGATGTGACGCTAAAAGAATTAGGCGAATTAGTATCCGGGGGCAAGATCAGCAAATCGGGGATTAACCACCGCTTGCGCAAAATCGATGAAATTGCCGAACGGCTGCGGGCTGGAAAGCCTGTTGATTTTCATAAATCATTATAAATAAAAGGGGAGATGGAGAATGATCGAGAAACAAGTAGAAGTCAAATTAAAAACGGGGTTGCAGGCGCGCCCTGCTGCGTTGTTTGTGCAAGAAGCGAATCGCTTTTCTTCTGATATTTTTGTGGAAAAGGACGGAAAGCGAGTAAACGCCAAAAGCATTATGGGACTAATGAGTCTAGCGATTAGCAGCGGTTCTGTCATTACGTTGATCGCGGACGGACCCGACGAAAAGGCAGCGATTGAAAAGCTGGCCAGCTATGTGCAAAAAGAGAAATAAAAAAGCGGCTGCTTCACACGATAGCGAAGCAGCCTTTTTATTTTACTTTTCATCCGAGCGCGTTAATACGCGGTCAATGATTCCGTATTCTTGCGCTTTTTGCGCCGTCATAAAGTTGTCACGATCGGTATCGCGTTCAATCACTTCAATCGGCTGACCCGTATTTTCAGAGAGAATGCGATTTAACTTATCACGCAAGAAAAGGATGCGTTTAGCGGCAATTTCGATTTCCGTTGCTTGACCTTGAGCGCCGCCAAGCGGTTGATGGATCATGATTTCGCTGTTTGGCAAAGCGAATCGTTTTCCTTTGGCGCCGCCAGCGAGCAAAAATGCTCCCATAGATGCAGCCATGCCGATGCAGATCGTCGAAACGTCCGGCTTAATAAATTGCATCGTATCGTAAATCGCTAAGCCGGCCGTAATCGAACCGCCTGGGCTGTTAATATAAAGCGAAATGTCTTTTTCCGGATCTTCCGCGGCTAAAAATAACAGCTGAGAGACGATCGAGTTCGCTACTTGATCATCAATCGGAGTGCCGAGAAAAATGATGCGGTCCTTTAATAAGCGGGAATAAATGTCATACGCACGTTCTCCGCGGTTGGTTTGTTCGATAACGGTAGGGATTAAATACATGAAGTTTCCTCCTTTGCCATTGACTAATCATATGTATTTTTATCATACCTTAATGGTCAATGAAGGTCAAACGAAACACCTTCGACCTTACATTTATAATTATTCGTGAACGATGTCAAACATCCCTCTTTTCATCATAACCTCTTTTCCATTTTTTAAACACATTTTCCCTCTTGCAATTTAGAGAAGTTTCTACTATAATTGAACATGCAACTGAACATGATGCCCTCGTAGTGTAGTGGATAGCACGAGAGATTCCGGTTCTCTTAGCGTGGGTTCGAATCCTGCCGAGGGCGTATCAATGCAAAACCTGCCGCAATTGCGGCAGGTTTTAGTCTGTTGACCAAATCGCTTTTCAACGGTTTGAAACAACCTTCAAGCTTATAGAGTTGTTTTTTCAGATAGACCTCCATATCGTGCTTACGGCACCAGCAAATGATGAAATACTAATTTTCGGGATAGTTCAACAAACTTTTGGATTGCTTATTATTACTCCAACTTTTTCTAGTTTCATGGTACTTCCTTCTATTTTCCATGCTCATCACTTTATGGAAAAGTAAACAGAAAAAGGGTTAGTCTTGGGAAGCTTATATTTTTTACAAGGAATACTATTTTCTCTTTGTGTAAAACACTCAATTAAGGTAAAAACCCTTTTTGGCTCAAATAGACTTGTTCATCGGGGAATACTTTTTTTAGTCTGTCATACACGATACGATATGCTGAAGGATCATACCATTCTTCCAAACCCAATTTTTCGTACATAGAAAAAATACTAAAGTTCTTTGCACAGTAAATCTGCCGATTTCTTTTTTATGTCTACCCAGGTCCCCCATTCCTCCTTACGGAACATCGAAACAGGCATTTGACGCACATAGCAGTATGAACAACCAAATGCACAACCAGCATACGGATTTAAAGAATAGCTATATCCAGAAAGAAACCCTGTTCCTTTATTTAGCAGTGTCTTCGGGTATTTGTAAAAAAATTCGACTTTCATGTGAAATCCTCCAAAGGTTCTACAGTAACATTAATCCAATGAAGCAATGTGCTTCGTGATACTATTAGGCATGCAGGTATCTCTCTCCTATAAGCGAACTTTCATTTTCTAACTGTAACAGTTGTTTCTTCATTTCCAAACCGCCCCGATATCCTGTCAGTGTTCCATTTTTACCGATCACACGATGGCAAGGTACGATAATTAAAACTGGATTGGCGCCAATAGCGGCTCCAACTGCACGTACCGAAAACGGTTTTTGAATATGATTCGCAATTTCCGAGTAAGACCGCGTGTGCCCGTACGGAATTTTGCGCAATGCGTTCCACACGGATAATTGAAATGGTGTACCGTATAAATCAAGAGGCTGTACAAAGGTCTTGCGCTGCCCCCAGAAATACTCTGTTAATTCGGCTGTATAAGGCTGCAATTTTTCATCATCTTGCATTAAAACGCTATTCGGTAAGTGTTTCTTTACCCAATTGGACAGCTCGTCAAATGGCTTATTCGGAGAACCCACGTAACAAAGCCCATTTGATGTCGCAGCTATATACATTTTCCATTGTTCATACACAAACAAAGTCCAATAAACCGTTAGATTATTTTTTGACACCATTATTTAACGCCTCCATCGTTATTTTATTGCTAATTAATTGGCGATAATCTGCCGGCGTATAACCCGTTTCTTTTTTAAACAAAGTGATAAAGTATGCTGTATTAGGAATGCCAACTGCCAAAGAAATTTCTGTAATGGTTTTATCCGAAGTGGCAAGATATTGAATTGTTTTGGAAATTCTTACCTTTCGGATATATTCGGCTGGGGTAATCCCCTTGATCCGTTTAAACGTACGGTGCAAATGGTAAGGGCTTCCATGGCACATATCCGCCAATATTTTTAAATTTAAAGGTTCGCTGTAATTCGTTTCAATGCATTGTGTGATTTGGTCCACCCAATCTTCATCTGGCAAACGCTCTCCAGTTGGTTTGCATCGTTTGCTTGGGCGAAAGTTTTCCGATAGGGCTTGCTGGGCACTGCGAAAAATGAGAATGTTTTCTTTTTTTGGAGCACGGGATTTGCAAGAAGGCCGGCAAAAGATACCCGTACTCTTTACAGCATAGAAAAATTTATCGTCATAGGATGAATCGTTTGAAACAATGGCTTGCCATATTTCATCTGTCAAATTTTCCACAATGGCACCTGTTTCATTCGCGTGATGAGGTACACGTTGAATATCCCCTTGTTTTCGTTGTGTTTTCATTTTCATTTCGTTTACCTCCATCGATGGTAGATTACCTATAGTATACCTTGAAACCAGATCGTATGTACGGTTTTACAATATAAAAGCAAGATTTCAAAATCAAACTGTAAAAGCGATATTTTGCTGCAAAAAGCAGTCAGTGAATTTTATGGACTTCGTCTTATCGGAATTCCCGATTTATTTGAGGCTCTGTGCTGGGGGATCATTGGACAGCAAATTAATCTTACCTTTGCGTATACATTAAAAAGGCGTTTTGTGGAAACCTTCGGTCGACACGTAGAGTGGGATGGAGAACAATATTGGATATTTCCATCCCCCATGAAATCGCGGCATTGAAGGTCAGTGATTTAACGGCATTACAAATGACAGCCAAGAAAAGCGAATATCTAATTGGAGTGGCGAAACTCATATCGGAAGGAAAATTGACGAAAGAGCTTTTGATGGGCGCGGGGAACTATAAAAAAGCGGAAAAGATGTTAGTAAATATCCGGGGAATTGGGCCTTGGACGGCAAACTATGTTTTGATGCGCTGCCTGAGAATTCCTTCTGCTTTTCCCATTGATGATGTCGGACTGCACAACGACATTAAACATTTGATGGGCTCGGAGAATAAACCTTCTAAAGATGAAATTTTAAAGCTATTTTCAAGATGGACAAACTGGGAAGCCTATGCAACTTTTTATTTATGGAGATTCCTTTATTAATTCTATAAACGGAATATTGAGCTATTCATAATCATTTCACATTAAATAATTTCTAAAAAAGAAAAGATCTTTACAGCTTGCCGAAAAAGTCACCTGTCGTAATTTGCGGCAGGTTTTTTACATTTATTGAATATATATATTGCTATAGACTGTGTTCGGCTAAAGCAGGCATTGGAAATGTCCATCACTGCGTTGTTAAATTATTTCTATACCATTCCGTGGGGGCAGTAGTGTACAATAGAAGAAAAGGGGGATGGATGATGAGGGCGGAATTATTGCAAGAGCAGCGGCTGAAGCTGGCGCTGACAAAAGAACTGACGCAGGCAATTGAATTATTGCAGTACTCTGCTGCAGAGCTGCAGTCTTTTTTATACGAACAGTCGCTCGACAATCCTTTTTTGGAAATTCGCGATCATCGCTGGAAGCAAAGCGGGCGCCGCTTATCGGAGAAAGACAAACAGCAATGGTTGGAAAATATGAGCACACGTTCAGAAACGCTTTCGGCGCATTTAATGGCGCAGCTGCCGGCGCTTTCGCTTGCAAAACAGGAAGAACGCGTCGTGCGTTACCTCATCGCTTCCCTTGATGAAGACGGCTATTTGCGGATCGAGCTGGAGGAAATTGCTGATCAATTAGCTATTTCAAGGGAGAAAGCGGAAAAGGCGCTTGAAATCGTGCAGTCATTAGAGCCGGCTGGCGTGGGCGCACGCAGCTTGGAAGAATGTTTATATTTGCAGCTGCAGCGTTTGCCAGAGCGGGATGAATTCGCCGAACAAATCATCAAGCATCATTTTTCTTTATTTGCTGAAAAATCATGGAAAACGCTGGCGAAGCAGCTTGGGGTCGATATCGCTTCGTTGCAGCGTGTTTGGGATTTAATCCGCACGCTCGAACCGCGTCCTGGCATTCATTATACAAAGGAGATGCCGCATTTTATCATCCCCGATCTGATTGTCGAACGCGGCCCGGAAGGCCAATGGTGCATTTTCTTTAACGACGATGTGCATCCGGAACTGGTCTGGAATCGGACGTATGAACAGCAAATGACCCATTATCGCGACAGTCAAGTCCACGGCTTCGTCAAAGATAAATATCGGCAGTTTTTATGGCTTGCCAAAAGCTTAGAGCAGCGCAAACGAACGTTGTTAAATATTATGGCCGTTATTGTCGATAAACAGCTGCCATGTTTGGAAGCGGGATTTGCTGCGTTAAAGCCCCTTACGATGCGTGAAGTGGCTGAGGAACTAGGCATTCATGAATCTACTGTCAGCCGTGCGGTGAAAAATAAATATGTGCAGACACCGTTTGGCACCGTGGAACTGCGCCGCTTTTTCTCCAGTTCTGTTTCTTCCGCTTACACAGAGGAGGATGCTGCTTCTTCGGTAAAAGTAAAAATGATGATTAAGCAATTCATAGAGGCGGAAGACAAAAAAAAGCCTCTCTCTGACCAAAAGCTTGCTGATTTGTTACAGGAGCAATATGGCATCGCCGTTTCGCGGAGAACGGTCGCCAAATACCGTGAGCAGCTGCATATTCCACCATCGGCAAAGCGAAAGCAGTATGGATAAGGAAGGGACAAACAATGAAGATCAATTTATATTCCAAAACGAACTGTCCGTTATGCGATAAAGCGAAACAAGTCTTGCAAGAGCTGCAAAACGAATTCTCCTTTCAAATCAATGAAATCGACATTTATCATGACGACAAGCTACTCGAAAAATATCAATTAATGATTCCTGTAGTCGAGATCGATGGGGAAGAAATAGATTTTGGGATGGTTCAAAAAGATGTCATAAGAAAGCGCTTACTGGAGGTGAAAAGAAGTTGAACAATCGTATTCCTCCTGTTACAATAGAATTGACGCGGGAGGAATTTTTTTGCCATGGTGGGACATAATAAGTCACACTGGGACAATTAATGTCCATATAATATCCATAGCTAAGGAGAAGGGTTCGATGCAATCGTTAATCGAAGCGCAAAAGAAATTATTACCCGATCTTCTGGAAGTGATGCAAAAACGTTATCAAATATTGCACTATATTTCCCTCATGCAGCCGGTTGGGCGCCGGGTACTGGCGAACAGTTTGGGAATGAGCGAGCGTGTGCTTCGTTCCGAGGTGCAGTTTTTAAAAGAGCAAAACTTGTTGGCAGTAGGTTCAATCGGCACGAGCTTAACGCCTGAAGGCAAGGAATTGCTGCATACGCTCGAGGATGTCATGAGGGAAGTGCTGGGGCTAAAAGATTTAGAAGCAGCGATAAAACAAAAGCTGCATATTGAAAAAGCCATCGTTGTGGCTGGGGATAGCGACCTTTCTCCTTGGGTAAAAAAAGAAATGGGAAGAGCTTGCGTCACCTGCATGAAAAAGCGGCTGAAAAATGGCGACATTGTGGCGGTAACAGGAGGCACCACAATGGCTGCGGTGGCCGAGATGATGACACCGGATGCGAAGTTAAACGATCTTTTATTTGTTCCCGCACGAGGCGGCTTAGGGGAAAATGTGGAAAACCAGGCCAATACCATTTGCGCGAAAATGGCGGAAAAAGCGCTAGGGAATTACCGCCTTCTTCACGTTCCGGACCATCTCAGCCGCGAAGCGTATGAATCGTTAATTGAAGAGCCGGCTGTGAAAGAAATGCTAGAACTCATTAAGTCGTGCCGCATGGTTGTGCATGGAATAGGAGATGCTATTACTATGGCGGAGCGCCGGAAAACGAGAAAAGAGGATATGGAGAAAATAAAAGCACGTCATGCGGTTGCAGAAGCGTTTGGCTATTACTTTAACGAAAAAGGGGAAGTTGTTCATAAAGTGAAAACGGTCGGCATCCAGCTTGAAGACCTCCCGCATGTCGAACACGTCATTGCAGTCGCTGGAGGGGCGTCGAAGGCGAAAGCGATTCAAGCGTATATGAAAAGGGCCCCGCATTCGATTTTAATCACTGATGAAGGTGCGGCAAAAGCGTTGTTAGGGGAGTAATATCCCTTTATCATATAAACTATTTTTTAAGGAGGAGCTATTCATGGCAGTAAAAATTGGTATTAACGGTTTTGGCCGTATCGGCCGCAACGTATTTCGCGCTGCATTAAAAAATCCAAACATTGAAGTTGTCGCCGTCAATGACCTAACGGATGCAAACACATTGGCTCATCTGTTGAAATATGACTCGGTTCATGGAAAGCTAGACGCAGAAGTATCGGTGAATGGCAATAACATCGTTGTAAACGGAAAAGAGATTGTTGTCAAAGCGGAACGCGATCCAGCTCAACTAGCATGGAACGAATTAGGGGTTGATATTGTTGTCGAATCGACAGGCCGTTTCACAAAACGTGAGGATGCGGCAAAACATTTAGAAGCTGGAGCGAAAAAAGTCATTATCTCTGCACCGGCAAAAAATGAAGACATTACGATTGTTATGGGCGTAAACCAAGACAAATACGATCCGGCAAACCATCACATTATTTCTAACGCTTCTTGTACAACAAACTGCTTGGCGCCGTTTGCTAAAGTGCTTCATGAAAAATTTGGCATTGTCCGCGGCATGATGACGACGGTTCACTCGTATACGAACGACCAACAAATTTTGGATTTGCCTCATAAAGATTTGCGTCGCGCCCGTGCTGCTGCAGAATCGATTATTCCGACAACTACTGGTGCGGCAAAAGCAGTTGCGCTTGTACTGCCTGAACTAAAAGGTAAACTAAACGGTATGGCAATGCGTGTACCGACACCTAACGTGTCAGTTGTCGACCTTGTTGCGGAGCTTGAAAAAGAAGTAACGGTGGAAGAAGTCAACGCGGCATTGAAAGAAGCTGCGGAAGGCGAATTGAAAGGCATCCTGGCTTACAGTGAAGAGCCGCTCGTATCGCGCGATTATAACGGTTCTACCGCATCTTCGACGATCGATGCGCTTTCCACAATGGTTATTGAAGGAAAAATGGTGAAAGTAGTATCTTGGTACGATAACGAAACAGGCTACTCTCATCGCGTTGTGGATCTTGCTGAATATATTGCGTCAAAAGGTCTATAAGGATAATCGTTGTTTTTCACGCTCGGTCAAGTCTATAATAGGATGGTGGAGGGGGAGCGGGGGAATGATCCCCACTCCTCTTCGTTTGTGGGAATGATATCATCAAAAAGGGGGCATAGGGCCATGAACAAAAAGACGGTTCGGGACGTCGATGTAAAAGGAAAACGAGTGTTTTGCCGCGTTGACTTTAACGTGCCGATGGAAAATGGTGTGATTACGGATGATACACGTATTCGCGCCGCACTTCCGACGATTCGTTATTTAATTGAACAAGGTGCAAAAGTGATTTTGGCGAGCCACCTTGGCCGTCCAAAAGGAAAAGTTGTCGAAGAGCTGCGCTTAAATGCGGTGGCTAAACGGTTAAGCGAGCTGCTCGGCAAACAGGTAGTAAAAACAGATGAAGCATACGGGGATGCGGTAAAAGCAGCGATCGCCAGCATGAAGGAAGGCGATGTATTGCTTCTGGAAAACGTCCGCTTTTATCCAGGAGAAGAGAAAAACGATCCAGAGCTGGCGAAAGCTTTTGCTGAATTAGCGGACATTTATGTGAACGATGCGTTTGGTGCTGCCCACCGCGCCCATGCGTCTACCGAAGGAATTGCCCATTATTTGCCAGCCGTTGCGGGGTTTTTAATGGAAAAAGAAATTGAAGTGTTAGGAAAGGCGCTGTCCAATCCAGACCGTCCATTTACGGCGATTATTGGCGGTGCGAAAGTAAAAGATAAAATCGGTGTCATCGAAAACTTGCTTAACAAAGTGGACAATTTGATTATCGGCGGCGGGTTAGCGTATACGTTCGTGAAAGCGCTAGGCCACGAAGTTGGCAAATCGCTGCTGGAAGAAGATAAAATTGAATTGGCCAAATCATTTATGGAAAAAGCCAAAGAAAAAGGAGTTAACTTCTATATGCCGGTTGATGTCGTTGTAGCCGATCGGTTTGCAAACGACGCCAATACGAAAGTCGTTGCGATTGATGCGATTCCAAGCGATTGGGAAGCGCTGGATATCGGTCCAAAAACACGCGAACTATATCGCGATGTCATTATGAAATCGAAGCTGGTTGTATGGAACGGCCCAATGGGCGTGTTTGAAATGGATGCCTTTGCCGAAGGAACGAAAGCAGTGGCCCAAGCGTTAGCGGATGCTGTCGATACATATTCGGTCATCGGCGGCGGCGATTCGGCAGCGGCGGTAGAAAAATTCGGCTTAGCGGAAAAAATGGACCACATTTCTACCGGCGGCGGCGCATCGCTTGAATTTATGGAAGGAAAACAACTTCCTGGAGTGGTGGCGTTAAACGATAAATAACACGCTCACTCCTTTCTTAGAAAGGAAGGGACAGATGATGAGAAAACGCATTATCGCTGGAAACTGGAAAATGCATAAAACATTGCCGGAGGCAGTAAGCTTCGTGGAAGAAGTAAAACAGCTTGTTCCACCGGCAGAACAAATAGACTCTGTCATTTGTGCGCCATTTTTGTTTTTGGACCGGCTTGTTCAAAACGTACAAGGATCTGATTTAAAAATCGGCGCGCAAAATATGCATTTTGAAGACAAAGGAGCGTTTACTGGCGAAATTAGTCCAGTTGCGCTGAAAGATATCGGTGTGACTTACGTGATTATCGGTCATTCCGAGCGCCGTGAAATGTTTGCGGAGACGGATGAAACAGTCAATAAAAAAGTACATGCTGCCTTTAAGCATGGATTAATTCCGATCGTTTGCTGCGGTGAAACGTTAGAACAACGGGAAAGCGGCAAAACGAATGACATTGTTGGCGCGCAAGTAGAAAAAGCGCTTGCTGGTTTAACCGCGGAACAAGCAAAACAAGTGGTGATCGCCTATGAACCAATTTGGGCGATTGGCACTGGCAAATCATCGACGGCGGAAGATGCCAATGAAGTGTGCGGTCATATCCGTTCGGTCATTGCCAAAATCTTTTCGCCGGAAGTGGCCGAAGCAGTACGCATTCAGTACGGCGGCAGCGTCAAACCGGAAAACATTCGCGAATTTTTAGCGCAGGAACATATTGATGGCGCCCTTGTCGGCGGCGCAAGCCTCGATCCGAAATCATTTTTACAACTAGTGGAGGCTGGACAACATGAGTAAAAAACCAGTAGCGTTAATTATTTTAGACGGATTTGCACTTCGCGAAGAAACGTATGGCAATGCGATCGCACAAGCAAAAAAACCGAACTTTGACCGTTATTGGAATGAATATCCGCACGCTACATTAACTGCATGCGGCGAGGCGGTCGGTCTTCCAGAAGGACAAATGGGAAACTCGGAAGTCGGCCACTTAAATATCGGTGCCGGCCGCATTGTCTACCAAAGCTTAACGCGCGTCAACATCGCGATTCGCGAGGGAGAGTTTGACCGCAACGAAACGTTTTTAGCGGCGATGAATCATGTCAAAGAAAAAGGAACGAATTTGCACATTTTTGGTCTTCTCTCTGACGGCGGTGTTCATAGCCATATTAACCATCTATATGCGCTATTAAAATTAGCCGCTAAAGAAGGCGTAAAAAACGTCTACATCCACGGCTTTTTAGATGGCCGCGATGTCGGACCGCAAACGGCACCGAAATATATCAAAGAATTGCAAGCAAAAATAAAAGAGTATGGCGTCGGGGAAATCGCGACATTATCCGGCCGTTATTACTCGATGGACCGCGACAAACGGTGGGAGCGCGTCGAAAAAGCATATCGCGCGATGGTTTATGGTGAAGGACCAACCTATCGCGATCCGCTTGAATGTATCGAAGACTCTTATAAACATGGCATTTACGATGAATTCGTGCTTCCATCGGTCATCGTGCGCGAAGACGGCTCGCCGGTGGCAACGATTAAGGACGAAGATGCGATCATTTTCTACAACTTCCGTCCAGACCGGGCGATCCAAATTTCCAACACGTTTACAAACGAAGACTTCCGCGAGTTCGACCGCGGTCCGAAACATCCGAAAAACTTGTTCTTTGTATGCTTAACCCACTTTAGCGAAACGGTAAAAGGCTATGTCGCGTTTAAACCGACGAATTTAGATAATACGCTTGGTGAAGTCCTATCGCAACACGGATTGCGCCAGCTTCGCATCGCGGAAACGGAAAAATATCCGCATGTGACGTTTTTTATGAACGGCGGACGAGAAGAGAAGTTTCCAGGCGAAGACCGCATTTTAATCAACTCGCCAAAAGTTGCCACATATGACTTAAAACCGGAAATGAGCGCTTACGAAGTAACGGATGCGCTCCTAAAAGAAATTGAAGCGGATAAATATGACGCGATCATTTTAAACTATGCGAACCCGGACATGGTCGGCCACTCAGGAAAATTAGAACCGACGATTAAAGCGATCGAAGCGGTTGATGAGTGTCTTGGCAAAGTCGTGGATGCGATTATTGCAAAAGGCGGCATCGCCATTATTACGGCAGACCACGGAAACGCGGATGAAGTATTGACGCCGGACGGCAAACCGCAAACTGCGCATACGACAAATCCGGTTCCGGTCATCGTCACGAAAAAAGGAATCGAACTTCGCAAAGACGGCATTTTAGGAGATTTAGCCCCAACCATGCTTGATTTGCTTGGCTTGCCACAGCCAAAAGAAATGACAGGAAAAACATTAATTATGAAATAATAAAGGAGAGTGTGAACATGTCTGCAATTGTAGATGTATATGCACGTGAAGTATTGGACTCACGCGGCAACCCAACGGTAGAAGTCGAAGTATATACGGAAGACGGCGGCTTTGGCCGTGCATTAGTGCCAAGCGGTGCATCAACAGGAGAATACGAAGCAGTGGAATTGCGAGACGGCGATAAAAGCCGTTATCTTGGCAAAGGCGTATTAAAAGCGGTGGAAAACGTCAATGAAATTATCGCTCCAGCGATTATCGGCTTTGAAGTGACAGACCAAGTCGGCGTTGACAAAACGCTCATTGAATTAGACGGCACGGAAAACAAAAGCAAATTAGGCGCCAACGCGATTTTAGGGGTATCACTGGCAGTCGCGCGCGCAGCAGCAGATGAATTAGACATGCCATTATATCAATACCTTGGCGGATTTAACGCCAAAACATTGCCAGTGCCAATGATGAACATTTTAAACGGCGGCGCGCATGCCGATAACAACGTGGACATTCAAGAATTTATGATTATGCCTGTCGGCGCGAAAAGCTTCCGTGAAGCGCTTCGCATGGGCGCAGAAATTTTCCATAGCTTAAAAGCCGTATTAAAAGCAAAAGGCTACAATACTGCGGTTGGTGACGAAGGCGGTTTCGCGCCAAACTTAAAATCGAACGAAGAAGCGCTGCAAACGATTATCGAAGCGATTGAAAAAGCCGGTTACAAACCAGGCGAAGAAGTTATGCTGGCGATGGACGTTGCTTCTTCTGAGCTTTACAATAAAGAAGATGGCAAATACCATCTGGAAGGCGAAGGCGTTGTAAGAACGTCCGAAGAAATGGTTGCCTGGTATGAAGAACTTGTTTCGAAATACCCAATCATTTCCATCGAAGACGGCTTAGATGAAAACGACTGGGAAGGCCATAAACTATTAACCGAACGTCTTGGCAAAAAAGTACAGCTTGTCGGCGACGACTTGTTTGTAACGAATACGAAAAAGCTGGCCGAAGGAATCGAAAAAGGAGTCGGCAACTCGATTCTGATTAAAGTCAACCAAATCGGCACGTTAACCGAAACATTCGATGCGATTGAAATGGCAAAACGCGCAGGATATACGGCGGTTGTTTCCCACCGTTCCGGTGAAACGGAAGACAGCACGATCGCTGACATCGCCGTAGCGACAAACGCCGGCCAAATTAAAACAGGGGCGCCTTCCCGCACCGACCGCGTCGCGAAATACAATCAATTGCTCCGCATCGAAGATCAGCTTGGCGATACAGCGATCTACAACGGGATCAAATCGTTCTATAACTTAAAAAAATAATGAAGTAAGACCTAACCGGTGAGCGGTTAGGTCTTTTTTCGATAGAAAATAGCAAAGAACGGCTTCCATATGAGTGGATGCAGTACGTATAATAAACGTAGACAGCGTAAAAACACAGTCCCAGTTGGTAGTCCGGGCGCACTCGGAAACGAGTGTCAGTAACCTTCCCCTCCTTGGGATGTCCATCGCTGTTGGCAATTTCTAAAGGAGGGACCTTTCATGAAGCTGACGGTTTTTTACGATGGCCAATTTTGGGTTGGGGTGGTGGAACAGAAGGAAAATGAGACCCTAAAAGCGGTCCGCTACGTGTTTGGTTCTGAACCGAAACCGGAAGAAGTGTTGGCGTTTGTCAATGGACCGATGCTCGCGTTATTGAACCAATGCCATACAGCCGCTGTTATCCCTGCACAACTGCAACGGCGTAAAAACCCGAAACGGATACAGCGAGAAGCGGCAAAAGAAATAAAAGAGCGGCCGTTTTCCACCTACGCACAAACCGCCCTTAAGCTAGAATTGGAACATCGTAAAAAAGAGAGAAAGGTATTGCGAAAGGAACAACGCCAAGCTCTTATGGAGCGAAAAAGAGAGCTTAAGCGCCTTAAAGCAAAAGCGAAACACCGCGGAAAATAATCAAATCAAACAGACATCTGTTTGCCAAGATGGCAAACCAAGCACCTAACCGAGTGATCGCTAGGTGCTTTTTTATATGAAGAAAGCAGAAAATTTGACGGCCATGTCTTGCTTCGTTTATATTTTTTAAGAACATTCTAATAATTGGGAAAAGAGGTGGATCGTTGATGAACACCATAGTCGAAACGCGCTATGGAAAATTGCAAGGGGGCAAAAATGAAAGCGTTTACTATTGGAAGGGAGTTCCGTACGCAAAAGCGCCTGTAGGAGAACTTCGCTTCCAGCCGCCGCAGCCGCCTGAGCCTTGGACGGGAGTGCGCGATGTCACAACGTTTGGTGCAGTTGCGATGCAGCCAGCTGGTTTGCTGTTTGGCGGAGTATTAGGACGCACCACGGAACCTAGAAGCGAAGATTGTTTGTTCCTTAACATTTGGTCTCCGGGAGCCGACGGCAAGAAACGTCCTGTAATGGTTTGGATTCACGGTGGGGCTTTTTTGTTTGGTTCAGGGTCGACTCCTTGGTATGACGGGACGGCTTTTGCCGCTAATGGCGATGTCGTTGTCGTGACGATCAATTACCGGCTGAATGTATTTGGCTTTCTCCATTTAGCGGATTTATTTGGTGAAGATTACGCTGCTTCAGGAAATTGCGGCATTCTTGACCAAATAGCGGCATTGCGATGGGTGCAGGAAAATATTGAGGCGTTTGGTGGCGATCCGAAACAAGTTACGATTTTTGGCGAATCGGCAGGAGCTGCAAGCGTTGGAACGTTGTTAGCCATGCCTGAGGCAAAAGGCTTATTTCAACAAGCGATTTTACAAAGCGGTTCGGGCGCGCTTTTGTTGAAGTCTGCTGCTAAAGCGACCGCGATGGCAGAAAAGATACTGCACCAAGCTGGCATTCGTCCCGGAGATCGTGACCGATTGCTAACGATTCCGGCAGAAAAGCTGCTTCAAGCCGCGCTGTCGCTTGGCCCGCAAGTGTCTTACGGACCGGTGATAGACGGAAAAACATTGCCAAATCATCCGATTGAAGCGCTGAAAGAAGGAGCGGCACGCGATATTTCGATGATTATCGGCGTTACGAAAGACGAATATAACTTGTTTACGCTGACAGACCCTTCATGGACCGCGCTTAGCGAACAAGAACTTCTCAAGCGGATTAACAAAGAAGTCGGTCCCGTTCCACGCGAGGTTGTCGATTATTATCTGCATCAAGGAGATGAAGCGGAGCCAATATGGCAAAAACTGCTGCGCATCATGACTTACCGCGTATTTACCAATGGCATGTTACGCACTGCTGATTATCAAGTGGAACAAGGGGCAAACGTCTGGATGTATCGCTTTGATTATGAGACGCCGATTATGGGCGGCAAATTGAAAGCATGCCATGCGCTTGAACTGCCATTTGTGTTCGGTAACCTTCATCAGCCGGGAATTACGAATTTTACAGGAGATTTGCCGGAACGAGAACAGATCAGCAAACAGATTCATGATGCATGGATTTCGTTTGCGCGCAATGGAAATCCTAATCATGATCAGCTGACGGAAGAATGGCCGGTTTATGACTTGAACAAGAGAGCAGCGATGATTTTTGGCGCGTCAAGCCGCGTCGAAGCCGATCCGTTCGGCAAAGAAAGAGATGTTTGGGAGAAAGGAAAGCAACATTTATTTTCATGACCAAAAAACCGTCCTATATGAGGGATAAAGGAAGGCTATATTTTTTTGGTTTAAGGACAAATTTGCTATAATAAATAATGCGTGCTCCTTATCCCTATTGTGCAAGTCCCGCATTTGTGTTAAACTGGAAGCATTGTAGGGCGTGTTTTAAAGGAGGAGTAGGCATGCATGCGTTGCTTGTCACGTTGTTAGTCATTGTTTCGATTGCGCTTATCGTGATCGTTTTGTTGCAATCGGGAAGAAGTGCGGGGCTTTCCGGCGCGATTACTGGTGGTGCGGAACAGCTGTTCGGAAAACAAAAAGCGCGCGGACTGGATGCGGTGTTTCAGCGCATTACCGTAGTATTGGCAGTATTGTTTTTTGCCTTGACGATTGCTGTAACGTATGTGCAACTTTAATGGAAAAACAATGGGGCGGTCCATCAATTGATTCGGGCTGCCTTTTCTATTTGTTATAAAATGAAAGGAGTTATGCATCATGAAGATTGTTCCACCAAAGCCATTTTTCTTTGAAGCAGGGGAGCGTGCCGTGTTATTGCTGCACGGTTTTACCGGAAATTCAGCGGATGTCAGAATGTTAGGCCGTTTTCTGGAATCAAAAGGATATACATGCCATGCGCCGATTTATAAAGGACACGGCGTGCCGCCGGAAGAGCTCGTATATACCGGGCCGGACGATTGGTGGCAAGATGTGATGAATGCCTATGAATTTTTAAAAAATAAAGGGTACGAAAAAATTGCGGTCGCAGGATTATCGCTTGGCGGCGTATTTTCCCTGAAATTAGGTTACACTGTACCTGTAGTGGGAATTATTTCAATGTGCGCGCCGATGTATATAAAAAGTGAGGAAAGGATGTATCAAGGCGTGTTGGAGTATGCGCGCGAATATAAAAAGCGGGAAGGAAAAACAGCGGAGCAAATTGAAAAAGAAATGGAAGAGTTTAAAAAGACGCCGATGCGTACATTGAAAGCACTACAGGAGCTGATTGCCGACGTCCGCGATCATATTGATTTAATTTATGCGCCGACATTTGTCGTGCAGGCGCGGCATGATGACATGATTAATCCCGATAGTGCAAATATTATTTATAACGGCATTGAATCACCAGTGAAAAAAATCAAATGGTATGAAGAGTCGGGCCATGTCATTACGCTAGATAAAGAAAAAGAACAGCTGCATGAGGATATTTATGAGTTTTTGGAATCGTTAGATTGGTAACCGTTGAAAGGAGGGAGAATGATGGATTCATCATTAGCGGAACGAATTTTAACATTTATGAGGGACGAGGCATACAAACCGTTGACCGTCCAGGAGCTGGAAACCGCTTTTGCCATTACCGATGCCGCACAATTTAAAGAGTTTGTCAAAACGCTGGTGGCGATGGAAGAACAAGGACTAGTCGTACGCACGAGAAGCAATCGTTACGGTGTACCGGAAAAAATGAACTTAGTGCGCGGAAAAGTGTCCGGACACGCGAAAGGGTTCGCTTTCGTCGTGCCGGAAGATCCGACGCTGGATGACATCTTCATCCCGCCGTCGGAAATGAAAAATGCGATGCATGGGGATACCGTATTAGTGCGCGTGCATGCCGACTCCTCCGGTGCGCGCAGAGAAGGAACGATTGTAAGGATTTTAGAGCGCGGCGTCACCGAAGTGGTCGGAACTTATACGGAAAGCAAGTATTTCGGTTTTGTCATACCCGATGATAAGAAAATTGTCAACGATATTTTCATCCCGAAACATGCGGCAAACGGCGCCGTGGAAGGCCACAAAGTAGTCGTGCGGCTCACCTCGTACCCGCAAGGGCGAATGAGCGCCGAAGGAGAAGTCATTAAAATTCTTGGCCATAAAAATGACCCTGGTGTCGATATTTTATCGATCATCCATAAATACGGCCTTCCTTTGCAATTTCCAGAAGAAGTTATCGAACACGCCAACCGTATTTCCGATACGATTACGGAAAAGGACCTGCAAGGCCGCCGCGATTTGCGCGACGAGATGATTGTCACGATTGACGGCGAAGACGCGAAAGACTTAGATGACGCTGTAACGGTCACCAAGCTCGAGAATGGAAATTACAAGCTTGGCGTCCACATCGCTGATGTCAGCTACTATGTGGAAGAAGGATCGCCGATTGATCGTGAGGCATATGAACGCGGGACAAGCGTCTATTTGGTCGACCGTGTCATTCCGATGATTCCGCACCGTTTATCGAATGGCATTTGCTCCTTAAATCCGAAAGTGGACCGCTTGACACTTTCGTGTGAAATGGAAATTAACGAACGCGGAGAAGTCGTCAGCTACGAAATTTTCCCAAGCGTCATTCGCACAACGGAACGGATGACGTATTCGGATGTGAACAAAATTCTCGTCGATAAAGACGAAGAATTACGAAAAAAATACGAACCGCTTGTGCCTATGTTTGAATTGATGGCGGAACTGGCGGAAATTTTGCGCAATAAACGGATGAAACGCGGTGCGATTGATTTCGATTTTAAAGAAGCAAAAGTGCTGGTCGATGAAAACGGGAAGCCGTATGATGTCGTGCTGCGCGAACGTTCGGTGGCGGAACGGCTTATTGAAGAATTTATGCTCGTGGCGAACGAAACGGTCGCTGAACATTTCCACTGGCTGAACGTTCCGTTTATTTATCGCGTGCACGAAGATCCAAAACCGGAAAAGCTGCAGCGCTTTCTGGAGTTTATTACGAATTTCGGCTATGTCGTGAAAGGAACAGGAAACCAAATTCATCCGCGCGCGCTCCAAGAAATTTTAGAGGCGGTGCGCGGCGAGCCGGAAGAAATGGTCATCTCGACGGTCATGCTTCGTTCGATGAAGCAGGCTCGCTATGATGCGGAAAGTCTCGGCCACTATGGATTATCAACCGATTTTTATACGCACTTTACCTCTCCAATCCGCCGTTATCCGGACTTGATCGTGCATCGTCTCATCCGCACGTACTTGATCAACGGGCAAATGGATGAAAAGACGCAACAAAAATGGGCGGAAAAACTTCCGGATATTGCCGAACATGCCTCCAATATGGAACGGCGTGCGGTGGAAGCCGAGCGGGAAACAGACGATTTGAAGAAAACGGAGTTTATGGAAGATAAGATTGGCATGGAGTTTGACGGAATTATTAGCTCCGTTACGAATTTCGGCCTATTTGTCGAGCTGCCGAACACCATCGAAGGGCTCGTGCATGTCAGCTACTTAACGGATGACTATTACCGTTATGATGAGCGGCATTACGCCATGGTCGGCGAACGAACGGGAAAAGTATACCGTATCGGCGACGAGATTACCGTCCGCGTCATTAACGTGAATAAAGACGAGCGGATCGTCGACTTTGAAATTGTCGGAATGAAAGACCGTCGCCGTAAAGAACCGAAAAGTGCCCCTGTTGTCATTGAAGGAAAAAGAAGAAAAAAAGCAAATAAACAAAATGGAAAAGAGAAAAAATCAAAGAAATTTTATGAAGATGTTCCGCGGCTGAAAGCAAAAAAGAAGAAAAAGAAAAAACGATGAGGAAAAGTCTCAATAAGAGGAGACTTTTCCTTCTTATCGTTTTTTGCTAAAATTATAGTTGTCGCTATAAGAGGAGGAAGAGCGCGGTATGCCGAAAGGTGAAGGGAAACTGATTGCGCAAAACAAAAAAGCGCATCACGATTATTTTATCGAAGAAACGTATGAAGCAGGGATTGTCCTGCAAGGAACGGAAATTAAATCGATTCGCGCTGGAAAAGTAAATTTAAAGGATTCGTTTGCGAAAGTCGAAAAAGGAGAAGTATTTCTTCATAATATGCATATTAGCCCATATGAACAAGGGAACCGTTATAACCATGACCCATTGCGGACAAGAAAGCTGCTTCTTCATCGCCGTGAAATTAATAAGCTGATTGGCTACACCAAGGAACAAGGTTATACGCTCGTTCCGTTGAAGCTATATATTAAGAACGGTTTTGCCAAAGTGTTGTTAGGTGTTGGCAAAGGAAAGAAAAAATATGATAAACGTGAAGATATGAAACGAAGAGAAGCACAACGGGAAATCGAACGCGCGTTTCGCGAACGGCAAAAACTCTAATTCCAAAACTTCACAATTGAATTTTATATGCATTATGCTATAATAAATAATGCCGATGGCCAGTTATCCAAAGCTTAAGCTTATTCGTCATCGTTTCTCCATCACGGGGACGATACGGATTCGACAGGGATAGATCGAGCTTAAGCTGCGAGCCGAGGGGACCGTCCTCGTAAAAAACGTCACCTAAAGATAACTGGCAAAGAAAACTACGCTTTAGCTGCCTAATTAAACGCAGCTAGCTCCTCCCGCCATCGCCCACGTGGCGGTTCAGGGGCTCATAGCGAGTGGGCTACGCCCGAGTCCGCCGCCTGAGGACGAGGGAAGAGACCAATCAGGCTAGCTGCTCGGAGGCCTGTCGGTAGGCGGAAGATGCAGCGAAACCAAATATACCGACTACGCTCGTAGATGCTTAAGCGGCGATATCTCTGGACGTGGGTTCGACTCCCACCGTCTCCATTCTACATTATGTTTTGGATAGGTTAAACATAAATCAACGGACTTGCCGGTAATGGCAAGTCCGTTTTTTCATTGGTTCTATGTCAATGGTTGGGGTGCACTTGATAGGAAGTGCACCTTTTTTATATGAAAGTTAGAGCAATGAACATATTTAAATAAACTTTGGTTTTCCATACTGATCACACGCCTTTTTTAGAGTAGCAGTATCCGCATGTCGAAATTTGATAGATTTTTTGCACCAGAACTCGGTAACTGGGGTAGAAAAAAGCGAAAACAAGATACTTTAGTCAATAAAAGGATCATTCACTACAATCATTTTTCTCTAAAAAATTAGATCGAAGTATGATATTTAGCTATGTCATTTTATGAAATGGACTCATAGCATAATTAAATCTAGGGAGAAGGAGGTTAAAGGAAATGGTAGGTTTAAGTCAGCTTTATTGGATCGCCATAGGTGCTTTCCTGGTGCTTATCGTTGAAACACTGGCATGGTTTTATTGGCGGTATTGGGGTGCTGGTTCCATCCGGGATTATGTATCGGAGGAAGAGGAGCCCGATGGGGATTACACTATAGTCCGTCGGATCAAAACTCCTTTCCAGCGAATCGCCTTGGTCGAACATCAAGGACAATTGTTGATTTATGGTAACGGCGATGTGATGTTTGGCACAACTGAGGACGATGATATATATGCTGAAGCGCTGATCCATGTACCCATGTCCGTTGCTGGTAAACGGGAACACATTCTCATTATCGGTGGGGGTGGAGGAATTACAACGAGAGAAGCGCTTCGGTATCCTGAAGTAAAGGAGATCACCACTGTAGACATCGACCCTATGATGATGGATTTTGGCAAGAATTTAGAGGCATTGGTCAAATTCAATGAAGGATCTTTGCATCACCCTAAAGTACGCACGGTGGTAGAAGACGGTCGGAAGTATATCGAGAACACCACTATGAAGTGGGATGTCATCTTCGTGGACATTCCGGAGCCAAGCGAAGAATGCCCTGAACTCAGCAAGCTTTTCAGTTGGGAATTTTACAGGTTTCTAAAGGAGCGGTTGGAACCAGACGGAGTTATTAACATCTCTTGCCCCTCGTTAGCTCAGATACCGGAATACTTCTGGAGCGTCCAGGCGACCTTGATGGCGGCAGGTTTTTATGTATTGCCCTATCATTTTGACGCAATCGTGGAATATGGAGATGACTATGGATTTTGTATGGCGACAAACAGGCCGGTATCGCCCGACGATATTTCCATTCCAATCCCAACCCGTTTCCTATCGCAGGAGAGGCTGAAGGATATGTTCCATATCCCCTATAATTATTCCAAATATTGGTCGAATTACAAAATTCAAACCGATAGCAACTTGGTTCTTGCTAAAATTGTAGATGATGCCTGGGGTGACGAGTAAGGTTACAGCCAAAATGAGGTTCCTTTTCATATAAAAATAAGGAGTTATCTCTAATCTCTTGAGCTTGCTCTTCACTTGCTCAATAAAAGAATAGAGATATACTCCTTTTTTGTTGTATACGCTGTTCGTTTCACCTAAAAAAGCAGCAATTCATCGGCGGATAAAAAAATCATGATAACGGTGTTAATCGCTTTGTATTTCTTGAAAATAAAATTGATGTAATTTTAAGTTAGACAATGTGTTCATGTGCGAATTCGCCCAAATCGACCGAATCTTCTCTGGGAAATCAAACCAGGAAGACAGATCTTCGGGGAGTGTGTGGTGTGGCACGGCTATTTCTCTCTTCCCCCAGAGCAGCGGCTTTTTTGCTGCCAGGTGAAATCCCCAATCCCCAAATGAGGGAACATCGACATGGTAGCTGAGGATATGAAATCCTGCCCCCTTAAGTGTTAATCCGATACTCCAGAACACCAATGGGGCATACTCCGGCGAATGGGATTGACACACTAGGATGCCATCTTCGTGTAAAAGGTTGGACAATTCGCCGAAAAATTCCACGGTATACAAGCGGCTTATTATTTCATCTCCCGGATCTGGCAGATCCACAATAATAACGTCGTATGGCTCTCTCTTCATCTCTTTAAACACCAGGATATCTTGCTGATGGATCGATACGCGTTCATCGTGGAGAGCACCGTTGTTGAGAGTAACGAACTCGGGGACATTTCTGGCTATGTGGAGCATCAATGGATCGAGATCCACAAGGTCGATGTGCTTTACATCGGGATATTTGAGGATTTCACGAATCGCAAGTCCATCCCCACCTCCGGCGATGAGGATACGATCCCGTTTTTGGACCATCGCCAGTGCGGGATGAACAAGGGCCTCATGATAAATTTGCTCATCCAAAGAACTAAATTGCAGCTGCTTATCGAGATACAGCCGCACATCGGTTGTCTCTAGCATTAACACGTGATCCCCTTTGGGTCCACCTTGATATAGGACTCGATGCGGACCGGAAAGGAGCTGTTGAATCTCTATCAAATCTTCCGTATCATTGTCCTGCTCCAAAACACTATGTTGGAGGTTATAAAATACGCTAAGCCCTTTTTCAGGAACGGTTTCCACTTCACTTGCTTCATAAAACTTGTGCAAGATCAGGCAGTCCAAGGTGTTAGGAACCGCTTGATCCCGGATGTTCAGAACCTTTGGTGAAAATGTAAACAATGAGATCAAATCGTCAGAGAGTGAACGGTTGGAGACAGCAACTTTCTTTTCTTCTCCCCAGACAAGCGCTCCCTTTCCTGCTAGGTGAAATCCCCAGTCGCCAAACCAGGGGACTAAGACATGATAGCTTAACGTGTGAAGCGATGCCTGCTCGAGTGTTCGAGCAATGCTCCAGAATACCAATGGAGTATGTTCTGGCGATGTAGACTGGCAGACCAAGATGCCGTCATCGGTTAAAAAGTTGGACAATTGGTGAAAAAATTCCATGGTATAGAAGCGGCTCGTTGCTTCAGTCTCAGGGTCAGGCAGATCGACGATAATCACATGAAACAGTTGCTGCCCGCTGCTTAAAAATTCATGAATATCACTTTCGTGAATATGCACACGCTTATCAAAGAGTGATCCTTCGTTAAGTTCAGTGATCTCGGGAATATTCTGTGCTGCATGCAGCGTCTCCGGGGAAACAGCGATCAGACTGACATGGTTGACATTAGGATATTTTAGGACTTCACGTATTGCACAACCATCTTCCCCGCCTATGACTAAGACACGGTCGTGTTGAGCAGCCAACGTCATAGCGGGGTGAACTAGAGCCTCGTGATAAATCCGTTCATCTAAAGAATTTAATTCTAATTGATTATTCCAGTACAATCGTATATTCTTTGATTCTATCAAAAGGATATCTTGGTATTGGCTGCTTCCCTCATAGATTATGCGATGTGGTCCTGCCAATAATTGCTCCATCTCAATCAGATCGTAAACATCTCCACGGGTGGAGTTTGGTTGGAGACTATCGTTCAACTTGATCACCTCTGCTAAAAAAATTTACAGACATTATATGATGAAGCATAGAATTGCGTGTATGCAATCCAAGACAGCCTTGTTTAAATACAATCGAATCAAGCAATGAAAGAGAAAAGACAAAAGTCATTTTTATGATGATGGGGGATTAAATTAGTCATCTTGCTTATGCACTCATCCAATATTACGAGTTAACTGAAAAAGAGAGATTATCGAGACTTTAAAAGATTCTGGTGCAAAAATAAAAAATCATAATTATTGTAGGTAAGTAAAATTAGGCAATAACCCTTGTAGCACTTTATAGAAATGTGAATATAGTATATTAACTCTTATGCATGCAAGAGGACCCTTGCGTGTATAAGAACCTACATAAGTATAAATTTTAAGCGCCTAATTAAAGTGCCTTAGATTGTGTAGAGAATCGCTCTCATCTTTGTGGTGTCCAGTAAAGCAAGAGACATGATGTTATCAAAAAATTACCGAACGCCCTTGCCTTTAGGCTATCACAGCCAGGTGAAGGGCGATCTTTTTATGTTTTGGACCGTGGCCTTCTATTTATATGTGTTAATAACGAATTTATCCAATCTATAAAAAAATGGAGAAACTGTCATAGGGTAAGAGACTATTCAACTCTATTGTTAGCGCATAGAATATTGCAATCTAACCATGAGGTGAAGGGAGGAGCGAGTGTGGGAGAGAAGAGTATTGAACAACAGATGCACAAAAAAATCCTTATCCTTGATGGGGCCATGGGGACGATGATCCAGCAATTGAATCTAGCAGCGGAGGATTTTGGTGGAGAGAGTTTTGATGGGTGCAACGAGATATTGAATCTTACACGTCCCGACTTAATAAAGCAAATCCACGAGGAATATCTTAAAGCGGGTGCCGACATCATAGAAACCAATACGTTTGGGGCGACAAGTATCGTTTTGGCGGAATATGGGTTACAAAAACGTACCGAAGAAATTAATTTAGCAGCAGTCCGTTTGGCTAGAGAAGCAGTAAACGCCTATTCAACTCCGGAGTGGCCTCGATTTGTCGCGGGATCTATGGGACCTACAACGAAGACATTGTCCGTAACAGGGGGAATAACCTTTGATGATTTGGCGGAATCTTATTATGAGCAAGCACGCGCTCTGATTAAAGGTGGAGTCGATATCCTGCTTTTAGAGACTGCTCAGGATACGCTCAATGTCAAGGCGGCAAGCATTGGAATTAGAAGGGCATTTGAGGAATTGCAAAAGGAAATCCCGCTTATGGTTTCTGGAACTATTGAACCAATGGGAACAACGTTGGCTGGTCAAAATATTGAGGCTTTCTATATGTCGCTTGAACATTTGAAGCCTATTTCTGTAGGCATTAATTGCGCTGCTGGGCCGGAGTTCATGAGGGACCATATCCGTACGCTGTCAGGGTTGGCTCAATGTGCCGTCAGCTGCTACCCCAATGCCGGCTTGCCGGATGAAAATGGGCACTATCATGAATCACCGCAAGGGTTAGCCGAAAAGTTGGCCGGTTTTGCGGAGAAAGGATGGCTGAACATAGCGGGGGGCTGTTGTGGAACGACGGCTGAGCATATTCGTGCAATTGCTGAAAGGTTAAAAGAATATCAGCCGAGAATGAAAGCAAAACCGCACGGTCACGTCGTTTCCGGCATTGAGCCTGTCTATCTGGAAAAGGACAATAGACCTTTATTTGTTGGGGAAAGAACCAATGTGATCGGGTCAAGAAAGTTCCGCGATTTAATTGCTGCCGGCAAGTATGAAGAGGCTTCGGAGATTGCCAGAGCGCAGGTGAAAAAGGGCGCCCATATTATTGATATCTGTTTGGCTGATCCAGATCGGGATGAAGCTGAGGATATGAGAAGATTCCTTGAACATGTGGTAAAGAAAGTTAAAGTGCCGCTTATGATCGATTCGACGGATGCCTCAGTCATTGAACTCAGCTTGAAATATTCGCAAGGGAAGGCCATAATAAACTCGATTAATTTGGAAGACGGGTTAAAGCGTTTTGAAGAAGTAGCACCGCTTATATCCAAGTATGGCGCAGCTATTGTGGTAGGGACGATTGATGAAAACGGGATGGCTGTTGCCAGGGAGAAGAAATTAGAGATAGCAAAGCGTTCCTATGATTTGTTGGTTCAAAAATATGGAGTTAGTCCTCAGGATATTATTTTTGATCCGCTTGTCTTTCCGATTGGTACGGGAGATAAAGCCTATATTGGCTCCGCCCTAGAAACTGTAGAGGGGATCCGACTAATTAAAGAGACCTTACCGGAATGCCAAACGATTCTCGGAATAAGCAATGTTTCGTTCGGATTACCGCCAGCTGGTCGGGAAGTATTAAATTCAGTATTCCTATATCACTGTACGAAGGCTGGCTTGGATTATGCAATTATAAATACGGAAAAACTGGAACGCTTCGTTTCGATTCCGGATGAGGAACGAAAGATGGCAGAGGACGTATTATTCCGTAATACTGGTGAAGCGTTGTCTTTGTTTACAAATTTTTATCGGGAGAAGAAAGTGGCAAAGCAGGAAGCAGCTTTGAATCAATCCTTAGAAGAACGATTGGCACATTATATCATTGAGGGCTCTAAGGATGGTTTGTTTCAGGATCTGGAAGAGGCACTTAAGAAATATCCTCCATTGGACATTATCAATGGCCCATTGATGGAAGGGATGACAGAGGTAGGCAGGCTCTTTAATAACAACGAATTGATTGTAGCGGAAGTTTTGCAGAGTGCGGAGATTATGAAAGCGGCAGTCTCCTTCCTGGAACCCTATATGGAACGGAAAGAGGCATCTGTAAAAGGGAAAATCCTGTTGGCTACGGTCAAAGGTGATGTCCATGATATAGGAAAGAATTTGGTAGACATCATTTTATCGAATAATGGGTATGACGTTGTAAACCTAGGCATCAAGGTTCCACCTGAAAAATTGATTCAAGCGTACCGGGAAGAAAAGCCGGATGCGATTGGACTATCCGGTTTGCTGGTGAAGTCAGCCCAACAGATGGTTATAACAGCTCAAGATTTAAAAGCGGCCGGGATCGATATCCCTTTGCTGGTAGGAGGGGCAGCGTTAACCCGCAAATTTACAGAAACGAAGATTGCACAGGAGTATGACGGCCTTGTTCTTTATGCAAAGGATGCGATGAATGGATTGGAGCTGGTCAATCAGCTGATGGATAGTGAGAAGCAAGAAAAGTTGGTGAAAGAGTTAAGAAAAAACAGGCAGGCCCGCATGCAGCAGAAGGAGGAACCTACCGTTGGAGGAATGCAAGTTCCCGAGGGATCTCAGGTATCCAATATTAGTCGTACCACACCTGTTTATCTGCCCCCTGATTTTGAACCTCATATTTTTTGCCACTATCCGCTTTCTTATCTGCAGCCTTATATAAATTGGCGCATGCTTTTAGGAAAACATCTGGGGGTCAGAGGGAACGTAAACAAACTGATCAAAGAAGGGGATCCAAAGGTTTTGGAGTTAAAGGGAGTCATAGAGCAGATGATTCAAGAAGGCGTGCAGAACGGCTTGGTCAAAGCACATGGAATGTACAGGTTCTTTCCCGCCCAGTCATCCGGCAATGATATTTTGATTTATGACCCTGCGGATCATTTCCGTGTTCTGGAGAAGTTTACGTTTCCTCGCCAAACGCACCAACCATATCTATGTCTGTCTGATTTTCTTCGTCCGGTAGAAAGCGGAGAAATGGATTACGTAGGATTTCTGATAGTTACGGCGGGCGAAGGGATTCGCGAAATTTCTGCGGAATGGAAAGAAAAAGGAGAGTTTCTCCGCTCTTATGCCATTCAAGCCCTTGCCTTGGAATTAGCGGAAGCTTTCGCTGAACGTTTGCACCATGTTATGCGTAATTGTTGGGGCTTCCCCGATCCAGCGGAGATGACCATGCAAGAGCGGTTTGGCGCACGGTATCAAGGAATTCGCGTTTCCTTTGGCTATCCTGCATGTCCGGAGTTGGAAGATCAGAAAAAGCTATTTCGTCTATTAAATCCGGGACAAGTTGGTGTGACCCTTACAGAAGGGTGTATGATGGAGCCAGAAGCTTCAGTCTCGGCCATGGTCTTTGCTCATCCGGAAGCAAAGTATTTTAATGCAGATTAATGTTAAAATGTAAAGGATGTGGTAAGTTGAAACAAGGCTTACTGGACTATATACAGGGAAATCTGTTGATTGGTGACGGAGCAATGGGGACATTACTTTATAGCCAAGGCATTCCCATCGGAAGCTGTGTAGAGTGGTTAAATCTTAAAAATCCGGAGATGATCCGGGACATTCATTTGAGTTATCGACGAGCAGGAGCTAATCTCATTGAAACGAATACGTATGGAGCTAATGCTGAAAAACTCTCCAAGTTTGGATTGCAGGATAAGGTGGACGAGATTAACCGTGCTGCGGTAATGATTGCTAGAGAAGCAGCGGGGAATGATACCTTTGTTGTGGGAGCAGTAGGGGGGATTATGGGGGAGATAAAAAAGGATATTAACCGTAAGAAATTGGAGATGGTATATGGTCAACAAATTGATAGTTTAGTAGCTGCAGGCATTGACGGATTGATGTTGGAGACATTCTGCTCAGTAGATGAGGCATTATTGGCCATTTCTCTAGCACGTAAATATCAAGACTTGCCAATTGTCTGTCAATTAACCGTTCAGGATATTCATAGGACCCAGGATGGTTATCTATTGGAGGACGCCTTTCTCCAATTGTATCATGCAGGTGCCCATATTGTTGGCCTTAACTGTTATAATGGCCCAGCCAATCTCATTCGTTCATTAGAGACGATCCCCTTAGATAAAGGTTTTATTTTATCCGCATATCCTAACGCAGGAATCCCAAGTTATGAGGATGGGAAATATATTTATTCCCCTTCTCCGGATTATTTTGGATGGGCAGCCAAGACCTTATATGAGCTTGGAGTTAGAATCATCGGAGGCTGTTGCGGAACAACCCCGGAACATATTGCAGCCGTATCCGCCGCGCTGAAAGGAAAAACACCAATTACGAAGCGTGCTGTTAGCGGAATAGAGGAAAAACAAGAAAAGGAAACCATTCATATATCAGGCCCGCCTCAGCAAAAAACATTACCGGAATTGGTTCGAGAAAAGACTACCATTATTGTGGAATTAGATCCTCCCCGAGACTTAGATTACCTTCCTTTTCTAGAAGGAGCTAAAGCGTTGAAGGAGGCAGGCGCAGATGCAATTACTCTAGCCGATAACTCGCTGGCGATAACACGAATGAGTAATATGGCGTTAGGAAGACTTGTAAAAGAACAAGAAGGAATTCGACCTCTTCTTCACTTGACTTGCCGAGATAGAAATTTGATTGGTCAACAGGCTCATTTGATGGGCCTCTATGCTTTAGGAATTGATCATGTTTTGGTCATAACTGGTGACCCATCGCGTTACGGCGACCTGCCGGGAGCTTCCTCAGTTTACGATGTGAGTTCAATTGAAATGATTCGTATGATCAAGAAGCTAAATCAAGGTATTTCCTTCTCTGGTCGTCCCCTTAAAAATCGCTCCTCTTTTACTGTAGGCGCAGCATTTAACCCCAATACACGGCACCTACAAAAGGCTGTTGAACGTCTAGAAAAAAAGATTGAGGCCGGTGCAGATTTTATCATGACCCAACCCCTCTTTTGCCGTGAACAAATTGAACAAGTAGCAAAAGCTACCCAGCATTTGTCCGTCCCCATCTTTGTTGGAATTATGCCTTTAACGAACCATAGAAATGCTGAATTTCTTCATAACGAAGTACCCGGGATTCGAATTCCGGATGACGTACGAGCAAGAATGAATGGCTATAAAGGTGAGGATGCAAGAAAACAAGGAATGGAAATTGCGAAGGAACTCGCGGACAAAGTTCTTGAATATTTTCAAGGGATTTATCTAATTACTCCGTTTATGCGTTATGAAATGACAACAGAATTGACGAGGTATGTAAGAAATAGGAATTCCCTTTCGTGAAGGAGGAGGGTCGGATGTCATCTGTAGTTGTCGTAGGGACACTATGGGGGCTAGTGCAAGAAATCTAGCAAACTTGGACATACTGATTGATACTATCAATCTAAAAAAGGATGGTTATTCGGTGTAAAGAATCAAAATGTATTCAAATGGAGTTCTGGGTGCAAAAATAATTCACTGGAAACATAGAACAGCAATATCCTGTTAACAAACCGCCTATGAATGAATTCGACCTTATTTTGGACAGACTTCACCCTTTGGTGAAGTTGTCCTTTTTCATTATGTGCATTCTTAAAAGTGCCTGGCACTCCTATTTAATGCTCTAAGGTTTTTGTACTTCCAAGAAAATTCGTTTCTTACGTGAGGCTAAGATAATATAAGCTGTAAGGGCAACTAATTCATATCACAAAAAAGGTAGATCAAAGCGATCTGCCTTTTTTGTTGTTCTCTAGAGAGAGTATCTTCTTAGATTATTGGGCTGGATAGTTCAAAAGTGTGCTTAGTGTTATCCTGAAACAAGTTTGTTCAGCTACTCACAGTGGTTTCAAAAATTGCCAGAGTGGAAATTACCAGCAAATTTAATAAAGTCTATCTGATGATGGAAGAACTAAAAGTCAAGAAAAAACAAGAAGATACAATTATGTCTTCATTTTGTAACATAATTAATAATTCTATGAAACATAATTGTTATATTTTGTTGATATTCTATTGTTACGAGTTTAAGCAAAGGGGAGTAGTATTTTGAAAAAATTACCACAAGGGGGAGTAGTATCTTGAAAAAATTACTATTATATATTACTTCATCAATCTTTCTAGCATTCGGATTTTCAGGAGCTGCATCGGCAGCCGGTACATATCAGGTAAAAAGTGGTGACACTCTTTGGGGCATAGCGAAAAAGTATAAAGTGACTGTCAGCCAGCTAAAGAGATGGAATAACCTTAAAAGCGATTTGATCAAACCAAAGCAGGTTTTAAAGATTTCAGGACCAGTAACCAAAGCGGCTGCTAAAACTACAGTAAAAAAAGCAGCAGCCAAAACAGCAGCGTACAAAACAATCACCGTTAAAGCATATGCTTATACAGTAAACTGCAAAGGTTGCCGCGGAATAACGGCTACAGGCTTAAATTTAAAGAAAAACCCTTCGATGAAAGTAATTGCCGTTGATCCAAAGGTAATTCCGTTAGGTTCAAAAGTTTATGTGGAAGGTTACGGCTATGCGGTTGCAGCTGATAAAGGAAGCGGAATCAGAGGCTATAAAATTGACGTACTCATGCCTACAAAAGCAAAAGCTATCCAATGGGGCGTCAGAACAGTAAAAGTTAAAGTATATAAATAATCAAGGAGCCGGCGTGATGCCGGCCTTTTTTCGCAATATAGCACCTTTCTTTCCAATAAAAAACCTTTATCATTATTTATATAATACTTGATATCTTTAAATTTTATAAATTCGTCTTGATATTAAATAAAGTAAGTTTTGTATTCTCTTACTGATTTTATCTTCCCGCAGAGGAAATCAAAAGAAGCAGGCAGCGAGCCTTCAGCCTAGATCAGCGTGTACCACTCCTCAACAAGCATACAGAACCAATCTCCTCGTTATTTTCCATTTTTCCAATTCATCAATTAAGGTCTAAAGTCATAAGTCGCCTACATTTCCTCTTAAAGCTATAGTTCTTTTTTCTTGAATTTGGATATGATTACATTTTTTATTGATCACACCGTGATCATATGATACGTATAGAGAGAATGGAGATAATTGGGAAAGGAGACCGTCCTTTGCGTAAGATATGGAGGAACTTGCTGCTATTGATGTTGATATGGATCGGAGGGTGTGAGATGGATTCCAAGGCTCAACCGGAGAAGTTGCCGGATACGGTGGCATTTCAAGACAAGTTTACTCGGGAATTTATGGTCTCGCCAAAAGAAGTGAAAGAAGGGTATTACTTATTCAAATCGAAAACCGGCGGATATACGATGCTGTATCCGAAAAATGCAAAAATAGACCGCATGTTTTATGAAAAGCATAAAAAATATTATGAATCTATACATTTGGGAGGGGGAAGAGAAAAAGAAAATATTTCTAACTATATCAGAATGACATATGAAAATGCAAAAATAACGGAAAACATTGACGTAAACCTTGATTTATTATCTACCTATGTCCACTATAATGGCAAATATACAAAATTTGAATCTAATAACAACACGATTTACTTTGGTAAGAATGAACAACATATTTCCAATAATGATATTATTTATTATTTTTTCAGCTATGTAAAGTCGAATCACAGCTATCAAGCAGTCCGATTTATATATGCAGTCACTTGTAAGGACGCAAACCAGAAGTGTAACATGGATGTACAGAAAGAAGAAGAACGGGCAAAAATGTTTATGAAATCGATAAAATTTCAGTATTGATGGAGAGAGGGAGGTGAAGATTTTGTGTCAAATGAAGAAGTGCTAAATACGGATATATTGCGTGCGCGGATTATGAATGTAGAATATCAAAATCTGGCCATTGATGAAATCAAAAGAGAAATCAAAAGAATTTATATCGAAGAAACAGGAAAAGAGCCGCCCGCTCACATTACGATTTATCGCTCTGATGATTTTAAAGATTTCAGTCATATTGATTCTGGTTTTGATGGAACAGCAATTCATTTTTATGACGAGGAAAAGGGAATCAATCAATTATATACCATTACAAGGGGAAGCGAAGCGTCGGAAAAAGACACTTGGAAGCCCCTTGATTGGACTTACAATGTTTTCGGGATTTTCGTTGGACAAAATAGGAGTCAATACGATGCTGCATTGCGATTTGACCAGATTGTGACACAGAAAATTAATGAAAAAGTTGGACGCAGTGATAACAAAATCAAACTAAAGAAAATCGGACTGGGACATTCATTGGGTGGGAACTTAAACGAGACAATACAACTCACTGAAAAGAGATATGAAAAAGTATATGTTATTAACGATGCACCGCCCAGTTTTTATCAATTAGCAACGATTGATGAGTACTTCTGGGGCCAATTAGTAAAAAAATTCAATTTAAATTTTGATCATTATGAAGAAATTTACTCCATCCCCCCTTCCGAGCTCAAGGCCTTTGCGGAAGAATACTATAAAAAGCAAATCGACGAGCGTTCGATTCATCATCTGACCGCTCAAGAGGATCTATTGTATGCGGTGAGCGGGGTGCGGGGATTCATCGATATCGGAAGCCGCCAGGTCATTGATACGAACAAGGATTTTACTAGTATCAAAGATTTGATTGCGAAAATATCCGATAAAGATGTAAAAGCCATTCAATTGTATTTGTCGCAATATTCAGATTTTTATAATGAAAAAGGATTTGATGGGGTCGTTCAGGCGATGACGGGGGTCGATATCGCCTTTATTGAGTCGCTTCAGGGCTATGATGCCATAGACTATGTGATGCATGCAAAAGACATTCTTTCTAAAATCGATCATATGTACGATGAAATGAGTGAGAAGATTCCAGTGCTGCTCAAGCACATCGGAATACTGTATAAAAATCTGGACCCGATGTTGAGTGTATTCGTGCAATTAGGCTACATGACGGTAGAGGAAAAGAACACAGTGTTGAGAGAAGTCAAGGGAATTGAAAAAGATGTCACATTGATACAACAGCTGCTTCATGAACTATGGAATGGGATCGTTCTCTTAAATCCTGTTGATATTCTTCAATGCATTGAGACGTTATTCCAAATTCGGGATAAGGTATTGGACATTGAAAAACGTCTTCAAATCATCCAAGAAAATACGAAGAATCTTCAAAATGCTATCACCACAAGCGTGAATGCCCATTCCTTGAACGAAGTCATCAATGCTCTCGCCCGTTCGAAAGGCAGAACGTATGATGAGTATGGAAATTTAATTTTAATCAAGAAGGTGGGAGAACACGAAATCCGGATGAATCTTTCCTCCGCCGTAAGAATATATCAAAAGGGACTGCAAATTATGGAAGAAAAAGAAGCGGTATTGCATAAGATGAAGCAGTATTATTTCGATGAATATGTAGAGGATTTTGAAATACAAAAACGAGAACTGATGAAGAAAATCGAGGACATGGAACAAAATCCCTGGGCTTATCAGCATTTATTGGGGCATTTTACCGATGATGCAAAACAAGTGTATGTGTTACGCCGCATTGATGTCCATGAGTCTATTCCACCGTTGGATCGGAGGATTCCGTATATCTTTGAAGAATCGATGTTTTCGTATTATGAACATGAAATTTCTAGAGGAAAAGAACTCATTGAAACCATTAAAAAATCGTTTGAGGAGTTTTTTAAGCAGGACCAAAATCTGTCCAAAATATTTGATTTGCGGTATTGATAAGGGGAGGTATTCTGTATGGGACAACTGAATATGCTCTATAATTTTGGTCTAGAGCAGGATTTTACGTATAAAGCGAACACTTTTATTCAACAATTAAATAGAATGAGTGAATTGGATGAGGAATTGGTTCATTTGATTCATGATGAAATGAAATATGGCAGTGGGCAAATCATCGACAAAACCAATGAAGCGATAAAACAGTATCAAGAAAATAACCTATCGATTAATTATACGTTCAGGGACGACATGAGATACGTCGCTTCGCTATACACAGACATGATTAATGAGATGAGAGGACAAAATATCATCTTGTATTATGATGTCGTTATTCGGGAAAAGAAAAGATAAATGAGGAGGTTAATGAACATCAGCCCCGCCTATCCACATACATTCCTCCTATACTCCGTCTTCTTTTAATTCCATGTATAGTAAGAAAGTATCTAGCGTAATGAGAAAAATGGCACAAAATCGTTGGACAATCAGGTAAAAAATACTACTTTTTCCTTATTTTAAAGGAAATGGTTATATATTGTTGACCGCTGCTTGTCATCTTCATTAAAATAAAAGGGAAAATATGGCTATAGGGGGAGAAACTATGTCAGGCGTTATTCGTTTAACACCGGAAGAATTGCGTGGAGTCGCAAGACAATATAATACAGAAAGCTCTAATGTCACGGAATTGGTTTCACGATTGGATCAAATGAGCAATATGCTGCAAGGAATTTGGGAAGGTGCTTCCAGTCAAGCATTTATCCAGCAGTATCACGAGTTGCGCCCATCGTTTGAAAAAATGGCTGTACTATTAAACGAAATTGCGCAACAATTGCACAATTCCGCTACGATTTTGGAAGAAACAGATCAGCAAATCGCCAGCCAAATCCGTGGATAAAGAGTGACATGTTCGAAAAAAGCGCTACAAATCTAAGAAAGATTATGGCGCTTTTTTCTATATTGGGGGCTTATCTCATGTACATTCAAGTCACAATCGATCTCCGGCATTATACAGAGGATGTATTTGATCTTCGTCTGTCCAATTTTTATTCGATCAAAAAACTCATCGATATTGTTTGGCAGTTAAAAAACATATCGGCGCCGCCAAGAGAAGGCTACTGGGTGCGGGTAGACAATAAACAAATGGTCTGCCCGGGCTATTTTACATTAAAGGACAGCGGAATTACGGATGGAGACCGCATCGTTATATTGTAGCCATCGAGAAAGAGAAAAGGAGTTCTATTTTATTATGGAAGAGAAAAAGACCTATTTGGAAACGCAAATCGATGCCGTAATGACCAAAGATAAACATTACACGATTGTCTTCCAGCGTGCGAAATTAAAAATGCAGCATCCGCTAGAATTACAGATCATAAAGGAAATCGATCCTTATTTGTTACGGGATATTGACGTGTCTGAGGATGAAGTGAAGATCACCATCACTCCACCCGCATCGTTTTTTTCGTTTCCAGCTGTACGGAAAAAATCGCTGCTTTCCCGGCTAAGAGCGGCATATCAACTCGTCACAAAAGTGAAAAATCACTCTCTTCGTCGGTTTATCCTTATTATATGCCCGGAAAACCTTGTGTTTGATCATGGATTGGAACCTTTTTTCCTTCATGTCGGAATAAAGGAGAGCCTGCCGCCGTATGAACCGGATGAAGCACGTCTCCTTCAAGAAGTAAAAGCGACGGTGCTAGCATTGACAGACGGGCAACACCGTTTTGAAGAATACTTTAAATTTCATGAAACATTAAAATGTTCCGATATCGCTAAGGAAATGTTGCAAGCA
The DNA here is from genome assembly GCF_019272935.1 of Parageobacillus caldoxylosilyticus. Taxonomy (NCBI): domain Bacteria; kingdom Bacillati; phylum Bacillota; class Bacilli; order Caryophanales; family Anoxybacillaceae; genus Parageobacillus; species Parageobacillus caldoxylosilyticus. Next base: position 2,211,515 of record NZ_CP040553.1, read on the forward strand.
GAAAACCTAGAAGCGCTTTTGTCCATTTTAGAACGATGGATGGATGAGGAAGAAGCAAAAGAACGAGCGTCTGTACATATTCCAAAACGAAAATGGACTATGCAACGATATATATTCTTTTCGACAGTTGGTTTGTTAATTCCTGCTATGATTTATACGTTTTATTCCTTCTTTTTTTTGCAGCCAAAACAAGAAGCATATATCCAAAGTACCGAGCTGTTTTTACAAAATAAATATAGCGACGTGATTACGACATTAGAAAATTATCCTCCAGAAAAAATGCCGTATGTAGTGCAATATGAACTTGCTTCTTCCTATGTCATGACAGAGTCGCTTACGGAAGAGCAGCAGAAAGTGGTATTAAATAATATTACGTTGAAAACAGACCCGCAGTATTTGCTGTATTGGATTTATATCGGCCGGGGAAGAAGCGAGGACGCGCTTGAATTGGCGAGAGCGATGGAAGATAGGGAGCTGATTATGTACGGTTTGTTAAAATACCGTGAAGAAATAAAGGCGGACGAAGAGTTGTCCGGAGAGGAAAAGCAGCAAAAATTAGAAGAGATTGATAGAGAGATAGAAGAATATGAGAAAGAAAGAGAGGAGCAGGAAAAGCAATTGAAAGAAAAGCAGCAAGAGGAGACAAGCCAGCAGCAACCCCCGGCACAGCAGCCGGCAACCAGCCCTCCGGCTTCGACGGCGCCAAAACAACAGTCCAACACACCGGCGCCTAATCATAAGCCGCCTGCATCTAATAGCGCGAAGCCAAACAATACGGAAACGAAAAAATAAATGGAAGAAAGCGCAGCAACGAGCATCATAGGAGAGGATTATATGAGTCAATTATGGATTTTTTATAAGGATACTTGCCAGCTATTCCCACTGACAGGACAAGAGGGTTGTATTTCTATCGGAAATAAACTGGAGCATCATATCACCATCCCATCCTTTTTATTTCGTAACGGATATATAGAAATCAAACAAACAGATGCTTCCGCCATGACGGTGCTGCAAGGAGATAAACCAATTGGGGAATTGAAGCCGTATACTCCCTTTACGGTGGATGACGATGGACAAACGATTACGGTCGTGTGGATGGACAAGGAAATAAAAACGCACATTTATTACGTCGGCAATAAAACCGAACTGATGGTGGCGCCTGATCTACAAGCAGACATTCAAACCAAAACAGCGAGGGCATCGTTTGTTAAGCAGCAAGGAGAATGGTTGGTTGCTCCAAACCATGAATCACCTCTGTTTCTCAATGGAACGAAAATATCTAACATGGCACCTTTACAAAGCGGGGACGTGATCCTATGTCCGTATGTACAATTTGTTTTTTTAGAGGATGATTTATTAGCGGTCACGAGCAGCCAAGAGATAACATCTTTGCTGACGGAAACATTGCCGCCGGTTTCAGAAATGAAAAAAAAATATCCTGTTTATCACCGGACACCGCGCATGATTTATGAACCGCCAAGAGAAAAGGTCACGGTTTCATTTCCAAGCCAAGAAGGAGATGGGGATCAGCGCGGTTTATGGCTAATGATTTTACCGCCGTTGATGATGCTTCTTGTTATGGGGGTTATTGCTTTAATTCAACCACGGGGCATCTTTATCCTCATTTCGATCGTGATGTTTGCGACCACGTTAGTGACATCGACCGCGCAATATTTTCGGGAAAGAAAGAATCGCAAAGCACGGAAAGAGAAACGACGGCGCATTTATACGAATTACTTGGAACAAAAACGGGAAGAGCTTCACGCACTATACGAGAAACAAAGAAACGTGCTATATTACCACTTTCCATCATTTGAAAAGATGAAATCGTTCGCACTGCAAATTAGCGACCGTATTTGGGAACGAACGATGGAAAGCGACGATTTCCTCCATCTTCGGATCGGAAAAGCGGATGTTCCGTCTACCTATGAAGTGTCGGTGAGTATGAGTGATTTAGCCAATCGGGAAATCGATGATTTATTGGAGCAAGCTCAACAGATGGCGCAAGTTTATCAAACCGTAAAAAATGTGCCGCTTACGATTGATTTGTCAAGCGGGGCAATGGGAATGATCGGGAAAGCTTCGATCGTCAATCATGAAATTCAGCAGCTTGTAGGGCAAATCGCCTTTTTCCACAGTTACCACGATGTACGGTTTGTTGCCATCTTTGCTGAAAAGGATTATAAGGATTGGGAATGGATGAAATGGCTCCCGCATTTTCAACTGCCCAATTCTTTCGCGAAAGGATTTATTTATAACGAACAGACACGTGACCAATTGTTGTCGTCCATTTACGAGATATTGCGGGAACGCGATCTCGATGAGGAAAAAGAGAAAAAACGGTTTTCCCCGCATTTTGTGTTTATCGTTGCCAACCGCTCTTTAATCGCCGAACATGTGATTTTAGAATATTTGGAGGAAAAAAACGAAGATATCGGCATTTCCGTTATTTTTGCTTCCGATACAAAGGAAAGTTTAACAGAAAACATTCATACACTTGTGCAATATATCAACGAACGGGATGGAGAAATTTTAATTCAGCACCGGAAAGCGGCGCATATTCCGTTTACGCTCGATGAACATACTCGGGAAGGAAACGAGCGGTTCGCCCGCCTATTGCGCTCTTTAGATCATCAAAGGGGAATGCACAACTCTATTCCAGAAAAAGTAACGTTTTTTGAATTACTTCAGGTGAAGAATGCGGAAGAGATAAATATTAAGGAAAATTGGATGACACATCAGTCTTCGCGCTCGCTGGCCGTTCCAATTGGACTAAAAGGCAAAAAAGACGTCGTGGAGCTGAACCTGCATGAAAAAGCGCACGGTCCGCACGGGCTTGTCGCGGGAACGACGGGGTCCGGGAAGAGTGAACTGCTGCAAACGTATATTTTGTCATTGGCAGCGCATTTTCACCCTCATGAAGTTGCGTTTTTGCTCATTGACTATAAGGGAGGCGGCATGGCGCAGCCGTTTAAAAACATTCCGCATTTATTAGGCACCATTACGAATATTCACGGCAGCAAAAACTTCAGCGCACGCGCGTTGGCTTCCATTAATAGTGAGCTGAAAAAGCGGCAGCGTTTGTTTGACCGCTACGAAGTCAATCATATCAATGATTACATGGATTTATATAAACAAGGCAAAGCGAAACAGCCTCTGCCTCATCTATTCTTAATCGCCGATGAATTTGCCGAATTAAAAAGCGAAGAACCGGACTTTATTCGCGAATTAGTGAGCGCGGCGCGGATTGGCCGCAGCTTAGGAGTTCATCTTATTTTAGCAACACAAAAGCCACGAGGAGTCATCGACGAGCAAATTTGGAGCAATGCCCGCTTTCGTATCTGCTTGAAAGTGCAAGATGCCAGCGACAGCAAGGAAATATTGAAAAACGGAGATGCGGCTACCATTACCGTAACAGGCCGCGCTTATCTTCAAGTCGGAAATAATGAAGTATACGAACTGTTTCAATCGGCATGGAGCGGTGCGCCGTATAAGGAAGAAGGCTTTGAATCAGAAGATGATATTTATATTGTCACCGACTTAGGACTTGTTCCCGTTTCGAATATTGATGCGAAAATGAAGAAAAACAAGAAAACACAAAAAACAGAAATTGAAATGGTTGTTCAAGAAATTATCAAGGCGCAGCAGCAACTCGGGATCGAAAAGCTGCCGAGCCCATGGCTGCCGCCGCTATCTACGCGCTTGCATCGCCCTGCCTTGCTAGAACGAGACACCGTTCATTTTCCGATTGGTCTAAAAGATGAACCTGAACTGCAGCGGCAATCGGACTACTTATATCAATGGCTTGAAGACGGAAATATCGGCATTTTTGGTTCTGCGGGATATGGGAAATCGACAACGGCGATGACATTGTTAATGAGCTTTGCGTCCGTCTATAGTCCGGAACAGCTTCATTATTACATTTTCGACTTTGGCAACAGCGCGCTGCTGCCGTTGCGGCAATTGCCGCATACCGCCGATTATTTCCGTTTTGACGATGGAAAGAAAATAGAAAAATTCATCAAGTTCATGAAAGAGGAAATGGAGCGGCGGAAACAACGGTTTATGGAAAAAGAAGTAAGCACCATCAAATTATATAACACGCTTTCTGAAGAAAAACTTCCGATTATTTTTATTGCAATTGACAATTTTGACCTTGTCAAAGAGGAAATGCCGGATTTGGAAACACAGCTTATTCAATATGCTCGAGACGGGCAGTCGCTTGGAATATTTTTGATAATGACGGCAACAAGAATTAGCGGAATTCGCCCTCCGCTTATGAACAATTTAAAAACAAAAATCGTTCATTATTTCCTTGATAGTTCGGAACGGTTTTCCATCATTGGACGAACTCCGTACGAGGTCGAACCCATTCCGGGGCGAGCGCTGGTAAAAAAAGAACAAGCGGTCTTAACGCAAATATATCTTCCGGCTGATGGAGATCATGACATCGCCGTGCACGAAAACGTAAAGCAAGAGATAGCGAGATTAAAAGAGCGATATAAGGAAATGAAGACGCCAGAGCCTATTCCAATGCTTCCAGCGCAATTGCCATTTGCGGTCTTTGCCAAAACGTATGTGGGCGAGCCGCAGCCTGGCTTGATTCCGATTGGACTCGATGAGGAGACGGTTCGCCCGGTCTCCCTTCGTATACAAACCAATCCGCATTGTCTTGTAGTAGGACAGTCGCGCAAAGGAAAGACGAATGTGATCAAAGTGATATTGGAATCATTGCTCGTCCAGCCGACGGCAGGCATCGGGCTGTTTGATGGAGTTGACCGTGGACTTGCTTTATACGCTAATAAAGAAAACGTCGTCTATATAGAAACAAAGGAGCAAATGCACCATTGGCTTGATGAAGTAAACGGAATATTGCAAAAGAGAGAGGAAGAGTATTTAGCGGCAATTGGGAAAGTGAATGTTCATGGGCAATCCTTTTCACCGGTTGTTTTTGTCGCGGATAGCCTTTCCCGGTTTCAGCAGTTTGTGGATAGTAAAACTCACGAGAGAATCGCGATGATGATGAAGCGATACAGCCATCTTGGATTTAGTGTCATTGTCGCAGGAAACGCGAATGAATTTATAAAGGGCTTTGATGCGCTGACAACGGAACTGAAACAAATTCGGCAAGCAATCCTCGTCATGAAAAAATCGGAACAAAGCTTGTTTGCACTGCCATTTACACGACACGAACCAGAAGTGGATCCGGGGTTTGGCTACTTTGTCTTAAATGGAAAAGAACAAAAAATACAAATCCCAAAAGTAGAATAAAGGAAATCAGGTGAATTATATGACGGAAAAAGGGAAAATCGTCCAGTTGATTGCGAAGATTGTGTTTATTGTTGCTCTTCCTGTACTATTCTTTACGTTCATTGGCCATAACCCAATGAAGGTAACGGAGAAGACAACGAACCGAATCGCGGTAGTCAACGAAGATTTAGGAGCCACTTACGATAAGAAAACATACGAATTCGGCAAAGAAATGATACCAGCCCTTGATGATGCTTCTACTTATCAATGGTCTGTCGTCAACCGCAGTCAGGCGGAAAAGGGGCTGGCGGACGGCCAATATGACGCTGTCGTTTATCTGCCATCCGATTTTTCCAGAAACATTTTAACGTTTAATGAAAAACAGCCGCTAAAGGCAACCGTTCAATATAAAATCCAGCCGAATCTTGAGGCGAAAAATCGGGAGCGGGTACAGAGAGAGTTAGAGGCAGCCAAAAATACGATCAATCAAAAGATGTCTACACTGTATTGGAGCTATGTCGGTCAAGCGATAGAAGATATTCGCAAAAAATTCAGCGCTATTTTGGAAAAAGAAATCGCTTTTCAAAAGACGATGTATGATTTTTACACCCCTAGTTCTACAAAATTAACAAAAGAGATCGAGAGTCAAAGGAAGATGCTTGAACAGCTGCTTTCGTCTTCGAAAAACGCCGAAAGCTCCTCCAACGATACGTTAAAAGGTTTGGAGCGGGCGAAAACGGAGATTGCTTCGTTTATCGAGGATATTCAGGAGTATAAAGAATATCAGCAACGGCAGCATGATCTCATCCAAGAAGGAATTCATCAGTATGAAATGATGGTGAGTCAAGGAATACGTTCCGTCGTAGAACGGCCATGGAATGTCAAACCGGAGTTGGAATTAAATGGCCAAACCTTGCTCAAATCTGTGTCCACACTGCGCAATACGGTTGCGAACAGCCATACGGCATTGACGAATCTCTATGACCAGCTGGAAAATGCCAACGTTGATGAACGACTGTTGGAGTCGCAAAAAGATCTCATCCGTCAGTATCAACAACAAACAGATACAAAGACATTGGACGAAGTGCAGCAAAAACTCATTTCGCTACGGCAGCAGCTGCAATCCGCCGCCACTCCATCAGCACCGAATGAACCGCCGGTACCGGGAGAGTTGCCGCAGCCGGCAGGGAACGGAGAGTGGCTGAATGCGCTCGAGCAGCAGCTGGCGTCTTTAAAGACCGAGCTGCAAACGGTAAAACCACAACTCCCGCAAGAGGCGCAGGAAGGGCAAGGTACATCGGAAAGCTGGGGGAATATTGACAATGTCATGAATCAGCTGGAAATAGAAATGCAAAAGGCAAAAGAAGCATGGCAAAAGCAGTTATCCCTCGAGCAGCAATGGCAGAAAAAATATGCGCAATTGGCCGCGCAGGCAAATGACGCCAATGGGCAATCGGAAGAAACAGTGGTTCAGCAAATTATTGCAAAAGAACAAGCTATTCTTCAGTCTCCGTCGTTATCTGAAGGGAGAAAGCAACAATTATCAGCCTGCTTTCAGCCGGCTATCCAAAGCAGAAACATGAATGATCTTCTCGCCTATTTTGCTTGGTTATCGATTTTTGAGGATGCATTAAAGCGAACGGGGAATGTTGATGAAGCACTTGTGGATCAGCTGATTTTAAATTGGAAGGAAAAAGCGGAGATTTTCCAAACTTTATCGAAGATTCATAGCGGAATTCAGCAGTTGCAGGGCGACTCAGCCGCTTCTTTGCAAGGTGCAGAAACGGCTGAAAATAACGTTCATTCTTTTGTTGAAGCAACGCTTGAATATATACGGCAATATGATGAAAATGTGGAAAAAGTGCAGGCAGAGCTGATGGAACAACTGCAAGCGCTAAACGACGCTGCGAATGAAGTAACAGCACAGCTTCAGCAAACCGTAGATGAAGAAGGAACAATACAATCGACGCTAGGAGCCAACGATGGCGAATTTGTTATTACCATGCAGCAAAACACGCTGCAAGACGTTGCACAAATTTCTGATTTGGTCACCTCCATTGCTAAAGGGCAAGACCGGATGATCGATTATACAAATAATCTGCATGACAAAGTGGCATCGGTCCAAGATCGGGCGGATGAGTTAAACAACAAATGGGCAGCCAATGTTAATACAACCAAACAAATTAAAAATGATGTATATCATCTGCTAGACAATGCGATGGTAGACCAACAAACAAACGGATATGTGTATGATTACTTAACCAATCCGGTACAAGTAAAAGGAGATATCCCGGAAGAGAAAACAACGTACACGCCGCCTGTCGTGATGTTTATCATTATTTTGCTCTGCGGCATGCTCATCGGGTTCTTCCTGCATTATCATTCTTCCGTTCCGCTTATGATGCAGGCTGCATTGCTGGTCATGATGAACTTGCTTGTTGGCTTCATCATCAGCACATATGGATTGCGAATTTATCCGATGCAAGATGTGCAGGCCCTCAAGTGGAGCATCTTTACCATCATCTTATTATTTTTCTGTTCTGCCATTGTTCGTTTGGCCTTTTTCATCGGACCGTTTACCGGCTGGGTGCTCGGAGTCGGCTTAATCCTGTTTTTCATTACTCCATTACTCGACTTAGTATTGCCAAACTTTAGCTTTGACCATCCGATCTCAAAGACGTACATGTCGATTCAATATGGAGACCAGCAAGCATTTTATCCAGCTGTCCTTACGTTAGGAGTTGTCACGCTGCTCATGTCCGCTGTTCCGTTTTTAAAACAGCGCCTGGCCGTTTTGCAGAAGGAGGAGGAAACATATGAAGGGTAGAGGACGCCTTGTGATGTTCTTTTTCCCCTTCCTCTGCTCTGTATTGGCTGCGATGGGGGGGACGGTTTACGCGGAAACGGACAAGTGGCCGGAAATTGAACCAAATCAATATCAACGGCAGGACATCGAATTACGTATGGATTACATTCATGAAGAGTCGCTGCTCGATGAAAAAAGAGATTTACCGGAGGTGCAAACATCGCTGACATTTCAAAGACCGACATCTTCTTTCTTTGAGCAAACAAAAGCACAGTTATTTTTATCGGGTGAAAAAGAAACGAATACGATTGCTGTCAAAGCGGAGAAACTAGGATTGTTTTCTGCCGTCGAAGAACAAACGGTTCCGTCTCATCGGCCATTGGATGAGGCGGAACAAACATCATCATCGTTTCTGCCATGGCTGTTCGGCTTTTTCATTTTCGGCTTTCTTATCGTCCTCTTCACGGTAATCGTTCCGCGCATGAAAAAGTTTGTTTCGTAAACCCGTTATCTGCCGAAGGAACGTTTTATTTAGTATGGAAGAATAGATGAATAAGGAAAAAATCCCGATGGTCATCTAGAAAAATAGGAATATATCATGATTTATCCTTGTGTTACCATTTAATAGTGTGTAAATGAGGGGGAGGAATCAAGATGGCGTCTTTATTGGAATCGGCTGAAAAAGAATTGAGACGTTGGGCCTGCGAGACGATGATCGATTGCCTCGAGTCCTATCAGGGGCAAGTCAAAGAAGCGATAGAGGAGTTTCATCAAGGCACTCATGCCTTTTATCGCGCAAATGAGGAGTATGTTCCGTATTGGCAGGGAGAGTCGAGGGAAGCGTATGAATTGGTATACGGGGACTTGCGGCAAATTGAGGCACGCATTTATGCGACCGCAGATGATCTTTTGCATGAAATAAGCAGGGAAATCGCCCGCCTTCGGCGAAAGATAGAGGAGCTGCAATGACGACGATACGAATCAAGCCAGAAGAGCTGGAAGCCGTAGCCGAGCATGTCCCTGACGCGGAAGACGCCTGCTGTCGTGCGCGGACCTCGCTTTCCTGGGAACTACCCTCTTTAGTGATAGAGATTACCGGCCTCGGTTCTGATGCCATCCATGAGCTCAAAGATGAGCTGATTCATTGGCTCGACCGCTATGAAGAAAAGCTGAATGAAGCGGAAGAACTGCTGTACCGGACGGCCGCGGCAATAAGACAGGCAGACCAAACGCTTGCGGATAACATGAAAGAATTCGGTTTGGAGCTTCTTGGCTGGTATGATGTGCAGCGGGTGTTTGGGGAATATGATCCGGTGACAGGGGAACGGCTTTCATTTGGAGACCGCCTGCTAGCGGGGGGAATGTTATTGTTGTCCGTCATTCCTCCAGCCAAAGGAGCAGGCATCGCCGGCAAAGTGGGGATTAAAGGAGTGAAAGCGGCCGGAACCGCAGCGGATGTTTCGAAATGGATTTCGAAAACAAAAAACGTCCTGAATGTTGATAAAATCAAAGGGGCTTTACAAACGATCTATCACCAGGTCATCAAAGGGCCTATCACCGCAACGATCCGCTCGTTCAAACAGCAATTGGATAACTTTTTTAAAAATGTTGGTTCTGTCCTGATGGGGCCGGAGCCGGCCTTGGCAGGAGTCGGTGGCCCGACATCCCGCATGTGGATGAGCGGGGTCGAGAGGGGAACAAAAGAAACGACGATGAATATCGTCGGCAGAACGGGAGATGAGGTAGGTAAGGGTGCAGGTAAAACAGTTGATGATTTAATTAAAGATGCTAAGCCTGGAAGGGCAACAAAAGGAAGAACTACTCAGTATGAGTTATCAGGTGGATTTAATCAGGCAGTAAACGACTTTTATTCACTCAACCCTAAAATTACGAAGAATACTCCTGACCTCAAAGTCGGTATTTTACAGGATGGGAGAACGGTTATTGTTAGAACCAAAAGTAGTGATGGCCGTCCTACACTTGAAATTCAAGACGGCAAGAAGAAAATAAAGTTTCGTTACTAGAAAACAAACATGGAGGAAAGTTTTATGGAACAATGGGAAAGATGGGTACCGCTAGATGATATACCTTCAACAATTTATAATGATATGTTTTTAGATGGCAAAGATGGTGTGATTTTAGAATTTAGCGATGAAAATTGTGAAAAAAAAGTGGTAGTGAATTTTGAAGAGGGAGTATTATCGTATAGAAATACTGATGAAGGTTCATTATTAGAAACGCTAAATTATTTAGACCAGCATTATGGTACAGATTTTTATAGTAATTGGTCTTTATTTAAAGTAAAAAACTCAGAATACTTGAATTGGTTTCATAAAGAAAGTTGTGGTATATACGAGTCAGGAGAGGTAGAACACTATGTATTTTTAACACCTAATGATGTAATTGAAATCCTATCGATATCCCCTCCTAGTATTACGGTAAAGTAATTTTGTTATAGTGAGTAAAGCAAGACCTTTGATACATCGATCAATTAACAATCCCCTTGAACTTGATTAAGGGGATTTCTAGTATTATGTCAAGGATAAAAGAAACTGGCAATATGAGTAATATGAAGCCTCAAAGGAGATATGAACTCTCTTTTGAGGCATTTTATGATAGAATTTCTGGATTATTACCGTTGACTTGAAGATTCGGCCACATTGATGAATTTGAAGCTCGTCACATACTTTTCTAACGATGAATTGGATAGTTCTGCTTGGAGAAAAGCGATTTGATCAGGAAAAATGGAAAATGCGTCCATTTTATTCCCGAAGCAAATTCGGAAATTCATTGAGAGAGACAAATTTTCTTCTGATTTTTGGAAAAAGAGAGCGTTAAATTGGGCCGCACAAGACAATGAATATTTGATAAGAGGAGAAATACCTAGCAAATTCATAAAAATTTCTCCTAAGGAGTGAGTATATTATGTTTTTATTATATTTCCAAGATGAATGTCTGGGTGAAATACAAGATATCAACACTGAAGGCATGTGGATGTGTGGTAAACTTATACCTAATCAAAATATAGTAAAGTTTAAAGATTTTTTTAAGGCTCTTACGAGTGAAGAAAATGATTTTAAAGAAAGTGAATATAATGAAGAATGGTTGAAAGATGATAATTGGTTTATTGTGGATGATCATCAAAATAAAAGAGGAATTTATTTGCCGGCTGTGTATGAAGACGGGGAAATAAATTGGAGATGGAGGTAACTTGATTTAAAACAAAGACCTTGATAGGCTATATGCCTTCAAGGTTTTCTTTATATTTAAAACGAATTGTTGTTTAAAATAAAGATTTTATAAAGTAAAGTGAAATTGAGCCAAGCTACTCATTGAAAAATACCTGGTATTATGTCAAGAAAACGGACACGTGATGATGTATAAAATTTTGTGTAAAGCATTTTGCTAGATCAAAAGAAAAAAGGTAGGGTATTCTCTGATTTGGACCAAAACATTCCAGAGAAAGGAGAACCCTACCTAGTCTAAAAGTATATCGAATGTAGACTGGGCTCATCAACTGGAAAGTGCGATTCGCCAGTTTATAAAGGAAAAATTAGAGCTGACTATGCGTGAAGAAATAAAAAATTTCCTCGAAATAGAACAGGCTGGAACGTCGAATATGAGAAACGGCTACTATCAACGAAATCTAGATACGCAATATGGCCGGATTGAAGGTCTTTTGGTCCCAAGAGGCCGAAACGGAGAATTTCAAACGCAACTGTTTGCCCCTTACCAACGCCACACCGGCTGGCTCGAGGAAGCAATCATTAAGATGTATCAAAGTGGCATGAGTACGCGTGAAATTGGCAAGTTTATCGAACGAATTCTAGGAAATGCCTACTCCCCAACAACGATTAGTCATATCACGGATGTGGTAAAGGAAGACATTGTGAAATGGCATACACGTCCCCTACCCAAGCGATATTCGGTCTTATATTTGGATGGTTTATACGTAAAATTTCGTCGTGAAACCGTGGAGAAAGAAGTCATTTATATGGTGTTAGGGGTGAATGAAGAAGGATATCGCGAAATTCTTGATTTCTTTGTGGGAGGACAAGAAAGCGCCTATGTATGGCAGAGGAAATTCTTCAAGGCCTCTACCAAAGAGGCGTCCAGGAAGTGCTTCTGGGCGTATTCGATGGATTACCGGGATTGGAGGAGGCCTTTAAGGCGGTTTATCCGAAAGCCCATGTGCAGCGTTGTGTCGTTCACAGAGTCCGCAACACCCTCCGTCGTGTTCGGAAAAAAGATCAGTTCGAAATGGCGGAGGATCTGAAACTCATTTATCGATCTCCGAATAAAAAATTGCACTGGAGATGTTTCGGCAGTTTGAGTCAAAATGGTCCAGCAAGTACCCAAGAGAAGTCCAATCTTGGGCCAATGAGTTGGATGTCCTCCTTACATTTATGGATTATCCAAGCAGTATTCGAAGTGTGATTTACACGACGAATGCCATTGAACGAACGATCAAGGAGATTCGGAAACGTCTAAAGCCGATGAACAGTTTGAGCAGTTTAGAAGCCGCGGAAAAAGTCGTGGTATTTGACCATCCAAGACTTTAATGAGAAATGGGCAGGACGAAAGTTACGAGGATTTGCCGAAGCGTATGAAGCCCTCGAGCGAATGTTTGAAGAACGTTACAATTAACCATATATTGTAAATAAACAAAATAAGGGGATTCACCCTTTCCACACAGGAGACTTGAATATTCAGAGTCTCCTGTGTGGAGGAAACTAGTTCCCTATTCATTCTAAATCCATTTCAGAGAAACCCTAACTCCCATTATATTACACAAAATTCTTGACGGTACCCTCACCTATAAGGTCTTTAATAAGAAAATTGTAAAGCCTACCGAAATTGATGTAATTTATCCAATTAAGAATAAGTCCATGGTTACGTTAGTTACGTGTCATCCCAAATACTCAGATAAACAGAGGCTGATTGTTTTTACTGAACTGGAGACAGAACAAATAAAGGATGGACGGGATAAATTTTAATGGGGATGTATGCCTGTCACCGTCCGAATTAATTATTACTATTTGCTTCACACATTCATGTGACTGTTCTACATTTGCAAAAGATGGTTTCACATTGTATTCGGTACCTGTGGTCAATCTTCAAAAAACAGGCAATCACAATTTCGATATTAAGATGCAATATGCTCCCTACATTCTAAAAAGATAAGGAAAAAGTCCTGATTGCCATTTGGCAAAACAGGAATATATCATGATTTATCCTTATTTTACTTATGTTACCATTTAAATAGTGTGTAAATGGGGGGAGGAAATCAACGTGTCGTCTTTATGGGAATCCACCGAAAAAGAATTGGAACGTTGGGCCTACGGGACGATGATCGATTGCCTCGAGTCCTATCAGGGGCAAGTCAAAGAAGCGATAGAGGAGTTTCATCAAGGCACTCATGCCTTTTATCGTGCAAACGAGGAGTATGTTCCGTATTGGCAGGGAGAGTCGAGGGAAGCGTATGAATTGGTATACGGGGACTTGCGGCAAATTGGGGCACGCATTTATGCGACCGCAGATGATCTTTTGCATGAAATAAGCAGGGAAATCGCCCGCCTTCGGCGAAAGATAGAGGAGCTGCAATGACGACGATACGAATCAAGCCAGAAGAGCTGGAAGCCGTAGCCGAGCATGTCCCTGACGCGGAAGACGCCTGCTGTCGTGCGCGGACCTCGCTTTCCTGGGAACTACCCTCTTTAGTGATAGAGATTACCGGCCTCGGTTCTGATGTCATCCATGAGCTCAAAGATGAGCTGATTCATTGGCTCGACCGCTATGAAGAAAAGCTGAATGAAGCGGAAGAACTGCTGTACCGGACGGCCGCGGCAATAAGACAGGCAGACCAAACGCTTGCGGACAACATGAAAGAATTCGGTTTGGAGCTTCTTGGCTGGTATGATGTGCAGCGATTGTTTGGAGAATACGATCCAATCACCGGAGAACGGATTACAGCAGGAGACCGCCTGCTAGCGGGGGGAATGCTATTATTGACCGTCATTCCTCCAGCCAAAGGAGCAGGCATCGCCGGCAAAGCAGGGATCAAAGGATTGAAAGCGGCGGAAACAGCGGTGGATGTTTCCAAATTGGTCTCGCAAACGAGACATGTTCTCCGCTATGATAAAATCGTGCCTGCCCTTCAAGCGGTATACCACCAAGTCGTAAAGGCACCGATTACCCAAACGATCCGTTCGTTCAAAAAGAAATGGGACGATCTTCTTGACAGCGTTCGATCTGTCCAACTGCAGCCGGCATTTGCCGGGATAGGGCCGGTATCTAGGGCAGGGGTGCGGGAGACCGCGGAAGAAGCCACTAACACGTTTAGACATTTCATGATTAAAAAATCTGACGAAGTTATTGAAGGGATGGTGAAAGCTGAACCTAGTAAGGTAGTAAACGTACTCGCTAATTTCCAAAGCAAAAAATTTGTAGTTGGGAATCAAACATTCCTGCTAGATAAACGAGGAATGAAGCACATTCTTGAAAGGCATCATCCTGAGTATTGGGATGGGTCAATAAAAGCAAAACAGACTTTTCTAAGGAAAGATATGTCCATTGATGAGATAGTGAATGCTATAGAAACTATTATAATGCAAAATCGAGATACCCTATTGAAAAATGGAACGACCTTTAGTTATCAAATAAAAGGAACCTATAATGGAATAGAATATGTAGTTGGTTTTAACAGAGGACGAGTTGGTCAATTTTATCCACTTGAATAGTAGGTGAGAAAATTGTTTTATGTAAATACTTTCATTTGTAGACCAGATAAAAAAATAAATGACCTATCACTTTTGAAGAATAATATTGAAAGTTATTTCGTGCCAATTACTGATACTAGAGAATTATTGAATATCGAAGAATTATTGGATTTTGAATATTTAAGTGGGGCAATTCTATTCAAATATGGTGAACAAATTTTGCTTGATGTTACATTATGGGATTTAGTTGATCAATTATGGGTGTATATATTAAATGTCCTTGAGAGTTTGTTACGTACAGGAAAAGGCGAGACTTACTTTCCAGATCAACCTGTCAAGCTCCAAATAAACTCAATATCTGAAGATTTAGTGCTTTATGAAATAGAGGCGAATGACCATATAAAAGTTGTATTGCCGAAAAGAGAGTTGGTTGAGGCTTTATTGCGGGGGGCCGATGACTTTTTTCAAAGTATGGAGAAGTGTTTCAAAAAGAAGTGTAATTATGAATATGAAATAGAGAAGATAAAAACTTTGAGAAGAACTCTTTTGAATCAATAGATTAGCGTGTTTCTATCTTCCAAGCGGAATCCATACACTTACCAGCTAAACAAACTCACCAGATAAATTTTGTAGGCTTATTCCCATTTACCATTTTAGAAGGAATAAGCCTTTTTTGCATGCTAGTTAGTAGATGAAAAACAGGGTTTAATTACTAGAACAGATATAGCATGAATAAAAAACTTTCGAGCAATGCGACAGGCAGACCAAACGCTTGCCGATAACATGAAAGAATTCGGTTTGGAGCTTCTTGGCTGGTATGATGTGCAGCGGGTGTTTGGGGAATATGATCCGGTGACAGGGGAACGGCTTTCATTTGGAGACCGCCTGCTAGCGGGGGGAATGTTATTGTTGTCCGTCATTCCTCCAGCCAAAGGAGCAGGCATCGCCGGCAAAGCAGGGATCAAAGGATTGAAAGCGGCAGAAACAGCAGCGGATGTTTCGAAATGGATTTCGAAAACGAAAAACGTCCTGAATGTTGATAAAATCAAAGGGGCTTTACAAACGATCTATCACCAGGTCATCAAAGGGCCTATCACCGCAACGATCCGCTCGTTCAAACAGCAATTGGATAACTTTTTTAAAAATGTTGGTTCTGTCCTGATGGGGCCGGAGCCGGCCTTGGCAGGAGTCGGTGGCCCGACATCCCGCATGTGGGTGAGCGGGGCTGAGAGGGAAGCCAAAGGAACAATGATGAATATCGTCGGCAGAACGAGGGATCAGGTGATTGGCAAGGGTATTGGCAAAGGTGAACAAATACTTGATAAGGTAAGAACGTATGAACAAGCTAGAAATAAAGCACTTAAATTAGTAGGGGATTTAGGTCCAAATTCAAAGCCATATATAGGTACTCTTAAATCTAGTGCAGGGTACGGAAAAGTTGTGGGTAGGCAATCTGCTGATGGAAAGGTTAGATGGAGATTAGACTACGACCCTAATAAAGGGCCACATATTAATGTAGAAGATTTTCGTGAGGGTAAAGGGCTTAAAGCTAAAAAATATGTAATACCTTTTGAAGGTAATGAAAGTACTTTTAAAGCTTATTTAAAACACTTGAATAGATAAGGGTGAATTTGAATGACTTTATTAGATGAATGTATTGAAGCCTTAGGTGAAGATGCTGAAATTTTAATGAATAGTGAAAAAGAGAAAGTTCTTGATGCTTTGGAAAGCTCTTTTCCATTTGCTGAATGGGGGCGTATTGATTGGGACAAGGTTAGTAAAAAAGAAAATGTAAATACTGTAGATGATATAATAGCTTATCTAGAAAATTGTTACCAAAATTTTGATCCAGTTGTCTATATAATTTGGGACGAGGGGACTTTGCCCATTATCAAGTCTGATTTAAAAAAGGTTTTAGAAGTTATTGATGATGTTACGGCGGTTAGTTTTGATACTTGGATCTTTTCGCCAACTTCAGGATATGTAATAGAAATATATCATGAAGGGGAAGTGTGGGTTGGTATAAGATAGAAACTTGTAATATGGTAATATAGAGCCTCAAAGGAGATATTAAATCTCTTTTGAGGTATTTTTTTAGCATATCTCGAATTATTTTATATACACTGTAACAATCATATATACAATAAATAACATTTGGGTCTTCACCATTTTCTGTGATTTCTACTCAATCCTAGAAGTTAAGTCCATATAATTGTGTAAAAAGGGAAATAGAAAAAGAGCCATGTTGCTTCCCCTTTGGTAGAATAAACAGTGGACCAAAAACACCAAACATAAGGAGGAATGCAACCATGGCTCAATATCATATTACCCTAAATGATGAACTTTTGCACGGGTTATTCACCAGAGATGAGGGATTAGCTAAGCTATTGGAACAAGTCCTCAATCAAATCCTCGAGGCACAAGTAGAAGAACAGCTGGGAGCTCGCCGTTATGAACGAACGGAAGAACGAAAAGGCTATCGAAACGGTTCGTATCCACGCCAGCTGACGACCCGGGTGGGACGGTTGACCTTGCGCGTTCCACGGACAAGAGATGGGGAGTTCTCTACGGAACTGTTCCAACGGTATCAACGGAGCGAACAAGCACTGGTACTGGCACTAATGGAAATGGTGGTAAACGGGGTGTCTACCCGAAAAATCACTCAAATCACGGAGGAATTATGCGGCACTTCGTTTTCCAAGTCCACGGTCTCCTCACTGTGCAAGGGACTGGATCCGATTATCCAAGACTGGAATTACCGTTCCCTTCATGAACACGTGTATCCGTTTGTGCTAGTAGATGCTATTTATACGAAAGTCCGGGAGGATGGACGAGTACGCTCTAGAGCCGTGTTGATCGCTACAGGAGTGAATGAGGAAGGATATCGGGAAATTCTTGGCCTGCAAATCGGAAACAGTGAATCGGAGTCCAGCTGGAGCGAGTTCTTCGGATGGCTGAAAGACCGGGGACTCCGGGGAGTGGACTTGATCATCTCGGATCAGCACGGTGGGCTGGTGCAAGCCATTGAAAAGCATTTCCAAGGCGCTACATGGCAACGATGCCAGACACATTTTATTCGCAATATCCTCGATGCCGCACCAAAGTATATGCAGGATGCCTTGCTCGAGGAGATTCGTGGGATTCTTCATGCTCCAAATAAGCAAACGGCCCGGCTGTTATTGGAACAAGTGCTGGCCAAATGGGAAGAAAAAGCCCCAAAAGCCATGCAAATCCTCGAAGAGGGATTCGAAGAAGCCACCGCCGTATTGGACTATCCGGACCGTTATCGTCGGCGTCTGCGCACGACCAACGGAGTGGAACGGCTGAACGAAGAAATTCGCCGCAGAGAACGGGTCATCCGCATCTTTCCGAACCGGGAATCGGTGTATCGCCTCGTTGGTGCCGTGTTGATCGAAATCGATGAAAAATGGATGTCAGGGCGCAAATACTTGGATATGGCTGAATATTGGCAGTGGCGGAAAACGAAAGAGCAAGGAGTCCGATCGGTGAATCAGGAGGCTTCGGCGATCAAGAAAGTGGGATAACCTCTACGCCGTGTCAAGGAGAACGTGGAATACCGGAGCGAAGCGAGGATATGCCGCGAAAGTTCCTTGACACGCCTGTTCCTTGACAACATGATCATTTGTCCGGGAAGGCGACCGGCAGGGAGACTTGCCGGTCTTACCTACCATACGTCAAGTCATCAGGTCCATGTTGTCTATCAAAGGGGAATTTACACAATAATTTGGACTTGACCAATCCTAGAAATATGTTAGCTGGATGAAATAGGTTCATTAATCAGGATCCTTCTTCCGCATACAGACCATGAAGTTGGTAGAATGGAAACAGTCAAGTGCTTTCCTTGACGGGTTCCATTCTACCAACTATCATACCGATAGCGGAAGAAGGGAGCGCTTAAGCAGCCTGACTACCTGTAGTGTTCCCTGTACACTCCAGAAATACACGCAAACGAAACCGTTCTAGATTTCGATAGCTATATGCCCGGCGTTTGATGTTTTTGATCTTGTGATTCGTCCCCTCGATTCGGGCATTCGTATATGGGCACAAAAAGTAGGAAAGAATAGGCTCCTTCCACCTTTCAAGAGTGTTGGCTGCTTCCTGAAAAGAAGCAAAAGGGCTCTGTTTGGCTAACTTAATCCATTCTTCCAAGCGTTCCTTTGCTTCGTTATATCCATCGGTTCGGTAAAAAGCCCGAAACAACTCTTTCAGATAATAAGCAATGGAAAGTACCGGATACTTCTCCAAGATATCGTCTAATCGAAGCCGTTGGTCCTTACGAAGCTTTTCACAGCCTTTTAAGAGAAGATATCGAGCCTTTTTCAATGGAGAAAATTCCTTTCTTGCTTGATCTAAGACTTGTATCACTTTTTGAACCACATGGTACTTATCGATGACAATCGAAGCAGATGGAAACAGGGCACGAACCGCCTTATGATAAGGTTCCCACATGTCAAGAATCACCGTTTGGACCATTTCTTTCGACAGGACATTTTGGCTCAACAAGTTGATGGCGGAATCACATTGGCGATCAGCATGCATTCCCATGACCGATCCGGCTTTGGCATCCATCAATACGGTTTCATACTGATGTCCCTTTTTTACAGCGATTAAGCACCATCTCTTCTTGAGAAGATGCTTCTATCGCTGTTTGACGCTCTTTTGCTTTTTTCGATGCAATGAAGTAATAGATGCGCTCCAATGTCGTATATGGAATACGGTGCTTTCGGCTAACCTCTTGAATGGTGGAGCCTTCACAAAGTTCATACAAGTACTCACAAAATCGATTGGTGTAGTGTTGATTGGGTTGAATCGATTCCAAAGAGGCGGAAAACACTTGGGAACAATTCCAGCACCGATAGCGCTTTACCTTTACGAACTTTACGAACAAGTACAC
Organism: Parageobacillus caldoxylosilyticus; assembly: GCF_019272935.1. Lineage (NCBI taxonomy): Bacteria > Bacillati > Bacillota > Bacilli > Caryophanales > Anoxybacillaceae > Parageobacillus > Parageobacillus caldoxylosilyticus. The sequence continues at coordinate 2,231,205 of NZ_CP040553.1, forward strand.
CGGCTGATGGAAAATCGCCAAATCCCGTACTTTTCTTGTCCGTCTGTCGTGGACAGAGGAAGTGGAAAACCCACAATGAGGGCAACGTTCCTGTGTCTCTGTTTTCTCTACATGAATCGCATAACCATAGGAAAGAAGTTCTTGTTTAATAACTTTAAATTCTGGCAATCCTAGTGGTATAGAAAGCACTTACGAGACCTCCTTAATGTTTATTTCACTGCTAACATTATTGCCAGGATCTCGTTAGTGCTTTCTCTTTTTTGCCACTAAATCACAAAATTTGGTGATGAACCTTAAATATTAAATTAAAAATATCAAACTAAAATATTGAGGTGACTTATTAATGGGAGATGCACAAAATATATTTAATCATTTTAAATTAGAAGAGAAAGTCCCCATATCAACAGTTGAGAAGTATAAAGAGAGAATTCCTGCAGAAGTTGTTGATATTTGGAAACAATACGGTTTTGGTAGTGTATTACAAGGTTATCTAAAAATAGTGAACCCTGATAAATTTCAAGATCTTTTAGAAGACGTATATATACGATATCAAGAAGCCATTCCGTTGTTCGCTACATCAATGGGAGATATAATCGTTTGGGAAAAGGGCAGATATTTAAACCTGTTGAATTTTAGAAAAAATGAGGTACATGTTATTTCAGCTGGATTTGATTTTTTCTTTGAGGATTTCAACGATGAGGCCTTTTTAGATGAGGAATTAAATTGGTTTCCTTATCCAGAGGCGGTTAGGAGATATGGGGAACCAGAGTTTGATGAATGTTTTGGCTATGTACCTCTTCTTGGATTAGGTGGGCCAGAAAAAGTAGAGAACTTGAAAAAGGTTAAACTGATTGAGCATATTTATTTAATCACCCAATTTATGGGACCTATAGAATAAGTATTAGAATCTCTTAACTTGGTCAATCAATATTCAGCAAAACATTATCATTAGTTATTAGATTACTTCTATTTTCAGCCTTGATGGGTTTTATGCCTTTCAAGGTTTCTTTTTTGGCGGAGGATACCCAGTGCCGAATAAGCCACTTTCTTCGTTACTAACAAAATATAACCCTAATTGTAAATTAGCATATTAATTTCGTTATCTTTTTTCAGATTTTTTGGGGCTGTTTTCTGAAATCGCGCCAATCTTCATATTTATCCTGTGCAGGTACTCTTTTTTATGAAATGAGAAAGGAAATTACCTAAATTTAGCGAAAGATAGAGGAGCTGCAATGACGACGATTCGAGTCAATCCGTAAGAGCTGGAAGCTGTAGCCGAGCATGTCCCTGATGCGGAAGACGCCTGCTGTCGTGCTCGGACCTCGCTTTCGTGGGAATTTCCATCGTTGGTGATGAAGATTCCCGGCATTAGCACTGATGCGATCGATAGTCTCAGAGATGATCTGATTCATTAGCTCGACCGTAATGAAGAAAAGCTAAATGAAGCGGAGGAATTACTGTATCGAACAGCTGCGGTCATCAGACAGGCAGACCAAACGCTCGCTGACAACATGAAAGAATTTGGTCTGGAGCTTAGTGGCTGGTATGATGTGCAGCGATTGTTTGGAGAATACGACCCTATCACCGGAGAACGGATTTCAGGATGGGACTGCTTGGTTGCGGGAGGAATGTTATTGGCTTCTTTTGTTCCTCCGGTCAAAGGAGCAGGCATCGCCGGTAAAGTGGGGATTAAAGGAGTGAAAGCGGCCGGAACCACAGCGGATGTTTCGAAATGGATTTCGAAAACGAAAAACGTCCTGAATGTTAATAAAATCAAAGGGGTCTTACAAACGATCTATCACCAAGTCATCAAAGGACCCATCAATGCAACGATCCGCTCGTTCAAACAGCAATGGGAGCAACTTCCCGAAAATGTTGGCTCTGTCCTAATGGAACCACAGCCGGCCTTGGCAGGAGTCGGCGGTCCGACATCCCGCATGTGGATGAGCGGGGCCGAGAGGGGAACAAAAGGAACGACGATGAATATCGTCGGCAGAACGGGAGCTAGTAAGGGTATAGGCAAAGCAGATCCAGATTTAATACGGAAGATCGATGTTGATTTTCTTGATAGGATGGAAGCTGCTGGCGGACATACTATAGATAGACGTGTGTCAAAAACAAACGAAGAACTTATTAAAAGAGCCATTCAAGAAGATGCAGAAGCAGCTACTACGTTTACCAATAAGCAGATAGCCATTAAAGCTATTCAGGAAAACTTGCGCAAGAATGCCGATGATATTGCGAAATGGCTAAATGAATCTGATACGGGAAGAAAAATATTCGATGTATCACACAATCATCCAATAGGAAAAGGGGTTCTTAGAGATAAAAAACATGTCGTTTATAACCTAACCAATTCTAGAGTAGTATTGATTAGGGATTCAACACAGGAGCTAGGATTCAGAATATTAACTGCATTTCCTATTGTTAAATAAAAATAGAGGGTGATATCATTGAACGAGGATCTGAAGTACGATACTTTTTAAATATTTTCTTGAATGTTATTTTAACCCAAGTGTATATGCCTTCAAGATTTTCTTATTTATCGCATGCGTTGAACGATGTCAAAGACCGTATTGGAACATCTAAAGATGGTCAAGGAACTGGATAAAGATAATAAAAAAGGATAGGCGCCCAAAGCATTGGCACCTATCCTTTCGTTTTGCTCGGCATTACGCCTTTGTCGTCACGTCATCCGGAACTTGCAAGCCAAGCCCTTCGGCAACGCGGCGGCCATAGTCAGGATCGGCTTTATAGAAGTGGCGGATTTGCCGCAATTTAATTTCTTCTTTCGTGACTTGTTTCATCGATTCGACGATGTTTTTCACTAAGCGGGCTTTTTCTTCTTCGCTCATGAGACGGTACAAGTCGCCGGCTTGTGTATAATGGTCATCGTCATCATACGGCACGCTTTCCGCCAAACCGGATACCGGGAACGGCGTTGTTTTATGCTCCGGCACTTCTGTCGGCCCGCCAAAGCTGTTCGGTTCATAGTAGACGGAACCGCCGCCGTTATTGTCAAAGCGCATAAAGCCATCGCGTTGGTAGTTGTTGACTTCAACACGCGGACGGTTGATCGGCAGCAAGTTATGGTTGACGCCGACGCGGTAGCGGTGTGCGTCCGCATAGGCGAACAAGCGCGCTTGCAGCATTTTATCCGGCGATGGTTCTACGCCAGGGACTAGGTTTCCAGGCGAGAATGTTGCTTGTTCGACTTCGGCAAAGTAGTTTTCCGGATTGCGGTTTAATACCATGCGGCCGACTTCGATTAACGGATAATCTTTATGCGACCAAACTTTTGTGACATCAAATGGATTGAAACGGTATGTTTTTGCGTCTTCTAGAGGCATGATTTGCACATATAATGTCCAGGATGGATAATCGCCGTTTTCAATCGCATTAAATAGATCTTCTGTATGGTAATCTGGATTTTCGCCGGCGATTTTTGCCGCTAGTTCCGGGTCCATGTTTTTGACGCCTTGATTGGTTTTAAAATGATATTTCACCCAAACCGCTTCACCGTCTTTATTCACCCATTTGAACGTATGGCTGCCGTAGCCGTTCATATGGCGGTATGTTAGCGGAATGCCGCGGTCGCCGAACAAATACGTTACTTGGTGCAGCGATTCTGGTGACAAGGACCAGAAATCCCACATCGCTGTTGGGTTTTTCAAATGGGTGCGCGGATCGCGTTTTTGCGTATGGATAAAATCAGGAAATTTAATCGCATCACGAATGAAGAAAATCGGTGTGTTGTTGCCGACGATGTCATAGTTTCCTTCTTCGGTATAAAATTTCACAGCAAAGCCGCGCGGGTCGCGGACAGTATCAGCGGAACCAAGCTCGCCAGCGACGGTAGAGAAGCGGACGAACACAGGCGTGCGTTTGCCGACGCCGTTAAACACTTTCGCTTTTGTGTATTTGGACATATCGTTTGTTACTTCAAAATAGCCGTGTGCACCTGCGCCTTTCGCGTGAACGACGCGTTCTGGAATTCTCTCTCTATTGAAGTGTGCTAGTTTTTCAAGAAGATGCACGTCTTGGATTAATGTCGGGCCAGGAGAACCGGCCGTAATCGAGTTTTGGTTATCGCCGACAGGAGCTCCCCAGCTGGTCGTCAGTTTTTTTTGCTCTGCCATTCTTCATTCTCCCTCCGTTCGATTTTCCTTTCACCAATAAATGATAACATTTCTCAAACAAAAGTCAATACTTTTTTATAATTATTTTAAATAGATATATATACTAAAAAGAAAATAAGTAGTATAAAATATTAATTTTCCATTTTGTCACTAAATTTTTCTTGCAAAATCGCTAAAAAGTGATGAACGCTTTTGGCAACATAGCGATCTTTTTCAATGATTGCCGCTGCTTCTGCCTCAATGGAAGAATCGATGATATCAAGCACGCAAATGTCTGGAAGGCGGAAAAAAGAAACGGTCGATTTGGGGACGATGGTTGCGCCGACCCCTTTGGAAACGAGAGAAAGCAAAATCGTCGCATCAGGGCACTCGCAAATGACTTTTGGTTCGAAACCGTGGCGCCGGCATTCATGAATGACGAGTTCGTATTGTCCTTTTCCTTGGATGCGGTGAAGAAGAAGGAGAGGAACGTCGACAAACTCTTTCATATGCATATAACGTCTAGAAACGTTCCATTGCTTCGGGAGGACGGCGACATAAGGGTCGCTTGGCAAGCGAATCATTTCATAATGATACGAATCAATAGGAAGACGGACGATCCCAATGTCAATTTCCCGCTTCTTCAATAACTCACAGATAAAAAAACTATCTCCTTCACGCAGATGAAATTTCACATTTGGAAACGACTGATGAAAAGGCTGAATGATTTCCGATAAATAGAAAAAGCACGATTTGACACAGCCGATGGATAACACTCCATTTGTTCCTGCTTCGATTTCGCGGACTTCTAAAATGGCATCCTCTAACTGCTGAAGCAGCTGTTTTGCTTTTTCATATAAAATTTTTCCTGGCTGCGTTAACTCCAGCTTTTTTGCGTTTCGGTCCAATAATGTAACCCCTAACGTTTCCTCAAGCTGTTTGAGCTGCTGGCTTAATGGAGGCTGTGCCATATGCAGCTTTTTTGCCGCTTTTGTAATTTGGCCTTCCTCGACGATCGTCGTAAAATATTTTAAATGCCTGATATCGACCATCTTTCTCCCCCCATTAACATATATTTTTTATATGGCAAAGCAATATTTTTTATATTTTTCATATATGAAATCATATGTTATATTAATTTCAAAGATTCAGGAAATATACGATTAGAAAGAGAGGTGGGCAAGCCGATCGGTTTAGAAAGCGCTTACTATTGCAATTATACATGAACTTGGAAAAAGAATGTAGGAGGGAGCCAACAATGCCTGCAAAAACAGGGAAGGAATATATCGAACGGCTAAAAAAGGCGAAAAGCAGCGTTTATATTCACGGCGAAAAAGTAGAAGACGTAACTGAACATCCCGCGTTTAAAAACGTCATCCAGTCAATGGCCCGTCTATATGACCTCCAATATGAAAAGCCGGACAAAATGCTTTATACGTCGCCAACGACAGGGAATCCAGTCGGCATGACGTATATCCAGCCGAAGACAAAAGAGGAGTTGATCGCCAGACGGGAAGCGACGCAGGAATGGGCGCGCACTTCGGCGGGCATGATGGGCCGTTCGCCAGACTACTTAAACGCGGAAGTGATGGCGATGGGCATCGCCAATGATCTTTTCGCCGAAGATGATCCGCTGTTTGCCGAGAATGCGAAAAACTATTACGAATACGCGCGCGAAAACGACATCAGCCTGACACATACGTTAATTCACCCGCAAATGAACCGCTCGAAAGCCCTTCACGAACAAAAAGACGCCAACGTTCCATTGCACTTAGTAGAAAAAAGAAAAGACGGCATTATCGTCAGCGGCATTCGCTTGCTGGCAACGCAAGGTGGCATTACCGATGAAATTTTAGTCTTCCCGTCTACGGTCAAAAAATCGGGCTCAGGGGAAGATCCATATTCGCTGGCCTTTGCAATCCCAAATAATACGCCAGGGGTTAAATTTATTTGCCGCGAAGCGTTTGATTACGGCAGAAACCATTGGGATCACCCTTTAGCTTCACGCTTTGAAGAGGGGGATGCGATCGTTTCCTTTGAAAACGTATTCGTGCCGTGGGAGCGCGTGTTTATCTGTGGAAATTCATCTATTTGCAACCGGACATTCCGCGAAACGAACGCGGTCGTTCATATGTCCCACCAAGTGGTGGCGAAAAATATCGTCAAAACCGAATTTATTCTTGGTGTAACGCTTTGCATCATGGATGCGATCGGCATCGACCAGTTCCAGCATGTCAAAGACAAGGGAACGGAAATTATGCTCGTGCTCGAGACCATGCGCAGCCATTTGTATCGCGCCGAACATAATGCGAAACCGGACCGCTGGGGAACCATGACGCCGGATTTTGCCGCTCTTGATGCGGCGAGAAACTGGTATCCGCGCATTTATCCGCGTCTTGCTGAAATTGTCCGCATTCTAGGCGCTTCCGGAATGATGGCGATTCCGACGGAGGCGGATTTCCAACATGAAGAGATTGGCGATATCGTGCGGCGCGCTATGCAGGGAGCGAATATCGATGGATATGAGCGCGTGCAATTGTTCCGCCTTGCCTGGGACATGACGATGAGCGCGTTTGGCAGCCGCCAGACACATTATGAATATTACTTTTTCGGCGATCCGATCCGCATGGGGATGGCTTATTTCGACGGTTACGAGAAAGATTACTATAAAAATTTAATTTATGAATTTTTAGGAACACCAAAAAGCGTCCATATTCCAGCCAATACCCATTTAAATCCGTAAAGAGTAAGGGGGAGAGATGACATGACATTTTCCATTATCCGCTGTGCAAGAGCCGTATTGCATGTGACCGATTTAAACGCTTCCCGCGATTTTTATGAACGCGCATTGGGATTTGTCGTGACGGAAGCGGACGATATGCATCTATATTTGCGGGGATTAGAAGAGTATCATCATCATAGTTTGGTGCTCAAAAAAGCCAAGCAGCCCGGGGTGGAAGCGATCAGCTATAAAGTTTATTCCGAAGCGGACTTGGAAGAGTTATATCAATTTTTTGCCGAAAAACAAATGAACCCGAAATGGGTGGAAGCTGGTGAGCAACGCGCCGTCGGAAGGGCTTTCCGCGTTCGGGACGTATCAGGGCTGCCGCTGGAGTTTTTTGCGAACATGGAGACAGTGGAGCGCTTGTTGCAGCGCTATGATGTATATCGAGGGGCTCGGGTGCAGCGCATTGACCATTTTAACTGCGCAGTGACGGATGTGCAAAAAGCGTACGATTTTTATGTAAACGAGCTTGGCTTTGCCTGCTCGGAATATACGGAAACGGAAGACAAAAAATTATGGGCTGCCTGGCTGCACCGCAAGCAAAATGTGCACGATGTGGCATTTATGAATGGAAAAGGACCGCGTTTGCATCATATCGGCTTTTGGCTTTCCGACCAGCTTAGTCTGATTCACGCATGCGATGTGCTTGCGGCGATGGGATATGCGTCAAGCATTGAGCGCGGGCCGGGGCGCCACGGGCTTTCGAACGCCTTTTTCCTTTATTTGCGCGACCCAGACGGTCATCGGATTGAATTATACAATGGCGATTATTTAACGAGCGACCCGGATTTTAAGCCGATTCGCTGGGATATTAATGATCCGCGCCGACAAACGTTCTGGGGTCATCAGGCGCCGGACAGCTGGTTCGAGGAAGCATCGATCGTGCTGGATGTGCATAGCGGCAAGCCGGTTGAAGTAGGGGAGCCTGCGCTCGAGCAAATGAAACCAACTTTTATCATCTAAGAGAGAACGATGGTTACCATTGTTGCTATATGGATAGCCTGTCTACAGTGAAAAGTATGAAACGAATATCATATATGATTAATAGTTGAAAACATATATAATTTTATATATAATATAAACAAAATTCTGACAATGAAGCAGTGAGCGTGAATCGCTAGGAGGTTATGGCTTATGACCTATGAAGAAGTAAAACAAAGACTGCGGGGATCGATCACCCCCGTTATTACGCCTTTTGACAGCGAAGGGAATATCGATTTTGAAACGTTGAAAAAATTGATTAACTGGCAGATTGAAAGCGGAAGCCACGGCATTTCCGTCACGGGTACATCCGGAGAGCCGAGCTCACTGACGCTGGAAGAGAGAAAAAAAGTGATGGAAACGGCCAAAAAGGCGATTAATGGAAGGGTGCCGTTTGTGCCGGCAACCGGTTCGACCAATCATGACGAAACGCTGGAACTGACGAAATTCGCGCAGGAAATCGGGGCGGATGCAGCGATGGTCATTGTTCCTTACTACAACCGCCCGTCCCAGCACGCGCTTTATAAACATTTTAAAGCGATTGCCGATGCGGTCGATATCCCGATTATTATTTATAACATTCCCGGCAGAACAGCCGTTAATTTAGAAGTGCGCACGATGGCGCGCTTGGTTGAGGATTGCCCAAATATCATCGGCGCGAAAGAGTCGAATAAAGATTTTGAACATGTCAACCGCGTTCTTTTGTATTGCGGCAGAGATTTTCTCTTATTCTCGGGCATTGAGCTATTATGCTATCCGATGCTGGCGATTGGCGGTGCGGGATCGATCAGCGCCACGGCCAACGTCGTTCCGGAAAAAGTGGCGCAAATGCATAACGCCTGGTTCGAAGGTGATGTAAAGCGAGCACAAGACCTTCATTTTGAACTGATGGAACTAAATGATGTGCTATTTATTGAAACAAATCCGGGTCCGGTGAAAGCGGCGCTTGGAATGATGGGAAAAATTACACCGAAACTGCGCTTGCCGCTGGATTTGCCGAGTGAAGAAAATCAAGAAAAAATCCGGAAAACATTGGTGAAATACGGGCTGTTAACCGAAGTAACGTCGTAACGGCGAAAGCGTGGTGAAACAAGATGGCTAAGGCGTTTTTTCGCCTAACCGGCATTCCTCATACGATGGAATCCGAAGTAAATGTCCAAAAGAATACGGTTATGATTCATGGAAAAGAATACGATGCGTGCCGGCTAAAATGGGAAGCACCGGAAATCGGCGCGATTTACGGTGTGCTTTTAAACTATAAAGACGAATGGAAAAAATTCCGCGAACAAATGACCAAACCGCCATATCATCAACCGCCTAAAGCTCCCATTTTGTATATGAAACCGGCCAATACGATCAACGTGCATGGCGGATGCGTGCCGCTCCCAAAAGGGGTGTATCAGCTGCAAGTCGGAGGAGCGCTCGGAGTGGTCATCGGCCGAACCGCCACAAAAGTCCGTAAAGGAGAGGCTTTCGATTATATTGCCGGATATACGATCGTCAACGATGTCGCGATCCCGCATGAAGCGATTTACCGTCCAGCTGTCAAAGAGCGAGCAAGGGACGGTTTTGCCCCGATCGGACCATGGATTATCGAAAAAAATGAGATAGATCATCCAGATGAACTGGATATCCGTGTTTTTGTCAATGGACAGTTAGTCCAGCGGGATAATACGAAAAACTTGTTGCGCCCGATCGCTACCCTTTTAGAAGAGATTACAGAATTTATGACGTTGTACAAAGGCGATGTGCTGCTTGTCGGCGTGCCGGATGATGCGCCGCTTGTGCAGGCGGGCGACCATGTGCGCATTGAAATCGAAGGAGTTGGAAGTTTGGAAAATATCATTGTTCCGGAAGGAGACTGGGTAAAGGAGACAGGATATGATGAAACGTGCACGCATAGCGTTTAACGGAGCGGTTTGTGAAGCGGTCGTTGAAGAAAACGGGCAGCTTCGTTTGCCTAACGGCTGGGTTGTAAAAGAGGAGGAAGTAGTGTGGCTTCCTCCTGTAGAACCGCGCACCATTTTTGCGCTCGGGCTAAATTATGCCGATCATGCCAGCGAATTGTCGTTTTCTGCTCCAAAAGAGCCGCTTCTTTTCTTCAAAGGAAGAAATACGTTAATCGGCCATCGCAGCAAGACGCCAAGACCCGCCGATGCGACGTTTATGCATTACGAATGCGAGCTCGCCGTTGTGATTGGCAAAACGGCGCGCAATGTGAAGGCCGAAGAGGCGTACGACTACGTGCTCGGCTATACCGTTGCCAATGATTATGCGGTTCGCGATTATTTAGAAAATTATTATCGACCCAATTTCCGCGTGAAAAACCGCGATGCTTCGACGCCGCTTGGACCATGGATCGTGGATAAAGCTGATGTGGACGATCCCATGAACTTGATGCTGCGGACATATGTGAACGGAAACATCGTGCAGGAAGGAAATACGCGCGACATGATTTTTACGATTCCGTTTTTGATTGAATATATTAGCAGCTTTATGACATTGCAAGCAGGAGATATCATTCTGACGGGCACTCCGAAAGGAGCGGTGAACGTAGAGAGTGGCGATGAGGTGGTAACGGAAATTGAGCGAATCGGCCGTTTAATCAATTACGTTGTCTAGCAAAGGAGACGGATCGATGCCTCATTTCATTTTAGAGTATACCGATAATCTTAGCGAAGAAGCGAATATTCGCGAGCTATTGCGGAAAATTCATGAAGTATTGATTTCACGTAGCGATTTGTTTCCGATCGGCGGCATTCGCTCACGGGCGATACCATTAAAAGAATATTACGTTGCCGACGGCACGGAGGATGACGCGTTTGTGCATGGTACGCTGAAAATCGGCGCCGGCCGCTCGGAGGAAGATAAACGGGCGGTATGCGAAGAAATATTCCGCGTGATGAAAGAACATTTCGCTCCATTGTTCGAAAAGCGTTATTTGGCTTTGTCTCTAGAATTATATGAATTTAGTGAAGCAGGGACTTACAAGCATAATAATATTCATCAGCGCTACCGAAAGCGATAATGGCCAGGAGGGGAATATATGGCAAGCAAAATAAGCAATGTGCTTCATTATATTAACGGTGAGTTTGTCGAAGGAACCGCAGGAAAATGCTTCGAAAATATCAATCCTTTTACGAATGAGCCGATTAACCAAGTCGCAGAAGGATTCAAAGAGGATATTGACGCGGCGGTCCGTGCGGCGAAAGCAGCGTTTGAACATGGGCCGTGGCGGACGATGTCCGTTCATGAAAGAATGAAATACGTTTTACGCATCGCTGATCTTATCGAGAAATACGCGGATGACATTTCTTACTTGGAATCGCTAGATACGGGGATTCCGATCAGCCAGGCGCAAAAACAGGCAGCCCGCGCGGCGGAAAACTTTCGCTTTTACGCCGAAATGGTAAAAACCCGCATGGTCGGGGAGGCGTATCATGTCGATGGACAATTTCTTAACTATACGATTTATAAACCAGTTGGTGTCGCCGGGCTGATTACGCCATGGAACACGCCGTTTATGCTCGAGACGTGGAAGGTGGCGCCGGCGCTCGCGACCGGCAATACGGTGGTGCTGAAGCCGGCGGAATGGTCACCGCTTACGGCCAACAAGCTGGCGGAAATCATCCACGAAGCGGGGCTGCCAAAGGGAGTGTTTAACGTCGTCCACGGCTTTGGCGAAACGGCAGGTGCCGCGCTTGTCGCCCATCCTGATGTCCGCCTCATTTCCTTCACCGGCGAAACGAAAACAGGGGCGGAAATTATTAAAAACAGTGCCGATACATTGAAAAAGACATCGATGGAGCTTGGCGGAAAATCGCCGCTAATTGTGTTTGCGGATGCCAATTTGGAGCGGGCGCTTGATGCGGCAGTTTGGGGCATTTTCTCCCTCAACGGCGAACGATGCACCGCCAACTCCCGCCTGTTTGTCGAACAATCGATTTACGATTCGTTTGTCGAGAAGCTAAAAGAAAGGGTAAACAATATTGTGATCGGCGACCCGATGGATCCAGCGACCGAACTCGGACCGCTGATTCACCGCGATCATTGGGAACGGGTTGTCAACTACATCGAGATCGCCAAGCAGGAAGGTGCGGAAGTGTATGCGGCAAGCGTGCCAGAGGAGCTGAAAAAAGGAAACTTTGTTCCGCCTACGCTGCTGCTAAACTGCCGCAATGACATGAAAGTGGCGCAGGAAGAAATTTTCGGTCCGGTAATGGCAGTCATGTCTTTTGAAACGGAAGAAGAAGTAATCCGCATGGCGAATGATGTGAAATACGGACTGGCGGCATACGTGTGGACGAACGATATGAAACGCGGCCATCGTATCGCCCAGGCGCTCGAAAGCGGCATGGCATGGATCAATTCACAAAACGTCAGAGATTTACGCATCCCGTTTGGCGGCACGAAGTACAGCGGGCTTGGCCGAGAAGGCGGGCATTACAGCTTTGATTTTTACACGGAAGTGCAAGTCGTTCATGTGGCGATCGGCGACCATCCAATTCCGAAATTCGGGAAAGCGAAGCAGCCTTCCACCGCTTCTGTCGAACGGCGATGAAAAGGCGTGCTTGTAAGCATATCACATATAGTATTATGATGATAGTATGGAAGCAAAAGTAAAAAACAAAACGAAGATTGCCTATGAATATATTCTTTCTCGGATCGAAAGCGGCGTCTACGGACCGGGATACCGGATTGTCATTGATCAAATTGCCAGAGAGCTGAATTTAAGCAGCATTCCGGTTCGCGAAGCGATCCGCCAGCTCGAAGCAGAGGGATGGATCCAGTATAAACCTTACACTGGCGCCGTCGTCAGCAATATTAACGAGAAAGAATATGTAGAAACGTTATCGGTTCTCGCGGTATTGGAAGGATACGCCACAGCGCTGAGCTCAAGCAATATGAAGGAGGGGACGATTCAGCAGCTAACCAAATTAAACGAAAAAATGGAGCAGGCGCTGCACGAATTTGAGTTTGAGCTATTTAGCGAACTGAATTACGAGTTTCATTCCCTTATTTACGAACATTGTGGCAATGCGTATTTAGAGGAGCAAATTAAGCAAATTTGGCAGCGGATGAGACGAATCCGCGCCTATGGTTTCACCTTTGTGCCGCAACGGGCGAAAGAATCGATTAAAGAGCATACGGAAATTGTTCGTTTATTAAAAGAAAAAGCGCCGCCGAATGAGATTGAACACTTTGTCCGCCAACATAAGTTAAATACGGCTGAAGCCTTTAAACAACGCTAGCCTCTTCTTCATTCCACTAAAGCAGATCATGCTTTAGTGGAATGAGGAGTGAAAAGTTTTGTTTGCATTCATTCATATATCATTTCCTATATAAAAAGTTGAATCTTTCTGCCATGTTCGTTTTTACCTCTCTGTTCATGCAGAATTGGTGTCAACCGGCTGTGCATAAGTTTTTTTGAAAGCGTTGTCAAAAATTATTTCAAGGGGGGATTGGAGAAAAGATGAGAAAATTTTTCTCCGTTGCGGTATTTCTTTTATTCGCTGTTATTCTTGTTGCGTGTGGGAAGGAACCTTCGAGCGGTTCTGAAGCGAAAGTGATTAAAATTGGCGGCATCTTCTCTGCTTCCGGGGGCGCTGCGCCATTAGGCAAGCCGGAGATGGAAACGATCAAGATGCTCGTCAAAGAATGGAATGAAAAGGGCGGCATTGACGGCAAAAAAATAGAGCTCATTGCATACGATGATAAGTCCGATCAAAATGAGGCGGTATTATCGACGAAGAAATTGATTGAACAAGAGAAAGTCACAGCTATTATTGGTGGCACGATTAGCGGCAATTCACTGGCGATGATTCCTCAAATTGAAAAAGCAGGCATTCCGTACATTTCCCTCGCTGCTAGCAAGCAAATTGTCAATCCGAATGATCATTCTCCGCGAAACTGGACGTTTAAAACCGCCCAAGGTGATGATATCGTCATTAATAAATTATTAAGCTATTTGAAAGAACAAGGCTTGACCAAAGTGGCATGGCTGAATGTTGCTAATGCCTATGGAACAAGCGGACATGATGAATTTAAACGGTTTGCTCCGGATTATGGCGTCGAAGCGGTCATCGAAGAAGAATTTGAGGCGACCGTAGACGATGCAAAAGCGATGCTGACGAGAGTGAAAAAAGCCAACCCGCAAGCGATTATCGTATGGGGAACCGCGCAAGAATCGGCAGTTGTTACAAAAAATATTCATCAATTAGGCATTACTACACCGATTATTGAAAGCCACGGCATTGGCACGAAGAGTTTTATCGATTTAGCAAGGGAAGCAGCGAACGGAGTAATCTTTCCAGTCGGACGTATTTTAGTTGCAGAACAGCTTCCGGATAGTGACCCGCAAAAAGAAACGCTGCTGAAGTATAAGAAAGATTTTGAGAAAACGTATAACTATGAACCAACTACATTTGGCGGACATGCGTGGGATGCGTTCCATCTATTAGTGAATGCCATTAAAGAAGGAGGAACAGATAAAGAAAAAATAAGAAAAGCATTGGAAAATACGAAAAAATTTGTCGGGATATCGGGAGTCTTTAATATGGAGAAAGACGATCATACGGGATTAACTGCGGATAGTTTAGTAATGGTGCAGATCAAAGACGGAAAGTTTGTGCTTGCGGAGTAAATGTGCGCAATAGGGGGAATTAGACAGCTAATTCCCTTTCTTTTACCTTTGATGAAAGGGAGGGAGCGGGACATGGATGGATGGAGCCAGTTCGTGCAGCTGCTTTTTTCCGGTTTGACAGTAGGCAGCATCTACGCTTTAGTGGCGCTTGGGTTTGTCATTACCTACAGCGTTACCGGCATTTTAAACCTCGCTCAGGGCGATTTTGCGATGCTTGGTGCGCTTCTTTGCATCACGTTTGTCAACAGCGGTATTCCCTTTGTCATCGCTATATTGCTTAGCGTTGTTGCCGTAATGGCGGTAGGGGGATTATTTGAACGATTAGCGATTCATCCAGCGAGAAACTCATCGATTGCAACGTTAATCATCATTACTATTGGAGCGGCCTTTGTTTTTCGGGGAATTGCCATTTTTATCTGGGGCACGCAGCCATATGCCTTGCGTCCGTTTACGGGAAATCACTCCTTAAACGTCGTTGGCGCCGTTATTCAAACGCAAAATCTATGGGCGATTGCCATTTCTTTAGTCAGTTTCATCGCTTTATATATTTTCTTTAATAAAACCTATATAGGAAAAGCGGTAACCGCCTGTGTGGTGAATCCATTCGCCGCTCGCCTGATGGGGATCGAGCCGCACAAAATGTCATTGGGGGCCGTGGCGGTCAGCGCGGGTCTCGGGGCGTTGGCCGGAATTGTGATTGCGCCTGTTTCCGGTGCTTCGTATGACATGGGAGTAATGATCGGGCTAAAGGCGTTTATCGCCGCGGTGATTGGCGGGCTGACCAATGCGCCTGCCGCTATTGCCGGTGCTTTTATCATCGGCATTTTAGAGGCGTTTACAGAAGGATATTTGTCCTCGGGATATAAAGATGCCATCAGCTTCGGATTGCTTTTGCTTGTGCTGTTCTTCATGCCAAACGGCATTTTCGCCAAGATGTCGGGAAAACGGGTATAGGGGGAAAGCGGTATGAAACTAGATGTAAAGAGAATCCACACCGGAAATGCAAAATGGTCACTGCTGTTTACGGTCTTATTGCTTGGTCTTCCCCTTATCTTTTCAACGAATAATTATTTGTTAAGCACGCTTATTATGGTCGGGTTTTATACGATTGTAAGCACTGGCCTGACATTGCTCATGGGATATGCCGGACAAATATCGCTAGGGCAGGCGGCTTTTTATGGAATCGGTGCTTATACGTCCGCTTATTTAACAGCACATGCGGGTGTTTCGTCATGGCTTGCCATGGCGGCAGGAGCAGCCATCGCGGCGATGGTGGCGCTTATTGTCGGCATCCCTGCTTTCCGGCTGCGCGAACATTATTTAGCGTTAGCTACGTTAGGGTTTGGTATCATTGTATTTACTTTTTTTAAAGAGTGGAAAGGTATTACAGGGGGATTAAACGGATTTTTTGGCATTCCGCCCATTCAGCTATTTGGATTCCCTTTGCAAACAGATTTTCAGTTTTATTACCTTGTATGGATTTTCGCTTTGATTGGCGTTCTTTTTGCCCGTAATATCGTTCGCTCAAGGGTAGGAAGGGCGCTGCTATCGATTCATGGAAGCGAGATAGCGGCCAATTCTCTGGGGGTGAACATTACAAAATATAAGCTGCAAATCTTTATGATCAGCGCTGTTTACGCGTCTGTTGCCGGCAGTTTATATGCACATTATGTTACATTTATTAACCCGGATCTATTTGGAATTGTTCCCTCTATTTATTTTTTAATTATGGTTGTCATCGGAGGGACCGGGAACGTCTGGGGCGGTTTGATCGGCGCAGCGGTGTATGTATGTTTGGGGGAGCTGCTAAAGGAAATGGTTCCAATGTTTATTCCCAATGCAGGCGGCGAATTTGAAATTGTCTTTTTCGGACTTTTGCTTGTTATTATTCTTATTTACATGCCAAATGGGCTATCTCATTCTTTATCAAAGGTGTTGAAACGAGCATCGTCGACATCAAGGCACAGAAAGGAGCCGATGTTGGTGGCGGAAAATGAAAATGCTGGCTCGGTGGGAGGCGAGCATTGATGAAAAAAAGTGTACTGTTGGAAATCGAGCAATTGTCGAAATCGTTTGGTGGGGTTCATGCGGTACAAAATGTGTCCTTTTGCGTCCGTGACCAAGAAATCGTCGCAATCATTGGGCCGAACGGAGCGGGAAAAACCACATTGTTTAACATTGTTACCGGCATTCTTCCGCCAACAAGCGGTTCTGTTCTTTTCAAAGGGATGTCCGTCACCGGTAAAAAGCCATATCAGCTTGCAGCATTAGGCATAACGCGAACATTTCAAAATCTTCAGGTGTTTATGAACATGACCGTCATCGAAAATGTGATGGTCGGAATGCACACGCGTCTGAAAACAGGAATATTCAGTGCTGGATTTCGTTTGCCACAGGTGTTCAAAGAAGAAAAACAAGCATTGAAACAGGCGATGGCTTGCCTTGAACAAGTTGGCATCGCCCATCTTGCTTTTGAAAAAGCGGACATCTTGCCATACGGAACCCAGCGGTTAGTGGAAATTGCCAGAGCAGCCGCCTCCCAACCTTCTCTTATTTTATTAGATGAACCGATGGCCGGATTAAACCCGCAAGAGTCCAAAAAGCTAGTGGACGTTTTATTAGCGATGAGAAACAACGGCATGACCTTTCTCTTTGTTGAACACGATATGGAAATAGTGATGGCGATTGCCGACCGCGTCATTGTATTAGACTATGGAAAGAAAATAGCGGAGGGATGCCCGGAAGAAATTGCCCAACATCCGGATGTCATTAAAGCGTATTTGGGGGAAGAGGAGGGGGCTTCATGCTGACGTTGAATCATTTACATGTATACCATGGCCATTTGCATGTGCTAAAGGGGATTTGCTTGCAAATCGGCAAAGGTGAAATAGTAGCGATTGTAGGAGCCAACGGAGCGGGAAAGAGCACGTTGCTGGGAACGATTGCAGGAGTATATTCGCCAAAAGCAGGAGAAATTATTTTTGAAAATGAACCACTCCCTTATGGAAAAGTCGAACAAATTGTGAAAAAAGGGATTTGTCTGGTCCCGGAACGCCGGCAAATTTTTGGTGATTTATCCGTCAAAGATAATTTACTGCTGGGTGCGTATCATCGATATCGGAATGATTTTCAACAAGTGATGAGAGATTATGAACATGTGCTTGAAGTTTTTCCAAAGCTAAAAACGATGCTGGACCGGCCGGGCGGATTGCTAAGCGGCGGGGAACAGCAGATGCTTGCCATCGGCCGGGGATTAATGGCGAAACCAAAATTACTGATGTTGGATGAGCCGTCTTTAGGTCTCGCTCCTCTGATTGTAAAAGAGATAATGAAACTATTAAGACAATTGCGCGATCAATTTAGCACTACCATTTTGTTGGTGGAACAAAACGTACGCGCGGCGTTGCAAATTGCCGACTATGCTTGTGTGCTAGACCGCGGCGAAATTATGATGCAAGGAAAAGCGGTTGAACTTCTCGACGATGAACGAGTGAAAAAAGCTTATTTAGGCATGCAAAACAAAAAGGAATATAACATTGCTAAATAGCGTAGATGAATCATCCGTTTTTTCAACCCGCTTCTGTGGAGAAAAGGACGTTTCCTTTTAAACATATCAGGAATGATCTTTACAAAACAGATCAAATCAGTGTTAATATAGTAATAATTATTATTGTGAAAGAACCATTCTATTGGTGCTTGCCGTATCGTGCCGTTTATCATTTATTCTGTTTTAAGTTTAATAATTAAAGAGAAAGGAAGTAAAAAATGGACGATCGTACATTTCGCAACGCGATGGGGAAATTTGCCACGGGTGTGACGGTGGTGACTACGGAATTTCAAGGGGAAGTCAAAGGGATGACAGCCAACGCCTTTATGTCCGTTTCCTTAAACCCAAAGTTAGTGGTGGTTTCCATCGGGGAAAAGGCACGGATGAATCCGATTGTCAAGCAAACGGGCAAATTTGCCGTCAACATTTTGGCGAGAGAGCAAGAAGATCTTTCCCGCCTGTTTGCCGGACAGCTAAAAGAAGATAGAAAAGTAGATTTCCAATGGGTAAACGGGCATCCGATTTTGCCTGATGCCTTAGCCAATATTTTATGTAATGTGCATAGCTCCTATGTAGCGGGGGATCATACATTGTACTTTGGCGAAGTGACAGACATCTTGATGAAGGATGAAGCGGGAGATCCGCTATTATTCTTTGAAGGTAAATACCGAAGCGTTGCCAAAGAATAAGAAGCAAAAACTGCCCGGAAAGGGGCAGTTTTTATTTTTTTTAATATTTATTTTTATCAGCCAATTTGATAAATAATGCGTTAGGTTCATTTTATGATTCAGTTGCGAATATATAATATTATAACCATCTTTTTCTATTGACCAACTGAGGTGAGGATTCGTGGATGAATTCACCAATAACGAACATATACTAGGGAACAGGTTATTGAACATATATCAGTCAATGACCGAATGGATCAAACAAAAAAGAACACAGTTTCCGCTTTCGTCACATGAAGAAAGTAGGGATAATTTGCTGGCATATTTATACGTAAAAGAAATGATGTCCCATGATCTCATTCAAGCCATTGAAGAGGAAGGATTATCGTCCATCTATGGACACGAGTCCCATATCATTTCAAGTATTGAACTTTTATTGAGACGTTTGCAGGCGCCTGCATTTCAGGATATAGATATAAGAAAAATTACTCGACAGCAGGCAAAACAGCTGATCGCTGAGCGAGCACGAACGGTGTTGGGAGAAGACCGGCGCTCTCGACGAACGCGCATCATGGTGACACTGGATGAGCAACTAATCGATGAGCCCGAAGTGATGGAACAGTTGTTGCTGCATGGCATGGATGTTGCCAGAATCAACTGCGCTCATGGTTCACCGGAAATATGGAAAAAAATCATTGAGGGTGTTCGTCAAGCAGAAGAACGGCTTCAAAAAAAACAACAATGGGAAAAGAGATGCCGCATTTATATGGATTTGCCGGGTCCAAAAGTTCGGGTAGATAGCATTGTATCGAATACCTATCCGGTAAAACTGTCAGTTCGAAAAGATGAATACGGCCAGCCAATCCAGCCCGTTACGGGGTTCCTATATCTTCACCCCCCGTTATCTTTTCCGTCAGAGCAAAGTGATGTGTCGTTTGTTTTAGAAGTAGCAACGAATGAGAGTATTACGATGGTAAGCGGAGATGAACTAGTGTTTATCGATGTTCGCGGGCGAAAGAGAAGGCTGAAGGTAATTGATGTCATTGCACCTTCTTGTTTTAAAGTCGAGCTTTCAAACACGGCATATATTCAAAAAGGGATTTGGTTCAAACATAAACGTTTTTCTTTGTTGCTGCAGTCGGTCACACCGATTCCCATGAAAGCGATTGTCAAAAAAGGAACCCGCCTTCAAATTTACTTCGATCGCACACATTTCGGGGCTGCGAAAATGGATGATGCGGTAAAGCTGACGACAACGCTTCCCAAAGCATTACGTAATGTGCGAGTAGGGCATCGGCTTTACTTTAATGACGGAAAAATTTTCGCTATGATCCAAAACGTAACAAATAAATATATAGAAGCCAAAGTTATTTCAACTGGAAGAAAAAACAAAATGATAAAAAAAGGGATGGGGATCAATCTTCCGGATTCATTGATGCATTTAACTGTTTCATCACTGACAGACCGAGATTTGCAGTATATTCCTTTTATTTGTAAATATGCAGATATGATTGGCTTATCATTCGTTCATACTCCCCATGATGTAGCAAAGCTGTATCGCATTTTGATAGAACAAGGTTCATCACATCTGACCATCATTGCTAAAATTGAAACAAGAGCAGCACTCCACAACCTTACTCGTATTTTGATGGAAGGGTTAACGCTTCCATCGTTTGGAGTGATGATTGCCCGCGGAGATTTAGCGATTGAGGTTGGATTTGAAAACATGTCTATCGTACAGCATGATATTCTCGCATTATGTCAAGCCGCCCATGTTCCGGTGATTTGGGCAACACAAGTGCTTGAAAATCTAGCGAAGAAAGGAGTGCCTGCCCGCGCCGAAATATCAGACGTATCGCTAGGACAAAAAGCGCAGTGTGTCATGCTGAACAAAGGACCGTATATTGTAGAAGCGGTAAAAATGCTAGCTAACGTCTTAGAAAAGGAAGAATCCCATCCACAAAAACGTGCAAAAATGATTGCCCGTTATATGGATCAACAGGGAGTTTTTCGATGAATCCCTCCCACCTTCATTCCATGAAAAGGTGGGAGTTTCTTACTGTCTCCATCAAAGAAGCTTCTGCGTAGAAGGAGGATGGCTCCTTCTGCTCGATGAATTCATCGGAAGTCTTTTTGATAGATCTGATTTTACCTGATAATTAGCGAATGTTTTTAATATAGCTTGTATGTAGCGGGTGATCTATAACATTGGGGAAGTGAAGGGGCAAGGGGATTCGTTATTGCCGAAGGGGAGCATCGCAGAGAAATAACAAAGAACTGCCCACATTTGTGGGCAGCTTTTTATTTTGATTTTAACACATCATGATCGACATAACGTTCGCCGTTTAATTCGCTAATGACGTTAATGGCCACTTTCGCTCCATCGCCGGCGGTGATGATCGTATGTACGCTGACGCCAGCTACTGTTCCCGCTGCCCAAATTCCTTCAATGTTGGTGCGTCCAGCGGCATCCACGTCGATAACCGTTTTAATACGCGGCTCTGTTCCTGGTTTTGTTTTCACGCCAATTGTTTCAGCGAGGTCGGTTGCCACGCCAGTTGCTAAAATAACATGTTTAGCTTCAAATGTTTGATTTTCGGTTTCTACACGAAAGCCCGTTTCTGATTTTTGGATGTTGACGACTTGATCATTCACAAGTTCCGCCCCAAATTTGACCGCTTGTTTTTTTCCTGTTTCCACTAAATCTGGACCTGTGGCTTCCATGACCCCATAGTGGTTTTCAATCCAAGCTCGTTTTGTAATGCTTTTGTCGTTGTCAATCAGTACCGTCTTCTTTCCCGCTTTTGCGGTAAAAATGGCCGCACTTGCCCCGGCAGGTCCAGCACCGATAATGGCAATGTCGTACATCGTTTCACCTGGTTACTAAAATCTATAAAAATCGACTCATCGCGATGGAACCAGGAAACACCGCTTGCCGCTCAGGAAACCCCTGAGTTCCATCAGGAAGGGAATTTCCCTTGTCATTCACCTGCTGTGAAAGACACCTCCGTGGCTCGCTGTCAGCGACGGCGCCTGTCGTGCACCATTCCCTCCATCGGTCCGTACACGACAACGATTTTAGCAACCAGGTCTACACCTCCTTTTTGTTAGAATATTTGTTCATTTTTATTATAACATTATCACCGTTTCCATCCAATTAATGTGTTTTATAAAATTAAAATTATTATTATTTAATATTGATTATTTATAAATAATATATATAATAAATGATAGCAATAATCATTTCATAGCAGTGAAAAGGAGAGTATAAACATGCGTAAACAAATCATTTGCGAACAATGTCATCAGCCGATCCGCCGGTTAAAACATTCGATTCTTTGTCAATGTGGGATGAAGATTATTCAACATAAGTAAGGGAATAGGGATCAATGGCACTCGAATCATAAACGCGACCAGCAAAGTTTCTGGCGTGGTTTCATTTCTTTGACAGAAAGGATAAACGGAGCGGAAAAAGGAATTTATAATATGACTTCGACTCGACGGCTAGGATTAGCCGTTTTATTTTTTATAACCATTCCTATCACGGCGATTTCGCCCCATTTGTAGGAAAATCTATCTATATGTTAACCTGTATATAAAATTTGGTTGACATTAAATAGATTGTCAGGCAAAATAAGAGAAAAAATATGGGATTGGAGGGAGAGAGATGAAAACGAAATCGCTTTTGTTAGCAGCGCTGTTTGCCGCGCTTACGGCCATTGGCGGGTTTATCAAAGTTCCGGTTCCATATGTGCCGTTTACATTGCAAATCGCTTCCGTTTATTTGGCGGGATGTTTATTAGGGCCGAAGCTTGGAATGCTGAGCCAGCTTGTCTATGTGCTTATCGGCCTTGCAGGAGCGCCTGTGTTCGCGGAAGGAGGAGGGCCTAGCTATGTGTTTCAGCCGACGTTTGGTTATTTGATTGGTTTTGTTGTGGGGGCCTATGTCAACGGATGGATGATGCAAGTCTTTCAATTTCGCCGGCCAGTAACGATATTTTTAGCAAATTTATCTACTCTTCTTGTTGTTTATTTCTTTGGATGCGCCTGGTTATACATGGCGATGAAATGGATCATGGAAAAGCCGCTTACCATTGGCCAAACGTTATGGTTTGGCTTTGTGCTTCCTGTACCTGGTGATCTACTGTTATGTGCTGCTTGTTCCGTGCTTGTTGCACGTATATTACCGCGTATTCACATTGTCATACGCAATCAGGAGGCGGTTTCCTAATGGGAAAAGCAATATTTATAACCGGAACAGGAACAGAGATTGGCAAGACGGTGGCAACCTCTTTTCTTGCCTTTGTTTTCCAAAAATTAGGGTTGAATGTAAAAATATTTAAGCCCATTCAAACCGGCTTAGCGGAAGATGGAGTTTCGTTTGCCGATCAATATTGGTACGAGAAGGTTGTGGGACTGCCGCAATCAGAAGGTCTATATTATATGGAACCTGCCGTTTCGCCGCATTTAGCAGCAACATTAACGAATACCACTATTGACCCGGCATTGATAGCGGAAAAAATCGAACAATGGAAACGTCAATATGATATCGTTCTTGTCGAGGGGGCGGGAGGCTTAGCGGTCCCGTTAATAGAGAAAGAACAAGGATTTTATATGACAAACGATTTGATTAGAGAATACAACATTCCAATTATCATTGTTTCCTTAGCAGGACTTGGCGCGATTCATCATACGGTGACAACTGTATCTTACGCACAGCAGCAGGACATTCGTATTCTTGGATTAATTTTTAATCAATTTAATGCCGAAAGCATCATTCATGTGAATAATATTGAAACAATAAAAAGAATGTTAGGTTTGCCGGTCATCGCCACATTGCCATCCCTTGCGAAGGTGACGAAGTATACGATGATGGCGATGGCGGAACGTTGGCTAAAGAATAACGAGCAAAAGCAGTTGTTACAGGAGGTGCTTTCCGTTGAGGTATAGTTATGAACGGTTAGAACAATGGGATAAAGAGTATGTGTGGCACCCGTTTACCCAAATGAAAACATATGTGCAAGAACATCCGCTGATTATTGAGCGAGGGAATGGAAGCTACTTATTTGATGTCAATGGAAACAAATATTTAGACGGATATGCCTCATTATGGGTAAACGTCCATGGCCATAATGATCCTGAACTAAATGAAGCCTTGCACATGCAAATCGAAACGATCGCGCATTCGACATTGCTCGGGTCGGCCAATGTGCCTTCGATTTTATTGGCGAAAAAGCTGATTGAGCTTTGGCCGGGGCTTTCGAAAGTGTTTTATTCCGACACGGGTGCCGCCGCAGTGGAAATCGCGTTAAAAATGGCGTACCAATATTGGAAAAACATCGATCCAGTTAAATATGCAAAAAAGAATAAATTTGTTTCTTTAAAAGAAGCGTATCATGGGGATACGGTCGGCGCTGTGAGTGTCGGCGGAATGGATTTATTCCATCGCATTTTTAAGCCGCTGTTGTTTGAACGAATCGAAGTTCCTTCTCCGTATGTGTATCGCATGGACGAATACGGCGGTGAAGAGGAGATTGTCAGCTATTGTTTACAACAGCTTGAAGATGTGCTGGCCCGCCATCATGAGGAAATTGCCGGCATGATTGTGGAGCCGCTCGTTCAAGGGGCTGCGGGCATCATTACACATCCAAAAGGATTTTTAAAAGGCGTTGAAACACTTTGCCGACAATATGGCGTGTTGCTTATTTGCGATGAGGTCGCCGTCGGATTCGGAAGGACAGGAACGCTGTTTGCGTGCGAGCAAGAGGATGTCCATCCGGATATTGTTTGCTTAGGAAAAGGCATTACCGGAGGATATCTCCCTTTAGCCGCCACATTGACAACAGAAGATGTTTATGCTGCGTTTTTAGGAGACGTTGATGAAGATAAGACGTTCTATCACGGGCATACATATACGGGGAATCAGCTATCTTGTTCTGTCGCTTTAAAAAATATTGAGCTCATCGAAAAACGGCATCTTGTCGAAAATGTAAGGAAAAAAGCAGAAATATTGGCAAAGAAGCTAGAGAAGCTTTATGAAATTCCAATTGTTGGGGATATTCGCCAAAAAGGATTAATGGTAGGAATTGAAATTGTTCAAGATCGAAACACGAAACAAATTTTTCCGCGCTCCGAAATGATCGAACATCGCATTATTCTGGAAGCACGAAAGCGCGGATTGATCATTCGCCCGCTCGGACCGGTGATCACGTTCATTCCCGTGTTAGCGATGGCAGAGGATCAGATGGAAACAGCAGTCCATATCCTCTTCGATTCGATCGCGGAAATGGCCAAAGTCGTTCGGTAATTGTTTTCACTGCTGCCTAGCGAGTCTAGGCGCCTATTTTTTTTGCCCAAAAGGTCAATCGCCCATGCCCTTGGCGTTTGTCCTACATATGTTGGAAGGGAAGAAGCAAAATAATCGGCAAAGGAGAGACGAACATGAACGATATAAGCTTACAAGATACAAGAATCTGGGGATTTGGCCGTCCGTGGGGATTTGGTTTTGGCCGCCCATTCTTTGGTGGTCCGTTCTTTGGTGGTTTTGGTCGCCCATGGGGATGGGGATTTGGTTTTGGCAGCCCGTTCTTTGGCGGCCTTTTAGGCGGACTGTTGGGTGGAGCGCTAACAGCCCCGTTCTATGGCGGTTTTGGTTATCCTTACTATGGCTACGGATTCCCTTATGGCGGAATATGGTGGTAATAAACATTGCTTAAGCCTGCCGGTTACATGGCAGGCTTTAATTTTTTACAAAAGTGATGGCTATCCGTATTATTCATATGAAAAACTTATGAAAAAGTAGGCTGATTCCTTGCTCCATTTGTCCTTCATTAACATAGCATAATGGTGTCCAGTTCTATTTTGTAAAGGGGGAATCGTGATGGTATATCCACCAGCATTTTTCGGCGGTCCGTTTTTAGGCAGCTTTCTAGGCGGATTGCTCGGTAGTGCGCTAGCATTTCCGCTTTTCTTCCGTCCAAGACCGTATTATCTATACCCTCCGTATGTTGTATTTTGGTATTAACAAACAGCGTCTCCCGCACCATGCGGGACGCTTTGTAATAAAAAATGGCAATATGAGCTTTTTATGTCATCGAATCGGTCTATCACAGGCATGGTTTCATGAAGCATTTCTATTTGATGTGGAGGGGTTTTTGTTTACGAGCATATTGACTTATCCTTTCAATTACAACTTAACTTTCTAATTTTTTACAAATGTTGTTGGGAGTATCATGCCGATTTATTTGGTTTTCCATGCTGAATGGGGCAATCATTTTTATAGTTGGGAGGTCGGAGCTCTGAGAAATTTCATACATAATCGCGAATTTACGGTGACGAATATCATTTTCTGTCAGGGCAATTGTTTCACCTGTTGTTTGGAGGAATGCACCTGTTTTATTATAATGTAAGAAGTTTGAAAAAAGTATGGAGGAAAAGGGCATGGATGAAACGTTTTTCCGGCAGTTTGAGGCGCTCATGGACAAATATACAGAGCTGTTGCTTGGTCAAACGAATGAAAAGTTAAAAGAAAAAGTAAAAGCATGGGCGTTATATTCTCATGTGGCAAAATCGATGCCGGCTCTTGCGAAACATTGGAATGAGCTTTACCCGGAGGCAAAGGAACAAATGAAGCAGCTCATCGCTGAAATCAAACGATTGAATGATGAAGCACGTGCGAACGCGAAAAAGCCATGATGTGTGCAATCATGGCTTTTTTGTTGCAAAAGGACGAGCGAGTATTACTGAACGGTATTTTGATATGGGAATTGATTGGTGTATCCTTGGAATTGCTGATATGATTGCTGCAGTTTTTGTGGATCGGCAGCTTCAAGTTTGTACCAGCCTTTTTTGAACATTAAGTTAAACAGCTCACGTTGACAATTTTGCGTTTCGGTAAAAATGTTCATCATGTCTTGATATAATTGTTGGTTGCTTGCTTCATTTAAAAATATGCCATATGAAGAAGCCATATATTTTTCCGTCGTTAACATATCATTTAGAAAATCACGGTCGTTCATTTGCGGTGTTTTTGGTATTTGCGTTTCTGGATTTTGAATTTGGTTTTGGTTCATGATCATTCCTCCTGATTGTTATTGCATTGTCATTTTAGGCTGGCTTGGACTTTGTAGGTGGCTTAAAATTTTTTGATAGTGACGTTGGTGCATTTGTCCTGCTTTTTCAAGCGCTTGCGCCACTTCTTTGTCTTGGCATTGGGCTGCAAAAAAATGTGCTTTTTTCATGGCGAGTAAATTCCAAGACATCATGTCGTTAAAATACATCGCGTCCTTTGCTGAGATCATTTGCGGCGGTTGCGGCATCACGTTTTGCTGTTGCATGCTCATCTGTTGTTGCATACATCATGCTCCCTTCCAAAATGAATGTTTCAGTTGTAGATTGTTCATTTTGTGGAAAACTATACACAGCGAGAATGTTGTCGAAAAAGATATTCAACAATAAGAAAACATGTTACAATAAAAATATGAATGCGTTTACGAAATAAGGGGGTACAATGATGGAGCAGTTGATGCGCGACTTTTTTTTGTTTTTATCGAAAAATAAGACATTAACCAAATTAGCGAAAAAATATGGTCTTCGCTTTGGTGCCTCCCGGTTTGTTGCAGGAGAAACGATCGAACAGGCTGTCGAAGTGATTAAACAATTAAATAAAAAAGGGTTGGCTGTGACGGTCGACTACTTAGGAGAATTTGTCGACAATGAGCAAGAAGCAAACGAAATGGCGAACCACTGCCTTGAGGCGATTAAGGCGATCGGGAGAGAAAAGCTGAATTCGCAGCTGTCGCTAAAAATGACATCGATGGGTTTGGATATCTCGGACGAGCTTGTGATGCGCAATATGCGGCGCATTTTGGATACGGCGAAACAATACGGCGTGTTTGTTACGATTGATATGGAAGATTATTCCCGTTGTCAAAAAACGCTCGATATTTTTAAACAGTTGAAAAAGGAATACGATAATGTCGGAACGGTATTGCAAGCGTACCTATACCGTACGGCAGCGGATATTGAAGACTTGAAGGAATACCATCCGAATTTGCGCCTTGTCAAAGGGGCATATAAGGAATCGCCGGAAGTGGCGTTTCCGGACAAAAAAGACGTCGATGAAAACTTTAAAAAAATCATTAAAATGCATTTATTAAATGGTAACTATACGGCAGTGGCGACCCATGACGATGCCATCATTGAATACACGAAGCAGCTTGTCAAAGAATATAACATCCCTAATAACCAGTTTGAATTCCAAATGTTATACGGAATTCGTCCGGAGCGCCAAGAACAGCTTGCACGCGAAGGGTATACGATGCGCGTCTATGTTCCATACGGCACAGACTGGTACGGCTACTTTATGCGCCGTCTCGCCGAGCGGCCGGCCAACGTCGCCTTTGTGTTAAAAGGGATTTTCCGCAAATAAGCTGTCCAAAAGAGTTGTGTGAAAGTTCCCCTCTCCAACTTGCCTGAAGGAAAAGCAAAACGCATCACGGTGTGTCTAGGTACGTGATGCGTTTTTTCATTGTATCGAGAAGGTTATTCTCCTTGCATATTATGCCGCTTATATTGCTGATTTTGGCTCGTGCGTTTGCCGCCGCCGTCCATTTCCACCGTCGGACCAGCGTTGCCTTTGACGCTTGCCGCGCTAATTCCGCGTTGCGAAGGATTTTTTTTCAGCCTTGCCATCGTATCACCCCCTGTTTATAGCGTCACCAAAAAAAGAAGGTGTCATAAATGAAAAAATTGTTAAGTTTATATATTGCGAAAATTATTAACATATTTTATATTTAGTATAGAAATCATTTTCATGGCGCATTTTTTTTCGCGATAAAATGAATGATGATTCATTCAATATGGGTAAGGGGGAAAAGGAATGGTGAAACGCATTCGACGTGCTGCGGTGCTGGGATCCGGCGTAATGGGATCAGGAATCGCGGCCCATTTGGCGAACGTAGGCATACCGACATTGCTTCTTGATATCGTGCCGCGTGAGTTGACGAAGGAAGAGGAAGCGAAAGGGTTAACGCTCGAACATAAAGAAGTGCGCAACCGCCTTGTAAATCAGGCGCTGCAAAAGCTGTTGAAACAAAAGCCGGCTCCGCTTATGTCCAAGGCGAATTTGTCGCTGATTGAAGTCGGCAATTTCGAAGACGATTTCCACCGCCTCGCCGAAGCAGACTGGATTATCGAAGTCGTTGTCGAAAATTTAGACATCAAAAAAGGCGTGTTCGCGAGAGTGGATGAAGTAAGAAAACCGGGAACGATCGTCAGTTCGAACACTTCCGGCATTTCCATTGAGGCGATGGCGGAAGGACGCTCGGAAGACTTTAAAAAGCACTTTTTAGGAACGCATTTCTTTAACCCGCCGCGCTATTTGAAACTGTTAGAAATTATTCCGACAAAAGATACCGATCCGAAAGTTGTTTCTTACATGAAAACATTTGGTGAAGAAGTGCTCGGCAAAGGCGTGGTCATGGCGAAAGATACGCCAAACTTCATTGCCAACCGTATCGGCACCTACGGCTTATTAGTTACGGTCAGAGAAATGATGAAAGGCGGATATAGCGTCGGGGAAGTGGATTCGATTACTGGACCGCTGATCGGCCGGCCAAAAAGCGCGACATTCCGCACGCTTGATGTCGTTGGCTTGGATACGTTTATTCATGTTGCCAACAACGTTTTCGAAAAAGTCGAGGGGGAAGAAAAAGAAGCGTTCCGCGTTCCGGACTTTATGAAAGCAATGCTGGAAAAAGGCTGGCTTGGCAGCAAATCCGGACAAGGCTTTTTTGTCAAACAAGGAAAAGAGATTTTCGAGCTCAATTATGAAACGTTGGAATATGAGCCGCGCAAAAAATTAACGACTCCGGCGGTGGAAATGAGTAAGCAAGCAAAAGGATTAGCCAATAAGTTGAAAGCGCTTGTATATGCCGATGACCGCGCTGGAACGTTCCTTTGGAACATCACCGCCCCAGCTCTGCTTTACTCGGCGAAATTGCTCGGTGAAATTGCCGATGACATCGTAGCCATCGACCGGGCGATGAAATGGGGGTTCGGCTGGGAGCTTGGGCCATTTGAAATGTGGGATGCGATTGGCGTTGAGCCATCCGTTCGCAAAATGCAAGCGGAAGGCATGGAAATTCCTTCATGGGTAACCGATATGCTTGCCAACGGATTTACATCTTTTTATCAATTGGAAAAAGGGCAAGTGTTCTATTATGACCGGGGAGAGTATAAACCTATTGAAGAGAATCCAAAAACCGTTCACATTAAGCGCATAAAAGAGCAAAAAGGCGTCATTAAGAAAAACAGCGGCGCCAGCTTGATCGATCTTGGCGATGACGTCGCCTTATTAGAGTTCCATTCGCCAAATAACGCAATCGGCACGGATATTGTACAAATGATTAATTATGCGTTGGAAGAAGTGGATCGTAATTATAAAGGGCTTGTCATTGGCAACCAAGGCAAAAACTTCTGCGTCGGCGCTAATCTCGCGATGATGCTGATGGAAGCGCAAGATGAGAACTACTTTGAACTTGAGCTTGCTGTCCGCCAGTTCCAGCAAGCGATGATGAACATTAAATACAGCCCGAAGCCAGTTGTAGCGGCACCGTTCGCGATGACACTCGGCGGCGGCACGGAAGTATGTCTTGCCACTGCGCACATTCAAGCAGCGGCAGAAACGTATATGGGGCTGGTGGAAGTCGGTGTCGGCCTCATTCCTGGCGGCGGAGGAAATAAAGAGCTGTATATTAAACATTTAAACAGCCTGCCAAACGGCATTGATTTCGATTTGCAAAAAATCGCCAATAAAGTATTTGAAACGATTGCGATGGCAAAAGTATCCGGTTCGGCAGCAGAAGCGCGTGAACTGAACTTTTTAAACCAGCGCGATGGCATTACGATGAACAGCGACCATTTGATTTATGAAGCGAAACAAGCGGTCATTTCCTTGTATGACCAAGGTTATCGCCCGCCGATGCGCAAAAAAGTGCCGGTCGTCGGGGAAACAGGATATGCGGCATTGCTTTTAGGAGCGCAATCGATGTTCCACTCCGGCTATATTAGCGAGCATGATTTGAAAATCGCGAAAAAACTCGCCTATGTCATTGCCGGCGGAAAAGTTCCGTACGGAACGGAAGTAGACGAACAATACCTGCTCGATTTAGAGCGGGAAGCGTTTTTAAGCTTGATCGGCGAGCCGAAAACACAAGCGAGAATGCAGCATATGCTTGTGAAAGGCAAACCGCTCCGCAATTAATGCTGGGGGAGGCTTGGAAATAACCGCTGAGAAAAATAGTGTTGTCGATGAAAGCGTCATCGCTGGCGAACTGCGCTTGGAAATAAACGCTTGAGAAAAATAGGGGGGAAGATTGTGAGAGAAGCGGTGATTGTAGCTGGAGCGCGCACACCGGTCGGAAAAGCGAAAAAAGGTACGCTCGCCCATGTACGACCGGATGACTTAGGAGCGCTTGTTGTGAAAGAAACGTTGAAACGCGCAGGAAATTATGAAGGAAATATCGATGACTTAATTATTGGCTGCGCGATGCCGGAAGCGGAGCAAGGTTTGAACATTGCGCGGAACATTGGAGCGCTTGCCGGGCTTCCATATACGGTTCCGGCGATTACGATTAATCGTTATTGTTCTTCTGGACTGCAAGCAATCGCGTATGCGGCAGAGCGCGTCATGCTTGGCCATTCCGACACGGTGATTGCCGGCGGAGTCGAATCGATGAGCTTAGTGCCGATGATGGGGCATGTCATTCGCCCAAACGCCAAGCTGGCCGAAGAAGCGCCAGAATATTACATGTCGATGGGGCATACGGCAGAGCAAGTCGCGATGAAATATGGCGTCAGCCGCGAAGACCAGGATGCGTTTGCGGTGCGCAGCCATCAGCGCGCGGCCAAAGCGATTCGCGAAGGCAAGTTTAAAGAGGAAATTGTACCCGTCGAAGTGACAGTAAGCAAAATTGAAAATAACAAACTAGTCGAGAAAACGATTCTTTTTGAAGAGGACGAAGGAGTCCGTCCGGATACGAATATGGAAGCACTAGCCAAGCTTCGTCCGGCATTTTCCATCAATGGAACGGTAACGGCCGGAAATGCGTCGCAAATGAGCGATGGCGCGGCGGCGGTGATGGTGATGGACCGCGAAAAAGCAGAATCGCTCGGCTTAAAACCGCTTGGAAAATTCCGTTCGTTTGCCGTTGCCGGAGTGCCGCCGGAAGTAATGGGAATCGGCCCGGTGGCGGCGATTCCGAAAGCGTTGAAACTAGCTGGCTTGGAGCTTTCCGACATCGGATTAATCGAGTTGAACGAAGCATTTGCTTCGCAATCGATCCAAGTCATTCGTGAGCTTGGATTGGATGAAGACAAAGTCAACGTCAACGGCGGAGCGATTGCGCTAGGCCATCCGCTTGGCTGCACGGGAGCCAAACTGACGCTGTCGCTACTTTATGAAATGCGCCGTCGCAACGTGCAATTTGGCATCGTGACGATGTGCATTGGCGGCGGTATGGGAGCAGCGGGAGTATTTGAATTAATCTAATTGGATCTAGCGGGCGGCGTAGTTCGCCGCTCGACGATATAAAATTTAGGGGAGGAGTACAAAAATGGCAAAAACATTGGAAAACGCGATTAAAGGTGGGAGCTTCCTTATCGAAGATATTCCTTGCGAACGCGTATTTACGCCGGAGGATTTTACCGATGAGCATAAAATGATTGCGAAAACGACGGAAGATTATGTCGTCAATGAGGTGCTTCCGCAATTAGAGCATTTAGAAAATCATGAATTTGACCGCTCTGTAAAATTATTAAGAAAAGCGGGCGAGCTCGGATTGCTTAGCGCCGACATTCCGGAAGAGTACGGCGGGTTAGGGCTGGATAAAATCAGCTCCGCGTTGATTGGGGAAAAAATGGCGCGCGCTGGCGGTTTCTCGATTTCCCACGGCGCCCATGTCGGAATCGGGTCGCTTCCAATCGTTCTGTTCGGAACGGAAGAACAAAAGAAAAAATACTTGCCGTCGCTTGCGACCGGTGAAAAAATCGCCGCCTATGCGCTGACAGAACCTGGTTCTGGTTCCGACGCATTAGGAGCAAAAACGACGGCGAAATTAAACGCCGAAGGGACTCATTATATTTTAAACGGGGAAAAACAATGGATTACGAACGCTGGATTTGCGGATATCTTTGTCGTATATGCGAAAGTAGACGGCGAACATTTCTCCGCATTCATCGTGGAACGGGACTTCCCGGGCGTATCGACCGGTGCGGAAGAAAAGAAAATGGGAATTAAAAGCTCGTCGACGCGGACGTTGATTTTACAGGATGTTCCTGTTCCGAAAGAAAACTTGCTTGGCGAAGTCGGCAAGGGACATGTGATTGCGTTTAACATTCTTAATATCGGGCGTTATAAACTTGGCGTCGGCGCGGTTGGCGGCGCGAAACGGGCGCTTGAAATTACGCTTCAATACGCAAATCAGCGCCAGCAATTTAAACGGCCAATTTCGCAATTTACGTTAACGCAAGAAAAATTCGCGACGATGGCTTCCCGTTTGTACGCAACCGAAAGCTCTGTTTATCGTACAGTCGGTCTATTTGATGAGCGGATGAGTCTTTTGGATAAAGAAAAAGCAAAAGACGGAAAAGAAATCGCCAAATCGATTGCCGAATATGCGATTGAATGTTCGCTGAATAAATTCTTTGCGACGGAAACATTGGATTATATCGTGGACGAAGGCGTACAAATCCACGGCGGCTACGGATTTATGCAAGAATATGAAATTGAACGCGCCTATCGCGATTCCCGCATTAACCGCATTTTCGAAGGGACAAATGAAATCAACCGTCTGCTCGTTCCAGGAATGTATTTGAAAAAAGCGATGAAAGGCGAGTTGCCGCTTTTGCAAAAAGCGCAGCAGCTGCAGGAAGAATTAATGATGCTCGCGCCAGAAGAAGTCGGCGACGGCGTGCTTGAACAAGAAAAATATTTAGTGCGCAACGCGAAAAAAATTGCGCTCATGGCGGCAGGATTGGCAGCACAAAAATTCGGCCCGAAACTCGAAGAAGAGCAAGAAATTTTAGTCAATATTGCGGATATTGTTGCGAATATTTACGCGATGGAATCGGCGGTGCTTCGCACGGAAAAAGCGATCAAAAACTCTGGAGAAGAGAAAAACAAACAAAAAATCCTTTATACGCAAATCTTTTGCCAAGAAGCGTTCAATGAAATCGAAGCCCATGCAAAAGAAACGCTCATTGCCGTGGAAGAAGGCGACGCATTGCGCATGATGCTGTCCGCTTTGCGAAAGTTGACACGCTACATGCCAATCAACATCATTGCGAAAAAACGCGAAGCCGCAGCCGCGCTCATTGAAGCCGAACGTTATATTGTGTAATAATGGAAAGTACCAGGCTTGTCCTGGTACTTTGCATATAAAGGATGGGTGAAGATGGCGTTCACGTTTTATTGGTATCCAAAATGCGGCACGTGCCGGAAAGCAAAAAAATGGCTTGACGAACATGGAATCGACGTACAAGCAGTGCATATCGTCGAAAATCCCCCGACAAAAGCGGAATTGACAGAGCTTTATCGCAAAAGCGGGCTGCCGTTGAAAAAATTTTTCAATACAAGTGGTATGAAATACCGGCAGTTAGGGTTAAAAGAAAAAGTGAATACCGCTTCCGAGGAAGAGCTTCTTGAAATACTTGCCTCAGATGGCATGTTGATCAAACGGCCGATTTTAACCGATGGGAATCATGTCCTTGTCGGGTTCCAAGAGGAACAATATGAAAAATTTTTCAACGAATGAGACGAATTCAGTGAGTTTTTTGGTAAAATTGGTTATGATGAAAAAGAGCATATTTTTTGTCAATATGGAGGGATGCGAGCATGAATACACCGAAAGAATTACGCTATTCAGAAGAACATGAGTGGGTGCGTGTAGAAGGAGACAAAGTGCGCATCGGCATTACGGATTTTGCGCAATCCGAACTAGGAGATATCGTGTTTGTCGAACTTCCGGAAGTAGGAACGGAAATTACCGCCAATGAGCCATTTGGCAGCGTGGAATCGGTCAAAACGGTGTCCGAGCTTTATGCGCCGATCAGCGGCAAAGTCGTTGAAGTCAATGAAGAATTAAACGACAATCCAGAGTATGTCAATGAATCCCCATATGAAAAAGCATGGATGATTGTCGTCGAGCCGAAAGATATGAGCGAGATCGATAATTTATTAACAGCAGAGCAATATGAAGCAATGGTAAAAGAAGGTTAAACCTTCCTGCCATGAATCATAAAAAGGATGGACACCCTATACATAACTGAATGGACAAAAAGGGGTGCTCCTATGGCATTAGAAACAAGACAAGTCAACATCACCGATCGCGTGATAGGCAAAATAAACGGTGATTCGGTTGAACTATATGTGGGGAATGAGCAAATTGGCCATCTTCCTTTTTCACAAGCAAGCCATTTGTTGCAGTTAAAAAGTGGATATGAACAGAAAAATGGACAAATTTATAAGGAAATGACCGTCACCGTTGAGCCAGATCAAAAGTATGTCGATTGCGACGGTGAGGCTGGTTGGTGCTAAAAGCAACGGTGTGCTGCCGTTGCTTTCTTCTTGTTTTTATAAGATGCGGTTCATGAAGCGGCGCCCGCCCGTTTCTGCGACGGAAACCATGGCCGCCGTTGTCATATAAATAATAGTACAACGACATTTACTTTTGGGTGATTGTTTATGACGGAAATCGAAAAAGTGATTATTGTCGAAGGACGCTCTGACAAACAAAAAATCGCCAATATTCTAAATGAGCCGGTGGAAATTATTTGCACCAACGGGACAATCAGCGATGCCAGGCTGGAGGAGCTGATTGACGAGCTTTATTATAAAGACGTTTATATATTAGTCGATGCCGATGAAGCAGGCGAAAAATTACGCAAGCAGTTTCGCCGCGAGTTTCCAGAAGCGGAACATATTTATATTGACCGTGCCTACCGCGAAGTGGCAGCCGCGCCAAATTGGCATATTGCGCAAGTATTATTGCGTGCGAATTTTGATGTGCATATGAATTATTTATTGAAAAGGTGAATAGGCAATGAAAAAAATAGAGCCGTTTGAAATCGATGAAGTCATTCGCAACGAAGAGGTAGTTTGCCTTTATTTATATACGCCGATGTGCGGCACTTGTCAGCTTGCCAAACGGATGCTGGAAGTAGTCGAGGAATTGTTTCCGTTTCTTCCGTTTTACCAGACGGATATTAATTATATACCGAAGCGGGCGGTTGCATGGAAAATTGAAAGCGTTCCATGCCTTCTTTTATTTCAACGTGGTAATATCGTCAAAAAGTGGTATGCGTTTCATTCTGTTCCTTATTTGCATGAAACAATAAAAGAGATGTTGCCGAACAGCCATTAGATTTTTTGAATCCAAAGATAGACTAGTTCATCGACGATTTGTGAACGATTCCCCTCCCCCATGATGTGTTTGGCGCTCGCGTTGAAAACAGCAGTTATTTTGCCTCCATTTGACATATTTCTTGGGAAATGACGGGAATTTTGTTCTTTTTCTAAATGATTTGTCGAGCTTTTTCTAAAGGATTATTTTCGCTCATATGGAAATAAATGAAACAAAGGGGAGGCGGATAAAATGAATATGCGTGAACTAGTCAGCCAACTTGCCGAACGAATGCAAACATTAAATCATCTATTGCCGATTTTACCGGAAGAAGAGCTGTACGTTCGCTTTGAGTGCGAAACGGAAACAGCAGTCGTGGCCATTTCAAAACATCAAATCAGCCCAAAAGCGGAAGTAGACGAGCGTCGGGTATTAACGGTGCGCGGGTCAAAAGAAGCATTGGAATCGCTATTAAGCGGAAGGATGAAATTGCAGCAGCAAATTCGCCTGAAAGAAGTGTGTATTTCCGGAAGTTTCCGGCATATGTTATTGTTGGAGTCATTGCTTCACTTAGCCAAGCCATATCGATATGTTTGTTAAATAATGTTTCACATAATTTCCTATGCAAAAAATTCATAGGCGCAGAAAATAGTGCTGCCATTCAGAAAAAACTTTGATTACAAGAAGCGGAGAGGCTGCCCAGTGCAATCCCGCAATTGATTTTCCTAACACGGTGCTAATTCCAGGAACCTAGACGGCTCGAAAAGATCAAAAACATGTCCCCCTTCTCTCCCTGACAAGAGAGAGTTTTTATTACAAATCAAGGGGGGAACAGAGGATTTGGTCGTCTGTTGGGATTGGAAAACATCAATGAATGAATTGAGGATTTAGGGCAGACCATTGCCGCTGCGACGTGGATTACTTTGAATATTTCCGTTTCATCATAAAAGTAAGATTGCCGAAAAATATGGGAGAAAAATTTTTTTTGTTGACATGATTCGACATAAGATGATACAATCACATTCGTAAATTAATTTGTAATTAATTGAAGATTTGTAATTGAATAATATGATTGTTGCGCTCTTATCAAGAGAGGTGGAGGGATGTGCCCAATGAAGCCCGGCAACCGTCAGCATATACGCTGAAATGGTGCCAATTCACACAAAGCATCTGCTTTGGGAGATAAGAGACGGAATGGTAATGATTACCTTTCTGTTCTCTTCGAGCAGAAAGGTTTTCTTTTTGGAACGAGCCGCCTGCTAGATGAAGGAAGGTGAAAATGTGCATGATTACGTTGGAAAATGTGACAAAAATATATGAAGCGGCAAGCGGGTCGATCACCGCAGTCGACAATGTTTCTTTGCAAATTAAGGAAGGGGAAATTTTTGGAATTATCGGATATAGCGGCGCGGGGAAAAGCTCGCTCATCCGTCTTCTTAACGGATTGGAAAAACCGACAAGCGGTAAAGTCATTGTTGCCGGACGGGATATGGCTAATATTAAAGGAAAAGAATTGCGAAAGGCTCGCCAGGAAATCGGGATGATTTTCCAGCATTTTAATTTATTATGGTCAAGAACCGTTCATGAAAATATTGCATTTCCTTTAGAAATTGCTGGTATTCCGAAAGAAACGCGGAAAAAGCGGGTCGATGAGCTAATTCAGCTTGTCGGGCTGCAAGGAAGAGAACATGCTTACCCGTCACAGCTGAGCGGCGGGCAAAAGCAGCGCGTTGGCATCGCGCGTGCGTTAGCAAACAATCCAAAAGTGTTATTGTGCGATGAGGCGACATCCGCGCTAGACCCGCAGACAACCGATTCCATTTTGGAGCTTTTGGTGGATATTAATAAACGTTTAGGATTGACGATCGTATTAATTACCCATGAAATGCATGTGATTCGTAAAATTTGCGATCGCGTCGCAGTGATGGAGAACGGAAAAATTGTCGAGCAAGGCGAAGTGCTGCAAGTGTTCCGGCAGCCAAAACAAGAGATTACGAAACGGTTTGTGCAACAGGTTGTTGAACCGGAGGAAACAAAAGAAACGATTACCCATCTGCTCGATAAATATCCGAACGGAACGGTTATCCAATTGACGTTCGTCGGAGAGGCTGCGGAACAGCCGCTGATTGCCAATGTTGTGCGTCAGTTTCAAGTGGATGCAAATATTTTACAAGGGAAAATTTCACAAACTCATCAAGGCGCCTACGGTGTGCTGTTTGTTCATATGGATGGGGAAAAAGAGGAAGTGGCCCGCGCGATCGATTATATTCGCCAGCAGCAAGTGGCAGTGGAGGTGATTACGGATGCTCGCTAACCTCTTGCCGAACGTAGAATGGGATATGATTTGGGCGGCTACGGTTGAGACGCTTTATATGACAGGCGTCGCCGTTGTGGCGACATTTATATTGGGAACGATTCTTGGACTGCTTTTATTTTTAACGTCAAAGGGAAACCTCTGGGAGAACCGCCTGGTGAATATGATCATTGCTGCTATTGTTAATGTTTTCCGTTCCATTCCATTTATTATCTTAATTATTTTGTTAATCCCGTTTACGAAATTCGTTGTCGGAACAATGCTTGGCGCCAACGCGGCATTGCCGGCTTTGATTATCGGAGCAGCGCCATTTTACGCGAGAATGGTGGAAATTGCGCTCCGTGAAATTGATAAAGGCGTCATTGAAGCCGCGAAAGCGATGGGGGCATCGACGGCAACGATTATTTGGAAAGTGCTGCTTCCAGAGTCACTGCCTGCGCTTGTGTCTGGAATTACTGTAACGGCGATTGCTTTAGTCGGATATACGGCGATGGCAGGGGTTGTTGGTGCCGGCGGTCTTGGAAACTTAGCCTATTTAGAAGGATTCCAGCGCAGTCATAACGATGTCACGTTTGTCGCTACCGTTCTAGTTTTAGTAATTGTCTTTGTCATTCAGTTTATTGGTGACTTTGTCACTTCCAAAATAGATAAACGATAAAAAGGGGGAAATCGATATGAAAAAATGGATTAGTGCATTATTTGCCGTCGTTCTTGTGTTGGCATTGGCAGCATGCGGAGGCAATAACAACGCTGATGGTGGCAAAAAAGAAGGGAAATTAACAAAATTAGTCGTTGGAGCTTCCAATGTTCCGCATGCCGAAATTTTAGAAAAAGCAAAACCAATTTTAAAAGAAAAAGGCATTGATTTAAAAATTGTTACATTCCAAGATTATGTATTGCCAAACAAAGCGTTGGCGGATAAAGAAATTGACGCGAACTATTTCCAACACATTCCGTATTTAGAAGCGCAGAAAAAAGAACACGGATATGACTTTGTCAACGCTGGCGGCATTCATATTGAGCCAATCGGCGTTTATTCGAAAAAATATAAAAGCCTTGAAGAATTGCCAGACGGTGCGACGATCATCATGAGCAACTCGGTTGCCGACCATGGCCGCATTTTATCGATGCTGCAAGAAAAAGGATTGATTAAGTTAAAAGACGGCGTGGACAAAACAAAAGCAACAGTGAAAGACATTGTCGAGAATCCGAAACATTTAAAATTTAAAACAGATGTTGATGCGGGAATGCTGCCGCAAATTTATAAAAACGGCGAAGGCGATGCGGTCGTGATTAACGCGAACTATGCGCTAGATGCTGGCTTGGACCCTGCAAAAGACCCGATTGCTGTCGAGTCGCCGAAAAACAACCCATATGTCAATATTATCGCTGTACGTAAAGGCGATGAAAACCGCAAAGAAATTAAAACGCTTGTCGAAGTGTTGCAGTCGAAAGAAATTCAAGACTTTATTAAAAAAGAATATAAAGGCGCTGTCATTCCAGCGGCACAATAAAATAACGGAAGCGATTCGCTTCCGTTATTTCTTTTTTGGCAGCTTTTCGAGAATGGCGATCAGCAGCGTAATGATCAAAGAGCATTGAAGCGAAATAACGATGGTAACAATATCGGTTGGTTGAGCGTCTTCCAACAATGCCCCTACCAAGAAAAATAACAAGATAGAGATGATAATCATCATGAGGAACATGGAAATCCATTTTCCCATTTGTTTCCCTTCCATTCGTCTATATTTTAATTCCTTTTTCCTTCATGAGAACACCCGCCGGAAGCCCACGGCTTTAGCTGTGGGAGGAAGGCGGATTTTTCTTATTTTCAATATATACTGAATTATTTATTCAATATAAGTATAATGAATTTAGAAAAGCAGGTGAATGAAGAATGCTCTGCACTCTCAAGATAAAATTAGCGCCAACCCCTGAACAATTTCCATGCGTTGCTGGAAACGATGAAACGGTTTAACCAAGCTTGCAACTATATTAGCGAGATTGCTTTTCGCTCCAGAACCTTTTCCAAAACGAAAATCCATCGGCTTTGCTACTAGCAACAGCGTCGTCAACACTCTTCTCGGTCTTTTTATCAGTTGAGAAAGTTTATGGAGTATAAAGCAGCGATCGCTGACGTTCGGGTGGTATTGGTTCATCCGAAGAATACTTCCCGCACCTGTCCGATTTGCGGACATGTTGCCAAAGAAACAGGCCGTCAAGGGATCAGTTTTGTTGTCGCGCTTGTGGGTACGCTGCCCCTGCCGACAACGTGGCTGCGGAAAATATCCGCAGGGCTGCGGTCAACCAGCCGAACGCGGCAGCCAATTAGGCTAGCTGCAAGCCCAAGGTTTAGCCGTTGGGTAGTTGACGCATACTAACACCGATATAATTATGGAAAGAGGTGTTAAGGAGTGAACCAGCAACAACATACGTCGGTTGAAGCGGCTCTTCGCCATTATAAAGAGGGAATTGGCGTGTTTACGCAGAAACTCCCCGAAATTGCTAGCAGCTTCAATGCTTTCACCGAAGCTTGTTTTGAAGCCGGCGCGTTATCAAAAAAAGAAAAACAGCTTATTGCTTTGGGAATCAGCCTTGCTACGCAAGATGAATATTGCACGATTTACCATACGAAAGGCTGTTTAGACGAAGGGGCTTCGGAACAAGAAATTTTAGAAGCGTGTGGGGTAGCGGCTGCATTTGCCGGCGGCGCGGCGATGAGCCAAGCGGTAACGCTAGTACAAGAATGCATTCGTGAATTATCTCAAACCCATTAAAAGACTCCGACATAGGAGTCTTTTTTATAGCGTCTGAAAAATTTGTTAGTGACGTAAATTTTT
Source organism: Parageobacillus caldoxylosilyticus (assembly GCF_019272935.1). NCBI lineage: Bacteria > Bacillati > Bacillota > Bacilli > Caryophanales > Anoxybacillaceae > Parageobacillus > Parageobacillus caldoxylosilyticus. The sequence goes on from NZ_CP040553.1 coordinate 2,272,503, forward strand.
CCGATCTAAGTTGATGGCACGCAAATAATACGCTGTTCGTGTAAAATAATACGCAATTGCCATTATAATAATTTTCACTATGAACATAGTGAGATTGTGCCCAAAAGGTTGCTAATACTTTTCATTTGTTATAAGATTGTAATGAGAATAAAATGAGAATGAAAGGCAAGAAAATCAGTGGTACACTGATATATACAATTTTCAGCGAAAATTGGAGGTATTCTGCATGGCAGTGTTGACGATCAAAGATCTTCACGTATCGGTAGAAGGAAAAGAAATTTTAAAAGGCGTGAATCTGGAAGTAAAAGGCGGAGAAATTCACGCAATCATGGGTCCGAACGGGACAGGAAAATCGACGTTATCGTCCGCGATTATGGGACATCCAAAATATGAAGTAACACAAGGCAGCATTACATTGGACGGGCAAAACGTGCTAGAAATGGAAGTGGATGAAAGAGCGCGCGCTGGGCTGTTTTTGGCGATGCAATATCCAAGCGAAATTAGCGGGGTAACGAACGCTGATTTTCTGCGTGCCGCCATTAATGCCCGTCTTGGCGAAGGCAATGAAATTTCATTAATGAAGTTTATCCGCAAGTTGGATGAAAAAATGGCGTTCTTGGAAATGAATCCAGATATGGCGCATCGTTATTTGAACGAAGGATTCTCGGGCGGGGAGAAAAAACGCAACGAAATTTTACAATTAATGATGCTCGAGCCGAAAATCGCGATTTTGGACGAGATTGACTCCGGTCTTGACATTGACGCGTTAAAAATTGTTGCCAAAGGCATTAATGAAATGCGCAGCAGCGAATTTGGCTGTCTGATCATTACGCACTATCAGCGCTTATTAAACTACATTACACCGGATTATGTGCATGTCATGATGCAAGGGCGCATTGTGAAATCCGGCGGCCCAGAACTGGCACAACGTCTTGAGGCGGAAGGATACGATTGGATTAAAAAAGAACTTGGCATCGAAGACGAAACGGTTGAGCAAGAAGCGTAAGCGTTAGGAGGAGTATTATGACGACAGAAACAAAAATACCATTCGACCAACAATATGTGCGCGCGTTTTCTAGCGGGCGCGGTGAACCGGACTGGCTGTTACAGCTTCGCTTACAAGCTCTTGCCAAAGCAGAAGAGCTGCCGCTGCCGAATCCGGATAAAACGAAAATCGACAAATGGAATTTCACCCAATTTGCCAATCATGTTGTTGAAAGCGCGCCATATGCTTCGTTAGACGAATTGCCTGAGCCGGTAAAAGCGCTGATTGAAGCAGGAGAGGAAACAAAAAACCTATATGTGCAGCGCGACCATACTCCTGCGTATCTATCTTTATCGGATGACTTGAGAGCAAAAGGAGTCATTTTCACCGATATTTTCACCGCGGCGCGCGAACATGGAGAGCTGCTGCAAAAATATTTGATGAAAGACGGCGTCAAAGTAGACGAACATCGTTTAACAGCATTGCATGCGGCGTTGTTAAATGGAGGCGTGTTTGTCTACGTGCCGAAAAATGTCGAAGTCGATGTTCCGCTGCAAACGGTATATATTCAAGAAAACGATGATATCGCGTTATTTAATCATGTCATTGTCGTTGCGGAAGATAATAGCCGTGTTATTTATGTGGAAAACTATATTTCCACGAAAGAAACGAGCAGAGCGGTTGTCAATATTGTCGCTGAAGTGTTTGCCAATACAAACGCCCGCGTATTTTTTGCTGCTGTCGATAACTTGGCAAAAGGAGTTACAACGTACGTCAATCGCCGTGGCACTGCGGCACGCGATGGCCGCATTGAATGGGCGCTCGGTTTAATGAACGACGGCGATACAGTTTCCGAAAACATCACCCGCCTAATTGGCGACGGTTCATTTGGCGATACGAAAACGGTTGTTGTCAGCCGCGGGGAGCAAGTGCAAAACTTTACGACGAGCGTCGTGCACTACGGAAAACATACGGAAGGCTACATTTTAAAACACGGAGTGGTGAGAGACAGCGCGACATCGATTTTTAACGGCATTGGAAAAATTGAACACGGCGCTTCGAAATCGAACGCCCAACAAGAATCGCGCGTCTTGATGCTAAGTGAAAAAGCGCGCGGCGATGCCAACCCGATTTTATTGATCGATGAAGATGATGTAATGGCAGGTCACGCGGCATCAGTCGGCCGAGTGGATCCAATACAGTTATACTATTTAATGAGCCGCGGTATTCCAAGACATGAAGCAGAACGCCTCATTATTCACGGATTTTTAGCTCCGGTTGTTGAGGCGATCCCAATTGAAAGCGTGAAAAAACAATTGATTGAAGTTATTGAAAGGAAAGTTCAATCATGAATGTAAAAGAGATACGGAAACTGTTTCCTATTTTAGACCAAGAAGTGAACGGCAAGCCGCTCGTATACCTTGACAATGCCGCGACGTCGCAAAAACCGCTTCCTGTCATTGAGGCGCTCGATCAATATTACCGTCAGTACAATTCCAATGTCCATCGCGGCGTGCATACGCTTGGTACAAAGGCGACAGATGCGTACGAAGGGGCGCGGGAAAAAGTGCGGCGATTTATTAACGCGAAGTCCACACAAGAAATCATTTTTACAAGAGGGACGACAGCGGCGTTAAATATCGTTGCCGCCAGCTATGGCCGCGCCAATTTGCAGGAAGGCGATGAAATTGTCATTACGTATATGGAGCACCATAGCAATTTGATTCCGTGGCAGCAGGCAGCCAAACAGACAGGGGCCACATTAAAATACATTCCGCTTCAAGCGGATGGAACCATCGATATAAAAAATGTAGAAGCAACGGTGACGGCAAACACGAAAATCGTTGCTGTTGCCCACGTGTCCAACGTGTTAGGAACGATTAACCCAATCAAAGATATTGCGCGAATCGCCCATCAACATGGGGCGGTTGTTGTGGTGGACGCCGCGCAAAGCGCCCCGCATATGAAAATTGACGTTCAAGATCTTGATTGTGATTTTCTAGCGTTTTCTGGGCATAAAATGTGCGGTCCGACCGGAATTGGCGTATTATATGGTAAAAGAGATTTATTAGAGCGGATGGAGCCGGTGGAATTTGGCGGGGAAATGATTGATTTTGTTGAATTGTATGATTCGACATGGAAAGAGCTTCCTTGGAAATTCGAAGGAGGCACGCCGATTATTGCCGGAGCAATCGGCTTAGGCGCGGCGATTGATTTCCTTGAAGATGTCGGATTAGATCATATTGCCGCCCATGAGCATGAACTGGCGCAATATGCGTTAGAACGAATGTCTGCTATAGACGGGCTGACCATTTATGGTCCGAAACAACGCGGCGGATTGGTTACGTTTAATATAGACGGCGTTCATCCGCACGATGTAGCAACCGTTCTTGATGCGGAAGGCATCGCTGTCCGCGCCGGCCACCATTGCGCGCAGCCGTTGATGAAATGGCTGAATGTAACCGCGACAGCGCGGGCAAGTTTTTACCTCTACAATACAAAAGAGGAAATTGATCAGCTTGTCGTTGCATTACAGAAAACGAAGGAGTATTTTGGTCATGTCTTTTAATAATCCTTTAGATCAGCTTTATCGCCAAGTCATTATGGATCATTATAAAAATCCGAGAAATCGTGGTGTTCTAGAAGGAAACAGCGTCGATATCAATATGAATAACCCGACCTGCGGTGACCGTATTCATTTAACGATGAAAGTAGAAGACGGGAAAATTGCCGATGTGAAATTTGAGGGAGAAGGCTGTTCGATTTCGATGTCGTCGGCGTCGATGATGACACAGGCGATTAAAGGAAAAACAGTGGAAGAAGCATTAAAGCTAGCCCATATCTTTTCCAATATGATGCAGGGGAAAGAATATGATGGCTCGGTCGACTTGGGCGATATCGAAGCGCTGCAAGGCGTTTCCAAGTTTCCGGCCCGCATTAAATGCGCTACGTTAGCGTGGAAGGCAATGGAAAAAGGATTGCATCAGCATCATTAATGGCAAGGAAAAAAGGAGGGTGAAAGCGCATGGCAAAGAAAGCGCCAGAAATCGGCGAATATAAGTATGGGTTCGTCGATAAAGACGTATCGGTATTCCGTGCGGAGCGCGGATTGACACGGGAAGTGGTCGAAGAAATCTCCCGTATGAAAAATGAACCGCAATGGATGCTGGAATTCCGCTTAAAAGCGTTAGATATTTTCTATAGCAAACCAATGCCGCAATGGGGTGGCGATTTATCGAGCTTAGATTTTGACGAAATTACGTATTACGTAAAACCAACAGAAAAATCGGGCCGTTCTTGGGATGAAGTGCCGGCGGAAATTAAAGCAACGTTCGATAAGCTGGGGATTCCTGAAGCTGAACAAAAATATTTAGCCGGCGTATCGGCGCAATATGAATCAGAAGTGGTATACCACAATATGAAAGAAGATTTGGAAAAACTGGGAGTCATCTTTAAAGATACGGACTCGGCATTGAAAGAAAATGAAGATTTATTCCGTGAATATTTTGCCAAAGTTGTGCCTCCTACTGACAATAAATTTGCTGCGTTAAACTCAGCCGTATGGTCGGGCGGCTCGTTCATTTACGTCCCGAAAGGAGTCAAAGTGGAAACGCCGCTGCAAGCGTACTTCCGCATTAACTCGGAAAATATGGGGCAATTTGAACGCACGCTGATTATCGTCGATGAAGGGGCGCACGTTCACTACGTTGAAGGATGCACGGCGCCGATTTATACCACAAATTCGCTTCATAGCGCAGTCGTTGAAATTATTGTTAAAAAAGGCGCATATTGCCGTTACACGACGATTCAAAACTGGGCGAACAACGTATTTAATCTGGTTACCAAACGGGCTGTCTGTGAGGAAAATGCGACGATGGAATGGATTGACGGCAATATCGGTTCGAAATTAACAATGAAATATCCAGCTGTCATCCTGAAAGGAGAAGGCGCCCGTGGTTTAACGCTATCGATCGCAATTGCCGGAAAAGGACAGCACCAAGACGCAGGGGCGAAAATGATTCACCTTGCTCCAAACACCTCGTCGACAATCGTATCAAAATCGATTTCGAAACAAGGCGGAAAAGTAACATATCGTGGAATGGTGCACTTTGGCCGCAAAGCGTCGGGGTCGCGCTCGAACATTGAGTGCGATACGCTGATTCTTGATAACCAATCGACATCGGATACGATCCCGTATAACGAAATTTTAAATGACAATATTTCGCTTGAGCATGAAGCGAAAGTATCAAAAGTATCGGAGGAGCAACTGTTCTATCTCATGAGCCGCGGCATTTCCGAGCAGGAAGCGACAGAAATGATTGTCATGGGCTTCATTGAGCCGTTTACAAGAGAGCTTCCGATGGAATATGCGGTCGAAATGAACCGACTCATTAAGTTCGAAATGGAAGGTTCTATCGGTTAATGCCGTTTAGCGAAACCATCCATTTGCCTATGGCGAATGGATGGTTTTCTCTATTTCTTGCTGTAATAATATTCCGTTGTTCTCAAATTTTTTGCCATTGTGATATAGTTAAAATAAAAAATAAATATAAGTGTTAAAGCCAAAAAATAATCGGTCTTGACAGTAGCGTATGATCTAAGGTGATACATATGATTTATATAGGATTGACAGGCTGGGGAGATCATGACAGTCTATATCCTCCTGGACTTGCCGCAAAAGATAAGCTGCAAGAATATGCGGCGCATTTCCCAACGGTAGAAGTCGATTCTTACTTTTATGCGATTCAGCCACGGCAAAATGTCGAAAAGTGGATTCGCGAAACACCTTCTTCGTTCCAATTTGTCGTAAAGGCGTATCAGGGGATGACAGGGCATGAACGCGGCCCGATTCCATATGTCGACAAAGAAGAGATGTTTGCCGCGTTTTTGGATTCGATTGAGCCGTTTATCCAGTCGGGAAAACTAGCGATGGTGTTGTTTCAATTCCCGCCTTGGTTTGATTGCCGCCGCGAGCATGTCGCGTATTTACGCTGGTGCAAGGCGAAAATGAAAAACATCCCGGCAGCACTGGAGTTTCGCCACCGTTCCTGGTTTTCTCCCCGTTATTATGCAAAGACGCTGCAATTTATGAAAGAGGAAGGATGGATTCATAGCATTTGTGACGAACCGCAGGCGGGGGAAGGATCGATTCCGACCGTTCTCTATCCGACGGATGCGGAAAAAACGCTCATTCGTTTCCATGGCCGCAACATCCATGGGTGGAATAAGGCGACAAGCGGGGAAAACTGGCGCGCTGTTCGATATTTGTACCGATATCGTGAAGAAGAGCTGCGCGAGTGGGTCAGCCACATCGAAATGTTAAAAACGAAGACGAAAAATATTTATGTGCTGTTTAACAACAACTCTGGCGGAGATGCGGCGGATAATGCGAAACAATTGATCCGTTTGCTTGGCATTGAATATACGGATTTAGCACCACGACAGCTTGATTTATTTTAATATTGGGGATGAACGATATGGAATATGCGCTGTTAGTCATTGTCGGTTTTTTGGCAGGAACGATCGGTAGCTTAGTCGGTTTAGGCGGCGGCGTGATTATTGTGCCATCGCTGTTGTTTTTAAGCGCGATGCATTGGCTGCCGCACGTGACTCCGCAGTTGGCGGTCGGCACTTCGCTCGTTGTTATTATTTTCAATGGGCTGTCGTCGACCTTGTCGTATATGAAGGAAAAAATGGTCGATTATCAAAGCGGGCTTTTATTTTTTATTGGAAGCGGCCCGGGGGCGATCATTGGCGCATGGGTAAATAATATATTAAGCTTGCAGCACTTTTCTTTATATTTTGGCCTTTTTTTAGTGGCTGTATCGTTCTTTTTATCTTTTAACAAAAATAATGCGAGGAGTTCAGAGCGGAAGGCGTTTCCCATTACCCGCACGTATGTAACGAATGAAGGAGAAACGGTGACGTATGGGTATCATCCGTTTGTCGCTATTGCCATCTCCTTTGTCGTTGGCTTTTTCGGCGGCATGTTTGGTATTGGCGGCGGTTCGCTAATGGTGCCGGCAATGATGATATTGTTTCTCTTCCCGCCTCACGTTGCCGTTGCGACTTCGATGTTTATGATCTTTTTATCTTCATTGGTTAGCTCGCTTACACATGTGTTTATGGGAAACGTACAATGGTTATTTGCGCTCGCCTTAATTCCGGGGGTTTGGTTTGGAGCGAAAACGGGTGCATTTATTAATAAGCGGCTGCGCAGCAAAACTGTCGTCATCGTTTTGCGGATTGTGCTTGTTCTTTTAGGAATCCGCCTTATTTACGAAAGCTTTTCATAAGAGGAGGACGCCCATTGAAACGGACAGTATATGTATATCATACGAATGATGTGCATAGCCATTTTGAGCATTGGCCGCAAATTTCCTATTTTTTGGCTGAGCAAAGACGGAAACATCAGCAACGGAATGAGACGATGTTGTTGTTTGACATCGGCGATTTTATCGACCGTTTCCACCCAATTACCGAGGCGACAAGGGGAAAAGCGAATGTCGATTTACTTAATGCACTTCAGTATGATGCGGTAACAATCGGAAATAATGAAGGAATTACCCTTGATTACGAAGATTTAAACACGCTGTATGAAAACGCTCGTTTCTCCGTGCTTGTCGCCAATTTATTTCACAAAGACGGCACCCGCCCTTCATGGGTGCGCCCCTATTCGATCATTCCGATTTCCGATGCATTTCGCATCGGCGTTATTGGTGTCACGGCTTGTTTCGCCGAATCTTATGAGCTGCTTGGCTGGAAAGTGGCACCGCCGCTTGAAATGCTCGAGAGCATTGCGGCAGAAGTCAAAAAACAAGCCGATCTTGTCATTTTATTATCGCATTTAGGCATCCATGAGGATGAAAAAATTGCAAAGACCATGCCGGACATTGACATTATTCTGGGTGGCCATACGCACCACTTGTTTCCAGAAGGAAAAAGAATTAATAATACGTTGCTATGTGCAGCTGGAAAATATGGGAAATATATTGGAATAGTAAAGCTGGAAATCGAGGAAAACTGCCATACATATGAAACGTTAGCGACCGTAGTAGATGTGGAGGATTTGCCGGATTGGGAGCAAATGCAGCGCACTTTATTCATATTAGAGCAGCAAAGTCTAGAAAAGCTGGAAGCAGAACAAATTGCTGAGCTAAAGGAAGACTTGCCGTTGCAATGGTTTTCGCCGTCTCCGTTTGCAAAATTGCTCGCTTCAGCATTAAAAGAATGGTGCGATGCGGAAATTGGCATGGTGAATGCGGGAGTTCTGTTAGAGCCGCTTCCGAAAGGAATAGTCACTAGAAAAGATTTGCACCGCATTTGCCCACATCCGATCAACCCTTGCAAAGTTCAGCTGCGTGGCGCGGAATTAAAGGAGATTATTTTACAAGCAAATACCGAAAGAATGAAATACTTACAATTTAAAGGATTTGGTTTTCGCGGCAAAGTGATGGGGCAAATGGTTTATGACGGGGTTGAGCTCGAGACGGAAAGAGAAGAAGATGGTGCGGAACATATCCGGCGCATTACGATCAATGGCGAGCCGTTACATCCGGAACAATTATATGAGGTGGCCACGATTGACATGTTTACGATCGGCCATTTTTATCCGCAAATCCAGCACGCGCCGAAAAAGAAATATTACATGCCCGAGTTTTTGCGGGACGTGCTGGCATGGAAATTGGCGAAAGAGAAATAGGCACACATCTTTCTCTGCTTCATACATTGAAGTAGGGAAAGGAGCGTGATGTTATCATGATTCACGTAACACCGATGATGATCGACGGTTATCCATTTATCGCTATTTCTGTCCAATTGCCGAAAACCAATTTGCTTGCCGTAGCGAGTGAAAAAGGGTACATTATGTGTGGAGCGCTTGATGTGGCGTTACTGAACGAGAAATTGCGCGACCGCGGAATTGTGGCTGGAAGGGCTGTCGGGGTCCGCACGATTGAACAATTGCTTGAAGCGCCTTTAGAATCGGTGACGGTGGCTGCCGAAGAGCTGGGAATTACGGTCGGTATGAAAGGAAAAGATGCTTTGTTGAAGATGCGGTAAAAAATTATATAACAATTGGCTTTATCCCCTTCCTTTCAAGCATACATATAGCTTGTAAAGGAGGGATTTTATTTTGCCTAGATTTTCCGCTCGTCCCCGTTTGTTAAGAAGAGGACCGCTTCCGTTTCGCTATGTGTTTTTGCTGACGTTTGTGTTTTTTATGTTTTCTACCGCTCTTAGTCTTTGGATTGTCAATAAAAGCATTGAACCGGTTTTAATGGAAATTGCCGAAACGGAAACGAAACGGATTGCTAATTTAGTGATTAATAATGCGATCGAACAGCAATTTTTAAAAGAAAATAAAGAGATAAACGATTTGGTCGTCGTACAAAAAGATGCCAATGGCAAAATTGCTTCTGTCGATTTTAACACTGCTGTTATAAACCGAATTTTGGCAAAGACGGACGATTACGTGATGGAAAGCTTAAAAGCGGCAACAGAAGGGAGAATTGAAAGGCTTGTGCTTCCTGAGGTGGAATCCGGAAAAGGAGAAAGCAGAGGGATTATTTACTATATTCCTTTTGGCCAAGTCACGAACAATTCGCTTCTTGGCAATCTCGGCCCGCGTATTCCCGTGCAGTTTCAAGTCATTGGCAATGTAGCATCCGAGGTAACGAAGGAAATCAAACCATTTGGTATCAACAGCGCATTAATTGAAGTCGATATTCACGTTTCCGTTGATATTCAAGTAGTGATTCCGTTTGCCTCTAAAGTCGCAACGGTTACCACGGACATTCCGATCGCGATGCATGTGCTTCCAGGAGAGGTTCCGCAATTTTATAATAACGGCGGAAATGTTGGTCCTTCTTTACATGTGCCATCCCATTAATCACTATTGGCCGTGGATATGGAGATTGATTTGTTGTTTTTTGCAGCAATAACGAAAAATTATATATAAAAAACGTTATTGTTTGCCGTTTTTATTAAGCTGTTTTGCTGATAGACAATTCATCTGCAAAACAGCTTTTCAATTTACAGAAGAAAACACCTAGACGGGGAACAAAAAATTTTGTAATATTATATTAAATTGGGAATAGTTTTATTATTATGTTATTTGGAAAAACATTTAGAAAGGATGTGGGGGAAGAAGAGGAGACATATGCTCATCCAAAACTGAATTTTCCGAAAAATTATTGTGGGGGGACAAAGAATGAAGAAAAAAAGATTAGCAAGTATTTTTCTATCACTGGCATTAACTGCTGGCGTCATGGCAGGATGTGGAGGAGAGAAGGAGACGAGCGGCACCTCTGGCGGCAGCGGAGGAGGCGGCGATACGATTAAAATCGGCGCCAATCTTGAATTGTCTGGCGGGGTAGCTTCATATGGGCAATCGATCGCCGAAGGATTAGAACTTGCTTTTGAAGAAATCAACAAAGAAGGGATTAATGGCAAAAAACTGAAGCTTGTGAAAGTAGATAACAAATCGGATGCAGCCGAAGCGACGAACGGCGCGATCAAGCTCGTCAGCCAGGACAAGGTAGCAGCGATTATCGGCGCCGCAACGAGCACCAATACGCTAGCGCAAGTCCAAGTGGCCCAAGACAACAAAGTTCCGTTAATTACGCCAACGGGAACAAACCCTACGATTACGAATAAAGATGGCAAAGTAAACGATTTTGTATTCCGGACATGTTTTATTGATCCTTTCCAAGGGACAGTTGCCGCAAAATTCGCGATCAATGATTTAAAAGTGAAAACTGCAGCGGTGCTGATTGATAGTTCCAGCGACTATTCGAAGGGTCTTTCCGCAGCGTTTAAAGAAGCGTTTGAAAAAGAAGGCGGCAAAATTGTAGCGGAAGAAGCTTACGTTGCTAAAGACACGGACTTCCGTGCCACGCTTACCCGCATTAAATCGGCTAATCCGGAATTCATTTTCTTGCCTGGTTATTACGAAGAAGTAGGTCTTATCGTAAAACAGGCGCGTGAACTTGGCATTAATGTACCGATTATGGGCGGCGACGGATGGGATTCGCCTAAATTAGTGGAAATCGCCGGCAAGGATCCATTGAACAATACGTTTATTACGAACCACTATTCTTCCAATGACCCAGATCAAAAAATTCAAGATTTTGTAAAAGCATTCAAGGCGAAATACAATAAATCTCCAGATGCCTTCAGCGCGCTTGGATATGACACAGCATATTTCCTCGCTGATGCCATCAAACGTGCTGGAAGCACAGATCCAGAAAAAATTAAAGACGCGCTTGCGAAAACGAAAGACCTTGCTCTTGTTTCGGGAACATTGACGCTAGATAAAAACCACGATCCAGTGAAGTCAGCTACGATTCTCGAATATAAGGACGGCCAGCAACAATTTAAAACAAAAGTGAATCCATAATCTCACGCGGTGGATAGGGGGCATGTCCCCCTATTCCGAATTTTTCTAGATAAAAGAAACAGTCTTCTTTAAGGAGAGTGCAAATATGGAACTCATTCAGCAACTAGTTAACGGGATCTCCCTTGGAAGCATCTACGCACTGATTGCTCTTGGCTATACGATGGTATACGGAATTGTGCGCCTCATCAATTTTGCGCACGGCGATGTATTTATGATTGGTTCTTTTGTTGGATTTTACGCTGTCACCAGTTTTCATGTAGGTTTTTTTTCAGCGTTGCTCCTCGCAATGGTTTCCTGCGCGATCTTAGGGGTATGTATTGAGCGAATCGCTTATAAACCATTGCGAAACGCTACGCGAATAGCAGTACTGATCACTGCCATCGGGGTTTCGCTTTTAATTGAGTATGGAACCATTTATCTGCGCGGCGCTCAGCCAGAAGCGTATCCTAGCACAGTGCTTCCGGATAAAAAAATTGAAGTATTGGGCGTAACCGTTAATAGCCAGTCATTATTGATTCTTGGTGTTTCCATTGTATTGATGATTCTTCTTCAATTTATCGTCCATAAAACAAAAGTCGGAAAAGCGATGCGGGCCGTTTCTCATGACGCAGAAGCAGCTCGGTTGATGGGAATTAATGTAGATAATACTATATCAGCGACTTTTGCCATTGGCTCGGCTTTGGCGGGGGCAGCAGGCGTTATTTTCGGGATTTACTATACTAAAATCGACCCGCTGATGGGAATTATTCCAGGTTTAAAAGCGTTCGTAGCTGCAGTATTAGGAGGAATCGGCATTATCCCTGGCGCGATGGTTGGCGGTCTGATGCTTGGCGTCATTGAATCGCTCGTAAGCGGTCTTGGTTATTCGCTTTGGCGGGATGGGGTCGCTTTTATCATTCTTATTTTGATTCTCATTTTCCGACCAGCTGGATTATTTGGTAAAAACGTAAGAGAAAAAGTGTAAAGGATGGTAGGGAGCGATGGCAACTTTGAAGCGGACGATAGGATTTTGGATCTCCATTGTACTGGCGCTGATCCTTTTTGTTGTGGTTCAGGTGCTAATATCGGGAGAAATACTTAATCCCTTTTATGTTAATACGTTATTTTTTATGGTGATTAACATTATACTAGCTGTCAGCCTTCATTTAATCATCGGGATTACCGGACAGTTTTCCATTGGCCATGCCGGGTTTTTTGCCGTGGGAGCTTATGCATCAGCAATTATGACGATGAAATTGCAGATGCCGTTTGCGCTTGCATTGCTTGTTGGCGGTATCGCTGCAGCGGTTGCAGGCCTCCTCATCGGCATTCCTAGCCTGCGGTTAAAGGGAGATTATTTAGCGATTGCTACGCTTGGTTTTGGGGAAATCGTACGAATCAGCCTGCTAAACATTGAGTATGTTGGCGGCGCCAGCGGTATGACGGTAACCCACCTCACCACTTGGCCATGGGTGTTTGCCTGCCTGCTTATCACCATTATTGTCATTGCTAATTTTACTAACTCTACCCATGGACGTGCCTGCATCTCGATTCGAGAGGATGAAATCGCAGCGGATTCTATGGGAATTAACACGACGTATTATAAAGTGGTCGCTTTTGTCATAGGTTCTTTCTTTGCCGGAATTGCCGGGGGGCTTTATGCTCATCATTTTTATATCATTCAGCCGACTAACTTTGGCTTTTTGAAATCATTTGATATTTTGATTTTTGTTGTGCTTGGCGGACTAGGAAGCATGTCTGGCGCGGTGATCGCTGCTATCCTATTAACCATTGTTTCGACATTCCTTCAGGATTATCCAGAAACGCGAATGATTATATATAGCATCATTCTTATTTTGGTTATGCTGTATCGTCCAAAAGGATTGTTAGGCACAAAAGAAGTAACATCTTTCTTTAAGCTGCGCAGAGCGGTGCAAGGGGGAATTGGAAATGACAACAAGAACACCGTTGCTTAAAGCGGAACACGTTGGCATTCAATTTGGTGGCCTGAAAGCTTTATCTGACGTCAATATGGAGTTGAATAAGGGAGAATTAGTAGGGCTTATTGGACCGAACGGGGCAGGGAAAACCACCTTTTTTAACTTGCTGACCGGCGTCTATGAGCCAACCGAAGGAAGCATTGTGCTCGACAATGAGAAGCTAAACGGCCTGCCGCCATATAAAATTACGCGCAAAGGAATCAGCCGCACATTCCAAAATATTCGGCTGTTTGGTGAGCTTTCGGTGCTGGACAATGTAAAAGTTGCCTATCACTCTCTCGCCCGTCATTCTATTCTTAGCTCCATCTTTCGCCTTCCTTCCCATTTTTCTGGCGAAAAAGAAATAGAAGAAAAAGCGGTCGAATTTTTAAAGATTTTTAAGCTCGAACATGTGATGGATGAGAAAGCGAAAAATTTGCCATATGGACAGCAGCGCCGTTTAGAAATCGCCAGAGCTCTCGCCGCGCATCCGAAACTATTGCTGCTTGACGAGCCTGCAGCAGGGATGAATCCACAGGAAACGAAAGAATTAATGAGCTTGATTGCCTTTATACGCGAGAAGTTTGATTTAACGATTTTGCTGATTGAGCACGATATGTCTCTCGTGATGGGAATATGCGAACGGATTTATGTGCTTGACCACGGGCAGTTGATTGCGCATGGCACACCGGAAGAAGTAAGAAATAATCCTAAAGTGATCGAGGCATATCTTGGCGAGGAGGTTTCTTAACGTGCTAAAAGTGGAAAGCATCGATGTATTTTACGGAAATATTCAAGCGTTAAAAGGTGTTTCACTGGAAGTAAAAAACGGCGAAATCGTCACCTTAATCGGCGCTAATGGCGCCGGCAAAAGCACGTTACTAAAAACGATTTCTGGGCTGTTAAAACCGAAGCAGGGCGATATTCTATACGAAGGGACATCCATTGCAGGCAAAGCGGCGCAAACGATTGTGAAACAAGGAATTTCCCATGTTCCCGAAGGCCGCCGAATTTTTGCTAATATGACTGTAGAAGAAAACTTGGAATTAGGTGCTTTTTTAAGAAAGGATAAACAGGAAATTCAGCAAGACTTCGAGAAAGTGTACCATCTGTTTCCTCGCCTTTACGAGCGGAGAAAACAGCTCGCCGGAACTTTGTCGGGGGGTGAGCAGCAGATGCTGGCGATCGGCCGTTCCCTAATGGCCCGGCCTCGCCTTCTATTGCTCGATGAGCCATCGATGGGGTTGGCGCCATTATTGGTGAAAACCATTTTTCGCATCATTGAAGAAATTAACTCCTTTGGGACGACTATTTTATTAGTCGAGCAAAACGCGCATATGGCGTTGTCTGTAGCCGATCGGGCTTATGTGATCGAATCCGGACGGGTCGTCTTGTCAGGAACAGCACAGGAACTAAATGCAAGCGAACAGGTGAAGAAAGCGTATTTAGGAGGACATTAAAAGAAAAATATACTGCACGGGAGATAGAAAAAGGAGGCTCATTTCTGTTGGGCCTCCTTATTTTTCTTCCGTTTTTGTTTTTCCGAGCGTTCCCAAGCTTTTAAGTGCGGATATGGGTCGAACGACCATTCCGTATAGCCATTATCTTTGTACATTCCGTAATGAAGGTGAGGCGGGAATTTTCCCGCTGTTCCCGGCGGACCGTAGCCGGAGCTGCCGACCGAGCCGATCACGGTTCCCGGCTCAACGATCTGCCCTTCGCGCAAATTAGGGGCAAATCCGTTTAAGTGGCCAAAATAATGGTACGTATTATTAATATCGCGAATACCGATGCGCCAGCCGCCATATTTGTTCCAGCCCTTTAATTCGACGATTCCGTAGCACGTCGATCGCACTGGGACACCGTAGTCGGCAAAAATGTCCGTGCCTTCATGGATGCGGCGTCCGCCCCAGCCTCTTGCATCTCCCCACGTATCGCGATAGCTGTAGTTAGCATGCAGAGGAAGTGGAAATACATGGTCATCTAATTTTAACGTTTGGTACTTTTTATATATTTTTGCTTTGCCTAAAATGAGGTCAACCGTTTTGCTGCGCTGGTAATAATTCCATAGCGCTATTTTAATATGCTGATGATCGATTCCGTACGTTTGCAAATAGCGAGCAATCGCGAAAATCACATCTTCATCATCCTCGCGATTGGCAAGGCCGTCACCATTGCCGTCGATGCCCAGACCGCCAAATTGTGAAATCGTAAACGGATTGGTATCATGAGGGTTTTTGTTTAGCGGGCCGGCCCAAATTTCCGGTTTGATATAGATCCCAAGCACTCCGGTAGGTTTCGGCAAATCACGGCGCACTTGCTGGACGTTTCGTTCGTATTGGTCGATTGCCGCAAAGTAATACCAAGGGATAAGAGAGACCGCTTCCGCTTTTTTATACAGCTCCATTCGTTTTTCGTATATCGTGTCCTCATCCATTTTTTCTTCGGCAAATGTTGCTTTTGGCACCGTTAATACAATAGCAGCAATCCATACAATAAATATCCATCGGCACACGCGTTTCTACTCCTTTCCGTCCATTTCATATATTTAGTTTGGGGAGATTTGCTTGTTTCATAAATGTTAAAAAGCGGTAAGTGGTGGGAAATGGCTAATTTCTTTGTGTTTGGCAGCTGTTTTTTTTATAATGAAAGATGTAAATAAAAACTTATTGGAGTGAGAACAATGTCGACAAAAGAAGAACATCTTCGCAAGCCGGAGTGGTTAAAAATAAAGTTAAATACAAATGAAAATTATACTGAACTAAAGAAATTGATGCGTGAAAACCGATTACATACGGTATGTGAGGAAGCAAAATGTCCAAACATTCATGAATGCTGGGCAGTTCGGAGAACGGCGACATTTATGATTTTAGGAAATGTATGCACTCGCGCCTGCCGTTTTTGTGCGGTCAAAACGGGGCTGCCGACCGAACTGGACTGGCAGGAACCGGAACGCGTTGCAGAGTCTGTCCGCATTATGAACTTAAAACACGTTGTCGTCACTGCTGTTGCCCGCGATGACTTAAAGGACGGCGGGGCAGCCGTGTTTGCGGAAACCGTTCGGGCCATCCGCCGCAAAAACCCGTTTACGACGATTGAAGTTCTGCCTTCCGATATGGGCGGAGTATATGAAAACTTAAAAATATTGATGGATGCCCGCCCAGATATTTTAAACCATAATATCGAGACGGTGCGCCGCTTGACGCCGAGAGTGCGCGCACGTGCCACCTATGAACGCTCGCTGGAATTTTTGCGTCGCGCCAAAGAACTGCAGCCGGATATTCCGACAAAATCGAGCATCATGGTCGGACTTGGGGAAACGAAAGAAGAAATTATTGAAGCGATGGATGATTTGCGCGCCAATCATGTCGATATTTTAACGATCGGCCAATATTTACAGCCGACGAAAAAACATTTGAAAGTAGTAAAATATTACCATCCAGATGAATTTAAAGAGTTAAAAGAAATTGCCTTGAGCAAAGGGTTTACCCATTGCGAAGCCGGCCCGCTTGTTCGGTCTTCGTATCATGCCGATGAACAAGTCAATGCGGCTTCGGCAGCGCGGCAAATGAAAGCATAAAGGCGTCGAAAAAACGGTCTTGCCTTCTGTATGATGAAGACAGACCGTTTTTTCTTCACATTAGCGTGTTGTTTTGGCTGATCTTGGCGTTCCGTCATGAAAATCGCGGTCAAGACGGTCGTTTGTTTCATTGATCATTTCACCGTTTTCATTTTCTCCGTCACTTAGCTTCCGACCTTGCGGATATTTTAGCATTTGTTGAATCGTAGCATCGATCATTTGATCGATGTTTCGGCTGTTCGAATCCAAACGTCCGAAACGTTCGATGTCTCTCATCAGCTGTGGATTGTCGGCCACATATACATGGTAATAGCGGGGAACGACAGAAAGCGCGGTCTTTTTCACTTGGTCTGCCGTTTCGTTCCGGTTTTTTGTATCGGCATCATAGACGACTAACACTTCCTCATCGGTTACCAATGTAGCGACATCTTTCACGTTTGGAAGCTGTGTACAGAGCTTGCTGATTAAATCGGCAGCTTGCTCGCGGTTAAAGGTCGGCATGTTGTTATAAATATTGACATCGCCATGAACAGGGCTTTTTTGGTGGCGGACATAGCCAAAGTTGTTCATTGGCGTATCGTCGCCGTTCGGCACTCCATTTTCGTTATATAAATCATTACGGTCGGTGACATTCATCGTATTGCCGCTCCGTTTATATACATCGGTATTGTCATCCCGCGCCATCTGCGCACAGCCTGCTAATGTGACAGCTGTACCCAACGCGACGGCAAGCAATGGTTTTCTCATTGTCAATTCCCCCCTTTCACCTTTAGGATGATTCTCTTGCTGAACTTCAATAACAGTAATTGATTGGGAACGTTTCATCGTTTATGATGAAAGTGGAAAGGCAAGGTGAAAAGGATGATATGTATTAACAATATCTGTTACGAACTGGTGGAAAACGTGAAAAATGCGTTTAATGAAGAGGCGTTTCGCGCCCGATATGCCGATATTTTAAGCAAGTATGACTATATTGTCGGGGATTGGGGATATAATCAGCTCCGTTTACGCGGCTTTTTTGATGATTATAACCAAAAAGCGACATATGATACTAAAATCAGCACTTTGTCTGAATATTTGTATGAATATTGCAATTTTGGCTGCGCCTATTTTGTGCTTCGCAAAATAAAGCGGTAAAGCGAGATGCGGCTATCCTTTTTCATGAGGATAGCCGCTCGTTCATTAATCCTGGCCGTATGGAAATTGCTCGTTTTCCCGCGGATCGTCATGCAACGGGTGTGCGCCAGGATCTCGCCTTGGAATATTTTGATGGAATGATTTGAATTCATAGTTAAACGCGCTGTAATGGCGCTGTCCTTTTTTCCATGGGGTGCTTTTATTTTCGACCGGCACGTCGGCACGGCGCGGCGATCCATACGGTCCTTCGGGAAATTCTTCCGCCGTTAAAAAATTTTTCTGCTTTTCCACGGTGGAAAAGTCGCTATATTTTTCCTTCTCCTGCATTTGTTTCACCTTCCTCGTTTCCGGGGATTGTTTATAATGTTCCCGAATGAGAAGGCGACTATGAAATACATTCGTACAAAAATGCCCGCAAATCATTCGCGTCTTTTTCACTGAGATGATACGCATGTTCTAAGTATCCCGGTTCCTCTAGATCGTCTTGTCCGATGATGGCAAAACGGTTGCTTTGCAAGTCGAGAACTAAATATTTCCCGTAGAAGCGATCTGTCTCGATGATCGCCAAATCGAACCGCTGCCGTTCTCCTAAAAAGCTGACGAAGCGCGTTTTTGTTTCAATGGTATCATCGTATAAGTAAAAACGATCACTCATTGGCCACGACCTGGTTACTAAAATCTATAAAAATCGACTCCTCGCGATGGAACCAGGAAACATCGCTTGCCGCTCAGGAAACACCTGAGTTCCATCAGGAAGGGAATTCCCTTGTCATTCACCTGCTGTGAAAGACACCCCGTGGCTCGCTGTCAGCGACGGCACCTGTCGTGCACCATTCCTTCCATTGGTTCGTACACGACAACGATTTTAGCAACCAGGTCTACACCTCCCTTAGTTGAATTTGGTACTGGTTCAGCCAACAACATTTGTGCAAGATATTCCATAGTGACCATTCATGTGCCTCTTTGAAGTTCTCGATCTTTTTTAACATCCTACCTAGATATTGCCGTTGTTTCGTTCCGCTTTTCGATTGCTTGTAGGATTCTTCCATCGACCCTAACACAGCAATCAAATGGCGTTTCACTTTCGTTTTTATGGTGTCCATGAGTTCTTTTGGCAATCGTTCCTGATACCCTAATCCCCGTCTGCCAATCACCAAAGCGGCGCTTTCATGGACGGATAACCCATACTTTCTATTTTCTTCGCTGTTTTTTCGATTTTCGCCCTCACATCCTCCAAGCGCATTGGACGCAGCTCACGTTTAGAAGAAATCAACGCTTGGACAAGCAGGACCGCGTCTTCGGCATACCGTTTGTTGAGCCGAAATTGGTGCGGAAGGTGCTGGATGATGTCTTTGGCGTTCCTTCCTTCCAGCAAACGGTGAAACGCGTATCGCTTCGCGGAACAAAAGACACGCATCAACTCATCTAATGAGTGAAGTTGTGATGCATCATTGGAAACGATTTTCATCACTCGAACCGTTTTCATCCCCTTGCCTTCCCCCTTGTTTGGATCCTTCAGAACATATATTCGCCAACTCTTCTTCATTTCCTTTTTCCATGAGGAAAGGGGAGATGATTTTTTATCCTCAGACAGGAGACGATGGAAAAGATAGAGAACATCCGCCTCTTCACGGCCAATAACAGGAGATATTTACATGATTTGATACATTTTTATAGATGTTTAACAAACTGCTTATACCCCAAATCAGAATTGAAGTTATTTTTATCATAGCAGACAATAGGGGAAATGTCCTGTTGATTATGGTACAATAAAAAAAGAACTATATGGGAGGAAACTGCGATGTATTTTGTCGATCGTAATAAAATCGAGGAAACATTACGTTATATGGAAAAAATGCTGCATATTTATAAGGAAAAAGCGGAGTGGGATGACGAATTATCCCGGCTTGCTTTAGAGCGGATTGCCCATTTAGTGATTGAGGCCATTTTAGATGTCGGAAATGCCATGATTGACGGATTTATTATGAGAGATCCGGGCAGTTACGAAGATATTATCGATATTTTAACGGACGAAAAGGTAATAACAGAAGAGGATGCCAAAGCATTAAAAGCGATCATTGCCCATCGGAAAATGCTGGTGCACCATTATACGAACGTCGATCATAAGAAATTGCGGGAAGATATGCAAAAATATTTTGCGGCTCTTCAAGCGTATCCAATAGCCGTGCGCACGTATTTAGAAAACGAGCTCGGTCCGGTGTCGGCGTTTCGCAATTAAGCCACAGCATTTTCATCGTATCGTAAGCACGCTTCTGTAGTTTGCTGAAGCGTGTTTACTTTTTGACATTTTTCGCTTGTTTTTATAAAGTTGGGTATATGTGCAAGATGAAAAAGGGGTGAAAACGTTGAAAAAGTATAACGGTTATTTAATCGATTTGGACGGAACGATGTACCGCGGAACCGAATGCATTGCGGAAGCCCGCGACTTTGTAAAGGAATTGCACCGGAAAGGCATTCCGTATTTGTTTGTGACCAATAACTCGTCGCGCACGCCGGCGCAAGTAGCGGAGAAATTGCAGTCATTCGGCGTTCCGGCGGCAGCAGAACATGTATTTACGACCAGCCAGGCAACCGCTAATTATATTTTTGAAAGAAAGCCAGATGCTTCCGTTTATGTCATTGGGGAAGAAGGAATCCGCACCGCGCTCGAGGAAAAAGGATTCACGTTCGCGAAAGAAGACGCGGACTTTGTGGTGATGGGAATTGACCGCAGCATTACATATGAAAAACTGGCAATTGCCTGTTTAGCCGTGCGCAACGGGGCGACATTTATTTCAACCAATGCTGATATCGCCATTCCGACCGAGCGGGGGTTGCTGCCGGGTAATGGCGCACTTACAGCCGTTGTCGCGGTATCCACACAAGTACAGCCGATTTTTATTGGCAAACCGGAGAAAGTGATTATGGAACAGGCGTTAAAAGTGTTAGGAGTTCCAAGAGAGGAAACACTGATGATCGGTGATTATTACGATACCGATATTATGGCGGGGATGAACGCCGGAATCGATACGCTGCTTGTCCATACCGGGGTAACGACAAAAGAGCTGCTGCAACAATATGAAAAACAGCCGACTTATACTGCCGATTCATTACGGGAATGGATGGACCGCATATGAACTTCTCCCTCTTTCACTCCGTTTAGAGGAAGGGAGACTTCTCGGGAAAAATGCTAAAAGAGCCGCCGCTCTTCCGCGAAAGAGCGGCGGCTTTTTTGCTATAAAGCCATGTTTATTCCGTATTCGCAGCCCGGTGCGCTAAGCGGCTTGAAGCAGCGGCCGCAATGGCGCCGACGATATCATCTAAAAACGTATTGCATTTTCCGGTTGATTTATCATTTAAGTATTGCAAAATGCCTGGCTTTTGTTTATCAATGTATCCATAGTTCGTAAGGCCAATCGATCCGTACACGTTAACGATCGACAGCGCTAAAATTTCGTCCACCCCGTAGAGCCCTTCATCGCGATGAATAATGGACTGCAGCGGTTCGTCTAATTTGCCCTCTTCCGCTAATTTATCAAGCTGAATGCCGGTTAGGATCGCGTTTTGCACTTCGCGTTTCGAAATGACACGGTTTACGTTTTCAATACATTCTTCCAGTTTCAAATCAGGATGGTACTTCGATTGTAGGTAATATACAAGTTCGGCAATATCTTTGATGGTCACCCCTCGCTCTTCCAGCCATTGGCGAGCGGTTTGTTCAAGATTGTTCATAATTGGTTCCTTCATGAGCGTCACCTATTTCTTCAAGGAATTGTTTTCTTATTATATATGTTTATGATGACATAAATGTGTCGCTTCTGTAAACATAGATGCTCGTGATGAAGAAATGCAGATTTTTTGGCAAAACTCCTCATATATTACTGTTAAAAGGAGGGAACAGCAATGGAATCATGGATTCGCCAGGAATATGATATCGAAGCAGAGCGGATGAAAAAAAACGGTCGGTATTACACGTTTCTCTATAAACATCAGTATTATACCGTTATCCCTGTCTACGGGCGCAGCGAAGCGGAGCTTGAGGAACTGCAAAAAATGAGCAATTATTTAATATCCAAAGGGGATATGACGGTCGCATCATTTGTGCAAACGAAATCAGGTAAGCTCGTTGCTTATAGGAATGAACAACCCATTGTTATTGTTCGTACACCGCTTCTGCCGTATGCAAGAAATATTTCCGTTGGGCGGGAGTTAGCAAAATTTCATCAACGTGGCCGCACATGTCCGCTTCCGCTCGTTCATTGCCGGCGGATCGGCCAATGGAAAGAACTTTGGGGAAAACGAGTCGATCAAATGGAGGAATTTTGGAAAAATAAAATAGCCATGGGGATGGAAACGATGTTTGATCGACTCTTGATTGAATCGTTTCCATATTATCTTGCGCTTGCTGAAAACGCGATTCAATATGTTGCCGATACGGAGTTGGATGAGGAGCCGTTCGGCATTGATTACGCCACTTTTTGCCATGAGCGGATTCCGAATTCTGGATGGGTGGAGGGAAAAGAGCAGAAGTTGCCTACCGATTGGGTATACGATCATTGCGCGCGAGATTTAGCGGAATGGGTTCGTTATTTATACGTCAAAAAGGGGCATCATTCCGTCGGCGAGATAAGGCAATTTTTCCGCGATTATGAGCGCCAAACCCCTTTATCTCCGTTTGCCTGGCGTCTTGTATACGCTCGTCTTCTGTTTCCGCTTCATTATTTTGAATGTGTCGAAGGATATTATATGTCAGACGATGAACGGGAAAAACAGCAATATGTGCATATGCTGCAGAGCATCATCGCCCGTTCACGCGAGCATGAGCAATTTCTTGCTTCATTTATGGACATTGTCGGTTTATCAAGCCGCCACCTTTCTCTTCCGAAAGTAGAATGGCTGTCTTATTCGTTATCACGTTGAGAAATGAAATCATCATTTTTTTTGCCAGCAAGTTATGTTAAGATAAGGAAAAAACATAGAGGAGGGAAGGTGGCGGTATGAAGCGGCCGTATGTGTTTATTACGAGAAAGTTGCCGGAGGAGATTATCGCGCCGGTGAAAGAAATTGCGGAAGTAGCGACGTGGCCGCATGATGACGTGCCCGTTCCGCGCGATGTCCTAATGAACGAAGCGAAGAAAGCCGATGCGTTGTTGACGATGGTGGCAGATATGGTGGATGAGGCCATATTGGATGCCGGAAAGCAGCTAAAAGTCGTGGCGAACATGGGTGTCGGCTTTGACAATATCGATGTGCAGGCGGCAACGAAACGAGGCATCGCCGTTTGCAATACTCCTGATGTATTGACCGATACAACCGCTGACTTGACGTTTGCATTATTGCTGGCTACTGCCCGCCGCATGGTGGAAGCGGCGCAGTTTATCAAAGAGGGAAAGTGGAAAAGTTGGAGTCCGTTTCTGCTGGCTGGGGTCGATGTTCACCATAAAACGATTGGTATTGTCGGTATGGGTAATATTGGCAAAGCGGTTGCCAAACGAGCCATCGGTTTTGATATGAATGTGTTGTATCACAATCGTTCTCGCAACATCGAAGCGGAAAAGCGGCTTGGAGCTACATATTGTTCTTTTGAGGAGCTGTTGGAAAGAGCGGATTTTGTTGTTTGTTTGACACCGCTGACAAATGAAACACGTCATATGTTTAACAAAGAGGCATTCCGCAAAATGAAGCGGTCCGCAATCTTTGTCAATGCGGCAAGAGGAGCGGTCGTCGATGAACAGGCGTTATATGAGGCGCTTGTCAGTGGAGAAATCGCGGGAGCAGGATTAGATGTGTTTGAGCAGGAGCCGATTGATGCATCACATCCATTGCTGGCACTTCCAAATGTGATAGCACTTCCGCATATTGGGAGTGCAACAAAAGAAACGCGGACAAAGATGATGGAGCTATGCTGCCGCAATATTATTGCTATATTAACTGGAAGCCAGCCTGAAACGCTTGTCAATAAAGAATGGAGTATGCGGTCCTAGGCAGCAGGGCTGCTTGTTTTTTACAAAAAAATTATCTGAATTTCCTTGATATTAATCATTTTCTATATTAAATAGTAAAATTAACGATTGTCAAAAAAAGCAATATCTTTTATAATGTCTACTATAAAAATACAAATGTCTACTACTGAAAAACAGAAAGGGCGGGGGAATATGGAAAAGCCAATCTTAGTCGGATTATTAGGATTAGGTACCGTTGGAAGCGGGGTTGTAAAAATTATTGAGAACCATCAAGAGCGGCTGATGCATCAAGTAGGATGTCCGGTGCAAATCAAAAAAATCCTTGTTCGGGATATATATAAAAAGCGGGATGTTCAGGTCGATCCAGCGATGTTGACCACAAACGCAACAGACGTCATTGATGATCCGGAGATTGACGTCATTATTGAAGTGATGGGCGGAATTGAAGAAACGCGGCAATATTTGCTGCGGGCGCTGCGGCAAGGAAAGCATGTCGTGACGGCGAATAAAGATTTAATGGCTCTATATGGCTCAGAGTTATTAACCGTAGCGGCGGAACACCATTGCGATTTGTTCTATGAAGCAAGTGTTGCCGGGGGCATTCCGATTTTGCGCAGTCTTGTTGACGGGCTTGCCTCCGATCACATCACGAAGCTGATGGGAATTGTCAACGGAACAACGAACTATATTTTGACGAAAATGTGCAAATACGGGGCTTCTTATGAAGACGTGCTGGCAGAAGCGCAAGCACTCGGGTATGCAGAAGCGGATCCAACCGCGGATGTCGAAGGATTAGACGCAGCGCGGAAAATGGCGATTTTGGCGCGGCTTGGCTTTTCGATGAACATTGATCTAGAAGACGTGCAAGTAAAGGGAATTACATCGATTACGGAAGAAGACCTTAATTACGCAAAGCGCCTCGGCTATACGATGAAACTAATCGGCATTGCCCATCGGAATGGAAACAAAGTAGAAGTCAGCGTCCAGCCGACCTTGCTTCCGGACTCTCATCCGCTTGCTTCGGTCAATGATGAATACAATGCTGTTTATGTATATGGCGAAGCGGTCGGTGAAACGATGTTTTACGGACCGGGAGCGGGAAGCTTGCCGACAGCGACGGCGGTTGTGTCTGACTTAGTGGCTGTCATGAAAAACATGCGCTTAGGGGTAAATGGACATTATGCCGTTGCTCCGCAATATGAAAAACAATTAAAATCCCCAGCGGAAATTTTCTCGAAATATTTTTTGCGTATTCACGTCAAAGACCAAGTCGGCGCATTTGCCAAAATTACGACCCTATTTTCCGAACGTGGCGTCAGTTTCGAGAAAATTTTGCAGTTGCCGTTAAAGGACAACAACCTTGCGGAAATTGTTATTGTGACGCACCGCGCCTCGCAGCAAGATTATGAGGAAATTTTACAGCAATTGCGCGACTTGGAAATCGTTCAGGAAGTGAAAAGTTCGTATCGCGTTGAAGGAGAGGGAAAATAATGGCATGGAAAGGACTGTTACAAGCGTACCGTGAATTTTTGCCAATCAACGAAAATACACCGCTGCTTTCTTTAAATGAGGGGAACACGCCGCTTATCCCGCTCCCGCGTTTATCGGAAGAGCTGGGGATTGAACTGTACGTCAAAGTTGAAGGAGCCAACCCGACGGGCTCGTTCAAGGATCGAGGAATGGTAATGGCGGTGGCAAAGGCGAAAGAATCCGGCAGCCATACGATTATTTGCGCTTCGACAGGCAATACGTCCGCCTCCGCCGCCGCCTATGCGGCAAGAGCAGGATTACGCTGCATTGTCGTCATCCCAAATGGCAAAATTGCGATGGGGAAACTGGCACAGGCGGTCATGTATGGCGCCGAGATTTTCGCTATTGACGGCAACTTTGATGAAGCGCTGAAAATGGTGCGCCGTCTTAGCGATATTGCCCCGATCACCCTTGTCAATTCGGTTAACCCATACCGCATTGAAGGACAGAAAACGGCGGCGTTTGAAATTTGCGACCAGCTCGGCAAGGCGCCGGATGTGCTGGCGATTCCTGTCGGCAACGCCGGCAATATCACGGCGTATTGGAAAGGATTTAAAGAGTATCATGCGCTGAAGCAAACCGGGCTTCCGCAAATGCGCGGATTTGAGGCCGAAGGAGCGGCAGCGATTGTCCGCAATCAAGTCATTGAAAATCCGGAAACGGTGGCAACAGCGATCCGCATCGGCAATCCGGCCAGCTGGGAAAAAGCAGTTCAGGCGGCGGCAGAGTCGCAAGGAAAAATTGATGAAGTTTCCGATGCAGAAATTTTAGCAGCGTATAAGCTGCTGGCAAGAAAAGAAGGGATTTTTGCGGAGCCTGCCTCCTGCGCAGCGGTTGCGGGAGTAATCAAACAGCGGAAGCGCAATGAAATTGAAAAAGGCAGCACCGTTGTTGCGGTACTAACCGGAAACGGTTTAAAAGATCCGGCCATTGCGATGGAAACAGCGGAAATCGAGCCTGTTGTACTCCCAAATGACGAAACGATCGTGTTCGAGCATCTCCAAGGAGTTGTCCATTCATGAAAGAAGATGAGATGTTAAAAATTATCGTGCCCGCGAGCACAGCAAATTTAGGCCCCGGCTTTGATTCCGTCGGGCTTGCTGTATCTTGTTATTTGACTTTAGAAGTCAGGCCCGCAGGGGAATGGAAGTTTATCCCCTGCTCTCCGGAAGTAAGGGGAATTCCAACAGGAACGGAAAATTTAATTTATCAAGTGGCAGAGCAAGTGGCGGCCACGTATGGATATACGCTGCCAAACTGTTCGGTTGATGTATACAGCAATATTCCGTTGACGCGTGGTTTGGGCAGTAGCGCGGCGGCGGTTGTCGCCGGAATTGAACTGGCTGATGCGCTTGTTGGCTTGGAGCTGACGCGCGAGCAAAAAATGCGGCTGGCCAGCTGCTATGAGGGGCATCCCGATAATGTCGGCGCTTCTTTATACGGGGGGCTTGTCATCGGCTGTCACCGCAAGCAAGGGACGGATATCGTCCATATTCCCGATATCCAGTTGGACTTGGTCGCTGTCATTCCAGACTATGAATTAGAAACAAAAAAAGCACGCAGTGTGCTGCCACAGCTGCTTGCACGGGAAGAAGCCGTAGAGGCAAGCGCGGTCAGCAACGTGTTGGTTGCGGCGCTATTAACGAAAAACTGGGAGCTTGCCGGCAAAATGATGGCCGCCGATTTATTTCATCAGCCGTATCGGAAAGAACTTGTTCCACAGCTGCCATTGGCGCAGGAGTTGGCTTTGGAATACGGGGCGTTCGGCGTGGCGCTAAGCGGAGCGGGGCCTACCGTTTTAGCCTTTATCGAACCTGGGAAGGGAAAGTATGTAAAAGAAAAGCTGCTCCCTCATTTTTCGAATTGTTCCGTCGAATTATTAACGGTAGAACAAAAAGGAAGCCGGGTATACAAACTAGCTCTAGAAAAATAACAGCGGTCTCCTCAGGGAAACCGCTGTTATTTGTTGAATTAAAATACTTGCTCTACTTCGACGATGCCTGGTACTTCTTCTAAAAGAGCGCGCTCGATTCCGGCTTTTAATGTGATCGTGGAGCTTGGGCAGCTTCCGCATGCGCCAAGGAGACGCAATTTGACAACACCGTCTTCGACGTCAATTAATTCGCAGTCCCCGCCATCACGAAGTAAAAACGGACGGAGTTTATCTAAAACTTCTTGCACTTGTTCTTTAATTTCCTGGTCCGTCATTTTTATCGACTCCTTTCTGTAATTTTATTATAATCATGCTAAAGAAAAAAATCTAATGATAAATTTTGTTTTTATCATATGAAAGGTGGAAATATATGACGTTTAGGCAGGTAGAAATATGCGTATATGGTGCGGATATCGTTTGTCCATCTTGCGTGCAGCTGCCTTCTTCGAAAGAAACATATGAGTGGCTGGAAGCGGCGATTAAACGGAAATATCCAGATCAGCCGTTTTCAATGACATATGTCGATATTTTCAACCCGCCGGAAGAGGATGAAGAGAAAAGAGAATTTGCACAAAAAGTAATTGAAGAAGATTTGTTTTACCCCGTTGTTGTTATTGAAGGCGTTATTGTCGGGGAAGGAAATCCAAAGCTAAAGGCCATTTATGCGGAAATGGAAAAGTACGGCTATCGCTAGGAAAAAGGGATCTTTGCTGAAAAGATCCCTTTTTTCCATTAATAGCCGTTATGGTATTTGTACATCCACAATACTCCCGATTTTAGCAGCCGAGGCACCCTGCCGGTAATCGGGCGGTCGGCAACCAGTCCGAATCCGTGTTTTTTGCCGAGCGAACCGAGAACTCCTTTCAGTTTAATCGGCGGGAATTCGCTTGGTGGCTCTTCCCCGTTCCAGCGCTTTTGCAATACTTGAACGATTTGTTCCGCCTGAGCTTCGGCAAGCTGCGCGCTCGGAGAATGCGGCAAGCTCGCGCAATCGCCAACAACGTATACGTTTTCATATTCAGGAATATGATGCTGTTTCGTTAAAATAATGCGCCCTTGTTTGTCTTTTTCCACCGGAAGTTCGCGGACCACGCGATTTGGCTGAATTCCGGCTGTCCAAACGATAACATCACAATGAATAGGTTGATCGTGGTTGTACAGCGTATGCTCTTCCACTTTTGTCACGTTCGAACAGCGGACGATTTCAATATCATGTTCGGCAAACCAGCTTTCCACATAGTCGCTGAGCCGTTT
The DNA here is from genome assembly GCF_019272935.1 of Parageobacillus caldoxylosilyticus. Taxonomy (NCBI): domain Bacteria; kingdom Bacillati; phylum Bacillota; class Bacilli; order Caryophanales; family Anoxybacillaceae; genus Parageobacillus; species Parageobacillus caldoxylosilyticus. The sequence continues at coordinate 2,301,242 of NZ_CP040553.1, forward strand.
CGGAAACATTGGCAAAATGCGTTCGCCACGGTCAAACAGCTTAATGTGTAAATCCGGTCGGCTTTCCGCTAGTTCGCTCGCTAATTCAACGCCGCTTAATCCGGCCCCGACAATGCCAACGACAGCGCCAGGCGGCAGATTATTTAACGCTTCATAGGCTGCGCGCGCCTTCTCGATCGATTGAATGCTGTGAGTGAACATGTCCGCCCCCGGGACGCCATGGTACTTATCTTCACAACCTAATCCAATGACCAAATCATCATAGGAAATATTGCTTCCGTCTTTCAATTGCACACTCTGCTTGTCGAGATCAATGTGCACGACTTCGCCGAAAAGGTAGGTAAGACGCGGATGCTCCGGAAACGGGACACGAATATGATGGTCGCTGATCGTGCCTGCTGCGAGTGCATAATATTCCGTTTTTAAACAATGATATGGAACACGGTCGACGAGGGTAATATGAACATCTTCCGGTAAAGAATTTGGGAGGAGACGGTGCAAAATCCGCATGTTTCCATATCCTCCGCCAAGCAATACAAGATGTCTCATCGTAAAAATCCCCTTTGATGATTTTCTCAAACGCAAAATGCCATAAAAAAGTATAGCGGAATTGTGGCAAAATAACAACAATTTTATGATAACCGTTGACAAAAGAAAAAATATATCGTGTCTCCTAAAAACAAATGAAGTGTTTCAATTGACGTTTGCGGAAAAAATCGCTACGATGAAAGGCAGTAGGAAGGTGAGAAAAGCAATGATAAAGCCAATTATTGAATTTTGCATTAGCAATTTGGCAAGCGGATCGCAAAAAGCGTTAGAAATATTAGAAAAAGATCCTAATTTGGATATTATCGAGTACAACTGCCTCAGTTACTGCACCCGGTGTGCAGAAACGCTGTTCGCTTTAGTAAATGGGGAGTTTGTCAGCGGAGAAACTCCTGAACAATTAGTGGAAAACATTTATCGCTACTTAGAGGAAAACCTGATGTTTTAACGATAAATGCTGGTAAGAAAAAGAGGATGTCTCACGCGACATCCTCTTTTAAGGTGTATATGAAAAAACGGGGGATATTCTCATTGTGTCCCATTTATTTTTTCTTTATACTTATAGATAAAAAAATTTTTTGAGGAGGACGCAATGAATCAATTTTCGTTTACGAAAATGCATGGACTGGGTAATAGTTATATATATGTCAATATGTTTGAAGAGACGATTCCGGAATCGTTATTGTCATCGCTGGCGGTGAAAGTATCAAACGTAAATACAGGAATCGGGGCAGACGGCATGATTCTTATTTGTCCATCGAATATCGCTCCCGTAAAGATGCGGATTTTCAACAGCGACGGCTCGGAAGGAAAAAATTGCGGCAACGGCTTGCGCTGCGTTGCCAAATATGTCTATGAGCATGGAATCGTTCAGGAACCATCCTTTTTTATTGAAACGTTATCCGGACTCGTGAAGGCAGACGTAACGGTAGAAAATGGAGCGGTGACAAGCGTGACCGTGGATATGGGAAAACCGCGTTTAAAGCGAAGCCAAATCCCGATGGTCGGTCCGGAGGCGGAACAAGTAGTGGCCGAACCGTTTGAAGTCGATGGGCAACGGTATGAAATTACAGCCGTTTCGATGGGAAATCCTCATGTTATTTTTTACGTGGATGATATCACAACAGCACCGGTAACGACGCTCGGTCCGATGGTTGAAAAAGATAAGCGCTTTCCGGAAGGAGTAAATGTCGAATTTGTGGAAGTGATTAACGACCATGAGCTCCATTTCCGTGTGTGGGAGCGCGGCTCTGGCGTGACACAGGCATGCGGTACGGGCGCATGCGCTGCGGTCGTTGCCTCCGTTTTAAATGGAAAGACAGCACGGGATAAAGAAACGATCGTCCATTTGGCGGGAGGAGATTTAATCATTACGTGGACGGAGGAAGGAAATATACGGATGACAGGACCGGCCGAAACGATTTGTACGGGTGTGTATTATTATTAAATATTTGAGCGGCCGTGCCAAAAAGCGATATACTATTAATTAAGCAAGGAGGGATACGAATGACAGATATTATTACATTGACGGAAGCAGCGGCGTTTCAAATTAAAGATATGATGAAAGAGCAGGAGGAAGAAGGTGCATACCTTCGCGTTGGCGTCAAAGGCGGAGGCTGCAGCGGGCTATCGTACGGAATGGGATTTGACCACGAGCGTCACGAGGATGATTATGAATTTGAGCAACATGGCATTAAAATTCTCGTTGATAAAGAAAGCGCCCCGATTTTGCAAGGAACGGTCATTGACTATAAACAATCGTTGCTCGGCGGCGGTTTTACGATTAATAATCCAAATGCCATCGCTACCTGCGGTTGCGGTTCATCGTTTAGAACAGCGACCAATGCGGGCACGCCGGAACAGTGCTAAACAGTTCAACGGCGATATATCAAGGGTTTGGAAAAATTGTATATGGGTTCAAAAAGGGGAGCCGAAATATTTGGGCTCCCTTTTTAATTATCCATTCATTATTTGCCGATAAACATTTGTGTCCAGACATTTCCAGATTGCTCAAAACCTACTCCAATGTGAGTAAACTGTCTATTCAAAATGTTTGCTCTGTGACCAGGGCTATTCATCCAAGCTGTAACAACCTCTTGTGGAGTACGTTGACCTTTAGCAATGTTTTCACCAGCTGTGTTGTAAGTAACACCAAAATCCCTCATCATGTCAAAAGGAGAACCATAAGTCGGACTTGTATGTGAGAAATAATGGTTTTGTTGCATATCCTGTGATTTCTTCTGAGCTACAGCACTTAGCTGAGCATCCACTTTTAAAGCAGGAAGGCCTGCTCGAGCTCTTTCTTTGTTCGTTAATTCAATTACTTGTTGAGCATATTGACTGATTCCTGCAGGAACCTGAGCTTGTTGTTGCTGAGTTGGTGTCTGTTGTTCAGGTTGAGTTTGTTGTTGTGTTGACGTTTGATTTGGTGATGGTGCATATTGTCTCCTTTGCTGATTCCATTGTTGCTGAAGCCTTGCATGCAACTCGGCTGCTTGTTTAGGGTCCACCTCAACAAATTTGTACTTTGCTTCTTGGATCAATATCGATCTTGTATGAGGATATTGGTTACTTGGTATTGATGTGTACGAAGCTGAAATATTCATGTTTTGATGATCGTGATTGTCATTACGGTCTGTATCCATTGCGTTACACGCTGCAAGTCCCATTACTAGGGCAGAAGTTGCGAAAAAGCCAGTCAATTTCTTTATCAATCATAACGCCTCCTAAAGGTATTATTTTTGCACCTTTAGTTTTTATATCTTTGACAGAAAGTAAAGATGAGAATAACTGTGATAAATGGAAGGTGGGGGAATAAAAGCGAGTTATGCGAATCTCAACATTCACGATTTTGATGTTAACCAACGAATAAATTTGAGGTGCCATATGAGCATTCCATAAAGAAACGGATATAATATGGCAGAATACCATAAATTCCATGTATTGTGATGCAAAAAGTTTGCCTTCAGCGCTATCCATTCGTAAAAGGTAGAGAAGATGGACCAAAAAGCAAATAGAAAATTTTTGCTTTTTTTGAACCGTGATAAGGATACCAGTTTATGATAAGCATAGTAGCAGCGGGATATATTCCAAAAAGCACTAATAAAGTTTTTCCTTCAATGAAATAAGGTTCAAAAAAGTAATACCAATTATATTTATCAGTAAATCGATCGGCAATTTCTGAAACCAATAAACCAAATAAAATGGAAGCGTAATATTCATATGGAAGCAATTTCTTTTTCATGAGAAAAGCAACAAGATTAAAGATGAAAATGGAAATAACAAGAGTAATCACCTATTATTCACCTCAAGTTTATTATTGAGTTGGCGGGATATATTGATGCTTGCAAAAACAAAAGAGGGTGTCCCAAAAACGATCACTTTTGGGACGCCCTCTTTCATTCGCGAACATGCTGGGCAAACTAGAACAACGAAGTGGAATGGGCCGGCTGCATTCTTGCCGTTGGGTCGATATATGTTTTAGCGCTGCTGATCGCAATCGGTGCTTCGCCGAAGCCGCAAGCGATCAGTTTGATTTTGCCCTCATATGTGCAAATGTCGCCAGCTGCGTAAACACCAGGAATATTCGTTTCCATTTTCGAATTGACTTTAATCGAGTTTTTCTCAATTTCGAGTCCCCAATTTTTAATCGGTCCAAGCGAAGAGATAAAACCATAGTTGACAATGACTGCATCTATCTCGACTGTTTCCTTTGTGCCGTCTTTTACATGCTCCAATACGACTTGACGAATGCCATTTTCATCACCGATTAATTCTACAGGGACGAATGGAGTTTTGACATTCACTTTTGACTTCATTAATAATTCCACACTATGTTCATGGGCGCGGAATTTATCGCGGCGATGGACAATGGTAACACTTTCCGCGATCGGCTCAAGCATAAGCGACCAGTCAACCGCCGAATCCCCGCCGCCGCAGACGAGCACGCGTTTTCCTTGAAATTGATTTAAGTCGCTAATAAAGTAATGCAAATTTTTCCCCTCATATTTTGCAGCGTTTTCTAGCTCGAGGCGCCGAGGCTGAAACGCACCGTTTCCTGCTGTAATAATTACCGTTTTGGAGTAATGTATTTCTTTATTTGTCGCTAATTTAAAAGTCCCGTCTTCCAATTTTTCTAACGTTTCTACCGATTGTTCGAGGCAGACGGTCGGTGAGAACATTTCCATCTGCTCTTTTAACTGATTCACTAGTTCCTGAGCGCGAATTTTTGGAAATCCAGCGACATCATATATGTATTTTTCAGGATAAAGAGCAGCCAACTGCCCGCCTAATTGCGGCAAACTTTCGATAATTTTGACACTCATTTGCCGCAATCCGCCGTAAAAAGCCGCAAACAATCCGATCGGTCCGCCACCTATAATAGTGACATCATATACTTTTTGGTCCTCTTTCATAATTGGTGATTCCTCCCCACAAATAAAATGGCATTAACCATTTCTATCATACCATAAAAGACTTTGGTTATTACGGTGATTTTAAAAACATAAAAAAAACGCTTGAAAAGATTGAAAAAAAGGTCTAATATGTTTTTTGGACGTGTTGTTAATTTTTTTTGACAATTATTCGACATTTTTTTGTCGGATAACGTGAATAATTTCACAAACTTTATTCGATAAAAATGTACACGGCGGTAAAAGCTATAAAAAACAAACGGTAAAAAATTAAAAAGGGTGGAAGTGATTCAGTTGAAAAAACCAAATGTAGTTATTTTAGGTGCTGGTTATGGCGGATTAATGACAACGGTGCGTTTGCAAAAGCTTGTCGGGGTAAATGAAGCGAACATTACATTAGTAAACAAAAACGACTATCATTACGAAACGACATGGCTTCACGAAGCTTCAGCCGGGACGCTGCATCATGATCGTGTTCGCTACCCAATTAGCGACGTCATCAATCGCAGCAAAGTCAATTTCATTCAAGACACGGTTGTCAAAATACTTCCGGATGAAAAGAAAGTGTTGATGAAAAACGGAGAACTTACTTATGACTATTTAGTGGTTGCGCTCGGTTTTGAATCTGAAACATTTGGTATTAAAGGGTTAAAAGAATACGCTTTTTCCATTTCCAATGTCGATTCAGCAAGACAAATCCGTGAACATATTGAGTATCAGTTTGCAACATATAATGCGGAAGAAGAAAAGAAAGACGAACGCCTTACGATTGTCGTCGGGGGTGCTGGATTTACCGGCATTGAATTTTTGGGAGAGTTGGTCAACCGCATGCCGCAGCTATGCCGAGAATATGATATCGACCCGCATAAAGTCCGCATTATTTGCGTCGAGGCGGCACCGACGGCGCTCCCTGGCTTTGATCCGGAACTGGTGGAATATGCAGTCAGCCAATTGGAGCGCAAAGGGGTTGAATTTAAAATCGGCACGGCAATTAAAGAATGTACGCCAGACGGCATTATTGTCGCCAAAGGGGATGACGTCGAGGAAATTAAAGCCGGCACGGTTGTATGGGCAGCCGGTGTGCGCGGAAGCCGCGTTATCGATGAATCCGGTTTTGAAGCGATGCGAGGTCGCGTGAAGGTAGATCCGTTTTTGCGCGTTCCTGGACACGAAGAAATCTTTATTATCGGTGACTGTTCTCTCGTCATTAATGAAGAAACAAATCGTCCATATCCGCCGACCGCGCAAATTGCCATTCAACAAGGCGAGCTATGTGCGAAAAACTTGGCTGCGCTGATTCGCGGACAAGGAGAACTGGAGCCGTTTAAGCCGGATATTAAAGGAACTGTCTGCTCCCTCGGCCATGACGATGCAATCGGGGTTGTATTCGGCAAGAAAATGTGGGGAACAAAAGCAAGCTTCATGAAAAAAATGGTCGACAACCGTGCTCTTTATTTAATTGGTGGTTCTTCCCTTGTTATGAAAAAAGGAAAATTTAAATTCTTCTGATTCCATGGGCAAACATCACTGTTTGCCCTTTTTGCATGGATAGAAATTTGTAGTACATAAATGAATGAACTTTGGCAAAAAGGATTATGCCATCACGTCTGTAGAAATATAATATAAGCAACAAATAGAAAAGGGATGTGAAAAGATGGGAGAAAAGCGTGGCAACGTATGGATTGCAGCCGCGGGATTGGTGGTCAATGAAGCGGGTGAATGGCTGGTAGTAAAGAAAAAATATGGAGGATTGAAAGGAAAATGGTCGTTGCCGGCAGGGTTCGTGCAGCAAGGGGAAATGCTCGATGAGGCGGCCGTTCGCGAAATCAAGGAAGAAACAGGCATTGATGCGGAAGTCATCGGTTTTCTCGGGATGCGCACCGGCGTCATCCGCGATGAAGTGAGTGACAATATGGCGATCTTTTTACTTCGTCCCTGTTCGCATAGCATTACGGTGCAAACAGACGAATTGTTCGACGCTGCCTTTTTAAGCAAGCAAAGCTTGCAGAAAGACCCGCATACATCTGGCCTGTTGCGTTATTTATTAAAGCTGGAGCCGTTTTCTTCTTTTCCTCCTCATGACGGTCTAAATCCGGGGGAACCGTTTGGATATACGAAATACCGATTATATTTTAAAAATTCAAAATATTAGGTAACATAGAGAAAAAAGAAGCATGCGGGTGATGTATTCGCTTACATTGCGATAAATGAAGAAAATCTCCTTTTTTCTTTTGCAGAAAATTTTGATATATTATCAAAAAATGATAAGGAAAATGGGGGATGAACAATGAAACATACAGAACAAACAGCATGTCCATATTGCGAAGGGCACGGATATGTTCAACTGCTATTAGGAGGCTCGGAAACCTGCTACGGGTGTTTAGGAACAGGAGCCGTGCAAAAAGAGCAGGCTGTTTCTAAAAATTGACTCCCTTAAGCGGATTCAGTACACTTAAAAAGGGTGTACTGGAGGTGAGATAGGGATGCAAATGAGTCTGCCGGTTGTCCTAATTTCCATGCTTTTATTTTTTGTATTGTTTTTCGGCATTGGCTTTTTGCTGAATATGTTATTGCGCATGACTTGGATTATGGCGATTTTATGCCCGATTGTATTTATATTTATTATTGACGATGTTCCATGGACGAGTTATTTTTCAAATCCAGCGGCTTCATTCTCCGCGCTAAAACATAAAATATTGTCGCTCGCTCTGGCTGATATTTTAATTTTAAGCAGCGGATTTATCGGTGCGCTTTGCGCGGGATTTGCCATTCGCACGTTACGAGCGAAGGGATATCAAATGTTTTAACAAAAAACAATAAGAAGCTTTGTTTTAAGCGGGAAAATGAATGGCGGCAAGCATATGTTCCATAATAACAGTAGAACGAACGCCTTCGGAACAAGGACAGCGTAAAGGGCTTCTTTATAGGCTGAAAACATGTAATTCGCTGCAAAGTCCCCACTTCAAAAGAAGTTAAGCGGAAGGGAGTTTACGGCTTTCATCTCAGGGTGAAAGTCTGTTTTTTTTCCTCACTTTTCTCACAATGAATATTTCTATTTTTTCTGGAGATAAATAGAAATGTGAGAGGAGTGAGGAAATGGTTCTTTTAAAAAATATAATAAGAAGAATAATAATGACATTATTGTTCGTCATAGCGTTGCTAACCACATTTCAATCGATTTCAGGAGTGGAAGCAAAAACGGTTTTAAGTGAATTTTCTGGCGATTCGTCATTATATCCGACAGGCCGCCACTTTTTCGGCAGATGGGATCACAGACAGTATGTTGCGATAGATCAACAGTGGAAGCATTACGAGAAACGAAGAAATCCGAAAATTTCGTCTGAACAGATCGTGAATCATTCGCTTCGTCTAGAAGAAGCGGTTGATTGGTCGAAATATCCGTCCGTGGAGGTAGTTGCGACGGGATATACAGCGGGTGTAGAATCAACGGGGAAAACTCCGGACCATCCGGAATATGGGATTACCTATTCCGGCGTGCGGGTAAAGCGGGATTTATATTCGACGATTGCCGCCGATTTGAATATTTTTCCAATCGGTACGATTTTGTTCATTCCTGGATATGGGTATGGAGTCGTCGCGGACAAAGGCGGAGCGATTAAAGGGAATCGCATTGACTTATATTATGATACGGTAGAAGATGTATACAAATATTGGGGCAAAAAGAAAATACAAGTGTATATTGTCAAAAAAGGTAATGGAAAGCTTTCGGAAGAAGAGTTAAAACGGCTGAATGAGGATGAAACGATGCAAGTGTTTCGGCAGCAATATTTGCAATCGAAAAGCTAAGGGCGGACAAGCACCGCCCTTTATTTTGCCAGCAATGGATCTTGCCCGTCGTCCGCAGGAAAAACGGATGGATGCAGCAAAGCTGACAGTTTTTTAAGACCGACTAAAAGACGCGGAGAAGGGCGGCAATATAGCGATTCCTCCAGTATGTAAATGCGTTCGGCGCAGACGGCATCGACGTTTTCTGCCCCTATTCTCTTTTTTACCGCCTCTTTATTCATTTTCTTTGTCTGCACGCCGACCCAAACGAGACAAATATGCGAAGGATTGCGCTTTACTACTTCGTTCCAGTCCGTTTGCACGTTGGCCTGCGGCATGTCGGCAAAAATATTGCTTCCTCCCGCCAGCCGGCTTATTTCGCTGAGCCAGTTGGCGTTGCCGGGAGTAAAAATCGGCTTCGGCCACCATTCCCAATACAGTCTTGCCGGCTGTATGACGCTGTCTGCAAGTTGACGGTATTTCTCTATGAAAGAACGGTAGCGGTGAACGACTTTGATTGCTTTGGCTTGTCGGCCAAGCGCTTCGCCGAGCCGAAGCAAATCATTAGCTATATCTTCCAACGAATTTGGTGCAAAAACAAGATGGGGAATGTTTCGTTTTTGTAGTTCCTCGACGTTTCTTTCCATCCCGGGAACGCTTAAAGAAGCGAGCACTAAATCCGGCTTCAGCTCCGCCACTTTTTCCATATTGATATGCAAGTCGGGGCCGACTTTCGGCAAATGAGCAATCGAGGACGGCCAGTCCGAGCAGTTGTCGATTGCGATCAAATGATCAAGCATATTCAAGTAAGCGAGCAATTCCGTGTTGCTCGGGCAAATCGAAATTATCCTCATCTTCATTCTCCTTCCATTTCTGCGATCAACATCCCTATGGACTTTCCTTCTTTTTTCATTCCACATGTTCTTTACGGTTTCCTTGTCATAGGAAAAAGTATTTTTTAGCATATCGAAATAATGGCAACATTTCGATATAATGAGGGAGAAGATGTATACAAACAAGGAGAGATGACGATGTTTACAGTGAAATCGCAACTGTCTCTAGATACGGCGCATGAAGCGCTGGTGATTGGCGTTTTTGAAAAAAACCAGCCGCTAGACGGCATTGCTGCCGAATATGACCGTTGCCTTGGCGGCCAGCTGTCTGTGTTGTTCAAAGAAGGAGACATTTCCGCAAAGAAAAAACAAATTTCCCATGTACATACGTTGAATCAAGCAGGAGCAAAGCGGCTGTATTTTGTTGGGTTGGGCAAAAAGGATGCATTGACGTTTGAGGGGCTGCGCGAAGCGTTTGGCAAGCTGTGGAAAACGTTGAAACAAGCAAAGCGGACGGAAGCGGCTGTCGCTTTGGATACGTTTGTAACGGACGATATCGATGCAAACGAAGCAGCTCATGCACTCTCCGAAGCGTATTATCTTGCCACTTACGAATTTCCTGGATATAAGCAAAAAAAGAACGAACCGGAAAAACGGATAGAAACAATAACGATTTACACGGAAGCGGACGCAGCTGAAATCGAAGCAAGTCTCTTTGTCGGTTCGGTATATGGCAAAGCGACCAATTCGGCGCGCACGCTTGTCAATACGCCAGGCAATTTGATGACGGCGGCGGATTTAGCGGGATATGCGGTAGAACTGGCGAAAAAGTATGAGTTTGAATATGAAATTCTCGAAAAAGAAGAGATGGAACAGCTCGGAATGGGGGCGATCCTCGCCGTCAATCAAGGATCGAAAAACCCGCCAAAAATGATTGTCTTAAAGTATCAAGGGAGAGAACAATGGGACAACGTTATCGGACTTGTCGGAAAAGGAGTGACGTTTGATACGGGCGGCTACTCCCTTAAACCGCGCGAAAGCATGGTTGATATGAAAACCGATATGGCTGGCGCCGCCGCGGTGCTTGGCGCGATGGAAATTATCGGAGAGCTGCGCCCGGAACAAAATGTTATTGCCGTCATCCCAGCTACCGACAATATGATCAGTGGGGAAGCGTTTAAACCGGATGACGTCATTACATCGATGAGCGGAAAAACGATCGAAGTGAAAAATACGGACGCGGAAGGTCGTCTCATTTTAGCCGATGCAATTACTTATGCGAAGCATCACGGCGCTAACTATTTAATCGATGTAGCGACGCTGACCGGTGGCGTGATCGTCGCGCTCGGCGTGCATACGACAGGGGCGATGACAAACAATGAAGCGTTATTTGAGCAGCTGCTTGAAGCGTCGGCGGAAACAGGGGAATTTATTTGGCGCCTGCCGATTACCGAAAAAGATAAAGAACGCGTGCGCAGCAGCAAAATTGCTGATCTCAACAACTCGCCGGGACGGGAAGGACATGCGATTATGGGCGGCGCGTTCCTCGGTGAATTTGCCGAAGATACACCATGGGTGCATCTCGATATTGCCGGAACGTCGGTGGCGGCGAAAGATTATGATCTCGGGCCATCGGGGGCGACCGGGGTCATGGTGCGCACGCTGGCGACGTTCGTAGAACGGTTTGAATAAGAATACTGGAAACCGAAGCCTCTTTTGTATGGCTTCGGTTTGTTTTTGGAATGCTATATGTACGTAATGTAAAGATAATGTAAATTTAATGTAAATTTTTTTTATCTTTTCTTGTCGATTCGACATTTATTGATAAAATAGAACAGGTAGCATAAATTCCATTAGTTCATAAAATAAAACAAGTGGCATCCATTTCTATCAGTTCAAAATCAATGGGGGTTTTCACAATGATCTTTTCGCCAAAAAAAGATGTCTTCTTTGATTTATTATTTACGATTTCGGAAAACGTGAAAGAGGCGGCACAATACTTTGTAGAATATAAAATTAACAACGTCAGCGATTTAAAAGAATTCGCCCGCGTGATGAAAGAGTATGAGCGCAAGGGAGACTCTTATATTCATGAACTCGTTGTTGAATTAAATAAAACATTTATTACGCCAATTGAACGCGAGGATATTCATCAACTGGCGATGAAAATGGACGATGTATTAGACGGATTGGAGCAATGTTCAGCCCGTTTTGAGATGTTTTCGTTTACTGAAATTGATGACCATATGGTGAAGTTTTTCAATAACATTTATCAAAGCACGATTGAAATCGCCCAAGCCCTGAAGTTGCTATCGCATAAAAAACTTCTTGAGATGCGGAAACATGCCATAAAAATTAAGGATTATGAAACGAAGTGCGATGAAATTTTGCGGGCTTCGATTAAAAATTTATTTGTGGAGCAAAAAGATCCGGTGAAAATCATTCAATATAAAGAACTATATGAAATGCTTGAAGAAATTGCCGATAGCTGTGAGGATGTAGCGAATACGATTGAAACGATCATCATGCGCAACGCATAAAAGGAGACATCGTCTTTATGGATACGGTATTGGTACTTACGGCTCTGATTGTTTTTTTCGCATTGGCGTTTGATTTTATCAACGGATTTCATGACACTGCCAATGCCATTGCCACATCGGTATCCACACGGGCGCTTTCGCCGCGAAAAGCGATTATTTTGGCGGCGTCGATGAACTTTATCGGTGCGCTGACCTTTACCGGGGTGGCGAAAACGATCACCAAAGACATCGTCGATCCATTCGCTTTGGAAAATGGTTCTATCGTCATTTTAGCAGCGTTAATCGCTGCGATCGTGTGGAATTTAATCACTTGGTATTATGGTATTCCAAGCAGTTCTTCGCATGCATTAATCGGTTCGGTGGCGGGAGCTGCGGTTTCGGCCGCCGGGTTCGATGTGTTGCATTATAAAGGGTTTCTTAAAATTTTGGAATCGTTGATTATCTCGCCATTTTTAGCGCTGGCGGTAGGCTTTGTCATTATGAGCCTGTTCCGTTTCATCTTTAAAAACGCCAATTTAACCCGTACGACGAAAGGATTTCGTATGTTTCAAGTCGTAACGGCAGCGCTGCAGTCCTTTACACATGGAACGAACGATGCGCAAAAGACGATGGGAATTATTACGATGGCGCTGATCGCCGCCAATTACCATACATCAGACAATGTGCCGGAATGGGTGCGGATCGCCGCCGCGCTTGCAATGGGAATCGGGACATCAGTCGGTGGTTGGAAAATTATTAAAACGGTCGGCGGCAAGATTATGAAAATCCGTCCGGTCAATGGCGCCGCTGCCGATTTATCGTCTGCGCTCGTCATTTTCTCGGCTACCCTTCTTCATTTGCCGGTTAGTACGACCCATGTCATTTCGTCGGCGATCATGGGAGTCGGTGCGGCGCAGCGCGTGAGGGGCGTAAAATGGGGAGTCGCACAGCGCATTGTGTTGACATGGATCATTACGTTGCCTGTTTCGGCGTTGATTTCGGGATTTGTATTTCAAATTTTAAAACTATTTTTCTAATAAAGAAGCGCGCATTCCTTTTTGGATATGCGCGCTTTATTTATAGAGAAAGAAGAGCATTCATGAACAGGGAATTAGGCAACGTGCCGATAATAGGAAGCCGATTTACGGATGGCGCGATACATACGTGGCGCCATTACTCCAGCTACGATCGATAAAATAATGTCTTTCGGAAGCGGCACCATCATCCAACTCCATGCCATGCCATAGGAAAATCCTTGTGGCGCTGCCGCCCACCATTTATAAGCGGCATACATCCAGTTTGTACCGATGACATAGTTAATGGCCATGCCGACGAGTGATGCGGCGACAAAGCGGACAGTAGACGGATTGTCCTTGCTGCGCTCAATGATCCAGCCTGTAGCATATGCAGCAAAAATGAAAGAGACGATAAAGCCGAATGTTGGGCCGACAATGCTGCCAAATCCGCCGCCAAACTTGGCAAACACCGGGGCGCCAAATAAACCGACTAACATATAAACCATCATCGCCGCGGCGCCAAGCCTTCGTCCTAAAACAGCTCCAGCGAGCACGCAGAAAAATGTTTGCAAGGTAATTGGAACGCCGCCGATGACCAAAAATGGCGCCCATGATGTGATATTGGCACCGATCGCCATCAAGGCCACGAACATGCCGATCAATGTAATATCAATGGCACGCCATTTCGGATGTTGTGCCTCCATATGTAAACCCCCTTCTTTTGTGTGTTAACAAAATCGTATCGAACAATAAGAGGGATGTCAACTATATTTTTCGGACATGTGCATAATAAAAAGAAAGCGGTATGCTGATTTTTATTCGCTAAGAAAGGAGAAATGGCATGAAATTTGCTGAGCAAGAACGGGAGATCAAACAGGCGAGCAAAAAAGGGGCAAACGAAGATATTATTCATGTAAGCAAAAACGATGATGGATACGATTTGCGCGATGCCGCAGAAATCGGGAAAAAACAGCCGTTTGATGAAAATGGAAATGCGTAATGTTATGAATTGGGTGAGGAAAGGGCTCACCTCTGTGGAAGGTGCAGCCCGATCGCGTTCGCAAGCGATTAGGTGGGCGGAAACGTATTCCAGCGTAAGCCAATAACAAGCTGACAACATAAAAACGCACCTGGCGGAGGAGATAAAGTCAAGCGGATGCCGTCGGGATTAAAATAAAGATCGACTTTCGATTTAATTCCAAGCGATTGAATCATCCGGCTGACTTCCTTTGTTTTTCCCTCCTGTGCCGCTGCCATGACGCTGGTTGCGAACGATTTTGATTCCGCTAGTTTTTTTAAAATCGTGCTGGCGTCGTTCATCAATGTTTGTGCGGTCGCCGCCGATTGGGAAAAAAGAGCAGGATTCACCGGCGGATATTGCCTGACCATATATGGGGGAGGGAATGCAGGATACAATATCACAGGTTATTCCTCCTTGTTAATTATTTCTATACTACTATATGTACAAAATGAGAAAAGGAGCGAATTTCTGTTGAACTTCGCTCCTTTAACATTCTGCTCTTATTACATTAAATAACGAACGAACAAATAGGCGTGGGAAAGCAGCAGAGCAATCAGCGTCAACGGCGCGCCAATTTTTAAAAAGTCCATATAGCTGAACCCATGCCCTTCGCGCGAAGCGATGCCGGCGACGATGACGTTCGCAGAGGCACCGATTAATGTGCCGTTTCCGCCAAGGCAGGCGCCTAGTGACAATGCCCACCATAATACTTCAATTTGCGCGGCATCCGGCGATAATCCCATGCCAACAGCCATGTCTTTAATCAGTGGAATCATGGTGGCGACAAACGGAATGTTATCGATCGTGGCAGAGGCAATGCCCGATAGCCAAAGGATAAAATACGCCGCGACGGAAATATCGCCGCCGGTGATTTCGAGCACTTTTTCCGCTAAACTTTTTATAAGGCCGATGTCCACCAGTCCGCCCACTAAGATGAATAGACCAGCAAAAAAGAAAATGGTTACCCATTCCACCGAGGCAAATACATCCTCGATTTCATGTTCCGGCACCGCGACCAACATTAAAATGACAGCGCCTGTCATCGCGATGACGGCCGCATCAACATGGATGACCGAATGAAGGATAAAGCCCAAAATCGTCAGCGCTAATATGGATACGGATTTTTTTAGTAGTTTGGCGTCCTTAATATAGTCGGCGTCATTTACATTCATCAGCTTGCTGATAAGTTTTTCATCCGTTTTCAGCTGCTTGCGATAAATCCATGCCAAAAGGGCGATGGTCACTGCAGCAATGAGGAGCACGATTGGTGTTAAGTTGAGCAAAAATGCGTTAAAATCAAGATGTTTATTGGCCGACCCAATCATAATGTTTGGCGGGTCGCCGATTAATGTCGCCGTTCCTCCGATATTGGACAGCAGCACTTCCGAGATTAAATAAGGAACCGGATTTACTTGCAGCATGCGCGTAATCGAAAACGTAACAGGAACAACGAGCAGTACGGTTGTGACATTATCCAAAAAGGCGGATAAGATACCGGTTAATGACGAAAGCATCACTAAAATGCGGATAGGACGCCCTTTTGCTAACTTGGCCGCTTTAATCGCCATGTATTGGAAGAAACCAGATTTACTTGTAATGTCGACCAAAATCATCATACCGATAAGCAAGGTGATCGTTCCCCATTCGATATGATGGGTAAAAGCTTTATGCAGGTCGACGATGCCAAAAATAATCATTACCGCTGCGCCAAACAGTGCAATCACGGCGCGGTTGATTTTTTCGGAGATGATAATGGCGTATGTAATCAAGAAAATAGCGATGGCAAAATAATATTGAAAATTGGATATTTCCGTTGCTGCGGTATGAGACATGACTTGTAAACGCTCCTTTCCTTTGTTTTAGACGGAGGTATGAAAGGCATTTCCGCATGCAGGGCATGTCCAGTCGCTACGGGTTGGATGAGCGTTACGCAAATAGAAAGAAAATGAGCAGTGCGGGCATTGTATTTCTGTCATGCGGTCAATAAACAATTTCTTCGTCGGCTCGGTTGGCACGGACGTATCGACAATTTCGATATGAATATCCTCGCGCGATTCATCTTCGGCAAGCACAAGACCGTTTGCTTCTTCCTCGGTTCGCCATCCTTTGTCAATCAGGTGCTGCTCGAGCTGGCTATGCGAAGAATGGTTCAGCATATCTTCGGCGAGTTCCATATATTGTTCATTTGTTAATGAGGCAAATGGAATATGCGATTTTTGCTTGTCCCAGTATGCTTTTAGTTGTTCTTCCGTGAAAATAAAAGTGACAATTTTGTGTATGACCACATTTTTCATGGCAGCGCCCCCTTTTTACTATATAAAATCAGTATAGTCTTTCTCTTCAGTGTTTTCAAACAAATATCTACTTGCCAGGGACAATAAATCCGTATTTTTGAAAGAATGATGCGGCTTGCTTCGAATATAAGTAGGCCACCCATTGTTTTGCTGCTTTTTGTTGTTTCGATTGAACCACCACTCCTGCCTTATAGACGATCTGCTTGTTGAGCGGAGGCGGAGCAACCGCGGCGATATGAACGTGCTTCGATGCAAGGGCATCAGTGCGATAGACGATTCCTCCATCGACATTTTGTGATTCGACATAAGTCAGCACTTGGCGGACATCTTTAGTAAAAATATATTTTGTTTTTAGTTTTTCCCATAATCCGGCCGACTGCAGCCATTGTCTAGCGTAAGCGCCGGCTGGCACCGTTTCCGGAATGCCGATCGCCACTGAACGGATGGACTGGTTCGTTAAATCAGATAGGGAATGCACCAAGCTTGAACGATCTTTTGGTACGATCAAAACAAGCTCGTTGTAAACGAGGGGACGGTCGTGCTCGGCGATAACCGTCTTGTTTTGCTGCAGCTGTTCAAACGTACGGGCATCGGCGGAAACAAATATATCAATCGGCGCCCCTTGTTCAATTTGTTTTTGCAACGTTCCCGTTGAGGCAAAGGTAAAGCGAAGCGTGACATCATGGTGCTCTTTTTCATATTGCTTGCCAATCGCTTCAAGAACGTCTTTCATGCTAGCGGCCGCCCCTACTGTAAGGACGGTATTTTTCTCGTTGGCGTGGGAGCAGCCTGCTAGAAGAATTATCAAGCATAGACATATCACGAGCTTCTTCACCGCATTTTTTCTCCTTTCCAATTATTCATCCATTATACCTAACTTTTCCGGCTTTCGCCCTTTTTTTGATATTTTCTGAAAAAGGAAATAAACTGTCGCTTCCTCATGATATAATAATAATAGCAAGATCATTCGTGATAATGCATAAGAAGGGAGGGAAAGATATGTCGACCGCACAACAATATTTGTTCCTCGATTTTGAATTTACGATGCCAGAGACAAAAACGAAGCCGCACGGGTTTCTTCCAGAAATTATTGAAGTCGGTCTTGTCGCGGTGGTCAATGGCGAAGTATGTGACCAGTTTTCGGCATATGTGAAACCGCTGCGCTTCCCGCAGCTTACAGACCGGTGCAAATCTTTTTTAAAGATTACACAAGAACAAATCGATCAAGGAATCAGCTTTTATGAACTTGTTACGCTGCTAAGCAAGTATGATCGGGCGCGGCCGAGCACGGTAGTGACATGGGGCAGCATGGATATGAAAGTATTGCGGGAAAATTGTATGTCGGCGAATGTGCCGTTCCCATTTAGCGGAGAACATCGCGATTTGGCAATGGAATATAAACGGTTTTTCGGCAATAAAAGTCAGACCGGACTGCGAAAGGCAATACAGGAGTATGGAAATGAAGGAGTTGGAAAAGCGCACTGTGCGTTGGATGACGCGTTCACTACCTATACTATCTTCCGGTTAGTGGAAAATGATAAAAAATATTTGACGAAAACAAAGCCGCCGACGCTCGGGGAGCGGATCGATTTCACCCAGCTGAGGAAAAAATTCGCGCTTTAGTGAGCCGCACCGACAGCGGTCTTTTTTTTGTTTGTTTATGCTATAATAGCGATTGAAATATTCTGGAGAAAGGTTGTTGAATGATGATTCTTCCAAATATATTAAACTTATTTTTATACTTTCCGGAAGATAAACGCGAATATATTCCGGCTGCCATTACATGCACCATTTTCTTGATTGCGGCGCTTTTAACGATGCGGCTGATCATAAAAATTTCCAAATGGCAGGAAGAAGAGGCAAAGAAATTAGAAGAACAGTTAAAGAAAAAAAATGTAATCCGCGATGAAAAATAGAATGTTTAATATGCCTTCTCTCTGGCAATACTAACAGATAAAAACGTATTGCCTGGAGGGGTTTTGTGCTTCAACGAGCAAGCTGGTTGTTAGCTGCAACGGTTTTATTCCTTGCCGGCTGCCAAAATGAAGATGCTACTAATTTAAAAGTCCATATGATTAATAGCGATGGTGATTCCGTCGGCACGATC
Organism: Parageobacillus caldoxylosilyticus; assembly: GCF_019272935.1. Lineage (NCBI taxonomy): Bacteria > Bacillati > Bacillota > Bacilli > Caryophanales > Anoxybacillaceae > Parageobacillus > Parageobacillus caldoxylosilyticus. Next base: position 2,319,776 of record NZ_CP040553.1, read on the forward strand.
CAATTGATGGAACAGGCAAAAGGAGTCAAATTGAAGCTGGATTTGGAGGGGCTTCCGCCTGGGGAACATGCGATTCATATCCACGAAAAAGGCGTTTGCAAAAAACCGGATTTCCAATCGGCTGGGAATCACTATAATCCGGACGGGAAAAAACATGGATTGCTCCATCCGGAAGGTGCGCATGCCGGCGACTTGCCTAATATTATTGTCAAAGAAGACGGAACGGTTAACGTCGAATTGACGGCGCCGAATGTGACGTTAAAAGAAGGAACGAAAGGGTCGCTATTGACCAAAGACGGGACGGCGATTGTCATTCACGCGGGAAAAGATGATGGAATGACACAGCCGGCTGGAGATGCTGGTGGACGAATTGCTTGTGGTGAAATTAAAAAATAGAAGGGGTAGGAAAGGCTCTTGCCGGTGAAACGGGAAGAGCCTTTTTGTGTTTTTTGCGAAAGTTTTTCAGCGCCAGCAGTGGAGGCTGCCGCGTCATTTTATGTCGTTATTTCAAGCATCATGAACAATCTTATTGCAAAGCAATAGATAGGCGGTGAAGAGCCTCTTTCAGCGTTTGGCGCGGGCAGGCGACATTCATGCGTATAAACCCTTTTCCTTCTTCGCCGAATTTGCTGCCAAACTCAACCGCGATTTTTCCTTTTTCCAAAAGAAGCTGTTTCAGCTGCTGCTCTGTTAGGCCAAGATGCCGGCAGTCGATCCAAACGAGATACGTCGCTTCCGGGCGGATGATGCGAAGCGCTGGTAAATGTGTCTGTATGTAAGAGGATACGCAATCGATATTCTCCTGCAAATATGCAAGCAGTGCATCGAGCCATTCCCCTCCATGACGGTAGGCTGCCTCTGTGCCGACGACGGCAAACGTATTCAGCGTAAAAAATCCTTGCCGCTGCTGGACTTTGCGGAATTGCCGTCGCAGTGATTCGTTGGCAATGATCGCTGCCGCTGCCTGCAGACCGGCAAGGTTAAATGTTTTCGTCGGCGCCATGCATGTGATGCTTTTTTCGGCAAACTCAGGACGAATCGAGGCAAACGGCACATGTTTGTTTGGCGGAAAGGTAAGATCGGCATGGATTTCATCGGAGATGACGATCACATCGTGTTCCATGCATAACTCCCCGATTTTTTCCAATTCTTCTTTTGTCCATACTCGCCCCCCAGGGTTATGAGGGCTGCACAGAAGCAACAGTTTCGCGCCTTGAATCTTTTCCGTAAAATCCTCCCAGTCGATTTCATATCGCGTTTCCTTGAGCTGCAGCGGGCTGGTGACGAGCATGCGGCGATGCTGGCGAACAAGCTGAAATAGCGGCGGATAAACGGGAGTAAACACAACAACGCGATCTCCCTCCTCGGAAAACGCCTCGATTGCCGTCGCTAGTGCGGGCACGACACCGGTTGAAAAGACGAGCCATGATCGGTCTATATCCCATTGATGCCGCGTTTGCAGCCAATGTTGCACCGCTTCTTTTAATGAATCAGGAATGACAGTATAGCCAAAAATGCCGTGCTTGACCCGTTTGTGCAAGGCCTCGATCACTGCGGGCGGAGCCGGAAAGTCCATATCGGCCACCCACATCGGCAATGCGTCTTTGACACCAAAAACCCGCTCTGTGTCATCCCATTTTACCGAAAGGGTATGGCGGCGGTTGATAACATCGTCAAACCGATACATAAAAAACATCCTCTCCCTTCTTTTTTTATCCATTATCGCTTATAATTTTTGTATATGCACCCATTTTCGCCGAAAAGGTGACAGGCATATGATGGATGCGCAACAATTGTATGTTTCATAATAAACGCGAATATGATTTAGCTGGATTGTTTGTCCGTTTGTCCGGGGTGCGTCCATCCTTCTTCACCTCTTGCTGTTTATTTTAAATTTTTATCGTTTTTTCATGCAAATAGAGAGAATGTATGCGAAAATAGTTGCTGGGGGGATCTACATGAAACTGAGCGAAAAAGAGGTTGAAATTATCGAAATATTGGAAAAAGACGCTCGCATTCCAATGGAAACACTAGCGAAAATGGTGGAGCTGACGGTCGAAGAAACAGAGGCGATCGTGAAAAAGCTCGAAGAAACAAAAGTGATTGTCCAATATGCCGCGCTTGTCGATTGGCGGAAAGTGGACGGCCATGAAGGCGTCACAGCGATGATCGATGTGAAAGTGACGCCAAAGAGGGGAGTCGGATTTGATGAAGTGGCGGAGCGCATTTATCGCTTTCCGGAAGTAAAATCCGTTTATTTAATGTCAGGGGCATATGATTTATCGGTCGTTATTGAAGGGCGTTCGATGTCTGAGGTGGCGCAATTTGTTTCCGAGAAATTATCGACGCTCGATTCCGTGATTTCGACGACGACTCATTTTATTTTGAAAAAGTATAAACATGATGGCACTGTATTTGACCAAGGAGATCAAGATCGCCGCATCGTGGTGTCGCCATGAGACAGCAAACGAAAAAGTCATACGTGTCGGAAACCGTTTCCCGTTTAAAACCATCGGGAATTCGCCGCTTTTTTGATCTTGCTTCTGGCATGGAAGGGGTGATTTCCCTTGGAGTTGGCGAACCGGATTTCGTCACCTCTTGGAACATCCGGGAAGCAAGTATTTTATCGCTTGAACAAGGATATACATCCTACACGGCGAATGCCGGGTTGCTGGAGCTTCGCCAAGAAATCGCCGCTTATTTAATGCGCAAATTTCATGTCGAGTACAATCCGGAAACAGAAATTTTGGTGACGGTCGGAGCGAGCCAAGCGCTGGATTTGGCCATGCGGGCGATTATCAATCCTGGCGATGAAGTAATTGTCGTTGAACCTTGTTTTGTCGCATATGAACCGCTTGTGGCGCTTGCTGGGGGGACGACCGTTTTAGTGGAAACGCACGGGGACGACCATTTTAAACTGCGTCCGGAACAAATCGAGCAAGTCATTACCGACCGCACGAAAGCTCTCATCATTTGCTCGCCAAACAATCCGACAGGCACCGTGTTGCAAAAAGAAGAACTGGAAGCTATTGGGCGCATCGTAAAAAAATATGATTTGCTTGTCGTTGCCGATGAAATTTATGCGGAACTTACATATGACGGTACGTATACAAGCGTTGCCGCTGTCGACGGTATGTGGGAGCGGACGATCTTAATTTCCGGTTTCTCGAAAGGGTTTGCGATGACAGGATGGCGGCTTGGCTTCGCTGCCGCGCCGAATGAAATTTTGCAGGCGATGTTAAAGATCCACCAGTATGCGATGATGTGCGCGCCGACGATGGCGCAATACGGCGCACTAGAGGCATTGCGCAACGGCGGGCAAGATGTCGAGTATATGAGAAAAAGCTACCGGCGGCGGCGCAATTATTTTGTTCAATCATTAAATGAAATCGGCCTTTACTGTCACATGCCTGGCGGCGCGTTTTACGCGTTTCCATCGATTCAATCTACCGGCTTGACATCGGAACAATTTGCTGAAAGATTATTGTTCGAAGAAAAAGTGGCGGTCGTTCCGGGCAATGTGTTCGGCGCAAGCGGGGAAGGATATATCCGCTGTTCTTACGCGTCTTCTCTCGAGCAGCTGCAGGAAGCGATCAAACGGATGAAACGTTTTTTAGAGCGATTGTAGTTTCCATGTTCTGCTGTCCCGCTGCGGGATGGCAGAACATATTTTTTTGGGATTCATCAAAAATTTATGTTATAATACAAAAACACATATGAAATAAAAAATAGGAGTGTTTTGTTTGTCAACGATAGAAGCAGGAGATATCGTGAAAGGAAAGGTAACAGGCATTCAGCCATATGGCGTTTTTGTCGAATTAGACGGAGGAATACAAGGACTTGTTCACATTTCGGAAATTTCCCATAAATTTGTAAAAGATGTTAGGGATTATGTCCATATCGGCGATGAAGTAATGGTAAAAGTATTGTCGATCGACCGGCAAACGAAACGGGCTAGCCTATCAATGAAGGCACTGGAGAATCGAAACAAAGACGAAAAACGTCACGTGAAAGTAAAAATGTCGTTAAACCCAGGATTTAATACGTTAAAAGAAAAGCTGCAAGAGTGGATCGAGCAATCCAAAAAAGAAGATTTACGAAAGTAAAACACCCACCTTTTTTGAGGTGGGTGTTTTACTTTACATTTTATGTGTGAGACGTTTTTGGTTCCGTTCGTCCTAATTCTTCGGCAGGCTTGAATAGAAGCGCAAGGTTAATCAATCCTGCAATGCCGATGATTCCATAGATGATGCGCGACAATGCGGCATCTTGCCCGCCGAAAATCGCTGCTACTAAATCGAATTGAAAGAAACCGATTAATCCCCAGTTAATGGCGCCGATAATCGTAAGTAATAGTGCAATGCGCTGAAGTACACTCATTCATCTATTCCTCCTTTACATTTTTCCATCATTCGCTTATAGAATGCATAACATGGACGAAAAATATGCATCATTTGCGAAAGAAGTAAATCACTTTACAAGCGGAGATCATACTGTCCATAATAGAGACAAGAAGGAGGGGAAATACATATGCAAAATTTTACTTTTCAAAATCCTACGAAATTGATTTTCGGAAAAGGGCAAATTGAGCAGCTGAAAAAAGAACTGCCGCGTTATGGAAAAAAAGTATTGCTTGTCTATGGCGGCGGCAGTATTAAACGAAACGGGCTGTATGACGAAGTAATGAACATATTGAATGAGCTGAACGTAAAAGTGACAGAGCTTCCGGGAGTGGAACCGAATCCGCGCGTATCGACGGTAAGAAAAGGCGTAGATATTTGCAAAAGAGAAGGCATCGAATTTTTGCTTGCGGTCGGAGGCGGCAGTGTCATCGACTGTACGAAAGCGATTGCTGCCGGGGCCAAATATGACGGCGATCCGTGGGATTTTATTACGAAAAAAGTGACGGTGACGGAAGCGCTTCCGTTTGGAACGGTATTGACGCTGGCCGCAACCGGTTCGGAAATGAACTCCGGCTCGGTCATTACCAACTGGGAGACAAAAGAAAAATACGGCTGGGGCAGCCCAGCGACGTTCCCGCAATTTTCGATTCTTGACCCGACGTATACGCTCACGGTGCCGAAAGACCATACCGTCTACGGAATTGTCGATATGATGTCGCATGTGTTTGAACAATATTTCCATCACACGCCAAACACTCCGCTGCAAGACCGGATGTGTGAAGCCGTATTAAAAACAGTGATGGAAGCGGCGCCAAAACTAGTGAATGACTTGCAAAACTACGAGTTGCGCGAGACCATTTTATACAGCGGAACGATTGCGTTAAACGGCTTTTTGCAAATGGGAGTCCGCGGCGACTGGGCGACGCATAACATCGAACACGCTGTATCGGCGGTATACGACATCCCGCATGCCGGCGGTCTTGCGATACTGTTCCCGAACTGGATGAAGCACGTGCTTGATGAAAATGTCAGCCGTTTTGCCCAACTAGCGGTGCGCGTGTTTGACGTCAATCCGGAAGGGAAATCGGAACGAGAGGTGGCGCTAGAAGGCATTGAAAAACTGCGTGAGTTTTGGTCGAGTCTTGGCGCGCCGTCTCGGCTTGCCGATTATGGCATCGGCGAAGAAAATCTTGAATTAATGGCGGACAAAGCGATGGCGTTTGGCGAATTTGGCAAGTTCAAAAAATTAAATCGCGATGATGTGCTCGCCATTTTGCGTGCATCGCTATAATGCAGAAAAGAGGCAGTTCCGGCTGCCTCTTTCTTGTTTTTTTATTCATATAAATGTTAAAAATGAATCCGTTTACATAGCGAGGCAACGACTTGATTCCTTTTTGTTGTTTCGTTAAAGTGAAAGAAGGTAAAAACATTTTGGTTTGGAGGATCGAACATATGACACATATTCGTTTTGATTATTCAAAAGCCTTGGCGTTTTTTGGCGAACATGAGCTTACCTATTTGCGTGATGCAGTGAAAGTGGCGCATCATTCCCTCCATGAAAAAACAGGAACAGGCAGTGATTTTTTAGGATGGCTCGATTTGCCTGTTGACTATGACAAAGAAGAATTTGCCCGCATTCAAAAAGCAGCGGCGAAAATTCAAGCTGATTCCGATGTGTTGCTGGTGATCGGTATTGGCGGCTCGTATTTAGGAGCGCGCGCTGCGATTGAAATGCTTCATCATTCATTTTACAATGCGTTGCCAAAAGACAAACGGAAAACGCCGCAAATTCTTTTCGTCGGCAATAACATTAGCTCGACTTATATGAAAGATGTCATCGACTTATTAGAAGGAAAAGATTTTTCGATTAACGTCATTTCCAAATCGGGCACGACAACAGAGCCGGCAATTGCCTTCCGCATTTTCCGCAAGCTGTTGGAAGAAAAATACGGAAAAGAAGAAGCGCGCAAACGAATCTATGCAACGACCGACCGGGCGCGCGGCGCGCTAAGAACATTGGCGACGGAAGAAGGCTATGAAACATTTGTCATTCCAGATGATGTCGGCGGCCGCTACTCCGTATTGACGGCAGTAGGACTGCTTCCGATTGCTGTCAGCGGCGCAAACATCGAAGAAATGATGAAAGGTGCAGCGCAAGCGCGCGAAGACTTCAGCAGTTCGGAACTGGAAGAAAATGCGGCATACCAATACGCGGCCATCCGCAACATTCTATACAACAAAGGAAAAACGATCGAGCTGTTGGTCAACTACGAGCCAGCGCTGCAATATTTCGCGGAATGGTGGAAACAGCTGTTTGGCGAAAGCGAAGGAAAAGACCAAAAAGGAATTTTCCCAGCTTCGGCAAACTTCTCGACCGACCTTCATTCCTTAGGGCAATATATTCAAGAAGGACGCCGCGATTTGTTTGAAACGGTGTTGAAAGTGGAAACGCCGCGTCATGAGTTGGTTATTGAAGAAGAGGAAAGCGATTTGGACGGGCTGAACTATTTGGCAGGCAAAACGGTCGATTTTGTGAACACCAAGGCGTTTGAAGGAACGCTCCTTGCCCATACGGATGGCGGTGTGCCAAATTTAGTGATCACCCTGCCGAAATTAGACGAATATACATTCGGCTATCTTGTCTATTTCTTTGAAAAAGCGTGCGCGATGAGCGGCTATTTATTAGGCGTTAACCCATTTGACCAGCCTGGAGTGGAAGCTTATAAAGTGAACATGTTCGCCCTCCTTGGCAAACCGGGCTATGAAGAGAAGAAGGCGGAGCTTGAAAAACGCTTGAAATAACGGCATTTTTTAACATATTCACCGATTCATCTTCCACCTCTAAACGGAGTGTAGGTGGGAGAGGTTCATGGGAATCGAGAAAAACAGCCGATTTTCGGGGTACAAAAATGGTGCTTGACCACATTTTTCAAAAGTGATTGGTCGACTGTACTCCGAAAATCTTTTTCTCGATTCTTTTTTCATTTTCTCCGTGATATAAGTGTACGTATCTGCCTTGATGGAAATACTTTCATGCTCCAGATCGTGCTAGATTTGTTCGGGAGCTATGCCAGCCGCTAAAATGTGCACAATCCAAATATGGCGTAAATCATGAGGCTTTTTTTGATTTGCTCGAATTGCTGTATGAAACGTTCTATCCCTTCACTTAGTCCCGTCAGGTTTATAAAAAAACAAAGTTTTGAATTCAGCAATGAAAAACGAACCGCCATGAGCTTTCAAATAGTCGAGTAAAGGATTAGGACGGTCATCTGCGATCACTGGCTTGGTTATTTCTAAATAATCAGCTAACTGACAGCATGGTTAAACAAGAAAAATTCACAGTTTTTTCATAGTTTAAATTACTGTATTCATGAAAAATGAATTACAATTATTGATAATGTTCTTCCAAAACTAAAATAATCTGGAAGAGAGCGCAATGAAGATTTTATTAATATTAGTAATACTTGTAATGGCAGCGGGATTAATTGGAACCTTATCCCTATCTGGAAAAGGTGATGAAGATTATAGTTCTTCCACCAAAAGCCACATAGCACGTCTTACACTTATATATGTTGGACTTGCCGTCGCATTAATGGTCGGAATTGGATTGTATGTTGCATTATAGAGCAGGATCTTCTTCAACTGCCGTAACAAAAAGAACATTTATCTTTAAATAGGTGCGTCTGTCCCTATGACAGGCGTTTTTATTTTATCGGAGCGATGGAGATGTATGAATTTCCATTTCCAAACAAACTGTGAGTGCGTTCCTCTTTGTAGCCGTTTACCTGTCTACGCATGTTTTTAACGATAAATCAAGCGGTTGTGCGGTTTCAGTGATGATTTTTCCTAAATTTTCGGTTTTTAAAATGTTTTCCTACGCTGGCCGCTTCTTAACGTAGACTAACTTCAGCAGGAATCGCTTTTTTTATCACGTCATTATAGCCAAAGAAACATCATGTTTCAGACTATGGTTCAAATCAAAACAAACGAACAAATAATTGTACCCAAATAGGAAAACATAAAAGAAAAAGGAGGCATGTTTAAAATGATTGAAATTCCATCGCGTCTGGAAGGAAAAGCATTTCAGCTGTATAAGCTAGAACAGCAGTTAAAACCGCTCGGTTATACGATTGGCGGCAATTGGGATTATGATCATGGTTATTTTGACTATAAAATTGCCGATGAATCCGGATATCAATTTTTACGTATTCCGTTTAAAGCAGTGGATGGACAGCTTGATTCGCATGGAACAACGGTGGAGATCGGCAGGCCGTTTTTATTATCGCATCAATATCAAAGCGGCTTAGATGACCATGCCGATGTCGGCAATCTAGGCGCCGCTTTTAACCAATTTTCCGAGCCGCAAGACTCCGATGCGACATTTCCGGAAACATATGTTAGCGTCGGAAAGGTGCTTGTGCAAGAGCTGGAACGCCGCCTGCTTGACTAAGGGCTCAGAACAAACAGGTGATCGCCTCTTTCAATGATGAAGTGCGGAGAAGGGTTCATATATCCTTCTTCCCCTCTCACGACACCGATTAATATCATTCGCTTTTCCAATAGCAACTGGCTGCTTTCAGAAAATGTTTTGCCGATGCACCATTCTTCGGCATGGATCAGCTGCAGTTTTCTATCGTGAAGCTGACGAAGCAGCGCTTCAATCGCTCTAGATATGCCTGGTGACTGAAGGCTGTTTGCCATTGTGAAGCTGGAGAGCAAGTTGGTTTGAATCACTTCATCAGCGCCCGCCCGTCTTGCGTTGTTGACGTGCTGCCCGGTTAATATTTCGACAATCGCATAGATGGAAGGGTTTAAGCTTTTCATGGCCAAAAGCGTTAAAATCGAATCTTTGTCCGCCTCCACTTCGTTTTTATGCTGGTCGGCGGTAATTAAAACCATTTGCGCTTCAGTGACGTTTGCTTTCTGCAGCACATCATCGTAGCTGGCGTTTCCTTTGATAAAATGAACATTTTTATAGGAAATCGGCAGCGCGTTTAACGTCGAATCAATGAGCACGCAGCGAAAAGATGGCTGGGATTTCGTTAATTGTGCCAGCACTTCGCGCACCCGCTCATTCCAGCCGACGATGATCACATGTCCCTTTTTTCCATAGCGCAGCTGCCCGTTCGATAATGCCGTCTCTTTTGCCACGGCAGCTGCTGATACGGACGCGAAATACGTCGTAATCACCCCTGTTCCTAACAAAATAAGGAGAATGGCGACGAGTTTTCCCGCCGTCGTTTTTGGAACGATGTCGCCGTAGCCGATCGTCGCCGCGGTAACAATCGCCCACCATATGCCATCGAATACGTTATGGAATGTAGACGGCTCGACGAGATGAATAAGCAGGCCGAAAAGAATTAGCAGCGCGCTTCCCACCAGCAGCAATCGTATAAAGACAGGAAGGCGCAAATACGATATGAGTATATCCCAGTTTTTCATCGGTTTCCTCCGTTTGGTCCATTGTTTTTACAAAGTTAGTGTTGACTGTTTTGCTCCTTTTTTTGCATAAAAATTCCTTTTCGCTTTCATACTACATGATGAATATGTGAAAGGAGAGGAATGGCTTCATGGATATGAATCGTGTCAAACAAATTGTTTCGTCCCCGGCGGATATTCCTGTCTATTATAATGGTGTATCTGTCTGGATTGACGGTTATGATGAAGAAAAGCAAACGGCTACGGTCCATTTGCGGGATGGCCACCTTCGTGAGCAGCGTGACGTGCCGGTAGCCGAATTAAGTGAAGAACGATAAGGCAATAAGGAAAAACGCCGTGTTTCGGCGTTTTTTGTTTGCGTCTTTTGGAAAAACCGATACTGACAGTGAAAGAAAATAACGCGGGAAGGAGCATGTAAAGTGACGGGTGGACAGATAAAGGAAATGTTTGCAGATTACGGATATGAACGCTGGTGGGAAGAAATTTATTATCCGCTCTTGTCATCGCGTCTATTGGAGGAAGTAGACGAAGAGGTGCTGGCGGCATTTTTTGAGAGCTACGCGTTTCCGGAAGGCGAAGCATATTCGTTTACAGAGTTTGTCGTTCATTTTTCCATTTTCCAGCGTTTGTATGATAGCGGGATTTCTGCAATATGAAGGTAAGAAAAGGGACTGCTTCGGCACGGAGCAGTTCCTTTCACTGATGATTTTATACCGAAGACGCTTGTTTGCCTAGATGCACAACACGCATGGTCAATAACAGCGAGCAGGCAAGAAAGACAGCATCCGCAAATCCGTATACGAGTCTGTACCTGCCTAACGAGAATAACAAGCTCCCGACCATTGGTCCGAATGCCATTCCCATGTAGCGGAAGAAATTGTAGACGCCAATGGCGGTGGAACGGTTTGCTTGAAACACATACGTAAGCAGCGTCATTTGCACCGGCAAGGACGTTCCTAAAAACAGGCCAAACAACGCGATCGCAAGGATTAAGAGCGGAATGGATATATAGGAAACAAGAAGAAAAAGGAAAATGGATAGCACGGTGCAATACGATGTTGCTAAAATAATGTGTCTATCTTTCCAATAGCCTTGGATGCGTCCGCCGATAAAGCTGCCGACGACAATCATGCACGACAACGCTAAATAAACAAGCCCTTTTTCCTCTGCCGATAGTCCATAGCGCTCCGTCAAAATGCCAGGCAAAAAAACGAGAAAATTATAGAGCGCGTAATATTGGATAAACCCTAATAAAATAATCGAGGAACCGGCCCGGTGGCGAAGGATCGTGACAAAATCACGAATCTGAAAGGTTTTCGATGTTTGGTTTTCCGGTTTTGTTTCTTTTAGAAAAACAAAATTGCCGAGCCATATAAGCACCCCGACGAAAACAAGAACAAGGAATACGACATGAAAGTTAAATCGGCCGCCAAGAAATCCGCCAACGATCGGTCCGACGACTGGACCAAGCGATAGCATCATTTGGAAAGTACCCATCGCTTTTCCCCGTTCTTTTCCTTCAAATAAATCGCCGATAACGGTAGCGGCGACGACCGAACCAGCTGCGATGCCGATTGCCTGCAATGCTCGGAAGGCGAGAAGAACGTAAATAGAGTTCGAAAAAAAGCAGCCGAGCGATGCTGTGATATAAAGAAGGATGCCAGCTAAGAGAACATTACGGCGTCCTTTTATGCCTGTCAACGGTCCGTATACCATTTGCATCATGGCTAAGAAAAACGTGAAAATGGAAATGGTTAAATTCACTAAAAACGAAGAAGTAGCAAAATCGGTTGTTACTTCTGGTAAAATAGGGGTGTAAATGTTTTGTGTAAATGGACCAAGAAACGCGGCCAGCGAGACGAGATAAACGATTACCGTCCGGTTCATAGCTACCCTCCTTTCTCATCACATATGTATAATTATACTCCTTCTTAACCAATTTTCGTTAACGAAATGCATATGAAAAAAGGTGGAGATACGATGATCAGGGATGCGAAAAAAGAAGACTTGCCAGCAATCGTGCAAATATATAATGAAACGATTCCGACCAGAATGGTTACCGCGGACCTCGAGCCGGTGTCGGTAGAAAGCAGGGAGGCGTGGTTTTTTGCTCATGACTCGCATACACGGCCGCTATGGGTGATGGAACAAGATGGCCGCGTGTGCGCCTGGCTCAGTTTCCAATCGTTTTATGGACGACCGGCCTATCGTCATACAGCGGAAATCAGCATTTACATTTCCGAAGCATATCGCGGGAAAGGAATCGGAAAGCAGCTGCTTCAAAAAGCAGTGGAGGAAGCGCCAAATTTGCAGATTAAAACGCTGTTAGGCTTTATATTTGCCCATAATGAACCAAGCTTGCGCCTATTCTCGCGCTTCGGTTTTGAAACATGGGGGCGCCTTCCGCGGGTCGCGGAATTGGATGGAATCGAGCGCGATTTAATCATCGTTGGAAAAAGAATTGTATAGAACGTAAAAAAATAGGACAGTCATAATAACAGATACCAGCAGAAAGAGGGAAGTATATGAACGTCATGCCGGTTCGTTTATTTACGATTCAAGATGGCGAAGGCTTTGTTGCCGATGCGTTTCAATGTCCAGTGACAGGCAATTTAATTTACAAATCGTCCGGTACGCCTTCGGTGATTGCTTATGCTGACCTGACGGAAGAGCAAATACAGCGGTTGGAGAAATATGGCTTTAAGCGGCTAAACGGTGCTTCTTTCTCTACAGCGGCGCCATCGTCCGGGCAGTCGGTGATTGAAGAGTTGCTGCCGGAGCAGTAACAGATCTCAGATCCGCCATGATAGAATAAAAAAGGAGCTAGTCGTTAGCTCCTTTTGTTTGTTCGGCGCGGCCGTTGCAGGCAGCCGCTTATGTTATTTGCGTACAACAGCGTAAATGATGATAGCTAAGACCAGTCCAATCAACAAGTAAAGAAATGGGTGCTTAGTGTTCGATTGTTTATCGGACTGTTTTGGTTGGTTGTCTTGTTTCGCTGTGTCTTCTTTCTCTTTCGCCGTTTGCTGCTGACGGGAAGAATCAGGTTTTTGCGTGGATGAACGGCTATACATTCCCGCGCCGTTTCGTTTCGCCTCTGCCATGGCGGCGCGGACTCGGCCTTCGTATTTATAATCCCCGTAATCGTAAAAATCTTCGACCAGTCCTGCTTTGCTCACTTCTTCTTGCAGCAATTTGTTTCCTACCCACACCCAGGCGAGCAAGCGATGATACTTATCAAACAGCGTGCTTCCGTCGGTTTCTAATGTAATATTTCCTTGTTTTAAGCGGGAGCAAGTAAACTGGCTTGCTTCTTTTCCGTACGGTTCGACTTCGATCGTGCTTTCCGGCGTATCAATGAATAGAAAGCGGGTCGTATATTCGCGGCCGTTGACCATAAACTTTGCCGTATCTCCATCAATGCACTTCACTAGTGTTGCGGCATATTTTTTTCCTAATTGCAATGTGGCGGACGAATCTGATTTCGCTGCAGAGATTCCGCCTAGACTATGCCCTTCTAGGTCAATTTTATCCGCCGTCAGCTGCCGGGTGCACTTGGCGTTGTTGTTGTATTTTTTGATCAATTGGACAAGCGCTGCTTTATTTTTGGCCTGCATGGCAAGTGCGGTCGGCTCATGCAACAAATACATGCAGTCCGAGTTACGGAAATGTCCGCCTAGTTCGTCCAACGTGCCAGGATGGGCGAAACTGCTGGTTGAAAAAAAGAAAGTGAATAAGGCTGCTACCAGCAAACTTGCTAACTTTCTCATTTGTTTCTTTCCTGGTTACTAAAATCTATAAAAATTGACTCATCGCGATGAAACTAGCAAAACTGCTTGCCGCTCATGAAATACCTGAGTTCCACCAGGAAGGGAATCCCTCATGTCTCACCTGCTGTGAAAGCCCCCGTGGTTCGCTGTCAGCGACGGCATCTGTCGTGCACCATTCCTTCCATCGGTCCGTACACGACAACGATTTTAGTAACCAGGTCTACACCTCCTTCAATATGAATCAGCGCGCAATTTTTATATGATCGCCCTTTTGCATATGTAGTGCAAAAAAGAAAACCCTTGCCACGCAAGGGTTTTTCCAATGGAGCATACCGGGCTCGAACCGGTGACCTTCGCGCTGCCAGCACGACGCTCTCCCAACTGAGCTAATGCCCCACTTCATCAATTATTTTCTGTCCGTTTTTAATTATATATATGCTTTTTTGGAAATGCAATAGTATTTTATGCAGCATTTTATTGGAAAAGGTGAAACAGATCAGCCGCTCTCAATATCAATATGGACGATTGAATCGATGCTGCGGATCGCATAATAGATGTCGGCAGCAGCCCGCTTTTGATCGATAACGGCTTTTAATTTAATTAAATGCTGGTTGTCCTCTAAATCTTTAATGCGCATAGTCTTGATATCGATGTGCTGCAGCTTTATTTTTTCGATGACATCGGCAATATTTTTTGTATCTGCCACGGTGATTTGCAACAGAATTTCTTTTTCCCGCAGTTGTTTCGGTCCGAAAAAGTTGATGAGAAAAGGAATAAGTTCTACGCTTACAATTAATAATGCCACCCCAAAGGCCGACTCCCAATAAAATCCGGCACCGACGGCAACTCCGATGCCAGCCGCTCCCCAAATGATTGCGGCTGTAGTTAATCCTGTAATACTATCATTTCCCCGGCGCAAGATAACCCCAGCTCCTAAAAAACCAACGCCTGATACAATTTGCGCGGCAAGACGGAGCGGATCCATCGTAATATGGTCTTTTAGCGGGAATACATAGGCAGATTCGATCGAGACAATCGTCAACAAACAGCTGGAAATGGAAATAACTAAGCAAGTTTTTAAGCCGACAGGTTTTCGTTTTAATTCTCTTTCCAATCCGATGATTAATCCTAATACAGCAGATATCCCTAATTTAATGAATGGGTCGAACATCACGGCAATCACCTCTTTTGTTTCGATATTGGTATAATAATGATAAAACATTGGTTAAGGGGATGAATAATGAAGCCATCAAGCATGTTCAAACCATATTTAGCCCTATTTGTAGGAGCGCTTTCCGTTTCTACTTCCGCTATTCTTGTGAAATGGGCGCATGCTCCTGCTTCCGTTATCGCCTTTTATCGGCTTTTTTTTACGGTACTATTGATGACACCATTTTTTATCAGATATATTAGCGAATTAAAAGAAATCTCCTGCCGCGATTGGGCGTTTTCAATCTTCTCTGGAGTTTTATTAGCACTTCATTTTATTCTTTGGTTTGAGTCGCTGAACTATACTTCCGTAACCAGTTCGGTTGTACTTGTAACATTGCAGCCGTTATTTGCGTTTGCTGGCGGATATGTGTTTTTTAAAGAACATCTTACTGCAGGAGCATTGTGTAGCGCGCTATTAGCAATCACCGGAAGCGTGATCATCAGCTGGGGCGATTTTCAAGTCAGCGGCAAAGCATTATTCGGTGATATGTTGGCACTGCTAGCATGTGCCATGGTAACAGGATATTGGCTATTTGGTCAAGAATTACGCAAACGTCTATCATTGATGACATATACATATATTGTCTACGGAATTAGTTCTTTCGTCCTTTTTCTTTACGTAATTGCGTTTCGGCTTCCGTTGCTTTCCTATAGAAAAATAGACTGGCTCTGCTTTGTCTTATTGGCCATTGTGCCGACCCTGCTAGGCCATTCCTTAATGAATTGGTCGGTAAAATGGGTAAGCGCGGCAACCGTTTCGATGAGCATTTTATTTGAACCAGTGGGAGCGTCTATATTAGCCTACTTTTTGCTTGGGGAGCTGATTCAGCCGTCCCAATGGATCGGAGGAATCTTCATTTTAACAGGAATCGGGGCTTATTTATGGGGAGAAAATCGAAAAGGGTCGCTACCAATACAAGAAAGTAGCTGACCCAAGCGTCCCTGTAATTAAGTATTCATTGTTCATTGGAAGACGATGATGTTCTAAATTGCTGGCAAACTTCGATAAGTAAGCAAAATCAACTCTTGTAGTTTGCGGAACTAGATACGCTGATTTGGTCGCAAATTTTTTTCTCTTTCTATTCAGAGCGGCGATGATTCCTGCCGTTGTTGTAACACCAATCCCATGTCCGTAATGAAGGTCGTCGCCTAAATAGATTGTATTTTCTCCTTGCCATTGTGGCGTTTGCGGATCGAATTCAGGATTTTTAAAATAAAGACAGTCACCAGGAAGATAATCTTCTCCCTTTTTTGTTTTTATCCCTAAATCTCGATCAACATGCCAATCGTATAATAAAAGATTGGAAAATAACGTATTAAACGTCTGCTGATCAATAACATCCAGCACTGCCTTGTAAAATACAATAACGATGGCGGTCGCGCACTCAAAGGCGTACAAATGGCTGTTGACGAAAATATCGTTTATTGCATCTGCAGGAAGTACTTCTTTTCTTAATTGAAATCCGCCTAATTCATTTCGTATCCAAAATTGTTCATTGCATTTGGAAAAACGGAAAATGGCGAATCTTACTTTGCTTTTGGCGAGAGCAACAGCGGAATGAATGATGCGGTCGCGAAGGACGATCTCGAATAAAAGCTGATGTTTATTTTGGTATACATACGTTTCCGGTGATTTTAATAACGCTTCAAATATTTTTTCTTGACTTTTGGAAAGAGAAGAGGGGCCGAATAAACTGCTGTCGACAGCTGATTGCTGAATTCGAATCATATTTTCCTCCTTTAAAATAAATGATCCGCTTATTGGCGTAATTGAATTTTAAATTTAGAAAGCGGTTATTCAGATTTATTTGTTTTTGAGGATAAGTATATTTAATATGTATGTAGTGTGTCATTTTATTATTCTGGCATCTGTGGGAATATAGCGTGGTTGTTTTCTAACACATACTTGATTAAATTGTAAGTGTAGTTGGTGAAAGGCGCTCTGTAGCGGTTATGCTGATGATTTGTACAAAGCTTTCGTGGATGGACAAAAAAATTTAAAAAAGGGGGTTGCATTTTTAAAAAGAAGGTGTTATATTAAATAGCGTCGCTAATCGATCGATAAATTTCGATCGCTAAGCAACGTAAATGATAAATGATAATAAAAAACATAGTTGACAACAAAAAAACACTATGTTATCATTAAAGAGCTGTTTTGAAGAGGAAATGTTCCTTGAAAACTGAACAAAACGAAGCGTCCACATAGAAAAGCGAAGGCGAGCGTTTAACGCCGGAAGGAAAATGTTCTTCCGACGAGACATGTTTGCATGTCGACGGAGGAAGGTTATTTTCCGCAAGGCGTTGCGAGCCGGAGCTGGACAATAAGAAAAGCGGAAGCACCGGAACACCTTGCGGTGTCGGTGCTGAAGCTGAAAACAAGCCAATCAACTTTCTATGGAGAGTTTGATCCTGGCTCAGGACGAACGCTGGCGGCGTGCCTAATACATGCAAGTCGAGCGGACCGAACAGGAGCTTGCTCTTGTTTGGTTAGCGGCGGACGGGTGAGTAACACGTGGGTAACCTACCCGTAAGACCGGGATAACTCCGGGAAACCGGAGCTAATACCGGATAACACCAAAGACCGCATGGTCTTTGGTTGAAAGGCGGCTTCGGCTGTCACTTACGGATGGGCCCGCGGCGCATTAGCTAGTTGGTGAGGTAACGGCTCACCAAGGCGACGATGCGTAGCCGGCCTGAGAGGGTGACCGGCCACACTGGGACTGAGACACGGCCCAGACTCCTACGGGAGGCAGCAGTAGGGAATCTTCCGCAATGGACGAAAGTCTGACGGAGCGACGCCGCGTGAGCGAAGAAGGTCTTCGGATCGTAAAGCTCTGTTGTTAGGGAAGAAGAAGTACCGTTCGAATAGGGCGGTACGGTGACGGTACCTAACGAGAAAGCCCCGGCTAACTACGTGCCAGCAGCCGCGGTAATACGTAGGGGGCGAGCGTTGTCCGGAATTATTGGGCGTAAAGCGCGCGCAGGCGGTCCCTTAAGTCTGATGTGAAAGCCCACGGCTCAACCGTGGAGGGTCATTGGAAACTGGGGGACTTGAGTGCAGAAGAGGAGAGCGGAATTCCACGTGTAGCGGTGAAATGCGTAGAGATGTGGAGGAACACCAGTGGCGAAGGCGGCTCTCTGGTCTGTAACTGACGCTGAGGCGCGAAAGCGTGGGGAGCAAACAGGATTAGATACCCTGGTAGTCCACGCCGTAAACGATGAGTGCTAAGTGTTAGAGGGGTCAAACCCTTTAGTGCTGTAGCTAACGCGTTAAGCACTCCGCCTGGGGAGTACGGCCGCAAGGCTGAAACTCAAAGGAATTGACGGGGGCCCGCACAAGCGGTGGAGCATGTGGTTTAATTCGAAGCAACGCGAAGAACCTTACCAGGTCTTGACATCCCCTGACAACCCTGGAGACAGGGCGTTCCCCCTTCGGGGGGACAGGGTGACAGGTGGTGCATGGTTGTCGTCAGCTCGTGTCGTGAGATGTTGGGTTAAGTCCCGCAACGAGCGCAACCCTCGCCCCTAGTTGCCAGCATTCAGTTGGGCACTCTAGGGGGACTGCCGGTGACAAACCGGAGGAAGGTGGGGATGACGTCAAATCATCATGCCCCTTATGACCTGGGCTACACACGTGCTACAATGGGCGGTACAAAGGGCTGCGAACCCGCGAGGGGGAGCCAATCCCAAAAAGCCGCTCTCAGTTCGGATTGCAGGCTGCAACTCGCCTGCATGAAGCCGGAATCGCTAGTAATCGCGGATCAGCATGCCGCGGTGAATACGTTCCCGGGCCTTGTACACACCGCCCGTCACACCACGAGAGCTTGCAACACCCGAAGTCGGTGAGGTAACCCGCAAGGGAGCCAGCCGCCGAAGGTGGGGCAAGTGATTGGGGTGAAGTCGTAACAAGGTAGCCGTACCGGAAGGTGCGGCTGGATCACCTCCTTTCTAAGGATAACACGAAAAGCGAAGGCGACTGCCCTTATGGGCTAGTCGGAAGTGGGCGCTTACGTTTTGTTCAGTTTTGAAGGAATATAACTATTCCTTCAAGAGTTTTGCGCCTGCGTCTTCCAGTGAATTCAAAGAAGCTGGATTCCTCGGCGCAAGGCAGCAAAGAAGTGAATTCAAGGCAGTAGCCTTGTTCAGTTTTGAAGGAATATTAGTTATTCCTTCAATGGTTTAGGTCTGTATCTATAAGCAGATGCGGAAAATAAGTTCGTTCCTTGAAAACTAGATAACCGAAAGGAAGAAGCCGAGAAGCGCTGATGTTGGTTAAGTTAGAAAGGGCGCACGGTGGATGCCTTGGCACTAGGAGCCGATGAAGGACGGGGCAAACGCCGAAACGCTTCGGGGAGCTGTAAGCAAGCGTTGATCCGGAGATGTCCGAATGGGGGAACCCACTGCCCGTAATGGGGCAGTATCCATACCTGAATCCATAGGGTATGGAGGGCACACCCGGGGAACTGAAACATCTTAGTACCCGGAGGAGAAGAAAGCAAACGCGATTCCCTGAGTAGCGGCGAGCGAAACGGGAACAGCCCAAACCAAGAGGCTTGCCTCTTGGGGTTGTAGGACCACTCAGATGGGAGTGACAAAGGAACGGGGTAGACGAAGCGGTCTGGAAAGGCCCGCCAGAGAAGGTGACAGCCCTGTAGTCGAAACTTCGTTCCCTCCCGAGTGGCTCCTGAGTACGGCGGGACACGGGGAATCCCGTCGGAAGCAGGGAGGACCATCTCCCAAGGCTAAATACTCCCTAGTGACCGATAGTGAACCAGTACCGTGAGGGAAAGGTGAAAAGCACCCCGGAAGGGGAGTGAAAGAGAACCTGAAACCGTGTGCCTACAAGTAGTCAGAGCCCGTTAATGGGTGATGGCGTGCCTTTTGTAGAATGAACCGGCGAGTTACGATGGCGTGCGAGGTTAAGTCGAAAAGACGGAGCCGCAGCGAAAGCGAGTCTGAATAGGGCGTATAGTACGTCGTCGTAGACCCGAAACCAGGTGATCTACCCATGTCCAGGGTGAAGGTAGGGTAACACCTACTGGAGGCCCGAACCCACGCACGTTGAAAAGTGCGGGGATGAGGTGTGGGTAGGGGTGAAATGCCAATCGAACCTGGAGATAGCTGGTTCTCCCCGAAATAGCTTTAGGGCTAGCCTCAAGGGAAGAGTCTTGGAGGTAGAGCACTGATTGAGCTAGGGGCCCTCATCGGGTTACCGAACTCAGTCAAACTCCGAATGCCAACGACTTATCCTTGGGAGTCAGACTACGAGTGATAAGATCCGTGGTCGAGAGGGAAACAGCCCAGATCACCAGCTAAGGTCCCAAAGTGCACGTTAAGTGGAAAAGGATGTGGAGTTGCCCAGACAACCAGGATGTTGGCTTAGAAGCAGCCATCATTTAAAGAGTGCGTAATAGCTCACTGGTCGAGTGACTCTGCGCCGAAAATGTACCGGGGCTAAACGTGCCACCGAAGCTGTGGGATGACCGCTGGTCATCGGTAGGGGAGCGTTCTAAGTGCACCGAAGCGAGACCGGAAGGACTCGTGGAGCGCTTAGAAGTGAGAATGCCGGTGTGAGTAGCGAAAACAGAGGTGAGAATCCTCTGCACCGAAAGCCTAAGGGTTCCTGAGGAAGGTTCGTCCGCTCAGGGTTAGTCGGGACCTAAGCCGAGGCCGAAAGGCGTAGGTGATGGGCAACAGGTAGAGATTCCTGTACCACCTCCTCACCGTTTGAGCGATGGGGGGACGCAGGAAGGTAGGGCGAGCAGGCTGCTGGAATAGCCTGTCCAAGCGGTTAGGCTGCCAGATAGGCAAATCCGTCTGGCATAAAGGCTGAGCCGTGATGGCGAAGGGACCATCGGTCCCGAAGTCCCCGATCCTACACTGCCAAGAAAAGCCTCTAGCGAGGTGAGAGGTGCCCGTACCGCAAACCGACACAGGTAGGCGAGGAGAGAATCCTAAGGTGCGCGGGAGAACTCTCGTTAAGGAACTCGGCAAAATGACCCCGTAACTTCGGGAGAAGGGGTGCTCTCTTGGGTGATGAGCCCGAGGGAGCCGCAGTGAAAAGGCCCAAGCGACTGTTTATCAAAAACACAGGTCTCTGCGAAGCCGAAAGGCGAAGTATAGGGGCTGACACCTGCCCGGTGCTGGAAGGTTAAGGGGAGCGCTTAGCGAAAGCGAAGGTGCGAACCGAAGCCCCAGTAAACGGCGGCCGTAACTATAACGGTCCTAAGGTAGCGAAATTCCTTGTCGGGTAAGTTCCGACCCGCACGAAAGGTGTAACGACTTGGGCACTGTCTCAACGAGAGACCCGGTGAAATCATACTACCTGTGAAGATGCAGGTTACCCGCGACAGGACGGAAAGACCCCGTGGAGCTTTACTGCAGCCTGATATGGAATTTTGGTATCGCTTGTACAGGATAGGTGGGAGCCTGGGAAGCCGGAGCGCCAGCTTCGGTGGAGGCGCCGGTGGGATACCACCCTGGCGGTATTGAAATTCTAACCCGCACCCCTTATCGGGGTGGGAGACAGTGTCAGGTGGGCAGTTTGACTGGGGCGGTCGCCTCCCAAAAGGTAACGGAGGCGCCCAAAGGTTCCCTCAGAATGGTTGGAAATCATTCGGAGAGTGCAAAGGCACAAGGGAGCTTGACTGCGAGACGGACAGGTCGAGCAGGGACGAAAGTCGGGCTTAGTGATCCGGTGGTTCCGTATGGAAGGGCCATCGCTCAACGGATAAAAGCTACCCCGGGGATAACAGGCTGATCTCCCCCAAGAGTCCACATCGACGGGGAGGTTTGGCACCTCGATGTCGGCTCATCGCATCCTGGGGCTGTAGTCGGTCCCAAGGGTTGGGCTGTTCGCCCATTAAAGCGGTACGCGAGCTGGGTTCAGAACGTCGTGAGACAGTTCGGTCCCTATCCGTCGCGGGCGCAGGAAATTTGAGAGGAGCTGTCCTTAGTACGAGAGGACCGGGATGGACGCACCGCTGGTGTACCAGTTGTCCCGCCAGGGGCACCGCTGGGTAGCTATGTGCGGAAGGGATAAGCGCTGAAAGCATCTAAGCGTGAAGCCCCCCTCAAGATGAGATTTCCCATCGCGTCAAGCGAGTAAGATCCCTCGAAGATGACGAGGTCGATAGGTCCGAGGTGGAAGCGTGGCGACACGTGGAGCTGACGGATACTAATCGATCGAGGACTTAACCAATCAGAAAAGCGGAGGACGCCCGCCTATCGGCGACACGCGCTGGAGGGCCCGTGAGGAGGCTGTTGCCGCCGCAACGGGACCGAAGCGTCGCGAGCCGATGGCGTCCGGAGCTAGACAGCGCGAAAAGCGGAGGCGCTTGGCTTCTTCCAAGCAGACGGTTATCTAGTTTTGAAGGAATGAAATAAAAAAACTCTTGACACAGCAGCATTGGTCATTATAATAATACTTGTCCAAATTATTCCGCAGTAACTCAGTGGGGAGCAACGAGCTTATGCTTCCATGAATCCGCTGCGAGTTGCCTCGACGCATCAAGCATCTTTGGATTTGCTGGAAGAGGAAGAGGCAATATAAAATAAAAGTGAGTATAGCTTAATCTTTATCTCGTTCCGCAGTAGCTCAGTGGTAGAGCAATCGGCTGTTAACCGATTGGTCGCAGGTTCGAATCCTGCCTGCGGAGCCATCTTGGAGAGCTGTCCGAGTGGTCGAAGGAGCACGATTGGAAATCGTGTAGGCGTGAATAGCGCCTCAAGGGTTCGAATCCCTTGCTCTCCGCCACTACTTAATTACACATGGCCCGTTGGTCAAGTGGTTAAGACACCGCCCTTTCACGGCGGTAACACGGGTTCGAATCCCGTACGGGTCACTTTCTTTTTGCTGGAGGATTAGCTCAGCTGGGAGAGCACTTGCCTTACAAGCAAGGGGTCGGCGGTTCGATCCCGTCATCCTCCACCACATATCGTCGCGGGGTGGAGCAGTCTGGTAGCTCGTCGGGCTCATAACCCGAAGGTCGCAGGTTCAAATCCTGCCCCCGCAATCCGTATAGGTCCCGTAGTGTAGTGGTTAACATGCCTGCCTGTCACGCAGGAGATCGCGGGTTCGAGTCCCGTCGGGACCGCCACTCATAAATATATCGGCTCGGTAGCTCAGTCGGTAGAGCAAAGGACTGAAAATCCTTGTGTCGGCGGTTCGATTCCGTCCCGAGCCACCATCTACTTTTTACTTCAATATGTCAAGAGTGTATATTAATCCTTATATGCCGACTTAGCTCAATTGGTAGAGCAACTGAATCGTAATCAGTAGGTTGCGGGTTCAAGTCCTGCAGTCGGCACCATCAATTACGGAGGGGTAGCGAAGTGGCCAAACGCGGCGGACTGTAAATCCGCTCCCTTTGGGTTCGGCGGTTCGAATCCGTCCCCCTCCATTTTCACGCAGGGGCATAGTTTAATGGTAGAACAGAGGTCTCCAAAACCTCCGGTGTGGGTTCGATTCCTACTGCCCCTGCCATAAAAGAATAACAGTTTGTGGCGACTATGGCGAAGTGGTTAACGCACCAGATTGTGGCTCTGGCATGCGTGGGTTCGATTCCCACTAGTCGCCCTTTCCTTCTATTGTTGGGGTATAGCCAAGCGGTAAGGCAACGGACTTTGACTCCGTGATGCGTTGGTTCGAATCCAGCTACCCCAGCCATAATGCGGAAGTAGTTCAGTGGTAGAACACCACCTTGCCAAGGTGGGGGTCGCGGGTTCGAGTCCCGTCTTCCGCTTTCTGTGGCGGCATAGCCAAGTGGTAAGGCAGAGGTCTGCAAAACCTTTATCCCCGGTTCGAATCCGGGTGCCGCCTCCACTGATGTGGCGCCGGGGTGGCGGAATTGGCAGACGCACAGGACTTAAAATCCTGGGGTAGGTAACTACCGTGCCGGTTCGAGTCCGGCCCTCGGCATGAAAGAAGTTGTTGACTTTCTATTGTTGCTATTGTATAATCAGATATGTGTTTTACGCCGATGTGGCGGAATTGGCAGACGCGCACGACTCAAAATCGTGTGGGGTAGCCCCCCGTGTGGGTTCGACTCCCACCATCGGCACCATACATAATATTTTACAGTAATTTAAACGTGAATAGTACCGAAATATCAACGTTCTTCACAGTATTGTGGAGAACGTTTTTTTTGTTTATTTAACTGTAATTTGTTTTTACTGAATTGCTTCAAATCGTGTGAACAAATCGTGTTCATAGATAGGGGGTGTTCAGTTATGACTAGACGTAAGAATGTTTTAAGTGATGCTGAACTTTCTATTGTTCGCCAAAAAAGTAATTCGTATGTTGAAACATTTAAAGATGCATTAGAACTTTTTGAAAAAGATTGCGAAATACGTAATTTAAGGCCATACACAATCAAGTATTATCGAAATGAGATTTCTGCTTTTCTGAATCAGCTTAGCGAACAAGGAATTGATGTAACTTTACTTAAACCTTCCAATATAACTGAAGAACATATTAAAGAAAATGTCATTTTATACATGCGTAACTATAAGGGTGCAAAGGTTGTTTCAATCAATACAAGGTTGCGTGCTTTACGTGCGTTCTTTAACTTCCTTCATAAGCAAAAGTACATTCCCAATAATCCAATGGAAAATATAAAGTTACTTAAAGATAGAAAACGTGTTATTCCTACGTTTTCAAAAGAACAATTAAACAAGTTATTTCGTCAGCCTGATTTAAAAACATTTACTGGATTTCGTGATTACACCATTATGATGCTACTCTTAGAAACTGGTATTCGTGTCAATGAATTAATTGGATTAACTTTAGCTGATATACGCTGGGAAGATAATCTTATCTGTATTAGAAATGCAAAGAGTTATAGGGAACGATTAGTTCCTATACAGAAAGAAATGAAGAATCAATTAAAAAAGTATATCGCAATTCGTGGATATGTAGAGAATGATGCCTTATTTGTAACAATAGATGGTAAACCTATGACAAAACGTGGAGTACAGAACAGAATCGAAAAATATGGAGTTCTTGCTGGAATAAAAGGGGTTCGTTGTAGTTGTCACACCTTTAGACACACATTTGCAAAGTTAAGTGTTCAGCAAGGTGCAAACATCTTTGAACTTCAGACTATTCTTGGTCATACAAGCATGGAAATAGTAAAAACTTATGTAAATCTATTTGGTACTGATGTAAGAGATAGTCATAAGAGATTTTCACCTGTTAAGGTACTAGAAAAGCGAGATATATAAGTATTTAGGGGGAAAATTAATATGGAACTTAGATATAAAACATATGATACAGAAGAAAAAGGACTATACATTGGCGTTAATAGCCATTATTTCAATCTTTCAGATGCAAGACAAGTATATAGGGAGTCAAAATACAATGAAAAGAATAAAGACGACACCATTTTAATTGAGATAGCTAAAGATGGTGCAAAGGAAGTAGAAGCAGTTGTTAGGATAGGTGTTGAAGAAGGCGAAAGGTTTGCACTAACATTATTAAATTTATGTGATGCCATAAAGAGATAATTAAAGATAAAAGAAAAAGCCACGTGTTACCAGCACGTGACCACAAATATGAACTGTTTAAAACTGAATACGGAAAACCGTACAGTCACCTTCATTTTATCGAAAAAAAATCGATGATGCAAGGTTTCTTTAGTATTGCCTTTTTTAGAATGAAGAGTTGACTGTGGTGTTCCGTTACATATATGGGGGAACAGAAAATGCAGTCAGGAAACATAGAAAACTTTAAATATCTATCACAATTTAGAGATATAAAAGATTTTAACAACAACATTGAACAGTGGATGATTGACATTAAAAATAAATTTACAAAATCAGAACTTGTTGCATTAAAACGATTAATTCGTTTTTCTGCAAAGGTTGCAGGGGTTTGTAATGCTAAAATTGGAACGATTGTATCATCGACACATGAAAAAGATGAAGTTGGTATTTCACGTTCGACTTTTAAACGTATGGTTGCAAAAGCAAAAAAATTGGGTTTGTTAGTGGTATATGGTACAGTACGTAAAAACGGTTCTAAATCCAGTAATGTATATGTGTTCAATCGTTATTACCCAAGTGTTGAACCATCTAAAAACGAAAAATTGAACCAACCACAAACTGACAACCTTTCTGAAACTAACAACCAAAATAATAATAATATACGTAACACTGAAGTAAATTATTCTGAACAAAGGGATACAACTTTAGATGCATCATTCGTAAGTGAACGAGTTCCAAAACAATTTGTAAATTTAGTGAAGTGTTTCTTTAATGATGCTAAAAAGATTGAAGAATATTGGAAGTTGGTGGAGATTTCAGCAAGAAAAAACAGTTTAACTAGTGATATTCTAGAAACAGCTATTCAAGCATTTAAAATTCTTGTGAGAAAGATAAAATTCAGCAGGGTAACAAATACATATGGCTTCTTTTACGGAGTCTTAAATAAGAAATTTAAAGCTATATACTGGAAGGAATTATTTAATTACTGGTGGGAATCAGATACGCATTAATTAACTTCAAATGTGAATCACTCTTAGCAGTTAGCAAAATTTGTTATATAATTGGGGTGAATATAGGTAAGAAAGTAGGGTGGGGAATGGACAAGTTTAAAGGAATTTCTAACTTAAAAATCAATATACCTGAGATTCAAAAGCCAGTTCTAAAAATGCCTGAAATTGATATCAGTGCTATTACAAAGGTAACTAAAGAAATTGAACAGAAGCACAGAGAAATAGCGATAAAACAACAAGAGAAAGAGGAACGTGAAAAACAACTGTTATTACTAGTTGAACAGATAATGAAAAATACTGCTTATTTGCCTGAAATGGTCGGTTTGATAAGAAAAAATAATGAAATCAATGAAGAAATGCTTGAATTATTTAAGGAAATGACAAATGTTTTAAAGGCACAAACTGAAGAAGAAGCAAAAGGAATTGTTATGGATATTATTGAAAAGGCTAAAAATACAAATGATGCACTAGATGCAATTTCAGGTTTAATAAATTATGGGAAGTTGCTGATTAAATTAATGTTCCCAGAAAGTAACGGTTAGATGGATAACTATAATTAGCAAAGCGTTTAATATAGATTTATTTTAACAAGTGCTTTTATAGTATATCAGTGATAACTAATAGCCTGAAATGTTGGAGTGGTAGACATGGCTATTGATTTTAGAACGCGATTACTAAATGAACTAGAAGAATTGCTTAGTGGAAAGACTATGAAACGTTTAAGTGGAATTCCAAAAAAATGTTATAAGTATGCATTAACAGCAGTTTTTATAAATATTTGTTTTGGTAGGCAGCTTACAAAAGGACAAGAAGAAAATTTTGAGTGGGTTTATAGCATAAAAAGAGAACCACAAAAATTTAAAAACCAAAAGGTATTAGATTATTTAAAGGGTACAGTAGAAAAAAGTTTGAAGGATAATTTTTTTCATAATTATAATGATTATCAAACAATAGATAATATTATTAAGTTTTTCAGAGAATTAGTTTCAGAAACAAAAAAACATGGAACTTTCTTGGTTAACGTAAGTGAAGTCCAAAAATTACTTGATGTAAAAAAGCTTTATGAAGCTACACATAAAAATATACAACTCCACCATTGGATTGAATTCAATTTATTTGATGGAATGATTCTTACTGTACCAGAATTTTTTGCATACACCGATATTGTTAATAATTGGAATATTTTGGTTGATAAGATAGAACAATACAAGTCTGCAATGGCTGATGATAGTGTTCCATTTATCGAGAGAAAAAACAACATTGAAAATCGTAGAATAAGATATGAAATAAGTTCTCTATCCAGAATACTATGGGTATCTTCAGTTACTTTTGTTGAATCATACTTATATTATTTATTCTATAATTTAAAACAAATTAATTATCAGCCAAACAGTGAATCAGGAAAAAGTATTTTACAACTTCAAAAAGTAGAAGATGAAGAAATTATAAAAAGCCTAGTGTTACCAGAGTTTATTAAAAATAAAAATAATGAATTGGATAGATTGATAAAAAAGTATATAGAAATAAATAAAATACGTAACCGTTTTATACATCCTTCTGCTTTTCATAGTTCTTCTAATTTATCTGAACTCTTACCACTATTAACGACTACAGTTAATCAAGTTATTAATACATTAGAAGTTTGTACAAAACTAGTGAAAATGATAGATGACTATTTACCTGAAAATCTGAAAATACTTGTATGGTGGGATAGGGTGTCGCACCCTGTTTTTAAAGAGTATAAAAAAGGGGACATTACAAATCCCGAAAGTCCATTATCGAAAATAAAATATACAGATTACCTATGATTCTTCAGTAAAGAAGGAAACAAATTCAATATCAGTGGAAGAAAAGGATTAGAATAAATTAATTGCGATGCATTGTTATTTATTAAGTGTTACGCTTTTTTGCAGTTTTATCAATCATATCAAATTCAGCAACCAGTATTTTTATTAGGAGAAGTTTCTTTCAAATTTCTGAATTCACTTTATAAAATGTTTTACCGCTTTAATTTTTTATTGTTTCTTTACAACCCTGAAGCAACAGAAGGTATAAGTTCAGACATATAAACATCGGGACTATTCGACAATATAATCAAAGAATTTACTTAACAAAAATGATAATATTTAGTATATTAATACCCGTGGTGCTAGTTGAGTCTTAACGCTCAACTAGCCTAAGAACAACAAGCGAGTAAGCCAGTAAAATACCATCCAGTGCCGTTTCAAATCCAGAAATTGAGTTCGCTCGAATCTCGGTGATCCGATATGAATCGACTAAAATCGAAAACACGGTTTCAATCACTTTGCGTTTTCGTTTCATCCACTGTTTCCATGCGTCTGATTGGCGAATTCGCTGATTTTTTCGAACAGGCGTCCAAAAAGCAACTCGATGCTCTTCGTACAGCTTCTTTTGCAGTTTTTGGCTGATGTACCCTTTGTCACCTAGGTTATACGAATGTGGAATTTGTGTCATGACGGTTTCAGCGGCCACCCGGTCGTGACAAGACGCTTCGGTGACGACATATCCCATCGGAAGCCCTTGATCGGTGACCTGCAGATGAAGTTTTAACCCATAGAAAGCAATCCTTTTGGAAGCACAATAGCCAATATCGGCGATTCCACGAAACCGTTTGACGCGATACATTCGGGATGAATGACACAACTCGATCGGCAAGCTGTCCACAACCGCATACGCATGGTGCTGCCCGCGCTTGGCCAGCTGGTGCCGCATCCACTTGATCGCAAAGCCAAGCGCCCGGCAGCGACGGTTGTACCGAGAACGCTCAGGGAACAAGGCCTTGGGAAACAAATTCCCAATCACAAACCGGTGCCAAGCCCGTTCGGAAGTGAAGCCCAACAACTTTCCAAGGACATGGATGGCGATGATGACTTCGTCTTTCTGTTTCAACAAATGACGATTTCGACGTTGAAGAGGAATCTGGATACTCGATAGTTGAGCCGATACAAAGAACAAAATCGCTTCATATTGTTTTTGAAGTTTGGCTCGATCTGTTGTAAAATGAAAGTGCTCTTGCATGTGAATTCTCCTTTTAAATGTTTGGTCGCACTTTCATTTTAAGGAGATCCTCATGCAAGGGCTATTTTTATGCTTGTCTGATTTTATCTAGCACCACGGGTATATTAATTTAAATTTAGAAGAAAGAATAAAAAGCAAGGTGAATTTATGTTTCGAAGAGGGGCAGATGCAAGATTTTATCTGATGGTTTTACATCCTTTAAGAGATTATATAGATTACTTAGATGAAGCAGAAGCAAATCTGGAAAAGCAAAAGTTAAAATTAATTGAGATGTCAAAAGAACTGGATGATGAAGAACAAGATGAATTTTGGGATTGGTACATAGATGATTATTATACATATAGTGAACTTTATCCTTCAATTTTAAGAACTTCAGTGTTTATTAGTATTTACAGTTTTTTTGAATATCAATTACTTAAACAATGTACTAATAAAGAAATTTTATCAAGTATTAAAGATAAAGGAATAGACAAAGGAAAAGAATATTTCAAAAAAGTATTTGGTATTCATTCACCTTTTCAATCTGAGAATTGGAAATTTATCAAAGATTGTAATAAAATTAGAAATGTTATTGTACATAACGGTGGGAATGTGGATACAATTTTAGATGAAAATAAACAGCAAGAAATAAGGAATATTATCTCACGTGTACCCGGGTTAAACATTTCGAAGCATGGAAATATTTTGATAGAAAATGAATTTTGTAAAAGATTTTATGAGGCAGTAAGAGATTTATTAATAGACCTATATAATGAAAAAAAGGGTACTAGAAATAAATAAAACAGATTTCAATTAAAATGAAAATGGTTATTTCAACTGGCAATTAGGGGAATTATAGAATATGAATTAGGTGAAATGCGATGAAGATAAAGACTACTTTGTTAGAAAATGCGTATGCTTTTTTAAATAATTCATTGTATTTTTATCATTTAGCTACTCATGAAGATTATCCTGAAGAATATAAACGATATTGGATGTTTTCATTGGTAGATATTGTCCAAGCAATGGAGTTAATGTTTAAAGAAGTGCTAAGAAGAGAAAATGAATTTTTTATATATGAAAATATTGATAAACCAGATAAAACTGTTTCAATTTCAAAGGCTTTGCACAGGTTAAAGAATATTTTAAGAATAGAATTAAACCAAAGCGATGAAATCAAAATTAAACAGGCAATTGAATTACGTAACAAAATCGTTCATTTTGAATCAGAACTTGATATTAAGGAATGTTCTAGAATCTACGCTATTCTCTTTGAGTTTCTTCAATCTTTTCATTACCGATTTTTAGGAGAAGAATTACATGACAAAATTTCTCCTGAATATTGGGAAGAAGAAGCACTTTTAATTGAACAATTTAAAAATGAATTTGTTTTATATAATGGAATTAAGGTACCTAAACATTATCCAATTGAATTTGTTGAATCACAGTTAATTACTTCTTTAAAAAATATAGATGGTAAAGAGTTTAAACGAATAAAGTTTGGGGATGAACAAAGTCAATATGATGTTTATAAACAATCTCATTGTGGGGATTGTGGAGTAAAAGAAGGTTATTATCATGTACTTGGATGTGATTTAGAAATCTGTCCGAAGTGTGGTGGACAAATGATTAGTTGTTCATGTAATTTAGATGAAAACTTTATTATACAAGAAGAATGAATGATTTTACTTCTTTTAAATAAAATAATCCCCCCTATTGAGTAATATAAATACTATTCAACGGGGGAGTTTTTTTAGTAAAGGAACTGTTTACCTATTAGTACGTACGTCAGAAATCATAAAATTAAATTTCTATTTCCATTTCTTACGATTGTTATCAATCATATCAAATTCAGCAACCAGTTTTTTATCAGGTGCAACTGTTCCCCGCCAAAAAATACGTGGATTCAGTTTTAAATATGTTTCGTTTCTGCATTCCACCTTAACAAATACTGTTTGCCCGTTTAAAAGCAGTGAAGAT
Source organism: Parageobacillus caldoxylosilyticus (assembly GCF_019272935.1). Classification (NCBI taxonomy): domain Bacteria; kingdom Bacillati; phylum Bacillota; class Bacilli; order Caryophanales; family Anoxybacillaceae; genus Parageobacillus; species Parageobacillus caldoxylosilyticus. Next base: position 2,351,093 of record NZ_CP040553.1, read on the forward strand.
AACCCTGAAGATACTTTTTTGGTTTGGTTTAAATCTAGTAATTCAGCGATTTCTTTAATGTTGAAGTACTCAATATCTTCAATGTTTTTTACATCAGGATTTTTACAAATAATGTTTGTGGAATGGTGTAAATATGGAATAAGTGCAAACACTGGATAAAGCTTAATAGCTGAATAAAGCTTTTTACCCTTACGGTTTTTTGCTTCATACAAATAACGAATTTGATTTACATAAGAACGCACCAACATTGTAGGGCTTGCCTTGCCTTTTGTAGAACCATAAAAATTATACTCATCATTCCACATGAAATTTTTGCCTGAAGGAATCAGAATTTTATGGTCAATTAACTTGTTAAAGAATTTTGAAAAAGCGTTTCTGCTTATTTCAAGCTTTTCCTGAATATCTTTTTTGCTGAACTTCACACCATTATCATGGGATAAGTAACCAGCACTATTTACAAAGGTAGCAAGGTAAAAAATCATTGTTATATCTGATTTTGTAAATTCTTCTGATTTAATTAACTGCCGAATCTTTTCAGGATATGACCATATGAATTTACCAGCGTCTTTGTTAAATTCTTCAAATTCTTTTTTTGCCTTTTCGTTTTGCTTCATAAAATCATCTTGTTTTCTGTTTCTGATATATTGAGTATCAGGGTTAAATTCCCCTACTATTTCACCGTCACTAGAAACCAGCTTTAACGTGCGTTCTTTTGTTGTGTTCACTGTATTCATTGCAGTCATTGTCAAACACCTTCCCCTTTCGTTACTTGGATTAAAACCGTTACAACCCTAAAACAGTTTTTTAAACTGCTTCAGACGTGTTAAAACTGTTTTAATCTGTACATACAGAGAAGGTATTTAACAGCAGTATTAAAAAGTAAGACAAAGTTTTAAAAATGTCATGGTGCCTTTTTTTGTGCATTTTTGGGCTGGTTGGTGCCTTTTTTTGTGCATTTCAAAAATCGCTGAAACCCTTGTGGCTGTAAGGTTGAAGACACTTCAATCCACTCAATGCCCCTATTATATATAATGGATTTTGCTTTTAAAGAATCCGGTACACCAACACAAAAAATGGATAAATTAACAGATTAAATAACCGTTATTATTTATCGCTAACGCGAGGGGAAAGACAAGCTTTCCCCACTTTTTAAATAAAACTATTAATTAAATTTAAAAGGTGCTGGGTAATATACCATTATCACCAGCATTATTAATAAAAATGTTTTATTGTTTAATTTAAAAAGTTCTTCGAGAAGCTTCGAGAGTATTCGAGAAGCTTCGAGAAGATGCGAAGCGAAGTGCAACGAAGCGAAGCATATATATAACGGTTAAACTGTTTTATTTAGTCTTTATTTCATTCTTCCAGTAAATAACCGTAAAAGTATGTCTGAATTCCTTCCTAATGTTGTTTATGGGTTGTAGCAACATTAAAAGGAAGGGTGTTAACAGATATGGAAACATTATCGGGGGAAGTACTATCAGATATAGATTTAGAAATTTGTACAGCAGTACTTATGAAAGAATGGGTTAAACGATATAAAAGGGTATTTAAGATTGATTTTAATTTCAGGGAACATGATGTAGACCGTATAAAAGATATGGTAAGAAAATGGGGATATGAAAAAACTTATATTTGTATGGCTGGTGCTATCCGGTTCTATCCTGAAAAGTGGAGAACAAAACAGTTTAAATGGCTTACAGTAAATCAGGTTTATACGTGGATAGGTGAAGAAGTTTGGAAGATGTATCAGAATAATGAATTTAAAGTACGGATTGTAAAACCGAAACTGTAATGGGAAAGGAAGAGGAATACTGTTTAAATACGGTGTTTCTTTTTTTATTTGCCATATATACAGTTATATATTGGTTGGAAGGGTACCGTCAAGAATTTTGTGTAATGTAATGGGGTAGGGTTTCTCTGAAATGGATTTGAATTGATAGGGGACTGATTTTCTCCACACAGGAGACTGAATATTCAGTCTCCTGTGTGGAAAGGGAGAATCCCCCTATTTTGTTTATTTACAGTATTTGGTTAATGATAACGTTCTTCAAACATTCGTTGAAGGGCTTCATGCGCTTCGGCAAATCCTCGCAACTTTCGCCCTGCCCATTTCTCATTAAAATCTTGAATGGTCAAATACACGACTTTTTCAGCGGCTTCTAAACTATTCAAACTGTTCATCGGTTTTAGGCGTTTCCGAATCTCCTTGATCGTTCGTTCGATGGCATTGGTCGTGTAAATCACACTTCGAATACTGCTTGGATAATCCATAAATGTAAGGAGGACATCCAACTCATTGGCCCAAGATTGAACTTCTCTTGGATATTTGCTGGACCATTTCGACTCAAACTGTTGAAACATTTGTAACGCCATCTCCTTATTCGGCGCGCGATAAATCAGCTTGAGATCCTCGGCCACTTCGAATTGGTCTTTTTTCCGAACACGATGGAGCGTGTTGCGGACTTTGTGAACGACACAACGCTGCACATCGGCTTTCGGATAAACCGCCTTAAAGGCTTCCTCCAACCCCGGTAGTCCATCGAATACGCCCAGAAGCACTTCCTTGACGCCCCTGTTGTATAGTTGTTGAAGAATCTCCTGCCATACATAGGCGCTTTCCTGTCCTCCCACAAAGAAATCAAGAATTTCGCGATATCCTTCTTCATTCACCCCTAACACCACATAAATGGCTTCTTTCTCCACGGTTTCGCGACGAAGTTTTACGTATAAACCATCCAAATATAAGACAGAATAACGCTTGTGCAGTGGACGAGTGTGCCATTTCTCGATGTCTTCCTTCACTACATCGGTAATACGGCTGATCGTTGCAGGAGAATAGGCATTGCCTAAAATTCGTTCAATAAACTTGCCAATTTCACGTGTGCTCATGCCACTTTGATACATCCTGATGATGGCTTCCTCCAGCCAGCCCGTGTGGCGTTGGTAAGGGGCAAACAGCTGCGTTTGAAATTCTCCGTTTCGGTCTCTAGGGACCAAAAGACCTTCAATCCGGCCATATTGCGTATCTAGATTTCGTTGATAGTAGCCGTTTCTCATATTCGATGTTCCGGCTTGTTCTATTTCGAGGAAATTCTTGATTTCTTCCCGCATGATCAGTTCTAATTTTTCCTTTACAAACTGACGAATGACGCTTTCCAGTTGATTTGTCCAGTCGACATTCGGTATACTTTTAGACATAGGTAGGGTTCTCCTTTCTCTGGAATGTGTTGGTCCAAATCAGAGAATACCCTACCTTTTTTCTTTTGTTCTAGCAAAATGCTTTACACAAAATTTTATACATCATCGTTGGAAGAATGAAGGGAAGAATAATTTATTTTTGTCAGACGAAAATTTATTTGTAGCATAGCTGCAATACTGTTTGTTCACAAATTTGTCACATTTACAGTTATGGAAGCTTGTGATGCCGAAACTACACAAAACACACCTGAAGCGTGTGAAATAAAATCGCTACGTTTATTTTCCAGTTCAAATATATTTAAACCGCTTATTTTGTTTTCTGCTGGTTTTAACGCTGGCTAATATTCGGGTATTCCCTTCAGTTAAAACACTGCTAGAATGGCAAAAATAAAGCGTCTGAAGGAAAGTTTTAAGCAATAAAAAAGAACCAGCTTATTCAACTGATTCTTTCAGTTCCCTTTTTGCACGTATTAAAGTGCTTTTTGATATTCCGGTCATTTCTTCAACTTGTTTATATGAATGAGTTTCCAGCAGTTTTAAAGCATGTTCTATTTGCTTTTTACTGTATTTTTTTGGTCTGCCTTCCCTAAAATCAGGTTTTTGTTTTGCAATAGCTTTTCCTTCTTGGGTGCGTTCGACAATCATATCACGTTCAAATTCTGCAAATGCACTCAATATATTAAAAATCAATCTTCCAGTAGGTGTATTTTCAACTATTCCCATGTTCAGTACATGAACCTTTACACCACGTTTAAATAAATCTTTTACAATTATCATTGCATCTGAAGCTGAACGTGCAAACCTATCAAGTTTTGTAACTACCAGTGTATCACCTTCTTTTAAACGTTCCAGCAATGCTTTAAATTGCGGTCTATCCGCTTTTGTTCCAGTGAACTTTTCTGAATAAATTACTTCACATCCTTCAGCTTTTAAAGTTTGTATTTGTGCTTCTAAATCTTGTGAAACTGTACTTACACGTGCATATCCGTATTTCATTATGTAACTTCCCCTTTTGATAGCATATTTATGACACTATGTTTTGACACCATATGACACCTTGATATTACAACACCTATAAAACGGTGTCAATTCTTTTAAGTTATGACACGTTTAAATTTTTTAAACATGTAGGGGATATGCTGAAAAATAAAGAAGGGCGTATAACGCTTTAAATCGCTTCTATTGCGTTTATCTTGGTAGGGGTTAACTTTCCTGAACCGTTACCAGCGTTTATAGGAGAATCTGAAGCTTCTGATAGGGTGTTAAGTATCTTTATTTGATTCAAAAACAAAACACCCTACCATATGGGGTATCAGGGTGTTTTGCTGGTGGATTTATAAAACCATACACGTGAACACAGATTTTAGATTATGGAAATTTATAACAGTTCCTTATTAACGTCTATTTTTCCGAAATGCTTTATATAGAATATAAGCTAAACCAAATAATATAAAAACAAAACCCATAAATCTTGCAGCGTATATATCTTCAGTTGGATATCCTAATTTTTCAAATATACTTCTAAACCAACTTGTATAACCCAATAACAATAATAGTAATCCTGTAACTATTTGCAAAATTCCAGTAAAAAATTTTATAAAGAACACTCCTTTACTTACTCCTTTTCAGTAAATAGGGGGGATTTTGGGGTAGTACCCTGTAGGTTATGGTGGGTTTGGGTTTAAAATTTACATACACTAATTTTTAAATGATGGTATTTTATGGATTGTGTGTTAAATTCCTGTTTATCTTCTCGATAAGTTCCAGTGTTTCATTCTTCTCCTTCTCAAACCGTTCGCTAATAGAATCTAATCGGTCATTCACTTTTTTAACTTCGGATTGAAAAGAATTTCTAAAATCGCTAATACGTTCAGTAAACTCGTTAAAGTAATCTTTAAATTCCCTGAACATTTCATTAATTTCTTCAATCGTTTTTTCAGTCATTTTTTCATCAGTTTGTTTACTCATTAGATTTATTACTCCTTTTTTCATTTGGTTCTGTTAAAGTTGAATGTTGATTTTTAATCAGAGAAAAATACCCATAAAGCGAAAACACCGAATACAACTGGAATAAGTGCGAAAAACAGAAGGATTACCTTTGTTAGAATGTAGGATTTACTTCCTATTCGATGGAGAAGACTTATATCCGATTCTACCCACGAGAAAAACTTATCGTCTCGCACCCATTGCCAATCTTCAAGTTCCTTTTTGTGTGCATCTTTCGTGTATTTAAACAAGAACCAAAAGAAACAAGCTAGTCCCAAAATGAGAAATGACAACCCAATAAACAATGCTTCCATATCCCAATTCCTTTTTACTTATTCTGTCCGTAGTTTTAAGAAAAACAACAATAAACAATTACACAGCCTTTCATTTAGTAGGGGGTATCTTGAAAAACAATTTTTATTTTATTATATCTTGTCTTATTTTTGGCTTCAATGAAGTATCTATATATGCGATGGTGCTGGCTTGTTCCAGTGCCTTTTTATTTTTTGGTCAATCAGTCAGATTATTTGACCTATAAAGGGGGGAATGAAGTGAATAAAGACGTTCTGAAGCTTGTAAGGAAACTTGCAGGAATGACGCAAAAAGAACTTGCCCAAAAAATCGGGGTTCATGATTCGTTTATTAGTAAGCTTGAAACTGGAACTAAAAAGCTTATACCAGCAACGGAACGAAAAATAAAAGAAGCTTTTCACGATGCAGGGATTACTGAAAGCGACATTGCTTTATTAATAGCAGTCATTCATAGCCGAAAGGATGATAAATGATGATGCCGATGAAGCAAGCTATGCAGAACCTTTTGTACGTTGAAAAAGCTTTACGGAACGGAACATATAAAGCTGAAGCACCAATGCTTACAGTGTTACTTGAAGAAGCACTTGAAGAAATAAAAAACACTTCTTTTCAATTTGAAGTGCCTTGTTCTAGTGATACAAACATTGAACATCTAAAAACTTATGAAAATCTTGCATTGAAATATAAAGCAAAACTGCTGGTTGACATTCGGAAGCTTCAGCATGAAATCAATAAGAAAAATGTTAATGGAAAATATTGTTTAAATCTTGTTCAGAAGATAATCGAAAGCAACCTTTATATGAACCATGTGAAAGCAATGATTCAGAATACCAGCCAAAAAACAAAGTTTCTAAAGCTGAAATCTTAACTGTATGTTAAAGGGGTGGGGAATAGTGAACGGACTGGAACAAAATTTTAAAAAGGTGGAAGTACCAGCTTCTTTATCAGAAAAACAAGTTAAAATTGCCCAAGCATATGCGAAAGGGCAGTTTTTAGATAACTTCACCATTGCCGACTTCTGCAAAGAACAAGGTATCTCAACCAAAACCTTTTATTCGGATGAATACAAAGGTAATCCAGTTTTCATGGACTATGTAACAAAGCTGATTAATAGCATTGTTCCGCAGGAAGAACTGGAAGCTTACAAACAAATGAAGAAGCATGTTCTGAAGTTGGCTTATAAAGAGAATCCAAGCGTTAAAGAGATTCTGCTTTTCTTTGACGCTTTAAATTATCTTAAAGAACTCGACCAGCGTCAGCAAATGGAACGGTTAGGTTTATTAAATACACATAATACAACTGGTTCAAATAAAACTCTTGATGAAAAGAAAGCAATACTGGTAGGTCGATTAAAGGGGGATGTTGAATAATGGCAAAAGAAAAATATTTAAAACAGATGGAAGAACTGCTTGAAAAAGCTGAAAAAATTAAAGAAGGATATAAAAGAACGTCAGAAGAAACAGTAAAGCAATATAAAGAAGCTGAAAAAGCGTATAATGAAGCTTATGAGAACTTCAGAACAGCTTATAAAAGCTATGTTATGAATGAGATAACAAGGGAAGCTATGAAAGAAATTGAAGCTGAAATGAAGGAAAAAGAAGAAGTTGTACGTGATTTAGGTCATAAGCTGGATGTAATTAACGAGTATCAAAAAGAAGATTTACTTGAAGTTACTGCTAAAATGTCAGAAATCGTGCAGGATTTTAACAAAGAAAAGATGGGGAAATATGCGGAGATTAAAGCAAAAATGAACAAGGCAAAGCTGGACTATTTAAAAGCATTATATGAAGCTTCAAAGGAATATGGCAGAATTTATAAAGTTGAATATAAACATGCTAAACTTCTTGTAGAATTGGGATTAAAGAAAGATGTTTACCTTTCTGCACCATCAGATATGTTTAATGATGGTGATAATTTAATTAGCAGATGGGAAATCTATGAAGCGTTAAGGGGTAAATTCCCACATGAACTTGTTCAGAAAGTAAAAGAAGCCGAGAAAATGGGAATGATTTAATAATAATTAAACCCACTGTTTACAGTTCATTTACTGGTTCTGTATTCAGTGGGTTCTTTTTTTATATTCTATTTATAAAAAATATAAAGGAAATAATAGGTGTAAGTATATTGGTGATATAATTGAAATGGGAAAAATATTATTCGGAGGGATTTATTTGAAACCGTGGTTTAAAGAATATGTAAAACTTTTTTTTGAAGATAGAGAAGCGAGTTATAAATTGAAACATCAAAATATACCGAAAAAGCTATATAAATATCAGCCAATTAGTGATAATAATAGAGAATCAAGGTTGAAAGCTTTAAAGGATAATAAGCTTTGGTTCTCTAAAGCAGTTGCATTGAATGACCCATTTGATTGTCAGCCTACATGCTACAACGAAGAAGAATTAAGACAATTCATAAAACAAAAAGAAATACACAAGGAAAATGGAAAAACTGTCGATGAATTATTGAATCATTGAATCAAACATTAACAATGTTTAGGAATCACGTAAAAGTAGTTTGTTTTACCGAAAGTCTATATAATATGCCGATGTGGGGAAATTACGCTGATAACCATAAAGGTATATGTATTGAGTACGATTTTAGCCAGTTAGAAGCGAATCATGATTTTATTAAGATGTTACATCCAGTTGGATATGATATTAAGAGGTACGATATAACTAATGTGTTGAAAAGTCTAATAAGTGGCGAATTTTATTCTAATCCATACGTGCTTTTCTTTCTGATGTTGCTGAAACATAAAAGCTGGGAATATGAAAAAGAGTGGAGAGTATTAGACTTTGATTCTAAAGAAACTTCAGGAAATGGTGCTTTGGTGGATTGTCCAGTAAAACCTTCAGCAATTTATTTTGGGATGAATTGTAGTCAGAAAGATATTGAAGAAATAGCTTCAATTGTTGATAAAGATATTAAGTTATACAAGTTGGAAATGACAAACCATGAATTCTTTCATTTAGATACAGTTGATTTATTATAATTCAAAAAAGATAAAAAGCAACATGGATTGTTAAAGGTTATTATTTAGATTGTGAAACTTGGTATGTAATATTTATAGAATCTCTAGAAGGTAACTGAAAAGCTATTGCATTTTTTGTCAAGTGTTATTAAAATGTTAATTGATAATTAGTCGTATGAAGTGATTCAGTATTAACCACAATTTACTGTTGAATAAACGTTAATATCTCGGTACTTCACAGTTTTATTACTGATTTTATTAACCGAATGCACGACTCAAAATCGTGTTCCCGTGAGGGAGTGTGGGTTCGACTCCCACCATCGGCACCATACATAACGAAAAGCCTGTAAAGCCAATGCTTTGAGCGACTCAGAGCATTGGTTTTTTTGTTTTTTAACGAACTAAAGCAAAAGGCTAATCGTGTGAACAAAAAAGATGACATTTCCATCGTATTGTTAAGCACCTTTTAGGATCATGTCTAGTTGAAATAATCTTAAAGGTGAGGTATTAAATTAGCAAAAGTACGGGTTATGCAAAGGCAGAGTTATAAAAATTTTGCAGGAATGTACGATGAAATCATATAATTGACGTAATTTCATATAAAGAACCTAAAATAAGAGAATAAAAAGAGGTTAACTCTCGACTAACGGTAACGATGCTTGAAATAAGGCATAGTTATCTTTGTTCGATTAACGGGGAAGGTTGAATAAACGTTATAAAAATGAGGCGGGATTTTTATGATTGAAGAGAGTTATGGACATTGGCATTTAGATTATTATCAAGAACAGACAGGCTTTTATACTTCTGCTACGGGTTTCTGGAATGATGATGAAGGAAACTGGGAGGTGTTTTTTAATGAATTTGACAATAATAAGCTGGCGGAATTATTCGGTACAACATATGAAATAGATAAAGATTTTGGTGCTTTAATATTCAAAGCGAGGAATTATGATGAGGCACATAAAAAATTTATACAGTGGGTCGAAGACATACTACTGCCATTATTAGATATTTAGTAGCAAAATACAAAGAACTCAACTCCCATGGAAGAACAAATTAACTTCCATCATCTGTGGTGAAGCTAGCTTTATGGTTGGTTAAGGGGGTAGAAAAGTTGAAGGAGCAAGGAATTCATTATCTTATAAAACGTGAGATTAAACAAAAAGGAAGGATATGGGGAAATGTTTGTTCTTGAAACACAAAGGCTGATATTAAGACAGTATAAAGATGAAGATATTACTTCTCTACATCATATTTTTTCTGACCCAGAAACCATAAAGTTTTATCCAGCCCCTTTTAGCATTCAACAAACCCAAGACTGGATGAAACGAAATCAAGATAGATATCGGAATGATGGTTATGGATTATGGATGGATTGTTTGAAGGAAACGAATGAATTGATAGGTGATTGTGGTCTTGTGAAACAAAAAATAAATGACAGTATAGAAGTGGAGATTGGATACCACATGAATAAAAAATATTGGTCCAAGGGGTTCGCAACAGAAGCAGCCAAAGCGTGCAAGGAATATGCGTTTGATAAATTGGGTTTAAATAAGCTGATAAGTATTATTGACCCAAAAAATGTTCCATCCATTCGTGTGGCAGAGAAGATTGGTTTCACTAAGGAAAAAGAAGTATTTATTTTCGGTAAAAACCATTATATATACTCGGGGGTTAAAGAAAGTAACGAAGGGTTTTTGAACTAAGAGTGCTATAGTTGAATAAAATATGTACAAAAAAGCTACCTTATCATCATAAGATGGCTTTAGTTTATAGAAAAGGGTGAAAATGTAGATGAAGAAAGTCATTCTTTCTATATTTTTATTGGTCAATCTTGTCTTTATAATAGGTTACCTCATAGATACTGGATTCCCCTTCGGTACGTTATGGACGGCATGGCTTCTTTTTTCATTGTTGGCATCATCCTATCTATTACGTTTTTGGTCCGTTATAGAAGTGAAGCCAATGCTAACCTGTTGTTATCTCTTGCTGTTCTATTAAGTAGTCTTAGTTCTTTAGGTGTCTGGAGTTTTTATTATTATTTAGCTCGTATTATGGGAGGATAAGCACACAAATTTTGTAATGCTGATTATTGGAGGAGTTAAGTCCATATAATTGTGTAAAAAGGGAAATAGAAAAAGAGCCATGTTGCTTCCCCTTTGGTAGAATAAACAGTGGACCAAAAACACCAAACATAAGGGGGAATGCAACCATGGCTCAATATCATATTACCCTAAATGATGAACTTTTGCACGGGTTATTCACCAGAGATGAAGGATTAGCTAAGCTATTGGAACAAGTCCTCAATCAAATCCTCGAGGCACAAGTAGAAGAACAGCTGGGAGCTCGCCGTTATGAACGAACGGAAGAACGAAAAGGCTATCGAAACGGTTCGTATCCACGCCAGCTGACGACCCGGGTGGGACGGTTGACCTTGCGCGTTCCACGGACAAGAGATGGGGAGTTCTCTACGGAACTGTTCCAACGGTATCAACGGAGCGAACAAGCACTGGTACTGGCACTAATGGAAATGGTGGTAAACGGGGTGTCTACCCGAAAAATCACTCAAATCACGGAGGAATTATGCGGCACTTCGTTTTCCAAGTCCACGGTCTCCTCGCTGTGCAAGGGACTGGATCCGATTGTCCAAGACTGGAATTACCGTTCCCTTCATGAACACGTGTATCCGTTTGTGCTAGTAGATGCTATTTATACGAAAGTCCGGGAGGATGGACGAGTACGCTCCAGAGCCGTGTTGATCGCTACAGGAGTGAATGAGGAAGGATATCGGGAAATTCTTGGCCTGCAAATCGGAAACAGTGAATCGGAGTCCAGCTGGAGCGAGTTCTTCGGATGGCTGAAAGACCGAGGACTCCGGGGAGTGGACTTGATCATCTCGGATCAGCACGGTGGGCTGGTGCAAGCCATTGAAAAGCATTTCCAAGGCGCTACATGGCAACGATGCCAGACACATTTTATTCGCAATATCCTCGATGCCGCACCAAAGTATATGCAGGATGCCTTGCTCGAGGAGATTCGTGGGATTCTTCATGCTCCAAATAAGCAAACGGCCCGGCTGTTATTGGAACAAGTGCTGGCCAAATGGGAAGAAAAAGCCCCAAAAGCCATGCAAATCCTCGAAGAGGGATTCGAAGACGCCACCGCCGTATTGGACTATCCGGACCGTTATCGTCGGCGTCTGCGTACGACAAACGGAGTGGAACGGCTGAACGAAGAAATTCGCCGCAGAGAACGGGTCATCCGCATCTTTCCGAACCGGGAATCGGTGTATCGCCTCGTTGGTGCCGTGTTGATCGAAATCGATGAAAAATGGATGTCGGGACGTAAATACTTAGATATGTCCGAATATTGGCAGTGGCGGAAAACGAAAGAGCAAGAAGCTCGATCGGTGAATCAGGAGGCTCCGGCGATCAAGAGAGTGGGATAACCTCTACGCCGTGTCAAGGAGAACGTGGAATACCGGAGCGAAGCGAGGATATGCCGCGAAAGCTCCTTGACACGCCTGTTCCTTGACAACATGATGTTTTGTCCGGAAGGCGACTGGCAGGGAGACTTGCCGGACTTACCTACTATACGTCAAGTCATCAGGTCCATGTTGTCTATCAAAGGGGAATTTACACAATAATTTGGACTTGACCTATTGGAGGGGAGAAGATGAAAAAATATTTTAGGGATTATTTCATTCGTTTTAATTATATTGGCAATTGTTTTTTTGGGGATGACTTTAACATCAATCATTAATCCCGAAGTGTCAACGTTTCGTGCTTTAATGATAACGGAAATTATTTTATCTTTGTTTTTCGCCATACTTAGCGAAAAAGGACTTTGGAAAAGAATATCTATAGTTCTTGGCATTTTGATTGGTTTATTTTACTTTTTTGGAATTGAAGTAATGAGGATTTTGTTTCAAGGGAATGGTTTTTAAATCGAATTTAATTAATGGAGTCAGTTAGTTAAAGAAGACATATAAAAGAACCTAAAAGCAGGTCTTTTTTTGGAAAAATGTTAACAATAATGTTTAACAAATCCTTATGATAACGTGAAAGAGAAAAATCTGCTTTAATGATGAGGAGGTATTTAATGGAATTTCTTTATAATCATCTTTTAAGTACGGCAACAATACTTGGTATATTGTTCTTATTAACCATTAAGTTGAAAAAAAGAATATTTTCAATATTTATTTCTCTAATAGTTATCTTACTGGGCATCTCTTTTTTTCTTTACGGATTAAACACCGTTAAAGGGTTTAGGGGAATGGGAGCTTCTTTAGTCGGTTTGATTTTTACAGGTATTGGACTAATCCTTGTCTTTTCCTCTATTTTGGTTATTTTTTTTGAAGAAAGAAGAAAAGAATCTTCTTAGAACCTACCTTTTTACTTCTAAATATACACAATCCTTCTTGAGCTAACGGATGAATTAGTTTAATTACAAGGAAGGTTTTTGTATTGGGTAAATTTATTTCAATTTTATAACAAAATATGTAAAAATAATTGGAGGGAAATCAGAAATGTACATACCAAAAGCTTTTGAGGTTAATGATAAAAAAAAATTAGTAAATTTTATTAGAGACAACAGTTTTGGAATTTTATTTTCCCAGGAAGAAAGGGGACCGTTGGCAACACATTTGCCTTTCTTCATGGATGAAAAAACGGGAGATAGCGGTGTGTTGATTAGTCATATGGCAAAACGGAATCCTCACTGGAATAAATTAAATGGTAAAGAAGTTCTTGTAGTCTTTCCAGGTCCCCACGCTTATATCTCCGCTTCCTGGTATAACGAGCCAAACACTGTACCTACCTGGAATTATGTAGCAGTTCATGTATATGGAACAGTTAGAATCATAGAGAAAAAAGAAGAAATGGTTGAACGGATGGAAAAGACGGTTAATTTTTATGAATCATCTATGCCCAACCCCTGGAATGCTAAATTTGATGATGAATTCATAGATGGCTTAATGAACGGTATAGTTGTATTTGAAATCTCAATAAATAGGATGGAAGGGAAATGGAAGTTAAGCCAGAATCACTCAATAGAAAGACAACAAAACCTTATTAATGGTTTAAAAACAAGCAACAAATATAATTCAGCAGAAATTGCAAAAATGATGGAACAGAATATTAAAAAAGATAATACATAATGGATCATACAATAGTACGTTAAACACTTTCCCTTTAAGTTTTTCAATATTTTATTTACATCACCTCATAATGTGAATGAAACAGGTTATGTTAGTGTTAACAACTGGCAAGAGGTAAGGGATTATTTTCTCAAATAAACGAAATTTTGATGTTCGACAAACGGATAGTGAGTGTTAAATAAACAATATTGGTTTACTTGCTTCCGATAAGTTGATTATGTCGCCACCGTCATTGATGTGGGCTTTTCGCTTGAAATGGAAAAGAACTGGCATTTTGCCAGTTTAGTTTTCTTCTGTTAACCCTGTAGCAATGAAAAGAGCTGAAGAAAGAAAAAGGATGTCCGTAGACATCCAAATAAGGCAAGTGAAATATCTCAATAAAAAAGCGAATTCATTCTATGTTAGGGTTGGAATCTTTTCGTACAGCAAATTCCATTATTTCTGGAATAAAAGCCATGCATATGGTTAAAAACGGCAGCTTGTTTTACGGGATAAGTCTGTCCAAAATCCAGTGAAGTTCATCCATCAATTATTTCAAATTACTACGTAAACCTCGATTTCGTTAGGAATCTGTATAAATCTTTCAAGATCGTGCTTATTTGCACCAGAACCCCGTGAAAAACCTATAAGCGAATATGAATGTGATACTCTTGAAGCCAACTATTAATTTGTAATAAATAATCTAGTAAACTTCGAGCTTTCGTTCCGGAAATGACTTCATCTTTTCCTTCGGCGATTGCCCGTACACGATCCACGTCAATTAATGGCAAGATAGGTGAGTTTGAATCGTTCAGTACATCTAACATCCAGTTGCTGATGCCTTGTAAGTAAGCAGCATCTTTTGTACTTGGATACGCACTTTTTCTGCGATTACGTACATCGTCTGGAAGTACATGTTGAAAGGCGCGGCGTAAAATTCCTTTTTCGATATTGTCAATGCTCTTCAGTTCAAATGGAACATTCCATAAATATTCTACAAGACGATAATCACAAAACGGAACACGCACTTCAAAACCAGTCATCATGCTCGCGCGATCTTTACGATCAAGCATAAATGGCAAGAAGCGTGTAATAAACATATAGGACATTTGACGTTGTTTTGCTTGCAGGCTGTTTTCTCCATCCAGAAAAGGAACCTCACTGACAGCTTCCTGGAATCGTTGCTTCTGGTACTGTTCCGGTTGAATTTTTGCTTTAAGATCCTCTGATAAAATATCTAACATAAAATTCATATTCACAAGCCATGGAAAAACATCCGCATTTAAAAACTGTTCTTGATGAAACCATGGATAACCGGAAAATACTTCATCAGCAGATTCTCCTGAAAGGGCTACTGTTGCATCCTTTTTCATCTCTTTAAATAGAAGGTAAAGAGATGTTTCAAGCTCTCCTATGCCTGGCAGGTCACGTGCCCGCATCGGAACAAGTAAATTTTCTACTAATTGATCTGCGCTAAATACAACAGTATGATGATGGGTGCCGATATACTCAGCTACACGCTTCACCCAAGGCTCATCTAGGTCACGGCGAAGAAAATCTTGTTCAAAATCTCGCTCATTATTCACAAAGTCGATAGAGTAAGTATGCAGAGTTTTTCCGTTTTTTGCAAATTCTTTCGCTGCCAGAGCTGTTAAACCGCTAGAATCAAGCCCCCCAGAGAGCATAGATACTACAGGCACATCTGCAATTAATTGTCGTTTCACAGTATCTTCCAGGATGGAGCGAATCGTTTCAACAGTTGTATTTACATCGTCAAGATGTTCTTTACTTTCAAGCGTCCAGTAGCGCTTAACGTTTACCTTATTAGGGGTAAATGTTATGTAATGACTCGCACGCACTTCCTTTATATCCTTAAAAACACCATGACCCGGTGTACGGATCGGTCCAAGACTAAATACTTCAGCAAGACCTTCACGGTCAATTTCAGCTTTCACCAGTGGATGGGAAAGAAGAACTTTTAATTCAGAACCAAAGAGAATAGCGCTGCCACGTTGAGTAAAAAATAATGGTTTAACACCTAAATGATCTCGGCCAAGCATGAGCTGGCAGCGTCTTTCATCCCAAATGCCAAAAGCAAAAATGCCGTTAAAGTGCTCAATACAATCTTCTTGCCATTCTAGATAAGCATGAAGCAATACTTCTGTGTCTGACTTTGTCCGGAATACATGACCCTTTTCTTCAAGTTCTTTACGTAATTCTTGATAGTTATAGATTTCTCCATTATAAGTCAAAGCAATGGTGTAGTCTCCATCTTTATAAACCATAGGTTGGAGACCACCCTCTGGGTCAATTACGATAAGGCGTCGATGACCGAATGCGGCTTGTTTTGAGGTCCAAAATCCTTCTGCATCTGGTCCTCGATGCGCAATAGCGTCTGTCATCTTTTTTAAAATTGGCTGTTGATCAGACAAATCTCTGGACCAATCTACCCATCCTGCGATTCCGCACATATCATCCACCTTCTTTTTCTATAGAGTAGTATTTCAAGTTACATCTGTTTTAACGTTTTTAACGTTGACGTTAACGTTAAATCCATTACACAACTATACCATTATTTAACGTTAACGTCAATGTTATATTTACATGGAAACAAAAGTAAGACTTCACATGTGAAATGAAGGAATTCACCATTCAATGCAGTATTTATTAAGAATATGGCTACATTAAGTTAAAAAAGATTATTCCATAAGACATAGATTGGTTTTATTTCGTTGTTCCGCTTAAATGGAGTAGGGTTATCCTTATCAGCCGACCACCAGGAGGGTTCGATATCTGTTAGTTAGATAGAAGGGAGAGAACTAAATGCAATCATTTGCCGATAAGGTTGCTTTAGTTACAGGTGGGGGGTCAGGAATCGGTAGAGCAATTGCTTTACGTTTTGCACAACGAGGAGCAAAAGTCGTTGTGGCTGGCCGAACACGAAAGACCATTGCAGAGACTCAAGAGATGATTCGGCATATGGGCGGTGAAGCATTTTCACTTCAAGTGGATGTGATTTCGGATGAACAAGTTAGACAGATGGTACAAAGCGTGGTAAGGCGATTCGGGCGTCTGGACTTTGCGTGTAATGCGGCAGGAATAGGAGGACCATTAGCACCTACTGCAGATATTTCAGAGAATGACTTTGACTCCATTATTGCAGTCAACCTCAAAGGCGTATGGCTCTGTATGAAATATCAACTTCAACAAATGGTGGCGCAAGGTTCTGGGGTGATTGTGAATATTTCATCCATCAATGGTTTGGTTGGTACTCCCAATGCAGCCGTTTACTCCGCAAGCAAATCTGGAGTAATCAGTCTAACCAAAGCTGCTGCACTGGAATACGCCAAATCAAACATACGTATCAATGCCATTTGCCCAGGCGCAATTCGAACTCCAATGCTGGAAAAAATGTTCAGTGAAACAGGGATTGCAGAAAGTCACTATGAGTCTCAAATTCCGCAAGGGAGAATCGGAGACCCGAACGATATTGCCAACGCTGCCATTTGGTTGTGCTCGGACGAGGCTTCATACATAACTGGGCATATAATGGTTATTGATGGCGGCGTAACTGCCAGAGGATGAGTGCGATAGATAACGGTGTGGACTTCCTTGCTATGGACTTCCCCACTCATTTATGTTTTTAAAGACACCCTAAAGATATGAACCTAATAGTATAGGCAATATAGCTTGTTTTAATGTATCGTTGTACTAAAAAATTAGCATGAGTGTCTCTGTTAAAGACTGTTGTTGATTTTCTTGTTTAACCATCCTGAAAATGAATATTTTCATCCTTCTGATGGTGCTGCATAGATGCGATATGGTTGTCTCCCATGGAAGAACGAATTACCTTCCATCATCTGTGGTGAAGCTCGTTTCGTGATTGGCTAACGAGCGGTATAACGCATTTAACTAAAGAGCTATTTGATGTGTGCTAAATTGTGTATATTTGGTATATGTATTTACAGAGCTTAGTTTAGATTAGTTAAGAAAGGTGAGTAGAGATGAGTAAATCTGAGGCAGTGAACAAGTGGGATTTGAATCGCATTGTCTTTATTGGTAGGACTTGGGATGAATACATGCGAATGTTCGGCCTTGTCAAAGAAGATTTAGTGAGGCGTAAGATTCTTGATTGCCCTGCTGGGGCATGTTCCTTTACGGCAGTATCCAATCAACTTGGAATGGATGTTACAGCATGTGATATGGCTTATTATCTTCCTATTGAACAATTAGAGCAAAAAGGTTTACAAGATATTGAAACCACCATGTCTAACATGGAAAGGGCTGATATTCAAAAAAATTTTTTGTGGGATTATTTTCAATCAGTTGATGAGTTGAAACAGATAAGAACACAAGTATTGAATCAATGTATCTCAGACATGAAACGAAATAAGAATCGCTATATTCCTGCCGTTTTACCGACCTTACCGTTTGATGATAAGCAGTTTGACTTGACACTTTCAGCAAACTTTCTATTTCTTTATGAAGATAAACTGGACTATAACTTTCATTTACAGACTATAAAAGAACTTATGCGTGTAACCAAAGATGAAATAAGGATTTTTCCTACAACTAACTTTGCTTGTGAGAGATATAAATACTTGGATGAACTAATCCGTGATATACACCATTTAGGATGGATTACAGAAGAAATGAAAGTTCCTTATGAATTTCAAAAGAACACCAATACTATGCTAAAAATTATGAGGAAAAAATAATCAAAAGGATGCTTACTAATTGTAAGCGGGAAATGTCTCTTCTACATTCCCCGCTTTTTTATGGGGGATTAGGACTGAAAGATAGTTTTTGGCAAGTCATTGACTTCATATGCAACACGTATTCCGGATTCGATGGCACCTTGGATCCAACCGTGGGTAGAGGAGGTATGTTCGCCCGCAAAATGAACTCTTCCTTCGGGAGTGGAAATATAAGGAGATAGTTCTGTCGCCTGTTCTGGTTTAAACATGGTGAAAGCTCCGGCAGAATAAGGATATCGAACCCAACTGTGGCTCACTCCTGTTTCAAACTCACGATATACTTGTTTACCATGAATAGTGGCCAAGTTTTTTAATGCATATTCCAAACGATTTTCATTGCTCAAACTATCCCAAGGTATAGTGTCATCCTCCCATGTATAACTAGCCAAAACAACTCCTGATCCTGTTGTACCGAGGTCATGGCTTGGGTATTGAGTATACGTAATAGGAAGATCAGAAATGGCCTTCCCGCCATATATGCCTTCCTTTTCCCAAAACCTGCTTTTAAATTGGATGCCGGTCTTCGTAGATCCCACATAGTGAAGTTCCCGAATCGCCTTCCATTTGTTATAAGAAAAAGAGTCATGTGGTTCGACCTCTACAAATTGCAAGACGGAAAAAGGAATGGTCACAATCGCAAGATCACCGGTGATTTGAAATGGTTCCAAGATTTTTGTATGGACAGAATGAATCGTTATTTGGTTGTCGTGCTGCACAATTTTCTGTACCTTTTGCCCGAAGATGATATTCTCTTTTAATTGAGGGACAAATGCTTTAGGAAGTTGGTCGTTCCCGCCCGTGATTTCATAGAAGACAATATTAGGAGTAAACAAGATCATTAGTTCACGTAACGCTTCCAGGAAAGAAAGCTCCGGAAATCCTTCTAGTGTAAGAAGTACTTTGATCATATCGATAGCACCCGAAGATAATCTGACTCCAAACGGGTTATATCTCAAATAAGCGTCCATCGAGTATTTATCGAACTCTCTTATGACCAAAGGCCAATTTCTCCGCGGGTTTTGGTTAATAAAATCGGTTACGGGCTTTATTGCTGATTGAAGCAATTGTGTCGCGGTTTTTCCCCTTTCATGCGGGGCTACCGGAAAGCCCAAAATATCTGGGTTCCTTTCATATATCTTTAAACGGGTTTTAATTCCTCTAACATAGATAATGTCGTTAGGAGTCGTGTTGATAAACCGATTAACCGGGAGGCGGAATTTTCTTATATATTCCAAAGTCAAAGAATGAATATGAGGAATGCGCATCGCACCCGCTTCAAGATACTGCTCATCCCTAAAATCGGATCGCAACGTATAGACTCGCCCTCCCACCCTTTCCGAAGCTTCAAGGATTGTTACCTGGTGTCCAGCTTGCTTAAGCAAGGAGGCCGAGACTAGTCCTGCCATACCCGCGCCAACAATGATGATCTTCTTGGGAATTTTGGTTTTTGGAAGTCCGTTTCTGATGATCGAAATCATTTGATCGGATGATAGCTTAGGAAATACATAATCTGACATGCTTTCCCTCCTCAACAATACTCACCAGGCCATGAGCTGATAAAAAGATGGCTTACTGTCATCTTATTCAGCTAGAAAGTACAGTTATGCCAAAAAAGGAGCCGCGTGTATGCTGCTTCTTTGGTTCTGGGACAACCCTGCAATTTGAATGGTAAAAGAAGGAGTAGATACATGGGTGGCAGCAGAGGCCATCGTTGCTGTTACGGAACGGCTGGTAAATAGTTATTTATTTACAGGGGAAAAAACAAAAAAAGAATTGGGTGAGCAAGTAGCACAGGTGTTTTTGAGCGGCAAATGATTCGAAAAGTGGTGATGAAGTGATATGAGAATGGTTAGATTCTCAATTTCATATAATCAGTATTCTATGAGCAGCGAGCTGGAACCGCCGTGATGGTATGGATTTTCATGAATGTGTGGTCCTGCATCCTTATGCTTTTACTCTAGTTTTGCAATACTACCGCTTTTTAGAAAGTTTAGAAAAATAAATTGACATTTATAGATTTTAGGAGTAAATTTTTTGTATATAGAACTAAACCTATTAGTTTAGTAGGTAAAATAAAATCTGGCATACTTCAATTAAAGATATCTTCATCTTTATTCTTATGCCAAGAAGATAGATGTCTCTTTTGAAAAATTTATCAAAATTACATTTAGAAGGGAGAAAATGATTATGTCAAATGAAAGAAAGCTTCAGCCTGAAACGTTAGCGGTGCATGCAGGGCAAGTGCCAGATCCTACAACTTTATCAAGAGCAGTACCAATTTATCAAACAAGTTCGTTTGTATTTAATGACAGTCAACATGCTGCTGATTTGTTTAGCTTGAAAGAAGAAGGGTATATTTATACGAGAATTATTAATCCAACAAACGATGTGTTTGAAAAACGGGTTGCTGCTCTTGAAGGCGGCGTGGGGGCGCTTGCGCTTTCATCCGGTCAAGCAGCTGTTTTTTATTCCATTATCAATATTGCTTCAGCTGGAGATGAAATTGTTTCTTCGTCAAGCATTTATGGCGGAACGTATAATTTGTTTGCTCACACGCTGCCTAAATTCGGAATTACCGTTAAATTTGTGGATTCCACCGATCCGAAAAACTTTGAACGGGCGATTACAAGCAAAACAAAAGCCCTGTTTGCTGAAACGATCGGAAATCCAAAATGTGACGTCTTAGATATTGAAGCCGTTGCGGAAATTGCTCATAATCACTCTATTCCGCTAATTGTTGATAACACCATTCCTAGCCCATATTTGCTTCGTCCAATTGACTTTGGCGCCGATATTGTTGTGCATTCTGCAACAAAGTTTATTGGAGGACATGGAACTTCAATCGGTGGAATTATTGTCGATAGTGGAAAGTTTGACTGGAAGAAGAGCGGAAAGTTCCCGGAATTCACCGAGCCAGATCCAAGCTATCATGGCCTCATTTATACAGAAGCTGCTGGAGAAGCGGCCTATATTACGAAAGCACGCGTCCAGCTGCTTAGAGATCTTGGTGCAGCATTGTCACCATTCAATGCATTCTTATTTTTACAGGGGCTTGAAACTTTACATTTACGTTTAGAACGTCATAGCCAAAATGCTTTAGAGGTAGCGAAGTTTTTAGAAAAAGAGGCAGCCGTTGAATCAGTAAGCTACCCTGGTTTAGAAAGCCATCCTTCTTATGAGTTGGCGAAAAAGTATTTGCCAAAAGGGCAAGGTGCCATCGTAACCTTTGAAATTAAAGGCGGCGTTGAAGCAGGGAAAAAATTAATTAATTCTGTTCAGCTATTCTCTCACTTAGCCAATATTGGCGATTCTAAATCATTAATTATTCATCCTGCAAGCACTACGCATCAGCAATTAAGCAGTGAAGAACAATTAGCTGCTGGCGTTACGCCAGGACTTATTCGTTTATCGGTTGGCACAGAGGCAATTGATGATATTCTATATGATCTAAAACAGGCAATCAAAGCTAGCCAAACTGTAACTTCCATTGTGAAGTAAGCGATAAATATGGAGCTTATCGAATGACGATTAGACCGCCTTTGCCGTTGGCATTGGCGGTCTTTGTCATTGTCCGTGGTTCTTTTTATGAAGAAACGCCTTTCCGTAGCTGCCGTGGTCATGAATCATGGCATGTTCGACTTGGATGGTGGTATGCTTAATGCCGTATTTTTCGTTTAGCATCTCGTTGATGGCTAAGATGACGCAAAACGGCTGGATATGCTCGTTAATAAATACGTGTGCGGTTAACGAATAATGGTCGGTGGAAACGGCCCATAAATGCATGTCGTGCACATCCTCGACGCCTTCAATTTGGTGAATATCCTTGCGAATTTGGTCAAGATCAAACTGTTCGGGAACGGCTTCCATTAAAATGAGATAAGATTCGCGAATAATTTTCGCCCCGCCGGTAAAAATGATGCCGGCGATAATAATGCTGATGAGCGGATCAAAAAAGTAGAAGCCGGTCAAGTAGATCAGTACCGCTGAAATAATTACGCCGATCGAGCTGAGCAAATCGCCGATAAAATGCCATAAGGCGCTTTTAATATTTAAATTTTCCTCTTCTTTTGTGCTTCGGCTCAGGACGATGGTCAATATGAGATTCACGACGAAACCAATGGAAGAAATCATCAACATTAAGCGAAAGTTAATAGGTTCAGGAGAAATAAACCGTTGAATTCCTTCCCAAAGAATTCCAATGGCAATAATGGCTAACGTAAGCCCGTTTAAAAACGATGTAATAATCTCAAAGCGCAAATAGCCAAAGGTAAAGCGTCGGTTGGGAGGACGTGTCGCAAGGTAAAGAGCAACCATGCTAAGCCCGAGCGCCAATACATCGGATGCCATATGAGCGGAATCGGAAAGCAGCGCTAAAGAATTGGACAGCAATCCCCCGACAATTTCCACAATCGTAAAAAACAATGTTAATGCAAGGGTAATCCAAAGCGCTTTTTTCGATTGGGTTTGTGTTTTGACATGCGGAAGATGATGGTAATCGTATTGAATTGGCGACATAGTACACCTCTTTTTTATAATAATTATTAATTTATATATATTATAATATAGTTCCTGGAAAAGGTGCAAAAAAATTTTTGTCGAAGGGAAAATAGCAAATGTTGAATATTGTCAAAAAATATAAAATTCCTTATCAAGGAATTTATCTATGTTTATAGAATATAAGTAACATACTGTAAGAATCTTTAGGAAAGGATGCGATACTAATTGATTGCCGTCAGCCCTACTGATTTCGAAATTTACTTGTTTCATGAAGGCAGCTTGTATAAAAGCTATGAACTGTTTGGCGCTCATGTCATTAAACAGGATGGAATGGTTGGAACGCGTTTTTGCGTATGGGCTCCGCATGCACGCGAAGTGCGATTAGTCGGCAGTTTTAACGAATGGAACGGAACTAATTTTCATCTTATCAAAGTCAGCGATCAAGGCGTATGGACGATTTTTATTCCGGAAAATTTAGAAGGGCATTTATATAAATATGAGATTGTTACGAAGGATGGAAATGTTTTGTTAAAATCCGACCCTTATGCATTTTACTCCGAGTTGCGTCCTCATACTGCCTCCATTGTCTACAATATGAAAGGATATCGATGGAAAGATCAGGCCTGGAAGCGGAAGAAGCAGCGGAAGCGGATTTATGAAAATCCCTTGTTCATTTATGAGCTCCACTTTGGTTCGTGGAAAAAGAAAGCGGACGGCAGTTTTTATACATATCAAGAGATGGCAGATGAGTTAATTCCGTATGTGTTGGAACACGGGTTTACTCATATTGAGTTGCTCCCGCTTGTCGAGCATCCGCTCGACCGATCTTGGGGATACCAAGGAACGGGATATTACTCCGCGACGAGCCGCTACGGGACACCGCACGATTTGATGCACTTTATCGACCGCTGTCATCAAGCGGGGATCGGTGTCATTCTTGATTGGGTTCCGGGGCATTTTTGCAAAGATGCCCACGGTCTATATATGTTTGACGGCGCTCCTACCTATGAATATGCCAACATACAGGATCGAGAAAACTACATATGGGGAACGGCAAACTTTGACCTTGGCAGGCCGGAAGTACGCAGCTTTTTGATTTCCAATGCGTTATTTTGGATGGAATATTTCCATGTGGACGGATTTCGCGTAGATGCCGTCGCCAATATGTTATATTGGCCAAACAGTGACGTGCCGTACAAAAATACGTATGCAGTCGAGTTTTTTCAAAAATTAAACGAAACGGTGTTCGCCTATGATCCGAACATATTAATGATTGCCGAAGATTCAACAGACTGGCCGCGCGTGACGGCGCCGACGTATGACGGTGGATTAGGGTTCAACTATAAATGGAACATGGGCTGGATGAACGACATTTTGACGTATATGGAAACTCCGCCGGAACAGCGCAAATATGTGCACCATAAAGTAACGTTTTCCCTCTTGTACGCGTATTCGGAAAATTTCATTTTGCCTTTTTCTCACGATGAAGTGGTGCACGGCAAGAAGTCGCTATTAAATAAAATGCCCGGATCCTATGAGGAAAAGTTTGCGCAGCTGCGGTTATTGTATGGGTATTTGTTGGCGCACCCCGGCAAGAAGCTGCTGTTTATGGGAGGGGAATTCGCGCAATTCGATGAATGGAAAGACCTGGAACAGCTTGATTGGATGCTTTTTGATTTTGACATGCACCACAATATGAATCATTATATGAAGCAATTATTAAAATGCTATAAGCGTTATAGTCCTCTCTATGAACTAGATCATTCTCCAGAAGGATTCGAGTGGATTGATGTGCATAATGCCGAACAGAGCGTTTTTTCTTTCATTCGCCGCGGAAAAAAAGAAAATGATTTGCTTGTTATTGTTTGCAATTTCACAAACAAAACGTATCACAATTATAAAGTTGGTGTCCCGCTGTTTACGACATATCGGGAAATTCTCAACAGCGATGCCGCCGAGTTTGGGGGATGGGGAAACGTCAATACAAAACGGGTTGCAGCGATCAACGAGCCGTTTCATGGAAAACCGTATCACGTTCGGATGACGATTCCGCCGTTTGGCATTTCTATTTTACGACCAGTGAAAAAACGAGGGGAGAGAAAAAAGAATGAGGAAGAAAAAATGCATCGCCATGTTATTGGCCGGAGGGCAAGGTAGCCGTTTATGTTCTTTGACGAAAAACATTGCGAAACCAGCCGTTCCGTTTGGCGGCAAATATCGGATTATTGATTTTACCTTGAGCAACTGTACCAATTCAGGCATTGATACGGTCGGAGTGTTAACACAGTACCAGCCGCTTCTTCTCCACTCTTATATCGGCATCGGCAGCGCTTGGGATTTGGACCGGAGAAATGGCGGCGTTACCGTTCTTCCACCGTACTCGGTATCATCCGGTGTGAAGTGGTATGAGGGAACGGCAAATGCGATCTATCAAAATATCAATTATATTGAACAATATGATCCTGATTACGTGCTAGTGTTATCAGGCGACCATATTTATAAAATGAATTATCGCAAAATGCTGGACTATCATATTGCGAAACAAGCGGATGTAACCATTTCCGTCATCGAAGTACCGTGGTCGGAAGCAAGCCGGTTTGGCATTATGAATACAAACGAACAAATGGAAATTATCGAATTTGAGGAAAAGCCAGCGAATCCAAAAAACAACCTCGCTTCGATGGGAATTTATATTTTTAATTGGCCGATTTTAAAGGAATATTTGCAAATTGACAACGCCGATCCGCATTCGAGCCATGATTTCGGCAAAGATGTGATTCCGTTGCTGCTCCGCGAGAAAAAGCGGCTCGTTGCTTATCCGTTTAAAGGCTACTGGAAAGATGTCGGCACAGTGAAAAGCTTATGGGAAGCGAATATGGATTTGTTGGACGAGGGAAATCAATTAAATTTATTTGATCGCTCATGGCGGATTTATTCTGTCAATCCGAATCAGCCGCCACAATACATTTCCGATGAAGCTATCGTCATTCATTCGCTTGTGAATGAGGGATGTGTGGTAGAAGGGAATGTCGAGCACTCCGTATTGTTTCAAGGTGTTCATATTTGCAAGGGAGCGGTGGTGAAAGATTGCGTCATTATGCCGGATGCAGTGATTGGCGAAGGGGTATATATCGAACGGGCGATCGTGCCGCCGAATATCGAAATTCCGCCATATGCAGTGATTCGCTCTGATGATGTTCTTCTTGTCACAAAAGAATGGCTGCAGGAGCAGAGCAGAGAAGATAGTTGGAAAGGATGAGCAGCAATGAGTAATAAATGGATGCTAGGAGTTATTGATGCAACGATGTATATCGAACCGCTTCAGCCGTTAACGTTGCATCGTTCTGTTGCGGCAGTGCCGTTTGCGGGGAGGTACCGATTGATAGATTTTGTATTGTCGAGCATGGTGAACTCCGGGATCGAGAGTGTGGCCATTTTTCCAAAATATCAATACCGTTCGTTAATGGATCATCTAGGTTCGGGGAAAAACTGGGATTTAAACCGCAAACGTGACGGATTATTTTTCTTCCCATCTCCGGATTTATCGATTCCAAAGCCTCACGTTGGCGCATTTGCGCATTTTGAACAACATATTGACTATTTTTTGCGCAGCAAACAAAAATATGCCGTTATTTGTAATAGCTATACGATTTGCAATATCGATTATGAAGCGGTGTTAGAGCGCCATATTGCGAACGAATGCGATATTACCGAAGTTCGCCATCAAGGGCGTTCGCTTGAAATGTTTGTGCTAGAAACGTCATTGTTGCTCGATTTAATCGCTAATCACCGACAAACCGGCTATTACAGTATTGTTGATGTTGTCCGAGATCATCGTCATTCCTTGAAAATTTGTGACTATGAATATGATGGATATGCAGCTGTCATTGATTCGATCGAAAGTTATTTTCGGCATAGCATGGAATTGCTAAATAGAGATATTTGGCAGCAATTATTTATGAAGTCGCGCCCGGTTTACACAAAAGTAAAGGATGAGCCGCCGACGAAATATACGGAAAAAGCGGTTGTAAAAAATTCGATGATTGCCAACGGCTGCATTGTTGAAGGACATATAGAAAACAGCATTATTTTCCGTTCTGTTAAAATTGGAAAGGGAGCAGTGATCAAAAACAGCATCATTATGCAAAAAAGTCAAATTGGCGAACAGTGCTATCTTGATTCGGTCATTGTGGATAAAGATGCAAAAATTGAAAACGGAGTTTCTTTACGAGGAACAGAGCGGCATCCGTTTGTGATTCGCAAAGGAATCGTACAAGGAGAGTTGATGAATCAGTGAAGGTGCTATTTGTTGTATCAGAATGCGTCCCATTTGCCAAATCGGGAGGTCTGGCGGATGTCGCGGGAGCGCTGCCGAAACAATTGCGGAAATTAGGGACGGATGTCGGCGTCATCATGCCTAAATATGAAACAATTCCGCTGGAATTTAAAAAAGCGATGAAAAAAATTGCCGAGATTGTCGTCAGAGTCGGGTGGCGCCGGCAGTATTGCGGAATCGAAATGCTGGAGCATCAAGGGGTTGTTTACTATTTTATCGATAATGAATACTACTTTAAGCGCCATCAGTTATACGGCCATTATGACGATGGGGAACGGTTTTCTTATTTTTGCCGCGCGGTTTTAGACGCTCTCCCTGTCATTCCGTTCCGTCCCGACATTATTCATTGCCATGACTGGCATACAGGCATGATTCCGTTTTTATTGCGGGAAGAATATCGGCAGGATTCTTTTTATGCGCCGATCCGCACGGTGTTTACGATTCATAATTTGCAGTTTCAAGGCATTTTCCCACGCGAAATTTTAGGAGATCTATTAAATTTAAGCGACCGTTATTTTACAATAGAACACTTGGAATTTTACGGGAATGTCAGCTTTATGAAAGGAGCGCTTGTTTCTGCTGATGTCATTACAACGGTCAGTCCTACATATAAAGAAGAAATTCAGACCGAATATTATGGGGAGCGGCTTGATGGGCTGCTGCGGGCGAGGCAGCGTGATTTCATCGGGATTTTAAACGGTATTGATGAGGACATATATAACCCGCAAACCGACCCCTTTATTGCAATGAAATATGACGCACGGACACTTTCGAAAAAACGATTCAACAAACATGCGCTTCAACAATATTTTGGCTTGCCTGTGCAGGAAGACGTCCCGATCATTGCCATGGTCACTAGACTGGCAACGCAAAAAGGACTTGATTTAGTCAAATGTGTTTTTCATGAAATAATGGCCGAGAACGTTCAATTTATTTTGCTTGGGACAGGGGATTGGCATTTTGAACAGTTTTTCTCCCAGATGGCAGCCGCATATCCCGATAAAGTAAAAGCATATATTGGGTTCAACGAACCATTGGCTCATCAAATTTACGCGGGGGCGGATCTGTTTTTAATGCCTTCCCTGTTCGAACCGTGCGGTCTCAGCCAGATGATTGCGCTCCGCTATGGAACGATCCCGATCGTGCGGGAAACAGGAGGACTAAACGATACGGTGCAATCGTATAATGAGTTTACGGGAGAAGGAAACGGATTTAGTTTTACAAACTTTAACGCCCACGATATGTTATATACGATTCGTCGCGCGCTTTCGTTTTATAACGATAAGACGATATGGGAAAAGCTGATGAAGGAGGCGATGAGCCGCGATTATAGCTGGGCTCAATCGGCGGCTAAGTACAACGAAGTATATATGGATTTAGTAAACAGGGGGTAGCGCCATGTTCTCGAATAAAGACGAGTTTAAAAAAGCGTTTTTAAAACGGCTGGAGACGTTGTGCGGCAAACGGTTTGAAGAGTCGACATCGCGCGATCAATACAACACGCTAGGGAACATGGTCCGCGAATATATCAGCAAAAACTGGATTCAGACGAACGAGCAAAATCGGGCGCGCAAGCAGAAACAAGTCTATTATTTGTCGATTGAATTTTTATTAGGGCGTCTTCTCGGCAGCAACTTGTTGAATCTCGGCATTCGCGATGTCGTCGAAGAAGGATTGCGCGATTTAGGTATTTGCCTTGAGGATATCGAGGAATGCGAGGCGGACGCGGGGTTAGGCAATGGCGGTCTCGGCCGCCTTGCCGCCTGTTTTTTAGATTCGCTTGCTTCGCTCGATTTGCCTGGACATGGCTGCGGGATTCGGTATAAACATGGATTGTTTGACCAAAAAATTGTCGACGGATATCAAGTGGAACTCCCAGAACAATGGCTGCGCCATGGCAATGTATGGGAGATCCGCAAAGAAGAATTAGCAGTAGAAGTGAACTTTTGGGGGAAAGTGGAAATATCGCAGCAAAACGGCAGGCTGACGTTCCGCCATGTCGACAGCGAAAAGGTTATGGCTGTTCCTTATGACATGCCAATCATCGGCTACCATACAAAAACGGTCAATACATTGCGGCTTTGGAGCGCGGAGCCGGCGAAAACATTTCCGGTCCATAAAGATGTGATGCAATATAAACGGGAAACGGAGGCGATTTCTGAGTTTTTGTATCCCGATGATACCCATGAAGAAGGGAAGATTTTGCGGCTAAAACAACAATATTTTCTCGTCGCCGCCAGCATTGGAAGCATCGTTCGCGCCCATCGCCGCCAGCACGGGCATCTGTATGAACTGCATAAATATGTCGCCATTCATGTCAACGATACGCATCCGGCCTTAGCGATTCCGGAGTTGATGAGGATTTTATTAGATGAGGAAGGAATGAGCTGGGAAGACGCTTGGCATATTACAACAAACACGATTTCGTATACAAACCATACGACGCTATCCGAGGCGCTGGAGAAATGGCCGATTCACATTTTTCAGCCGCTGTTGCCGCGCATTTACATGATTGTCGAGGAGATTAACGAACGGTTTTGCCGCGACCTTTGGAATTATTATCCTGGTGATTGGAAACGAATTGAAGAAATGGCGATCATCGCCCACGGACTTGTTAAAATGGCGCATTTGGCGATTGTCGGCAGCCATAGCGTCAACGGCGTTGCCAAACTGCACACCGAGATTTTAAAAAAACGGGAAATGAGGCTGTTTTACGAATTCGAACCGCAAAAATTTAATAACAAGACAAACGGAGTGACCCATCGCCGCTGGCTGTTAAAGGCTAATCCCGAGCTTTCTGCATTAATTACCGATACCATTGGCGGACGATGGATAAAAGAGCCGCAGGCGTTGATCGAGTTAAAACCGTACGCCTCCGATTCTGTGTTTCAGCAGGCGCTCGCGAAAGTCAAACAGCAGCGCAAAGCAAAATTAGCCAAGCTCATTTATGAAAAGACGGGGATCGTCGTGAATGAATCATCGATTTTTGATGTGCAAGTGAAGCGTCTTCATGCTTATAAGCGGCAGTTGTTAAATGTTCTTCACATTATGTATTTGTATAATCGGCTGAAAGAAGATGCAAGCTTTTCCATTTATCCGCGCACTTTTATTTTCGGCGCCAAAGCTTCGCCGGGATATTATTATGCGAAGCGCATTATTAAGCTGATCCATTCTATCGCCGAAAAAGTCAATAAGGACAAACAGACAAACGAACAGCTGAAAGTTATTTTTTTGGAAAACTATCGTGTTTCGCTAGCGGAAGAAATTTTTCCTGCCGCGGATGTAAGCGAGCAAATTTCCACGGCCAGCAAAGAAGCGTCCGGCACTGGCAATATGAAGTTTATGATGAATGGAGCGATTACGCTTGGCACGCTAGACGGCGCCAACGTCGAGATTTTGGAAGCGGTTGGAGAAGAAAACATGTTTCTGTTTGGGCTTACGGCGGATGAAGTGCTAAGCTACTATGAAAACGGGGGTTATCGCTCCCATGAATATTACCATCATGACAAGCGGATTAAACAAGTTGTCGATCAGCTTATCAACGGGTTTTTCCCAGATGCCCACGACCATTTCGAGCCGATTTACGATTCGCTTTTAGCACAGAACGATGAATATTTTGTTTTGCGCGATTTCGCCGCTTATGTCGAGGCGCAGGAAAAAGTAGAACAAGTGTATCAAGAGCGGGAACGGTGGCTGAAAATGAGCGCGACCAATATCGCCCATTCTGGTTATTTTGCAAGCGACCGGACAGTTCAGGAGTATGCGAATGAAATATGGGACATTCATCCAGTTAAATAAAAAAGAGAGAGGTTTTGTCCTCTCTCTTAATCATCACCATCCAACCAGTCGCCGATGCTTCCGAGGATGCTGCCTTCTCCAACAGAACGGCTCCCCGTGCTTGGCGCGGCGGCGATAATTCGGTCAGCAAGCCGGCTGAACGGAAGCGACTGCACCCAGACGGTTCCCGGTCCGGTTAATGTTGCGAAAAACAAGCCTTCGCCGCCAAAAAAGGCGGTTTTAATTTTGCCGACATATTCGATATCGTAATCAACTTCTTTTGTCATCGCTACAAGGCAGCCGGTGTCAATGCGCAATTTCTCGCCGGGCTGCAGCTCGCGCTTATAAATGGTTCCGCCTGCATGTAAAAAGGCGAGTCCGTCCCCTTCGAGTTTTTGCATAATAAATCCTTCGCCACCGAAAAAGCCGGTGCCAAGTTTGCGCTGAAAATCGATGCCGACCGAAACGCCTTTGGCTGCACAAAGAAAGGCATCTTTTTGACAAATCACTTTGCCGCCAAGCTCGCTCAAGTCCATTGGAATAATTTTTCCAGGGTATGGGGCGGCAAACGAAATGCGGCGTTTTCCGGTGCTGTTGTTCGTAAACACCGTCATAAATAAACTTTCTCCTGTCAATAATCGTTTCCCTGCACCAACCAATTTGTTCAAAAATCCTTTTTCGGACTGAGATCCGTCTCCAAATACGGTTTCCATCGTGATCCCGTCTTCCATCATCATCATTCCGCCTGCTTCGGCGATGACGCTTTCCTGCGGATCTAGTTCAATTTCTACAAATTGCATGTCATCGCCATATAATTTGTAGTCAATTTCATGTGCGTTCATATTTTTCTCCTCCATCTCATCATTTCTATGCTATATATTCTTTATACGGACGGGAACCTCTTTTTGTTTCAAAAAAAGACCATCAACGTCGATGGTCTTCTTTTTCCGTATATGGGTCTTTTTCATAGGCGGGCAAATCACCGATATTCGACATAATTCCTTCATCATCCAAAATGTTTTCTAACAGTTCGTGTTCCCTTGTTGGATATACTTTCACATTTTTTCCGTGTAAATCGACTGCCGCGAAATTTTCCAAATCTTCGACATATCCGACATTTTCCTCTGATTCGGCATACACTTCACCATAATAATCAACATTTTTTCCTAAATCGGAAGGGGTATCGGAGGAGCCGTAGCGCGCGACTTCCTGCCAGGCATCTTCTGCGTCATATGCCACCGATTCATCGCGGTCATCCAAATCAAACTTTCCAAACGGGGGCATCAACACACCTTCTTCCAGCGGCCGCTTTTGCGAAACGGTGTGGTCAAGGCTGTGCTCTTTACAAAAGGTGGTCGTTGGGAGAGCTTGCAGCCGCTCATAGGGAATCGGTCTGCCGCAAACTTCACAGATGCCGTATGTGCCGTTGTCCATCGCCTCAAGTGCATGTTCAATCTCTTTTAATTCCCGTTCCGTATGTTCATTCAGTGCGATATCTTTTTCCCGTTCATACAGCTCGGTTGCATCGTCTGCAGGGTGGTTGTCATAGCTTGCAAGTTCGCCGACCGCATCATGCGCATGGCTCCGCAGCTTGCCAAAGTGATCGTTGTTTTGCAGTCGTTCTTGAATTTCCTGTTTTGCCTGAAGAAGTTGTTTGCGGAAGGCGGCTAGTTGTTCATTCGTTAACATCATGATTAACTCCTTCCTAAAATAAACCGTTTACCTTGTAGTATGAACCAAAAATAAAAAAAAACACGGCTTATTTCCAACCGTGTTATAGCCAATGGCTGATCAGCAGGCCGACAGCTAATAAAAACCCGAATTGTGTATTTGTTTGTGCCGTTGCTTTCATCGCTGGCATCATTTCAATTGGTTTCGTCTTGCCGATAAACCCTTTCGCTGCTGCTACCGCTTTCGGGACGCTGAAAAAGACAAGCATCGTCCAGAAAGAAACGATATGAGAGAAAGCCAGCACCGTCATCCAAATAAACGAAACGGCAAACATACCGGCAAGAATGCGGACCGCATTGTTCCGGCCGACTAAAATCGCCAGCGTTTTTCTCCCTTTCTCTTTGTCTCGATCAAGGTCACGGATATTATTGGCTAGTAAAATCGCCCCAACTAAAATGGCAATCGGAATTGCGATGAGAATTGCTGTTTTTGTTACTTCGCCCGTTTGAATGAAAAAGGAAATTAAAATAATTACCAGTCCCATAAAAAATCCGGCTGCAAGTTCGCCAAACGGGGTATAGGCAATCGGCACCGGGCCGCCTGTATAGAAATATCCCGCTGCCATGCAGATGGAACCGATCAATGCAAGCCACCAGCTGCTATTCATGCAAATATAGGCACCGATCAGCGTCGCAACAGCAAACAAAGCAACGGCTAAATATAAAACGGTTTTTGGATGTATTCCTTCACGGACAATCGCCCCGCCAATTCCTACCGATTCCGGGGAGTCGAGCCCGCGCTTGTAGTCATAATATTCATTGAACATATTGGTTGCTGCCTGAATCAACAAAGAAGCGATAAGCATGGCGATAAATAAAGAGATGTGAATGGCTGTTTCATGAAGTGCTAATACAGTGCCGATACAAACAGGCACAAATGCAGCAGTCAATGTATGTGGACGGGTAAGCCTCCACCAAACTCGCCAATCGCGGCGGCGGTGGATCGATGAATAGCGATCTGTTTGTAATGATGGTTGCATAATCATACCCCTCATATTCGGATAGAATAATGTTCGATAAACATTCACAATAAGTGTAGGAAAACGTTTATAAGGTGTCAACCCCTTTCGAATAGATAAATTATTTCCTATTATATATAATGGAAGATAGGAAATAGGTAATAAACTTAATGAAGAAAGCGGGATTACAGTGGCAATTTTATACCAGCATAAAATTCGCGAACGATTGCATCTCATCGAGAAAAGAACAAAGCGGCCGTTTATTAGTTGGACGGAGGAATTGAACGATGTAGATCCGGTTTATTTTTTTTCATTAGGACCAATATGCTCTTTCCGTGAGCGCTTTTTTTGGGGGACCGCACCAATGAGACCGTTTATGTTGGACTTGGTTGCACGTATGTGATCGAAACAGAAGAAAAAGAAGAGCGGTTTCATACGGTGGAAACACAGTGGAAGCAATGGGTAGAACAGACAGATCATTATTCCAACGGAATAAAGATGGGGCCCATCCTATTTGGAGGCTTTTCGTTTGATCCTTACAAACCGCACACGGAAAAATGGCGCGCTTTTCCGCATGCGAAAATGCTGGTGCCAGCTGTTCTTTTAGCGAGCAAGGGTGGAAAAGCGACATTAACCGTGACAGTGCGTTCCGGACAGAGTGAGGAAACCATGGAAAAAATAGAAACGTTGTTTCGGCTGTTACATGAAGGGCGGGCGCCGATCCATTCTTTGCCTTCCGTGAGGAAATATGAAGAAAAACAAACGGAACAGTGGTTCGATGCGGTGAAACAAACGATCGCCAACATTCATAGCGGGAAGTTTGATAAAGTGGTGCTGGCGAGGGAGGCGCGCTTATCGTTTGCGGATCGGGTGGAGGCAAGCGTGGTGCTCCGGCAACTACGCGAACAGCAGCCGTTTAGCTATCTGTTTGCGTTTGAACAAGAAGGGCAATGCTTTATTGGCGCTTCTCCGGAGCAGCTGGTAAAAAAGGAAGGCGATGCATGTTACTCTACTTGTTTAGCGGGATCGATCCGTCGCGGAAAAACCGTTCAGGAAGACGAACAGCTTGGCGAGTGGCTGCTGCATGATGAAAAAAATCTTCACGAACATCACTTTGTTGTCCAAATGATCAAAGAAGCGATGGAAGCGGTTTGCGAACGCGTCTACATGCCGCCTTCTCCACAGCTGTTAAAATTGCCAAACATTCAACACTTATATACGCCGGTTATTGGGGAGCATTGCCGCGCTTCCTCTATTTTATCGATGGTGGCGAAGATGCACCCAACCCCTGCGTTAGGTGGAACACCGCGAGAAGCAGCAGTCAAAGAAATCCGCGAGGTGGAGCCGTTAGACAGAGGATGGTATGCCGGTCCAATCGGATGGATGGATACGGAGGGGAACGGGGAATTCGCCGTCGCCATCCGTTCGGGTCTGTTGCAAGGACAAGAGGTATCGATTTTTGCCGGCTGCGGTATCGTCGGTGATTCCGATCCAATCAGCGAGTATGAGGAGACGAAAGTGAAATTTATTCCAATGTTATCGGCGCTAGGAGTGGGACAAGATGAATGAGTCACTAACCTTATATATTGCTGCGTTTGTGGATGAATTAGCAAAAACGGGAGTACGAGACGTTGTTGTCAGTCCAGGATCACGCTCGACCCCACTGGCGATCATGATGGCGGAGCATCCGGAAATGCGCATACATATGAACTTAGATGAACGTTCTGCTGCCTTTTTTGCCCTTGGTATGGCAAAAGCAAAACGGCATCCGGTCGCCCTTCTTTGTACGTCAGGAACGGCGGCTGCCAATTATTTTCCGGCGCTAGTGGAAGCGTATTACTCACGGATCCCGCTTGTCGTCGTTACGGCGGACCGTCCGCACGAATTGCGCGATGTTGGCGCGCCGCAGGCCATTGATCAATTAAACATATATGGAAAGTATGCCAAATGGTTTGTCGAAATGGCTCTTCCGGAAAGAACACCAGAGATGCTTCGCTATGCACGGACGATGGCAGCAAGGGCAGCGAGCATAGCAATGAGTGCTCCGGCGGGGCCGGTTCATCTAAACTTTCCGCTTCGTGAACCGCTTATGCCGGTGATTCAGAAAGAAACATGGCAACAGATCGAAGCGAAAGAACCGTCTTATACAAAGGTTATTGCCGGAAAAGCAACCGTTGATAGAAAACAGCTTGGTGAATTATATCACCAACTCGTTTCCGTCAAAAACGGATTAATCGTCTGCGGGCCAATGGACTATCCGGAATTTGCCGAGGCGGTTACCGAGTTAGCGGAAATGTTGGACTATCCGATTTTAGCGGATCCGCTTTCCCAGTTGCGCAGTGGATCTCATTCCAAAGAGTATATTATTGATTGCTATGATGCGATATTAAAAGATGAAATGATTGCTGCTTCATTGGTGCCGGATGTCGTGATCCGTTTTGGCGCCATGCCGGTTTCCAAACCGTTATTTCTGCTACTGAAACGATATCCATCCATCCGGCAAATTGTAGTAGATGGCGGCGGAGGATGGCGGGAACCGACATTGATGGCATCATATATGGTACACTGCGATGAAGTAGAATTTTGCCGCCAACTCATTGAAATGGCGGGACGAAAATTGAGAAAAAGCGAATGGTCCGCAACTTGGAAAGCGATCAACGATATTGCGAAATCCGTTCTCCTAGAGGAACAAGCGGAAAGCGAATTATTTGAAGGAAAAGTGTTTACTGAACTTTCACAACTGCTGCCAAGCGGCGCTACTTTATTTGTCGGCAACAGCATGCCGATTCGCGATGCCGATACCTTTTTCTTTACGACAGACAAGCAAATTCGCATTTTGGCGAACCGCGGCGCCAACGGGATTGATGGTGTCGTGTCGAGCGCGCTGGGGGCCAGCGCCGTTACCGAACCGCTCGTGCTTGTCATCGGTGATCTTTCCTTTTATCATGACTTAAACGGGCTGTTGGCGGCAAAAATGCATGGATTACATGCGACAATTATCGTTCTCAATAATAATGGCGGCGGAATTTTCTCGTTCCTGCCGCAAGCAAACCATAAAAAACATTTCGAAATGCTGTTTGGCACGCCGACCGATTTGCAATTTATGCACGCTGTTCGCATGTACGAAGGGAATTACCAAAACAGCAAAACATGGGACGAATTTCGTCATCATGTTGCCCGTTCGCTCACCACAGATGGCCTTCATGTGATTGAGGTATGTACATCCAGGGAGACGAATGTAAAAATCCATCGTCTTTTGTGGGAAAGGGTTTCCCAGGAAATAGCAGAATTTCTCGGAAAAAGGAGAATGGCATGAACATTTTGGTGAACGGTGTTTCCTATCATGTCGAACAATATGGGAGTGGCGAGCCGCTTTTGCTCTTGCATGGATTTACTGGGAGCATGGAAACGTGGAAACCGTTTCTTCCATATTGGCGGGAATTTCGGTTGATTCTGGTCGATATCGTCGGCCATGGTCTTACCGATTCGCCGCATGACCCGGCGCGGTATGAAATCGAGCGAGCGGCTGCTGATCTGGATGAACTATTGCGCCATCTTCATGTAGAGGACGTCCATGTGTTAGGGTATTCGATGGGAGGAAGGCTTGCCTTAACGTTTGCGATCCTTTATCCTCACCGTGTTCGCAAGTTGGTGCTTGAGAGCAGTTCCCCAGGTTTAAAGACAGAGCAAGAAAGATGGAAGCGGCGAGAGAACGATGAGGTGTTGGCGCGGGAAATTGAACAATATGGAATTGCTGCATTTGTCGATAAGTGGGAAAAGCTGCCGCTGTTTGCGTCGCAAAAGCAGCTGCCGTCTAGCGTTCAGGAGGAAATACGTAAGGAACGGTTAAAAAATAATAAAATCGGGCTGGCCAATAGCCTGCGCGGAATGGGGACAGGGAAACAGCCTTCATGGTGGAATCGGTTGTCAGAAGTGAACACGCCGACGTTACTGATATGCGGAGAGTGGGATGAAAAGTTTTGTCGAATTGCCGAAGAAATGAAAGAGCATCTGCCAGATTGCAAAATGGTCACAGTTTCCCAAGCGGGGCATGCAATTCATGTGGAACAACGAGAGATTTTTGCTAAAATAGTAAGTGAGTTCATTAGAGGAGGAGAGTAAAATGGCTATTGAATGGGTGAAGGAACGCGAGTACGAGGATATTATATATGAAACGTATAACGGCATTGCCAAAATCACCATTAATCGCCCGGAAGTACATAACGCGTTCCGTCCAAAAACGGTTGCTGAAATGATCGACGCCTTTTCGTATGCACGTGATGACTCCAAAATCGGTGTCATTATTTTAACGGGAGCAGGCGGAAAAGCGTTTTGTTCTGGCGGGGACCAAAAGGTTCGCGGTCACGGCGGCTATGTCGGCGAGGATCAAATTCCACGCTTAAATGTGTTGGATTTGCAACGGTTGATTCGCGTGATCCCAAAACCAGTCATCGCGATGGTGGCGGGATATGCAATCGGCGGCGGTCATGTATTGCATGTCGTATGTGATTTAACGATTGCGGCAGACAACGCAATTTTTGGACAAACTGGTCCAAAAGTAGGAAGCTTTGACGGCGGATATGGCGCTGGCTATTTAGCGCGGATTGTCGGCCATAAAAAAGCTCGTGAAATTTGGTATTTATGCCGCCAATATACGGCGCAGGAAGCGCTGGAAATGGGGCTCGTCAATAAAGTAGTACCGCTCGAGCAATTGGAAGAAGAAACCGTCAAGTGGGCGCAGGAAATTTTAGAAAAAAGCCCGACGGCGATCCGCTTCTTAAAAGCAGCGTTTAACGCCGATTCCGATGGGTTAGCCGGCATTCAGCAGCTGGCCGGTGACGCGACATTATTGTTCTATACGACCGATGAAGCGAAAGAAGGACGAGATGCGTTTAAAGAAAAACGCAAACCAAACTTTCAACAATTTCCGCGTTTTCCGTGAGAAAAGCGGAAACATATCATTGCTAATGCAGCTTGATGTATTCCATCAAGCTGTTTCTTTATGGAAAAAAGGAGAGTGTCATCATGCAAACAGTCATACCAAACTGGTTGATACAACGCGCTTTTTTAACGCCACAACGCCCTGCTGTCGATGATGGATGGCAGAAAAAGACGTTTGGCGAACTTCACGAGTCTGTAGTAAAACGGGCGCGGCAATTAGCAGGCATAGGGGTGCGCCAAGGGGATATCATCGCGGTGCTGATGAGAAACAGCATCGCGATGGTGGAAACGATTCATGCGCTTCATTATATCGGAGCCATCGCGCTATTGCAAAATATACGTTTAACATCCCATGAGCTTGTGTGGCAATTAAACGATAGCGGTGCCGTATGCGTGATTGCCGATGAGAAGCTGGCAGATCTTGTTAAGTCAGACATTCGCGTGGTGACAATAAACGAATTGGCGGCATTGCCGGAGACAGACGTGGAGTTTCAATCGCATTATCATTTCGATGATGTCGCCACCATTATGTATACGTCAGGAACGACGGGAAAGCCAAAAGGAGTATTGCAAACGTACGGCAATCATTGGTGGAGCGCCATCGGCTCGGCCTTAAATTTAGGGTTGCATGAAAATGATTGCTGGCTAGCCGCTGTTCCGCTGTTTCATATCAGCGGTTTGTCGATTATGATGAGAAGCGTCATATACGGGATGGGCATGTATGTGATGCCTTCCTTTGATGCGCAAAAAGCAAATGATTTAATCATGGATGGGAAAGTAACGATCATGTCCGTCGTCACAGCGATGCTGCAAAAAATGCTTGCCGATCTTGGCAAAAGACGGTATCCAGAAACGTTTCGCTGCATGCTGCTTGGCGGTGGGCCTGCCCCAAAGCCGCTGCTAGAGGCATGCAAAGAAAAGGGGATTCCTGTTTATCAGACATATGGCATGACGGAAACAGCATCACAAATTGTCACATTGGCGCCGGAATATAGTTTAACGAAGCTCGGTTCCGCAGGAAAACCTCTTTTTCCTGCGCAGCTTCGTATTGAAAAAGATGGGCAACCGGCCCGTCCGTATGAAGCGGGGGAAATTGTCGTAAAAGGACCAAATGTGACGAAAGGATATTTGCATCGGGAAGAGGCGACAAAAGAAGCGATTCGGGACGGCTGGTTTTACACCGGAGATATCGGGTATGTTGATGAAGACGGGTTTCTATACGTATTAGACCGCCGTTCTGATTTGATTATTTCCGGTGGGGAGAATGTGTATCCGGCGGAAGTCGAAGCGGTGCTTCTTTCCCATGAGGCGGTGGAAGAAGCAGGAGTAACCGGAATCGACGATGAAACATGGGGACAAGTGCCATGTGCGTTTGTCAAACAAAAAAGCGGCTATTCTGTCACTGCTGAACAGCTAAAACAGTTTTGCCAGGAACGTTTAGCCAAGTATAAAGTTCCAAAGCAAATTTATTTTGTCGACCAGCTTCCACGCAACGCGTCGCAAAAATTGTTGCGCCGTCAGTTAAAATCGCTTATACCTAACGATGACAACGGGGCTTGATTAGAACAAGCCCCGTTGTTAAAATCTGTCTTCGTCCATTAAACCTAATTCGATTGCTCGGTGGGCAATCAATTTTTCCACTTCCGGCGGTAGATCTTCCAAGGATCCGAATTCATATTGCCATAAATTTGTAAATGAGTCGACACAGATCGGAAATGTCATTGGATTCGTCCGTTTTACTTCTTCTTTGAATGCTTTAATTAAGCTGTCTCTTTTTGCCATAATACGTCGCCTCTCTTTTTAAATAAACTATGTAAGCGCT
The DNA here is from genome assembly GCF_019272935.1 of Parageobacillus caldoxylosilyticus. Classification (NCBI taxonomy): domain Bacteria; kingdom Bacillati; phylum Bacillota; class Bacilli; order Caryophanales; family Anoxybacillaceae; genus Parageobacillus; species Parageobacillus caldoxylosilyticus. The sequence goes on from NZ_CP040553.1 coordinate 2,391,522, forward strand.
GTCTTTTAGCGCTAAAAAGCCAAAAAGACAGCGCATCCAATCAAAATGGTTATGCGTTGTTCGCAGGGACAAATGTTTTGCAATCCGTTTCCGTCGAATCGGCCGCCATTTTCCCCGCATGGCTTACGACATAAATCGATTCCGCACTGCACCGGTTTCCTTCGGCCCAATAATGGCAGTTTCTTACTTCACAAAGAACATCTTTTGCCATCTCTATTCCTCCCCGTTAGTAAGAAAATAAACTACGTTTTTAGTTTGGGTGTTTGCAAAAAATTTATGAAGGAAATAATCAACAGTTTTATTGAAATATTTCATTTATACGGACAAAAAAGAAGCGTCCTGCCTCATTCAGAAAGGCAGGATAACTCCTTATCGCAACGCTTTTTTTAGTACAGAAATATTTTCCTTCATTAAGTCAAAATAATCTTTATTTCCTTTTATGTCCTCATCTGTGCGTGACTCTAAATTATTGAAACGCAATGCATCCGCACCGATTTCCTTTTTGACGATTTCTGCTATTTTGGATGTGACGTTTTGCTCAAAAATGACATATTTGATGTGATGTTGTTTGGCTGTTTTAATCAATTCAGCTAGTTCTTTTTGAGATGGTTCGTTTGTCGGTGAAAGCCCGGAAACGCTCAATTGTTTAATGCCATAGCGGTCTTCCCAATATCCGTAAGCTGCGTGTGCTACAAGAATTTCTTTTTTTGGCGATTCTTTTATGACCGTTTGGAATTGCTGATCAAGATTTTCCAGTTTGGATTTCAATATTTCAAAGTTTTTCATAAATGTTTCTTTCTTTTCTGGTTTTAGTTCAATGAGCAAATCACGGATATTTTCCGCTATAGTGATGGAACGAATCGGATCAAGCCAGACGTGTGGGTCTTTATCGCCGTGATGCGCATGTTCATCTTCGTGCTCTTCATGAGTAGAATCTAGCAAGTCGATCCCTTTAGTAGCAGCGAGAAAATGAACCTGTTCATTCTTTAATGTTTCTTTTACTTTATCGGCGAAGCTTTCCATCCCTTGTCCAATATAAATAAATGCGTCGGCATCAGCTAATTGCTTCATCGTTTTGGTTGTGGGTTCGAAGGTATGTGCTTCGACACCTGGAGGATAAATACTTTGTACATGTACATATTTTCCGCCAATTTTTTCTGTAAAGTCTTGAAGCGGATAAACGGTCGTATAAATCGTTAAAACGTCTTTTTTGCCTTGCTGCTCCTTTGTTTCTCCGCTGCAGCCATATAAAAGGCCAGATATAACGAGCAGTAGCGATAAAAGTAGTGATTTTATTTTCATAACAATTCCCTTCCTCATTAGAATGATGTAGGCGGCGCAATAAGGCCATTTGCTATTATATCGTAATCATTACGATTTGAGAACTAAAATAATAAATTTATTGGGCAACAGTAAATTCAGGAAGAGGATCCAAAAATGTTGCCCAATCTTGTTTCATTTCTTCATCTGTCAGCAAACACTCATCTAAAGACGTTTCAATTTCCTGGCGATTCATGTCAATGCCGATAAAGACGAGTTCCGTCATGCGATCTCCATATGTCTCATCCCACTTAGCGAGCAACTCAGGGTCCTCTTTCAGAATTTGTTGACGTTCAGTTTCCGGATAAACAGCGACCCATTCACCAGCTCCTTGAATCATAATGGATGTTCCTGCCTGTGATAAAAGACCGCACATGTCATTTCTTGAAGCAAGCCAGAAAAAGCCTTTTGCGCGAACAACTTCAACCGGCCAATTCTCAAGCCAATTCATGAAACGTTCTGGATGAAACGGACGTCTTCTGCGATAAACAAACGAAGAGATGCCATACTCTTCTGTTTCTGGAGTATGTTCTTCATTCAATTCTTTAATCCATCCTGCAGCTTGACTAGCTTTTTCAAAGTCGAATAAATGGGTATTTAAAATTTCGTCCAGTGGCACTTGACCGAATGTCGTTTGTATAATTTTCGCTTCCGGGTTTAACTTTTTTAACACACCTTCAAGTTCTTTCGCATCTTCAGGACTAATAAGGTCAACTTTATTTAGTATAATAACGTTGGCAAATTCGATTTGATCAATCAGCAAGTCCGCCACTTCACGTGTATCCGTTTCATCAACAGCTTGTTTGCGGTCAAGCAAGCTTTCACCTGATACAAAATCAGCCCAAAAGCGATTCGCGTCGAGAACTGTAACCATTGTATCCAAGCGACATTTTTTTGTTAGGTCAATTCCTAGCTCTTCGTCAATGTACGTAAATGTTTGCGCTACTGGAATTGGCTCACTAATTCCTGAGGATTCGATGACAATATAATCAATGTTTCCAGCGTCTACTAGTTTTTCCACCTCTTTGATTAAATCTTCACGTAATGTACAACAGATGCAGCCGTTTTGAATTTGCACCAGCTTTTCTTCGGTGCGAGAAAAACCGCCTTGTCGAATCAGTTCAGCATCAATATTTATTTCGCTCATATCATTCACAATAACTGCGATTTTCTTTCCTTCTCTATTTTGCAAGATATGATTGAGCAGCGTCGTTTTCCCTGAACCAAGATAACCGCTTAATACAGTAACAGGTATTCTTTTCATTGTTATTTTCTCCTCTCCGATAAATAATCGTAATCATTACGATTTTATATGGTTAATCATACAAGAAAATGGGCCAAACAGCAACAGTGATGCTGACCTTATAGGTGATAATACTTCTATTTTATAACATATATGTAATAAAATAGGGGAGTGGGCGTTCATGAACGGCCCAAACTCTGTTATGTGCATTCAAAATAATTCTATTTTGACGGAATTAAACGAAAAACAGATCAGGCATAATAGCGTTATGAGATGTTTTTCCCGTTCTCGTAGACGGTGAAAGGGAGCGCTATGAAAGGCAAAGATTTTATTGCTATGCCATATCATCCATTACCGCTTACGATTTCTTGCTATTTTGCTGTTTTTCCGGAACAGGATCAAATCCGCCCGGGTGGAATGGATGGCACTTTAAAATTCGTTTGATCGTCAGCCAGCCGCCTTTAATGGCGCCAAACCGTTTCACCGCCTCTAGGCCGTATTGCGAGCAGGTCGGATAAAATCGGCATGTCGGCGGTTTTAGCGGAGAAATAAAAATTTGATAAAAACGGATGAACAAAATCAATAATTTTTTTGCCATTTGCCACACACCTAACGAATAAATGATTCTATTCATAATGTATCATAAATATGAAACAAATACCGTATAATAGTATCCTGTGACAATCTATACAAAAAGGATGAAAAAAATCGGATTTCGGTGTATGATGAAAAGAGAAAACAGAGTAGGAGTGATATACATGCCTTCGGTGGAAAGTTTTGAGTTGGATCACTGCGCAGTAAAAGCGCCATATGTGAGACATTGCGGTGTCCATAAAGTTGGAAGCGATGGTGTCGTCAATAAATTCGATATTCGCTTTTGCCAGCCAAATAAACAAGCGATGCAGCCAGCTGCGATTCATACTCTTGAGCATTTGCTCGCTTATACGATGCGTAAACATGCAGAAAAGTACGATCATTTTGATATCATCGATATTTCGCCGATGGGCTGCCAAACAGGATTTTATCTTGTTGTGAGCGGATCACCGACAGTGGATGAAATCATTGATTTGCTTGAGGAAACGATGAAAGATGCGCTAAACGCAACGGAAGTCCCAGCGGCGACAGAGCGGCAATGCGGGCAAGCGAAGCTGCACGACCTGGAAGGGGCAAAGCGGCTCATGCGCTTCTGGTTGGAGCAAGATAAGGAAGAGTTAAAGAAAGTATTTGGATAATTGGTAAGGCTATCATCAACATGATGATAGCCTTACTTATTTTGCGAATGATCCTCTTCAGGTGGCGGGTCGATCGTATGCTTGTATTCGTCTGCTTTTGATGTCGTAATCACCGCCAAAGCAAGAATGAGTGCGACAATGATCAATGAAACCGCTAAAGTGAGATACATCGCGGATTCACCATTTTTCTTTTCATTGTAACATATTGCCATCGCATTGGTGTGATGACGCTTTGCACGATGAATGAACAAATGGTACAAATTTGAAAATTATTGGTAAGAAATATACATTAGGCAATTAGGAAATAATATAGTTCGATTATGAATATATCTCGAGGTTATCCAAATTGGGTACATCCATATTAGAGGAGGAATGGGATATGTCAAAACAATTAACGGATATTGTAAATAAGCAAATTGCCAACTGGAGCGTTCTTTACATTAAATTGCATAATTATCATTGGTATGTGAAGGGTTCGCAATTTTTTACACTCCATGAAAAATTTGAACAGCTATATGATGAAGCGGCACATCATATTGATGATCTCGCCGAACACCTTCTTGCTCTTGGCGAAGCGCCGGTGGCGACGATGAAGGAATGCCTGGAACAAGCTTCTGTCAAAGAGGCGACTGGGCAAGAATCGGCGGAACAAATGGTGGCGACTATTGTGAGTGATTTTGAAACAATGATCGGCGAATTAAAAGAAGGAATGCAGGTTGCTGATGAAGTAGGTGATAAGGCGACAGAAGATATGCTGCTTGGCATTTATAAAAGTTTGGAAAAACATGTATGGATGCTAAAATCATTTCTTGGACGTTAAAAAATGGATACTGACCGATCACTCCTTCGTGGATGAAGGATTGGTTTTTTAGAGAGTTGTCTATACTCCTTCCCTCTTTTCTGCATACGATAGTAGTGCTCACTTGTTTAAGGGGGGAGGAGCATGCACAAATATACGTCAATGCTGGGATTTTCGCTGGCAGGCTCCGTTGTTTCGTTTTTCATCGGAGGAGTGGATTCATTAGTTGTTATTTTGCTTTGTTTTGTCGCTGTCGATTATGTCACAGGAATGATTGCAAGTGCGATGGAGGGGAAGCTATCCAGTCAAGTCGGTTTCCGTGGCATTGTTCGCAAGCTGCTTATTTTTGTTTTAGTTGCTGTTTCGCATTTATTAGATACCGCCATTGGCTGGGGCAGCCATTTTATTCGCGATATCATCATTTTTTTCTATATTGCGAATGAATTTATTTCTATTGTGGAAAATGCCGGGCGTGCGGGTGTTCCGATTCCTACGGTTTTGCGAAAGGCGATTGAATTGTTCAAAGATGAAGTAAAATGATTTTTTGAGCATAATTTTTTTTGCCTTCACCCACACTAAACAATAAAGGAAAGATCATAAGGAGATGACAACTGTGGCGGAGCAGCAAAAAAAGACGTATTATGTGTCCATGGAAACGGGAGAAATCTCGCAAGTAAAAACCGCTTCTCCATGGGATTTTCAAATTGAAGCGACAGATGATGAAATTATTCAATTGCGGGAGTATTTTGACCAAAACTATTCTACAGACTGGCAAGCGTTTTTTCGCACCCACGTTCCGTATGTGCAATACCATTACGACCGTGAGAATGATGCCTACGACAGAACATTAATGAAAATCTATCAGCTGATTTACAAGCTTGGAAATGAAGAAGCAAAAGCGCATATTCGTTCGCTTGGCATTATTCCGGAAGAGGAGCTCGATTCATAAAAAGTCGCCATTCATATTGGCGGCTTTTTTGATGAATATTTTGTCGTATAATGAAAAGAGAGACAAACAGGAACGGGGTTGTTGGAAATCATGTATACGTTTTTCGACTATTATGGCAATCGAGTGAGGCTGTCGTTTACGGATCATCCGTTTTCTGCGCATCCGGGCCACGTATGGATTATTTGCCGCTACCATGGACAATGGCTTTTAACGGATCATCCAAGACGCGGATTAGAATTTCCAGGCGGGAAAGTAGAAAAGGGAGAAACACCGGAGCAAGCGGCGATTCGGGAAGTGAAGGAAGAAACAGGAGGGCTGATTCGTTCGCTTACTTATATCGGCCAATATCAAGTCGAACCGGATATGGTAAAAAACATCTATTTTGCGGAAATCGCCGCGATGGTGAAGCAGCCGTCCTATTTAGAAACAAACGGTCCGGTACTGCTTCCGACACTGCCGGAAAACATCCGTACAGATAAACGGTTTAGTTTTATTATGAAAGATGAGGTGCTTCCGCGGGCATTAGAAGAAATAAAGAGACGTTCTTTATCTTGCCATGAACGTCTCTAGCGATGTTTTATCAATTTCTTTTCGATGAAGGTGACGACCTGATACATCACGGTTGACAGCAGGGCAATGACAAGCAGGCTCATTAACACTAATGTAAAGTTAAACACTTGGAATCCGTAAATAATCAAATAGCCGAGCCCTTGTTTAGAAACGAGAAATTCGCCGGTAATGACGCCGACCCAGGACAAGCCGACATTGACTTTTAGCGTCGAAATAATCGTCGGGAACGAGGATGGCAGCACCGCTTCCTTGAAGCATTGGCAGCGGGTGGCGCCGAATGTTTGCAATACTTTCAAATAGTTCGCATCCACTTCCTGGAAGGAAGAATAAACAACAATCGTGGTGATGATGACAGAGATAATCACCCCCATCGCAATGATAGAAGTGAATCCCGGACCGAGTGCGACGATAAGAATAGGACCAAGCGCCACTTTTGGCATGGCGTTAAAGACGACTAAATATGGATCGAGCGTTTTCGATAGGCGCGGGAACCACCAGAGCAACGCTCCTAACAATGCTCCGGCTACCGTGCCGATAATAAATCCCAATATGGTTTCGAACAGTGTAACGAACGTATGGGTCAAAAGCGAGTGATCGCCGAGCTTTTCTACAAATAGGTTCCAAATTGCCGATGGGGAGCTAAACAAGAGCGGATCGACCCAATGAAAGCGGCTGGCTGCCTCCCATAAGATGAAAAAGGCGATAAAGATCACGATCTGAAACAGGCGAATAACTCGTTTTTCTTTTTTCAGTGAAGCGATGTATTGCTGATGGAGAGACCGGATACGTTCACTGGTTTGTTTCAAGTTCATCCAGCTCCTTCCAAATGGATTGGAATAGCGCGGAAAAGGAAGGGTGCTGACGGGCGGCAAATGGCGATAAGCGCCGCAATTCATCAGGAACCATAAAAGTATGCATAATGCGTCCCGGCTTTGCCGAGAATAGAAAAATACGGTCGCTCATCGCAATCGCTTCCCCGATGTCATGAGTGACAAGCACCGCTGTCTTTCCGTATTCTTTTAATGTTTTCCATACTAACTCTTCCAGTTTTAATTTTGTTTGCTGGTCAAGGGCGGAAAATGGCTCATCTAACAGGAGCATTTTTGGGTCTGTCGCCAACGTGCGCACAAGTGCGGCCCGCTGGCGCATGCCGCCGGACAGTTGGCTTGGATAATGCGATTCGACGCCTTTTAGCCCGATGTAGGCAAGCAAGTCAAGGGCTCGTCTTTTTGTTTCTTCCGTTAATCTCCCCATGATTTTTAAACCGAGCAAAATATTTTCTTCGATGGTTTTCCAAGGAAACAAATAATCTTGCTGCAGCATATACCCTGCGGTTGGACGGAAGCGGTCTAATTCTTTCCCTTCAATAAATACCGCTCCTTCCGTCGGTTCAATTAAGGCGGCAATAATGGAAAGCAACGTCGTTTTGCCGCAGCCGCTAGGGCCGAGAAAGGAGACAATTTCTCCTTTCTCTACGGTCAGAGAGATATTTTCAAGGGCCGTCACGGCAGTTTTTTCGGTAAAATAAGTGTGGGAAACGCGGTCGACGACTAAAAAGCTCATCCTTTCACCCGCTTTCGTTATTTAGCCATCGCTTTTTCAGCAAATGAATTATCGACAAGTGTTTTATGATCGATATGTTTCGGCAGTTCGCCTGCTTCGTCCATAATATTTTGCAAGTTATTCCATTCTTTTTCATCGAGAATCGGATTCGTAGCATAGGTGCCTTGACTTTTATAGCGGTCAACGACTTTTTCAATGATGGAAAGATCCGTATCTTTAAAGTAAGGCTGAATCACTTTTGCTACTTCCGCCGCGCTGTGCGACTCTACCCATTGCTGCGCTTTATAGATAGCGCGTGTAAATTTTTCAACCGCATCTTTATTTTTATGGATAAAGCTTTGTTTTGCCATATAAGTGGTATATGGCACATGGCCGGATTCCGTGCCAAATGAGGCGACAATATATCCTTTTCCTTCCCGTTCAAAAATGCTTGCCGTTGGTTCAAAAAGCTGGACGAAATCGCCCGTGCCGCTGGCAAAAGCGTTGGCGATATTAGCAAAATCAACATTTTGAATAAGGTTTAAATCTTTATGTGGATCAATGCCGTGTTTTTTCAGCACAAATTCGCCGACCATTTGCGGCATGCCGCCCTTGCGCTGGCCGAGAAAGGTGCTTCCTTTCAGCTGATCCCAACTGAAGTTGTCAATTTTATGGCGGGAAACGAGGAATGTCCCGTCTGTCTGTGTGAGTTGCGCGAAGTTAATGACTGGATCGTTTGTGCCTTGGCTGTAGACATAAATCGATGTTTCCGATCCGACAAGGGCAATATCGGCTCCGCCGGAAAGAAGGGTAGTCATCGTTTTATCGCCGCCCCACGTGGTGGTGAGTTCTATGTCTAATCCTTCTTCTTTAAAAAATCCTTTTGCCAGGGCGACATATTGCGGGGCATAGAATATGGAGCGAGTCACTTCCGCAAGCCGTATCTTTTTTACTTCCTCCTCTTTTTGTTGTCCGCAAGCGGCTAGAGGAATAATAAGGAGAAAGAGAAAAAGCGACATTATGGCCATTTTTTTCATGCAGGCAGCCTCCTTAACAAGTAACTTACTTCCACCTTATCGTATGCAAGCAAAAAAAATGTGTGAATGCCTAATGGAAAGGAGGAAATGGTGATGGATGGATATATTGTCGAGCAATATCGCTTTCCTTCCCCCAATCCGCATATTGATGTATTTCTTGTCACCTATTTATGCCAAGGATTAAAAATAAAAGGCTTTTTGGCCATACCGAAAGCGTCTGAAGTGTATGACGGTTTTTTATATTTGCGCGGCGGCATTAAAAATGTCGGGAAAGTACGTCTGGCGCGCATTACCCAGTTTGCCGCGTACGGATTTGTCGTGATGGCGCCGTTTTACCGCGGCAACCAAGGTGGGGAAGGAAATGAAGATTTTGCCGGGGAAGACCGCTATGATGCGCTTGCCGCGTTTCGGCTGCTGCAGCAGCATCCAAACGTGAATGAAAAGCGGATTCATGTCTTTGGTTTTTCCCGCGGGGGAGCGATGGCGCTGCATACGGCGATTTTAGAGCCGCGGGTTTGTTCTGTTGCGGTATGGGGCGGAGTATCCGATGTAGCGCTTACCTATTGGGAGCGGGAAGATTTGCGGAGAATGATGAAGCGGGTCATCGGCGGCACACCTGCAAAATATCCAGAGCGATACCGCTGGCGGACGCCATTATACGAAATGGAGAAAATTCATGCTCCTGTCTTAATCATTCATGGGGAAAAAGACCGCAATGTTTCGATTGAGCATGCGTATCGTCTGGAGAAAAGACTGAAAGAATTAAATAAGCAAGTGACAACATGGTATTTTCCACATTTTACGCATTATTTTCCACCAAAAGAAAATCGCGAGACCGTCCGGCGGTTGACAGAATGGATGAAAAGTCAGCCGAATGTATGATACGATAAAAAGAAAAGGGGTGTGTTGCAATGGGCATGCCGCTGGAGCTGCAAACGCTGATTGTCACAAAAGGAAAAGAAAGGCGCGTAAAAGATAATTTGTTTATTTTAGAAAAAGAAGGATATCGCCTTTATCCTCTTGATATTCCGCTAGAGGTTAGAAGAACGCTGCAAAGCGAAGCGAGCGGTCAAGCGGTGGTGAAAAAACTGGAACTTGCCGATAATCGGACGATTGTCACGTATGAGCTTGTCGCCTTGCATTCAACGAATTAAAAAAGGAGGGAATTGCTCCCTCCTTTTCGATTATACAAGCGGACCTCCAAGTGCTTCAATTTCCGGTGCAATATGCTTGAATTTTTGGAAGTTTGCGCGGAATTTTGCGGCCAGCTCTTTTGCTTTTTGTTCATATGCATTTTTATCCGCCCATGTATTTTGCGGCTGCAGCACTTCATCTGGCACTCCTGGAATATGAAGCGGAATGGCCAAGCCGAAAATAGGGTCTTTCACTGTTTCGACATTGTCCAGTTCTCCTTCGACTGCTGCTTGCACCATTGCGCGCGTGTAGGCCAGCTTCATGCGGCTGCCGACTCCGTACTCCCCGCCGGTCCAACCAGTGTTGACGAGGAATACCCGCACGTTATGTTCAACGATTTTTTTGCCGAGCATTTCCGCATAGCGCACGGCCGGGAGCGGCAAAAATGGAGCGCCGAAGCAAGTAGAGAACGTAGCTTGCGGAGAAGTGATTCCCCGTTCGGTGCCGGCGAGCTTGCTCGTATAGCCGCTTAAGAAATGGTACATTGCTTGCTCGCGCGTCAGTTTGCTAATTGGCGGCAATACGCCAAACGCGTCTGCGGTTAAGAAAATAATCGTTGATGGGTGGCCGGCGACGCTTGGATCCACGATATTGGCAATGGCCTGAATCGGATAAGCAGCTCGCGTATTTTCCGTTAATGTCGCATCATCGTAATCTGGCATTCTTGTCTGTTCGTCAACCACCACGTTTTCAAGCACTGCTCCGAACCCAATGGCGTCAAAAATTTGCGGTTCTTTTTCGCGGGATAGGTTGATGCATTTCGCATAGCATCCGCCTTCGATATTAAAGATGCCGCGGTTTGACCAGCCGTGTTCGTCATCACCGATTAAGCGGCGGTTTGGATCAGCGGAAAGCGTCGTTTTTCCCGTTCCCGACAGCCCGAAAAATAATGCAACATCTCCTTCTTTGCCGACGTTGGCCGAGCAATGCATAGAAAGAATCCCTTGTTCCGGAAGCAAATAGTTCATCACCGAGAAAATCGATTTTTTCATTTCGCCAGCATATTCTGTGCCGCCAATTAATACGATGCGGCGTTCAAAAGAAATGATAATAAACGCTTCTGATCTTGTTCCGTCCACCGCAGGATCTGCTTTGAAATTTGGAGCAGAGATCACCGTAAATTGCGCTTCGTGTGTTTGTAATTCCTCTGCACTTGGGCGAATAAATAATTGATGGGCAAATAAATTGTGCCAAGCAAATTCGTTGATAACTTGAATCGGCAAACGATATTTAGAATCAGCGCCGGCAAATCCTTTAAAGACAAAAATCTCATCTTGTTTCATTAAATAATCAAGCACTTTATTATATAAGTTTTCAAACACTTCTTCCGAAATTGGCTGATTGACGGTTCCCCAATCGATTTTTTCTTTCGTTGCGGCTTCTTCGACAATGTATTTATCTTTCGGCGAGCGTCCTGTATACTTTCCTGTTGTTACCGCTACCGCCCCAGTAGCTGTTAACTGGCCTTCCTTTCGCTGCAACACTTTTTCCACCAGCTGGGCTACCGATAAATTATGAAATACGTTTGGTTGTTGCAATAATAATGAAAGTTTATTGGTCATTTTTGCGATCCCCATGTTCAAAACCTGCCTTTTTTTATTTAAATAATCTCTGCAAATAGTATAACACATTTTTGTTATTAGTCCATACTATTTATGACGATTTATTTTATTTATTTTTCCTTTTTTTTTCAAAAAAAATTCGTCATATTTTGTTGACTTTTCCCGTTTCATTACGATAAGATAAGTCATTGAACGGATACTCTTATCCCGAGTTGGTGGAGGGACAGGCCCAATGAAGCCCAGCAACCGTCACAACTGGAAACATGTGAAATGGTGCTAACCTGTGGCAAGGCGATGTCCTTGAACGATAAGAGTGAAAGGAGCAATACGATTGCAATGACCTTTCCTCACCGTTACAGGAAAGGTTTTTTTATATGAGAAAATGAAATAAGGGAAATGAGTACCGTATCGCCCGCCGTTTGCGGCATCATCATTTTTTGATGTTTGATTAAGGAAAGAGGAGGAAAATGCCGAATGTCAAAAAAAAGACGTTTATTTACTTCAGAGTCTGTAACAGAAGGTCATCCGGATAAAATTTGCGACCAAATTTCCGATGCGATTTTAGATGCGATTTTAGAAAAAGATCCGAATGCTCGTGTCGCCTGCGAAACGAGCGTGACAACAGGGCTTGTGCTCGTAAGCGGAGAAATTACGACATCGACATATGTGGATATTCCAAGAATTGTTCGCGATACGGTTCGCGAAATCGGCTATACGCGCGCCAAATTCGGTTTTGACGCGGATACATGCGCCGTGTTGACATCGATTGACGAGCAGTCGCCGGATATCGCGATGGGGGTCGATCGAGCGTTAGAAGCTCGTGAAGGTCAGATGACTGACGAGGAAATCGAAGCGATCGGTGCCGGAGACCAAGGGCTGATGTTTGGATTTGCCTGCAATGAAACGAAAGAATTAATGCCGCTTCCGATTTCTTTGGCGCATCGTTTAGCCCGTCGTTTGGCTGAAGTACGGAAAAAGGATATTTTGCCATATTTACGTCCAGATGGCAAAACACAAGTAACGGTAGAATATGACGAAAACGGCAAACCAGTACGCGTGGATACGATTGTCGTATCCGCACAGCATCATCCGGAAATTACGCAAGAGCAAATTGAACGCGATATTAAAGAACATGTCATTAAGCCGGTTGTGCCAAACGAGCTCATCGATGAAAACACAAAATACTTTATTAACCCGACAGGACGATTTGTCATCGGCGGACCTCAAGGGGATGCAGGTTTAACAGGACGGAAAATTATTGTAGACACGTACGGCGGCTATGCCCGTCACGGCGGCGGCGCGTTCTCTGGAAAAGATCCGACAAAAGTAGACCGTTCTGCAGCATATGCGGCCCGTTATGTCGCGAAAAATATCGTGGCGGCAGGACTTGCCGATAAGTGCGAAGTGCAGCTAGCCTATGCGATCGGGGTAGCAAGACCGGTTTCGATTTCCATTGACACATTTGGCACAGGAAAAGTATCGGAAGACATTTTAATTGAAGTCGTGCGCAACAACTTTGATCTGCGCCCGGCAGGCATTATTAAAATGTTAGATTTGCGCCGTCCGATTTACAAGCAAACGGCTGCTTACGGCCATTTTGGACGCACGGATATCGACCTGCCGTGGGAGCGCACGGATAAAGCAGAAACATTGAAAGAGCAAGCTTTTTCCTTGGCGAAGCAACAATAAATTAATGAATATGGAAAGGAGAGTTACAGCAACTGTAGCTCTCTTTTTTTGTTCAAAAAAGCAGATTAAGTTATTTCAATGGTTTTGCAATCGATATGTTAACGGTTTATTTAAAAAAAGGAAATTTTATAGTTTTATTGCTTCAAATCTATGATATAATCAGCATGCTGAATGAATATAAAGAAATGGGTGAAATACACATGTGCGGGTTTATTGGATGTGTTTATGATCATCCAAAAATGCTAGACGAGCAATGGAAGAAAACGTTTGAAGAAATGAATAATATGATCACGCACCGTGGTCCAGACGACGAGGGGTATTTTTTCGATGACTATGTCCATTTTGGCTTTCGTCGGTTGAGCATCATCGACTTAGAAGGGGGTCATCAACCGTTATCGTACGCAAACGAGCGATATTGGATTATTTTTAATGGAGAAATTTATAACTATATTGAGCTACGCGAAGAGTTGTGTGCGAAGGGATACGAATTTGCCACACATTCTGATACGGAAGTGATTATTGCGCTATATAGTCATGAAAGAGAAAAAGCGGTAGAGAAGCTTCGCGGCATGTTTGCATTTGTCATTTGGGATAAAGAAGAAAAAACGATTTTTGCCGCACGTGATCCATTTGGCATTAAACCATTTTTCTATCTTGAAGAAGAAGGGCGGACGTTTTTTGCATCGGAAAAGAAAAGCATCTTGCATGCGATGGAAAACAATGTTCTCGATTATGACGCGCTTCAGCATTACCTAACATATCAATACGTGCCTGAGCCAATGACAATGTCCGTTGGCATTAATAAATTAGAGCCGGGTCATTACATCAAAAAGAAAGTCGGTGAACCATTAACGGTACACCGTTATTGGAAAGCGCGGTTTCAGCCAGTATGGAAATCGGAAGATGAATTCGTCAAAGAGATTCGCGATGTTTTGTTTGATTCCGTGCGGGTACATATGCGCAGCGATGTGCCGGTTGGCTCTTTTTTATCCGGCGGAATCGATTCTTCGCTCATTGCTTCGATTGCCAAACAATTTCATCCAAACTTTAAAACTTTTTCGGTCGGCTTTGAAAGAGAAGGATTTAGCGAAATTGAGGTAGCGAAAGAAACGGCTGAGAAATTAGGGGTGGAAAACATCAGCTACGTTATTTCGCCAGAAGAATACATGGAAGAGCTGCCGAAAATCATTTGGCATCTGGATGATCCGCTTGCCGATCCAGCGGCTGTTCCGCTTTATTTCGTCGCCCGCGAAGCAAGAAAGCATGTAACGGTTGTTCTTTCTGGAGAAGGAGCGGATGAGCTGTTTGGAGGGTATAACATTTATCGTGAACCACAGTCATTAAAAATGTTTGAGTGGATGCCTGGCGCGGCAAAATCGGCATTGCGCATCATCGCCCGCATTCTTCCAGAAGGGGTAAAAGGGAAAAGCTTTATCGAGCGCGGGTTAACGCCGATGGAAGAACGCTATATAGGAAACGCAAAAATGTATAGCGAAGAAGAAAAAGAGAACTTGCTAAAAGCATACAAGCGCGGACTGGAATATACAATCATTACCCGTCCATTTTATGAGGAAACCACTCATTATCCTCCTGTCAACCGTATGCAATATATTGATATTCATACATGGTTGCGCGGGGATATTTTGCTAAAGGCCGATAAAATGACAATGGCACATTCGTTGGAATTGCGCGTTCCGTTTTTAGATAAAGCCGTCTTTGAAGTGGCAGCAAAAATTCCACCGGAAATGAAAACGGCTAATAATACAACGAAATACATTTTACGCAAAGCGGCAGAAGGCATTGTTCCCGATCATGTTCTTCACCGCAAGAAGCTTGGTTTTCCAGTACCAATTCGCCATTGGCTGAAAAATGAAATGTACGATTGGGCGAAAACCGTTATCAAAGAAAGTGAAACGGATCACTTGTTCCATAAAGATGTGCTATATCGCCTGTTAGAGGAGCACTGCGCCAATAAAGCGGATCATAGCCGGAAAATCTGGACTGTGCTAGTCTTTATGATTTGGCACCAAGTATATATCGAAAAAAAATATGATTTTTCCAACCTATATAAAAAAGCATATAAAGAAGACAAGCACCTCCTATTAAGCTAATCAGGTTGATAGGTGATGGCTTGTCTTCCCATTTGCACCCAAGCAGCCAAAAAATCGGTCTTGGGTGCTTTTTTATTTTTTTCGCCTGTAAGTGGATCGTTGAAATAAATAAAATCTTGGTCATATCCTGTAATTACAACGGAGTGCTCGTAATACGTAATTTTAATTGGTCCGCTCGGCGTTTCCCATTCGCGAAAAGCGGATTCCGGCAGTTTTTTATACGTGCTGTTGGTAATGATCCAAATCGGTACTCCTTTCGAAAGATATTGCTGCAACACGGAAAAGTCGCTTCCTGTTAAGTCAATGATTCTATCGGGTAGATACGTTTCAGCAAGTTGCTTAATTGGCTTATGATACACACCTAAGCCTGGTGTGGTGAGTGAGTACATATCGCCAACAAAGCCATTGTTTGGATTGCCAAAATACACTTTGCCATTTTTTCGCTGAAACGGAGTGGGGTCTTTTCTTATTTGTTTAGCAAGCGTCAGTTTATCGGCTTGTACACCGGCGTCCTCAAGAAGCATTGCCAAGCTCGTTACTTCGCAACCGCGCGGCAATTCGGGAAGTTGGCGAATGACTGGCACATCAAGCAGCACAGAAGGTTTGATTTTCTTTTCAGCAGAAGGAGAAATAACATTCTCTATCAGTGCTTCTTCCCTTGCTAAATAAGATTGTTTTAAATGTGCGATCGCTGCTCTCATTTCTTGATTGAGCAACAGTGCTGCGAGAAGACAAAACATAAAAAGAGAAACAAGTGCCGATTTCGATAATGCTTTTGTTCGGAAAAATATAATAAACAATGCGATAGCAATGATGAAAAGAAGTAAGACGGTAGACATAACGTTACTCCTTCATTAATCGGAATTACAATGAATAAGGAACGATTATCCTTGTTTTAGCTGCAAAGCCTTATAGTATTGTCCCTTTTCTACATACTCGCGGCGGATTCGCTGCATTTCACGGACATCTTCATCGGTCAGTTCGCGAATGACTTTAGCGGGGCGGCCAAATGCAAGGGTATGTGGCGGGATCTTTTTTCCTGGCGGAACAAGGCTGCCGGCGCCGATAAACGCCCCTTCGCCAATTTCCGCCCCATCAAGGATAATCGAGCCCATGCCGATTAGCGCGTTTTTACGGACGATGGCGCTATGTAAAATGACTTGATGTCCGACGGTGACATCATCTTCAATGATAAGCGGATTATTTGGACTTTGATGCAAAATTGAGTTATCTTGAATATTGACGCGATTGCCGATGATCGTAGGGGCGACATCGCCGCGAATGACGGTATTGAACCAAATGCTTGTTTCTTCCCCGATCACAACGTCGCCGGTGATGGTGACATAATCGGCAATAAAGGCAGATTCGGCGATTTTTGGAATTTTTCCTTTATACGGGTAAATCATACGCTTCTTTCCTTTCCTAAAATGGTTCGGTATTATTATTGTACAAGTATTGGCACGATTCGTAAATGGAGGAGATTTGGCCATGTGGAAATGGGAGGCAAATGATGGAAAAGGAACGGTGGTCATTGTCCACGGAGCGGTTGAACATCACGGACGGTATCAATGGCTGATCGAGCAGTTGGTCCAAAGCGGCTATCATGTCGTCGCCGGAGACTTGCCGGGCCAGGGAAGGACAACGCGGCGAAAACGTGGACATATTCAATCGTTTGACGAATATATTAATGAAGTGGCAGAGTGGGTTGAAGAAGCACAACAATTTCATGTGCCAATATTTTTGCTTGGACACAGCATGGGAGGGCTTGTAGTAATCCGCACCTTGCAGGAAAAACGTCTTCCGATCCGTGGAGTTATTTTATCTTCTCCTTGTTTGGGGCTTGTGTCGCATCCGTCCAAGGGGATTGATCTGCTCTCTAGAGTATTGAATCATATCGCTCCTTCCCTTTTATTTGACTCAGGTTTGTCTGTTGAACTAGTAACAAGAAATAAAGAAGTGCACAAGACCGCTCAACAGGATGAGCTGTATGTGACGAAAGTATCTGTCCGCTGGTATCGCGAACTGGTGAAAGCGATGGAATTGGCGTTTCACCATATTGCGAAATTTCCTGATATTCCGTTGCTGCTTATGCAGGGCGGTGACGATAAAATTGTCGATAAAAAGGCAGTAAAAGAATGGTTTGATCGTTTATCCATTTCGGAAAAAATGTATAAAGAATGGAGTCAATTATACCATGAAATTTTTAATGAACCGGAGCGGGAAGATGTTTTTTTCTACGCCAAATCATTTTTAGATACACAATGCCAGCTATATCGTTAAATCATGTCATTCCTGCATCTGAGGTGAGCCTGTTGAAAATACCGACGCATCCGATCACATTAATGAAAAAAGTATATTGTGACGTTTTTCCCGTTGTACACCGCGAATTGGCTTATTGGAAACAAAAAGCGGAGCGTATTCCCGACCCGGAGCTGCGTAGACAAGCATTGGCCAGCATTGCAACAAAAACGTTTCATTGCGAGGGCGGTGCCATTTTATCGCTGCTTGCCGGAGAGGACATGGAAGAGTGCATTCGCTTTATTGTCGCGTATCAAACGATCAGCGATTACTTGGATAATTTATGTGACCGAAGCACGTCGCTAGATCCGCTTGATTTCCGCGCCCTTCATGAATCGATGCCGGCTGCCCTATCGCTTGATGCCGACGTGGCGAATTATTACCGCCACCGCCAAGAACAAGATGATGGCGGCTATTTGCACGACCTTGTCCGCACGTGCCAAAACGTTTTGAAAAAAGCAGTCCATTACGATAAAATTGTGCCATTTTTGCACGAACTGGCGGGATATTATTGCGATTTGCAGGTGCATAAACATGTGCACGTCGAGGAGCGCGTGCCGCGCCTGGAAAAATGGTTTAAACAATATAAAGATCAGCTTCCGCCGATGGAATGGTATGAGTTTTCCGCCTGCTCCGGCTCTACGTTAGGTATTTTTTGTTTAGTTGCTTACGCCTTCAGCGAAACATTTCAAGCGGAAATGGCCAAACAAATACGCGATGGTTATTTTCCGTATATACAAGGGCTGCATATTTTGCTTGATTATTTGATTGACCAGGAAGAAGACCGGTTAGGCGGAGATTTGAATTTCTGTTTTTATTATCCAAGCCAGTCTGTTTTATTGGAACGGTTATGCCATTTTATTAAAGAAGCCGACCGCCATGTGAATGCATTGCCGCACGGAGAGTTCCACCGCCTTATTCACCGCGGCCTTCTCGGTCTATATTTATCGGATGAAAAAGTGAAAAAACAGCGGGAGCTTCGCCGTCTTGCAAGGAAGCTTGTCCGTGCAGGCGGGGCCGTTTCTTGGTTTTTTTACTGGAACGGAAGAGCGTATCGCTTATGGCAAAACAAGCTTTCATCGTCTTTGAAGCAAAAGAGGCTGTCTCTTTCCTAAAGGGGGACAGCCTCTTTACCGTTTTTCGATGGCAAGAATAAACGGGGGATTGTTTTTTTGATTGATGAATTCATATTTTAATACGTGAGCATGCTGTTGATCCATTGCCTTGACGTAATGCAGAAGCGCATCCCGTTCGATGGCGCCTTCCGGATGACCGTGGTAAACGACGAGGACGATGATTCCTTCTTTTTTCATGATCTGCAGCAATTGTTCGATGGCGCGGATCGTTGACTCCGGTTTTGTCACAATCCGTTTGTCACCGCCGGGAAGGTAGCCGAGGTTAAATATCGCGCCGGCGATGTGCCCGTGATAGACATCAGGGATTTTTTCGATCAATTGATCGTGGCTTGCCTGAAACAACGTTACCCTCTCGAGCAAATGATGCTCCTGAAGACGAGCGGATGTCGATGCAATCGCTTCCTGTTGAATGTCAAAACCGAATACGTGGCCTTTCTCCCCTACGCGCTCTGCCAAATAAAGTGTGTCATGTCCGTTTCCGACCGTGGCATCGACGGCGATGTCTCCTTCTTTTACCGCCATGTCCATTAATACCCGTGTAAATGGAAGAATTTTCACCAATTTCATCGCCCGACCACTTCTTTTTCTTCTTTTTTGTAATACTTCCCTTGATAGCTGTTGCGGCGCTCGAGTTCGGCGTCAATGGCGTTTAATACTTCCCATTTATTGACGCTCCACATCGGACCGATCATGAGATCGATCGGGCCATCGCCCGTGATGCGGTGCACGATCATTTCCGGCGGCAATACTTCCAATTGGTCGCAGACAAGGTTTACATATTCTTCAAAGGATAGAAATTGCACCAATCCTTTTTCATATTGCTTTACCATCGGCGTTCCTTTTAATAAATGAAGCAAATGGATTTTGATTCCTTGTATATCCATGCTGGCTACCGTTTTTGCCGTTTCCATCATCATCTCGTAATCTTCAAGCGGCAGTCCGTTAATAATATGCACACAGACGCGGATTCCGTGCTTGCGCAGTTTTTCAACACCGTCGACAAAGCATTGAAAATCGTGAGCGCGGTTAATCAGCAGGGCAGTCCGTTCATGAACAGTCTGCAAACCGAGCTCGACCCATAAATACGTACGCTCGTTCAGCTCCGCCAAATATTCCACAACATCGTCAGGAAGGCAGTCCGGGCGCGTGGCAATGGACAATCCGACTACCCCGTCTAAGTTTAAGACGGTTTCATATTTTTCCCGCAATACTTCTACCGGTGCGTGCGTGTTTGTGAATGCCTGAAAATAGGCCAAATATTTCCCTTCTTTCCATTTTTGGTGCATTTTTTTCTTAATTGTATGAAACTGTGTCACCAAATCATCAGCGCGATTGCCGGCAAAATCACCCGATCCAGCCGCACTGCAAAACGTGCAGCCGCCATACGCCACCGTTCCGTCACGGTTCGGGCAGTCAAAGCCGCCGTCAAGCGCGACTTTAAACACTTTATGCCCGAACGTTTGTCGCAGATGATAATTCCACGTATGGTAACGCTTATGGTCGTTTGTATATGGAAATGGGTTGAACTGTGCCAACACAGTTCCCTCCTTGTTTGTAAAATCGTATCATTTCAGCATTGTATCACGATTGGCGGAAAAAATCGACTATTACCAATCATTAACGTGATAGGCGGAAAATAAAATGCACAGACTAAACAATGAGGCAAACGATCATACGGTTGGAGGGAAAAGAAATGGCAACGCGGCAATCGGTTGAAGAATTTTTGCAGCATTGCGAAGATGTCATTCGTTATGCGAAAGAGCAATACACGGAAGCACAAAAGCAAGAGCATTATAACATAACGGAATATACAGAGGCGCAGCAAATGCTGGAGAGCACCGTCAACGATTTGGCTCATTTAGCGCGCAGCTGCAACGCCCAACAGCGCGAACAATTGCATCGGATGCGCCTGCAGCTTGAGCAGCTGCAAAATCAAATGATTTTACTTGATCGTTAAGGGGAGGGTATGTCGTGAAAAAACGGTCGAAACAAAACAACCCGGAACAAAAAACGAGAAACGGAATAAATAATAACGATCTCGAATTCGGCCAAGATTTTGATCCGGTAAAGCAGGCGAAAAAAGCATATGAACAAACAGGCGGACAGCCGCAAAAATCAAAGCAGCATGTCGAAGAGTAAAAAGCTTGTCGAATCTTCGGCAAGCTCATTTTTATTGCCTTTTTTCGTAGAATCCATACAATTGTTTTGGCACTCGAAATATTGAAGGAGGATGTACGTATGCATATGCCCCGTGTGCTTTGGGTATTAATGGTAGGCATGGCCATGAATGTGACAGGGGCTTCTTTTTTGTGGCCGCTGAATACGATTTACGTTCATGAACAGCTTGGCAAATCACTCTCTGTCGCTGGAATGGTGCTCATGCTCAACTCCGGGGCAAGTGTAGCTGGGAACTTAGTCGGAGGGTTATTGTTTGATAAAATTGGCGGTTTTAAATCGATGATGATCGGAATTGTCGCGACGATGGCTGTGCTCGTTGGCCTTGTTTTCTTTCATGGCTGGCCGCATTACGTCATCTTTTTAACGATCATCGGGATGGGAAGCGGGATTGTATTCCCAGTAGCGGCTGCGTATGCGGGAGCGATTTGGCCGGAGGGGGATTTGTCAACAGCACGGCCACGGCAGGCAGAACGATCGGACCTGTGCTCGGCGGCTTGATCGCTGATTACGCTGGCATGAAACCGCTGTTCGCCGTGCTTGTTTTCTTTTCTGTGCTTTCGCTTGTCACGACGTTCTTCTATGATCGGAACTTGCCAAAGAAGCAAAACAAGGAGAAACAGACGGTTATAGTGGAGTAGACATGTTTTCTACTCCATTTTTTTATTTTATGTATGAAAAATATGGGAGATTGACAACAAACATCTAATTTGATATAAATCTAATTAGATAACCATCAAATATAGAGGTGTAGTCATGCAGCTTCATCGTTTAGTGACATTTTTTAAGACGATTGGTGACCCAACGCGTCTTCGCATTATAAAAATGCTTTCGCAAGGACCGCTGCACGGTCAAGCAATCGCTGGGAAACTCGGATTGACTCCGGCAACGATTACCCACCATCTAAAAAAACTTCGCGACATGAACGTTGTTTGTGAACGGCGCGATGGAAACATCATTTATTTTTATTTACAGCCGTCTGTCGTAAAGCATTACGCGTATGCATTGCTTGATTTGGCTGAACAAAATGAGGTGAAAAAAGAGATGAAAGAGAAAGCAGCTGAGCGTCAAAAAGTCATCGAAAACTTTTTTACAAGCGATGGCCGTTTAAAAAATATTCCAGCGCAAAGAAAGAAAAAATTGATTGTGCTTGAGCATATGCTGAAAGGGCTTCAGCCGGGAAAACAGTATACAGAAAAAGAAATCAATGAGCATATTAAAAAGTTCCATGAGGATTACGCAACCATTCGCCGCGAATGGATCATGAATAACTATATGTATCGCGAAAACGGCATCTATGAGCTGAATCCGCGGGAAATGTGGCATAAAATAGATGGATGACACCGTTACGTGAGGATATGAACGGCATATAAGCTCCATTTTCCCCACTTGCAATAAACCGACAAATTTTTTAAAATATTATACACGAACAATATTGGTAAATAACGGTGAAGAGGAGTAGTAGTGAACCAAACGGACGGCAGAGAGTTGACGGTCGGTGCGAGTCAACCGAAGTTTGTTCACGAACTCGCCTCGGAGTTGCGGGCATGAGCGGCTTTCGCCTCGTAATGTCCGCCGTGAATCTGCGTTAATGATGAGAGTGGGCATGCAGTTTTGCATGCTAAGAAGGGTGGTACCGCGGGAATGGCACCTCTCGTCCCTTTTGGGCTGAGAGGTTTTTTTATTTTCGCTTTTGTTAACAATGTTTACTAGAAAAAAGATAGGAGGTGTAGACCTGGTTACTAAAATCGCTGTCGTGTACTAACCGATGGAAGGAATGGTGCACGACAGGAGCCGTCGCTAACAGCGATCCACGGGATGTCTTTCACAGCAGGTGAGACATGAGGGATTCCCTTCCTGATGGAACTCGGTGAGAATCCGAGCGGCAAGCAGTTTTGCTGGTTCCATCGCGATGTGTCGATTTTTATAGATTTTAGTAACCAGGAAAGGCAATGAGCTTCAACCATCGAGAAATAGAGAAAAAATGGCAGGATTATTGGGAAAAAAATAAAACGTTTAAAACGGTCGATGACGATGACAAGCCGAAATTTTACGTGCTAGATATGTTCCCGTATCCGTCAGGAGCAGGGCTGCACGTCGGCCATCCGGAAGGCTACACCGCCACTGATATTTTGGCGCGCATGAAGCGGATGCAAGGCTATAACGTGCTTCATCCGATGGGATGGGACGCGTTCGGCTTGCCGGCGGAGCAATATGCGCTTGATACCGGAAACGATCCGGCGGAGTTTACCGAAAAAAACATTAATACGTTCCGACGCCAAATTAAATCGCTAGGGTTTTCGTACGACTGGGACCGGGAAATCAACACGACCGATCCGAATTACTATAAATGGACGCAATGGATTTTCTTAAAGCTGTATGAGAAAGGGCTCGCTTATATGGATGAAGTCCCGGTCAACTGGTGCCCGGCGTTAGGCACGGTGCTTGCCAATGAAGAAGTTATTAACGGCAGAAGCGAACGCGGCGGCCACCCGGTGATCCGCAAGCCGATGCGGCAATGGATGCTCCGCATTACCGCCTACGCGGACCGTTTACTCGAAGACTTGGAAGAGTTAGATTGGCCGGAAAGCATTAAAGAAATGCAGCGCAACTGGATTGGCCGCTCAGAAGGCGCGGAAATCCGGTTTGAAGTCGATGGCCATGAAGAAACGTTCACCGTCTTTACCACTCGTCCAGATACGCTATTTGGTGCGACGTATACTGTATTAGCTCCAGAGCATCCGCTTGTTGAAAAAATTACGACTCCAGAGCAAAAAGCGGCAGTGGAAGCGTATTTAGATGCGATTAAAAGCAAGAGCGACCTTGAGCGCACTGATTTGGCGAAAGAAAAAACGGGAGTATTCACCGGCGCATATGCGATTCACCCAGTCACTGGCGAGAAGCTGCCAATTTGGATTGCCGATTATGTGCTGATGAGCTACGGCACTGGTGCAATTATGGCCGTGCCAGCACACGATGAGCGCGACTATGAATTTGCGAAAAAATTTAATTTGCCAATCAAAGAAGTTGTCGCCGGCGGCGATATTGCGAAAGAAGCATATACGGGCGACGGAGAGCATATTAACTCTGATTTCTTAAACGGTCTAAACAAAGAAGAAGCGATCAAGAAAATGATTGAATGGCTAGAAGCCAATGGAAAAGGACAAAAGAAAGTTTCATACCGTCTCCGCGACTGGCTGTTCAGCCGCCAGCGCTACTGGGGCGAGCCGATCCCGATCATTCATTGGGAAGATGGAACGATGACGCCGGTGCCGGAAGAAGAGCTGCCATTAAAGCTGCCAAAAACCGATCAAATTAAACCGTCCGGTACAGGAGAATCACCGCTTGCCAATATCAAGGAATGGGTGAACGTCGTCGATCCGAAAACAGGCAAAAAAGGGCGCCGCGAAACGAACACGATGCCGCAATGGGCAGGAAGCTGCTGGTATTATTTGCGTTATATCGATCCGCATAATGACAAGCAGCTGGCCGATCCGGAAAAATTGAAAAAATGGCTGCCGGTTGATGTGTATATCGGCGGTGCGGAGCATGCTGTGCTTCACTTATTGTATGCGCGTTTCTGGCATAAATTTTTATATGACATCGGCGTCGTGCCGACAAAAGAGCCGTTCCAAAAATTGTTTAACCAAGGCATGATTCTTGGCGAAAACCATGAAAAAATGAGCAAATCAAAAGGAAATGTCGTCAATCCGGACGATATTATCGAAAGCCACGGTGCCGATACGCTGCGCTTATACGAAATGTTTATGGGACCGCTGGAAGCGTCGATCGCCTGGTCGACTAAGGGGCTGGACGGAGCGCGCCGCTTCCTAGACCGCGTCTGGCGCTTATTTGTCGAAGAAAATGGAGAGCTGAACCCGAAAATCGTCGACAATCCGGAAACGGATACACTTGAGCGCGTATACCATCAAACGGTGAAAAAAGTGACCGAAGATTATGAAGCGCTTCGCTTTAATACAGCGATTTCGCAATTGATGGTGTTTATTAACGAAGCATACAAAGCGCCGCAGCTGCCAAAAGCCTATATGGAAGGATTTGTGAAACTATTATCGCCGGTTTGCCCGCATATCGGGGAAGAACTATGGCAAAAACTCGGCCATAACGATACGATCGCATACGAGCCATGGCCAACGTATGATGAATCAAAACTAGTGGAAGAGGAAGTTGAAATCGTTGTGCAAGTGAATGGAAAAGTAAGAGCGAAACTGCATGTGCGCGCGGATTTATCGAAAGAGGAGCTTGAACAAATGGCATTGCAGGACGAAAAAATTAAAGAGCATATCGCCGGCAAAACGGTGCGCAAAGTCATTACCGTTCCTGGGAAATTGGTGAATATTGTAGCGAACTAATCTAGTGCCCCTCCTTTGCGAGGGGCATACGATAGAAAGGAGACGAAGTGATGGACGAAATTAAAGAAATCACTGCGGCGGAAGTAAAAGAAAGACTTGATCGTGGCGAAAAACTGAACATTGTCGACGTACGCGAAGATGAGGAAGTCGCACTTGGCATGATCCCTGGAGCGAAACATATCAAAATGGGAGAAATTCCAAGCCGGCTCGATGAATTCAATAAAGAGGAGGAGTATATTTTCGTTTGCCGCTCCGGCCGGCGCAGCGAAAACGTTTGCCGTTATTTGCAGGAATTAGGCTACCGCGTCTGCAATATGGTCGGCGGGATGCTCGAATGGGAAGGAGATACGGTGCCAAAAAAATAGCCTATTGTTTTGGCTGAATCCTATTCTTTTTGATACAGTAAAGAAAAAAGCGTTCGGTTGTTTCTTTACGAGAAGCGACCGAGCGTTTTTTCAAGAAGGTAACCGCTTTTGTCGCAACTCGTTTTTCGTCGACACGGCGATATTTTCCTAATGATTGCACTTATAACCCGTTGATTTTCCCAATAAACGAAAGAGCGTGATTTAGTACAATAAAAGACATAAAAGAGCGATACCGGTTTCTTTTTCTATCCCTTTAGTACCAATGGGTGATTCCTAACCCGATAAAAAGATTGTATAATTTTCGTTAAATTTAAACTATTCGCACACATGGGCAAAGGGGTAGATATTCATTGAAGATTGGCGATCGCTTAAAGTTCACCCGTCTCAAAAAAGAAATGACTCAAGAAGAAGTGGCGGAAGGAATTATTTCCGTATCGTATTTGTCGAAAATTGAAAACAACCAAGTAACGCCGAGTAAAGAAGTGTTGCACTTACTTTGTCAGCGGCTTGGGATTGACAACTTATTTCACGAACGGATGAATGAACTGATGAAGCAAATAATGTTATGGTATAAGGCAATAACAGATAAAAATGAATGGAAAGCAGCGGAAATGTATGAAAAAATAAAGAAAATGATAGAGTATTTTAACGATGCGGAAGCAAATATTTATTTTCTACTAATGGAGATGCGCTATTATTTGTTCATGAAAAATATTTCCGCCGCTGAAGCCGCAATGATGCAGATTCGCGAATTGTACAATGCATTTGACCATGAAATGAAATACTACTATTACAAATTTTTCGGGCTTTTATATTATTGCAAAGAAAAATATGAAGAAGCGCTGGAGTATTACAAAAAGGCAGAGGAGCTGTTTCGGCTTCAATCGTTTCCAAAGTGGGAAGAAGCAGACTTGTATTATTTGTTAGCGCTTGCATACAGCCGGTTATGGAAAATGTTAAGCTGCATCAACTATGTGCAGTGCGCGCTAGCCATTTACCAAGCAGATTATAACTTAAAGCGAAGCGCGGAATGTCATGTGCTGCTAGGAATTTGCTATCGAAGGTACGGCGAGTTGGACAAGGCGGTCGAATGTTACTCCCTTGCGCAAAAGGCGGCGCAAATGGTCAACGATATTGAACTGCTGGGCATTATTGAGCATAATTTGGGCTACTTGAAATCGATGAAGAAGGAGCATCGGGAAGCGATTCGACACTACGAAAATAGTTTAGTATATAAAAAACACGCTACGCTTGCCGATCGCTTTATTACGTTATTTTCTCTTATTCGCGAATATTATGTTTCGCAAAATTATCGCAAGGCGCTGGCAAGCGTGGAAGAAAGCCTGCAGCTTTTAAAACAGCATTCCGAACCTATTTCCTATGAATATTACCTTCATTTTACCGTCTATCAATATTTATTATCCCGCGATGTTTCTGAACAGGAATTCGAAATGTTTATGAAAAATGAAGTTATCCCTTATTTTCAAAAACACAAAAAATATGAAGATGTGGCGCAATACGCCGAGTATTTAGCAGACTACTACGAGCGCTGCCACAAGTATAAGCTAGCAAGCAAATATTATAAAATGAGCTATGATTTTCTAAAAAAAATTATACCTATTTAGGAGGAATCGTTTTAAAAAGAGCGATGATCAGCGTGTTATTGTTAATGGTGTTAGGAGTGCCAGTTTTTTCGGCCATGTCCAAGCGCCGAAAGAAGTCGCCAAAGATCAATTTCCACCGCCAACCGCTATGGTAAAATAGCCAAAAAGTCAGCCGGCGATATAGGTGACGGCTGTTTTTTGTTTGGACAGCCAGCGTTTTATTTATAGGCAATTAGTCTTGTATGAAGAAAGTGCGTATGATTTACAAAAACGTGCCTAACCGACTCAGTTATGGTGGAAACATGCGATGATCCGCTTCACCATCCATTATAGCCGCGAGTATCATAACGTGTTTTGGAACGGTCCACAGATGGTGTACGGGGATAGAGGCGGACAAACATTCCTTGCATTTTTTGAAAAAAGGGCGTGAAGGAATTTCTGCATAGTTGGTGAAAATGATGAAATAAAAGAAAAAACCGGAGGGAGAAGAAAAATGTACAAAGTCAAAGTATTCGATAAAGAGCATGAAAAGGATTTGGAAGCAGCGGTCAACGATTTTTTATCACGATTAAAAGACGGACAGTTAATCGACGTCAAATACAGCGTGGCGGCGATGGAGTCGGAAGGAGAACAAATTTACTGCTTTTCGGCAATGATTATTTACCGGACCTAACGTTGCCTATTAGGTCCGGTGGGAAATGGCGTATGCGGCGGCATTGACGCCGGCGAGCCGGCCGGTCACCAATGCTGCGGTGATGTTATAACCGCCTGTGTAGCCGTGAATATCTAAAATTTCCCCGCAAAAATAAAGACCTTCCATGAATTTGGAAGCCATCGTTTTCGGTTGGATTTCTTTCACCGAAACACCTCCGCCGGTGACAAACGCTTTTTCTAACGGCAATGTGCCATGAACGTGAAAGGTAAACTGTTTGCACTGATGGACAAACGTCCGAATCATTTCGTGCGACACTGTTGCGGCCGGCGCCTGCGGGTCGATGCCGCTTTGTTCTAGCAAAAATAAGACATATCGCTCCGGCAGCAAGCCTTTTAACACGTTTTTGACCGCTTTTTTGGGCTCTTCTTTACATAGATGGGCAATGTGCTGAAACAGTTCTTCCTTATTGTGGTCAGGAAGCGCATCAATGCTCATCATAACCGCATCTTTGCCATACTTTTTCAGTGCTTTGACGACGAATTGGCTGCAGCGAAGGGCGGCCGGGCCGGAAATGCCGAAATGGGTAAACAGCATGTCCATTCGATGGGTAATGATCGGTTTTCCGTTTGGTTTCAGGACGCTTAAAGCGACATCGCGCAGCGACAAGCCTTGCAAAATCCGTTCTTGAATGAACGGTTCCTTTGATGTAATCGGAACTTCGGTTGGAAACAACTCGGTAATCGTATGCCCCGCTTTTTCTGCCCAAGCATAGCCGTCACCGGTAGAGCCGGTCTGTGGGACTGATTTGCCGCCTACAGCGACGACGACTGCCTTGGCTTCGATAAATTCGCCGGTTTTTAGCGTGACGCCTATCGTTTTTCCATGCTCGTACCCAACATCAGCAACCGGCGTGTTGAGCCAAACATCTACATGCAGCCGTCTTAACTCGTTCACTAACGCTTGTACAACCGATTGCGCGTTATCGGTCACCGGAAACATGCGACCATGATCTTCTTCTTTTAGCTGTACGCCTAACCGTTCAAAAAAGCGAATAATATCTTCATTATTAAATTCGGAGAAAGCGCTGTATAAAAATCTTCCGTTTCCAGGAATATGTTTAATAATTTCTTCGACAGGGAGACGGTTTGTTACGTTACATCGTCCGCCGCCGGAAATGGCAAGTTTCCGCCCTAGCTTGTTCCCTTTTTCAATAAGAAGCACTTTTGCCCCTTGTTCCGCAGCGCCAATTGCCGCCATTAATCCCGATGGCCCTCCCCCAATAACAACAACTTCATATGTCATTTTCTTCACTATCCTTTCCTTCTTGATTATAATGGAGCGGGGGAAAATTTCTCGACATGATCAAAAATATGATAAAATATCATAGTTATCATTTTCAATGTGATCAAATTAGGGAAGGGATCGTATGTCTACCTCAAAATTATTGCGCGGAACGTTTATTCTGACAGCTGGTGTTATGATTTCCCGGATTCTCGGCTTAATTTATGTCATTCCTTTTTATCATCTTGTAGGGGAACAAGGCGGTGCGCTTTACGGGTATGGATATGTGCCGTACCAAATTTTCATTAGTCTCGCTACAGGAGGACTGCCGCTGGCGGTTTCCAAGTTTGTGTCGAAATATAATGCTTTGGAAGAGTATCGTGTCGGTTATGTGTTATTTCAATCGGGATTACGATTAATGATGGTTACCGGCATCGTTTCTTGCGTTGTTTTATATGCCATTGCCCCATGGCTTGCTCCGTTTGTTATTGATGAACGTGCAAACGTCAATTCTATTAATGACGTCGTAACCGTTATTCGCGCGGTGAGTTTTGCGCTTATTATCGTTCCTGTCATGAGCTTAATCCGCGGTTTTTTCCAGGGGCATGAATCGATGGGGCCGACAGCGCTATCACAAGTGGTCGAACAAATCGTCCGCATCGCCTTTTTGTTGATCGGTTGTTACGTCGTTTTGCGCGTACTTGAAGGCTCTCTCGTTACAGCAGTCAGCGTGGCAACGTTTGCCGCTTTTGTCGGCGCACTCGGTGGGCTCGCTATTCTCATTTGGTATTGGTGGAAGCGAAAGAAGTATCTGGATGATTTATTAGAAAGAGATCGTGGACAAGTTAAGCTTTCTTTGAAAGAAATGTACAAAGAATTATTTCTGTATGCAGCGCCGTTCGTTTTTGTTGGACTAGCGATGCCGCTTTACCAGTTAGTTGATCAGTTTACGTTTAACCATGCGATGGCGAACATAGGACTTGGGAAAATTTCTGAACATGCTTATTCTATTTTTAATATGTGGGCGCAAAAAATTGTCATTATTCCGGTAACGCTGGCGACATCATTTAGTTTGACGCTAATTCCAACGATTACAAAGGCGTATGTGGAAAGAGACCGACAATCATTGCGAAAATATTTAAACCAAACGTTTCAAGTAGTAATGTTTTTAACATTGCCTGCTGTTGTCGGCATGGCGCTTCTTGCAGGACCGGTTTATGCAGCGTTTTATAGTTATGATCCGCTTGGAGAGCAAGTGTTGCGCTGGTATGCGCCAACTGCGATTTTGTTCGCATTGTTTTCCGTGACAGCGGCGATGCTGCAAGGCATTAATCAACAACGTTTTTCGGTCGTCAGCTTAACGATGGGACTTTTCGTGAAACTTTTACTCAATACGTTTCTTATTACAAAATTTGCGACGATTGGCGCGATACTTGCGACTATGTCTGGTTATTTGGTTTCGGTTATATTTAATTTATGGATTATTAAAAAATACACAAAATACCGATATCAGTTTGTCATACGCCGCACGATTTTTATTGGAATATTAACGGCGCTTATGTCCATATTTGTTGCGATTGTACAGCTGCTTTTGAAATCGATGCTTCATTATCGTGGCGGAACAGTGGAATCGATCGTGATCGTCGCGATTGGTGCAATTATCGGCGCAGGAGTGTATTTCTTTTTCAGCGATCGGTTTGGTCTGCTTGCCTCACTGTTTGGCGATCGCTTTGCATTTTTGCGGCGCAGAAAGGAAAAGAAGGCGGTCTCTTAGCCGCCTTCTTTTCTAAAAGATTAAAATTCTTCAAAAGGAAGCCCAAGCCGGCGCTCGACGCGTTGCAAGCGACGGTTAAGACGATTGAGACGATCTTCATGACGCTGTAACGTCCGTTCGATCCGATTCAGTTGCTGCTGAATGTTTCCGAGACCTCCTGGGAAACCTCCTGGGAAGCCAGGGCCAAAAGGTTGAGTAGGTTGTTGACGATAATCATCTGTCATTGGAAGATAATAATTCATTATGGGCCAATCTCCTTTCTTCTTTTTTCTTTCATAGTGTATGGAAATAGGAAGAATGCGGACTAGACAAACGCCTAATTGAAGCAAATTTTTTAAAAGGTGGTGAAAACATTGGGGTTGCGTATTGATAAAATGCTGGCCAACATGGGGTACGGAACAAGAAAAGAAGTAAAAAAAATGCTGAAATCAGGGGTTGTCAAAATTGACGGTGTTGTGGTAAAAGATCCGAAAACACAAGTCAACCCGACTGAGCAGGTCATTACTGTCTGGGGAGAAGAAGTGGAGTATAAAGAGTTTATTTATTTAATGATGAACAAGCCGCCGGGAGTGATTTCGGCAACAGAAGATATGGTGGAAGAAACGGTCATTGACCTGCTAGAAGAGGAAGACCGAGTGTTTTTGCCATTCCCGGTTGGGAGGCTGGATAAAGATACAGAGGGGCTTTTATTGCTGACGAATGACGGACAGTTGGCCCACCAATTACTTTCGCCGAAAAAACATGTGCCAAAAACGTATTTTGCTGTCATCGATGGAGCAGTAACAGAGGAAGATGTGGCGGCATTCCGCCGCGGCGTGGTGTTAGATGACGGTTACAAAACGAAGCCAGCGGAGCTCGTTATTTTAAAATCTGGGCTTCGTTCCGATGTAGAGGTAACGATCACAGAAGGAAAGTTCCACCAAATAAAGCGGATGTTCCGGGCGGTAGGTAAACGGGTCGTTTACTTAAAGCGGATTCAAATGGGGCCCCTTGTTCTCGATCCTTCACTGGATGTCGGGCAATATCGCGAATTAACCGATGAAGAGGTGGAAATGTTAAAACAGTTTCGCGCATGAATCTTTCCCCCTTTCATTCCGTTTAGAGGAAGGAAGACTTCTCAGGAAAAATGTGAAAGAGGAAAAAAAAGGAACCTCGGTTGGGTTCCTTTTTATATGCAAACTAAATACATATTCTGCTTTTGGCATGTTGAGGCTTATTCTTATTTCGCTATAACCTCTCACCTTTTTCTCTCTTCTCCACATCCGTTAAGAAGATATACGCACCTTCTTGTTGGTTGTCGTCCATTTGCCCTTGCTAGGGCTGCGAACTAGGTCGTTATACGCTAACACATTTAAATCGCGCTGAATCGTCCTTGGGGTGGTGCCAAACTCATCAACAAGTTCCTGCGTCGTTACGGTTCCCTTCTCGCTAATGTACATGTACACCGATTTAATTCGTGTTAGCATACGATGTGTTGAAGGTTTCAAAAGACCACTCCCTATCTTTGCATAATTCGCATGGCACAACATCACTTTTTCCAAGATGAGAGATTATATCTTTTTGTCTTTTTACTATCATTTTACACGAAAATAGATGAAAAATGCTACCCATTTGCCGATATTAACGAAATATTTAAACATTTTGTGAAGAAGTTGTAATATCACTGCAAAAAAAGAAAACTTTGACTTTCTTGATTCATTTGTGTTACGTTGACAACAAAGAGCAATGAAAAAGAAAGGAAGAGTAGGTGTGGGCATCAACTGGCTAGAAGAAGTATTAAAGCGGAAAGAAGAGTTGATTCAAGATACGCAGGCGCTTTTACGCATTCCGAGCGTTCTTGACGAAGAAAGTGCCACAGAGGAAGCACCGCTTGGCCGAGGAGTATATGAAGCATTGCAATTTTTGTTGCGGCGTGGACAGGAGGAAGGTTTTACAGCCAAAAATCTCGATGGACTGGCTGGACATTTGGAAATGGGACAAGGTGATGAGCTCATCGGTATATTATGCCATGTCGATGTCGTGCCGCCTGGGGACGGCTGGTCGAGTGATCCGTTTGCGGCGGAAATTCGCGATGGGAAAATCTATGCCCGCGGCGCCATTGATGATAAAGGGCCGACAATGGCGGCGCTTTATGCGATGAAAATAGTAAAAGAACTCGGTTTGCCGCTTCGAAAACGGGTGCGCATGATTATCGGAACGGATGAAGAGAGCAACTGGCGCTGTGTCGACCATTATTTCAAGCATGAAGAAATGCCGACGATGGGATTTGCTCCGGATGCTGATTTTCCGATTATTTATGCAGAAAAAGGAATTGTCGACCTCGATTTGTGTCAGCCGCTTACCGAAATGAGTGAACAAGGCGGAATTCAGCTGTATTCGTTCCGCTCCGGCCGCCGTTACAATATGGTGCCTGATTTTGCCGAAGCGGTATTGGCTGTAAATGATGAACAAAAAGAAAAAATAGAGAAGCATTATCATCATTTTTTGCGTGAGGCAAACATGAAAGGAAATGCCATTGTCAAAGAGGAGACAATCACTTTTCAACTAGAAGGGGTTTCCGCGCACGCGATGGAGCCGGACAATGGAAAAAATGCCGGCTTATGGCTGGCGAAATGGCTTTCGAGTGTCGAGCTGGATGCGCCGGCAGCGTCATTTATCCGTTTTGTGACCGACTATTTCTTTGCTGATTCACGCGGAAACAAGCTAGGTATTGCCTACCATGATGAGATTACCGGAGATTTAACGGTGAACGTCGGCATCTTATCGTATGACCGGCAAGGCGGTGCAAAAATCGGCTTAAACATCCGCTATCCGGTTACGAATGAAATAGAACAAACAAAACAAAAACTAGAAGCCGTTGCCGCACAGCATGGCTTTACGGTCGGGCATTTCAGTGACTCCAAACCGCATTATGTCGACCAAAATCATGAATTAGTACGGACGCTGCAGCGTGTATACGAAGAACAAACCGGTGAGCGCGCTACGCTGCTTTCCATCGGCGGCGGCACCTATGCCCGCTCCTTAAAAGCGGGAGTCGCGTTTGGGCCGCTGTTCCCAGGCCGTCCGGACGTAGCACACCAAAAAGATGAATACATCATCATTGATGATTTGCTAAAAGCAACGGCTATTTATGCTCAAGCTATTTATGAATTAGCAAAGTGAAAAATTGCCAAATTTATGTTACGATAAAGATAACCGCTCTTTGTTGAGCGGTGCTTTTTTGCAAAAGGATGGGAGAGGCGGCATGGAAGTAACGCTGAAACGAGGGGAATCGACCAGCAAGAGTGTATTTCCGCTTTTTTATTTTTTCGTATTTTTCGCCTTTGGGGCGCTATTTCCGCTTTTATCTGTCTATTTGCAAGAAGAGGTTGGACTTTCCGGGACAGAGATCGGGGCAATTATGTCCATTAGCCCGGTAGTGATGATGTTGATCCAGCCGCTTTGGGGAATGGTTACCGATTATACGCGTAAACCCGTTTTCGTACTAACCGTTGCATTATGGGCCACTGCAGTCACCGGATTTGTTTATTCATTGGCCGCGGAATATCGCTGGCTTATGGTAATCGCGGTTTTGCTTGCGGCGATGCAAAGCGCCATCGTGCCGATTTCGGACAGCATTGCCCTTCATCACGTACAACAAGATGGCGGCAGCTACGGCTCGATTCGCTTATGGGGGTCGCTCGGTTTTGCGGTCGCCGTATTAGCCGGCGGCTGGTTATCTGACCATTTTGCCTTTATGACTATTTTTTATTTGTTTTCGTTGATGCTCATATTAGCTTCTTTTCTTGCTTGGCGGCTTCCCAAACAGAGTCAGACGATGAATTCGGGAACGCTTCGCGGTGTCAGACAGCTGCTTGCCATTCCGCATTTTTTGCTATTGCTGCTCTCTACGTTTCTCATTTTTGGTCCGATTTTAGCCAATAATTCTTATTTTGGCATCTTCATTAAGCAGCTTGGCGGAACATTGACGGGAATTGGATTTGCCTTTCTACTGGCAGCGGGAAGTGAAGCGCCGTTTATGAAAATGACGGATAGGCTGATCCGCCGCTTTGGGCTGATTCCGCTCTTCATTTTTGCCACGGCAGTATCAGGCTTGCGCTGGTTCCTGTATTTTTGGGAACCACCGCTTGTTTTCGTATATATCACAACGATTGCGCAAGGTTTTTCCGTCGGTTTGTCGATCCCAGCGGCGCTTCAATATGCACGCGATATCGCTCCGAAGCATGTGCAGGCGACAGCCGTATCTCTTTATTCTGCTGCCGGGAACGGATTTGGAGCCTGGTTTTGCACTTTTATCGGCGGATATCTTCTTGATCGCTATCATATTGGAGCGGTATACTTATTTTTTAGTGTATGTACATTTATCGGCATGTTGTCATTAATCGCGATCCATTGGCTAAATAAAAAAAATCATTCTGCAGGTGAAGAAAGATGAAACAAACACATTATTTTATCGCGGTTCCAATGGCTGCGGAAGTAAAAAAGCAAATTGCCCAATGGAAAGAGCAAATCGCCTTTGCTTTTCCGTTCCGGACATGGGTGCACGAAGAAGATTATCATATTACATTAGCGTTTTTAGGACATGTTCCGCAGGCCAAAGTGGAAGAAGTGCGGGAAAAAATGGCCGAAGTGGCGGTACGCCACACTCCTTTTTCTTTATCTTTATCGGAAATCCGTACATTTGGCGACCGGACCGCACCGCGCATTTTATGGCAAGGGGTGGAAAAAGAAGAGAAACTGTGGGTGCTGCAGCGTGATGTGTATACGGCTTGCACCGACATCGGCTTTTCTTTAGACAAACGGCCATTTACCCCACATATTACCATTGCCCGCAAATGGCAAGGAAGCGAGGCGTTTCGTCTGGAGGAGCTGAAACAGAAACCAAGGATAGCGGCGACTTTTTCTGTTCGTGAAATCGTGTTGTATCAAACCCATTTAGACAGAACGCCGAAGTATGAGGCGATCGCTTCATTTCCGTTTTCTGAAAAAGCAACTTCTTAAAAAGGAAGTGTGCAAGTGTGGGGCAATTAATTAAGCTGCAAGATTATATTTCTCGGTATGAAACCGATGTATATCACTATGCTCCTGAATTTATTCGCCTAAAGAAAAAGCAATGGGAGCAAACGAAAGAACAATGGGAGACTGGCCGAAGAAACAATGCTGCTCCCGTCCAGGAGGAAACGTGGGAATGGCTGCTGGAAAAGCCGTCGTTGTTGGAGAGGATGAAAAAATGGGTGCGGCGTTCTTCCGTATCGGAAGATGATGAGGACGTTCCAAGCGCTGATAAGAACGATATTGCAATAAAGGCCGCCAATATCGATGAGCTAAAAATGTTATTTTTAGAAGAACTATTTCATATGCAGCTAAAGTGGGCAAGTTCTACCGCTTGGTATGAATCCAATGTAGAATCAAAATTTTACTACGATGAAACATTAAAGTATTTTTTGCAGCGTTTTCCCGATACGTACCTATGTTTATATAAGCCAGTATTTTTAGTAAAAAACGCCCGAGTCGAATTAGATGTCCTTTTGCTGAGCCCGACCACAACATGGTGCATCACTTTTGTCGAGGGAGAAAAAGATAATATTATTATCGCTTCTTCCGACCGCTTTTGGACGGAGATGACGAAGCGGGGGGAAAGAAGGAGAATCAATCCGGTTATTGCACTGCAACGAATGGAGAAAATTGTTGTTGATATATATAAACGGTATCATATCGATTTCCCTGTGAGAAAAGCGGTAATCAATCGCTACGGCTATATCGATGACCGCCATTCTCTTAGCGGTGTCCAATACATTGATAAACGAAATTATGCGCGCTGGTTTTCAGCGTTAAGGGAATTAACACTCCCGCTAAAGCATGTCCAGTTAAAAGCAGCTTCTTCGCTGTTGAGTCACTGCTATAGCCATTATGATATCCGAACCGCTTGGAATACGGATGAGGAGAAGGTGTAAAGCTAATTACACCTTTTTTATTTATTGTTTATATTTTGCTTACATATCAATTTCTCCGATATACAAGATGGCTACAGTTGTCATCCGTTTCCTTGGCACTGCATTTCTTCTTTCACGTATGATAATAACACAGCCTGCACCAAAAGAGAGGTGAGCAGATTTGCTTCAGATAAATCGGAATTTTGCTGCATATTTAGATGCGATGAATGTGGTGACGGTGTTAGTGCCGAAGTCGTATTTCAATGGAGAAATGCAAACATTTACGCTAGGAATGCCATACGGGGAGCGACATCCTTTAACCATAGAGCGAAAAACGGATTTAGGGGAAAGCGTGAAATACGAATGTTTATGTCCGATTCCGATTGAAATAGGAAGGGAATATCTTCTTTATGATCATCAAGGAGAAGCGACCGATTTGCAAATTGGCGCGGTCGTGCGGACAGCGGCATTTGATGAGCAATTTTTTTATGACGGCGATTTAGGCGTCGTGTATACAAAGAAGGAAACGACTTTTCGCGTTTGGGCGCCGACGGCGACAGAGGCAAAAGTAAAGCTGGTTCAACCGCAAACGAACGAAGTGGATTATATACCGCTAAAACGGCTGGAAAAAGGGGTATGGACGGCAACTGTATGCGGCGATTTGGAAGGAATGTATTACACTTACGTCGTATGTGTAAACAAAATTTGGCGCGAAGCGGTGGATCCGTATGCGGTGGCCGTCTCTGTCAACGGGGAGTATGGAGTGATTGTCGATTTAGCGAAGACACGAACGGAAAAGCCGCCTCTCCCTCCGCTTTCTTCACCGACTGACGCGATTATTTACGAAATGCATATCCGCGATTTTACGATTCATCCGGACAGCGGCGTAGTCCATAAAGGAAAATATTTAGGATTGACCGAACTCGATACAAAGGGGCCAAATCATACGACAACCGGGCTTTCTTATTTAAAAGAGTTGGGTATCACACATGTCGAACTGCTTCCATTTAACGATTTTGCCGGAATCGACGAACGCGACCCGCTACGGCAATATAACTGGGGCTACAATCCGGTTCATTATAATGCACCAGAAGGAAGCTATGCGACCGATCCAACGGACCCTTATGCGCGCATCTGCGAGTTGAAACGCGCGATTCATACGCTGCAGGAATACGGCATCCACGTCATTATGGATGTGGTCTACAACCATGTTTATATACGGGAACAGTCTTCCTTCGAGAAAATCGTTCCAGGATATTACTTCCGTTATGATGAGTACGGCAATCCCGCTAATGGCACTGGAGTTGGAAATGATATTGCTTCCGAACGGAAAATGGTGCGAAAATGGATCGTGGACTCGGTTCGTTTTTGGGCAGAGGAGTACCATGTCGATGGATTCCGTTTTGATTTAATGGGAATTTTAGATATAGAAACAATGAAAGCGGTTCGCGAAACGCTCGATGCGCTAGACCCGTTCATTCTTGTATTTGGAGAAGGATGGGATTTGCCGACACCGCTTCCGTCCAAGCAAAAAGCAACAATGCATAATGCCGAACAGCTGCCGCGCATCGGCTATTTTAACGATTATTTTCGCGATAGTGTCAAAGGGAGCACATTTCAGCTGCTTGACAGAGGATTCGCCCTTGGCAATTGCGATCATCGGGAAAAGGTGAAAGTGGCAATTAGCGGAAGCATCCGCAAAAAAGGAGGAATGTTTCTTCATCCGCTGCAAACCGTTAATTATGTCGAATGTCATGATAACCATACATTTTGGGATAAAATGGAGGCAGCAAACGGTCATGAAAATGAACAAACGCGGAAGAAACGGCAAAAATTAGCAACCGCGATCGTTCTGCTCTCGCAAGGAATTCCATTTTTGCATAGCGGGCAGGAGTTTTACCGAACAAAACAAGGAATAGACAACAGCTATAATGCTCCTGATTCGATTAATCAAATTGACTGGATCCGAAAGAGCGAGCATGAAGATGATATCCGCTACATTCAAGGGCTGATTGAACTGCGGAAATCCCATCGCGCTTTTCGATTTTCTACTGACGAGGAAATAAATCATTACCTTTTTTTTCTTGAACCAATGCCTTCATCTATAATCGCTTATCATCTTCGCGGTGTGGAGCAATATGGGCCGTGGCGTGATATTGTCGTCATTCACCATAATCAAGAGGAAAAGCAAGATGTGTTTCTTCCCGATGAAGATAAATGGTATGTGCTTTGCGACGAGGTTCGCAGCGGAACGGCGCCGCTGTTTTCTGTGCAGAAAAAAATAAGCGTCGATGGAATCGGAACGTGGGTGCTTGTGAAACAAATGTGATTTTCCTGTTTTTTACAATTGACATAAAATATTTGCAAGAAGTGACCATATTTCAGTATAATACAAGTAAAATGAACGGATAAGGACGTGATTCAGCCGTCCTTTTTATTTACAGAAACTGTATGAAAACTAGTAGGACAGCTATTGTCTGAAATACGGAATCAGGTGATCGCTGTCTCTTATTTTTTTAAGTCGAAGGTGAACATGCTTTGGAACAGTTACTAGGGAAGGAGTGGGACATCACTCCGGCTGGCGGTGCAACAGGAGATGCATATTTTGCGGAATATGAAGGGAGAAAGTTGTTTTTAAAACGGAATTCTTCCCCATTTCTTGCGGTTTTGTCAGCGGAGGGAATCGTCCCGAAATTAGTTTGGACGAAACGATTGGAAAATGGGGATGTATTTACCGCTCAACAGTGGCTGAACGGGAGAGAATTAAAGCCGCATGAGATGGGAAGTGAACAAGTGGCGAGTTTACTGAGCAAAATTCACCGTTCCAAAGACTTAGTGATCATGCTGAAGCGGCTCGGCAAAACTCCGTTGCGGCCAGAAATGATGTTGCAAACACTCAAAGGATCCTTTGCTCGTTATGCGTTGGCCAGTCCATTCATCGATCAAGCGTTCCACTGGCTCGAACAGCACCTATCTTCCTTGCAATGTGATGAGCATGTTGTCTGTCACTGCGATATTAACCATAACAATTGGTTGCTTGCTGAAGACGGCAAACTGTATTTAATTGATTGGGACGGTGCAATGATCGCCGATCCCGCCATTGATATAGGCATGCTTCTTTACTCCTATATTCCGGAAGAAAAATGGGAAGAATGGCTGGAACTTTACGGGTTGGAACTAACCGACAGCCTACGTCTGCGCATGAAATGGTATACGATCGCGCAAACGCTTTATTCGCTTGTATGGCAAAAGGAAAAAAATGCAAAAAAGGAAATGCAACAATCGCTGCATTTCCTACGTAAGCTGGTTGACCCAGTCTGATAATTGCTGCTGGTGGGATAAAATGTGCGAGTTTAAATCAGCGCTGTATTTCCCGTTCTGCCCATATGCGTAGATATCGGGAAGGATGCTTTTGACTTGCGGATGCACTTGTTCATTTCCCAGCAATGATTTGACAAGCCGCTCAATTTGTTCGCATTCGGAAACGGTGCCGCAGCAGTCGGCTTGGTGTTCCGATAAAATGTCTTTTAATATGGTGATTTGATGATGATGATCTAGTGGCAATTGGTACCACCATCCTTTAAAAAATATGCGGTACATTTTATAATATGCACTTATACAGCAGAGTTTATGATTGCCACCTTTTGCAGTCGTATGTGCGGCTGTGTTTTTTTATGCTTTCCGATTATTGACTTGCATAGGAATGTGTATTCGTGGTATTGTTGACAACGATGAACAAAAAACAGAGGTGTCAGTATGCGTCTACGTAACAAACCATGGGCCAAAGAAAAAATTGCTTCTTATCCACATTATGTGATTCCTCATCCAGAACAATATAAAGGAAGATGGAAAGAAGTATTTGGAAATGATCATCCCATCCATATTGAAATTGGTACTGGCAAAGGGAAGTTTATCACTGAGATGGCCAAACTACATCCCCATATTAATTACATCGGCATTGAACTATATCCGAGCGTGCTTGTCTCCGCACTCGATAAACTCATTGAAAATGAACTGCCGAATGTACGGTTATTAAATGTCAATGCGAAAGATCTGACCAATTTTTTTGCCGAAGGGGAAATCGAGCGCATTTATTTAAACTTTTCCGATCCGTGGCCGAAAAAACGGCATGAGAAACGACGCTTGACTTATCGGGCTTTTTTGGAACTGTATGAAAAAGTATTGGTGGACGAGGGCGAAATTCATTTAAAAACGGACAATCAAGGCTTTTTTGAATATTCGCTTGTAAGCTTTTCCCAATACGGCTTAGTGCTGACGTATGTCAGTTTAGATTTACATCATAGCGATTTTGCCGGAAATGTGATGACCGAATACGAGGAAAAATTTGCGGCAAAAGGGAACCGGATTTATCGGTGTGAGGCAAAATATCCGCCGAAACATCGCTTTGCGTAAAAGGCTGTCTAAGCCTTTTATTTTTTGTTTTCGAAATATTTGCGGAAGTGTTACACTAAATGGTGAGGTGATGGGAAATGGAGCAATTAAAAGTAGGAAAAATCACATTGACATGGTTAAACGGAGGGGTAACTCATTTAGATGGCGGCGCGATGTTCGGGGTCGTTCCCAAGCCACTTTGGTCGAAAAAATATCCGTGCAACGACAACAATCAAATTGAATTGCGCACCGATCCTATTCTTGTGCAGGCGGATGGAAAAAATATGCTGATTGAGTCCGGCATCGGCAATGGCAAATTGTCGGATAAACAAAAGCGCAATTTCGGCGTTACGGAAGAATCATCGCTCGAGCAATCACTTGACCAGCTCGGTTTAACAACCGATGATATTGATATCGTGATGATGACGCACATGCATTTTGACCACGCATGCGGTTTGACCAAATGGGAAGGAGACCGGCTCGTTTCGACGTTTCCGCGCGCGCAAATTATTACGTCGCAAGCAGAATGGGATGAAATGAGACAGCCAAACATCCGCTCACGCAATACATATTGGAAGGAAAACTGGGAGCCGATTGCCGAGCAAGTTGTTCCGTTTGAAAAAGAAAAGGAAGTCGTTGGTGGCATCAAAATGATACATACAGGCGGGCATAGCGACGGACATTCGATTATCGTGATGGAGTCGGACGGGGAAATGGCAATTCATATGGCTGATTTGTTAGGGACACACGCCCACCAAAACGTACTATGGGTGATGGCATACGACGATTATCCGATGACATCTATTTTTGCCAAACAAAAATGGATTCCATATGCTATTGAAAAGCAGGCTTGGTTTACGTTTTATCATGATGCGTACTATCGCGCCTTAAAATGGGATGAAAACGGGAACATCGTCGAACATGTAAAGCGTAACCAGTCCGTAAGGCTTGTGTAGGCGGATGCCTTGCCAAAAGCATCCGCTCATCTACAGCTGTTTTACGTCGATCATCGTTCCTGTATAGGCGTCGATGACAAATTCATACTGCGCGCCATCGCGGCAAACACCGCCTTTATAAATAGTATAGCGGATGTTGTTTTTTTCGTACGTTTCTGGTGTGATTTGAATCCAGGAGCCGCTGATCGGCGCAGATTGCCCAAATGCCGCCTTTGCTAAAGAAAGTGCTTTTTTTGCAGAAATCATCTGCCGGTCCAATTGTGCCTTGACGGCGTAGGCGGCGGCAAATCCAAGAGCGGCGCCGGTGATAAACTTTTTCCAACTCATGACGTAAAACCTCCTCTGTGCATTTGATACCGTTTAGTATATCGTATTTTGGCGGAAAATGTAAGAAAAGTGGAAAACCATTTCACGATTCGCTACAATAAAATCAAGAAGAAAAAGGGGTTAGTGGAGATGAATGTGGAGACACTTCAATTGTTTCAAACACTAACGGAATTGCCGGGAGCGTCGGGAAATGAACATGCCGTGCGCCACTTTATGAGGAAGGAACTGGAAAAATACGCTGATGAAGTGGTGCAGGACCGGCTTGGCAGCATTTTTGGCGTTAAGCGCGGCGATGAAAACGGCCCTACCGTGATGGTGGCGGGGCATATGGATGAAGTCGGATTTATGGTCACCGCCATTACCGATAATGGCATGATCCGCTTTCAACCGCTCGGCGGCTGGTGGAATCAAGTATTATTGGCGCAGCGTGTACAAATTATTACCGACCACGGCCCGGTCATCGGCGTCATCAGTTCGATTCCGCCGCATTTGCTAAACGAAGAACAGCGCAACAAACCGATGGAGATCAAAAACATGCTGATTGACGTCGGCGCCGACGATCGCGAAGACGCGAAAAAAATGGGCATTAAACCAGGACAGCAAATCGTGCCGATTTGTCCGTTCACCCCAATGGCCAATCCAAAAAAAATTTTGGCCAAAGCGTGGGACAACCGCTACGGATGCGGGCTGGCCATTGAATTGCTGAAAGAGCTAAAAAACGAGAAGCTGCCAAACGTATTATACTCCGGGGCTACGGTTCAGGAAGAAGTCGGACTTCGCGGGGCGCAGACGGCAGCGGCAATGATTCAGCCAGATATCTTTTTTGCGCTGGATGCAAGCCCTGCCAACGATATGACGGGTGATGAAAAGGGATTTGGCCACCTTGGCAAAGGGGCGCTTGTCCGCATTTATGACCGCTCGATGGTCACCCATCGCGGCATGCGCGAATTTGTGCTAGATACGGCAGAAACACATGGCATTCCATATCAATTTTTCGTTTCACCAGGAGGCGGAACGGACGCCGGACGCGTACATATCGCAAACAGCGGCGTGCCATCGGCTGTCATCGGCATTTGTTCCCGCTATATTCATACACATGCATCCATTATTCATGTGGATGACTATGCAGCCGCAAAAAAACTGCTGGTCGAACTGGTCAAGCGCTGCGATCGGGCAACGGTGAATGCGATTAAGAAAAATAGCTAAACATGGTGAGAAGTCTTGCGCGACAAGACTTCTCTTTTTCCGTGCAAAGGAGTGAAATGCGTTGCAAACCATTGCA
The DNA here is from genome assembly GCF_019272935.1 of Parageobacillus caldoxylosilyticus. Classification (NCBI taxonomy): domain Bacteria; kingdom Bacillati; phylum Bacillota; class Bacilli; order Caryophanales; family Anoxybacillaceae; genus Parageobacillus; species Parageobacillus caldoxylosilyticus. The sequence continues at coordinate 2,435,318 of NZ_CP040553.1, forward strand.
ATCGGCACAACCAATCAAGCGAAAGTAGCAGCGGTTCGAGAAGTTTTTGGTCCAGATCGTTATACGCTCATCCCAACGAATGTGCCATCGGGTGTTTCCGCCCAACCGCTTTCCGATGAGGAAACGCGTCAAGGTGCGATCAATCGCGCCAAACATGCGCTCGAAAAAGAGCAGGCCGATATCGGCATCGGGTTGGAGGGCGGTGTAATGGAGATCGATGGAGAGCTATGGCTGTGCAATTGGGGAGCGCTTGTCGACCGGGACGGTGCAGTCATTGCCGCCAGCGGGGCACGCATTCTCCTCCCTGCCGAAGTGGCAGAAGGAATTCGCAGCGGCAGAGAGCTTGGCGACGTCATGGCGGAATATACAGGAAAATGCAACATTCGCCATCAGGAAGGAGCCATCGGCGTGTTTACGAATGGCCATGTCGACAGAGCCAGCATGTTTCGCCACATTGTCCAGCTTCTTGCCGGCCAATATGAATTTTTTTGTCAAAACCGCTGATTCGCGATATGATAAAAGGGTACAGAAGGGGGTTTCACGGATGAAAACCATTGAAACAGCAACACAATATGAAAAGGTGAAAAATACAGCGAAAGCGATTTTTGTATTTTCGGCGGATTGGTGTCCGGATTGCCGCTTTATTCAGCCGTTTCTACCGGAAATCGAAAAAACGTTTTCCGATTATGAGTTTTATTATGTCGATCGTGACCAATTGCTCGAAGTATGCCAGCAAGAAAATGTATTTGGTATTCCAAGCTTTATTGCCTATGACCATGGAAAAGAACTCGGCAGATTTGTCAGCAAAGACCGCAAAACGAAAGAGGAAGTCGAGCAGTTTATCCGCAGCCTGTCATAGCTAGGGGGCGCAGCGATGGACAGCAAACAAATGTATGAGGAAATCAAAAAACGGCTTGCCCATCATCACGATTGGGTTTTCCAATTGGACCGGAAAAACGATACGCTCCGCATTGAAGCAAAAGAAACGAAAAAAGGAGTCACCATTTCGCTTCCCGGCGTCATTGCGAAATGGCACGAACAAAAAGAGGAAGCGATTAACGAAATGGTATATTATGTAGAACAAACGTTAAATACGATGCATGAGGAGCATTCGCTTTCCGGCAAAGAAAAAGATATTTATCCGGTGATTCGTTCCACCTCGTTTCCGACGAAAACGAAAGAAGGAATTTCCCTTCTTTATGACGACCATACGGCGGAAACGCGCATTTATTATGCGCTCGATTTAGGCAATACGTATCGTCTCATTGATGAAAAGATGGTGGAACAGGAACAATGGGACAAGGAACAAATAAAACAAATCGCCCGTTTTAACGTTCGTTCGCTCGATGTAAGCGTCAAAGAAGACAAAGTTGCCGGAAACACGTTTTATTTTGTAAATACCAATGACGGCTATGACGCAAGCCGGATTTTGAATGATGCTTTTTTGGCGAAAATGAGCAAGAAAATTACAGGAACAATGGCGCTCGCTGTGCCTCATCAAGATGTGCTCATTATTGCCGATTTGCAAAATGAAGTCGGATATGATGTGCTGGCGCAAATGACGATGAGCTTTTTTGCCAACGGGCGAGTGCCGATTACTGCATTATCATTTCTATACGAAGAAGGAAAATTAGAGCCGATTTTTATTTTAGGGAAAAATTATCGCAAAAAATAATAGAAAGAGGGTGGCTTACAGTGAATGTATTTTACAATCGAGAAGGTGTCGGCGATGTATTGCTTGTTTCTGTAAAACCGACTCAGCCGGAGCAGAGGGCGTTTGAAAAAAAGGGCGATGTTGTCCGCATCTTTGATGAACAAACGGGAGAAACGGCAGGCTATAATATTTTCCGGGCTTCCACCTATCATCCTTTTGCCGGCAACGGCTTGTTGGAGCTGAATGAAGAGCTTGTTGCTGTCATTAACGAGATATTGAAAAAAAATGGATGGGACGAAACGATCGAAGCCGATCTTTCGCCAAAGTTTGTCGTCGGTTATGTCAAAGAGAAAAAGAAACATCCAAATGCCGATAAACTGAGTGTATGCCAAGTGGATGTCGGAACAGAAGTATTGCAAATTGTATGCGGGGCGCCAAATGTGGCAGAAGGGCAAAAAGTTGTGGTCGCCAAAATCGGCGCCGTCATGCCGAGCGGGCTGATCATTCAGGAAACGGAATTGCGCGGAGTCCCGTCATACGGAATGATTTGTTCGGCGAGGGAATTGGAATTGCCAAACGCTCCACAAGAAAAAGGCATTTTAGTATTATCCGATGAGTACGAAGTAGGACAACCATTTACTTGGCAATAATAAGATAGTCACTAGACTGGTTTCTAGTGACTTTTTTTCCGAAAACGAATGGAACAGAAAGAGTGATTTAACAATGAAATGGCTTAAACGGATGATCCGCTACTGGCTGGATTCAGACGAAGAACCAACAGCTTCCTCCGGTCAGCAGCACCGTGACCGGTCGGCGGCTTCACAACTGAATGCGAAAGTAGTGTATCAATACCCAAAAGGAAACTTTCGTTTTCCGCTTATTCCGGATGAGCGACCAGCAAGACGATGTTTTTCATCATTTGAGCAGGAATATGAGGAAAACGGTCAAGCTGTTTCGCGCCGCCGCAATGTACCGAAATACGACCAAAGCGAGCAGGACAATGACAAAAAACCATTCCGTCCTTCCGAGGTGTTGTCGCCTGTTTATGGGTATAATAGAAAAACAGCGAAAAAGAACGATCCTGTCGTTGAATGGGAGCTGCCATCTCATTCCAAAGATGATGCGATGGATCTAGTAGATTCATCTGTATCGGAAAAAGCGGAAACAGGTGGGCATTTGATGTCGCCGGAATGCTTAAATAATGAAAAGGAGATAAGCGCTGGTGCGGTTCAAGAAGAGAAAGAAGAAACGGATTTGCCAAACAGCGGCGACGAACAACAAGAAATGATAGATGGGGAAAAAGAGGCTTCTATCCAAGAAGCAGAGCAGCCTAAAAAGGCAGAGGAAGAAACTGAGCCAAAACACGGCGATGAAACAAAACAGCGACCTTCTCCGTCGCGTTCTCGCATTCCTTACAATGTCATCATGCTAAAGCAAGACAGGAAAAAGCGGGAAGAAAAAAGGAAATCTGTTAGCAGCGGATATCAGTTTCCGTCTTTATCGTTGCTAGAGAGTCCACAACAGCGCCACGAAAGCGATGAGCAATGGATTCGCGAGCAATGTGAGCGGCTGAACCGGACGTTTGCCAGTTTTCATATCGGCGCGAAAGTCGTCAATACGACACAAGGGCCGACGGTGACGCGCTTTGAAGTGCAGCCCGATTTAGGAGTGAAAGTGAGCAAAATTACAAATTTAGCCGATGATATTAAATTGAACTTGGCGGCAAAAGATATTCGCATCGAAGCGCCGATTCCGGGAAAGCGTACGATCGGCATTGAAGTTCCAAACGTAAAAAGCCGTCCCGTTCTGATTCGCGAGATTTTAGAAAGCGGGGCGTTCCGCAATAATCCATCGCCGCTGACGGTTGCGCTTGGACTCGATATATCAGGGGCGCCGGCAGTCACCGATTTAAAAAAGATGCCGCACGGATTAATTGCCGGAGCGACCGGTTCAGGGAAAAGTGTGTGCATCAATGCGATCATTGTCAGTTTGCTGTACAAAGCCGTCCCACATGAAGTGAAATTGCTGCTGATTGATCCGAAAATGGTCGAGCTTGCCCCGTATAACGGCATTCCACATCTTGTCAGCCCGGTTATTACCGATGCCAAAGCGGCGACAGGAGCATTAAAATGGGCAGTGGAAGAAATGGAGCGGCGCTATGAGCTGTTTGCTCATGCAGGCGTCAGGGATATTGAAAAATACAACGAGCTCGTGAAACAAAAAGGCAGCCTAGAGCACCATCTTCCGTATATCGTCATTATCATCGATGAACTGGCTGATTTAATGATGGTGGCCCCGGCTGATGTCGAGGAGGCGATTTGCCGCCTCGCTCAAAAAGCAAGGGCGTGCGGCATTCATTTAATCGTCGCCACCCAGCGTCCGTCCGTCGATGTGATTACTGGTTTAATTAAAGCAAATATTCCGACGCGAATCGCTTTTTCTGTTTCTTCGCAAGTGGATTCGCGTACGATTATTGACACAAACGGCGCGGAAAAATTGCTTGGGCGCGGCGATATGCTGTTTTTGGAAAACGGCTCATCCAAAGCAGTTCGGCTGCAAGGAAGTTTCGTATCAGATGAAGAAATTGAACGGGTCGTCGCCCATGTAAAAGCGCAGATGGGGCCTTCCTATTTGTTTCAACAGGACGATTTTGTAAAAAAGACGGCGATCGGACAGGAAGAAGACGAACTTTTTTATGAAGCATGCCAATTTGTCGTTCAGCAAGGTGGAGCTTCCACGTCCAGTTTGCAGCGGCATTTCCGCATCGGCTACAACCGCGCCGCCCGTTTAATTGAAATGATGGAGCAGCAAGGCATTATTTCCGAAGCGCGCGGCAGCAAACCGCGAGAGGTGTTAATTAGTGAAGACGAATTGGCGAATTGGCAAGAAAATAGTATGATATGATCATTAATGGATTGATCCTATTGTGTACAATATAGAAGGAAAGTTTCGCCTCACTTCCGATACGCGATAGTTTTTAGGAACGGGCCATGTTATAATGGTGTAATGTGAGCATGCATATCGTAAAATGAAATAAATGGCAAAACTAGATGAATATCATATACTGTCTTACAGATAGATGATTGTTGGAGGGCTTAGCGATGACAGTTTATCATTTTGTTGGCATTAAAGGAACGGGGATGAGCGCGTTGGCGCAAATTCTTCACGATATGAATTATACGGTACAAGGTTCGGATGTTGAGAAGCGCTTTTTTACGCAAAAAGCATTAGAGGAGCGGGGAATTCCTATTTTGCCCTTTAGCAAGGAAAATATTAAGCCAGGCTATACGGTGATTGCAGGCAACGCCTTTCCGGATACACATGAGGAAATACAAGCTGCGCATGAATTAGGGGTGCCTGTCATCCGGTACCATCGTTTTTTAGGAGAATTTATTCGCAAGTTTACCAGCGTTGCAGTTACCGGTTCACACGGAAAAACAACAACGACCGGTTTACTTGCCCATGTGATGCAAGGTGCGCATCCAACGTCGTATTTAATTGGGGATGGAACGGGAAAAGGGATAGAAGGAAGCAAATATTTTGTATTTGAGGCGTGCGAATATCGCCGCCATTTCTTATCCTACTTTCCAGATTATGCAATTATGACAAACATTGATTTTGATCATCCCGACTATTTTGCCAATATCGACGATGTATTTTCAGCGTTTCAAGAAATGGCCCTGCAAGTAAAAAAAGGAATTATCGCCTGTGGGGATGATGAATACTTACAAAAAATCCAAGCGAAAGTGCCTGTTCTGTTTTACGGATTTGGCGATGATAATGATTTCCAAGCGCGTAACGTGGTGAAAACGACAGAAGGTACATCGTTTGACGTGTTTGTCCGCAATACGTTTTTTGCTTCGTTCGAAATTCCGCGTTTTGGCGACCATAACGTCTTAAACGCGCTTGCCGTCATTGCCCTTTGCCATTATGAAGAGATAGACGTCCGCATTATTCAAGAAAAGCTAAAAACGTTTCAAGGAGTAAAGCGGCGTTTTACTGAAAAGGTGTTTGGCGACCAAATTTTAATCGATGACTACGCCCATCACCCGCGGGAAATTATTGCAACGATTGAGGCGGCAAGACAAAAATATCCAGGTCGCGAAATCGTGGCGATTTTTCAACCGCATACGTACACGCGGACGCAAGCGTTTTTGCGAGAGTTTGCCGAAAGCTTGCAACGGGCCGATCAAGTGTATTTATGCGACATATTCGGCTCAGCGCGTGAGCATCACGGCAAACTGTCGATTCACGACTTGCAGGCGCAAATTCCAAACTCCCGCCTCCTTCAAGAGGATGATACATCCGTATTAAAGCAACATGCCAACGCTGTACTTATTTTTATGGGTGCGGGCGATATTCAAAAGTTTCAGGAAGCGTATGAGCGCACGGTTCATTTATAATATGGCAAGGATGACTGGAAAAAGAACAAGCGAGCTAGGCATTCTATCGGCCGGCTCGTTTTTTGTCCACATTGATGTCGAATTTGCAGGAATTTACCGCATTAGCGTCGAACGTTTGAAAAGAATGCAGATGTAGGGAGATAAAGCGAAACTAGCAAGGAGGAAGTTTGGTGAAAATTATTTTATACGCCAGCATCGCGCTTATTGCCGTCTCTTTTTTCATATTAGTCATTTATATTGCCAGAACATTGACGGTATTGCAAGAAACAATCCGCCGTTTGGCGGCGACCATCGACCATTTAGACAAGGAAGTGCAGGGCATTACGACGGAGACAACGCAGCTTTTGAAGAAAACGAACGCACTTGCTGATGATGTGCAGAAAAAAGTAGAGGGATTGAATTCGCTCGTCCATGCCGTCAGTGATGTCGGTGCCACCGTCCAGTCGTTCAACCGTTCCCTGCGGCAATTTTCGTCCGCGGTGACGACGAAAGTAGAAACCCATCGCGAAAAAATGGTAAAAGTTATGCAGTGGGGAAATGCTTTTATCGAAATATGGGAAAAATGGAGAGAAAGGAAACAAAAAAAGACGAAGGAGGTTGTACTGGATGGCAAAAAATAATGGAGGATTTTGGTTAGGTGCAATCGTCGGCGGGATTGCCGGTGCGATGACGGCGATGTTTTTAACAAGTGAAAAAGGAAAGCAATGGCTTGCGGAAATGAATGAAACAGGAAAACTGGAGCCGGTGAAAACGACGGCGACGGAGTGGCTCGAAGTAGCAAAAGAAAAAACCAAAGAGGTAACAAAATTTATTCCGCTTGGAAAAACGGACGAAAAGATGTCTTCGACAACCGCAGAAACGACGACGGAAGCACCGTCAATTCCAATTCCGCCATCGGCAAGTGAAAAGGATAAAGAAAATATCGAGAAGCTGCTGAAAGAGGCAGAGGAAGCCTTTAATGATGCCGAACAAAAAATGCAAAAACAAAACGATGCGGAGTGATGGCCATGGGAATGGAGAAACTGGAGACGATTGAGCAATTCGAAAAAGTGATGAAAGCGGGGAAACGGTTTCTATTCATCAAGCATAGCCTCACCTGTCCAATCAGCCAGGCGGCGTTTCGGGAATATGAGAAGTTTGTTTCCAATCATCCAGAAGTGGATACCTATTATTTGTATGTGCAAGAAGCGCGCCCACTTTCGAACTATATTGCCGAAACGTTTGGCGTCAAACACGAATCGCCACAAGCGCTATTGTTTGAAAATGGAACTGTCGTATGGCACACATCACACTGGAATATTACGTATGATGCATTGAAAGAACAAGTAATTCAAGCATCATAAGCAGGCATTCCATGGCGGGATGCCTGCTTTATAGTAGTTTTCGGTAAACGAAAAGGAAAGAGCGATGGTGGAGTTAGGAATATCGTTAATAGTGGTTGGCATCGCCATGTTGTTCCTTTCATTTCCTGGAATGTTGGGAGATTGGAAAGAACTGTAGTAACATCAACGAAAAATGCTTCTTTTATTGAGGAAAGTTACTGGTTCGGCAGCAGCGATTGCGGCGTTTGTATTTCTTTCGCATTTGTTATTATTTTCGGTGGAGCATTGATTTACATGCATGTACATTTAATGAACCGGATGCGAATAATAAAAAGGACATGGACCTCCTCACATTTTCTTAAGGATGTTCATGTCTTTTTTCATGTGTTTCCGCGCGATTGGACATCCATTCCCCGGTCGCTTTCACGTTCCTACAGCGTTTCTCATAAAATGCTTTATTGCTTAAAAGCGTTTAATAAATAAAGCGATTTTTGGTGACAATTGCTCCTCTATCTATTATAATAATGACTAATTACAAAAACTGTACTACATTTGACGAAAGGATGAGAAAGCATGAGCAATGAGAGATTAGATGAGCTACGGGCAAAGGTAGATGAGATTAACTTACAAATTTTAAAATTAATTAATGAACGCGGGAGACTTGTTCAAGAGATTGGAAAAATCAAGGAAACGCAAGGGACCTATCGCTACGATCCTGTGCGTGAACGGAAGATGCTTGATTTAATTTCCGAGCATAACGACGGACCGTTTGAAACATCAACGCTGCAGCATATTTTTAAAGAAATTTTTAAAGCCGGCCTTGAACTGCAAGAAGATGATCACCGTAAAGCCTTGCTTGTATCGCGCAAAAAACATCCGGAAAACACGATTGTCGAGGTAAAAGGAGAAAGAATCGGCGACGGCAAACAATATTTTGTTATGGGACCGTGCGCGGTGGAAAGCTATGAACAAGTTGCGGCGGTTGCAGAAGCGGTGAAAAAACAAGGACTAAAACTGCTCCGCGGCGGCGCCTACAAACCGAGAACATCGCCATATGATTTCCAAGGGCTAGGCGTCGAAGGACTAAAAATTTTAAAACGTATTGCCGATGAGTTTGACTTGGCAGTGATCAGCGAAATTGTCACCCCTGCCGATATCGAAATCGCGCTTGACTATATTGATGTCATTCAAATCGGCGCGCGCAACATGCAAAACTTTGAACTGTTAAAAGCGGCCGGTCAAGTGAATAAGCCGATTTTATTAAAACGCGGGCTGGCAGCGACCATCGAAGAGTTCATTAATGCGGCGGAATACATTATGTCGCAAGGAAACGGGCAAATTATCCTATGTGAGCGCGGCATTCGCACGTATGAACGGGCAACAAGAAATACGCTGGACATTTCGGCGGTGCCGATCTTGAAGAAAGAAACCCACTTGCCTGTATTTGTCGATGTTACACATTCGACGGGACGCCGCGACTTGCTCATCCCTTGTGCTAAAGCTGCATTGGCGATCGGAGCCGACGGGGTGATGGCCGAAGTGCATCCAGATCCGGCGGTGGCGCTGTCCGACTCGGCGCAGCAAATGGATATTGCCCAATTTAACGAATTTATGGAAGAGGTAAGAGCGTTCCAGCGGCAAATGGTAAGAGCGTAATATTGGTCCCCCCTCCGGCAATCTGCCGGAGGGGGAAGTTTTTTGCTTTCAGAAAAAATTGAGCTACATATGAAAATAGAAAGCAGGCAGAGGGTAACATATACATAGTATCATTCATGAATTGTTTGTGAACACAGTAGCAAAATAGTTGCCAATTCGTTGCGATTTAGCGATAATGTATCGTATGATATTTTTACATACGGTGGGAAAATACCAATCGATGTGGATGTTGATTTATAAAAAAGAGGAGTGAAGCCAATGAACGTAACGATTTACGATGTGGCACGGGAAGCAAACGTATCGATGGCGACGGTTTCCCGTGTCGTAAACGGAAACCCAAACGTAAAGCCATCCACAAGAAAAAAGGTATTGGAAGCGATCGAACGTTTAGGCTATCGTCCAAATGCGGTGGCGCGCGGGCTGGCCAGCAAAAAAACGACAACAGTCGGAGTGATTATTCCTGATATTTCTAGCATCTTTTTTGCTGAACTGGCGCGCGGCATCGAAGATATTGCAACGATGTACAAATACAACATCATTTTAAGCAACTCCGATCAAAATAAGGAAAAAGAGCTGCATTTGCTTAATACGATGTTGGCCAAACAAGTCGATGGCATTTTGTTTATGGGCGGAACGATTACGGAAGAGCATGTCAATGAATTTCAAAAATCGCCGGTGCCAATCGTGCTGGCGGCTACGATTGAATCGAACAATACGATTCCATCAGTGAACATCGATTATGAACAAGCTGCCTTTGAAGCGGTTACTTATCTTGTAGAAAAAGGTAACAAACGGGTCGCCTATGTGACAGGACCGACGGATGATCCGATTAACCAAAAGAAACTGGCAGGATACCGGCGCGCTCTAGAAACGCATGGAATAGCCTATGACGAAGAGCTTGTAATTGAAGGCGATAACTCTTATGATTCCGGCATTGAAGCGTATGAAAAAATCGCCGAGTTAGCGGAGAAGCCAACCGCTGTGTTCGCCGGAACCGACGAGATGGCGCTTGGCATTATCCATAGCGCACAAGACCATGGCGTGCGCGTTCCTGATCAATTAGAGGTAGTTGGTTTTGACAATACGCGGCTGGCGACGATGGTGCGCCCTCGTTTAACAACGGTAGTGCAGCCGATGTATGATATCGGTGCAGTAGCGATGCGGTTATTGACCAAATATATGAACAAAGAACAGGTGGAAAACCATATTGTCGTGTTGCCGCATCGCATCGAATATCGTGAATCCACAAAATAAAGAAAAGGGGCTCAACCAAATTGGTCAAGCCCCTTTTCTTTATGTGGACTGATTCGCTTTTTGCCTCTGGCTTCGAATCGGATATAATGCCTTTTCCACCGTTTGTGCATTTTTTTCCGTAATTTCTGCTTTGCGCGGAATTGGCGGGTATAGGGATTCTGGATCATCCCATTGTTGCGGCAGTGGGACTGGCGAAAGCGCTTGCCATTTGTCAAGCCATGATTTTGGCAAGTTGTCGGAAACGTTTGATTGTTCTGTCATTTCCAGCCAAATAAGCGCCCATGCCCGCGGAACGACGCGCCAAATATCATAACCGCCGCCGCCAACTGCAATCCAACGCCCGTCGCAATATTCATGGGCGATTTGGTGAGCAAGCTTCGGAATCACGCGGTACGTTTTCATCGTTACGGATAAATGAGTAAGTGGATCGTAATAATGGGCGTCCGCGCCATTTTGCGTCAAAATGACATCAGGACGGAAAAAGTCGGCAATTTCCCGCAACGCTTGCGTATAGGCGTCAATCCAAGATTCATCTTCGGTGAATGCGTCAACAGGAATGTTAAACGAATACCCATATCCTGCCCCGTGTCCGCGCTCATTTACATTTCCCGTCCCTGGAAATAAGTAGCGCCCCGTTTCATGAATCGAAAATGTACACACATTTGGGTCGTCATAAAAAGCCCATTGAACACCGTCTCCATGATGGGCATCGGTGTCAACATACAGCACACGCAGCCCATATTTTTCTTGAATGTATTTGATTGCGACAGCGCTGTCATTGTAAATGCAAAAGCCCGATGCTTTGCCGCGGAAGCCGTGGTGAAGCCCGCCGCCGAGGCTTAGCGCATGTGTTGCTTTTCCTGATAGCACAAAGTCGACCGCCGTTAAGGTGCTCCCGACTAATAGAGCGCTTGCTTCATGCATATTCGGAAAAATGGGGGTATCTTCTGTCCCTAGCCCATAGTTTAGGGCGATTTGTTCCGAAAGTTCTCCTCTGCCGGCAGCCTTGACTGCTTCGATATAGGAGTGGTCATGAATTAAAGCGAGTTCTTCGTCCATTGCGATTCTAGGCGCTACAATTTGTTCATCGTCTAAAGCGTTCATCGCGCGCAACAAATCGTACGTAAGTTTAACCCGCAGCTGGTTAAATGGGTGCTCGTCATGAAATTTATATTGAAGAAAATCGTCGCTGTAAACAAATACACAGTCTTTTTTCATGATGAAACCCCCGGCAAGTTCGGCCATAATACGGTGTAGCCGGCATTTCTTAAATCGTTGATAATTCCGATTGGGTTCATTGTTTGCACGCGAAACACAAGGATTTTGTAATTTTCATCTTGATCGGGATATAAAAGAACGCTGGCGATATTGATATGCCGCTTGGCGATAATCGCTGCTGCTTTGCTTAACATCCCGCTTTCATTGGGCACTTTAATTTCAATGTGCGAGCCCGGCTGATGCGCGCCCGTGAGCTGAATGAGAGTGTATAATAAATCGGTTTCCGTCACGATGCCGACGAGTTTGCGGTCTTTGACGATCGGCAGACAGCTGATTTTATGCTCGTAAAACAGCGCCGCCACTTCCTCGACAAAATCGAGAGGATGTCCGACGATAACGTCTGTTTTCATAATCATGCTGACTGGTTTTTGTAAGTCTTCGAGGTGTTCATGAATTCGGAAAATGGAAGGGCTTACATCGCGGATATCGCGATCGGTCACAATGCCGACAACATGGTTTTCGGCATCCACAATCGGAATATGACGAATGCGGAGTTGCCGTACTAACTGAATCGCTTCGGCAATCGTATTAGTCGGCTGCAGAGTGATGACAGGCGTTTTCATAATTTGTTCGACAATCATTTATTCCTCTCCCCTTTGTTGTCAAGAACGATTTTTAATACATATACCGATTCATAAAACGAAGGCGGTCGAATTTTTGAATAGACTCTTGATCGACCCGTTTGCCGATGCGGGCCATTAAGCAGTTGGCCGGATGGGAACAAATTTCTGGATCATCGGTAGCATACCAAACAAGCCCGCCGGCGTTCATCATTTTCTCCATCACTTTCCGGTATTCCCATACGGTTAGCCCTGTCCCTTTTAAATCCCAATGCCAGTAATATTCGGTAGTAATGATAATATAATCTTCCATTGCGTCATCCATCATCGATACAATCAGTAAATTTTTCCCTACTCCATAACCGCGGAACTCCGGAATGACTTCAATCGCGCCCAGCTCGATTAAATTTTCCATGTTTCCTTCTGACCAACGTTCAAGCGGATCGGGGTACAGAAACGTTACGTAGCCAATAATCGTGTGATGATGACGGGCGATAATGATTCTTCCTTCTGGCAGCTTCGCAATTTCGATCAATGCTTGATGCTGCTGAGGAGGCTGGCGGAAGGATGTCAGGTCATGGTGAAATTCATAACTTGCTAGTTTCTCAGCCGATATCGGGCCTTCAATAATCAGCGTTCCTTTTGGTGTTTTTAATTCTTTGGCATTATACGTTTTTTTATGTTCCATTCGGTCACCACCTGGATAGGTCTTTCTTCTTTCATTATACATAAAAAGTAAATAGATAAACGGATTTCAAAAAAATTTCAAAAAAAATGTCATGCAAATATTTAAAAAATTGAGAATTCAACTTTTGTATACTATAATAGAATTGTAACCACTTACATAAGGGGGATTAGGAGAATGAAAACAGAAGTGCTACCGGTCGTACAAGGGGATTATAATTTAAAAAGTTACGAGGACACATATAAACATTTTGATTGGAAAGAAGTAGAGAAAGAGTTTTCCTGGTTTGAAACCGGCAGAGTCAATATGGCGTATGAAGCGATTGACCGCCATGCGGAATCGTTCCGCAAAAATAAAGTAGCGCTTTATTACCGCGATGCATCGAGAAACGAAAAATATACCTTTAAAGAAATGAAGGAAATGTCCAATAAAGTAGCCAACGTGCTGAAACAAGTGGCGGAAATTGAAAAAGGAGACCGTGTATTTGTATTTATGCCGCGTTCTCCGGAATTGTACTTCGCCGTACTCGGAATCATTAAGACAGGAGCCATTGTCGGTCCGCTGTTTGAGGCGTTTATGGAAGGAGCGGTGCGCGACCGCCTCGAAGATAGCGGGGCAAAGGCGATCGTCACGACGCCGGAACTGCTGCCGCGCGTTCCAGTCAACGATCTTCCGGAATTAAAATATGTTTTCCTCGTCGGGGATAACATTGTTGAAGAAGGTCCGTATATCGACTTAAAGAAACGGATGAATGAGGCGAGCAAGCACTTTGATATCGAATGGGTCGACCGCCAAGACGGCTTGATTTTGCATTATACTTCTGGCTCTACCGGAAAGCCAAAAGGAGTTTTGCACGTTCATAACGCGATGATTCAGCACTATCAAACGGCAAAATGGGTGCTGGATTTAAAAGAAGACGATATTTATTGGTGCACAGCAGATCCAGGATGGGTGACAGGCACTTCTTACGGTATTTTCGGTCCATGGTTATGCGGAGCATCGAATGTGATTGTCGGCGGCCGTTTCAGTCCGGATGCCTGGTATCAGACGATTCAAGATTTCGGCGTGACAGTATGGTATAGTGCACCGACGGCGTTTCGCATGTTAATGGGAGCTGGGGATGAAATTGTTAAAAAATATGATTTAAGCTCTCTTCGCCACATCCTTAGCGTTGGCGAGCCGTTAAACCCAGAGGTGATTCGCTGGGGAATGAAAGTATTCCAGCGCCGCATTCATGATACATGGTGGATGACGGAAACGGGCGCGCATCTTATCTGTAACTATCCATGTATGGAAATCAAGCCAGGTTCGATGGGCAAACCGATTCCTGGTGTCAAAGCAGCTATCATTGATGATCAAGGAAACGAACTGCCGCCATACCGGATGGGGAACTTAGCGATCAAAAAAGGCTGGCCGTCGATGATGAAAACGATTTGGAACAACCCGCAAAAATATGAATCGTATTTCATCGGCGACTGGTATGTTTCCGGCGACTCCGCTTATATGGACGAAGACGGCTACTTCTGGTTCCAAGGACGTGTCGATGACGTTATTAATACGTCAGGGGAACGCGTCGGTCCGTTTGAAGTCGAAAGCAAGCTAGTCGAACATCCAGCGGTAGCGGAAGCAGGTGTCATCGGTAAGCCGGATCCAGTGCGCGGGGAAATCATTAAAGCATTTATTTCGCTTCGGGAAGGATATGAACCATCCGAGGAATTGAAAGAAGACATTCGCCAGTTTGTCAAAAAAGGATTGGCGGCACATGCAGCGCCGCGGGAAATTGAATTCCGCGACAAACTTCCAAAAACGCGAAGCGGGAAAATTATGCGCCGCGTCTTAAAAGCGTGGGAGCTTAACTTGCCGACAGGCGATTTATCGACGATGGAAGATTAAGAAAAAGCTGATCGGTTTCGATCAGCTTTTTCGCTATTTTAATCTTTTTGTTTTTCAGGCGTTTGTGTTTTTTCTTTGGCTTGGTTCGCGGCGCCAGGCAATGGAGCTGCAACCGTATTGGACGGCGCCGACTCCTTGCCGCTGATATCCACAGCTGTGACGTAATAGGTCGCTCCAGGCTGCAGCTTGGCAAAGGACAGCGTTTTTCCAGCTTTGACGACCGCGACAACTTGGGGCGGCGCGCCGCCTTGTCCAGTGCGATATACGCGATAGCCAATCACATCGTGTTCCGAATGCGGCTGCCAAGTGATGGTGGTTCCATTTGCTAGATGGATGGCCGGTGGTGCCGGGATTTTTCCATTTTCTTTTAACTCATTAACAAACAGCATCCCATTCCATTCACTAGCGCTTGAACGATTCATTCCCCATCTTTTCAATACTTCCCTATTTAAAATAACTCCACTGGAAACAAACTCGCTCGGTGTTGTATCAAGCGCGGCGTACCGCTTGCCGTTTACTTCAACGAAGCGTCCTTCAATCAAATACTGTTCTTTTCCTTGTTTTGGCGTAAATTTTGTGTTGTACAAGTCATAGCTAACTAATCCGGCTTTTTGGCACGCATTGGACGGAGTAAGCCCTGAAACGGTACAATAGGCTCTCCGCACGATGCCGCCGGGCATGTTGAAGCGATTGTTTGGCGCGATGAGCTGCGGATTAACATCGTAGGCGGAATTCATTAATTGCGCCCATAACAGCTGAGTTCGTTTGCTATAAGATAGTCCTCTGTACGTAGATTGCAATGGTGCAGGTGTATCGTATCCCATCCACACTCCAAATGTCACGTTTGGGTTTGTTGCCACAAACCATGAGTCTTGTTGATTTTCGCTTGTCCCTGTTTTTCCAGCCCAATCCGCTTGGAATTTTAAATAAGACCGGAGAGAAGATGCTGTACCGCCGCGAATGACATCCCTCATCATATCAATCATTAAATAGGACGTCTGCGGAGAAAAAACAGGAACGGGATCGCTCTGATGTTCATAAATGACTTGTCCATCATTTGATACGATTTTTTCGATTAAATAAGCGTCTACAAACGTTCCGTAATTAGCAAAAGTAACATAGGCGTTGACATTTTCCTCGACGGTTACCCCTGTGGAAGTTCCGCCAATCGCTAAGGCGATGTGGTTTTCCTCTGTTTTTGCCACGCTGGTAATGCCCATTTTATGCAGATATTCTACTGGATGTTGGTTCATGATCTTCATATAAGTGCGGATCGCAGGGATGTTATAGGAATACTGTAAAGCGCGCCGCGCCGAAACGAGGCCGTGCGTTTTTCCATCTGCATTTTTTGGTGTATAACCATTAACCCTCAATGGCATATCTGGAATGACGGAACCGGGCTGGACGATGCCCATCTCCATTGCCGGTGCGTATACAAGCAGCGGCTTCATCGTCGAGCCGTTCGACCGATATGCTTGTGTCGCGTGATTGAGTTGCTCCCGTTTGTAATCTCTGCCGCCGACAAAGCTAATGATTTTTCCAGTTGAATTTTCAATCAAAATCGCACCGACTTCGACAGGCTCGCGCTTGGCAACCATTTTTCCCGTCTCTTTGTCTTTTACATATTGAATTTTGTCATCGCCGTAATAGCGGTAATCGGCCACTACTTTTTGCATGCGGTCGTAAATCGTTTTGTCGATCGTTGTGTAAATATTGTATCCGTTTTGGCGCAGCTGTTTTTCCGCTTTTGCTACATATCGTTCGTGAAGGGATGCATTTTGCAACAGCTGCTCTTTTGTATACCCATCTTTTTTGGCTAATACCTCGGCCAATACTTCTTTAGCGCGTTTTTCGATTTCCATCGTCAGCCACGGATATTTTTCAAACGGTGACGGTTTTGGCGGTGCAAAATGTTTGGCGACATTGTATTGCAACGCTTCTTGATATTGTTTTTCGGAAATATATCCCGCCTGCTTCATTCGATTCAATACCGTCTTCATCCGGTGCAGCGCCGGAGATAAGTCTTTTTTCACATTGCCGTCGCTTGTAAACGGAGTATACACAAACGGGCTTTGCGGGAGGCCGGCTAAGAATGCTGCTTGGGCTAGATTTAAATCTTTGGCGTCTACGCCAAATACTCCCTGAGCAGCCGCCTGGATGCCGGCGATATTGCGTCCTGATGCGTTTCGGCCGAATGGGACGACATTTAAATAAGCTTCTAAAATTTCATTTTTACTAAAAAACTTTTCAAGGCGAAGGGCGAGCAATATTTCTTTTGCCTTTCGTTCAAATGATACTTCATTCGTCAATATTTGATTTTTGACAAGCTGCTGTGTCAGCGTGCTTCCGCCTGTTTGTAGCGGCGAGTTCGTCGCTTCCTGAAACAGCGCGCGAATGATCGCTTTTGGAACAACTCCGTGATGTTCGTAAAAGTATTCGTCTTCCGTTGCTGTAATCGCTTTAATTACATACGGAGAAACATCTTGTAATTTGACTTCCTCCCTTTCTAGATCAGAGCGGAAATTGCCGAGATAAACGTTATTGGCAAAGTAAATATGCGACGTTTCTTCGTAGTCGTAAATATCCCTTTTCATCTCCTTATAGGAAGGGATGGGCATGTCTTTTACCAAAGAAGCGAAATACCCAGCGCCAAGACCGACGGCAAAGCATATGAGGCAAAGAATAAGAATGAAAAAAATAAGGAAAAGATTCCAAACGACTTCATATGTAATAAAAAAATAGCGCCATGCCTTCTCTAGGGAAAATGTTTGCTTTTTATGCTCCATGAGCACCCCCCTATACAACGAATAATATAAATAATTATATCATATTTTTGTTGAATATTGCGGCATTTTGTCATTTTTTCACCTATTTTGTATACGAGAAAAACTCGATTTGACAAACCAAGAAAAGTTGTGGTAAAAAAGTGTATAGCATAAATGACATAGGACAAAGCGATGACAGGAACAAGTAGTGTTTATCTCCCTGTTTCAGAGAGCTAGTGGTCGGTGCGAACTAGCACATAGATAAACGCGAATTACCTCCTCGAGCAGCTTTTGCGAACGGCAGTAGCCAAGTAGCAAAAGACGGCGTGCGCCGTTATCCAAATGAGGTGAGAAAGCGCGAAGCTTTCTAAGTAGGGTGGTACCGCGGTTGTCACTCGTCCCTTCACTTGGGGGCGAGTTTTTTATTTTATAAAAAAGAGGTGGGGTAAAGATGGATTTACTGCAAGAGCTTGAGTGGCGCGGACTCATTAACCAAGCTACCGATATGGAAGGGCTGCGCCAGCTGTTAAATGAGGGAAAGGTAACATTATATTGTGGATTTGATCCAACGGCTGACAGTTTGCATATCGGGAGTTTATTACCGATTTTGACGCTACGGCGATTTCAGCTAGCCGGCCATCGTCCAATTGCGCTTGTCGGCGGCGCAACGGGATTAATTGGAGACCCAAGCGGAAAAAAAAGCGAGCGTACATTAAATCCAAAAGAAACGGTGCAACAGTGGAGCAATCGGATTAAAGAGCAATTGGCAAGATTTTTAGATTTTGATGCGAAAGAAAATCCGGCGAAAATCGCCAACAACTATGACTGGATTGGCTCGCTCGATGTGATTACTTTTTTGCGCGATGTTGGAAAGAACTTCGGGCTAAACTACATGCTGGCCAAAGAATCAGTACAATCGCGCATCGAAACTGGTATTTCGTTCACCGAATTTAGCTATATGATTTTACAAGCTTTTGATTTTCTTAAATTGTATCAAACAGAAAATTGCCGCTTGCAAATCGGCGGCAGTGACCAATGGGGAAATATTACGGCCGGGTTGGAATTGATTCGCAAAACCGAAGGAGAGGCAAAAGCGTTCGGATTGACAATTCCGCTCGTGACGAAAGCCGACGGGACGAAATTCGGAAAAACAGAGAGCGGAACGATTTGGCTTGATAAAGAAAAAACATCCCCATATGAGTTTTACCAATTTTGGATTAACACCGATGACCGCGATGTCATTAAATACTTGAAGTATTTTACTTTCTTATCCAAAGACGAAATCGAGGAACTTGAGCGAAAACTGCAGGAAGCTCCTGAACAGCGGGCAGCGCAAAAAGCGCTCGCGGAAGAAATGACAAAACTGGTCCATGGCGAAGATGCGCTCAAGCAAGCGATTCGTATTTCCGAGGCGCTCTTTAGCGGCAGTGTGTCGGAGTTGTCCGCAGAGGAAATTGAACAAGGGTTTAAAGATGTCCCTTCTTTTGAATATGAAGGGGAAGAAGTTCCGTTAGTAGAACTGCTTGTCATGGCGAAAATTGTGCCATCGAAACGGCAAGCGCGGGAAGACATTGCCAATGGCGCGATTTATGTCAACGGCAAGCGCGTGCAAGACATCAATGCCGTCATCGCCAAAGAAAACCGCATCGAAGGGCGCTTTACGGTCATTCGCCGCGGGAAGAAAAAATATTACTTAATCCGTTACAAATAAATCCTGGCAATGCCAGGATTTATTTATGAAAAAAATATCCCTTCAGAGCCTTCTCTGAAGGGATATCGTTCATTAACGAGAGTAGAACTCAACGATTAATGCTTCGTTAATTTCCGCCGGTAATTCGGAGCGTTCAGGTAAACGAGTATACGTGCCTTCCATTTTGTCTGCATCTAATGTTAAATAATCAGGAACAAAGTTGTTTGCTTCCAATGCTTCTTTAATGACTTGAAGGTTACGCGATTTTTCACGAACCGCAATCGTTTGGCCAGGTTTTACGCGATAGGACGGGATGTCAACACGATTTCCATCGACTAAAATGTGACCGTGCGTGACAAGCTGGCGTGCTTGACGGCGAGTGCGCGCAAAGCCTAAACGGTAAACGAGGTTATCTAAGCGGGACTCTAACAAAATCATAAAGTTTTCCCCGTGTTTACCAGGCATTTTGCCAGCTTCCTCAAACGTTTTGCGGAATTGGCGTTCGTTTACGCCATACATATGACGAAGTTTTTGTTTTTCTTGCAATTGCAGACCATATTCGGAAAGCTTTCTGCGTTGACCTGGGCCATGCTGGCCTGGCGGATAAGGACGTTTTTGCAACTCTTTACCTGTACCGCTTAACGAGATTCCAAGGCGGCGGGAAATTTTCCACGTTGGACCTGTATAACGAGCCATTTATTGCTCCTCCTTTTGCTTTTATTCGGGTAAAATAAAAGCAGACGTGCATCAACAATTATGGCCATTTTGTTTTCATGTATCCTCGCTCTAGCAGCTAAGAGTTACACGATACACCTCGATATTCGAGGAACAAAATGGAACCATAAAGGTGAGCACTAAGGCTGCTATATTTTACACAAAGGGTATTATATGATTTTTATCAGATAAAGTCAACATTTTATTTCCCTTATTTCGAGATAATATGCTATAATAAAAGATGTAATTTTTAGAAAAGTCTTGTTATCACTCCATTCTAACTGGAATGAGAACGTCAGTCTAGGTGAAAAGGGCGATGAAACTAGAAGAAGAGAAAGTATATGAGGCCTTTAAGCAAAAATTTTTTCATTGGTTTTTAACATATGAGGGTTATGATAATTTTTCCAGCGTGATAAAAGAGTTGCTGCTGCTGCTGAAACGAGAACTTATGATGGAACAAGTCTCTTTTTTTATGTTTGATCCTTTAAGCAAAACATTTTATCCGGAAGCGATGACAGAGCTGGAAACAAGCCGCTCTCCTTTCGTTCCCTCTGACTTGCCGGTTGATATAGCGGCGATCGCAGATGATGAACAACGAGCGATTCAATTTTGTGAGGATGGAGAATATACCACCGCGCGCATTTTTCTTCACCTTTCGGAAGAAACAATCGGAATGTTGCAATTTGTGTATCCTCGCCACTTACCTATAAGCGAGCAACTATTAAAGAAAATCAGGCAAGATTTTTCTATGCTGTTCCAAAAACTTCGCATCATCTCCCAAGGACTTAGTAATGAAAAACGTTATGAACGGTTGCATCAGTTTGCGGCAAAAATTCATTCTTCCATGCAAATTGATAACGTATTAGAAGAAATTGTTAATACGCTTAAGCAAGTATATCCATCTTTTACATACCGCTTGCTTTTGTCGCACGATAATCAGCACTGCGATTATTTGCCGATCAAAACACTTGAATTTGATGAAAGTGCGGAAAATATGGCGGCATTGCAAGCATTTTTGACAGGAAGAATTCAGCTTGAAGACTCCATTTCGCTGCGTCGCTCCATTTTATATGCACCAATTAAAGGAGGACAAGGTGTTTACGGTGTGATTCAAATTACGGCTCCGTACATTATGAAATTTCCAAAAAAGGAAATTAATTTTATTTCGCTGTTAGCGAATACAGCTGGGAGCGCTCTCGAAAATGCCAGGCTGTATGAACAGTCACGCCGTCTTGTTGCTGATTTGCAACTGATTAACGAATCGATGCATCAGCTTAATACGAATTTGCGTCTGCAAGATGCAATTGAATTTATGGTAAAGCAAATTAAGCAGTCTTTTTGCGCCGATGAAGTCGGTTTTTTCTTGTTTGAGGGAAAAAAGCGGAAACTGCTGCCTGGAAGCACTCCATTTTTTCAGTCTCGGCAAGCGAAGAAGTATGTGGAATTTGTCGAAAGAAAACTGAAAGCAGAAATGGATATTATTTTTGTTGGGGATGCGGATGTTCAAGCTTCTCCGGCTGTTCCTGTTTATCGCTCTTTAATGGCTGTGCCGATGGTGCAAAATGGGGCGATGAAAGGGATTTGTATTGTGTTGCATCATAAACCGTACCATTTTACATTTGAAATGTTTAAATTGCTGCAGTCCCTTATTCAACATTCTACCCTTGCATTTATGAATGCGATTTTAAGAGAAGAGCTGGAAAAGCTGGTGGTCACCGATTATTTGACGAAGTTATATACACGGCGGTACTTAGATGAACAACTAAAACAATCGATGCGCCATCATACATTTGGCACGCTTATTTTAGTGGATATTGACAATTTTAAGCAAATTAATGACACATACGGGCATCAAGCGGGAGATGAGGTGCTCGTGCAAGTGGCCAATATTATTCGCACCAATATTCGTTCGAGCGACATCGGCGCCCGCTGGGGCGGGGAAGAGCTCGCCGTTTATTTGCCGAAAGTGTCATTGGCTACCGGCATTTCAGTCGCCCATCGTCTTGCCGAAAAGGTAAGGACGGGGACACATCCTCCCGTAACGATTTCGTGCGGTATTTCCTATTGGAAAAAAAATCGCCTGGAAGAAGTAGACGATTTATTTAAACGGGCGGATGAGGCGCTTTATATGGCAAAAAGGACAGGAAAAAACTGCATCTTCGTCAAGGATTATGTCCATCAATATAGAGCATAGAAAGGAATCCGAATAGGCGGATTCCTTTCTTCACACTTGTTGTTTCCTCGTCTATAACGTGGAAATAATTGTCTCAACGAATTTCTCTAAATATTGCCCATCTGTTTCATCAAAGCGGTTTTTGATCGGGCTGTCAATATCCAGAACGCCGATGACGTTTCCATCTTTCGTCATTGGTACGACGATCTCTGACTGGGATGCGGCGTCACACGCGATATGCCCCGGAAAAAGGTGAACATCTGGAACGATGATGGTTTTTTTGTTTTTGGCAGCAGTGCCGCATACACCTTTGCCGAACGGAATGCGCACGCAGGCGGGAAGTCCTTGGAACGGTCCTAGCACAAGCTCGTCGCCTTCGGTCAAATAAAAGCCGACCCAATTAATTTCGTGCAAAAAATGATTCAATAAGGCCGCAGCATTGGCCAAATTGGCGATGAAGTTTGTTTCTCCGTCGATTAATGAGCGCAGCTGCTGAATAACCAACTCATAATTTTCTTCCCGGGTTCCGTTGTAAGCAGTAACGTGAAACAATATTGTTCCGCCTCCTTTATTTTATGGAGTTAATTTTATGGCGATGATGAAAACTTGTCAAACGAAAACGCTTCTTTGATCATCTCGTCTGCACCCTGGTGCAAATCATCCGCACGGTGCGCGTCTGAACCATAAATGATGCGGATGTTTCGCTTCATTGCCTCACGAATAAATTCATTTGGCGGATAAGGCTGTAAACAGAGCGGCTTTGTGACTCCCGCACCGTTGTAGTCGATTTCATAGCCGCGTTCTTTTATTTCATCGAGGATCTGCAACACTAGCCCGTCCATCGAAACCGGGCATGGAAACTGTCTTTGGAACTTGCGGACGAGTGTAAGATGGCCAATGCGTTTCGGCTTATATCGGCCAAGATTGGCGCGGATGGACTGTAAAACGGTATGGTAATATGTTTTATATACGTTGTCGATGGTGCTAAATAACTGGACGATATCGCCAAACATTTCCGGACTGTAATCGATGCAGACATACTGACCTTTACAGTAAAGAAAATGGACAGACAAAATGCTGTCATCTAAGAAAGAACCGACCTCTTCTAAAAACCGTGCTGTTTTTTCTTCAAATCCAGGGATAAAGTCGACTTCAAGTCCGGTATGAATGATAATATCATTTCGATAACGGGCTTTTATATCGTCAAGTGCTGTGAAATATTGATCGAGCTGTTCGCGGCGCATCGCGCTATCTTGATATGGCGTCGGATCGGTAAATCCTTCTGGAAGCGGTGCATGTTCGGTAAAGGAAATTTCTTTGTAACCAAGCGCAATGGCCCTTTCCACATAGCGTTCTAATGGATCGCTGCTTCCATGCGGACAAAATGGGGTATGAATGTGTCCGTCGCGCACAACGGCTCCCTCCTAAATTGTATAATAGAAAGAAAAATGAGGATTTCTGTAAAAAAAATAAAAATTTTGGTCAAAAAAATGTCGATAACATGGTATCATAAAAACATTGAAAAAACATTATGTAAATATGTTTGCCTGCTCGATTCATCTCATTTTTCGTTTATGAGTAACTCGAGTGCAAGGAGGCTAGTGATTTGATGAAAATTATAGTTATTGTTTTGCTCTTTCTTGCGGGAGCAATAATATATAACCATATGTACCGGAAAAAAATGTATCGCGAAATTGACCGCTTGGACGCATGGAAAATAGCGCTGATGAACCGGCCGGTGCCCGATGAACTTTCGAAAGTGAAGCAGTTGAACATGACAGGGGAAACAGAGCGTCTGTTTGAACAGTGGCGGCAAAAATGGGATGATATTGTCGCTGTTCAACTGCCGGATGTGGAAGAAAAATTATTCGATGCGGAGACGCTGCTTGATAAATACCGCTATACGCAGGCGAAAGCGCTGCTGCGTGACATCGACCAATGGCTGCGTCAGATCGAAGAAGAAGTGCAATTAATGATTGATGAAGTACATGAATTAATTGGCAGTAAAGAACAAAACCGCGTTGAAATAGAAGAATTGCGTGCGATGTATCGGGAGGCGAAGAAAACGCTGCTCGCTTACCGGTATACGTTTGGCGTTGCAGCAGCAAAGCTCGATGAAAAATTGGAAGAAGCGGAGACTTTATTTAAAAAATTTGAAGAATTAACCGCAACGGGAAACTATTTGGCTGCAAGGGAAGTGGTTCATTCCTTAAAAAAAGAGCTAAGTGAAATGAAAGCGATGATGAACGAGATTCCAGAATTGCTGACAGAGTGCCAGACAACGATTCCGGCACAGCTGGAAGAGCTTTTTGACGGATATCAGGAAATGGAGCAAGGAGGCTATATTCTTGACCATTTACAAATGGAGCAACAAATCAAGGAAAAGCGGGAAAAAATCGAACAATACGTACAGATGATTCGCGATTTGCGGATTGAAGAAGCAAAACAAGGGATTACTGAATTAAAAGAAGAAATTGATGCTTTATATGATTTGCTGGAAAAAGAAGTGCTTGCTCATCAATATATAAAGACAGAAGTGCCCCGTATCGAAGAAATGTTACATATGCTGAATGAAGAAGCGAAGGAAACGAGTGAAGAAACGTTATTTGTGCAGCAAAGCTACTGTTTACCTGCAAAAGATATAGAAAAATATCGCAGCATTGAAAAGCAAATACACCAGTTAAGAAAGCGGTTTGACATCATTCAGACCCGCATTTTCGAAGCGAAAACGGCATATTCGCTTTTAAAAGAAGAACTGGAACAGCTTGTAGCGCAAATAGAAATAATGAAAGAGGAGCATGAACAGTTTCGTGAAACGTTGCAAGCGTTGCGCAAAGATGAGTTGGTTGCCCGCGAAAAATTAGAGGAAATGAAGAAAAAATTGTCCGAGGCGCTGCGGCTTGTGCAAAAAAGCCGATTGCCAGGGCTTCCGGAGTCGTATACGCTGCAGTTGTCCGAGGCAAAAGGCCGTTTGGAAGAAGTGATGTTGCGGCTTGAAGAGAAACCGCTCAATATGCCTGCTGTCAACGAAGCGCTCGAAGAGGCAAAAACAACCGTTCAGCGCCTATACGAATGGACGGAGGAAATGATTGAGCAAGCTTCGCTCGTGGAAAAAGTAATTCAGTACGGAAATCGTTATCGCCGCCGTTACCCGGCTGTGCAGGAGGGGCTGGAGGAAGCAGAATCTTTATTTCGCCATTACGATTATGAGCAGGCGTTAGAGCAAGCGGTAGCCACTTTAGAAAAGGTGGAGCCTGGCGCATTTCAACGTGTTCAGCAAATGTTTCAGGAAGAGCGCTCGAGTGAGAAATAGTAAAGAGAACCGATGAATATCGCTGTATGCAAATAGATATTTATCGGTTTTTTTGTGAATAATGTAAATAAAATATATTTTGGTTGATGTTTCATTGCTTTCTTTATTATATTTACTAATGTATCATGGTGGACGATAATCGGAGGATGGACGTGATGATTTATTTAGATAATAGCGCAACAACAAAACCGTTTCCTGAGGTGATCGATTCGTTTGTCACTGTCGCAACAAAATATTTTGGCAATCCGTCCTCGCTGCATGAGTTAGGGATGAAGTCGGAGCGTCTCTTAACGCAGGCGCGCGAACAAATTGCCGCCGCTTTAAAGGTAAAGCCTAGTGAAATCGTTTTTACATCTGGAGGAACAGAAGCGAATAACTTTGCAATCAAAGGGGTGGCGTTTCAATATCGCCATCGCGGCAAGCATATTATCACGACGGCCATAGAGCACCCATCCGTATCGGAGCCTTGTCAGCAGCTGGAACAACTAGGATTTGAAGTGACGTATTTGCCGGTAAACGAACATGGGATGGTCACGGCCGAGCAAGTGAAAAAGGCGCTTCGCGAAGATACGATTCTCGTTTCCGTCATGCATGTCAACAACGAGGTTGGCGCGATTCAGCCTGTCGAGGAAATCGGAGCATTGCTGGCGCATTATCCGAAAACAATTTTCCATGTCGACCGTGTGCAAGGCATTAGCAAAGTGCCGCTTGATATGAAAAAAGCACGGATTGATCTGTGCACGATGTCAGCCCATAAGTTTCATGGATTGCGTGGGGCAGGCATTTTATACGTTCGTCAAGGCATTCGGCTCTCGCCGCTGCTCGCCGGCGGGGGGCAGGAAATGCAGCTCCGCTCTGGAACGGAAAATGTCCCGGCTATCGTGGCCATGGCAAAAGCGCTGCGAATCGCGCTGGAAAAATACGATAAACAAATCGATTATCTACATGAAGTAAAGCAAGCATGGCTGAATGAACTAAAAGCAATTCCAGAGATTCAAATCAATACCCCGGTGGAGCACTCCGCTCCTCATATCATTAATTTTTCATTAAAACACGGCATGAAGCCGGAAGTGTTTGTCCATGAGTTAGCGAAAAGCGATATTTTTGTTTCGACGACATCGGCATGTTCCTCAAAAAAGAAAGCGCCAAGCAAAACGTTGTTGGCGATGGGAGTGGGGGAAGAACGGGCAGAAAGCGGAATTCGCATCAGCCTTTCTTTTGAAAATACGCTCGAGGAAATTCCGATTGCCGTTGCTGCGATGAAAAAAGCTATTGAAAAATTAAGTGAGGTAACGAGGTAATTGCTATGAAATATGACCGCATTTTAATCCGCTATGGTGAAATGACGACAAAAGGCCGAAATCGCAACGTGTTTGTTCGCCGTCTAAAAAATAATGTTTCCAAAAAACTTCATATGTTTCCTAATATTCAAATCGAATACATGCGAGATCGCATGTACATTTTATTAAACGGAGAACCGCACGAACCAATTATTGAAAAGCTAAAAACTGTATTTGGCATTCATTCCTTTAGTTTGGCGATGAAGTGCCATAATGAATTAAACGAAATAAAAGAAACAGCGCTGGCAGCAGTGAAACAGCTTCCATACGAAGGAAAAACGTTTAAAGTAAGCGCGCGAAGAGTAGACAAACGATTTCCATATGGAAGTGACGAATTAAATCATGAAATCGGCGCTTATATTTTACGTAATACAGATGGATTAACCGTTGATGTCCATGATCCTGATATTAACGTCCGCGTCGAGGTTCGCCAAGATGGTACTTATGTGACATGCCGCGATATTTTCGGCGCCGGCGGTCTGCCGGTCGGGACAAGCGGCAAGGCGATGCTGATGCTTTCCGGCGGAATTGATAGCCCTGTTGCCGGATACTTGGCGATGAAGCGCGGCCTCGAGATTGAAGCGGTTCACTTTTTCAGCCCTCCGTTTACAAGCGAGCGGGCAAAACAAAAAGTGATTGATTTGGTAAAAAAATTAACGACGTACGGCGGGAAAATCAAACTTCATATCGTCCCATTTACCGAAGTGCAGCAGGAAATTTACAAACAAGTGCCAGATGAATATTCACTTATTTCGACAAGAAGGGCGATGTTAAAAATTACGGATGCTTTGCGCCGGCGCCAGCGAGCGCTAGCGATTGTCACAGGGGAAAGCCTTGGCCAAGTGGCAAGCCAAACGCTGGAAAGCATGTTTGTCATCAATGAGGTGACAACAACTCCGATTCTCCGCCCGCTTGTGTCGATGGATAAAGTTGAAATTATCGAGATCGCGAAAAAAATTGATACACACGATATTTCCATTCTTCCATATGAAGATTGCTGCACCATTTTTACGCCAAAATCGCCAAAAACCAAACCGAAAAAAGAGAAAGTGCTTCGTTATGAAAGTGCTGTCGACTTAGATCCATTGATAGAAAAGGCGATTGCCAATACGGAAACGATAGTCATTGATGAAGATTTCGAAGCGGAAGACGAGTTTGAGCAGTTATTCTAAATCTCAAAATTTACCAAAATGATGGATGCATGAAGCCATATGTTTTCACACATTCTATAGGTACAAGGAGGTGAAAGCATATGGCACGCAGCAACAATTCGAATCAATTACTTGTTCCAGGTGCGCAACAAGCTCTTGAACAAATGAAATATGAAATTGCCCAAGAATTTGGCGTCAAATTAGGCGCTGACACTACTTCTCGCGCTAACGGTTCTGTTGGTGGTGAAATTACAAAACGCCTTGTTGCGATGGCACAACAACAATTAGGCGGTACTCAACAAACATTCTAATTGAATATCATGGCTACAGAGGCGGGTTTTCCCCGCCTTTTATTATTTTAAAAAAATATTCAAAATATAATAATTATTTTGTATAATTGGAATAGCAAGCAATGAGATGGCGCCTGTTCATTGCTGAACGATTATGGCAAAGGGAGTGGGGAAAGCGCATGAAGCGGGAAGATTTCATCGCTCCGGAACGTTATAATTTAACGTCCGAGATCGAAAAACATGCGGTGGCTAATCCGAATAAGCTTGCTTTAAAGTGGGAAAATGAGCAAGGGGAAACACGAGAAATTACATATGGCGATTTAATCAAACGCGCCAATCAAATTGGAAGCGCTTTATTAAACCGCGGCCTTGAAAAAGGCGACAAAGTGCTCATTATGATGCCGCGCTTAATCGAAGCATATGCAGTATATTTAGGAACGTTAAAAGCGGGGCTGGTAGTCATTCCGAGTTCGGAAATGCTTCGCACCAAAGATTTGCAATACCGCATTTCTCACGGCGAGGTCAAAGCGATTATCACTTATGAGCCGTATGTCGATCAATTTGAACCGATCGAAAACATCGATCATATCGTGAAATTCGTCGTGGGACAAACAGAGCCAAACGGCTGGATCAATTTAGAGAAAGCGATGCAGGCGGAAAGCGATGTGCTTGCGGCAGCCGGCACATTCCGCGATGATATGGCGTTTTTATCATATACGTCGGGAACGACCGGAAATCCGAAAGGGGTCGTTCATTCGCACGGGTGGGGGTATGCGCATTTGCGCATTGCTGCGAAAAACTGGTTATGTATTGAAGAAAATGATCTTGTTTGGGCGACTGCCGGCCCAGGCTGGCAAAAATGGATTTGGAGCCCGTTTTTATCGACGCTCGGTTCAGGTGCCACGGGATTCGTCTATTATGGCCGGTTTGACCCGGAAAAATATTTGCAGCTGTTAAGCAAATACGAAGTAAATGTGCTTTGCTGCACGCCGACGGAGTATCGGCTGATGGCAAAAGTGCCAAACATCGGCGATTATCAGCTTCCTCATCTCCGCAGCGCCGTATCAGCCGGAGAGCCGCTTAACCGAGAAGTGATTGATACGTTTGAGAAATATTTCAACATTCAAGTCCGCGATGGGTATGGACAAACGGAAAATACATTGCTTGTCGGTGTGATGAAAGGAATGAAGATAAAGCCAGGCTCCATGGGCAAACCGACGCCAGGAAACATCGTTGAGATTATCAACGAAAACGGAGAGCCATGTGCGGTCGGTGAAGTTGGCGATATCGCCGTCCATGTCGACACACCAACACTGTTTAAGTGTTACTATAAAGATCCGGAAAGAACGGCGATGCAGTTCCGCGGAGATTATTACATTACAGGGGATAAAGCGAGAAAGGATGAAGACGGCTACTTCTGGTTTGAAGGGCGTGGGGATGATATTATCATCAGCTCCGGCTATACGATCGGACCGTTTGAAGTAGAGGATGCCCTTATCAAGCATCCGGCTGTCAAAGAATGTGCGGTGGTAGCGAGCCCAGATGAAATTCGCGGTCACGTCGTGAAGGCATTTGTCGTTCTCCGCGAAGGAGTCGACAAAAATGATCCGACGCTGATTCCAAAGCTGCAGGAGCATGTCAAGCAGCTGACCGCACCGTATAAATACCCGCGTAAAATTGAATTTGTCGACGATTTGCCAAAAACACCGTCGGGAAAAATCCGCCGCGTCGAACTGCGCGAGCGGGAATTGCGCCTTGCGCAGCAATAATCAAACAAAAAAGACTGTTTCGTGCACGAAACAGTCTTTTTATATTTAGGCAGCACATTTTTCGCGCTTAGCATGAATCTCTTATAAAAACATTCGTTTGACTTTGTCCCAGAATGAATTGTCTTTCAGGCGGACGGTCTTGATTACTCGGTCGCTTAGTTTAATATCGATTTTCTCTATATGTTGAATGCTTAATGCTTCGTTATCAAGGCCGATAATTGGAAAGTGGCTGGTTTCTTCCAAAATTTTTAATGTTAACTTTCTCGACCCACTTAAAATAAACGATGAGCCGAGCGTCCGGTAGCGGTTGTTGTTCAGCGACGCCAACTCGCTTACTTGAAAGCAGGGAAGAAGCGGATCAACGACCGCTCCATTTACCGATTTATTATATGCTGTACTTCCTGTCGGAGTCGAAACGATGATTCCGTCGCCTCGGAACGTTTCAAAATGCAAATCATCAATAAATACTTCCATCGCCATTGTTTTGATAATTTGCGAACGGATCGAACATTCATTTAAACAGAAAAACGAGGCCGCATCGTCAATGGTGACTTCAATCGTCGGATATTTTCTTACTTCGAGCTGCAAGTTTTTCGTTGCTTCTACCATATGATCGATGTCATCAATTTGAAAATCGCAGTAAAATCCACGTGAAGGAAGCGTAGAAATGCCGACGTATAAACAATCACTGCGAAACCCTGTCTGCCGCACCGCCTGCAAAAACGCGCCGTCGTCCCCAATGCTGATGATAATATTCGCTTCCTGATGATTGTCGACAACGATGAACGGACCTTGTTTGGCGAGTGCAATGAGCGGCTCTACCCGCTTGATTAGCTGTTCATCCCGCTTATAAAAAAAATAAAGATGATTTTGTCCGTCTGCCATGGCGGAGACCTCCTGTTGGTGTATTTTAGTGAATATGTAATTATGGTACAATAAAGGGAGTATACATTATTTAGTGTAACACTTTTGCAGTCAATCTAAAAATATCGTTGTTTTCGTAGGGGGAAAAAGAATGAACCGAAAGCGATGGATCGCTCTGGCAATCGCCGCTGCATTATTTGTCATTTCTGTGCTTGTTAATGTCATCACTACACTATTAACCAATGATGCGGAAAAATGGTCGGAAAACTGGCTGGCGCTGGCAGAGCAGGAATTTGGCGAAGAAGTCATCGAAGACGGAGATGCATTGCAAAAAATTGTCGTTCTTGAAGTGAACGGGGTGATTCAAGATACAGGGGATACCGAAACGCTATTTTCCGCATCGGGATATAACCATCCATCTTTTTTGCGAATGATTGAGCAAGCGAAAAAGGATGATACGGTCAAAGCGATTGTTCTAAGGGTGAATTCTC
The DNA here is from genome assembly GCF_019272935.1 of Parageobacillus caldoxylosilyticus. NCBI lineage: Bacteria > Bacillati > Bacillota > Bacilli > Caryophanales > Anoxybacillaceae > Parageobacillus > Parageobacillus caldoxylosilyticus. The sequence goes on from NZ_CP040553.1 coordinate 2,466,583, forward strand.
CGGGCGGCGGTGTGGTCGAAAGTGCGGAGATACACGACCAGCTGGTAAAGCTGAAAAAAGAAACAAAAAAGCCGATTTATGTTTCCATGGGAGCGATGGCTGCTTCGGGAGGATATTATATTTCAACGGCAGGAGATAAAATTTTTGCGAGCCCGGAAACGATTACCGGATCGCTCGGCGTCATTATGCAAAGCTTAAACTACGAAGGGCTTGCCAAAAAATACGGCGTCGAGCTCGTTACGATAAAAAGCGGGCCGTATAAAGATATAATGAATCCGGCAAGAAAAATGACGGAAGCAGAAAAGAAAATATTGCAGCGACTAATTCAAAATTCTTATGAGGGATTTGTGAAAGTGATTTCCGAAGGTCGACATCTCCCGGAAAGCGAAGTGCGGAAAATTGCCGATGGGCGTATTTACGACGGAAGACAGGCCAAGCAACTGCGTTTGATTGACGAGTTTGGTTATTTGGATGATACTATCGCTGCGCTGAAAAAAGACCATCATTTAGAGGATGCGCAAGTGGTGAAGTATACGGATGATTTTTCATTTGGTTCCCTGTTTCAAATGGCGCTAAATCGAAATGCGATGCCGAAGCATGAGGCAAGTGAATTAATTCGGTTGCTTTCAAAGCCGTCTTCGCCGCGTTTGATGTACTTATATGCGGAGTAAAGGAAGTGGAAAAATGACTGGAGAATATTTGCCTGTTCCTGTAGAAATCAGAAAAGAGGCATGCACGAACACGCATTCCCATATAAGGTATGCCGGGTTTTGGATGCGCCTCTGGGCGTATTTGCTTGATTTGCTCGTTGTCGGAAGCCTTAATCGGCTCTTGGTGTTTCCACTTTTTCATCTGCTCGGCATTCCAACGGAGAGAACGAATATGTTTGCGCCGGCGACGATTGTGACGACAGTGGTATTTTATACGTATTTTGTACTTATGACAAAGTTTTTTCAGCAGACGCTGGGAAAAATGGTGTTTGGTCTAAAGGTCGCCGATGAGTCGGGGAAGCCGTTGACATGGTCGACGGTGCTGTTTCGCGAAGTAATCGGGAAGTTTATTGCGAAAACAATTTTATTTATTGGTTTTTTGTTTGTTGCATTTTCGGAAAAGAAAAAAGGAATGCATGACCAGTTTGCTGATACGATTGTCGTTCATGAATAAATCTGCCTTTGCGGCAGGTTTATTTTTTTTGTACATGGTGACAATGGTATGTTGAAGGGGAGTGCGAAGGTTGAAAATCGTAGCAGCGGCCATTGTGGTTTTGTTATTATTCTTGTTTATGTTGGCGATGATGAAATTATCGGTGACTATTTTTTTTCAACATGCTCAAGATGATGATGAATGGAAAATTACGTTTCGCACATTGTTCGGAATCGTTCGCTATACCGTCCATATCCCTCTAGTAAAAGTAGAAACAACGTCAACGTCTCCAGGTATCGTTATTGCCCATAAGAAAAGTATGGAGAATACAGCGAACAGCAAGGAAAAACGAAGCAAATATACACCAAAGGAAATCATGAATATTCTTCGCAAAGCAAGAGAATTTACAGAACGAGTTGTGCACTTGAATGACATTATGAAAAACTTTTTCCGTCATGTATCGATTACAAAATTTGAATGGCAGACGAAAATCGGAACAGGGGACGCGGCAACGACAGGGATGATGGTCGGGTTAGGGTGGTCGTTAAAATATAGCGTGCTGGCGGTATGCAGCAAATATATGAAATTAAAAACAACTCCTATGATCACGATCATTCCATCTTTTCACCAAGCAGTTTCGGAAACAAAATTTATATGTATGATTCATTTTCGAATCGGGCATGCTATATTAGCAGGAATACGAGTGATCAAACATTGGCGTGGCAACCGTTTGTCGGAAATAAAAGCGTTTGCTACCCAGCAAACAAATGAAGGATACTAGCAAACAAATGAAGGATACTAGGAGGAATTTGGCATGAGCAATCATCCGATTCAGGGGCTTATGACAACCGCAATGGAAAACTTAAAACAAATGATTGACGTCAATACGATTATCGGCGACCCTGTGGAAACACCGGACGGGAGCGTTATTTTAACCGTTTCGAAAGTAGGATTTGGATTTGCGGCAGGCGGAAGCGAATTTATGATCGACGGAAAAAGTAATGGCGCTAGAGCGCAACAAGGAGCAAGTCAAAATCAAACAGATGAACATCCGTTTGGCGGCGGAAGCGGCGGCGGTGTGTCTATTACTCCGATTGCGTTTTTAGTGGTAAACTCATCCGGGGTCAAGCTGCTTCATCTTGACGAGAGCACGCATTTATATGAAAAAATTCTTGATGTCGCACCGCAGGCGATTGAAAAAATTCAAGCAATGTTAAAGAAAAATAAAAATGGTGCAGAAAGATCATCGCCAACTAATGATTTTGACATTTAAATAAATCAAAATCATTGAAATTTTTTGGTATCCCCTTTATGATGACAGTAGTACATAATATTTTAAGGGGGAAAGCCAATGGCACAAGTGACATTTAAAGGAAAACCGGTAACATTGGTCGGCAATGAAGTAAAAGTGGGAGATAAAGCACCTGACTTTACCGTATTGGATCAAAATTTATCCGAAGTGACGCTTGCGGATACGAAAGGGCATGTTCGCTTGATCAGCGTGGTGCCGTCGCTCGATACAGGAGTTTGTGATACGCAAACACGCCGGTTTAACGAAGAAGCAGCGAAATTAGACAACGTAAAAGTATTAACGATTAGCGTGGATTTGCCGTTTGCGCAAAAACGCTGGTGCGGGGCAGCCGGGGTGGAAAACGTGCAAGTGCTTTCTGACCATCGCGATGTTTCGTTTGGACAAGCGTACGGCGTACTCATTAAAGAATTGCGTTTATTGGCGCGCGCAGTATTTGTCATTGACAGCAATGACATCGTCACTTACGTCGAGTATGTGCCGGAAGTAACGAACCATCCAAATTACGAAGCAGCAATTGAAGCAGCAAAATCAGCAAAATAAAGAAAAGACCTCGACTCGTTCGAGGTCTTTTCGTGTTTTATCCACGCATGTTTGTATATCCTTCTTGCTATTGGATTGTGCGCATCGTACAATAAAATATTGGACACTTACGGAAAGGTGGAGGAACAATGGCAACTCCAGTAGAGCGCTTGTTTACCTTATTCGACGAAACGGCCAAAATCTTGCAAGATGAATTACAATGCACTTATTTAGAAGCAGTGGCGGAAACGGGAGAAAACGTGTTTCACGGCGATGTTCTTCAAGAAGAAGTGAGCGAAGTAAACGCGAAACGTCTAAAAAAACAATATACAGACATACAGCTAGAGCGTTTTACAAATGAAGAAATTCGCAAATCTTTTCAGCTAGCGGTGTTAAAAGGAATGAAAGAGTATACACAACCGCATCATCAGATGACCCCGGATGCGGTTAGTTTATTTATGAGCTATTTAGTCAATCAATTTACCCGCAAACATCTTGCCCTTACTATTCTTGATCCTGCCGTCGGCACCGCAAATTTGCTGACAACGGTGCTTAACCACCTTAAAGGAAAGCAAACGAAAAGTTACGGTGTGGATGTGGATGATGTATTAATTAAGCTAGCATATGTGAACGCGAATTTGCAAAAACACGCGATTCAGCTTTTTAATCAAGATGGTTTGCAGCCGCTATTTGTAGAGCTTGCTGATGTAGTCGTGTGCGATTTGCCTGTTGGTTATTATCCGAATAAAGAAAACGCTTCTCGCTTTGTATTAAAAGCAGAAGAAGGGCATTCATACGCCCACCATTTGTTCATTGAGCAAAGCTTGTATTATACCAAAGAAGGCGGTTACTTATTTTTCTTAATTCCAAATACATTATTTTCAAGCGACCAGGCGGCAAAATTGCATGAATTTATTAAAGAGCATGCGGTGATTCAAGGGCTGTTGCAACTACCGCTATCGATGTTCAAAACAGAACAAGCAGCAAAAAGCATTTTTATTTTGCAAAAGAAAGGAGAAAACGTAAAAGCACCGAAAAAAGCGTTATTAGTGGAACTTCCTCGTTTCTCCAATAAACAGGCGATGCAGGCGATGATGAAAAAAATCGATGAATGGATTACAGAAGAAAAAGGAAAATAAAAACAGTTCCCGGTACATGACGGGAACTGTTTTTATTTTCGAAAGATAGTAACTATTTATATTTTCGAAAGATAAAAACATAAATTTGCAACCGATTACAGCAAAGAACTTGCTTGAAAAGAAAGGGCGAACAAGCATACAATGAAAAAGGTATAGTGAAATAATACAAAACCGAATAAACTAATGGTAACAACATGTTAAGTATAAAAGGAGCTGTTAAAAAATGGCAAAGGTGTTAGCAATTAACGCCGGTAGTTCGTCATTAAAGTTTCAATTGTTTGAGATGCCGAGTGAAACGGTGTTAACGAAAGGAATTGTCGAACGAATCGGCTTTGATGATGCGATTTTTACGATTACGGTAAACGGAGAGAAAATTCAGGAAGTAACAGCGATTCCAAACCACGCTGTAGCGGTGAAGATGCTGCTTGATAAGCTCATCCGCTATGGCATTATCCGTTCGTTTGATGAAATTGATGGAATCGGCCACCGCGTCGTTCACGGCGGTGAGAAATTCAGCGATTCAGTGCTGATTACGGATGAAGTGCTCAAGCAAATTGAAGAAGTATCGGAGCTTGCTCCCCTTCATAATCCGGCAAACATTGTCGGCATTAAAGCGTTTCAAGAAGTGCTTCCAAATGTGCCGGCTGTGGCCGTGTTTGATACGGCGTTCCATCAAACCATGCCAGAACAATCATTTTTATATAGTCTACCGTACGAATACTATACAAAGTTCGGTATTCGCAAATATGGATTTCACGGCACGTCTCATAAATATGTAACACAACGAGCCGCTGAATTGCTTGGCCGGCCGATTGAACAGCTTCGTCTCATTTCCTGCCATCTTGGCAACGGCGCCAGCATCGCGGCGGTCGAAGGCGGAAAATCGATCGATACGTCGATGGGCTTTACGCCGCTTGCCGGTGTTGCGATGGGTACCCGTTCCGGAAATATTGACCCAGCCCTAATCCCATATATTATGGAAAAAACAGGAATGACTGCCGAAGAAGTGATTGAAGTGTTAAATAAGAAGAGCGGCATGCTTGGTATTTCCGGACTGTCGAGCGATTTGCGCGACCTCGAAAAAGCGGCGGCCGAAGGAAACGAACGCGCGGAACTGGCGCTCGAAGTGTTCGCTAACCGCATTCATAAATATATCGGCTCTTATGCGGCGCGCATGTGCGGCGTCGATGCGATCATCTTCACCGCCGGCATCGGTGAAAACAGTGAGGTCATCCGTGCGAAAGTGCTGCGAGGCCTCGAATTTATGGGCGTATATTGGGATCCAGTGTTGAATAAAGTGCGCGGCAAGGAAGCGTTCATTAGCTATCCGCACTCCCCGGTCAAAGTATTAGTCATCCCAACGAACGAAGAAGTCATGATCGCACGGGACGTTGTAAGATTAGCAAATATTTCTTGATATGGAATATATTTAAAAAACGTGACCTAAATCTAACGATAACCTAAATTTTTAAAGCAACCTTTTTTCATGTTCTAAATACATGAAAAAAGGTTGCTTTTTTCTTTGCCACTAAAAAAGCGAAAACATGCCAATAGGGTAAAAGCGAAAGCTACCCGCTGTCCTTGCTGCGTATTTAGTTGTTTTAGGAAATAGGTTAAGAAAACGAAGGCTTTATTTTCTAAATCTAATATTGTATGTACGTACAGATTAGAAAAACGATTACAATCCGAAACGTGCTCACTTCATTTTCGGTGACCGAAATATCAAATGCAGCACAGTCTCACTACGCCAAAGTGAGGGGATCATCCCAATTGATCTTGATAATCCCTTCAATCCACGGGTTGCAAAGGCACCATTTTTAAAATAGTTTAATAGGTACGTAAAGATGCTTTCATACTGTCTATTACGATTTAATCCATTGAAGGAGTTGGAAAAGACATGCCGGTTTTTCAGGATGCGGAACATTTTTATCGGGTAGTGGGCGAGTTTATGAAGATCCCTTCCCGTCCAAGAACGATTCAGGAATTGAGGCAATGGTGGGGACATAGCCCAGCATATTACGAAAATGGTGATGAGGTCGATCAAATGAATCAAATCGGCGAAAAAATTCGAAAATCTAGGATAGCCATTGAATTTGAAATTACTCAACCGAATGCTCTTATTTGTATTGATGCCAGACAGCCGAAAAAGGGGGGAAATTATACGGTTTACCTTGGTGAATCGATCAAATCACTGGATGTATCCGTCAAAACAACGGGAGATATAGCGCATCAATTTTGGGGAGGAAATGTAAATGTCCCCCTAGCGTTAATGACGGGAAAAATAAAGGTGAATGGGTCGAAAAAGAAAGCGTTACAAATGCTGCAGAGTATTATGCCCGCTTTTGCTTTATATCCCCGCTACTTGGAACTTATCGGCGAACAACGGCTGCTTTCCCTCTTGTTTTCATCGCGGAAGAGATAACATGGCCACAAAGGAAAAATACGTATAAATATCGGGGGGAAACGGGAGTTTGCGAAAAAAAACTCCGACTTTTTTCGGAATACTAGTATTATTCTAAATATTTTACACTATAACCAACATGAAAATAATTTAAATAATTTAGGAGGGAATCCAATGACAACCGTTAAAGAAATTTTTCAAATGATCGATTCGCAGCTCAAGGAGGATCCTTCTCGAGCTGATGGGATTGTCGCTGTCTATCAGTTCAACTTAAGCGGGGAAGAAGCTGGCGTTTACCAAGTGATTCTTCGCCCTGATGCAGGTTCTGTCGTCGAAGGCGAACAGGAAGCGTCCGATTGTACGCTCACCATCGATTCGAGTGATTTTAAAAAATTGGTGGAAGGAGAATTGAACGGGACTGAAGCCTTTATGAGCGGAAAGCTCAAAATCGACGGAGACATGGGCCTTGCTTTACGGCTTCAAGAAGTGTTGTCAGCCTACAACCACGCCAAACAGTAAACGGTGAAAGGGCAGAACCAGAAGCCGGGAAGAAGCTGATGGCTTGAGCTTCAAAGCATATTAAATGTCCGGCATCTGGTTTCTTATACATGAATCTCATTGAGGAGAGACGTGGAATGAATTTAAGAAACATTTGGTCTAATAATATCGAAAAATTCGGCATGTATCCCGTTCTCATTTTTGAGGGTGAAGAATATACGAATACGTACTGCGATGAGCTTTCCTCCCAGTTAGCGCATACGTTGATCGAGTTAGGGGTGGAACGCGGGGACCGCGTGGTTGTCACGATGCCGAACTGTCCTGAAGTCGTCATCGCGTTTAGCGGGATTATTAAGGCAGGCGCCGTAGTCGTTCCCGTGATGCCTCTTTTGCAAGCGCAGGAAATTCATTATATTTTGCAAGATTGCCAGCCAAAAATTGTTTTGACCACCGATCTGCTTTTGGCGAAGGTGAAGGAGGCGGTTTATAATTTATCGGCACCGCCAAAAATCTTCACATTGGATCGGCACGATTCCCCCTACTCTTTATGGAAGGGAATGGAAAATGCCTCGACGTCTGCGCCAAATGTACCTATCTGTGAAGAAGATGAGGCGGCCTTGCTGTATACAGCAGGGACAACAGGGAATCCAAAAGGGGTGGTGTTGACGCATAAAAACTTGTATTCCAATGCAGAAGCGGCATCGAAAACAGCGCAAATTTTACAATTGAGAGAAGAACGTGTGGCGCTTGGGGTGTTGCCGTTTTCCCACGCTTTCGGTTTCACGATGATGAATGTCGCGCTTTTATTAGGTGATAAAATTGTACTTTTGCCTTATTTTGATCCCGTGAAAGTGCTAGAAGCCATTGAAAAATATAAAGTGACGCATTCAGCGATGGTGCCGGCGATGTTTCACGCCTTGTATCATCATCCTGATGCCGACGAGTATGATACGTCGAGCTTTATTGTCTGTGTTTCAGGTTCGGCGTCTCTTCCGAAACAGCTGGCTTACGATTTCCAACGAAAATTCGGCTGTATCATCTTAGAAGGATACGGGCTGTCCGAGGCAGCTCCGATCGTTACAGCCACCGATCCATCGAAACCGATAAAGCCAGGTTCCGTCGGATTGCCGTTGCCGGGAATTGAAGTCGCCGTCGTCGATGAAAACGGCTATCGCCTTCCGCCCAATGAAGTTGGGGAATTGATTGTTTCCGGCCCGAATGTTTTTAAAGGTTACTACGGCAAGGAAGAAGAAAGCCGGGAAATTCTTCGGGATGGGTGGCTTTACACCGGCGATATGGCCCGGATCGACGAGGAAGGCTATGTATTTATCGTTGACCGGAAAAAGGATGTGATTATTCGCGGCGGATTTAATATTTATCCACGCGATCTCGAGGAATTGCTCATGGTTCATCCTGACGTCGTCGAAGCCGGCGTTGTCGGCGTACCGTCTCCTAGAATGGGCGAAGAAGTGGCCGCTTATGTCGTGCTCCGCCAGGGTGCACAAACGACAAAAGAAGAATTAATTGAGTTTTGCCAAAAGAAAGTCGCGAAACATAAAAGTCCGCGATTCATCAAAATCGTCGGATACTTACCGAAAAATTTAATCGGAAAAATCGATAAAAAGAAACTTCGCGAATGGGCAAAGGAATTTGAGACAGCTACGCAAACATAAAAAGGCATTTTTGGCCTGATAATTTCTGAATATTAACAATATTATTCGGGAACGTCGGAAGTTAAGGAGGAGAATGATTTGATCTCGTTTCATCCTACCGATGAAGAACAAGCGTTTTATGATTTAGCAAGAAACTTCGCTGTTGAACATATTCGTCCAGCGGCAAGAGAGTGTGAAGCGAACCGTTCTGTAAGCGCTTCTATTATAAAAATGGTTGGGGAATTAGGATTTTCGACCCTTGAACTTCCGGAAATCTGGGGAGGACTTGAACTGCCGTTAATTTCTCAAGTGCAAATTTTACAGGCATTGAGTTACGGGGATTTAGGGATTGTTCAAGGACTGTCGGGACCAGGAGATACGGCGTCATTTATCCGCCTTCAACCGGATCATCCGTTGCTTCAATCGTACAAATCATCCGGTCGGAACGGTTGTTGGCCGAGCGTGGCTTTCATTGATGCAACGGATAGGAACGCCACTTGGGCGTCGGAACTCGACATTCGTGCAAATGGCAGCGGATACATTGTCAAAGGGACATCGCAGCCGGTTCGTTTGGCCACATCCGCTGAATACGTCCTTATTGCTGCTGTCGATTCGAAAGGTGAATGCGTTGTTTTATGGTTGGAAAATAAACATTGGGAAGTGTTAAAAGGAGACTTTCGTTTAGGATTACTCGCAGCTGGACTTGGCCGGTTGCACTTTCCTGATGTCCATGTTGGCGCGGAACAAGTCATTGCTCGCGGAAAGGAAGCAAGCGAACTGATTGCAAACGTTCAACAGCGCCTTCGTGTACTCGAAGCCGCCAAAGAAGTTGGATTAATGGAAGCATCATTAAATTACGCCATCGAATATACCGCAGGACGCCAAGCGTTTGGCCAGGAAATTGCCAAATTTCAAGGGGTTTCCTTCACGATTGCCGAAATGGCTTTTGAATTTAAGGCGGCGAAGCACCTCGTCTGGCAGGCGGCGATCAAAGTGGATGAACAAGCAAGCGACGCGGAAGGCCATGCCTTGCGAGCATTATCTCGTGCTCATCGTTCTCTTCGGCATGTGACCGATTGTGCCGTACAAATGCTCGGCGGGCATGGGTATGTGCAAGAGTATCCGGTGGAAAAGTGGATGAGGGACGCACAAGCGCAAGTGGCTTTATATGGTAGGGAAAGAGATTTGTTAGTCCGCCGCGGTGAACAAATCATGAACAGACAGAAAGAGAGGGTCGCCCAATGATTTCATTCGAACTGTCGCCACAGCAAAAGCAAATCAAAGAATTGGTCCACTGGTTCGCCAAACATGAAATTCGCCCGATCGCCATGGAAGCGGATCGGTTAGGGAAAGTGCCCGATGAGTGGTTGAATAAAGTGAACAAAATGGGTATCCATCTCAACACTTCTTCCTTTAGCGGCGGGGGAAGAACGGCGAAAACGGGAGAAAAAAACGGCAAGAAATCGGAAAAGGAAGCAAATCGGATGGCGGTCATCGCCACTGAGGAGTTGGCGTGGGGATGCCCGGCGATTACATTATCTCTTCCGGGAGCAGGCCTTGGCGGTCCCCCGATCCAAAGCAGCGGTACACCCGAACAAAAGGAGCGGTTTCTGTCCATATTTACGAAAGACGAGCCGCGCTGGGGAGCTTACGCACTGACGGAACCCGAAGCCGGTTCCGACGTATCGGGGATCCGTACCACCGCCCGAAAGGTGGATGGGGGGTACGTGTTGAACGGTCAAAAAATTTTTATTACAAACGGTGCCCGTGCCTCTTGGACCGTGGTGTTTGCGACGATCGACCCCAACATGGGACGTGCCGGACATAGAGCCTTTGTGGTCGAAAAAGGCACACCTGGATTCAGCTGCACCCGTCTTGTTCATAAAATGGGCTTGCGCGCGAATGAGACGGCGGAATTGTTGTTTGAAAATTGTTTTGTCCCTCAGGAAAACTTGCTCGGTGGCGAAGAACTGTACAGCACAAGCGGCAATAAGCCGTCCGGGTTCCAAGTGGCCATGAAAACATTTGACAGCACGCGTCCAATCGTGGCTGCGATGGCGATTGGCATTGCCCGCGCCGCGTATGAATATACCGTTGATTTAGTCAGAAAAGAATATCCGAAGCAAGGACGGCTCTATTACGAAGCGGCGGAACTGTTGGCCGAAGCGGAGCAAGATATTGATGCGGCGCGCCTTCTCACTTGGGAGGCGGCTTGGAAAGCGGATATCGGCCAGCCGAACGCCATGGAAGCGGCGATATGCAAGGCGGTAGCTGGCAAAATGGCGCTCGATGTTTGTTCGAAATGTCTGGAATTACTCGGCCCGATCGGTCTCGACGGGCATCTCGTGGAAAAATTGTACCGGGACGTCAAAGTATTCGATATTTTCGAAGGGACGCAGCAAATCCAACGTTTAGTGACAGCACGCCGTCTTTATGCTCCTTATGGAGTACACGTTTAAACGTAGAGGGAGCAGGCGAACCAATTCATTGAAGCAGGATGGCCGGGCTTTTGCTGTTCGAACCTGTTATTTTGAAAAGGAGGAAAAAAGTTGTCTTACGAAACGATTCACATTGATCGAAGAGAGAAAGGAGTCGCCTGGGTTGTCATCGACAATCCTCCGGCTAATGCCGTCAGCGAACAATTGATGCGCGATTTGGAACGTGCAGCAGATGAGCTTGAGGCGGACCCTTCTGTACGTGTGGTTGTCATTACATCTGCCCACGAAAAGACATTTGTGGCTGGGGCGGACTTAAAAGCGATGATCCAAAGCGGTAGCCGATACGCTGGGAATGAAGCTGGCATTGCCGAGCAAAGTGCGCGCATGCAACGATGTTTCGACCGTTTGGCTACCTTGCCGAAACCGGTTATTGCCGCGATCAACGGCCATGCGTTAGGCGGAGGCTGCGAACTGGCATTAGCTTGCGATTTCCGCATCATGTCAAAAGGGAAAATTGGCCTGACAGAAGTGTCGCTCGGTTTGATTCCGGGAGCGGGTGGTACACAGCGAATGACGCGATTGTTAGGACGCGCGAAAGCCACCGAACTCATTTTTACGGCGAAAAGGTTGGATCCTGAAGAAGCGTTGCAAATCGGATTAATTAACAAGGTGACAACTCCAGAGAAGCTCGTGGAAGAAACGACGGCGTTTGCGGAGCAGCTCGCTGAAGGAGCAGTCAAAGCCATGGGGTTCGCCAAACGGGCCATTCATGCGGCAGAAGGGCTGTCTGAGGACGGGTTTAGCGTGGAAGCGCGTGCCTTTGCCGAAACATTCAAGACGGGAGAACCCGCTATTGGGCTGGCGGCGTTTTTCCAAAAGAAAAAACCTCAATTTCTCCGCTAATCATTGAAAAGAGGTGGGATGAAGATGTCTTCTTGGGCTGAGTTATTGAAAGGAAAAGTCGCGGTAGTGACGGGAGCCTCCCGCGGGATCGGCCGTGCGGACGCCTTAGCGCTAGCCGAAGCGGGAGCCGATGTCGTCATTACCGACATACTTATTGAATCTGATGAGGAAAGCCGAGCCATGGCACAAAAATACGGGCCGTTGTCGCAAGTGATGCACAGCACGAAAGTCGTGTATGCCGAGAAAACTGCAAAAGAAATTCAAGCCATGGGCCGCCGTTCCTTAGCGATCAAGATGGATGTGACGGACCGCGAACAAGTGAAAGAAGTATTTGCGAGAGTGAAAGAAGAGTTCGGATCGATTGATATTCTTGTTAACAATGCCGGGACACTCGACCATATTTCCCAAATTGAAAAGCAAAACGATGATTTATGGGAACGCGATTTAAAGGTAAATTTAACCGGGGCGTATAACTGTACGAAAGCGGTGTGGCCGTACATGAAAGAACAAGGGTGGGGCCGGATTATCAATATGTCTTCGGTCGCCGGAACGCTTGGCGGATTCGGCCAAGCCAGCTATTCCGCGACAAAAGGTGCGTTGCTCAGCTTTACGAAAAGTATGGCGTTGGAAGGAGCGCGCTACGGGATTACGGTCAATGCCATTGTCCCCGGGATCATTAATACAGAAGCGTTCCGCATGGGCAATCCAAAAATGAACGAACGAATGATTCAACGGACGGCGTTTAAGCGTCCCGGAGAACCGGAGGATATTGCCAATGCCATCACCTTCCTCTGTTCCGACAAAGCGAAATATATCACGGGGATTGGATTGAATGTGTCTGGGGGCATCGAGCTGTTTACATTTTAACAGGAGAAAGGAGGAGGATATGATGCCAGAAGTCGTGATTGTCGACGCTGTACGTACGGCCATCGGCCGCCGCAAAGGCTCCTTATCGAACATGCATCCGGTTGATTTGCTTGTTCCAGTTCTTCAGGCACTCGTACAACGAAACGGAATTGAAGCGGGTTCCGTGGAAGATGTAGTCGTCGGATGTGTCACGATGACGGGGGAGCAAGGCGGAAACATTGGGCGGCAAGCCGTACTTGCAGCCGGGTTTCCAGTGGAAGTGCCGTCTTTTTCGCTAAATCGCATGTGCGGCTCGAGCCAGCAAGCCATTCATACAGCGGCACAAGCCATTCTCGCTGGCGATATCGATATTGCAATCGCTTGCGGTGTGGAAAGCATGACAAGAGTACCGATGGGAAGCGATATGGGAAGATTTAGCAAAAACTTAACGAGTAAGTACAACATTGTCCCACAAGGGATATCCGCTGAAATGATCGCGAAAAAATGGAACCTCTCCCGCGAGGAATTGGATGAATTTTCGCTTCAAAGCCATCAAAAAGCGGCAGAGGCGACCGATAAAGGGTGGTTTCAACGGGAAATTATCCCGATCGAGGTGAAAGGGGAAGACGGACCGTTCATTTTTGATAAAGATGAAGGGATTCGCAGAGATACGTCAATGGAGAAATTAGCCGGACTGACGCCGTCGTTCCAGCCGAACAGCGGTGTAGTGACAGCAGGAAATTCCAGCCAAGTAAGCGACGGGGCAGCGGGGCTGCTGCTCATGTCAGAAGAAAAAGCAAAAGCGCTCGGTCTTAAGCCGCGGGCGCGCATCGTCGCCCGGGCGGTGGTCGGCGAAGATCCAGTGATGATGTTAACGGGGATTATTCCCGCTACACGGAAAGTATTACATAAAGCGGGGCTCACTTTGGAGCAAATGGACGTCATCGAAGTGAACGAAGCGTTCGCTTCCGTCGTCAAAGCGTGGGAACGTGAACTTGAGCCAGACATGAGAAAGGTCAATCCGCGGGGCGGAGCTATTGCGCTTGGGCATCCGCTCGGCGCGAGTGGGGCGCGCATTCAGACGACATTACTTCATCAATTGGAAGATATGGACGGGAAATACGGGCTGCAAGTGATGTGCATCGGTTTTGGCATGGCGACGGCAACGATCATTGAGAGATTGTAACGGTCGAGGACGCATGAATAGACAGGAAGGGAGGGATACGGTTTGAACGCTTCCGTCGAAAAGACAGGTCCAGAGTGTCTCTCGGCCTTATCGGCAGTCGGCGAAGCCATTGAGAAGGAAATTGCGGAGATTACAATAGGAAAGCGGAGTCGGAAAATTATTTCCGTCTTTGCCAAAAACGGCTTAGGTATGCTCATCAAAGATGTAATGGCCAAAAAATTGGCCGGGAAACGAAAGCTCAGCCAACACGAAAACGAATACTTGTGGAAAATCGGGAAACGATTGAGGTTGGCTTTTGAAGAGTTAGGACCAACGTTTATCAAGCTCGGCCAAGTGTTAGTGACCCGCCAAGATTTATTGCCCGAACCGATTACCCTTGAATTGGAGAAATTATTAGATAAAGTGCCGCCAATCGAGTTTTCCAAGATTCAATATATCATCGAGAAGGAACTTCCCGACGGGGCGAACACGTTTGAATGGATTGACGAAGAGCCTCTCGGTTCGGCTTCGCTCGCCCAAGTGTATAAGGCCAAATTGAAAGGCGGGCCAATGGTGGCGTTGAAAGTTGTGCGCCCCACTGTAGAGAAACTGTTTCAAACCGACATTATTGTCATTAAGAAGATGGCGTCGTGGCTGCAAAAACGTTTACCGCCCGAACTGCAAGCGGCGCTCGATTTCAGAGAATTGGTTCAAGACTATTACAGCAGTGCGATGGATGAGTTGGACATGATGGAAGAAGCCCGAAAAATGAGGGAGATGAAGAAAAAATACGGGAAAAAATCAGAATATGTTGACGTTCCTGAAGTGTATGAGGCGACGAAAAACGTTCTAATCATGGAATACATTGATGGATGGCTTATTAAAGATTTCCCGGTTGACTTTTTCACCTTTGAAGAACGGGTAAAAATTATGATCGACCTCGTCCATCATTACGTTCAAACGATGCTAGACGGCCATTACCATGCCGATGCCCACGGATCGAACATCATGATCAATAAACATACGAAAAAAGCGGTCATCATTGACTGGGGAATGACCGGACGCATAGACAGCATTATGACGCAAATTTTGATGCGGGTGATTATGCATATCCAGTTAAACCAAGCCGAAGATGCCGCTGAAGTGTTTATGGAGCTCGTGACCCCGACGATTTATACCGATGTCGTCAAAGTAAAAGACGAATTAAGGACACTTGTTTTGAATTACGTCTCCGCCCATCAAGGAAGCTCTCGTTATAATTATGGCCGTCTCGTACTCGAAGCGATATCCATCGGAATCAAAAACTATTGCAAAATTCCGAATGGTTTGGCGCTATGGGCAAAAGGGTTTTCCGCGACAGAAGGAACAGCGCGCTGGATTTGCCCGGAAATCTCTTACGGCCAAGTCGTCGAGGCTTATGAAATCCCTATTTTGAAAAGTATACTTAGCAAGCGATTTAATTTTCGAGCCAACGCCAGTTTGTTAGCTGAGTCGTCTGAAATGGTGGCGACATTCCCACGCCGCTTCAATAAAGTGATGGAAATTTTGGCGGATAATAAATTGCGGCTCAATATGCAAATCCAACCTGATCCGGTGATCCGCAATATATTAAACCAAATAGCGAATCGGTTGGCATTGGCGCTTGTCACGTTTGCCATTATTGTTGCAAGCGGTTTCATTATCTCGAGCATTCCGAACGGGACATTTCTATGGATGAGTAAGGAAACGATTGCCAACGTCGGATTGACCGTCTCAATCATTCTCGTTATCTTCCTGATTTGGCGCTTGTTCCGTACAAGAAAACATCGATCGTTGTTTTAACGTCCATCTTTTCATAGAAGGAGGTGGAGCGACATTGAAAGAAGACCGGAAAATGGCCACGATGTCGCAACGAATTTCAGCGTTTTATCGGCAAAGCGGCGGCCCTGGAAATCCGCAAATTCAACGGATTTTAGAAGAGCATTTGTTATACGGCAGAGATCACGGCATTCCGGGAAAGAAAGAAGACATTAACGATGTGTTGAGAGAAGTATTTTTGAATGATCATTCGACACGGCCGCTTGTTATCGGGCTTTTAAGAATGAGAGCGGCTTTGAAAGAACAGTGGGAAGCGTATTTGAACGCCTTGCGCCATGAGGACAGACGAAAAGTGGAGGAGTTAGAAAAACTGTAAAACAACCGTGATGACAACGAGAAAGCAATCGATTGTTTTTCATGACGGAAAAAAGGGGGGAAAGGATTGAAAGCAGCTGTCCTACACCATTATGGTGAACAACTGCGAATTGAACATGTCGAACTTGAACCGCCCCGCAAAGGCGAAGTTCGGGTGAAAATGAAAGCGGCCGGCATTTGCCATAGCGATTTGCATGTTGTTAATGCACATTTGCCATTGCCGGTGCCGATCGTTCTCGGCCATGAAGGGGCCGGAGTGGTCGATGCTGTTGGTGAAGGAGTTATGAGTGTGAAAGCTGGCGATCACGTTGTGCTAAACTGGGTGCCATCGTGCGGGACGTGCTACTATTGTCAAATCGGGCGGCCCGACATGTGTGATGAAGCGGCTAAATTAACAGCAATGGGAACGATGCCTGATGGAACGACGCGTTTTTCGCTTGGTGGGAAGCCGGTCTACCAATTCCTTTCCATAGGAACGTTCAGTGAGTATACGGTCGTTCCTGAACGAGCAGCGATCCCGATTCGAGCCGACGTTCCGTTTGAATTGGCGGCGCTTGTCGGCTGTAGCGTCATGACTGGTGTCGGCGCGGTCATCAAGACGGCGAAAGTGGAGCCGGGAAGCACGGTGGCGGTGATCGGTGCCGGCGGCGTTGGATTTAATGTCATTCAAGGAGCCGCCTTGTCCGGGGCTAAGCAAATTATTGCCATTGACATTGTGCCAGAAAAGTTAGCCATGACGAAAAAGTTTGGGGCGACGCATACGATCAATGCCGGTGAAGAAGATGTTGTCAGCGCCGTACTAGATTTAACGGATGGCCATGGTGTGGATTATGCGTTTGAAGCCATCGGTCGGCCAGAGACGATGGCTGAAGCGTATAACATCACGAGAAAAACCGGAACAACGGTGATCGTCGGCATTGCCGCGCCAAACGAAAACGTTGCCGTCAATGCGTTTTCCTTGCCTTCTCAATCGAAAACATTGACCGGATCTTGGCTTGGGCAAGGGAATCCTCCGGTCGATTATCCAAAACTGCTCGATTTATATGCGGCCGGAAAATTACAACTGGAACCGTTAGTGAGCCAAATTTATTCATTGGATCAAATTAATGAAGGATTTGAAGCGTTGAAGGCGGGAAAAAACATCCGCGGCGTCATTCGGTTTGCTGAATGATCGGTTATGAAATGGGGGTTGAACATATGCCGTTATTTAAAGATGAAAAAGAATTGTATGCCATACTCGGAGGATTTTTTGAAGAGGTTGCTGAAAGGGAAGAATCAAAGGAAATGATTTCCTCTACCGAAATATCCGAAGGGTACGACGCCTTTGTCCAGTACGTGTTTCACCAGCCGGAAGGCAAGATTACGTGGGCGGAAGAAAACGGCCGATTGAAAGTGATTTGCGGGGATCATGATTTACGTCCGGAGCTTGTTTTTGAACAAACCGCCGATGTCGGCCATAAATTTTGGCTAGGAAAGTTGGATTTGCAGCAGGCTCTAGCTCGCCAACAAATTAAAGTGCAAGGCCCGTTGGCCAACGCGTTGAGAGTGTTGCCGCAATTGGATGCGATTTATCCGGCATACCGCGAGTATTTAAAGAAATTAGGCCGGGAAGACTTGTTGGCCTAAAACGAAATGAGGGTAGGTCCTCTGCACAAATTTGATCCCATGGGAAGCGAAAAGTGCGTTGCTCGTTCATACGAAATTAATCATTGGGGGTGGAACATTGCAATGATTTCGATGGAAACGACAGAAGCCGGGGTGTTTTTGAATGGAGAATGGAGGCCGGCCGCGACCGATGAAACGTTTGATGTCATCGATCCGGCAACAGGAAAAGTCACGGCGCGTGTCGCCAATGCGGGGGAGAGAGATGTCGATGAGGCGGTGAAAAGCGCTGAGGCGGCGTTTCATGACAGAAGGTGGCTGTCCATGCCTCCGCTTGAACGGGGAAGAATTTTACGGAACGTGGCTGACTTAATCCGTAAGCACCACATGGAGTTGGCGCACATAATGACACGCGAAAACGGAATGCCGCTAAATATGGCGTTGTTCGTGGAAATTCCGATGGCCGCCGATTGTTTCGACTTTTTTGCTTCACTTGTCATTCAGCCCCAAGGAGACGTGCTGCCGTTTTCGTTAAACGGAGCACCACCGAATTATATGGCATGGACGATGAAAGAACCGATTGGTGTTGCCGGGTTAATTACCCCATGGAATTTCCCGCTGCTCATGCCAACATGGAAGGTGGCACCAGCCCTTGCGGCAGGGTGTACGATGATTTTGAAGCCGGCGCCGGAAACCCCGTTAACGGCATTAAAACTGGCCGAGTTGTGTCAGAAAGCAGGCGTTCCCGAAGGGGTGCTGAACGTCCTCCCGGGGAAGGATGAGGCGGGAAAGGCGATCGTCAAACATCCGAGGATTCCGAAAATTGCCTTTACCGGAGAAACAGCGACCGGCCGGCATATTTTACAAGCGGCCGCTCCGTATATTAAGCGCGTATCTTTAGAACTTGGCGGCAAGTCACCGAACATTATATTCGACGATGCCGATATCGAAGATGCAGCGAAAAGTGCGCTGTTTGGAGTTTTTTATAATTCCGGGCAAGTGTGTCAGGCGGGAAGCCGCATTTTGGTTCATCATTCGGTCTATGATTCATTCGTTGAAAAGTTGGTAGAAAAGGCGAAAAAGTTAAAAGTCGGGCCTGGCACTGACATGCGAAACGACCTTGGTCCCGTCATCAGCAAAACTCAACATGAGAAAATCTTACAATATATTGAAATCGGCCAAGAAGAAGGGGCGACGTTATTAACAGGAGGCCGTGTGCCCGAAGGACTCACTGATGGTTATTTTATCGAACCGACGGTCTTTGCCGACGTTACTCCGACTATGCGGATTGCCTGTGAAGAAATTTTCGGCCCCGTTGTGAGCGTCATTCCGTTTAAAGACGATGATGAAGCCGTACAAATTGCCAATGAAACGATTTACGGCTTAGCGGCGGCGGTTTGGACACGGGATATTAAAAGGGGACTCAACATGGCGCGGCGGATCAAAAGTGGAACATTATGGATTAATACTTATCAAGTGCTTTCTCCGACCTTGCCATTTGGCGGCTATAAACAGAGCGGCATTGGCCGCGAGTTAGGCGTTCAGGCACTCGATAGTTACTTGGAAACGAAATCGGTCATTTGCGACTTGAACGATCGACCGATGACGTTTTTCTAAACATATACAAGGTTAAGGTTTAAATGGGAAGTTTACACTGGACAGACAAACGATTGGAATGTACTTTATCGCTTCTATTCAAAATGATAGGAGGGGGAAAAATGTTTTACCACGAAAGTTTTCAAACGGTGAAAGGAACGATTCAGTGGGATCATCCAATGTATAAATTGTATGAAAAGGCGAAAAAACAAGGAAAGTGGAATCCGGCTGATATTGACTTCAGCCAAGACCAAGAAGATTTTCAACGTTTAAGTGATGGAGAAAAAATCGCTTCATTGCCGCTTGTCGCCGGTTTTTCAGCTGGCGAAGAAGCGGTGACGCTAGATATTTTGCCGATGATTAACGCGATGGCACGCCAAGGCCGTTTAGAAGACACGATGTTTTTGACTACCTTTTTGCATGACGAGGCGAAACATGCGGAAATGTTTTCCCGCTGGCAGCAAGCGGTCGGCGTCGGTGATATGGACCTTTCGGTTTTCCATAATGACAGTTACAAACGGATTTTTTACGAAGCGCTGCCGGAGTCGATGAACCGCTTGAATACAGATGATTCTCCAGAAGCGGTCATTCGGGCGGCCACCGTGTATAACATGATTGTCGAAGGGACCCTTGCGGAATCAGGGTACTATGCGTTCCGGCAAATTTTTAAAAAAGCGGGATTGTTTCCAGGGATTTTGCAAGGGATTGATTACTTGAATATGGACGAAGGGCGTCATATCCAATTTGGCATTTACACGATTCAGCGGCTTGTTGCCGGCAATGATGTCCATTATAAGGTGTTCATTGATTATATGGATGAACTGTGGGAACATGCCTTCGGCTATGTCGAATATTTAGTGTCGTTAGGAGAACAACAAAAAAGGATGTTAGCGTCGAAACGGATGCTAGAAGTAGACTACGACATGTTAAAGAACTATGCGGTGAAACAGTTCCATATCCGGAAAAAACAAATCGACCGGGCGAAGAAATATGACAGTATTGATGAGCTTGAAAAAGCGCTGACAGAGGTAGAGAGCTAGAACGTTTTGGAAAACAAAGATTAGGATGATATGGAAATGTGTGGAAAGAGAACCGATGATATCGATTTCCGGACGTCTAGTATTACTTCGTTGATTCAAGATTTCGAAGAGTCATGCCAAATCAGGTGAAAGGGGGAGGTGGCGGTTTTTCCCAACCTCCCGACTCCATCATTTCCAAAGTTCGCGATTCGAAGGGACGTTTCCGTGAATGGCCCGATTTTCCAAACATTTAGTCGATTCATGCGTTGGAGATGGAAAAACGGCTTGACAATATTCTGAATAATAAATATATTCTTAAAAATAAAAGGTATTTATTTTGGGGGAAATAGGGATTTTGTAAAAAAGGGGGTTAAATTATGATGGAAAACGCATTAAATGTGAACAAGAAGCGCCTTGGGATCATTGGCGGAGCAGGAATGTTAGGGCTGATTGCGTTACTTTTGGTTCTGTTCATGTCGGGCACGGTCTTTGCCGCTTTCCCACTGTCTGGAGTAGGCGGTTTTATCATCAGTGCCGACAAAATTACAGGAACAAATTTCAAATTATATCCATCACTTGGCGAAACAGAAAATAAACCGGTATGGGCACAAGCGGCGATTGACTTAGAATCAGCCACTATTAACGGGTTGATGCTCTCGAAAAATATTAACACAGAGAGTGCCCTCGGAAGTTATAACGTCAAAAGTGTGGATGTTATCGTGACGGGCGGTGATGTTGTTGGAAAAAATTTGAAATTAAGGGTATCTGGCATTGAATCTGACAATACATTATTTAAAAACTTGCAAGTGAAAGAATATTATACAGATAATCCGCTCAATGTCATTGACTTGCAAGCGCCCAATTTAACTCTTGATCATCCTAAATTAAATACGCATTTCTTATCTGCAGGGGACATTTCCATTCCTGGCATGAAACTAAAAATCGTTGCGAATATGAAGGATGGCAGCAAACTCGGGGATTTCTAATTCGAAGTGCATCATCATTCATATATCGCCTATTTCCCCCAAAATGAGTAGAGGGAAACCTCTATCACCTTAAGTTTTAATGAAAGTAGTCACGAATGGATCGAAAGGTGTTGGCTATATCGTTAGGAGGTGGGCCGGATGATCAAGTTATTTTTTGAAACTTTGAGTATGATCGTCATCGGTTTGGTTACCGGAGCTTTTGCGGGCGGGCTTGTTTTTGGAAAAGGGATGGGAGGTGCGATGATTGGCGGAGGAACGGGAGCGGCTCTTCTTGCTTTGCTGACGATGTTGTTTCACTTTATGAAGTGGGATAAAGCGAAAATGAAATATGCGAGTACCAGTCTTTTGCCAGGCGCACTAATTGGCGGAAGCCAGTTGCTCGGTTTCGGTGCAAAGGGGGCGGTCATCTTTGGCTTTTGCAATGCTATCATTTATTCAACGCTCATTCATAAGATGGTCGAAAACCATGTAAATAAAGAACGATACGTATTATATCATGGCCACTATTTGATCCTTTTTTTACTCGGTTCAATTGGGACATTTGTAGCGATTAATGTAATAGGTATTATTGATCATTTGGTAAATTTTAATAAGGCCGCAATGGAGCTGCCGTTTTATTTAACGAATCTGGCCGTTGTGGTTGTTGCTCTGTTAATTTATGCCACTGGGGTGTTAATAAAGAAACGAAAACAAGAAACGTGGCCACAAGCGGTCCAAGCGAGCAGAAATATGTCTTTTATATTAGCGGCAATCATCGCCGTATTAATGGTAGTCTTTACATGCACTCATCTAGGAATGGTCTCGCTCGATGGTGTTGTTCGTCGCGTGGCCGGACTCGTTCTGCCTTATGGTGTAGGGGTGTTTTTACCGCTTTCTTTTGGATATTTGCTTGCGTCCAATAAACATCGTCCGGTTATGGGCGCGGTTTTTTCTCTCGTTGGCGGGAGCTTGATTTTACTCGTCGGAATTAGCGTTGCTCCGATGTTATTATTGCCCGGAAGCGGATTAATGTGGGCTGGGCTCGTCATCGGAATGGTCATGATGATGTTATCGATTTTGAGTATGGCCAAACCCGAAACTCATTTATTTACAGGCTGTTTGATCATTATTTGTTCCATTTTGTCATTTATCGGGGCGGCAGGAGGATTAGTGGTTGGCGGATTGCTTGGCTTAATTGGCGGTACATTCATTGCCGCTTGGAATGGCGTTCTTTCAAAAACGGGCTCCAATGACCATGATCTTTCGAAACGTCCAAAAGACATTCCAACTGTAAATTCAAATACGATAACCGGTTAACAATCGCTGAAATCATTTGAAGGGGACATCCGTTATGATCGTATGGAAAAAAGCGAAAATCATTAGTCTTTTGCTTGTCCTTATCATTAGTTTTTGCTTTCCGCTAGGAGGTACGAGCCGAGCAGCGGCAACGGCGGCCGGTGAGGATTCCGGCTTTATCATTCATGCCGATAAAGTCGTGGGCACTCTCGATTTAGGAGGGATCATCATTGGAGCGCCTGGAGTGATCATCGGTGAACTGCCGATTGCATTTCTACAGGCGAAAATATATGGGCTGACTTTAAGGAAATTAGTGAGAACAGACTATGGGACAATGGTGTTGTCCATCCAATCTAACGATATAGCCAATGCCAAGCTAATGAATATGAAAGTAACGAAGCTGCATATTGGCGGCCTCTGTTTCGATGGAATCCCTGTCGTTGAGCAGTGCTTGAGGGATGTGACCCTTGTAGCTACAAAATTAACTACGAACCATATTCAAACTCCAAATATGTCAGTCGAGACAAGTTTTGATCCAAAAGAAGTATCTGAAGCGCAATCGATCGCACAATCATTGTTAAAGCAAGATTTGGAGAAGGAAGCGGAACATCTAATATTAGCGATTCATGAGCACGAAAGTGGAAAGGCGAGCAACGAAATCGTGGCTTTCAACGAAGTGAAGAAAGATATGGCAAAGTTTCAAGAACAAGCCGATCAAATGGATCGACTCCTCAACGATGCGGAACAACGAAGGAAGCAAATAGAGAATGAAGCGGACCGTTTGGAAAAAGAAATAAAACAAGGAAACGAACGGATTGGAAATCTAGATGTGTTGAAAGAAACGGTACAACATTTAAGTAAGCAATACAACGATTTTACCATTCAATTAAAAAGTTTCACACTCACTTTACAGAAAATAGATGAGCTGTTGCAACAGGCAAAAGAATCGCTAGAAGCCAAACAAAAAACGGTCCAAAACGTGTCCGAAACCTTAAAGAAACTCAAACTCGGCGAAAAGTCGGAGATCGGCCAAGAGGTCGCAGAGACAAAGAAGAAGCTTCACTCCATCGAAGAAAAAGTCCGCCAAGCCGATGAGCAAATTAACGAGCTGAAAAACGAGATACATATATGGAGCGATCGCATCAATCAGATGAACAAATCTATTGAAGCTTTAAAACAATATATTGACCAACAACACGAACAGGAGGAAAAATCGGACAATGGGAGTGAGTGAGGCGAAAGAAAAAATTGGAATGGCGAAAGGAGCTCCATTCCAATTTCCACTATTTTTTCGAGTGCCGCCGCAAATGAATTAAATGATTCCATCTCGTATTGCTTTGACAATGGCCTCCGTACGGTTTTTCGCATTCATTTTTTGTAAAATGGTCGACACATAGTCGCGAACAGTATATTCGCTTAAATGCAATCTCTTAGCCGCTTCATAGGTGGAAGCTCCTTCTGCGACTAATTTCAATACTTCAATTTCGCGAGGAGACAAATGGGGCGTTGCAGCGGCTTGTGGAAATTCCGGGCGATCGCCGCCGAATTTTGCTAAAATTTCCCCGGCGCTTTGGCCGAATTTCATAACGGCGGTAAAAATGTCACTCGAAATGTTAAATGGTTTTCCTGGTCCTTGATCTAAAATGGCTGCTCCGATGAGTTTGCTTTCCGAAGGAACGTAAATCGGGGCAATGACAATAGATTCGAGTTGAAACTGTTTGACATATTTGATCGGCAGGCCTTCCGCTGCTTCTGACACATAAATGGGCGGCAAATTCGTGATGTGTCCGCCAAGCAGCTGTAATCGCTGCATATAATTTTTAATTAGCGGGAGGCCATTGATATTCTCGTGAATGTTTTTTATCTCTTCGTTGTTCAGCTGGTACCCATAAAGTCCAAACCCGCTTTCATTCGCGCTAGAATAAGCAAACAATGCACACCGTTCAAACGGCAAGTAGTTCACAAAACCAGACGAAATATATTCAAACGCTTGATGTAACGTTTTAGCACGCATAATCCATTGATCGAATAAAATGACCGCATCCTTCCATAATTGCTCCTGTTTCGTCTTTTCTAGCGCCTTTTCCCCTGTATTGAACATTTGCAAGGAATGCATGATAAATGGAAGAGCTTGGTGTTCCGTTTCGTTTGTACAAAACAATAAAATTTTTTCTTCCCACGGGATCGGAAAAACCCGCATTTTTTCCCCTGTTTTCGGCATGAATTCAAGCAGAGACTCCGATAACGCAAATAATGTATCCGCTTTCAATTGGCGGTCGATCGTTGAAGGCAAGAAGTTTGTTTGGCTGTACATTTTTTTTACATAAAACCCCTCCTCCGATTTTGTCAATTCAGCAATCCAATGAATGGGAAGCTGCCTTGAGGAGGCGAGTTGTTCGAGGAAGTGGTCTATGCTGTGCTTTTCATCATTGCATTCTTTAAAAATGACTTCATGGATTTTAGAAAACAAATATTGAACCGCTTGATGTTCTTGAAATGAATCACCGATGTTGGATTGAATTGCCTCATGGGCGGCATTTTCCAATAACGTAAAGATAAAAGTCATTTTGTTAGAAGGGAACAAACTTGAATTGTGTTTCCATCCCTCTTCGATATCCTGCAAAAGTTCTTCGATGTCTCCTCTTTTTGTGAATAGCCTTTCGGAAAAAAAGCCGATGGCGGTTTCCAATGGCTGCGCCGCGATGTTTTGCTTTTTCTGTAATTCAGATAATTTCCCTTTCCACTTGGCAAGAATCAGTTCGTGGTGCTCTTGAATCATATCAATACCGTTTTGCAAGATGTTGTTCATTTTTTCTTTTAACATCAGGCACATCGCATCGTTTCCTCCTTTTGATGACCTAATCGTTATTGGAGAAATCTGTACCGCCGTTTGGTGATCAACGGAAAAGAAGTATTGCCTGAATCCGTGATAGAAACTTGAATAAACGACTCAGATAGCCTTATGATTGAACGAATTTTTTCTTTGCCTCTTTACTTATTTAGGTGAAGTGGCAAAAATGAACGAAATCAGTGATATTATTGGGATTTTGAAAGATGAAGAAATGAAGCTGTTACGGATTCAGGTATTAGCGATTTACCCTTTCGATTGGCTGGCAGTGATTATAATAATGTAACAATATTATAACAATTCTGTCTATTTCATAACAAGATGGAGATCTGGCATTTGTCTGTTTGGCAAAATAGGGGATAACCATTCGCACCGTCATAGAAAAGTAATAACAAATGCTCACCTTACATATAGAAATTTATCCAACCCCGTTTAAACCTCCCTTGTTTTTCGTCCAAATTGATAAAGGCTTGAAAGGAAGTGATGGACGCAATCGGCCTGCTTTCCCAGTAAGAGCTTTTCAGACATATATTGCAGGGAGTCCGTCCATTCATTGGAACAAAAAAGTGCTGATGGAGGAGAAAAACAATTTGTATTTCGATGGAGGAGGAAATCGAAAATGTTCAATTATTGCTCGCTATTGGGGAATTAGAGAAACATCATTCAAGCAGAATGTATGATCATACACGGGAGCTGGCAAAGGAGGTGAGGAGGTTTAGGCGACAAGGGATTTCACGTACAATTTAAAGAAGAAGGGAACGTATCCATTTTACCAGCTTTAATTAGCTATGGGCTCGCTTTTGCTTTGAAAAAGATACAGTGAGTCCTTTATACTTGTAAAGGAGGATATCGTCAAATGAGAGGATGGAATGATGCCCATGAGCGTTGCCGAACATAAACAAGAAGCTCCGCTTGCCGTTCGCTGCAAAGTTGTCACCGTAAGCGACACAAGAACGGCGGAGACGGACAAAAGCGGGAAACTGATGATCGAGTTGTTAAGAGAAGCCGGACATGACGTTGTTGCATATGAAATCGTGAAAGATGAAAAAGAGGCGATCCGCCAGACCGTGCTTGACGGCTGCCGGCGGCCGGACGTCGACGTTGTGCTGACGAATGGCGGCACCGGTATCGCAAAAAGAGATGTGACGATTGAAACGGTCAAGGAAATCATCGAAAAAGAGATCGTTGGCTTTGGTGAGCTGTTTCGGATGTTAAGCTATACGGAAGATATCGGTTCAGCGGCGATATTGTCGCGGGCGATTGCCGGGGTGGCGAACGACACAGCCATTTTTTCTACACCTGGGTCGTCGGGCGCAGTGCGCCTTGCGATGACAAAATTGATTTTGCCAGAGCTTGGCCATGTCGTGCGGGAAATAAGGAAAGATTTACGATAAAAGCAAAAAGTGTCCGTTCAAGGAATCGGACACTTTCTTTCTGATTAGGCATTTTTCTGCTTTTCGATTTCGTGGTTGCGAAGAATAAAGCGCTGAATTTTCCCACTAGGCGTTTTTGGAAGTTCTGATACGAATTCTACTTCACGAGGATATTCGTGTTTGGATAAATGGTTTTTGACAAACAAAGACAGTTCTTGCGCCAGTTCTTCTGATGGAGTATAGCCATCCGCCAGCACGACGAAAGCTTTCACGATTTCCCCTTTTAATGGATCAGGCTTTCCAACGGCTGCTGCTTCCACTACGGCTGGATGTTCAATGAGGCAGCTTTCAATTTCAAAAGGCCCAATGCGGTATCCGGCGCTGGAGATAATATCATCGGCCCTGCCTTGGAACCAAAAGTATCCGTCCACGTCTTTCGTTGCCAGATCTCCAGTGAGAAACCAGCTTCCCATCAATCTCTCCGCCGTTTTTTCAGGCTCTTTCCAATAACCTTTAAATACATTTGGAATGGAATTGGTGTTGAAAGCAATTTGTCCAACTTCTCCGTCTGCTACCGGAGTTCCTTCATCGTCCAGCAATGCGACTTCAAATCCCGGCAATACCCATCCCATGGAGCCTGGTCGTATTTCCATATTTACCGCGTTGAAATTGCCAATCAGCATTAATGTTTCCGACAGACCGTAGTGGTCATGGACAGTTACCCCTAAATGCTGTTGGAAAAAGCGAATGACTTCCGGGTTAAGCGGTTCTCCTGCGGAGCTCATAGCCCGTACGCCGATCTGGTATTTACCGATTAATTCCGCACCTGCCGCAGCCATCGCGCGATAAGCAGTTGGGGCATACGTAAAGTTGGTTACGTGATATTTTTCCATCAGTGAGTAATAGGTTTCCGGTTTAAATGGCCCTTCATAAAAGACGATTGGCACACCAAAGCACATTGGAGCAAAGGTGCAAAAAATCAATCCATAAGCCCATCCCGGGTCAGCTCCTCCTAAAAAGACATCGTCATCCCGCAAACCGATCGCATATCGCATATAAGGATAAATGTTAATAAGCAAGTTGTGCGACCACATTGCCCCTTTCGGCATCCCCGTTGAACCTGATGTATATTGGATTGCCAGTAAATCGTTTACCGTTGTTTCTTCTGTTTTATGGTCAGCCGGTTCTTTTGAAAGCGTTTCCCAAAAAGGCAAATCGTTATCGTTATCCGCCCCATCAATGATAAAAATATGTTCTAATGTTGGCGTTTTTTCTCTTGAAGGCAGTTTGGAACGTTGTTCTTTATTCGTCAATATCACTTTTGCTTCGGAATGGTTAATCCGATATTCGATCGCTTGCGGGCCAAACGCTGTAAATAGCGGCACATAAACGGCGCCGACTTTCCAAGCAGCCAGAATATAGACGATCAGCGCAGGATTTTTAGGCAGAAGAGCACAAACTCTATCCCCTTTTTTCACCCCAAGTTTGCGAAATACATTGGCCATTTGATTCGACCAGTCCCGTAATTCTCGATAGGTAATGGTTCTCTTTTCTCCTAAATGGTTTTCATAAAATATGGCAATGCGTTGCGGATCGTCTGCATAACGGTCGCACACTTCATGGGCAACATTGAAACGATCATGCGGATTCCAATCATAATGTGCGAATACGTTATTCCACGAAAAAGAATCAATGATCGAAGTATAGGATGCTGCTTTTGTCATGCGTATCCCTCCGCTTACATAAAGTAGAATCAATATAAATAATAATGTTAATAGATAAAATATTCAATATATTTTATAAAAATAAAAATTGGAATATAAAAGAAGGAGAGTTTCACCGCTTCTGTCTCTCCTTCTTTTTATTGAGGCATACGCAATGATACTGTTTGATTCATCCGATACCAAATCCATAAATCATTAATGATCGAAGCGAGTTCAGCGATCTCTGCATTTAATCGGCAGGAGCGTTCGAAATCATTTTCGTTTCCGAGCTCGTCTTGTTTTTTGTTAATGGTTTTCTCCAATTCGGCAATGCGGTCGGGGATGGCACC
Organism: Parageobacillus caldoxylosilyticus; assembly: GCF_019272935.1. Classification (NCBI taxonomy): domain Bacteria; kingdom Bacillati; phylum Bacillota; class Bacilli; order Caryophanales; family Anoxybacillaceae; genus Parageobacillus; species Parageobacillus caldoxylosilyticus. Next base: position 2,495,523 of record NZ_CP040553.1, read on the forward strand.
ACGAATGGTTTCCCAGCGCAGCAAAATGGCGTTTTGTTCTTTCTCGCTATAATCCTCCCAATCTTTTTCTAACTTTGGCAAAGAAATGCCAAGCCGCTGATCATAAACAAAATATTGCTCCATTCTTTTCTCACCCTTTCCCTTACCGTTTATTGTACAAAAAAAGGGAAGGAGCTAACAATTAGTATTTTTATACTTTCTGATGAATAACTATTGAAAAACGGCGAAAAAGCTGATAAAGTGATAATAGATTGTTATGAATATTTATTTATATAAGGGTATATTTATGTAAAAAGAAAGGGGAATAAAAAATGGCTAATCCGAAACTGGTGCTGGCATATTCTGGGGGTTTAGATACATCGGTTGCAATTAAATGGCTGCAGGAGCGGGGCTATGATGTCATCGCCTGCTGTTTAGATCTTGGCGAAGGAAAAGATCTCGATTTCGTAAAGGAAAAAGCATTAAAAGTTGGGGCCATTAAATCATATGTCATTGATGTGAAGGAAGAATTCGCGAATGAATACGCGCTGATTGCCTTGCAGGCGCATGCGCTTTATGAAGGAAAATACCCGCTCGTATCCGCCTTGTCGCGTCCGCTGATCGCGAAAAAATTGGTGGAAATCGCGGAACTGGAAGGCGCAGTTGCCGTTGCCCACGGCTGCACCGGAAAAGGAAATGACCAAGTCCGTTTTGAAGTGTCGATTAAAGCGTTAAATCCAAACTTGGATGTTATCGCCCCAGTACGGGAATGGAGCTGGTCGCGCGAAGAAGAAATCGAATATGCGAAAAAACACGGCATTCCGATCCCAGTGGATCTTGACAGCCCGTTTTCCATCGATCAAAACTTATGGGGCAGAAGCAATGAGTGCGGCATTTTAGAAGACCCGTGGGCGGCTCCGCCGGAGGAGGCGTATGAACTGACGGCGGCGCTCGAGGATACGCCGGACGAGCCGGAAATCATTGAAATCGGTTTTGAACAAGGCGTGCCGACAACGCTAAACGGTCAGCCGTATTCGCTTGCGCAGTTAATTTTGAAACTGAACGCGCTTGCCGGAAAACATGGCGTCGGGCGCATTGACCATGTCGAAAACCGCCTTGTCGGCATTAAGTCGCGGGAAGTATATGAATGTCCAGGAGCGATGACGCTGATTAAGGCGCACAAAGAGCTGGAAGATTTGACGCTCGTCAAAGAAGTCGCGCATTTTAAACCGATTATCGAACAAAAATTGGCGGAAGTCATTTATAACGGCTTATGGTTCTCGCCAATTAAAGATGCGCTTGTCGCTTTCTTAAAAGAAACGCAAAAAAACGTAACCGGCGTCGTGCGTGTGAAATTGTTTAAGGGGCATGCCATTATCGAAGGGCGCAAATCGGAATTCTCTCTATATGATGAAAAGCTGGCAACCTATACAGTGGAAGACCAATTTGACCATCAAGCGGCTGTCGGGTTTATTTCCTTATACGGATTGCCAACGAAAGTATACAGCATCGTAAACAACCAAAAGAAGGTGACCATGTGAAAAAACTTTGGGGAGGACGGTTTACGAAAACAGCGGAAGAATGGGTAGACGAGTTTGGCGCGTCGATCCCGTTCGACCAAGAGCTGGTGGAAGAAGATATCGAAGGCAGCATCGCCCACGTGACGATGCTCGGGAAATGCGGAATTTTGCCAAATGAAGACGTAGAGAAAATCAAAAATGGTCTGTATACCTTGCTGGAAAAGGCGAAACAAGGCAAGCTTGAATTTTCCGTTGCCTACGAAGATATTCATTTAAACATTGAAAAAATGCTTATCGATGAAATCGGTTCTGTCGGTGGGAAGCTGCACACGGGAAGAAGCCGCAACGACCAAGTGGCGACCGATATGCATTTATATTTGCGCAAGCGCGTGACCGAAATTATCGCGCTGATCAGACAATTGCAGAAAGCACTTGTGGAAAAAGCCGAGGGGCATGTGGAAACGATTGTGCCGGGATATACGCATTTGCAGCGGGCGCAGCCGATCTCGTTCGCCCATCATTTGCTCGCCTATTTTTGGATGTTAGAACGCGATCGCGAGCGATTCCGCGAGTCATTAAAGCGCATTAACAAGTCGCCGCTTGGCGCAGGAGCGCTTGCCGGAACGACGTTTCCGATCGACCGCCATATGACCGCGGAGCTGCTTGGATTTGATGGCATCTATGAAAATAGTATCGATGCGGTAAGCGACCGTGATTTCATCATTGAGTTTTTAAGCAACAGCGCCATGTTGATGATGCACTTATCCCGTTTTTGCGAGGAGCTCATTCTTTGGTCGAGCCAGGAATTTCAATTTATCGAAATCGATGATGCGTTTGCGACAGGAAGCAGCATTATGCCGCAAAAGAAAAATCCCGATATGGCCGAGTTAATCCGCGGCAAAACGGGACGGGTATACGGCAATTTATTCGGGCTGTTGACCGTGATGAAAGGAACGCCGCTCGCGTACAACAAAGATATGCAGGAAGATAAAGAAGGCATGTTTGACACAGTAAAAACGGTGATTGGTTCGCTGAAAATTTTCGCCGGCATGATTGAAACGATGAAAGTCAATGTAGACGTGATGGAAAAAGCGACAAAACAAGATTTTTCCAACGCGACCGAGCTGGCCGACTATTTAGCCAATAAAGGAGTACCGTTCCGTGAAGCGCATGAAATCGTGGGAAAGCTTGTGTTGGCATGCATTGAAAAAGGCGTATTTTTAGCCGATTTGCCGCTTGATGTCTATAAAGAAGCGTCACCGTTCTTTGAAGAAGACATATATGAAGCGCTTAAGCCATACACCGCTGTTAACCGCCGCAATAGCGCGGGCGGAACAGGATTTTCCGAAGTAAGAAAAGCGTTGGAAAAAGCCAAAGAAATAGTGAACACTCCGTAGCGGATGCTTCGGAGTGTTTTTCTTTTATTCTTTTTCGGTTCGCACGACAAGCACATCGCATTTCGCATAGCGGGTGATATGTTCGGAAACGCTTCCAATGAGGAGACGTTCCATCGCGTTTAACCCGGTTGCTCCGCAAATAATTAAATCGGCTTTATATTTTGGCGCCACCTCTTTTGCGATTTTGACTTTTGGCGAACCGAACTCAATATCGATGACCACGTCGTTTAACCCGGCGGCAAGCGCTTGCTGCTGGTAGCCGCTAAGCAGCTCTTTCGCATATTGTTCCGATCGTTCTACGACAGTGTGATCATGTATTTCTACTGTTGCAAATCCACGCAAGTCAATGATATGGGACAAAATTAATTTTGCATTGTTGCGTTTGGCAATTTGAATCGCTTTTTTAAATGCCCATTCCGCTTCTTTCGAACCGTCTACCGCAACGACAATCGTTTTGTACGTCATTGTCATGGGTCTCCACTCCCTTTGGATAAAAATGCTATCCCTATGATTAGTATACCCCCATGCAAGCAATGAGAAACTACCGTATATATGACACTTTGATGAAAAAAGGGGTGGAAGAAGTGGAAAAAAAGTACAACGAAAATTGGTATTATGATGAAGAGGAAGTCAAAATCATTAGTGAACAAATCATGGATGCGTATCATAGCGGCGTGGTGGATCATGATGAGCTCTACTACGATCCAAAGCGAGAAGTCGGCGAATAGAATAAATGTAATTTCATCATGGTGATGTCTCACCATGATGATTTTTTGAAGCGGGATGGATGCGCGGCCACATAATTTATAGTAAATTAAAGTAAAGACAGGAAGTAGTGAAGGTGAGGAGGAGTAGTTGTGCGACATGCCCTCATCACAGCCGGAGCGAAAGGGCTGGGGAGAAAAGTAACGGAATTGTTATTAGAAAGAGGATATTCGGTAACGGTCAACTATCGGAGTGACGAGGCAGCAGTGCGGTCGCTGCAAGAAAAGTACGCCCATTTAAAAGACCGGCTTCAGTTTGTCCGCGGGGACGTCACGAAAAAAGAGGATTTATCGGTGCTTGTCGAGTCGGCATTGCAGCGATTCGGCCGGATTGATTGTTTGATCAATAATGCTGGTCCGTATATTTTTGAGAGGAAAAAATTAGCCGATTACACGGAAGAGGAATGGTATGAAATGATTGAAGGAAACTTAAGCGCCGTTTTCCATTTAGTAAAGAAAACGATTCCGTTGATGAGAAAACAACGGTTTGGGCGCATTATTACATACGGATTCCAAGGGGCGGCGGATGCTCCGGGATGGGTGCATCGATCCGCGTTTAGCGCGGCAAAAGTTGGTTTAGTATCGTTGACGAAAACGATCGCTCTCGAGGAAGCGGAGTATGGCATTACCGCAAATATGGTTTGCCCAGGCAATATTGTTGGAGAAATGAAAGAAGCAACCATTGCTTATGCGCGGACGAAAAAAGATGAGGAAACTCCCATCGGTCGCTCAGGGACAGGCGAGGATATTGCCCGTGTGATCGCTTTCTTATGTGAAGAAGATTCGGATATGATTACAGGAGCAGTGATTGATGTCACCGGGGGAGTCAATGTCCTTCACCGTTATCGGACGTAAGTTGTTTCTTGAGAAAAATCACCTCCTTGCATTAGTGAGGTGATTTTTCTATTGGAAAAAACTCGATCGAAATTACTTTCATTCTTATTGTAGGAGGGTGTGAAGCGCATCGGGAAACGAGCGAAAAAAGCCGTTTATTTTATAGAAAAAAGGAGAAACATAAATAATGATGGTTTCATATTTGCAGGTAAAAGGATATGGTATAGTAAGCAAATCAACTAGGAAGAATTCATAGCAATGGAGTGCCTGATCCAACGGTTTTCTCCATAAGTTAATGATAGCATATTAGAAGAGAAAGGAGGAAGGCGCATTCCTCCCCCACTTACTCATTGGGCTCCGCCCTTCTCATTCGTTGAAGTGGGGGTCCCCTGCGCTAAAACGATGAAAATTGGTATTCCAAAAGAGATTAAAAACAATGAGAACCGGGTGGCGATTACACCGGCAGGAGTAATGACATTAGTAAAAGCTGGGCATGAAGTATATGTGGAAAAAGGAGCGGGCCTTGGTTCCGGTTTTTTCGATGAAGAGTATGAAAAAGCCGGTGCAACGATCGTCCCATCTGCTCAAGATGCATGGGCGGCGGAAATGGTGTTAAAAGTAAAAGAGCCGCTTCCAGAAGAGTACGCTTATTTCCGCGAAGGCCTTATTTTGTTTACTTATTTGCATTTAGCGGCCGCGGAATCGCTGACGAAAGAATTAATGGACAAAAAAGTAATCGGCATTGCTTATGAAACGGTACAATTGGCAAACGGTGCGCTCCCGTTGTTAACGCCAATGAGCGAAGTAGCAGGAAGAATGTCTGTGCAAGTAGGCGCGCAGTTTCTTGAAAAGCCGCACGGAGGAAAAGGGATTTTATTGGGAGGCGTGCCGGGGGTGAACCGCGGAAGAGTAACGATTATCGGCGGCGGGACGGCTGGAACGAATGCGGCAAAAATAGCAGTGGGGCTTGGAGCGAAAGTGACGATTTTAGATATTAATGCTGAGCGGCTGCGCGAGCTTGACGATCTGTTTGGCGAGCATGTAACGACGTTAATGTCCAACCCGTATAACATCGCTGAAGCGGTGCAGCAGTCTGATCTTGTCATCGGCGCCGTATTAATCCCTGGCGCGAAAGCACCGAAGCTGGTGACGGAAGAAATGGTGCGCTCGATGTCACCGGGTTCCGTGCTTGTCGATATCGCCATCGATCAAGGCGGAATTTTTGAAACGACCGACCGTGTTACGACTCATGATGATCCGATCTATGTCAAGCATGGAGTTGTTCATTATGCGGTAGCAAACATGCCGGGCGCGGTGCCGCGAACATCCACGTTTGCGCTTACTAACGTCACCATCCCTTATGCGCTGCAAATCGCGAATAAAGGGTATCGCGACGCCTGCCTGCAAAATGAAGCATTGCTAAAAGGGATAAATACGCTAAATGGTTCGGTTACGTATGAAGCGGTAGCAAAGGCGCACGGATTGTCGTATACCGATGCGAGAACATTGCTCGAACAATCGTGAGAACATTCATTGTTGTGAAAAAGAGCGGCATTGTTTTTTAGCCGCTCTTTTTACCGTTAAATAACAATAAGCTCTTTTGGATAGGAAGTTAAAATGCCAACGCCATCGTCAGCAATAAATACGTCGTCTTCAATACGAACTCCGCCAACTGAAGGGACGTAGATGCCCGGTTCAATCGTGAACGTCATGCCGCGCTCTAATGGCATCGTATTGGCGGCATTCATGGACGGATACTCGTGTATTTCAATGCCTAAACCGTGTCCGACGCGGTGTGTAAAATATGGGCCATATCCTGCCTGTTCAATCACCGCTCTGGCCGCCCGGTCGACAGCGCCGATTGCTGCGCCTGGCTTGCACGCGTCAATTGCGGCCAGCTGAGCGCGCAAAACGGTATCATAAATCGTTTTTTGCTCTTCCGTTGCCGAACCAAAAACGACGGTTCTGGTAATATCGGAACAGTAGCCGTCGACGATGACGCCCAAATCAAACAAAACAAAATCGCCGCGCTGAATAGGCGTCTGTCCTGGCACGCCGTGAGGATTGGCGGTGTTTTGGCCGGTGAGAACCATGGTGGCAAACGACATTTCCCGTACGCCTTTCCGTTTCATTTCGTATTCGATCGTCGCGATAATATCTAATTCTGTTTTTCCTTCACGGATGGCGCTTACACCGACTTCAACGGCATAATCGGCAAGCTGCGCTGCTTCCCGCAGTATGGCAATTTCTTTTTCATCTTTGATCATCCGCAATTGCCGTAATTTTTCTTCGGCGTTGAGCCATGTATTGGCTTGGAAATAGGTATGAAGCTGTTCGTAGCGTTCTAAAGAAAGATGGCTTTTTTCGACCGCGATTTGTTCGACCGCGATATTTCTCGCCTGGATATGCCGTGCGATCAATTCCCATGGGTTGGATGTATCATCATAATCGATAATTTCATAGCCCCAGCCAGATTGGCGGGCGCGCGCCGTTTCCATTTGCGGGCAAATCAACACTGGCTCTCCTTCAGGAAAAACAAGCAATGCTAACAGCCGTTCATGCGGATCGCACCAAAACCCACTTAAATAGAAAACGTTTGGACTTGACGTAATGAACGCCAATGAAATATGTTGTTCTTGAAGCCAATCGGAAAATAATTGAAGCCGTTTGTTCATTGTGCATCTTTCCTTTCTTGTTTCTCTCTATTTGAGAGTAGCAGGAATAAATCGAAATGTAAATGTTTATAACGGATGCAGCAGGGAAATGAAAAACCATCACGAAATAATACTATGAAAGGGGAGGATTATCGTGAAAATTACTTACCATGGCCATTCCGTCGTAAAAATCGAAACAAATGGGAAAACGATTTTGATTGATCCATTTATTACTGGAAACAGCACCACCGATTTAAAACTAGAAGAAGTAAAAGCAGATGCCATTTTGCTTACCCATGGCCACGGCGATCATGTCGGCGATACGGTGCAATTGGCGAAGAAAAACAATGCGCTTGTGGTCGCCACCTTTGAGCTGGCTACATATTTAGGATGGCAGGGAGTTAATACTTACGGCATGAATATCGGCGGCGCGCATGAATTTGATTTTGGAAAAGTGAAATTGACGCAGGCATTCCACAGCTCCGGTTATGTCACGGAAGACAATCAAATTATTTACCTAGGGATGCCGACAGGGATTTTATTTACGGCTGAAGGAAAAACGATTTACCATGCCGGAGATACCGGATTGTTCTCCGATATGAAGCTCATTGGTGAACGCAATCAAATTGATGTGGCGTTTTTACCGATTGGGGACAGCTTTACGATGGGGCCGGAAGATGCCGCCCTTGCCGCTGAGTGGCTGCGTGCGAAAACGGTAGTGCCGATTCATTATAATACATTCCCGCCGATTGCCCAAGACCCTGAGAAATTTGTCGCGTTGCTTCCTGACGGGGTCGGCCGCGCTTTAAAACCTGGAGAAAGCATTGAATTATAAAATGAAAAAAGCGTCTCAATATGAGACGCTTTTTTTGGGAACAAATGTGCCAGACCCTTCATTGAATTGAATTTGTTTCGCCCGTATAATGAAAATAAGACATTGGTAAAGGGTGAAGAAACTTGGTGACAAAACATGAACAAATTTTGCAATACATTAATAGTTTGCCGATCGGTGAAAAAATTTCCGTACGGCAAATTGCCAAAGAAATGGGCGTCAGCGAAGGTACTGCGTATCGCGCCATTAAAGATGCGGAAAACAAAGGCTATGTCAGCACAATTGAACGCGTCGGCACGATTCGCATTGAGAAGAAGCGAAAAGAAAATATTGAAAAACTGACATATGCGGAAGTGGTAAACATTGTCGATGGGCAAGTGCTCGGCGGGCGCGAGGGATTGCATAAAACGCTGAACCGATTTGTGATTGGCGCCATGCAGTTAGAGGCGATGATGCGCTATACCGGGGCAGGCGACTTATTAATTGTCGGAAACCGCACGAAAGCGCACGAACTCGCACTCGAAGCTGGGGCAGCCGTGTTGATCACCGGTGGGTTTGATACGGAAGATCACGTAAAAAAATTGGCGGATGAACTGCAGCTTCCGATTATTTCGACCAGCTATGACACGTTTACCGTCGCGACAATGATCAACCGCGCGATTTATGACCAGTTAATCAAAAAGGAAATCGTTCTTGTCGAAGACATTTTGATTCCGCTCGAAAAAACCGTCTATTTATATACAACGGATCCAATTGAACGTTGGTATACGTTAAATCGCGAAACACGGCATAGCCGCTTTCCGGTTGTCGATGAACAACTAAAAGTGCAAGGGATGGTAACGGCAAAAGACGTGCTTGATTTTGATCGGCAATTGCCAATTGAAAAGGCGATGACAAAGCAGCCGATTACCGTAAAAGGAAAGACATCGGTCGCTTTCGCATCCCATGTCATGGTGTGGGAAGGCATTGAATTGCTGCCGGTCGTGGATGAACATAATCGGCTTCAGGGAATTATTAGCCGCCAGGATGTATTAAAAGCACTGCAAATGATTCAACGACAGCCGCAAGTCGGCGAAACGATCGATGATATTATTACAAGTCAGTTCCGGGAAGTGGATAACAATGGAAAAGAAGAAGCGTTTCGCTGCACAATTACACCGCAAATGACGAATCACTTAGGAACGTTGTCATATGGAGTGTTTACAACAATTGTCACCGAAGCGGCTACACGAGCACTTCGTTCCTATAAACGTGGGGATTTGGTCGTTGAAAATATTACCATTTATTTTATTAAACCAGTGCAAATTGACAGCACGGTGGAGGTAAAAGCGAAACTGCTAGAAATCGGGCGGAAGTTCGGAAAAGTGGATGTAGAAGTATATAACGAAGGCGCTGTCGTCGGCAAGGCAATGATGATGTGCCAGCTTATGGATCGCTAGCCAAAAAACGGGACGCGTGCTACGCCCCGTTTTTTGCTGTTTGTTTTGCTTCTTCAATAACGAGCGGCAAATAATATTTGTAGGCGCGGTAGCCCGCCCATGCGCTTCCGGCGCCAATTAACAAGAAAACGGTCCCGACAATATAGGTGACAGTAGAAGGGTGAAGAAAAAACTGATTGAGGCCAAACAGAAAGACGAACAACCCGAGTGCAATGCTCGATTTGGCGGAAAGCCAGCGCCGTTCCAGCGGGCGGCGGGAACGAAAATATTTGATTTTATAATAGACGTAAAACGAAAAGGAAAATATAATGAAAATTACAAGTGTTGGCATAAATCAAACCTCCACGATGTTTTTCTATCTTATTGTACATAGAAATGAGCAAGAATTCTAGCAAGGATCTTGCTTGTTTACGTATAATGAAAAAATATAGGGGCAAAAGGGGAAGAAAAATGAAAGAAAAATGTTTGGAAATTTTAAAAGCAGTACAACAGTTTGATACGATTGTCATTCACCGCCATGTACGTCCAGATCCCGATGCGTACGGGTCACAAGGGGGATTAGCGGAGATTTTGCAAGCATCGTTTCCGGAAAAAACGGTGTATACGGTAGGAAATGATGAAGAGTCATTGCAATTTTTACGGCGGATGGATATCATCGATGACGCTGTTTATCGCAATGCGCTTGTGATCGTTTGCGACACGGCGAATCAGGAGCGGATTTGCGATGAACGTTACCGTCTTGGCAAAAAGCTGATTAAGATTGACCATCATCCGAACGAGGATCCATATGGAGATATAGTATGGGTCGATACAAACGCCAGTTCCACGAGTGAAATGATTTATGAGTTTTATTTGGCCGGTAAAGAAGATGGACTGGTGATGACAAAAGAAGCGGCGCGTTTAATTTATGCAGGCATTGTCGGCGATACCGGACGCTTTCTTTTTCCGCGCACGAGCGAAAAAACATTCCGTTACGCAAGCGAGCTCATTCAATATGGTTTCTCTTTGACGGAGCTATATGACGGGTTATATCGCACGAAGTTGAATGTAGCGCATTTAAGCGGATACGTGCTGCAGAACTTTACCGTATCAGAAGAAGGGGTGGCGGCGGTAAAAATGCCAAAAACCCTGCTCGAACAATACGGCGTTACCGCTTCTGAGGCTTCGCAGCTTGTCAGCCTTCTTGGCAATATCGAAGGAATTGTCGCATGGGTATTTTTTATTGAGGAAGAAAAGGAAATTCGCGTCCGCTTCCGTTCTAAAGGCCCAATTGTCAATGAAGTGGCGAAAAAATACCGCGGCGGCGGCCATCCGCTTGCAGCAGGGGCTTCCATTTACTCTTGGGAAGATGCGGACCGTGTTATTGCCGATTTGAAAGCGGCGTGCCGATCCCGATAAAACGCGGAAATGTCCCGGTAAAGTCCGGGACATTTCTTTTTATGAGGAAGGCAGCGGCTTTAATTTTAGTTCAATCGACAAGGTGGTAAAGACAAACAGCTGATGAATTTCCAACTTATACAATTGTTCATTAATCGTGTATGTTTTGTTTTCAATAGCCCGCTTTAGCAACTCCCGGCTGTTATAAACGGTTTCGATGTCTTTTGCCTTCAGGTGGGAAATATCTTCCTTTACGCTTTCTTCAATGCGAAATGTCGTATAAGAGTCGAGTTTATATTGCTCCGCGTTAACGAGATGGACAGAAATTTCTTGTACCATCAATTTTTTTTTGTTCATTTTATTTTGTTTGACGTAGTCTTCTTGCCAAATGCGAACTTCGTTTTCCAAATCGGCAATTTTATCTTGCAGCTCGGTTATTTGTCGGACTTGTTTTTCCTGCAGAACGCCGAATAAATGCAAAAAAACGACCCAGCTGATGATCGCACCGATCGCAACGCCGGCAAAAAAGCGCTGCCACGTGGGATAGCGATAATAAGACGGGATTCTCATGAAGAAATATGCTCCTGTGTCAGCCAAGTAATGATGGTAACTCCCGTCTGCGCTCCTCCCATCGCCGAAAGAATAAGAAGGAACTGTCTCACAATGTCGCGCGTCTCCCCAAAAAAGAATCCCCGTTCCACCATATAAAACGTATCAAACGTTCCACCGATGGCAGCGACAACAGCCCAAATCCGCAAATCACCAGCAAAACGATACATGGCGGTGAGCGGCTGCTCTCCGCTTAAAAACGCGCCAAGCGCCCCGATCATCGCTCCGCCTAACAGCACGCCGGCCGCGATAAAATAACTTTGAATAAAAGCAGGCAAAAATGCAATTTTTTCATTCATGCTTCTCCCACCCTTTCCTTTACTACATGTATATGGACGAGTAGGGAGGAGTATGTTTTGCCAAGGGAAAGTTTTGTCTTCTATAATGAAGGAAAAGGAGGGAGAAGAGCGTTGTCGTTTGTCCACCTTCAAGTCCGCAGCTGCTACAGTTTGCTGACGAGCCCGACGAAAATCAGCGATTTAATCAAAAAGGCGAAGGAGTTGCAATTTCCCGCTCTTGCGCTAACGGATGAAAATGTATTGTATGGCGCGATTCCTTTTTATATCGAATGCAAACGCTTCGGTATTCAGCCGATTATCGGGATGATCACAGACATTGCGCTGGAGGGAGAAAAGGCGTATCCGCTCGTTTTGTTAGCGAAAAACGAAACAGGTTATCGTCATTTAATGAAAATAAGCAGCGCGATTCAGACGACGGCAAGTGAAGAAGGCATTCCGGAAAAGTGGCTATGGCGCTACCGCGATGGACTGATCGCTCTAACTCCGGGAAAAAAAGGGCAGGTAGAAACATTGCTTGCCCATGGGGAAATCGAAAAAGCAAAACAGGTGTTAGAGAGGTATAAGCAAATATTCGGGGCGGATGCATATCTTTCCGTGCAGCGCGGGGAACAGGCGCGCGAATCGTATGAAGCGGAGCTAATTCGCTTAGGGGAAGAAACCAATACTCCGCTTGTGGCAACGAACGATGTCCAATATATCGAAAAAGAAGACGTGTTTGTGCAGCGTTGTTTATTGGCAATTAAACATGGAACGGAAATGAAAGAAGAAAAAAACGTTATCGGAGAACGATATTTCACACCGCCGCAGGAAATGGAAAGACGTTTTGCCGATCTGCCGGAAGCGGTAGAAAACAGCAGGAGAATTGCTGAGCAATGCCAGCTGCATCTAGAGTTCGATACATTAAAGCTGCCAAAATACCCGGTCCCGGAAAAGGAAAGCGCTGGTCGCTATCTGCGCCGGCTTTGCCTAAAAGGGCTATATGAACGGATTTCGTCTCCTTCCGCTGTTTACAGGGAACGGCTGGAGTATGAGCTTCATGTGATTGAGCAAATGCATTTCAGCGACTATTTTTTGATCGTGTGGGATTTAATGAATTTTGCCCGCAAAAAAGGGATCATGACAGGACCGGGAAGAGGATCGGCAGCTGGGTCGCTTGTGGCATATACCCTTTATATTACCGATGTGGATCCGATCCAGTACGGTCTTCTTTTTGAGCGGTTTTTAAACCCGGAACGGGTATCGCTGCCTGATATTGATATTGATTTTCCCGATGACCGCCGGGAAGAAGTCATCCAATATGTCGCCGCCAAATACGGGCAACAACATGTTGCGCAAATCATCACTTTCGGTACGTTCGGCGCCAAAGCGGCTCTTCGCGACGCAGGCAAAGCGATGGGGATGAATGTAAAAGAAATAGAACATATCGTCCAATCGATTCCGAATAAGCCGGGAGTAACGATTCAGGAAGCCTATGAGCAGACCCCTGCCTTTCGCCAAGCGGTGCAAGCTTCTTCTTTATTCCAAAAGTGGGTGGCAACGGCTATGAAAATAGAGGGGTTGCCGCGTCATACATCTACTCATGCGGCCGGCGTCATTATTAGCAGCGAACCGCTGGCGGAAATGGTTCCGCTGCAACAAGGACATGGCGAATGGTATTTGACGCAATATCCGATGGATGTGTTGGAGCGGCTCGGCCTGCTGAAAATGGATTTTCTCGGTTTGCGCACGTTAACATTGCTGGAGCATATATGCCGCCTTGTCGAGCAGCAAACCGGAAAAACGCTCGACATCCGCTCGCTCCCATTAGATGACCGGAAAACATACGAATTATTAAGCAATGGGGATACGAACGGCATTTTCCAATTGGAGTCCGACGGGATGAAGCACGTATTAAAGCAGCTGAAACCGTCCCAATTTGAAGATATCGTCGCTGTCAACGCGCTCTATCGTCCCGGTCCGATGAGCTACATTCCTGTTTATATAAAAAGAAAGCATGGCAAAGAACATGTTTCCTATCTTCATCCTGATTTGGAGCCCATTTTGGCGCCTACATACGGCGTTCTTATTTACCAAGAGCAAATTATGCAAATCGCCGCCAACATTGCTGGCTTTTCATTAGGAAAGGCGGATTTGCTGCGCCGTGCCGTTGCCAAGAAGAACAAGGAGCTGCTTGATGAGCAGCGCCATGAGTTCGTGCAAGGGTGCCTTAAAAACGGCTATGGGGAAACATTTTCCAATGAACTTTATGATATGATTGTCCGTTTTGCCAATTACGGGTTTAACCGCAGCCATGCGGTCAGCTATGCCTTGCTTTCTTACCAGCTTGCTTATTTAAAAGCCCATTATCCACTCTGCTTTTACGCCGCGCTATTAACGAGCGTCATCGGAGATGAAGAAAAACTGTCTTTGTATATTTATGAAGCAAAACAAAAACAGATTGCGCTGCTGCCGCCTTCCATTAATCAAAGCCGCTATGACTTTTCAGTAGAGCGGGCAAAAATCCGCTATAGTTTAGCCGCCATTAAGCATGTCGGGGCAGTCGCGGTAAGGGCGATTGTCCAAGAACGGCAAAAAGGGCCGTTTGCCGACTTTTTTGATTTTTCTGTGCGCCTATTCGGAAAAGGCATCAACCGAAAAACGATCGAGTCGCTTATTTTGTCAGGCTGTTTTGATGAGTTCGGAGTGGAAAGAGCCTCTTTATTGGCAAGTGTGGATGTCGCGCTAGAGCACGCTCAGCTTATCGGTCCGTATGTGAAAGAAGGTTTGTTTACCGATTTGTCCTTAAAGCCAAAATATGTGGAAGCCCCTGCACTGTCGTTGGAAGAGAAGCTGAAGCATGAAAAAGAATTGCTCGGTGTGTATGTTTCCCCGCACCCGACAACGGAGTATCAAAAGGCATTTCGCTTGGCTGGCGCCAAACCCATTTTCAGCGTATGCAATGGAGCGACGAATTCTTTCGTTAAAGTAGGCGTATATATTGCAGAAAAAAGAAAAACGCGGACGAAAAAAGGAGAGGAGATGGCCTTTTTCACCATTAGCGATGAGAGCGGGGAAATGGATGCGGTGGCGTTTCCTAGTGTATATTCCCGTTATTCCGCAGCGTTGGAGAAAGGAAATATACAGCTGTTGGAAGGAAAAATAGATGTCCGCGCCGGGAAACCACAGCTGGTGATTCGCCAAGTGCTTTCTCTTTTTACGAAAGCACTTTATATAAAAATTCGTCCAGAACATATGGCCGCTGGAAAATTGTTTACACTAAAAGAGTTATTGCGAAAATATCATGGAAATACTCCTGTTTTTCTTTATTATGAACAAGAGCAAAAGATGGTCAAATTGGCCGAAGAATACAATGCTGCCGTAACCGATGAATGTATAGCGGCACTAAAGGAGCTCCTTGGCGGTGAACATATTGTAGTCAAATGATTATTTCTTTACTATTTTGCAATTTTGTTATATCGTATAGACATTAGGTGGTCAGACCAGTGATGGAAATAGAAGGAAAGTATAGTTGCGATGGCATGCTAGGGAGGGATCACCGGTAAAAGACGCAAAAGTATACATCGAAACGCTCGAACAAATCCGCCGAATCATCCGCGAAGACGGACTGGTCGCCGGCGATAAACTTCCTTCTGAACGCGAATTATCAGAGCGTCTGCAAGTCGGCCGCTCTTCGGTGCGCGAGGCGCTAAGGGCGCTCGAATTTCTTGGCATAATTGAAACGCGGCGCGGTGAAGGAACTTACATTAAAGATATAGGGAACCACCAGCTTATTAACTTGCTCGGAATGTTTATTTTGCAAGATAAGCGCGCCAAAGCAGATTTGGCAGAAACGAAGTGGCTCATAGAGCAGCTTTGCTTGCAGCTTGCCTGCCAACGGTGGCAAGAAAAAGATTTGGCGTGGCTTGAAAAAAACGTTCGACAAAAATCAATGAATTATGATGTTTTTTTTCAATGGGTGACGATGGCGACGCACAACTATTTGCTAGAGCGAATTTGGCGGGTGCTGCACAACTTTTCCGCTACGATCAGCGGCACCGGTTCATTGCCTGATGTATTTTATGAGAAGATGCTAGAAGCATTGGCGAAGCGGGATGAGGCTGTTGTGACGGAAATATGGAAAACATATGTGCGTCCTCCTTTGTCGAAAGAGAAATGACATCGTTTTACAAAAAATATGATGAATTTTCGATACAGTAGTAGATAGAGCCAAAAAGTGAAGGAGGGAATACCTCATGTGGAAAGACATATTTATCAAAAAGAAGAAATATGCGTCGATTCCTTCCCAGCAAGTGAGATACGAAGTTCCCGAGGGAATTATGACGAAGTGCCCAAAGTGCAAAAAAATTATGTATACAAAAGAATTGATAAAAAATTTGCGCGTTTGCATGAGCTGCGGCTATCACCATACGATGCCGTCGCGGGAGCGAATTGACAGTTTGCTAGATGAAGGCAGTTTTCGCGAATACGACGCCGATATGATTTCTGTCAATCCGTTGCAGTTCCCAGGATATATGGAAAAGCTCGAAGAAGATCGCCGTAAATCGAACTTAAATGAAGCGGTTGTCACCGGCGAAGGGACGTTAAATGGATATCCGCTGGTAATCGCCGTAATGGATTCGGCGTTCCGGATGGGGAGCATGGGCTCTGTCGTCGGGGAAAAAATTACAAGGGCAATTGAAAAAGCGAGGGAACTTCATGTCCCATTTCTTATTTTTACCGCTTCCGGCGGCGCTCGCATGCAAGAAGGGGTATTAAGTTTAATGCAGATGGCAAAAACGAGTGCTGCTTTAAAATTGTTTAGCGATGAAGGCGGTCTGATTATTTCGGTGATGACGCACCCGACTACCGGGGGGTGTCGGCAAGCTTTGCTTCGCTCGGGGATTATAATTTTGCCGAACCGGGGGCGCTCATTGGCTTTGCCGGCCGCCGCGTGATTGAGCAAACGGTGCGCGAGGAGCTTCCCGAAGATTTCCAAACAGCGGAATTTTTGCTGAAACACGGTCAGCTGGATGCCGTCATCCATCGCCACGACTTAAAGGAGACGCTGACGACGGTGCTGGATATTCATCAAGGAGGAGGAGAACACGGATGGTGGCAGAGTTAGATTTCGAAAAGCCGCTCATTGAATTGCGTCGAAAAATTATCGAGTTAAAAGAGTTTATGAAAACCGCCGAGGTCGACCTTTCGGCAGAAATTGAAAAATTGGAAGCGCGTCTTGCCAAATTGGAAAACGATATATATTCGAACTTAACTCCATGGGATCGCGTGCAAATCGCCCGTCATCCCCAGCGACCGACAACACTAGATTACATAACTCGGCTGTTTACGCATTTTTTAGAATGCCATGGGGACCGCTGTTTTGGCGATGACGAGGCGATTGTCGGCGGAATTGCCAAATACGACGGCTTGCCTGTGACTGTGATTGGCCACCAACGCGGAAAAGATACGAAAGAAAACATTCGCCGCAATTTCGGCATGCCGCATCCGGAAGGATATCGCAAGGCATTGCGGCTCATGAAACAGGCGGAAAAATTCCAGCGCCCCATCATCTGTTTTATTGATACAAAAGGAGCTTATCCGGGAAAAGCAGCGGAGGAGCGAGGACAAAGCGAGGCGATTGCTAGAAATTTATTTGAAATGTCAGGACTTACCGTGCCGATTGTTTGCATTGTAATCGGCGAAGGCGGAAGCGGCGGTGCGCTGGCGCTTGGGGTTGGCAACCATATTCATATGCTCGAAAACTCCACGTATTCTGTCATTTCCCCGGAAGGAGCGGCGGCGATTTTGTGGAAAGATGCAGCACTGGCACAGCGTGCGGCGGAAACGATGAAAATTACTGCGCATGACCTAAAAGAGCTCGGGGTGATTGATGAAATTATTCCAGAGGTTCGCGGCGGCGCTCATCGCGATGTCGATCAACAGGCGGCAGAAATCGATAAGGTGTTGAAGCGCTCGCTGCAGCAGCTTCTAAAGCTGGATGGCGAAACATTAGTCCAGCAACGATATGAAAAATTTAAACAAATCGGGCAATTTACGTTTTCCCACGATGACCTTCGGGTAAGATAAAAACAAGGCTGTCTCCATCTACGAGACAGCTTTGTTATATTGCAAGCCGTGTTAACAAATATTTAACAGCTTCTCTATTGTGTTCTTCTAGGCTTCGTGTTATTTTATAGAATGTTAAAGAGTTGCAGAGGTATGAGGTCGGACGTTTTTTCATAATGGGTTATCAAACAATGAATAAACGAGGTGACAACATGAAACGTATTGGTGTGTTAACAAGCGGCGGCGATTCGCCAGGCATGAATGCGGCCATTCGTGCTGTTGTCCGCAAAGCGATTTACCATGGTGTAGAAGTATTTGGGGTTTATCATGGCTATGCTGGCTTAATTGCTGGAAACATTAAAAAATTGGAAGTCGGAGACGTTGGGGATATTATTCATCGTGGGGGTACAATACTATATACGGCACGCTGTCCGGAATTTAAAACAGAAGAAGGCCAGCGAAAAGGAATTGAACAATTGAAAAAGCACGGGATTGAAGGGCTGGTCGTCATCGGCGGAGACGGTTCGTATCAAGGGGCCAAAAAATTAACGGAGCATGGATTTCCTTGTGTCGGAGTGCCGGGAACAATCGATAATGACATTCCTGGAACGGATTTTACAATTGGATTTGATACAGCATTAAACACGGTGATTGACGCCATTGACAAAATCCGCGACACTGCCACATCGCACGAACGGACATATGTCATTGAGGTAATGGGACGCCATGCCGGGGATATTGCGTTATGGTCAGGGCTTGCCGGAGGAGCGGAAACGATTTTGATTCCGGAAGCAGAGTATGACATGGACGATATTATTGCACGGCTGAAGCGTGGACATGAGCGCGGCAAAAAACATAGCATTATTATCGTTGCCGAAGGGGTTGGAAGCGGCGTCGAGTTCGGCAAGAAAATTCAAGAAGCAACCGGATTTGAAACGCGCGTCACGGTGTTGGGGCATGTGCAGCGCGGCGGTTCTCCAACTGCGTTTGACCGTGTGCTTGCCAGCCGTTTAGGTGCCCGGGCTGTTGAATTATTGCTAGAAGGAAAAGGCGGCCGCTGCGTCGGCATTCAAAACAATCAGCTCGTCGATCATGATATTGCCGAAGCGTTGGCAAACAAGCATACTGTGGATCAAAGAATGTATTTGTTGTCAAAAGAGCTATCCATTTAATTCCCTAGCGGAAAGGAAGAAGAAATGATGATGAGGAAAACAAAAATCGTCTGTACGATCGGTCCTGCCAGTGAGAGTGTGGATAAGCTCGTGCAATTGATCGAAGCGGGGATGAATGTCGCGCGTTTAAATTTTTCGCACGGCGACCATATGGAACATGGACGGCGCATTCAAAACATTCGTGAAGCAGCGAAGCGAACGGGAAAAAAGGTGGCGATTTTGTTAGATACGAAGGGGCCGGAAATTCGCACGCATGACATGGAAAATGGTTCCATCGAATTAAAAGAAGGATCGCAGCTTGTTATTTCGATGAAGGAAGTCCTCGGAACGCCGGAGAAAATCTCGGTGACCTATGAAGGGCTTATTGACGATGTCGTTCCTGGCTCCAAAATTCTTTTAGATGATGGGTTAATTGGCTTGGAAGTTGTTTCTATTGATAAACAAGCGCGCGAAATTGTCACGAGAGTGCTAAATGGAGGCGTCTTGAAAAATAAAAAAGGAGTTAATGTACCGGGCGTTCGCGTCAACCTGCCAGGGATTACAGCCAAAGACCGCCAAGATATTTTATTCGGCATCGAACAAGGAATTGATTTTATCGCCGCTTCTTTCGTTCGGAGAGCTTCCGACGTATTGGAGATTCGCGAGGTGCTCGAAGAAAATGACGCGCTACATATTCAAATCATCGCCAAAATCGAAAATCAAGAAGGCGTAGATAATATTGATGAAATTTTGGAAGTTGCCGATGGCCTGATGGTGGCGCGCGGCGACCTTGGCGTTGAAATCCCGGCAGAAGAAGTGCCATTGATCCAAAAAGTGCTCATTAAAAAATGCAACATGCTTGGCAAACCGGTTATTACGGCGACACAAATGCTCGATTCGATGCAGCGCAACCCGAGACCTACGAGAGCAGAAGCAAGCGATGTCGCCAACGCGATTTTTGACGGTACCGATGCGGTGATGCTATCTGGGGAAACGGCGGCAGGGCATTATCCAGTCGAAGCGGTAAAAACGATGCATCGAATTGCGCTGCGCACCGAACAAGCCCTGCAATACCGCGACATATTAGGACAGCGGACAAGAGAAAGCGCGACGACGATTACCGATGCGATCGGGCAATCGGTGGCGCATACGGCGCTAAACTTAGACGTGGCGGCGATTGTCACGCCAACTGTCAGCGGAAAAACGGCGTATATGATATCGAAGTATCGTCCGAAAGCCCCGATTGTCGCTGTTACTTCCAGTGAATCCGTATCACGCAAATTAGCGCTTGTCTGGGGAGTATATTCGCAAGTGGCGCCACAAGCGAAAACAACGGACGAAATGCTTGATATTGCCGTTGATGCTGCAATAGAATCAGGAGTAGTCAAACACGGTGATTTAGTCGTCATCACCGCGGGAGTTCCAGTTGGAGAAACAGGGTCGACGAACTTGATGAAAGTGCATGTGATCGGCGACATTATTGCAAAAGGGCAAGGCATTGGCCGCAAATCGGCTTTCGGAAAAGCGGTAATTGCAAAAACGGCAGAAGAAGCGACCCGAAAAATGGTAGAAGGCGGGATTTTAGTAACGAACAGTACCGATGCAGACATGATGGCGGCGCTAGAAAAAGCGGCGGCCATCATTACCGAAGAAGGCGGATTAACGAGCCATGCCGCCGTCGTTGGTCTAAGCCTTGGCATTCCGGTCATTGTCGGTGTAGAAAATGCAACAGCGATTTTAAAAGATGGGCAGGAAATTACGGTGGACGCAGGATTCGGTGCGGTTTATCAAGGACATGCGAGCGTGTTATAAGATATGTTATAAGATATAATAAAAACAGAGAAATCATTTCTCTGTTTTTATTTTTCTTTCGAAAGGCAGATGGAGAAGCATGAAATGGGTCATCGGGATATTTATCGTGATTCCGGTCTTGGAGATCGCTCTGTTTATTCTTTCCGGCAAATTGATCGGGATATGGTCTACACTTGTCTTAATTATGCTGACGGGAATGATAGGAATATGGCTTGTGAAACAACAAGGACTGGCAGTGATCGAAAAAGCAAGACGGGAGATGTCATACGGACGCCTTCCGAGCGGCGCGATTCTTGATGGGATTTGCGTGTTCATTGGCGGAGTGCTGTTGTTAACACCAGGTTTTTTTACCGATATACTTGGGGTGTTTCTTCTTCTTCCTTTTACGCGCGCGCTGATGAAACCGTATATCGCCCGCTGGCTGAAATCGCTCTTTCACACGAAAATGTTTTTCTATTTATATCGATAAAGGAAAGAGCCTTTCCGCTATATTTGAAAGGCTCTTTCTCTTTCGCGTTCATTTTGGCGGTTATGGCGTAGATTTTCCGATAATAAAATTCCAAATATCGCGAAATACGTTGGCGCTGTGCAGCGTTCGGATGATGACAAGCACAACTGGCCCTGCAATTAATCCGAGAAAGCCAATTAATTTAAATCCGACAAATAATGCTACTAACGTAGCGAGCGGATCAAGGCCGATCGATGAGGAAAGCACTTTTGGCTCCATAATTTGCCGCTGGACAAGAACGACGATATAAAGCACGCCTAGACCGATAGCAAACGGAATATTGCCGCTTACGGCCGTATAAATAATCCACGGAACGAAGACAATACCCGTTCCTAAATACGGTAAAATATCGACAAGCCCGATAATAAGAGCGATCGTAATTGCATAATCGACGCGGAGAATAAGCAAGCCGATTAAAACAATGACCGTTGTGATGGAAATCAGTGTTGCTTGCGCTTTAATAAAGCCGAACAAGGCCTTCTTTAAATCGCGAAATACCGTTTTTCCGCTTTTGTGCGCTTTTGCCGGCAAAATCGTTTGGACGATGCCTGTAAGCCGACGCCAGTCTTTGCTAATAAAAAACGT
This sequence comes from Parageobacillus caldoxylosilyticus, assembly GCF_019272935.1. Taxonomy (NCBI): domain Bacteria; kingdom Bacillati; phylum Bacillota; class Bacilli; order Caryophanales; family Anoxybacillaceae; genus Parageobacillus; species Parageobacillus caldoxylosilyticus. The sequence continues at coordinate 2,517,328 of NZ_CP040553.1, forward strand.
AGCCAGCAGTGAAAAAATAAAAACGGTAGCCGCATTTGGAAGCCAAGCGAGCAGCTGCGGGATGTTTTGCAGCACGTGCTGAATAAACTGTCCAACGGTGGTGGCGATTTGTGTGCCTACGGCTTGGATATTATTCATAATTGTATCCTGCTGATCAGCGTCCAAATTTTTAAATAAGACCGCCAAATCTTGATAAAGAGGAATAATTTGCTGGGCAAAAAACATTTCGATATAGGAAACTAATGCTTGGAATTTTTCCGGTACGATATTGGCTAAGTACTGCGTTCCCGAAACGATTTCGGCAATCAAAAGCGTCACCAAACCGGCCACGACCGCAAACAATACGACCAATGTCACGATCACCGCCAGCCATCTTGGCATCTTGGCTTTTCGTTCTAGAAAGTCGACGAGCGGGTTAATTAAAAAGGCAATAAAAAACGCGATGATAAACGGATATGTAACGGTGGATACATAATAAAGAGCAGTCGCTCCGAGAATGGTGACGGCGATGACAAACAAAAAGCGAAGAAAGCTATATAAGTGATGGCGGGACAATGTTTCACCTCCATAAATTTTTCCATATTTATATATTACATGTTTGCTTACGTATAAGCAAAGGGCAAGGTTTCGTGTTGGAAAGTGTGAAATGAATGAAGAAAGGAAGAACCAATGATGAGCGAGTCAGTATTGTTTTTGCTTATTTTATTTTTTATCGGTTTTATTGCAAAAAATCAATCGTTAATGATTGCGGTGGCGGTACTGCTTATTATTAAAATGATTGGGATGGAAGAAAAATGGATTCCTGCGATCCACGCCAAAGGGATTAATTGGGGGATAACCATCATTACAATTGCCGTGTTGGCTCCAATTGCCACAGGGGAGATCGGCTTTAAGCAACTCACTGCTTCTTTGCAGTCATTGTCGGCCTGGATTGCACTTTTATCGGGAATTTTTGTAGCCTTAATTGCAAAAGGAGGGGTTACGCTGTTATCGACCGATCCCCATATGACTGCCGCGCTTGTATTAGGAACGATTATTGCTGTATCGCTCTTTCACGGTGTTGCCGTCGGCCCGCTTATTGGTGCTGGAATTGCTTATATGATTATGAAAATGATAGAATATTTTTGACAGTAATGATTTGAAGGAATAAGCGGTTTTTGACGGATAAAGACCGATGCGGGGTTTCGCGGCTTTCGTCATTATAGATGACAAAAGTCAGATAATTGTTTATAATATAAACAGTTATTTCAATTGTCACCTTCTATTCTAGCGGAAAGGTGGCAATACATAATGCAGTAGAATGTAAGCACTTTCGGCGTCATTTTTTGTCCCGGTTTCGAGCAAGCGCTCACTCTCTTGCCGCATACCGCGGGGGAAGGTAATCATTTTAAAGAAAAGGGGAGATTACGATGACAGTTACGCGCGGTCTGGAAGGGGTTGTCGCCACTACATCAAACATCAGTTCGATTATTGATGACACCCTAGCCTATGTAGGCTACAATATCGATGATTTGGCAGAAAACGCTTCCTTTGAAGAAGTAGTTTATTTGCTTTGGCATCGTGAACTTCCGACAAAGGAACAGTTGGAAGAACTAAAGCAACAGTTAGCCGAAAATGCTGCCATTCCAAAAGAGATTATTGAACATTTTAAAATGTATCCAATCGATAAAGTCCATCCGATGGCGGCATTGAGGACGGCAATTTCGATGTTGGGGCTTTACGATGAAGAAGCCGATGTGATGACAAAGGAAGCAAATTATCGTAAAGCGATTCGTCTGCAAGCGAAAATTCCTACCATTGTAACAGCGTTTGCCCGCGTCCGTAAAGGACTAGAACCTGTCGAACCAAGAAAAGATTTAGGATTTGCAGCCAACTTCCTTTACATGTTAACTGGGGAAGAGCCAAATGAAATTGCAGTGGAAGCGTTTAATAAAGCGCTTGTATTGCATGCTGACCATGAATTAAACGCCTCTACTTTTACGGCGCGCGTTTGTGTGGCAACATTATCTGACATCTACTCCGGCATTACAGCAGCGATCGGCGCGCTCAAAGGGCCGCTTCATGGCGGGGCAAACGAAGCAGTGATGAAAATGCTAACGGAAATCGGAACAGTGGAGAATGTTGAACCGTATATTCGCCGGAAACTGGAAAATAAAGAAAAAATCATGGGCTTTGGCCATCGCGTTTACCGTAAAGGCGATCCGCGCGCGAAGCATTTGAAAAAAATGTCAGAAAAATTAACGAAACTAGTGGGCGAGCCGCATTGGTATGAAATGTCGACAAAAATCGAAGACATTGTGACTTCCGAGAAATCGCTGCCGCCAAACGTTGACTTCTATTCGGCATCGGTTTACCATTGCTTAGGTATTGACCATGATTTATTTACGCCTATCTTTGCGGTAAGCCGGATGTCGGGATGGCTTGCACATATTTTAGAACAATACGATAATAACCGTCTCATTCGCCCGCGGGCGGAATATACCGGCCCGTCAAAACGGGTATACGTGCCGATAGAACAGCGCGGCTAATGATGTTGGCAATAAGGTGAGAAACAAGTTGCCTTTCTCACCTTTTTCATAAAAAACTATAGTTGGAGGTTTTGACCGTGACGCAAGGGGAAAAAATTACGGTAACAAATGGTGTGTTGAATGTACCAAACAATCCGATTATTCCATTCATTGAAGGGGATGGGACAGGCCCGGACATTTGGGCAGCGGCATCCCGCGTGTTAGAAGCCGCGGTAGAAAAAGCGTACAAAGGCGAGAAAAAAATTGTTTGGAAAGAAGTGCTTGCCGGGGAAAAAGCGTATAAGCTGACTGGGGAGTGGCTCCCGCAAGAAACGCTCGATACGATTCGTGAATACATAATTGCGATTAAAGGTCCGTTAACGACTCCGGTCGGTGGAGGAATTCGCTCTTTAAATGTGGCGCTTCGCCAAGAGTTGGATTTATTTGTGTGCTTGCGCCCTGTCCGTTATTTTAAAGGCGTGCCTTCTCCGGTCAAACGCCCGGAAGATACGGACATGGTGATTTTCCGTGAAAACACCGAAGATATTTACGCAGGGATCGAATATGCCAAAGGAACGCCGGAAGTGAAAAAAGTGATTGATTTCTTGCAAAATGAAATGGGCGTCCGTAAAATTCGCTTCCCGGAAACATCGGGCATCGGCATCAAGCCAATTTCCGAACAAGGAACAAAACGGTTAGTGCGCGCTGCGATCAATTATGCGATTAAGCATGGACGGAAATCGGTGACGCTTGTCCATAAAGGAAACATTATGAAATTTACGGAAGGTGCATTTAAAAACTGGGGCTATGAATTAGCGGAAGAAGAATTTGGCGACAAAGTATTTACATGGGCGCAATATGACCGCATTGTCGAAGCGGAAGGAAAAGAAGCGGCAAACCAAGCGCTTGCCGAAGCGGAACAATCCGGAAAAATCATTATTAAAGACGTCATTGCCGACATTTTCTTGCAGCAAATTTTAACGCGCCCGCGTGAATTTGATGTGATTGCAACGATGAACTTAAACGGCGACTACATCTCCGACGCGTTAGCGGCACAAGTCGGCGGCATCGGCATCGCGCCAGGGGCAAACATCAACTATGAAACAGGACATGCCATTTTTGAAGCGACGCACGGAACAGCTCCAAAATATGCCGGTTTGGATAAAGTGAATCCGTCATCGGTCATTTTATCCGGCGTGATGATGTTTGAACATCTCGGCTGGAATGAAGCGGCCAAATTGATTGTTGAGGCGATGGAAAAAACGATCGCGGCCAAAATCGTCACCTATGATTTTGCCCGTCTCATGGACGATGCAACGGAAGTAAAATGTTCTGAATTTGCTGATGCGCTTATTCGCAATATGGAATAACAATAACACATAAGAGAGAGGATGGGGGAATATGACAATGAGACGTAAAAAAATCTCAGTGATCGGTGCAGGATTTACAGGTGCAACGACTGCATTTATTTTAGCCCAAAAAGAATTAGGAGATATCGTCCTTGTCGATATTCCGCAGTTGGAAAATCCGACAAAAGGAAAAGCGCTCGATATGCTCGAATCAAGCCCGGTGCTAGGGTTTGACGCAAACATTATCGGCACTTCCAACTATGAAGACACTGCTGATTCTGATGTCGTGATCATTACGGCAGGCATTGCGCGCAAACCAGGCATGAGCCGCGACGACCTTGTCACCACCAACCAAAAAATTATGAAACAAGTAACAAAAGAAGTGGTCAAATATTCGCCGAACTGCTACATTATCGTCTTGACGAACCCTGTTGATGCGATGACTTACACGGTATTTAAAGAATCGGGATTCCCGAAAAACCGCGTCATCGGTCAATCTGGCGTATTGGATACCGCCCGTTTCCGCACGTTTGTCGCACAGGAATTAAACATTTCTGTAAAAGATGTCACCGGCTTTGTGCTGGGTGGACATGGCGACGATATGGTGCCTCTTGTTCGTTATTCCTATGCCGGCGGCATTCCGCTTGAAAAATTAATTCCGAAAGACCGCCTTGATGCGATTGTCGAACGTACCCGCAAAGGCGGCGGCGAAATAGTGAACTTGCTTGGCAACGGCAGCGCTTATTATGCACCGGCTGCTTCACTTGCCGAAATGGTGGAAGCGATCATTAAAGACCAACGCCGCATCCTTCCGGCAATTGCTTATCTCGAAGGCGAATACGGCTACGAAGGCATTTATTTAGGGGTGCCGACGATTTTAGGCGGCAATGGTATCGAAAAAGTGATCGAACTAGAACTGACGGAGGAAGAGAAAGCAGCGCTTGCCAAATCGGTCGAATCCGTGAAAAACGTCATGCGCGTATTAGAATAAATAGTGGCAAAGACAAAAATTCGGGAATCATCCCGAATTTTTGTTACCTATTTATTGAAAGCGTTTTCTAAAACAAAGGGGTGTTTGACATGCTAAAAAAGCGCAAACTTGGGAGAAATATATCGGAAATTTCGGTCGGGGAAAAACTAGTAATCAACGCGAAAATTGAAGATAAAGATTTGCTGCTTTATCTTGGACTGACGGATGATGCCAATCCGCTATACATCCAGCACGATTACGCTTCCCAGACGCCGCTGAAAAAGCCGATTGTTCCGGCAGTAATGTTAACGGGAATGATTACTTCCGCCATTTCGAAATATTTGCCGGGCCCGGGAAGCCATATTACCAAACAGGAAATTCATTTTCTGAAGCCGGTTTATCATTACGAGCAATTGCAGTTTCTGTTTGAAGTGACAGAAGTAAATGAGGATCATCATAGGATTACAATTTCTGTGCAAGCGACGCGGGACGAAGACAAAGTACTCGAAGGAACGCTGTCCGTCTGTCCGCCGTATGTTTTATCTCCGCTTGATGGCCGGGTGTTAGAAAATTTTTGAGCAAAAACCGCCTGTTTCGTAAGGCGGTTTTTTTTAGTTTTATGGTATGATAAACATGGACAAACTTAATTCTAAAATAGCAGAGCGGAGGAGAAGGATGGGCAAAAAAGTGTTAGTTGTCGACGACGAACAATCGATTGTCACGCTATTAACATACAATTTGGAACAAGCAGGATTTACGGTCGTGACGGCAAACGATGGCGAGGAAGCGATCGAGAAAGTAGCCGATGAACAGCCGGCGTTAATCATTTTGGACTTGATGCTTCCAAAGCTCGATGGGGTCGAAGTGTGCAAACAATTGCGCCAGCAAAAAGTGATGACACCGATTTTAATGTTGACGGCGAAAGACGACGAATTCGACAAAGTGCTCGGGCTCGAACTTGGCGCGGATGACTACATGACCAAGCCGTTTAGCCCCCGTGAAGTCATCGCGCGGGTGAAAGCGATTTTGCGGCGCACGCAGCTTTCCAATCCTGCCGAGGAAAGCGAGGAGCGAATCGTCATTGGTGACTTGGAAATTTTTCCAGACAATTATGAAGCATATTTTGCCGGAAAACAGCTCGAGCTTACTCCGAAAGAATTTGAACTGCTTCTTTATCTAGCCAAACATAAAGGCAGGGTGTTAACGAGAGATCAACTGCTTAGCGCGGTATGGAATTATGATTTTGCCGGCGATACTCGTATTGTCGATGTTCATATCAGCCATTTGCGGGAAAAAATTGAACATGATACGAAAAAACCTTTATATATTAAAACGATACGGGGGCTTGGATATAAATTAGAGGAGCCAAAACGGAATGACTAGCTTCCGCACACGTCTGTTGTTCTGGCTGGTGACATTGATTGTCACGGTATTGATATGTCTTGGACTATTGCTTGGGCAATTATTTAAAGACTTTTATGTGGAAACGATGAATAAACGGTTGGAAAAAGAAGCAAAAGCAGTTGCCATTTTGTTGAAAAACGAATCACTGGCGCAAATTCGCCCCGACTTACAAGAAATGAGCGAGGAGCTGTCCTCGCGCATCACGATATTAAACCGCGAGGAAAAAGTGGTGTTTGACACCGGGCACGTTGCCAATATTAACGATCAAGCTCATGAGCAGATTATTCGCGACATTTTACACAAAAAACAATTTCACCAATTTTCGATTATCGAAAAAACGAATGATGTATATTATTATATTGTTCCTTACACAAAGGAAGGGAAAAACGCAGGATATGTCATTTTAAGCTCTCCGACCAATTCGTTGAAAAAGGTGAACCAGCAAATTTGGGGAGTATTGGTCAGCAGCCTGGGCACCGCTTTGATTGTCATTATTTTGCTTGGGTTAAAAATTGCCAATCAATATATGAAGCCGATCGAAGCGGCAACAGAAGTAGCTGTTGAGCTGGCGAAAGGAAATTATGAAGCAAGGGTGCCAAACGGGGAATACAATGAAGCGGGGATGCTCGTTCAATCCATTAACCGGCTTGCCCGCAATTTGCAGGAAATCAGCAAATCTCGGGAAATGCAAACCGACCGCCTTCATACACTGATCGAAAACGTCGGAAGCGGGCTTATTTTAATTGACAGCCGCGGCTACATTAATTTAATTAACCGCGCCTTTAAGGAATGCTTTCATATTCAACCATCCGATTATTTGTACCGGCCGTATACGGAAGCATTTATTCATAAAGAAATTGTACAACTTGTAGACGACATTTTTATTAAAGAAACAAACATTCGCAAACAGTTGTTATTGACGATTGGCATCGAACGAAAGCATTTTGAAGTGTACGGCGCCCCGATTATCGGCACGAATGACGAATGGCAAGGCATTGTGCTCGTTTTCCATGATATTACCGAGCTAAAAAGACTGGAACAAATCCGCAAAGATTTTGTCGCTAACGTTTCTCATGAGTTAAAAACGCCGATTACCTCGATTAAAGGATTTGCCGAAACGCTGCTGGATGGGGCGATGAAAGATGAGCAGGCGTTGCAGCACTTTTTGTCAATTATTTTAAAAGAAAGCGAACGTCTGCAGACATTAGTGCAAGAGTTGCTTGATTTATCGAAAATCGAGCAGCACGGGTTTGAGCTTCAGATGGAAACGGTCGATTTAGTAGCGGTGTTAAAGGAAGCTGCCGCTATCTTTCAACGCAAAGCGGAAGAAAAAGGCATTCATTTTTATTGGCATGCGCCTGCTGCGGCATATATAAAAGGGGATGTCAACCGTCTTAAACAAATTTTCATTAATTTGATTACAAACGCGTTAACGTATACGCCAAAGGGTGGAAAAGTAGAGATCGTCATTGAGGAACAAGCGAAGGAGATTCTTCTTCACGTTAAAGATACAGGCATTGGCATTGAACAAGAAGAGATTCCGCGCATTTTCGAACGCTTTTACCGAGTCGATAAAGCGCGTAGCCGCAACTCGGGCGGAACGGGTTTAGGACTGGCGATTGTCAAACATTTAGTGGAAGCACACCACGGCTATATTACGGTCACAAGCAAAGTCGGGCACGGTACGGCATTTACGGTGCACTTTCCAAAGCTATTCCAAAAGTAAACGAGAACGAAAAAACGTTCTCGTTTTTTTATTTATAGATGGGATCATGGTACAATAGGAACAAGAGTGCTAGAGGAGGGGAATGCGTTGAAAAAGAAGCTAGTATTGATTGATGGAAACAGCGTTGCCTATCGCGCTTTTTTTGCGCTGCCGCTTTTACATAACGATAAAGGGATTCATACGAATGCTGTATATGGCTTTACGATGATGCTGATGAAAATTTTAGAAGAAGAAAAACCGACACATATGCTTGTTGCCTTTGATGCCGGGAAAACGACGTTCCGCCACAAAACGTTTACCGAATATAAAGGAGGGCGGCAGCAAACGCCTCCGGAATTATCGGAGCAATTTCCGTTGCTTAGAGAGTTGCTTCAGGCATACCAAATCTGCTCCTATGAGTTGGAAAATTATGAAGCGGACGATATTATCGGCACGCTGTCAGCAAAGGCCGAAAAAGAGGGATTTGAGGTTAAAATCATCTCTGGCGACCGCGATTTGACGCAGCTTGCCTCTGATCATGTGACGGTAGATATTACCAAAAAAGGCATTACTGACGTCGAATCGTATACGCCGGAAACGGTGCGGGAGAAATATGGACTGACGCCGGAACAAATTATTGATTTAAAAGGATTAATGGGCGACAAGTCGGATAATATTCCAGGAGTGCCTGGCATTGGCGAGAAAACGGCGGTAAAGCTGTTAAAACAATTCGGTTCGGTGGAAAACATATTGGCATCCATCGAGCAAATCAATGGGAACAAACTAAAGGAGAATTTAGAGAAGTACCGTGATTTGGCGCTGATGAGCAAGCAGCTGGCGACCATTTCCCGCGATGCGCCGATCGAGCTCTCATTGGAGGATATCGAATACCACGGGCAAGATGTTGACAAAGTCATCGCTTTATTTAAAGAGCTTGGGTTTAATTCGCTTCTTGACAAAGTAGCTCCGCAAACGAAAAAAGAAGAGGCGGTACTGCCAAACATCGATTATACGATCGTCGAGGAAGTAAGCGAGTCGGTGCTCGCCGATCGGTCGGCGCTCGTTGTCGAAGTGCTGGAATCCAATTATCATAAGGCGCCGATTTTAGGGTTTGCGCTAGCGAATGAACACGGCCACTTCTTTATCCGCACCGATACCGCCCTGTCATCGCCGTTGTTTACCGCCTGGCTCGAAGATGAAACAAAGAAAAAAAGCGTTTTTGACGGAAAGCGGGCGATCGTTGCGCTAAAATGGAAGGGCATTGAGCTGCGTGGAATCGAGTTTGATTTATTAATCGCCTCGTATTTATTAAATCCATCGCAATCGACGGAAGATGTCGCTTCGGTGGCAAAAACGAAGCAATATATGGCTGTGCAATCCGATGAAGCCGTATACGGCAAAGGCGCCAAACAAACCGTGCCGGAAGAAAAGGCGCTGGCCGAGCATCTTGTGCGCAAAGCGGCGGCCATCCGCGCTTTAGAAAAAGAGTTTATACACGATTTGCAAGAAAATGAACAATACGCTTTATTTACCGATTTGGAATTGCCGCTGTCTTCGATTCTCGCTGAAATGGAATTTACCGGCGTAAAGGTTGATGTCGAGCGCTTAAAAGAGATGGGAGAAGAATTGACCGAGCAGCTCCGTGCCGTGGAGCAGGAAATTTACGAACTGGCGGGACAAGAGTTTAACATTAATTCGCCAAAACAATTGGGGGTTATTTTATTTGAAAAGCTGCAGCTGCCTGTATTGAAAAAAACAAAAACCGGATACTCCACATCGGCGGATGTATTGGAGAAGCTGGCGCCTCAGCACGAAATTGTCGAGAAAATTTTACATTACCGCCAGTTAGGAAAACTGCAGTCGACCTATATTGAAGGATTGCTAAAAGTAGTGCATTGCGACACCCACAAAGTGCACACCATTTTTAATCAGGCGCTGACGCAAACGGGGCGGCTAAGCTCCACGGAGCCGAACTTGCAAAACATTCCGATCCGTTTAGAGGAAGGGCGGAAAATTCGCCAGGCGTTCGTTCCGTCCAAGCCGGATTGGGTCATTTTTTCCGCCGATTATTCGCAAATTGAGCTGCGCGTGCTTGCCCATATTGCCAATGATGAAAATTTAATCGATGCGTTTCGCCACGATTTAGATATTCATACGAAAACGGCGATGGATATTTTCCACGTCACAGCCGATGAAGTGACGCCAAACATGCGCAGGCAGGCGAAAGCGGTGAACTTTGGCATTGTTTACGGCATCAGCGACTACGGGCTGTCACAAAATTTAAACATCCCACGAAAAGAGGCAGCGGAATTTATCCGCCGGTATTTTGAAATTTTTCCGGGCGTTAAGCAGTATATGGAAAACATCGTCCAAGAAGCGAAGCAAAAAGGATATGTCACGACGCTGTTGCACCGCCGCCGCTATTTGCCGGACATTACGAGCCGCAACTTCAACCTGCGCAGCTTTGCCGAACGGACGGCGATGAATACGCCGATTCAAGGAAGCGCCGCCGATATTATTAAAAAGGCGATGATTGATTTGGCGGATCGGCTAAAGCAAGAAAAGCTGCAAGCGCGGATGCTGCTGCAAGTGCATGATGAATTGATTTTGGAAGCGCCGAAAGAAGAAGTAAAGCGGCTGCAGCAAATTGTTCCTGAAGTGATGGAAAATGCGATACAGTTAAAAGTGCCGCTTAAAGTCGATTATCATTATGGACCAACATGGTATGACGCAAAGTAAAAGGAAGGGATGAAGGATGCCGGAACTGCCGGAAGTAGAAACGATTCGCCGCACTCTTATTCCGTTAACCGTTGGCAAAACGATCGAAGAAGTGCGGGTGTTTTGGCCAAAGATCGTTCAATATCCAGCCGATGTGACGGAATTTGCTGAGACGGTCAAAGGACAAACGATCCATGATATTGAACGGCGGGGGAAATTTTTAAAATTTATGCTCGATAAACATGTGCTCATTTCCCATTTGCGAATGGAAGGACGCTATGCGGTTTGGCGCAAGGGTGACCCTGCCGAACCGCATACCCATGTTATTTTCCGCTTTACCGATGGTACAGAACTTCGCTATCGCGATGTAAGAAAGTTTGGGACGATGCATCTTTATCCTAAAGGAGAAGAAGATGGCCGGCCGCCTTTGTCCCAGTTGGGCCCTGAACCGTTTTCTGAAACATTTACTGCAAATTTTCTTGCAGAACGGCTGCGAAAAACGAACCGTACCATCAAAACAGTGCTTCTTGACCAAACGGTTGTCGTTGGGTTCGGTAATATTTATGTAGATGAGTCATTATTCCGTGCGGGAATTCACCCTGAACGTATCGCGTCGTCGTTAACCGATGAGGAAGTTGCACGTTTACATCGCGAAATGGTGGCAATATTACAAGAAGCGATCGAAAAAGGAGGAAGTACGGTAAGGTCATACGTCAACACACAAGGAGAAAGCGGAATGTTTCAACTGCAGTTATTCGTGTACGGACGAAAAGGAGAACCGTGCAAACGCTGCGGGCAACCGATTCAAAAAACGGTTGTCGCCGGACGCGGCACCCATTATTGCCCTTGTTGCCAACGCTGATAAATGGGAATGACTCGATCAAAAACATAAATGTGCAAGGAGTCAAATCGAGGCGCTTCTCTGGCGTTTTTCGCGCATGTGTCGTTATAGCGGAAAGCATGGATCAGACGAATCGACGTGCATAAGGGAGAGGAAATCATGACGCTGACGATTGGATTGACCGGCGGCATCGCAAGCGGGAAAAGCACGGTGACCAAGATGATTCGCGAGCTGGGGATTCCGGTGATTGATGCGGACCAAGTCGCGCGCGATGTCGTCAAAGTGGGAGAGGAAGCATACACACAAATTGTCGCAACGTTTGGCCAGGATATTTTGCAGACAAACGGGGAAATCGACCGGGCCAAACTAGGAGCGATTGTCTTCCATAATGAGCAGGAACGAAAAAAGCTGAATGCCATCGTTCATCCGGCGGTCCGCCGCCGCATGATGGCGGAAAAAGAAGAGTACGTGCAAAGCGGGGCGAAAACGATTGTCCTCGATATTCCGCTTCTATTTGAAAGCGAGCTGACTCATTTGATCGATAAAGTCATTGTCGTATACGTCGATGATGAGGTGCAGCTCGAACGGCTAATGAAACGAAACGGGTTTTCGAAAGAGGAGGCGCTGGCGCGAATTCGTTCGCAAATGCCGCTTCGTGAAAAAGTCAAAAAAGCAGATGCCGTCATCAATAATAACGGAACGGTGGAAGAAACAAAACAACAGCTTTTGCAAATTTTAAGAGAATGGGACGCCCTTTAAAATGGGCGTCTTTTTTTATCATTTTGCTGAATTTTTTCTCCACATTTCACAAAAATATGATATACTATTTATGCGTAAATTCGTTAATTAGTATAACATATATGAGAGGAGAACATAAATGAAAGCGAAAGTAGCGATTAATGGATTCGGAAGAATTGGAAGAATGGTATTTCGCAACGCCATCCATTCTCCACACCTCGATATCGTGGCGATTAATGCAAGCTATCCATCCGAAACGTTAGCGCATTTAATAAAATATGATTCCAATCACGGCAAATTTGACGGAGAAGTCATTCCGCTCGAAGATGGCCTTCTCGTTGATGGAAAAAAGGTAAAACTGCTCAGTTCGCGCGATCCAAAAGAGCTACCGTGGAAAGAGCTCGATATTGATATTGTCATCGAAGCGACAGGAAAATTTAATTCCCGCGAAAAAGCAAGCCTTCACCTCGAAGCAGGAGCGAAGCGTGTCATTTTAACCGCACCGGGGAAAAATGAGGATGTCACGATTGTCGTTGGCGTCAATGAGCATGTGCTTGATATCGAAAAGCATTACATCATTTCCAACGCTTCCTGCACGACAAACTGCCTTGCCCCTGTGGTAAAAGTGCTCGATGAAGCATTTGGCATTGAAAACGGTTTAATGACAACGGTCCATGCTTATACAAACGACCAAAAAAATATTGACAATCCGCATAAAGATTTGCGCCGCGCCCGCTCTTGCGCACAGTCGATCATCCCGACAACAACGGGAGCGGCAAAAGCGCTAGGACTAGTATTGCCTCATTTAAAAGGAAAACTGCATGGAATGGCGCTCCGTGTTCCGACGCCAAACGTATCGCTCGTTGACTTGGTCGTGGATGTGAAAAAAGAAGTGACGGTGGAAGAAGTCAATGAAGTGTTTATTCGTGCCGCAAACGGCCCGCTAAAAGGCATCCTCGATTTTACGATGGAGCCGCTTGTTTCGATCGATTTTAATACGAATCCGCATTCGGCGATTATTGACGGCCTTTCGACGATGGTGATGGAAGGACGGAAAGTAAAAGTATTAGCATGGTATGATAACGAATGGGGCTATTCTTGCCGCGTCGTCGATTTAGCGAATATGGTCGCTGCTAAAATGATGGAAAAATTAAGCGTAAATGCAGGATAAAAAGGCGCTGGTCTTACCGGACCAGCACTTTTTTATGTGATCGGCAAGGGGGGTTCGCATCTTTTGTAAAAAAATTTAAAAAGCATGTTGCAAAAACAACATAAACAAAGTATACTATGTCTCGTGAACTTCTTAAAGGCAACGGTAATGTGACTACTTAAAGGGTTAGGACCTCTTAGGACTAACTTTCCCCCGTGGTAGTTATACATGCCATTATTGCAAAGGAATTTCATGTTTCTATTTAAGAAAATTTGTTTAAAGGGGGATTATGGAATGGACACAATGGGTCGTCACGTTATCTCAGAATTATGGGGATGCGATTTTGATAAGCTGAACGATATCGAATTTATTGAAAAAACGTTTGTCGATGCCGCACTGAAATCGGGTGCGGAAATCCGCGAAGTAGCATTTCATAAGTTTGCACCACAAGGTGTCAGTGGAGTAGTCATTATTTCTGAATCCCATTTGACGATTCACACATTTCCAGAGCATGGCTATGCGAGCATTGATGTTTACACATGTGGACATTTAGATCCGACCATTGCGGCAGATTATATCGCCGATAAACTCGGGGCCCAAACGCGGGAAACGATTGAACTTCCGCGCGGCATGCGCCCGATTGAAGTGAAAAAAGCGCAAGCATTATAATCGTAACGAGCGAAAGAAAAGAGGTGCGAAACGGTGGCGCCTCTTTTTTATTTTCAATAGTAGTACCCTTCTCGCCCAAAATAATGGTATGATAATGATGAAGTTAAGGAGAAGAATGAGGAGAAGTCGCGATGAGTGCTTGGAAAAAATGGAAATATGCGCTAACCAATCATTGTGAAACAAGGGACAATCATGAAGATGAAGAACTGCGGAGCCATTACTATAAGGCGACAAACAATGCGGTGATGAAAGCGGTAAAGGAGCTATTTGCCTCTTCCCCAGATTATGAATTGCTATCTGTTTCAGAGGAAAGGGGCGAATTTAGCGCGCAAACCCGCCGTGGCAAAAAGGTGTTTATTATCGCTACTGTGATCTCCGTCCGGCCGCTGGAAACCGCGGTGGACTTTTCCGTCACTACAGAAACGACATTGCTGCCGTTTGATTTCGGCCGGAGCCGCAACGTCATTATTGATTTGTACCGAAAGCTGGATCAGCGCCTGCCGTATATCGGATCGGGGCTGAATGCCTAATGAAACGGCTTGTCCGCTCTTTGTTGTTCCGTTATTATAAAAGATAAGAATAAAAAACGGAGTTGGTTTTATGAGATGCCCATCATGCCAGCATCACGGCACAAGAGTTCTCGATTCGCGGCCAGTGGATGAAGGGCGTTCGATCCGGCGCAGGCGGGAATGCGAACAGTGCCACTACCGCTTTACAACATTTGAAAGAGTGGAAGAAATGCCGCTCATTGTCGTGAAAAAGGAAGGAACGCGTGAAGAATTCAGCCGTGATAAGATTTTGCGCGGCTTAATTAAAGCGTGTGAAAAACGGCCGGTTGCGTTAGAAGAGCTGGAAAAAATTACACAGGATATCGAACGGGAGCTGCGCAACCAAGGCGTCGCTGAAGTAAAAAGTGAAACGATCGGCGAAATGGTGATGGAGCGGCTGTCGAAAGTCGATGAGGTGGCGTACGTCCGTTTCGCCTCCGTATATCGCCAATTTAAAGATATCAACGTATTTATCGAAGAGTTAAAAGAACTAATTAAAAAAGGACAGCGTTAAAGGGCTTATTTGCATATCGGTAACAAGCCCTTTTTTTCATCGTCCAAACTAAGCAACGGAAGGTCGAGAACATGGAACACCATTGGAAAGAGTTAATTCCGGTTGACCGTTATACGGTGCGAAGCAATGGAGTGCTGCATGACTTTGATCGAAAAGTGCTGACGCTTCTTTATCAACCGCTAATCGGTTATCGCGCCTTATGTTTATATATGACGCTATGGAGCGAATTAGAGCTGCTTTCGGAGAAGGAAACGACCCATCATAGCCTGATGGCGCTGATGCAGTGCAATTTAAAAGAAATTTATGAGGAACGTTTAAAATTAGAAGGGATTGGATTGTTAAAGACGTATGTGAATATTGAGCATGGCGATGAACCGAAGTTGTTCATTTACGAATTGCAGCCGCCGTTAGCGCCGGAGCAGTTTTTCACCGACGGAATGCTGAACGTTTTCCTCTATAATCGCATTGGCAAACATAAGTTTCAACAATTAAAACAATTTTTTTCCACCTCCGCGATCGACCAAACGAAATTTTCCTCTGTTACCCGTTCGTTTCATGATGTTTTTGCTTCTGTTCATATCGAGCAGATGGTGGCGAACATTCATGGGGAAATGCAAGAAGATTTGCAGCTGGCCGATGGGTATGAATATGTTGGCCGAAAAGAAAACACCTATCACCTCGACGATGACGTATTTGATTTCGAATTATTTTTTGCCGGTTTGTCGAAACATATGGTGCCAAGACGGGCGATTACGGCAAAAGTAAAAGAAGCGATCAAAAAATTGGCGTTTTTGTATGGTGTTGGACCACTTGATATGCAAAAAATTGTCATGAGCGTCATCGACCCGTCTTATCATATTGATATCGATGCGCTGCGCAAAGCCGTCCATGAATGGTATGAATTTGAACGCGGCGATTCATTGCCAAACTTGAGTTTACGAGTACAGCCGCTTCCATATCGAACCATGACGAATGTCGAGCCCAAAACGAAGGAAGAACAGCTGATGAAACAGCTGGAAACGATTTCTCCCCGCCAGCTGTTAATCGAAATTTCCGGCGGAGCTGAACCGTCGATGAGCGACTTGCAGCTGATTGAAGATATTATGTTTCAGCAGAAACTGCTTCCTGGCGTGGTGAACGTATTAATTTATTATGTCATGCTGCGGACGAATATGAAACTATCGAAAAAATATGTGGAGAAAATCGCAAGCCACTGGGCGCGCAAAAAAGTGCGCACCGTCAAGGAGGCAATGGAGCTGGCAAAGCAAGAAGCGAAAACGTACCAAAGCTGGGCGGATGAAAAAAGCAAAAGAACAAATAGAAGAACCGTGCGGAAAGAACTGTTGCCAGAATGGCTTAATATGGATTATAGTCAAAGCGATGAGCAAGATAATGAGGTCGACATTGAGGAAAAACGGCGCGAGCTGGAAGAACGGCTAAAAAAATACCGCGACGAATAATAGGATGTGAAAGCAATGGAACGAGTGAATCAATTATTACATCGGCTGCTAGGCAGAAAAGATTTTCAGCAGCGTTATGAACAAATGAAGCGGCAGATTTTGACGCATCCGGAAGTACAAGCGTTTTTGCGCGCGCATGAGCAGGAAATTACAAAAGAGATGGTAGACCGCAGTTTAATGAAACTGTACGAATTTATCGAGCAAAGCAAAAACTGCGATCAGTGTCCGAGTTTAGAGCAATGTAAAAACTTTTTGAAAGGATATCATCCTCATCTCGTTATAAAAGGGACGGTCATTGATGTAAAGTATGACCGCTGCCCGGCGAAAATCAAGCATGATGAACGTAAACAGCAGGAATCGCTCATTCAAAGCTTATTTGTGCCGCGCGAGATTTTGCAAGCGTCGCTGTCCCATCTTGATCTGGATGACGAAGGGCGAATGAAGGCGATTGAGCTGGCCGACCGTTTTGTTTCCGAGTATGAACCGGGAAAAAAGATGAAAGGCCTTTATTTATACGGCTCGTTTGGCGTTGGAAAAACGTATATCCTTGGCGCGATTGCCAACGCGCTGGCGAAAAAAAACGTCCAGTCGCTGATCGTGTATGTTCCCGAATTTTTCCGTGAGCTGAAAAGTTCGCTGCAAGATCAAACGGTGAACGAAAAACTTGATTACGTCAAAAAAGTGCCTATTTTAATGCTCGATGATATCGGCGCTGAATCGATGTCAAGCTGGGTGCGCGACGACTTGCTGGGACCGATTTTGCAATATCGGATGTTCGAAAATTTGCCGACGTTTTTTACCTCGAATTTTGATTTGCAGCAGCTTGCCCATCATTTGACGTATTCGCAGCGCGGCGAGGAGGAACAGGTGAAGGCGGCGCGCATTATGGAGCGGATTCTCTATTTGGCGCAACCGGTAGAAGTAAAAGGCAAAAACCGCCGTCTTGAATAGGATATTTCCGAAAACGGAAATATCCTTTTTTTATTCTAAACGACCGTTTGTCCCCATATATATAGAAACAAGCATTGACTCGTAAAGGGGGGACAGCGCTTGATTGAAATTTATTTGGAACAGGCAAGCGATGCGGAAAAGTTGTTTTCCTTATTGAAGGAGAGAGAGAAAAAAACGGTTCATCCGCTCTTTCGCACAACATATAACGGAAAATCCCTTGTTGCGATTTACATATATGAGAATCACGACGGCGTCATCTGCTCCGATATCATACCGGCTATCACGAATTTTATTTTGCGTTTTATTGAAGACCGGTTGTTATTATCGATCATTTCTGGTACGTTTTATTTTCAAGACAAGGAAGAACAGCAGCAAATTTTGCAGCTCGCCCATTCGTTTCTTGATGGCGAACGATATGACTACCGCAAAGGAAAACAGCTTTCCGTTTCCCGAGAAACATTGGTTCGAGAAGCGTTAGAGCAATTTTTAACAGATGGGCTTTCTTTTTCCTTCTCTTCCTTTATCACGTTTCGCCTAAAATCGTATATGGAGCGGCTGCAACATTACGTCGAGCTGGCGATCGATGAATATAAGCTGGAACAGGAATATCAAAATTTTGTGCAAACATTGCGCGACTGTATCGCAGCACGGCCACCGAAACTGTCACAAATCCATTTAGTCCACCAACCGCCGTCTTTTCTTTTTTACGATGAGAAGCTGCGGGAAATTACCGCGGGAGAATTGAAACAATGGATTGACCGCAATTTAATCGTCAGCCAGCCGATGTACATCGATTCTTCCGTGCTGGCGCCGCTTGTCTCCATCGCCCCGGATACGATTTATTTATATACCGACCTTATCGATGACGGAATGGTGCAAACGATTCAAAACGTGTTTCAAGAGCGAATCCGTCTTTACAGCCGCAGCGATTTTGCGCACCAGCGCGCGACGGGTGCAGGGCATGAGAAAGGAACTTGATTTTTCCATGAACCTGTTCTATAATAGCGTACATGAAAGAAATATGGAAAAGTGATGATGAGGACACGGGTGTATTTTTACGGTTTCCAGAGAGGGAAGGCAGCGGCTGAAACCTTCCTAACACGAAAAATACACTTACCACCTCGGAGCTGCGGCAGTGAACGACGCACATCCAGTAATTGCCGCCGGCATGTTCAGCCGTTATGATTTTCGAGCCATTGCCTAGGAGCGGTATGCCTTTTTGCGGCAATGGGAAGAAGGGTGGAACCACGACGCAAACTCGTCCCTTTGTTGAGGGAGGAGTTTTTTTATTTTTAACTCAAAAGAAGAAGGAGGAAAAGTGTATGTCGGAAATGATCCGCATTACATTCCCGGACGGAGCGGTAAAGGAGTTTCCAAAAGGAACGACAACGGAAGATATCGCTGCTTCAATCAGCCCGGGATTAAAGAAAAAAGCGATTGCCGGAAAATTGAATGATCGTTTTATTGATTTGCGCACGCCGATCCAAGAAGACGGCGCGATTTCGATCATTACGCAAGACATGCCGGAAGCGCTCGATATTTTGCGCCACAGCACGGCCCATTTGATGGCGCAGGCGATTAAGCGCCTGTACAAAAACGTGAAACTTGGTGTCGGGCCCGTGATTGAAAATGGATTTTATTATGACATTGATATGGAACATTCGTTAACACCGGAAGACTTGCCGAAAATCGAACAAGAAATGCGGAAAATTGTCAAAGAAAACTTGGAAATCGTCCGCAAAGAGGTAAGCCGGGAAGAGGCAATCCGCCTTTATGAGGAAATCGGCGATGACTTAAAGCTTGAGCTGATCAACGATATTCCGGAAGGAGAAACGATTTCCATTTACGTGCAAGGAGAGTTTTTCGATCTTTGCCGCGGGGTGCACGTTCCATCGACGGGAAAAATTAAAGAGTTTAAGCTGCTAAATATTTCTGGAGCATACTGGCGCGGCGACAGCAACAACAAAATGCTGCAGCGCATTTACGGAACGGCGTTTTTCAAAAAAGAAGATTTGGATGAATACTTGCGCCTGTTGCAGGAAGCGAAAGAGCGCGACCATCGCAAACTAGGAAAAGAGCTGGAATTGTTTACAACGTCGCAAAAAGTCGGACAAGGCCTGCCGCTTTGGCTGCCGAAAGGGGCGACGATTCGCCGCATTATCGAGCGCTATATTGTCGATAAGGAAATTGAGCTCGGCTATCAGCACGTCTATACGCCGGTGCTTGGCAGCGTCGAATTATATAAAACTTCCGGACACTGGGACCATTATAAAGAAAACATGTTCCCGCCAATGGAGATGGACAACGAGCAGCTTGTCCTGCGTCCGATGAACTGTCCGCACCATATGATGATTTATAAAAGCAAAATCCACAGCTACCGCGAGCTGCCAATCCGCATCGCCGAGCTGGGTACGATGCACCGCTACGAAATGTCCGGGGCGCTTTCCGGTTTGCAACGCGTCCGCGGCATGACGCTGAATGATGCCCATATCTTTGTTCGTCCGGACCAGATTAAAGACGAATTTAAGCGCGTGGTGAACTTAATTTTGGAAGTATACAAAGATTTCGGCTTAAACGACTATTCGTTCCGCCTTTCTTATCGCGATCCGCATGACAAAGAAAAATATTACGATGATGATGAAATGTGGGAAAAAGCGCAACGGATGCTGCGTGAGGCGATGGATGAACTGGGATTGGAATATTACGAAGCAGAAGGGGAAGCGGCGTTTTACGGGCCGAAATTAGACGTGCAAGTGCGCACCGCGCTTGGCAAGGACGAAACATTATCGACGGTGCAGCTCGATTTCTTGCTTCCGGAACGCTTTGACCTAACGTACATCGGCGAAGACGGAAAGCCGCACCGCCCGGTAGTCATCCACCGCGGCGTCGTTTCGACAATGGAACGGTTCGTTGCGTTCCTCATTGAAGAATATAAAGGAGCGTTCCCAACTTGGCTCGCGCCTGTGCAAGTGAGAGTCATTCCGGTATCGCCGGAGGCGCATCTTGACTATGCATACGAAGTAAAAGAAGCGCTGCAAGCGAAAGGATTCCGCGTCGAAGTCGATGAACGCGACGAAAAAATCGGCTATAAAATCCGCGAAGCGCAAATCCAAAAAATTCCTTACATGCTTGTCGTCGGCGACAAAGAAATCGCGGAAAACGCCGTGAACGTCCGCAAATACGGTGAACAAAAAAGCGAAACGATGGCGCTCGATGACTTTATTGCTTCCTTGCAGGAGGAAGTGCGGCGAAAATAGACAAAAACACACCCGTGAAGTTTTGCTTCACGGGTGTTTCATTTTTTTACTTGTCAAACCGTGAACGATTCGTTATAATGAAAAATGTTGTGTGTCAATCAAGAAAAGCGCCTTGACATGCCACTTCCAAGGTGATATATTGTATAAAGTGAATAGAATACTTGTTTGTAACAAAAGCAGAAGCACCCCGCTTCTCACCTGGTTGACGCCGGCATGGCTGTTGACAGGTCGTTACGGTTCGTGATATGGTTTTCGGACGTAAGCAGTGTGGGTGTCGTATGCATCCACACTTTTTTGTTGGAAGAGAAAGGCCGGCGATCGGTTGCTCTTCCGGAACCGCTCGATGCCGGGAGTGCGATGCGACAAACAAGTAATTCGCAAAAAACCTTGGAGGTGGCTGGTTATTAGCAAAGATTTTATTATCAACGAAAACATTCGTGCCCGTGAAGTCCGCTTAATTGATCCAAACGGCGAGCAGCTGGGGATCAAATCGAAACAAGAAGCGCTTGAAATTGCGGCGAGATTAAACCTCGACTTAGTGCTGGTAGCGCCAAACGCGAAACCGCCGGTATGCCGCATCATGGACTACGGCAAATTCCGCTTCGAGCAGCAAAAAAAAGAAAAAGAGGCGCGCAAAAAGCAAAAGGTGATCAACGTCAAAGAAGTGCGCTTAAGCCCGACGATCGAGGAGCACGATTTTAATACGAAGCTCCGCAACGCGCGCAAGTTCCTTGAAAAAGGCGATAAAGTAAAAGCGACAATCCGCTTTAAAGGACGGGCGATTACGCATAAGGAAATTGGTCAACGCGTCCTTGAACGGTTTTCCGAGGCATGTTCGGATATCGGCGTCGTCGAGACGGCACCGAAAATGGACGGGCGCAATATGTTTTTAGTACTAGCACCGAAAAACGATAAATAATCGAGTGAGGAGGAACACCCTATGCCAAAAATGAAAACTCATCGTGGCGCTGCAAAGCGTTTCAAAAAGACTGGTACCGGTAAATTAAAACGCGGTCATGCTTATACAAGCCACTTATTTGCCAATAAAACGCAAAAACAAAAACGCAAACTTCGCAAAGCAGCGCTTGTATCTCCTGGCGACTTCAAACGCATTCGCCAACTGCTTGACAACTTGAAATAATGGAGAAATATAGGAGGGAATATGTATGCCACGTGTTAAAGGTGGAACGGTAACGCGCAGACGTCGCAAAAAAGTGTTGAAATTAGCAAAAGGTTATTTCGGAGCGAAACATGCTTTATATAGAGTCGCAAACCAACAAGTAATGAAATCGTTAATGTATGCGTATCGCGACCGCCGTCAGCGGAAACGCGATTTCCGCAAACTTTGGATTACGCGCATCAACGCAGCGGCACGTATGCACGGCCTTTCCTACAGCCGCTTTATGCACGGTTTGAAATTAGCGGGGGTAGAAGTAAACCGCAAAATGTTAGCGGACTTAGCGGTTAATGACCAAGCTGCGTTCGCACAGCTTGCCGACCTGGCGAAAGCAAATTTGAACAAGTAAGGAAGCAGTGACCATTCTCGCTGACGGGAATGGTCTTTTTTCTTACAAGAAAGGAAATGGCAATGGTACAATATAGTTTGGTGATGAATATTATCGGTCTTTTCATCATGACAATCGATAAATATAAAGCGAAGCACCATCAATGGCGCATCGCCGAAAAAACGATTTGGCTCGTTTCCTTTATTGGCGGGGCGGTCGGCACGGCGGCGGGCATGTATTTGTTTCATCATAAAACGCGCCATCGTGCTTTCCGTTATGGTTTGCCGCTTCTGGCGGTGATGGAGATTGTGGCATATGTTTGGTTTTTAACTCTTTGTAGGGGGTGAAAGGATGGACTTTGCGGCGCTTTACTCGCTGCAGCGCCAGCTCGATGAGCGGATTGAGACGCAGCACGGCCTTATGGAGGAAGAGTTGTTTGCAAAAAAACTGCTTGCTTTGCTCGTCGAAATTGGCGAGCTGGCCAATGAAACGCGCTGTTTTAAATTTTGGAGCGTGAAACCGCCTTCTCCGCAAGAAAAAGTGCTCGAAGAATATGTCGACGGCCTGCATTTTATTTTATCGCTCGGCTTGGAATGCGATTTTCTATATTCCGAGATTCCGCCGCAATCGGCCGCTTTGCCGCTTGTCGAGCAGTTTCTCGCTGTTTTTCAAGCCGCGGATGAGTTTGGAAAAACGAAATCGCGGCAAAGCTATGACCGGTTGTTTACCGAGTATTTGCTGCTTGGCAGACAGCTAGGCTTTTCTACGGAACAAATCGAACAAGCCTATAAGCAAAAAAATCAAGTCAATCATGAACGGCAAAATCAGAATTATTAACAAATTTTATACATTATTGGCGGTTTTGGGTATAATAAAGGATGGATAGAAACAGAAAGGGGTTTCATAATGGCGAAATTCGATGAAACGTTGACGATGCTGAAGGATCTGACCGACGCGAGAGGCGTCCCTGGAAATGAACGGGAAGCGCGCGAAGTAATGAAAAAGTACATAACTCCTTATGCCGATGAAGTAACAACCGACGGTCTTGGCAGTTTAATCGCGAAAAAGAAAGGAACTGCCGACGGTCCGAAAATTATGATTGCTGGCCATTTGGACGAAGTCGGCTTTATGGTGACGCAAATCGATGACAAAGGATTTATCCGCTTTCAAACGCTAGGCGGCTGGTGGAGCCAAGTCATGCTGGCGCAGCGCGTGACGATTTTAACGAAAAAAGGCGAAATTACAGGTGTTATCGGTTCGAAACCGCCGCACATTTTGCCGCCGGAAGCGCGCAAAAAACCGGTCGAAATTAAAGATATGTTCATCGACATCGGCGCAACAAGCCGCGAAGAAGCAATGGAATGGGGTGTGCGCCCGGGCGACTCGATCGTTCCGTATTTTGAATTTACCGTGTTGAACAATGAAAAAATGCTGCTTGCGAAAGCCTGGGATAACCGGATCGGCTGCGCGATTGCAATTGACGTGTTAAAGCAATTAAAAGATGCCGATCATCCGAACGTCGTGTATGGCGTCGGTACGGTGCAGGAAGAAGTCGGTTTGCGCGGGGCAAGAACAGCGGCGCATTTCATTCAGCCGGATATTGCTTTTGCCGTGGACGTCGGCGTTGCCGGAGATACGCCAGGAGTTTCCGAAAAAGAAGCGATGGGCAAGCTTGGCGCCGGGCCACATATCGTCCTATACGACGCAACGATGGTATCGCATCGCGGCTTGCGTGAGTTTGTCATTGATGTCGCCGAAGAACTCAACATTCCGTATCATTTTGACGCAATGCCAGGCGGCGGCACTGACGCCGGCGCGATTCATTTAACGGCAAGCGGCGTTCCGTCGCTGACGATTGCGATTCCAACGCGCTACATCCATTCGCATGCTGCCATCCTTCACCGCGATGACTATGAAAATACGGTGAAGCTGCTTGTCGAGGTCATCAAGCGCTTAGACGCGGAAAAGGTAAAACAAATTACATTTGAATAATCAGCAAAGAGAAGCCGGCAACAAAGTGAAGTGACCCCTGTCAAGTAGACAGGAATAAAAAAGCACATTTAAGCAGCCTGAGTCCTATATTCATAAGGACTCAGGTTATTTAATTTCTTTTGGAAACGTTGATGGTTATAAAAACGAATATATTTGTGTACGGCATCCTTCACCTCTTCGGCCGTGCGGAAAGAGTACAGATTAAAACACTCTGCCTTGAAATGGCTGAAGAAGTTTTCCATGCAGGCATTGTCCAAACAGTTTCCTTTCCTGGACATACTGGCCTTTATATTGTATCTTTTTAGTAGATTGTTGTATTGGCGGGATGTATACTGGAACCCCTGATCACTATGAAGGAGGAGTCCATTTACATTCCGTTTTTTTATGGCCTTTTTTAGCGTGTCGATGACCAGTTTGATGTCATTTCTTTGACTGATATGGTAGGCCACGATTTCATTGTTGTATAGATCTTTAATGGCGGACAAATAGAGCTTTTGCCCATTAAAAATTAAATAGGTAATATCTGTCACCCATTTCTCGTTTGGCTTGGACGCGTGGAAATCTCGGTTTAGATGGTTGTCCGAAATCACATAAGGCTCTTTCTTTCCGTAATAAGGCCGTTTCTTCCGAATCACTGCCCGAATTCCCATCTCCCTCATCAGCCTTTGTACTCGTTTATGGTTGATATCCAGTTTGTATTTCCGTTTCAGCCAAACTTTTACTCTCCGATACCCATAGATTCCTTTCACTTCTTCATGGCACTCTTGGATTTTTTCCTTTAGCTGCTCGTCTTCCAAGTGCTTCGGAGAAGGGCGTTCCTGTCGTTTTACCCACTTGTAATATCCGCTTCGAGACACGCCTGCTATTTCACATAATCGTTGAATCGAACCATAACACCCGGCCATTTCTTGAATGATCGCGAACTTCTTGTGAGCTGGTACTGCTTCCATTCCCCCTTTCACCTCTTTAAGAGCTTTTTTAGCATCTCTACTTCCGCCTCAAGACGCTTGATTTTCATTTCAGGATCTTCCGGACGAGTTCTCGGTCTTCCTTTGCCTGGTCCTTTTGCCTTTCCTCGTTTTTCCTCTAGCCCTTTCATTCCTTCCTGTTCATAGCGTTTCACCCATCGGCGTACCATGGACTCATCAATCCCTAATTCTTTCGCCACCGTTTTATATCCCATGCCCTCTTTCCAATATAAATCCACCGCTTTCTTTTTAAACTTTGCATCGTATGTTTTTCGTATTTTCCCCATAGAAAAATCCCCTCCATAGTAGACAGATTAATTGGCTTTCTTTTTTCTGTCTACTATAAGGGGATCATATCAAAGGATGCCGGCTTTCTTTTTGCGAAGGGATATATAGAAGTGAAAGACAGAGATGCGAGAATGAAAAATCATATATTAGCATAACAAACTTAGGGGGAGAAAAATTGGTTTCTGTGAATGTATGGAATGCTGATATATATGATGAAAAATTATCATTTGTATCTGAATTAGGAAAAAGTTTGATACAAATGTTGGGCCCGAAACAAGGAGAAAAAATTCTCGATTTAGGCTGCGGGACAGGGGAGCTTACCAATGAAATTGCAAAGCTGGGAGCCGAAGTTGTCGGGATAGATGCGTCTTCACATATGATTGAAAAAGCTCGTAAAAAATATCCGTATATTTCCTTTTTTGTTGATAGGGGTGAAACGTTTCGAACCCAAGAACGCTATGACGCTATTTTCTCTAATGCGGCATTGCATTGGATGAAGCAGGCTGAAAGTGTTGTACAATCGATGGCTCTTGCCTTGCGCGAGGGCGGCCGGTTGGTCGCTGAATTTGGCGGAAAAGGAAACGTAGATGCTATTGTAAAAGCAATAGAAGAAGTTTTGTTAACAAACTATGGCATTGATGCAAAAGAAAAAAATCCGTGGTATTTTCCGAGCATTGGGGAATATAGCAGTTTGCTCGAAAAGTATGGTTTTCGTGTCATGTATGCTAATCATTTTGATCGCCCTACTCCTTTGCCTGATGGCGACCAAGGATTAGATCACTGGCTCGACGGCTTTGCTGGTGCCTTTTTTGCTGGGTTGAAATCGTCTGAAAAAGACATGGTTTATCAGCAAATAAAACAACGATTAAAAGCATACTTTATGGAAAGATGGCGTATGGATTGCCGATTATAAACGGATTCGAATAATGGCGGCGAAGGAGAAAACGGTTCAGTTTTGAAGCGCAAAAGTCAATTTTACATGAAAAATGGCGTGCAAACTGGCAACAGTTTTGGCACGCTTTTTTTATTATGAAATGTCACTTCAAAATTTCTAATATGCCCTAGCTTTTTTTATTTTTTCTTATTTTTACAGCAGCTATAACACAAATAAAAGCCCCCATAAAACTACAGACAATAGCAACAACAACACCATTATCCATCCAGTATGCCCCCCCTAAATTCAGTTCAAATATCTTAATAAAACACCTATATCTCTTATTAATGAATCGGCATTTTTTGTTTTTTAGTCATCGTAATAGTTGAAAAACGTTCTTCTTCTGTCATAAAATATGGCTCTGTTAAAGAACATTGTTGATATTTGAAACCCAACCAAGTTCTTGCTATAATTACAATTAGAACAAAGGTTCGGGAGTGTTAATGATGGACAAAGCGTTCAGTAACCTATTAAAATACATCGACAAGTTACCCCATACTAAAAAGGAACAAGTATATCAATGGGTAAAACGTTATGTTGACCCGACCTCTTCCGTTGGTGGTAGATTGATTAACGAAATGAGGGAAACTCGTTTTAAAGATGGTTTCGAGTGTCCCCATTGTACATCTGAACACGTTGTTCGATTCGGAAAAGTCAAGGGTCGTCAACGGTATCGTTGTAAAAGTTGCCTTAAAACCTTTACGGATACGACTAACACCGTTCTTTATCGCACCCGAAAAGGTGATGAATGGATTACATTTGTGGATTGTATGTTCAAAGGCTACTCCCTGCGTAAATCGGCTGAAATCGTAGGGGTTACTTGGGTTACACTTTTTTACTGGAGACATAAACTGCTATCCGCCTTAAAGCAAATGGATTTTGACCATTTTGAAGGTATCGTTGAAGTTGACGAGACCTATTTCTTGTACTCTCAAAAAGGGCAACGTGGCATTACAGAACGGAAGCCTCGAAAACGTGGAGGAAAATCCAAACACAGAGGAATCAGCCACGAACAAGTATGTGTTCTTGTTGCAAGAGACCGTACAAAAGCAACCGTCTCCAAAGTATCTTGTATGGGGCGTATTGTAAAAACCAAAATTGAAACTATCATTGGTACTAAACTATCGTCTGACAATGTGCTTGTTACAGATGCTTGGAGAGCATACAAAACCTATGCAAAAGAAAAAGGATTAGAGCATTACCGAATCAAATCCGATGATGGAAAGCACGTTATAAAAGGCTTATATCACATTCAAAATGTCAACAGTTTTCATTCTCGGATGAAGAAGTGGATTGACCGTTTTAAAGGTGTGGCTACAAAATATCTTGATAATTACCTTGCTTGGTTCTTATTTGTAGATAGCCGCAGTAACGAAAATACCAAGCAACATATAAAAGAGCTTCTGCTTACATCATTTGTATTTGAAATGACAGAAACTTTTGAAAGTCTCCGTCTATCTAAGTTCAGTGCTTAAAAAGGTCATTAACGGGCAATCGGCTTATAAATACTGGGAGAGGAGAACTCAATTTATGGAAATTAGAAAACCAAACGATTCGGAATATAAAAAGGTTTTATCACTTTCACCACAAGCATTATTCGAAGGTACATTAGGCGAAGCAAAACCGTCAGATGAAAAAGTCAAACAACTTATTGAACCATTATTGCAGAAAGGAAGCTATTATTTGATAGCAACTGAAGGCGATAATCTAATGGGTTGGATTCTTATAGGAACAAGTAAAGACCAATTTACTGAAAAGATATATGGATTTATTTATGAATTGTTTGTGTTAGAGGAATTTAGGGGAAATGGAATTGCAAAACAATTGATGGAAACTGGTATCGAACATCTTAAACAAGATGGATATTCAGAGGTTCGCTTAAGTGTATATGCAGGAAATCAAGCGATTAAACTGTATGAAAAATTAGGATTCAAAAATAGAACCATTACAATGAGTATGAACATATAAAACAAACATCTTTATTGAATATCTAATAGACTGGTTTATTGAGAATTGGGGAACCAAAAGATGGTTCCCTAACATTTTATTGAAAAAATCAACATTAAACATTAACAGAGCCAAAATATAAATAAATATACCGAACTTATGTTCTGTTAGAGGTGGAGAAAAGATGAAAAAAGCGTATTTTTCAAGAAGATTGTATAAATCCGAAATAGATATTCTTCATGTGACAGAAACATCTTATACATTAGAGTTATTCCATCGCGCAAAGCGTTTCGCTTTTCAAACACTGATCCGGGAAAAGCGATGGGGACGAAAATTGTATCCAAGTCTGCATATCGCTGTGAAGAAAAAGTACGGACTGAATGACTATTTTGCCAACAGTGCAGTTCGAGAAGCCAATGCTCTTCTTTCCTCTCTAATGGAATTAAATAAAATGCACATTCAACAGACAGAAGAAAAAATAAAAGATGTGAAGAAAAAACGGAAAACAGAACGAACCAAATTGACGAAATTACGCAAAATGAAAGAGAGTTGTATCAAAGGAAACCTACGGTTTCCGAAAAATACAAACTTTGTTTTGCATAAAAGCGGAATCATTTCTTTAGGATTAAAAGACCGTTCTTTCATTTGGATGAACACATATCTTTTTGAACATTGCTATCTCGATGTAAAAATCAAACGAACCAAAGCCAAAATTGGTCGTTTAACACATCGTTTGTATCGATTAGAACAAAAGAAAACCAAATTAAAAGAACATATTCCAAGTGCTGTTTTTGGCGGTAAAAAACTATTCAAACAACAATTTACGAAAGAAGAATTTATAAAGGATCACGAATCTTGGAGAAAACTTTTTTTAGCTGCCCGAAATAAAGAAATGATCATCTCCGGCCGGAAAGATGCCGACTCTGGAAACTTTGTATTCCATTACAATCCAGCAACCAATGAACTTCATATGACCTCCATAGGAGGTAGGGTAGTGATTTTTCCTAGAGTTGTGTTTCCGTACGGGCAAGAGATAGTAAATAAAGCGGTGACAGATCAAATCCAATGCAAAAACAAAAAAGAATACGGAAAACCAATCTCTTGGTCCGTGGAAGATCACGGGGAATACTATATCATCAAATGTCTAGTGGATGTAGAATCGAATCCATATATTAATTTTTCTACTTCCGATGGAGTTATTGGTGTAGATTGTAACTATAATCACATTGCTTGGACAAATGTTTCGAAAGATGGTAACTTTTTGGAAAGTGGAAAATTAACGTTTTCGATAGAAGGTAAAACTTCTGGTCAGATTACGAAAATCATTGAAGCAGAAGCCATTGCTTTGGTAGATATTGCGGTTCGAAAGAAAAAGCCCATTGTTTTGGAAAAGTTGGATACCACCTTATCAAAAACAGGGGATCGATACGGCAACAAGAAAGCAAATCGGATGAAGAGTATGTTCGCGTATCGAAAAATGATACAAGCGATCAAAAGCCGTGCTGACAAAATGGGTGTTGCTGTTATAGAAGTGAATCCGGCTTTTACTTCTGTCTCTGGAAAAATGAAGTATATGCGCAAATTCGGTATCTCTATCCACCAAGCCGCTGCATTTACGATTGGCCGTCGAGGGTTAGGATATAAAGAAAAAGCTCCAAAGGTGCTTAAAAAGTATGTCCCGAAAGATGCTTCTCACCATTGGAAACATTGGTCTATTTTGAATAAAAAGTTTTCTGTTCGTACACATACACTGTACCATCTTTTTAATGTGAATCAACCATATCAAGAGATAGATGTATTTCATCCATCATTGTTAGAAGAAGAAAAACAGCAACTAATAAAAACTTTGGCATAACAACATAATGAATACCTATTAATATAAAAATGTTGTTCATTCAAGAGCGCATTGTACCAGTATCTTACTCTCGTCACCGGAGCAGATGGCGATTCTAGGAGCTGGGTGCATTGCAATGCGTTCTTTGGATGCTATACGAATGGAAGATGGTGTACCTTCTATATGTGCTTTCATAGGCATATAGCTGGTCGTCCTGAAAGGGACACTTCGGACATCTTGTATGGCTACTCCTCTCGTTGAACGGAGGGGGCTCTTGGAACCTTTGAGCAACTGCGGCCAGAGGAAACAAGAATCCCCCACTTCCACCGGCATGAGCCGGTAAGTGGGGGTAGTTCAATTCGGGCTTTTTATACGGCATCCATAACGGAGAACCGTTTGTCAAGTCCTGCCAGCTAGGAATGTGCTGTTCCATCATTACATTGCAAACGAAAGAAACCGTTTGTTCCAACTTGAATCAACATTTATTAAAGCAAACATTCGCGCAATATTTTTCTCGGGAGGTCTAATCGATGAACTTAAAAGACGTGCTTGTTTTCTCAGAAGAAGTCGAAAAAGCAATGAAAGAAAATAAACCGGTCGTGGCCTTGGAATCAACGATCATTTCCCATGGCATGCCGTATCCGCAAAATGTAGAGACGGCAAAGGAAGTGGAGCAGCTCATCCGCGAAAACGGCGCTGTGCCTGCGACGATCGCCATTTTGGATGGAAAGATTAAAATCGGTGTCAATGAAGAGGAGCTAGAATTTTTAGGGACAAGCAAAGAGATCGAAAAAGTAAGCCGGAGAGATTTGCCATATGTGATTGCCATGAAAAAACACGGGGCGACCACCGTAGCGGCGACCATGATTTGCGCAAATATGGCCGGCATTAAAGTGTTTGCCACCGGCGGAATCGGCGGTGTTCACCGCGGCGCCGAGCAAACGATGGACATTTCCGCGGACTTGCAAGAACTGGCGCGCACGAATGTGGCTGTTGTATGTGCCGGAGCCAAATCGATTTTGGACTTAGGGTTAACGCTGGAATATCTTGAAACAAACGGCGTTCCCGTCATCGGCTACGGTACGGACATATTGCCAGCCTTTTATTCAAGCACAAGTCCGTTCAAAGTGAATTACCGTGTCGATACACCGGAGGAAATGGCGAAATTAATCGCAACAAAATGGGAACTTGGGCTAAACGGCGGTCTGGTTATTGCCAATCCGATTCCAAAAGAAGACGAATTGGAAGAGTCATACATCAATTCGATCATTGAGGAAGCCCTTAAAGAAGCGGAAGAAAAACAAATTGCCGGAAAAGCGGTGACGCCTTTCTTGCTCGATAAAATCAAAACATTAACAGTCGGAAAAAGCCTTGAAGCAAATATCGCATTAGTAAAAAACAACGCTGTCCTAGCCGCGAAAATTGCCGCTAACCTCAAGGGTTGTTACGCGTAGCAGCGCACCTTGTCATCAAGATGGGGAAGCTGATGACAAATGATGATCATGAAAGAGATGCAACACGGGAAGGGAAAGGAACTCTCCAACGGGGGATATTTCCTTCGTGAAAATTCAATAGGAAAGGGAAGCGGATACAGCTTCCCTTTTATGCGTGTTGTTTGACCGCTTGTTCCAGTGTCGTGAGCATTTCTTCTTTTTGCTGCTCGCTCGAATGTTTCCAAATTTCTTCAAAAAGGACGCCGAGCCCTGGCAAATATTTTTCCTCTCCACGCTGAATCGCATCAACGATCGTATCTTCTAATTGCTCCTTCGTGTTGTTGGCCACATTTTGTATAACTGCTTGGCGCAAATTTAAATCCATCTCGTTCACCTCACTAGTATGTAGTTACATGCTTATTTTTTACGCGAATTTCGTTTATTATGTATATGGATACGCAAAACGTAAAGGAGAATCAACGTTGAAACGAATTGAGTCGGTAAAAAATCCGCAAGTGAAGCAGTGGAAAAAGCTGTTGACGAAAAAGGAACGAGACAAAACAGGGCACTTTCTTATCGAAGGATTTCATTTAGTGGAAGAAGCGTTAAAAAGCAATATATCCATTATCCAATTGATTGTTGACGAGAATAAAGCGATCCCGGCAACCTGGGATGTGAGCGGTATCCCGATGGCCATCGTTACAGAAGACGTGATGAAAACGATCAGCGATACGGAAACACCGCAAGGCATCGCCGCCGTATGCGAGCAGTTTTCCTATGACGATATGGACTGGGCGCAGGCGAATGTGCTTCTGATTGACGCCGTGCAAGATCCAGGCAACGTCGGCACGATGATCCGCACCGCTGATGCGGCGGGAATGGATGCCGTCATTCTTGGCGAAGGATGCGCTGATCTATACAATCCGAAAGTCATCCGCGCTACCCAAGGATCGCTTTTTCATCTGCCGATTATTCGCGGAAATCTCCGCGAATGGATCGAGCGTCTGCAGGCGGAAAATGTCGCGGTTTACGGAACAGCGTTGGAAAATGGGGAAGATTATCGCCGTATCAAACCGTTGCGGCCGTTTGCTTTGCTTGTCGGCAACGAAGGAAGCGGGGTTCATAAGGAATTGCTGCAAATGACAACGAAAAATTTATACATTCCGATTTATGGACAGGCTGAGTCGTTAAACGTCGCCGTCGCCGCCGGAATTTTGCTTTATCATTTGCGTGAGGGCATTGTAAAATTATAGATAAAAGCTATTTTTGAATACGAGAGGTTGCATCGCCCTTGCCCGTTGCCTATAATATAAAAATAGTTAAATAAGTTAAATACGGAAAACGACGATGAAAGAGAAGAGTAGCTTGCCACTCGCCATCCAGGGAGAAAACGCCGTAGACTGGGAGCGTTTTTATGGCAGAAGCAAGTGAATTCACCTCTGGAGTTGACACTTGGACCATTCCGCGTCTGCGGAATGTAAAGGTGTTCCGGCCGATGCCGTTATCGCAATGAAGCGAACAGCGCGTTTTTTGCGCTGTTAACAAGGGTGGTACCGCGAGTGCACTCGTCCCTTATTTGAAGGGGCGAGTTTTTTTATGGAACATAGTGGAGAGGAGTAGGGGGATGGAGGAAGCGTGGATATTTGGCGATCGCCTCGAACATGTACATTACATCGTCAGGAGAGGCGCCTATGCGGTCATCATTAACGACGGCATGGTCGCTGTCGTGAAAACGCCAACGGGATATTTTTTGCCCGGCGGTGGGGTGGAAGGGACAGAAACATTGGAAAACTGTCTCAAGCGTGAAGTTTTGGAAGAAACGGGGTATAACGTCCGTATTCTCCAATTTATCGGACGTGCGCAAAAGTATTTCTACTCAACGACTTTTCATGACTATATGGCTAGCGATGGGTTTTTCTACATAGCAGAAATTACAGGAGAGCAACACTCCGTTTTCGAAAAAGACCACGAACTAGTGTGGATTCCACGCGAAGATATTCCAAAAGTGTTGTTCCATGAACATCAAGTATGGGCAGTCGAAGAAGCATTTTCTTTCTATGCTCGTTCGAATAAAGAAGAAAAGGAGGAGTTTTCCATGAAAGAACGGTTGCAGCAGCTTCAACAAGAAGCGCTCGAAAAAATCGAACAGGCTCGTGACTTGAAAGCACTCAATGAGGTGCGCGTCGCTTATCTTGGCAAAAAAGGCCCGATTACCGAAGTGCTCCGCGGCATGGGGGCATTATCGCCAGAAGAGCGTCCGGTCATAGGCGCGCTCGCCAACGAAGTACGGCAAGCGATTCAAAACGCGTTAGAAGCAAAGCAAACGAAGCTCGAACAAGAGGAAGTCGAGAAAAAATTAGCCGCGGAAGCCATTGACGTCACGCTTCCAGGCCGCCCGGTCCGAAGAGGAAATCACCATCCGCTCACGCGCGTCATTGAAGAAATCGAAGACTTATTCATCGGCATGGGCTATACGATTGCCGAAGGGCCGGAAGTCGAGAAAGACTACTACAATTTTGAAGCGTTGAACTTGCCAAAAGGCCATCCGGCGCGCGATATGCAAGATTCGTTCTACATTACCGAAGAAATTTTGCTTCGCACCCATACGTCACCGGTGCAGGCGCGCACGATGGAAAAACATCAAGGGCGCGGTCCGGTGAAAATCATCTGCCCGGGAAAAGTGTACCGCCGCGACAATGATGACGCGACTCACTCGCATCAATTTACGCAAATCGAAGGGCTTGTTGTCGATGAAAACATTCGCATGAGCGACCTGAAGGGAACGCTGCGCGAGTTCGCCCGAAAAATGTTTGGCGAAGATCGCGAAATCCGCTTCCGTCCAAGCTTTTTCCCATTCACCGAGCCGTCGGTCGAAGTCGATGTGTCCTGCTTCCATTGCGGCGGTCATGGCTGCAGCGTATGTAAAGGAACGGGCTGGATTGAAATTTTAGGCGCCGGCATGGTCCATCCAAACGTATTAGAAATGGCTGGATTTGATTCGAAAAAATATACGGGTTTCGCATTCGGCATGGGGCCGGAGCGCATTGCAATGCTCAAATACGGCATTGATGACATCCGTCATTTCTATCAAAATGACATTCGTTTCTTGCAACAATTCCATCGTGTATAAAAGGGAGGTTTGATCGATGTTTGTTTCCTATAAATGGCTGCAAGAATATGTTGATTTAACAGGCATCACCGCAAAAGAACTAGCCGACCGCATTACAAAAAGCGGCATTGAAGTCGAAAGCGTGGAAGTATTAAATAAAGGGGCAAAAGGCGTTGTCGTCGGGCATGTGCTTGAGCGCGAGCAGCATCCAAACGCGGATAAATTAAGCAAATGCCTCGTCGATATTGGCGAAGAGGAGCCGGTACAAATTATTTGCGGCGCCCCGAACGTCGCCAAAGGGCAAAAAGTAGCAGTTGCGAAAGTCGGTGCCGTCTTACCAGGAAATTTGAAAATTAAACGGGCAAAACTGCGCGGCGAAGAATCGAACGGTATGATTTGCTCCTTGCAAGAGCTCGGTATTGAATCGAAATTAGTACCGAAAGAATACGCTGATGGCATTTTCGTTTTTCCGAGCGACGCTCCGGTTGGCGCCGATGCATTGGAATTACTAAATCTAGATGATGAAGTATTAGAGCTCGGACTTACGCCAAACCGCGCCGATTGCTTAAGCATGATTGGCGTCGCGTATGAAGTGGCGGCGATTTTAGGCCGGGACGTGAAGCTGCCAACCATTGAGCTTCAAGAAAATGACGAAAATGTTCATGATTATATTTCTGTGCGCGTCGATGCGCCGGAAGACAATCCGTTATACGCAGGGCGTATTGTGAAAAACGTGAAAATCGGTCCGTCGCCGCTTTGGATGCAAACGCGATTAATGGCGGCAGGAATCCGTCCACATAACAACGTGGTCGATATTACGAACTACATTTTGCTTGAGTACGGCCAGCCGCTTCATGCGTTTGACTATGACCGCCTCGGTTCGAAAGAAATTGTTGTGCGTCGCGCAAAAGCAGGCGAAACAATTGTCACGTTGGATGATACGAAGCGCACGTTAACGGAAGATCATCTTGTCATTACCAACGGTACGGAGCCAGTGGCGCTTGCCGGTGTCATGGGCGGCGCGAATTCCGAAGTGCGAAACGACACGACAACGGTGTTTATTGAATCGGCCTATTTCACGAGCCCTGTCATTCGCAAAGCGTCGAAAGACCACGGTTTGCGCAGTGAAGCAAGCACGCGCTTTGAAAAAGGCATTGACCCGGCGCGGACGAAAGAAGCGCTTGACCGCGCGGCCGCGTTAATGGCCGAGTACGCTGGCGGCGAAGTGGTTGGCGGCATTGTCGAGGTCAATACGCTAAAAGAGCAAGAAGTGACGGTCACCATTACGCTAGACCGCATTAACCGTGTGCTTGGCACGACGATTACGAAAGACGAAGTTGCCACGATTTTAACGAACTTGCAATTTGCGTTTATGGAAGATAACGGAACGTTTACGATTACCGTTCCATCACGACGCCGGGATATTTCGATTGAAGAAGATATTATCGAAGAAGTGGCGAGATTGTACGGCTATGACCGCTTGCCGGCGACATTGCCAGTCGCGGAAGCGAAGCCGGGCAAACTGACAGCATATCAAGCAAAACGCCGGCAAGTACGCCGTTATTTAGAAGATGTCGGCCTGTTCCAAGCGATTACGTATTCTCTTACAAGCGAGGAAAAAGCGACAATGTTCGCGTTAGAAACGGCGGAACCGATCCGCTTGGCGCTTCCGATGAGCGAAGAGCGCAGCGTCCTTCGCCAAAGCCTGCTGCCGCACCTCTTGGAAGTAGCGAGCTACAACCGCGCGCGCCAAGTTGAAAACGTCGCTGTCTATGAAACAGGTGCGGTGTATCTGGCGAATGGCGACAACGAACTGCCAAGCGAAAAAGAACGCCTCGCCGGAGTTGTAACAGGCGTATGGCACGCCCACTTATGGCAAGGCGAGAAAAAAGCGGTCGATTTCTATGTCACGAAAGGCATTTTAGACGGATTGTTCGAGTTGCTAGGTTTAACGAATCGCATTGAATATAAACAAGCAAAACGCGAACATATGCATCCGGGGCGCACCGCTGATATTTTGCTAGATGGAAAGACGATCGGCTTTGTCGGACAGCTCCATCCGGTTGTACAAAAGGAGTACGATTTAAAAGAAACATATGTCTTTGAACTTGCCTTGACCGATTTGTTAAACGCCGAAGTGGAAGATATCCGCTATTCGCCGATTCCGCGCTTCCCATCGATTACGCGTGATATCGCCCTTGTTGTCGATGAAAACGTCATCGCTGGCGAACTGCAAAAAACGATTATCGAAGCGGGCGGCAAATTGTTGAAAGAAGTATCGATCTTCGACGTATACAAAGGAGACCGCCTTCCAAACGGCAAAAAATCGATTGCCTTTTCGCTCCGTTACTACGATCCGGAACGTACATTAACAGATGAAGAAGTGACCGCCGTTCACGAAAAAGTCATTCAGGCGGTGGAACAGCAATTCGGCGCAACATTGCGCGGATAAAACAAATCCCCCATTTTATGCGAAAGCATAAGGTGGGGGATTTGTTGATTTTAGGAAAATTTAAATAAAACGATTGAAAAAATTTTTTTAAGAAAAATTATGTCGAAAAACAAACGTTTATGTCAGAAAAACACTAAACATTCGTACTTAACATCTGACATTTCTTTCTTTTACAATAGTAAATGGCTAAATAAATGCTGAATTCATTAAGATTTTGTCATGTAAAGGAAGGTGTGAATATGTTCCTCGACATTGTAAAAAACGTCCTATTAAATTTGTTTTTTATTCTGATCCCAGTTTTCATTCTTGCATTATGGCTTGAGGAAAGAAACGCACCTGAAAAAATAAGGAAGTACATTTTAACACTGGCTTTTGCTATTATCATCATTCTTTGCATGACATTTCCTATCAATCCCAACATCGATGCGGAATATATTTACGATTTACATCAAGTGCCTCTTTGGTTGGGCAGTTTGTATAAAGGGCCGATCGCCAGCCTTTTTCTTTGTATGGTGACGATTGGCTACCGCTCTTTTTTTGGCGGAAAAGAATTCATGCTGACCGCTATTACATCGGTCGCCATTATGATCGCCGGCATAGCCTTATCGAAAAAATTTTTGGCCTTGTCTTCCAAACAGCGCATTTTGCTTGCTTTTCTATTATCCGCTGTTTCCGAGATGCTCATGGTCGTTTGGATCCAATCCTTTCATCACACATTGCCGGCTTCTTCAGCGTTTTGGCTCTACCTGCCTATTCAGCCAATCAGTATGATTTTCACATGCTATCTTAAAGAAGTTTTATATAAAAACAGCGTATTAAGAAAACGGATTATCCGCGCGGAAAAAATGGAAGTGGTCAGCCACTTAGCTGCTTCCATTTCCCATGAAGTGCGCAATCCCCTAACGACCGCGCGAGGGTTTATACAATTGCTGGAGCAAAGCCATTTATCGCAAGAAAAGCGGAAACAATACATTCGCATTGCCATCGAAGAATTAGATCGCGCTGAAGCGATTATCACGGATTATCTTACATTTGCCAAACCTGCTCCGGAAAGCGTAGAAAATCTAAATGTGAAAACAGAAATGGAACGCGTCATCGATATTGTGCGTCCGCTGGCAAACATGAATAGTGTTGAAGTCCAAACGTCGCTCATTCCTTGTAACGTCAAAGGGGAACGCCAAAAACTTCAACAATGCTTGCTCAATATTATCAAGAACGCTATTGAAGCAATGCCGAATGGCGGCACACTCGAAGTTTACATTTCTATCGAAAAAGATCAAGTGCTTATCCGCATCTCGGATACAGGGGTCGGAATGACCAAAGAACAAATCGAACGCCTTGGGGAACCATATTTTACAACAAAAGGAAGAAGAGGTACCGGACTTGGAATGATGGTCGTCTATCGAATTATCGAATCGATGGGTGGAACGATCCAAATTGCAAGCGAAGTCAACAAGGGAACACAAGTATCATTATATCTTCCACTCACGCAGTCTCTGCATACCCCTTCTGTGGAGCAAAAACGTGACGCCTTTGTCGCTTTATGAGACAAATCACGAATCGGAAAATTGTCTTTCCAGCAGTGATTCCAAGCATAAAAATCACGGAAAAGCTGGTTTTAATGCAAAGATGCTGAACATAAATTGTACGGGTTTAACCAAAGTAAATAAAAATTAGATAATTGTTCATTTTTGTTGTGTCTCAAGAAGATTAAGTCAATTGTAAAATTAGACTTTATCTCATTTTCAATGGAGTGCTAAAAACTCTTTTTCAGTGATTTTAACATGATTAAACTCATTTTCATTAAGGTTAATCAATATCTAGGATCTAAGAAATTTTGTCAATATTTAGAACGTGGTAAAAAACGCATAATCGATTCATGAAAATCCACCACCTTGGAAATTATATACAGAGGTCCAACTACCATCCCAAGGGGTGGATATTAACATGATTTCTAATTGAGTTGCGGAACATGCAATGGATGATGAAATCGCTCCTCTTTTTGCAATCTTTGTTGCGATGCATCGGCCGACGTTTTTTTACTGAAACGCCATACGCGGCAGGACGACCGCGAATTTCCAGAAAATCTTTGCTGAGATATTTCAAAATGTAAATAGTGTGGAACAAAGGATGTCGATCAAGCAATTTTACGACATCTTTTTTATTTGCCTCGTTTCCTTTGTTTAAGCATACGACGATTTTCGGTCGTTTATGTGTATGAAGAAAAGAAGAGTGACAAATTGACATTATTTTGAATATTAGTGTACTATATTACTAGTACACTAATCCACTATTGCTGGAGGGGAAAAAATGAGTTCGTGGATTGGCTTATTAAAAAAAGAATGGCGCATCTCTAAGATGTGGATAATAACTACGGTTGGAATCGTGATCGCCGTTAATATCGTGGCATATTTATTGGCTCTAAAATACGATGAACCGATAACGATGTTCGTTCCATCATTGATTGTCACATGCCTGCATGCTTTTTATATGTTGATCTTTATGGCTCTCAGCTTGCAAACGGAAGCGAAGCGGCTTCATTTATGGCTTCACACCCCACAGCCGGCATTTCGATTGGTAAGCGCCAAACTGCTTATCGCGTTTGGCAGCCTGCTTGTTTCCCTGTTTGTTTCAGCGCTATTTACCTACATTGCGTCGCTTGAAATAAAAGAGAGGTATTTCCATGAGGAAATGTGGAATCATGAGCTTTTTATCCAAAGCGGTGTGCTGGCGGTTTTGTCTATTATGCTGCTATCTATCCATATGGCGGTCTGGTGTTTATTTTATTGGGTGATTTACCGCATCTGTAAACAAATGTTTGCGAAACTATCGGGGCTGATTGTTGCGCTTATTTATTTTCTGTTAGGCTGGCTATTTTCGTTGTTTATGAAAACAAACGTATACGAATGGCTAACGGGATGGGGAAAAATAGCGATGCCGGGGGTTATGTTCAAGTACAATACAACTGAAGAATGGATAATGATTGAAAAGATTGAAACGATGTCAATAGGAGCAGTCGTTTTTTACGGTATTATGGCTGTCCTCGTATTTTGCGCTTCTATTTGGTTAATTGACAGAAAAGTTGAGGTGTAAAGACGTGGCCGGTGAGTTTGATACAACGAAGCCGATCTATATGCAAATAATGGAGAAAATTAATAAGAAAATTGTGCGCAACGAATGGAAAGCGGGAGATAAATTGCCGTCTGTGCGGGAGATGGCCGTACAAACAGGAGTAAACCCGAATACGATCCAGCGCACATATAGCGAGCTCGAAAGGATGGGGATTGTGGAAACACGGCGCGGTCAAGGAACGTTTGTCACGGAAAATGTGGAAGCCATCGAACGGTTGCGTGAACAGCTGAAACGAGATATTGTGGCTGATTTTATACGGAACATGACAGAGCTTGGATTTACGATGAATGACATGATAGCTTCGCTAAAAGATTTCAGTAAGGGAGAGGATGGAAAGAAACAATGATTGAGTTCGAGCGCGTCACAAAAAAGTACGGTAATGTCATCGCATTAGATGATGTATCGCTAAGTTTAGAAAAAGGAAAAATCATCGGCGTCCTTGGCGCAAACGGCAGCGGCAAATCAACTTTTTTGAAATTGATTGCCGGACTCGTTTTTCCTACGAAAGGAAAAGTGCTAGTCGATGGAATGGAAGTAACGAAAAAAATCAGCGGCAAAGTCGCGTATTTATCGGAGCTGGACGCCTATTATGACAGCTTTACGGTTAAGGATATGCTGGAGTTTTACGCTTCGCAATTTAGCGATTTCCACAAAGAAAAAGCGCATGACATTTTAGAGTTTATGGAAATCCAGCCTGATAAAAAAATAAGACAGCTGTCCAAAGGCGGAAGGGGCCGTGCGAAAATCGCTTTTACGTTAGCGCGGGAAGCGCCGATTTTATTGATGGATGAACCGCTGTCCGGCCTTGACCCGATGGTGCGCGAATCTATCGTCAAGGGACTGATTTCATTTGTCGATCTAGAACGGCAGACGATTGTGATGACGACACATGAAATCGATGAAGTGGAACCATTGCTGGATGAGGCGATTTTCCTCCGTGATGGAAAAGTGGCGGAGCGCGTCCACGTCGATGAATTAAGAGAAACAAGCCGCGATAGTGTAGTAAACCGGCTGAAAAAAATTTATAAGGGAGAGGAACGACCATGAATCCGCTTTTGCAGTTGAAAAATGTCAGGAAAGATATTGGCAAGAAAACGATTATCCATGATTTGTCGCTCGAGGTATTTCCAGGGGAGGTGTTTGGGTTTCTGGGGCCGAACGGCGCCGGGAAAACGACAACGATTCGCATGATTGTAGGGCTGATGGGAATTACTAGTGGCGATGTGCTGATTAATGGAATCAGTATTCAAAAAGACTTTGAAAAAGCGATACAGCATGTCGGCGCCATTGTCGAAAACCCGGAGATGTATAAATTTTTAACGGGTTATCAAAATTTATTGCACTATGCGCGAATGACAAAAGGAGTAACAAAGGAGCGAATCGATGAGGTTGTCAAACTAGTGGGGTTGGAAAAACGAATTCATGACAAAGTGAAAACATATTCGCTCGGCATGCGGCAGCGGCTAGGACTGGCGCAGGCATTGCTTCATCGGCCTTCTTTGCTTATTTTGGATGAACCGACAAACGGGCTCGATCCCGCCGGCATCCGCGAAATCCGCGACTATTTGCGCAAGCTGGCGAAAGAAGAAGGGCTGGGGATCATCGTTTCAAGCCATCTTCTGTCGGAAATGGAAATGATGTGCGACCGCTTTGCGATTATTCAACATGGAAGATTAGTAGGAATTGAATCGGTTCAAGAGCTGTCAAAACAAGCTCAAAAGGTGCTGCTTACAGTAAAGCCGGTGGAACAGGCACTAACCGTGATCAAAAACATCTATCCTCATATGAACATCACATCGGCAAAGCAAGGAATTGAAGTTTCCATCGATTATGAGGAAATACCAAGCTTGAATGCCGCCTTAGTGTCAGAAAATATCAAAGTATATGGCATTCAAGTTCTTACGAAATCGTTGGAAGAAAGATTTTTAGAAATGACGGGAGGTAATGAAATTGCCTAGCATTCTTTCATTAATTCAAAACGAAAATATGAAAATTTACCGCCGTATTGGCACATGGTTTATGATCGCTCTTCTTGCCTTGTCGACATTAGCGGGAGCGCTGATTACAAAAGCAACGCATAAAGAGCCGAAAAATTGGAAGGCGGAGGTTGCTTCGGAGATAAAGGAAATGGAAGCACAGCTTTCTGAGGAAAAGGTGCCGAAAATGTATAAAAATCATCTCGAACAGCAGCTGAAAATCAATGAGTATCGTCTAGAGCATAATATAAAACCTGTGGCGTCCAATACGTTCTGGGGATATTTGGTGAGTTCTGCAGACATTATTGCGCTGATCACGCTGTTTACGATTATTGTGGCGGCAGGAAGCGTAGCCAATGAATTTTCGTGGGGAACGATCAAGCTGCTTCTCATTCGTCCCGCCAGCCGCACGAAAATTTTGCTTTCGAAATACATTGCCGCTCTGTTGTTTGCGCTTTGCATGCTGCTATTGCTATTTGTTTTCTCGTCCGTCGTCGGCGCGATTGTTTTTGGAATCGAAAACATCCGCGAACCATATTTAGCGTACCAAAACGGAACGGTTGTTGAGAAAAGCATGCTTCTCCATGTCATGCAAGTATACGCACTCAATTGCGTTGATCTTGTCATGATGACGACCTTTGCGTTTATGATATCCGCGGTGTTTCGCAATCACTCGCTTGCGGTTGGACTGGCGACTTTTGCCCTGTTTGCAGGGCCGCAGATTACGACGCTTCTTGCCATGAAATTTGACTGGGCAAAATATTTATTATTTGCCAATACAGACTTAACGCAATATATTGATGGAACGCCGCTTGTCGAAGGAATGACAATGCCGTTTTCCATGATGATGCTGCTTATTTACTTTGTTATATTTAACGCACTTACATGGTTTATTTTCCGGAAGCGCGATATTGCGGCGTAATCGGTCCTATTCGCTTATGGAAACGATCCATCCCTTGGCCCTTGTTTTTTATCACGGTATGTGACTGCCAAGGAGATGGATTTTTTTATTAAATGTCCAAGCA
This sequence comes from Parageobacillus caldoxylosilyticus, assembly GCF_019272935.1. Taxonomy (NCBI): domain Bacteria; kingdom Bacillati; phylum Bacillota; class Bacilli; order Caryophanales; family Anoxybacillaceae; genus Parageobacillus; species Parageobacillus caldoxylosilyticus. Next base: position 2,560,704 of record NZ_CP040553.1, read on the forward strand.
TTGTTTAGTGCAACGGAGAATGAGGTATATAACCAATTATTGTCCATTCTCATTATGTATTTGTTATGCTCAAACGAGCAAACGCCGCTCGTTTACGAATCTATCGTTTCTTGTAATTTTATCTTGTAAAATGAAAAAGAATGTACGGAGGTGTTTTCAAATGGGAAATCTTATTGTAGAATGTCCAGGATGCAAACTGAAACTTCCTAGTAAAAATTTAGAGCCTTGCGACCGTTATCACGCATCCGGCGAGTGCTGGCAGTTTTACGGAGAATTAGCCGCATATAACATGTCAAAAAATGATCCCGCCTTCATCCACCAACTAGCCGTCGACGCCTACGGCGCGCAACATTCAGGAGGAGTGACGCGCAACATTACAACGGCATTTGCGCTCATCGGCTTATATTTATCCATTGAATGCGGATACACGGGAAGGCAAGTACAGAAAGCACACATGGAATTAGCCAAGCGGCGGCACGATTGGCCTCGCTTCGAACCACCTCATCAAACATATTCGCTGACGGTATTCGATGTGTTGCGTGTGGAACCAGGCAAGAAAAGAGACGAGATGCTTAAATCCTGGGCAGAAGATGTCTGGAAGAGCTGGGAACACTACCATGATTGGGTCAGAACAATCTGCCATCAATGGCTCAATAGGTGAAGCCTGTTTGCGTTTTCGGCATTATCGAAAAAGTCACATGGCTGCGGTTTGTTAAGTTTTTTGCATAAAAATAACGGTTGTCCTTTCTCAATACTTCTCTTTTGACTTTTTTTCTAGGAGATTGTTACATTGTTTAATAGTTAAATAATTAAACTATTTTTCACAAAAAGGGGCGATAGCTTGCAGAAGAGAAACATTGATGATCTCATTGAACGGTATTTGTCTGTTTCGTTTATGGTAATGAAAAAAGCAGCGGCGCTCGTCAAGTGCGAGCTTGATGAGGATATGACAAACGACCAGTATTACCTGCTTCGCTGCATCAAAAAGAAAGCGAAATGCACATCCACCGAGCTTGCGTCCTTGTTTGGCGTAAACAAAAGCGCGATTACGGCGATGACGAACCGCCTTGTCGAAAAAGGCCTGCTTCAGCGCACGCGAGATCAAAACGACCGCAGGGTTGTTTATTTGACGCTGACGGAACGAGGAGACAAATGGATTACGGAAACGGAAGAAAAAATTCATAAATTGGTCGAATCGTTCATAACCAAATTTTCGGAAGAGGAAATTGAAGCATTTATTCAAACATATGAAAAACTTGTCCGCATTTTTCAGGAGATGGAGGGAACATCGTGAGAGGAATCATTAAAGGAAAATGGTTCGTGCTCTTGGTATGGGTCATCGCCGCTGCCGTGCTGATGGTGACGGCGCCGAACATGGCCGATCTTGTCCGCGAGAAAGGGCAGCTTAGCGTGCCGAAAGGATATTCGTCATCGTTAGCGATGGAGATTTTAAAGGAAGTGCAGCAGCGGGAAAACAAGGGGAGCGAACTGTCAACGGCGCTTGTGTTTTACCGCAAAGGCGGGCTGACGGACAACGATTGGAAGGAAGCGGAGCGTGCCGTTGAACAGCTGGAAGCGCAGAAAGAGGAGCTCGGGATTACCGAAGTTATTTCCCCGTTTAAAGAAAAAGAATTGAAAGATCAACTTGTTTCCAAGGATGGCACGACGATTTTAACGTCCGTGAAGCTGGAGCGGAACGGAAGAAGCGCGAAAGAAATAAGCAAGGCACTTTACAAAGCGATTGATGACATTTCTGTCGAACATTATTACACGGGAGGATGGATGATTGACGAAGACGTTGTCGTCAGCTCGCAGAAAGGGTTGAAAAAGACGGAAGGCATTACGGTTGTGTTTATTTTAGTGGTGCTGCTTGTCGTGTTCCGTTCGTTTGTCGCGCCGCTCATTCCGCTTGTGACGGTCGGGATAACCTATTTAGTGTCGCAGTCAATCGTTGCTTTTCTTGTGGATCAAGTGAATTTTCCGCTGTCGACGTTTACGCAAATCTTTTTAGTTGCTGTGTTGTTTGGAATTGGGACGGACTATTGTATTTTGCTGTTAAGCCGGTTTAAGGAAGAACTTTCACAGCATGAAAACCGCACGGATGCCATTGTCGCCACATACCGTACCGCCGGAAAAACGGTATTGTTCAGTGGAATCGCGGTGATGATCGGGTTTGCCGCAATTGGGCTGTCGACGTTTAAGTTGTATCAATCGGCTGCCGCGGTCGCGGTTGGTGTCGCGGTGCTGCTCGTTGCGCTGATGACGTTGGTGCCGTTTTTTATGGCGGCGCTTGGCCCAAAGCTGTTTTGGCCGGTGAAAGGAAATTTGGAACATAAACAAAGCCGATTGTGGGATGCCGCAGGCCGGTTTGCGTTTGCCAGACCGTTAATTGCGTTAGGCATCGTTGCGGTCATTACCGTTCCCGTGTTGGTGACATATGAAGGGAATTTGTCGTTTGATTCCCTTGAAGAAATTGGTGACGACTATGCGTCCGTCAAAGCGTTTAACGTTATTGCCAAAAGCTTTAATCCTGGCGAAGCGATGCCGACGCAAATCGTCATGAAAAACGATGAAGCGATGAACTCGCAGGAGTATTTCGCATTAATCGAAAAAATTAGCCGTGAAGTCGAAAAAATCGATGGGGTGGACAAAGTACGTTCTGTCACGCGTCCGACAGGAGAACCGATTGAACAATTGTTTGTCACCGAGCAAGCGAAAAACTTAAAAAACGGTCTTGGACAAGGAAAAGAAGGGATTGAGAAAATCAGCTCTGGACTAAGTCAAGCGAGCGAACAGCTCTCTGTGTCCGCGCCAAAATTAAAACAAGCGGCAAACGGCATGGAAAAGCTTGTATCAGGGACGGAGCGTCTCAAAATGGGGATCGGCGATCTGCAAAAAGGGTTGGCGCAGATTGAGCAAGGCATTCGCAGCGGTTCGATGGGAGCTGGCGAAATCAAAAAAGGATTGGCAACAATCCAGGACAATGCGAAAAAGCTACAGCAAGGCGCTGAACAGTTGCTGCAAGGATATGAAAAGGCGGGCGCCGGTCTCTCCTCGCTTGTCCGCCAGTATGAACAGCTGCAAGAAGGCATGAACGTCTTATCGGGGCAATTATCCTCGGTAAGCGCATCGTTGAATCGTATTGAGCAAACACATCCAGAGTTGCAGCAAGACCGCGAATACCAGCAGGCAAAAATGGTTGCTGCAGAACTGGCAAAACAATCACAGCAAATGACTGCTGGTTTTGTACAATTAAATACTGCGCTCAAACAGGCAAGCGATGGGGTGCGCCAAGCGAATGGCTCGTTTACGCAGCTTATCAGCGGCCAAAAAGCATGGATCGATGGCATGACCAAGCTGATTGCCGGGCTTGACGAGCTGCAAAAAGGGATGGATAAAGCAGCAAACGGACAGCGCCAAGTCATCGAGCGCCTGCCACAATTGTCGAATGGATTAAGCCAGGTAAATGCCGGGCAAGAACAGCTGCTGCAAGGATTTTCGCAGTTAGACGGGCAAATGAATCAATTAATTACAGGACTGGATCAAAGCGCGAACGGTCTTCGGCAAGTATCGAAAGGCCTCGGTTCCGCAGAAAGCTATTTATCCGAGCTTTCGTCTTCGCCAAACGAAGAAATGACGGGATGGTATTTGCCGAAACAAGTGCTTGAGAGCAAAGAGTTTGCCCAAGCACAAGATGCATATATGTCCAAAGATAGAAAAGTAGTGACGTTTGATGTGATTTTTGATGAAAATCCGTATTCGACGTCAGCGTTAAATAAAATCGATGATATTAAGCATGCGGTCGCGCGCGCGGTCAAAGATACGAAACTCGAAAACGCAAAAGTTGCCGTTGGCGGAGTGACAAGCATTTATTCTGATTTGCACACCATCTCGTCGAATGACTATTCCCGCACTGTCGTGTTGATGCTTGCCGGCATTGCGCTTATTTTAATCATTTTGCTTCGTTCGCTGATCATGCCAATGTATTTAATTTTATCGCTTATTTTGACATACTACACATCGATGGCGGTAACAGAGCTTATTTTCGTCCATGGACTTGGATATGCCGGCCTAAACTGGGCGGTATCGTTTTTCGCGTTTGTCATCTTGATCGCGCTTGGCATCGACTACAGCATTTTCTTGATGGACCGCTTCAACGAATATCGCGACAAGACGGTGCAGGAAGCGATGCTTCTGGCGATGCGCAATATGGGAACGGTCATTATTTCCGCTGCTGTCATTTTAGGCGGGACGTTTGCGGCGATGTATCCGTCCGGCGTCTTGTCGCTCTTGCAAATCGCGACGATTGTTCTTACGGGATTAATTTTATACGCGCTTGTTGTGCTGCCGCTCTTTGTCCCTGTGATGGTGAAAACATTCGGCAAGGCAAACTGGTGGCCGTTTATGAAGTAAAGGCGGTGCTCTGGCAGGGAGCCCGCTTTTTTGAGCATATTTATTGGTGCTTTTGTAGAAGATAATCTATGATAAAAGTACGAATTCGATAAAAGGAGGAATAGCCAATGACCAAGCGTGTGCTGATGGTGGTTACCAACCATACAACGATTACCGACGACCATAAAACAGGGCTTTGGCTCGAAGAATTCGCCGTTCCGTATCTGGTGTTTAAAGAAAAAGGATATGACGTAAAAGTAGCAAGCATTCAAGGCGGGGAAGTACCGCTTGATCCGCGCAGCATTGAAGAAAAAGATCCAGCTTGGGCAGAAGCTGAAAAAGAGTTGAAAAACACTGCCCGTTTGAGCAAAGACGATGCAACTGGGTTTGATGCGATTTTCCTTCCTGGCGGCCACGGGACGATGTTTGATTTTCCAGATAATGAAACATTGCAATACGTTCTGCAGCAATTCGCTGAAGATGGAAGAATCATTGGCGCCGTTTGCCATGGTCCGTCTGGTCTTGTCAATGTGACATATAAGGACGGGACGCCGCTTGTCAAAGGAAAGACGGTAACGTCGTTTACGGATGAAGAAGAGAGAGAGGTGCAGTTAGATCAATATATGCCGTTTTTACTTGAATCGACGTTGCGCTTAAGAGGCGCCAATTTCGTCCACGGTGAAAAATGGACGGATTTCTCCGTGCGTGACGGCAATTTGATTACCGGGCAAAACCCGCAATCCAGTAGAAGCACGGCGGAAAAGGTTGTTGAGGCGCTGGAGGAGAAAGGAAAGTAAAGATGATAAACGGCAGCGGGAGCCGAACTGACTCGTCTATGTATGAACGAAGAGAGGCTGACTCAAAAGGTCGTTAACAACGGTCTTTTCGAGCCATCCTCTTTTTATGTTTACTGTTTAGCAAGCCGCACTGCTTTTTCCGTATTAGCGAAATGAAGCTTTGCGCACGTTTCGAGAATGGCAGGCCCGTGCATTTGGATAAGCTTTGCAGCAGCTTGATCGACTTGTGCTCCCGCCCCTTTTGGCAATGTCATGCCGACTTGCTTGCTTAGCCGCTCTATTTCCTGCAAAAATACGTAGCGGGCGATCGTCGAAGCAGCGGCCACTGCAATATGAATCGTTTCTGCCTTCGGGTAGCAATACACACGATCGCGGACGACATTTGTTTCGCTTTCGAGGTAGCGAAAATATAAGTCCCGCTCAATAAATTGGTCAATAATGATCGCTTCTGGCTCAAGCGGCGAAAGTTGTTCCACGAGCTTTCTAATTGCTTCATTATGTAATAACGCCTTTATTTTCGTTTGCGGCATTCCGCTTCGTTGCCAGTCATTATACATTGGATTGGACAGTATCACCGTTTGGTGCGGGATCATGCTCATAAGCGATGGGGCGAGCCGGCGGATGGCTTCATCGGTTAATAGTTTCGAATCTTTTACTCCCGTTGCTGTGATCACATCCATTTGGTCTTTGGCGACATATGCGGCGGCAACGACAACTGGCCCAAAATAATCTCCGGTTCCGACTTCATCGGAGCCGACTGCCGATGCAGCAGCCAAACGAGGTTGGAAAGCCGCCGTTTCTTTTTGACCCGATTGTTTCATCCATTTCGCTGCTTCCTGTTCTGCCTCTTTTCCTTGAAACAGCACCTTTCCCGAACGGTAAGCGGTAATTGTGCAGCCTGATCGTTTGGCAACGAACAAAGCACCTGCAGGAAGATGCCCCGTTATATCGGAAGCGTAATGATTCCGCATCTTTTCCAGCATCGCTGCTGTTGCCGTGATGACGTGATTTGCCATGGCCATTCACTCCTAATTGCAATTGTTTTTTCTTTTGCATATCATAGTCGTATCTTTTCATTATATCAGCATTCATGGTATGATAAACAATAGGATTTTGCAGAATGGGGGAAATCATTTGGCGGAGCAACAAAAAACGCGGGTGACAGTCGATATATACGGGCAGCAATATACGATCGTCGGCACAGAAAGCTCAAGCCATATCCGATTAGTCGCATCGATTGTCGACGACAAAATGCGGGAGATTAGCGAGAAAAATCCGACATTGGATATTAATAAACTAGCGGTACTAACAGCAATTAATATCGTTCATGATTATATAAAATTAAAAGAAGAATATGATCGGCTTTTACAAAAACTACATAAGGAAAAGGATGAGTAACGGAATGGTCGATCTTCTTTTACTTTTTATCCTTTTAATGGGGTTTATGATCGGGCTAAAGCGAGGCTTTATTCTCCAATTTATTCATATGACCGGCTTTATCATCGCTTTTGTTGTCGCTTATCTTTATTATGAAAAATTAGTGCCGCCGCTGCGTCTGTGGATTCCGTATCCGACGTTTGGCGATCCGGAAACGGTCAAACTGCTGTTTGAAAGCACGCATTTGGATGACGCATATTATCGGGCGATCGCGTTTGCGATTTTATTCTTCGCTACGAAAATTGTGATGCAAATTATTGGTTCAATGCTGGATTTCGTGGCGCAATTGCCGCTCCTTCGCAGCATCAACCGCTGGGCTGGCGGAGCGTTAGGATTTGTCGAAGTATATTTAATTGTGTTTCTTATCCTATACATTGGTGCACTAGTTCCCATTCAAAGCTGGCAGGCAAAGCTTCAAGGTTCTTTTCTTGCTACTGCCATTGTCAAGCATACCCCATTTTTATCGGAAATGTTGAAACAAATGTGGATGCGTTACATGGTGTAATCACTTCTCTATGACTCATAGGGAAGTTTTTTTGTACTTTTTCGTAAAAACTTGTATTATGTTTCGTAGCGGATGGTACAGATAGGTAGGGGATAAAATGAAAGGAAACAAAAAAGATGTCATTCGTCTGTTGGAGACGATTGCGTTATATATGGAAATAAAAGGGGAAAATCCGTTTAAAATTGCAGCGTTTCGCAAGGCGGCAAGCGCATTGGAAACCGATGAACGAAGCATTGCGGAAATAGACGATTTCACCGCCATCCCGGGAATCGGAAAGGGGACATCAAGCGTCATCAACGAATTTTTGGAAACGGGTACATCGAGGGTTCTTGAACAATTAAAGGAGGAAATTCCTGAAACCCTGCTTACGCTGCTTCGGCTTCCCGGGCTTGGCGGAAAGAAAATTGCCAAATTGTACCAGGAGCTAGGGGTTGTCGATATGGCCACCTTAAAAGAAGCTTGCCTCGCTCAGAAAGTGCAGAAACTGCCGGGCTTTGGAAAAAAAACAGAAGAAAAACTATTAGCGGCGATCGAAGAAAGCGGAGCCCGTCCGGAGCGGCTGCCGCTGGCAGCGGTGCTGCCGATTGCCACGGAAATTGAAGAGCAGTTGAAGACGATGAAAGGAATCATCCGTTTTTCGCGTGCCGGCAGTTTGCGGCGCATGAAAGAGACAGTAAAAGATCTGGATTTCATTATTGCCACGAATGACCCGCAGCTGGTGCGGGAACAGCTGCTGCAGCTAAATCACATTTCCAATGTGATCGCCAGCGGGGATACGAAAGTATCATTGCAGCTTTCTTATGAGTACGACATTGCCGTTGATTTTCGGTTAGTGACAGAAGAACAGTTTGCCACAACGCTTCATCATTTTACAGGGTCGAAAGAGCATAATGTCCGCATGCGGCAGCTGGCGAAAGAACGAGGGGAAAAAATTAGCGAATATGGCGTAGAAAATGGAAAAACGGGAGAAATAAAAACGTTTCCGAGTGAACAAGCGTTTTTTGCTTATTTTCAATTGCCGTTTATTCCGCCGGAGTTAAGAGAAGACGGCACAGAAGTCGACCGTTACCGCGACGATTATCCGCTTCTTCATCTTTCCCATATCCAGGGGGATTTGCATATGCATTCGGCTTGGAGCGACGGGGCGTGTTCGATTGAAGAGATGGCGGAGGCATGTCGGAAGCGAGGCTACCGCTATATGGCGATTACTGACCATTCTCAATATTTAAAGGTTGCCAACGGGCTGACAGTCGAACGATTAAAGCGGCAGCGCGAAGAAATTGAACGATTAAACGCGAAATACGATGATTTTACGATTTTGGCTGGCGTGGAAATGGATATTTTGCCGGACGGGACGCTCGATTACGATGATGAGGTGTTGGCGGAATTGGACTTTGTCATTGCTGCGATTCACTCGAGCTTCTCGCAGCCGCGCGATGTCATTATGAAGCGGCTTACGGCTGCGCTTCGCAATCGCTATGTTGATGTCATCGCCCATCCGACAGGACGGCTGATCGGCAGACGGGACGGATATGACGTCGATATCGATATGCTCATAGAGCTGGCACGGGAGACGGATACCGTGTTGGAATTAAACGCGAATCCGAACCGCCTTGATTTATCGTATGTTTATTTGAAAAAAGCGCAAGACGCCGGTGTGAAAATTGCCATTAATACCGACGCCCATCATTTGGACATGCTTGAGGATATGGAAATTGGAGTGGCGGCGGCGCGCAAAGGCTGGATTCGCAAAGATACGGTCATCAACACATGGACGCTGGAGGAATTACGGCATTTTTTACGGCGAAAACGTTCCACTAAATAAAATGGGCATGGAGGTTTTGCATCAGTGCAGACAAAAGTTCTTCACGTATTGGAATTTGATAAAGTAAAAGAACAATTGTTAAAGCATGCGGCATCGTCGTTAGGAAAAGAAAAAATTGAAACATTGCTTCCGTCTTCTGACTTTGCCGAAGTAGTGGATTGGCTTGAGGAAACGGATGAAGCGGCGGCGGTGCTTCGTTTGCGCGGACATGTGCCGCTTGGCGGCATTTTCGATATTCGCGCAAGTCTGAAGAGGGCGAAAATCGGCGGCACGCTTAGCCCGCAAGAACTGCTGGACATTGCCAGCACTGTTTCCGCCAGCCGGCAGTTAAAGCAGTTTATCGAATCGCTGCACGAGGAACATGGAAACTTCCCGCGTTTGGCTGGCTATGCACAAAGCCTTGCTTTGCTTCCAGAAGTGGAGCAGGAGATTGAACGATGCATCGATGATCATGGAGAAGTGCTTGATCACGCGAGCGAACGATTGCGCTCGCTCCGTCAGCAGCTGCGCACGACAGAGGCACGCATTAGGGAAAAGCTAGAAAGCATCATCCGCTCGCCATCGGCGCAAAAAATGCTGTCTGATGCGATTATTACGATCCGCAACGAACGCTACGTCATTCCGGTGAAACAGGAATACCGCGGTGCTTACGGCGGCATCGTCCACGATCAATCGGCTTCCGGAGCGACGTTGTTTATCGAGCCGCAAGCGGTAGTGGAACTAAACAACCAGCTGCGAGAAGCGCGGGTGAAAGAAAAACAGGAAATCGAGCGGATTTTAATCGAACTGACAAAGGTAGTCGCTAACCACGCAGAAGCATTGCTAGAAACGGTTCATATATTGGCACAGCTCGATTTTATTTTTGCTAAAGCCAAATACGCCAACCAGCTGAAAGCGACAAAGCCGGCGATGAACGACCGTGGCTATATTCGCATGCTGCAGGCGCGCCACCCGCTCATTGATCAGGGCGTTGTCGTTCCTAATGATATTGAACTCGGCAAAGAATATAAAACCATCGTCATCACCGGTCCGAACACCGGTGGGAAGACCGTTACCTTAAAAACGATTGGACTATTGACATTAATGGCGCAGGCCGGCTTATTTGTCCCGGCCCTCGATGGCTCGGAGCTGGCTGTATTTCGCGCGGTTTATGCCGATATCGGCGATGAACAGTCGATTGAACAAAGCTTAAGCACGTTTTCCTCGCATATGGTCAATATTGTCGATATTTTGCGCCGCGTTGACGAAAAAAGCCTTGTTTTATTTGACGAGCTAGGAGCAGGAACTGATCCGCAAGAAGGAGCTGCGCTTGCAATCGCTATTTTAGATGAGGTGCATGGACGCGGAGCGCGGACAGTAGCCACCACCCACTATCCGGAATTAAAAGCGTACGGATACAATCGGGATGGCGTCATTAATGCCAGTGTTGAATTTGACACCGAAACGCTTCGTCCGACGTATAAATTATTGATTGGTGTCCCAGGTCGGAGCAATGCTTTTGAAATTTCGAGGCGGCTTGGCCTTGACGAGCGCATTATTGAGCGGGCAAAATCGCATATTAGCACCGAAAGTAATAAAGTGGAAAACATGATCGCCTCGCTAGAACAAAGCAAAAAGCAAGCAGAAGAGGAAGAAAAGCGGGCAAAAGAAGCACGGATGGAAGCGGAAAAACTGCGCGACGAATGGAGACAAAAATGGGAAGCGCTTGAAGAAAAGCAGGATGAGATCATCGATGAGGCAAAACGGAAAGCAGCCGATATCATCCGCGCCTCGCAGCAAGAAGCGGAGCGGATTATTCAGGAGCTTCGCCGCATGCAAAAAGAAAAACAAGCGGAAATAAAAGAACATGAGCTGATTGAGGCGAAAAAGCGCCTTGCCGAAGCGATGCCGACTTTGGCGAAGAAGAAAAAGGAACGCAAAAAAGAGAAGCGTCATGTCTTTCAGCCGGGCGACGAGGTGAAAGTGACAAGCTTAAATCAAAAAGGCTATCTTGTCGAAAAAGTATCGGATGAGGAATGGCAAGTCCAGCTCGGCATTTTGAAAATGAAAATCCATGAACGAGACTTGGAATATATCGGCAGCGCTCCGAAAACAGAGACAAAGCCGATCGCGACCGTCAAAGGAAAAGACTATCACGTCGGCTTGGAATTGGACTTGCGCGGCGAACGGTACGAAGATGCGCTTGCCCGTTTGGAAAAATATATCGATGATGCGCTATTGGCTGGGTACCCGCGCGTTTCCATTATTCACGGAAAAGGGACGGGTGCGCTTCGCAAAGGAGTGCAGGAGTTTTTGAAAAAGCACCGCGCCGTGAAAAGCTTCCATTTTGGCGAAGCCAGTGAAGGAGGAACAGGGGTAACGGTTGTCGAATTGAAATGACGGGGAGAGAGCGGGATGAAGACGTTTTGGGAAAATGAAATTGTAAAAATTGCCGCCAATTTCAGCGTAGCCGTTTTATGCATGGTCATCTTTTTGGCGGTGTTTGAATTAGTGACGAAATATAAAAATTGGGAAGAGATTCGAAAAGGAAATGTTGCAGTAGCGATGGCGACCGGCGGGAAAATTTTGGGTATTACCAATATTTTCCGTTATGCCCTTCGCCATCATGATTCATTGCTGGCGATGATCGGCTGGGGCGTATATGGCTTTTTGTTGCTGCTGATCGCGTATTTCATTTACGAATTTCTTACCCCGAAGTTTAACATCGACGAAGAAATTGCCAAAGACAATCGGGCTGTCGGCTTGATTTCCATGGTTATTTCCGTTGGTTTGTCTTTTGTCATTGGCGAAGGAATTCACTAAAGGGAGATAAAGAAGCATGGAGACATTGGCGAGAACATTGCTTATTTTTGCCGGAATTTTCCTCATTGGCGGCATCGTATATTTAGCGTGGAAAAATAAAACGATGGAAACATTGTCCAAAATATTGTTTATTTTATGTGCCTTTTTTGTATTGATCGGTCTTCTTTATTTATTTTTATAGGAAAGGGATCCCAAAAGGTAACTTTTGGGATCTTTTTTTGGATGTAAAATTCAAAAAAGTATAATAAAATAAAAATAAACGAATCTGAAATTTTTGAATATGGGGGAGTACGATGGAAAAGCCATGGCTTGCTCATTATCCACGGGAAATTCCGCATCACCTTAACTATCCCGATAAAACGTTGCCCGATTACTTGCGGGAAACGGCCGCACAGTTTGGCGGACATGAAGCGATTTATTTTCTTGGGAAAACGCTTACGTTCCGTGAAGTATATGAACAGGCGCTCACATTAGCGAATTATTTGAAACAAATCGGCCTGCAAAAAGGCGACCGCGTGTCGATTATGCTGCCAAACTGCCCGCAGGCGGTCATCAGCTATTATGGTGTGCTGTTCGCAGGCGGCATTGTCGTGCAGACGAATCCGCTTTATACGGAGCATGAATTGGAATATCAGCTGAACGACAGCGGCGCGACGATGCTGATTACGCTTGACATGCTTTATCCGAAAGCGGCCAAAGCGAAAGCGAAGACAAACGTGAAACATCTCATTATTACAAGTATGAAAGATTATTTGCCAACAGTGAAAAAATGGCTGTATCCTCTCATGCAGCGGAAGCAGCAACCTGTGATGGTCAAAGTGGAAGAGCGGAGCGACCAGCATTTGTTTTCGAAAATTATGGCCCAACCGAACGCAACAGAGCCCAGCGTGGAAATAAACTCAGCGGAAGATATCGCCCTGCTGCAATATACCGGCGGAACGACAGGCGTGCCGAAAGCGGCGATGCTGACGCACCGAAATTTAATCGCTAATACGTTAATGTGCGCCCATTGGATGTACCGCTGTGATAAAGGAACAGAATCGATTTTAGGCATTTTGCCGTTTTTCCATGTATACGGCATGACAACCGTGATGAATTTGGCGATTGTGCAAGCGTATAAAATGATTCTTTTGCCCAAGTTTGACGTGGAAGCGACATTAAAAACGATTGAGAAATTAAGGCCGACAATGTTTCCGGGAGCGCCGACCATGTATATTGCGCTGCTCAATCATCCGGATTTGGCGCGTTATGACTTGTCGTCCATTAAAGTATGTATTAGTGGATCAGCGCCGCTGCCAGTCGAAGTGCAAGAGAAGTTCGAAAAAGTGACGAGCGGCAAACTGATTGAAGGATACGGATTGACGGAAGCTTCCCCTGTCACTCACAGCAATTTCGTCTGGGACGGAGAGCGGGTAAAAGGAAGCATCGGCGTGCCATGGCCGGATACGGAAGCAAAAATTATTTCTTTAGAAACAGGGGAAGAAGCGAAAGCCAATGAAATTGGCGAGCTTGTTGTCCGCGGTCCGCAAGTGATGAAAGGCTACTGGAATCAGCCGCATGAAACGGAAAACGTGTTGCGCGATGGCTGGCTGTATACGGGCGATGTCGGTTATATGGACGAACGCGGCTATTTTTACATCGTTGATCGGAAAAAAGATATGATTATTGCGAGCGGATACAATATTTATCCGCGGGAGGTAGAAGAGGTATTATATCAGCACCCGAAAGTGCAGGAAGTGGTAGTCGTTGGCGTTCCAGATGAATACCGGGGGGAAACGGTAAAAGCATTCGTTGTTTTAAAACAAGGGCAGCAGTGTACGGCAGAAGAATTGGATCAATTTATGCGAAGCCGTTTGGCGGCATACAAAGTACCGAGAATTTACGAATTCCGCACAGAGCTTCCCAAAACAGCGGTAGGGAAAATTTTGCGCCGCGCCTTGCTCGGAGAAGAAAGAAAAAAAGAATGACTTCTTTTTGTCCAACTTAGGCTTGACAAAATAAATAAACAGTTCGTAAAATGAAAACATGAATGAATAATCATTCATATTTTCGTAAAGGAGAATGAGTATTGCGGAGGGATAAACCGAAATTTAAACAAATTATCGATGCTGCGGTAGTCGTCATTGCCGAACATGGCTACCATCAGGCGCAAGTATCAAAAATCGCGAAACAAGCAGGGGTCGCGGACGGCACGATCTATCTCTATTTTAAAAATAAAGAAGATATTCTCATATCGCTGTTTCAAGAAAAGATGGGCTCTTTTATTGAGAAAATCGAACAAGAAATAGCAGGAATTTCGAGCCCTTTAGAGAAATTATACGTATTAGTGGAAAAACATTTTGAATCACTGGCCGCGGATCATCATTTAGCCGTCGTTACTCAATTAGAATTGCGTCAATCGAATAAAGAACTGCGGCACCGAATTAATGAGGTGTTGAAAGGATATTTACGAATTATTGATGGGATTGTAAAAGAAGGGATTGAAAAGGGAGAATTTCGTCCCGATTTAGATATCCGACTAACGAGACAAATGATTTTTGGAACGATTGACGAGACGATAACGACATGGGTAATGAACGAGCAAAAATATGATCTCGTCGCTTTGGCCAAACCTGTCTATGAATTGTTAACGAAAGGATGCGCAGTTTCTCGCTAAAACGCAATCTGTTGGAAGGGGGAGAGGATAGATGGAATATTTTCACATCCATAAAGAGGAGTTTGTCGCGGACGTCACCTTTTCTCGTCCTCCGGCAAACGCTCTTTCATCCGCTGTATTGAAAGAGCTTTCATCCGTGCTTGATGAGCTGGAAGCGGATGATCAAGTCCGTGTTGTGCTTCTTCACGGCGAGGGAAGATTTTTCTCGGCAGGTGCCGATATTAAAGAGTTTACTTCTGTAAAATCCAGCGATGAAGCGACAGCGCTGTCGCAAAATGGCCAGCAAGTGCTGGAACGTATCGAACGTTTTCCAAAACCAGTGATTGCTGCCATCCATGGCGCAGCGCTAGGCGGCGGATTGGAGCTGGCGATGAGCTGCCATATCCGCATTGTTTCTGAAAACGCCAAACTCGGCCTGCCAGAGCTGCAGCTTGGCATTATACCTGGCTTTGCCGGAACGCAGCGGCTTCCTCGCTACGTCGGCTTTGGCAAAGCGGCCGAGATGATGTGGACGAGCGAGCCGATTACCGGAACAGAAGCGGTGCAGTGGGGCTTGGCAAACAAGGCGGTTCCGGAAGAGCAATTGCTGGAGGAAGCAAAGAAACTGGCGCAAAAAATTGCGCAAAAAAGCCCAATTTCGATTCGCGCTACCTTGCAGCTTTTAAATTCTTTTAAAGAAAAACCGTTCCGGGAAGCGGTGCATGAGGAAGCAATGCTGTTTGGAAGCGTGTTTACAACAGAAGATGCGAAAGAAGGCGTGCAAGCGTTCATTGAAAAGCGCCCGCCAGTCTTTCGTGGCAAATAATGTTTCTAATTGACAGAATCTTTGAAACTGAAGTAATGTTTGATCAAAATGAGGAGGGGCTCACATGAATATTTTCGTCTTAATGAAACGCACATTTGACACAGAAGAGAAAATTACGATTGTGGATGGCAAAGTAAGCGAAGAAGGAGCAGAATTTATTATTAACCCGTACGATGAATATGCTATCGAAGAAGCGATCCAAGTACGCGACAAACATGGCGGCGAAGTAACGGTTGTGACGGTAGGTAATGAGGATGCGGAAAAAGAATTGCGCACGGCGTTAGCGATGGGCTGCGATAAGGCGGTGCTCATTAATATTGAAGACGATGTTGAAGAGCAAGACCAATACACGACGGCGAAAGTGCTTGCCGAATATTTAAAAGATAAAAACCCGGATTTGATCTTGGCTGGAAATGTGGCCATTGACGGCGGTTCGGGGCAAGTTGGTCCGCGTGTTGCCGAGTTGCTTGGCATTCCGTATGTCACAACGATTACGAAATTAGATATTGACGGCAATAAAGTAACCGTCATTCGCGATGTGGAAGGCGACGAAGAAATTATCGAAACGTCGCTGCCATTGCTGGTTACTGCACAGCAAGGATTAAACGAGCCGCGCTATCCGTCGCTTCCAGGCATTATGAAAGCGAAAAAGAAACCGCTTGAAGAATTGGAATTGGATGACTTAGATCTGGAGGAAGAAGATGTCGAAGCAAAAACAAAAACGATCGAAGTATTCTTGCCGCCGAAACGGGAAGCTGGAAAAATTCTCGAAGGCGAAATTGCAGATCAAGTGAAAGAACTTGTCCGGCTGTTACGTTCTGAAGCAAAAGTAGTTTGATTTTATCAATAAAGTAGGGGGACTGAAAAATGGCACGCAAAGTACTTACATTAGCAGAAGTTCGTGACGGATCATTAAGAAACGTATCGTTTGAGGCAATTGCGGCGGCAAAAACGATCGCCCAGGGCGGGGAGGTCGTTTCCGTCCTTGTTGGTGAAAGCGTCCAATCGTATGCCAATGAGTTATTCTTCTACGGCGCCGACCGTGTGGTTGTTGTAGAGCATCCGAACTTAAAAAATTATACATCTGACGGCTATTCTCAAGCGCTGAAAGCAGTGATTGACGAAGAAAAACCAGAAGGAATCGTATTCGGCCACACCGCTTTAGGAAAAGATTTGTCGCCGAAATTGGCGATTAAACTTAACTCCGGACTTGTTTCCGATGTGGTTGCGGTTGAAGAAGCAGGCGGAAACCTTATCTTTACGCGTCCGATTTATTCCGGAAAGGCGTTTGAAAAGAAAATCGTTACAGACGGCATTATTTTTGTGACGGTACGTCCAAACAACATTCAGCCGCTAGAGCGCGATGAATCCCGTTCTGGAGAAGTAAAAGCGGTTTCCGTTGACATTAAGGATTTGCGTGCAATCGTGAAAGAAATCGTCCGTAAAACAGCCGAAGGCGTCGATTTAACCGAAGCAAAAGTTATCGTTGCCGGCGGCCGCGGCGTGAAAAGCGCGGAAGGATTTAAACCGCTGCAAGAGCTTGCTGAAGTGCTAGGCGGCGCCGTCGGTGCGTCCCGCGGCGCGTGCGATGCCGGGTATTGCGATTATTCGTTGCAAATCGGGCAAACAGGAAAAGTCGTCACGCCAGATCTTTATATCGCCTGCGGTATTTCGGGCGCCATCCAGCATTTAGCAGGGATGTCCAACTCAAAAGTCATCGTAGCGATTAACAAAGATCCGGAAGCAAACATTTTCAAAGTAGCTGACTACGGCATTGTCGGAGACTTGTTCGAAGTCGTTCCGTTGCTGACAGAGGAATTTAAAAAATTAAAAGTGCATTCATAATTATGACAGAAACGGGCAAGGCAAGCCGGCTTTGCTCGTTTTCTGCTGTCTGCCAGACGGCATAATTCCTGCCAGAAAGCGAATATTAGAAACGAAGCAAAACATTCGCGCCAAACTTCATTACATGGTATACTTTGCTTACAGCATTACTAGCGAAATAGGAGGAATGCAAAATGGCAATTGTGAATGCGACAGATCAAACATTTGCGGCAGAAACGAAAGACGGCGTAACTTTAGTCGATTTCTGGGCGCCTTGGTGCGGACCTTGCCGCATGATCGCACCGGTTCTTGAAGAATTGGATCAAGAAATGGGCGATAAAGTAAAAATCGTTAAAGTGAATGTCGACGAAAACCAAGAAACGGCTTCGAAATTCGGGGTAATGAGCATTCCAACATTGCTCGTTTTCAAAAATGGAGAGCTTGTTGACAAAACGGTAGGCTATCAACCGAAAGAAGCGCTTGTTCAACTGCTGGAAAAACACGTATAATTCCTTTTTCTTCAAGGGGATTCAGGCGATATATTGCCTGAATCTCTTTTTTATTTTTTATTTATGATAACGAAAAATGTAAAAAAACAATTGACCGAATTTACAAAATTGTTTATATTTATAATCAATAAATCTTATAGGTTAACTATGAATTAAAAACTGCTATTGGTACAACGCTTTGTTTTTTTGCGTTCATAAACATAGTTAACCTATAGGAATTATATATTTTATAAAGAACAACTAAGATCATTTTTCTTCATTCAGATCGATTCAAAGAGGAGGCGGTTTTATGAGAATAGTGATTACAGCATTTTTCTTCTAACATTCGCAGAAAGGAGGAGGACGAAGTGAGTATACAGATTGATGTGAAAAGTAAAAGTTTTTTCCAAGGAAAACAAGGAGTTCATGTGCTTCAAGATGTTCACCTAGAAATAAAAAATGGTGAATTCATTACGATCATTGGCCCAAGTGGATGTGGGAAAAGTACATTGCTAAAAATTGTAGCAGGGTTGGATACCGATTATAAAGGTACGGTAGAAATAGATGGTGTTCAAATTGATGGTCCAGGGTTAGAGCAAGGCTTTATTTTTCAGGAACATCGTTTATTCCCATGGTTAACCGTGGAAGAAAATATTGCAGCCAATCAATCGCTGAAAGACGTAAATGTCCGGAAAAAAGTGGATGAGTTAATAGAGCTTGTCCGGCTAAAAGGCTTTGAAAAAGCCTACCCGAAAGAATTATCAGGGGGAATGGCACAACGCGTGGCAATTGCGAGAGCATTGCTGCGGGAACCAAAAATATTATTGCTCGATGAACCGTTTAGTGCACTTGATGCCTTTACAAGAAAGCATTTGCAAGATGTTTTACTGGATATATGGCAAAATAAACAAATTACGATGATTCTTGTCACTCATGACTTAGATGAAGCGGTTTATTTAGGAACGAAAGTAATGGTGATGAAAGCAAAGCCAGGACAAATTCGTAAAATTGTTTCCGTTCCATTGCCATTTCCACGACAGCGCGTTCATCCATCTTTCCAAGAAATGAGGCAACGCATATTACGTGAATTTGAAACAGCGGAAAACTCTCCTTTACTGGAGGGACTAGGAATTTAAGAGAGGAGGAACCTCGTATGAGGAAACATATATTCATTCTGTTTATAAGCCTGTTTATCGTGTTGATGTCTGGCTGCGGACAGGAATCAATGACAAGTACAACAGCGAAAGGAAAAGAAAAAAACGTAACGATTCGCATCGGCATTCAGCAAAGTCTTGGACCGCTTTTACTGGCAAAAGAAAAAGGATGGTTTGAAAAAGAATTGGAAAAAGAAGGAGTCCAAGTCAAATGGATTGAGTTCCAAAGCGGACCTCCACATTTTGAAGCGATGGCATCCAATAATCTTGATTTCGGAGTTGTTGGAAACTCTCCGGTAATTGCTGCCCAAGCCGCCAACATTGAATTTAAGGAGATCAGTAAAGCAGCAGAAGGATTAAAAGGAGATGCCATCATTGTACCGCAAGGAAGTAAAATTAACAGTCTGAAGGATTTAAAAGGGAAAAAAATCGCCGTTGCCAAAGGAAGCAGTGGATTTAACTTCTTATATGAAGCCCTCCAGCACGCTGGCTTGAAAGCGTCAGAGGTTGAAATGATTCAATTGCAACCGGATGAAGCGCAAGCAGCGTTTGATACACATAAAGTGGATGCTTGGGCGATTTGGGAGCCGTTTATTTCCTACGAGGTGATCAAAAATAAAGCACGTATCGTAGCGGATGGAGAAGATCTTCAAGCATATTCACCATCATTTATCGTGGCACGAACGGGGTTTATCAAAGAACATCCTGATTTAACGGTCCAATTTTTAAAAATTTATGAGAAAGCTCGGCGTTGGCAAAATGATCATTTTAACGAAGCGGCAGAGATTTATGCGAAAGTGAAAAAGTTAGACAAAGATGTCGTACTGCGAGCATTACGCAACAACCCATCATTAAACGAGCCAATTACGGATGATATTATTCAAGCACAGCAAAAAACCGCTGATTTCCAATATGCCCAACATATCATTAAAACAAAAATTAATACAAGCAAAGTAGTCGATAACCAATATATTAAACAAGTGTTTCAAGAATTAGAGAAGGAAGGTGAGAACAAACATGAATAAAACAACCATCACTGCCAGGCAGCCGCTTCTGCGAAAAGAGTGGGAAAGAAAGATTCCAGCTTTCGGCCGTAAGAAAATAAAAAAGTGGATGACACAAGCGGCATTGCCACTATCCGTTATATTCATATGGCAGCTTGTTGGGATGACAGGGACCGTTTCCAAAACCGTCTTGCCAACGCCGGCAGATATTATGAATGCTGCTTATCAATTAACTATTTCAGGGGAATTATTTACCCATTTGAAAGTTAGTATTTTTCGAGCGGCGACAGGATTTTTGCTTGGAGCCGGCATCGGGCTCCTTGCAGGCATTGCTGTAGGTTTTTCTACCAAAACGGAGGATGTCATCGACCCTACGGTACAAATGCTGCGAACGATTCCTCATTTGGCAGTGGCGCCACTTTTTATCTTATGGTTTGGGTTTGGAGAGACATCGAAAATTTTATTGATCGCTAAAGGCGCGTTCTTTCCTGTGTATGTGAATACATTTCTTGGCATACGAGGAGTCGATGCGAAGCTGTTTGATGTCGCACGTATTCTCCATTTTAGTAGATGGGAGAAAATTACGTTGCTCATCATCCCGTCTGCTCTTCCTACTATTTTATCTGGAATTCGTCTTTCTCTTGGAGCGGCCTGGCTCGGTCTTGTTGTTGCGGAGTTGATGGGTTCTACAGAAGGAATTGGATATATGATGATGGATGCAAGACAGTTTAGCAATACGGATATTGTTTTTGTCGGCATTATTCTTTTTGCGGTGGTAGGAAAACTTACAGATTCATTAGTCCGTGTATTGGAGAAACGGCTGCTTCGTTGGCAGGATACGTATAAAGGAACGATGTAAAAAAAGGGGGAGACATTAATGACGACAATCACTTTAATCTCGGGAAGTCCATCTAAACAATCCAAAACAGCGGAGATCGCTAACCGATTGCAAAAAGAATTGCTCAAAAGGGGGCATCATGTTCATTTAATCCATGTTCGGGATTTGCCGGCAGAAGATTTGCTGCATGCAAAATTCGATAGTGAAGCGATTGCTCAAACCCACGAATGGATTCGTGAGGCAGATGCGGTCATGGTGTTAAGTCCTGTCTACAAAGGCAGCTATACGGGTATTTTAAAAGCATTTCTCGACTTGTTACCGGAAAAGGCATTTTTAGGTAAGATTATTGCTCCGATCGTCACAGGCGGAACTATTGCCCATCTGTTATCGATTGAATATGCGCTAAAACCTATTTTCTCCATTATGGGAGCAAAAGAGATTTTACATGGAGTATTTATTTTAGACAAAACGATTCAACGTGATGAAACGGGAGAAATATTTTTTCCATCCGACATTGAAGAAAGGATAAAGGAAGTGTTGCAATCTATTTCAAACACTCAAACCCTCATTTAATGAATGATAGAAAGGAGAAAATGAAAATGGAATTATTATGGTTTATCCCTTCCCATGGCGATGGACGTTATCTTGGAACAACAAAAGGAGGCCGTACTGCGGAGTATAGTTATTTTCGGCAAATTGCCCAAGCTGCTGACCGGCTGGGCTATAAAGGGGTATTAATTCCAACGGGGAAATCATGCGAAGATCCATGGCTGCTTGCGTCGGCATTGGCAGCGGAAACCGAACAATTGCGTTTTCTTGTTGCCGTACGACCGGGATTAATGTCTCCTACACTCGCGGCGAGAATGGCTTCCACATTAGACCGAATTTCGGAAGGCCGGTTGCTTATTAATGTCGTAGCTGGCGGAGATCCCGTTGAACTCGCGGGTGATGGGCTATTTTTAAGCCATGACGAGCGCTATGAAGCAACGGATGAATTTTTAACAGTTTGGAGACGATTGTTAAGCGGCGAAGAAGTCACTTTAAAAGGAAAACATATCAACGTAACTGGGGCTAAGCTTCTGTTTCCGCCAATACAAAGACCGTATCCTCCGGTTTATTTTGGAGGGTCGTCGCTAGCAGGCCAACAGGTGGCAGCGAAACATGCAGATGTTTACTTAACATGGGGAGAACCGCCAGCACAGGTGGAAGAAAAAATTTCCCAAGTGAGAAAATTGGCTGAACAGCAAGGACGTACAATTGAATTTGGCATTCGGCTTCATATTATTGTGCGCGAAACAGAAAAGGAAGCGTGGAATGCTGCACAACAGCTCATTCGTTATGTGGACGACAAAACCATTCAGGAAGCACAACGAGTTTTTGCCCGGTATGATTCGGTCGGGCAGCAGCGTATGAAACAGTTGCACAATGGAAGCAGAGAATCGTTAGAAATTAGTCCAAATTTATGGGCGGGAGTTGGTCTTGTCAGAGGAGGAGCAGGAACCGCTTTAGTCGGGGATCCGGAAACAGTGGCAGAGCGGCTATTAGAGTACCATCAATTAGGTATCCGGTATTTTATTTTATCCGGTTACCCGCATTTAGAAGAAGCATATCGGGTAGCTGAACTGCTATTCCCGCTTCTGCCATTAAACCACAAAAAACGGACAAAACAGTCTATACAAGGAGAGATTATCGGACATGAATTTTTTCCTTCATTTATCAAAGTGTGATGATAGGGAAGAGCTTGCCCAAACGTTGGCAGGCTCTTTTCTTTAATAAAAATCCCATTGACGTTGATAATCATTATCTATTATAATCAACTTATGCCAATGAAAATCATTATCAAATAAAAAGGTGTGAGGGGGATACATAATGTCAGTTAAATGGAAGCTGCTTGCTGTTTTTACAGCGTTTGCGATAATGATGGGAGCTTGCTCGAACAGCGAAGAAACAGCAACAACCAAAACGGAGAAAAAAGAGCAAACAGCCGCTGAACAAAGGGAAGAAAAAACAGTGGAAACAGAGAAGAAAGAAATCCATTATGCTGATGTATTTAAACAGGCGCTTGTCGAGCTGGAAAAAGCAAAGCAAGGGCAAAAAGTTGACTTTGATAAAGTGACAAAACTATATGAAGAAAACTTACAGACGCTTGTGCAAAAGCGGGACGCCGAATTTCAAGATACGCTTGACCAACATATTACTACTGCGCTGGCGGCAGGGAAAGATGGTTCACTCGATCCAGTGGTCGTAAAACAAATCTTTGATAAGCTCATGCAAAAAGTATTTTATACCACAATCAAGCATGAATTTACCGAAGTAGAGGAAAATTGGGCAAATAAAGAAGCAGTGAAAGAAGAAATCGAAGAAGCGAAGCAGTTTTACGCGATTTTACAGCCAACGGTAGAAAAGCGTGACGCCGCTTATGGAACAAAGTTAGCGGACGCGATTAATGGAGCGTTCGCACAAATTGAAGATGCGGCTGCAAAAGACGATTTGCTTGCCTTCTCCTTAGGAAAACAAGTCGTAGACAAAACGCTGATGAAAACCTTTTATTTAGCGACAGGCGCGCTTCCGC
The DNA here is from genome assembly GCF_019272935.1 of Parageobacillus caldoxylosilyticus. Taxonomy (NCBI): domain Bacteria; kingdom Bacillati; phylum Bacillota; class Bacilli; order Caryophanales; family Anoxybacillaceae; genus Parageobacillus; species Parageobacillus caldoxylosilyticus. The sequence continues at coordinate 2,583,803 of NZ_CP040553.1, forward strand.
ACGGCTACGCTTCAAAGGCGGCAAATGCGGCAAAACAAGATGAAAAAGAAGCGAAAGTCGAACAAGCAGAAGGATGGGCGTTTTATCAATCCGTATATCCATATATGAAAAAGCATGCACCAGAAGAAGCGGACTACATTTTAAAACAATTTGATTTGCAAACAGATGTAAAAACGCTTGATCCGGCAGCGATCAATAAAGCGTTCGTCCGCGGCTGGGCAAAGGTGGCGCTTCATGAATATGAAGAAAGTAAAGAAAGCTGGGGACAAGATAAATCGGTAATTACTGCATTGGAAGGCGCTTTATTTATTAATATGATGGAAAGCGACTTAAAAGCGTTGTTAGGTGATCAAGCTTATGCGTCATTGAATGATCAGGCGCAGCGCTATCTTGAGGCGGCAAAAGCGAAAAATAAAGCGGAGGGGGAAAAACTTCTTTCCCAACTAGAAGCAACATTAAACACTGCTATGGAAAAGGCAAAATAACGATAAGGCAAAAAACCTTGTTCTTTAGCAAGGTTTTTTGCCTTCTTATGAAGGAAATCAAATTTTGGCGCTGCTGCTTTTCGATTTTCTTATGATAATATGCTAATAGGAATAAATCATTAATTTTGAGGTGAATCCATTGAAAATTCTCATTACAGGGGGAGCCGGGTTTATTGGAAGCCATCTTGTTGCCAAATTGCTCTCGCTTGGGCATGATGTGATGGTTATTGATAATTTTCATCCTTACTACCCGGCGGAACGAAAGCATCGGCAATTTCGTGCGTTGACGGGAGGAAATCTTCCTGTTTATCGCATTGACTTGCTAGATAGAGAAAAAACGGAAGAATTGTTTCGCCGCTATCAGCCGGATTGTGTGTATCATTTAGCGGCGCTGCCCGGTGTTCCAAATTCACTTCTTAAGCCGCTTGATTATGTCGATTATGATATCAAAGCGACGATTAATGTGCTAAAGGCAGCGGGGGAAGCCGGAGCCGGGCATGTGTTATTCGCATCTTCCTCGTCTGTCTACGGCAACCAGGGGAATGTGCCGCTGAAAGAAGAGATGGCGACGGGAGAAGTCGTTTCGCCATATGCCGCCGCAAAATACGGAGCGGAGTCGTTTTGCTATGCGTATGCCCATCTATTCGGCTATCAGGTGACGATTTTTCGCTATTTTACTGTATACGGTCCGTGGGGCCGACCGGATATGGCGATCAGCAAGTTTATCCGCCATCTGTTACGTGGTGAAGAGATTGTCGTGTACGGCACGAACACAGCAAGAGACTATACGTTTGTGGATGATGTCGTCAGCGGAATGGTAGCGGCGCTCGGCCGCCGCGGCGGAAATGATGTGTTTAATTTAGGATCAGGGCGGCCGATCGCGATGGAGCGATTGCTGCAAGAACTGAAAACGCATTTTCCAACGATGAAGGTGAGATATGCACCGGAGCGAAAGGGAGATGTAAAAGCGACATGGGCGGACATTACGAAAGCACAGCGGGCGTTCGGATACAAACCGAGCGTAACGTTCGAGGACGGGCTGGCGCGAACAGTCGCGTGGGCAAGGGCGTATGAAACGTAAACACGCAATGGCAGCGGTGCGGCTAGTCGGTGCCGGGCTTGTCCTTGTGTTCCTATGGCTGACATACCACTATTTCGATGGAGAGGTGCTTCTTGAGCAACTCCACTTGCTTTTTCGAAGACCGGACACGCTGGCATGGATGTTGATCATATACGTCGCTTCCTTTTGGCTAAGGACGCTGGCATGGAAGTCATACGTGGGAAAACCAATTTCTTTGATTGTATACGCCAAAGGTATTTTTTTAAGTTTGCTTATTAATCATATTTTTCCGTTAAAAGCAGGCGATATTGCCCGTGTTGCTGTTTTAGCAAAGCAGAAGGACGTGTCTGTCGATGAAGCGGTTCACTCGGTGGCGGTGATGCGGCTTTTGGACATGCTGGTTTTGTGTCTTTTGTCGGCATGGGGAATGTATGCATACGCCAATCGATTTCCTGCAATCAATGCAACGGTTATTGGTGTTATAGGAATAATCGGCGCAGCTGCAATTACTGTTTTGCTGTCACGCAAATCGGATGCAGAATGGATTCGTAAACACCATCGCATGATAAAAAGTGCATTAAGAGGAAAACGCGGCGTTTATATGGTGGGCATGATTGCGCTCAGCTGGTTGTGTGAGGCGGTTGTCGTTTATGAGATGACCCACATGCTTAGGTTGCCCTTGTCCTTTTGGGAATCCGTATGGGTCAACAGCATCACTGTATCCGGTCAAGTGTTTCAAATCGCTCCAGGCGGGCTGGGGACGTATGAAGCGGTAATGGCGTTTGCGGTTACGAGAATCGTCCCGGACTGGAACAGCGCGTATATGGCAGCGATGATGGCCCATGCGTTCAAATTTGTTTTTTCTTATTTAGTTGGCATTGCCATGCTGTTTATGTCTCCAAGAGATATTTCGTTCGTTGGGGCGGCTTGGAAAAAAGGAAGGGAGAGACAATGAAAGAAGCTTCAACATTTGAAAAAGTAGCGGCGCGATGTTGGAATTTGCTGAACGAGGGAAAACCGTTTACGCCGATTTTCGTTATCGGGACGATGGCGATCTACCATCTTGCCAGTTTCGGTACCATCGAGCATATGAAACACTGGTTCTTTGGTTTTCTAGCAGCGCTTCCGCTTTTTGTTATCTATTATATGTACGACTATCCGCTATTTTTGCGAAATTATTTATGGATTCCATACGTTGTGTTTTTAATCGTTTGGCAGTTTGCCGACATTAAGCTGCTAAGTTTAGCACTGGGGCTATATTTTTTCTTTACCGTCTTTTTTTGGGGTACGCTTTACTATCATTTGCGCATTGGTACATCATGGTGGAATTTTACCCGTTTTTGGAAATTAGTGCTGAAAAATAGCGATTCGACAAGCGGAAACGCGCAAGAACAGTTGCCGAAATTTTTGTTGCTTTTGTCGATTTGGCAGTATGTGTACGTACAGCTGGAGCGAGAAGCAGGCGATCTTTCTCTTGCGGGCTTTGCACTCTATTATGCAGGTGTCTTTTTATTTTCTTTCATTTTGCACAGCCAGTTATTTGATTGGAAGCCAAAAATCATTCCGACATACACCAATAATGCCAGCGTTCCAAAAGAGCCAATCAATGAGAAAGTCATTGTGATTGTCATCGACGGCATGCGGAAAGATCGGTTTGAACAAGCCAATGCCCCATTTTTAAAACGGCTGCGCCAGCAGGGGACGGAATTTACGCAAATGGAAACGGTTTATCCGGCACGTACTGTCGTTTGTTTTACCTCGATGTTCACCGGAACATATCCGTTTGAACACGGCATACGCTCCAATATGGTATGGAAGCTTGGCATCAAGGTAGAAAGCATTTTTGACTCACTAAGAAAAATAGGAAAAACGGGGCGGCTGCTTGGCATTGCCCATCTCGTCGATTCGTTTGGAGATGATGTCGAAACGGTAACGGCGGTCATGCATAATGACGTAGCTGACCGTAATATCATCGAACGCGCCAAACGCATTATGGAAGAGCAAGATCCTGATTTGCTCATTGTTCAATTAATTGCCACGGACCAAACGGGGCACAGCCGCGGCGTATTATACGAGGAATATCTTCAAAAAATAGAAGAAGCGGACGCGCTTATCAAGGAGTACGTCGAGTGGCTTGAACAGAAAGGAAAATTAAAAAATGCAACGTTAATCATTTGCGCCGATCACGGACAAGCAGACGGCATCGGCGGACACGGGCATTTGGATGAAGGAGAGCGGTTTGTGCCGTTTTTCTTGTACGGACCGGCGATTGAGCGAGGCAAACGGATCGATGAAAAGAAAAGTCTCGTATCCGTGGCGCCGACGATTGCTTATTTGTTGGGCGCACCGTACCCGAGCCATAGCCGCGGGCCCGTGTTAACGGAAGCGATTCGAAAGAGGGAAGCAGAAGATGAAGAAGCAAAAAGTGATCGTCTTCTTACCAGCGTATAACGAAGAGCAATCGATTGGCGAGGTCATTCGCAGAATTCCGCGTTCTTTCCATCCTTATGTGGATGTGAAAGTATTGGTCATTGATGACGGTTCGACCGATAACACCGTAGCAGCTGCAAGAGAAGCAGGCGCTGATTACATTTATCAAATGCCGGAAAACCGCGGGCTTGGTGCCGCTGTACGCCAAGGGCTGCAGGAATCTCTCCGCCTCGGTGCGGATATCGGCGTGATGATTGATGCGGATAATGAATATCCGGCGGAACAAATCCCGGAATTGCTCGCTCCGATTTTTGCGGGAGAAGCGGACTATACGATGGGCTCGCGCTTTCTTGGCACGATTCGCGGGATGAAATGGCATCGCCGTCTGGGCAATTACTTCTTTACGTTTCTGCAATCGCTTCTTCTGCGAACATGGATTTACGACGGGCAATCGGGGATGCGGGCTTTTTCGCGGCAAGCGATGGAACATGCGGAGATCATCCATGATTATAACTACGCCCAAGTGCTTACTTTAAATTTAGTTCGCAAAGGGTTTCGCATCAAAGAAGTACCGATTCGCTATCAAGTGCGGACAACGGGACAGTCATTTATTAAATTTCGCGCGTATGTCACGGCCGTTCTTCCAGCAATTTGGAGGGAGATGCGGCGGCCGGTGAAAAAAGTAGTGATTGATGAAGACGCCCATCGCCTCCCAAGCATAGCGGACAAACAATGTTCGTAGCCCTTTCCTTTTCGCGAACAGGAAAGGGAATTTTTTTCATTAATATATTGACATAGAAGATGATAATCATTATCATTGGTGGTGTAGGAGGAGATCGATAATGAGGCGATTTTATTTATTTTTTTCTCTAGCGATGATATTCATTCTCAATAGTATTCCGATTTCTGCTTTTGCGTACTCCTATGGCGACCCGAATGAAGAAAAAGTAGCGGAAGTTTATAAACAAATGGCTGAAAAGTTAAACGAGCAGCCGCCAAACTTTACGGAGGCGCGCAAAATTTTCGAAACGGTAAAAGAAGAAATCGATATGCATATGGGAACGGAGCCTTCGCAAGCAGTGTTATCGGCGCTCGACAAAAAGGATAAAGAAGCAGTTTTGGAAACTATGGAAAAAATTCTTGTTTTAAATATCGCACGCCGGTTGGAAAATATCGAGAAAAATTTTGAGCAGTATGATACGAGCAAACGGTTATTAGCAAAGGCATTTGCTACATACGAAGCGCTTTCCCCGATGGTGCAAGGCAAAGATGCAGCCCTTGATAAACGGTTAAGAGATGAATTCAATAAAGCGCTGCAGTCATTAGGAAACCCAGGATTGTTTGGTGTCGGCGAGAAGAAAGCGGATATTGAGCAATTTAAGAAAAGCAAGGAAACGATTTTAACGTCGTTGCAAAAGCAATTTGGATTGAAAAGTTTGAAAGTGGGACATTTTTCGGAAAGTGCAACGGAAAAGCCGCAAGAAGTGCAGAAAAAAGAATGGACGGACTTATCCAAATTAAAAAACTGGATTCCGATTGCGATTCTTATTGTTGTGATTGCCGGGGTTGCCGTGTATTCATGGCGTCGCAAGCGGACATGACGGATGGAAACAAAGGGGGACACATGCGATGGAAGTTCAAGCGCTGTTAATTACGTTCCGTGAAGCACTCGAGGCGCTGCTGATTGTCGGAATTATTACGTCTTATTTAAAGCGAGTCGGCCATCAAGAATATACAAAGTACGTTTGGCTTGGGGCAGGATTGGCGATTTTAGCGAGCGTTGGGGTCGCAATTCTTTTCCAAGTCGTGTTCACTGGATTTGCCGCGATGGGAAGCGAAACGTACTTAAAGATCGGCATTATGTTTGTTTCGGCGATTTTGCTGACACAAATGGTCTTTTGGATGGCCGAGCATAGCCGCGATATGAAAAAAAGCGTTGAAGGAAAGATGGATCAATTTATTACGGCAGGCAATGTCATTGGAATGGTCATCCATTCGTTTTTAGTCGTTCTCCGCGAAGGTGTCGAAACGGTCTTTTTCTTTGCCGCGATTACCCATGGCAACATCGGTGCGGCGATGCAAGGATGGGGAGCGACGACAGGAATTGCGATTGCGGCGGTTGTCAGCTACCTTTTCTTCAAAGGAACGATGCGCATCCCGCTAAAGACGTTCTTTAAAGTAACCGGAGCGTTCATCGTCTTGATTGCTGCGGGCTTGCTTGTCCAAGGCATTTCCATGCTTCAGGATTTAAATATCATCGGCAGCGTAATGCCTCACGTTTATGATTTAACATGGCTGCTTCCGGAACATCCGATTGATTATGAACATTATCTCCGCGATCACGGCGTCGCGCCTGTCTTTTCAGGAGAGGTCGGCGTGTTTTTAAAAGCGCTCTTCGGCTATTCATCCATGCCATCGCTGGAAGAAGTCATTGCCTATATTGGATATTTTGTCGTGATTTATTTATTAGTTGCGAACCGTAATACAAAGAAAAATATGGAGCAAACAAAAACGGTCGTTCAAGCGCTTGAACCAAAAACGAAAAAGGTGATGTAAAAAGTGCAAGACATGATTGTCTTGTGCTTTTTCTTATTTTTTATAAATGATTAAGGTGAGAAAGGCGATGAAACATTTTCTAGGAAATAATCGATTTTTGTCATATTTTAGTTTCGTTATATTAGCAAGTTTGTTCTTGCTGGAAATATATTATGCGAGCCCTTATGCGGCGACATGGGATCAGGTCGATTTTGCCTTGGCGTTAGACCGTTATGATTTATTGGCGATGCAGCCGCATTTTCCGGGATACCCGTATTTCATTCTTGGCGGCATGTTCGTTCATGCATTCGTTGACAACCCGGCGAAGGCGCTATCCATCTTCAGTGTCGTTGCCATGTTTTCCGCAACCGTTCCAATTGTTCTTCTTGCAAAAAAATATCTCTCGACCGCGGCTGCGTTGTTCATTAGTGCTCTCATTCAGTCAGCCAGCTATGTTATGGTCATTGCTGGACAGCCGATGTCGGACGGTGCGGCATTAGCGGCGCTATGGTGGTACTGGTGGTCCGTTGAGTGGGCAAGAGAGCGCGATGGATGGCAACGGCAGCTTCTTCCGCTTGCTTTTTTTAGCCTATTAACGGGAATCCGCTTGTCGTATGCTCCATTTGCGGTGGCAATCTTGTTTTTATGGTACGAAGATTGGAAAAAACATCGCAGTGTCCGCCGAATCGTTTGCTTTTTGACGGCAGCTGCCTTTTTCCAATTTATTTGGATCACAGCGGTTGCGGCGACAGAAGGAAGTTTCCAATCCTTTTTCAAACTGGCTCTTTCATTTACAAGCGGCCATTTTGAGGAATGGGGAGGAACAGCGGCAAATGACGGGCAGCCGTTATGGGAACGAGTGATTCATTTTTTCTTTTATAATATTTTATGGACAGGGATAGCAAGCCAAAACGTTATCCTGCTTTTTTTGTATATGGTTGTATGGACAGCGATATGGCGGTCAAGGAAGTTCTTGTTTCCGCGCTGGCTTCTCGTTTCTGGATTTGTTTATTTTCTTTGGGCGTTATTTGCGCAAAATATTGAGAAACCGCGTCACATTCTCCCGCTTGTTCATCTTGTTTTGTTGTACGGATGGACCTGCTATGTCCGCCATCATCTGTCTATGTATCGATGGAGCATAGCGCTGGCTGTGTTAGCCGTGCAATTCGTAACGGGGACATGGCATCTGCGCGAACAAGCATTGCAGTTGCCAGCAGCCTATCAGTTGGCGTATGATTTACGCGACAGCAGAGAAAATTTCGTTCTATATACATGGGAGGAAACGCGAGTATTGCAGTATCTTGATGTCGATTTTCCACACAAAGACGTATTGCACTTTTCATTTTTTTTACAAGACAAGGAGAACTATAGACATGTTAAAATTTATATGACCGATCATGTGGTCAAGGGCTTTCAAGCACAGGGGATTTCCCTTTCCCGCCATGTGCGGAAAGTGAAAATATATCGTTCCAGCACACTGGCAGATCCGGTGTACGGAAACATTACGTTGTATGAATGGATGAATTAATTTGATGGAGTGATTATGATGCATGATCACTTAAAAGAAAAATTAGCCATACTCCCGGAGCAGCCGGGATGTTATTTGATGAAAGATAAAAACGGTACGGTCATATACGTCGGTAAAGCAAAAGTGCTGAAAAACCGCGTGCGCTCGTATTTTACCGGCACGCATGATGGAAAAACGCAGCGACTTGTCAATGAGATTGCCGATTTTGAATATATCGTCACTTCGTCCAACGCCGAGGCGCTTATTTTAGAGATGAATTTAATTAAAAAGTATGATCCGAAATATAACGTCATGCTGAAAGATGACAAAAGCTATCCGTTTATTAAAATTACGGCGGAAAAACATCCGCGCTTGCTCATTACGAGAAAAGTGAAAAAAGACGGCGGCAAATACTTCGGACCATATCCGAACGTGCAGGCGGCCAATGAGACGAAAAAGCTGTTAGACCGCCTCTATCCGCTGCGCAAATGCTCGACCATGCCGAACCGTGTTTGTTTATATTACCATATGGGGCAATGTCTTGCCCCATGTGTATATCCGGTGTCTGAACAACAAAATAAAGAGATGGTTGAGCAAATCGTTCGTTTCCTCAACGGTGGATATCAGGAAGTGAAAAAAGAATTGGCAGAGAAGATGATGAAAGCAGCGGAAGCGCTCGAATTTGAGCGGGCGAAAGAATACCGCGACCAAATTGCCCATATTGAAGCGACAATGGAAAAGCAGAAGATGACCTTGAATGACTTTATCGACCGCGATGTGTTCGGCTATGCGTATGACAAAGGCTGGATGTGCGTGCAAGTCTTTTTCATTCGCCAAGGGAAGCTGATCGAGCGCGATGTATCAATTTTCCCAATGTATCAAGATCCGGACGAAGAGCTGCTGACTTTTTTAGGACAGTTTTATACCAAGGCCAATCATTTAAAGCCAAAAGAGGTGATTTTGCCTGCCGAAGTCGACGGAGAGCTTGCCGGTCAGCTGCTAGAAGTCACGATTGTGCAGCCAAAAAAGGGAAAGAAAAAAGAATTGGTCGAGCTGGCCAGCAAAAATGCGGCAATTGCCTTGAAGGAAAAGTTTTATCTAATCGAGCGGGACGAAGAGCGGACGATCAAGGCGGTGGAAAACCTAGGAAAAATATTAGAAATACCTGTTCCCCACCGTATTGAAGCGTTTGACAATTCCAATATTTACGGAGCCGACCCAGTATCGGCGATGGTCGTATTCATTGATGGAAAGCCGGAGAAAAAAGAATACCGCAAATATAAAGTGAAAACAGTCGAAGGGCCCGATGACTATGAATCGATGCGTGAAGTGGTGCGGAGGCGCTATACGCGCGTGCTAAAAGAAAAGCTTCCGCTTCCCGATTTGATTATTATTGACGGTGGGAAGGGACATTTGGCAGCGGTACGCGATGTGATGGAAAATGAATTAGGTCTGAATATTCCGCTTGCCGGCCTCGCCAAGGATGAGAAGCATCGCACATCGGAGTTAATCATGGGGGATCCGCCGAAAATCGTGCCGCTTGAGAGAAACAGCCAAGAGTTTTATTTGCTGCAGCGCATTCAAGACGAGGTGCACCGGTTTGCGGTTACATTCCATCGGCAGACGCGGGAAAAAACGATGTTTCGCTCCGTGTTAGACGATATTCCTGGCGTCGGCGAAAAAAGAAAAAAAGCGCTATTCAAGCATTTCGGTTCATTGAAAAACATGAAAGAAGCAACGGTCGAAGAGCTGCAACAAGCGAACATTCCGCGCACGGTGGCTGAAAAAATTTATAAGAAATTACGAGAGTAGTATTGTCAATAGCATAAAAATTTGATATTATTGCTCTAAATTGCATATTCATACACTTCCGATCGCTGAAGTGAAGATAGAGGTGCGAACTTCAAGAGTACACATTCGGAGGAAAATGAGTTCCGATGATGAGTGTGGAAAGGGGAGCGTCGCCGAAGTGGGAAAAGTCTCATTGCTTTTTCCGCTGGTCCTGCGTTTAAGAAATGTAGGACTGTCAAGATGTTATTCATCTTGGAGAGCTATCTCACTGTGCGAGGCGAATTCGCTTGTTTCCGTTTTCGTGATGCACAGCAATGAGATTTCTCTCATTGCTTTTTTTATTTTATAAACAGGCAAAAGGGTGAGACGAAATGGGAATTATTGTACAAAAATTTGGCGGAACATCCGTCGGTTCGATCAAAAGAATTCGACACGTGGCCACTCGGGTGATAGAGGAGGCCGAAAAGGGGAATCAAGTTGTCGTTGTTGTTTCCGCAATGGGCAAGACAACGGATGAACTTGTTGATTTGGCAAAACAAATTTCCTTACAGCCAAGCAAGCGGGAAATGGATATGCTCCTTTCGACAGGGGAACAAGTAAGCATAGCCCTGCTCGCCATGGCATTGCAGGAAAAGGGATATAAAGCCATTTCCTTAACGGGATGGCAGGCGGGGATTACAACGGAAGAAATGCACGGCAATGCCCGCATTATGAACATTGATACAGTCAGAATCCGCCGTTATCTTGATGAAGGGGCAATTGTGATCGTTGCCGGGTTTCAAGGCGTGACGGAAACAGGGGAGATCACCACGCTCGGCCGCGGCGGTTCCGATACGACAGCGGTGGCGCTGGCGGCGGCGTTAAAAGCAGATAAGTGCGATATTTATACGGATGTAACTGGCGTGTTTACGACCGACCCGCGCTATGTAAAGACAGCAAGAAAAATAAAAGAGATTTCCTATGATGAAATGCTTGAGCTAGCCAATTTAGGAGCGGGGGTGCTGCACCCGCGCGCGGTGGAATTTGCGAAAAACTATGAAGTGCTGCTTGAGGTGCGCTCAAGCATGGAAAAAGAAAGCGGTACAATCGTGAAGGGGGAAGTTTCGATGGAACAGCATTTAATCGTACGCGGCATCGCTTTTGAAGATCAAGTAACGAGAGTGACAGTGTCTAGAATCAAAAACAGTTTATATGCATTGCCGACTATTTTTACGGCGCTCGCAAAGCGAGGCATTAATGTGGACATTATTATTCAAAGCGCGGGGAATGCGGACATTACGTCTGTTTCTTTTTCGATCCGTACGGAGGATTTGCCGGAAACGCTTCAAGTATTGCAATCGCTTGAAGAGGCAAACGTACAATATGAAAGCGGCTTGGCGAAAGTGTCGATCGTTGGCTCTGGCATGATTTCAAACCCTGGGGTGGCGGCGCGCATGTTTGAAGTGCTGGCAGGCGAGAACATTGAAATCAAAATGGTCAGCACGTCAGAAATTAAAATTTCTACTGTCATTGATGAGAAAAACATGGTTCGAGCAGTTGAAGCGCTCCATGAAGCGTTTGGACTTGCCGAAGAAGCGGCGGCAGTGCGCGCATAAAATGAAAGAAGCCTGCACCGGACAGGCTTCTTTCTATTATTCTATCTGCTGTTTGCGGTCCCATTTAATGATAATGAGTGCTTTATTTTCCCGCCTTTTTTGTTGTTCAAATGCTTCGGTGACGAGGCGCTTTTGTTGTTCGATTTGCTGGGCGAGAAATCCCGCTTCGAGCTGGAAGGTGCAATGCTCATGAAGGGTAAACCGCGCGGCAATAATGTCGCCGGACAGTTCTACGTGAAGTTCGTCTTTGCGCTCTTCAACAATGGACAGTGTCCCCCAGCCGGCTTTTTCAAAAAAAGTAATGATATCGGATACTGTTTCGAGCGGGTAGCGGCGCGCTAAACTTTTTCCAGCCCAGTATAAAATGCTGGCCGCTTCTTTTCCCAGCAATTCCGGAAGGACAATTTGCCGGAGAAGTTCCGCGCCGAATGCGGAAATAGAGATGTCTTCTAATGACTTGTATTGTTCTTCTAGTGTTGGCAGTTTCACATGATTCCCCTCTTTCTATCCATTCATCATTATAGCGAAATAGAGGGGGACGTGCATTATCTTTCTTTCTATTTTTCTCTATCGTTTTCGTATGCAAATGTTTGAACATTTTATGACTTTGTTTTCTTGACGCTTGTACAATGTGGGGGTACAATGAATGTGACACAATGATTAATGGAAATGGAAGCCGTTACATTTCACTCATTGTGGATGGGGAGCACACGATTTTTTCACTGTTTATTTATTAAAGGGGGTTTACATATGGCAGGAAATCGCGAATTTTATTACCGTCGGCTCCATTCACTGTTAGGAGTCATTCCAGTAGGGATCTTTTTAGTACAACATTTGGTCGTAAACCATTTTGCGACAAGAGGACCAGAGGCGTTTAACCGGGCGGCTTCTTTTATGGAGAATTTACCGTTTCGTTATTTTTTAGAAATATTTGTCATTTTTCTTCCACTGCTGTTCCATGCCATTTATGGTCTTTATATTGCTTTTACGGCGAAATTTAATGTCGGAAATTACGGATATTTCCGTAACTGGATGTTTATGCTGCAGCGGATTACGGGAATTATCACGTTAATTTTTGTGACATGGCATGTGTATGAAACGCGCGTTCAAGCCGCGTTTGGAGCGGAAGTAAACTATGAAATGATGGCCAATATCGTGGACAATCCGGTTATGCTTGGCTTTTATATTGTCGGAATTTTGTCAACGGTGTTTCACTTTGCCAACGGTTTATGGTCTTTCTGTGTAAGCTGGGGTTTAACGGTGTCTCCTCGTTCACAACAAGTTTTCACTTATTTAACGATGATTATTTTTGTTGCGCTTTCTATTGTCGGCATTCGTGCCATTTTAGCATTTGCCTGATTGACAACTAGCAATCTTTTAGGGAGTGAGTAGCAATGAAAAAAGGAAAAATCATAGTAGTTGGCGGCGGTCTAGCTGGTCTAATGGCAACCATTAAAATCGCGGAAGCAGGGGTACCTGTAGAATTGTTCTCGCTCGTGCCTGTAAAACGGTCTCACTCTGTCTGTGCGCAAGGCGGGATTAACGGTGCGGTAAATACAAAAGGGGAAGGCGATTCTCCTTGGGAACATTTTGACGATACCGTATATGGCGGCGACTTTTTAGCGAACCAGCCTCCGGTCAAAGCGATGTGTGAGGCAGCGCCGAGCATCATTTATATGCTTGACCGCATGGGAGTCATGTTCAACCGTACTCCTGAAGGGTTGCTTGATTTCCGTCGTTTCGGCGGCACACAGCACCACCGTACTGCCTACGCAGGAGCAACGACAGGCCAACAAATTTTGTATGCCCTTGATGAACAAGTACGTCGTCATGAAGTAGCCGGGCTTGTAACGAAATATGAAGGATGGGAATTTTTGGGTGTTGTCTTAGATGATGAACAAATTTGCCGCGGCATTGTCGCACAAGACTTAAAGTCAATGGAAATTAAAGCGTTTCCTGCGGACGCAGTCATTATGGCGACAGGCGGACCAGGAGTCATTTTCGGTAAATCGACGAACTCCATCATCAATACCGGTTCGGCCGCATCGATCGTCTATCAGCAAGGTGCTTATTATGCAAACGGGGAGTTTATCCAAATTCACCCGACGGCGATCCCTGGGGACGATAAATTGCGTTTGATGAGTGAATCTGCCCGCGGGGAAGGCGGAAGAGTCTGGACATATAAAGACGGGAAACCATGGTACTTCCTTGAAGAAAAATATCCGGCTTACGGGAACCTTGTTCCTCGTGATATTGCAGCACGGGAAATTTTCCACGTCTGCGTCGACTTGAAGCTTGGCATCAACGGCGAAAACATGGTATATCTCGATCTTTCCCATAAAGATCCGAAAGAGCTTGATGTAAAACTCGGCGGAATTATCGAAATTTATGAGAAATTTATGGGAGAAGACCCTCGCAAAGTGCCGATGAAAGTATTCCCGGCTGTGCACTATTCGATGGGCGGTTTATGGGTCGATTATGATCAAATGACAAACATTAAAGGCTTGTTTGCCGCTGGCGAGTGCGATTATTCGATCCACGGCGCGAACCGTCTTGGAGCTAACTCCTTATTGTCAGCGATTTACGGAGGTATGGTCGCTGGTCCAAACGCAGTCCGCTACATTCGCGGTTTGGAAAAATCGGCAGACGCAATGCCGTCATTGTTGTACGATCGCTACGTCAAACAAGAAGAAGAACGCTGGAACAACATTTTATCGATGGATGGAACAGAGAACGCATACGTGCTGCATAAAGAGCTTGGGGAATGGATGACAGCAAACGTGACGATCGTTCGTTACAATGACAAGCTGCTGAAAACAGATGAAAAAATTCAAGAATTGCTTGAGCGCTATAAAAATATCAGCGTAACCGATACATCCAAATGGAGCAACCAAGGAGCGACATTTATTCGCCAGCTGTACAATATGCTTCAACTTGCTCGCGTTATTACATTGGGGGCATACAACCGCAATGAAAGCCGCGGTGCGCACTATAAACCAGAATTTCCAGAGCGAAATGACGAAGAATGGCTCAAAACAACGATGGCTCGCTACACTCCGGATGGCCCAGCGTTCCATTATGAAGATGTCGATGTATCGCTGATTAAGCCACGCAAACGCGACTACACGAAAAAGAAAGAGGAAGTGAAATAAACTATGAGCGAGAAAAAAACGATTCGACTCATTGTAACACGTCAAGACCGTCCTGATTCTGCGCCATACGAAGAAGAATTTGAAATTCCATATCGTCCGAATATGAACGTCATTTCTGCGCTGATGGAAATTCGCCGTAATCCGGTGAACGCGAAAGGTCAAAAAACGACCCCAGTTGTATGGGAAATGAACTGCCTTGAGGAAGTATGCGGCGCTTGTTCGATGGTCATTAACGGCAAGCCGCGGCAAGCATGTACGGCGTTAATTGATCAATTAGAGCAGCCGATCCGTTTGGAACCAATGCGCACATTCCCAGTTGTGCGGGACTTGCAAGTCGACCGCAGCCGCATGTTTGACTCGCTGAAAAAAGTAAAAGCATGGATTCCTATTGACGGAACATACGACTTAGGTCCTGGTCCACGCATGCCGGAACGGAAACGGCAATGGGCATACGAACTGTCGAAATGTATGACATGCGGCGTATGTTTGGAAGCATGTCCAAACGTCAACAGCAGATCCAACTTTATCGGCCCAGCTCCGCTGTCACAAGTTCGTCTCTTTAATGCCCATCCGACAGGCGCGATGCATAAAGCAGAGCGGCTGAAAGCAATCATGGGAGATGGCGGTTTGGCGAACTGCGGCAACTCGCAAAACTGTGTGCAATCCTGTCCAAAAGGTATTCCGCTTACGACGTCCATTGCCGCACTAAACCGTGAAACAACGATTCAAATGTTCCGCGATTTCTTTGGAAGCGACGAAGTGTAATGATGGGAGAGGCTGGCGCAAAAGGTTGCTGAACCGACCTTTTGAAGTCAGCCTCTCCTTTTCTTTTTTCTCTTTTTGGTTGTTATTGGATGTTTGTCAAGAAAAATCGCTTCAGCCTCTTTCTTTTCTTTTGCGGCGGTGAGTTATGGTGACTGACTCTATTATACCAAGAGAGGAACGGCTTTCTTATTTTTTTGTCAAACAAAAGTAAAGGTGTCCTAAAAGCAGTCACTTTTGAGACACCCTCTTTCTATTAGGAGGCACAGGGGATGAAGCAAATCGATTACATCAACAAAATAAGTATACCGGGAAAAGTGTCCTATGGAGTGATGGGATGAGACAAATGCTTCAACAGTTCCAGGCGGCGCTTGTATAGAAAAAACACCTATTTTTCTATTAGATAAGCGAAATTCCGTCACCGTAACCCTCGTTTTCACATAGTATATGGTGAGTAAATACCCATCCGGTAGTTCAGGTCTAGTGAAGCAAGGAGGGTTACAACACTTGAAGGATAAATCATTTCAACCAAAGCCGTTACTGACAAAAAGAGAGAAAGAGGTATTCGAATTATTAGTGCAGGATAAGACGACAAAGGAAATTGCGCAAGAATTGTTTATTAGCGAAAAAACGGTTCGCAACCACATTTCGAACGCAATGCAAAAGCTTGGAGTAAAGGGGCGCTCGCAAGCTGTTATCGAGTTGCTTCGAATGGGGGAGCTTGAACTATAAACAATGCCGGCTTACCTTATTTTAAGGTGGCCGGTTTGTTATCTTTTTTGGTCCATGATCGAAAAGTCGTTTATCGTATAATATGCTGATGAATGGATAAGATGAATTTTTATATTGATTATAGAAAAAAGTGGTGTAAAATGAAATATATCGAATCATGTCGAACAACGTAAAGGGATTCGGTTGTCTGACATCATTCTTGCATTTTTTTAAAAAAACGTTAAAAATATAAATGTAGTTTTGTAGGGGAGATCGTATGCCGCTTTCGATGGATGAAAAGACCGTCGCTGAGTTGGAAAAGCTGCTTCGGTATATTGCTGCGAATTTAAAGCAGCGCGGCCGTGAAATTTTAACGCAATATCCAATCACGCCGCCGCAATTCGTCGCGTTGCAATGGCTGTTGGAAGAAGGGGACTTGACGATCGGCGAATTATCGAACAAAATGTATTTGGCATGCAGCACAACAACTGATTTAGTGGACAGAATGGAACGGAACGGCCTTGTTGCTAGAGTAAAAGATAAGCATGATCGACGGGTCGTTCGCATCCATCTCCTTGAAAAAGGGGAACGAATTATTGAAGAAGTGATTCAAAAGCGCCAACATGATTTGGCGCAAGTACTACAACATTTTTCTGGTGACGAAATTGTTTTTTTAGAAAAATGCTTGCGTAAACTACATCAAGAAATCAAGAAAGAATGAGGCGATCACTTGGAAAGACCAATCGGAGTTATTGATTCAGGAGTTGGCGGATTAACAGTTGCAAAAGAAATTATGCGGCAATTGCCAAAAGAACAGATTATTTATCTTGGGGATACAGCGCGTTGTCCATATGGACCGCGTCCTGAACAGGAAATTCGTCAATTCACATGGGAAATGACGAATTATTTATTGCAGTATAATATTAAAATGCTGGTGATTGCTTGTAATACAGCAACAGCTGTTGTATTAGACGAAATTCGGGAACAGCTCGATATCCCGGTATTAGGCGTGGTACATCCCGGAGCGCGTGCGGCGCTAAAAGTGACGAAAAACGGGCATATTGGTGTGATTGGTACAATTGGTACGGTAAAAAGCGGCGCGTATGAAAAGGCGCTGAAGTCCATTAACCATCGAGTTCATGTTGAAAGTTTAGCATGTCCGAAGTTTGTTCCGCTTGTAGAGAGTGGAAACTTCGAAGGAGAAGAAGCAAGAAAAATAGTTGCTGAATCACTTGAACCGTTTAAATCAAGTAATATTGATGTCCTTATTTTAGGATGCACTCACTACCCTTTGTTAAGTCCTCTTATTCAAGAATATATGGGAAAACGTGTAAAACTGATTTGCTCCGGTGGTGAAACAGCACGCGAAGTGAGCGCAATTTTGCACCACAGCCATCTGCTTTATACAGGGCAGCGTGAGGTGGAACATTTATTTTTCACAACCGGGTCGAAGGAGCTGTTCGAAAAAATTGCATCGAAATGGTTTGGAAGACCAGTCGAACACGTACAAACGATCGAATTATAAAAAAATCCTTTAGCGTCAAAGCTAAAGGATTTTTTTATTCTATTTTTCTAAAAGGCTCGTATACATAGTAGTACAAACTATGAGTAGGAGGGAACTTTCATGTTCAATCGGAGATCATGGAAATTAGCCGCATCCGTCGTGACATCGCTGTTATTGCTTAGCGGCTGTGGGTTATTTCAAAAGGATGATGCCGTAAAAGAAATTGATCCGCCGCAAGATGTCAGTTACTTGAAAGATGGTCAATCGCTGCAGGAAGTAACGAAAGAGAACGAGGGAAAACAGGAGAAAGAAAAAGCAACAGAAACCGTTAAACGCGAACTTTACTTAATTGATAAAAATGGCTTTGTCGTGCCGCAAACGGTAGAATTGCCAAAAACAAAGGCAGTAGCGAAGCAAGTGTTGGAATATTTAGTCGAAGACGGCCCTGTTTCTGAAATATTACCAAATGGGTTTCGTGCTGTCTTGCCGGCAGGTACAACAGTGTTAGGGACCAAGTTGGAGAAGGATGGGACGCTTATTGCCGATTTTTCTCCAGAATTTGCCCATTATAAACCAGAAGACGAGAAAAAAATTTTACAAGCCATTACGTGGACGCTGACTCAGTTTGATAATGTAAAAAGAGTCAAAATTCGTATTAACGGTTATGACCAAGATGTGATGCCAGTCAACAAAACCCCTATCCAAGGCGGGGTCAGCCGTGCGGATGGAATTAATATCGAAGCTAACGGCGTCAATGATATTACAAACACTCACCCAGTTACCGTCTATTTTGTCGCACAGCAAGGAAATGAAACGTACTACGTTCCAGTAACACGGCGCGTATCCAATAAAGAAAAAGACAATATTACCGCTGCGGTGAATGAGTTAATTAAAGGTCCGGACTACGGCAGCGGACTTGTCAGCAGTTTTCAGCCAGATACTAAACTATTGGAAAAACCAAAATACGAAGACGGAAAAGTGACATTAAACTTTAACGAAGCGATTTACGGCAGCAATAAGAAAAATGTCATTTCCGATCTTGTGCTAAACTCCCTTGTCCTGTCGTTGACGGAGCAACAAGGAATTGAAAGCGTCTCTATTACGGTAAATGGGAAAGCCAATCTGGTAAGAGAAGACGGCAAACCGTTAGCCAAACCTGTAACAAGGCCAACAAATGTGAACACAGGCAGCTTCTAAGCAATACAAAGTTTTATATTATGTCAGAAAAATAAGGTGTAAACGTAATGGAGCCGCTGGCGGTTAGATGCAATATTATGATATAAAAAAGAGGTAGACGGTGTTCTACCTCTTTCTTTTTATGGCAAAGGAGGTTTTTTGATGAGGATTGATGGCAGAGACAACAAGCAATTACGCCCTGTACATATGGAAAAACATTTCATTAAACATGCAGAAGGATCTGTACTGATTACCGTTGGCGATACGAAAGTCATTTGTACGGCGAGCATCGATGATAAAGTGCCGCCGTTTATGCGCGGCGGCGGCAAAGGATGGATTACGGCGGAATATGCGATGCTGCCGAGGGCGACGGAGCAGAGGAATGTTAGGGAGTCCAGCAAAGGAAAAGTGTCAGGGCGCACGATGGAAATCCAGCGCCTGATCGGAAGAGCGCTTCGTTCTGTCGTGCAATTGGACAAGTTGGGTGAAAAAACAGTATGGATTGACTGCGACGTCATTCAAGCAGATGGGGGAACGCGGACCGCATCGATTACAGGAGCATACGTAGCAATGGTATTGGCGTTTGCCAAATTAGTCGAGGAAAAGAAACTAGATGAACTTCCCGTCCATGATTTTCTTGCGGCAACATCCGTCGGAATCGATCCGGAACACGGGATTATTCTTGATTTAAACTACAGCGAAGACGCGCGTGCCAAGGTTGACATGAACGTGGTAATGACAGGAGCGGGACGCTTTGTTGAAATTCAAGGGACAGGAGAAGAAGCGACATTTTCCCGCGAGCAATTAAATGAGCTGTTAGATACGGCGCAATTCGGAATTCAGCAGCTGATTGAAATTCAGCGGAGTACGTTAGGAGAGCTTGCCGCGCAAATTGACATGAAACGAAGCGAAGAAAGTGGGAATGCATCATGAAACAAGTCATTATCGCGACAAAAAACGCTGGAAAAGCACGAGAGTTTCAAGCACTTCTTGGAAAAAGAGGAGTTGAAGTAAAATCGCTTCTTGACTTTCCCAATTGCCCTGATGTAGAAGAAACAGGAAACACGTTTGCCGAAAATGCGATACTAAAAGCGGAAGCGATGGCCCGCTATTTCAACACGACGGTCATTGCCGACGATTCTGGTCTGTCGATTGACGCGTTAGGCGGAAGGCCGGGAGTGTATTCCGCCCGCTACGCCGGTGAAGAAAAGAATGATCAAAAAAACATCGCCAAAGTGTTATCAGAATTAGAAGGGGTTCCTTTCGCAAAGCGAACCGCCCGTTTCCATTGCGCGCTTGCCGTCGCCGCTCCAGGGCGGCGCACCGCGGTCGTCGAGGGAACGTGTGAAGGATACATTGCCGAAAAGCCGCAAGGAGAAAACGGGTTTGGCTATGATCCGATTTTTTACATCCCGCAAAAGGGAAAAACAATGGCGCAATTGTCGGCGGAAGAGAAAAATCAAATCAGCCATAGGGCCAAGGCGTTGGAAAAATTAGATAAACAATGGGATGAAATCATAAACGGCAAGGAGTAAGGGAATGATGAAAGCATTAATTGTCAGCGATAGCCATGGATTAACAAAAGAACTGGAGGAAATTGCCGAGCGCCACCGGCATCAAGCAAACGTGTTCATTCATTGCGGAGATTCGGAATTGTCTCCTGATCACAAAGAAATCGCCCATTTCTTCATCGTGCGCGGAAATTGTGATTTTACCGCTGCATTTCCAAACGAACGAATCGAAGAGGTGGAAGGCATCCGCTTTTTCATCACTCACGGCCATCTTTATAACGTCAAAATGTCATTGCTGAACTTGTACTATCGAGCCAAAGAGACAAAGGCCAACGTCGTATGTTTCGGCCATTCCCATATCGCAGGAGCCGAAAAAATCGATGATATCTTGTTTATCAATCCGGGCAGCATCTTATTGCCAAGAGGACGGAAAGAAAAGACATACGCACTATTGCAAATCGAAAACGGAAAAGCAACCGTGCAATTTTACGACCTTGATGGAAAGGAAATACCGTCGCTTGCAAAAACATTTACCATGTGAGCGGGGCATTCCCCCGCTCTCCCTATCTTGACTTTACTAAAAAACTTTTTTATAATATATAATGTCTTTGACAAATAATAATTTTTATTTATGTCCCAGTAGTGACGAGCATTACATCCATGAATTCACTACGAGTTGTCTCGACGCATCCAGCTTCTCTGAGTCAGCTAGTAGAGGAAGAGGCAGCTAATTAAAAAATAGGAGTGTAATAATACTATGTCCCAGTAGCTCAGCTGGATAGAGCAGCGGCCTTCTAAGCCGTCGGTCGGGAGTTCGAATCTCTCCTGGGACGCTGAACAAAAACCTCCTTTTCGGTTTACCGAAAAGGAGGTTTTTACTTTTATACGGACAAAAAATTTTTTTAACGATGGAAAACCATTGATTTCATCGATATGTAAGCGCATACAAATAGTCTAACGAATCAAAATATTCAAAAAAATGCTATTGACTCCCTCTTATTTTCGGATTATTATAATTTTCAAATAAATCAAACGATCCATCATCATCAAGGTGCTGGATGAATGGAAGCGTCGCACTTATCAAGGAAGAGGGGAACAAAATTGAGTGAACAATGGATCTTTTTAAACGGCGAATTTGTAACAAAAGAGAACGCAAAAATTTCCGTATATGATCACGGCTTCTTGTATGGCGACGGTGTATTTGAGGGTATTCGCGTCTATAGCGGCAACGTATTTCGATTGCGTGAGCATATAGATCGCCTATACAATTCCGCTAAATCGATTTTACTCACCATTCCTTATACGAAAGAAGAAATGATCCATTATGTTGTCGAAACGATACGAAAAAACCAATATCAAGATGCCTACATTCGCCTTGTTGTTTCGCGTGGAGTCGGCGATTTAGGGCTTGATCCGTATAATTGCCAAAAGCCGCAAGTAGTGATTATTGCTGAACCGTTAGCATTGTTCCCTAAACATTTATATGAAACAGGGATTGAAGTGGTGACGGTAGCAACGCGAAGAAATCGCTCGGATGTGCTCAGTCCGAAAGTAAAATCGCTGAACTATTTGAATAACGTCCTTGTCAAAATCGAAGCCCATCTTGCGAATGTAAGCGAGGCGTTAATTTTAAACGATCAAGGGTATGTCGCCGAAGGCTCAGGAGACAACGTTTTTATCATTAAAGACAATGTCGTGTATACACCGCCTGGATATGTCGGGGCACTTGAAGGAATTACGCGCCAAGCGATTATCGAGATTGCCCAAGACCTTGGCTATGTTGTAAAAGAAGAGCCGTTTACCCGCCATGACGTTTATGTGGCCGATGAAGTCTTTTTAACCGGAACGGCCGCAGAAGTGATCGCCGTGGTGAAGGTCGATGGACGTGTCATCGGTGAAGGGGTTCCAGGGCCGCATACAAAACGGCTTCTAGAAGAATTTAGACGCCGTGTCGTTTCCGAAGGGGTAAAAGTATATCCGACGAATGTGAATGTCGGGTAATGAACCATGATAATTGGATAAGAAAAAGCGTTGAAGAGGATAAGTAGTCAGCGGGGACAACATCCACAGAGAGCCGGGGGAGCTGGAAACCGGTGATGTTGCCGCTTGATGAACTCACCTCTGAGTGCCAGCCTGAACGTCATGCGACTAGTAGGGTTGGACGGGTGGGGCAGCATTTGCTTCACTCGTTATTAAAAAGAGCAATTGGACGCTTTCCAATTGCTCCTGAGGTGGTCGGTATGACCACGAAGAAGGGTGGTACCGCGGAAAGGAAACCTTTTCGCCCCTTTGGCCGAAACAAAGTAGGCCATCGTGGGCGAAAAGGTTTTTTTCATATGTGATGAAAAAGACAGGGGAGGATCGAGCATGACGAGGATGAAAGTGGAGGAAAAGGCAAAAGAAAAAATGAAAATGAGCGGAGCGCTGATGCTCATCGAAGCATTAAAGGCGGAAAAGGTAGAAGTGATTTTCGGATATCCGGGCGGCGCCGTACTTCCGCTTTATGACCAGTTATATCGATCGGGAGTGTTCCATGTATTAACGAGACATGAACAAGGTGCGATTCATGCAGCCGAAGGATATGCACGCATTTCCGGAAAGCCAGGGGTGGTCATCGCTACATCAGGCCCGGGAGCAACAAACATTGTGACAGGTTTAACAGATGCAATGATGGATTCGCTGCCGCTTGTTGTATTTACCGGCCAAGTGGCAACCAGCGTCATTGGATCGGATGCGTTTCAAGAAGCGGATGTCGTCGGGATTACGATGCCAATCACGAAACATAATTATCAAGTCCGCGATATTAGCGAGCTGCCAAAAATTATTAAAGAGGCGTTCCACATTGCTACAACAGGAAGACCTGGCCCGGTGCTCATCGATATTCCGAAAGACATTACGACAGCAGAGGGAGAGTTTGATTACGAACAAGAAGTTCATTTGCCGGGCTATCAGCCGACCACCCAGCCGAACCACTTGCAAATCCGTCGTCTTGTCGAAGCGGTAAGCCAATCGAAAAGACCAGTTATTTTAGCCGGGGCAGGAGTATTGCATGCCAATGCTTCCAATGAATTGCGGCAATATGCGGAACAACAAAACATCCCGGTTATTCATACATTGCTAGGATTGGGCGGATTTCCAGCCGATCATCCATTGTTTTTAGGCATGGCTGGCATGCACGGCACATACACAGCGAACATGGCGCTTTATGAATGCGATTTGCTTATTAATATCGGAGCAAGATTCGACGATCGCGTAACAGGAAACTTAAAATATTTCGCGCCAAAGGCGACGGTGGCCCACATTGATATTGATCCGGCAGAAATCGGGAAAAACGTGCCGACAAAAATTCCGATTGTCAGCGATGCAAAAGCAGCCTTGCAAGAATTAATTCATCAGCAAGGAAAGCCGGCGGACACAAGCGCATGGCTGCGTCAGCTAAATGAATGGAAACGGAGATTTCCGCTTTATTACGAAGAAGATGCGCAAACGATTAAACCGCAAAAACTAGTGGAAATGATTTATGAATTAACGAACGGGGAAGCCATTATTACTACCGACGTTGGCCAGCATCAAATGTGGGCGGCGCAATACTACAAGTTTAATAAACCACACCGCTGGGTGACTTCCGGCGGGCTCGGAACGATGGGATTTGGCCTCCCGGCGGCGATTGGCGCACAGCTGGCGGACCGAAATGCTACGGTTGTTTCCATTGTGGGTGATGGCGGTTTTCAAATGACATTCCAAGAGCTATCGGTTATTCAAGAGCTGCAGTTGCCAATTAAAGTGGTCATCATCAATAATCAAGCACTCGGCATGGTTCGCCAATGGCAAGAACTTTTTTACGAAAAACGATATTCCCATTCTCTCATTCCGAATCAGCCGGATTTTGTAAAACTAGCAGAAGCATACAATATGCCGGGCTTCCGGGCGAAAACGGAGGTGGAAGCAATAGAGGTACTGAAGAAAGCATTTGCGATCGACGGTCCGGTTTTACTTGATTTCCATGTTAAAGCGGATGAAAACGTCTATCCAATGGTTGCGCCTGGAAAAGGATTGCATGAAATGGTGGGGGTGAAAGCGTGCGGAGAATTATCACAATGACTGTCAATAACCGTCCTGGTGTTCTCAACCGCATTACCGGGTTATTTACAAAGCGGCATTATAACATTGAAAGCATTACCGTCGGCCATACAGAAATCGAAGGAATTTCCCGCATGACTTTTGTCGTCAATGTCGAAGACGAGCGGACGGCCGAACAAATTATTAAGCAGTTAAACAAGCAAATTGATGTGCTTAAAGTCAACGATATTACCGAGCAAGCGATCGTCGCGCGCGAGCTGGCGCTCGTGAAAGTATCCGTAACTCCTGCGCTTCGCCAAGAGATTTATACGCTTATTGAACCATTCCGCGCTTCGATTGTCGATGTAAGCAAAGATAGCCTTGTTATTCAAGTAACAGGCGAATCCGAAAAAGTAGAAGCTCTTATTGAGTTATTGCGGCCTTACGGAATTAAAGAAGTGGCAAGAACAGGTACAACAGCGTTTACACGCGGCTCTCAAAAAACAGCCGCTACGTATAAAACTGCTTTCATTATCTAAAAAACAATGAAAAAAGGAGAGAGGAACAGTGGCAAAAGTTTACTATAACGGAGATGCAAATGAGAAATACTTACAATCAAAAACGGTGGCGATTATCGGCTATGGTTCGCAGGGACATGCGCATGCGCAAAATCTTCGCGACAGTGGAGTGAACGTGATCGTCGGCCTTCGCCAAGGGAAGTCATGGGAACAAGCGGAAAAAGACGGTTTTCCGGTATATAGCGTTCGCGAAGCAGCAAAACGAGCTGATATCGTGATGGTGTTGCTGCCGGATGAAAAGCAGCCAAGTGTATACAAAGAAGAGATCGAGCCAGAGCTTCAGCCGGGAAATGCGCTGGTCTTTGCGCACGGATTTAACATTCACTTTAACCAAATTGTTCCTTCTGAATATGTCGATGTCTTTTTAGTCGCGCCGAAAGGCCCGGGACATTTAGTGCGCCGCACCTATACAGAAGGAGCAGGCGTGCCGGCATTAATTGCGGTGCATCAAGATGTATCAGGAGAAGCAAAAGAAACAGCGCTTGCCTACGCGAAAGCAATCGGCGCGACAAGAGCGGGAGTGTTGGAAACAACGTTTAAAGAAGAAACAGAAACGGATTTATTTGGCGAACAAGCGGTATTGTGCGGAGGATTAACATCGCTCATTAAAGCAGGATTTGAAACGCTCGTCGAAGCAGGGTATCAGCCGGAATTAGCCTACTTTGAATGTCTGCACGAAATGAAATTAATCGTCGATTTGCTTTACGAAGGCGGCCTTGCGTGGATGCGCCATTCGATTTCCGATACGGCGCAATGGGGAGATTTCATTTCTGGGCCGCGCATTATCAACGATGCAGTGAAAGCGGAAATGAAAAAGGTTCTTCATGACATTCAAACAGGCAAATTCGCCAAAGGCTGGATTTTGGAAAATCAAGCGAACCGTCCAGAGTTCAATGCGATCAACCGTCGCGAAAACGAACACCTCATTGAAATCGTCGGCCGTGAATTGCGCAGCATGATGCCGTTTGTCAAAGCAAAACAGAAAGATGAGGTGGTCACGAGTGCGAAAAATTAATATTTTCGATACGACATTGCGTGACGGTGAGCAGTCGGCTGGAGTGAATTTGAATTTGCAAGAAAAGCTGGAGATCGCCCGCCAGCTTGAGCGGCTTCGCGTCGACATCATTGAAGCGGGCTTTCCTGCCGCTTCAAAGGGGGATTTCCAAGCGGTCAAACAAATTGCGGAAACGATCAAGACATGCTCTGTCACCGGGCTTTCCCGCTTGGTGCAGAGCGATATTGATACGGCGTGGGAGGCGTTAAAAGGCGGAGCGGAGCCGCGGCTCCATCTCTTCATCGCCACCTCTCCGATTCATATGATTCATAAATTGCGGATGACGCCGGAACAAGTCATTGAAACGGCGGTAGAGTCGGTCAAATATGCGAAACGCTATTTTCCGATTGTGCAATGGTCGGCGGAAGACGCCTGCCGCAGTGAACTTCCGTTTTTGGCTAAGATTATTACAGAAGTGATCAAAGCAGGAGCGACGGTTATTAATATCCCAGATACAGTAGGGTATATTACTCCGAAAGAATACGGAAATATTTTCACTTTTTTACGCAACAATGTTCCGAATATTGAAAAAGTATCTCTTTCCGCTCATTGTCATGATGATTTGGGAATGGCGGTCGTCAACTCTTTAGCCGCTATTGAGCACGGGGCAACGCAGGTGGAAGGAACGATCAACGGAATCGGTGAACGGGCAGGAAACGCGGCGCTCGAGGAAATTGCGGTCGCGCTTTACATCCGCAAAGATTACTACCAGGCGGAAACACGCCTGAACCTGCAAGAAATTAAACGGACGAGCAATTTAGTGAGCAAATTAACCGGCATGGTCATTCCGCCAAATAAAGCGGTCGTCGGCAAAAATGCGTTTGCCCACGAATCGGGAATCCATCAGGATGGCGTGCTAAAAGAAAAAACAACGTACGAAATTATTTCGCCGGAGCTGGTCGGGGTTCAATCGAACTCGATGGTGCTTGGCAAGCATTCCGGACGGCACGCATTGCGCAACCGTGTGGAAGAGCTCGGTTATACCTTGTCCGATGAAGAAATCAATCAATTGTTCGTTCGCTTTAAAGAGCTTGCCGATAAGAAAAAGGACATTACCGATGATGATTTAGTCGCGCTTATTTTCGAAGAAAAATTTGACCACTTTAAAGATTTTTATCAATTATCTTCGATTCAAGTCCAATATGGCACGAACCAAATTCCGACCGCGGTGGTTGTGCTAAAAGACGGAGAAGGAAAAGAGATTCAAGAAGCAGCTACGGGAGCGGGCAGCGTCGAAGCATTGTATAACACGTTAGAGCGCTGCTTTAAAACGCCGATTACGTTGCTGGACTATCGGATTGAATCGGTCAGCGGCGGACGCGATGCGCTGGCGCAAGTGTTTGTGAAGATGCGGGTGAACGACATCGAAACGAGCGGGCGCGGCACGGCGCAGGATGTGCTCGAAGCATCCGCAAAAGCCTATATTAACGCTGTTAACCGTGTATTTATGATTGAAACGATGCGTATGGAAAACCAAAAAGTCGCAATGCAATAAAACGGGAGGGAAACAGCATGGGAAATTATCGGATTGCCGTATTGCCGGGAGATGGAATCGGTAAAGAAGTAACAAAGGGAGCTGTTGAAGTTTTAAAGGCGATTGAAACTCGTTTTGGACATCATTTTGAGTTTGCATATGGATGGATTGGCGGGGCTGCCGTTGATCAAAAAGGTACGCCGCTTCCAGAGGAAACGCTTGCTCTTTGCCGGGAAAGCGACGCGGTATTGCTCGGGGCAGTCGGCGGTCCGAAATGGGATCAACATCCTCCACATCTGCGTCCGGAAAGAGGATTATTGCAAATTCGCAAAGAGATGAATTTGTTTGCCAATTTGCGGCCCGTGAAATTTTACGATAGTTTAACGGATTCTTCGCCATTAAAACAGGAAGTCATTCAAGGAGTCGACCTAGTCATCGTCCGCGAATTAACTGGAGGGCTGTATTTCGGCAAGCCGAGCGGGCGAATGGTCGAAAACGGAGAAGAAAAAGCGGTAGATACGCTTCTATATAAAAAGGAAGAAATTAAACGGATTGTAAAAGTAGCGTTTGAGCTGGCGCGCAAGCGAAAGAAAAAAGTGACATCAGTCGATAAAGCGAATGTGCTGGCATCGAGCAGAATGTGGCGGGAGATTGCCGAAGAAGTGGCACAAGAGTTTCCAGATGTCACGCTTGAACATATGCTTGTCGACAATGCGGCCATGCAGCTGATCCGTTCTCCGCAGCAGTTTGATGTGGTCGTGACAGAAAACATGTTTGGCGATATTTTAAGCGATGAGGCATCGATGCTGACTGGTTCGCTTGGCATGCTGCCGTCGGCAAGTTTATCGGCTTCAGGACCGAGTTTGTATGAGCCGATTCATGGTTCTGCGCCGGATATTGCCGGACAAAATAAAGCGAATCCGATTGCGGCCATTTTATCAGCCGCGATGATGCTCCGTCTTTCTTTCGGACTTTCCAAAGAAGCAGAGGCGGTGGAAAAAGCGGTGCAACAAGTATTGGCAGCGGGATTGCGGACGGCGGATATCGCGCAGAAAGGACAACGGGTGGTTTCCACAGATGAAATGGTGAATGAAATTAAAACGGTAATTTTAGACCATCAAACGATTTCCCACATTATGGCTGTATATGCATAACACATGCGAGGTGAAAGTAGTGAAGCCGAGAACGATTATTGATAAGATTTGGGAAAACCATGTCGTTTATCGGGAAGACGGAAAGCCGGATTTGCTTTATATCGACTTGCATTTAGTGCACGAAGTCACCTCTCCGCAGGCGTTTGAAGGATTGCGGCAAAAAGGGCGGAAAGTGCGCCGCCCTGATTTGACCTTTGCCACCATGGATCATAACGTTCCAACGGTGAATCGCTTTGTCATTGCCGATGAAGTGGCGCGAAATCAAATTGCCGCACTAGAACGCAACTGCCGCGAATTTTCGATTCCGCTTGCTGATTTATACAGCGAAGAACAAGGAATTGTCCATGTCATCGGTCCGGAGCTTGGCTTGACACAGCCGGGGAAAACGATTGTTTGCGGAGACAGCCACACATCCACACACGGGGCGTTTGGGGCGCTCGCTTTCGGAATTGGAACGAGCGAAGTCGAACATGTACTTGCTACGCAGACGCTCTGGCAGCATAAGCCGAAAACGCTGCAAATACGCATCGATGGAAAATTAGGTGAAGGGGTTACGGCAAAAGATGTTATTTTAGCGATCATCGGGCGTTATGGGGTCGGCGTCGGCACCGGATATATCATCGAATTTACCGGTGAAGTCATCCGCAATATGTCGATGGAAGAAAGAATGACGATTTGCAACATGTCGATTGAAGCGGGAGCGCGCGCCGGTCTAGTAAGTCCGGATGAAACGACATTCGCCTATTTGCGGGGCCGCAAATACACTCCAAAGGGGGAAGAGTTTGAAAAAGCGGTGGAACGCTGGCGCGCTTTGGCAACCGATGAAGGAGCCGAATACGATAAAACGATTGAAATAGATGCCTCAACAATTGCGCCAATGGTCACGTGGGGAACAAATCCGTCGATGAGCACCTCTGTCGATGGAACGGTGCCACATCCGGAAGAGTTTGCAAGCGAAACGGAACAAAAAGCCGTGCGCCGCGCGTTGGAATATATGGGGTTGAAGCCGGGAACCCCGATTACGGAAATTCCGGTGCAGCACGTTTTTATCGGTTCCTGTACGAACTCGCGCATCAGCGACTTGCGTGAAGCGGCAAAAATCGTCAAAGGGAAAAAAGTGGCGAAAGGAGTGCGCGCCCTCGTCGTTCCGGGATCGCAGCAAGTGAAAAAACAGGCAGAAGAAGAAGGATTAGCGCAAATTTTCATCGATGCGGGATTCGAATGGCGCGACTCCGGTTGCAGCGCCTGTTTAGGAATGAATCCGGATATTATTCCGGAAGGGGAGCATTGCGCTTCCACATCAAACCGAAACTTTGAGGGACGGCAAGGAAAAGGAGCAAGAACGCATTTAGTCAGCCCGGCGATGGCGGCGGCTGCTGCGATTTACGGACATTTTGTCGATGTGCGCAAATTGAAGAAAGAACCGGTCCATTAAGGAGGGGAAACGTGTGAAGCCATTTACCATTCATAAAGGGAAAGTAGCCGGCATCGACCGCGCCAACATTGATACAGACCAAATTATTCCGAAGCAGTTTTTAAAACGAATTGAACGAACCGGGTTCGGCAAGTTTCTCTTTTACGATTGGCGCTATATCGACGGAGAAAAACCGAATCCTGCTTTTGAGCTGAACTGGCCGGAAAACGAAGGAGCCACGATTCTCGTTGCCAACGAAAACTTTGGATGCGGTTCCTCGCGCGAACACGCGCCATGGGCGCTGCAAGATTACGGATTTCAGGCGATTATTGCTCCTTCGTTTGCCGACATCTTTTACAACAACTGTTTAAAAAATGGGCTGCTGCCGATTCAACTGGCGAAAGAAGATGTGGAATATTTATTGCGGGAAAGCAAAAAGGCGGATTACGAATTAACGATTTCGCTGGAAAAGCAACAGGTATATGACGATCACGGATTTGCGCGGGCGTTTGCTATTGATCCATACCGCAAACAGCTCCTATTAAAAGGCTGGGATGAAATCGATTTGACTTTCGTTTATGAGCCGTATATCGCTGAATACGAAAGAAAGCACTGCCCGATGCCGTAACGGTGGAAAGCTGTTCCGACAAAAAACGTTGGAACAGCTTTTTGCATGTTTTGCTTGTATCTTGCCGGAAAACTTGTTACACTTGTGTCAAAAATTTTATTGGAGCGGGCGAAGATGAACAAGGATAAAAACGGAAAAGTTATTTTGTTTCCGCGCGTAAAGGAACGGCTTGTGGAAGAAGGACTGGAGGCATTGCAGGCGAAACGGTACGAGGAAGCCCTTTATTTTTTCAGCGAGGCAGAGCAGCTTGGGGAGCGCCGTTTTTCCGTCCAGCTCAGCATAGCCGTCTGCCATTATGAACTAGGGAATTTCCATGAAGCGGAGCGCCGCTTGCGCGTATTGTTGCAGGAAAATGAAGGGAATATGGATTTATTGCAAATGTATTTGTCCATCTTAATGCAAACGCACCGGTATGAACAAGCAGAAACGGTCATCCGCGATGCGCTGCGTCATCATCCTCTTCCTGCTTCCTTACGGGAAAACTTGCTAAACCTGTTTCGTTTCGTCCAAAAAATGAATAAACGCCCGTTGCCTCCTGCCGAACAAGCGAAAGTGCAGAGGTTGCTCGAGTCAAGCGATATAACGGAACATATGCATGTAATCAGGCAGCTGGAGAAGGAAGATATTGTTCCTGTACTTCCTCAATTAAAGCAATATTTAGTCAATGAAACAAACAGCCCGATCGTCAAAACGATGCTGCTGCGTTTGCTTACGTTAAAAAAGATTGATGATGTCGTGATAGTTGAAAAATTTGGAAAAAGAATCGAAGTGACGCCGGCGCTGTTAAACGAACAAGCGGAAACCGCGTTTGCGGCAGAACTGCTCGAGCGTCTGGAACATTGCCTCGCAAGCGAAAATCCAGGCTTGTATGATGTTGCGGCAGAGATTTGGCTTCGTTACACGTATGTTCTTTATCCGTTTTCTCCCGAGCCTGCCGCAAGCAAAGCATGGATGGCGGCGCTTCATTTTGTTGCTTGCCAATTTCAAGGAGTGCCTGCAGCGATGGAGAAAATTGCTGCCCGATATGGTGTTTCAGGGGAAGAGATCGCCCCGCTTTGCGACAAACTTTGCGAAATAGAGAATTTTTCCTACTTTTAATCGCTTACTTCATATTGAAACATTATTGTTGTATGTTATAATATAATGGCTGTATTGCGTATATGTTTTTGTATGTTTCACTACATATATGGGAAAGATAACAAGATAATGAAAACCGGAGCCGTTTCATTATCTTCCGCCTTTTTTATTTATAATGATTTTTGGTTGGAGGGAATATTATGTCAGTCAAATGGGAAAAACTCGAAGGAAACGAGGGCGTTCTTACGGTTGAAGTGGACGCGGAAAAAGTAAATGAAGGCTTGGATGCAGCATTTAAAAAGGTAGTGAAAAATATTACACTTCCAGGATTCCGCAAAGGCAAAGTGCCGCGCGTGATTTTTGAAAAACGCTTTGGTGTCGAAGCTTTATATCAAGACGCATTAGACATTTTATTGCCGGAAGCATATGCCAAAGCGGTCGAAGAAGCAGGAATTGAGCCTGTCGATATTCCGGAGATTGATATTGAGCAAATGGAAAAAGGAAAAAACCTTATTTTTAAAGCAAAAGTAACGGTGAAGCCGGAAGTGAAATTAGGCCAATATAAAGGATTAGAAGTAGAAAAAATGGATACGACAGTGACCGATGAAGATGTAGAAAAGGAATTAAAACGTCTGCAAGAAAACTATGCAGAGCTTGTCGTCAAAGAGGATGGCAAAATTGAAAACGGCGACACCGCAGTAATCGACTTCGAAGGATTTGTTGACGGCGAGCCGTTTGAAGGCGGCAAAGCGGAAAACTACTCGCTCGAAATCGGCTCTGGCACATTCATTCCGGGATTTGAAGATCAGTTGATCGGCATGCAAGCAGGAGAAGAAAAAGAAATTGAAGTGACATTCCCGGAAGAATATCATGCGAAAGAGTTGGCGGGCAAGCCGGCAACATTTAAGGTGAAAGTGCATGAAGTAAAAGAAAAACGTCTTCCGGCATTAGACGACGAATTTGCCAAAGATGTGGACGATGAAGTAGAAACGCTGGAACAATTAAAAGAAAAAATCCGCAAAAGACTAGAAGAAGCGAAAAAGAATGAAGCAGAAGCAGCGCTGCGCGACGCGTTGGTCGAAAAAGCGGCGGAAAATGCCGAAATTGATATTCCAGAAGTGATGATAAAAAATGAAACCGACCGTATGTTGCGCGAGTTTGATCAACGTTTGCAAATGCAAGGGCTAAACCTTGACCTTTACTATCAATTCTCTGGTCAAGACGAAGCAGCTTTGCGCGAGCAAATGAAAGAAGATGCCGAAAAACGCGTCCGCGTTGCCTTGACGCTTGAAGCAATCGCAAAGGCAGAAAATATTGAAGTAACAGAAGAAGAAGTCAACGAAGAATTGGAAAAAATGGCAAAAGCCTATAATTTGGAAGTCGGAAAATTAAAAGAGCTATTAGGAAGCCTAGAAGGCGTCAAAGAAGATTTAAAATGGCGCAAAACGGTTGATTTTCTTGTAGAGCATAGCAAAGTTGCGGCATAATATATTATAGAGAACAAGGCGCGAGACGTTCGTGCCTTGTTCTTTATAACAAAAAATGGGGTGTGATAAAAAATTTTCTAATTTTTCTAACGAATTATATTTTTTTCATTAGCCTTTTGAGGATAATTTATGATAAAATGACGAATACATAAGTTTTGTCGGCGAAGTTTTGCAAAGGAAATAAAATACATACAAGTGGTGCGATTTCGGAGCAAGGGGTGAAACAAATGTTTAAATTTAATGATGAGAAAGGACAGTTAAAGTGTTCGTTTTGCGGAAAGACGCAAGATCAAGTGCGCAAGCTCGTTGCCGGTCCAGGCGTATACATATGTGACGAGTGCATCGAGCTTTGTACGGAAATTGTGGAAGAAGAGCTGGGCAATGAAGAAGAATTCGAATTTAAAGATGTGCCAAAGCCGATGGAAATTCGCGAAATTTTAGATGAATATGTCATCGGCCAGGATGAGGCAAAAAAATCGCTGGCGGTGGCCGTTTACAACCACTATAAGCGCATTAATTCCGGCAGTAAAATCGATGATGTTGAATTATCGAAAAGCAACATTTTAATGATCGGGCCGACAGGAAGCGGAAAAACGCTGCTGGCGCAAACATTGGCGCGCATTTTGAACGTGCCGTTTGCGATTGCCGACGCGACATCGCTGACGGAAGCCGGATATGTTGGGGAAGACGTAGAAAACATTTTACTGAAACTGATTCAGGCAGCCGACTACGATGTAGAGCGGGCGGAAAAAGGCATCATTTATATCGATGAGATCGATAAAATCGCCCGTAAGTCGGAAAATCCATCCATTACTCGCGATGTATCTGGTGAAGGGGTGCAGCAGGCGCTGCTGAAAATTTTAGAGGGGACGATTGCAAGCGTTCCTCCGCAAGGCGGCCGCAAACATCCGCATCAAGAGTTTATTCAAATTGATACGACGAACATTTTATTTATTTGCGGCGGTGCGTTTGATGGGATTGAGCCGATAATTAAGCGCCGTCTAGGGAAAAAAGTAATCGGATTCGGCGCTGACATGCAGCAGTCAGACGTGGACGAGAAGAATTTACTGTCCAAAGTTCTGCCGGAGGATCTATTAAAGTTTGGGTTGATTCCAGAATTTATCGGCCGTCTCCCGGTGATTACTACATTAGAGCCGCTTGATGAGCAAGCGCTGATCGATATCTTGACAAAACCGAAAAACGCGATTGTCAAACAATACCAAAAAATGTTGGAGCTCGATGGAGTCGAACTCGAATTTGAAGAGGAAGCATTGCGAGAAATCGCGAAAAAAGCGATTGAGCGGAAAACAGGGGCGCGCGGCCTTCGCTCGATTATTGAAGGCATTATGCTTGATGTCATGTTCGAGCTTCCGTCCCGTGAAGACGTGCAAAAATGCATTATTACGCTCGAAACGGTTCGCGATAATAAGCCGCCAAAATTAATTCGCCACGATGGCACCGTTGTGGAACAAGAACGGAAAACATCGGCATAATCAGTCAGAAGGAAACTGCCTTTATTGATAAGGCGGTTTCTTTTTTTGTTTATTCCTGCCTGTTCGCGGAGATACTATCATACTACATACTATTTGAAGGCAGGAGGATTTCAGCAAATGAATTGGACAAACGTTGTGTTATTGATACAATTGTTTTTCGGGATTATTATCGGCCTTTATTTTTGGAATCTGCTGAAAAGCCAGCGGGTGCAAAAAGTTTCCATTGACAAGGAATCCCGAAAAGAAATGGAGCAGCTGCGGAAACTGCGGTCCATTTCCCTGACTGAGCCGTTGGCGGAAAAAGTGCGACCGAAAAGTTTTGAGGATATTGTTGGACAGGAAGATGGAATTAAAGCGCTTAAAGCGGCATTATGCGGCCCAAATCCGCAGCATGTCATTATCTACGGACCTCCTGGCGTTGGAAAAACGGCAGCAGCCCGCCTTGTGTTGGAAGAAGCGAAAAAAAATCCGCTTTCTCCATTTAAGAAAAACGCCGTGTTTGTCGAGTTGGATGCCACAACAGCGCGATTTGACGAACGCGGCATCGCCGATCCGTTAATCGGCTCGGTGCACGATCCAATTTATCAAGGTGCCGGGGCAATGGGCCAAGCAGGCATTCCGCAGCCGAAACAAGGCGCGGTCACCAATGCGCACGGCGGAGTTTTGTTTATTGACGAAATTGGCGAGCTTCATCCGATTCAGATGAATAAATTATTAAAAGTATTGGAAGATCGCAAAGTATTTTTTGAAAGCGCCTATTACAGCAAGGAAAATCCACAAATTCCGAGCCACATCCACGACATTTTCCAAAACGGCCTCCCGGCGGACTTCCGTCTTGTAGGAGCGACGACAAGAACGCCGAATGAAATTCCGCCAGCGATTCGTTCACGTTGTTTAGAAGTATTTTTCCGCGAACTGGACCAAGATGAAATTGCGCTTATTGCGAAAAAGGCGGCGGAAAAAATCCGGTTGAAAGTGTCAGAAAATGGAATTCGTATTCTTGCGTCCTATGCGCGCAACGGCCGGGAAGCGGTCAATATCATGCAAATTGCCGCGGGGATTGCCATTTCCGAAAACCGCGAAAAGATTTTAGATAAAGATATTGAATGGGTCATTCACTCGAGTCAATTGTCACCTCGGTATGAAAAGAAAATTGCAGGAACGCCGTCAGTCGGGATTGTTAACGGTCTGGCGGTATACGGACCGAATACTGGCGCGCTTTTGGAAATTGAAGTCACTGCGCTGCCGGCAAAAGAAAAAGGAACCATCAATATCACTGGCATCGTCGAAGAAGAAAGCATCGGAAGCCGGGAAAAATCGATTCGCCGCAAAAGCATGGCAAGAGGGTCGGCGGAAAATGTCATCACCGTATTGCGGGCGATGGGAGTGCCGGCGGACCGCTATGATATCCATGTGAATTTTCCAGGCGGGGTGCCCATTGACGGACCATCGGCGGGAATTGCCATTGCGACCGGAATTTATTCCGCGATTTACCAGCTGCCTGTTGATTGTACCATAGCCATGACAGGGGAGATCAGCATTCGCGGTTATGTTAAGCCGGTCGGAGGAATCTTTCCAAAAATCAAGGCGGCGAAACAGGCTGGGGCAAAAAAAGTGATCATTCCGGCCGAAAATATGCAGTCGATTTTACAGGAAGTAGAAGGGATTGAAATCATTCCGGTTCGCCGTTTAGAGGAAGTATTTTCGCACGTATTTGGCGAAGAGGCCGCCTTGCCGAACGATGCCATTCCTGCGGCTGCCGATCGCTCCGAAACGAAGAGCGTGTGACCGTAATGTGACGACTTCGACGAAACAAAAAAGATGTCGAAGTCGGTTTTTCTTTGTATTATATTCTTAAACAAGAGGTTCACAAGAAAAAGCGGATTTTGACATTAGGCGTTTTGTTCAGGAATAGCTTTTCCGCCTTCGCATGCGAACGAAGAACGTCCTTTAGGCTGACTGTGTTGTCCGCCAAAAATAGTGAGTGATTTGTGAGGAAATAGATCGAGCCCAATTGCGTCATGGAATTTTACAAATTGTACTGCCGTGCTATACAATAGACGAATAGAAGCAAGATATGGAGGTGTTCGTGGTGAAGAAAAAGGAGCTTGTCGTTCCCCTTTTGCCGCTAAGGGGATTGCTTGTTTTTCCAACGATGGTATTGCATTTGGATGTTGGACGGGAGAAATCGGTAAAAGCGCTTGAGCAGGCGATGGTCGAGGATCATATCATTTTATTGACATCGCAAAAAGATGTTTCCGTCGATGAACCGGATATGGATGATTTGTATAAAATGGGGACGCTTGCTCGCGTAAAACAGCTGCTGAAGCTTCCGAACGGAACGTTTCGCGTGTTAGTGGAGGGAATGGCGCGGGCATTTATTACCGAGGTAGTCAGCGAAGAACCATATTTTGTTGTAAAAGTGGAAAAATTTGTTGATCGTTCTGCAAAGGATTTAGAAGATGAAGCGTTAAAACGGACGATGCTCGAATATTTTGAACAGTACATAAACTTGTCGAAACGGTTATCTGCGGATATTTATGCTTCGATTGTCGATATTGATGAGCCGGGACGAATGGCTGACATTATCGCTTCCCATTTGCCGCTGAAACTTGAAGAAAAACAGCGTATTCTTGAAACGATTGATATAAAAGAGCGAATCAATAAAATCATTCAAATTCTACATAATGAAAAAGAAGTTCTTCAGCTTGAGAAAAAAATCAGCATGCGCGTCAAACAGTCGATGGAGCGCACGCAAAAAGAATATTATCTGCGTGAGCAAATGAAGGCGATTCAAAAAGAACTAGGCGAAAAAGAGGGCAAAGCAGGGGAAGTCGAAACATTAAAAGAAAAAATCGAAGCGGCCGGCATGCCTAGCCATGTAAAAGAAACCGCGCTCAAAGAGCTGGACCGCTACGAAAAAATCCCGGCGACCTCGGCGGAAAGCGCAGTCATCCGCAACTATTTAGACTGGCTGATTGCCCTTCCGTGGTCGAAACAGACGGAAGACATTCACGATATTAAACGAGCGGAGACAATATTAAATGAAGATCATTACGGTCTTGAAAAAGTCAAAGAGCGGGTGCTGGAATTTTTATCTGTGCAGCAGCTGACGAAATCGTTAAAAGGCCCGATTCTTTGTTTGGCAGGGCCGCCGGGGGTTGGAAAAACATCGCTGGCTCGTTCGATTGCAAAAGCGCTCAACCGCCGCTTTGTTCGCATTTCTTTAGGCGGCGTCCGCGATGAATCGGAAATTCGCGGCCATCGCCGCACCTACGTCGGCGCGATGCCAGGGCGGATTATTCAAGGAATGAAAAAAGCGGGGACGATTAATCCGGTATTTTTGCTTGATGAAATCGATAAAATGTCGAGCGATTTTCGCGGCGACCCGTCCGCAGCGCTCTTGGAAGTGCTCGATCCGGAGCAAAACCATACGTTCAGCGACCATTACATTGAAGAACCTTATGATTTATCGAAAGTTATGTTTATCGCGACGGCGAACAACTTAACGACGATTCCGCAGCCGCTTTTAGACCGGATGGAAGTCATCCACATTCCTGGTTATACGGAAGTGGAAAAGCTGCAAATCGCGAAACGTCATTTGCTGCCAAAACAGCTGAAAGAGCACGGACTCAAAAAATCGGCTTTGCAAATCCGCGATGAGGCGATGCTTGATATCATCCGCCATTATACCCGGGAAGCAGGGGTGCGCGAATTGGAGCGGCAGCTGGCCGCGATTTGCCGAAAAACGGCGCGCCTGATTGTCGCGGAAGAGAAAAAGCGCGTTATTATCACGAAAAAAAATATTGAAGAATTTCTAGGCAAAAGAAAATACCGTTACGGGCAGGCAGAATTGGAAGATCAAGTCGGCGTGGCGACGGGGCTTGCCTACACAGCGTTTGGCGGCGATACGTTATCGATTGAAGTGTCGCTGGCTCCG
This sequence comes from Parageobacillus caldoxylosilyticus, assembly GCF_019272935.1. Taxonomy (NCBI): domain Bacteria; kingdom Bacillati; phylum Bacillota; class Bacilli; order Caryophanales; family Anoxybacillaceae; genus Parageobacillus; species Parageobacillus caldoxylosilyticus. Next base: position 2,622,380 of record NZ_CP040553.1, read on the forward strand.
GGAAAAGGAAAGCTGGTGCTGACCGGAAAATTAGGAGATGTCATGAAAGAATCAGCCCAAGCGGCATTTAGCTATGTACGTTCGCGGGCCGAACAGCTTGGCATCGATCCAGAGTTTCATGAAAAATACGATATTCATATTCACGTTCCCGAAGGCGCGGTGCCGAAAGACGGGCCATCGGCCGGGATTACGATTGCAACTGCGCTGATTTCCGCCTTAACAGGCCGGCCGGTAAGCCGTTTTGTTGGCATGACGGGAGAAATCACGCTGCGCGGCCGCGTTCTCCCAATCGGCGGATTAAAAGAAAAAACGTTAAGCGCCCATCGCGCCGGCTTGAAAAAAGTCATTTTGCCAAAAGACAATGAAAAAGATTTAGACGATATTCCTGATGTGGTAAAAAAAGATTTGCAATTTGTTCTTGTTTCCCATCTCGATGAAGTATTGCCACATGCGTTGGTAGGGGATCGGCCATGAACGTGACCAAAGCGGAAATCGTCATCAGTGCGGTAAAGCCGGAGCAATATCCAGCCGGCAACTTGCCGGAGTTTGCGCTCGCCGGGCGTTCAAACGTCGGCAAATCTTCATTTATTAATAAAATGGTGAACCGAAAAAATTTAGCACGTACCTCATCGAAACCGGGAAAAACGCAAACATTAAACTTTTATTTAATTAATGAGTCGCTCTACTTTGTCGATGTCCCAGGATACGGTTTTGCGCGAGTGTCGAAATCAGAGCGGGAAGCATGGGGCAAAATGATGGAAACGTATTTTACGACACGAGAGCAGCTGCGCGCGGTGGTACTGATCGTTGATTTGCGCCATCCGCCGACGAAAGATGATGTCATGATGTATGAGTTTTTAAAGCATTATGATATTCCGACGATCATTATTGCCACAAAAGCGGATAAAGTTCCAAAAGGGAAGTGGCAGAAGCATAGAAAAGTAGTGCGCGAAACGTTGAAGATGGCAGACGGCGATGAATTGATCTTGTTTTCGGCGGAAACAGGGCAAGGAAAAGAGGAAGCATGGGCGGCATTGGAGCGATTTCTTTAACATATCCCGAAAGAAGTCTCCCACTTCTAAGCGAAGCGCAGGTGGCGGGTAGTTCACGAGAAAAACACCAGCGTTCATCAAGCTGGTGTTTTTTGCATGGATTATTTCCGCTTTACCAATAATATGTATATACCAACAAGGATTAGCCCAAGCGGCCAAAACTTCCAAATCGATGTGATGCCTGTTTCGACGATATAAAACAGCGGCTGAAATTGTTTGGAAAACAACGTAATAAAGGCTAATGCCAAAAAAAAGAAGCCTTGGCCAAGCCCGTTTTTTACTTTTAAGGAGCTAATGAAAAACGCTATCGCAATGATAAAGAAAAAGACGCCGATATGATTTGGCCATTGTTTGAACCAATGGACAAATAAAATGTGAAGTCCGAATCCAAACAAAAGGATGCCTGGAAAAAGATGTTGGTATTCACGGGCAGAATACGCCTGGCCGATCAGCGCCGCTCCGAAAATCATTAACAGCGCCGGCCAATCTTGAAAAAGATGTGAAAATGAGGAGTGAAGCTGATTCACCAAAAAGTAAACGCCCAGTCCAACAAGAATAATGCCAGAGAACGTCGCGTGTTTTTTCATCGGTTCCTCCCAGTTTCTTGTCAAACTTTTTTTATGATACAATAATTACAGTATCAAGTTTATCATATGCGTTCTACCATGTTCACACTTTTTTCACAAAGAAGAAAGACACATGTGTTATAATTGTAAAAGATATTTTACGTATTTGACAAAATAAGGGGGTATAAAGAACGTGCATGTAGTTGTCGTTGGCGTAAACTATAAAACGGCCCCTGTTGAAATCCGTGAAAAACTGACGTTTAGCGAACCGGAATTGGCTGATGCGATGAAGCAGTTGCAGCAGCAAAAAAGCATTTTAGAAAATGTAATCGTGTCTACATGCAATCGTACGGAAATTTATGCCGTTGTCGACCAGTTGCATACTGGCCGTTATTATATAAAAGCTTTTTTAGCGGACTGGTTTCATATCGACCTCGACACGCTTGCACCGTATTTAAATGTGCTTGAAAATGAAGCAGCGGTGGAGCATTTATTCCGTGTTGCTTCCGGTCTCGATTCAATGATTTTAGGGGAAACGCAAATTTTAGGACAAGTGAAAACAAGCTACCTTCTTGCTCAGGAGGCAGGAACGACCGGCACGATTTTTAATCATTTATTCAAACAGGCGGTGACATTTGCCAAACGCGCCCATTCGGAAACAGAAATCGGCGCGCACGCGGTGTCGGTAAGCTATGCGGCGGTCGAGCTTGCCAAAAAGATTTTTGGCGATTTATCTTCCAAACATGTTTTAATTATCGGCGCCGGCAAAATGGGAGAGTTGGCGGCACAAAATTTATATGGCAACGGTGTGAAAAAGGTAACCGTTGTCAACCGCACGCTCGAAAAAGCGGAGCAGCTGGCGAAAAAGTTTTCCGGGACGGCCAAATCGCTTTCCGAACTGTCTTGTGCGTTGCTTGAAGCCGACATTGTCATCAGCTCGACAGGAGCAAAAGGCTATATCATTACGAAAGAAATGATGGCTCCGTTAGACAAGATGAGAAAAGGCCGCCCGCTGTTTATGGTCGATATTGCCGTCCCGCGCGATTTAGATCCAGCGCTTGCTGAATTGGAAAGCATCTTTTTATATGATATTGATGATTTAGAAGGAATTGTGCAAGCGAATTTGGCAGAGCGCGAAAAAGCGGCCAGACAAATCGGGAATATGATCGGTACGGAACTTGTCGCCTTCCAGCAATGGCTGCAGACGCTTGGCGTCGTGCCGGTGATTGCTGCACTTCGCGAAAAAGCATTGGCGATTCAAGCCGAGACGATGAAAAGCATCGAGCGGAAGTTGCCGCACTTATCGGAACGGGATCGTAAAGTATTAAATAAGCATACGAAAAGCATCATTAACCAATTGCTGCGCGATCCGATTTTACGGGCAAAAGAACTGGCGGCAGAGCCAAATGCGGAAGAAGCGTTGCAATTGTTTATGAAAATTTTCAATATTGAGGATGCCGTTGAGGAGCAAAAACAAAAACAAGGAAAAGCAGATGGTCAACGCGCCGCTATGCCGTCTCTGCAGTCATAAGAGAGGATTTTGGCATATGTTAGAGATGACCATGACCCGGTTTTACGAGCTGTCTATTATTCTGTATGTACTGTCCATACTTTTATACTTCATTGATTTTCTCCAACATAACCGGAAGGCGAATCAACTCGCCTTCTGGTTACTTTCTATTGTTTGGCTGTTTCAAACGTTCTTTTTTTTGTTTCGCATCATACAGACAGGGCGCTTTCCAGTTTTAACGATGTCGGAAGGCCTTTACTTTTACGCCTGGCTGCTTATTACGCTGTCTTTGGTCATTAACCGGTTCATGCGCGTGGATTTTATCGTTTTTTTCACGAATGTGCTTGCTTTTTTGATTTTGGCTATTCATACGTTTGCGCCAAACCATCAGTCGCCGGCTGTTGCCGAGCGGCTCATTTCTGAGCTGCTTATTATCCATATTGCTATAACGCTGTTCGCGTATGCGGCGTTTTCGCTTTCATTTATCTTTTCGATCTTATACATGCTGCAATATAGCTTATTAAAGCGGAAAAAATGGGGCAAACGGTTGTGGCGGATGGCGGATTTAACGAAATTAGATTTTATGTCGTATGTTTTAAATTTGCTTGGATTGCCTATGTTGTTATTAGGATTAATTCTTGGAGTCATCTGGGCCTATATCAAAGTCGAAAATTTTCATTGGTATGATGCCAAAGTGTTAGGCTCCTTTCTGGTGCTGGCGGTGTACAGCGTTTACTTTTACAAGCGCGCTGTCCAGCAAGTGCAAGGAAAGGCGATTGCGCTTTGGAATATCGGTTCGTTTTTATTTTTATTGGTAAACTTTTTCTTATTCGGCAGTTTATCGAGATTTCATTTTTGGGATTCATAACGGAGGAGTGCAAAATGCGGAAAATCATCGTCGGATCGCGGCGCAGCAAACTCGCCCTGACGCAAACCAACTTGGTGATTGAGCAGCTGAAACGATTAGGAGCGCCGTTTGAATTTGAAGTAAAAGAAATTGTCACGAGAGGAGATAAAATTGTCAATGTGACGCTCTCTAAAGTCGGTGGCAAAGGGCTGTTTGTGAAAGAGATTGAACAAGCTATGTTAGATAGCGAGATTGATATGGCTGTACATAGTATGAAAGATATGCCGGCTTTGCTGCCGAAAGGCTTGGTGATCGGCTGCGTGCCGCTAAGAGAAGATCATCGCGATGTGCTCATCAGCAAACAGAAAAAAACGTTTGCCGATCTGCCAAGCGGGGCAATCATCGGGACAAGCAGTTTGCGGCGGTCTGCGCAAATACTCGCTAAGCGGCCGGATGTCAACATTAAATGGATTCGCGGCAACATTGATACAAGGCTGGCAAAGTTGGAAAGCGAAGCGTATGACGCGATTATTTTGGCGGCGGCCGGATTGGTGCGCATGGGCTGGGCAAGCGATGTCATTACCGAATATTTATCAACCGATGTATGTCTTCCTGCCGTTGGGCAAGGGGCGCTGGCGGTGGAATGCCGCGAAAATGATGACGAGCTGCGCGAGTGGTTGCAAAAATTAAACGATGTCAATACCGAGCGGGCGGTACGGGCGGAACGTGCCTTTTTACAGCAGATGGAAGGCGGCTGTCAAGTGCCGATCGCCGGCTATGCGTATATTGATGAGCGCAACGACATCGTGTTGACCGCACTTGTCGCATCGCCGGATGGAAAAGAAATATATAAAGAGATGGTAAGCGGAACGAATCCGGAGGAAGTTGGAATCCAAGCGGCAGCCCTATTAAGCGAACAAGGGGCGAAAGCGTTAATCGAGCGGGTGAAAGAGGAGATGAATCGGTAATGGCAAGCGGTCCGTTGATGGGGAAAACGGTGCTTGTGACAAGAGGAAAAGAGCAGGCGAAAACGTTCTCGGAAAAGTTGCGCCAAGCGGGAGCAACGCCGATTGAAATTCCGCTTATCTCTATTTCCCCTTTCTCTAAACCGGAAACGATTGCCGAGTGCGTCCGTCATCTGGCCAATTATGACTGGCTTATTTTTACGAGCGCCAACGGGGTAAAGTTTTTCTTCCCATTTGTAAAAAAGGAAACGCCGCTTCCAAAAGTAGCGGTAGTCGGCAAAAAAACGGCGGCGGCGTTAAAAGCGTATGGTGTTTCTCCAGCGGTGGTCCCTGATGAATTTGTCGCCGAAGGGGTTATCGAGGCGCTAAAACCGCTTGTTAAGCCGCGCGACCGCATCCTTCTAGTGAAAGGAAATTTAGCAAGGCCGGTATTGCGAGATGCGCTGATCAACATGGGAGCAGACGTAACGGACCTTATCGCATACGAAACATCAATGAACGAATCAGGAAAAGAACAATTGCTATATCTGTTGCGGGAAAGAAAACTGGATGTGATCACGTTTACAAGTTCTTCTACCGTACAAAGCTTTATGCGGATGATGGAAGGAGAAGACATCGCTTCGTTACTTAGCGGTTGCGTGATCGCCTGCATCGGCCCTGTTACGAAGGAAACAGCGGAAAAAGCGGGGCTTTCTGTGCATATTTGTCCGGATCAGTATACGATTGATGATATGATAAAAGAGATGGAACAATATTTTGCAAAACGAACGATGGAGGGAAAAATAAATGGCGACATTACGATTTGATCGCCATCGCCGTTTGCGGCAAACAGCGAATTTACGGGCGATGGTAAGAGAAACGCATCTGCATGTAGACGACCTTATTTATCCGATTTTTGTCGTCGAAGAAAAAGGGGTAAAACGGGAAGTACCGTCCATGCCCGGAATATACCAATTTTCGCTTGACCGCTTAAATGAAGAAATGGACGAAGTCGTCCAACTAGGCATTAAATCGGTAATCGTTTTCGGCGTGCCAGCAGAAAAAGATGAAGTCGGTTCGCAAGCATATTGTGAGCATGGGATCGTCCAGCAGGCGATCCGCCAAATCAAAGCAAATTATCCAGATATCATTGTCATTGCTGATACATGTTTATGTGAATATACGAGCCATGGACATTGCGGCGTGATCGAAAACGAGCAAGTATTAAACGATCCATCGCTTGAATTGCTGGTGAAAACCGCGGTCAGCCAGGCGCAGGCAGGCGCTGATATTATCGCGCCTTCGAACATGATGGACGGTTTCGTTGCCGCGATTCGCCAAGGACTCGATGAAGCAGGATTTACGCATGTACCGATTATGTCTTATGCGATTAAATATGCATCCGCGTTCTATGGTCCGTTCCGTGATGCTGCAGATAGCACGCCGCAATTCGGCGACCGGAAAACATATCAAATGGATCCGGCAAACCGTCTTGAAGCGTTCAGGGAAGCGGAATCGGACGTACGCGAAGGCGCCGACTTTTTAATGGTAAAACCATCGCTTGCTTATTTGGATATTATCCGTGACATGAAAAACCATTTCCATCTTCCGCTTGTCGCCTATAATGTCAGCGGCGAATATTCGATGGTAAAAGCAGCGGCGCAAAACGGCTGGATTAACGAAAAAGAAATTGTGATGGAAATGCTTACTGGCATGAAGCGGGCCGGCGCGGATTTAATTATCACGTATTTTGCTAAAGATGTGGCTCGCTGGTTAAATGAGTAGAAAGGAGAACCAATAGATGCGAAGCTATGAACGTTCAAAAGCGGCGTATGAAGAAGCGGTCCGGCTGCTGCCGGGTGGTGTCAACAGTCCTGTCCGCGCATTTAAATCCGTCCGCATGACACCGATCTTTATGGCGCGCGGCAAAGGTTCGAAAATTTACGATATCGATGGCAATGAATATATCGATTATGTGTTATCTTGGGGTCCGCTTATTTTAGGCCATGCGAATCCTCGTGTTGTCGAAGCGTTAAAAAAAGTGACGGAAAACGGCACGAGCTTTGGTGCACCGACATTAATTGAAAACGAGTTAGCGAAATTAGTGATTGAGCGGGTACCGTCCGTCGAAATTGTGCGGATGGTGAACTCCGGAACGGAAGCAACGATGAGTGCGATTCGTCTGGCACGTGGCTACACAGGGCGTAATAAAATTGTTAAATTTGAAGGAAGCTATCATGGTCACGGTGACTCGCTGCTGATAAAAGCTGGTTCAGGAGTAGCGACACTTGGATTGCCGGATAGCCCTGGCGTTCCAGAAGCGGTGGCGCAAAATACGATCACTGTTCCTTACAACGATTTAGAAAGCGTCCGCTACGCATTTGAACGATTTGGCGAAGATATCGCTGCGGTCATCGTCGAGCCGGTTGCCGGAAACATGGGTGTGGTTCCGCCGGTTCCGGGCTTTTTGCAGGGATTAAGAGACATTACGAAACAATATGGGGCGCTGCTTATTTTCGACGAAGTCATGACCGGCTTCCGCGTGGATTATCATTGCGCGCAAGGATATTTCGGCATTGAACCGGATTTGACGTGTCTTGGAAAAGTCATCGGCGGTGGACTTCCGGTCGGAGCGTACGGCGGAAAAGCGGAAATTATGGAAAAAGTCGCGCCGAGCGGTCCGGTTTATCAAGCCGGCACCTTATCGGGAAATCCGCTCGCCATGACGGCTGGATATGAAACATTGATTCAGCTGACGCCGGAAACATACGATGAATTCCGCAAAAAAGCGGATCGATTGGAAGAAGGATTGCGCAAAGCGGCAGAAAAATACGAAATCCCGCATACAATTAACCGCGCTGGTTCGATGATTGGTTTCTTCTTTACAAACGAAAAAGTGATAAACTACGAAAAAGCGAAAACATCCGATTTAGATATGTTTGCGATCTATTATCGCGAAATGGCGGAACAAGGAATCTTCCTGCCGCCGTCGCAATTTGAAGGATTGTTTTTGTCCACGGAACATACAGAGGAAGATATTGAAAAAACAATCGCTGCGGCAGAACGCGCATTTGCGAAAATTCGCGAAGGGAAATAAACGAACGGGTTGTCCACTTTTGGTGGGACAACCCGATTTTTTTATTCATACTGCTTCTTTTTCCTTCATACAATGGATAATGTCATAGAAAAATTTCGCAAAGGGACGGAAGGAGGAAACACGGTTGGAGCAATCGTATTTGCGTTTTTCCCTCGAGGAATCGGTCTGGTTTAAAAAAGGACAGGAAGTCGCCGAATTTCTTTCTATTTCGCTTGATCCGGTCGTCTCCGTCGATGAATACGAGCAATATATTACGATTCGCGGGGCTTTGCAATTAAGCGGGGAATTTCGCATGGCGGAAGGGGAAGAGAGCGATATAGATACAGATTCATTTGATTTTGTCAGCCATCGATTTATTCAGCGCATTTCCACGCGTGAAGACGGCATCAGCGAATTGTCGCACCGTTTTCCCATCGATATTACGATTCCAAAAAACCGCATTCATCATTTAGAGGATGTATACGTGACAGTCGAATCGTTTGACTATGATTTAAGTGAAGATGGGAGATTGGTAGTGACGGCGGATATTTCAATCAGCGGCATTAGCGAAGCGCCGCTTCATCAGGAATCTTTGGCAGCTGCGGAAGAAGATGACGAACCGTTGTTTGAACCGTTTGAGGTAGTGGCGCGCAAAGAGGCATATGAAGATGAACAGCGGAACGAGCAGCCGGAAGAAGAGCCGGTTTTTGTTGCGGATGGCATGCTGGCAGAGCAGAATGAGGAGCAAGAGGAAGCAGCAGCTGATCGAAAAGAAAAGAAATTCAAAGAAGAAAAGAAACTCAAGGAAGAAAAGAAAATCAAAGAAGAAAATGTGGTGCCGTTAAATCCGGCGGAACAAACGGCGGAAAAGAAAGAAACAGCGGTGCCGTTTATGGAAAACGAACCGGTGCAGACAGAAGAAGAAAATAAAGTAGTAGAAGAAAAAGAAGAAAATAAAGTGGTAGGAGAAAACGAAATGGAAGAAGAAACGGCTGTACCGCAGCAGGAGGCAAAAGTGTCGATCGGCGCCATCAAAGAAAATGATGAAAACAAAACGGAAGAAGTAGAAGATGAAAACGAAAAAACAAAAGTAAAAAGCGAAAATGCGTTATATTTAACAAAACTATTTGCCAAAAATCAAGCGGAGGAATTTACGAGAGTAAAAATTTGCATCGTTCAGCAAGGAGATTCGTTGGACAAGATCGCCGAACGGTACGACTTAACCGTCCAGCAACTGCTGCGTGTCAATCAATTGGAAAGCCCGGAAGACATTCATGAAGGGCAACTGTTATATATCCCGGCGCTGGTGGGGAGCCGCCCTTTATAGTGAGGGAAATATGATTCCTCACTTCTTTTTATGGAGGGAGGTCGTTTTTTTGAACGAAGAACACATCCGCATGTACGCTCCCATTTTGCAGCAATACGGGTTAAAGCCGTTTCGCGTCGATGATTACGGGAAAGTAAAAAAAGTCTACGCGAACGCCGGACTATTTGCTTTAAAAGAAATAACAAACGCCAGGGAAATGGCGGCCGTCCAGCAATCATACATGCTGTATGGAAAACAAATGATTCCCCTTTATTTATCCAGGCAAGGTTTGCCGTTTGTCTCGCATGGCCGGCATTATTATTTAATGCCGTGGATTGCGATAGAGAAAAGAAAAGAAAAACACGAACAAATTCGCTCTTTTTTCCGCACTCTCGCTTATTTGCACCAAACGTCGCTCAAGCAGATCGATGTTCGCGAAGAAGAGATCAGCGCCTATTATGAGCAGAAAAAGAAGGAATGGAAACAGCAGCGTTCCTTTTTGCAAGCTTATATAGAAAAATGCGAAAATACATGGTATATGTCGCCATTTCAGTTGCAATGCTGCGCCTATTTTTATGAAATCATGCAAGCCTATTGGTTTGCGGAGACGGAGCTAGAGAAATGGTATGAAAAGATAAAGGAAACAAAAAAATGGAGAATCGCCTGGATTCACGGAAAAGCACGGCTTTCTCATTATCTTGAAACGGGAAAAGAACAGCGCTATTTTTTTAGCTGGGAACGGGCCAGCTGGAATTCGCCGCTTTTCGATATCGTCATGGCGCTTCGCCATCATATGCGTACATTCCCGCCAGTCAGTAATGAATGGGCAGAAGGAGTAAAAGAGTATGAAGAAATATTGCCGCTCACGGAAGAGGAGCGCTCCTTTCTTTACAGCCATCTTGCCCAGCCGCATTTTTTTTATCGCTGCATTGATGAATATGAAACAAAACGGAAGCCCGAAAAAAACGAACGTGAATATGTCGCTGAATTGCAGCGTCATTATTTTGCGATGAAAAATATGGAATACATCGTCATGCGTCTTGTTCAGCAGAACGAGACAGAAAACACTAAATCCATTCCAGATGAAGAGCCACCGCAATAAGCACAAAAATGGCCAATAAGATGACATCAAACGTCGTCGGTAACAAAATGGTACGCACGGCTTGAAAAATGGTAATTGGAATGATGACTTGCGCACAGATGGCGCGCACTTGGCGAAGCCATGGCGGCCATGAATATGGATTAAATCGTTTCATCGATCCGTCCCTCCTTCTTTTCGTTACTATATAAAATATGATTGGACGATCTTTTTGTCACCAAAAACGAATGGATGGAATAAATAAATAAAAACTTGGCAAAGATGATTGACGATGAAATAAGTTTTTCGGTAGTATAATAAACAGAAAAATAGCCAAAAGCGAAGACAGGGAAGAGTACAACGAATAACGCCTTCAGAGAGGGAAATCATTAGCTGCGAGATTTCCTAGGACAGTTATCGTTGGAAGGTCGCCCTGGAGCTGCTTCTTTGAACGGTGTTTGCCTAGTAGAGGAAGCCGGTCGCAGACCGTTATCGCAATGAAGCGCTTAAGCAAGTTTGATTTGCTTAAGAAAAAAGGTGGTACCGCGAAAGAGTCTCCTTTCGTCCTTTTTCGGATGAAAGGAGTTTTTTATTTATTAAGAAGGAGGGAAAACACAATGGAGCAAAAAGAGATTACGATGTCTACGAAATACGACCATAAAGCGGTGGAAGCCAATCGATATCAATGGTGGCTTGACGGGAAATTTTTTGAAGCGACAGGTGATCCTGATAAAAAGCCGTTTACGATTGTGATCCCGCCGCCAAACGTAACAGGGAAGCTGCATTTAGGACATGCATGGGACACGACGCTGCAAGACATTATTACGCGCATGAAACGGATGCAAGGCTATGATGTGCTGTGGCTTCCGGGAATGGACCACGCCGGCATCGCCACACAGGCAAAAGTAGAGGAAAAACTGCGCAAGCAAGGACTGTCCCGCTATGATTTAGGCCGGGAAAAGTTTCTCGAAGAAACGTGGAAATGGAAAGAAGAATATGCGAACCATATCCGCCAGCAATGGGCGAAATTGGGGCTTGGCCTCGATTATACGCGCGAGCGCTTTACATTAGACGAAGGATTATCGAAAGCGGTGCGCGAAGTGTTCGTATCGCTTTATCGAAAAGGACTTATTTATCGCGGTGAATACATTATTAACTGGGATCCGGTAACAAAAACGGCGTTATCGGATATTGAAGTTATTTATAAAGAAGTAAAAGGCGCGCTTTATCATATGCGCTATCCGCTTGCCGATGGATCGGGATACATCGAAGTGGCAACGACCCGTCCGGAAACGATGCTCGGCGATACCGCTGTAGCCGTTCATCCGGATGATGAGCGCTATCAACATCTCATCGGCAAAACGGTGATTTTGCCGATTGTCGGCCGGGAAATTCCGATTATCGCCGATGAATATGTCGATATGGAATTCGGCTCGGGCGCGGTGAAAATTACGCCGGCGCATGACCCGAACGACTTTGAAATCGGCAACCGCCATAATTTGCCGCGCATCCTTGTTATGAACGAAGACGGCACGATGAATGAAAATGCCCTGCAATATCAAGGATTGGACCGCTTTGAATGCCGCAAGCAAATCGTGAAAGATTTGCAAGAACAAGGCGTGCTATTTAAAATCGAAGAGCATGTGCATTCCGTTGGCCATAGCGAACGGAGCGGCGCTGTGGTGGAACCGTATTTGTCGACGCAATGGTTTGTAAAAATGAAGCCGCTTGCCGAAGCAGCGATTGAGCTGCAAAAAACAGAAGGAAAAGTACATTTTGTTCCGGAGCGATTTGAGAAAACGTATTTGCATTGGCTCGAAAATATTCGCGACTGGTGCATTTCTCGACAATTATGGTGGGGGCATCGCATTCCGGCTTGGTATCATAAAGAAACAGGAGAAATTTATGTCGATCATGAACCGCCGGCCGATATTGAAAATTGGGAGCAGGACCCAGATGTATTAGACACGTGGTTCAGCTCGGCCCTATGGCCTTTTTCAACGATGGGCTGGCCGGATACAGAGACGCCGGATTACAAACGCTATTATCCAACCGATGTGCTTGTCACCGGATATGACATCATTTTCTTCTGGGTATCGCGCATGATTTTCCAAGGTCTTGAATTTACGGGCAAGCGGCCGTTCAAAGATGTACTCATCCATGGACTTGTCCGCGACTCGCAAGGAAGAAAAATGAGCAAATCGCTTGGCAACGGCGTGGATCCGATGGATGTCATCGACCAGTACGGCGCCGACTCGCTCCGCTTTTTCTTGGCAACAGGAAGCTCGCCGGGACAAGATTTGCGCTTTAGTACCGAGAAAGTTGAAGCCACATGGAATTTTGCCAATAAAATTTGGAATGCGTCTCGCTTCGCGCTGATGAACATGGGCGGAATGACGTACGATCAGCTTGATTTAAGCGGAGAAAAAACCGTTGCCGATCATTGGATTTTAACTCGTTTGAACGAAACGATCGAAACAGTGACAAAACTCGCTGAAAAATACGAGTTTGGTGAAGTCGGCCGCGTGCTGTACAACTTTATTTGGGACGATTTGTGCGACTGGTATATTGAAATGGCGAAACTGCCGCTTTACAGCGACGATGAGGAAGCGAAGAAGACGACTCGCTCCGTATTGGCCTATGTATTGGACAATACGATGCGTCTGCTTCATCCGTTCATGCCGTTCATTACCGAGGAAATTTGGCAGCACCTTCCACATGAAGGGAAGTCGATTACAGTTGCGAAATGGCCGGAAGTGCGCCCTGAGCTTTCGAATCGTAAAGCAGCGGAAGAAATGCGTCTTCTTGTTGATATTATCCGCGCGGTCCGCAACATTCGCGCTGAAGTGAATACACCGTTAAGCAAACCGGTTAAATTGCACATTAAAGCAAAAGATGAACAAGTGCAGGCAACGCTGGAGAGAAACCGCGCGTATTTAGAACGGTTCTGCAATCCAAGCGAGCTTGTGATTGCAACCGACATTCCAGCGGCAGAAAAGGCGATGACCGCGGTCGTTACCGGTGCGGAATTGATTTTGCCGCTTGAGGGGCTTATCAATATCGAAGAAGAAATCAAGCGGCTCGAAAAAGAACTGGAAAAGCTTAATAAAGAAGTCGAGCGTGTGCAAAAGAAACTAAGCAACGAAGGGTTTCTTTCCAAAGCTCCGGCACATGTCGTTGAAGAAGAGCGGAGAAAAGAAAAAGACTATTTAGAAAAACGCGAAGCGGTTCGCGCCCGTCTGGCGGAATTAAAAAAATAGACAAGGGAATGCTGCTTCTTTTATCATGAAGACGAGTCCATGATTTTGGATTCGTCTTTTTCTTATCATCATACAAGGAGGAACATGCCAATGGTTCGCACCTATGAGGAAGCGCTAGAGTGGATTCATGGACGTTTGCGTTTAGGAATAAAACCGGGATTAAAACGAATGGAATGGTTTATGGAAAAGCTCGGACATCCAGAACGCCGCATCAGGGCGATTCATATCGCGGGAACAAACGGCAAAGGGTCAACGGTGAGCTATTTGCGCCATATTTTACAAGCGGCAGGCTATTCTGTCGGCACGTTTACTTCGCCGTATGTCGAGCAATTTAACGAACGCATCAGCGTCAACGGCAAGCCGATTGGCGATAAAGAAATTGTCAAACTCGTCCAAGTGATCAAGCCGCTTGCCGAGGAACTGGAGCAAACGGAACTTGGCGCGCCGACGGAATTTGAAGTGATTACTGCGATGATGCTTTATTATTTCGGGAAAAAGAACATTCAAGACGTTGTGCTTATAGAAGCAGGACTTGGCGGCCGTCTTGATTCAACAAACATCATTTATCCGATTCTCTCCATTATCACCAACATCGGCTATGACCATATGAATATCTTGGGAGAAACATTAGATAAAATCGCGTTTGAAAAAGCAGGCATTATTAAATCAGGTGTACCGTTGATTACCGGCGCCGAGCAGCCGGAAGCCTGGACGGTGATTTCGGAAAAAGCGGCATCGCTGAAAGCAAAAACGTATCGGCTCGGGGAGGACTTTTTTATTGTTCGGCACGTGCCGATCACTGATGGAGAGCGTTTTTCGCTGGAAACGCCGTTTTCGCAATATCCGGATTTAAAAATTACGATGTTCGGAGCACATCAAGTGCAAAATGCGGCGCTGGCGGTGATGGCAGCGGAGTATTTGCGGATGTGCTATTCGTTTTTGATTGAAAAAGAACATATTTATGAAGGACTGGAAAAGGCGAAATGGATCGGACGATTCGAACGTGTAAGCAATAAGCCGCTTATTATTATTGACGGCGCCCATAATGAGGAAGGAATTCATAGTCTTGTTGATACGGTACGTTCGCACTATCCCGATAAAGATATTCACGTGTTATTTGCGGCGTTGGCGGATAAACCGCTTGATAAAATGATTCCGCCGCTTGCCGAAATCGCCGAAACGATTACGTTTACTTCGTTCGATTTTCCGCGCGCTGCATCCGCCGAACAGCTTGCTGAGCTGTGCGACCATCCGAACAAAGCGACGACGGACGGCTGGAAAGGCTGGATGAAAGAAACGAAAAAACAAAAACGAAGCGACGCTCTTTTCTTGATTACCGGATCGCTTTACTTTATTGCGGAAGTGAGAAAGTTTTTAAAAAAGTAATAACATTGTCATGAAAGCCATTGGTATAATAAAAGAAAAATAGTACTTTAGAAGGGGGAGGGGAGGTGCGGCATTGTGGCGAAAACGAATATCATTCATCGGAATTTTTGTGATTATATTAGGCTTTTTACATATTGATGCACAATTTGTGCGGGCAGATAGTAAAAAAGAAGGGAATATTACTTTAGTAACGGATGAAAAAATTGAAGGATGGGCTACATCCCCGGGGGAAGGGAACGGAAAGGGAAACACGATCAGCCATTTTGTTGTCCGCATTAACGTAAAGGGACAGGAAGACACAACGGTAAGAAGCTATCGCGTAGACGCGGTCGAAGCGCCGGCCGACCGAAACGGCGAGAAAAAATATATGTTTTCGCTCGATATGATCGGCAAATGGCCGGCGGCGCAAGGAGAAACGGTGACATACAAAATTGTCGTTGATGCCTATTGAGAGAACGGGGAATATTTTTCTTTCCCATCTCTCCCTTATGAATACGTGAAAAGAAATTCCCAAAGCAGCACAGATTTAGACTTTGCCTTTACATCCCCGCAAAATGAATATGCAAAGCCGCCGAACGGGGATGCGCAAGGAAGATTGGATGTAACGTTAACCCCCAAAAGGAAGAGTGGACAACATCGTTCGCTCTCCGATTGATGTTGTGTTTGTGTTTGACGTATCGGGATCAATGACTCTGATGAAGCTGCAAAGCGCTAAATGTGCGTTTCAATCCGCTGTTGATTATTTTAAAGCGAACTCCAATCCGAACGATCGTTTTGCTCTGATTCCGTTTTCCGATACAGTAGTAGCTAATAAAGTAGTTCCTTTTTCTGCAAAACAAGATGTCAAAGACCAATTAGATCTTATTGCCAGAACGGCGAACAGCTTTAATGCCGGCGGAGGAACGAACTATTCGGCGGCGTTGCAAACAACGCAATCATTTTTTAATGATCCATCGCGAAAAAAATATATCATTTTTTTAACTGATGGAATGCCGACGGTGTTAAGAACTAAAGAAAAAGTCACGTTTGATTTTTTGGGAATTACATGGACAGAAATGGCAGATGTTGAGTATGTACTACTAGCTGACGGACGAACTGCCGTGCGAACAGCTTATTCGCAACATGGAATTAAACAATCAAGATATGTAAATTATCAAGATACAGAGGAGAAAATTCGTACGGACGCAATCAATGTTGCTAGGAATCTCGGCATGAACAATATCGTACTCTATTCCATCGGCTTCGGTAATCATCAAGAAGTCGACATGGGCTATTTAGAAAAGTTATCTGCGATGACAGGCGGACAGGCAAAGCAAGGGATATCGCAAAATTTAACGGAAATTTTCCAGCAGTTTTCGAAGCTGGCGACCGATCCGGTGTTAAACGGAACAGTGAAAATTCCACTAGCGTCGTTTGACGGAAACGTGCAAATCGTCGAGACGGATCAAGTTTGGCTTGATGAAAAGAAAGAAAACGCCTATACGCCGAGATTGCGTTTCCAAATACGGTCATCGACTATAAGGAGCTAAATAATAAAGAGATTACCGCCGAATTAACGCTTCAAGCGTGGGCGATGGAAGAAGTGCAATTGCCGCCGGCTGTCGTTTCGTTCCAAGACAGCAAATACGGCGCGTGGATGGCATCTTTAACTCCTCCTTCGCAGCGGATCGCAATGAAAGTCCGCTTGCATGAATCATTTGATATGTATTATGAAGGGGACAGCCGCGGCCTTATTACAAAATGGCAAGCGTTTGATTCAGCGACCAATTTGCTTGGGATGACGAAACATCCAAACGATGACGGATTGTTGATGCTTCCAGTAAAGGCGCTGCAATTTAAGGAAGACGACGATTCCGTTCTTCTCGTCACGTACAATAACGATGAGACGGTAACGCTATATGTAAAATCGCGCGTGTCAATCATGACGGAAAGCGGCCAATCTGTCGCAAGCGGCGCGACCGTCACAGAACCGCCGATCGTAAAAATCACCGGTTTTGTCGTGGGGGAAGGCGTTACGTACGAATATAAAATCGAAAATTCAAAGCAAAGCAGCGATTGGACGCCGCTTTCTTCGCCGTACGAAATTCCGATCACTTCGGATGGAACATCGACAATATACGTGAAGGCGGAAGGCGGTTTAACGAAAGGGGACGGCATTACGACTGTATCGCTTACGTATATTAAGCTCATTTGCCAATTAACATTAGGAAGCTATAAACAGACGATAGAAATCGGCGAAACGCAGACAATTCCGGTTACGATCGCGCCAAGCGATGCGACGAATAAAACGCTGCAATGGATTTCGAGCAATCCGGACGTCGCGACGGTGGTAAATGGAACAGTCACAGCGGTTCAGCCGGGAACGGTAGAGATTACGGTGGAAGCAACAGACGGCAGCAATGCGGCGGCAAAGGCTACCATTACGGTCATTGACCCGTTCGTGCCGCTCAAAGAGATCCATTTCCAACAGGAAGTTTTATTATGACGGTAGGCGAAGAGCTTGACATCGAATCGCAATTAACCTTTATTCCAAGTGATGCGACAGATAAACGCCTTGATTCTGTACAATCGTCCGCTCCGGAATATGTCGAAGCGCGCCTTCAGCGCAGGGCAAATGGTATATCGTTGCCAAAGATGTCGGATATTCGACGATTACCGCGATTGCCAAAGCGAAAACGGAGGATGGTAAAGAAATCAAAGATTCGATCACGGTGATTGTCCGAGAGGCATCGTCCAACGATGGAGAAAGCGGAAAGAATAGATGGTAAAACAAAAAGGGAGCCTGAACATTCGCTTTTAGGCTCCCTTTCTTTTTTACTCAAAGAACATTCCTGCGTCGTTTTATTTTACCACTAACTTGTCAACAGCAAGAGACAGCTTTTTCACAAACGGCAATCCTTCACCGCGGTTGATAAATACTGATTTATCATGGCGGATGACAAAGCGGGATTCTTCTGTTTGATCCGGCGATGAAGGAGGAATGAAGGAAAGGAGTCCGCCTTGTTTTTCCGCCGCGCCGCGATAAGCGTTGATGACAAGCCCGGAAACGTCCGAATCGGGCGCGCGTTCAAGCTCGTTGCCGCGCGCAAACAATCCTCCTTGAATATTGATATAAGATCCGACCGCGTAGAGAACGGCGTTGCTGTCGGTATAAAAGTATCCTTTTAAGTTCGGCTCGGCAAACGAAAAATCGTTTTCAAATTCGTTAATGCGTGCGATTTCTAACGGCCCTTTAGAAATAAGGACAACTTCTTTATTATTCCAGCCGGCAATATTGGCGTTGTAAATCAACGTGCGCCCAAGGACGTAAATCGTAGAATCAAACTTTATATCGCCGCTGATTGTCAAATTGCCGAGCACAATCATATTTCCCCGCACCTTTGTTGGGATGTTGACGCTGTTCCCTAAAAAAAGATCGCCGTTGACAATCAGCCATTTGTCTTGCAAATCAAGCTCCCCGCGATCAAGGAAAAATAACGGAGAATCTTCTGATTGCAGAATAATAGATTGATGAGTTGAATCGATATTTGCGCGTAATGACGAAATATTGTCAAAAACAGCAAAGCGGTCTTGGTCTTGCAGCTCACTGAAAAGTTGGTCTATGCTTTTATCAATATAAGTCTCATATTCTTGGCTAAATGTTTCTATTCCCGCCGCTTTTAACAGCTTATCTTTTACTGTCCATGCAAAATCCACATCAATAAATTCTTCTTTTTCTTTTTGAACGGAAGGAGATTGCGACTGAAAGCGGACGCCCGGAGAAAAATTGGCCATCCCGCGCTCGAATGTGTTACTGGCAAACGTATAGCAGTGGTTTGCTCCGTTTTGATGGTCGCACGAGTAACTATTTCCGTTGACAAACAACACACTTGTTTTGCTTGCCGTTGGAAAAGATGTTTGTTCTATATATTTTTGCGAGTTGTCAATGTAGTTGGCGACGTTGGTGATATATGCGTTCTTCCCGGCGTACGTATTTCCGTCTATATACGCCCCGCCGTTTAAAACAACGCCTTCTTTCGATCCAATCACGTATTTCAAAAAGCTTGGCGCATTTGTCAAAATCCCCCGTCTTTCCACCGTTTTGCTGCCGTGGGGTTTCGAAATCAGATAAACGCGAGTAAATAATTTTGTGTGATAGATATTATAATCACCTGTCACATCTTTAATGTCCACACCATAGCGCTGTCGCAAGGTAGGAATTAATGTATTTAACTGCATATCTAATTTTTCTGGCGTAGACAACTCCAAATCATCTATCTCTACTTTCATTTCCGCAATCGTTTCCTCGATAGCTTTTGTCGCTTCATGAAGCGATTCAATGTCTTGCACGCGCACTTCCGTAAATCTCGCCTGATAAATAGAAACAGATAAAATTGTTAAACCGAGCAAAAAAAAGATGGTAATGATCAGAAGGATGACGACTAAACTATATCCTTTTTCATTCATAGCCTCACTTCCTTTAAAATCCGAATTCGTTCTTTAATGTAAACGGCTTTATATATAACAGGCCGTCCGGATCGTCATGATCGCGGTCTTGAACAGAAATCGTCATGATCGCGGTCTTGAACAGAAAGTTTGATCGTAACGACGCCGCTTCGGCAAATATTGTCTTCTTGTTTCGCACAGCGATAAGAAAGTTCGGACTGGCTAGAAACGATTTTTAAAAGAGCGGAATGAAGCTGCTCCCCGTTGAGCAGTACGGCATCCTGCTGCAAAGAAACGGTGAGCGTTTCACCATTCGTTTTTTGCTCTTCGACAATGCCGACGGACGGATTGATCACTTTTTGGCGATCGGTTACAAACTGCAGCTGCTGGTCCGTAGTTTCCTCCATGTCGAGGCCGTCGGGAGAAAATTGATACAGTTTATTCATAATAGCCGCCACGAGATAATCGGCTTCGCTGCGCAGTTGATTTTCGATGTTAATGCGCTTGTATGCGTTAAGCCCGCTGAGGAACACTCCATAGATGGAAGCAAGTATAAGAGAGGAGATCGTCATCGCCGCCAACTACGGAGCATCGCATTCCGCAAGACGGCCGGATTAAGATGGACATCGATTTTCATCTGGTCGATTTGCGTGTTTCTACATTGCCGACTATCTACGGCGAAAAAATTGTGATGCGTGTGCTCGATCTGGGAGCGGCGTTGAATGATATTCATAAACTTGGCTTTAATCAATTAAACTTGCAGCGGTTTATTGACTTGATTGAGCGGCCGACCGGAATCGTCTTGATTACCGGACCGACCGGATCGGGAAAATCATCGACGCTCTATGCGGCGCTTAATCATTTAAACAGCGAAGAAGTCAATATTATTACGATTGAAGATCCTGTCGAATATGAGATAGAAGGAGTTAATCAAATCCAAGTCAACCCTAACGTCGGTTTGACGTTTGCCCAGGGGCTGCGTTCGATTTTGCGCCAAGACCCGAACATTATTATGGTCGGGGAGATCCGCGACCGCGAAACGGCGGAAGTAGCGATTCGCGCGTCCCTGACCGGCCATTTGGTGTTAAGTACCCTTCATACGAATGACGCGTTAAGCACGATCACGCGCCTAGTCGATATGGAAATTGAGCCGTTTTTAGTGGCGACGTCATTAGCGGGAGTCGTTTCCCAGCGGCTCGTCCGCCGCGTCTGCCGCGATTGCCGGGAAGAACGGGAACCAACGAAGCGGGAGATCGAAATTTTTGCCCGCCGCGGCATGAAAATTGAGAAGCTCATTCGCGGGCGCGGCTGCCCTACGTGCAATATGACGGGCTATCGCGGACGGATGGCGGTTCATGAGCTGCTTGTCATGACCGAAGAAATGCGCCGTGTTATTTTAAATAAAGAGCCGTTTTCGAAACTGCGCGAGCTTGCCATAAAAAATCACATGATTTTTTTAATCGATGATGGATTATTAAAAGTCAAGCAAGGACTAACAACGCTCAATGTTGTCGAAAACGAAGTGATTGCAAAAGTGATGAAGCAGGCGCGCGACGCGCTTGAGAGCGGCCAGTCGCTGGCGGAGCCGATGAGGCGGCATTGGGCGTCTCCGCCGCTGGTGACGCAAATGATTGCGATTGGTGAAGAAACGGGATCGCTGGACGCAATGCTGGCCAAAGTCGCCGACTTTTACGAAGCGGAAGTCGACGCCGGCACCGACCGGCTCAAATCGCTCATCGAGCCGCTCATGATCGTGCTGCTGGCAGGACTCGTCGGGACGATTGTCACCTCGATTATCGTGCCGATGTGCGATGTTTTTAACCATATCCAGCAATAAGTTGTAAGGAATATATTCTCATATATTCACAAATAATGTAAAATTATTAGGAAAAAAGTGTGGTAAACACAAAAATAGGGAGAGGGGTATTGTTACGATGAAACGATTGGTGAAAAATGAACGAGGGCTTACATTAATCGAATTGCTCGCCGTCATCGTCATTTTAGGTATTATCGCGGCGATTGCGATTCCGGCGATTGGGGGAATGATTGACAACTCGAAAAAAGACGTGTATGTAGCAAACGTGCAGCAAATGATTAACGCAGCGAAAATCGTGGCAACGTCGGATAAAGATTTGATTCCGGCAGATAAAAGCACTAAAAAAATTACATTAAAACAGCTAGAGGATGATGGATATTTAGAAACGGTGAAAGATCCGGGTAAAACTCAGAATGGTTATGATGAAAATAATTCATATGTGAGGATAGCTAATGAGAACAACAAATTATCATACAGTGTAAAACTCATTAATGCAGAACGAGGAGTTCAGACTAAGTCAGGGGGACCTATCGCTGAAGATGACTTAAAACGTTCTGAAGTACGTGATAATCCATCATAATATATAATGGCTTGATTTGAAATGATACAAGTATTTATTTTCCTATACTCCCTCCTTCTCGGCTCGTTTTTTAATGTCGTCGGCCTGCGCGTGCCGGCGGGTGAGTCGATTGTCTTCCCTCGTTCGCGTTGCCCGTGCTGCAAGCGTACGCTTGCGGCGCGGGAGCTGATTCCGGTCGTGTCGTATATGGTGCAGGGCGGGAAATGCCGGGGATGCGGGGAGAAAATATCGCCGTTATATCCGTTTATCGAGCTGTCGACGGCGCTTCTTTTTACGATTTCGCCGCTGCTTATGGGATGGTCCAAAGAATTGCTCGTCAGTTGGACGCTCATTTCGCTGTTGATGATTATCGTTGTCTCGGATATCCGCTATATGATCATTCCTGATAAAGTGCTGCTTGCTTTTGCTTTTCTGTTTTTTATCGAGAGGCTGTTTATTCCGTTCATTCCGTGGCGGGACGCGCTGATCGGCGCGGCCGCCGGCTTTTCGCTGCTTTTTCTCATCGCTGTCATCTCTAAAGGCGGCATGGGCGGAGGCGACATTAAACTGTTTGCCCTGCTTGGATTTGTGTTAGGATGGAAAACGGTGCTGCTTGCTTTCTTTTTCTCTACCTTTTACGGGACGATCATTGGACTGGCCGGCATGGCGCTCGGCAAAGTGCGGCGCCGCGAGCCGATGCCGTTCGCGCCGGCGATTGCGCTTGGCGCATTAACGGCGCACTTCTTCGGCTACGATATCATTCAATGGTACAAGGGATTCATTTTCTTTTCAATATAAGGGGAAACATGAGCATGGTTAGGCTGTGGAAACGAAAGCATAAAACTGCTAATTTAGTGATTAAAGATCATGTCATCCGCTATGTCGAGACAAAGCCGGGCGACCCGTTGTCGGTGCAGAAATGGGGCGAGCGTCCTCTTCCAAAAGGAATCATTCAAGACGGCAAAATGATCGACAGCGAGACGCTAGAAATGATTTTGGAAGAATGCGTGGACGAATGGAAATTAAAAGGGCGCCGCGTCCGTTTTATCGTTCCGGATTCTTTCGTGATGATTCGGCGCATTCCGCTTTCTGCTAATCCCGAAGATGATGAAATCCGCGGCTATTTATTTATGGAGTTGGGAGAGACGATTCCGGTGCCGTTTCCTAATCCGGTATTTGATTATGTTGTGGTAGAAAGGAAGAAGGAGGAAACGGTCATTTTGCTGTTTGCCGCTCCGGAAGAGGCGGTGTCTCATTATACCGCGTTATTTGAAAAGGTAAAGCTGCGCCCGATTGCCGCCGATGTTTCTCCTCTATGTGCATACCGGCTTTTTTATATTGCTCGCCAGATGAAACGCGATGATCATATTTTGCTCATTCAATTTGATCAAACTTCCGTGAATGTGAGTGCGTTCTATGAACATAAACCCGCTTTTATGCGCCATTTTCCGCTCGAGCCGTATGAGGAAATGGAAATTGATAAAGCATCGCCGTTTATCGATCCGTTTGAAGATATATATAAAGAAATCGAGCGGATGATGAAATTCTATTCATTTTCACTGCAGCAAGGAAAGCAGCAAATTACGCGCGTCTTTCTTATCGGGGATCACCCGCAGCTGCCTCACGTTTATGAAGCATTGCAAGAACGGTTCGAGGCGCCTGTCGAACAGCTTTCTGCTTCCATGGCGGGCGCGGTGGACGCGCGTTATTATCTTGCATGGGGACTTGCGCTAAAAGAGGGAACAGACGATGATCGTTGAGATTAACTTATTGCCGAAAAAAGAGCCGAAAAACGCATCCGTTTTGGTGAGCGTTGCCGTCTTTGCCGCGCTTCTCATCGCGGCTGCCGTTGTTTTTTACGTTTTGAGTGCGCGGGCGGATGAACAAATTAACGCGCTCACGGGCGAACTCAAACAGATTAGAGCCATGCAGGCGATCGAGCAGCAAAAGCAAAAAGGTGCCCAATCGGTCCAAGAAATGAAGGAGCTTCATGAAGCGGTGCAATGGTCGAAAAATTACCCGCTGAAAATGGTGCCGCTGTTGCGCAATATGACGAAGCTGCTGCCGGAGCGCGGATTTATGATGAATTTTTCCTATACGGGAAATGAGACGGTCACCGTTTCCATACAGTTTGATACAAGCGAACAAGCGGCCTATTACTTAAAGCGGCTGTCAGACGCAAAATTTGTCGAAGCTGTACAGCTGAAAAGCGTTTCAACAGTGAATATAACAGACACAAGCGCGGAAGAGGGAATGGAAAAGCAAGTGGTGCCCCGCTATCTTGCGCAATATGAAATTCATATTCGCAAACAAGCGCTAGAGGAAAAGGAGAAACAATGATGACCGTACGTTTCTCAAAACGACAAGTTGTTATTTTGCTGCTGTTGTTCGTCGTATTTGGCGCCATATTTGCAGGATTGTATTTTTATTGGCTTTATCCGCGGCTTCAACAAATCGAACAGTTAACCAGCACGGTTATTAGCGAGAAAAAATATTGGCGGCCATTAAAGCAGAAGCTGCCAGACAACGGGACGGCATGCCGGAAAGCATTGTAGCGCTGCAAAAGAAAATTCCGGTGAAACCGCTGACCGAGCAGCTTCTTCTTGATTTGGAAAAAGCAGAGGTCGTATCTGACAGCATGATTACCAGCATCAGCGTTTCTGAAGGTGAAAATGCTGCGGCAGGGGGAGAAGAAACAAACGCAACAGTGGGAAAAACAGAAACCAATATAGCGTCAGCGAAAAAGCAATCTTTCTCGGCCGCCTTGCCGGACGGGCTGAAAAAAGTGACCATGCAGCTAACGGTGCAATCGCCGTCCTATTATCAGCTGGAACGTTTTTTACAGACGCTTGAAAATTTGGACCGAATTGTTTCCGTCGAATCGCTTTCATTTGCCGGTAATCCGGAGCTGACATCGGTCGATACAGAAGTAAACCCGCTGACTTATTCACTGACCGTTAGCGCTTTTTATTATCCAAAACTAGCACATTTACAAAAGATGCTGCCACAGCTGGATGTTCCTCCGCCGAGTGAAAAGGACAACCCGCTGACCGAAGTGATTCCCGGGGAGCAACTGCCAGCGCAGCAGTAACGGATGGCGGAGTGATCATATGCTGCTGAGGGGCAATCGTGGAATGACGCTGATCGAACTGCTGGCTGTCATTGTTATTTTCGGAGTTGTATCATCCATCGTGGTGATTGCGGTGCTGCAGCTGATCGAAAAATCAAAAGAGAGGGCGTTTGTATCGGATGCCTATGCGCTTTATGAGGCAGCGCGGCTTTATGTCGGGGCGGAAAAAGTGGAGTTTTTGCCAGCGCGCTCTTCGGCGTTGTTGACATACCGCCAGCTTGTCGAAGAAGGACTGCTTCATCCGCTCCAAGATCCGTTTACCGGCAATGTGCTGCCATGGGAAACGAACCCGTCTTATGTGCTCATCACCAAAGGTGAAGACGGATCGCTAAACTATTCTATTTGCTTAAAAAGGAGAAACGAAGCAACTTTGCACTTATTCCGACACATCTCCAGAAGTTCCTGTCGAAGCATTGTCTGTGGAGCAAATTCATGACCAATAAGCACAAAATTTGGCGAAATGATTTGCGAACAAGACGACAAATGTCTTGTTCTTTTTTTCTTTGTTTATGATAAGATAGGCGGAAAAGAGGGAAATGAGAAGGATGGTGGCACAATGGACAAGCAGCGACAGGAAATTACGGTGAGAATTAACGGAAAAGAGCGCCCATTTGCGGTGGATCACCCGCAGCAAAACGATAAAGCAGAACCACTGAAAGTCGTGATGGAAGAAAACGTGAGCAGCATAGAAGCTTCGAAGCAAACCGCCTCCTTCCCATCGATAAAAAAGAAGCAAAACAAGAGCCTTAGATGGAATGCCCGCGCAAAATCAGCGCTCGTCTCCACTGTCATCGCGGTTATTGTTGGGACAAGCTTTGGTTTCATTGTATTAAATATGATTCCAAAGCAAAAAAGTCATTCGCTGCCTGCGGAGGAAGCAGCGCTATCTGCTCCCATAGAAACGGAAACTTCGACGCAGTCGGACATCAAACCAGTTAATGAAAATAGGGACGTTTCTTCTCCATTTACCATCAGCGTCATTCAAGCAGGAGTATTTTCAAATGCCAAAGCGGCAGCTGGCTATGCCAAGCGGCTGAAGTCTTCTTCCATTCCTGTTGTGACGGTGGGGGAGCAGCCGGTCGCCTTGTTGATCGGAGTCGGGCAGGACAAGGAGACGTTGCGGAAAGTCAGTCAGCTGTATGAAGACGGGGTGCAAAGCACATATATTAAATCATTGTCGTTTAACGATGCCGATAGCAGCAAACGCACTTCCGTCATTCAGGAAGGGGAAACGTTATATATGTATATGGCGGCTGTTTCTGCCGTTTTGTTGGGGAAAGGCGACGTAAAAGGCGATGCGTGGGAGGAATTAGAAAACCATTATAAGCAGTTTGCCGCTAAATCGATTCCGAATGATAAGCATGTAAAACAATATGTTTCCGCGATAAAAAATGCCTATCTTGCCTTAGTTGCATACAAAACGAATCAGCAGGAAGAGCTGCTGCGGAAAACACAGCAAGAGCTGCTAGAAGCACTGCAATCATACATGTCCATTTTTCCATTGAGAAGCTAGACAGCTTCTTTTTTTCGTGTTATTTCGACTTTGAAAAATTGTGTCCGCCCGCAAAATTTGGTACGATACAGTTGTATCTTCCAATCTGAAGCGAGTGCAAAGGGTGATGATCGTGAAACAGTTAATTTTAGCGTCCAGTTCCCCGCGCCGGAAACAGCTTCTTGAATTAGCGAACCTCCCATTTCAAATCCTCGCCAGCCGCATTGAAGAATATGTTCATGAAGGGGAAGCACCAGAGCAAACGGTGCAGTCGCTTGCCTACCGAAAGGCGAAAGCGATTGCTGTCCAACATCCTGATGCGTACGTCATCGGGGCAGATACGATTGTCGTCTATCAAAACAACATACTAGGAAAGCCGAAAACGAAGGAAGAAGCAGCGCAAATGCTGCGTATGTTGTCGGGGCAGGAGCATGAAGTATTGACAGGTGTAGCGATTCTTTCTCCGAGCGGACAAGCATTGTTTGTGGAAAAAACAAAAGTGTTTTTTTGGGATTTAACCGAGGAAGAAATTGCTGCTTACGTTGAGTCGGGGGAACCGATGGATAAAGCAGGAGCATACGGCATTCAAGGACGGGCTGCATTGTTTGTGAAACGAATTGAAGGCGATTATTTTACCGTTGTCGGGCTGCCGCTGTCGCGAACCGTGCGTGAACTAAAGCAGCTTGGCTGGTAATTGGCTTTGATCCGGAAAAGATAAAAGGGGGGGACAGGCAATTCAAATGACATGGATGATTCGCGATGTGCCAAAGGATGTTCGTCCGCGTGAACGTCTTCTTTCCTCTGGACCGGAAAGTTTGGCGGACCATGAGCTGCTTGCGATTTTGCTGAGGACGGGAACGAAAGAAGAATCCGTATTGCAGCTTGCCCACCGCCTGCTTCAGCGCTTTGAGGGACTTCGGCTGTTGAAAGATGCGACGGTCGAAGAAATAACAAGCATTAAAGGAATCGGGACGACCAAAGCGATCCAAATTTTGGCGGCGATAGAGCTTGGACGGCGCATTCACCGTCTTGGATACCATGACCGCTATGTGATCCGTTCTCCCGAAGATGGGGCAAAATATGTGATGGAAGACATGCGTTTTTTGTCGCAGGAACATTTTGTCGCCATTTATTTAAACACAAAAAATCAAGTGATTCACCGCAAAACGGTATTTATCGGCAGTTTAAACGCCTCTATTGTTCATCCGCGCGAAGTGTTTAAAGAAGCAATCAAGCGCTCGGCTGCCTCCATTATTTGCGTGCATAACCATCCCTCCGGCGACCCAACCCCAAGTCGAGAAGATATTGATGTAACGAAGCGGCTTGCCGAATGCGGCCGGATCATTGGTATTGAACTCCTAGATCATCTAATTATTGGCGATCAAAAATTCGTCAGTTTGAAAGAAAAAGGGTATGTATAGCGGTTCTCATTTTTTGTCGAATCAGTTATAATATCAATTATGAGTTTTTATGAAAGCTGTGGGCGGTGTTGTACGGAACAGGGAAACACACTGATGAGCAAAATCGACAAATTTAGTGAATGATTTATAAAAAGCATTTCGTTTCAGAAAGGGAGATATCAAATATGTTTGGATTTGGGACAAAGGATCTCGGCATTGATTTAGGAACAGCAAATACGCTTGTATACGTAAAAGGAAAAGGGATTGTGGTAAGAGAACCATCGGTTGTCGCCATACAAAAGGATACGAAGCAGATTGTCGCGGTCGGCAATGAAGCGAAAAACATGATTGGCCGTACGCCTGGCAATGTCGTTGCACTGCGACCGATGAAAGATGGAGTGATCGCCGACTATGAAACGACAGCTACCATGATGAAATATTACATTAAACAGGCGACGAAAAATAAAGGATTTTTTGCTGGAAAACCGTACGTAATGGTATGTGTGCCATACGGGATCACCGCGGTGGAGGAGCGCGCCGTCATCGACGCGACGCGTCAGGCAGGAGCGCGTGATGCCTATACCATCGAAGAGCCGTTTGCTGCAGCGATCGGCGCGAATCTTCCTGTATGGGAGCCGACTGGCAGCATGGTTGTTGACATCGGCGGTGGTACGACGGAAGTAGCCGTCATTTCGCTTGGCGGCATCGTCACGAGCCAATCGATCCGCATCGCCGGCGATGAAATGGATGAAGCTATTATTCAATACATTCGCAAAACATACAATTTAATGATTGGCGAGCGGACGGCGGAGGCGATTAAAGTTGAAATAGGCTCGGCAGGACATCCGGAAGGAATCGGCAAAATGGAAATCCGCGGCCGTGACTTATTGACAGGGCTTCCGAAAACGATTGAAATCAGCGCCGAAGAAGTTGCCGAAGCGCTGCGCGATACCGTTTATGCGATTGTTGATTCCGTCAAAAATACGTTGGAAAAAACACCGCCGGAGTTGGCGGCGGATATTATGGACCGCGGCATTGTCCTAACGGGCGGCGGCGCATTGCTGCGCAATCTCGACAAAGTGATCAGCAAAGAAACCGATATGCCGGTCATTGTCGCCGAAAATCCGCTCGATTGTGTCGCAATCGGAACAGGAAAGGCGCTTGATCATATCGATTTATTCAAAAATAAAGCGAGAGACCATCGCTGACAGTAAGAGGGTGTCAACATCATGCCACAGTTCTTTTTAAATAAACGGCTCATTTTATTGCTTGTTAGCATGATTGTCCTCGTGGCATTGATTGGTTTTTCTTTAAAAGATCGCCAACTTACATGGCCGGAGCAGTTTTTGAAAGATACAACCGGTTTTGTACAATTGATTTTCCATAAGCCCGCACAGCTCGTTGCGGGCTTCTTTGAGAATATCAACGACATTAAAAATACATATAAAGAAAACAAGCTGCTGAAAGAAAGACTCGAGGAATATGTCACGCTAGAAGCGCAAGTGCAAACATTAAAAAAAGAAAATGAAAACCTGCGCGCCTTGTTGCATAAAACAGAGAGCCTGCGCGATTTTATCCCAATTCAAGCCACTGTGATCGGCAGAAATCCGGAACGTTGGCGGGAAACGATCATCGTGAACAAAGGAGAGCAGCACGGTGTCAAAAAGGATATGGCTGTCATTACTCCGGAAGGATTAGTCGGAAAAGTGCAGCATGCTTCTCAATTTACTTCCACTGTTCAATTATTGAGCGCGCTCGATCAAAATAGCCGCATTTCTGCGTACGTACAGGGGAAAGAAAACGTCTTCGGCCTCATCGAAGGATACGATGAAAAGCGGAGAGAGTTATTGCTAAAAGAAATTCCATTTGATGCAAAAGTGAAGAAAAAGCAAAAAGTGCTAACATCCGGTCTAGGCGGCATTTTCCCAAAAGGACTCCCTATCGGGGAAGTGACGAAAGTAGAGCCGGATCAATATGGCCTTACGAAAGTCGTTTACGTAAAGCCGTTTGCCAATTTATATGACATTGATGACGTCATTATTGTCAAAAGAAAAATTGATGAAACGCTGCAAGAAAAGGAGGAAGCAGAGTGAAAAAATGGATGCTTCCTTTCCTTGCGATTTTATGTTTTGTTGTCGAAAGCATTTTTGTCGATTTATGGCCAAAGAATGATTTATATATCGATTATTTTTTTGTGCCGCGCTTTTTTCTTGTTTTTCTTGTGTTTACGGCGGTCTATATTGGAAAAATGCGCGCAATGATTTACGGGTTTATTTTTGGTCTTTTGTATGATTGCGTCTATACCGAATTGCTTGGCGTTTATGCGTTTGCGTTTACATTAATCGCTTATCTCGCTGCCAAGGCGATGAAGGTACTTTACCAACATTGGTTCATCGCCTGCTTGCTTGCGCTCTTTTTTATCACCGTTCTGGAATTTTATGTGTACGGCATCCAACTGCTCATCGGGCGGACCGATATGCCTTGGCAAACGTTTTGTTCACACCGGTTATGGCCGACGCTGCTGCTTAACAGCGCATTTTTGCTTGTCTTTTCTTACCCGTTAAAGCAGCGGCTCGTAAAAATCAAACGCCTCGAACAGGAACATTAAAAAGGAAAATGAGTATTTTTGTAGAATTATTCGTTGAGGTGAACGTTGTGACGAAAAAAAAACAATACGTAACGATTAAAGGAACGAAAGATGGGCTAACGTTGCATCTCGATGACAATTGCTCCTATGACGATTTGTTGAGAGAGCTGGAAGAAAAGTTAACGGTTAGCGAAAAAATAGAACCGGACAGTCCGCTCGTTTCCGTTCATCTCAAAGTCGGAAACCGTTATTTGACACCGGAGCAGGAGGAAGAATTGCGCACGTTAATCCGCCGTACAAAAAATTTTGTCGTCTCCTCTATCGAAAGCAATGTCTTGACAAAGGAAGAGGCGCTCGAGTGGAAGCGAAAAACAGAGATTGTATCTGTTTCTAAAATTGTTCGTTCCGGTCAAGTGCTGCATGTGCAGGGAGACCTTTTATTGATCGGCGATGTCAATCCGGGGGGAACGGTGATTGCCGGCGGAAATATTTTTATACTTGGAGCATTGCGCGGCATCGCCCATGCTGGGTATTATGGGAATAAAGAAGCGGTTATTGCTGCATCAGTGATGAAGCCAACACAGCTGCGAATTAGTGATGTAATGAATCGGGCTCCCGATTATAAAACGGATGAAGGGAACGAAATGGAGTGCGCCTATATCGATGAACATAACCAAATTGTTGTTGATCGCTTGCAGCTGCTTATGCATTTGCGGCCGAATTTGACGCGGTTAGAAAGGAGAATGTGACAGTGGGAGAAGCTATCGTCATTACATCCGGAAAAGGCGGCGTCGGAAAAACGACGACAACTGCCAACGTTGGCACGGCGCTTGCTATACTTGGGAAGCGGGTTTGCCTTGTTGATACGGATATCGGGCTGCGCAATCTTGACGTCGTCATGGGGCTCGAGAACCGCATTATTTATGACTTGGTAGACGTTGTCGAAGGGCGTTGCACCGTGCAAAAAGCGCTAGTAAAAGATAAGCGGTTTGACAATCATCTTTATTTATTGCCGGCTGCGCAGACGAGCGACAAGTCCGCCGTTACCCCAGAGCAGATGAAACAGTTGGTAGACGAATTAAAACAAGATTACGATTATGTGCTAATTGACTGCCCGGCAGGTATTGAACAAGGCTACCGCAACGCAGTGGCAGGAGCGGATGAAGCGATTGTCGTAACGACTCCGGAGGTATCTGCAGTGCGCGATGCCGACCGAATCATCGGCCTGCTAGAAAACGAAGAACATATGAAGCCGCCTCGCCTCATCATTAACCGCATTCGCGGCCATATGGTCAAAAACGGCGATATGCTCGATGTGGACGAAATTGTTATGCACTTGTCGATTGATTTATTAGGAATTATTGCCGATGATGAAAACGTCATCAAAGCTTCTAATAAAGGGGAACCGATCGTTTTAGATCCAAACAGCAAAGCATCGATTGCCTACCGAAACATCGCCAGAAGAATTCTCGGCGAATCCGTTCCACTGCTGCCGTTAGAAGAGGACCGAAAAGGATTGTTCTCGAAAATTAAAAAACTATTTGGCGTGCATTAATCGTTGCAATGAATCCCTGCAAATGAATAAGCAGGGATTTTTTTATCGAAATCATATCTAACAAGGTTGTCTAATAAACTAGTACAAACAATATTGGAAGGATGGTGAGAATAATGAATCGACGTGTCCGCGAAATTCGCAAGCGCATTGAAAAGCGGAGAAAAGCACGGCCGCATCACTACGAGGCACCCCGGCAGGCAGTATGGGACTTGACCGACGAAGAGCGGTACGGCCAGCCAGTCGTGACGTACGACCGCTATTCATTAGAAGAACCGCATCCTCTTTTTCACAAAGAGGTGTTCATTTTTAAAATGCTTCTTTCTGCTTGCCTTGTTTTAGTGACAGCCATTTTATTTAAAAATCCAGCTGATTCGTTAGAGCCTGCCCGTCAGTTTGTCAAAAGCACGATGAAGCAAGAATTTCAATTTGCGGCTGTTTCCAAATGGTATGAAAAACAGTTTGGCGAGCCACTCGCCTTTATTTCGCAAAAACCGGAAAGCGAAACAAAAACAACAGGAAAGCAGTACGCTGTTCCTGCTTCAGGCCGCGTATTGGAAAGCTTTCAGAAAAACGGCCAAGGAGTGATGATTGAAACGACAAGCAATGCGAAAGTCGAAGCGATGAATGAAGGGATCGTGACATTTGCCGGCACGAAAGAGAAGCTGGGGAAAACGGTGATCATTCAACACGCGGATGGAAGTGAATCGTGGTATGGCAATTTAGGCGCGATTTCTGTCAAATTGTATGATTTTGTTGAAACGGGCAAACAAGTTGGGACAGCAATGGCGAGCGCTGACGATCAAACAAAAGGGGTGTTTTATTTTGCGATAAAACAAGGAGACCATTTCATTGATCCGATTCAGGTGATTTCCTTTGAATAAGTATATCGCGTTATTGACAAAAATTCACGTGCATCCGCTATTATGGATGTTTTGTGGCATTGCTGTCATCACCGCCCACTTCTGGCAATTATTTCTATTATTTATGATCGTGTTTATCCATGAGCTGGGACACGCTGTTGCCGCCGCTTTTTTTTCTTGGAGGATCAGGCAAATTTTGCTTTTGCCGTTTGGTGGTATGGCAGAAGTCGAGGAATACGGGAACCGACCGTTCCGTGAAGATCTGATTGTAACGCTCGCCGGTCCGGTACAGCATCTTTGGATGATGGCTGTTGCGTTTTTTTTATGGAAGATCGGCTTTATCACAAGCGAAGGATTAGAGATGTTTACCCATTACAACACCGCCATTCTTCTTATTAATTTATTGCCTATTTGGCCGCTGGATGGCGGCAGGCTGGCGTTTCTTCTTTTCACTTATTATTTTCCGTTTAGTGAAGCACATCAAAAGACGGTCTTGTTTTCCGCTGCGGCGCTTGTTTTTTTCGTCATCGGCATTTTGCTGATCGAGCCGAAACAGCTTGATTTATGGATCGTTGCCGCGTTTTTAATGATATCGTTGCAACAGGAATGGAAGCATCATCGATATATCGTCATGCGTTTTTTGCTCGAGCGCTATTACGGGAAACGGAGCGATTATACAAAATTGCGGACGATTGCTGCTTCAGAAGAGGAGCGGATTTCCAATGTCTTGCAAAAATTTTACCGTGGACAAAAACATTCCGTCATTGTCACGAGAGCGAATCGTGAACGGGTGACGCTGGATGAAAACGAGCTTTTGCATGCCTTTTTTGCCGAAAAACAAACCGATGCCTCGCTAAGCCAGCTCATTTATGCGTAAGAAAACGATATTGACATTTTTCATTTTAGTATGATACTATACTTTACGTTGTAGAATTTTTGTGCCGCCGACATGGAGGCGGACAAAAATGGTGCGGCTAATATATTTTACAGCACCCGTACTACAACCGCTCAGCGCGGGTTGCAAAGCGTTCTGTCAAGAACCGCCTTGTCGCTGGCGAGTCTGAGTCTATATAAGGAGGTGCAGTTTGATATGTACGCAATTATTGAAACTGGCGGTAAACAAATTAAAGTAGAAGAAGGGCAAGAAATTTACATCGAAAAAATTGATGCCCAAGAAGGTGAAACGATAACCTTTGATAAAGTGTTACTGGTCGGCGGCGAAACGGTAAAAATCGGCAACCCTACAGTCGAAGGGGCAACGGTAACAGCGAAAGTACAAAAACATGGCCGTCAAAAGAAAATTATCGTGTTCAAATATAAGGCGAAAAAGAACTATCGCCGCAAACAAGGTCACCGTCAACCTTATACGAAAGTAGTCATCGAAAAAATTAACGCATAAAGGCACTGCCAATGATTAAAGTAGAAATTGAACGCACGAAGGAAGGCAAAATTTGCGCGTTTACGATGAAAGGGCATGCGCATTTTGCCAAACATGGGCAAGATATTGTCTGTGCCGGCGCATCGGCCGTATCGTTCGGCACCGTCAACGCGATCGAAGCGCTGACAAAGATTCGGCCGCATGTTGCACTAGGGGAAACCGGCGGCTATCTTCGCTGTGAGCTTCCGGAAATTGAAGATGCAGCGACGGCTGAGAAAGTTCAGCTTCTTCTTGAAGCGATGCTCGTTTCCCTGCAGACGATAGAGCGTGATTACGGAGAATATATTCGCATTATTCAGCGATAGCAGGAGGTGACAAGGATGCTAAGACTAGATCTCCAATTTTTTGCTTCGAAAAAAGGGGTAGGTTCGACGAAAAACGGCCGTGACTCCATTGCGAAACGCCTTGGGGCAAAACGCGCTGACGGCCAATTCGTTACTGGCGGTTCGATTCTTTACCGTCAACGCGGCACGAAAGTTCATCCAGGATTGAACGTTGGACGCGGCGGTGACGATACGCTGTACGCAAAAATCGACGGTATCGTTCGTTTTGAACGTCTTGGCCGCGACCGCAAAAAAGTAAGCGTCTATCCTGTCAGCAAAGAAGCATAAGCAAATGTGAAGAAACTCTAACCATATGGTTAGAGTTTTTTGTTTTTCCAAAAATGATGAAAAACCATTCACGTTTTTTGTAAAAAAATGCTATAGTAAAGATAAATGAATGATAGATAAAGTCGTGTAAATTAGGAATAGGAGCGCTATGGATGGAGAAGCAATGGAGAATTGTCGATGTACTGCGCCATTCCCGCCACGACTGGCTAAATAAAATTCAGCTTATTAAAGGAAATCTGGCGCTAAATAAAATAGAGCGGGTTTACGAAATTATCAATGACATTATTTGTGAGATGCAGCACGAAACAAAGCTGACCAATTTAAAGGCGGTGCAATTTGCCGAGCTCCTTATGACTTATAACTGGCAGCCGCGGCTTATTTCCTTGGAGTATGAAGTGCTTGGCGAGGAACGTGACTTATCGCTTTATGATGAAGATTTGACGCAATGGAGCAGCAGCTTTTTAGCGTTTATGGAGAAGCAGGCGGATGGACGTCAGGAAAATCATATGAGCATTTCCATTGAAGTGATGCCGCAAGGGACAAACATATTTTTTGATTACAGCGGGACAATACAAGATGAAAATGAGGTTAAGCGCTGGCTTCATAACTGCCAGTTGCCGCCATCCATTTATCTTGACACTTTTGACGTACATACGAACGAAATGACCGTACTGATCAAAATTGTATTTAGCTGAGTGCGGAAGCGGAGTGGGGAAAGCCGTTTATTTTTCGCGTGCAGCAGCCCGGCCGTTGCCCGGCACTTTTTGTTATATCAATGTCCCTTTTCGTTTCGCCTTTGCTGCTTTTTTCATGAAGCAACATACTATTGACAGCCTTTCCTTTGCTTTTGTATACAATAATAAACAGTGATAGCATTTCAACAACAGATCGGAGGAACGAAGATGTTTGTCGACCAAGTGAAAATTTACGTAAAAGGCGGTGACGGCGGCAACGGAATGGTTGCCTTCCGCCGCGAAAAATATGTGCCAAAAGGCGGTCCTGCCGGCGGTGATGGCGGAAAAGGCGGAGATGTTGTTTTCGTCGTCGACGAAGGATTAAGGACGCTGATGGATTTCCGCTATCAGCGCCATTTTAAGGCGGCGCGGGGGGAAAATGGCATGTCGAAAAATCAGCACGGAAAAAACGGTGAAGATTTGATCGTTAAAGTGCCGCCTGGGACGGTTGTCATCGATGCCGATACGAATCAAGTGCTAGCCGATTTAACGGAAAACGGTCAACGGTTTGTCGTCGCAAAAGGCGGACGCGGCGGACGAGGAAATACACGTTTTGCCACGCCGGCAAACCCAGCGCCGGAAATTGCCGAAAATGGGGAGCCGGGAGAAGAACGCAACGTCATTCTTGAATTGAAGCTGCTTGCCGATGTCGGTTTAGTCGGCTTTCCAAGTGTCGGAAAATCGACGCTTCTTTCTGTCGTTTCCGCGGCGAAGCCAAAAATTGCCGAATATCATTTTACTACGCTTGTTCCTAATTTAGGCGTGGTCGAAACGGATGACGGCAGAAGCTTTGTTATGGCCGATCTTCCTGGGCTGATTGAAGGAGCCCATCAAGGCGTCGGGTTAGGCCATCAGTTTTTGCGCCATATCGAACGGACGCGCGTCATCGTCCATGTCATTGATATGGCGGCGACGGAAGGGCGGGATCCGTATGAAGATTATTTAGTGATCAATGAGGAGTTAAAACAATACAATTTGCGCCTGACGGAACGCCCGCAAATTATTGCCGCTAATAAAATGGACATGCCGAATGCCGAAGAAAACTTGCAAAAGTTTAAAGAAAAAATCGGGGATAACGTGCCGATTTTTCCAATTTCTGCGGTGACTAGACAAGGGGTGCGCGAACTGCTATTTGCCATCGCCGACCTTTTGGAAACAACGCCGGAATCCCCGCTTCACGAAGTGGAAGAGCCAGCGGTGCAGCGCGTCGTCTACAAGTATGAAAAAGAGGAGCCGCCATTTACGATTGCAAGAGGCAGCGATGGTGCGTTTATTTTATCTGGGGAAAAAGTAGAAAAACTATTTAAAATGACCGACTTTTCAAGGGAAGAATCCGTCCGCCGCTTTGCGCGGCAGCTGCGGGCGATGGGAGTGGATGACGCGTTGCGCGAACGTGGTGCGAAAGATGGCGATATTGTAAGGCTGTTGGATTATGAATTTGAATTTGTCGATTAATGTTGAAAGGGGCAGGGGAGGCTTCATTGGATAAAAAATTTTATTTAGTTCGCGAGGACGTATTGCCGGAAGCGATGAAAAAGGTGCTGCTGGCCAAAGAATTGCTAGAGCGCAAAAAAGTCGATTCGGTTGCCGAGGCGGCGCAGCTTGTCGATATCAGCAGGAGTGCATTTTATAAATACCGTGATGCGGTATTTCCGTTCCAGGCCGTAATCAAAGAAAACATTGTTACGTTATTTTTCCATTTAGAAGACCGTTCCGGCACACTTTCCCAACTGCTCGGTGTTGTTGCCGCCGCCGGCTGCAACGTGCTGACGATTCATCAGACGATTCCGCTTCAAGGCCGCGCCAATGTTACGCTATCCATTAGCACCAATGACATGAAAGAAGATATCAATGAGCTGCTTTCGAAATTGCGGAGTCTGGAGTTTGTCGAAAAGGTAGAGATTGTCGGTTCAGGAGTGTATTAACGCAAGGGAGAGGCAAGGCATGAAAATAGGCTATTTAGGACCAAAAGCGACATTTACGGACTTAGCGGTAACGACGATATTTCCGGATAGCGAAAAAATTCCATACGATACGATTCCGGAATGCATCGATGCCGTCAGTAAGGAAGAGATCGATGCCGGCGTCGTGCCGCTGGAAAATGCGTTA
The DNA here is from genome assembly GCF_019272935.1 of Parageobacillus caldoxylosilyticus. Classification (NCBI taxonomy): domain Bacteria; kingdom Bacillati; phylum Bacillota; class Bacilli; order Caryophanales; family Anoxybacillaceae; genus Parageobacillus; species Parageobacillus caldoxylosilyticus. The sequence continues at coordinate 2,660,121 of NZ_CP040553.1, forward strand.
GAAGGATCCGTGAATTTAACGTTGGACTATTTGATTCATGAACAATTGCTGCCGATCGTCGGGGAAATTATCGCCCCGATTCAGCAGCATTTAATGGTGCATCCGTACCACGCCCATCATTGGAGGGAGATCAAAGAAGTTTATTCGCACTCCCATGCAATCGCCCAATGCCATAAATTTTTGCATACGACTTTGAAAAACGCCAAACAGGTGTATATGACATCGACGAGCGCGGCGGCCAAATTTGTCAGTGAACACCCGCATCTTCCGATTGCAGCGATCGCCAACCGGCTGGCGGCACAAGAGTACGGGCTGACGATTGTGCATGAAAACATTCACGACTACGATTATAACCATACGCGCTTTATTGTCGTCCGCAAACAAAATAAGCCGCTGGATATCGATTCGCCGCTTTATGCGGGCGATAAAACAACGCTTGTCGTCATGCTTCCAAAAGATCAGCCCGGCGCGCTTCACCAAGTGCTGTCCGCGTTTGCCTGGCGCAAATTAAACTTGACGAAAATCGAGTCGCGCCCGGCAAAAACCGGGCTTGGCAACTATTTTTTTATCATTGACATTGATCAAAAAATGGATGATGTGCTCATCCCCGGGGCCATTGCGGAACTAGAGGCGCTTGAATGTACGGTGCAAGTGCTAGGAAGTTATCCGTATTATATTATTTGATTATATTATTTGATGATAGATCTAATGATAGATCTAATGATAGATCACGATGGCCAAACAAGAACCATCCCTAGTTAAAAACGCAGGGATGGTTTTATATGTTTTTTCAGAATATGGTAATGTCTTTGGATCATTTGTTCTGGAAGCTGGTTAATTGGAAAGAACCTCACATCCAATGATTCCTCAGGATTTGCGTGGATTTCCCCAGAAAATTCATTTGTTTCATACACGATCGTAACGGCGTAAAATTCGTCTCCATTAGGTACTTTCACGTACGTGCCCGGTCCGGAAAGGACATCAAGGAGACGGCAATTTCCGATGGTGAGCCCTGTTTCTTCCCATACTTCCCGTCTTGCTGTTTCTTCAGCCGATTCTCCAAGCTCCATCAATCCGCCAGGAAGTCCCCAATATCCATACGGTTGTCTGCGCTTTTGCAGCAATACTTCATTTTTTCATTTTTAATGATTGCCAGTGCGCCAACTAAAATAACGGGGCGATGGCCGACAAGAGCGCGCAGTTCTTCAATGTAGCCCATACCGTTCTCCCTTTCTGTTGCCTCGAAAAATTGTAAGGATTGAATCTCTACGATTCAATGAGCAGCCCTGCTTTTTTGAGAGCGTGACAAGCGGCATCAAGCTTGGCGACGGAGTCTGCTTCAATCGTATGAAGATGGGTGCCGTCTGTCAGCTGCAGCAAATACGACGACTTTGTTTCTTCAATCTTTTGAATGAATTGATCGACCTCCAGGCGGTTGCTGACCATGATCGAGGCCGTCAAGTCTCCGTATACGGGATGTTCAATTTTCACATCCTTGACGGTGACGCCATGGTCGACGAGAATATACAATTCCTTTTTTGTCTGTTCGGGCGTATGGTAGCAGGCAATCGTGCGCGTATATGTTTGCGCCGGAATGTTTGGCGGCAAGTATAAATAGCCTTGGCTTGTGGCGATAATCGGTTCATTGCGCGCTTTTAAGAGCGAAATATCCTGCACGATCACTTGGCGGCTGACGTTCGTTTTTGCCGCGAGTTCAGCGCCGGTGATCGGCCTTTTGCTTTCTTTCAGCCATTGCAAAATGAGCTGGCGCCGCTGTTCCCCAAGAATTTTTTTCTCTTCTTTCAACTCATTCAAACTCCTTTCTTTGCTGATGGATGCGTTCCAAAGAAGAGATGAGCTGATCAATGTCGTTTTTGGTCGTCCATTTTCCGAACGAGACACGGATCAATTGTTTTGCTTCTTCTTCCGTTTTCCCAACGGCTAACATCGTACGAGACGGAGCTTGTTTACCGATTTGGCACGCGCTTCCTGTCGAAATTGCAATACGATCGCGATTGCATTCGAGCATGACATATTGCCCTTCGACTCCATGAACAGAAAGACCGATAATGTGCGGCAGCCGCATGCAAGGATGGCCCTCTACCGTAATTGGCAATTGCTTTTCACGAATCATTGCCAAAAAGTAGCGGCGCAGCTGCTCGAAACGCGTTTGTTCGGCCTCTATATTTTCACAAATGTGCTGTGCCGCTGTAATAAAAGAAGCGATTCCAGGCACATTGACTGTCCCTGGACGAAATCCATATTCATGGGTGGCGTTAGGAAAACATGGTTGCCAATTGATGCGCGGGTCAATATATACTGCCCCGACCCCTTTTGGCCCATAAATTTTATGAGCAGAAATGGAAAGGCTGTCGATACACATCTTTTTTACATCTATTCGTATTTTACCAAAAGTTTGGACACAATCGCTATGAAAGATTACCCCATGACGCCGCAGCAGCTGTCCAATTTCAGCAATTGGCTGTATGGTTCCGATTTCCGAATTGGCATGTTGAATCGAAGCGAGAATCGTTTTTGGCGTAATCGCCCGCTGTAAATCGTGAAGGCGAATTTGGCCAAAACGGTCCACCGGCAAATAAGTGACCGAAAATCCTTCCATTTCTAGCTGCTTAAAAAGATGGTAAAGGGAAGCATGTTCGATTTCCGTTGTGATGAGATGGTTGCCACGGTGACGGTGTGCGTTAACAAGCGAGCGGACAGCCAGAATGTTTGCTTCCGTACCCCCGCTTGTAAAGTAAACTCCCCGTTCCTCCCCATTAATGATGTAGGCTAGTTCCCTTCTGCATAGCGTTAAAAGCCGTTCGGCTGCGCTGCCAATATCATGCAGGCTGCTTGCGTTTCCAAAATAAGCGGATGCAGCTTCTACATAAGTTTGCAGCGCTTTTTCGCTCATCGGCGTCGTCGCCGCATAGTCTAAATAAATCATTGCCATCCGTCCTTTATTTTCAAAATGGTAAACAAAACTCTTGTCATTAGTTTAAATATGTGTCAATATATGTGTCAAGACATATAAAATCAGGAGGCGCTTTTCGTGATGGAAAATGAGGTCATTATTGTCGGCAGCGGTATCGCCGCCTTAACTACCGCCTATTATTTGCATGAGCATAAAAATGTGACGATTTTCACAAAGAGGAGAAAGGAGGAGAGCAACTCGTGGCTGGCGCAAGGCGGGGTGGCTGCGGCCATTTCTGTAGAAGATCATTGGCAATGCCATTTTCATGATACGATTGCGGCCGGCTGCTACCATAACGATGAAAAAATGGTGGAACTGCTTGTCCGCGAAGGACCAAAGCGAATTTCTGAATGGATGGAAGAGGGAATGCGGTTTGATACCAAGAAAGATGGAAGTCTCCACTTTGGGCGCGAAGGGGGGCATGGCAAGCGGCGCATTTTGCATGCGGGAGGTGATCAAACAGGGAGGACGATTGTTGCGTTTTTGCTTGAAAAGCTAGCGGGACGTGTGCGAATGGTTGAGGACGAATATGTAATGGAACTGCTTGTTGAACATGGGCGGTGCGTCGGGATAAAAACGAAAAACCGTTCAGGGCAAATCGCGTTCCATTACGCGAACACTGTCGTGCTTGCTGCGGGCGGCTGTGCAGGCATCTATGCTTTTTCTTCTAATTCCCAGGCGGCGACGGGTGATGGAATTGCGTTGGCGTACCGCGCGGGCGCGAAAATGGCGGATATGGAGTTTATTCAGTTTCATCCAACAATGTTATTGGCTAATGGGAAAGCGGTCGGCTTAATTTCGGAAGCGGTACGCGGCGAAGGAGCAGTGTTAGTGACGGAAGACGGGCGCAAGGTGATGGAGTCTGTTCATCCATTACGGGATTTAGCGCCGCGCGACATTGTCGCACGCGCGATTCATGCTGAAATCCAGCATGGTCACCGCGTTTATTTAGATGTTTCGATGATTGCCCGTTTTCGTGAACGATTCCCAACGATTGCGAAACTATGCCAAGCATACGAGGTAGACATTGATAAAGGAAAGATTCCAATCGTTCCAGGCGCCCATTTCTTAATGGGCGGCGTCCATGTGAATGATCACGGGCAGACATCGATTCAAGGGTTATATGCCGTCGGAGAGGTAGCTTGTACGGGTGTTCACGGAGCAAATCGGTTAGCTAGCAATTCTCTGTTAGAGGGGATTGTGTTCGGAGCGCGTGCTGCAGAGGCTATCCGAAGAGAAACAGCGTCGCCGGTACAATTGCGTAAAAAAACAAATGATATACACAGCAACAAAAAGGTCGTGAACGACTTGCCAGAAATATCAACCATTCAAACGATCATGTCAACATATGTCGGCATCGTTCGTGATGAACAAGGATTGCAATATGCAAAAAAATGGTTCGAACAATTTCCATTGTCATATTTTGCGAACAGCTCTCTTGATCATTTTTCCATTAATGAAATTGCAATTATGCATATGTTGCTAACGGGCTGGCTAATCACGACGTCTGCTCTGCAGCGTACGGAAAGCCGGGGAGGGCATTACCGTTCCGACTATCCATTTGAGCGGAAGCAATGGAAGCAGCGGCGGATTTGGCGGACAAAGAGCGAGCTAAATGTAATAGCGTAGCAAAAGTATCCATACCGGAAGAACGGGGGGAAAGACGATGAACCAACTCAAATTACAACAGCTGTTGCAGCAATTTTTCATTGAAGATATTGGTGAACGCGATATTACGAGTGAAACGATTTTTCTAGACAATGAATGGGCAACAGGAACATTTACTGCTAAAGAAGATGGAGTGTTGGCAGGTACGGATATTATTACGACAGGCTACCATCTTTTGCATTCACATATCAATGTAACGCTTTATAAACGTGATGGCGAACAAGTAAAAAAAGGGGAAGCGATTGCCATTGCGTCCGGACCGGTTGCACCGCTGCTGACCGGCGAGCGCGTGATTTTAAACCTCCTCCAGCGCATGAGCGGCATCGCCACTTTAACACATCAGGCGGTTACGATTTTAAACAGCAGCCATACACGCATCTGCGATACACGCAAAACGACGCCAGGACTGCGGATGCTGGAAAAGTACGCCGTTGTATGTGGAGGAGGCTATAATCATCGTTTTGGTTTATATGACGGCGTCATGATTAAAGATAACCACATTGCGTTTTGCGGTTCGATTACAAAAGCGGTGCAGGCGGTGCGCAAGAAGCTGGGGCATATGGTCAAAGTTGAAGTGGAAACAGAGACGAAAGAGCAAGTATTAGAAGCAGTTCAAGCGGGTGCAGATGTGATTATGTTTGACAATCGCACTCCGGACGAAGTGCGCGAGTTTGTTTCACTCGTACCAAAGTCGATCGTAACGGAAGCATCGGGCGGAATTACGCTTGAAAATCTTGCGGAATACGGGGCAACAGGGGTTGATTATATTTCGCTCGGCATGCTGACGCATTCAGCTGCCGCTCTAGATATCAGCTTCAATTTACAATAACGGAAACGGGGGAAGAACGCATGAGCATTTTAGAACAAATGAAACGGCTTGATGATATGCCGGAAAGCTATAAAACAATGAGCATGGAAGAGATGGAAGCGCGCGTGCGCGCCATCAAAGAACGATTTGGAAAAAGATTGTTTATCCCAGGACACCATTATCAAAAAGACGAAGTAATACAATTTGCTGATGCAACAGGTGACTCGCTTGGGCTTGCGCAAGTGGCGGCGCAAAACGGTGAAGCAGAGTACATTGTGTTTTGTGGAGTACATTTTATGGCGGAAACAGCAGACATTTTAACGGGTGACCATCAAAAAGTCATTTTGCCAGATATGCGGGCTGGGTGCTCGATGGCCGATATGGCGGAAATTTCACAGGTGGAACGGGCGTGGCCAATTTTACAGAAGCTGTTTAGCGACGAGATTTTGCCGTTGACGTATGTGAATTCGACGGCGGCGATTAAAGCGTTCGTTGGACGCTATGGCGGGGCGGTCGTTACTTCCTCGAACGCGAAAAAGATGGTCGAATGGGCGTTTACACAAAAAGAGCGAATTTTCTTTTTGCCGGATCAGCATTTAGGCAGAAATACAGCCTATGAGCTTGGAATTTCGTTAGACGAGATGGCGGTATGGGATCCGCATGCCGATCATTTGGAGTACAACGGCGATATAAAGAAAGCAAAAGTGATTCTTTGGAAAGGACATTGTTCCGTCCATGAAAACTTTACTGTCCGCCATATTGAGCATATTCGCAAAACAAAGCCGGATATGCGTATCATTGTGCACCCGGAGTGCAGCTGGGACGTTGTGCAAAAGGCTGATGATGCCGGTTCGACGAAATATATCATTGAAACGATCCGCAATGCCCCTTCCGGCAGCAAATGGGCGATCGGCACGGAAATGAATTTGGTGAACCGCCTAATGCACGAACATCCAGATAAAGAAATCATTTCGCTAAACCCGTATATGTGCCCATGTCTCACGATGAACCGCATCGACTTGCCGCATTTATTATGGGCGCTTGAAGCGCTTGAAAAAGGAATCGTCGTCAATCAAATTACTGTTCCCGAAGCGATTGCCAAAGATGCAAAGCAGGCGCTTGACCGCATGCTGGCGCTGGCCTAGAACACTCATCCTGCCAAGCAGCATTGGGATGCCGGCAGGATGATTTTTTTATCATAAAACAAGGGGATGGATCATAGATTGTGTTGAAGGATGATGGCGACAACAAGCAGGGGCTGAAATACAATGCGAACAGTTTCGGTTTAGGAGGGGAACGGAGTGAAAATCCATATTGTTCAAAAGGGCGATACCCTTTGGAAAATCGCTCAAAAATACGGGGTGGATTTTGAACAATTAAAAAAAATAAACGGACATTTAAGCAATCCGGATATGATTATGCCGGGAATGAAAATTAAAGTGCCGACGGCAGGGGTTCCGGTAAAGAAAGAAGCGCCGAAAAAAGAGGCAAAAATTAATCTTGCTCCAAAAAAAGAAGAAAATATAGAGCATCCGTATGCCAATGCAAAGCCGTTTGTATCGGTGAATATTGAGGCGGAGTTGTCGGAGCCTATAAAAAAAGAAAAGGTAAACAAAGCTCCCAAGGCAGGGGTGAAAGAAGCGCCAAACGTGTCGATCAACGAAGCGCCAAATGTGCCGATCAACGAAGCGCCAAATGTGCCGATCAACGAAGCGCCAAATGTGCCGATCAACGAAGCGCCAAACGTGCCGATCAAGGAAGCGCCAAACGTGCCGATCAAGGAAGCGCCGAAAGCACCGATCAAGGAAGCGCCGAAAGCACCGATCAAGGAAGCGCCGAAAGCACCGATCAAGGAAGCGCCAAAAGCGCCGACCAAAGAAGCACCGAAAGCACCGATCAATGAGACACCAAACGTGCCGATCAATGAGGCGCCAAAAGCGCCAGTCAATGAAGCGCCGAAATCAATGGAAAACAAACCGTCCGGAACATCTAATGACGCACTGGGTTCCGAAGAAAAACAGATCAATATTCCACCGTTGTCACATACGATTCCACCGGTAACGCCAAATGTCAATATTAACTTTTCGAATGTTATTCCTAACGTTCCGCCGATTCCGCCAAAACCGAAAAATATTTTGCCGGGGATTATGGAACAAGAGTTAGAAAGTCCTGCCGAAGCAGAAACAGAAAAAGAAAAAGCGTTCCAGGATGACGATAATCCACCGCCGGAGCTGCCAAAAGTTCCGTATGTTCCGATCATGCAGCAGCCGTATTTGCCAGGGGCGTTTCCAACTGCGCCGATATCCCAGCAGCACTGCGTGCCAGTAACGCCGATGTTTCCAGGCGCTGGATATTATTTTCCATCCATGCCAGCCGTTCCGGTTCCTTATCCGTCTTACACCCAGCCGTTCACTAGCGGGGGATGGAAAGCAGTTCCCATGCGTTTCCGGGAATCGAAGAAAGCAGCAGTGAATCAGATGAAGCGCCGCCAATGCCGGGATATCACGGAGAAGAAGAGGTAGAAAATCCGACAGCGTTCCATATTCCATCTGCTGGCTATTCTCCATCTTCAACATATGCACCTGCCTCCTATCCTGGATCGTATGCGCCGTTGCCAATGGTACAAGGATACGGATGGTATCCGCCAGTCTATCCATCGTTTTCGCCAGTTGCGCATCATTACTACGCACCGGCTCCAGCCGCTTTTTATCCGTATCCGCCGCAACCGTATATGTCAGGAGCGGCATATCCGTTCGCGCCAACGGCTGCTGCATTTCCGCGTGCAGAAGGGCGGGTGTTTACCGAACCGCAAGACGAGGAGAGCAATGGTTATGATGAACCATAAGCAAAAAAGAGACGATGTTGCTAGTCGTCTCTTTTTTCTGCTGAAAGAAGTATACGGTTTCGATGTGAAAAAGATAAACATGCTAAAACATAACGTATGGATGGTTGCGGCACGCGAAGGCTGCTGGGTGGTAAAAAAATACCGCACTTTTTTCGAAGCGATGAAACAAGCAATGCTTATGCAATCGTTAAGACAAATGGGGTTTCGCCATGTTCCCGCGGTATATACGGCCATAGGACAGCATGGTGTATTTTTCTTTGCCGGCCGTTTTTGGCTTACACAAACTTATATTTCCGGCGCGAAAATGCTATCCTTTACGGAAAAAAAGGATATTGCGGCAGGGCTGCAGTTGTTGCAAACATATCATTCCGTTACGGACATGCTTCTTTCCCACCCGATATGGCGAATGACGCTCCCATATTACCATTTATATAGAAAATGGCAGCGCCGCTATGAGGATTTTTATATCCATTTGCCGCTTATTGAGAAAATTATGGAAAAAGAAGATATCGCCTTTACGATGCAATATGCCGAATATTGTCTTTCCACTTGCGCCAATTATATATCATCGTTAGCGAGGGAAAGGGTTGCGATCATTCACGGTGATGTTGCCGCCCATAATTTTTTACGAACGAAAAAGGGAAAAGTATACTTAATCGACTACGATGCTGCTGCCATCGCTTCTCCGGCCATTGACTATTTGCAGTATGCGAGCCGGATATTGCCGCATTTGCAATGGTCTTTTTCTGATTTGTCCCGGTTTTCTCCTTTTTCCGATTGGCTTGCCAAACCGTGGTTTCTACACGCGCTTTTATTTCCAGCCGATATTTTCCGGGAATGGCGCTTTGCATTAAAATATAACAGACGGCTCGCGATTGCCCGTAAGGAACGGGAATCCTTTGTCCATAAGATTGTAAGTATGCTAAAATAAATATATGCCATTTTTGGGAGAAAGGAAGTCGAAAAACGATGCAAGAAAAGATTGAAAAGCTGATTCAATGGTTGCGCGAACAAGTAGCGAATGCCGGATTGAACGGGGCGATTGTCGGAATTAGCGGCGGCATTGATTCTGCGGTGGTCGCCCATTTAATTAAACGTGCGTTTCCCGACAACTCGCTCGGGCTGATTATGCCGTGCAAAAGCAATCCGAAAGATATGGAAGACGCATTAAAAGTAGTGGAAAGCTGCGGCATTAAACATTTTATTATTGATTTAACGGAAACGCACAATACGTTATTTGGGGAAGTGGAAAAAAAACTGAAAGAAAAAGGGGAATGGAATGAAGAAACGGCGCGGTTAGGAGATGCCAACACGAGAGCGCGCTTGCGCATGACAACGTTGTATGCCGTCGCCAATAATTATGGGTATATCGTAGTCGGAACGGATAATGCCGCAGAGTGGCATACCGGCTACTTTACCAAATACGGAGATGGCGGAGTCGATTTAGTGCCGCTCATTCATTTTACAAAAGGTGAAGTACGTGAAATGGCGCGCATTCTTGGCGTTCCTGAGGAAATTATTACAAAAGCGCCAAGCGCGGGATTATGGGAAGGACAGACAGATGAAAATGAGATGGGAACGACATACGAAATGATTGATAAGTATCTAAAGGGAGAAGAAATTCCGGAAAAGGACCGGCAAATTATTGAACGCCTGCATAAACGCTCGCAGCATAAACGGCAATTGGCAATTGCACCGCCAAAATTTTAATATTGCCGCTAACTGACAGCCATAAAACCCCCATTCCTTCGCCAAGCTAATAATAAGGCCGAAAGATGTTTTTTCGGCCTGGTGCGAAGGAAAACAAGGGGGTTTTTCCATTGAGAAACGCAATGAAAATCATCGGGGCTGTTTCCATCTTAAGCGCGATGGCTGCGTGCGCCAATTATGCGGACAACGATGATAGACGCTACAATGATGCGACGCGTCCGATCGGCTATTATTCCACTGAGCGTTTTGCTGATGACTTCCGTTACGGCCGCTATGGAACAAATGCCATCAATTACGACAATAACTATATATTAAGCCGCCGCGGACCGGTAACGGATTACTTTGCTACCGACAACAACCGCACGGGTGTTCCAGGGGTTACCCGTTTTGATACGGATGTGCCTGCGCTTCCGCGCAATACGGATTTCGGGGATGCGGACCGCAACTACCATGGGCATTTAAATTCGATGGAAAGTAAAACAGTTCCTTCTTACTATAGAAGCTATAGCGGGAACTTAGCCGAGACGATTTCCCGCCGTGCCGATGCAGTAAAAGGAGTCAACGATGCGCGGACGCTTGTTTACCGTAACCATGTGCTGGTTGCGATTTCAACGAATGACAAGCAGAGAGATCGTATTGAGCGTCTCGTCGCCCAAGCGGTCGCACCGTATACGAAAGGAAAACATGTGCGCGTTGTTTCCAACCCGAGCATGTACAACCGCGTCCGCACCATCGACAACGATATTCGCCGCGGCCGGCCATTGAAAGAAATCGAACGGGATCTAAAAACGATTTTTATCGATGGAAAAATTAACGAACGTCCGGCTAACACACGTTAACGATTGTAAAAAGGGAGCACCTTTTTAGGCGCTCCCTTTTCCATATGACATTTTCCTCTTTTTTTGGTATAGTAATATCGGAAATTTCGTTGCGATGAGAGGAGAAATTTCGATGGCTGGACATTCGAAGTGGAAGAACATCCAACGCCGGAAAAATGCACAAGATGCGAAACGCGGCAAATTATTTATGAAATTGGCGAAAGAAATTTATGTAGCGGCAAAAACAGGTGGAGGCGATCCAGCGTCTAATCCAGCCTTGCGCCTGGTAATCGAAAAAGCAAAAGCCGCTAACATGCCAAGTGAAAATATTGAACGTGCGATTAAAAAAGCAACGGGAAACCAGGAACATACAAACTATGAAGAAATCCGCTACGAAGGATACGGGCCTGGCGGCGTTGCCGTGATGGTTGTTTGCTTAACGGATAATAAAAACCGTACCGCTTCGAACGTACGCGTGGCCTTTTCGAAAAACGGCGGCAATTTAGGAGAAACCGGCTGTGTTTCTTATTTGTTTGAGCGCAAAGGACTGCTCGTTATCGCGCGCGAAGGACTCGACATTGACGAAGATGAGATGCTTCTGCAGGCGATTGAAGCGGGAGCGGAGGAAATGGAAACGACCGAAGATTCGTTTGAAATTTATACGACACCGGAAACGTTTGAAGAAGTGAAGGAACAATTAGAACAAAAAGGCTTTACGTTTGCCAGCGCGGAAATTACGATGATTCCGCAAACGTATACGACGCTTGCTGGCGAAGATTTAAAGAAAATGCTAAAACTGATCGATACGCTTGAAGATGACGATGATGTGCAAGAAGTGTACCATAATTTAGACGAGTCCGTGCTGGAAGACGAATAAACAATGAAACGCATTCCCGATGTCTCAAGACATCGGGAATTTTTTTCGATATTGTTCGACAAACACTACATAGAAGTGCCGCTTTGCAAAAATAATAACGGCAGAATGAGGAGAGAAAATGGATAAAATTGCTCATATAGGCGAAAATAGAAATAGGGGTATCGTTAATTTTATCATGAAAGAGAGGAAATGGAGATGCGAATTCTTGCCGCTTTCTTCATGGTGATGTTGTTTGCCTTGCCTATCGACAATGTTGCTGCCGCATCAGATTCCGTAAAAATGACGGTGATTTTGCAACGGCAATACTTAGATGGAGAAGTGAGCCAAGAAACGAGGGAAGAAACGGTTGTTTCGCTGAAAGAGATATGGAAAAAATATAAGGATTGGCAGCTCATTAATATGGATGATCAGACGATTATATTCCGCAAAACGGTAAACGATATTTCGCCCCTTTTAAAGGCAAACGGCTATTTTGGAATTACCGAAGATGGAACGTTGTCGATTTTTAATGGAAAACCGACCCGTTCCAATAAGATTATCCAATCTTTCTTTCAAATTGATGTAAAAAAACTGGAAAGCCGTCAGCACGAACAATTGAAAAAAGGAATTCGCGTCCTCTCGAAAGCGCAATATAAAGATGTGATTGAAACATATCGCCATTTTGCCGTGATCCGATAAAAAGACTTATCATTTTTGGTAAGTCTTTTTTTATGTTCCAAACAGGAATATACATTCGCTTTTTGTTATAATGTAATGGTATGATACAATGGAAAGGCAGAAAGAAAAGGAGAGGAGCACAGCGTTGATCGAATTTGTCCGCGGGTATGTCGATTATGTCTGCCCGGAATACATTGTCATCGACAACAATGGCGTTGGGTACCAAATTTTTACCCCGAATCCGTTTTCCTTTCAAGAAAGCCGCGATACGATGGTAACCGTTTATACATATCAGTACGTGCGTGAAGATATCGTTGCTTTGTACGGATTTCGCACCCGTGAGGAACGAATGCTGTTCGCCAAACTATTGCAAGTATCTGGAATTGGCCCCAAAGGCGGATTGGCGATTTTAGCCGCGGGGCAGCCGGAGCAGCTGGTTGAAGCGATTGAACAAGAAAATGAAGCGTTTTTATGCAAGTTCCCAGGGGTCGGAAAAAAAACGGCCCGGCAAATGATCCTTGATTTAAAAGGAAAGCTGGCGGCGATTGCGCCTAGGCCGCATGCCGCCTTCGTTTCCCAACAGGAGGAGACGGGATCGCTTTACACCGCTGCGCTTGAGGAGGCCATCGCGGCATTAAAAGCGCTCGGCTACGGGGAAAAGGAAATTCAAAAAGTCATACCAGCGCTTAGCAAAGAAAACTTATCTACTGAGCAATATGTGAAGCGCGCGCTGCAGCAACTGTTAAAATAAAGGGAGGGGTGGAAGTGGAAGAACGCCTTGTCTCCGGTGACGTCCACCGTGAAGACGTTTCACTTGAACACAGTCTCCGCCCAAAGTTTTTGCATGAATATATTGGACAAGAGAAAGTAAAAGACAATTTAAAAATATTTATTGAAGCGGCAAAAATGCGCGAGGAAACGCTTGATCATGTTCTGTTGTACGGCCCGCCGGGACTGGGAAAGACGACGCTGGCGGCGATTATCGCCAATGAAATGGGTGTCCATCTGCGCACCACTTCCGGTCCGGCGATTGAGCGCCCCGGCGACTTGGCAGCCATTTTAACGTCATTAGAACCAGGTGATGTATTATTTATTGATGAGATTCACCGGCTGCACCGTACGGTGGAAGAAGTGCTGTATCCGGCGATGGAAGATTATTGTTTGGATATTGTCATCGGCAAAGGGCAGACAGCCCGGTCCATTCGCATTGATTTGCCGCCGTTTACTCTCGTTGGAGCCACAACAAGGGCGGGTGCTTTATCTGCCCCGCTTCGCGATCGGTTTGGCGTTATCAGCAGGTTAGAGTATTATCATGTAGAGCATCTTACCCAGATTGTAATACGGACAGCGGAGATTTTACAGGTAGAGATCGCGCCGGAAGCGGCAGTGGAAATCGCACGGCGCTCTCGCGGCACGCCGCGCATCGCCAATCGCCTGCTGCGGCGTGTCCGCGATTTCGCGCAAGTGCGGGGAAACGGGGCGATCACTTTTCCGCTGGCAGAGGAAGCGCTTGAGCTCCTGCAAGTCGACCGGTTAGGTCTGGACCATATCGATCATAAACTAATAACAGCGATTATAGAAAAGTTTAGCGGCGGACCAGTAGGGATTGATACGATTGCCGCGACGATCGGCGAAGAGGCGCAGACGATTGAAGACGTGTATGAGCCGTACTTGCTGCAAATCGGCTTTTTGCAGCGGACGCCGCGCGGCCGCATTGTGACGCCGATAGCGTACGAACATTTTGGAATGGAGGTTCCAAAACGATGAACAGCCTGCCTAAGCTCATTATGACGATTGGTGCGGTTCTCATTATCATCGGGTTTTTCATGCAGTTTATAAAACTCGGCCGGCTCCCCGGGGATATTATTATCCGCAAAGGAAATATGACGTTTTATTTTCCGGTTGTCACATCGATTTTGCTAAGCGTGGTGCTATCGCTTATTTTTTATGTGCTAGGAAGGTTTCGCTAAAGAAAGGAGAGCAACATGAAAATTGACTTGTTTGACTTTGAACTGCCAGAAGAATTGATTGCGCAAACGCCGCTGCCAAACCGCGATGCTTCGCGGCTGATGGTGTTAAATAAAAAAACCGGGGAAATCCGCCATGAAACTTTTCGCAATATTATCTCGTATCTATGTGAAGGGGACTGCCTCGTGCTGAATGATACGCGTGTCATGCCGGCGCGGCTTTATGGCGAAAAAACAGATACAGGCGCCAATATTGAAGTATTGCTTTTGAAACAATTGGAAGGAGACCGCTGGGAAACGCTAGTGAAGCCGGCGAAACGCGTGAAAGTCGGCACGGAAATAACATTTGGCGACGGGCGGCTGAAAGCGGTATGTGTGGATACGTTAGAGCATGGAGGCCGCGTGTTGGAGTTTTCCTATCAAGGCATTTTTTATGAAGTGCTCGAACAGCTTGGGGAAATGCCGCTGCCTCCGTATATTAAAGAAAAATTAGAGGACCCGGAACGCTATCAAACCGTCTATGCCCGCGAGGTGGGATCAGCGGCGGCGCCGACAGCGGGTCTGCATTTTACCAAGCCGCTTTTGGACGATATCCGCGCCAAAGGGGTGCATATCGCGTTTATCACCCTTCATGTCGGACTTGGCACGTTTCGTCCGGTGAGTGTCGAAAACATTGAGGAGCATGATATGCATGCGGAATTTTATCAAATGCCCGAGGAAACCGCGCAGCTGTTAAATGAGGTGAGACAGCAAGGCGGCCGCATTATCGCTGTTGGCACCACCTCGACGCGCACGCTAGAGACAATTGCGACGAGACATGACGGCAAGTTTGTCGCGGAAAGCGGCTGGACCGATATTTTCATTTATCCTGGCTACGAGTTTAAAGGAATCGACGGATTAGTAACCAACTTCCATTTGCCAAAATCTACGCTCATCATGCTTGTCAGTGCGCTTGCCGGCCGCGAAAATATTTTGCATGCCTACCATGTGGCGGTAAAAGAGCGCTATCGCTTCTTTAGCTTTGGCGATGCGATGTTGATTATTTAAGAAAGGGGAACGTTCGATTGACATCACCGATTCGTTTCGAGCTCATCAAAACATGCAGACAAACTGGAGCGCGTCTCGGCATTCTTCACACGCCGCACGGCTCGTTTGAAACGCCGATGTTTATGCCGGTTGGCACGCTTGCGACCGTAAAAACGTTATCGCCGGAAGAATTGAAGGAAATGGGCGCTGGCGTGATTTTAAGCAACACGTATCATCTCTGGCTGCGCCCGGGGCCTGACATTGTTCAGGAAGCGGGCGGCCTTCATTCGTTTATGAACTGGGACCGCGGCATTTTAACCGATTCCGGCGGTTTCCAAGTGTTTAGTTTAAGCGAATTTCGCCGTATTGAGGAGGAAGGGGTATATTTCCGCAATCATTTAAACGGCGATAAACTGTTTTTATCGCCGGAGAAGGCGATCGAAATCCAAAACGCGCTTGGCTCGGACATTATGATGGCGTTTGACGAATGCCCGCCGTATCCATCCACACATGAATATATGAAAAAGTCGGTAGAGCGGACAAGCCGCTGGGCGGAACGCTGTTTAAAAGCACATCGGCGTCCCGCGGAACAAGGATTGTTTGCGATTGTACAAGGCGGAGAATTTGAAGATTTGCGCAGACAGAGCGCGCAGGACTTAGTGTCGTTAGATTTTCCAGGGTATGCAATCGGAGGTTTATCTGTTGGCGAGCCAAAAGAAGTGATGAACCGGGTGCTCGAGTTTACGACGCCGCTGTTGCCGGCGAATAAGCCGCGCTATTTAATGGGAGTCGGCTCGCCTGATTCGCTGATCGACGGAGCGATTCGCGGTATCGATATGTTCGACTGCGTGCTGCCGACGCGAATCGGCCGCAACGGAACGGTAATGACAAGCGAAGGAAGAGTCGTCATTAAAAACGCCCAATACGCCCGAGACTTTTCGCCGCTTGATCCGAACTGCGATTGCTACACTTGCCGCAATTATACGCGCGCGTACATTCGCCATCTCATCAAATGTGAAGAAACGTTTGGCATTCGTTTGACTTCTTACCATAACGTCTATTTTTTGATAAAATTAATGGAGCAAGTGAGACAAGCGATTCGCGAAGATCGTCTCGGCGATTTCCGCGAGGAATTTTTCGAGCGTTACGGTTTCAATAAACCAAATGCGAAAAACTTTTAACGATCGCGAAAGGAGGGAAAGGAATGAACGCAGCGATTGCAAATTTATTGCCAATTATCCTGTTTTTTGTCATTTTTTACTTCCTGCTGCTTCGGCCGCAGCAAAAAAGACAGCGTGCGGTGCAGCAAATGCAGGCGAATTTGAAAAAAGGGGATAAAATCATTACGATTGGCGGCTTGCACGGGATCATCGATTCCGTTGATGAAGATAAAGTGGTGATTCGTGCAGGAGACGGCACTCGTCTTACATATGACCGCTCAGCGGTGCGTGAAGTAGTAGCGGAAGGTAACAACAAATAATAGAAAAACGGCTACCAATAAGAAAAGGTAGCCGTTTTTTTAGCTGCGCGATGCTTTCATATTGACGCCGACGATGCCGCCGAGTGCTGCCGCGACGAAAAAGATAAGGTGATAAATCCATTGTTCCAAGGTAAAGGATTTTGCCAATCCTAAAAATTGAAAGAGAAATATGATGGCAGTAAATAATAAACTGGTCATACCACCGGTCAGCCAGCCTTTTTCTTTTCCTTTTCCGCCGGCGATCAGCCCGCCGATGAACATGGAAAGAAGCGACCCAGCAAAAATAATCCATGTTAATGAAGCTTCCTGCACATCTGTCCACTTGAGGATAAGAGATAGAAAGAAGCTGATCACTGCCGCCAGCAAGAAAATAGTAACAACCCCGTAAACAACCGCTGTTCCCCATCTTGACATCTCTCTTCCCCCCTGTCCCTGATAATACGTTTCACCAAAGTATATTCCGCTTTGGACATGTTTAGAAGTTTATTTGCGCTTTTTTTTCGTGATGAAGGCGCCGATTCCCGGAATATAGGCAAGCTCTTCCCGCCTAATTAATTGAAAAATGATTAATAAAAGCGAGTAAACGATAATGGTCACGATGATAGATGCCAATGTTTGCAGCGAAAGCGGGAGGTAAGCGAAAGAATAGTGAAAGGATACATATCCGACAATCCCGGCTGCAACCATAGATAGAAATGCTTTCATATATTCCATGGCATAAATGGAACAGGACACCGCCTTGACAACCGTTGCAAAATGGAGCAAGGTGACAAGCACCGTATTGATGGCGATCGCTAGCGCCGCCCCCATAATTCCTAAACTAGGCTGCGTGGCAAGCGCAAAAATGCAGGCCAGCTTTACTACAGCGCCAATCAGGCTGTTGATCATCGCCGCATTTGCCAAATCAAGGCCTTGCAGTACGGCTTGGAGCGGACCTTGAAAATAATAAAAAAGGAAAAACGGTGCCATCACTTTCACAAAAATCGTTGCTTCGCTTGTTCCGTACATCCATTGCATGAGCGGTTCGGCAAATACGTATAAAACGACGACGGAAAGGCCGCCGGTCACAAGCGACAGGCGCATGGCCTGCTGAATGCGGTGCTCCACGAGCAGCGTCTGTTTTTGCGCCATCGCTTCACTGATTGCTGGGACCAGTGAGGTCGACAATGAATACGTAATAAAGGAAGGCAGCATTAATAATGGAAGCGCGTAACCGGTGAGCTGGCCGTATTGTTTTGTCGCCAGGGAGGTGGCAACTCCGGCAATAGCCAAGCTGTTGGCGACGGCGATCGGTTCTAAAAACCAGGAAAGCGAACCGATGAGACGGCTTCCTGTCGTTGGCAGCGCGATGCGCATTAAGCTGGTAAACGTCTCTCTTCCTGCTTTGACATAGTGGAAAAACTTTGTCCGCAGTTTGATCGATTTTTTCAATTGAAACATGCAAAGCAAATAGATGAGCGACATCAATTCGCCGATCACTGAGGAGAACATGGCGCCGGCAGCGGCGTATTCAATGCCATACGGCAATAACGCTTTTGTGCACATGGCGATCAAGCTGATGCGGACGATTTGTTCTAAAAGCTGGGAAAAGGCGTACGGTTTCATTTGCTGTTTCCCTTGGAAATATCCGCGCAGCACGGAAGAAATGGCGACGATCGGAACGACCGGAGCGATAGCAATTAATGGATAATAGGTGCGCGGGTCAGTGAATAATGTTCGTGCTAACAACGGGGCGAGCAAAATCATCGCAGGAAAGAAGACTAAACTAAGCGTGCCGGTAATCGTTAACGAGACGACGAGAATTTTTTTTACCTTTTTCCGATCGCCGACGGCTTCCGCTTCCGCGACGAGTTTGGAAATGGCAACAGGGAGCCCCATTTGCGTAATGGTAATGGCAAGCACTAATGTCGGCATCGCCATCATATATAAGCCGACGCCTTCCCCGCCGATGACACGTGCGACAACAATGCGATTGACAAATCCAAGTATTCTTGTGATGAAGCCGGCAACGATTAAAATCATCGTTCCTTGTAAAAATTTAGACATCGCCTCTCCCTACCTTCTCAAATACCATAATCTTTTATACAATTAACTATATGCAGTACATATAAACAAGCATGACAAGTATTGTGGGCGAGCATGCCAGAGGGGGAAGAGGAAAAAATGGAAAAGGAAAAACAAAAGGAATTGCGCGAACTGCTGATGCCGGCGCTGCAATGCAAGTATGATGAATTTCGCCTGCTCGGCTACGAGCAAGTGACCATCGATCAAATATGGGAATGTCTAGCGCAAAAGAAGTGGAAAAATGGAGAAGAAAGAAAATTATATGAGCTTGTCAATGATATTTTATCGCTGCAAATTGGCGAATATATGTCATTTATTACGATGCAATCCTATAAAGAACAGCGTTTGGCGGGTGATGATGATTTAGAGGCGATGTTGGAGGAATTATTATAGTGATGTAGGAATTTGACAGTTTTCGTTTGCTGTTTCATAATTGGAATATTGAGAGATATCTTGATGCCGGCGGATGCAAAACCAGTTGTCGCAAAACGTGAAACTGAACTTTTCCTGTTAGCGGAGTAGGACGGGCCCTTAACAGGAAGATGAACTGAAGGAGGATTTTTTACGATGGTGAAACGCAGTCGCATTGTCGCGTTTTTCCTGTTGCTTTTGCTTCTGGCAGGAGTGATGGGGCCGACGATTCAAGGAATTGTACATAACATTAAATTAGGCCTTGATTTGCAAGGCGGCTTTGAAGTGCTTTATGAAGTAAAGCCGGCAAAAAAAGGCGATAAAATTGATCAAGAAACGCTAAAAAGCACGGTCAGCGCGTTAAACAAACGGATTAACGTGCTCGGCGTAAGCGAACCGAACATTCAAATCGAAGGAAAAAACCGCATTCGCGTTCAGCTTGCTGGGATCAAAGATCAAAACCAGGCGCGCGAAATTTTATCGACGCAGGCAAAATTAACGTTCCGCGACGTCAATGACAACGTGCTAATGGATGGAAGCGACCTTGTCCAAGGTGGGGCCAAGCTGTCTTTCGATGAGAACGGCAAGCCAAGCGTCGCGATTAAATTAAAAGACGCCGATAAATTTAAGCAAGTGACTGAAAAAGTATATAAAATGGGGCCTCCAAATAACTTGCTGGTCATTTGGCTTGATTTTAAAGAGGGAGAAGACTCCTATCGAAAAGAAGCGGGAAAAGCACATCCAAAATTTATTTCTGCGGCAGCGGTAAACCAAGTATTTAACCAAACGGATGTCTCCATTGTGGGCAATTTCACCGTTAAAGAGGCGCAACAATTAGCCGATCTGCTTAATGCTGGCGCGCTTCCAGTAGAATTAAAAGAGATTTACTCAACATCGGTCGGAGCACAGTTTGGCCAAAACGCCCTGCAAAAAACGATTTTTGCCGGCATTGTAGGAGTAGCTGCGATTTTCCTCTTTATGATTTTGTTTTATCGCTTGCCAGGGGTTATCGCGGTCATCACATTGTTGGTGTATATTTACTTGATTCTTCTTATTTTTGACTTGATGAACGGCGTGTTGACATTGCCGGGAATTGCCGCTCTTATTTTAGGTGTCGGGATGGCGGTAGATGCCAACATCATTACGTACGAGCGGATTAAAGAGGAGATTAAGCTCGGCAAGTCGATTATGTCGGCGTTCCGTTCGGGAAACAGAGGGTCGTTTGCGACGATTTTGGATGCGAACATTACGACGATTATCGCTGGTGTCGTTCTTTTTATTTACGGGACGAGCTCGGTCAAAGGATTTGCGACGATGCTCATCATCAGCATTTTAGCCAGCTTCATCACGGCGGTGTACGGCACGCGCCTGTTGCTTGGCCTGCTTGTCCAAAGCCGCTGGCTGAACAATAAACCAGGCTATTTCGGCGTAAAAAAATCGGAAATCTTAAATATCGCGGAAACAACGGATGATACGGAAGTGCCGACAAGATTTGATCGTTGGGATTTCGTAAAACATAGTAAAAAATTTTTCATTTTTTCCGGTTTGCTAACGGCAATCGGGATTATTGCCTTATTAACGATGAAACTTCATCTTGGCATCGATTTTACGAGCGGGACGCGCGTCGAAGTGATCAGCGACAAGCCGATAAACGCGGAACAGCTAAAAGATGAATTCGGGCAGCTTGGGCTGAAACCGGAGGATGTTGTGTTGTCCGGCGACCGTAATAACGTTGGTGTGGCTCGCTTTATCGGCGTATTAAACAAAAAGGAGATTGCCGAGCTGAAATCGCATTTTAAACAAAAGTACGGCTCCGAGCCAAACGTGAGCACGGTGTCGCCGGTCGTTGGAAAAGAATTGGCGCGCAACGCGTTTATTGCCGTGCTGATTTCCTCGCTTGGAATCATTATTTACGTGACGATCCGCTTTGAGCTATATATGGCGCTGGCGGCGATTGTCGCGCTGCTTCATGATGCGTTTTTCATTATCACCTTTTTCAGCCTGACGCGGCTGGAGGTGGATTTGACGTTTATCGCCGCGGTGCTGACGATCATCGGTTATTCGATCAACGATACGATCGTTACGTTTGACCGCATCCGCGATTTGATGAAGAAGCGGAAAGTGAAAACGGTAGACGACTTGAAACATATTGTCAACAGAGCGCTGCAACAAACGTTTACCCGTTCGATTAATACGGTATTAACGGTTATCTTTACCGTTGTCGCTCTTTTAATCTTTGGCAGCGAAGCGATTTTTAACTTTAATATCGCTCTGCTCGCTGGGCTTATATGCGGTGTTTACTCTTCATTATGCATTGCGTCGCAATTATGGGTAGTTTGGAAAGGAAACCAGCTGAAAAAAGGAAAAGGAAAAAAGAGCTCCGCGAAAGAGCTGAAACCGCAAGTATAAGCCCAACATCATCGATGGGATTCATCCAAAAAGTGCTCCGTAAAAAAGCGGAGCACTTTTTTGTTTATCGTGGCAATGTTCGCGGATAAAATATCCTTTCCTTATTGAGAAAATGAAAAAACGGATAAACTATGGGAGGCAGGCATGGAATAGAAAGGAGGAGGGGCATGAAAAAGGAAGAACGTTTTCGCCAAGCGGAATTTGCCGCCATCGTTGGAATCATCGGCAATGTTGTGCTTGCCGTTGTTAAAGGAGTGGCGGGAGTGCTGGGCAACAGCAAGGCGCTGCTTGCCGATGCCGTTCACTCTGCTTCCGATGTCGCCGGATCGCTCGCGGTATGGATCGGCTTGCGCGCGGCGAAGCGGCCGCCGGATGAAGACCATCCGTACGGCCACGGGAAAGCCGAGTCGATTGCTGCCATTATTGTAGCGGTGCTTTTATTTATTATTGGAATAGAAATCGGCCGATCGGCCGTGCTTGCTTTTTTTCAGCCGCTCAGGCCGCCGGAAATCATTGCGGTATATGTGCTAGTTCTCTCGATTTTGGTAAAGGAAGCGATGTTTCGCTATAAATATCGCCTAGGAAAAAAATTAAACAGCAACGCCATTATCGTCAACGCTTATGAACATCGTTCGGACGTTTTCTCCTCGATTGCCGCCCTCATCGGGGTTGGCGCGGCAATAATAGGAGGAAGATGGAAGATCGATTGGCTCCTATATGCCGACCCGGTTGCAGGGTTGTTTGTTTCCGTTCTCGTGTTAAAAATGGCGTGGGATCTGGGAAAGGAATCGATTCATACGGCGATTGACCATGTATTGCATGAAGAGGAAACGGAATATTTGCGCAAGGCCGTATTGTCGTTTCCCGATGTCAAACAAATTCATGAGCTGCATGCGCGCGAACATGGGCATTACGTCATTGTCGATTTAAAAATTGCCGTGGATCCTTTTATCACCGTCGAAGAAGGGCACCGCATCGGCAAAAAAGTGAAGGAAAAGCTGCTGACGCTTCCGCGCGTGGAAAATGTGATGGTACACATCAATCCGTATCATCCGGAAAAAAACACGTAACTTCATTGCCCACCCTTTTTTTTTTTTGTATAATAGGAAGAGTTGAGGTGGGATACATGTTAATAGCAAAAACGCGTTGGGATGTGAAGCATCCTGACGAACATATCGTTAAACATTTAGCAGAACAGTTGCACATCGACCCGCTGATTGCCAAGCTTCTTGTGCATCGCGGCGTTTGTACGGCAAAAGAGGCAGACGCTTTTTTGCATCCGCTCAAGCAGCCGTTTCATGATCCATTTTTGCTCGATGGAATGGAACGGGCGATTGCGAGGATAAATCGGGCGATACGGCAAGGCGAGTCTATTTTAGTATACGGTGACTATGATGCCGATGGTGTATGCAGCACGACTGTCATGGTTAGCGCTTTAAAAGAAGCCGGTGCTGTTGTTGATTTTTACATTCCCAATCGCTTTACCGAAGGATACGGTCCGAATGAAGCCGCTTTTCGCCGCGCGAAGGAGCAAGGAGTTTCTCTTATTGTTACGGTGGATAATGGCATCGCGGCGGTGAAGGAAGTGGCCCTTGCCAATGAGCTTGGCATGGACATTATTGTGACCGACCATCATGAGCCGGGACCGGTGTTGCCGGAAGCGTATGAAATTATTCATCCAAAAAAACCTGGAAGTACATATCCGTTTCGTGAACTAGCCGGCGTCGGGGTAGCGTTTAAAGTTGCCCATGCATTGCTTGGGGATGTTCCGCGCCATTTATTGGATGTCGTCGCCATTGGGACGATCGCTGATTTGGTGCCTTTGACGGGGGAAAACCGCTTGCTGGCTGCGCAAGGACTTGAAGAACTGCGCCGCACGAAGCGCATCGGCTTGCGCGCCTTATGGCAGCAGTGCAGGATAGAAGCGAAGGAAATCAACGAACAGACGGTTGGCTTTGTGATCGCGCCGCGAATGAATGCGGTTGGACGTTTAGGCGGAGCGGACCCGGCTGTAAGGCTGCTCATGACCGAGGATGAAGCGGAAGCGAAAAGGCTGGCGAAAGAAATGGATGACCTTAATCGCGAACGCCAGCAGTTAGTAGCTGAAATAGCGGAAGAAGCGGCGCAAATCGTTCGTGAACAGTTTCCGCCGGCCAGGCATAAAGTGCTTGTCGTGGCGAAAGAAGGATGGAATCCGGGGGTCATCGGCATCGTTGCTTCCCGGCTAGTCGAACAATTTTACCGGCCAACGATCGTTTTAAGCATTGATGCTGAAAAAGGAATTGCCAAAGGCTCAGCGCGAAGCATTCATGGTTTTGATCTCTTTGCCAGCTTATCGACATGCCGTGATATCTTGCCGCATTTTGGCGGCCACCCAATGGCAGCTGGAATGACGTTATCGATCGACCATATTGACGAATTGCGGCAGCGCCTGAACGCTCTTGCCGATGAAACGTTGTCAGACGATGATTTCACTCCGATTACGGTCGTCGATGCGGTTTGTTCCGTCTCCGATTTAACGCTGTCGGCAGCCGAACAGCTGGAACAATTCGCCCCGTTTGGCGTTGGCAATGCGAAGCCGCTTTTTTTAATTGAAAATGTTTCCGTCGAAATGATGCGCCGCATCGGCGCCGATCAATCTCATTTAAAGGCGGTTTTTGCCGAAAATGGCGCCACTGTTGATGGCATTGGGTTTGGATTTGGTCATCTATATGATGAAATCGCTCCAGATGCAAAAGTGTCTGTTGTCGGCGAATTAGCCGTAAATGAGTGGAATGGATTGCGCAAGCCGCAGCTGGTGATTTATGACGTCGCCGTGCGCGAATGCCAATTATTTGACGTTCGCGGCCAAAGGGATATCCGTTCCCTCATTGCATCGCTTCCGAAAGAAAAACGGCTGCTCATTATGTTTCGCAAAGAAACGGAACAGCTTGCAGATATGGCATTATTTAAGGATGAATTGCATTATATTCATTCCAGCGAAGAAGCGGCAGCTCTTTGCTTGGACGGCCGCTATGTAGTGCTATTGGATCTGCCTCCGTCATTACAAATATTAAAAATGTTGTTGCGTTCTAGTTTACCTGCGCGCATTTATGCGGTATTCTATCAAAGGGAGATTCATTTTTTCCGCACGCTGCCGACGCGCGACCATTTTAAATGGTTTTATGCATTTTTACGAAAGCAAGGCGTGTTTCATATCGCCAAACATGGCGGTCAATTGGCGCGTGCACGTGGATGGACGGAAGAAACCGTCCACTTTATGGCAAAAGTATTTTTAGAGCTCGAATTTATTACCGAACGCAACGGAGTGATATCGCTTATTCCGCAGCCGGCAAAGCGTGACTTAAACGAATCGCCGACGTATCGTCTAAAACAAGCTCAGCTGGAGCTGGAAAATCTTCTTTTGTATTCAACTTACGAACAATTAAAGCGTTGTCTTTTCGAAATGAAAGGGTCGCAAACATACGAGGAGGCAAATGTGTAATGGACTTAAAAAAATATATTACAATTGTTCCTGACTTCCCAAAACCGGGGATTATGTTTAAAGATATTACGACGTTAATGGATAAAGGCGAAGCGTATAAATATGCGACAGACCAAATTGTGGAGTATGCACGCAAAAAGAAAATCGATATCGTTGTCGGTCCGGAAGCGCGCGGGTTTATTATTGGCTGTCCGGTTGCGTACGCGCTTGGAGTTGGATTTGCCCCAGTTCGCAAGGAAGGCAAATTGCCGCGCGAGGTAGTCCGTGTCGAATACGGTCTAGAATATGGAAAAGACGTGCTGACCATGCATAAAGACGCGATTAAGCCGGGGCAGCGGGTGTTAATTACCGATGACCTGTTGGCGACAGGCGGGACGATTCGCGCTACGATTCAGCTTGTCGAACAGCTTGGCGGCATCGTAGCCGGCATTGCCTTTTTAATCGAGCTTACCGAATTAGGCGGACGCAAAAAGCTAGAGGGCTATGATATTTTAACGCTCATGCAATTCTAACCATCGACATCATCGGCTTTTTTCGCTATAATGGATAAAAAGGGCACTCTCATGAGTGCTCTTTCTTATTAGCCGTTGTTGTCTAAATATGTCAACGGTCGACATTGCATAACTCTTTACATGAAAAATTTTTTTCATGATAATAGTATCAATACATGATTTTATTATACGTAAAGGTGATAGGATCCTATGGCCAATGAACAAGTATTGACAGCGGAGCAAGTTTTTGAACAAGCAGGCTGTTATTTGTCGGAAAAAGACGTCGAATTTATTAAAAAGGCGTATGAGTTTGCGAAACATGCCCATCGCGATCAATATCGCAAATCAGGGGAGCCGTATATCATTCACCCGATTCAGGTCGCGGGGATTTTAGTAGATTTAAAAATGGATCCTGCCACGATCGCTGCTGGATTTCTCCATGACGTCGTCGAGGATACAGAGGCGACAAAAGAAGATTTGGAACGGGAATTTGGCGCTGAAGTGGCGATGCTTGTCGACGGGGTGACGAAGCTGGGAAAAATTAAATATAAATCTCAGGAAGAACAGCAAGCGGAAAACCATCGCAAAATGTTTTTGGCAATGGCGCAAGATATCCGCGTCATTTTAATTAAATTAGCGGACCGTCTCCACAATATGCGGACGTTGAAACATTTGCCGGCGGAAAAACAGCGGCGCATCGCCAATGAAACATTGGAAATTTTCGCGCCGTTGGCCCATCGCCTTGGAATTTCCAAGATTAAATGGGAACTGGAAGATACCGCTCTCCGCTACTTAAATCCGCAGCAATATTACCGCATTGTGAACTTAATGAAGAAAAAACGGGCTGAACGAGAGCAATATTTGGAAGAAGTCATTCAGGAAGTGCGTGAACGGCTGAACGAGGTTCAGATTCCGTGCGAAATTTCCGGCCGGCCAAAGCATATTTACAGCATCTACCGCAAAATGGTCATGCAAAACAAACAGTTTAACGAAATTTACGATTTGCTTGCCGTCCGCATTATTGTCAACAGCATTAAAGACTGCTATGCCGTATTAGGCATTATCCATACTTGCTGGAAGCCGATGCCGGGGCGTTTCAAAGATTACATTGCGATGCCAAAGCCGAATATGTATCAATCGCTCCATACGACTGTAATCGGTCCAAAAGGAGAGCCGCTTGAAGTGCAAATTCGCACGTTTGAGATGCATCAAATCGCGGAGTTTGGAATTGCTGCTCACTGGGCGTATAAAGAAGGGAAGACCATTAAGCCGAATTCGTTCGAAGAAAAGCTTTCTTGGTTCCGGGAAATTTTAGAATGGCAAAACGATGCAAGCAACGCCGAAGAATTTATGGAATCGCTGAAGATGGATTTATTCTCCGATATGGTGTTTGTGTTTACGCCAAAAGGCGATGTCATCGAATTGCCGGCCGGCTCGGTGCCGATTGATTTCGCCTACCGCATCCATTCGGAAATTGGCAACAAAACGATCGGCGCCAAGGTCAACGGCAAAATGGTCCCGCTCGATTACAAGCTGCAGACAGGCGACATTGTCGAGATTCTGACTTCGAAGCACTCATACGGGCCAAGTCAAGATTGGCTGAAGCTGGCGCAAACGTCCCATGCCAAAAATAAAATCCGTCAGTTTTTCAAAAAGCAAAGACGGGAAGAAAATATTGAAAAAGGAAGAGAGCTTGTTGAAAAAGAAGTCCGCAGCCTCGGGTTTGATGTAAAAGAAATTTTAACGGCGGAAAACGTCAAGCGCGTTGCGGAGAAATTCAATTTTTCCAACGAAGAGGATATGTACGCCGCTGTCGGTTATCATGGGATTACCGCGGCGCAAATTGCTCACCGTTTAACAGACAAATGGCGAAAACAGCGCGATTTAGAAGAGCAGCAGAAAAAATTGACGGAGACGATATCGGAAACAAAAGTGCCGGCTGGAAAGAAACGCGATTGCGGCATCCGCGTTCAAGGGGTGGACAATTTGCTGATCCGCCTGTCGCGCTGCTGCAACCCGGTTCCCGGCGACGAAATTATCGGTTTTATTACGAGGGGCCGGGGCATTTCCGTCCATCGCGTCGATTGTCCTAACGTGCAGACGGAAGAAGCGGCCGACCGCTTAATTTCGGTCGAATGGGAAAGCGATGCAAAAACAAGCCGCGAATATAACGTGGATATTGAAATTACCGGTTTTGATCGCCGCGGCTTGCTCAATGAAGTGCTGCAGGCGGTGAATGAAACAAAAACAGATATTTCGGCTGTTTCCGGCAGATCCGATCACCGCAATAAAATCGCCACGATTAATATGACGATTGCGATTCGCAATGTCAGCCATTTGCAAAAGGTGGTCGACCGCATTAAACAAATACCAGATATTTACTCGGTACAGCGAATCATGAATAACTAGAAAGGAAACGGTTTATGAAAGTAGTCGTACAGCGAGCGAAAAAAGCAAAAGTAACGGTGAATGGAGAAGTGGTCGGGGCGATTGGGCACGGACTTGTCCTGCTTGTCGGCGTCACCCATAGCGATACGCTCGAGGATGTCGCCTTTATCGCCGATAAAATCGCCCATTTGCGCATTTTTGAAGATGAAGCGGGAAAAATGAATCTTTCCGTGCTGGATGTTGGCGGCGATATTTTATCTGTTTCGCAATTTACGTTATACGGCGATTGCCGAAAAGGCCGGCGGCCGAATTTTATGGAAGCCGCAAAACCGGATCATGCACTGCCGCTGTATGAAGCGTTGAACGAGGCGCTGCGGCAGAAAGGGATTCGCGTGGAAACTGGAAAATTTGGTGCAATGATGGAAGTGGAGCTCATTAATGACGGTCCAGTGACACTCATTGTTGAAAGTAAGGAAAAAACGGGGAACGAATGACGTTCACCCGTTTTTTTTATTTTATTTTTTGCCGAAATAGGAAAGAATAAAACAAACGGATGCGACGAATTTCCATGAGGAAGGATGAGAAAAATGCGGCATAGCGCGAAAGGAGAATTTGCCCATCGCAAGGCAAGCGAATTATTTCATGTCGATTTTCACGAATTTATGAGAAAAGAGGCGGAATATACCGCCTTTGAATTAGCGTCTGAGTTTGGCTTGACGCTAAGAGACGTACAAAAGCTAAAAAAACAAATTTTTCGTTCCTAAAAACAATGATTTTCTCCTTGACAAAATTCGATTTCATTCGTAACATAAGTTATAAAAATTGTACATATGAACAACCAATGACGGAGAAAAGTAGTTAAGAATACACATGGCCAGAGAGGAAATGCCTGAGGCTGGAAGCATTTCTCCATGATGACTTAACGAAAGACACTCCGTAGGTTTCCCTTTGAACGTGCATGGCGCCAGTAAAAGGGAACGCGAGTCTCGCGTTATCGGTAACAAGTGGAAGCTTTTTTGCTTCAATTAGGGTGGCACCACGGGAACAGCGCTCTCGTCCCTATCATTTATAGGGAACAAGGGCGTTTTTATTTTGGTAAAGGAGGTTTGTTATGGCTTTTCAAATTCCAAGAGGAACGCAAGATATTTTGCCTGGTGAAGCCGAAAAATGGCAGTATATTGAAAAAATCGCCCGCGATATTTGCGAGCGTTACAATTACCATGAAATTCGCACGCCAATTTTTGAACATACGGAGCTGTTTTTGCGCGGCGTCGGCGACACGACCGATATTGTACAAAAAGAAATGTACACGTTTGAAGATAAAGGCGGAAGAAGCTTGACGCTTCGCCCGGAAGGCACGGCACCGGTCGTCCGTTCGTTTGTGGAACATAAAATGTACGGCAATCCGAATCAGCCGGTGAAGCTGTATTACATAGGGCCGATGTTCCGCTATGAACGCCCGCAAGCTGGAAGATTCCGCCAGTTTGTGCAATTTGGCGTCGAGGCGCTCGGCAGCAGCGATCCGGCGATGGACGCGGAAGTGATTGCGCTGGCGATGGAACTATATCAAACATTAGGATTAAAGCAACTAAAATTAGTGATTAACAGTCTGGGGGATGCGGAAAGCCGCAAAGCGCACCGCCAAGCGTTGATCGACCATTTCCGGGGCCGGATTCATGAGCTTTGCGAAGACTGTCAAGTGCGTCTCGAAAAAAATCCGCTTCGCATCCTTGACTGCAAAAAAGACCGCGATCATGAGTTAATGGCGACAGCGCCGTCCATCCTTGATTATTTGAACGAGGAATCGCATCAGTATTTTGAAAAAGTAAAATCGTACTTGACGAAGCTGGGCATTCCGTTTGAAGTGGACGCGCGTCTTGTACGCGGGTTGGATTATTATAACCATACCACTTTTGAAATTATGAGCGATGCCGAGGGGTTCGGCGCAATCACGACATTATGCGGGGGAGGCCGTTACAACGGGCTCGTCCAGGAAATCGGCGGGCCAGAAACGCCTGGCATTGGCTTTGCTCTTAGCATTGAGCGGCTTCTGGCCGCACTGGAGGCAGAAGGTATTACATTGCCGGTTCGTGAAGGCATTGATTGTTATGTCGTTGCTGTCGGCGAAAGAGCAAAAGAGGAATCCGTGCTGCTGGTAAATCAGCTGCGAAAAGCAGGGATAGTTGCTGATAAAGACTACCAGGACCGCAAAGTAAAAGCACAGCTGAAAGCAGCTGACCGGTTAAACGCGAAATTGGTGGCGATTCTTGGCGATGACGAGCTTGCCAAAAATGTCATCAATATAAAAGAAATGAGTACAGGCGAACAAACGGAAGTACCGTTGCCGTCATTGATCGATTTCTTAAAAGAACGATTATCATAGGGGGCATCAGCATGTTTGGCAGGACCTATTATTGCGGGGAAATCACGGAAAAAGCGATTGGCGAGAAAGTCGTGCTCAAAGGCTGGGTGCAAAAACGCCGCGACCTTGGCGGACTGATTTTCATTGACCTTCGCGACCGCACAGGCATCGTGCAAGTCGTCTTCAGCCCAGAGGTGTCGCAGGAAGCGCTGCATGTTGCTGAAAAAGTGCGGAATGAATATGTGTTAAGCGTCGAGGGAACTGTTGTGGCCCGGGAAGAAGGAACGATCAATCCAAATCTTCCAACAGGAAAAATTGAAGTTCAAGCCGAACAGATCACCATCATTAATGAAGCGAAAACACCGCCGTTTATTATTTCTGACCAAACAGACGTTGCTGAAGAAGTGCGTTTGAAGTATCGCTATTTAGATTTGCGCCGCCCGGTGATGTTCCGTACGCTGCAGCTTCGCCACCGTGTGACGAAAGCGGTTCGCGACTTTTTAGACGGCGAAGGTTTTTTGGAAGTGGAAACGCCGATGTTAACGAAAAGCACGCCGGAAGGGGCAAGGGACTATTTAGTGCCAAGCCGCGTTCATCCAGGCGAATTTTATGCGCTGCCGCAGTCGCCGCAAATATTTAAGCAGCTGTTAATGGTTGCGGGATTTGAACGGTATTATCAAATTGCCCGCTGCTTCCGCGATGAAGATTTGCGCGCTGACCGGCAGCCGGAGTTTACGCAGATCGATATCGAAACATCGTTTATGAGCCAAGAAGAGATTATGGACTTAACGGAACGTATGATGGCCCACGTTGTAAAAGTGACGAAAGGAATCGATGTTTCCCTTCCGTTTCCGCGCATGTCGTATGACGAGGCGATGAGCCGTTACGGTTCAGACAAGCCGGATACGCGTTTCGGTTTAGAGCTTGTCGATGTATCGGAAATAGTGAAGAATTCTTCCTTTAAAGTATTTGCCGGCGCTGTTGCCAACGGCGGACAAGTAAAGGCGATCAATGCAAAAGGCGCGGCAGATCGGTATTCCCGCAAGGATATTGATGCGTTGGCCGAGTTTGTCGCCCGCTACGGCGCAAAAGGGCTGGCTTGGCTGAAAGTGGAAGCAGACGGGTTGAAAGGGCCGATTGCGAAATTTTTCACCGAAGAAGAGCAAGCAGGACTCGTTCAAACGCTCGAGGCGGAAGAAGGAGATTTATTGCTGTTTGTCGCCGATAAAAAAGCGGTGGTTGCCGATGCGCTTGGCGCCCTGCGGCTGAAGCTTGGCAAAGATTTAAATTTAATTGATGACACAAAGCTTCATTTCCTTTGGATTACGGACTGGCCGCTGTTAGAGTATGACGAGGAAGAAGGGCGTTACTATGCGGCACATCATCCATTTACGATGCCGGTACGGGAAGACTTGCCAGCGCTTGAAACAAATCCAGAAAAGGTAAGAGCACAGGCATATGATCTTGTTCTTAACGGCTATGAGCTTGGCGGCGGATCGATGCGGATTTTTGAGCGCGACGTACAAGAAAAGATGTTCCGTGCCTTGGGATTTACCGAAGAAGAAGCACGCGCGCAGTTTGGCTTCCTGCTGGAAGCGTTTGAATACGGCACCCCGCCGCATGGCGGCATCGCGCTTGGCTTAGACCGGCTTGTCATGCTGCTTGCGGGACGGTCCAACTTGCGTGATACGATCGCGTTTCCAAAAACGGCGAGCGCCAGCTGCCTGCTCACCGAAGCACCGAGTCCAGTCAGCAAGCAGCAGCTAGAAGAATTGCATTTAGCGGTTCAATGGAAAAAAGAAGAGTAAGCAGGTTCCTATCGTCCTTTATTCCCCAAAAGTATGTGGGCGGGGAGGTTCACAAGCGACCAAATCTGTGATACAATAAAAGCAAATAGAAATAGTCCTGATGTGTTCGTCGTATAACCTATTGTTTTGACCGAACAATAAGTTATACGGGAGCCCGGGTTTCCAAGCGGCGTACATGCCTCCCCGTACGAGGAAGTGCAAACCTTGGGACAGGGCACCCACCTGCTTGGGAGCGGGTTCAAAACGAAGGCATCGACGGCACGATTGGGACTGACAGCTGAAATTTTGCTACATATGCCAGGCTACTTCCCTATGTAAAGGCTGCCCTTTACATAGGGTTTTGTTTTTGCTGGCATAAAAATGTGATTGAAAATAAAGCGCCGATTATTGTAGGATAAAAAACGGTATGGAAATTACAATAAAGCAACGGAGAGGATATTGATGCTACATCAATTTTCACGCAACGAATTGGCAATCGGCAAAGAAGGGCTGGAAAAATTAAAACAAGCAACAGTGGCTGTTCTCGGCGTCGGTGGGGTCGGCTCTTTTGCGGTGGAAGCGCTGGCTCGTTCCGGCATCGGACGGCTCGTTCTTGTCGATCGGGACAATGTCGATATTACGAATATCAACCGGCAGATTCATGCGCTTCTTTCGACGATCGGCCGTCCGAAAGTCGAATTGATGAAAGAACGCATCGCCGATATTAATCCGGAATGCGAAGTGATTGCGCTGCAAATGTTTTATACAGAAGAAACATATGAGCAATTTTTCAGCTATGATCTTGATTTTGTCATTGACGCTTCTGATACGATTATTTATAAAGTGCATTTAATGAAGGAATGTTTAAAGCGCAATATTCCGATTATTTCTAGCATGGGCGCCGCCAACAAAATGGATCCGACGCGTTTCCGCATCGCCGATATCTCGAAAACGCACACGGATCCGATCGCGAAAGTCATCCGTGCCAAATTGCGCAAAGAAGGCATTCGTCGCGGGATTCCTGTCGTATTTTCTGATGAAAAGCCGATTATTATTCGCGAAGATGTCCGCAAAGTCGTAGGCAATGACCAGTCGCCGATCCGCAAAGCGCAAATGCCGCCGTCTTCCAACGCGTTTGTGCCGTCGGTGGCCGGATTGATCATGGCGTCATACGTCGTGCGGGAACTTTTAAAAGACATCAAAATTTATCGGGTTGGAGAAGAATGAACCTCTCCCATCTACACTCTGTTAAGAGGTGGGAGACTTCTCGGTAAATATGTGAAAAACGTCGCAGACTATGGGCTGCGACGTTTTTTTAAGAACGGGCAATATGTTCCAAATTTCCGTTTTTATCCATGCGGAAAATATGGGCTGGCGGCACTCCGTACTCTTCTTCCAACACGAGTTTACGGGCACGCTCCATAATTTTTACTAATGCCTCATAATCTTCTTGAATAGTGGATTGCTGTGCTTCGAGGCGCTCCAATTTTTGTTGTAATTCTTCCCGCTGTTTTTGCAGCTGTACCTGTTCTTGTTTTAATCGTTCATTTTCTTTTTTCATTGCTTCGACCTGTTCGTAGTCGTGTTTTAACGTTTGCAAAAAAGCGATGCATTGCTCAAGGGTGAGCGTCGAAGCAGGGAGAAATGGCGACGATCCTTGATAAGAAATGTTTTCTGATGATGGAAGCAACGTTGCTGCGTTGTTTTCTTTTTGGAGTTTTTTGGCCATTTCTAGCGCGCGCTTCCGCTCTTTGCGCTGTTTTTTCGCCAGTTCAATCGCTTCAACATATCGTTTCCGAACTTCGGCGTTCCAGCGGAACCCGCATGCGGCCGCTGTCCGGTTCAAGCGGTTGCCGACTTCTTCAAATGCGGCAAGCTGCGTTCCCCCCTCGCGAATATATCGTAGCACCGTTTCCGCCAACACGACATCTTCCTCGTGAGACCAGGCGTCTTGTCTTGTTTTCATGTTGTCACACCCCGCAAATAAATTTAGATAGATGATAGTTTTTCCTCTTGTTGGCAAATTTAAACTTTATATTTTTTATTTCATTGAAAGTTTGCCAATAATCTTTTATAATGGGCCTATATTTATTACGACCAGTCGGTTGCAAAAAACTATGAACAATTGGTTAGAAATGACGACGGGAAAGAGGTGGAAGGATGAATTTTTTAACAAGATTTAGCCTAAAAAATGCAGTCGCCGTATTCATTATTTCTTTTTTGCTGATTATTTTAGGAGCATACTCGTTTTCATCCCTGAAAGTCGATTTGCTTCCAAACATTGAGTTTCCGCAATTATCGATTGAAATCGTTTATCCGGGGGCGTCGCCGCAAGATATAAACGATCAAGTAACGGCGAAGCTGGAGGAAAAATTCAAATCGCTTGAAGGGCTAAAGAACATGCAAAGTTCTTCGTATGAAAGCATGGCCGTTATTAATCTCGAGTTTCCGTTTCATACCGATATGGAGGAAGTGGAACGGCAAGTTGACACATTAATAAAAGACACGGATCTTCCGGAAAATGTGGAGACGAAAGTCAACCGGTTTTCATTTGGAACGATTCCTATTTTTAATATTTCTTTATTTGCCAAGAAAGATGTGGATTTGCAAAACATATTAGAAACAGAAGTTATTCCTGAGTTAAATAAAATTGATGGAATTAACTCCATCTCTGTCGGCGGGGAGAAGGAGGAAATTATAAAAATTACTGTCGATAAGCAAAAAGCGCTGCAGGCAGGATTGACGCTGACACAGATTAAAGATCAAATCAACGAAAAATACATGTCTTTCCCAGCCGGCAATGTTCATACCGATACGCTGCAAATTCCGGTTCGTGTGCAGGAAAAGCTAGAAACGGTGAAAGAGCTGGAAAATATGGCGCTGACATCGCCGGTGCTGCAATCCATGCCTGCTGCGGCGCAAGCAAAGCCAGCGATTAAGTTAAAAGACATCGCCAGCATCGAAACGGTTGCCGATCGGGCCGAGTTTACGCGCTATAACTTGAAAGAAGCGCTATCGATGGCAGTAACGAAAAAGCAAGACGCGAACACGGTAGAAGTGGCGGACAAAGTGACCAAAGTATTGGATTCGTATAAGGACAAATTCGATTACACCATCGGTTTTGATTCGGCGGAAGGAATTAAAAAATCGGTCGAATCGCTCGTCCGGGAAGGATTGCTCGGGGCGCTGTTCGCTTCGGTTGCGGTGCTTCTCTTTTTGCGCAATGTGCGCGCGACGGTCATCGCGATCGTGTCCATTCCGCTTTCGCTATTGGTCGCTTCCATTTTTCTCAATCGAATGGATATTTCTTTAAATGTGATGACGCTTGGAGGGATGGCCGTAGCAGTAGGGCGCGTCGTCGATGACAGCATTGTCGTCATTGAAAATATTTTTCGCCGTGTGCGCAAGGCGAAAACGGGAATAACGGATGAACTCATTCAAGATTCGACGAGAGAGATACTAAAAGCCATTACCTCTTCGACGATTACGACAGTGGTTGTCTTTTTGCCGCTCGGCTTTGTCGGCGGAATTACCGGCGAATTTTTCCTGCCGTTTGCTTTAACCATTGTGTTCGCGCTGTTGGTTTCTTTGGTTGTTGCCGTTACGGTTGTGCCGATTTTGGCGAAATTCTCCTTTAAAAAAGTTCCGCCGGAAGAAAAAGAAGGAGCGCTGCAGCGTGTTTACGGACGCGTCATTGCCTGGGCGCTTCGCCATAAAGCGCTTGTTTTGCTGCTATCGGTGGTATTGCTTGTCGGTTCATTTGCACTCGCTCCGGCGCTAGGGTTTACTTTTTTGCCAAATGAAGAGCAAAAAACGTTGGTCGCCAGCATTGAACTCCCGTCTTCAACGTCGCTGGAAAAAACAAATGATGTATCATTAGCATTAGAAAATATGTTTGTCAAGCAGAAAGAAATTAAAAACGTCACCGCAGCCGTTGGCAGCCGTGATTATCGCAGCGGACTAAAACGTCAAAACCAGGCAAACTATTTTATTAATTTAAAAGAAGATGTTGCTGTTGCGCCATTAATCAAAAAGCTAGAGAAAAAGATGGAACAAATCGTCAATGAAAAAGCACCCGGGACAAAGTTCGGCGTGCGCGAGATGGAGAGCGGCGGTCCGCCGACCAATAACAATGTCGATATTGATTTGTATTCCAACAATTTATCTTCCTTGCAAAAAGCAGCAAAACAAGTAGAAACCTATTTAAATAAACGCCATGATTTGAAAGATGTAACGAACAACTTCGCCGATAAGCAAAAACAAATCGTCGTCGATATCGACCCGGAAAAAGCGGCCGCTTATGGCGTTTCTGGATTTCAAATTTTAGGAACGATTGCCGACGCCACGAAGCCGGTGGAGGTCGGAGCATTAACGCTAAACGGAAAAGAGCGGACCGTTCAATTATCGTACAATCAACATCTTCAATCGGTAGATGAACTGAAAAATACGATGATTTTTACAAAGAGAGGACTTGTTCCTGTCTCTGAGCTGGCGTCTGTCAACGAGGTAGATACGTATACATCAATTCAAAAACTGAATGGAAAAGTGTTTGCCCGTGTATCCGCGCAAATCGTTGGCGATAACATCCAAAAAGTCACCAATGATGTCATTCGCCATGTGAAAAATGATCTGAACCTTCCAGATGATGTGTCATTAGAGGGAGGGGGCGGCAGCGATGAGACGATGCAAACGTTCCAGGAGCTTGGCATTGCGATGCTCATTGCCATTGGCCTTGTCTATATTACGATGCTTGTCACATTCGGAAAAGCGCGCATCCCGTTTGTCATTCTGTCTTCGCTTATTTTCGTGCCGATCGGCTCGCTTCTTGGCTTATATATCGCAAAAGAGCCGCTGTCCATCAGTGTCATGATCGGGCTATTAATGCTAATTGGAATTGTCACGACCAACGCCATCGTTCTTGTCGACCGCATTGGACAAAATCGTGAACAAAAAGGAATGACGATTCGCGCCGCGATTATGGAAGCAGGCAAAACACGGCTGCGGCCGATTTTAATGACGGCATTTGCAACGGTGACAGCGCTGATTCCATTGGCGCTGACGAGCGAGTCCGGAACATTGATTTCCAAAGGATTGGCGATTACCGTGATCGGCGGTCTTACTTCTTCCACTTTGTTAACGCTTATTCTCATTCCTGTGATGTATGAGTTATTCTTTATTCGCCAAGCGAAGGCAGAACGGATGAAACAGTAAATGGAAGGATGGCCCATGTTGCAACGGGCCATCCATCGTTTTTGTTTCGTTTTTTTCCCAAAAAAGAATCTATTATAATAATCATAAACAAGAATAAGGAAGGAGAAAACATTGAACCGGAAAGAAGAAATTATTCAGGCGGCAATGAAGCTGTTTGCGCAGAAAGGCTATTATGCTACATCGATGCAAGAAATTGCCGAGCAGAGCGGGATAGCGAAAGGTTCAATTTATAATTACTTTAAATCGAAGGAAGAAATTGCGGTGTCGATTTTGCGTTATTACTATGACGTTCTCTTTCACAAAATGAAAGATATTGCCGATGATGCCGCATTGTCAGCACGGGAAAAATTTGAAAAACAGCTGTCTGTGCAAATCGAGGAATTTTACCGCCATAAAGAGCTAGTCCAAATGCATATGGGCGAACAAACGGTAAAAGTCAATGATGAAGTTCATCGGCTCGTGTTTCGCATTCGTGCGAAAATGCTCAACTGGTATCGCCGGGCCATCGAAGAAATATACGGAGAAAAAGTGCGCCGTTTTTCGCTGGATTGTGCGACGATGCTCAACGGAATGCTCAAAGAATATTTGTTTTATATGGCGATTGACCGAAAACAGCTGCCTTTAGCCAAGATGGCGCCGTTTTTGCTTCGGCGGCTCGATGCGCTAGTGGCTAGCATGACCGGACAAGAAGAACCGTTATTAACGATAGAAACGATGCACGATTATCTTTCCGCGGAGCAAACCGATCAACAGGAGAGGCAGAAACAAATTCTCGCCTATCTTGACCATATGATCGCCGCTGTGCCGATTAATGGAGAAATGGAAGAGGATGTACGCTACTCGTTAGAAACATTAAAACTGGAGATGAAAAAAGGAGAAGAAGCACGGCCGTTTATGGTGGATGCGCTGCTGCTTTATTTAGAGAAATGGGATTTGCCTTTATACAATGAATTAAAGGCGGCAATAGAGCGCTATTTCGATAGGCAGAAGTTCTCTGCCGGCTAAAGAACAACGATACTTTTCATTGGCGGAGGGATCGTTTTATGCTTTTTACGGCGGAACCGCTTGCTGTCCGCATGAGACCGCGGAATATTGACGAGATCGTCGGGCAAAAACATATTATTGGGCCGCATACCGCTTTGTACAAAATGATTCAAAAAGGGTATGTGCCTTCGTTATTGCTGTACGGAGAGCCGGGGACGGGAAAAACATCGCTTGCCTATGCGATTGCCGGGACGGCTGGGCGCGAGTTTTTTGCCATTAATGCGACGACGTCGGGAAAAAAGGATATCGAAGAAGTAGTGGAGACGGCGAAGCTTATCGGCAACGTCATTTTATTCATCGATGAAATCCACCGTTTTAATAAGGCGCAGCAAGACTATTTGCTTCCCCACGTGGAAAATGGCCTGATTACGCTGATCGGCGCTACGACGGAAAACCCGTTTCACGAAGTAAATCCGGCGATCCGCAGCCGCTGCGGACAAATTCAACAATTGAAGCGCCTTTTGCCTGATGATATCGTTGCCCTCTTACGGCGTGCGCTGCAAGATCCGGACAGAGGATTAGGAAACTTTCGCATTGTGATCGAAGAAGAACTGCTGTTTCGTATTGCTGAAGCGTCCGGAGGAGATGCGCGCATTGCGTTAAATTTGTTAGAAGCGGTCGTCTATGCTTCGCGGGAAGTCAATGGGCAAATTTATGTCAAAGAGGAGACGATAGCAGAGTGTACAGCAAACCGGGGATTTACCCATGATAAAAACGGAGATGTGCATTATTCGCTTCTATCGGCGTTTCAAAAAAGCGTGCGCGGCAGCGATGTCGATGCGGCGCTTCATTATTTGGCACGCTTGCTTGAGGGCGGGGATTTAGCAGCCGTTTGCCGGAGATTGCTTGTCATCGCCTATGAAGATATCGGGCTTGCCAATCCGATGATGGGAGTGAAAGTGCAAGCAGCGGTCAACGCGGTAGAACGGTTAGGGCTCCCGGAGGCAAGAATTCCGCTTTCAGTCGTCACGATTGAGCTATGTTTAAGCGCGAAATCAAACTCTGCCTATAAAGCGCTCGATGCGGCAATTGCCGATGTGCGCGCCGGAAAGATCGGCGATATTCCCGATCATTTAAAAGATGCGCATTATCATGGGGCAAGCGTGCTTGGACACGGAAAAGGATATCGGTATCCCCACGATTATCCAAACGGCTGGGTAGCACAGCAATATTTGCCGAAGGAGTTGGCAGGTGTAAAATATTATATGCCGAAAGAACACGGGGAAGAAAAATATTATGCGAAAGTATATGAACGGCTGGAACAATTAAAACAGCAAAATTTCAAAAATGAAGGAAGCAAAATTTTATGATATAATGACAATCGATTTGTTTACTTTGTTCAATAATGGAGGGAGCCTATGTCCCATTCTCACTATAAATATGCATCTTTGTTCCGCTGGACAGTTTATTTTATTGGCTTATTGGTAATGTCTTTCGGGATTGTACTGACAATTAAAGCCGATGTTGGCTGTGCGCCGTGGGATGTATTGCATATCGGATTGTACCGAAAATTCGGGCTGACGATTGGGACATGGTCAATTATTGTCGGCATTGTGATTTTGGCGTTATCTTCCCTGCTTGTCAAACGGCTGCCAAAACTCGGCGCTTTTTTGAATATGCTTTTTGTCGGCGTATTTATCGATATGTATATGATGATTCCGTATTTGCAAACTCCTGCTACAATTGCTGGAAGATTTGCGATGCTGCTGATTGGCATTGTTATTGCCGGTTATGGAATGGGACTTTATATTTCTGCCGATGTTGGCGCTGGTCCTCGCGATAGCTTGATGCTTGCCCTGATGGATTTAACCGGCTGGAAAGTGCAATATATTCGCATTGCGATGGAAGCTTTTGTTTTATTGATCGGTTGGCTGCTAGGCGGACCGGTATCGATAGGGACGCTCATTTTTTGCGTGACGATCGGATCGGTGGCTGGCGTTGCCCTTCCGCAATGCCGAAGAATCACCGAGCGCATCATGGAACCAATTCATATGGAAACACAAGGTTTAAGTCGTTAGGAGGAGTAATATGAAGATTTCGACAAAGGGTAGGTATGGATTGACGATTATGATTGAGTTGGCAAAAAAGTATGGCGACCGCCCGATTTCGCTGCGCTCGATCGCCAAAGCAAATAATTTATCTGAACATTATTTGGAGCAGCTTGTCACACCGCTTAGGAATGCCGGGCTTGTCAAAAGCATCCGCGGGGCATA
Organism: Parageobacillus caldoxylosilyticus; assembly: GCF_019272935.1. Lineage (NCBI taxonomy): Bacteria > Bacillati > Bacillota > Bacilli > Caryophanales > Anoxybacillaceae > Parageobacillus > Parageobacillus caldoxylosilyticus. The sequence continues at coordinate 2,700,815 of NZ_CP040553.1, forward strand.
CGGCGGCTACGTGCTAGCGGATCATCCGGCGAAAATTACCGCTGGGGATGTGATCCGCGTGCTAGAAGGGCCGATCACGCCTGTCGAAGAACTCGAGGAAGAAGAGCCGGCCAAACGAGAGCTATGGATTCGCATTCGCGATGCGGTCGAGGAAGTGCTAGACAGCACGACGCTGGAAGATTTGGCGAAGTATAGCGAAGATGATAATGAGGCATATATGTTTTATATTTGATGGAAAGGAGAATGATCATTGGACCGGATTTATTTGGATCATGCCGCTACGTCACCGGTTCATCCGGACGTGGTCGAGCGCATGATTCCGTTTATGACCGAAGTGTTTGGAAATCCGTCAAGCATTCATTATTTTGGCAGACAAAGCCGTCATGCCGTGGATGAAGCAAGAGCTTTGGTGGCAAAAAGCATTGGCGCGAAAGAGACGGAAGTCATTTTCACCAGCGGCGGGACGGAAGCGGATAATATGGCGCTCATCGGCACCGCGATGGCAAACCGTGATCGCGGGCGCCATATTATAACGACGGCGATTGAGCATCACGCCGTATTGCGTGCATGCCAATATTTAGAAAAACAAGGGTTTGATGTCACCTATCTCCCAGTAGATGAACATGGAAAGGTTTCTCCAGCCGATGTCAAAGCGGCGCTTCGCGACGACACTATTCTGGTTTCGATTATGTTTGCGAATAACGAAGTAGGCGTGCTGCAACCGATTCGCGAAATCGGGGAATTGCTAAAAGAGCACCAGGCTTATTTTCATACGGATGCGGTGCAGGCTTATGGACTTGTACCGATGGACGTCAATGAGCACCATATTGATTTGCTGTCTGTTTCAGGCCATAAAATAAACGGCCCAAAAGGGATTGGCGCTTTATATGCCCGGGAAACGGTCAAGCTGTCTCCGCTTTTTTACGGCGGGGAGCAAGAGCGGAAACGCCGCGCCGGAACGGAAAATGTCGCCGGCATTGCCGGGCTCGCGAAAGCAGTGGAAATTGCCCAAGAAACGATGAAGCAAAAGCAGGAAGAGTATCGCTTGCTCCGGGAAACCATGTTATCTATTTTTGCCGAATCAGGCATCGATTTTGCAGTAAACGGAAGTGAAGACGGATTGCCGCATATCGTCAATGTGGCGTTTCCAGGCACAAACGTCGAGTCGATGCTGGTCAATCTCGATTTGGCGGGAATCGCTGCTTCCAGCGGTTCGGCGTGCACCGCTGGATCGATTGATCCGTCCCATGTGCTCGTCGCCATGTTCGGAAAAGAATCAGAACGAATTCGCTCGTCGATTCGCTTTAGTTTTGGACTTGGAAATACAAAAGAACAAATTGAGCGGGCAGCAACGGAAACGGTAAAAATTGTGAAAAGATTAACAAACAAATAAACGGGGGTGAAACATGTGAATAAAGCACCAAAAGATACACGTGTCGTTGTCGGCATGTCTGGTGGTGTGGATTCTTCCGTCGCGGCGCTGCTTTTAAAACAGCAAGGCTACGATGTCATTGGGATTTTTATGAAAAACTGGGATGATACAGATGAAAACGGTGTCTGCACGGCGACGGAAGATTACGAAGATGTAGTGCGCGTCTGCAATCAGATCGGCATTCCGTATTACGCCGTCAATTTTGAAAAACAGTATTGGGATAAAGTGTTTACGTATTTTTTGGATGAATACAAAGCCGGACGCACTCCAAACCCGGATGTGATGTGCAACAAAGAAATTAAGTTCAAAGCATTTTTAGAACATGCGCTATCGATTGGAGCCGACTACGTAGCGACCGGGCACTATGCGCGCGTGGCGTATCGCGACGGCGAATATAAAATGCTGCGGGGCGTTGATCAAAATAAAGACCAAACGTACTTTTTAAACCAATTAGGACAAGCGCAGCTGTCCAAAGTAATGTTTCCGATCGGACATCTCGAAAAAACGCAAGTGCGGCAAATTGCGAAGGAGGCGGGGCTTGCCACCGCTGGAAAAAAAGACAGCACGGGAATTTGTTTTATCGGGGAACGCGATTTTAAAGAGTTTTTAAGCAATTATTTGCCGGCGCAGCCAGGCGTGATGAAAACGCTGGATGGTGAAGTAAAAGGAAAACACGACGGGGTGATGTACTATACGATCGGGCAGCGCCACGGCCTTGGCATTGGCGGAAGCGGCGAGCCGTGGTTTGTCGTTGGAAAAAATGTCAAAGAAAATATTTTGTACGTAGCGCAAGGATTCAACAACAAATATTTATATTCCACTTCCCTTATTGCCATAAACGTCAATTGGGTGTCGGATCGCAAACCGACGCAATCGTTCCATTGCACGGCAAAATTCCGCTATCGTCAGCCGGATACCGGCGTTACCGTTCATCCGATTGATGACGAAAGAGTCGAAGTGGTGTTTGATGAACCAGTTCGTGCCGTTACGCCGGGGCAAGCGGTTGTCTTTTACAACGGTGAGGAGTGCCTCGGCGGCGGCACCATTGATGAAGTGTTCCGCGATGGTGAAAAGCTCTGGTATGTCGGTTAAAGGATGATAGCCTTGGGCCTTGGAAAGCGAAAAAAGCGGTGACAGATAGGAAACACCTCAACTCTTGCCTGGGTTGAGGTGTTTTTGTAAATGATAGAAAATTGCGAACATATGTGCTACAATTGGTGTAAGGGGTGACAAAACAATGGGAGATAAAAATCAACAAGGAATTTCCTATATGCAGCAAGGAAATTATGAGGAGGCGATTCAATGCTTCCACGACGCGATTGAGGAAAATCCGAAAGATCCGGTCGGCTACATTAATTTTGGCACGGTGTTAGCCGCGGCGGGAGAAGAGGAAAAGGCGCTGCAGTTTTTCCAGAAAGCGCTCGAGCTTGATGATAATGCAGCTGCCGCTTATTATGGAATAGGCTCCGTCTATTACAAACGCGGGCAATTCACGCAAGCAAAGAACATGTTTGAACAAGCGATGCGAAAAGGATTACAGGATGCGGATGCTTTTTTTATGCTCGGCATGTCGCTAATCAACCTGGAGATGCCGCGGCTGGCGCTTCCGTATTTACAAAGGGCGGTGGAGTTGAAGGAAAACGACGTGGAGGCTGTGTTTCAACTAGGATTATGCCTTGCCCATCTCGAATTGGTAGACGAAGCGATGGACTATTTCCAGAAAACGATTCAGCTAGATCCCCGTCATGCGGATGCCTATTATAATTTAGGCGTCATTTATGCCTACAAAGAGGATATCAAAACCGCCCATGACATGTTTTCTACTGCTTTGGAAATTCAGCCGGATCACCTATTAGCAGGATATGGAAAAAAGATGATGGAAAAGAAGCTACAACAATAAAAAGGCAGGGGATTCCCATTGCGCCAACAGGAATCGTTTGCATTAGACGAAGCGTCGTTTATTAAAGGAACATGTGTTGCTACTATTTTCCATAACGAGGAAAATTTTTATTCCGTCATCCGCGTCCGTGTGGAAGAAACGAATGAAGCATGTGAAGAACAAGAAGTAGTAGTGACCGGATATTTTCCGAAAATGAACGAACAGGATACGTATATTTTTTATGGGAAATTTCACAACCATCCGAGATTTGGCCGGCAGTACGTAGTCGAACATTTTCGCAAACAGTTCCCGAATACGAAAGAGGGACTCATTCATTATTTAGCGAGCGATTTATTTAAAGGAATCGGAAAAAAAACGGCAACGGCCATCGTCGAAACGCTCGGGGAAAATGCCATTTCTAAAATTTTAGAGGATCCAAGCGTATTAGATGGCGTTCCGAAATTAACGAAGCAAAAGGCGAAAGAATTGTATGAAACGCTGCGCACCCACGAAGGATTAGAGCAAACGATGATCGCCCTTTCACAGTTTGGGTTTGGGCCGCAGTTAGCGATGAAAATTTATCAAGCATATCAAGAAGAAACGCTTTCCATTATTCAGCAAAACCCATACCAGCTTGTTGAAGATGTTGAAGGAATTGGATTTGGCCGTGCTGATGAATTGGGATATCAGCTTGGCATTTCGGGAAGCCACCCAGCGCGGATTCGCGCCGCCTGTTTATTTGCGCTGGAACAGGATTGCCTACAAGAGGGACATGTATATATAACGAAAGACCAACTGACAGCACATGTGAAGCAGCTTTTAGAAGCAAAGCGCAGTGAAACAATCCGCGCCGAAACGATTGAGCAAATGTTGGTCATGCTTGCCGAGGAAGGCAAACTCATTGAGGAGGAGGAAAGGTTTTACATTCCGTCACTTTATTTTGCCGAAAAAGGAATTGTGACAAATGTAAAACGCTTGCTGCAGCAAACGGAAGCGGTCATGACGTTTCCAGAATCGGAATTTTTACTGGCGCTCGGCAGATTGGAGGAGCGTTTGTCTGTACAATACGCTCCGCTGCAAAAAGAAGCGATTCGCCAGGCGCTTTCCTCTTCGCTTTTTATTTTAACCGGCGGGCCCGGGACGGGGAAAACGACGGTCATTAAAGGGATCGTGGAAATATTTGCTGATTTGCATGGCCTTTCCCTTGATCCGAAAGACTATACGAAAGACCGTCCGTTTCCGATTTTGCTTGCCGCACCAACGGGAAGAGCGGCAAAGCGAATGAGCGAGGCGACCGGGCTTCCCGCTGTAACGATTCACCGGCTGCTTGGCTGGAACGGAGCGGAAGGTTTTACGCATGACGAGGATGAACCGATTAGCGGCAGGCTTTTAATTGTTGATGAAATGTCAATGGTCGATACGTGGCTGGCGAATCAGCTGTTTAAATCGATTCCTGACGGCATGCAGGTGATTCTTGTTGGCGATGAAGACCAGCTTCCATCAGTTGGGCCGGGACAAGTGTTAAAGGATTTGCTGAGGGCAGGAGTGGTGCCGACCGTTCGCCTGACCGAAGTGTACCGGCAGGCGGAAGGATCATCGATTATTGAATTGGCCCACCAGATGAAAAACGGCCTCGTTCCTTCCGATTTAACGGCCCAAAAAGCGGATCGCTCCTTTATCCGTTGCCAGACAGGACAAGTAGCCGAAGTAGTGCGGCAAATTGCCGATAATGCGCGCAAAAAAGGCTTTGCTGTAAAAGATATTCAAGTGCTCGCCCCAATGTACCGCGGACCTGCCGGAATTGACCGGATGAATCAAGTGCTGCAAGAATTATTTAATCCAAAGTCTGAAAAAAAGCGGGAGCTTTCTGTCGGAGATGTCGTGTACAGGGTCGGCGACAAAGTGCTGCAGCTTGTCAATCAGCCGGAAGATAACGTGTTTAACGGAGATATTGGTGAAATTGTCGCCATTTTTTACGCGAAAGAAAATACGGAAAAGCAGGATTTGGTCGTTGTTTCGTTTGATGGCATCGAGGTCACGTATTCGCGGCAAGACTTGTCGCAAATTACCCATGCCTATTGCTGTTCAATTCATAAAGCGCAAGGAAGCGAATTTCCAATTGTTATTTTGCCGGTTGTCAAAAGTTATTACCGCATGCTGAAGCGGAATTTGCTATATACCGCCGTGACAAGAAGCAAACAGTTTTTAATTTTATGCGGGGAGGAAGAGGCGTTTCGGCTCGGAGTCGCCCGCAGCGATGATGGGACGCGGCAGACGACGTTGGCGGAGAAATTGCAGCGGTTTCTCGCGCCATTTACCGAAGGAGAGCTGCCGATGGAAGATGCGAACATAGGGATGGAAAACGTTTCACCGTATGATTTTATGAGCAGCTAGCCAAGCTAAGCATGGCTGGAAAGGTGGGGAGATCTTTGCGAACATTTTCTCATATGAAAGGTCTTCCAGTATATGAACAAAAAACAGGGAAGATCGTTGGAAAAATCAGCGATATTTGTTTTACCAGTCATGGAAAAGTGCAAGGATTTGCAGTAGAGAGCAAAGGGTGGTTTGCCCGCCATCGCTATCTCCCGTTTTCGGCCGTGCAAGCAGTTGGAACGGATGGGGTTATCATAAAGGATGCTGCCTGTTTACAACCATTTTCCTCTTTCCAAACCGGCTACTCTCTTTACAGTGAGCACGGAATCGCCGGCAAACCGGTGATTACGGCGGATGGAAAAAAACTTGGATTATTAGAGGATGTATATTTTCACGGGCAATTGGGCATAATCGGAGGATATGAGATTACAGACGGTTTTTTTGCCGATTTAACGGAAGGAAAAAAGCGAATTGCTGCTGCCCCTTTCACCGCGGGGGAAGAAGCGATTATTGTAAACACAACGATGTAAGGAGAGTGGCTGTTTCGTGCTCATTTGCCCGAATTGCAAAAGCAAAAATTTAGGGAAAATTGGTGTGAATCAATACTATTGTTGGGACTGCTTTATTGAATTGTCCGTGTCAAAAGGGATTATTCACGCCCATCAAGTCGAGGAAGACGGGACGTTAAGCTCGTTAGATGATTTGTTTGATGAACACGAGCGCACAATCCAATTTTAGGAGGGAACGTGCATGAATCGGACAATGACCTCTCTGTTGGCATTAGGATTAGGCGTTGCTGCCTATCGAGTAGCACAGCGCAATAACTGGATGAACAACCGCACAATGAAAAAAATGCAACGCCGTTTAGCCCGCGCCGTTCGCTAAAAGCTGGCGCCAATTCCTGTAAACATAGCGGGAATTGGCGCTTTTTTGCATAATTCCGCTCCCTTCTCCTACACTAACGGTAAGGGGGGTGTTATGATGGGGGAACAGCAGTGGTTGTCGATTGTTCGAATTGGCAAATGGCTGCTTATTACGGTTATTATTTATTTAGTCGTCCGCATGAAAGAAGTGTGGCTGCCTGCCGTCGATTTATTGATTACCGCGTTGATTCCATTTATCATTGCCGCTTTTATTACTTATTTATTGCATCCATTGGTGGAATACATTCATGAAAAGGGAATCCCGCGCTGGATAGCCATTTTATTGATCTATTTTCTTTTTTTCGGCGGCATCGGCTACGGCTTGTATAAAGGCATTCCGCTGTTTATTGAACAGTTGAAAGAATTGAGCGAAAGCTTGCCGGCGTTAATCGAAACATACCGGAATTGGGCGAAGGACATTCATAACCAGACGTCGACATGGCCAATGGAAATTCATACACGAATTGAAGCGATGCTGACGCTAATGGAACGAACCGCCGCCGATACGTTAACGATGGTGATGAATGGTGTAAAAGGGTTGGTCAATTCGGCGTTTCTGTTTCTGCTTATTCCATTTATTGTATTTTACATGTTAAAGGATATCGAACTGCTGAAAAAAGCGGTATGGTATATGACGCCGAAACGGTGGCGGGAGCCGGGAATGGCCTTTTTGAAAGATGTTGACGAATCGCTTGGCAACTATATCCGCGGGCAATTGTTTGTAGGAGCCGTGATCGGCACGGTGGCCGCGCTCGCTTTGTGGCTTGTCGGAATGGATTATCCGCTGTTGCTTGGCTGCATCATCGGCATCACCAATATTATTCCTTATTTTGGACCAATTATCGGCGCCATTCCCGCGGTCATTTTAGCGGCAACCGTTTCCTTGAAAATGGTGCTCATCGTCGCTGCTATTATTTTTCTCCTTCAATTTTTGGAAGGAAATATTTTATCACCACTGATTGTCGGAAAAAGTTTGCATATGCATCCGCTCGTGATTATGTTTGCTTTGTTTTTTGGCGGCGAAATTGCCGGGGTGCTCGGCCTTATTATTGCTGTTCCGCTTCTGGCAGTATTGAAGGTGGCTCTTCTTCATTGGAAAGAACATTACCAGCCGCGTTGACAAATTGATATGGCTTGTCTATAATCATACATTGAAAAAGTGAATACATAATGCGATGACGGATCGAGTATGTTACAGTCCATCTTAAAGCGCGAATTCGCGCACAGAGAGGAATTTCCGCGGCTGAAAGAAATTCCAGATGAAGGGTAACAGAACGCTAATCCGGAGCGCAGGCAAAACCTGACGTCTAAGCCACGTTACGGCTAATGAGGTGATGAACGCTCTGCCGTTCATAAACAGGGTGGTACCGCGAGCATAACTCTCGTCCCTGAAGGGGATGAGAGTTTTTTATATATATTATTACATAGAAAGGGAGGATCATCATGAAGAAGCTTACTTCTGCGCAAGTAAGGAGAATGTTTTTAGAGTTTTTTAAGGAGAAAGGCCATGCCGTTGAGCCAAGCGCCTCTCTCATTCCTGTTGACGATCCGTCGCTGTTATGGATTAACAGCGGGGTGGCGACGTTAAAGAAATATTTCGACGGCCGCATTGTTCCAGAGAACCCCCGCATTTGCAATGCGCAAAAATCGATCCGTACCAATGACATTGAAAACGTCGGCAAAACCGCACGCCATCATACATTTTTCGAAATGCTCGGAAACTTTTCCATCGGCGACTATTTCAAACGGGAAGCGATTCATTGGGCATGGGAATTTTTAACGAGCGAAAAATGGATTGGCTTTGAGCCGGAGCGGCTGTCTGTCACGGTTCATCCGGAAGACGAGGAAGCGTTTGAAATTTGGCATAAAGAAATCGGCATTCCGGAAGAACGAATCATACGGTTGGAAGGAAATTTCTGGGATATTGGCGAAGGACCGAGCGGACCAAATACAGAAATTTTCTATGACCGCGGCGAAGAATTTGGAAACGATCCGAATGATCCGGAATTGTATCCGGGCGGGGAAAACGACCGCTATTTAGAAGTGTGGAACTTGGTATTTTCGCAATTCAACCATAATCCAGACGGCACGTACACGCCGCTTCCAAAGAAAAACATTGACACGGGCATGGGCCTGGAGCGGATGTGCTCGATTTTGCAAGGAGTGCCGACTAACTTTGAAACCGATTTGTTTATGCCGATCATTCGCGCGACAGAGCAAATTTCCGGACAAAAATATGGTGTGGACAAGGAGAAAGACGTGGCTTTTAAAGTGATCGCTGACCATATTCGCGCGGTCACATTCGCGATTGGCGACGGCGCGCTGCCGTCAAACGAAGGGCGCGGATATGTATTGCGCCGGTTATTGCGCCGTGCGGTTCGCTATGCTAAGCAGCTCGGTATCGAGCGGCCGTTTATGTACGAATTGGTGCCGGTTGTCGGCGAAATCATGAGCGATTTCTACCCGGAAGTAAAAGAAAAAGCCGAGTTCATCCAAAGAGTGATCAAAAATGAAGAAGAGCGCTTCCACGAAACGCTTCATGAAGGGTTGGCGATTTTAGCAAGCGTCATTCAAAAAGAAAAAGAACGGGGAAGCGATGTCATTTCCGGAGAAGATGTGTTTCGCCTTTATGATACCTATGGTTTTCCAATTGAACTAACGGAAGAATATGCGCAAGAAGAAGGAATGAAAGTCGACCACGACGGATTTGAACGGGAAATGGAGCGGCAGCGTGAGCGCGCCCGTGCCGCTAGACAGGACGTCGACTCGATGCAGGTGCAAGGCGGCGTGCTCGGCGATATTAAAGTAGAAAGCAAGTTTGTCGGTTACGATCAGCTCCATACCGCCTCTACGGTCGCCGTTATTGTCAAAGACGGGCAGCTTGTTGATGAAGTAAAAGAAGGAGACGAAGCGCAAATTATATTAGATGTAACTCCGTTTTATGCGGAAAGCGGCGGACAGATCGCCGACCAAGGCTGGCTTGAAAACGAAACGACAAAAGCGTTTGTAAAAGATGTGCAAAAAGCGCCAAACGGGCAGCACCTGCATTATGTCGTCATCGAAAAAGGAACATTGAGAAAAGGAGAAACATATACAGCGCAAATTGATGAGGCAAAACGGGCCAATATTATTAAAAACCATACAGCGACCCATCTGTTGCACCAGGCGTTAAAGGATGTGCTCGGGCCACATGTCAACCAGGCAGGATCGTTAGTCGCTCCAGACCGCTTGCGCTTTGACTTTACTCACTTTGGCCAAGTGAAGCCAGAGGAGCTAGAGCAAATTGAAGCCATTGTCAATGAAAAAATTTGGCGCAGCATTCCGGTCGACATTTTCTATAAGCCGCTTGAAGAAGCGAAAGCGATGGGGGCGATGGCGCTATTTGGCGAAAAATACGGCGAGATTGTCCGCGTCGTGCAAGTAGGCGATTACAGTTTAGAGCTTTGTGGAGGCTGCCATGTGCCGAATACCTCGGCGATCGGTTTGTTTAAAATCGTCTCCGAGTCCGGAATCGGCGCCGGCACCCGCCGGATTGAAGCCGTTACAGGCGAAGCGGCGTACCGCTTTATGAATGAGCAAATCGCCCTCTTACAAGAAGTAGCGCAAAAATTAAAAGCGAACCCGAGAGAAATAATGGGGCGACTAGACGCATTAATGAACGAAATCCGTCAATTGCAGCGCGAAAATGAATCACTTGCGGCCCGTCTTGGCAATTTAGAAGCGGCTAATCTTGTCCATAAAGTCAAAGAAGTAAACGGCATTCCGGTATTAGCTAGCAAAGTCAATGCGACAGATATGAATCATTTGCGGACGATGGTAGACGATTTGAAGCAAAAACTAGGATCCGCTATTATCGTGTTGGCTGCTGTGCAAGAAGAAAAAGTAAACTTGATCGCCGGTGTCACGAACGATTTAGTGGAAAAAGGATACCATGCTGGAAAATTAATTAAAGAAGTGGCCGCTCGCTGCGGCGGCGGTGGCGGCGGTCGTGCTGACATGGCACAGGCCGGCGGAAAAGACCCAAGCAAAGTCGGAGAAGCATTGCAATATGTCGAAAAATGGATAAAATCCGTTTGATAATTGATAAAGATAGTGTACAATGGATGTAAGATAGGGAGATGCCAGAACGGAGAGCGAGGTGGAGACGGTGAGCTCGTTTGACCAAACGATGCGGTTTCATTTTTCGGAAGAGCCAGCCGAAACAAATATTCGCGAAGTGCTGCTGACGGTGTATGACGCTCTGCAAGAAAAAGGATACAATCCGATTAATCAAATTGTCGGGTACTTATTATCTGGCGACCCTGCTTACATCCCCCGCCATAAAGATGCGCGCGCCTTAATACGAAAAGTGGAGCGTGATGAATTAATTGAGGAATTGGTGAAATTCTATTTACAAGGGCAACGAAAGGATTAACCGATGCGTATATTGGGACTTGATTTAGGTACAAAAACGCTTGGAGTAGCAGTTAGCGATGAACTGGGCTGGACGGCGCAAGGACTGGAGACGATCGCAATCGACGAAGAGCGAGGAGAATACGGGCTGAAGCGGCTTCGCGAAATTATTGACGAATATCAGGTCGAAACGATTGTCGTCGGATTTCCAAAAAATATGAATGGAACTGTTGGTCCGCGGGCGGAGGCGAGCCAGCGCTTCGCAGAATTGCTCAAACGGGAATTTTCCCTTCCAGTCATATTGTGGGACGAGCGTTTATCCACTATGGCGGCGGAACGGATGTTAATCGCCGCCGATCTCAGCCGAAAAAAGCGCAGAAAGGTCATCGATAAAATGGCGGCTGTCGTCATTTTGCAGTCGTATTTGGATAGTAAACAGTAAATTGGAGGAGAAAAATATGGAACATGGCGATCGACATATTACTGTTGTCGATGAAAACGGCAATGAGCAATTATGTGAAATATTGTTTACGTTTGAGTCAGAGGACTTTGGAAAATCGTATGTGTTTTATTATCCGGTAGGTGCAGAATTTGAAGATGATGACGAAGAAACGGAAATTCATGTGTCAGCATTTATTCCTGGTGAAGGAGAGCAGGAAGGGGAACTGCTGCCAATTGAGTCGGAAGAAGAATGGGAAATGATTGAAGAAGTATGGAATACGTTCTGCGCCGAACAAGAAGAATGAGAGAAGTAGGATGAAAAAGATGGCCCGGTATACCGGACCATCTTTTTTATTGAAAAAAAGACAAACGAATAGCGAAAAATGCAAAAATTTGTAGTATAATATCACGAGTGAAAGGAGGTTTCCAATGGACAATAACCAATTTTTACAAAAAGATGCACAAATTGTACGAAAAATCGTGTTGCTCGTTTGTGCTGCTATATTGATTGCTTGTATCGCGATAGGGGTAGGCAGCTATTTCTATATCAAGTCGGCGTTGCAACCAGTCGATCCACAGGACAAAAAGCCTGTTCATATATCGATTCCTATCGGCTCTTCCGTGAATGAGATTGCCAATCTGTTGGAAAAAAAGAGGCTGATCAAAAGCGCAACGGTGTTTCGCTATTACGTCAAATTTAAAAATCATGTGGATTTCCAAGCAGGGGAATACAAACTAAATCGTTCCATGTCCGTTGACGATATTATTGCAGTTTTAAAAACGGGAAAGATAACGAAAAAAGCCGGACTTAAACTAACGATTCCGGAAGGGACGCAAATAACGCAAATCGCGGCCATCATTGCCGAAAAAACGGGATACAAGAAGGAAGAGGTGCTAAAGCAGTTAAATGACCGTGCTTATATTGAACATTTGATGCAAAAATACCCTACCGTTTTGTCGAAGGATATTTTTAATAAAAACATCCGTTATCCGCTAGAAGGCTATTTGTTTCCTGCTACGTATTCGTTTGATGAAAAAAAGCCCCCTATTTCCGACATTATTGAGGAGATGTTGGGGAAAACAGCAGAGGTGTTAGCGAAATACGAACAGGATATGAAGAAAGCAAATATGTCGCCGCACCAGCTGTTAACCATATCCTCTCTAATTGAGGAGGAAGCAACGGAAAAAGCGGATCGCCAAAAAATTGCGAGCGTGTTTTACAACCGCCTCCGTAAGGGCATGCCATTGCAGACAGACCCTACCGTTTTGTATGCGCTTGGCAAGCATAAAGATCGCGTTTATTATAAAGATTTAGAAGTAAAATCCCCATATAATACGTATATCTACAAAGGCCTCCCGCCTGGGCCGATTGCCAATGCCGGGATGATGTCGATTCAAGCGGCATTGAAACCTGCGAAAACGGACTATTTCTATTTTCTTGCTACACCAGGCGGAGATGTTGTTTTTACCAAAACATTGGAAGAACATAATCGCCAGAAGGAGAAATATATTGGAAAACAATAGAATCGAATGTGAATTGCTGGACGACGGGCGAAAATATTTCGCATTTCGCATGTTTTGTGGTAGTATATATAAAGTTATCAATCGCTATCCTACAATAAGAGTCCTTCAGTGACTCTTATTTTTTCGAGGAGGGGCTCTTTTGATATCGAAAGAAATCGTCCAATATATTAAGCAGTTTATTCCGGAGCGGGATAAGCAAATAAAAGAGATGGAGCGTTACGCGCAAGAATATGATATTCCCATTATGGAAGTGACGGGAATAGAAGTAATGCTGCACATATTGAAAATCGCCCAGCCAAAGCGGATTTTGGAAATCGGCACAGCGATAGGGTATTCGGCGATCCGCATGGCAAAAGCGCTTCCCGCCGCCGAAATTGTTACGATTGAAAGAGACAAGGAGCGATATGAACGAGCCCTTTTTTATATCAACCAAACAGGGACAAGCGGGCAAATCCGCGTCATTTTCGGAGATGCGCTCAACGTCTATAGCGATGTCGCGAAAGCCGCCCCATTTGATGTTTTGTTTATTGATGCGGCAAAAGGACAATACCAGCGCTTTTTTGAACTGTATGAGCCGCTGCTTGCAGAAAACGGCTTGATCATTACGGATAATGTATTGTTCAAGGGGCTTGTTGCAACAGAGGAGCCAATTGAAAACAAGCGCATGCGCCAGTTAGCGGCGAAAATTCGCCGTTATAACGAATGGCTTGCAGGCCGCAACGATTACGAAACGATCATTCTTCCGGTTGGGGATGGGGTGGCAATATCAAGAAAACGAGGTGAAAGGCAATGAAAAAACCAGAATTGTTAGTGACGCCAACGAGCGTTTCCCACATACATGATTTAGCCAATGCCGGCGCCGATGCGGTGATGATCGGCGAACAGCGTTACGGTCTGCGCCTCGCCGGGGAGTTTTCCCGCGCGGATGTAGCAGAAGCGGTGAAAGCGGCGCACCAATACGGCATGAAAGTATATGTCGCGATGAATGCCATTTTTCACAACGATAAAGTCGATGAACTTGGCGATTACATTCGTTTTCTTGCCGAGGTCGGCGCCGATGCGATCGTCTTTGGCGATCCGGCCGTATTAATGACGGTGCGTGAAGTCGCTCCCCATATGAAGCTGCACTGGAATACGGAAACGACGGCGACAAACTGGTATACGTGCAACTACTGGGGGAGAAAGGGGGCAAAGCGCGCCGTTCTCGCCCGTGAATTAAATATGGAGGCGATTTTGGAAATTAAGAAGCATGCGGAAGTAGAAATCGAAGTGCAAGTGCACGGAATGACGTGCATGTATCAGTCGAAACGTTCATTGATCGGCAACTATTTTGAGTATCAAGGAAAAGTGATGGAAATCGAACGAAAAAAATATGAAAAAGGCATGTTTTTATATGATAAAGAACGCGACAATAAATATCCGATTTTCGAGGACGAAAACGGCACACATATTATGAGTCCAAACGATATTTGCATCATTGATGAATTGAGCGAGATGGTAGACGCGGGGATTGACAGCTTTAAAATCGATGGAGTGCTGCATGAACAAAGCTATATTACCGAAGTGACTAAACTGTATCGCCGCGCCATTGATTTATGTGCAGAAAACCGTGCGCAATACGAAAAAGAAAAGGACGAGCTGTTGGCGAAAATCGAAGCGATTCAGCCGAAACACCGCCCATTGGATACGGGATTTTTCTTTAAAGAAACGGTTTACTAACAACAAAAACGAGCGATGCGTTGCATCGCGCTAGGCAATAAGAAAAGGAGGAATGAGCGGATGCTGCTAAAAAATGATAAAATTTCCGAAATCATTGACGGCAAACGCGTAATCGTGAAAAAACCCGAGCTTCTCGCTCCGGCCGGCAACTTGGAAAAGCTAAAAATCGCCGTGCACTACGGCGCAGATGCGGTGTTTATCGGCGGTCAAGAATACAGCTTGCGCGCGAACGCCGATAACTTTACGATCGAAGAAATAAAAGAAGGCGTTCAGTTTGCAAGCCAATATGGCGCCAAAGTGTACGTAACGGCCAACATTTATGCGCATAACGAAAACATTCCCGGTCTTGAGGAATATTTACAGGCGTTAGAGCAGGCCGGCGTTCACGGCATTATTGTCGCCGACCCGCTTATTATTGAAACGGCGCGCCGGGTGGCGCCAAAATTGGAGGTGCACTTAAGCACGCAGCAGTCGCTCGCTAATTGGAAAGCGGTGCAATTTTGGAAAGAGGAAGGATTAGAGCGCGTCGTGCTCGCGCGCGAAACGAGCGCGCAAGAAATCCGCGAAATTAAAGAAAAAGTCGATATTGAGATTGAAGCGTTTATTCACGGAGCGATGTGCTCGGCGTACTCCGGCCGCTGCGTGTTAAGCAACCATATGACAGCGCGTGATTCCAACCGCGGAGGCTGCTGTCAATCGTGCCGCTGGGATTATGATTTATATAAATTAGAAGGGGATAAAGAGATTCCGCTCTTTGATGAAAACGACGCACCATTTGCCATGAGCGCTAAAGATTTGAATTTGATTCGCGCCATTCCAGCCATGATTGAATTAGGAATCGACAGCTTAAAAATTGAAGGACGGATGAAATCGATCCATTACGTGGCGACGGTTGTGAGCGTATACCGCAAAGTGATTGATGCGTATTGCGCGGATCCCGACCATTTCGTCATTCGCGAGGAATGGATAAAAGAGCTTGATAAATGCGCCAACCGTGATACAGCTCCGTCTTTCTTTGCTGGCATGCCAGGATACAACGATCATATGTACGGTTCGCACAGCCGCAAAACGACCCATGAATTTGCTGGCCTTGTTCTCGATTATGATAAAGAAACGCGAATGGTGACATTGCAGCAGCGTAACTTCTTTAAACCAGGTGATGAAGTGGAATTTTTTGGTCCGGAAATTGAAAACTTCACGCAAGTCGTAGATAAAATTTGGGATGAAAATGGGAACGAATTAGACGCGGCGCGCCACCCGCTGCAAATCGTCAAGTTTAAAGTAGAGCGCGAAGTCTTCCCGTACAACATGATGAGAAAGGAGAACTAACATGGGGAAGAAGCCTGTTGTCATCGGCGTAGCCGGTGGATCCGGCTCGGGGAAAACGAGCGTGGCAAAGGCAATTTATGAGCATTTTGGCGATCGCTCGATTTTAGTGCTTGAGCAAGATTTTTACTATAAGGATCAAAGCCATCTCCCGTTTGCAGAACGGCTGAAAACGAATTACGACCATCCGCTTGCGTTTGATAATGATTTGTTAATTGAGCATATTCATAAATTGTTGCAGTATGAGCCGATTGAAAAGCCGGTGTATGATTACAAACTTCACACACGGTCGAATAAAGTCATCCACGTCGAGCCAAAAGATGTTATTATTTTAGAAGGGATTCTTGTCTTAGAGGATGAGCGTTTGCGCAACTTAATGGATATTAAAGTATACGTCGATACCGATGCGGACATCCGCATTATCCGCCGCCTGCTCCGCGACATTAAAGAACGCGGCCGCACGCTCGAGTCCGTCATCGAACAGTACGTTTCCGTCGTCCGTCCAATGCATAATCAATTCGTCGAACCGACGAAACGCTATGCCGATATCATTGTTCCGGAAGGCGGGCAAAATCATGTCGCCATTGATTTACTGGTCACAAAAATTCGCACAATTCTTGAACAAAAATCGTTTTTATAATAACATAGCATAGATAAAACAATATAAATATATATAAACAAGTAAACGTACGAACAGCGTTTTCCGTTGTTCGTACGTTTTACATACACATCATGAAAAAGAAAAATATATAGAGGAGTGAAAGATGATGGCAAATGAAAAGCAATATCCGATGACAAAAGAGGGAAAAGAGAAACTGGAACAAGAGCTTGAATATTTAAAAACGGTAAAGCGGAAGGAAGTAGTGGAACGCATTAAAATTGCCCGCGGTTTTGGGGACCTGTCGGAAAACTCGGAATACGATGCCGCCAAAGATGAACAAGCATTTGTCGAGTCGCGCATTCAAACGTTGGAAAATATGATTCGCAATGCGGTGATCATTGAAGAAGACAAGGAAAATCCGGATGTCGTTTCCTTAGGAAAATCAGTGACATTTATTGAACTTCCGGACGGGGAAGAAGAAACATACACGATTGTCGGCAGCGCAGAGGCCGATCCATTTGAAGGAAAAATTTCCAATGACTCCCCGATCGCAAAATCGCTGCTTGGCAGAAGAGTTGGCGAAGAAGTCACCGTGCAAACACCAGGTGGCGAAATGCTCGTAAAAATTGTTGCCGTTAAATAGGTTTCAAAATAAAACACCTCGTCGAAAATGAAGATGAGGTGTTTTATTTATGTGGAAAAAACGAGTAATGGTGGTGCTTGCTCTTATCCAAATCAGCATTTTTCTTCTCATCGGCAGGCTTGTTCAAATCCAGTTAGTGAGCACAGAGTCGTTTTCCGTGAAGAAAGTCAATTTGATTGAGGAAAGCGTTGCGCAACGGACGCAAGAGTTAATGATTGACGACGGGAGGGGAATGTTTACGGATCGAAACGGGAAACCGCTCACGAAACAGTATATCCCCTCTCTTGTGCTATTCCCGTTTTTAAAAACGATGGAATGGCCTGTCGAGCAAGTGGCAAACATTCTTCACATTTCACCGCAAGTCATCATTGATCAGCTACAAAAAGCAAAAGAACCGTTTGTATTGACTATGGACAGCCATCCATTTGTGCTGAGCGAAAAACAAATGGAAAAAATCAACCAGTTGCATATTCCAGGCGTGTTTGCGGTAAACAAGCAGTATCCGCTTGAAAAAGTATATGCGCCGCATTTAATCGGATTTACCCGAGCGGACAGCCGCCTTTTGCGTTCCCGCTACCCAAAGCGGCATCTTCCTCCGCATACGGAAGTGGGCATTCATGGCCTGCAAAAGGCATTTGACGAATTTTTAATCCCTGAAGGAGAAACAAAGCTGTTGTATCATGTTGATGCGGAAGGAGGCCCTTTATTTGGCCTTGACGTGAAGTATAGTGATCCTAGCAATCCATTTTATCCTGTTTCTGTAAAAACGACAATGGACCGCGATTTGCAAAAAATTGCCGAAAGGGCCGCTGATGAGCATCATTTAAAGAAAGGCGGCATTGTACTATTGGATATCCCAACAAACAGCGTTCTCGCAATGGTCAGCCGTCCTGATATGGACCCGAGCAATCCGTATAAAAACCACGGCGCGGAAAACCAGATGGTGTTGCCGCAAATCCCAGGCTCCGTATTTAAGACCGTCGTTGCCGCCGCTGCGTTGGAAAAAGGGATGGTTTCGTCAACGGAAATGTTTGATTGCGGCAAAAAAATTGATGGAGTAACGCCGGATCGAGATCATGATTACGGAACGCTAGGGTTTGAGGAAAGTTTTGCGGTCAGCTGCAACAACGCGTTTGCGACGCTTGGGAAAAAGCTTGTTGAACAAGAGCCGGACATTTTGGAAACGTATGCGAAAAAACTTGGCTTATATCCGCTCGCCGGATGGCGAGGCGATGTCTATCATGAAACGGATTTTAAACAATTTCCAGAGGAGAGAAAAGGAACGATATGGCATGATGAGCGTGATAAACATGTGCCGCTTGCCGTTGCGCAAACGTCAATTGGACAAAAAGACGTGCGCGTATCGCCGCTGGGGGTCGCCAACATGATGGCAACAATTGCCCGCAATGGCGAGGCAAGGCAAGTGAGGGCGGTAGACAAAATTTTATATAAAAACGGCACGACCTTGTTCACGTTTCCGCAGCAAACGTTTTCCGATGAACCGCCGATTTCTTCGGTTACCGCCAATCAATTGCAGCGGTTATTGCGCAAAGTGGTGACGGATAAACAGGGAACGGGACGGCGTTTTCAATCGCTTCCGTATGCGGTCGCCGGAAAATCGGGTACGGCAGAAACCGGAAAAAAACTTGCCAATGAAGAACTTGTGAATAAATGGTTTGCTGGCTATTTCCCTGCCGATGCCCCGAAATACGCGCTTGTCGTCGTCGAGCTGGACTGCCACAGTTCACGGACGGTAACGAACGATATCTTTTTCGATCTCGTACAAAAAATATATGAGTTTGACAAACAGGACAAAAAATCGGAATAACGACGAAACAGTTTATTAGAAAGGGTCGCCATGATACAATAGAAGCAGCTAAATGAGGGAGGTTGTCAACGGTTGGCAAAAGAAATTGGACCGCGTTTCGCACAACGGGCAAAGCGCCGGAAAATCAATCGCATTCTCAATGCCGCCATTGCCGTCGTCGTTTTGTTGATTGTGGTGGTGGCGTGGAATTTATTTGCTGGTGACGACGAGCCGCATAAGCAAGCGGCGAACACATCGGCAAAAACGGAAACGAAAGAAAATCATGATGATAAAAAAGTAGAGGTGGAGATGGGGGATAAGCAGCAAATAAATGAAGAAAGTGAGCAATCCGACAAGAAAGAGACGAGCGAGGAAGAAGAACAAGAACAAGAAGTGATAGAAACGCCAGGAGCCCCTGGTTCCAACATCGAGAAAGAAATCGTCAATCCGGCATGGCAGCCGATTGGCACGACGCAGTCGGAGCCGCATGTCACCCAATTTAAAAAAGATTCGGTAGATTGGAAGGAAATGCTCGACGCGGTCAGTTACGCGACCGGAGTTTCCCAATCGGATATGATCGTGTGGTTTATTGGCAATAATGGACCGAACAAAGCGGTGGCCACCATTTCTACGAGAGATCAAACACAGCACTACAAGGTATATATCGAATGGGTCGAAAACCAAGGATGGAAACCGACGAAAGTGCAAAAGCTGAAAGAAAAGGAATAAGAAAGTAGCGGATTTCCTGTGTTGATGGAAATCCGCCTATTTTTTTGCTTTGAAATGGACGACAGCGCTGTAAAACCTTTTTCCGTTTTCCGCTACATGCATTTGATGCGAAACATGGTGGACGTGAAGCAAAAGCGCCTTATTATGCTCGATTTGTTCGTTAATTTTTTTCTCGAGCGTCTGCAAATCATCGGCCTCAAAAAATTCGATTTTATCCTCAATGAGATCGAGAGAAATGTTCATGGATCAAGCCTCCTTTCACCGCCAAGTGTAGCAGATTTTCACGTTATAATCTATTCGGGCGCGGAAAACATTTGCGATTTTTATCGCAAGCTGGCCTTTTTGTCTGGGAAAAATAGAGGAATGGGTAAAACGAAAAAAATTTATCATTGAAGAAAATAAAAACTTATGATACATTGAGAACAGATTTGAGGTATAAAACATAGTATATTTATAGGAATTATAAAAATTATGGAGCGTGACACCATGGGCAGAGAGTTTCTTGATTTGTTTGAAGAATGGGCGGAATCATATGATCAATCCGTGGAAGGATATGACGAAGAATACCGCGAGGTGTTTGCAAATTATGATGATATTTTAAATACAGTCGCCGATAAGGCAGGGAATGTCGTGCTTGAATTCGGCGTCGGCACAGGAAATTTAACGCAAAAGCTAATCGGACAAGGCAAAACAGTGTACGGTGTAGAACCGTCTGCACCGATGCGAAAAAAAGCACGCGAAAAGCTAGGGGCACACGTGTCAATCGTGGACGGGGATTTTTTGCAGTTTCCGCTCCCCCCAGAGCCGATCGATACGGTTGTCAGCACATATGCTTTTCACCATCTTACCGATGCGGAAAAAGGCGAAGCAATTGCCAAGTATGGCAAGTTATTAAAAAAAGGTGATAAAATAGTGTTTGCTGACACTGCTTTCCGTGACAAGCAAGCGTTTCAGCAGGCCATACAGGAGGCAAGGGCGCGCGGTTTTCATAACTTGGCTGAAGACCTCGAACGTGAATATTATACGACATTGGACGTATTGACAAAACTATTTGCAGAACACGGCTTTTCCGTCACATTTACACAAAAAAATGCATTTGTATGGGTGATGGAGGCGGTAAAACAAGAAAAATAAGGAAGAGGGAGAAACATGAAAGTAGCGATTATCGGGGCAATGGAAGAAGAAGTAACTATTTTGCGTGACCAAATGGAAGGACGGGAAGAAACGGTCATCGCCAATTGCGAATTTTCAACGGGCCAGATCAACGGTGTCGATGTCATTTTGTTGAAATCGGGCATTGGCAAAGTAAACGCGGCGATGGCAACGGCTATTTTGCTGGAGCGGTTCCGGCCGAATTACGTCATTAATACCGGTTCAGCGGGAGGATTTTTAGCGGCGTTAAATGTCGGTGATATCGTCATTTCCAGTGAAGTGGTGCATCACGATGTCGATGTGACGGCTTTTGGATATGAGTATGGGCAAGTGCCGGGAATGCCGGCGCGTTATCAAGCGGACAAGACATTAATAGACATTGCCAAACGCAGCGCCCAAGAAATTAACGATGTGCAAGTTGTCACAGGCCTCATTGCCACTGGTGACTCGTTTATGAACGATCCGGCGCGCGTCGAGTTTGTCCGAGGCAAGTTTCCGGAGCTTTGCGCCGTCGAAATGGAAGCGGCAGCGATTGCCCAAGTATGCACACAATTTGCTGTGCCGTTCGTGATTATTCGTGCACTCTCCGACATTGCCGGCAAGGAATCGGATATCTCATTTGAACAATTTTTAGATACGGCGGCGAAACATTCCGCCCGTTTAGTCGCATCGATGCTGTCATTATTGCAAAAATAAACCAATAAACCGAGGAAGGCGTCCCTTCCTCTTTCTATGTTTGTTAAGAAATGGAGTGACAAAAATGCGAGTGGCCAAAAATGTGCACGAGCTGATTGGACATACGCCGGTGGTGGAAATTACGCAATTTCCTCTGCCGGAAGGAGTCCGCGTATTTGCAAAATTGGAATCTTTCAACCCGGGAGGAAGCATTAAAGACCGTCTTGGCCAAGAGTTATTGCGCGACGCATTAGAAACAGGAAAATTAAAGGAAGGTGGAACGATCATTGAGCCGACGGCGGGAAACACCGGCATTGGGCTGGCTCTGGCGGCGATTGGCAAAAACATCAACGTAATTTTTTGCGTGCCTGAAAAATTCAGCATCGAAAAGCAGCAAATCATGAAAGCGCTCGGTGCAACAATTGTCCACACACCGACGAGCGAAGGAATGCAAGGAGCGATTCGCAAGGCGCAAGAGCTGGCCAGTGAGATTCCGAACTCCTATTGTCCGCAGCAGTTTGCCAACCCGGCTAACCCAAGAACGTATTATAAAACGCTCGGCCCGGAACTATGGGAAGACCTTGACGGACAAATCGACATATTTGTCGCCGGAGCCGGTTCGGGCGGAACGTTTATGGGAACGGCAACGTTTCTAAAAGAAAAAAACCCTAACATTAAAACGGTCATTGTCGAGCCTGAAGGGTCGATTTTAAACGGCGGAGAGCCGGGACCGCATAAAACAGAAGGAATCGGCATGGAATTTTTGCCGGACTATATGGATCCGAGCTACTTTGATGCGATTCATACGATCCGTGATGAAGATGCGTTCCGCCGCGTCAAAGAGCTCGCTGCCAAAGAAGGATTGCTCGTTGGCAGTTCTTCTGGCGCCGCGTTCCATGCCGCATTGCTCGAAGCGGAAAAAGCAAAGCCGGGAACGAATATCGTCGTCATTTTTCCGGACAGCAGCGAGCGCTATTTAAGCAAAAAAATTTATGAAGGTGGGATATGATAATGAGAAGAAAAACAAAGCTCATTCACGGCGGCATTTCAGGTGATCCGTATACGGGAGCGGTTTCTGTTCCGATTTATCAAGTTAGCACATATAAACAAGAAGGTGTTGGCGGTCATAAAGGCTTTGAATATTCGCGCACCGGTAATCCAACCCGCCACGCGTTAGAAGAACTGATTAAAGATTTAGAAGAAGGATATGCCGGTTTTGCATTTGCCTCCGGAATGGCGGCGATTACAGCGGTCATGATGCTGTTTAACAGCGGGGATCACGTCATTTTAACCGACGATGTGTATGGCGGCACGTATCGCGTTATGACAAAAGTGCTAAACCGCCTAGGGCTTGAATCGACTTTTATTGATACAAGCGATCTTTCAAACATCGAAAGACATATCCAGCCGAACACGAAAGCGCTTTACATTGAAACGCCAACCAACCCGCTCTTAAAAATTACTGACATTCAAGCTGCTTCCGCCATCGCCAAAAAGCATGGCCTGCTTACGATCGTCGACAACACGTTCAGCACCCCGTATTGGCAAACGCCGATTGCTCTTGGCGCCGATATTGTTGTCCATAGCGCGACGAAATATTTAGGCGGCCATAGCGATGTGGTCGCTGGTTTGGCGGTTGTCAATTCAGAAGAATTAGCAGAAAAACTACATTTTATTCAAAACTCCACCGGAGGAATTCTCGGTCCGCAAGATTCATGGCTGCTTATGCGCGGCATCAAGACGCTTGGCGTGCGCATGGAGGAGCATGAAGAAAACACGAGAAAAATCGTTGAATTTTTAGTGAATCATCCAGCAATCCAAAAAGTATATTATCCAGGATTGGAAACACATCCAAACCATGAGGTTGCCAAAAAGCAAATGCGCGGATTTGGCGGCATGGTCTCCTTTGATGTCGGAAGCGCAGAGAAAGCCGATCAAGTGTTAAACCGTGTCCGCTATTTTACGCTCGCGGAAAGCTTGGGAGCGGTGGAAAGTTTAATTTCGCTGCCGGCGAAAATGACGCACGCATCCATTCCGAAAGAACGTCGTGAACAATTAGGAATTACTGATGGGTTGATTCGCATTTCTGTTGGATTAGAAGATGTGGAAGATTTAATTGAAGATCTAGCGCAAGCATTGCATGGTTAAAATTACATCCCCACATTTGCTGTCCTGTATGATACAGTTAAGGATGGAAAGTGGGGGATAGCGATGGAACGGCAAAAGCAACAATGGAAGGAAAAAGCGGCTGATTACAAAATGTTTGCTGGCGTATTGCTGGCGTTAAGTGTCTTTTTGTATATTGGCACGCTTCTTCCTACGATTGCGCCGGAGAAAAAGGCGTATTTGCTTAGTTTCATTGTGATATTGTTAATAGGCGCGTTTTCCTTTTTTCAACGAGCGATCAAATATATCCGCTTATTGCGGGAAACGGACAAATAAACCTGCCTTTTCTTGTTGGAGAGGCAGGTTTATTACCGTTTTTACCAAAAACTGTTTGTAAACATATTCCAGTTGGATATAATTACCTCTGTGATTTCATAAATTGTTCACAACCATGCGAAGAAACCGATTGTTCCTCCGTGTAAAATGAAAGAGGAAGAACTGCAAGGAGGGGAACAAGGGATGTTCGCAATGGTGATGGGGATTGTGGTTACTGCAGCGATAGCATTGATTATAACAGCGGAAGTAAGTGTGGAAGCAGAAAATTAACAAAATAAGAAGAAAAAGGAAAGGTGTCCCAATAGCCATCTTGGGACACCTTTTGCATATTTATCTTCGCTTTTCTTTTTCATTGCGATAAAATTCATGAAACATTTTCATTAATGCGCGCTTTTCGATTCGGGATACATAGCTTCTTGAAATGCCAAGTTCTTTGGCGATTTCGCGCTGTGTTTTTTCCTGCTGCATATCAAGGCCGAACCGGCTAATAATGACTTCTTTTTCTCGTTCATCCAACACATCGATGTATTTTTTCACCTGTTCGAGTTCCATGTTCAGATGAATTTCATCCACAATATCGTTTCCTTCGGATTTTAAAATATCAATTAAGCTAATTTCGTTTCCTTCTTTATCCTGCCCGATCGGCTCATGCAAGGAGACGTCCTTTCTTGTTTTTTTCAATGAGCGCAAATGCATTAAAATTTCGTTTTCAATGCAGCGGGCTGCATATGTGGCCAGTTTTGTTCCTTTACTGGACGAGTAGCTTTCGATCGCCTTAATCAGGCCGATGGTGCCGATGGAAATTAAGTCCTCCACATCTTCGCCGGTATTTTCAAACTTTTTTACAATATGGGCAACAAGACGTAAGTTATGTTCAATTAAAATATTGCGGGCCTGTTTATCTCCTTTCGCCATCAGCTCTAAGTATTTTTCTTCTTCCTTGGGGCTTAACGGTTGGGGAAATGCGTTGTTTTTAATGTATGATACTAAAAACATTAATTCTTTCATTAGAAACGCAAACGCTGATAAAATGCCGGACATTCTGTCACCCCCCACCCTATGTCGTTGTAGGCAATGGCCTATTTTATGTATATGACGGAAGGAGGTTGTACGTGTTTGAACAAAAAAAGAAAGAAGCGTACGTAAATAACAAATATTATTGACGTACGAATGTTGTAATAGTAAAATAATTTTGTCGTTTTTTGTCTAAAAATTATCCAAAGGAGGCGATGAGGTGAAAAAGATTGGATTAGCTTGGCAAATTTTTATCGGTCTTGTTCTGGGGATTGTTGTTGGGGCTATTTTCTATGGAAATCCAAAAGTAGCTACTTATTTGCAGCCGATTGGAGATATTTTCCTTCGCCTTATCAAAATGATTGTCATTCCAATTGTGATTTCAAGCCTTGTTGTAGGCGTTGCTAATGTTGGAGACTTGAAGAAGCTTGGAAAACTAGGCGGAAAAACGATTATTTATTTCGAAATTATCACGACGATCGCGATTGTCGTTGGTTTATTGGCGGCGAATATTTTTCAGCCGGGAGCCGGCGTGAACATGAAATCGTTGGAGAAAACAGATATTCAAAGCTATATTGATACAACGAACGAAGTGCAACACCATTCGATGGTTGAAACATTTGTCAATATTGTTCCAAAAAACGTTTTTGAATCGTTATCAACTGGTAATATGTTGCCGATTATTTTCTTCTCGGTTATGTTTGGTTTAGGCGTAGCAGCAATCGGGGAGAAAGGGAGGCCGGTGTTGCAGTTTTTCCAAGGTACGGCGGAAGCGATGTTTTATGTGACAAACCAAATTATGAAATTTGCGCCGTTTGGCGTGTTTGCGCTGATCGGTGTAACAGTTTCGAAATTTGGGGTTGAATCGCTCATTCCGCTTAGCAAACTTGTCATTCTCGTTTATGCAACGATGATTTTCTTTATTGTTGCGGTGCTTGGTGGAGTTGCTAAGCTTGTTGGTATAAATATTTTTAATATTATCAAAATTTTAAAGGACGAATTGATTCTGGCGTACAGTACAGCGAGTTCGGAAACGGTTCTTCCGAAAATTATGGAGAAAATGGAAAAATTCGGATGCCCGAAAGCGATTACATCGTTTGTCATTCCGACAGGCTATTCGTTTAACCTAGACGGTTCTACGTTATATCAGGCGCTGGCTGCCATTTTTATCGCACAGCTGTACGGCATTGATATGCCGATTTCGCAACAAATTTCCCTTATACTTGTGTTAATGGTAACATCAAAAGGAATCGCCGGAGTGCCGGGCGTCTCGTTTGTCGTGTTGCTCGCGACGCTAGGAACGGTTGGCATTCCGGTAGAAGGATTGGCGTTTATTGCCGGAATCGACCGCATTTTGGATATGGCCCGCACGGCTGTCAACGTCATTGGCAACTCGCTGGCGGCGGTCGTTATGTCCAAATGGGAAGGACAATATAACGAAGAAAAAGCAAAACAATATATTTCCGAGCTGCAGCAAAGTGCATGATGGTGAAAAGCTGTCCGAAAAAGACAGCTTTTTTTTCTATGGATAAATTTATTTTTTTCTGCCATGCAGTATAGTATAATTGGTTGCGGAATAGGGTTGTAATGGACGGCTTGGCTTTAATATACATACATAGGAGGAGAACGATGCACGAGTTGGTACAGACGGTTTTTACCTTTTTGGCGGATTTAGGATATTTCGGAGTCGCCTTGGCATTAATGATTGAAATTATTCCAAGCGAAATTGTACTTGCCTATGCGGGATATTTGGTATCGCGTGGAGAAATATCCTTGATTGGAGCGGTGATAGCGGGAACGATCGGCGGAACGATCGCCCAGCTGTTTCTTTATTGGATGGGGTATTATGGCGGCAGACCGTTTCTTGATAAATACGGAAAATATTTGTTGATTAAAAAGAAACATCTTGATGTAGCGGAACAATGGTTTGAAAAATACGGTCCAGGCGTCATATTTACTGCGAGATTCATTCCAGTTGTCCGCCACGCTATTTCGATCCCGGCGGGCATCGCGAAAATGTCGTGGAAAAAATTTACTTTCTATACAACGTGCGCGATTATTCCGTGGTCGATTTTCTTTATTTATTTAGGGGAACGACTAGGAAGCCACTGGCAGGAGATTGATCAAATTGCTCGCCCGTATTTGCGGCCGATTATGGCGGCAGCGGTCATTGCTATTGTCGTTTATATCGGCGTCCAAATGTATCGGCGCAAGCGGATGTGATCTCTTACAATCAAACGAAGCTGTGATGGGGAGCTCACGATGGTTGATTGTTTTATCTCCATTCCCTATATTTATGATAGGGACTGCTCAAAAAAAATCTAATTGAATGGGGTACGATAGTGAAAAAGTTTATTATTATTGCTTTCATTCTCGCCGTAGTATTATTTCTGCTACCATACAGCTTGCCGCTTGTTTTTGCATTAGCGACGGCGTTATTACTGGAGCCGTCAGTGCAGCACTTGCAAATCCATTATCGGTTGAAACGGGCGCATGCGGTAACGGCAATTTTTTCGTTATTCCTTGTCATCGTTGGCATTTCTTTTTACTTCCTGATCGCCATCCTTGTACAGCAAATGATGACTTTTTCGCAAAAACTGCCGCACTTTTTGAGTGAGACGACGAAAGTTTTAGATGACTTAATTCAGATGTGGGAGTCGTACTCGAGTTCGATTCCGAAAGAAATTATTCATTCATTGGAAAACAGTGTAAAAACAATTCAACATTTGCTCTTAGAGTTTGCCACTAATTTAACGCAGTCGATTGTTCATTATATCACGCTTATTCCCGGTTTTCTTATTCATTTCTTAGTATATTTAGTAGCGTTGTTTCTTATTAGTTTAGATTTGCCGAAACTAAAAAGGGGAACGAGAAAATACTTGTCCGAGCGCACGTATCAGCGGCTGGCGATGGTGGTGGCGCAGTTAAGCAAAGCCGGCATTGGCTTTATTAAAGCGCAGTTTTTGCTCAGTTTGATCACCTTTTTTATTGCCTTGGCCGGCTTATTGCTGTTAAAAGTGGATTATGCTGTTGTTATGGCATTAATTATTGTGATTGTAGATATTTTGCCTATTTTAGGAACCGGTTCTGTGCTGGTGCCTTGGGGAGTCATCAGCATTGCCAATGGCCATAGCGGGCTTGGCATCGGTCTTATTGTATTGTTTGTCATTATTACCGTAGTGCGCCGAATTATTGAGCCAAAAGTGTTTTCAACGAACTTAGGCATTTCTCCTTTGGCTGCATTAATCAGCGTTTATTTAGGGTTTCAGCTGCTGGGTTTCATCGGATTGTTTATTGGACCGGCATTGGTGATTTTAGTAGAAACAATGGTAAAAGCTGGAGTGATCAAATTTTCTTTTAAGCTTTAAGCAAAAACAGGCTGGCACATATTTGCCAGCCTGTTTTTGCTTCGGTGTGCAAACGATAGTTTTCAGTGAAGGGAATGGGGTGATGTTTTCGTGTGCGGCAAAATTAAAATTTCGACGCGCCGATTTTTCATCCTCCCCTCAGGAGTATCATTTGATGCAACCGGCTTAAATTCCCCGTATCCTTTTGCGCTAAACGAGCGCGGATCGAGCTTCGGGTTTTCCAATAACAGTTTCATAAAATTTACCGCCCGCATCACGCTTAGTTCCCAGTTGGAAGCGAACTGAGCATTATGAATCGGCACGTTATCCGTATGCCCGCTAATAATAATATTGCGCGGCGGATTCATGACGAGCAGCTGGGAAATTTCTTTAGCGAGCCTCCGGTCTTTTACCCGTACTTCTGCACTTCCCGAATCAAATAAAATATCGTTTAATATGGTGATCGCCAATCCTTCTTCCGTTAAAGAGGTCTGCAATTTCCCGTTTAAATGATTTTGCACGATGTACTCATCAATTTTTTCTTTTACATTCTGTAATTCTTCTTTATCTTGTTTATCGAGTGCGCTTTTATGTTTATGGTCTTGCTTTGACGACGAAGGAAGCTGTTTTGGCTCAACCGGGCTTTCGAAATCAAGGACACCCGTCCCGCCAGTAAACGAGGCGCTAAATGAGCGGGAAATTTCCTGGAATTTTTTTTGGTCGATTTGGCTGCTCGCAAACAAAACGATAAAAAGGGAAAGCAATAGCGTTAATAAGTCAGCGTACGGAATCAGCCAGGATTCGTTCATATTCCCTGCCTGCTTCACTTTCTTTTTCTTACTCATTTCCTTTTTCTCCCTGTTCCATCAGTTTCCGACGTTCGCCTTCCGAAAGATAGGAAGCAAGCTTTTGTTCAATCGTTCGCGGCGCTTGTCCTTCCAAAATAGAAAGGACTCCCTCTATCATGATTTGCCGTATTTTTGCTTCTTCCCTTGATTTTCTTCTTAATTTATTGGCAAATGGATGCCATAGCACATATCCAGTGAAAATTCCAAGCAAGGTGGCGACGAATGCCGCGCTAATCGCCTTGCCAATTTCGCTGATATGCTCTATATTCCCCAGTGCCGCAATGAGTCCGATGACTGCACCAAGCACTCCAAGTGTCGGCGCATATGTACCTGCTTGTGAAAAAATAGATGCATTTGCCTCGTGTCGCTCTTCCATCGCTTCAATTTCTTCGGTCATGACATCGCGAATAAAATCTTGCGTTTGCCCGTCAATCACCATGCTTAAACCGTTTCGTAAAAATGGATCGTCAATCTCATCTAATTTCGCTTCTAAGGCGAGCAGCCCTTCACGCCGGGCTATGTTCGCCCAGTCGACAAACAACGGAATCAGTTCTTCCACCGTTGGAATATTTTGTTCTTTAAAAATGACGGCTAACAACTTCGGTATTTTTTTTTATTTCGCGGGCCGGAAACGCGATGGTAACAGAAGCGATTGTTCCGACGATAATAATGAAAATTGCTGCCGGGTTAATTAATACACTTAGATTGACCCCTTTAAAGAACATTCCTAAGGCAACAGCAATGATGCCAAGAAGAATTCCAATAATCGATGTTTTATCCAATGAAATCCCCCCGTTACATGAAAAACACAATATTCCATTTTTGTGCTTTATAATAAATCCACATTTATCATATAATTAATAACAAAGATTGAAAAGGGAAAATAGTGTGATAAGGAAACAAAAGGGCTGCCCAATCCGTTTGATTTCGCTGTTGGAAAGGACAGCCTTGCTTAGTTTTATATTTTTTTCAGCTTAAATGTTCCGACCATTAAAAACGATAGGGTGATCATTAGGAAAATAAAAAACTGCGGGGGAAAATAATGAATCGTTAAGTAGCTTAACGTCAGCAGCACTCCTGCTGCCGTAATGGGAAGCCCGGAAAAATAGCCGTTATTTTCTGTAATATTGAACCTCGCAAGCCGAAAGGCGCCGCAGCCGATATATAAAATAGTGAAAAATGCACCTGGTGCACCAAATTCGTACAGCAAACCCTGATACATTAGCAATGCAGGGGCCACTCCAAAGGATATGATGTCACTCATTGAATCCAATTGTTTGCCGAGGTCCGATTCAATGTTTAGTTTCCGCGCAACAGCTCCATCAAAGCGATCGACCAAGGCCGCTAAAAAGATAAGGAGCAGGCTGACATGAAGCTGTCCTTTTAACGTCGTTAGGACGGAGAAGCCGCCAAGCGATAAATTAGTCATGGTTAAGATGTTTGCCATGTTTGCTTTTAATTTTTTTAATGTGTAATCTAAATAATCGGATAAAAACATTTCTCCTCACTCCTTTTTCGCCATAAAACACGGCCGGCAAAATCTACTACCATTATACTCATTTTACTTGTAATATGAAAGGTAGCAAAAAACACTATCGCCACAAATTGGAGGGAATATGTTTGCTGAAATGGTTGTATCGCCTGCTGATTGAATTGACGAATCATTGGCTTTCGTCAAAAATCATTGCCATTTTTACGAAATCCCGTTTAAGTGCAGTACTTATTCCATCGTATGCAAAAATTTATCATATTAATCAAGAAGAGATGGAAAAAAACTTAAAACATTATAAAACGTTGCAGCAATTGTTTATTCGCAGGCTAAAAGCAGGGACAAGGCCGATTGACGAAGCCGAAAACAGTGTGATTAGTCCGGTCGATGCCATTATTGAAGATATTGGCATCATTCATGAAAATAGTGAAATCGTTGTGAAAAACAAAACGTATTCGATTGCGGAGATGCTTGGCAGCAGCGAGGCCGCCAAAAAATATTTGAACGGATTATTTATTATTTTATATTTAAGCCCAAGCCATTATCATCGCATTCACAGTCCAATATCTGGAGTGGTGCAGAGGCAATGGGCGCTTGGAAAAAAATCATATCCTGTCAATCGTCTTGGCTTGAAGTACGGGAAACAGCCGCTGTCGAAAAACTATCGCATGATCACGGAAGTCGATGCAAACGGAAAACAAGTTGCGATTGTAAAAATAGGTGCGATGTTTGTCAACAGTATTGAGCTTACTCATGCAAGCAAAGAATTGACGAAAGGACAGGAAATTGCCTACTTTTCTTTTGGCTCTACTGTTGTTTTATTATTTGAAAAAGATAGCATTGAGCTTGATGAACGGATCGTTGTGCCCATGGGAATTAAAGTTGGGGAACGGCTTGGGTACTTAAAATAAAAAAAAAGCCCTGAGGCGAATCAGGATGACAGTTTAATTTTATGACTTAACGAACGGCGCTGGATTTCTTTTTCGATGAGCGCAATAAATTCAGGATTTAAATTCAGCTCTTTTGCCTTATAATACGATTCGATCAACAGCTCATCGGATAGATGCTTCATGCTGAAACCTCCTTCAGCAATGGAATATAATTTGTAATTGATACATATAATGGTAAGTTACTTTAACTGTATCATGATTTCCGGAATAGAACAACCGTTCTGTTATCCACAACGACTCGTGGATAACATGTGGAAAACATGTTTATAAGATTGTAAAAGCATGATAATTAGCTTGTGAATGATGTGGGTAAAACTTATCCACATTTTTGTGGATAAGGGATTTTGTCGAAAAAATTTTTTTCTGTGTATATATTTGTCAAAGTTTGTTTTGAAAGGTACACAAAAATTATGTATGATGAGGAAAGGCAAAGAAAAGGCCAAAAGGTAAGGTGATTGGTGTGTTTCATTATTTTTTGCCAAATCAGTTTGTCAAACGCGTATTGGATATCACCCCTAGCGAGTTAAAAGAGAAAGGGATTAAAGGGATCATTACCGATTTGGATAATACGCTTGTCGAATGGGATCGGCCGTGCGCTACTCCAGAGCTAACAGAGTGGTTTGAAAAGATGAAGCAGGAAGGCATTAAGGTGATGATTGTATCGAATAATAACAAAAGGCGGGTGCAATCTTTTGCGGAACCGCTTGGAATTCCCTTTATTTTTGAAGCCCGAAAGCCGCTGACGCGTGCCTTTCAAAAGGCATTAGCGACGATGCAATTGCGCAAAGAGGAAGTGGTTGTGATTGGCGATCAATTGCTGACAGATGTATTTGGCGGCAATCGTTTGGGGTTAAATACGATTTTGGTCGTTCCTGTCGCGCAGACAGACGGACTGTGGACCCGATTTAATCGCAAGATAGAACGGAAAATTTTAAATATGATGCGTAAAAAAGGGATGGTTTACTGGGAGGAATGATGGTGGAACAACAAATTCGTTGCATTGGTTGCGGAGCAGTCATCCAATCGGAGGATCAAACAAAGCCTGGATATGCCCCGGAGAGTGCGCTAGAGAAAGAAGAAGTCATTTGTCAGCGTTGTTTTCGTTTGAAACATTATAATGAAGTACAAGATGTTTCTCTGACTGATGATGATTTTTTAAAAATTTTGCACCGTATCGGACAATCGGACGCACTAATCGTTAAAATCGTCGATATTTTTGACTTTAATGGAAGCTGGCTTCCAGGTTTGCATCGATTTGCAGTCAATAATCCGATCTTGCTTGTTGGTAATAAAGTAGATTTACTTCCGAAATCCGTGAAATACCCGAAGCTGATTCACTGGATGAAGCAGTCGGCAAACGACCTCGGTTTAAGACCGGTTGATATTTGTTTAGTGAGCGCGGTGAAAGGAATCGGAATGGCGAAAGTGATGGAAGCCATCGAGAAATACCGGTTCGGCAAAGATGTGTATGTCGTTGGCTGCACGAATGTCGGGAAATCGACGTTTATTAACCGGATTATTCAAGAAGTCACAGGCAAAGGCAATATCATTACTACTTCTTATTTTCCGGGAACAACGTTAGATATGATCGAAATTCCATTAGAGGATGGAGCTACGCTTTACGATACGCCGGGAATTATTAACCATCACCAGATGGCGCACTTTGTGGATAAAAAAGATTTAAAAACCATTACGCCAAAGCGGGAAATCCATCCTCGGGTATATCAGTTAAATGAACAGCAAACGTTATTTTTCGGCGGCCTTGCCCGGCTTGACTACACCAAAGGAGGACGTCGGCCTTTCGTCTGTTACTTTTCCAATGAATTACTGATTCATCGGACAAAGTTAGAAAAAGCAGATGCATTATATGCCAGTCAATTAGGCGAGCTTCTTTCGCCGCCAAACAAACATTATGCCGCGGAATTTCCGCCACTAGAGGCGCATGCATTTACCATCAAAGAACGAAAAACCGATATCGTATTTTCCGGGCTTGGCTGGGTAACTTGCCATGATCCAGGAGCGCAAGTGATTGCCTATGCCCCAAAAGGAGTCGACATTTTCATCAGAAAATCATTGATTTAGTGGCCTGTGTAAGCATCATAAACGGGAGGGGAGAAAATGGAAAAACTATACGCGCTGTTTGGCTGTCCGGTTCATCATTCTTTGTCGCCGCTTATGCATAACGATGCGTTTCGTCATATGAACATCGCCGCCCACTATCATGCTTTTCATGTAGAACCGGAATACTTGAAGGATGCTGTCGCCGGGGTGAGGGCTCTCGGGATTGCCGGGTTAAATGTAACGATCCCTCACAAAACAGCTGTCATGCCGTTGCTCGATGATATCGATGCAGAGGCGCGCCGCATCGGTGCTGTGAACACGATCGTCAATGAAAATGGACGCTTAATCGGTTATAATACAGATGGCCCTGGATACGTCCGGGCGCTCGAAGAAGAAACAAACGTTGAAATCAAGGACAAGCGCATCTTGCTCATCGGCGCCGGTGGAGCGGCAAGAGGAATTTATTTTTCGCTTATCGATCGCGGGGCAAAACAGATCGATATTTGCAACCGCACGGTACCCAAAGCAAAACAGCTTATTGAGGAAGGCGATGCTGCAGTTTCATCAGCCGCTTATTCTCTAAATGAAGCGGAACAACGTTTAGGGGAATATGATATTGTGATTAATACAACGTCGGTCGGCATGTATCCAAACATGGAAGAAATACCGCTATCGCTTGCCAACCTGAAAGAAGGAACGATTGTTTCCGACATTATTTATAATCCGCTAGAAACAAAATGGTTAAAGGAAGCACGGGAGCGCAATGCCATTGTGCAAAACGGCGTCGGTATGTTTATTTATCAAGGAGCGCTGGCGTTTGAAAAGTGGACAGGAATATTTCCGGATGTAGAGCGGATGAAAAAAATTGTGATGGAACAGCTTAGGAGGTAACCTAATGTTAACAGGAA
This sequence comes from Parageobacillus caldoxylosilyticus, assembly GCF_019272935.1. Taxonomy (NCBI): domain Bacteria; kingdom Bacillati; phylum Bacillota; class Bacilli; order Caryophanales; family Anoxybacillaceae; genus Parageobacillus; species Parageobacillus caldoxylosilyticus. Next base: position 2,735,490 of record NZ_CP040553.1, read on the forward strand.
AACAAAAGCGGTTTTTGCGGGCGAAAGCTCATCATTTGAAACCGATATTCCAAGTTGGAAAAGGCGGAGTAAACGAAAATATGATTAAACAAATTGTCGATGCGCTGGAAGCGCGCGAGCTGATTAAAGTAAGCGTGCTGCAAAACTGCGAAGAAGATCGCCATGTTGTCGCCGATCAGCTTGCACAAGGGGCGGGAGCGGAACTTGTACAAGTAATTGGGAATACAATTGTATTGTATAAAGAATCAAAAGAAAACAAGCAAATTGTGTTACCGCGCTAAACAGCAAAGCCGCATATAGAGACGGCGGAGGGAAGAACGATGAGAAAAATTGGTATTTTTGGAGGGACGTTTGATCCGCCTCACTGCGGGCATTTATTAATGGCGAACGAAGTACTGCACGCCCTTCAGTTGTCGGAAATTTGGTTTATGCCAAACCGGATCCCACCTCACAAACAACATGAACAAGTGACAAGAAGTGAAGATCGTTTGCGCATGCTTGAATTAGCGATTGCCGGTCATCCGCACTTTCATATCGAAACGATCGAGCTGGAAAGAGAAGGACCTTCCTATACGTATGATACGGTGCGTCAACTTCTTTCTATGCATCCGAATGATGAATTTTATTTTATTATTGGTGCGGATATGGTTGAATATTTGCCGAACTGGTATAACATCAATGAACTAATCAAGTTAGTGACATTTGTCGGCGTCAAACGCCCTGGCTTTTCCATGGAAACAACCTATCCGATTATCGAAGTGGAAGCACCGCAGTTTTCTGTTTCTTCTTCTTTTATTCGCGAGCGGGTAAGAAACGGACAAACCATTCGCTACTTAGTACCGGAATGCGTAAGACTTTACATTGAGGAGAAGAAGTTATATGGAGCGACAAGAAGCGTTAACTATCGTTAAAAAGCAATTGACTGAACACCGCTACCAGCATACGATTGGCGTCATGGAAACAGCGATCGAGCTGGCGAAGCGATATGGAGCTGATGTAAAAAAAGCAGAGTTGGCAGCGATTTTTCATGATTATGCCAAGTTTCGGCCAAAAGAAGAAATGAAACAAATTATTTTGGAGCAAAATATGCCAAAAGATTTGCTCTCCTATAACACCGAACTATGGCATGCGCCAGTCGGCGCCTATTTGGTGAAAACGGAAGTCGGCATTAGCGATGAAGAAATATTAAATGCGATTCGTTATCATACATCCGGCCGCGCCAATATGACGGTATTGGAAAAGGTCGTTTACCTGGCTGATTATATTGAACCTGGGCGTATATTCCCAGGGGTGGAGGAAGTCCGCGACCTTGCCAAACAAGATTTGAATAAAGCGCTAATCAGAGCAGTGCAAAACACCATTCAATTTTTATTGAAGAAAAATCAGCTTATTTACCCGGATACGATTCACACCTATAATTCTTTAATAATGGAAATAAAGGGGGAATGGGAAAAATGACGGAACAGGAACTATTGAGCTTAGTGGTTCGCGCGGCTGACGATAAAAAAGCAGAAAACATCGTTGTCCTTAATATGAAAGGAATTTCCCTTGTCGCCGATTATTTTGTTATTTGTCATGGCAATTCGGAAAAACAAGTACAGGCGATTGCGCGGGAAATAAAAGAAAAAGCGGAAGAACACCATATCCCGGTGAAACGAATCGAAGGTTTTCATGAGGCGAAATGGGTGTTGGTCGACTTAGGCGATATTGTTGTCCATGTTTTTGATAAGGAAGAACGCAGTTATTATAATTTAGAGCGTTTATGGGGAGATGCGCCGCTTGAAGATGTGGCGAGCGTGTTGCAGCAATGACATATGAGTCATCTGCTTATTGGTACGATACGTTAATGGAAGAAGCGCCGTACGATGCGTGGCAATCATTTGTGCAACATAAACTGCAGCAATATGGGCGTCGCGGTGCAGCCCGCATTCTCGATATTGGGTGCGGCACCGGAGAGTTGGCGATTCGGTTGGCAAAAGCAGGATTTGCCGTTACCGGTGTCGATTTATCGGAAAATATGCTCGCGGTTGCACAAGCCAAAGCGGAAGCGCAGCAGGTAACAGTTGAATTTTTTCAGCAAAACATGACGGATCTCCAGGGATTTTCCGACTTTGACTGTGCGACGATATTTTGCGATTCCCTTAACTATTTATTAGAAGAAAGAGAAGTGCAGCAAACATTTTCCTGTATTTATAAACTGCTGCGCAAAGACGGCTTGCTGTTATTTGACGTTCATTCACCGTATAAAATGGATTGCGTTTTTCGTGATGCCTTGTTTACCAGCAATGATGAAGAAATCAGTTATATTTGGTCGTGCTACCCGCTTTCCTTTCCGCATAGCGTTGAGCATGAGCTGACATTTTTTGTCCGCGGCGGCGATGGAAAATATGAGCGGTACGATGAGTTCCATCAGCAGCGCACTTACGAAGTGATTCAGTATCAACAATGGTTAACGGAAGCGGGATTTACGGTGCTGGAAATAACTGCGGACTTTACTGACGAAGCACCAACGGAAACGTCTGAACGCATTTTCTTTGTTGCACAAAAATAAAATGACGGCCGTTTCTGCAAAAGAGAACGTGCCGCGCCTGCTATTTTAGCTTTTCGGCCAAAGCCCAGAGCAGTCCATATCTTTATCGGGCTTTGGCCGAAAAGCTTATGATCGATGAGTGCAGTTTTCATTTTCATCCAACACTTTTTGAAGTTTAGGCAGGATTTTTTCTTTTCTTGTCGAATTTAACAACCGAATTGCTTTTTTACTTTTTCGATGTCGCCTTTAAATTTTTCATGTGTTTTATCGAATATTTCCTCAAATACCCCTTTCATTTCTTTTTCCAGTACTGCGATTCCTTCTCCAGTAATGCCTCCTTTAACGCAAACTTTTTCCTGTAGTGTCGGAAGTGTGTAAAGATTATGCTTCAGTAGCTCCCCTAGTCCGATGATCATGTCCGTTGTCAATGCTGTTGCCTGCTCTTTTGTGATTGCGGTTTTTGCAACGGCCGCATCGATAAAACGCTGCAACAAATAGCTGAAAAAGGCGGGGCCACAGCTCGCGATATCAGAAGCGATCCGCGTAATTTCATCGTCGATATAAGAAGGTGTAGAAATGTGACGGAACAGTGTTTCAATATAGTTTCGGCATTGCAAAGAGCAGCGTTTCCCAACTGTGATCAGCGTGCTGCCGGCGAACGCGCGGTTTGTAATGCTTGGAATGACACGAACAACCTGGCAAGGTACGACAGCTTCGAGCTGCTCTACGCTAATCGGACTGGTGATGGATATGAGACAATGTTTCTTTGTCCAAAAGGAAGATAATCGTTGTAAAAGGGGGTGAATATCTAACGGTTTTACGCATAAAAATACGATTGTTGCCCGTTGCACCACTTCTTCTGCGCTGGCAACAACGCATACACCGGAATAAGTCTGCTTTATGTCTAACGCTTTTTTCAATGTGCGGTTCGTAATAATCAGCTCATCTTCCTTGACCGCACCCGATTCGAGAAATGCCTCAATTAAAATCCTTCCCATATTTCCCGTGCCAATAACGCCAATTTTCATGCTTTGCTTCCCCCCTCCCTGGCATTACCTATATGTCTCTTCAACGATATGTATGAGCGCTTTATCTATTTTATGACTAAACGGAAAGGATGATGCCCGTGTGGGAAACGATCAAAAAATATGATAAAAGATGGTACGGCTTGCTTTTGGTGCTGTTAGCCGCCGGCGCCATTATGCTGTTTAGAAATAACGAAATAGCGGAAAAAGAACAGGAGCCGATATTGGAAGTAAAACAACATGTTCCGGATGCAGTGCAGGAAAGAAAAGAGGAAACAAAGACAGTAATGGTTGATATAAAGGGAGCGGTTGTGCACCCGGGGGTGTATGAAATACGGAACACGGCGAGGGTGAATGATGTCGTCGCTTTAGCGGGAGGATTTACAAGGGAAGCAGACGAGACAAAGGTAAATTTAGCGGCGAAGGTGCATGATGAAATGATGATTTACGTGCCGGTGCGAGAAGAAACGAATGCGCCTTCCGCTGTCCCATCGCTCCAGGCGGATGATTCCAATAAAATTTATATTAACACCGCATCAGAGCAAGAAATATCCCAGCTTCCGGGGATTGGAAAAACAAAAGCGCAGGCGATTATTGCGTACCGCGAAGAGCATGGCCCTTTTCAAAAGACGGAAGACTTATTAAACGTGACAGGCATTGGCGAAAAGACGCTCGAAAAGATAAAAGAGTATATTGTTGTGCCATAACGGGCGTTGACGCGTTGCTGGCTGTGCGATTACACTAAAAATATGCCCACATGTCATATAAACATGAAAAAACCGATTTGCAATGGACAAGCGGGGGAGAAAATATGAAGCGGATTACATGGGATCAATATTTTATGGCACAAAGCCATTTGCTAGCCTTGCGCAGCACATGCACACGGCTGGCAGTGGGGGCGACGATCGTCCGTGATAAGCGGATTATTGCCGGAGGATACAACGGTTCGATCGCTGGCGGCGCCCATTGTATTGATGAGGGATGTTACGTTATTGATGGACATTGTGTTCGTACCATCCACGCGGAAATGAATGCGATTTTGCAATGCGCCAAGTTTGGCGTCCCGACAGAGGGAGCAGAAATGTATGTCACGCATTTTCCGTGCTTGCATTGCTGCAAGGCAATCATTCAAAGCGGAATTCGCGCCGTATATTATGCGAAAGATTATAAAAACCATCCATATGCGCTTGAGTTGTTTGAACAAGCGGAAGTCCACGTACAACAGGTGCCATTCGATCAAAAAATATTGTCACTTTTACAAAAATAAACAGACGGAATCATGCATAGAAAGGGGCGCAGACGTGAGGGGGAATGTTGTTTATATAGCTGTAGCCGCTATTTTTTCCATAACGGCTGCCTATGCGCGGTCTACTGTTGCTTGGCTGTTTCTCATTCTTTATGTCTTGTTTCTCTTCATCCGCAAAAGGCGCCTCTTTCTTGTTTCTGTCGTTGCGAGTTGTCTTTTTTACCTTCATTTCGTTTATATGGATCAGCAAAATAACACGCATCTCTCGGATAACATGACGGTATTTTTGTTTCGTTTGACTGCCCCTATTACGATAGAGGGAGATCGGCTGCAGACTATCGTCAATGTGAACGGCGAGAAACTTCAGCTTGTGTATTACATAAAGTCTTCAAGGGAAAAACAATTGCTTTCGTCGCTTTTGACTCCCGGAACCATCTGTAAAGTGAAGGGAACGCTTGAGCGCCCGGCGTTGCCGCGCAACCCCAATGCGTTTCATTACCGCCGTTATTTGCGATTTCACCACATTCATTGGATTTTAACCCCACAATCCATCCTTTCACAAAACTGCCATCTTTCTTCTCCTACCATATACGAACAGCTTCTTTCTCTTCGTGAAAAAGGAATCCGGCAAATTGAAGACCATTTTCCGGCGGAAACGGTTGGCATTGTGCAGGCGCTGATATATGGAGAGCGGAAACAGCTGGATGAGGCGCTGTTAGAAGGGTATCAGAAGCTCGGCTTAATCCATTTGTTGGCCATTTCCGGGTTGCATGTCACCTTGTTGGTTGGAGCGGTATTTTTTCTATTGATTCGTTTGTTCACAAGGGAAACGGCTACAATTATGCTTCTGATTCTTCTGCCTGTATATGTCGTGTTAACCGGTTCTTCCCCTTCGGTGATTCGCGCTTGTTTGACGGCGATGCTCTTTTTAGCAGCCAATTACCGAAAGATGACATTGCCGCCCCTGGACACGTTAAGCATCGCTTTTCTCCTTATGCTCATCGCGGATCCTTATATGTTATGGGATGTCGGATTTCAATTATCGTTTACGGTGACGTTTGCCCTTATTTTATCCTCGCGGGTGATTATGTTCTGCGATTCCGCACTGTGGCGCCTATTCTGGCCGGCGTTGATTGCCCAATTGAGCGCACTGCCGCTTCTTGTCTACTATTTTTTTGAAATGTCGCTATGGGGCATCATTCTTAATATGATTTTTGTGCCTCTTTATTCCTTTATTATTTTGCCGCTTTCTGTGATATCCGTTGCCGTGTGTGCAATGAATCCGCTTTTTTCCGTTCCTTTCATGTGGTTGCTGCAAAAGGTGATTGTTTGGTCGGACAAAGTTGTTCTCTTGTTTTCCTCTTCCTATCCGCTATCGCTTACGCTCGGCCGCCCTTCTTTTTTTCTGCTCATTGGCTATGTTGCGGCCATTTTGGTTGCCTTTGTGCAAATGGAGAAGCGGCGTTATTGGGGAATCGGATGGGTTTTCATCGTGATCGCGCTTCATGCGTTGAGCCCGTATATCGACCGTTATGGCGAGGTTGTTTTTTTAGATGTCGGACAAGGAGACTGCATCTATATCGAATTGCCCTATCGCAAAGCGGTGTATCTAATTGATACCGGCGGAACATTGCCGCAGCAAAGGGAAACGTGGCAACAACGAAAACGAAAATGGGACGTGGGCAAAGATGTTGTTATTCCTTTTTTAAAATCAAACGGAGTAAGATCGCTTGATAAGCTGATTACTACACACGAAGACGTGGATCATATTGGAGCGGCAGAAGAAATCATACGTACATTTGCCGTCAAGGAGCTGCTAGTCAGTAAGGGGGATGGAAACCATTCGCCGCTGCAGGAAAAACTCCTTCAACTTGCGCGGCAAAAACATATTCACGTGTTGAACGTGGCAAGAGGAGACCGATGGAGTGCGAGCGGAACTTCTTTTTACGTTCTCCATCCGTCTGCGACGGATGCTAAGGATAATAATAATTCCATTGTATTATATGCAAAACTTGGCGGCGTATCCTGGCTGTTTACGGGGGATATAGAAGAAGCTGGGGAAAAAGAGTTGGTTAACGCATTCCCGCGGTTAAAAGCGGACGTGTTAAAAGTCGCGCACCATGGAAGCGCCACTTCGACAACAGAATTATTTTTGGACCAAATCCAGCCGAAAATAGCAGTCATTTCGGTGGGCGAACATAACCGTTACCACCATCCTTCTCCGTCCGTGATCGAACGTTTGCAGAAAAGAAATACGCTTATTTTGCGGACGGATCAGCATGGTGCGGTGCGCTATACTTATGTGAAAAACCACGGAACCTTTTCTGTCATGTTGCCATAACATATAGTACGAAAAAGAAAAGAGACTGCTTATGTAAGCAATCTCTTTACGATCCGAAAAATTTAATTAATGTGGCAATAATGAACATCGTTGCAAAAAAGCCGAATGAAACGATAAAACCAACAGCAGAGTCAACGGCGTCATTGCGTTTGCTTTGTACGTCTTTTTCAAATACGTTCATCCTTTTACCCCTCCTCGTGCAATCATTTTTAGTATAGACGAAAAAGAAAAAAAAATCTATATCCCCTTGTCCATTTCCTTTGTTAACAACAGTTGACACAAATACTTTTTTGCGCCCGGGAAAATATAAAAATAACCCGTTGACAAATAAGGTCCTAGGACTTATTTGTCAACGTTTATATAAAGGGGAGCCGGTTTTCCCGCTAACCGGTTCCCTTGTAAAAATAAGAAAAACATTGTATCTTTTCAACAGAGAAAAATTGTTGACAGAAATGGAGAAGAGAAATATGGTGGTTGACTTTTGGGGAAAAATCAAAAAAGGTCGTCTGTCTCCCCTCTATTTATTATATGGCACCGAATCGTTTTTATTAACGGAAACATATGAACTTTTGCTTCGCACCGCATTAGCCGAAGAGGAACGGGAATGGAATGCATCGGTGTACGATTGCGAAGAGACTCCGGTGCAAACGGCGTTGGAAGACGCAGAAACGTTTCCGTTTTTTGGAGAGAAACGCGTCATTCTCATTAAAAACCCTTACTTTTTTACAGCGGAGAAGGAAAAAGAAGTGGAGCATGACTTGAAAAAATTAGAATCGTACATATTGTCTCCTTCTTCTTTTTCGATCGTCATTTTCGCGGGTCCGTATGAAAAATTGGACGAGCGTAAAAAAATAACGAAATTAATAAAGGAACATGCCGAGGTTTTAGTGGCCGCACCGCTTGCAGAAAAAGAACTGCGCGCATGGATCGCGGAGAGAGTAAAACAGGACAATGTAACGATAGAGGAAAATGCCATTGATACTTTGTTAAAGCTGGCGGGAACGAATTTAACAACGCTTGCCAACGAGTTAGACAAGCTTGCTTTGTTTGTCGGATCGGGAGGAACGATCCAGCAAGAGACGGTGGAAATGCTCGTTTCCCGCACATTAGAGCAAAACGTGTTCGTATTAGTGGAAAAAGTGACGAAGCGGCAAATCGCCGAGGCGCTGCAGGTGTTTTACGATTTGCTCGAAAATAACGAGGAGCCGCTGAAAATTTTGGCGCTCCTTGCCAGTCAATTCCGCCTTTTATATCAAGTAAAATGGCTGATGTCGAGAGGATATGGCCAGCAGCAAATCGCTTCTATTTTGAAAGTGCATCCGTTTCGCGTTAAGCTGGCGATGGGACAAGCGGCGCTGTTTTCCGAACAAGAGCTGGCGGCGGCTGTAAGGCAGATTGCCGAGGCGGACTATGAGATGAAAAGCGGGGCGATGGACCGGCAGCTGGTAATGGAGCTGCTGCTGATGCGCTGGAATGAAGGAATGTTCACTAAAGCCGAATAATCATATTTTTGCCGATATAAAAAACGACCTGCCATCAGGTCGTTTTTTATTAGGATGCGATAATGCTGTTTAGCTTTTTCGCTAGACGGGATTTTTGCCGGCTAGCTGTATTTTTATGAATGAGGCCTTTGCTTGCCGCTTTGTCTAGCTTTTTGGAAGCAATAATGAATGCTTCTTGGGCTTTTTCTACATCTTTTAATTCAACCAACGCTTCAAATTTTTTGATCGCTGTACGCATTGCCGATTTCATCGAAGCGTTGTGAGCACGGCGTTTTTCACTTGTTTTTGCACGTTTAATAGCCGATTTAATATTTGCCACGTTCTTTCACCTCCGTCATCTGCCATCTCTGTCCTTATATTATTTCCGTATTAAAGAACAGTAAGAACAAGTGTTATTCTATCAAACGAGGTCTAATTATGCAAGAGCATTCAAGCAAAAATGCTTTACTGATGGTGCAAAAAACGAATGAGAAGTGTAAAAAGCGGCGACACTAAAAGAAAAACGATATGTTTTAGGAGGAACGATATGGATCAGTCAGTGGATTTAAGCATGTATTCGGTGCGGACAGATTTAGCGATCGAAGCTCATGAAATCGCCGTAGAGGAACGCCTGCAACAGAAGAAAGAAAGCGCCTCCCCGATTGAAGGCGTCATGATTCGCGACCGCGAAATAGATGGGGTTAAGCTGTCGTATGTACAAGTAACGGAAGAAGGATCAAAATCGATTGGAAAAAAGCCAGGAAATTATTTGACGATTGAGGCGCAGGGTATTCGCGAACATAATACGGAGCTGCAGCAGAAAGTGCAAGAAATATTCGCCAAGGAGTTAAGCCAATTTTTGCAGCGATTGCACATTGGCAAAGAAGCGAGCTGCCTTGTTGTTGGCTTGGGCAATTCGAACGTAACACCGGATGCGTTAGGGCCGTTGACGGTGGAAAATTTGCTGATTACAAGGCATCTATTTCATCTTGAGCCGGAAAGCGTTGAAGAAGGGTTTCGTCCGGTAAGCGCAATTGCTCCGGGGGTAATGGGAACAACAGGGATTGAAACAAGCGATATTATCGATGGGGTTGTCAAAAAAACAAATCCAGATTTTATCATTGTGGTTGATGCTTTAGCGTCCCGTTCAATCGAACGGGTCAATGCAACGATTCAAATTTCCGACACCGGAATTCATCCAGGCTCGGGGGTGGGAAATAAACGAAAGGAATTAAGCAAAGAAACGTTAGGGATTCCTGTTATTTCCATTGGGGTGCCGACCGTGGTCGATGCGGTATCGATTACAAGTGATACGATTGATTTTATTTTGAAGCATTTTGGCAGAGAACTGCGTGAAGGAAACCGGCCGTCTAGCGCTCTTGCTCCAGCGGGATGGACATTTGGCAAGAAAAAGAAGCTGGCAGAAGAGGACATGCCGTCGCCGGAGCAGCGTTCGACATTTCTTGGCATGATCGGCACGCTTGAGGAAGAGGAAAAGCGCCGCTTGATTTATGAAGTGCTTGCTCCGCTTGGCCATAATTTAATGGTGACGCCAAAAGAAGTCGATATGTTTATTGGCGATATGGCCAATTTATTAGCAAGCGGGCTTAATGCTGCATTGCATGAGCAAATCGATCAACATAATACTGGTTCCTACACCCATTAATAGAGAAAAAAGAAGTTCTATCTTTTCCAGCTTGGCCATACGTTAAATTAGTAGACAAGCTGGGAAAGGGTGAAAACATGAAAAAGTGGCGTTCTCCGCACATGATCGTTGCCGTTCCGGGAGCCAGCCTTAAAAAAATCATGATTTTGGCGGTATTGGGCTGCATGATGGTATTTACGCTGGTAGGAGCGATTACATCATTAAACCCCGAATACCGAATTTCTTCTTCGTCCGTGAATTACGTAACGAATCATTTTCCGAATGAGACATTTGTCCGCTTATTTAGTTTTGAAAACCATTATTTTTCGCAAATGCTACCAAAGGAGCGGCAGCGGGTGAGTTATTCGGCCATGTTGTTTCGCATGGCAACAAGCGTGAATCCGGACGACCCGCGCAGCTTGCTCGGCAGCGAGCTTCCGGGATTTGCTTTATATGACAGCAAAATTATCGTTGCCGGAGAAGGAACGGACTACACCAACATGCCGTACGAATCTGCCCCGCCGCTTGAGGTGATGCTTGCAGAACGGCAAGCTTCCCTCGAAGACCTAGAGAAGGCAGATAAAAAACATGAGGAGAAGCAAGTTCCCCCACCAACGCAAACGACAGGCGGCAGAAGGGTTGTATATATTTACCATACACATACACGTGAATCATACTTACCTGCCTTAAAAGGAGTGACAGATCCTGATTTAGCGTTCCATCGGACGGTAAATGTGACAAAAGTGGGAGAAAAATTGGCGGAAGAATTAGAAAAACGCGGTATTGGAGCGGAAGTAAGCGAGGTGGATATTGAGGCGGAACTGCAAAAAAAAGGAATGAAATATTATCAAGCTTATGATATGTCGAGAAAAACCGTCGTCGAAGCAATGGGCAGAAACCACGATTTGCAATATTTCATCGATATTCATCGCGATTCGCGCAGGCGAAAATACACAACCGTCACGATTAATGGCGTCGATTATGCGCGCGTTGCTTTTATTATCGGCGGCGAAAACGCGAAGTATGAAAAAAATTTGCAGCTTGCTACACAGCTTCATCAATTGCTGCAAAAGAAATACCCTGGGCTGAGCCGCGGGGTGATCGAAAAAAAAGGAGCCGGGACGAACGGAAAATTTAATCAAGATTTATCGCAAAATGCGATTTTAATTGAAGTCGGTGGAGTGGATAATACCTTTGAAGAGCTGTTTCGGTCTGCATCCGCGCTTGCCGATGCGTTTAGCGAGTATTATTGGCAGGCGCAAAAAGTTCAGGCACCCGCACCGGCAGAAAAACGATAAAGGAGCGGAGTGGTATGGCCAAATTTATCGTTCAATTTTGCTTTGCTGTGCTGATCCTCTTTTTTGGCGTATTACTCGGCATGCAGCAGGCAAATGAAGGAATGCAAAAGATGAGAGGATATGAGGACACGTCGCTGCCGTCTGTACTCCATCTTTCCAAAAACCAAAGCGGAGAAATCGAGGCGTCTGTATTCGGAAAAAAAGTGGAAGTAGATGATCTGCAGGAGAAAAAAGAAAAGATCGAAAAAATAAAAGCGTTCAACCTTTTTTCCGAGCTTGGCAAACAATTTGCCAACGCAGTCGAGACGTTGATGGAACAGCTGCTTTCGTTTTTCACCAAACTATTCGGAAAGTGACAATCAGAAAGATAAAAGAACATTGGCGAAACGCAGGAAAACGGTTCGCCAATGTTTTTCTTTATAACGAGAGCGTTTGCGAAACTATGTCATTGAATCTTGCTTGCTCTGTTGCTATAATCAAAGCTAGTGTAGTTTCGGGAAATAGTAGGAGTGAGAGAGATGAATCGAGAAGAAAGATTAAAACGGCGCGATCGGATCCGCAATTTTTCCATTATTGCTCATATCGACCATGGAAAGTCGACGCTCGCGGACCGCATTTTAGAAAAAACAGGTGCGCTTTCCGAGCGGGAAATGCGAGAGCAAATGCTAGATTCGATGGATTTGGAGCGGGAGCGCGGCATTACCATTAAACTAAATGCGGTTCAGTTAAAGTATAAAGCAAAAGATGGGGAAGAATATATTTTCCATTTAATCGATACGCCTGGCCATGTCGATTTTACGTATGAAGTGTCGCGAAGCCTTGCTGCTTGCGAAGGAGCGATTCTTGTCGTCGATGCGGCCCAGGGCATTGAGGCACAGACGCTGGCCAACGTCTATTTAGCGATCGATAATAATTTAGAAATTTTGCCGGTCATTAATAAAATCGATTTGCCAAGCGCCGAACCGGAACGCGTTCGCCAGGAGATTGAAGAAGTAATCGGGCTTGACGCATCGGATGCGGTGCTGGCTTCGGCAAAAGTCGGCATTGGCATTGAAGAAATTTTAGAAAAAATTGTAGAGAAAATTCCAGCGCCATCCGGCGACCCGGACGCACCGTTAAAGGCGCTTATTTTTGATTCGCTGTACGACTCCTATCGCGGCGTTGTCGCCTATATTCGCGTTGTCGATGGAACGGTGAAGCCGGGGCAGCGAATTAAGATGATGTCTACTGGCAAAGAGTTTGAGGTCGTCGAAGTCGGTGTGTTTACGCCAAAACCAAAACAAGTCGACGAATTAACGGTCGGCGATGTCGGCTATTTAACGGCTTCCATTAAAAATGTAAGCGACACGCGCGTCGGCGATACGATCACCGATGCAGAAAATCCGGCTTCCGAGCCGCTGCCAGGATACCGCAAGCTAAACCCAATGGTCTTTTGCGGCATGTATCCGATCGATACAGCCCGCTATAACGATTTGCGCGAAGCGTTAGAAAAGCTGCAATTAAATGATGCGGCACTTTATTTTGAACCGGAAACATCGCAAGCGCTCGGGTTTGGTTTCCGCTGCGGCTTCCTTGGGTTATTGCATATGGAAATCGTTCAAGAGCGCATTGAACGTGAATTTAATATTGATTTAATCACAACAGCGCCTAGCGTCGTCTACAAAGTGCACTTAACAGACGGAACGGAAGTAGAAGTTGATAATCCGTCCAATATGCCGGAACCGCAAAAAATTGACCATGTCGAGGAGCCATACGTCAAAGCGACCATTATGGTGCCGAATGATTATGTGGGGCCGGTGATGGAGCTGTGTCAAGCGAAACGCGGCAACTTTGTCGATATGCAATATTTAGATGAAAAACGCGTCACCTTAATTTATGATATTCCGCTCTCGGAAATTGTCTATGACTTCTTTGATACGCTCAAATCGAGCACAAAAGGATATGCTTCGTTTGATTATGAACTGATTGGCTATAAGCCGTCAAACTTAGTGAAAATGGATATTCTTTTAAACGGCGAAAAAATTGATGCGTTATCGTTTATTGTTCACCGCGACGCGGCGTACGAGCGGGGGAAAGTGATTGTCGAAAAATTAAAAGACTTAATCCCGCGCCAGCAGTTTGAAGTGCCGGTGCAAGCGGCCATCGGCAATAAAATTATTGCCCGTTCGACCATTAAAGCGCTGCGCAAAAACGTGCTGGCGAAATGTTACGGCGGGGACGTATCACGGAAGCGCAAACTATTGGAAAAACAAAAAGAAGGAAAAAAACGGATGAAGCAAATCGGTTCGGTTGAAGTTCCGCAAGAAGCGTTTATGGCGGTCTTAAAAATCGATGATAATAAAAAATAATCTGTATGTACAAGGCTGTCTCTTCCTTTTTCGGGATAGCCTTGTTTATTTATAGGAAAGGATGTTTATGTTGGTGAAATCCGCGTATTTCCACATACCGTTTTGTGCGCAAATCTGTTACTATTGCGATTTTAATAAAGTGTTTTTCCAAGGCCAACCGGTGGATGAATATTTGCAAGCGATGGAGCGGGAAATGAAAAAAACGGTGGAAGTCTTTCCGGCCGAGCGGCTTGATACTTTGTTTGTCGGCGGCGGGACTCCGACTGTTTTAGAAATGAAGCAGCTTGATTTTTTGCTCGAAAGCATTTATAAACACTTCCGTTTTTCCAAAGACGAAGTGGAATTTACATTTGAAGCGAATCCAAATGAACTTTCAAAAGAAAAGTTGCAGCTGTTAAAAGCCGCGGGGGTCAACCGCCTAAGTTTCGGGGTGCAAACGTTTCATGATTCCTTATTAAAGACAATAGGAAGGACACATCGCTATGGCGATGTCATGCGTACGATTTCATTAGCGAAAGAAGCCGGCTTTGATAATATCAGCATTGATTTAATGTATGGGTTGCCCAACCAGACGCTGCAGCAGTTTCAGGAGGACCTGGAAATCGCCTTTTCCCTTGATATTCAGCATATTTCCGCTTATTCTCTCATCATTGAGCCAAAAACGATTTTTTACAATCTGTGGAGAAAAGGAACGCTTCCGTTACCGAGCGAAGAGGAAGAAGCAGAAATGTATGAGGAAGCGATGCGACAGATGGAACTTCACGGATATCAGCAATATGAAATTAGCAACTATGCGCGCCCGGGCTTTCAAAGCCGCCATAATTTAACGTATTGGAACAATGAAGAATATTACGGCATCGGTGCAGGAGCCCACAGCTATGTAGACGGCGTTCGCCGCGTTAATATCGGTCCGATTAAACAATATATCGCCAAAGTACAGGAAACAGGACTGCCGTATCGTGAAGTTCATCGTGTCACATGGATGGAACAAATGGAAGAAGAAATGTTTTTGGGACTGAGAAAAACAGAAGGAGTATCCAAACGGCGCTTTTCCGAAAAGTTCGGCAGAGACATGCATGATGTGTTTGGGGCAGCCATTCGTGCCGAACGGCAAAAGGGGCTGCTTGAGGAAACAGACACGCACGTGCGCCTGACTCGCCGCGGACGACTCCTTGGCAACGAGGTGTTTCAAGCGTTTCTCACCGGAATGTAAACATTGACATTAGCATATGGATTTGATACCTTAATAATAGATTTAGCACTCGGTGTATTTGAGTGCTAACAGAGGTGATGAGCGTGTTAACGGAGCGCCAATTGCTTATTTTGCAAGTGATTATTGATGATTTTATCCGCTCCGGACAGCCTGTCGGGTCGCGGACGTTATCGAAAAAACATGAAATTGCTTTAAGTTCGGCGACGATCCGCAATGAAATGGCAGATTTAGAGGAGCTTGGATATATCGAAAAAACGCATGTATCCTCCGGTAGGGTGCCGTCGGAAAAAGGATATCGTTATTATGTCGACCATTTGTTATCGCCGCAGCGTTTAACGAAAGAAGATATTCAAAAAATCAAGTCTATTTTTGCTGAGCGAATTTACGAATTGGAGAAAGTGGTGCAAAAATCGGCGCAAATCTTATCCGATTTGACGAATTATACGTCGATTGCTCTTGGGCCGGCGGTGAAAGAGAATAAATTAAAACGAATCCAAATCATTCCGTTGAACCAGCAAACCGCTGTGGCAATTATTGTTACCGATACGGGACATGTAGAAAACCATGTTATTACCGTTCCTGCGTCGGTGAACCCATCGGATCTAGAAAAAATGGTGAATATTTTAAACGAACGGCTAATTGGCGTCCCGCTGATCGATTTAAAGGATAAAATTTATAAAGAAGTGGCCGATGTGCTGCGCAAGCATATTCATAACTACGATAGCATGTTGAAAACGATTGTCGAAACGCTGGACATCCCGCAGGAAGAAAAGATGTTTTTTGCCGGGAAAACGAATATGCTTAACCAGCCGGAGTTTAGCGACATTCAAAAAATTCGTCCGCTTATGAAAATGATTGAACAGGAAAAAGATTTTTATCGTTTGTTGCGCAAACATAACCGTAAAGGCATTCAAGTGACGATTGGCCGTGAAAATCAATTAAGCGGAATGGAGAACTGCAGCCTGATTACAGCGACGTATTCGATCGGCGATGAGCAGTTGGGGACCATTGCGATTCTTGGACCGACACGAATGGAGTATTCCCGCGTCATTACCATTTTAAATAGGGTGGCTTCCGATTTATCCACCGTGTTAACAAAATGGTATCAAAATAGTTAGCAATGGTCATATTGGATAATGGATGGATGGGTGCAATCCATCCTTTCCTTGTGACCATTTATACATAGACATGCTGCTTTAAAGGGAGGTGAAACCGATGGAACAACAAAAAGCAACTCAAGAAAAACCTACATATGAACAAGAGCGGACAGCGCCAGAACCGCAAGAGGGGAAAGCAGAAGAGCGCGCCAAAAATGAACAGCAGGAGGAAAGTGCGGGAAACGCGCAGCAGGAAAATATGCAAGCGCAACAAGAAGCACCTGAAGAAGAACAGCCAAAAGCGGAGCAAGGACAAAACGATGAGCTGGCGGCGGCAAACGCGAAAATTGCGGAACTTGAAGCGAAGATAAAAGAAATGGAAAACCGCTATCTTCGTTTATATGCCGATTTTGAAAACTTCCGTCGCCGCACGCGACAAGAAATGGAAGCAGCAGAAAAGTACCGCGCCCAAAGTTTGGTGAGCGATCTATTGCCGGCTTTGGACAACTTTGAGCGCGCGTTAAAAATAGAGACAGAAAACGAACAGGCGAAATCTATTTTACAAGGAATGGAAATGGTTTACCGCTCCCTATTAGACGCCTTAAAAAAAGAAGGGGTCGAGGCGATCGAAGCGGTTGGCAAACCGTTCGACCCGCATTTGCATCAGGCGGTGATGCAAGTAGAAGACAGCAACTATGAACCGAACACGGTCGTGGAAGAATTTCAAAAAGGCTATAAACTGAAAGACCGTGTCATTCGTCCAGCAATGGTAAAAGTAAGTCAGTAAATGAGTATTAGGAGGGTGATCGTAATGAGCAAAATTATCGGTATTGACTTAGGAACAACCAACTCCTGTGTTGCCGTATTAGAAGGCGGCGAGCCGAAGGTCATTCCAAATCCGGAAGGAAGCCGCACTACTCCTTCTGTTGTGGCGTTTAAAAACGGAGAACGTTTAGTCGGCGAAGTAGCGAAGCGACAAGCGATTACGAACCCAAATACCGTCATCTCCATTAAACGCCATATGGGAACGGACTATAAAGTAGAAATCGAAGGCAAAAAATATACGCCACAAGAAATTTCGGCAATTATTTTGCAATACTTAAAATCGTATGCAGAAGATTATTTGGGAGAACCGGTGACAAGAGCAGTCATTACCGTTCCGGCTTACTTTAACGATGCACAACGTCAAGCGACGAAAGATGCCGGACGCATTGCGGGTTTGCAAGTAGAACGCATCATTAACGAGCCAACGGCCGCCGCGCTTGCGTACGGTTTGGATAAAGAAGAAGATCAAACGATCCTCGTTTATGACTTGGGGGGCGGTACGTTTGACGTATCGATTCTTGAACTTGGAGACGGCGTGTTTGAAGTAAAAGCGACGGCCGGCGATAACCATCTTGGCGGGGACGACTTTGACCAAGTAATTATCGATTATTTAGTCGACCAATTTAAGCAGGAGCACGGCATCGACTTATCCAAAGATAAAATGGCGCTGCAACGGTTGAAAGACGCTGCCGAAAAAGCGAAAAAAGAACTTTCCGGCGTCATGCAAACGCAAATTTCCTTGCCGTTTATCAGCGCTAATGAAAGCGGCCCACTCCATTTAGAAACAACATTAACAAGAGCAAAATTTGAAGAGTTGTCCGCCCACCTTGTCGAACGTACGATGGGACCGGTTCGCCAAGCGTTGCAAGATGCGGGCTTGACACCGGCGGATATTGATAAAATCATTCTTGTCGGTGGTTCTACGCGTATCCCGGCTGTACAGGAAGCAATTAAACGCGAACTTGGAAAAGAGCCGCATAAAGGGGTCAACCCGGATGAAGTGGTAGCGATCGGCGCAGCGATCCAAGGCGGTGTGATCGCTGGCGAAGTAAAAGACGTCGTTCTTCTTGACGTTACTCCGCTGTCGCTTGGAATTGAAACGATGGGCGGCGTATTTACGAAATTAATTGAACGCAATACGACGATCCCGACAAGCAAATCACAAATTTTCACGACAGCAGCAGATAACCAGACAACGGTCGACATTCACGTGTTGCAAGGGGAGCGCCCAATGGCGGCCGATAACAAAACGCTTGGCCGTTTCCAATTGACGGATATTCCGCCGGCACCGCGTGGCGTACCGCAAATTGAGGTAACGTTTGATATCGATGCCAACGGCATTGTCCATGTCCGAGCCAAAGATTTGGGCACGAACAAAGAGCAATCGATTACCATTAAATCGTCATCCGGTCTTTCCGAAGAAGAAATTCAGCGCATGATTAAAGAGGCGGAAGAAAACGCTGAAGCGGACAGAAAACGGAAAGAAGCGGCCGAACTGCGCAACGAGGCCGACCACTTAATATTTACGACGGAGAAGACGTTAAAAGAAGTGGAAGGAAAAGTAGACGAAGCGGAAATGAAAAAAGCGCGTGAAGCAAAAGATGCGCTGAAAGCGGCGCTTGAGAAAAACGATCTCGATGAAATCCGCAAAAAGAAAGAAGCGCTGCAAGAAGCGGTGCAGCAGCTATCGATTAAGCTATACGAACAAGCAGCAAAGCAAGCGCAAAATCAGCAAACGGGAGCTGACGGCGCGACGAAGAAAGACGATAATGTAGTTGATGCAGAATTCGAAGAAGTAAAAGATGACAAATAATACATTGGTGAAAAAGTCAAAGTCAGGCCTGTCTTGGCTTTGACTTTTTTGCTAATAAGAAGATGACGGCTTAAATCTGTTGCAATCAAAAAGAGAGAAATGCTAAAATTATCTTCATGTGAGTGAATCGGGAGTGGATGATCATCATGGCGAAGCGAGATTATTATGAAATTCTCGGAGTCAGCAAAAATGCGACAAAAGAGGAGATTAAAAAAGCATATCGGAAGCTTTCGAAAAAGTATCATCCAGATGTGAATAAAGAGCCCGATGCGGCGGAAAAATTTAAAGAAATTAAAGAAGCCTACGAAGTGTTAAGCGATGACCAAAAGCGGGCCCATTACGATCAGTTTGGCCACGCCGATCCCAATCAAGGTTTCGGTGGCTTCCGCAGCGATGATTTTGATTTTGGCGGTTTTAGCGGCTTCGGCGGTTTTGAGGATATTTTCAACACCTTTTTTGGCGGCGGTCGCCGGCGTAATCCGAATGCTCCTAGAGCTGGAGCCGATTTGCAATATACGATGACATTGACATTTGAGGAAGCAGCATTTGGCAAAGAAACCGATATTGAAATTCCGCGCGAAGAAACATGCGACACTTGCCATGGCACCGGAGCAAAACCGGGTACAAAGCCGGAAACATGTCCGCATTGTCACGGGGCAGGACAAATCAGCACGGAGCAATACACCCCGTTTGGGCGCATCGTCAATCGCCGCACATGTCCATATTGCGGCGGAACAGGGAAATATATTAAGGAAAAATGTACGACATGCGGCGGCACCGGCCGCGTAAAACGACGGAAAAAAATCCATGTGAAAATCCCGGCCGGAATTGATGACGGACAACAATTGCGCGTTGCCGGCCAAGGAGAGCCGGGGATTAACGGAGGACCGCCGGGAGATTTATATATTATCTTTCATGTGGAACCGCATGAATTTTTTGAACGCGACGGCGATGATATTTATTGCGAAGTGCCGCTTACATTTGCACAGGCAGCGCTTGGGGATGAGATCGAAGTCCCGACTCTGCATGGAAAAGTGAAGTTAAAAATCCCGGCAGGCACGCAAACAGGAACGAGATTCCGCTTAAAAGGAAAAGGAGTGCCAAATGTGCGCGGCTACGGCTATGGCGACCAGCATGTTATCGTCCGCGTTGTGACGCCGACGAAGCTGACAGAAAAGCAAAAGCAATTGCTGCGTGAATTTGACCAATTGGGTGGTGCCAGCATGCACCATGAACCACATGACCGCTTTTTTGATAAGGTAAAAAAAGCGTTTAAAGGAGAATCATGAATTTTATGAAATGGTCAGAAATCAGCATCCATACGACGCACGAGGCAGTCGAGGCGATTTCGAATATTTTGCACGAAGCAGGGGCAGGAGGGGTCGTGATCGAAGACCCGTATGATTTAATAAAAGAAAGAGAAGATTGGTTTGGGGAAGTATATGAGCTGAATCCGGACGATTATCCGGAAGAAGGCGTCATTATTAAAGCGTACTTGCCGGTCAACAGCTTTCTCGGAGAAACGGTGGAAGAAATTAAACAGGCGATTAACAATTTATTATTGTACGATATTGATATTGGAAAAAATAAGATTACCATCAGCGAAGTAAATGAAGAGGAATGGGCAACCGCCTGGAAAAAATATTATAATCCTGTGAAAATATCAGAAAAATTTACGATTGTTCCGACGTGGGAAGTTTATGAGCCAGTGTCGAGCGACGAATTGATTATTGAATTGGACCCGGGCATGGCGTTTGGCACAGGAACCCACCCGACGACAGTCATGTGTATTCAGGCACTGGAGAAATATGTAAAGCCTGGGGATAAGGTCATTGATGTCGGCACTGGTTCCGGCATTTTAAGCATTGCCGCAGCAATGCTAGGCGCCAAATCCGTCCGCGCTCTTGACTTGGATCCAGTGGCCGTCGATAGTGCAAGGTTGAATGTCAAGCTAAATAAGGTGCAGCATATCGTGACTGTTTCGCAAAACAATCTGCTTGACCACATCGATGAACGGGCAAACATTATTGTTGCCAATATTTTGGCGGAAATTATTTTGCGCTTTGTTGATGACGCGTATCGCCTTCTTGAAAAAGACGGATATTTTATTACGTCTGGAATTATTCAGGCGAAGAAGCAGGAAGTAAAAGATGGTTTAACAGCGGCAGGATTTGTCATTGAGGAAACGTTAGTAATGGAAGATTGGGTGGCATTTATCGCCAAAAAATGATGAAAAGAAGGGATTGCGTTGCAGCGATATTTTGTTCCCGACAATCAACAGGCGAATGACCGGATTGCCATTGGCGGCGATGACTACCACCATATTGTCCGCGTGATGCGCATGGGAAAGGGAAGCAAATTGATTTGCGTCCTTTCGAACGGCAAAACGGCTCGGTGCGAAATTGAACAAATTACCAGTGAGAATGTAATAGCTCGTGTTGTAGAATGGATAGAAGAACAAACGGAACTGCCTATTCGCGTCTATATTGCCCATGGACTGCCGAAAGGAGATAAGCTGGAGCTTGTGATTCAGAAAGGAACGGAGCTCGGCGCTTTCGCTTTCCTTCCTTTTTTGGCGGCTCGTTCTGTTGTCAAGTGGGACGCAAAAAAGGCGGATAAAAAAATAGATCGATGGAAAAAAATCGCAAAAGAGGCGGCAGAGCAAGCTCATCGCAGCCAAATTCCCGATATACACGCTCCGCTAACGATCCATGAGCTGATCGAGTTTGCGAAAACGATGGATTGCCGAATGGTTGCCTATGAAGAAGAGGCGAAGCGCGGCAATCATCAAACGCTTGCTGCTATTTTTCAACAAATGAAGCGAGGCCAGTCTCTCCTTGCCGTGTTTGGACCAGAAGGAGGCTTTTCCGATGAAGAAGTTGACCTCCTGAGGCAGCATGGCTTTTTTTCCTGCAGCCTCGGCCCGCGGATTTTGCGGACCGAAACGGCGCCGCTTTATTTGTTAGCGGCTGCTTCGTACCAATTTGAACTACAGTGAGGTGAAAGCAAATGCCAACCGTTGCATTTCATACGCTTGGATGTAAAGTCAACCATTATGAAACGGAAGCGATTTGGCAATTGTTTAAAAAGGCAGGCTATGAACGGAAAGATTTTGAAAGCCGTGCTGACGTGTATGTCATCAATACTTGCACGGTAACGAACACAGGCGATAAAAAAAGCCGCCAAGTCATTCGCCGCGCCATTCGCCGGAATCCGGATGCGGTTGTGTGCGTGACGGGGTGCTACGCGCAAACGTCTCCGGCGGAAGTAATGGCGATTCCGGGGGTGGATATCGTCATCGGCACACAAGACCGCGGAAAAATTTTAGAATATGTGGAACAGTTTCAGCGTGAACGCCAGCCGATTAATGCCGTTCACAACATTATGAAAACACGCGTGTTCGAAGAAATGGACGTTCCGGAGTTTAGCGACCGGACGCGTGCCTCTTTAAAAATTCAAGAAGGATGCAATAACTTTTGCACCTTTTGTATCATTCCATGGGCGCGCGGATTAATGCGTTCCCGCGATCCGAAAGAAATCATCCGCCAGGCGCAGCAGCTAGTTAACGCCGGCTATAAAGAGATTGTTTTAACGGGCATCCATACAGGCGGTTATGGAACGGATATGAAAGACTATAACTTTGCGGCGTTGCTCCGCGATTTGGACGAGCAAGTTGTCGGTCTGAAACGGCTCCGCATCTCATCGATTGAAGCGAGCCAAATTACCGATGAAGTGATCGAAGTGCTGCGGCGTTCCGATAAGATCGTGCGCCATTTGCATATTCCGCTTCAATCGGGCTCCAATACCGTATTAAAACGGATGCGCCGCAAATATACAACCGAATTTTTTGCCGAGCGGCTAGCACGTTTGCGTGAAGTGTTCCCTGAACTGGCGATTACGTCAGACGTGATCGTCGGATTCCCAGGCGAAACGGAAGAAGAGTTTATGGAAACGTACAACTTTGTGCGCGAACAGCGCTTTTCCGAACTCCACGTTTTCCCGTATTCCAAACGGACAGGCACGCCGGCCGCGCGCATGCCAAATCAAGTGGATGAGGATGTGAAACACGATCGCGTCCGCCGTTTAATTGCGCTGTCTGATCAGCTGGCGAAAGAATATGCTTCGCAATTTGAAGGACAAGTGCTGGAAGTAATTCCGGAAGAACGGGACAAAGAAAATCCGGAAAGCGGTCTGTATATCGGCTACACCGATAACTATTTAAAAGTAAAATTCCCTGCTACTGAAGAAATGGTCGGTGAAATCGTTAAAGTAAAAATTAAAAAAGCCGGATATCCGTATAATGAAGGCGAATTTGTCCGCGTCGTGACGGACGACATCCCGCAATCCGTCAAATTAAGCTCATAACCCAGCTAGTACAGAGCTGGGTTTTTGTTTACTATAAAAATATGCTGTAGACTAGTTTTTTTTTGTTCAAAATGGTATGATGATAGAGGTCAGACCTCTATACATGAAAGGAGATTGATGAAGTTGGAAACAAATATTGCCAAAATGATTGACCATACCTTGTTGAAAGCGGATACAACAAAAAACGATATTGTAAAGCTGTGTGAAGAAGCAAAACGGTATGGATTTGCTTCCGTCTGCGTCAATCCGACATGGGTGGCAACCGCCGCCGAACTGTTAAAAGGCACGGATGTGAAAGTATGTACGGTAATCGGCTTTCCGCTCGGAGCCAATACGCCGGAAACAAAGGCGTTCGAAACGAAAAACGCGATTGAAAACGGGGCGGCGGAAGTCGATATGGTGATCAATATCGGCGCGCTGAAAGATGGAAACGATGAGCTTGTGGAACGCGATATTCGCGCCGTTGTCGAAGCGGCGAAGGGAAAAGCGCTTGTCAAAGTAATTATTGAAACATGTCTGCTTTCAGAAGAAGAAAAAGTGCGTGCTTGCCAGCTTGCGGTGAAAGCAGGCGCGGATTATGTCAAAACGTCGACCGGATTTTCTACCGGCGGTGCGACAGTCGAAGATGTGGCATTAATGCGCAAAACGGTCGGCCCGTCCATCGGGGTGAAAGCTTCCGGCGGCGTCCGTGACATACAAAGTGCAAACGCCATGATACAAGCAGGGGCGACGCGCATCGGCACAAGTTCGGGCGTAGCGATTATCGAAGGGAAAACAGCCCGCTCTGATTATTAAAAACGCCGGCCGTGGAAAAATAATATAGCCGCTTCGATCCAGCGGACAAATGGCAGCGCCGCCAACGAACAAATAACGTTAAACAGGACACTGACATGAGCCAGCTGCACATCCGGGGAATTGCTTAGCTTGCCAGCAACGAAAGCGAGCGGGTCAATAAAAAAATAAAAGATGATCACGCCGATGACATTAAACCATAAATGAGTATACGCCGTTAATTTTGCTTCATATGCGGAACCGATGCTGGCAAGGAGGCCGGTTATACATGTGCCGATATTCGCGCCAAGCAAAATGGCGATGCCGGCTGGCAATGTTAATAGATGTTCATTCAAAAACCCCATGGCGATGCCGATCATTGCCGCACTCGAATGAATAATGGCTGTAAAAATAATGCCGATCATGATTCCGGCAAGCGGGGAATTGTTCGTTTTTTTCAGCCACTCGTCAATGATCGGATAAGCGGCCAACGGTTTTGACAATTGGCTAAACCCGTTCATGGCAAAAAATAAAGAAGCGAGCCCGACCATAATCATTCCGATGCTATAGGCAGGACGGTAACGCCCAAAAAAGACGAGAATCGCGCCAACGAAAAGCAATGGAATGACGTTGTCGCCAACATGGAGTGTCATGATTTCTGTCGTGATGGTAGAGCCGATATTGCTTCCTAAAATAATGCCGATCGATTGCCGGAATGTAAGATAGCCGGTGGAGACGAGCCCAACTGTAATTACCATGACGGCAGAGCTGCTTTGCATAAGGGCAGTCGTCACCGTTCCGGTGAGAAATCCTTGCCATGGGGTGCCTGTAAAGCGTAATAGCCAGTGTTTTAGACGGTGTCCAGATAAAGTGTAAAATCCTGCTTTCATCATAAACATGCCAAGAAGAAAAATGCCAGTATAAACCGAAAACCAGATGAGCAATTGCACCACTTGTCCTTCCCCCTTTCATCCTATTTGTATGGGCAAGGAAGGTGAACAATGACAGTTTTTTTATTGACCTTTGGCGCAAGCATGTATTATAATTGACAAGTACACGCATAGTAACAAAATGTAATGGTTGTTGCTCGGAGGGAGGGAAGCAGGATGTCAAAAACCATCGTTCGAAAAAACGAATCTATTGACGACGCTCTTCGTCGCTTCAAACGTGCCGTTTCCAAAACGGGTACACTGCAAGAAGTAAGAAAGCGCGAATTTTATGAAAAGCCAAGCGTCAGACGGAAGAAAAAATCTGAAGCGGCTAGAAAGCGCAAGCATTAAAAGAGGGTGTATATATGAGTCTTCTCGATCGTTTAAATGACGACATGAAGCAGGCGATGAAAAGCAGAGAAAAAGAAAAACTCTCCGTTCTTCGCATGTTGAAAGCGGCGTTGCAAAACGAAGCGATTAAACTAGGGAAAAGCGAATTATCGGAAGACGAAGAGCTAACCGTTCTTTCTCGAGAATTAAAGCAGCGTAAAGACTCCCTCCAGGAATTCGAAAACGCAGGCCGTGCTGACCTTGTCGAAAAAACAAAGGTAGAATTGGAAATTGTTCAATCATATATGCCAAAACCACTCACAGAGGAAGAGCTCTTGGAAATTGTCAAACAGACGATTGCCGAAGTAGGAGCTTCCTCGAAAGCGGATATGGGGAAAGTGATGGGAGCGATCATGCCGAAAGTAAAAGGAAAAGCGGATGGCTCTCTCGTCAATAAACTTGTCCAACAACAACTTTCACAATCACGATGAACAGGGTGCTCCGTGTAGACGGGCGCCCTTTGTTTTTGCAAAACAGGTGCTATAACCCCTTTTCTTCTCATACATATGAGATGAAAGGGGGTTCTTTTTTATGGTGAAAAAGTGGCGCCAGAAGATGAAAAGATGGATTACCGATAAACTGGAGCTTCCCGCTGACATTGTGATGGACCTTCCCCGCATTACGATGGTTGGGCAAATACATATTTATATTGAAAATCACCGAGGGCTGTTGACGTTTAGCGATAAAGAACTGCGCCTTCTTTTGAAGCAAGGGCAGCTGCTTGTTCGCGGCGAAAAGTTTGTCATCAAAACGATTTTGCCAGAAGAAATTTTGTTGGAAGGGAAAATCAACCAAGTGATTTATATAGATGAATAACCATTCACGGGAGGAAATACGATGAAAAATCAATGGATGAACATACTGATTGGCAGCGTAAGGGTGAAAGCACAAGGAAAAGGTGTGGAACGTTTGCTGAACGCGTGTGTGCGCAACGATATTGTCATTTGGAATGTGAAAAAGCATAGCGACCATATTGTGACGTTTTTTATTAAGTTAAGCGATGTGAAGCGGTTGCGCATCGTCGCCCGCAGAAGCGAGTGCAAGCTTTATTTTGTCGGAAAAACAGGGTTTCCTTTTTTCTGCAAAAAAGCGTTGTCGAACACCGGGTTTTTGCTCGGAATATGTTTATTTTTCGTTATTGTTTTTTTACTTTCCAACATGATATGGGGGATTGAAATCAAAGGGGCAAAGCCGGAGACGGAATACCGGATTTGGAAAGAATTAAAAAGAATGGGGATAGAAAAAGGAGCGTTTCAATTTCTCGTTGATGATCCGGAAACGATTCAAAAGAAATTGACAGATCGCATCGATGCGATTACATGGGTTGGTGTAGAATGGGAAGGGACAACGCTTTATTTTCGGGTGGTGGAAAAAGAACAGCCTGAAGAGCCGAAAAAAATAGGGGCGCAGCATTTAGTGGCGAAAAAGAAGGCGATTATTACTGATATGTTTGTTGAAGAAGGACAGCCGCTTGTTTCCGTTCATGACCATGTTACAAAGGGGCAGCTGCTCGTGTCTGGAATTATCGGGAAAGAAGGGCAAACAAAATTAGTGCCGGCAAGGGGAAAAATTTTTGGCGAAACATGGTACAAGTCTACCGTTGTCCTGCCGCTTGATGCCACTTTTCGCGTCTTGACAGGAAAATATATGGAAAAACATTATATAAAAATAGGAAATATTTCTCTTCCAGTTTGGGGATGGGAAAAGCCGAAGTTTACCAATTATGAAATCAATGTACAAAAAAGGCCGTTTCGTTTTTGGAAATGGGACTTGCCCTTATATTATGAGCGCGTCATTTTCCGGGAAACAGAAGAAGTAAAGCGGAGTTATACGTGGGAAGAAGCGTTTGCAAAGGCAAAGGAACTTGCCCGCGAGGAATTAAAAGATAAACTGCCTGATGATGCTTCCATAAAAGGCGAAAAAGTTTTGCATCAGACGAAAGAGAATGGTAAAGTAGTGGTAGAATTGCATTATCAAGTGATTGAAAATATCGCAATACCACAACCTATCGTTCAAGGAGATTGAGAATGTTAGAGGAGTTTGTAACGATCAGTCAGCAATTAGAAAACGCAAACGAAGCCATTGCCTTGTTCGGCATTCATGATGCCCATCTCAAACGATTGGAAGAGGAATTGGGGGTTTCCATTGTAACAAGAGGGGAAACAGTGAGTGTTTCCGGTACCCCCGAGCAAGTACAGCTTGTGGATGACTTGCTGCGCCACTTATTGATCATCATCCGCAAGGGAATTACGATTAGCGAGCGGGACGTGATGTATGCGATACAGTTAGCGAAAAAGGGAGCACTCGACTATTTGGTCAGTTTATATGAGGAAGAAATAACGAAAAATGCAAAAGGAAAACCGATTCGTGTCAAAACGCTAGGACAGCGGCATTATGTAACCGCCATTAAGCAGCATGATCTGGTTTTCGGTATCGGTCCAGCTGGAACCGGGAAAACGTACTTGGCGGTAGTCATGGCTGTTCGGGCGCTAAAAAACGGCCAAGTGAAGCGCATTATTTTGACTCGTCCGGCGGTGGAGGCGGGAGAAAGTTTAGGGTTTTTACCGGGAGATTTAAAAGAAAAAGTAGATCCGTATTTACGCCCGCTTTACGATGCGCTGCACGATGTGTTGGGGGTAGACCATACGCAGCGCCTTATCGAGCGCGGAACGATCGAAATTGCTCCGCTCGCTTACATGCGCGGGAGAACGTTAGAAGATGCTTTTGTCATTTTAGATGAAGCGCAAAACACAACGCCGGCTCAGATGAAAATGTTTCTAACGAGGCTAGGATTTGGTTCAAAAATGGTCATTACCGGCGATATTTCACAAGTGGACTTGCCGAAGGGAGTCAAATCAGGCCTTGCCGTAGCTAAAGAAATATTGGCTACCATCAGCGGTGTTTCATTTGTTTTTCTCGAGCAATCAGATGTAGTGCGCCACCCGCTCGTGGCGAAAATTATTGAAGCGTATAATCAGGCAGGTTTATAGATAAAAAAAGACCCGTTTCCCGCAGGGTCTTTTCTTTAAAGTGAGGGGAAAACCGTTGGAAAGGATTCGCTTTTTTCTAAAGCATACGAGCCGTGTTCGTTTTGTCCGCTATCTTTTGTTTTTGTTTTTAGGGCTAATGCTGTTTTCCGTCCTTTACTGGCATGTAAAGCCGCGCCAATATGAGCTGCGCCTGTTTGACGTCGCGAAAGAAACAATCCGGTCGCCGATTACGATCGAAGATAAGGAGGCGACCGAACGGCTGAAAGAAGAAGCGGCCAATAAAGTGGCTGATATTTATACATTAAAAAAAGAGTATGCGGAAAACCGCGTCGATTTAATTTCGTCCTTATTTACAGCCATTGTGGACATACAGGAACAAGCAAAAAGGGAAAACGAAGTGGAGACGGACATGGTCGGCGCGCTGCAGGAGCGGCTGCCGCCGGAATGGTTTTCTTATTTGTCGGCCAACGAGTGGAAAGCGCTGCTTCATGCGGCTCCAGAAGATATAAAAACTGCGAAAGAAGCAGCGGTAACGGCCGTCCATTTGATTATGAGGGAACGAATTACGCAGGAGGAATTAGATAGGGCAAGAGAGAAAGCAGCAGATGAATTGAAGTATGCGATGCTTTCGCCGTCATTAAAAGAAATCGTTATAAAGCTTACAAAACAGGCTGTCATTCCAAACGTGGTTTATGACCGGGCGGCTACGGAAGAAAAGCGGAGACAGGTAATGGATGAGGTTAAGCCGGTAAAAATTTTGCAGGGACAAGTGATCGTAGAGGAAGGACAGTTTATTACGAATGAAATTTATCACCAGCTGCAGCTTGCCGGCTTATTGCAAAACGACCATTCTTTCCATCCGTTGATCGGCCTTTCCATGCTTGTGCTATTATTGCTTTCTCCGCTTGTTTATTACTTTGGACGCGAACGGACCAACACGGATTTATTTCTATTTACAACGATATTTACCATCACTATGCTGATAATGGAGCTTGTCCGCCTCTTGCCGCAAGGAGATACTGTTTCCACCGGCTATCTGGTGCCGATTGCTTTCGGCACCATGCTGGTGCGCATTTTGCTTGGGGAACGAATAGCGATCATGACGGCAATTCTTTGCGCTGTATGCGGAAGTTTGATGTTTAATGAGGAAATAGGCGCAAACGGCACGGTACAAGTTTCGTTAGCGATTTATTTGCTGACAAGCGGTTTGGCAGGCAGCTTCTTTTTGCATCAACAGCTGCGCAAGGCAAAAATTTGGCAGGCTGGATTATTTGTTGCTTTTATTAATATGGTATTGATACTGGCCATGATCTTGCTAAAAAACGGTCATTATTCGCTTTCGGAAATTGGAATGTTCCTGCTAATGGCGCTTGCTTCCGGCATTTTTTCCGCCATTTTGACGATCGGGCTATTGCCAATGTTGGAGGCGGCATTCGGGATTTTATCATCGATCAGACTAATTGAACTGTCTAACCCGAATCACCCGCTGCTTCGCAAAATTTTAATCGAAGCGCCGGGAACGTACCATCATAGCATTATGGTCGCCAATTTGGCCGAAGCTGCGTGCGAAGCGATTGGTGCGAACGGTCTGCTGGCGCGTGTCGCCTGCTATTACCATGACATCGGAAAAACGAAACGGCCGCGCTATTTTATCGAGAATCAAATCGGCGGGAATCCGCACGATCATTTATCGCCGCAGTTAAGCAAAAATATTATTCTTGCTCATGTAGCAGACGGAGTGGCAATATTAAAAAAACACCGCATGCCAAAGGAAATTATTGACATTGCCGAACAACATCACGGTACAACTTTGTTAAAATATTTTTATCATAAAGCTCTGGAACAAACGGGCTTTGTACTGGAGGAAGAATTCCGCTATCCGGGGCCGAAGCCGCAAACGAAGGAAGCGGCGATTGTTAGCATTGCGGATAGCGTGGAGGCGGCAGTGCGCTCGCTTTCTAGCCCGTCCCAGGAAAAAATCGAAAAAATTGTGCGCGCCATTATTGCTGACCGTTTGCAAGACAACCAATTGAACGAATGTGATATTACGTTAAAAGAATTAGAAATTGTCGCCCGTTCGTTTTGTGAGACGCTAAATGGTGTATTTCATTCGCGCATTGAATATCCAGAGATAAGAAAGGAAAAGGTGAAACACGCATGATTCTTCACATCGATTTTATCGACGAAACGAATGAAGTTACAGAAGAACAAATAACGATGATCGAGCGGTTGCTAAACCATGCGGCGGAAATTGAAGGCGTCCCTCAAGGGGCAGAAGTGAGCGTTTCCTTTGTCGACAATGAACGAATCCGCATCATCAACCGCGACTACCGTGGAAAAGACCAGCCAACCGATGTGATTTCCTTCGCGCTTGAGGAAAAAGGAGAAGGAGAGATTGAAATTATCGGCGCCGATATTCCGCCATTACTTGGCGACATTATTATTTCTATTCCAAAGGCAAAAGAACAGGCCGAAGAATACGGGCATTCGTTCATGCGCGAGCTCGGTTTTTTGGCGGTGCACGGCTTTTTGCATCTGTTAGGTTACGATCACCAAACGGAGGAAGAAGAGAAAACGATGTTTTCTAAGCAAGAAGAGATTTTAAAGCAATTCGGATTAAGGAGATAGCTATGAATTGGCAGAAGGAAAAAAAACGGTTTGCTTGCGCATGGGCAGGAATGAGGACCGCAATTAAAGAAGAGGAGCATCTGCGCGTTCATATCGCCCTAGCTGTTGTTGCCATTGCTGCTGCTGCTGTCGTTCGTATTTCTAAATGGGAATGGCTTATTCTTTTGCTGACCGTCGGGAGCGTGATTACGTTAGAGCTTATCAACACGGCGATCGAGCGTGTTGTCAATTTGGTGACAACCGACTTCCATCCGTTGGCAAAAGCGGCAAAAGATATTGCGGCGGCCGCTGTTTTGTTCGCCGCCATCGTTGCAGTGGCCATTGGAATCATCATCTTTCTGCCATATATGATAGATAAGTAGGAAAATTCTAATTTTTCTGTTACATTTTCATGACGAGAGATGAAATTTATAAAGATTTTTTGTAAAATAAAAGAAGAGGTACATTGCCTTCCAAGCCGAGAAAGGAAGAGAAACGTTGAAAAAGAATGAACTCATCGAAGAAGCAAAAAAAGCACGAGAATATGCCTACGTTCCGTATTCGAAATTTAAAGTTGGCGCCGCTTTATTAACCAAAGACGGAAAAGTGTACCGCGGCTGCAATATTGAAAACGCTGCTTACAGCATGTGCAATTGTGCGGAACGAACGGCGCTTTTTAAGGCGTATTCGGAAGGGGACACGGAATTTGCCGCCCTTGCGGTGATTGCCGATACACCCTGGCCGGTATCCCCTTGTGGCGCCTGTCGTCAAGTTATTTTCGAGCTATGTCCAAGCGATATGAAAGTAATATTGGCAAATTTAAACGGCGATATAATGGAACTAACAGTGGGAGAACTATTACCAAAAGCTTTTTCAGCGGAGGATATCCATGAATAAGGAAGGATATAAATCAGGATTCGTAGCAATTGTCGGTAGACCAAACGTTGGAAAATCTACGTTTTTAAACCGTGTCATTGGCCAAAAAATCGCTATTATGAGCGATAAGCCGCAAACGACGCGAAATAAAATTCAAGGTGTTTACACGACAGAAGATGCACAAATTATTTTTATTGATACGCCAGGAGTGCATAAGCCAAAACATAAGCTTGGCGACTTTATGATGAAGGTGGCGCTGAACGCGTTAAGGGAAGTCGATCTTATTTTGTTTATGGTTAACGTCGAAGAAGGATTTGGACGCGGCGATGCATTTATTATTGAACGGCTGAAAGAGGTAAACACTCCGGTGTTTCTAGTCATGAACAAAATTGATAAAGTCCATCCGGATGATTTGTTGCCGCTTATCGATCAATATAAAGATCTTTATCCATTTGCTGAAATCGTTCCGATTTCCGCATTGCAAGGAAATAATGTGGAAAATTTGATCGAGCAAATTAAAAAATATTTGCCGGAAGGTCCACAATATTATCCGCCTGACCAAATCACCGATCATCCGGAACAGTTTATTATCGCGGAGTTGATTCGTGAGAAAGCGCTTCACTTAACGCGTGAGGAAGTTCCGCATTCTATTGCTGTCGTGGTGGAAAGCATTGAGCGGCGCAAGGATAGTGACACCGTTTATGTCGGTGCCGTCATTATCGTAGAACGCGATTCGCAAAAAGGGATCATTATTGGAAAGCAAGGACGGATGCTAAAAGAAATTGGACAGCGGGCGCGCATGGATATTGAAGCCCTGCTTGGGTCAAAAGTATTTTTGGAGCTATGGGTCAAAGTGCAAAAGGATTGGCGCAATCGCCTTGCCCAGTTGCGCGATTTCGGATTCCGGGAAGAAGAGTATTAATTAGAAAATTTTATGTAACATAAACATTTCTGTTGGAGTCAACCTATTATTAGACGGAAAAACAAGCAATGCTGCAGGCGGAAAGAGGTGTGGTTCCATGCTTGAATTCACTTGGAAATTATTTAGCCAAACAGGCAATATCGACACATATCTTCTTTTTAAAGAGCTGGAAAGAGAGCAACAGCTTAGCGGCGATGAACAAGAAGCGGAACTGGAGGAAGTTGATCAGCCTATTTTTTAATGAGCGTTCGTAAATCGGTGGTGATACGATTGTTTGAAAAATGTGAAGCAGTGGTCATTCGTACCATTGATTATGGCGAAACAAATAAAATCGTTACTTTCTTCACGAGAGAATGGGGAAAGGTGGCTGCAATGGCACGGGGAGCGAAAAAGCCAAGCAGCCGCCTTTCTGCCGTTACACAACCGTTTACATACGGCCATTACTTAATCCGCAGAAGCCGTGGGGTTGGCGTGCTGCATCAGGGAGAAATCATCGATTCGATGCGCACCATCCGCGAGGATATTTTCACTGCAGCATATGCATCCTATATTGTAGAGCTGACAGATAAAATTACCGAGGAGCAAAAACGCAATCCATATTTATTTGAACTGCTTCTGCAGACATTACAATATATGAACGAAGGGCGAGATTTAGAGATTCTTACTTGTATTTATGAGGTAAAAATGTTATCGGTGATGGGGATTCCCCCGACATTAGATCGTTGTGCAATATGCAGTCGAACGGAGGGGAATTTTTCTTTTTCAGTGAAGGAAGCCGGTTTTCTTTGTCATCGCTGCGAGTCTGCCGATCCGCACCGCATTCCCCTTTCCGCAGCCGCTGTCCGACTGTTGCGCTTGTTTTATTACATCGATGTATCAAGGCTAGGAACTATTTCTGTAAAAGAAAAAACGAAGCGAGAACTCCGTACCGCCATTTCTTCCTATTATGATGAATATTCCGGATTATCGCTGAAAACGAAACGTTTTTTAAGTCAAATCGATGAATTAAAAGAGATAAGTTCATCTGGCCAAAACATGGGAAACCACAATAAAAACAACGAAAAAACAAGCGATCATTAGTTATCTTTCCAGATACAAAATTTTCTCCTTAGAAACGGAGTATAGTATAATAAATTATAGAACTTGCCTTTTATCAAAGGATCACGATGTTTTTCGACTGTCACGCTAATGCGTGACAGTCGAAAATCTATGACAAATTTTTTTATCATCAGAGGTCTAATCTTCAAGTTAAACTTATATAGCTTTTAAGCAAGGTGGTGAGCAACGATCGAACTGAATAAACGCCAAGAACAAATTTTGCAAATTGTGAAAGATCATGGCCCGATTACCGGCGAAAGCATTGCCGAGAAGTTGAATTTAACAAGGGCCACATTGCGTCCGGATTTGGCCATTTTAACAATGGCCGGCTATTTGGAAGCGCGGCCTCGGGTAGGCTATTTTTATACAGGAAAAACGGGATCGCAGCTGCTGGCTGATAAAATAAAAAAGATAAAGGTTGCTGATTACCAGTCAATTCCGGTGGTTGTCAATGAAAATGTAAGCGTATATGATGCGATTGTGACGATGTTTCTCGAAGATGTCGGCACCTTGTTTGTCGTTGACGATGAATCGCTGTTAGTCGGTGTACTATCACGGAAAGACTTGCTGCGTGCAAGCATCGGCAAACAGGAGTTAACGGCGATTCCAGTCAATATCATTATGACAAGAATGCCGAATATAGCGGTTTGCTATAAAGATGATCCGCTTATTGAAGTAGCAGAACGGCTGATCGAAAAGCAAATCGATGCCATGCCGGTAGTGCGGAAAACAGAGAAAGGGTACGAAGTCATTGGACGAATAACGAAAACCAATATGACAAAGGCGTTCGTTGCGCTAGCAAAAGACGATTTGTTGTAGGAGAAAAAGGAGGAGAAAGATGAATCAACGCCTTGTTTATGTTGTTTCCGATTCAGGAGGGGAAACAGCGGAACTTGTAGTGAAAGCGGCAGCAAGCCAGTTTTATAGCTCCCATATTCAGATCAAACGCGTACCGTATGTAGAAGATAAAACGACGCTGGCCGAAGTGGTGGCGCTAGCGAAAATGAATCAGGGAATTATCGCCTTTACTCTCGTCGTTCCGGAGATGCGCCAGTTTCTTCTTGAGGAAGCAGCGCGCGAAGGAGTGATAGCGTATGACATTATCGGGCCGCTGATTGAAAAAATGAGCGATCTGTTTCAATTGACGCCAAGGTATGAACCAGGACAAGTGCGTGTATTGGATGAGGATTATTTTAAGAAAATTGAAGCGATTGAATTTGCGGTCAAATATGATGACGGGCGCGACCCGCGGGGAATTTTGCGCGCTGACATCGTTTTAATCGGCGTATCGCGCACTTCGAAAACGCCGCTATCACAATATTTGGCCCATAAGCGGCTAAAAGTGGCCAACGTGCCGATCGTACCGGAAGTAGAGCCGCCGGAGCAGCTGTTTCAGGTGTCGAGCGAAAAATGTTTCGGTTTGAAAATTAGTCCGGAAAAGCTGCTTTCGATTCGCCGCGAGCGTCTAAAGTCGCTTGGATTAAATGACCAGGCTATTTATGCCAATATGGACCGCATTAAAGAAGAGCTTGCTTATTTCGATGAAATTGTCGCGAAAATCGGCTGCGATGTGATCGATGTGACAAATAAAGCAGTCGAAGAAACAGCAAGCATTATTATGAAGAAAAGAAAACTGTAGCACATTCACGTTCATGTGAATTGTGCTTTTATTTTTTGTAGCATATTTTCAATGTTTATATTATAATAAAAAATTGCGAGAAAAATGCACAATATAGGTTTAGAGCGTGTAAAAGACGAGTAAACTATTTATAGTTATTTGTCAAGGGTAAGTGTAAAATTTTTTTCGACAAAATTCGTTCATTATACGGGGGGAAAAAGAAGGATTTTTGAGAATGGTGTAGAATAATAGGAGGTGTAAATCTGGTTGCTTCATTAGCCTATTCTAGACAACGCGCGATGAACGGCGATAGCAGTCAGATATAGACAGTGGGACCGACGGTTTTTGTAGATGCGGATGCTTGCCCGATAAAAATTGAAATTTTCTCCCTTGCCGCGAAATATAATATACCAAGTGTGTTTATTTCGTCGTACAATCACTTTTCACCGTTGCAACAAATGAAGTGGGTATACGTTGATACAGAAAAGGAAGCGGTGGATTTGTACATTTTCAATCATGCGGCACGAGGGGATGTGGTGGTGACCCAGGATGTGGGATTGGCAAGCATGCTGGTGAGCCGCGGCGTGCATGTCATCTCTCCGCGCGGAAAGGTGTATAAAGAGGAAGAGATGGCAAATGCTCTTTACCATCGCTATTTTCATGCGAAACTGCGAAGGCAAGGAGTATATCCGAAAGGAATGAAACAATTTTCTGACCAGGATCGTCGCCGCTTTCGGCAAAATTTCGAAAAAATTTTGTCGAAACTTACAGGAAAATAGACATAGACCCGAGAATAATAAGATATGGAGCTGTTCATATGGGATACCGTATTCCCGAAGAAACGATTGAAGCGATTCGCCGTAGCATCGATATTGTCGATGTGATTAGCGATTACGTCCAGTTGAAAAAACAAGGACGTAACTATTTTGGGTTATGTCCGTTCCATGGGGAAAAGACCCCGTCGTTTTCGGTTTCTCCAGAGAAACAAATTTTTCATTGTTTCGGCTGCGGTGCTGGCGGAAATGTATTCTCGTTTTTAATGGACATAGAAGGTCTATCCTTTATTGAAGCGGTCCAGCGGCTGGCCGTAAAGGCAAACGTGGATTTGTCCGCTTTCAAGTTGGACGACGTTGATAAGCACCGTCGCACCGACGCAGGCGAAACAAAAATGATGATCGAAGCACATGCGCTTTTGAAAAAATTTTACCATCATTTGCTTGTCAATACAAAGGAAGGACAGGAAGCTTTTGATTATTTACAAACGCGTGGATGGACAAGGGAAATGATCGATCAGTTTGAAATCGGCTATGCGCCTGATTCACGCGATTTCGCTGTCAAACTTTTGCTAGGGCGCGGCTTTTCACCCAGCCTGATGGAAAAGGCAGGGTTGATCATTCGCAAAGAAAACGGCGACTATGTCGATCGTTTTCGCCACCGCATCATGTTTCCCATTCATAATCATCACGGAGATGCTGTCGGCTTTTCGGGCCGGCTGCTTGGGGAAGGTCAGCCGAAATACTTAAACAGCCCGGAAACACCGATTTTCCATAAAGGGAGCATTTTATACAATTTTCATCAAGCGCGCCTACATATTCGAAAGCATCAAGAAGCCGTTTTATTGGAAGGATTCGCTGATGTCATTTCTGCCGTACAGGCAGGAGTTGCCCATTCGGTGGCAACGATGGGCACAGCGTTGACGGAAGAGCATGCGCGCATCCTTCGGCGCAATGTCGATACAGTCATTATTTGCTATGATGGCGATGCTTCGGGAATAGAAGCGACATTCCGCGCCGCAAAGCTGTTGGCGGATGCAGGCTGCCATGTGAAAGTCGCCACAATTCCTGATGGTCTCGACCCGGATGAATATATAAAGAAATATGGTGCAGCGCGGTTTCAGCGTGATATTATTGACGCTAGCAGCTCGCTGATGACGTTTAAAATGATGTATTTCCGCAGGGGAAAAAACTTGCAGAACGAGAATGATAAAATCCGTTATATTGAGGAAGTGCTTCGCGAAATCAGCAAGCTGCCGAATCCGATTGAGTGGGATTACTATTTACGGCAGTTGGCCGAGGAGTTTTCCCTTTCACTGTCCGCCTTGCAGGAGCAGTTAAACCGCTATAAAGGCACAGTCAAGCATTCTGATCATATAGACCGGGAAGCAGCACCAAAACCGCTGCTGCAAAAAAAGCTTCTCCCTGCATTTCAAAACGCGGAGCGAATGCTGCTTGCCCATATGCTGCAAAACCGCGATGTAGCGATGGTTGTTCAGGAAAAGATCGCGGGCAGATTCAATCTCGAAGAGCACCGAGCGATTGCCGCTTATATTTATGCTTTTTACGAAGAAGGAAATGAACCGAATGTCAGCTTGCTGATTTCGCGTCTTCCTGATGATTTGAAGCCGCTGGCAACCGAGCTGTCGCTATTATTGATCACGGATGAAATTTCCGATCAGGAACTGAATGATTATATAAGACATGTGTTGAATTATCCAAAATGGTTAATGCTAAAAGAAAAAGAACAAGAAAAGACGGAAGCAGAGCGAAAAAAGGATTTTTTAACTGCTGCGCGCATTGCCAAAGAAATTATTGATATGAAAAAGATGTTATCTTCTTCATAACATGGTGGTATAAGTTTTAAAAGGAGGTAGTGAAATGGCTGAAAAACCAGCCCGTTCTAAACAAGCCGATGCGGATGCAACTCTTGAGCAAGTAAAAGAACAGCTAACAGAGCTCGGCAAAAAGCGCGGTATTTTAACATATGAAGAAATCGCTGAGCGCTTGTCTGGCTTTGATCTAGATTCTGATCAGATGGATGAATATTACGAATATCTGGCTGATCAAGGAATCGAGGTCATTAGCGAATCTGATTTAGAAGCAGATCCTGATATCGATGACTTAGCAAAAGAAGAAGAAGAATTTGATTTAAATGATTTATCCGTTCCTCCTGGCGTTAAAATTAACGACCCTGTACGCATGTATTTAAAAGAAATTGGCCGCGTTCCGCTTTTGTCTGCCGAAGAAGAGATCGAGCTGGCAAAACGGATTGAACAAGGCGACGAGGAAGCAAAGCGCCGCTTGACAGAAGCTAACC
This sequence comes from Parageobacillus caldoxylosilyticus, assembly GCF_019272935.1. Taxonomy (NCBI): domain Bacteria; kingdom Bacillati; phylum Bacillota; class Bacilli; order Caryophanales; family Anoxybacillaceae; genus Parageobacillus; species Parageobacillus caldoxylosilyticus. Next base: position 2,774,011 of record NZ_CP040553.1, read on the forward strand.
TGCGCCTTGTTGTCAGCATCGCCAAACGTTACGTTGGCCGCGGGATGCTGTTTCTCGATTTAATCCAAGAAGGAAACATGGGGCTAATTAAAGCCGTCGAAAAATTTGATTATCGTAAAGGATATAAATTCAGCACTTATGCAACATGGTGGATTCGCCAAGCGATTACGCGCGCCATTGCCGATCAGGCACGGACGATCCGCATCCCGGTGCATATGGTTGAAACGATTAACAAACTGATCCGCGTGCAGCGGCAATTGCTTCAAGATCTTGGTCGTGAACCAACTCCGGAAGAAATTGCTGAGGAAATGGATTTGACTCCGGAAAAAGTACGCGAAATTTTAAAAATTGCCCAAGAACCGGTGTCTCTCGAAACACCGATTGGCGAAGAAGACGATTCGCATTTAGGCGATTTCATTGAGGATCAGGAAGCAACATCTCCATCCGAGCACGCGGCGTATGAGCTGCTAAAAGAACAGCTCGAAGACGTGTTAGATACGCTTACTGACCGCGAGGAGAACGTTTTGCGCTTGCGTTTTGGGCTAGATGACGGCCGAACACGGACTCTGGAAGAAGTTGGAAAAGTATTTGGCGTCACCCGCGAACGCATTCGGCAAATTGAAGCAAAAGCGCTCCGCAAGTTGCGTCATCCAAGCCGCAGCAAACGGCTGAAAGACTTTTTAGAGTAATCTTTTCTACAATAGTTTACTTCTTCATATCCCTTGAGAAGTAAACTATTTTTTCTTTTTTCTTTTTTCTTTTTCTTTTCGAAAGGCGGATGTGCATGGACGAACGAAGACGTGAAATTATTGTGCGGGAAATTGAATATTGGAAGCGCTCTCGCCTCCTTCCAGAGCAATATTGCAATTACTTGCTGGCATTATATACGGAAGGTGATGATAAAAAACGTCCGCATGGTCGGGGTTCAGACCGACGACGAACGGTGTTCACCTTTCTTCTTGCGGGAATGATTTGTCTATTGTTGCCAGCAAGTACTCTTGTCATTTATTTTACTGAATTGTCATTCGTTTTGCAAATGCTCCTTTACGCCCTTTTTTTCTTTCTATGCCTTGTCGCTATACGGCTGTGGAAGGGAAAAGGGAATATTCTTCATATTCCGCTCATCAGCGGCGCGTTTATTTTCCTTATTGCATCCATAAAAATCGGTGAATATTATTTTCCGAAACAAAAAGCGGTTACAGCATTAACCATTTTCATAAATTGTTTATGGTGGATATGGATGGGAAAACGATTTCGCCTACTTTATTTTCTTCTATCGGGTATAATTGGGATGAGCATTTTAATTGCTTTTCTTTTGTTTTAGCCTTTTCCAATGCGGCGATTTTGCCATGGATAATCAGATTAGGGCTTTTCCTCCGCGATAATTTACAGTAAAATAAAATTGTTTGTAGCGGTTCTATTTTTCGAACAATGGTCATACATAAGGGAGGTAAAAAGAGATGAATCGAAACCCGTTAATCCCGTTTTTTATCATTATGGCGTTCGGGATCGCACTTACTCTTGGCCTTTCATTTAAAGGGCTCGGTGATGCGAAAGAGCTCGCAAAAGAGAAAAAAGGCGGCGAGAAAACCGAACAAACCGCAGAGTTCACTCCAGAGAAATTTTATCAACAAACTTGCAGCAGCTGTCATGGGCAAAATTATGAAGGCGGGGTTGGTCCGTCATTAAAAGGAGTAGGTCAACGGCTTTCGCTTGACCAAATTAAAGACGTCATTCAGCATGGTCGCGGCAATATGCCTGCAGGCCTTGTTCCGGCGGATAAAGCGGATGAAATGGCAAAATGGCTTTCTAAGCTGAAATAAACAAAAAATCCCTTTGCCTTAGGTGAAGGGATTTTTTGTTTGTGGTACAATACACAGAAGAAAAGGGATGTGAAAAGCAACGATGAATGAATTTCGTCTGTCGAAACGCCTTGAAACTGTCGCTTCTTTCATTCCAAAAGGGGCGACGCTTGCTGATATCGGCTCCGATCACGCCTACTTGCCGTGCTATGCCTATTTGCATGGATATATTATAAAGGCAGTAGCAGGAGAAGTAGCGGATGGCCCGCTCCGTTCAGCGAAACAGCAAGTGGAAAAAGCGGGGCTTTCGCATGTCATTTCCGTACGGAAAGGTGATGGCTTAGCGGTGATCGCTCCTGGCGAAGTCGATTGCATTACGATTGCCGGAATGGGCGGCACGTTGATTGCGAATATTTTGGAAGCCGGAAAAAATAAGCTTTCCGGTGTAAAAAGGCTTATTTTGCAGCCGAATGTCGGGGCCGATATCGTGCGCAAATGGATGATGAGTAACGACTGGGAGCTGATTGCCGAACGAATCTTAAAAGAAGATGGGAGAATTTATGAAGTGCTCGTGGCTGAAAAAGGCGATGGAAAAAAGCCATATGTCGATATGAAGGCAGAACTATTATTAGGTCCGTTTTTGCTGAAGGAAAAAAATGATGTGTTTTTAGAAAAGTGGCGTCATGAATTGGAACAATGGAAGCGGATCGTCCGTCAACTGGCTGAAAAGGGAGAAACGGAGTCTGCGCTGGCCAAAAAAAGGGAGCTGGAAGAAAAAATCAAGCTTGTAGAGGAGGCATTACAGTGAACAAACTTCCATACGGTTATGAAATCATCGGACTGTTGGAACGGCTCGCTCCGAAACATCTGGCAATGGAAGGCGACAGAATCGGTCTGCAAATCGGAACGTTAAATAAACCGGTGAAAAAAGTGATGGTCGCTTTAGACGTGTTGGAGGAAGTCATCGATGAAGCGATCACCGAAGGAGTCGATTTCATCATCGCCCACCATCCTCCGCTTTACCGGCCATTAAAGCAGCTCGTTACCGATCAGGCGCAAGGTCGCATGATAGAAAAATGCCTAAAACATAATATTGCTATTTATGCTGCCCATACGAATTTAGATATTGCCAACGGAGGAGTCAATGACTGGCTAGCGGAAGCGCTAGGATTGGAGCAAGTAGAGGTGCTCGTTCCAACATATGAAGAATCGCTGAAAAAATTGGTTGTTTATGTTCCAAAGACGCATGCCGATCTTGTTCGGGAGGCGATCGGCAACGCGGGGGCGGGCCATATCGGCAACTACAGCCATTGTACGTTTAATGGCCACGGCATCGGCACGTTTTTGCCTTTAGAAGGAGCCAATCCGTTTATCGGAAAGGCAGGAGAGCTGGAAAAAGTAGAAGAGGTGCGTATCGAGACAATTGTTCCAGCCTCGTTGCAACATAAAGTTATATCAGCGATGCTGCAGGCTCATCCGTATGAAGAAGTGGCATACGACATCTATCCGCTTGAAAACAAAGGAAAAACGTTCGGATTAGGAAGAATTGGCCGTTTGCCATCGGCAATGACGCTTGCCGAGTTTGCCGAGCATGTGAAAAAAACGTTGGACGTTTCAGCTGTCCGCGTTGTCGGCAACCTGCAAGATACAATACAAAAAGTGGCAGTCGTTGGCGGGGACGGAAACAAGTATATTTCGCAGGCTAAGTCGGCTGGCGCGGACGTGTACGTCACCGGAGACGTATATTACCATGTTGCGCATGATGCGATGATGCTGGGGTTAAATATTGTAGATCCAGGCCATAATGTCGAGAAAGTGATGAAACAAGGCGTCGCCCGCTTTTTAGAAGCAGAGTTTGCCAAACGGCAGTTTGCAGCGGATGTTTATATCTCCAAAGTGCATACCGATCCGTTTACCTTTGTGTAAAACAAAGGGCTGGCCCCGCGTTGCTTGGGCCAGCCTTGTTTTCATTGCTTCGTTTCTTTTTTTGCTTTTACTTTCGGCAAAATTTTTTGCAACGGTACGTTTCGTTCCCGTTTCCATGTCGTCGGATCGTTTGGATCAAATTGCTCTAAAAAGTCGATGACTTCCTTTGTAATCGGGGTAGGGGTGGAAGCACCAGCGGTAACAGCGACTTTTTTCGCATCTTTAATCCAGTTAATATCAATTTCCGTTACATCAGCAACGCGATATGCTTTTGTACCGGCAATTTCCTCCGATACTTGGGCGAGGCGGTTGGAGTTATTGCTGCGCGGATCGCCGACAACAATTGTGACATCGGCTTCTTTCGCTTGCTCTGCCACCGCTTCTTGACGGAGCTGGGTGGCGAGGCAAATTTCTTTATGCATTTCGACATGCGGGTATTTTTCTTTTACTTTTTCCATAATATCGGCAACATCCCATTGGCTCATCGTCGTTTGGTTTGTCACCATGATGCGGTCGCTTTTGATCGCCAGACGCTCTACATCTTCGATCGTTTCAACAAGATGAATGCGAGTCGGGTCAATCCCCACCGCTCCTTCTGGTTCGGGATGTCCTTTTTTGCCGATGTAAATAATTTCGTAGCCGTCCGCTAGCTTTTTTTGGATCAAATGATGCGTTTTGGTGACGTCTGGGCAGGTCGCATCAATCGTAACCAGCCCTTTTTCGCGCGCACGTCTTTTCACTTCAGGCGATACGCCGTGTGCGGTAAAGATGACGGTCCCTTTGTCGATTTTTTCTAGAATCTCTAGCCGGTTTTCTCCGTCTAGCGTAATAATTCCTTCCTCGGCAAATGCATCAGTAACATGTTTATTGTGAACGATCATTCCCAAAATATAAATCGGTCTTGGCAGCGTTGGATCTAAGGCGGCATTTCTTGCGATGACCATCGCATCGACAACCCCGTAGCAGTAGCCGCGCGGGGTAATTTTGATCACTTCCATTTTGTTTCCTCCTAAATTCGGCATATAAAACAATTGCTTTCCTTTACATTATATCGGAGAAAAAGGGGGAATACAAAGAATAACTACGTTTCAGATATATAGCTTCGGGGTGGATGGTTTTGGCGTTTTTCCCGATTCTGCCCCCTTGTTTTCATTTGTTTTCTCTGCTTTTGGCACGGTCCGTTTTTTGGTTGAGGGCGCTGTTTTTTTCTTGTTTTTTTCCGTTTTGCTCTCTTCCATACTTTCTTCTTCATCCGCCGGTTTTAATTCTTTCCATATGCGGATCATCGCAGGAAGATTTTTAATTAGCGGGCCGTATTGCTGCACCATTGGCATGACGTTTTGTGCAATGCCAAGCATTTTTTGCACATTCGTCAACATTCCGAGAAATCCTCCGCCTGTGTTTGCGCCGGCGCCAGTGCTAGCGACGGCGTTCTGCATCATTGGCGATATCCACGGGGATGAAGGAGCGATCGGCTGCCCTCTTGAAAATAAGCGCGATAGGAAGCCGCCAAATCCGGGACGGGGAGCGGGTGTTCTCATGGCAGGAAAGGAAGAAGGCGGCATCCTTAAAAAAGAGCGTGGCATCGGGGAAGAAGGAAATATCGGTGGCCGGTTGTAGATCATCTCATTTTCCTCCTTTCTAGGCTAAAATAAGAGAGTATTCTCTTTCATAAAGTATGCGGAAAAACGGGAAATGTTTTTTCTTCTTCTGATCGTCTTAAGTTGCGGTACCGCGCAAAAATTAGATATAATGATAAATCGAGTTATTCGGCTTTCGGCAAAGTCGGAGCAGAAGGGAGTAATGGTGAATGAAGGAAACGCAATTTGAACGTTTTGCCTTTCAGCCGTTTATTATGGAAGCCATTAAAGAGCTTCGTTTTTATAAACCGACGGAAATTCAAGAACGCATTATTCCAAGCATTCTTCGCGGGGAAAGCGTCATCGGCCAGTCGCAGACGGGGACAGGGAAAACCCATGCTTATTTATTGCCTATTATCGAAAAGATTGATCCGGAGCGCGAGGCGGTGCAGGCGGTGATTACGGCGCCGACGCGCGAGCTGGCGACGCAAATTTATCATGAAGTGTTAAAAATCACAAAATTTTGTCCAAGCGACCGGCCAATTACGGCGCGTTGTTTTATTGGCGGAACCGATAAGCAAAAAGCGCTGGAAAAACTAAAAATACAGCCGCATATTGTTGTCGGAACGCCGGGAAGAATTAATGATCTTATTCGCGAGCAAGCCTTAAATGTGCACACGGCGACGATGCTGGTTGTCGATGAGGCCGATTTAATGCTTGATATGGGGTTTATCGTCGATGTGGACCAAATTGCGGCGCGCATGCCGAAAGAATTGCAAATGCTTGTTTTTTCGGCGACGATTCCGGAAAAATTAAAGCCGTTTTTGAAAAAATATATGGAAAACCCGAAATATGTTCATGTTGCGCCAAAACAGGTGACAGCAGAAAAGATTGAACATGTTCTTGTGCCGCTTCGCAGCCGTGACAAAGTGAAGCTGCTGTACGATATGCTCGTTGCCTATAACCCGTACTTAGCAATCGTGTTTACAAATACGAAAAAAATGGCTGACGAATTGGCGGACAGCTTGGTGGAAAAGGGATTAAAGATCGGGGTTTTACATGGCGATCTGTCGCCGCGTGAGCGGAAAAAAATGATGAAACAAATTCGCGATTTAGAATTTCAATATATTGTCGCGACTGACTTAGCGGCGCGCGGCATTGATATTGAGGGAGTGAGCCACGTCATCAACTATGAGCTGCCGCGTGATTTGCAGTTTTATATTCACCGTGTCGGACGCACGGCACGCGCCGGCTACACCGGCATTGCGGCAACCATTTATGAGCCGTCCGATCAAGATGCGATTACCAAATTAGAAAAAATGGGGATTGAGTTTCAACACCGCGATCTTGTGCGCGGCGAATGGGTCGATTTGCCGCCTTGGAACCGGCGGAGCAAGCGGGCTAAGCAAGATGGCGAGATTGCACCGCTTTTGGCGCAGATGAAAAAGCCGAAGCAAGTGAAACCGGGATATAAGAAAAAATTGCTTGCTGAAATAGAAAAACAAAAAAAGCGGTTGCGCCGCTTAAAGAAACGGTAATGATGTAACGGAAAGGGAGAAGGGGAATGTTAAAAATCGGTTCACACGTATCGATGAGCGGGAAAAAAATGCTGCTTGCGGCAAGTGAAGAAGCTGTTTCATACGGAGCAAATACGTTTATGATTTATACCGGGGCGCCGCAAAATACAAAACGCAAAAAAATTGAAGAGCTCAACATTGAAGCAGGCCGTGCTCATATGAAAGCGCATGGCATTGAAGAAATTGTCGTTCATGCTCCGTATATCATTAATATTGGCAATGCGAAAAATCCGGATACGTTTCGACTTGGCGTAGAATTTTTGCGCTCAGAAATTGAACGGACAGAAGCGATTGGCGCCAAACAAATCGTTCTGCATCCGGGAGCGCATGTCGGAGCGGGGCCGGAAGCCGGTATCCGTAAAATTATTGAAGGATTAAACGAAGTATTGACGCGCGGGCAAACGGTGCAAATCGCGCTAGAAACGATGGCGGGAAAAGGTTCGGAATGCGGCCGCAGCTTTGAAGAGCTTGCGCAAATTATCGATGGCGTTACACATAACGAAAAATTGTCTGTCTGCTTTGATACATGCCATACGCATGATGCCGGCTATGACATTGTCGAGGATTTTGACGGCGTATTAGAGGAATTTGATCGCATTATTGGACTTGAGCGGCTCAAAGTGCTGCATATTAATGACAGCAAAAATCCGCGCGGAAGCCGGAAGGACCGTCATGAAAACATCGGCTTTGGACATATCGGCTTTGCTGCGTTAAATTATATCGTTCACCACCCGCAGCTTGACGATATTCCAAAAATTTTGGAGACACCGTATGTCGGCGAGGACAAAAATCGTAAAAAGCCGCCGTACAAACACGAAATTGCCATGCTGCGCGCGCAAGCATTTGATGAAGACATGTTAAGCAAAATTATAGAAGAAAAGTAAAAGGGCAAAAATAGAGCCCTTTTATTTTTTATTGACGAATTTTAAAAATAATTCATTTGCTTTTTTCGCCACTTGCGGCGATGTAATTTTCGCCAGCTCTTTTACCCATTTTTTTCTTTCCTGCGGGTCAAACACATTGATTTTATTCGTTCGGGCGATATGGAGAATTTTTTTTGCCTGTTCGACCGTGAGCGGGATGTTGTAGTCATGGCTATATGACACCAATTCTTCCGGAGTAATCGTTTTGAGCTTTTGTTGAACGAGCTGCTGATAAAAGTTCATTTTTTAACGCCTCCTCTTTTGCTATGCATCATATGAAATGAAGAGACGGAAAGTGTATGGTATACTAAAAGAAAAAAGAAACCGTGGTATTTTGGCACAGAAACAGCATAAAAAAGGACCGTTTAGCTATGTTATTTATCGTCTCAGTTTTATTTTTGTTGGCGCTTTCGCATCCATCGTCAATAAACATAAAGTAAGAGAAGCGCGGTTTAAATCGCTCGTTCATTAATGTTTACAAACGGCGTTCCATCGGCTATACTACGTTCGTAGCTAAATCGTAATTATTATGAATTAGCAGGGGAGAACGCGATGAAAATAGAATATGTCCTGAAAATGGAACATGTATCGTTTCGTTATGAAAAAGAAAATGTATTAGAAGATATTAATTTAGCCGTGCCAAAAGGTGCATTTTTAGGGCTAGTCGGTCCAAACGGTTCAGGAAAATCGACGTTATTAAAATGCGTATTAGGCTTGTTAAAGCCGCAGCAGGGCTATATTTCTTTATTTGGAACGCCGATTGAATCGTTTAAAGAGTGGCATCGGATCGGCTTTGTCTCGCAAAAGGCCAACAGTTTTAACAGTGGATTTCCTGCCACTGTTTATGAAGTGGTGGCGAGCGGGTTGACCGCGAAGCGAGGAATGTTTCGTTTTTTTACGAAAAATGATAAACAAGCGGTGTCGGAAGCGATTGAAGCAGTTGGCATGAGCGCGTTTGCCAAACGGAATATTGGCGAATTATCCGGCGGCCAGCAGCAGCGTGTCTTTATTGCCCGGGCGATTGTCAGCAAACCGGAACTGCTTATTTTAGATGAACCGACGGTTGGTGTCGATGTTCACCACGTGCAAAGTTTTTACAACATGCTTGAAGAGTTGAATGAGCATCTTGGCATTACCCTTATTCTTGTCACACACGATATTGGAACGATTACCGAAAAAGTAACGCACGTTGCTTGTTTGAATAAGCATTTATATTTCCATGGGAAAGCAGAAGAATTTGAAAAGCTCGGGGAAGACGCATTATCGAAATTTTACGGGCATTCGCTTCATGTGCTTTCTCATCAGCACTGATGGAGGAATGACACGATGTTTGAAGCGATATGGCAATATGAATTTTTACGCAACGCATTTATTGCGGGATTATTAATTGGATTTGCTGCTCCGCTTCTTGGCGTGTTTATTGTAGTGCGGCGTCTGTCGCTTATTGCCGATGCGCTCAGCCATGTGACGCTTGCCGGTATTGCTGCTAGTTTACTGCTCGGCAAAAATTTTCCTTACTTTACAAACTGGAATCCGCTCTATATCGGAATGGGATTTTCTGTCCTTGGTTCGCTTTTTATTGAAAAATTGCGGGCCGTCTATAAACATTATCAGGAGCTGGCAATTCCGATCATTCTTTCGGGAGGCATTGGCCTTAGCGTCATTTTTATTTCGCTGGCAGACGGCTTTAATACGGATTTGTTTTCGTATTTGTTCGGCAGTGTTAGTGCTGTTAGCCGCCAGGACGCATGGACAATATTTGCCATCGCTTGCCTCGTAACTGCCATGATTTTATTGTTGTATAAAGAATTGTTTCTTCTTTCATTTGATGAAGAATATGCGGTCATTTCCGGGATTCGCGCCAAGCTGATTCATTTTATATTTATCGTATTGGTGGCGCTGGTGATCGCTGCATCGATGCGGATTGTCGGCGTTTTGCTTATTTCTTCGTTGATGACGCTTCCGGTGGCGGCGAGCATTCGCATTGCCAAAGGCTTTAAGCAGGCGATCGTTTACTCTGTTTTATTTGGAGAAATATCGGTCGTTGTTGGCCTGTTGCTTTCCTATCAGCTCGATTTGGCTCCTGGCGGCACGATTGTGATGCTTGCTGTGTTCATTTTGCTTGCCACACTAATGTGGAACAAGTGGAAAAGGGGATAAGAAAGGATGAATGTCGCACAAGCCATTCGCTTGATAAAGGAAAAAGGATTTAAACATACAGACAAGCGGAAAGATATGCTGCAGCTATTTGCAAACACGGATAAATATCTAACGGCCAAAGATGTGCTGGAGGCGCTGCGCGATGATTATCCGGGATTAAGTTTTGATACGATTTATCGCAATTTATCACTGTTTGTAGAACTTGGTATTTTGGAAATGACGGAGTTGTCAGGGGAGAAACATTTTCGTTTCGCGTGTGATACCCATCATCACCATCATCATTTTATTTGTGTGCAATGCGGCAAAACAAAGGAAATTTCCTCCTGCCCGATGGATGAGCTGGCTGAGCAGCTGCCAGGTTATCAAATATCCGATCATAAATTTGAAATATATGGAAAATGCCCGGAATGTCAAAGGGATATCTCTACATAAAAGAGATATCCCTTTTCTTTATGTTGATAAAAGCCGTTCTACATGCTGTTTTGCTTCCAACCAGTCTTTGACGCGAATGACTTGCTTTGGAAGCGGGCCTTGGTTATATGGCGTATCGAATAAAATAACGGGGATTTGACATGCCTCGGCGATATCGCAGGCGTTATCGTATTTGTCTTCAAAAAAGGCGGAAATGCGATATGTTTTCACTGCTTCAATTTTGTCGTGAGAGCCGATCAATTCGATATGATGATAATGGACGCCGTTTTTTTGAAACCATTGCTCCGTTAAGTCATATAAATGTCTGCCGCGCGCGCTGATATAAAACAGCTCATATTTGTTTTTCCAGCTGTTGATCACTTCCAGCGCATGCTCGGCCAACGGGGCGCGTTCGTAAATCATGGCTTCATATTTCTCCATCCAGCGGTCCATTTCCTCTTCCGTTGTATCGTACAGAGGAGCTAAATTATATTGGGTGATATCTTTTAGCGTTAAATTTTTTTGAAAAGACTTGTTTAAATATGGAATAAATGTGCTCGGACAAGTAACGGTTCCATCGATATCAATTCCAAGCCGTTTTTTCATGTTCGTTTCTGCCTCCCCTAGAAATAAAACCGTAGGAATGTGGATAAAATCAGCAAAAGAGCTTATTTGCCGAAGCAAAGCAAAGGTTTGCCGCCGATAGCCTCAATCATTTTAACATCTATAGAAAATATTCACATCTATAATTTTGCATAAACTTTTCATACTAATAAATGCTCCTTACTTTAGGAAAGCGAGGGAAGCACATGGTGGATGACCGCGAACGCACGTATAACGAAAGCTACGTGCAATCGATTGGAAAAGACGAACCAGAACGCGACTTTATGGAAGAAACGGCGGCAGAAATAGCCGAGCCAGTTCGGCGCAATGATGAACGTGGCGAAGAAGAAGCCGATGGAGCAGGGTTAGGCTGGCTAGCGCTCGCCCTTTCCATTATTTCCTTGTTTATTTGGCCTGTCTTATTAGGAGCAGCAGGCATTATTGTCGGCTTTATTGCACGCCGGCGCGGTGCTGAGACGCTGGGTGCATGGGCCATCGGGATTGGAATTGTAGCGATTATCGTCCGCCTGTTCATCATGCCGTTTTATAGTTAACAAAAAAGCTTGGCGCTTTAAGCGTCAAGCTTTTTGCTGTTGTTTGGCAAAGTATTCTTCCGCCAATTTGTCCACTTCTTTTTTCAGCTCCTCGACCATTTTTTCTTCTGGAACTTTGCGAACAATTTTGCCATGGCGGAATAATAAACCTTCGCCGCGCGCTCCAGCGATGCCAATATCTGCTTCGCGGGCTTCCCCTGGTCCATTGACGGCACAGCCCAGCACTGCTACTTTAATCGGCGCTTTTATTTTCGAAATATATTCTTCAATCTCGTTAGCAATGCTGATCAAGTCGATCTCAATGCGTCCGCATGTCGGGCAGGAAATCAGCGTCGCTGCATTCGATGCCAAACCGAACGCTTTTAATATTTCCCTTGCCACCTTTACTTCTTCAACCGGATCCGCGCTAAGCGAGACGCGGATCGTATTGCCGATTCCTTTGCTTAAAATTGCGCCGAGCCCGACGGCGCTTTTGATCGTTCCGGCAAATAGCGTACCGGATTCGGTAATGCCGATATGGAGCGGATAATCAAACGTGCGCGCCGCTTTTTCATATGCCTCGATCGCCAGCCGCACATCCGACGCTTTTAGCGATACGATAATATCGTGGAAATCGAGCTCTTCTAAGATGCGGATATGGTATAGCGCGCTTTCGACCATGCCGTCTGCCGTAGGATAGCCGTATTTTTCCAAAATTCGTTTTTCCAATGAACCGGCATTGACGCCGATGCGGATCGGTATGCCGCGCTCTTTTGCTGCTTTGACAACGGCTTCCACTTTTTCACGGCGCCCAATATTGCCGGGATTGATTCGGATTTTATCGACTCCGCCTTCAATCGCTTTCAGGGCTAGTTTATAGTCAAAATGAATATCCGCCACCAGCGGAATGTTAATGCGCTTTTTAATTTCCGGAATAGCGTTGGCCGCACGCTCATCCGGGCAGGCGACGCGGACGATTTGGCAGCCCGCTTCCTCCAGCCGCTTGATTTGGGCGACGGTCGCTTCGACGTCGTGCGTTTTCGTCGTCGTCATGCTTTGGATGATAACTTCGTTGTTGCCGCCAATCGTTAAATTGCCAACGCGAACAGGACGAGTTTTTGAACGATGAATAATTTCACCCACGTAAATTCGCTCCTTTAAGAAACAAGTTCATGTCGCTTTCTGAATTATTGTAACAATGTTTATCGTCACTTGACAAGAAATTCGCTATTCATCAGGAAAACTTCCAATGCAGGCATTGATTAGAAGGAGACCGCCTTTTTCTATGCAGAAGCTTCTTCGATGGGGTAGTAAGAAACTCCCGCCTCTTCATGGAATGAAGGTGGGAAAGGTTCATCGTTTATATACCGGTATTTTATATTTTTTCCCAATTCGTAATGCTTGTGCTTTTTCACCTGGATTCAACGTTTCAAAATCGGTGATCGCCTTGTCAATGGGAACAGGGAGCGGTCCGTTTTGCTGCCTTTCCATAATGGACAATAGTGTATCTCCAGGTTTGACGGTCACCGTTTGATACGGGATATGGACGTTTGTTTTTCCGGATGCCGCATATTCAGGCGCTGCTGTTGCTCCCGTGGAGGTGATCAATGTTCCAGTTGTTACATCATGATAAATGATATAGATGGAAAGACACAGGACGAAGGCAATGATTGCTTTTTTCACGCATGATTCCTCCAATGAACGCGTTGTTAGTAACTATGTATGCTTGTCCCAAAAAAAATATGTAAAATATGGTGGCCCGTTTTACGGAAACTTAACATTTGCTTAATAAAGGCATAAAACTCCTCCTTTACAATGAACTTGTACAGGGCAACAGAAACTAATAGGAGGGTCAATCGATGATGTGGAAAAAATCCATGAAATTTGGAATTGCGGCATTGTTAATAACGGGGATGCTTGCGGGGTGTGGAAAAGCGAATAACACAACAGAAGAAAATGCTGGAAATACAGACACGAAGCAAGAAGAATCGTATTCTGGAACGATTACGCTAGCTGGATCCACTGCTCTTCAACCGCTTGCAGAGGAGGCTGCAAATCAATTTATGGAAAAATACCCTGATGTTTCGATTACTGTACAAGGAGGAGGAAGCGGAACAGGCGTTAACCAAGTTGCCGCTGGTGCTGTACAAATCGGAAACTCAGATGTTCCATCTGCAGAAAAATTAGAAGATAAATCGAAAGCAGGAGAGCTCATTGATCATAAAGTAGCAGGAATTGCTTTTGCGCTTGTAGTGAATAAAGATGTCAATGTCGATTCTTTAACAGTAAAACAAATTCAAGATATTTTCTCTGGAAAAATTACAAACTGGAAAGATGTTGGCGGAAAAGACGAAAAAATTAACGTCATTAATCGTCCTGCTTCCTCTGGAACACGTGCTACTTTTGAAAAAACGGTGATGAAAGACGTAAAAATAAACGAAGCGATTGGAACTGTTCAAGATTCCAATGGCGCTGTCGAACAAGCGATTAACTCGACGCCAGGATCGATTAGTTATGTTGCGATGTCGTACTTAATCGGCGAAAATAAAGATTTAAAAACGCTAAAAATCGATGGAGTAGAACCGACGATCGAAAATATTAAAACGGAAAAGTATCCTTTCTGGTCTTATGAATACATGATTACCAAAGGCGAGCCGAAAGATGCCGTGCGTGGATTTATCGATTACGTGAAAAGCGAAGAATTTGCTTCGAAAGTAAAAGAAATGGGTTACATTCCTATGTCCGAATTAGAGTAATTCCATTAAAGGCTGGCTACATCGTTTGGCCAGTCTTATTCTTCATGAGGTGATGGAAGGATGAAAGAGAAAAGAAGGCTGAATTATTGGAAAAACGAATATATCGGAAGGATCCTAGTCACTTTTTGCGGCCTATTGATCGTTATTACTACTCTTTCGATCATTGCGTTTATTTGCGGAAAAGGAATCCAGTCATTTACAGAAAACGGAATTTCTCTAAAGGAAATGCTGTTTTCAACAGAATGGAAGCCGAGTGATTCGCATCCAAAATATGGCGCCGTTATTTTTATCGTCGGGTCAATGCTCGTATCCATTGGAGCGGTGTTGTTAAGCACACCGATTGCGATCGCCCTTGCTATTTTTATGAATTTTATTTCTCCAAAATTCGGTTCAGCCGTACTAAAACCTGTTTTAGAGCTGCTTGTCGGCATTCCGTCCGTCGTTTACGGATGGTTAGGTGTTACTCTTCTTATTCCGCTTCTTCGTGAATGGTTCGGCGGTGTAGGATTTAGTTTGTTAGCTGGAATTATCGTATTAAGCATTATGATTTTACCGACTATAACAAGCATCGCGTCAGATGCGCTTAGTGGCGTTCCGTTTTCTTACTTAGAAGCGTCATACGGACTTGGGTCAACGAGATGGCAGGCGATCAGCCGGGTGATCGTTCCAGCAGCACGAACAGGAATTTTAACAGGTATCGTCCTTGGATTGGCGAGAGCGTTTGGCGAAGCATTGGCGGTGCAAATGGTAATCGGAAACACGGTGAAACTCCCTTCAGGATTATATAGTCCGACAGCGACACTAACAGGAATTTTAACGATGGATATGTCGAATACGATAAACGGTACTGCTTGGAACAATGCATTGTGGACATTGGCGATGATTTTGTTGTTTATTTCCTTTTTCTTTATTGTGCTTATACGAATGATCGGGCAAAGAGGGGAACGATAAGATGACATCGAGAGTGGTTGATAAAGTTTGGACAAGTATATTCTATGTCATTGCTGCATTCGTCATTAGTTTGCTTATCTTCTTTTTTGTGACGGTTTTGTCGAAAGGCTGGGGATTTTGGCAGCCAGATTTTCTGTTTGGAAAACCGAGCAACACGCAAGCAGGGGGAGGAGTTGGCCCGCAACTTATTAACTCGCTTTATATGCTTGTCATTACGTTATTGATTTCTGTTCCGTTGGGATTAGGGGCAGGAATTTATTTAGCGGAATACGCCAAACAAGGAAGAATGCTTAACTTTATTCGGCTGTGCATCGAAACGATGGCGTCTCTCCCATCGATTGTCGTTGGATTGTTTGGATTATTGGCGTTTGTGACGCTAACAGGATGGGGCTACACGTTAATTGGCGGCGCGTTGGCGATTACGATATTAAATTTGCCTGGATTGACGCGTATATGTGAGAACGCGATTTTAGATGTGCCTTCGAGCATAAAAGAAGGCAGTCTTGCGTTAGGAGCGACGCGGTGGCAGACGTTAGTGAAAGTAATTCTTCCGTCCGCTCTCCCGCAAATAATGACAGGGGTTATTTTAGCGGCGGGACGAATTTTTGGCGAGGCAGCTGCGTTAATTTATACAGCAGGATTGACGACGCCGTTATTAAACTTTGCTGCCGATTTATCAAGCAAAGCACACCCATTGAATGTTTTTCGACCAGCAGAAACGTTAACCGTACACATTTGGAAATTAAATTCAGAGGGAATTGTTCCAGATGCCAAAATCATTGCAGCGAAATCCGCAGCGATATTAGTGATAATGGTTCTTTTGTTTAATATTACCGCTCGTTTTGCGTCCGCTGCATTGCAGCGCTATTTTACAGGGAATCGCCGAAGAACAACCAAAAAGAAAATGAGCAATGTTGCATAAAAAAGCCACTATCGGAAGCGATAGTGGCTTATTCGTTTTGCGGTTTTGCTGAAGGAACTTCTTTGATCGCCAACAACAGCACGACAATCGAGACGAACCAATGAATAAATGGGGCATATGGCACAACCGTTTGCAACGCCTCCATAACGGTGAAAAACACCGTTGATAAAGTGACGGCATATGCCGACATAATCCAAGTATGGCGGTATTGCAGTTTTTTATCAAGAGTGCTGCACAAAATTAATCCGAAGAAGGCAAGGATACAGATGCCGATAAATTTACTTGCGCTTGCGAATAAATAAATAATGAGCAACGACAGTGGGATGAAAACAGGCAACAGTGACTGCATGGTTTCGATAAAGGAATGGACATCTTCATCTGTTATTTTCATATCTGGAAACGTTGAATAGCTATAATATTGCACTTGATGATTAGCAACTAATACAGCTTCATGTTTTAAAAGCCCGATGGCGTTGCTAAAACTCTCTACGTCTTCTTTTGTGACTTGGCCGGTGCTGTCAAAAATGATGGTAAAGCCGTGCTGATCAATATGAATGGGCTTTTTTGCAGAAGAATGCAATTGACCGTTTTCAATCGTAAACGAAGGAAGGTCATTTTGTAAAAGAGCGCTTGTATTGCGAATTCCTTCCACAAAAGAAGTAGTTAAGTAATAGAACATCGGCAAGATGGAAAGAAAGGTTAACAAAAATACATATCCAATCGTTTTTCCGATTCCTTGAAAGCGAAAACGTGCGATATCTTTCGGCGAGTATAAACTTTTCCATAGCTGCACAAACATATTCATCCTTGACACACCCTTCCTGTTCTCCATGTTCATTGTATATTGTGCGCGTTGATAATTCAACTAAAGACGCAGGTAATAAAAAAATCTCCTAGGAATGTTTTGGTTCCTAGGACAAACATGGGTCATATTTTAAACGTTTGCAGCAATCCATATTGGTAGTTGAAGACTTTAACATTGAAATTTTTTCAATCATTACTTCAGTGGACAGCTGCATTTGTTGTTCGATGGAGCGGATGACGACTTGTTTGTTTTTTTCATAACCGATATAAGCGATCATCGAGGAGGAGATGCACGTGATAAAAACAATGACGAATACTAAAATGGTCTGTAGGTTCCGGCTGCTGATCAAGGAAAACGGTGTGAAACGCACATTATTTATCGTAGATGGAAGTGAGAAAAACTTCGGCCAGGTCTGTTTATGTCGTTTCATTCTTTATTCGCTCCTTTATCCGTATGAAATCTGGTCATCCCCCAATGTAACGAATTATTTTTAATATTTTGTTAAGAGAATGTGTAAAGTATGTTAAGCAATGGGAGCTATAAGCAAATAAATTGAAACATTGTGGCAATTTTGGTAAGCTAATTTTAAACGAACGCATAATGGGCATAATGGTTATACTATTTTGCGTTCGGGTACATAAAAACAAAAAAGGAGGAGTTAGTATGGCTTTTGAATTACCGCAATTACCTTATGCTTATGATGCGTTAGAGCCGCACATTGACAAAGAAACCATGAACATTCACCACACAAAACACCATAACACTTATGTAACAAACTTAAATGCCGCTTTAGAAGGCCATCCGGATTTACAAAACAAATCGCTTGAAGAATTGCTCAGCAATTTGGAAGCACTTCCAGAAAGCATCCGCACAGCGGTTCGCAATAATGGCGGCGGGCATGCTAACCACTCTTTATTCTGGACCATTCTTTCACCAAACGGCGGCGGTGAGCCAACAGGCGAACTAGCAGAGGCTATTAATAAAAAATTTGGCAGTTTTGCTGCATTTAAAGAAGAATTTACAAAAGCAGCTGCGACTCGCTTCGGTTCTGGTTGGGCTTGGCTTGTAGTGAACAATGGCGAACTTGAAGTAACAAGCACGCCAAACCAAGATTCTCCATTAATGGAAGGGAAAACTCCAATTCTTGGCCTGGACGTTTGGGAACATGCCTACTACTTGAAATATCAAAACCGCCGTCCGGAATACATTGCCGCATTCTGGAACATTGTCAACTGGGACGAAGTAGCAAAACGCTACAGCGAAGCAAAAGCGAAATAATGAACTGATGCAATACAGAGATTGGGCTAAAAGGAAACTTTTAGCCCAATCTTTTTTGCAAAGGATAGTGATTTTTTCCTTTTTCCATCCCCGATGCATAGAACAGCGAAAAATTGCAACACTACCCTTTAGACGAAAAGGGGAGTTTACCATGGCAATCATCAAAAAAATTACTGGTCAAGAACAAATTACGCGGGATTTAGTGTTGCTGCTATGCATCGGCGGATTTTATGCATTGAGTGTTTCTCTTTCCAATACGTTCGTCAATGTGTATTTATGGAAACAGTCTGGAGAGTTTCGTGATTTGGCTCTATACAATTTATCAGTTGTTACGTTACAGCCGATAACGTTTATTTTCGCTGGAAAATTGGCAAAAAAAGTAGACCGCATTATTGTATTGCGGTTAGGTGTATCGTTTTTGGCGGTTTTTTTTATTACTGTTTTGCTTGTCGGCAGTCGTGCTCATTATTACTTGATTTTGCTAGGCGCCCTTTTAGGGATCGGGTATGGATTTTACTGGCTTGCCTTTAACGTATTAACATTTGAAATTACCGAACCGGAAACTCGTGATTTTTTTAACGGGTTTTTCGGCATTCTTACTTCGATGGCCGGAATGATTGGACCAATCGCTGCCGGCTATATTATTTCTTCTTTAGCCAATACGCGGGGATATACGCTGATCTTTTCCATTTCCCTCATCCTGTTTATCATTGCCGTCATTTTAAGCTTTTTTCTACATCGGCGACCGGCAGATGGAAACTATTTGTTTCTTCGCATTTTAAAAGAGCGGAATTATAATCAAAATTGGAGATTAATTACGAACGCTCATTTTTTTCAAGGGTTGCGTGAAGGAACATTTGTCTTTGTCATTTCCGTATTGGTGTATATTACTTCGAAAAGCGAGTTGGCATTGGGGAAATTTGGCTTTGTGAACTCGCTAACCTCATTCATTGCTTATTACGTTGTTTCCCGGCTGATGAAACGGAAATATCGGAAAAAAGCGATTTTATGCGGCGGTTTATTGCTATATGGCGCCATTTTTCTAATCGTTTTTCACGTCTCTTATCCGCGCTTGATTTTGTATGCGGTCACGATCGCCATTGCTTATCCGTTGTTGCTTGTTCCGTATTCTTCGTTAACGTTTGATGTAATAGGGAGAAGCTGGAAATCGGCGGAAATGCGGATTGAGTATATCGTCGTCCGTGAATTGTTTTTAAACGGCGGCCGGATTGTATCCATTCTGTCGTTTTTGGCGACGATCACCTTTTTTGAGGAAAAAACGGGAATTCCGATTTTAATGTTAATACTTGGAGCGGGGCATTTCATTATTTACTTTTTTATCCGCCGCATTCATTTTGATGACCATGAAACAGAGGAAGCAAGGCGGTCGTTTCTGCAGCCAAAGTTCACTAATGAAGAAGGGGGCTCCCCGGCATAGGCAGCCCCCTGTGCCATGTTTTTTTTTCTAGAAAAGTTGGCCTGTTTCTTTTACAATATAAGAAGAAAATGGGCGAGGAAAAGGAGGAAGCGGGTTGAAAAAGAAAAAACGGGCGCAAGTGCCGTTTCGGTTAAATATTCTTTTTTTTGTTGTGTTTTTGCTGTTTTCGGCGCTTATTTTACGGCTCGGTGTCGTACAGATTGTTTATGGAGAAGACTACCGGAAGGAGGCCGAGCGCACGGAAGATGAAATTGTCAGCACGCCGGTGCCGCGTGGAAAAATTTACGATCGCTATCATCAGGTGATCGTAGATAATATCCCGAGAAAAGCGATCACCTATACGCGTTCGAAGACAACGACACCGGAAGATACACTGAAAGCGGCGCGCAAGCTGGCGCAATATATCGACAAACCGGTTGATAAAGTAACGGAACGCGACATGAAAGACTATTGGATTTTGACGCGAAAAGAGAAAGCGGAAAAAAAAGTAAGTAAAGCAGAGCGGAAAAAGCTCGAACAACAAGGATTGTCGCAGAAGGAAATCGATAAAAAAGTGTATGAGCTGACATTAAAACGCATTACGCCAGCTGATTTAGCTGAAATTACAAAAAAAGAATTGGAAATCATTGCTATCAAACATGAAATGGACAGCGGCTATGCACTAACGCCGCAGACGGTGAAAAATGATCATGTAACAGATAAAGAATATGCAGTGGTGAGTGAGCATTTAGAGGAATTGCCAGGAGTAAATACGACCGTCGACTGGGACCGTCACTATGTATATGGAAATACGTTTCGTTCTGTACTCGGCAATGTGACGAAAGATGGTGAAGGAATTCCGCGCGAACGGATCGACTATTTTCTGGCACGTGACTACAGCCGCAATGACCGGGTTGGGAAAAGCTACCTTGAAGCGCAATTCGAGGATGTCTTGCATGGCAAAAAGGCAAAAATCAAAAATGTCGTGGACAAGTCCGGCAATGTGACTTCGATAGAGCAAATATATAATGGAGAGCGCGGGAAGGATCTTGTACTGACGATCGACATCGAACTTCAGAAGCAGGTGGAAAAAATCATCGAAGAAGAAATCATGGCAACAAAGCGGAAGGGACGATCCCCGTTGCTTGATCGGGCGTTTGTGGTGATGATGAACCCGAAAACGGGAGAAGTTTTAACCATGGCTGGAAAACTGCTCACAAAGGATGAACATGGAAAAACACAATTTGTTGATTATGCTATTGGCAACATCACCTCAGCTTATGCCATGGGATCAGCAGTCAAGGGAGCGATGGTGCTGACGGGCTTTCAAACAGGAGTATTGCATCCGAATACTTACATCGTTGACGAACCATTATATATTAAAGGCACGCCCCCTAAAAAGTCATGGCAGACGATGGGGACTATCAATGAGTTGACCGCGCTGCAGCGTTCCTCGAACGTGTATATGTTTAAAACGGCGATCGCCATCGGCGGCGGGAAGTATCGCCCACATCGGTCATTAAGCGTTAATCCGGAAGCGTTCACGACCATTCGCAAGTATTTTAGCCAATTCGGGCTGGGAGTAAAGACGGGAATTGATTTGCCAAACGAGCTCAGCGGCTTTCAAGGAAAAGCAACGGGAGCCGGGCTATTGCTAGACCTTGCCATAGGCCAATACGATATGTACACCCCGATGCAAATGGCGCAATATGTATCAACTATTGCCAACGGCGGCTATCGGATGAAGCCGCAAATTGTCAAAGAGATTCGCAAGGCGACGGATAATGCAAAGGAATTGGGGCCGATTGTCCAGCGATTTGAACCGGTTGTATTGAATCGGATCGATATGAAGACAGAGTATATTAAACGGGTGCAGGAAGGATTCCGCCGGGTGATGCAGATGCCGAAAGGAACAGCGTATGCGTATTTCGCCAATGCGCCATATAAGCCGGCTGGCAAAACGGGAACAGCGGAAGCATTTTATGACGGACCGATCCAAAGCAGACGAAATGATCCAACATATAATTTGACATTAGTTGGATATGCTCCGTATAATAATCCGGAAGTGGCGTTTGCTGTTGTCGTTCCTTGGGCGACGCAAGGAGAGAGCGACGGCATTAACGATAGAATCGGCAGACGAATTTTAGATGCGTATTTTAAGCTGAAAGCCGAGAGAGCAAAAGGAAATATTGCAAACAATACAACAAGCGGAAACACAGAGACAAACACGGAAGAAATGAATAACAACTAATAAATATCGGGAAAAGAAGGCACTTTCCGTACGGTGCCTTCTTTTTTTAATTTATTTTAACAAAAGCTTAACATTTAATTAAAACATCGTTAATAGTTTCGATTTATCCTAAGTTTAGAAGGTTTATTAAGCAAGTGATAGAAACGTTTTTTGTGAAAGCGATAGCGAATCAAAGGTGGGTTTTACCTTTTTATAGAAAAATAAAAGGGGAGACATTTATGGGTGCAACGGTAGCAATGGAACGAACTCATATGAATATATTAAGAGAAACCGCGAAAAAGGAGACGGTATATCATACAAACCAACTAAATGTATGGTACGGAGAGCATCATGCTTTAAAAAATATTCACTTATCTTTTTATGAAAAAGAAATTACAGCGATTATCGGCCCATCTGGCTGCGGAAAATCCACTTATATTAAGACGCTAAACCGAATGATTGAATTATCGCCAAATGTCCGCATTACTGGCGAAGTTACTTATCGCGGCCGTAATATTTTTGATCCTTCTTACCACGTAGAAGAGTTACGGATGCATGTGGGAATGGTTTTCCAAAAACCGAACCCGTTTCCTAAATCCATTTATGATAATGTTGCTTACGGTCCACGCATTCATGGGATACGAAATAAAAGTACGTTAGACGACATTGTCGAGAAAAGTTTACGTGCCGCAGCACTTTGGGATGAAGTAAAAGATCGCCTTCATGAGCATGCACATATGCTTTCAGGGGGACAGCAGCAACGGTTATGCATCGCCCGCTGTTTGGCGGTCGAACCGGATGTTATTTTGATGGATGAACCTACTTCTGCATTGGACCCAGTGTCAACAGCAAAAATTGAAGAACTGATGCAACAGTTGAAGGAACACTATAGCATTATTATCGTTACTCATAATATGCAGCAAGCGGCACGTATTTCGGATAAAACTGCATTTTTTCTAAACGGAGAAGTAATCGAATTTGGAGATACGCGTCAATTGTTTTCCAATCCGAGAGATAAACGAACAGAAGATTATATTACAGGACGATTTGGATAAACATCGTAAATGGGGTTATTCCCTTGTTTTAGGGAATAACCCCATTTTTATCGGATTTGTTCGTGATAAGATTGCCTATTTCTCCATAACTCATACCGCTATGTACCTTGTAAGTACCGGCACGAACGTCGCGGGTTAGCCTATGTGTTTCTAAATAGGTTACAAATGCATCAGCATCGGGAACAATATGGGCATCTTCTAATTTTTGCGCGAAGTCGTTTGGCGCTTCGCCTTTTTGAATCGTAAGCAAGTAAACGTATACGGTTTTGGATGAAGGTGGATTGCTTGAAACAGAAGGAGTCCTATCCTGTTTAGCTGCTTCTTTTAACTTTTTATATTCTGATTCACTTATCGCAATCAGCCCTTCTTTTTTCAGTGACTCATGAAGTTTTGTCGTTGTTAACGTGTCGGATTCCATGTAGTAAGCAGCGCCAATGACGGAAGTAGCAAATAGCATTCCAAGAGCGATGGAGCGTATCGTTTGCTTCGTCATCATCGTGCCAATCCCCTTAAAATCATGCGTACTTCTTCCGTTGTAAGGGCGGTTTCGCGGGCGATTTGTTCATGAGAGAGTCCTTGTTTGTAAAGAAACAGCACGCGCTTTTGGGAAGAAGAAAGCAGCCCATCATGGCGGATAGGCATGGCGTTCGATCCATTCTCATGCGGAATAAGCAATTCTTCTTCCAACACTTGCAGCCGTTTTTTGATTTGATAGGTTTCCTGCGCCAGCGAAATGGTGAGATGGTCGATTTGTTCTTCAAGACGGTTTATTTCATCTTTGCCAAAAAAAGAAACAATAAAGAGAAAAATAGATAGGACGGCCAAAGCGATCATCACATATTCGATCATCATTTATCACCCTACTTCACTATACCATAGCTCGTTTATTCAAGAAATACTTCATTGATCAAGCGAAAAAGATGCAATTTAGATGTGGAAATCGCCATAAAAAAATGCTATCATAGAAAGGTCTGATTATAATAAGTTCAACTAAAGTAGTTTGGAGGGAAGATACATGCGCGTGAACATTACATTGGCTTGTACAGAATGCGGTGAACGTAACTATATTACGTCCAAAAATAAACGCAACAATCCAGATCGTCTTGAATTAAGAAAATATTGCCCAAGATGTAAAAAGACATTACTTCATCGTGAAACGAAGTAAGCAGTAGGAAATAAGTTCCTGCTGCTTTTTGTCTTTTTATGGTGGACTTAGGCGGAATGTGGATAAGGGAGGAAAAGGAAAATGGAGGAAAAAAGGCAAATCCGCAAACGGATGCAAGCAAAGCTGGAGCAATTAACCGATGAGGAAAAACAAGCATATGATAAACAAATCGCAGAAAAGCTATATGAACTGCCGCAGTGGAAAAATGCCCGCGTCATTGGCATCACGATTTCGAAAGGAAAAGAAGTCGACACCATTCCCATCATTGAACGGGCCTGGCAAGAAGGGAAAACGGTGAGCGTGCCAAAATGCGATCCGGCAACAAAGACGATGGTATTCCGGAAGATCGTATCTTTTTCCCAGCTTGAGTCGGTATATTTCGGTCTGCGCGAGCCAATCGAAACGTTGACGAACGAAGTAAAAAAAAGCGATATGAATATCATCATCGTTCCGGGAATATGCTTTTCCAAGAATGGTTATCGAATTGGATATGGCGGAGGATATTATGACCGCTATTTGCGGCATGTATCAGTGCCGACGATTTCATTGGCCTATTCTTTCCAAGTCGTCGACTCTCTGCCTATAGAAGAACATGACGTTCCTGTGCAAATGATTATTACAAACGAAGGGGTTATACAATGTAATGAATGAATGGCAATATATCATCGTTTCCGCTATTGTGGCGCTCGGAGGGTGGTTTATCCGTTCGCTTTCCATTTCCGGAGCAATCGCGACTATCATTGTTGGCACGATCGTTGGAATCGGATTTTCATGGAACGGATTAATACTGTTAGGATTATTTTTTGTCAGTTCCAGCATGTGGAGCAAAATCGGCAAAAACAAGAAAAAAAAGCTAATGGAAAAAGTAGAAAAAGGGGAGTGCCGCGACTATATACAAGTGTTCGCAAACGGGGGGATTCCTGCCTTGATCAGCTTCCTTTCCTTATTCCACCCATCACCGTCCTGGCTCCCTTTGTTTCTTATTTCCGTTGCTGCCGCCAACGCGGATACATGGGCATCGGAAATCGGCAGTTTAAGCAAACAGCCGCCAAGATTATTGACAAATTTCAAAAAAGTGGAAGCAGGAACATCGGGGGCGGTGACATTGCTCGGCACGGCTGCCGCCTTTTTCGGGGCTGCTTTTATCGCTGCTGCAGGCGCTGTTCAATGGGAAAACATTTCTGTTATGACGATCGCCTTTTTCGGGTGGCTTGGCAGCTTGTTTGATACATGGTTTGGTGCGGTCTGGCAGGCGGTGCACCGCTGTCCGATATGCGGGATGCAAACGGAACGAAAGGAACATTGTGGACAAAAAACGGTGCATATGAAAGGGTACCGTTTTGTCAACAATGATGTGGTGAATGTTTTATCTATTGCCTGTTCCACATTGATTTACGTCGTTTTATCCATTTTCTGAAAAAGGCAGATGATATATGAACGACGGAAGTTTTTTGCTAAAAACGGCCCATTTTTGGTCCGTTTTTTCTTTTTTAGCTGTTGCTATTATTTCATAATTTATCAATGAATGGGAAAAAGAATAAAGAGGAATTTGTATAATAGAGGGAGTGGAACGATGAACAAGTTTGTCTATCTGTTATTGGCGATTATAGCCGGCATAGTGATATACCGCTACCGCTATCGAGTGGTAAACGCTTTATTAAGTGTCCGAATTTTGCAGAAGTGGTTTGTCCGCTCATCCATGAGTGTTCCGTTTGTCCGCAATGCAATGATTTCCCAGATATTACGCTAAGTGTGGTACAATGAAACAGTGGGATGCCATTTGGTTTGATCTTGACGATACGCTTATTGACTATGAGCGGACATTCCGCACGGCCATTTACCATTGCTTTACAACGTTTTTCCCAAACCAAGCTGTTTCTTTTTTGCCATGGTTTCGTGTATTTAAAGCATACTGCGATCGCTATTGGCCGGATTATGCGGGAGGGCGCTTGACGAGAAAGGAGTATCGCCGCCTTCGCTTCCTTGAGACGATGCGTGTTTTTCATATAAAGATAAGTGTGAAAACGGCAGATGAGTTTCACGCCTATTTTGATGAAGTAGTCGGCCGTTTTGCAATTGCGCTGCCAGGAATTATTTCGCTGCTCGAACGGTTGCAAAGCCTTTCGCTTCCGCTTGGTATTATAACCAATGGAGAAAGTGCCATTCAGCGTGAGAAAATTGCGTACGCCGGGTTGCGCCGCTTTTTCTCCGACGACGCAGTGGTTATTTCCGAGGAGGTTGGATGTGAAAAGCCTGATGTGGCGATTTTCCGCTGCGCCCAACGTCGATTGCCGTTTGGAAAACAGCCGGTATATATCGGTGATTCTTGGGAGCTGGATGTGATGGGAGCGCTTCATGCTGGATGGCGGGCGATTTATTTCCAGCAGCAACCTGTTTCCGCCGTTTCGGCGCCATCTGCCGTCATCTGCCTTAGTGTGGAACAGTTAGCTTCCATATTGCTGGGGGAGCCTCATGTTATGGAAAAAAGGGGGAGGAGACGTTGAATGGGAAAATGGAATGGCTATTTTGGCAGCTCATTTATTTTTTTATAAAACAGCGTTACCGGATTGTCCAACTATCCCACCGCGTGAATGAAATTTGGCTGGAGTCACTGGAGAATCGGCGTGTTCCGCTCGTCCGCATCGTGCGTGATGATATCGATTGGGGACAACAGCTGAAACGGGATATGGAATATGCTTGGCGTGTTGTCGGGCAACTACCGAGGCGGAAAATTGGTAAAGCGGACCAAGTGGTGAATATTTATATTTCCACCTATCCTCCTGTTGATGATTGGGAATTTTTGATCGCAAAGCCGCTTCCGCTTCCGCAGCGGCGGAACGGCGTATTCCGGACGCTTTTGATCCACTCGGGGAACATCGAGCATTCGCTGCAACAGCTAACAGACACGATCGAAACGCCTATTGTTCTTTCTCCTATCAGTGATGACAGCGATCCATTTTTCGAAGCGGAGCGGCTGAAACACCGTATTTTCCAGGAAGTAAGGGAACAACAGGAACGAGAAAGAAGGTTGTTTGAATACGGCAAGCCTGTTTTTACCTATATTTTTATCGTTTTGCAAGTAGCGTTGTTTCTGTTGATGGAATGGAGCGGCGGCAGCACGAATCCCGAAGTGTTGATTCGATATGGGGCAAAATTTAATCCCCTTATTTGGGAAGGGGAATGGTGGCGCTTTTTTACACCGATTTTTTTGCACATCGGGTTTTTGCATTTATTGATGAATACGTTTGCGCTTTACTATTTAGGCATGATGGTGGAACGTCTTTACGGATCGTGGCGCTTTTTCTGCATCTATATGATTGCCGGTTTTTTTGGGACGCTTGGCAGCTTTTTGTTCACGTCGTCCCTTTCCGCGGGGGCATCTGGCGCCATTTTTGGCTTATTTGGAGCCTTGCTTTACTTTGGGACGGTATATCGGCATCTTTTTTTCCAAACGATCGGGACGAATATTATCAGCCTGATTATTATCAATCTGTTATTTGGAATCGTTGTTCCCGGAATTGATAATGCCGGCCATATTGGCGGGTTGATTGGCGGATTTCTTGCCGCCGGTATCGTCCATTTGCCCAATCATGTTGCTTGGAAGCGGCAAGCTCGTTCCTTATTTGTCACGGTAAGCATTGCTGCTTTAGGTTTATTGATCGGATTCCGCCTTTAGGTTATTTTTTGGATTAACTGAAATTTCTCCCCGTTTTCCGCCTCAATCAGTACAATTAAGTGGGAGTAGTCTTTGCTTATTAAAATAAGCGGTACGGTGCTGCCGATTGGCGAGAGGATGGAACCATCCTCTTTTTTTATGCCGAGGAAATAAGATTTATACATTCCTTCCCAAAGCTTCCCGATGATTTCTTGTGTTTTTTTCATCGAAAGGTCTGGCAGCGGCTGTTCATTATACATAATTAAGTCAGGTAAATATAATGAATAATATTGCTGCGCTTGGATGGAAAAGTGTGATAAAAGCGATTGGGCTTTATGCTGAAGATATCCGTTTGTTGTTTTGTTTAATATTCGTTGCCACTCTTTCTCCTCTTCTGTTGTCGCTCGGCGAAACGACGTGAGCGGGTGGTACGGCGAATCGATGACATATAAATAATCGCTTGTCATCGTCTGGCTGCTCGTAATGGCATTTCCTTCATGGAGTTCGCCATAGTGAAACGAAATCGTTTGAAAAAAACGGCTATCTTTGGCTGTTACTTTTTTTCGCTGTGTTAACGTTTTCCTATGACTCTCCCATTTAGAAAGACGGTCGATAAGGCGGCCATCCGCAAAAAGCAAAGAAATATCCTGACGTAAATAGGCGGTTCTGTCTAAGGAAGAGGACGTTGACCAAAGCAGTGAATATTTTCCCCTCCGTTTTTGCGGCTGCAGCTGCAACGTCGTTTTTGCTTCCTTAAATGTAGCTTGCGGGTGGATCGGGAAAAAGATAATCGTTTCTTTTGTTGAATTATGGGAATAAAGGGAAAATAACGGAATCAAACATAAAAACGCTGCTGCGATCGTCATGATTGGAATGGTCCATTTTCTCATAGAACCCCCCCACGATGGACAAGGTTTTCACCAATATATGCTTACAAAGTCAAATTTATGTATGAATTTGTTTGCGGCTGTCAAAGATGAATGGTATCAAGATTGCAAGGAAATGCAGGTGGGATCACATTGGAAAAAAGCAGAAACAAACGGTTCGTTTCCCGGAACATACAAGACAATATTGCCTATTTGCAGCAAAGGCTTGGCGTCGGGAAGAGTTTTGATGTCATACAGCTTGACGTCGAGTATGCGGGAAGGGCAATGTCGTTTTTTATGATCGATGGGTTTGTCAAAGACGATATTTTACATTATTTAATGAGAAGATTATCGTTTCTCGAAAAAGAAGAATTGCAGATACATCCGCTTGAACAACTATTAAAAACGTATATTCCGTACGTAGAGTTAAGCAAAACCAATGATCTGGAAGAAGCGGTCGGTGCGGTGCTCGCCGGGCCGACTGCGTTGGTGGTAGACGGCGTCGATTATATTATTTTGATTGATGCGCGTACATATCCGGTTCGCGGTCCGCAAGAGCCGGATAATGAACGGGTCGTGCGCGGGGCGCGCGATGGCTTTGTTGAAACGCTTGTATTCAATACGGCGCTGATTCGCCGCCGCGTCCGCGACCCATCTTTGCGCATGGAATATTTGCAAGTGGCACGCCGCTCGAGGACCGATATTTGCATTTGCTATATTGAAGAAATCGCCGATCCGGAATTAGTCGAGCGTGTGAAACAATCGATTGCCAAAATTGATACTGACGGGCTGGTAATGGCGGAGAAAACAGTGGAAGAGTTTATTTCAGGAAGGCATTGGAATCCGTATCCAGTAGTCCGCTATACGGAACGTCCGGATACGGCGGCGGCGCATTTATATGAAGGTCATGTGCTCGTCATTGTCGATGGTTCGCCAAGTGTGTTAATTACGCCTGCGACGTTTTGGCACCATCTCCAGCACGCCGAGGAATACCGCAACAAGCCGATTGTTGGCGCCTATTTGCGGCTTGTGCGCTTTTTAGCGGTTTGGGCTTCTATTTTTCTATTGCCGCTTTGGTATTTAATGATGACAGAACCGCAGTTATTGCCGTCGTCCCTCTCTTTTTTAGCGAAGGCAAAACTGGGTGATATTCCGTTATTTGCGCAAATTATCATGATTGAAATTGGCCTTGATATGCTGAGGATGGCGGCGATCCATACCCCTTCATCTTTAGCGACGGCACTGGGGTTGGTCGCCGCGCTGATGATCGGCGGAATTGCGGTAGAAGTCGGTCTGTTTTCGAACGAAGTAATTTTATATTTTTCGATTGCCGCTATTGGGAGTTTCGCGACACCAAGCTATGAAATGGGGCTTGCCAATCGTCTTGTTAGAATTGGGTTGTTAGTTTTAAGCGGAGTATTGGATCTATACGGCTATGTGGTTGGCATTGCGATGTGGATCATTGGCCTTGCGCGCATGAACTCGTTCGGCGTGCCGTATTTATGGCCGTTTATTCCTTTTTCCTATCGAGCGATGCGCGATGTGCTCATCCGCTCCCCGATGCCGTTGAAAAACCGGAGGCCGACCGTGCTGCATCCGCGCGATCCGGATCGGTGAAACAGGCTATGCGAGCGTTTTGCTCAAGCAGCCTGTTTTTCTTTTTTCCTGCTTGACGAAAGCAGTGGTTTGTTTATACATTTATATTGGGTAAAAAGAGGTGCAGGTGAAAATAATGAAAACGGTCTATGACGTACAGCAGCTTTTAAAACGGTTTGGGACGATCATCTATGTAGGAGACCGTCTAGCCGACTTAGAGTTGATGGAAGAAGAGTTAAAAGAGTTATACCAATCGCAATTGATTGACGTAAAAGATTTTCAAATGGCGCTTTTTATTTTGCGGCATGAGGCGCAGATCGAAAGAGAAAAACGAATGAAAAAGGAATGAAGAGACGATGGCAGAAAAATGGCTTGTTGGCGTCGACTTGGGCGGCACAACGACAAAAATGGCCTTTGTAACGACAGACGGGGATATTGTACATAAATGGGAAATTGATACTGATCTTTCGAATCAAGGAAAAAACATTGTCAAACATATCTCCCGATCACTGCAAGAAACATTGCAGCGTTTAGGGGAAAACAAAGACCGGCTTTTAGCCATTGGCATCGGTGCGCCGGGACCGGTGCATATGGAAACGGGAATGCTTTATGAAGCAGTGAATCTAGGCTGGAAAAATTACCCGTTGAAAGAAGAATTAGAGAGGGAAATGTCTCTTCCTGTCGCGGTAGATAATGATGCGAATATCGCTGCCCTTGGCGAAATGTGGAAGGGGGCTGGCAGTGGAGCGCGCGATTTGATTTGCGTTACGCTTGGCACTGGTGTCGGGGGCGGAGTGATTGCCAACGGCCAAATTGTGCATGGCGTCAATGGCGCCGGCGGCGAAATCGGCCATATGACGATGATTCCAAGCGGCGGGGCACCGTGCAATTGCGGAAAAAGCGGCTGTTTGGAAACCATCGCTTCGGCCACGGGAATTGTAAGGATCGCAAAAGAAAAATTAGCAACATCGGACCGGCAGACGCTGCTTCGCCCTGACGCTGTAACGGCTAAGGCAGTATTTGACGCCGCGAAAGCAGAAGATGCATTGGCTTTAGAAATTGTCGAAGAAGTAACGTTCTATCTTGGCTTAGCGTTAGCGAATGCTGCCAATGTTTCCAATCCGGAGAAAATTGTCATTGGCGGCGGGGTTTCGAAGGCGGGGAATATATTAGTAGAACGTGTCACCACCCATTTCCGCCGCTTTGCGTTTCCGCGCGTTGCTGAAGGCGCAGCGATTGTATTGGCGACGCTTGGCAATGATGCGGGAGTTATCGGCAGCGCATGGCTGGCCAAAACGTCATTGCCAGCATAAAAGGATATCTATGTCTAAAACGGTTCATCGAAAGGCTGATTATTCGATGAATCGTTTTTTATTTTTCATTTTTCGTCGTCCTGTCTCATAAGTTGAAGGTAGAATAAAAGGAAGGAGAGACGGCGTTTGAATATATATGCTTCCTTGGGCGATACGCTGGCCATGTACAGCGAATGGTTTTCTGTGCCTTACGAGTTATTGGTGGACGCCAACCCGCATATCAAAAACGAACATTTGAAGCTGGGAGAGGTTGTTTGCATTCCGGGATATGATGCGGTCCAATCATGGGAAGAGCTGGCCGGCTTTTTTTCCGTACACGAAATGGCATTGCAGCGCATGAAAGGTACAACGAAGATCACAAGCGGGGAAGTGCAGCTGCCCAAGCGGATCGTCTCCCGCGTGGTTCAAGGGCAAAAAGCGTACGATTTTTCCACGCTGCAGCAGGATATCAAGACACTTTGCCGCCATTTTCCGTTTGTGCGAACACGAACGATTGGATATAGTGTGCTCGGATTGCCATTAATCGAGCTGCAGATTGGCCGCGGGCCGATCCGCGTCCATTTCAATGGGTCTTTTCATGCCAATGAATGGATTACAACGGCGGTAATTATGACCTTTTTGAATGAATATTTGCTGGCAGTGACAAACGATCAAACGCTGCGCGGCCATCGAATGCTAGACTATTATAACAAGGTGACGCTTTCCGTTGTGCCGATGGTCAATCCTGATGGAGTGAACCTTGTTTTGCACGGACCGCCGGAACAAGAGCCATATCGGAGCGAAGTGATCTGCATGAACGAAGGATCTTATGATTTTTCACAGTGGAAGGCAAATATCCGCGGCATTGATTTAAATAATCAATTTCCGGCCAAATGGGAGGTGGAGCAGGCCCGCAAAGTTCCAAAAGCGCCGGCGCCTCGCGATTTTCCAGGGTTCGCGCCGCTCACAGAACCGGAAACAAAAGCGATGGCCGCATTGACCGAGGAAAGCGATTTTTCCATGATTTTAGCCTTTCACACACAAGGAAAAGAAATATATTGGGGGTACGAAGGACTGGAACCGCCGGAAGCGGAAGAAACCGTGAATGAGTTTGCCAAAGCAAGCGGCTATCGAGCCGTACGGTATATCGACAGCCATGCTGGGTATCGCGACTGGTTTATTCAAACATGGAGACGAAGAGGATACACGGTGGAACTAGGAGAAGGAGTAAATCCGTTGCCAATTTCCCAATTTACTGAGATTTATGAAGATAGTCTCGGCATTTTTCTGGCGGCGTTGTATATGGCATGAAGCAAAGAAATAAAAACGCAAGAGGCTTTGGAAATGCCTCTTGCGCTTTAATGCGTGCCTGTTGGAAAACCGTGATGCAATATTGTCATAACGGTAAACCAGCCGAATACGGCGAAGGCGCCAAGTCCGAAAAGAAACCCAAGTATATTTTTCTCGCGCAAGGTGCGCACAATTCCGTAAAGCGCCAACAGCGCTACTAATGCAAAAATAATGACTGTTCCCATTGTCTTACCCCCTTGTGAAATAAATCCTTGTGATAAAATTTATGTAAGAAACCGACTAATTCTTTTTCATTGTAATCTTTTTTTATTTATTTGTCGAGGTCAAAAATAGGAATCAACATACGATATGCATCGGCAATTTTTTAGGCGGTTCGAAATAACGGACAGTTCTACCATCATGTTTGGTTATGTGCTTTTCCAGGACGGGAGAAGAGGCGGAAGCGTTCTTGCATTTATCATCATTGTGTCCCACTTTCTTCTATATTATTCTGTTCTTATTTAGAATGGTTTGGTAAAGGACATGAGCGAAATGACAAACTTGGCCATGTTGCGATAAAATAATAGTAATTAGCGGTATAGCGATTTGGAAAGATACGTCTAGGAGATAGTGACGTTTTTGCCGGCATAGTAGAAACGATATAGTGCCAACAAATGGAGGAGGAATAATCATGAAGTGGGAGCGCATTCCAGTCGGACCGATTCAGGCCAACGCCTACATACTATCCCATACGGATGGTACTTGTGTCATCTTTGATCCGGGCGCAGAGGGGGATAAAATTGTCGGGTATATTGAAAAACAGCAGCTCACTCCGCTGGCGATTTTATTAACCCATGCTCATTTCGACCATATCGGCGGCATTCATGAAGTGAGAGCGCGATGGGAGCTTCCAATTTATATCCATGAGAGAGAAAAAGAGTGGCTAACCGATCCTGCTTTAAACGGGTCGGCATATTTCGGCGGAGGTCAAGTCATCGTCCGATGTGAACCGACATGCATAACGGGAGAACAAACGTTGCAAATCGGAGCGTTTGCCTTTGATTTACTGGAAACACCTGGACATTCGCCGGGCAGCATTTCTTACTATTGCAAAGAGATTGAAGCGGTGTTTTCCGGAGATGTACTTTTTGCTGGAAGTATTGGACGCACCGATTTGCCGGGAGGAAACCATGAACAGCTATTGCGCAGCATCCACGATAAGCTGCTTACATTGCCAGAGGAAACAGTAGTATTATCCGGACATGGGCGGGAGACAACAATCGGAGCGGAAATGGATACAAATCCGTTTTTGCATGGATTTTAAAAGGAAACCAATGCCACAAAAAAGCAAACGTGCCGGCCGCGGTTGGCAAATGACACGTTTGCTTTTCCGCAAACAAAAAACCCTTCTTCGATAAAGAAGGGTTTTTTGGGGGATGTTCTATCCATATAATGGGAGGGGATATAGTTAAGCTACTACTATAACAATATAACAGCGTTTTTACTATGTCAATAGTAAAAAAACAAAAAACGGGAAAGGAAATAGATATGGCAAAGGCGATTTATGAAGCGATCTATGCCTCGCCGCTTGGGCGCATCTCGTATGCCGACTACATGAGGCTTGCTTTATATGACGAACGGTGCGGGTATTATATGAGCGAAAGAACGAAAATTGGAAAAGATGGAGACTTTTTTACGAACAGCCATGTTTCCGACCTATTTGGCAAGCTGTTTGCTTCTTTTTTTCTTCGTTTAGTAGAAAAAGGAGGCGTGTTGCCGCATATTTGCGAGTTTGGAGGCGGAGACGGCAAATTTGCGCGTGCGGTCTTAGAGGAATGGAAGAGAAAAAGTCCGCACACATACAAGCAACTATCTTATATCATTGTCGAAACAAGTCCTTTCCAGCGGGCAAAGCAGCTGCAAACGCTTGGCGATGTTGCAGAAAAAGTGATGCAGTATAAAGATCTAAAGGAACTCAAACAACATATGCCTTCGTTTACGGGAATCGTTTTTAGCAACGAATTTTTTGATGCGTTTCCGGTGCACGTAATCGCAAAGGAAAATGGAAAAATATATGAATGTTTTGTCACCGTGAACGACGGCAAGCTGATCGAGGAAAAATACCCGCTAGATAATGAAGATATTTTTCAATATTTACATGAGCGGCAGCTTTATTTAGCGAACGGGCAGCGTTTAGAAGTACCGCTTGCGATAAAACAGTTTCTTTTGCAAACCTCTGCGTTTTTTCAGAATAGTGTAATGATAACGATTGATTACGGCTATACGGACAAGGAGTTGCAATGGCCAGCAAGACAGCAGGGAAGCTTGCGCGGATATTATCGCCACCGTCTCATCACCGATCCGCTTATGTATCCTGGGGAGATGGATATAACAGCGCACGTGCAGTGGGACGCGCTGCGAATGTACGGGGAACAGGCGGGATGGGAGTATGTTGCGCTCGTCAGGCAGGACCGCTTTTTGCTTGCGGCTGGAATATTGGAATATTTAGTAACACACGATGACACCAATCCATTTTCTCCTAAAAACCGACAAAACCGGGCGCTTCGGTCCTTGATCATGGACGAAGGAATAAGCAGCGCCTTTCATGTGATGATCCAACAAAAAGGTATGCAGCTTTGCTGGGATGATATATGGGTGCAGCAAGAGTTTTTGCTGTTTTCCTAATGAAAGGCAAAGAGAGTGAGCAGGAGAAACAGACTCCTGCTCGTTCTTCATTCTCCCATTCCCGGGATCATCATAAATGTTGTCCAATACGTAAAGGCCGCGAAGAAAATGGTTAAGTATGCCCCGAAAATATAAATGTACATTCTTTCTGTTAATTTTAAATAACCGAGAAAGAGGAAAAATACGGTTTGACCAAAGAAAATAAGCGATGTTTGGTGCATATGCCCAAGATAAAACATGACTGCGAAAATTCCCGTCCAAAATGCTAGGACACGGAACATGCGATCCATTATGTATCCCTCCTTTTTAAGTGCAAATCCCCATCTTTACTTATTATAATGTACAATAATGGCAAATGTAAATAACGCTTTCCCTATCTGCCCTCATATTGTGCCGTTGTGTTGCCGGCAGCGGCAAGGCGCAGACTTACATCCGGCAGCCTCATGATTCTGTAAAAGGTACAAAAGGCGAACCATTAGGCTGCAACTATATAGAACATAAAAGCGCTTTTCTGCCGATACTGACAGAAAAGCGGTGCATCATGTCCTTGTTTTATTAGGTCAAACTTGCCCGATACAAGCAATAATCGCAGCCGTTTGTCATGTTCTCCATTTCTACTAGTTCTATGTTTGGGAAAAGCACTTCAAACATTCCTTGCAAAAACGCGCGATGCATTTGGCAAACGGCTTCCGGCGTTTGAAGGGCGATTTCTTTAAACGGACAGTTAAAAATTTGTAAATATATTTTTTCTTCTTTTTCATTATATTCAAACGTCGGGTAAAATCCTGCCGTTTCTGCTGCTTCCTTCACGATGGCTGCTTTTTCGGCAAACGTTAGCTGCTGTGGGGATTGATCATGTGGAATGCGCTGGACGACAAGTTCTTTGCCAAAGTTTTTTCCTGTTTCGTAAAGCGCCTGTTTGCCCGCATCACCAAGCTTCATCATCGCTTGAATCGCGATTTTGGCAAGGAGCTGATAATCGCGAAACGGAAAATGAAGCTGAATGACTTCATCCGATAGACGGTAAAGGCGGCTTGGCCGTCCGCCTTTTCCGGTTTTTTGCGTTTCGGAAACAATCATATGGACATCTTCCAGCTTTGTTAAATGAAGACGGGCGACATTCGGGTGGATGTTAAATACGTCAGCAATTTCTTGAACAGATACTTCCTTATGTTTTTTGGCGATATACTCGTAAATATGATAGCGCGTCGGGTCAGCCAATACGTTTGTAATTTTTAATGTTTGTTCCATAACGGTTCCTCCTAAATAATATTCCTATGGTCATTATAATAAAATGATTTTCGGCAAGGAATGATATTTATCACTACCAACATAAATATCGTAAAAATTTCATAAAATGTTCATGAAATTTTTTTATTTGTAATGCAGGAAAAAGGCGAGAGCAAGTCGAAATATGTAGCAATATAGTGAAAGGAGGAATGGTATGAACGAATGAATGAGATTGAATATTTGGCGGACCGTCTTCTCATGGAAGCAGGGTTGCTTCGCGTCTCGGATATTCATATCGTTCCGCGGAAGAACGATGCGGTAGTGCGTTTTCGCTTAGATGGACTGCTGATGGAAAAAGCAACGCTGACAAAAGAAACATGCGAGCGGCTTATTACCCATTTTAAATTTTTAGCAGGCATGGACATTGGCGAACGCCGTCGGCCGCAAAGCGGAGCAATGGAGACAAACCAGCAAGGGGAAATCATTTCTTTACGCCTTTCCACATTGCCGACATTCTACGATGAAAGCCTCGTCATCCGGCTTCTTCCACAAAGTTTTTTCCTGCCACAGTCACAAATTTCCCTATTTGCCCACTCTACCAACATATTGCTTTCCCTGTTTCAACAGCCGCAAGGATTAATCATTTGTACCGGACCGACCGGATCGGGAAAAACGACGACTTTATATGCCTTGCTGCGGATTTGCCAGGAAAAGTGGCATCGCAATGTCATCACCTTGGAAGATCCGGTCGAAAAGCGGATTGACAATCTATTGCAAGTGCAGATTAACGAAAAAGCGGGAATTACGTATGCGGTTGGCTTGAAAGCCGCGTTGCGCCATGATCCGGATGTTATTATGGTCGGGGAAATCCGCGATGCCGAAACGGCAAAAATTGCGGTGCGCTCTGCCATGACAGGACATTTGATCGTTTCGACGATGCATACGAAAAATGCGGTTGGCGCGATTTACCGTTTGCGCGAATTCGGCATTCCGCTCGAAGATATTGAGCAAACGTTGCTCGCCGTAACGGCGCAGCGGCTTGTTGATTTGCTCTGTCCGTTTTGCGGTGAACATTGCATGCCCGTTTGCCGCCAATATCGAAAAGTACGCCGCGTCGCTGTGCATGAACTGCTGTATGGAAGTGCATTATCCGACGCTATTTGCTCCGTGCAAACAGGGAACAAAGTATGCCGTTACTATACGTTGGAAAATATCATTCGCAAAGGGATGGCGCTTGGGTTTTTGCCGGCGCACACTCTCACGGTCGTTAAGGGAGGGGAAAAATGAAAAAACGAAAATGGCCGCTACATCAGCAAGGAACGTTTTTAGTGCGGCTAGGAAGCCTGTTAGAAAGAGGGTATTCGCTGTCACAAGCGCTCGAATTTTTAGAGATTCAAGAGCCGCTTTCCCGCCGCCATGATTTGCAGCAATGCCTTTCCCGGCTTCGTTCGGGACTGCCTTTTTACCAATCGCTTGCTTCGCTTCCTTTTCATCACGAAGCAATCGGCT
The DNA here is from genome assembly GCF_019272935.1 of Parageobacillus caldoxylosilyticus. NCBI lineage: Bacteria > Bacillati > Bacillota > Bacilli > Caryophanales > Anoxybacillaceae > Parageobacillus > Parageobacillus caldoxylosilyticus. Next base: position 2,812,228 of record NZ_CP040553.1, read on the forward strand.
ATTTGTTTTTCGCAGAGCAGCACGGAGATTTGCCGCGCGGCATTATTGAAGCGGGAAAAATGCTGATACAGAAGGCAGAATATATGCAAAGGCTGCGCAAAACGAGCAGCTACCCGCTCATGCTGCTGTGTTTTATGGTATTAATGTTGACTGCTGTTGGGCATCTGTTGCTGCCGCGGTTTTCCCAAGTTTCTTCCACTTTATCCTCTTCGCCATCTTCTGCATCCATTGCTTTTATGCACATCGTTTCCATTGTCCCTAATGTGTTTGCTGTTGTTTTTGTTTTATGTATCGTTTGTTTTCTTTTTTATATCGGCTCGTTTCGAAAATGGACGGTCGCTGCCAAGATCCACGCTGCGATGAAAATTCCGCTTCTTCGTTCTTTGGTCAAGCTTTATGTCACCCATCTGTTTGCGCTGCAGCTTGGCCATTTACTGCAGGGAGGAATGTCGATATATGAGGCGCTCCAAGCTTTTGAACGACAAGAATCACTGCCGTTTTTACGAGCGGAAGGAAGAAGGATCAAAGACGAGCTGGCGAAAGGGCTTCCGCTAGATGACGTTATCGGTGTCTGCAACTATTACGAACAAGAGCTGGTGCTCGTGATCCGTCATGGCCAGTCTAATGGGGAATTGGGCAAAGAGTTAAATCATTATGGTGAAATATTGTTTCAGGCGTTCGAGGAACGACTGGAAACGTTGTTGAAATTCATTCAGCCGCTGCTGCTATCTTTTGTTGGTTTGCTTGTCATTTGCATGTATTTGGCGATTTTGCTGCCGCTGTTTTCCATGATGAATCATTTATAGGAGGGAAGGACAATGAAGAATGAAAAGGGGTTTACGTTAATCGAAATAAATATTAGGGAATACCCATATTATTTTGTATAGGTATTCCTTTTTTTCGGATGCCATGGGTATGGATCAGGATCAATAGGAATTTCAATATCAACTGGGATCCCTTTTACATCAGCTGTTAGTATCAATTTTTCTCTATATAATGTTGCGGTAGGGAATATTTTACCAACAAGCTGCACTCTTTCCATAGGCGTTAGTTCCTTTTCTAGATCTGTGATTACTTCTAGGTACTCGTACAAATATTCATAATTCCACATGTTACTCTCAACGGTCTTTAGTTTTAACTCGTTCTGGTCGAGTTCTTTTTTATAAATTTCTATTTGTGATTCCAATTGCTTTTGTTTCTCTAAATATTTTTCTTTCTTCAAACCACCTGCTAAATACAAATCCAACAATCTATCCAGTGACTCCTGAAGCTTGGAAATCTTTTTATTTAGCGTTTTTATATTCTTTTTCAATGCATTGAGCTCATTCTGGTCTATGTCCAAGTTTATATATTTTTTTGCCTGTTCCTCGCTCGAAAGGATCTCTTTTAGAGCAGTCATAATATTTTTATCGAAGCGAACAGTATTGATGTTTATGTCGCAAACAGAACCATCGACTATCTCTTTTCGTCCGTGTTTTGCGTAGTAAATAGGCTTTTCTTTTGTTCCGTGTGTTGCTATTTGAATTTTTCTACCACATTCACCGCAAATGATTTTTGTTCTTTTTAATATGTGCTTTGCGCTTCCTTTTCTGCCAGAAACGGAGAATTGTTCGCCTCGCTTTTCTCGTTCCTCTTGAATTTTTCTATATGTTTCTTCTGTTCTCAACGGTTCATATATACCTGGAATTGAAATTGTCTCGCCATTGGCAAACGTTTTTTCCATTACACCGTGAAAAGCCTTGGATACTAGTCTTGTGTGCACAAGATGTTCATTCCAAGACTTTCCGGTTGGTGTCTTGGAAATTTCATTTAATCTATCGCTTATGGCCTTCATTCCAAGTTGTTCATTTAGATATAAATTATCTATAAAAGGAATCACCCACTTCCATTCGGGCTTTGCCTTATATTTACCTGTTTGGTGATCGTATTGATACTCAAAAGGTGGCTGCCCCCATCCTTTCCCTTCGCGCATTCTTTGCCTTTTCCCACGCATCAGACGTCTTACGATAGCCCGTTTTTCCCGTTTTGCGATCAGGTTTTTTATATCAGAGATGAACTCATCGTCTTCATTATTCAGGTCTATGATATTTCCAGGTTCGGCGATTTTGACGTTATTATCTCGAAGCACGGATTTTAGATATTCCCATGCAACTGTATCTAAGCGAGATAGCCTGTCCTGGTCAACGACTAGTACTACGTCAACGCCACCTTCATCCACTAGGTCGAGAAGGGCGGTCAATCCTTTCTTTTCTAATTTTCCTCCACTTTCAACGTCTTTAAATTCACCAACAATATTCCAACCTTGAGATTTCGCGTATTTGGTCAACTCTTCTTTTTGAGCTGCCAAACTATATTTGTCTTCTTGTAATTTAGTTGAAACACGATAATACAGAGCAACTCTCATATTTTCACCACCTCGTTTAGAAAGGGGGAGCTAAATTTTAGCGTTAAAAATTTTTTAAGTACACAAGTTGTCTTGGTATGCTATGCATTTCTGCTACATCATAGATGGTTAGATCGGTGTTTTGATATTGAGTGATAATGTCATCTGGAAGTAATAATTCAACAGCAAATGTATTTGCCTCAACCTCTAACTTTTCAACAGAAAATAATGTATTTGCTCTTAAAAAAGGGGTGTTAGATTTGGGATGCAGTACAGCATGTCCAAGTTCATGAGCACAAACAAAACGCTGCATCATTTCATCCAGTTGATTATTAAGATGGATGAACTGAATTCGTTTGTAAGAACTATAAAATCCCAAGGTGGCTCCAAGCTCCGCGAATAAGATAATGATGTTTTTTTCTTTTGCTATTTGAAAAGGGTCGTTAGATTTATGTGTCTTTATAAGTTGCCTAACCACTTCTTTTATTGCTTTCATTCCCCTGACCCCCGCGTTTTATTTATTTTCTATATTTTTTAGGGGTAAATTTTTTCTTGGCAATTCGCTTAGCAAGCCTCATGGAGTTCTCCAAAGAAATGCGTATAAGTTCCCTTGTTTCCTCATCCATCGGTTCACCGTCATACATTAGCCCTTCACGACTTTCTAAGCTGTCCATGATTCTTTGCAGGTCTTTCGCGATATCCCGTTCGTCCTTTTCGGTTAGTTCTGGGAGTTGCGTATCATGATTTGTGTTTTTAGCATTTTCTTCACCAATCAGACTGTTTACAGACACATTCAATGCAGATGCTATTGCTTTTAAGGTTTCAAGGCTTGGATTATATCTATTGCGTTCCACGTCCGCCAGGTAAGATCTAGATATATTTGCTTTTTCAGCTAATTCAACTTGAGTCATTTTTGCTTTCTTTCTAAAAAATTTAATATTGTCTCCAATCACTTAAATCACCTCTTCTTATTGTCGGAATAACCGACATTCATGTTTTGATTATAGTATGAAAAAGTCGGATATACAATACGTAAAATGACGGAAATACAAGTAATATTAAGAAAATAGACGGAAATACAAGTAAAAATCTAGATTTTGCTTCAAAATGCTTGAATTTTGGCGAAAATGCGCTTTTACAAAACGACGGAAATACAATACATTAATATCAGCAGGAGGTGATAACAATGTTAGACAAAAAAACGTTAGGAACAATTATTAAGAAAAAAAGAAATGAACTCGGGATGACGCAAGATCAACTGGCTTCTACTACTAATTTGTCCAGAAACTATATATCAGACATTGAAAACGGCAGATACACACCAAGCCTTAATGCTCTTTCTAAAATAGCTATTTGCTTAGATATCGATTTAAATGTGTTAAAAATGACGGAAATACAAGATATAGACGTTAAAAATAACCGTTCAAACGCTTAATTAACAACAAGAACACAGAAAAGGGAGAGGTAGAAAAAATGACGCTGCCGATCGATCTTGACTTGCTCCAAAAGAGAAAGGCAATCCCAGTTAAACTTGCCCAGCTATCCTATACAAATCCAGAAAAAGCAATCCAGCTTTTGAGAAAGTGGGGAGAGAAACAAGTCCCTATTACTCCTCTGTATGAGGAGATTATCCAAGCGTTAAATTCTGATGCGCAAAAGAAAGCGATTTAAAGGAGGTGAAAAAAATATGGAACCAATCAAAAAACGTATTGAAGAAGCCCACCAACGCGTCAACGAGTTGAAAGAAAAGCTTGCTGCCAAAACGCCAAACACGCTTGATTACGCATATGTAGAAGGTTTGCTTCATGGTGCTGAACGGGAATTGCGGGTGCTGGAATCTGTTTTGTTCGGGCTTCGGCAAATGAATTGATCGCGAATATGATCCGGCTGCCCTCTAGGGAATCTTTTTGGAAACAAAGTGGACAAGCATGGAGAGGAGAGAAGAGATGAATAAACAGTTAGTGTTCATTGATAACAATCGTGTTGTTACAGATAGTCTAACGGTTGCAGAGTGTTTTGGAAAGCGTCATGACCACGTTTTACGTGATATTGAAGTTCAACTAGAAAAATTAATCGAAGCAGGAGAAGCAGAATGGGGTCTCCTCAACTTTGGGGAAACCCGGTACCAGCACCCACAAAACAAGCAGTGGTACAAAAAATACCTTTTGACCGAAGAAGCGTTTACGTTAGTTGCGTTTGCATATACCACTCCAGAAGCAATGAAGATGAAGGTTCGGTTCATTGAGGAATTCAAACGGATGAAAGAGGAATTGCAAAAGCGACAACAGCCACTACAACCAAAAACCCAAGCAGAAATGTTGCTCCTATACGCACAACAAATGGTGGAACAAGAAAGACGCATGAAACAAATTGAAGAACAAGTAACGGTCGTACAGCATCGGTTAGATAACATTGATCGAATTGATACGATCGGAGACCTTCGCCAACGGCTAAACAAAATGATTCAAAAATACGCACGTCAAAACGGAATCCCGTTTAACTACGCATGGAAAGACTTCGTACAAGCCTTCAATACAGCGTACAGAACGAATTTAGAGTTACGCCGACAAAATTATATCAACAAAACGGGCAAAGATGTTAGTCGTCCGCAGTTTCTCGAAGAAATGGGATTGTTGGAAGATGCCATTCGCGTCGCAGACAAGATGCTAAACAGGGAGGCGATTGCACAATGAAAGCTCTTGGAATCGTCCGCAGAATCGACCATTTAGGTCGTATCACCATTCCAATGGAAATCCGCCGCGTACACGGCTGGAACACCGGGACACCGATCGAAATGTTTGCAACCGATAAAGGATTGCTACTCCAGGAATACGGTGCAGAGCAGAAAAAGCTCGCCGTGATCGAAGGATTGAAATCCCTAGCTGATATGGTCGATGATGACACAGCTTTAGCGATCATTGACGACATCATGGAATACGTGAAGGGAGAGGGGAAATCATGAACGTCCTCCCACAAGATCGACAGTTAGCAGAGAAACTATGGGAATGCGGTTGCATCTATTTGAACCATGCGCGAGCTGCGTGGGTGAGTGCTCATTTTGACGACGCCGAGCGATGGGTAACTGAATTTTTACGCTGCAAACGCGACTTGGACGAGCTGATACGGAAGAAAGAGGAGCACGACAAACTGCTTCAGGTCGTTGAGATGGCGAAAGAACGCGGTGTTGATATTGCGTTTATCGTGCGAAAGAGTGATGGACAATGAAAACTTTACGAAAGCGGCAAATACAAAGGTGCGCAAATGACCCATTTTACTTTTACTATATCGAGCCGAAAGAACGTTGTCCGGTATGTAATCAAGTGGTAACTAGTCACTATTACTCAGAAGAGTATATAGGTTGTGTAGAACGCGGAGTATATTGCGATTGCGGATATGAGGATTATTGGGCTTACGGCAGACAGACATACCGAATTAACGGTGAGTTAGTTGATGAATTTCACCCTCATCTTATGTCTTGGAAGGAACGAGTTAAACGACATAAACGGTTTAAGCGGCTAATCCAGCAAGAAAAGCTACGGAGGAAACGACAAACTCAAAAGTTCTTCAAAAAGAAGAAAAGTCAAAAGAGAAGGGGGAATGAGTGATGAACGTCTGTTTCACTGCAAGCCGGTTAATGAAAGTTTCAGAGGTTCGTAGATTGTGCAAGGAAATGCGTGAAAATCAAGCGCTGTTAATGGCCACGGAGTTAAAAGCAAAAGAGGAGCTTTACAAACGCTTTTTACAAAAAGAAAAACGGCAAGTGCTCCCAACACTAGCCGTCTAAAAATACCCATCATGCCGTAGTCCATTCTAGCATATTCAAGTCTTCGGAACAAGACGGGCTTAGTGCCTGTCGTCAAGCGTAGGAGTGCTGGTGGCTCCATCCCCCGGCTATATCAGCATTCCTACGCTTGACGATGTGCACTAGCACATCTGTCACATTACTAATCTATGCGAAAGGAGGGACAAACGTGACAAGAGAGGAGAAAAAACTCATCCGGTTGCAGATCATCTCGCTGTTGGAACGGTGCCAGGACTGCCAGTTTCGTTCAGTAACTAACGCCAGTATTCGCGTTTGCCCTAGCTGTCCAATTGGACAGCAGATGCAAGAGCTGGGAAAGAAATTGGGTGGGCAGCCGAAAGTGGCAGAGAAAAAGCCAGCACAAAAGCAAAAGCAGAAAAAGAAAACACTTGTGATGCGGCGCTGGACGACGGAGGAAGAGGAATTCATCCTTACGAACCAGCACCAGATGACAAAAATGCAGCTGGCTGAAAAGCTCGGTCGGACCTACTTTTCTGTTCGACAAAAGCTCACAAAACTCAATAGAAAAAGGGGGAGAAACCATGCAAGTTGAAAATCCGATGACTCGTCCGGTTGTGGAACAAAGTCCTCACTGGGGCATCGACGCTTGCGGCGATGAAATCCTATGCGGCGATACCATCTATGAGTTTCCAGACGGGGAGATCGTCCTAGAGGAAAACATTCGTGAGTATCTGATTCAAGCGTTAGGTGCGACACGAAAAATTGCCGAATGAAAAACGCCTCACTGGGCAGAGTGAGACGTTTCAAAAATAGGACATAAGGAGAGTGTTATGCTTTAAAACTGGTACTTTCATCATAATCATATAGGAATCACTTCAAAAATTAAATAGGAAATAGGGGTGAAAAAATGTCCGTTATTCTTGCAAATACAAAAGATATGAGTCATGAGGAGTGGCTACAAACCAGAACTAGAGGAATTGGCGGCAGCGATGCCGCAGTCGTTCTCGGCCTAAACAAATACAAAACACCATTCGAACTGTGGCTCGAAAAAACAGGACAAGTTACTCCGCAATCTTCAACAAGTGAAGCAGCATATTTCGGTACGTTACTCGAAGACCTAGTGGCGAAAGAGTTTGAAAAGCGGTCCGGGAAGAAGGTGCGGAAAAGAAACGCCATGTTTCAACATCCAGAGCATGATTTCATCTTGGCCAGCATTGATCGGTTCATAGTCGGAGAAAAGGCCATTCTGGAGTGTAAAACAGCTTCTGCATTTCTCGCAAAAGAATGGGAAGGCGATGAAATTCCAGAGGCATATATCGTTCAGGTGCAGCATTATCTCGGAGTTCTTGGTCCGGAGTATAAAAAAGGGTATTTCGCAGTTCTTATCGGTGGCCAAAAGTTCATATGGAAGGAAATCGAGCGCGATGATGAACTAATCGAGATGATTTTCCAGGCGGAAATTGACTTTTGGAATAACCATGTATTGAAAGGGGAACCGCCGGCGCTTGACGGATCATCGGCCGCGGAAAAATTTTTGAAGGAACGCTATAAAGAAACGGACTCGAGCAAAATTGCACAGTTAGGCGCTTCTTATAAGTCAAAAATCGAAGAATATCAGTCGCTCAAAGAAACCATCGAGCAGCTCGAACAACAAAAAAAGGCGATCGAGAACCAGCTTAAAAACGAGCTTAAAGACGCGGAAATCGGATATGTCGGTAATTATGAGGTTCAATGGAAGCCACGTGTTTCGAACAGAGTAGATACCAAGTTGCTAAAAGAAAAATTCCCGGACATTTATAAGCAAGTTCTTAAAACAAGTACCGCACGTTATTTCTCCATAAACACTTTGGACTAGGAGGTTTATGCAATGGCCACAACTCAATCATTAAAAAATCAATTGCAAAGCAAAAATAAAGTTTCGCAACAACCAACAACTGTACAGACATTAAAAGGGTTGCTTGCAAGCCCGACACTCAAAAAACGGTTTGAAGAAATTTTGGACAAGCGTGCTCCACAGTTTATGACTTCTATCGTGAACCTATACAGTTCCGATCAAACGTTACAAAAATGCGAACCGATGAGCGTTATTTCAGCTGCTATGATTGCGGCTACGCTCGACTTACCAATAGACAAAAACTTAGGATATGCCTGGATTGTTCCATATGGCAATAAAGCGCAGTTTCAAATCGGTTACAGGGGATATATTCAATTGGCGCTTAGAACGGGACAATACAAATCAATCAACGTTATCGAGGTTTACGAAGGTGAACTGAAAAAATGGAACCGTCTCACAGAAGAACTCGAAATTGACTTCGATGCAAAAACATCCGACGTAGTGGTTGGTTACGCGGCCTATTTTGAACTAGTCAACGGGTTCAGAAAAACCGTGTATTGGACAAAGGAGCAGGTCGAAAAACATCGCCAAAAATACAGCAAATCCGGCCATAGTTGGAAAGAAAATTATGATGCTATGGCGATGAAAACCGTTTTGCGAAACATGCTTGCGAAATGGGGTATCCTCTCGATCGAAATGCAAAATGCGTTCAACGAGGATGAGAAAGAAGTTAGGGAAGTTAAGGATATCACTAACGAGGTGCAAGAAACGGAATACATCGAAGCAGAAGCTTTCGAAGTTACGGAAGAACAACCAGCAGAAGAAAAACCAAGTGCCTTCGAACAGGAGAGCTTTGACATCGAATGATGGAATACCGAATTGTCATCCCGCATTGTTACCGTTGGATGGCTGCCGGCAACAAGAAACTCTACATAGAGTACATCAAGGGATACATCAAAAGCAGCCATCCCGGCTTAAAGCCGGTGAGAGTTGAAGGTCCATATGTTATCTGTATCAAGGAATAGGAGGTGTTGAGCTTGGCAGACGTACAGCTTGAGCATGGATATACCAAAATTGCAAATGAGATTTTAGAACGCCTGGCGCTGACCAAGCTCAGCCCAACTCAGTTTCGATTGATTTTAGTGATATGGCGATATACTTACGGGTTTAACCGTAAAGATCATGCAATGTCCTTATCCTTTCTTGCTGAAGCTACTGGCGTGCATAAACAACGAGTGAAGCAAGAACTCGATAAGCTGATCGAAAGCAACATCATCATCGTTACTGAGGAAGGCACTTTTTCCAAATCCAGAAAACTAGCGTTTAACAAGAATTATGATACATGGCGCTTACAGTCAACGAAAGAAAGTACAGTAAGCGAAATTGCTTACACTACAGTAAGCAAAAACGCTGACACTACAGTAAGCGAAATTGCTGACTCTACAGTAAGCGAATTCGCTTACCAAGAAATAAAAAATATAAATAAAAATTTAAATAAATATAAAGAGGATGATGAATATACAGTGGGCAAAATTTTAGACCTTCTTCAAAAAAGTAAGATTTTGGAGAAAGAAGATATCACGGAATTTCTCCGTGAAGACATACAAGACGTTATCGATAATTTTGGTTTTACTAATCCAGAAGAAATGATTGTAGAAGCCATTAAAGATGCAGCGCGAGGAAACGGGAAGACATGGAAGTTTGTCTACAACAAATTGAACACATGGAGAAAGCAGGGGATTAAAACCATTGAAGATTTGGACAAGGGGGATACTAATGGCACGGTTCACAAGCATCGCCGAGGTGTTGGCCGATCTGCAAAAGAAGGCGGCAAATCATATGAACAAATCCTCCGAGAAGCCGAAGCAGACCGAAAAGCCTGGGGATGGAGAGAATGAATACGAATGTTCCCAATGCAAAGATACGGAATTCATTTTCTATAAAGATGAGCAAGGTTATGAATTCGCAAAACCGTGTGAATGTCGAGAGCGAAAAGCGTGGAAACGGAGATTTAAGCAGGCGCTAATTCCAGACGAGTTTATCCATGCGAATTTTGAAAATTTCAAGCGATCGACGCAGTATCAGCAAGATATGTACGATGCAACCATTAACTACCTAAACGAATTCGCTGTTATTAAACACGAGGACGGCACGACAAAGAAAATCATACCTAACAAAAATTTAGGATTTATCGCTGTCGTGGGCGAGCAAAGGCTTCGAGAGTTACCGGCTGGCGAGCGAGCAGAAGCCAAGAGACAGCATAACAACTTCGGCGTAGGCAAAACTCATTTACAAATCGCACTGGCCAAACGGCTCATTAAGGACGGATTCAATGTACTCGTCGTTTCAGATGTCGCATTCATGGACGAGCTTAGCCAAGCCAAAAGGATGAACGACGAGGGAGAAACGCTCAATCGACTCCTGCAAAGTGCCATTGATGCAGATGTTTTAGTTTGGGATGACATCGGCAAGGCGAAATGGTCGGAAACTAAAGAATCGCTGTACTACCAAATCATCAACGAACGTTATCGAAAACAAAAGCCAATCGTATTCAATTCTAACGAAGATCGCGGAACATTAAGCGAAAAAATCGGATATGCTGCGGCAAGTAGATTGATAGGACAATGCGGTCCATATCTCCACGAAGTTGAGGGGGAAGACTTCAGATTAAAGGGGGCGTAAGAACAATGACATGCGTGAAATGTAACGGGACGGGTCAACTATACACCAAAGTAGCAAACGGCGCGTGCTTGGTGACGGCTTGCGATTGCGAACATGCCAAACTTGCCAGACAAGAATTCGAACAAGAGATGATGGAGTTCAGACGCCGGCTTCGTGAAGCAAAAGAACGGTTGAAAATGGAGGTATGTTGCTGATGGGTATCCTCTATGAAAAGGTTCAACTCACGCAAGAGCTCAAACGCCAAATGATGATTCGGCAGCTGTTAGACATGGGCATCAGGGAGCATCAAGGGCAATCCATCTATGATTTGGACTATTACACGTTGCGTCATGTACTCGTGATGGAGAAGGTGAAGCAATGATACAATTCACTGTCTATGGGGAACCTGTTGCTCAAGGGAGACCGAGAGCAACCGCAATTAATGGTCATATCCGGATGTACGATCCAAAGAAGTCGAGTGATTTCAAAAATTATGTTCGTCTTGTTGCAACAGATCACCGACCGGACAAGCTATTGGAAGGACCTATTCTTGTTACGGTCAAGGTGTATAAGAAAATACCTAAATCATTCAGCAAAAAGAAAAAGGCAGCAGCCGAAGCTGGGCAGTTGCGGCCGACAAGCAAGCCGGATGTAGATAACTATGCGAAATCCATAAAGGATGCGCTCAAAAACGTCATTTGGAAGGATGACAGCCAGGTGGTAGACTTACATATTTCCAAATGGTACAGCGAGACACCACGGGTGGAAATCACCATTGTTCCATTAGAGAGGCAATAGCAAACTATCTGAAGTTTGAAATGGGACTACTCGGTTTCCCGGGTGGTTCCATGCGAAAATTAGAAACACAAGATGAAAGGGGGTTCTTATGAAATTGAAAGAAGTTAAAGTTAACCCAAAGACTATGAAGGTTGAAATTGATGTCCTAGATAACCATAAGATATATATAATAAAAAATGGGAAAGTTGTATCGTTACAGCTTCCTGAATATGGGGAAACGAAAATTATATCATTTGGTGGGCAAGTTGACCGTGTTGAAATGAAAACAAGCATAAAAGTATAAAGGAAAATTTATTTATTCGTCAAAATAAATGTTATTATAGTATCCGGAAAAAAAGATAAGGGTGTTAAGGATGGGAAAGTTAAGAGATAGTGATATACGTAAAGTATTAATGGAGCAACTTCTTGATGAATATGGAGATGATCCTAATACAAGAATTGTAAATGAAATGGGAATTCTTCATGGACAAACACGTGTTGATATTGCTGTAATTAATGGGATATTACATGGATATGAAATAAAAAGTGAGAGCGATACACTAAATAGATTACCGAGTCAGATGGACGATTATAATAAAGTTTTTGACAGAGTAACAATTGTAGTATCATCAAAGTATTTGGATGAAGTTAGAAAAATTATACCGAAATGGTGGGGGATTATAGTTGTTGGTAACAAAAATGGAAGACCTGTACTGAGAAATGTAAGAAAAGGTCGAAAGAACAAAAATGTTGATCCGTATTCAGTTAGTCAATTGTTATGGAAAGATGAGGCGATAGAGATTTTAAAAGAAAAAGGCTTGCATAGAGGGTATCTAAGCAAGCCTAGAGGGGAAATATATAGGCGATTGGTAGAAACAATTTCTTTTGAAGAGCTTAAGTGTAAAATTAACGAATGTTTGAAGGAGCGTGAAGGTTGGAGAGATCATGAATTACTAGGGTAAGGTGATGATTGGCTCCAACCCTTCTCCATATTTCTGCATTACCAGTGCCTTCTTCTCCTAAGGAGCATTTATAAATGTATTCATCGCCATATGAAAAGTTCTGTCCATAATACTCAGGATGTTTTACTACCTGTTGTGATAACTCACGTGTTTGGCTCCATTGATGTTTTTTTACAGAATAGCCACGGAATATAAGAAAACCATCTTTAACTGTATATCTTATGTTTGCGGACATTGTCATGGTTCGTGGATCAAAGTCAATATATTCTGGATTAGAGATGTTGTAATCACCAAAAGCAGGGATACGCTTAAACAGGTTTTTTTCTGATACAATCTTTTTATAAATATTCCACTCAGTTCTAGGAATTTTTTTTATTTCACCAGTTGGTATATCACTTAGGTTTTCTGGAAATGATGTTCCGGAAAATGTAAGAGTGTTCCATTCATTAATATAAGGCAATGTGGCTAAAATACCTTTAAGTGACATAAGCGTTCTGTTTTCATCTTTAGGGTTTATAAAACCAAAATCAATTATTAAATCGATATTTTCGGGATTGAGGGAAAATTCTTCCAACAAGTTGTTAAGTCTAAATTCTAACTCGTCAAAATCGTCATCTTCTATTCTAATACATAGTCTGTTATTGGAATATTTTAGTGATTCTTGAATTGCTTCTTGGTAATCAGGTTCTTTATTAAATCCAGTAACAGGTATTGCTAATGTCCCTTCCGAAACTATTTGTTTGATTATATATAAAACAAGATGTTCATCATTTACATAGGGGTGCTCTTCTTCTTTCCAAAGAGGAGATGGATCTACAAAGATTGGAGAATCATGATTCCAAGCTTTTTTAACATCTGAACCAATGTTTTCTAAATACTTATCAATGGTTTTTTGAGGTATGTCGTTGTTATAATCCCATGGAATTGGTGGAATTTCAATCAATGGAGTAATATTGTTTTTCAACGAAGGTTCTAGATATTCTAAGGCTTTTTGCTCACCCCTTTTCCATTTCAAAACAGGAACATAGTGGTTAAAACTGAACATTTTATTACCTCCCTTGTGATTATTTGCTAATATATTTTTAGGTGATTCGACTTAATTTTCCAAAATCCTCTTTATTATGAAAGATAAATATTGCCTAACCGAAAACCGGAGGGCACTAATCATTGCAGCACTGCTGTGTGATTAGTGTCCTTTTATTTTTCAAAGGAGGAGTTCGTATGGTACAACTCTCATTCCAGCTTCCAGAGATTGATCGTGAGGAGACAAAAAAACGAGTTGAAGCTGCATTGGAGAAATATCGGTTTTATCTTCTTACGGTTCCAGAGGAGCGATTACCAAAGGTGACAGCAACATATTCACTTGTTCCTCCTGCTCACACCAATGCTTTTCATTCATCTACAGAATCAGCAGTGATTGACAAAGTGGATTTTGAGCGCGAACGTGATGAATACATGGAATGGATTAGACGAGGCGTGAATCGGCTAAGTCCGAGGGAACGAGAACTGATTATTAAGCGTTATTTAAGCAATGAAGAGATGTATGATTACGAGCTCTACAATGAGATGGGAATGAGTGAAAGCAAGTATTATCGATTGAAAGCGCGGGCTTTTTATAAGCTGGCGTTTATCTTGAGGATAGAGGTTTATAAAGAATAAAATCAGTTTAAGATGTATTTGAATTGATTTCTAATCAATGCGATAATAAATAAAGCTTATATATTGAGTAGCTTATTGTTTGGAAACTAGGAGGAAAAGAAATGGCTTTTTTCTTTTCAGAAAAGGAAAGAAACGCTTACATTTGCTATTTTACATTGTATGAGATATTAAATAGATCATTTACAAAAACAAACGCACTTTATCAGGAAATAAAAGATGAGGATGACTGGGAATATATAATTCCACAGCTAATGATTATTGATCCAAAAGATGTTTCGCTTGCAAGAGAAAAAGTTGAAAAAAATATAGATCTTTTGAATAAATTTGATATTATAGCCAAAAAAGGGTCTAAGTTTTATCCAAAACGTTTGGAAAAATTAGATGGCTCACCTGAATTCTTATTTATGCGAGGCGAACCTTCATTAGCGGATCTGCCAGTGATTTCTATTGTTGGTTCACGGAAAGCCAGTAAGGAAGGACAAAACAAGGCAAGATTATTATCAAGGCTTCTATCTGAACGTAATATTATTGTAGCTTCTGGACTTGCGAGGGGAATCGACTACGCTGCGCATTTAGGAACATATGATGCGGGAAAGCCTACAATTGCTGTGATTGGAACTCCTTTAAATAAAGTGTATCCAAAGGAACATAAAAACCTTCAGGAATATATAGGTTCTACTGGATTGGTTATTTCACAATTCCCTCCTGGCGCTCCGGTTCAAAGATGGAATTTTCCGATGCGGAATGCAACTATGAGTGGTATTTCGATTGCAACAATTGTTATGGAAGCTGGAGAAACAAGTGGAGCTTTAATACAGGCGAGAGAGGCTTTAAAGCAAGGAAGGAAAGTGTTTATTCCTCAGAGTGCGATAGATAACGAAAATTTAAAATGGCCTAGAAAATTAGTTGCTGAAAAAGGGGCACATAAGTTTAGGACACTAGGAGAGTTAATGGAACTTCTTAATAACCAAAACTTATTGACATCCTATGTAGATAAAGATAAAAGCGAAATTATTACTTACGGGGAGATGGAGTAGGTGTTTCTCCAATGTAACGATATACGACTTTTTATTATTGATCTAGAGAATATTGAGCCAAGATATGACTCGATTTTAACAGAGGCTCCTAAAGAAATAAGTTTTTATATTAATTGCGAAGATAACGATCGTTGCGAATATTTTAGAAAAAGGCGTTCAAATGTACAGTTTTGGCAGAGTAATCATACCGATGAAAAATTTGTCCCGATGATGGATTTCCCTATTGTTTTGCATGATACAATTTTCGAACCATATGAAACGGTTTTTTTAACAGGGAATCTAAATGATGTACAATATGCTACCAAGGAATGTATTTCAACAATACTGCTTAATACAGTTAATGGAGAAGTTGACCGTAACAAATTACCAGATTTCGAAGTTCAAACTCCTGAGCAATTAAAAGAGATTTTTACAAATAAGAGAAAAGGTTTCTTTCATGAAATGGTGATCAACAATGAATCTGGGATAGGGAACTTCAAACTTTTGACCCTTAGACATCAATTATTCTTAAACTATACTGCTAAACTAGTGGTTGGCGGTCGATTTTTTGTCGACGGAGACCATCGTTGTTATTCTCACCCGTTAACTCAAATGATTCGACTATTTAAATATGGAAATAAAAATACTTTTGGTAAATTAGCCAGAGTGATTAAGAGCAGCTTAGATATTATACAAAGTAATATAAAAGAAATTGATATCATAACTCATGTACCAGCAAAACCGTCAAAGGTCGATTATTTAGAAGCGCTTCTGAAAGAACAGACATTCAAAGATTATAGTACAAAAATACGAAGTGATATTTTAAAAGCAAAACGAGATTATGCCCCTCAGAAAAATGCTGGTAGTTGGATGAGTCGAGCATATAATGTACATGACGAATTTGATGTGATTAGTAGGGTTACTGGTCATGTAGTATTAATTGACGATATAGTAACAAGTGGTTCGACGACAATGGAATGTGCGAGGATGCTCTATAATCATGGAGCAGAAGAAGTAACGATCGTGTGTATGGGGGCCATGCAATCTAATTCAGATGCAGGTTTCAAAAATCCAATTATATGTAGCAATTGCGGTGGATTTCTTAAACTAAAATTCAATAAACATGATGGCAGCGTATTTTGGGGATGTGAAAATTTCTATTCAAGAGGGTGTAAAAGTACTTTAAATTATGATGATGGGAGAAAAAAGTATAATCTTCAAAATGTTAAACAATATCATGAAGAAGACAACTTACCTTTTTAATTACACAAAAGTGACAGAAAAATGAAGGAAAAATGACAGAAAGACGACAGAATATTTCTGTTTAGACGTGCTATGATGGTATCGTGGATATTTTTTGAAGCAGGGCGTCACCCGATTGGGTGGCGTTTTTGTTTTATGATTATGAAAGAACTGGTCTCCTCGACCAGTTCCTGTAGTTAACAAGTTATAATCGTTTGTATTGGTAAACATCCTTGATGAAATAAGCATGAAATCTCCCTTTTGAAGGAGCTGACATAAGATTTCGGTAAACATGTTCTGGCACGTTGTAATACTCATAAGTGCCGTTATGGAATTCAATTCTTAATGTTTGTGATACTGGATCGTATCCAACAGCTCTTAAATTTGATGAAACTACAGGATGCATAATCAAGACATTTCACCTCCTTTATTTTTACAAATTTATTCAAAAAGGAAGTAAATTCCTTCTTTTGAGTCGAAAGGAATAGTAAAAAAGAAGTAATTGCGCCGTTTATGATTGAACCATTTGGTAAAGCGCTCATTAATTCGAGCGCTTTTTTATTTTGCTCTTTGGAGTGATGAACATGAGGAAACGGAAGAAAAAACGAAAAGAGAAGCTGAGATGGAGAGAACTGCTCGATTTGATGGGTGTCAATCGTGATACGTACAAGCGAGTACGTGGGGCGATTAGGCGTAAATAATGTCGAGATTTGGCGAACGAATGGTGTAGGAAAATTCCTCCTTTTGTCGTATTGAGTAGGCGGAAGGAGGAAATGAGATGAAAGAATTTAGAGTAATGTTTCATTTTGTGAATAATAATGATGATAGTATCGCTGTTTTCCTTAAAGGTGAAACAGAAGAACAAGTGCTTGAGGAAGTCTATTCAAAGGGCAAATATTATCATTTTAAAAAAGAAAACGTATTGTACAGAGTAAATATGGAGTTAGTGAAATACATTACTGTTAATGAATATAATCCGCCCACACCTAGAACAGTTAAAAGTTATCGGTAGAACACTAAGCATCCTTCGGGGTGCTTTTTTATTTGGAGTGATTTTATGCCGAGCAGACCGAAGAAGCCTTGTTCCTTACTCTCTGCGACAGTCACCACAGCAGAAAGACAGCGAAAAAGGATGGAGGATTTGGGAATACAAACAAATTATAAAAATAACCGAGAAGTTAGTGCTTACATCATCACAAACACTATGGAAAAAGCATGGTAAAAGTAAAAAGACCTTACAAGGAACTATGTAAGGTCTTTTTATTATAATTTATTTGACTGCGAAGCCCAATCTAATTTTGTCTATTTCTAAAAAGATTGAGCTTCGCTAGGTATTCCAAAATATAAAACCAACTTAGCTATTTCTTGAATTTGTCTGAATAAT
Organism: Parageobacillus caldoxylosilyticus; assembly: GCF_019272935.1. Taxonomy (NCBI): domain Bacteria; kingdom Bacillati; phylum Bacillota; class Bacilli; order Caryophanales; family Anoxybacillaceae; genus Parageobacillus; species Parageobacillus caldoxylosilyticus. The sequence continues at coordinate 2,829,909 of NZ_CP040553.1, forward strand.
ATTTTTCAAACCAATATAAAATCCGATATAAAATTAATCCACCGACTACTGTGCTAACAACGCCCGATGTTATATCAAGCAAAATATCCATCGTGGTGATTCCCTCCTAAAGGGGAATACCCAGCGAGGCATATTATATGATATGCAGAAAAATTGGAAAGTATTCCATCCCCCTAAAATTTTGTATAATCAAAACGTGGTGATGATGAAAGAATGCAATTGTGGGAAACGCTTTTGCGGGCTGTAAAAGATATAGGGGACGGAGCGGATAAAGCAGGGATATTTTTGGATTCCACTGCGAGTTGATCGGAAAGTAGAAAAATGGGAAGTTGTAATTTTTGACGACATTAGCATCCGAATAAATCGGGTGCTTTTTTATTTGGAGGGAAAACAACGTAATTTAGGAGAAAAGTAGCAGGAAAATGTCTCCTTTTGTCGAAGTGAGTAGGTGAAAGGAGGGGGGATAATATTGTCCAAAAAGATCACTGGAAAATATAAATGTAAGGACTGTAATACAGTATTTGAATGGCAACATATAATTCCCAATAAAGTAACTGATAGTAATTACGAAGTACACATTATTTCCGAAGGTATCCCGGGTTTAAGAGTTATTGAAACTGATGAAAATAGATACCCTACTGTAGCAACCGTTTATTGTCCTAAATGTGGTTTTCTAAATAAATTGGATTCTGATGATTTGAAAACAACTAAGTAATTAGCAGGGATTTTGGCCTTTTACACGAATTGTTGTAAAGAAGGGATGATAACTTGTTAATTTTTACATTATTAATACATACAGACTCGATAAATAAACCTGCTTCGGAATTAAAATGTGTTACTTTAGATATGGATAGAGTAATTGGATGATGTATAAAATTTTGTGTAAAGCATTTTACTAGATCAAAAGAAAAAAGGTAGGGTATTCTCTGATTTGGACCAAAACATTCCAGAGAAAGGAGAACCCTACCTATGTCTAAAAGTATACCGAATGTAGACTGGGCAAATCAACTGGAAAGTGTCATTCGTCAGTTTGTAAAGGAAAAATTAGAACTGATCATGCGGGAAGAAATCAAGAATTTCCTCGAAATAGAGCAGGCCGGAACATCGAATATGAGAAACGGCTACTATCAACGAAATCTAGATACGCAATATGGCCGGATTGAAGGTCTTTTGGTCCCTAGAGACCGAAACGGAGAATTTCAAACCCAATTGTTCGCTCCTTACCAGCGCCACACCGGCTGGCTCGAGGAAGCCATCATCAGGATGTATCAAAGTGGCATGAGTACGCGTGAAATTGGCAAGTTTATTGAACGAATTCTAGGCAATGCCTATTCTCCTGCAACGATCAGTCGTATTACCGATGTCGTGAAGGAAGACATCGAGAAATGGCACACTCGTCCACTGCACAAGCGTTATTCCGTCTTATATTTGGATGGTTTATACGTAAAACTTCGTCGCGAAACCGTGGAGAAAGAAGTCATTTATGTGGTGTTGGGGGTCAACGAAGAAGGGTATCGTGAAATTCTTGATTTTTTCATAGGAGGACAGGAAAGTGCCTATGGATGGCAGGAGATTCTTCAACAGCTCTACCAAAGAGGCGTCAAGGAAGTGCTTCTGGGCGTATTCGATGGTCTTCCGGGGCTGGAGGAAGCCTTTAAGGCCGTTTATCCGAAAGCTGATGTACAGCGTTGTGTCGTTCACAAAGTCCGTAACACGCTCCATCGTGTTCGGAAAAAAGACCAATTCGAAATGGCGGAAGATTTGAAACTCATTTATCGATCTCCGAATAAAAAAATTGCACTGGAGATGTTTGAACAGTTTGAGTCAAAATGGTCGAGCAAGTATCCAAGAGAAGTCCAATCTTGGGCCAATGAGTTGGATGTCCTCCTTACATTTATGGATTATCCAAGCAGTATTCGAAGTGTGATTTATACGACCAATGCCATCGAACGAACGATCAAGGAGATTCGGAAACGTCTAAAGCCGATGAACAGTTTGAATAGTTTAGAAGCCGCTGAAAAAGTCGTATATTTGACCATTCAAGATTTTAATGAGAAATGGGCAGGACGAAAGTTACGAGGATTTGCCGAAGCACAGGAAGCCCTCGAGCGAATGTTTGAAGAACGTTATCATTAACCAAATACTGTAAATAAACAAAATAAGGGAATTCTCCCTTTCCACACAGGAGACTGAATATTCAGTCTCCTGTGTGAAGGAAACCGGTTCCCTATCCATTTCAAATCCATTTCAGAGATACCCTATCTATCTTACATTACACAAAATTCTTGACGGTACCAGTAATTGATGCTGCAAAGGTTTTTATGAAAACAAAGTTCGTACAAGAGTTATCGGTTTGGGAAGATGAGTGTAAAGTATTAAATTTTATGTTTGATAGATCTAAAGTTGAATGGACAAGGCAGTTTAAATGTTCAATGTCAGATGAAACTAGGGCAATTGCGGAACAAATTGAACAAAGATTAAATGATCTAATTAAAGCATCCGAATAATCGGGTGCTTTTTTATTTGGAGGGAAAACAATGATTCCGAACAAAGTCAAAGTGGCCGGCATTGATTACGAAGTCCATGAAGTGGACGGGATTTTAGAGCGGTTTAATACGCTAGGACAAATCAACTACCATAAAGGAATCATCGAACTTGATTCGAGCCTTTGCCAAACGAGAAAAGAGCAAACATTCGTTCATGAACTGCTGCACGCCTGTTTTAAAGAAGCAGGATACGATGAACAAGACGAGGAAATGATTGATCGGGTGTCTTCAGTGTTGTATCAAGTGTTAAAGGATAACAAATTCGATTTTTCATCATCAGAAATCGAACAAGTGTTAAGAAAGTTATATTAGTCGCCTAGAGTGGTTTTTTTATTTTGGAGGGATAACAATAATGAATGAGCCGTATATCTTTGTATTCTATGCTGGAAGTATCATTAGGATTTTGGGAGTTATCGGACTAGCTTTATCGATAGCATATTTTGTGTATTCATTTAAGACGGAACGGATGAGAAGAAAAGAAATCGAACGATTAAAACGCATTAACGGTTATATTGAAAAGTTGTTGGAGAAAGAAGTAAACAAGAGGTAGTCAGAGTGGTACTGATGATGACGATTGGCTCGAAGAAAAAGGCAAACAAAATCATGCGAACATATAGCGAAAGTCACTCTTAAAGGAGTGGCTTTTTATTTTGGCATGAAAGGGAGGATGGTGTCATGTAACTATGCCAAGACAAAGAGACCCAAGACGAGATGAAGCCTTTGAGATATGGAAGGCAAGCGGCGGAGAAATGAAATTGAAGGACATTGCCGCTCAATTAGGTGTATCCGATACACAGATTAGAAAGTGGAAAAACCTAGACCAATGGGAACAAAAATTGAAAGGTAACGTTACCATTGAGAAAAGGAACGTTACCAATACAAAAGATACACCTGAAAATGATGATAAACCAATTGAAATTGAGATAGATGAAAACAATGGATTAACCGAAAAACAGCGGCTTTTCTGTCTTTATTATGTAAAAAGTTTTAATGCTACTCAAGCGGCGATTAAAGCGGGATACGCTCCGGAAAGTGCTCATGTTGAGGGTAGCAGGTTGCTAAGAAATGCTAAGGTTGCAGCGGAAATCAAACGTATCAAGCAAGAAATGACAAGTGGGCTATTTATCGAAGCGATGGATGTGCTACAAAAATACATTGAAATTGCTTTTGCTGACATCACGGATTATGTAACATTCGGTCAAAAGGAAGTTCCGGTTATCGGTATGTTTGGTCCGATTAAAGACGAACATGGCAGGCCGCTGAAAGAAAAGGTTAATTATGTGGAATTAAAGGATTCAAGCGTGGTAGACGGAACCATCATTACGGAAGTGAAACAAGGAAAAGATGGGGTATCCATCAAGTTAGCCGACAAGATGAAGGCGCTTGAAAAACTGTCGCTATATTTCGATTTGTTCCCGGATAATTTCAAACGGAAGATCGAAGAAGAAAAACTCAAAATTGCCCACTATAAAGCGTTTGGACCAGATGAACATGAAGAATATGAAGATGATGGCTTCCTAGAGGCTTTAGACGGCAAGGCAAAAGAGGTGTGGGACGATGAAGAAGCTTAAGCCCGCGCCTTTTAAATTCCAGCCATTTTCAAAGAAACAGTTAAAAGTATTAACTTGGTGGCGCCCAGCCTCACCGGTTAGTGACAAAGACGGCATCATCTGTGACGGTTCCATTCGTGCTGGCAAAACCGTTGTGATGTCTCTTTCCTATGTCATGTGGGCGATGGATACTTTCAATGAACAAAACTTCGGCATGGCAGGAAAGACGATTGGGGCATTACGCCGGAACGTCATTACGCCGCTCAAACGGATGCTTAAATCGAGAGGATACAAAGTCAAAGATCATCGAGCAGATAACTACTTAACGATTACGTTCAAAGGGAAAACAAACTACTTTTATTTATTCGGTGGAAAAGACGAATCATCCCAAGACTTGATTCAAGGGATTACGCTTGCCGGAATGTTTTTTGATGAAGTAGCGCTCATGCCGGAATCGTTTGTTAACCAAGCAACCGCTCGTTGTTCGGTTGACGGGGCGAAATTGTGGTTCAACTGCAACCCAGCTGGGCCGTATCATTGGTTCAAGGTTGAATACTTGGATAAACTCGACGAAAAGAACTTGCTCCATTTGCATTTTACGATGGACGACAATTTATCGTTGTCTGAGCGGGTAAAAGAGCGCTACAAGCGGATGTATAAGGGTGTATTCTATCAACGATACATCCTTGGCTTATGGGTGCTGGCGGAAGGCATTATTTACGATATGTTCAGCAAAGACGAGCATGTCGTTCCAACGATGCCGCGGCCATACGAAAAATACTATGTATCATGTGACTATGGGACGCAAAACCCGACGACATTTGGATTATGGGGTCTTTACAACGGCGTATGGTACAAGGTGAAAGAGTACCACTATGATGGCCGAAAAGAAAACAAACAGAAGACAGACCAAGAGTATTACGAGGACTTGATGAAGTTCATTGAAGATATTGAAAAACACAAATTCAAAGGCGTGATTGTGGACCCGTCAGCCGCTTCATTTATCGCATTATTGCGGCAGAAAGGAATCAAAGTCATCAAAGCAAAGAATGATGTGCTGGATGGAATCCGAAATGTAGCAACCGCTTTAAACAAAAAGATGATTCTTTACAATGATTGCTGCAAAGAAACATTTCGGGAATACAGCTCTTATGTATGGGATGAAAAAGCGGCGGAGAGGGGCGAGGATAAGCCAGTCAAACAAAACGATCACCAGTTGGACGCCGATCGATATTTTGTTAATACAATTTTATTCGGCAACAAGCTTCGTGCGGTTCCATCGTTGTACTAGTGTATATGATATGCATTATCAGTTAACATAATTTTTCCTATGGGAAGTTAGGCGGTTATAGAAGTATTGAGAAATCAACGTTTTTAAAGGCGTTGATTTTTTTATTGTTTTTGCATGTTTATGAATCGTTGATTTTACGGCATTTTTCGGGTGTGTCCATAAATTATTTCCCGACGTTTTTTGTATAAAATCTGCATAAAGTTGAGGGGGAATTATGAAAAATGAGGAGTTACCAAGTTTTATTAAAAGGTGATAGAAGCGTATTTTTATCGAATGTCTATGGTGTTGAAATAAAAGGAGATCACATTAAGTTTTTGGGGCAACAAAATGACATTATAGCTTACTTTGATCGCAATGTTATTGAGGTATTTTTCTGCGATGGTGTTGAGGTATTTCCGTATGTGAGTAAGGAATAGCAAGGGGTAAGGTGGTGTTTTAGAAGCAACATAAAGGAGGTGAAACTGTGCGTTCGACGATACAGTTATCCGTTTCCGAAGTTACGTCTGACATCATCAAGAAAATCCTTGATTGGCACAAGCCACATCGAGATAAGATGTTAGGTCTATATAACCGCTATAAAGGTGAAGATTTGCCGATTCAAAAGCGTGTCCTACCGGATACGCAGAAGCCAAACAATAAGCTAGAAAATGATTATCGAGGATATATTATCGACCAAGTTATTGGGTATTTGTTTGGAAAACCTATTTCATACAGTATCGACAAGCGCAAATATGAAGAATCAAAAGCAAAAGAATACCAAGATCGTATCACTCATTTTAACACGCTCAATACCATTGAAGATTCCGACGCCGAACTTGGAACAATTATGAGCATATGCGGTTACGCCGCTCGTCTTATGTATATCGACAAAAACGGGGAAGAACGCGCAATGAACATTTTTCCGTGGGAAGCGGTGTTCGTGGAAGATGGCGGCGAGATTACACATGCTCTCCGCTATTACACCGTGAAAGACATCATCAATGACAATGAATACACAAGAGTAGAGTGGTACGATAACAAAAACGTCACGTTCTTTATCGAGGACGATGGCGTTTTTATTATGGATTCAGAGGGCAGCCAACCTCACTTATTCGATTATGTGCCGCTCATTCGTTTTCAAAACAACGACCTAGAAAAAGGCGATTTTGAGAAAGTGGAAACTCTTATCGATGCATATGACAAAATTGTCAGCGATGCGGTAAACGAATTAGAACAATTTGCGCACGCTTATATGAAGTTTAAAGGTGTATCGGTGGATAAAGAAACGATTGATAAAGCAAAGCAAACAGGTGCATTTGCAATTGACAGCGAAACCGGTGATGTGGATTTTATCACGAAAGATATCAATGACACATTCGTTGAAAACAACAAGAAAACACTCAATGAAAACATCCATAAATTTTCTGCCAGCGTTGACATGTCTGACGAAAAGTTTTCTGGCGCAACTCAAACAGGGGAAAGCCGAAAGTGGAAACTTCTCGCGCTAGAAAACAAGGCCGGAAAGAAAGCACGGAAATTCAGCAAGGGATTGCGTGAACAGTTCAAGGTGCTGTGTAGCGCCTGGAAGAAGAAAGGTATCGATGTTGACTACCTCGATATTTTTTGGGAGTTTAAACGAAACATTCCGATTGATCTTTTGTATATAGCAGAATATGCGCCAAAAATGAAAGGGATTCACAGCGATCATACGCTACTTTCGCAGATTCCATATATCGATGACGTGGACTACGAGCTAGAGCTTATGAGACAGGAACAAGAGAATATGATTAACCTTGATTTGTTTACGAATGACACCGAAACACAAGAATAAGAGGAGGTAAATCAATGAACTTTGGGCAGGCGTTAGAAGTATTGAAACAAGGCGAATGTAGAATAAATGGAGGTTGAATAACTTGAAAAGAGTTATTGAAGAGAAAGATTTAAGTAAACACTTACCGAAAATTGTTTTCAATGAAAAACTAAAAAACTTAACAGCGGAACAAATTGAGGATGTAGCTTTTCTGATGGAGTTTGCATATCAAAAAGGGAAAGAGGATAGTCAAAAAGCAGACATTCGTTTTAAAGTTTAATAAAACACATAAGCCACTCATTGCGAGGGGCTTTTTTTCTTGCCTTTTTCCGTGCTTGTAGGCGTAAAAGAACAACACGGGAATACAAAAGGACTTTGCAGGGGCTTATGCAACTGCGAAGGACGAAGGAGGAAATGAACAATGGAAATCAACAAACAACCATTCTATAAATCTTTAACAATGCCGCTACGTCTCGACCTTCAATATTTCGCAGGAGACGGTGGAAATAGCGGCGATGGCGGTGACGGTGGAGCCGGTAATCCACCAGCAGGGCAACAAGGCGGAGGACAGCAAGATAACGGACAACAAGGCGGACAAGGCAACACACAAGGGTTACAACTAACACTTGATGTGGTGCAAAAGTTCGTCAGCGAGAATGAAGAAGGGAAAAAGTGGTTGCAATCACTCACCGATTCACGTGTGACGGAAGCAATCAAGACATACGAGAAAAAGACGCTTCCGAAGAAGGTGGAAGAAGAGATTGCGAAACGCTTCCCGCCTGAAACAGAGGAACAAAAACAACTGCGTGAGTTGAGACAAAAGCTCGAGCAGATCGAGCAGGAAAAAATCCGCGAGACATTGCGCAACAAAGCGCTATCCGTTGCAACGGAAAAACAGCTGCCGACGAAGTTAATTGATTTCTTTGTTGGTCCAGATGAGGAATCAACTCTAAAAAATCTTTCTGTCTTGGAAGAAGTATTCTCCGCCGCTGTTCAGCAAGCGGTAGAGATGAAATTTAAAGAAGGCGGTCGTACACCACAAACACCATCGACACCGCCTAAAGACCCGAAAGACATGACAATGGAAGAGTATGCGGAATACCGCAAGAAAAAATTATATCGTTAAGGAAAGGTGAGGTAGAATGAGCAACTCTTTTTTAACAGTACAAGAAATCGCACGTGAAGCTTTAGTACGTTTGGAAAACAACTTAGTAATGCGTCAATTGGTGCATACCGACTTTTCCAATGAATTTGCGAAAAAAGGCGATACAGTCAAAGTGAAAATTCCTGCAACATTTGAAGCGAACGACTTTGAAGATGAGATCACTACACAAGACATCAATGAAGGCGAAGTGCCAGTCACGTTGGATAAAATCGCTGACGTTTCCGTAGCGGTAACATCGAAAGAATTGACGTTGAGTATCGATGACTTTGGGTTCCAAGTGGTCGAAGGCGCGATGCAAGCATTAGCACAAAAAATTGACCACTCGCTGACAGGGCTTTACGTTGATATTCCATATTTCTATGGAACAGCGGGAACAACTCCAAACTCGTTAAGAGACATTTCCGGTGTTCGTAAAGTCTTGAACAACAACAAAGTACCGAATGTTAATCGTCGTTTAGTGTTTGACCCAGAAGCGGAAGCAGAACTCATCGTATTAGATGCGATTGTAAATGCTGAAAAATCCGGTACGACAGCCGCTTTGCGTGAAGCAAGCATGGGCCGTATTTTAGGCTTTGACACCTTCATGGACCAAAATATCCGCACTCACATTACCGGTGATTATGCGGCTCTTACAGACGTAACAGCAAGCGGTACAGCTGGTAGCAATACGGTGACTTTAACAAGTGCCGCTGGAGCATCTACTGGTCGATTAAACAAAGGTGACTTGTTGGTTATCAACGGCCAACAATATGTAGTAACAGAGAACACCGCTCCGGCTGTATCAGGAACATTGACTGCAAAAGTGTATCCGAACTTGAAATTCTCGTATAGCGATGCGCCTGTTACATTCATCGGCGACCATGTTGCAAACCTTGCTTTCCATCGCAACGCATTTGCGTTCGTTAACCGTCCAATGGCACTTCCTTCGGGCGGCGCGGACGGATACGTCGAAACATACAACGGTTTATCTATCCGCGTGACAAGAGGATACGATATGAAGACGAAACAAGAAACGATTTCGTTTGATATTCTTTATGGATTAAAAACTATTCATCCAGAATTAGCAGCACGTTTACTTGGATAAGGGGCTTTCCCCTTATCCTTTCTTTTTTGTGAGGTGATAACATGAAGTGTCCAAACTGTCAAAAAGAATTCACTAGCGAAAAGATTTACGCCATTCATACCCAAAAATGTGTCGTGGTGAAGCAAGACAAACAAGTGGATGATACCAAAGCGAAAAAACCAAAAGAAGAAAAGACAACTCGAAGAAAACAAACAAACCAACGTGATGGAAAATGAACAACCTCAATAAAACTCCCGAAATGATTGAAAAACTCGTCAGCAGGCGAGTGAAAAAAGGAGAACGTGACATCGTTAAGCGGTACGCTCTCCTTTTGAATGAATTGCGAAAAGAGCTGGCGAAGCTATACGAAAAATACGAGGTAAACGGCAAATTGACCTATGCCGAGATGGCGAAATACGACCGCTTACGCAAGTTCATCGAGTATATCGACTATTTACTAAAGACCGTTTATAAAGACGTCAGAAAGACCATTTATGACGTTCTAGGCGAATCGTATCTTGATGGCTACTACTTAACCGCATGGGCGGTGGAAACCGACACGTTGAGCCGCTTGAGTTATTCTGCTGTACGACCGGAAGTGATTACAGCTGCTATCGAAAATCCAATTACAGGGCTTACTTTGTCGCGACGATTAGAAAAGAATCGAGCGGCAATCATCTATACGATCCAACAAGAGATCACGCAAGGATTGGTGCAAGGCGAGAGTTACAGACAAATGGCGACACGAATTAAAGGTGTGCTTGAAAATGACGTTGTTAAGGCAAATAGGATAGTACGCACAGAGGCGCATCGTGCGGTTGAGACAGGGAAGTTACAGGCCGCTGAACATGCACACCGTAATGGGGTCATCATGGTAAAAGAATGGAACACCATGCATGACCAGCGGGTGAGGGACCGGCATAAGCATTTGGACGGCACGAAAATTCCGGTGGATGAAGATTTCAAAATTGGTACAGATCGAGCGAAAGCGCCAGGATTGTTCCTGCGACCTGAAAACAGTATTAATTGCCGCTGTTTTCTTACTTATTCGGTGGAACGAGTGGAAAAGGTTGATGCGAAAGAGTTGGATGGCATGACCTTTGAACAATGGAAAAAGGAGCGGTTGCGTTCATGAAAAAGACTGTAATTGTAGGCAGTTGTCAAGTTATTTTAGAGGGAACTCCAGAGGAAATCATTGCTTTAGAACGCTTACAGGAGCAAAAACAAACGATTTACAACATTTGCGTTCATGTGAATGGTGAAGACGTAAATAAAAAAGAGCTAGAAGACCGAATCAGAAAAGCCATTGCAGAAACAGACAAACGATTATGGGAGAAGGAGCGGTTGAGATAATGACATTGGATGAACTCAAAATCCGCTTAAAAATCCCGCTCAACGACACATCACAAGACGCTTACTTACAAGTCGCGTTAGAAGATGCTATTTCATTCGTCAAACGATATTGCAGAGATGATTTTGTCGATGGACTGCCGGGTGACGTTAAACAAGCGGTAGCAAAACTCGTCAAAGCCTTCCAAGAGGATGGGCGCGTCGCTTCTCAATCGCTTGGTGATATGGAGAAATCATTTTTTGAAGGCGGCACGATGAATGAAGTAGAGCGGCTGCTAAAGCCATACGCGCGAAAGGTGCGATTCGTATGAGCGTGGTCATCAAAGACACAAACAACATCGACAAGGTGATGCGTAATTTACGGCAACTTGGCGGCAAGCAAATTAAAGTGGGACTATTCGGCTCCGATGATTCCGAACTTGTCATGATCGGAGCGGTGCATGAGTATGGGGCAGAAATTCCGGTCACACCGAAAATGAGAGCATGGTTTGCGACAAATGGGTATCCGCTCAAAAAAGAAACAACCGTCATCAAGATTCCGGAACGGTCGTGGTTACGGAGCGGCTATGATGAAAACATTGATAAGATCGCCAAAAAGATTGAGGAAATGGTGCCGAATGTGATCGAAGGAAACGTCAATCCAAAACTATTCATGGACGCTATTGGCATGGAATTCGCCGGACTCATCCAAAAGAAAATGCGTGACCTAAAGAATCCGCCAAACAGTCAAATGACCATTGAGCGGAAAGGTTCCGATAATCCGCTGATTGATACCGGTCGCCTAGTCGGTGCTATAAGACATGAGGTGGAATAGATGAGTAAGCCATTTGCATTTGCTGATTTTGTGGACGAATTTAAAGTACCGTTCACGTACTATCAAAAAACTGATGGATATTGGACAGATTCGGGCGACTGGGTAGAAGGCGGAGAAACACCTGTGCAAATGTATGGAATTGTGTTGCCGCTATCAGAAGATGACCTTCAATACGCCGAAGCGGGAGCGTATCAAGCGAAAGACAAAAAGGTATACACGACACAGCCGCTTCAATTAAACGCTGAAATCGAGTACAAAAGCGACCGCTACACGATTCAAAACTTCAAAGATTACAGCGAATATGCCGATGTGTACATTTATTACGCAAGGTGGCGGGAGAAATGATCGAAGCGATTAAAAATATGATTGCCAAAGCCTATCAAGATACCGGATTACGCATTATCCAAGCGAATACAACCGCTCCAACGCCACCATTACCATATGCGGTGTACAATATCACGTCACCGTATATCAAAGAAGCAGGGCAGCCAAATATCGCAACGCGAGAAGAAGGCGAGGAACTGTATCTTCAATACGAAGAACAGTATCTCACAACGATTTCATTCAATGTATATGCAGACAAAAACGAATCAACCATTGATTGGGCTATGAAGCTCCATCAGTGGTTTTTATTTTTTGGTCAAGATTTTCTGCAAGAAAACGGGATAGCGGTTGTCAATGTCGGCAACATCGAGAACCGCACAACGTTTCTTGTGGATTCTTATGAATACAAACATGGCTTTGACGTTCAACTGCGTATGGCACAAACAGCAGAAATGCCAACAGAATGGTTCAATACAGTAACTTTCAAAGGAGAGTGAAAACATGGGCAATCGTTATGTTGATGTGACAATTACACGGCAAACAAAAGCGGTATCCGAAAAAGGATTTGGTACACCGCTGGTATTAGCAACATCAAAAGACCTTGCCTACAAAGTGTACACCGATATTGAACAGGTGCCAGCGGATTTTGATGAATCAACTGAAGAATACAAACTTCTTTCTCGTATGTTTGGGCAAAATCCGCGGCCAGCGGAAATTGCGGTATATGGCGTTCAATATGATAGCGCAACTGGGGACCCGTCTGAATTGACAGCAGCATTAAACACGCTTGTAACGATGGGAAAAAACGATTTTTATTACCTTGTTTCCGTTGAACAAGGTGACGATGAGATTACTGAACTAGCGGAATGGATTAGCACACGGGATAAAATTTATGCCGCTTCTACATCAAGTGAAACCTTGTATCAAACATTAAGCGGCTTATACGACAATGTGTTCTTGCTTGTTCACGATCAACCACGTCAATATCCAGCAGAAGGGTTAGTCGCTCAATTAGCTCCGTTGCCAATCGGAAGCTACACTTGGACTTTCAAAACGATTCAGGGGGTTACCCCAGCCGCTTACGACGACGCAAAAATCAATGATATTCACGATCATAACGCTTGCACATACATTCGTGAAAGCGGTGTGGATATTACTTCACATGGTGTTGTAACCAGCGGCGAATACGTGGACATTGTGCAATCAACGCATTTCTTGAAAGCTCGTCTAGCTGAAGCAGTATTTCGTTTGCTAGCAACCAATAAAAAGGTTTCATACACCGATGCTGGTATCGCAATGGTCGTCGCAGAAATAGACAAGGTGCTAAAACAAGCGTTCCGACAAGGTATTATCGCGGATGAAAACGGTGAGCCGCTCTATTCCATCACTGTCCCAAAACGTGCGGATATTCCAGCGAACACAAGAGCACAACGTGTTTTACCGGACATCGAATGGACTGCTACTATTGCCGGTGCAATCGAAAAAGTAGAAATCCGCGGTACGCTCATGATTTAAGGAGGGATTATAGATGGCACAAACATACGATTTTAAGAAAGTTAGTGTCATTGCCGATGGTGTTTTTATTACGGGTTATCATGATGGGTCTGTCATTAAAGTTGAGAAAAACGAAGATGATGTCACTCCTCACGTTGGAGCGGATGGAGAGGTGACTTATGCGGAAAGTGCTGACCAAACAGGTACGATCACATTAACACTGAAGCAGACATCCGCTTCTTTGCCATTTTTACAGCAATTGCGAAAGTCGAAGAAGATTTTCCCAATTCAAATCGTGGACAATAACACAAATGCCTATCGAGTAGGCGGTAGTGAAGCACGCATTTTGAAAATGCCAGATCGTGAATGGGGAAATGAAGTGCAGCCTGTTGAAGTACAAATTCACGTTTCAGACTTAACAGAAGCATAAGGAGGAATAGATAATGGCGTTCAAACCAAAGCAAAAAGAGTTTAAAAGCAGTAACGGAAATAAATATACCTTTCAAACTGTACCAAACTCAAAATACCTAGAAATCATGGATGAAACAACGACAGCGGAAGGAAAACCGCTTCTTTCCAAACTTTATGCCGCGGCTTTAGAGCATATTGTCGTACAACCGAGCGGATTGACGGTTGACGATTTTGACAGCTTTAAAGAGCTACAAGAAGTTTGCGAAGCGGCTTTAACGTTTCAACAGAGCGAATAAGGAGTTGGCGACGCTTGGGGGGTTAGAGGCCATCCCCAAGCGTTATTTTTTACATGCTAATCAGTTTTGGTGGGCGTATGTGATTGCGGAAAAATTCCATATCAGCCCGCTAGAGGTCAAAGAATGGCCAGCGGAGGAAGTGTTAGAAGCGCTTGCCTATCTGCAATTGACCAAGCCGAAAGGCGGTGAGACAGAATGAACAGCTTGCGTGAACTTGTTGTTAGTGTTGTGCTAAATGACAAGGCTTCTCGTCCGTTGCGAGAAATCCAACAGTCAACCAATCGGGTACGAGATATTTTTACTCAATTCGGCAAACAATCGTCAAAAACCAATGAACAAGTTAGCCGATCCGTGCAACGGATGGGAAAAGCATACAGTGGAGCAAGCAACCTGATAAGAAATGCGTTAAACAATTTATCTTCCCGAATGCGACACGCAAGTAGTGAAGCTCGATCCTTTCAATCGTCCATTGAAAGTACAAGAAATTCGTTAAGTCGTTTTTCTAATGGTGCAGATAATGCGATTTCTTCATTAAAACGCATGGCGGCAGGTGCATTGGGTGCCGTATCCGCTTATCAAGCGTTAAGCAAAGCAATTGGTGAAGCGGCACGATTCGAACAATCCAAAGTGCTAATTGAAGCGATGTTCGATGATAAAAAAGCATCTGACGCTTATATGAAAATGCTTGAACGTGTCGCGGTGAATTCGCCTGTTTTGAACTCGCAAGATATGTTTGCGAATTCCAAGTCGTTTATCTCGCTTTCTAAAAACGTCAAAGTATTAGAGCAAGCATGGAAAGTCGTTGAAAAACTCAATGTTATGGACCCGGCACAAGGGGTAGAAGGTGCAGTTCTAGCGTTACGCGAATTGGCAAGCGGCGATGTGGTATCTCTCGTCGAACGATTCGAATTGCCGCGTTCAGCAGTGAAGGCGATTAAGGACTTGCCGTTTGAACAGCAAGTCAAAGCAATGGATAAATTGTTAACCAAAATGAACATTACTGATAAAGTCGTGCAAAAAATGGGAAACACGACGATTTCACAATGGGGCCGATTTAAGGAAATGACATCAATCGCCTTCCGTAACGCTGGGAAATCCGCTAACAGCGAATTAGGAACGGCGTTGCAACGTGTCAACAACATCCTTGAAAAAGGTGCACTTAACAACTTTGTACAATCTGCCGACAAGTTTTTAGGCAAATCTGTCAATGCGATTGTGAATTTCGGTATAGCAGCAAAACAGTTTATTCAGCCAGCCGCTCAATTCTTTAGAGAGAACGCAAGCAGTATCAAAGCGGTAGCGGCGGCATTAGGTTCATTATTTGTCATACGGAAAGTCACAAGCCTTGTACAAGGGTTGTTTATGGTACTTCGGGCGAATCCGCTGGCATTAGCCATCACTGGAATAGTGGTCGCGGTAGATAAACTAGTCGGCATTGAAACGGTGTTTAACAAAATCAAGCTGGCATATCAAGGGCTAAAAGCGGCGTTTGGCGGCGATCAGCAGAAAAGCGTGAGTTTCCTTCAAAAACTAGGATTGTCGCCGGAACAAGCGCAACAGGTTATTGGCATAGTACAAAAAATTAAAAGTATGTTCGATACAGTCGGAAAAGCGGTTGGAAAATTCGTGAACGAAGTAGTTATCCCGCTTCTTCCGCAGGCGAAGCAATTTATTGTATCGTCGTTCGAAGCGGTGAGACCGTCACTCCGGTTTGTGGTAGGTTTATTCCATACAGTAATCGATGTTATCAAAACGTTGGTTCAGAAAGTGGTTGTACCGCTATTTCCAACGATTAAAGACGTCATATCGACCGCATTTAGAGTGGTAACGCCGATCATTAAAATTGCTAACCGCGCATTTCAAGCGGTAGCGTCTATTGTCATGTTCCTTGTGAACAACGTGGTTATTCCGCTAATCCCAAAAATCGTGCCAGCCATCCAATCCATGTGGAAAATCGTTGGTCCGATTCTAAAAGGAATAGCGAAAATGTTCGATTTAATCTCCGATGCCATCGAATGGACGATTACGAAATTCGGGCAATTTATCAAAGCCGCTAAAGATTTGCCGGGCAAAATTGGATCCGGGATAAAAAGTATGGCAGGAAAAGCAATGAGCGGTGTGACTCATCTCATCAATTCATTACTTGGCGGATTGGCCAAAGGTATAAATGGCGTCACTGGCGGTATCAACTGGGTTTTAGGCAAAATCGGTGTGAAAACAAGAATTCCGAAATGGGAACCGCCAAAATACGCAAGAGGAACGGATTATCACCCGGGCGGTCTCGCTATCGTTGGGGATGGCGGCGGTCCGGAATTGATTCGAACGCCATCCGGTCAAATCGGACTATCGCCAGCAAGAAGCACGCTCACTTATTTGCCGCGAGGAACAGAAGTTTTGCCGCATCGAGAAACCCAAGCCTTGTTAGAATCCGGGTTGTTCCCTGCTTATAAAGATGGGGCTGGCAACGGTCTTTTGCATCGGGCGTCAGCCATTCTTAACAAAGCGAAAGATATTGCTCTCGATGTTTGGTCTTATATCACCAAACCTAGCGAACTAATGAAAAAGGTTTGGGAAAAGCTCGGTGTCAGTGCGCCGAACATCAGCGGAGCGTTCGGGGAAATTGGGAAACGTGCTCTTTCTCTTATCAAGGATAAAGCACTTGGCTTTGTGAAAAAGAAACTAGAAGGTTTCCTATCGTTCGGTAGCGGCGGAAAAGTATCTGGCAACGTCGCGCAATGGGTTCGGGCGGCGATGGCTATTACGGGTGTTCCTGCATCGTGGTTTCATCCTCTTGTGGCTATTGCTATGAAAGAATCAGGCGGGAATCCACGAGCAATTAACTTGTGGGACATAAATGCCAAACGCGGAACGCCGTCGAAAGGGTTGTTCCAGACAATTGACCCGACATTCAATCGCTATAAATTGCCGGGATTGAACGACATCTGGAATCCGGTACACAACGCAGTAGCGGCGATTCGGTATATGATCGACCGGTACGGTTCGGTGTTTAATGTGCCTGGTATCCGCAATATGATGCGAGGAAGAGGTTATGTCGGGTATAGACAAGGCGGAATTGCAACAAAACCGCAAATAGCGGCATTGGCGGAAAGCGGTTGGAAAGAGTTCATCATTCCGACCGAGCCAAGAATGAGAAACCGCGCACTTGCTCTTCTTGCACAAGCCAATGCGGAACTTGGTTACAATCCAAGTGGCGGTAAAACTTTGAACAGAAGCAATGCTGGCGGTAATATTTCAATTGAATTCTCGCCGAAGGTGGATATACATGTATATGGCACGGACATGAAAGAAGCAGGAAGTTTGGAAGCGGCTGTTAACCGTAAATTAGAAGAAATGTGGCAAATGTTTCTCGATATTTATCCAGTGGAGGTGGTTCGTTAATGGCGAAGCTAGGGAATTATAACTTGTTTGTCATCAGCGAATCACCTCAATATAGTGTGCAGACCACATCGTATCCGGTCGAAAAAGGGATTGCATTTACCGACCATGTGAAACCGGAGCCGGAATCGTTGCAAATCGAAGTATTTTTGAGCGGTTCCAACTATCAAAAGACGCTTGACCAGTTAAAAAACAGCATGTATCGCGGCGATATCATGACGTATTCCGGTCGTTTTATTATGCGGAATGTGATTATTGAAAGCATCTCACCGAATGCAGATAAAAGCGCCAAAAACGGCATACAAGCAAGTATTACGCTAAAACAAATCCGCGTAGCAACTACGCCGTATGTGAAACCCAATCCGCAGACAAAACCGACAACCAACGCAGGGAAGAAGCAGCCAACACCGAAGACAGCGAGTACCGCTGTCTATCATGTCACGAAACGCGGCGACACCTATTGGGGATTGTCGAAGAAATACGGCACGCCTATTAGCCAGCTACGGGCGTGGAACAAATACCCGGATACCAAAATTCCTGTCGGCGTAAAGTTACGTGTGAAATAGAAGGAAGGTGAAACCGTGAGAGTCATTGAGATTAACAAAGAGAACCTTCCGGAACGCTTCGACATCGAGTTAGGAGTAGAACTATTCACGATGGAAATCAACTACAATCAAACAGGCGATTTTTTTACCGTCGACCTGTATCAATACGACAATCCAGAGCCGCTCGTGTTGGGAGAAAAATTGATGTTAAATCAGCCGCTCTTTCGTGACATTGAGGACAGCCGCTTTCCTGCGCCGACACTAATCCCTATTGATCCCTCGGGGAAGGAAAGCCGCATTACGTGGGACAATTTCGGTGTGACCGTATTCTTGGTGGTGGATGATGGCGATGAGTAATCAGCTTTTCGGTCGTATCATCAAAGTGAAAACGAGCGGACTCACATTTACAAACGACAATTTAGAAATCCGGTTTACTGTTCCGTTTGACGACGATCCGAAACCGAACATATCACAAATTGAGATTTTCAATCTATCCAATGACACCATCAATCGTATCAAACGCGGCGAAACCTGCACGATTGAGGCAGGTTATCGTGGAGATTATGGAGTGATTTCGAATGGAAAGGTTACAAGTGTTTTAACCAGACGCGAAGGAGTCGATAAAATCACCACCATCACCGTTATGGAAGGTGATGATTATTCGCGGATAAAAGTCGATAAGAAAAACTCGACCGACAAAAAGAGCTTAAAAATCTCATTCAAAAAGGGAACGAGAGCTTCTGTGATTATCAAGCATTTATGCCGCGTTTTAGGAATCAAACTCGCTTACATGAAACTTCCTAAAGACGTTGTATACAAGAATGGTTACACGGTAACAGGGCTTATTCTTAACAATCTTGAAGAAGTCGTCAGAGATTGCGGCGCGTCGATGTATTATCGGCGAGGCCAAATGGTGATTCGGAGCATCAAAGAAGGCACAGACGAGCAGTTTATTTTACGTGAAGATACAGGGCTGATTGAAAGCCCGGAACCATTCGAGGAAGAAGGAGTCAAAGGCTTCAAGGTGAAATGTTTGTTGCAACATCGTATCACTACCGCTTCTATTATTGAAATCAAAAGCAAAACAGCGAACGGGAAATACCGCGCTCGAAAAGGCGAACACCGAGCGGACGGGAACGATTTTATCACCGAGTTTGAGGTGATTTGATGGCAAAGGATACAAAGTTTTTAGACGCATTTGCGCGTCAAATCAAATTGTCTATTCATACGATTGCGCCAGCAAAAGTCGTTCGGTTTCATGAAAACGAATGTAAAGCGGACATTCAATTGCTTTTTATGACGGTCTACAAAGACGGAACAAAAGAGCCGTATGGATTGCTGGAAGATGTGCCTGTCATGTTCCAGCGGTTTAAATTGAACAAAGGACAATCCTTCTCGGCTAAAATCAACGGCGTTACACAAACGGTCCAAGTAGAACAAGACCTTGTGTACACGCCTTTTTTGCGGCCTGGTGACATCGTAGTTATTGGATTTGCAGAGAGAGCGCTAGACAATTTGACAAATCGCCCATTCGATCCCGAATTCCACCGCACCCATAGCGTACAAGATGCCATTGTATTGGGGGTATTGCAATGAGAGCACCTAAAATCGTAGATGGCGATTTAGTCATCGAAAACGGCGATGTCGTGATGGTAGAAGGCGACGAGGAATTGGCCCAATCGCTCCAAAGCGTTTTTCAGACGAGAAAAGGTGAGTGGTTTTTAAACGAGAATCACGGTTTAGACCGCTCGCCTTTTCTTGTGAAGAAATTCGATGAAGCGCTGGCAACTGACGCGATCGCCGAGGCGTCGGCGCAAGAAGAACGCATACAGCAAGTCGAAAATGTCTCCTTCAAACGCGAAGGTCGTTCCTTAAAAGTCGATGCCACGTTTATAAAGGATGACGGCCAGCCGCTCCAATTGGAAGGGGTGGATGTGATTGCTGGATAAAAACGGATTTAAGCGCAAGCGATACAGTGATCTCATCGATGATATGACTTTGAAAGCAAAAGAACTATTCGGTGAGGATATCAACGTAAGTGAGAAATCATTCCTTGGTATCCTCATTCGTCTTTTTGCGTGGTTTCTAGCGATTATATGGGAAGTAGCGGAGAAGGTCTATAACAGCAGGTACATGCACAAAGCGGAAGGAATTCAATTAGACCGCAAAGCCTGGCAGTTTGGAATTACTCGTTTGCAGGAGCAACACGCACAAGGAACGATTGAAATTCGCGGCACACCCGGTTTTGTCGTGGAGGAAGGAACACTGTTTGAAACGGAAAATGGAATTTTGTTTGAATTGGCCGGTTCGGTGACGCTTGATGAAAATGGCGTGGGAACCGGTACAGTTGTTTGTACGGAAGTTGGGAGTCAAGGTAATGTTGCCGCAAATACGATCACGATTGTAAGCAATCCCAACGAAAATATCATCAGCGTGACCAATCCAGAACCGGTTACGGGTGGCCGAGAACGCGAAACAGACGCCGAATTTGTGGAGCGATACCAGCAAACTTTAGCTGGATTGGGATCCACTACCGTCGATTCTATTCGAGGGGAATTGTTGAAAATCAACGGCGTTCGCGCCGCTGTCGTGATCGAAAACGACGAATCCACTCCCGATGAAGCAGGGCGGCCGCCGCATAGCCTATCAACGTATGTTTTGGGAGGCGACCCACAAGAAATTGCACAAGCCATTTTCAAGAAAAAAGCAGGCGGCATCAAAACACACGGAACAGAGCAGGTCGAAGTGCTAGATATGGCAGGAAATCCTCATACGATCCGATTTAGCTGGGTGACAGAAGTACCTATCGCGATTCAAGCGACCATTCACAAAAATGATAGTTTTCCTGCCGATGGCGTACAACAAATCAAAACGCAATTTATCAAATACATCGGTGGCGAAGATGCTGACGGAACGTTTTATACCGGATTGAACGCCGGGGAAACAGTGGTTGTTTTTAAATTACTGAAACAGCTTGATGAAATCGAAGGAATTGACGATGTGGAATTGCTCGTCGGGATAAAAGGGCAGCCATTAGGAACAGAAAATATCCCAATCGACGTTACCCAAGTGGCTCAAATCTCGCACACGGACATCGAGGTGCAAGTTGTATGAGTTTTTTTACGGATATGTTAGAACGGCTGACGGATAGGTATCGAAAAGACCCTGACAGCAACATTGGCAAAATCATCAAAATTCTTACTGATGAACTTGACCTAATTAAAGAAACTTTTGACCGCATGGAAGAATGGGAAGATGTCGAAAAGGCAGAAGGGGTCGTTTTGGACGATATAGGAAAAGACATTGGGCAGCCGCGCGGTGCGGCAACGGATGAAATCTATCGTATATTGTTGCGTTCCAAAGTGGCTCGTAACCTTTCAGACGGTACGATTGACACCATTATCCGCGTTCTTTCCATTGCATTGAACGCTGATCCAAAGGAAATTCGCATCCAAGAACTTTGCGAAGATCCGGTCCATCCTGAACCGGCCGCCATTTCACTCATTCAAATTCCTTTACGGAGACTAAATGAAGTCGGAATGTCACCGAAACAATTCGCACAGATTGTGAAAAAGACGGTGGCGGCTGGTATTCGAGTGGCGAGCATCGAATTAACGGGAACATTCAGCTTTTCTTCTCAATCAGCTACATCAGAATACAGCGATACAGAAGGATTTTCTGATATTAATCAAGTGATTGGCGGTTATTTAGGAGCCGCGTTCGCGGATTCTGACGACAGCAATTTACCGGTATAAGAGGGGTGAAAAATATGCCATTCGATCAAAATAACTTGCCAGAATGGAATGCGACAGGCGTTGAACCGCCGCAAAGCAAGAAAGATAACGGATGGGGGGCGACTGAAAAACCGCCAGCCGATTGGTTTAACTGGTTCTTTAACAAAACATATAACGCTTTGAAATCTCTTTTCACCAATGCACAGCATAAGGAAGAAAAAGGCCAGCCGAATGGTTACGCCAGCCTGGATGAAAATGCGAAAGTTCCGGCATCGCAATTGCCGATTGCTACAACCACATCACCAGGAGCGATTTCCGCAGCAGACAAGGCTAAATTGGACAGCATCGCAACAGGCGCGGAAGTGAACCAAAACGCATTCTCTACAATCAGAGTCGGAAACACAAATATTGATGCAGACAGCGAAACTGACACATTGGAGCTAGTCGCAGGGAACGCCGTAACCATCACACCGGATGCGGCGAATGACAGGGTAACTATTGCAGTACCAAACGCAACATCAAGCACTCCTGGTGCTATGAGTGCAACAGATAAAGCAAAATTAGATGGCATTCAGTCCGGTGCAGAACCAAACCAAAACGCATTTTCCAATGTGAAAGTAGGAACAACCACTATCGCGGCGGATTCGAAAACAGACACGTTGGAATTAGTAGCCGGACAAAACATTGTTCTCACACCGGATGCGGCGAATGACAAAGTAACGATTGATGTGACAGGTGTTGCGCCATCGAGCCACACACATCCTTTTTCAGATATCACTAATAAGCCAACGACCGTGGATGGATACGGCATCACTGACGCGGTCAAAACATCCGATGTTGTAACATCTCCAGCTCCAAACAAAATATTGAAACTTGACGCTAACGGAAAACTACCGACATCTATAACAGGAAATGCCGATGGGAACGCCGCAACAGCGTCAAAATTGCAAACAGCTAGAACGATTTCGCTAACTGGCGATGCAACCGGCTCAACATCTTTTGACGGATCAGCAAATGCATCCATCGCCGTAACGCTTGCAAACAGCGGAGTAACGCCAGGGACATATCCAAAGGTCACAGTTGACGCAAAAGGTCGCGTGACAGACGGACAATCATTGTCGCCGTCTGATATTCCAAATCTAGACTGGAGTAAGATCACAAGCGGAAAACCGACAACGTTGTCGGGATATGGAATCACCGATGGTGTTCAAAACGCCGGAGGCGCTCCTTCTATACAAGCTGGAGCAGACGCATCTAAACCATCTGCTGGTGTAGCTGGAAGATTATATGTCGCGACAGATACGAAGAAAATTTATAGAGATAACGGAACATCCTGGGACGTAATCGGAACAATAAACTGGGCGGACATTGCCGGGAAACCTACTACTCTATCAGGCTATGGCATTACTGATGGAGTACCAATCGGAAGAAAAATTAACGTCGGAGCAGGATTAACGGGCGGTGGAGATCTATCGGCCGATCGTACAATTTCGGTTTCATTCGGTGGAAATGGTAGCGCCACAACCGTTGCCCGTTCAGACCACAACCATGATGGAACATATGTGAAAAAAGCCGGCGACACGATGACAGGAGCTTTAACTATAAGCAGTGCGTCAAATCCGGGGCTTGAATTAAGAAGTACAGGCGGCGGAACGCCTTTCATTGATTTTTCAAACGATGGATCAACCGATTATGATGCTCGCATTATTTTAAACGGCGATGATGTTTTAGATATACAAGGGGTAGGATCATCCGGTTTAAAAGTAAACGGTCAAACTGTTTGGAACGCCGGCAACGATGGTCCAGGAAGCGGTTTAGACGCGGATACAGTGGACGGAAAACATTTTTCTGACATTCAAGCAGACGCGCAAGCAAAAGCCAACCAGGCGGAAACAAACGCGAAAAACTATTTAGACAACCAAAAAGGACAACCGAACGGCGTTGCTACACTTGATGCAAACGGAAAAGTGCCAGCTTCACAATTGAACATTAGCACATCGGCGGACGCAATCAGCATTACCGACAGCGGCGGCTATTACACATCATCAGAAGTGGAAGGCGCTTTGCAAGAAATCGGACAAGTATTAAACGCCATGCGCGGCGATTTAATTACGTCAGTCAATAACGTTTTGAATATGTGAGGTGATTCGTAATGCCAACAAGAACGGATGTAACAGTCGTCAACCAAGCATATGACACATCGGGCAACGGCGGGCGTAAGTTGGTGCGGTTGTCGAATGGTTGGTTGGTTGCACTTGTAAAAAGACCTAACACTTCTCCTTATTCATATGCTTATATTTCAAAAGATAATGGCGCTACTTTTCCTACATCAGTTGCTTTGACAGGAAGTGTGGGTGCTACCGATTGTGCAGTTGTAAACAAAGGCACTATGGTTTACACACTAACTACTGACAGTCCTTTTGGAAAAGTAACTTTCGTTTCGTTTGATGCAACCAATTCTGCAAATAAAGTATATCAAGATATAGATACAGGACAAAGTGCAGTCGGCAACGTTTCCCTCGCCATCAACAGCGCAGGAACGGAACTCCACGCGGCATGGGCATCGAAAAACTCCACGTATCCGAACTCGTTCAATATCCGTTATGCGAAAGGTACGATTAACGCTGACGGAAGTGTTACGTGGGGAAGTGTGGAGCAGGTTACGACCTATAACACTTCTGGGTGGGATTTTAGAAACCCATCTATTGTAGTCAGAACCACTAATAATCCGTCTATTCTTGCAGAAAGTTCAACGAATAACTCTATTGTGATACTTACAAAAGAATATACAACCAAAAATTACAATTCTTCCTATGTTTCTTCTGCATGGGGGAGTAATGCGGTATATACAGGCAACGCATACTCCCAATCCTCCCCATCCGCATGTGTCGCGCCAAACGGGCGGATATGGGTGGCGTGGCATGGTGCGGATAATACAACAGGGTGGGCTAATATTCGTGTGGCTTACAGCGATGATGGTGGTGCAAGTTGGTCTCCGATGGTTAAACTAACCGATGACACCACTGACAATAACCGATACCCTACGATTACAGCTAACAAGAATAATGAGGTATTTATATTATGGTGGGATAGTGTAAATGAAGGAATTAGTCAGATAAAATACGATGGAGTTTCATGGGGGGTGCGTTCATTAATTGCTTCAAATGGAACAGGGGTAAAACGTTATCCTTCATCTTTATTTGACAACACATTTTCATTGAATTTTAGTAGTCCGTTATTTATATACGAAGAAGCAACGGTAAAAGTCGGCTTCTACGGTACATGGACAGTCACAACCATTTCCGTCATACCGGGCTACATCGGTCAAAAATCCGATAAAAGCAATATTTTATCGTATTCCATCACGACAGACGGAACGATGTCCACCATCACCGAAAAAATCAACGGAATAACCATCGCAACACGAACGAATCCAACAAGCGGACAACAATTTACGGTTAGCTTAACACAGGAACAATGGGATGCGATTAAATACGGAAACGCCCACACACTCACAATCGAAATGAATGACGATGTTTGGACATATACGTTTGACAAGCGTTTGAACGCAAACGATGACATATTAAGTGCAGTAAAAGGCGTACAGGATTTGCAAGACCATTTAAACGCAATTAAAGCACAGTTAGCAGAGGCGATTCGTGCGAAGGGCGGAACGGTGAATGATACGGACGCGTGGAGTGCGTTTGTGAGTGCGATTAGTGGGATGCAAAATAAAAAATGGGCAACAGGCTCTATTACGTTAAATTCAGGTACAACCGCGACGATAAGTGGGTTAGGCTTCAATCCAACATATATTCTTTTAACGAATATGACGAGTTCTTCTACAAGTGGAGGTATAATAGAAATTCGCGCGGAATTTAATGCAGTTATTTATGCTTGGGTGACATCTTCCTATTCTTCGCAAGCTACACAAATAGATAAGTCAGCAAATTTATCAATAAGTAACGGGACTGTAACATGGTCGCAAAAAAACTTTAACGGAACATATTCTTGGATAGCATTTGAATAAGGAGGGATAACATGATAAATCAAATTGGGCGAAAAATCTATTACGACAAAACCACAGGCAACGTTATTCTCGACACAGGCGAAATGATGGGCGCAGTTGTCGAAACAACCATCGAACAAGATTTTGAAACATATCAAGCGTTAAAAGAGCGCGTCCGCGATACAGTCGGCGTTATTCAGCTAGAGTTCGGTCAATACGCGGCGGATTTCGCACAATGCAACGGATACCGCGTTAATCCGCAAACGCTAGAATTAGAGTTTTCGTATCCCGACCCGAACGCAACCGAGCCGCAAGAGCCGGTTTATGTGAAGCCGTTGACGGAGCAAGTGATGGAATTGGAGCAACAAAACGCGGAAATGCTTTTAGAGCTTGTTGATAAGGAAGCACGGCTTACAGAGTTAGAAGAAGTACAAGCTCAATTATTATTAGATTTATCTGCGAAGGGGGTCGTTTAATCATGGCGCTTGATTGGTACGCTGTTGTTAAACGTTATTATGAACGCGGTTACTACACTAACGATGACGTAAAAGTGTTTGTGCAAGCCGGAAAAATCACGGCGGAACAATATCAAGAAATCACTGGTGAACCATACGCAGCGTAAGGTTCTTTTTTATTGCACAAAAAAACCAACGCCAAAACGAAGGCGTATTTTTTATGCCTTTCTAAAGATTGGAGGTTTCGACATTGGAGCAAAAAGACTACGAACGCATCGCCACACTCGAGACCCAACTTGCAGCACTATCCAAAAGCCTGGAACGCATCGAAAACAAATTGGACGCATACAGCGCAAATTTTTTGACACGAAATGAAGCTGAATTGCGTTTTGGGCAAATGGAGACACGACTTAAACAAATTGAAACACGTCTAGATAAGCAAGAAAGGAACAAAAAAGATACCATTTCGTTACTAGTGAGTGCCGCAGCTGTGGCAGTCACTTTTATTTTTTCGTTACTAAATTACCTGAAAGGATGATGGTAAATGGAAGCTATTCTTTCGATTGAATTCACCGCATATGTGGCATTGGCAGTATTGTTGTATGCCATTCGTGAGGCAACAAACATTCCTAATCGTTATATCCCAATTGTT
Organism: Parageobacillus caldoxylosilyticus; assembly: GCF_019272935.1. Taxonomy (NCBI): domain Bacteria; kingdom Bacillati; phylum Bacillota; class Bacilli; order Caryophanales; family Anoxybacillaceae; genus Parageobacillus; species Parageobacillus caldoxylosilyticus. Next base: position 2,856,793 of record NZ_CP040553.1, read on the forward strand.
GCGGTTGTGTTAGGCGTTGCTTTCTCCATATTCGAAAGCAGCGCTTTTTCTTTTGAAGTGTTAGTCCAAGGGCTTCAATATGCGCTGTATGGCGTTGGCTCGGTGGCGACAGTGAAATATGCACTCGAAAAAGCAGAGGGAGATGGTCAATAATGTGCATGACCTATCATGAACGGAACATCGCTAACCTTGAAAAGCTGGCTCCACGCACGAAAAAGGCAGCGATGGAGTGGTACAACTGGTGCGTTGACAACCATATCGATATTTTGATTTACGAAACCATCCGCACTGAAGAACAGCAACGGGAAAACGTGAAAAAAGGCGTCTCACAAACGACGCGCTCTTATCATCTTGTCGGACAAGCCCTTGATTTCGTCCCGATCGTGAACGGAAAAACAGATTGGAATGGCTATAATCGACCGGAGATTAAAAAAGCCATTGCAAAAGCAAAACAGTTAGGATTCGAATGGGGCGGTGATTGGAAAACATTCAAGGATAAACCTCATTTGCAATACAATTACAAAGGGTATGGCACAGATAAAGAATTAGAGTACAAAACAGCTGTTACTCAAAAACAGGTAAAACAACAGTCTTCGTCAGAGGCAATCGTGCCTTATCCAGGAAAACCTTTAAAAATTGGTTCGAAGGGAAAAGACGTCGAACGCATCCAACGGGCACTGAAAGTCAAAGTCGACGGTGTTTTCGGCAAACAGACAGAAGCAGCAGTAAAAGCATATCAAAAGCGAAAAGGTCTTACGGCGGATGGAATTGTTGGACCGAAAACGTGGAATATGCTGTTTTAAAATCACGATCCCTGCCACAAACGGCAGGGACTGTTGTTCCCATTAGGCATGCTAGCTTTTATTTTTCTTTTTCTTCCTGTATCGCTTTTGGGAGCCGATGTCGAACAATTAATTCTAATATATCACGCAGAGGTTTTAGTTCCTCATCTGTTAGTGGTACTCCATCCCAATGAAGATCATTTTCTTTTAATAGTTCTTTTATGTTTCGTGTCGGCTCCTTCGGATACGGATTGTTCGTTAATCCTAATAGATAATCGGTGCTAGTTTTTAGTATTTCAGATATTTGAACTAATATCTCTAATGGTGGTTGTCGATAGTTACTTTCGTATCCAGCATATGTACTTCTGGCAACACCTAATTTGTCGGCTATTTCTTGAAGCGTAAGACCACGTTGTTTCCGTATTTTACGCAGTCTTTCCCCGATCAATGTAGTCACCACCTTCTTGTTTCTGAAGGAACTCTGTATGATGTGAAGACTCGTATAAGTTTGGTTTAGCGATAATTTCAAATGTTTATGAAGAAGTTCTATATGCTTTGGGGGTGCAAATGTGTATAGAAGAATATGTGAAAAGCCCTTCTCATCGAGAGGGGCTTTTAATCTTCCCATACTTCGTTCATCAATTCCTCAATTTCTCTTCTTAACTTTTCGGTTGCTTTTTTATCAACTGTCACCTCAATGATAACAACATCTCCTACATCAGCCTCTTTTGGAAAAATGGACTTCGGAAAGTCGTGAGTTTTTCCGTTGATCTCAACTACAGCAATATCATCTTCGAAACGATCAATAATTCCTTTCACCTTTTTCATTAGCGCTTCTCCGTCTTTACTGAAAGTTTAGAACCGTTGCTTGTGAAAACAATCGTTCCTTTTTGATCTGTTCTATAGACAGTAACTTTTGCAGCTTTGAGGCGATTAAGTACCTCTTTTGTTGGATGGCCGTATGAGTTTTTCCCAACAGAGATTACTGCATATTTTGGTTTAACAGCGTTCAGGAAAGCAGTACTTGTAGAAGTTTTAGCTCCATGATGTCCAACTTTTAATACATCAGCGCGCAAATCTTTCTTCGCCTTAATCATATCTGCTTCAGCTTTTGCCTCTGCATCACCAGTGAAAAGGAATGAATTTTTACCATAGGTGATCTTTAAGACTGCACTCCAGTCATTTGTATCACTTGTACTATATGTTTTGACAGGACCAACAAATTTTGCGGTTACACCTTTGATGGAAAGAGTTACGTCAGCTTTGGCAGTTTTGATCATTAATTTTTTGTTTTTGACTGCAGTAAGAAAATCTTTATACGCTTGGGAAGTATGGCTAACTTTTGGAGCATACACACTTTTCACTGGAAAGGCCTTTAAAACTTCGTCGAGTCCACCAATATGATCGGCATCGGGATGAGTAGCAATCATAAATTCAATGTCTTTCACTTTTTGTTTTTTAAGGTATGCAACTACATCGCTGCCATCCTTGTTGCCGCCATCAATCAGAATGTCCTCACCATTAGGAGCTTTAATGTAAATACTATCTCCTTGTCCAACATTGATAAAGTGGACGTACATATTTTTTGTCGCAGCATTAGTTGTTGCGCTCATTGGAATAAACATAAAAGTCAAAGCGACAACAACAGAAACCAATGTTTTTAAGTGCTTCATAAAATTCCTCCCCCTTTTTTTAGTACAAGAAAAATTATACAGTTATTTACATGGGAACAAAAGCAGGAAGTTACAATTCAATGTGGTATTTATCGAATGAATGCTGTTTTAGGAGGAAGTAGGTATGTTCGAAATCGTAGGCAGATTGCGTTGTCCTGTTTGTTCTGAACCGGTTCAGATGGACGAAAAAGTGTTCCTCGACATTATCAACACTGTCATTCATCAGAAATGTTACTACAAATCTCCGCGACGTAAACTCCCAATCAAAGATGAAGGTCCATTTCAGAAAATGCTCCTGAAATATCCATTTTTCAACGAAGATGACGAGAATGATTCCATATGAAAAGCCCTTCTCATTCGAGAGGAGTTTTTTATTTTAAATTAAACATCGCACATTTGTTCCTATTTTTATTGAAAAACGAACATAAGTTCTTTTATAATTGTAATTAAAGAGGAGGAGGGAGTAGCCGTGAGGGGATTGCTTCTGAACGCTTTGGAGAATCGAGAACCGGTCGAAATAATTTATCTAAGCGATCGTGGCGAATTGAGTCAAAGGGTTATTATCCTAGAGGCTGTAGGAGATGCACATATCAACGCCTTTTGCACCTTAAGAAAACAACGGCGAATCTTTAAATTGAGTAACATTTTATCGATTCGTCTTACAAAAGAAAGAAGAAAGAAAAAAAGAGTTAGTTAGAGTTAGTTATTTGTCTGCCATTTGGCAGGTTTTTTATTTTTGCTGAGATAAAAAAGAATGCTATTGATTTTCCTCTTCAATTCCTATGGCAGAGCAAGCTTTCTTACATAATCTGTATGTCTTGATTTTTCCAAAAGATTGAATGAAGACACCGTGCCCTTGGTATTGGGAACGGTGTCGTTATTTAATAATGAAATTTTTTAAATATATGTTTTCGTTTAGTCAACTAATATTTAATATGTTACAGCATTATAAGAATTGATTCTTCCATATTTGAAGTATGTTCCAGTTCCGGAGATTTTATCTGCTGTTTGCTCGATGGCTTGGCGAATTTCTACGTTATTCCGTCCTTGACTTGCTAATAAGGCTGCAAGACCAGCTACATGAGGGGATGCCATGGAAGTTCCCGACATATAGGCATATCGGTTACCAGTAATAGTTGAGGCAATGTCTACCCCTGGAGCTACGACATCTACCCATGTTCCATAGTTCGAGAATGATGCTAACCGATCATATTGATCTACTGCACCAACTGCAATTACATTTTCATAAGAAGCCGGTTCAAATGTTGTAGAGGATCCATCATTTCCGGCTGCGGCAACTACTACAGATCCCTTATTCCATGCATAGTTTACAGCATTCTCTAATGTCGTTGTACTACAATCACAACCAAGTGAAAGGTTAATGACTTCAGCGCCTGAATCAGCAGCATAAACGATTGCATCGGCAATATCACTTAGAGTACCACTGCCATTTCGATCTAAAGCGCGCACAGCCAAAATTTTTGTGTTTGGGGCCATGCCGGCAATACCTGTAGCATTATTTGTTTCCGCAGCTGCTATTCCAGCTACATGCGTACCATGATTATTCAAATCCATTGGATCGTAATCATTATCTACGAAATCGTATCCTTTAATGACTTTTCCATCTAAATCAGGATGTTTATAATCTACACCCGTATCAATAACAGCAATCTCTTGACCGCTACTACCTTTTGTAACATCCCAAGCATAATCGGTATACGTATTTTGTGGACCATATTGATAACCCTGATAGTACGTATCATTTGGAGTCCAAGTTGCTTTAAATAAGTAGTTTGGCTCCGCGTATTCTACTAACGGGTTATTATTTAATGCTTTCACAACAGCTTCCACATTTCCTACTTTTAGCACATTAAATTTAGATTTAACTCGATCATTATCTGGAACGGCCGTTGCCCCAACTCCTTTTAATACCTTTGCTTTTTCTTCAGCATTTACTCGATCTTTAAATTGGACAATGACTTCTCCCTGGACATATGCTCCTTTTCCATGAGACACGTTAATTTCGGAAACGGTTTTTGGGGGTTCTACCTCATCATTAGGGGCTGCTTCTACAAGGAATGGAAAAAATAACATAGACACAGCAAAGGATAAACTAACAATTTTTTTAAACTTCATGGAAATATTCCCCCTTTAAATCAAATTATGGTATTAAATTTACGTTGAAGAAGGGGGAGAAATGAAAATTTTTTTCTCAAAAATCCCGACATTTATATACTAATATAACATAAAATTTTGTAAAATAATGGTATTTTATTAAGGATTCTTAGCTATTTTATTCGTAAGTAATATGCTAAAACATTGCTGATGCCTTTGTTGTTATTTTTCCTGATACTTAAGGTGGACTCAATGTACGACGAAAAAGTATTAATAAAAAGCGATTACATAAGCTGATTAGTAAATTCGGCAAAGCATATTGGAGTGTGTATAGGGTGTATAGTTGTATCAACATAAACACCGTCATGCATCAGAAATGCTACTACCAATCTCCACGTCGACTCCCAATCAAGGATGAAGGTTCATTCCAGAAAATGCTCCTGAAATATCCATTTTTCCATGAGGACGATGAAGATGATTCCATGTGAAAAGCCCCTCTCGATGAGAAGGGCCTTTTTTATTGCAAGTTTACTTTGATAGTTTTATCGCTCCAGAAGCTTGGTGTATATTGTAATTGTAATTTAGTATCTCCTTTTGGAGCTTCGAATGTGATCGTACCTTCCGCTTTTCCTCCTGGCGTTAATTGCCCAGCTTGCAATGCTGTATCGCTTCCGATGCTTGTGATTGCCGTATCCACTAATTGACCGTTACTGTTTTGTAATTTAAAATCAAGTGGGTTATAGTCGATTTTGTCTTTCCCTTTGTTTTCGATACGTACATGCACAATCACGAATTCATTTCCTTGCTTTGGTTTATCGAATTCATTTCCTGCTGATTTATCCACCTTTGTTACGGTTAGCACATTGTCACCAAGCTGTACGGTATCCCCTATTTTAAATTCCTTCTCCTTTTTTGGCGTAGTGTTGGCTTCGGTGGCTTTATTGCTTGCTACCTTTTTTGGTTCTTCCTCACCACCGGAACCACCCGCAGCAATCGCGCCCACTACAATGATCGCGATCACCCAGAACCACCAGCGCTTGAAAATGGATTTCTTTGGTTTGTCCGACATAAAAATCCCCCTTTTTTAGCTTTTCAACATTTCCAATTTTACCATCTTCTTGCCTATACGCAAGACAAAATTTTACATAAAAGCAAGCAATTCAGCCTACTCGCTTTGAGTAGGCTCTTTTTTTGTTTCTTCGTAGACCATCTCACACAAATCTTCTAATGATACCCCGATTAAACGCGAAAGTATGTATGCTTCCTCTAAATCCGGTTGGGTGACATTATTACACCATTTCGAAAAAGTTTGTTCAGTTTTCCCCATTTTTTTAGCAATTGCTCTTTGGATTAGTCCTTTTTCCTTTATCCAAAAAGATATTCTGTTTCGAAAGATTCCGTTGGCCACGAAAGTCCCACCGTCCTTTTAAAATTACATTCTCCATTTAGTTCCGTAACGTCTTTTAAATTTTTATTTAAAAATCTTTAAATAAAAATTTAAGGACAAGATATATTGGACAATCCTTCCCGAATACCCTTTACCATACCAAACAAAATTCCACGTAACATACCCGATTTCCTTCAAAGTCGGTAATCATGCAATCTTCCAGAAAACAGGGAATGAAGGGAGGAAGGTAGGTTGGAACATGAAGGGGTATTGCAGAGCATCTTCCAGGCATATGCCGAACATCGAAGACGGCATCGGAAAACGAACGAATTCGAGTATCTTGATCAAACTCCTTATCTACACAGTTCGGATTATTTGAAAGAGCTTTATTACGGCGCAGACACAAAGGAGAAGAAGCAGAAGCTGTTTGACTATATCCAGCGTTTTGAAGTGAACGACAAAGAGTTCAGAGGATATTATTCGCTTTATGAACAGATCGGCAAGGAGTTGGGACACATCGAGGATGAGGAGTACATTCAGATTCCAAAATCGTTGATCGCGGAGTACGCAAGACAAATTATGGATGACGAGGATTTTGTGAAATACAACATGAGGGGGCAGCGAAAATGATCGAAGTGATCGGTGGAGGGCTTGTTTTGATTGGAATTGCCTATGCGGAGAACAAAGGATGGGTAGACAAGGAAAGCGTGTCCTTTGTCTTGAATGTGGGAATGCAAGCGGGAATATGCGCGAGCATGTTTTATTTCATTCATAAGCTGTCCATTTTGTTTTTGTGACATGTTCCCACGCATATTCCCCTATGGACGGGGAGCGGGTTCATTTGAAACCCTATTATCATGCGTATGCCCAAGCCATCGGGAATATGCTCGATGATTGGGATAGTATCTCTTTTTTCTGGGGGTGTTTTTCTTGTTCGAATTGTTAGCGATTCCTGTCCTTGCTGGTTCAGCGGCAATCTTGGCCGGAGTTAAGAACAAGCATAAAGAGGAACGAGTGATTGATACAGTATTTCGTAATTTGAAAGTCGGAGCAGTCGAGGGAAAGGAGTTTGTCTATCCGAAGCTTGTTGCAACAGAACAAAAGGACTACTGTGTGCGTTATGTGTATCGCGTACCGTTAGGGATACCTAAAAAAGCGTTGGAACCAGTTGAAGAAATACTTGCTGCTACTCTGGATCGACCAGTTGAAGTCACGTTCAAGAAATGGTTATACATCGATGTTTTTCAAAACGACATTCCAGAAAAAGTACCATATAGTGATGTTCCGAACATGCCAGGCTGGGTCGTTCCACTAGGTTTCAATGAGAAAGGCTGGATTTTCCACGATTTCGATAAAACGCCGCATTGTGTAGCAGGAGGGACGACGAGATTCGGGAAAACAGTGTTTTTAAAAATGATGATGACATATCTCATTGAGCATCATCCCAACGATGTGGAATTTTTGATTATTGATATGAAAGGCGGTTTGGAATTTGATCGGTACCGTGAAATCAAACAAGTCATAGACGTCGCCAGTGACCCAATAGAGGCGTTTGAATGCCTAACGAGTATAAAGGTACTGCTCGAACAAAAAATGGCTGAATTTAAGCGAAATGGATGGTCTAACGTGGTGCATACGCCTATACAAAAACGAATGTTCATCATTGTCGATGAAGCAGCACAGCTCGTTCCAGAAAAGTTCATGGAAAAACCAATGCGTGATTTACTTTCGTATTGCCAAAGCATTCTTTCTGAAATCGCACGAATCGGTGGCGCGCTAGGAATTCGCCTCATTTTCTGCACGCAATATCCGACCAGCGACACTCTGCCAAGGCAGATTAAACAGAACGCGGACTTGAAAATCTCGTTTCGCCTGCCGACCGGATATGCGTCAGCTGTCGTGATCGACGAACAAGGCGCAGAAGAACTTCCGTCTGACATCCCAGGCCGCGCGATCATCAAGACGCATGAGAAAAAAATAGTCCAAGTACCATACATCACTGATGATGAAATGACGAAAAGGCTGGAGGTGTACCGCGTTGCTAAAGTTAGAAAAACTAACCGAACGGCAGATGAAGATACTATATTCTTTGAATAGCCTAGGCGCATTAAGCCGTTCGCAAATTCAATATATGTTCGACCTGGGAAGCAAACGGAATGCAAATCGGGTGCTACAGTCTATCCGGGAATATTTGAACTATAAAGCATTGAGGGAGCATGTGTACTATCTCAATAAAAAGGGGGCAGAAATGATCGGTGGCGAAGTGACGGTGACAGGAAACAGTCCACTCGAACACATAGTCATGCGGAATGACATCTATATCTTCTACCACTATCCGCACGACTGGAAAGCAGAAGCGAAAACAAGATGGAAAGAAGATGGCAAAGAATACAGTATTGTATCTGACGCACGGTTCACGTATCACGGGCAGATGTACTTCTTGGAAGTCGATATTCTGCAAAAAATGGCCGAAAACAAGCGAAAGGTCGAGAAGTACGCGTATTTGTTCCGATTCATACAGCGCCAGCAGATTGGAGAGCCAATTTTGTTGTGGTATACCGTTTCTCAAACGAAGAAAGAACAGCTTGAAGCATGGTGCCAGGAATATGGAGTACCATGCGAGGTGATGTATAAGCAGGATTTTTAAAGCATAAAAAGAAGGCGGAGTAAGACTCCGGCCTTCTTGATGAGCCATAACACGAAAATATGGGTATTTCCCTATATTTATTGAAATGCTAATCGTATTAATGGTTATTTCTGTCTTATTGTTGATTGTCATTCCAAATATAACCAAACATAACGGAATGATTAACAATAAAGGATGCGCGGCGTTTGTCAATACCGTCCAAGCGCAGGTTAAGGCTTATGAGATGGAGAATAACAAAATTCCTACTGTACAGGAGCTGATCGATGGAAAGTACATTAAGTCGGATAAATGCCCAAACGGCCACTCCATTCAAATTAATAGCGACGGGGAAGTAAGCGAAAGTGGAACGTGATCGCGGGTTTACCTTTACCGAAATGCTTCTCGTTTTATCCGCCATCACCGTGTTGATGGCGGTTTCACTTCCTTCATTAAGCAGCTTGGTGCGGCAGAAAACAGAAACATATGTCATTACGCAGCTGCGTGATGATTTACTATACGCGCAGCAATATGCGATGACGCATAAAACGCCGGTGGCAGTGACATTTTCGGAAAGCCGCCCCGAGTATCAGATGATGGAAGCGAAAACCGGAAAAATGATTTTCACCCGCACGCTTCCGAATCCATGGGAGTTTCAGATGACGACGCTGACGCTACCGCTTCTCTTTTTGGAAAACGGAAATGTGAATAAAGCGGGAGCGCTTTTATTAAAAGGAAAAGACAGTACCTATAAAATTATATTTTTGCTTGGGAAAGGGAGGTTTTATGTGCAAAAAATGTAGCGGATTTACGTTAATGGAAGCGGTTTTTGCCCTCGCGCTGCTGCTTGCTGTAACAACGGTATTGCTGCCGTTGTTTACGCAAATGGTGATGGAGCGGCAAAATATAGCGCTAAAAGCTAAAGCGCAGCAATTATTGTCTGTCGCCCTGCATGAAGAACATATGAAACCGGAAGCAACGGTAGTAGATGGAAGGACTACGTTTGTCCTTCATTCGTACTATGAAGAAAATGACATGTGGAAAGTGTGCGTGCGCTGGAACGACTATGCAGGACGTAACGTGGAAAGGTGTGGGTATGGAAAACGATGATTCATGCAAAAAAAGGCTTTACATTTTTAGAAATGATTGCCGTATTGTCTATCGTTTTATTGGTCACCTCGCTGTTGCCGTTTTTGTTCGATGCCCGTTTATTTACCTATGATAATGTGAACGGATTTCACCGTACGGAGTGGCACATTTTCCTGCAGCAACTGCAGGGGGAGCTGAACGAATCGAAACGATGGAAAAGCAGCGGGACGGTGTTATATTTAGAAAAGTTTACAGGGGAGCAAGTCAGTTTTGATCTATACAAATCGACCATCCGCCGGCAAGTAAACGGAACCGGCAACGAAACGGCATTGCAGTCTGTAAAGAGTGTCGCCTATACCGCGACAAATAACGGAATTTTTCTTCGTGTAATGGCGACGGACGGAAAAACGTATGAAGCGTTTCTTTCCCGACTTTTTTAGCAAGGTGGCGGTGTGCATGCGCAAGCAGAGTGGTGTCATTTTTCCGCTGACGGTCGTGGTTTCGTTTTTCTTTCTTCTTATGCTTGCTCACGTTCTCGCGCTGTATGAGGTAGAAATGGAAACGATGAAGTATGAGCAACAATCTTCTGAAGTGGAGTCTGTTATGCAAATGGCTGTCTTTGACATCAAAAAACAGCTGGCCTCCTTTTCTGATTTACAGCCGGGAAATGAAGGGACATTTTTGTACCCGATTGGAAAAGCGGATTATCAGTGGAAAAGGATAGATGAAACGACCATCCATGCAACGGTTTCCGCCTATTCCAGCGGAGGAATCCGCTATAGCGCCACTTTTCTCGTGTTGCTTCCGTCGCTCGATATTATCGAGTGGACGGAGAATGACGAGCCATGATTAAAAAATGACAGCAATGGAAAGGATAATATAAAAAGGGGGTGGCATCGATGGCGGCAAACGATTATGTAAAGTTTGTCACCCAACAATTGGTCGCTTATATGGATTTGCCGAAGGAAGAGCGAAAAAAGAAACGAATGCAACGAAAACAAGAAAAACCGCCGCTAGCGTATCACTGGTTTGGGATGATTCCCCTTTCCCTTCGCCTCCTGTTTCGGCGTCATTCCTAAAGGAGCGCTCTCGTATAGAGGGACGCTCCTTTTTTTACATAAAAACCGTTAAGAACGAGGAAGCAAATAAAATATTCCTCCGTTAATGACGGAAACGATAATGCGCGGCTTGTACTGCTGTTCCAGCGCCTCTTTTTCAATATAATAACATTCCGGCTTCTCTTCGATTCCTTCATAAAAGTGGTCAAGAAGCGCCAAGTCTTCCTTCCAGCGTTCTTTTGCTTTTTCCGCCCATGTATGATCGTCCGCGGCAATGCGGCTGCGAATATATTGTTCTAAACGACCAATCCCGCTTTTCGGTTTGATGAGCGGCGAAATCGTAAAACAGTAATCAGGAATTTTCGGCGTGAGCTTCCGTTTTTGCAGCCGCTCATGAAATGATTCGATAATGGTCCCGCCAATTAAGTGCAAACCGAGCGATAAAATTTGATCTTTTTTGCGATCGCATTGATACGAAATTTTTACATTCAAGCCAAGCCAGGGATGGAGCGGAACGTGTTTGTGCTGGAAAGCATCGGGTTCTTCATAAAGACGGATGAAGCTGCCGCGTTTTTGCGCAGAGCGGAAAATTTGATGCAATCGCGGTGAGCCGAAATGCAGCCGCTCCCCCTGCAGAGTTTTTGTCTTTTCCGTTGGTTTTGTAATCAGCGTCAGCTGCATCGGTTGCGGCGTGCCTCCAGTCCGTTCGATATAGTGCCAATAAAACGGCCGGTTCATTAACTCTTTGTCCATTTCGACCGTCAGCTGCACTGTCATATATTCGTCGTTCGCTTCAAGAATTGCGCATTCATTAGCGCGGAAATACCGCTCGACAAAGTGACGTATTTCATGTTGCTGCATACTGCTCTCCTCCTTTGGCAAGCTGGTCGGCTAATTCAATCATGGCTGTGATATTTTCCATTTTGATTTTCATTTCTCCTTCGCTTCTAGAGTGAACTAACGCATCTTGCAAATAACGCTCCAAGTTGGCAAAGTTCATTTTCGCCAAGATGTCGTCGAGTTCGCCGATGACCCGCTCAAACAGGCGGATTTTTTCATATAGGAGCGTTAAAATATGTTCTTCGACCGTGTTTTTAACTGCGAAATTATAAATATAGACGTCGTCCGTCTGGCCGAGGCGATGAACGCGGCCAATCCGCTGTTCAAGCCGCATCGGGTTCCAAGGCAGGTCATAGTTAATGACATGGCGGCAAAACTGCAAGTTGATTCCTTCCCCGCCCGCCTCGGTGGCGATAAAAACTTGGGCATGGTTTTTAAACAGCTCTTTCATCCAATCTTTTTTTCCGCGTTTAAAGCCGCCGCGAAACGGGACGGAAGAGATGCCGTGCTGCTTTAAAAACCATTGCAAATACAGCTGGGTTGCCCGGTATTCAGTAAAAATAATGACTTTGTCATTAATGGAGCGAATCAGCTCCAGCGCTTTTTCCGCTTTCGAATTGGTGGTGACGGCATTGATTTTTTCCATCAGTTTATGGAACGAATCCGGAACATCGCCTTCGTATTTGTCCATCATATTTTTGACGGTGAGAAACAGGGCTTCCCGGCTGCTGCACGCCTCCCTTAGCATCGTGATAAGGGAAAATTGACTGCCAAACAACAATTCCCCATCATGCTTTAATGCTTGCACCGCCTCATACAATTCACGTTCTTCTTTTGTAAATTCGATGAGCACCGGCTCTACATGGCGTTTCGACCATTCGATGCCGGTATCGGCGCGGCGATTGCGGATCATGACTTTATTGACTAGCGCTTTTAAATGCTCGTTGGTTTGCAGGGAGCGCGTTTTGCCGTACGTTTTTGCGAAATATTCGGCATTCCCTAAATGGCCGGGCTTCAGCAAAGAAACAAGGTTGAAAATCTCCTCGATCCGATTTTGAATCGGGGTGGCGGTCAGCAATAAACAAAACTTCTTTTTTAAATTTTGTACGAATTCATAGTTTTTGGTTTTGTTATTTTTCAGCTTATGCGCCTCATCAATGATGACCATGTCGTATTGCTGTTTGTAAATGATTTCGCGGTGCGGGCTTTTTTTGGCGGTGTCGAGCGAGGAGACGACGACATCGCATTGTTCCCATACATAGCTTTTTTTCTGCTGCACGGCGGGAATAAAGAACTTTTCATTCAATTCTTTCACCCATTGCGATACGAGGGAGGCGGGAACGAGAATGAGCACCTTCTTTACCAGCCCGCGGATCATATATTCTTTTAAAATTAGTCCAGCTTCAATCGTTTTGCCGAGTCCGACTTCATCGGCAAGGATCGCTTTTCCGTTCATATTCTCGACGACCTGTCTTGCGACTTCGAGCTGATGCGGAAGCGGCGTTAAGTGCGGCAAATGCTTTGGCGCCTGCAGACCGTCAAATTCAGGCACGCTTAAATGCATAGCCGCCTCCAATGCGAGCTGGTACATTTCCCAGCTCGCCCATGGACCATCTTTTTCAAACCGCTCGATAAATTCTTCCTTCCACGTCTCATCCATTTCAATGTCTAGCATCACATTCATCTCCTTCCCTTACTACGAATATTTATTTTTTTGTTTATGTAAACATCCCAGTAATTACTAACGTTTATTATTTATTAATATTTAAAAGTTCGTTTATTTTGTTATTGCCCTTCTCTGTTTGTTAATGGTAGTATAAAGTTAGAAAGTTAAAAGTTATTTTTCGATTTTTACCTTCATTAGTTTGCCCGTTTTCTTGAAAATTATATATGCGGCGGATGAGAACAAGGGGAGAGACTACGTGATGTAGCGCCGAAGGAGCAAGCGGAAACGCGAATCTCTCAGGCAAAAAGACTCTTGTTTGACGCAGCTCTGGAGAGCGTTCACCACCGGTGAACCACCCAAGAGGAAACCTATTTTAAATAGGGAAACTTTCAGGTGCCAGGACAGAGCCCACCACTCATGATGATGAGGGGGGAGTCTGTCCTTTTTGCGTTGATGGAAAAACGAGGAGGGAACAAAATGTTAAAACGCACGCCGCTATTTCCTGTTTACGAGCGCTATGGCGCAAAAACGATCGATTTTGGCGGATGGGAACTTCCTGTCCAATTTACGAGCATTAAAGAAGAGCATGAAGCAGTGCGCACACGCGCAGGTCTATTCGATGTATCGCATATGGGCGAGTTGGTCGTCAAAGGGAGAGACAGCCTTGCGTTTTTGCAAAAAATGATGACGAACGATGTTGCGAAATTGACAGACGGCCGTGCGCAATATACGTTAATGTGCTATGAAGACGGCGGTACCGTTGATGATTTATTAATTTATAAAAAAGCGGACGAGGAATATCTTCTTGTTGTAAATGCCGCAAATATAGAGAAAGATTTTGCCTGGTTGAATAAGCACGCATTTGGCGGCGTGCAGTTAGAAAACGTTTCAGCGGAAATTGCCCAGCTTGCGCTGCAGGGACCGCTTGCGGAACAAGTGCTGCAAAAATTAATCAATCTGGATTTATCCGCACTCAAGTTTTTTGCGTTTCAAGATAATGTCGACCTCCAAGGAGTGAAAGCGCTTATTTCCCGCACCGGCTATACGGGGGAAGACGGATTTGAAATTTATTGCCGCGCTGAAGATGCGATCGCCCTTTGGGAAGCGATTTTAGAAGCGGGAAAAGAAGAAGGCGTTATTCCGTGCGGGCTTGGTGCGCGCGATACGCTTCGTTTTGAAGCGGCATTGCCGCTTTACGGCCAAGAGTTGTCAAAAGATATTACGCCAATCGAGGCAGGACTTGGATTTGCGGTGAAAACGAATAAAGAAATAGATTTTATCGGAAAAGATGTGTTGAAAAAACAAAAAGAAGAGGGAACCGCGCGAAAACTGGTCGGTATTGAAATGATTGACAAAGGCATTCCGCGCCACGGCTATAAAGTATTTGCCAAGGGGGAAGAAATCGGCTTTATTACGACAGGAACGCAATCGCCGACGTTAAAGAAAAATATCGGCTTGGCGCTGGTGAAAACGGAATTTGCCGGACTTGGCAGCAAAGTAGAAGTGGAAATCCGCAACAAACGCCTAAAAGCAAAAGTCATTGCGACGCCGTTTTATAAGCGGGCAAAGTAATAGAAAAGGGGAGAATGAAACGTGCTGCATCGATATTTGCCGATGACGGAAGAAGATAAGAAGGAAATGTTAAAAGTAATTGGCGTTGACTCGATTGACGATTTGTTTGCCGATATTCCGGAAAGCGTGCGCTTCCGCGGCGAGTTAAATATAAAAAAAGCGAAGTCGGAGCCGGAGTTGTTCAAAGAATTGGCCGGACTTGCCGCGAAGAACGCCGATGCGAAAAAATACGTCTCCTTTTTAGGAGCGGGAGTGTATGACCATTATATTCCGGCCATTGTCGACCATGTTATTTCCCGTTCTGAGTTTTATACGGCATATACCCCGTATCAGCCGGAAATTTCGCAAGGCGAGCTACAGGCGATTTTTGAATTTCAAACGATGATCTGCGAGCTGACCGGCATGGACGTGGCTAACTCGTCGATGTATGACGGCGGAACGGCGCTGGCGGAAGCGATGCTGTTAAGCGCTGCGCACACGAAACGGAAAAAAATATTGCTGTCGAAAGCCGTTCATCCGGAATATCGCGATGTCGTGAAAACGTATGCGAAAGGACAGCGTCTTGAGGTGGTTGAAATTCCGTTTGCAGGCGGCATTACTGATTTAGAAGCGCTAAAGTCGGAAATGGCTGGCGATGTAGCTTGCGTCATCGTCCAATATCCGAACTTTTTCGGACAAATTGAACCGCTAAAAGACATTGAGCCGATTGTGCACGCTGAAAAAAGCATGTTTGTTGTTGCCAGCAATCCGCTCGCGCTTGGCGTGCTCACCCCGCCGGGACAGTTTGACGCCGACATTGTCGTCGGTGATGTGCAGCCGTTTGGCATTCCGATGCAATTTGGCGGACCGCATTGCGGCTATTTTGCCGTCAAAGCGGCGCTGATGCGGAAAATTCCGGGCCGGCTTGTCGGGCAGACGACCGATGAAGAAGGACGAAGAGGGTTCGTATTGACGCTACAGGCGCGCGAGCAGCACATTCGCCGCGATAAGGCGACGTCCAACATTTGCTCGAACCAGGCGCTAAACGCGCTTGCTGCATCGGTGGCGATGACGGCGCTCGGCAAAAAAGGCGTTAAAGAAATGGCGACGATGAACATTCAAAAAGCGCAGTATGCGAAAAATGAATTGGCAAAACGCGGCTTTGCCGTGCCGTTTACCGGTCCGTTCTTTAACGAATTTGTCATCCGCCTGTCTAAACAGGTGGGAGAAGTCAACAAACATCTTTTGACAAAAGGCATCATCGGCGGATACGACCTCGGCCGCGACTATCCGGAATTGGCGAACCATATGCTTATCGCTGTCACGGAATTGCGGACAAAAGAGGAAATCGACACGCTTGTGAAAGAATTGGGGGATTGCCATGCATAAAGATCAGCCGCTTATTTTTGAAATCAGCAAACCAGGACGCATCGGGTACAGCTTGCCGGAATTGGACGTTCCGGCGGTCGATATCGGCGAAATCGTGCCGGCAGATTATATACGCATGCAAGAACCGGAGCTTCCGGAAGTATCGGAACTCGATATTATGCGCCATTACACGGCTTTATCGAAACGAAACCATGGCGTCGATTCCGGTTTTTACCCACTCGGCTCATGCACGATGAAATACAATCCGAAAATCAATGAAAACGTCGCCCGCTTGGCAGGGTTTGTCCATATCCACCCGCTCCAGCCGGAAGAAACGGTGCAGGGCGCGCTTGAATTAATGTACGACCTGCAGGAGCATTTAAAGGAAATTACCGGCATGGACGCCGTGACATTGCAGCCGGCCGCAGGCGCCCACGGCGAATGGACGGGGCTGATGATGATTCGCGCCTATCATGAGGCAAACGGTGATTTCCAGCGGACGAAAGTAATCGTTCCTGACTCGGCCCACGGCACCAATCCGGCTTCGGCGACAGTCGCTGGCTTTGACACGGTGACGGTCAAGTCGACAGAGGATGGGCTTGTCGATTTGGAAGATTTAAAACGGGTCGTCGGTCCGGATACAGCAGCATTGATGCTGACAAACCCGAACACGCTCGGCTTGTTTGAAGAAAACATTTTAGAAATGGCGAATATCGTTCACGAAGCCGGCGGAAAGCTGTATTATGATGGAGCGAACTTAAACGCGGTGTTAAGCAAAGCAAGGCCGGGGGACATGGGTTTTGATGTCGTCCATCTCAACTTGCATAAAACGTTTACCGGTCCGCACGGCGGCGGCGGTCCAGGCTCCGGCCCAGTCGGGGTCAAAGCCGACCTTATTCCGTTTTTGCCGAAGCCGGTCGTGGAAAAAGGAGAAAGCGGCTATTATCTCGATTATGACCGCCCGCAGTCCATCGGCCGTGTGAAGCCGTTTTACGGCAACTTCGGCATTAACGTCCGCGCCTACACATATATTCGTTCGATGGGACCGGACGGGCTGAAAGCGGTCACCGAATACGCGGTATTAAACGCCAACTACATGATGCGCCGTCTCGCAGAATATTATGATTTGCCGTATGACCGCCATTGCAAGCATGAATTTGTGTTGTCGGGCAAACGGCAAAAGAAACTCGGCGTCCGCACGCTTGATATCGCGAAGCGTTTGCTAGATTTCGGCTTCCATCCGCCGACGGTTTATTTCCCGCTTATTGTCGAGGAATGCATGATGATCGAGCCGACGGAAACGGAATCGAAAGAAACGCTCGATGCGTTTATCGACGCGATGATTCAAATCGCCAAAGAAGCGGAAGAAAATCCGGAAATCGTACAAGAGGCGCCGCATACAACCGTTGTCAAACGCCTCGACGAAACGACAGCGGCGCGCAAGCCGATTTTGCGCTACCAAAAACAATAAAGCGAATGCTGCAGGCGATTCATTCTGCTGGGAATGGATCGCTTGTTTTTGTATATTAATGATAAACAGAAAAATGAGAAAATAAATGAAGGAAGTGAAAAGATGCTCATCGGTTACATACAGGAAATCATGCGTTATCCTGTCAAATCGTTTCAAGGAGAAAGTGTACAAAAAACGAGAGTAATGAATTATGGGCTGTACGGTGATCGAAGCCATGCATTTTTGGATGAAACGAGGCCGGGAAAGTTTTTAACGATTACGCAATTTCCGGAAATGATCCAGTACCGCCCGAAATTTATCGGTGAAGAAAGTTTAGAGGAATATCCGGCTGTAGAAATCATTGCTCCAGACGGAACCTGCTATCAATGGGGCGATAAAGAACTGATAAAAGAAATCGAAAGAAAATCAAACCGGAAAGTCTCCCTCATTCGTTATACTCCTGATCACGTTCCTTTTGGGGCAATTGAAGAAGAACATATTCAATTAGTAACGGACGCTTCTGTACAAAAGCTGGAGGAAATATGGGGAAAACCGGTAGATTATCGGCGATTTCGGCCGAATTTATTGCTGTCATTAGTTCATAAAGCTCCTTTTATCGAAGAAACGTGGTTTGGCCGCCGACTGAAAATTGGACAAGAGGTAGAAATTCAGCTAAAAAGGCATTGCGAACGGTGCATGATTATCACCGTTGAACCGGAAACAGGAGAAAAGGATCCTTCACTATTAAGAACGGTCGTTCAACATCGAAATAATTATTTTGGCGTTTATGCTTCTGTCATCAAGACGGGAGAAATTCATGTCGGCGACGAAGTGCATCTTTTAGATTAATGAAAGTAATGCTTCATAACTTCAAACAGATAGTTTCTTTCTCTGCAAAGAAGATAAATTCATCTGTTTTTTATTGACATAAAAACTATGTTAGTTTAGTATATAAACTAACATTATGAAACAGAAGCAGTAAGTCGTTTTTATTTTGCACATCACAGAGGAAAGAAAAAGATAAAATATAGAAGACTGGGGAACACCGATTTAGTAGGGAGTGGAATCAGCTTTGGCCGTGGGCGATCGGCGGATCGTGGAAAAAATAAACGATAAAGGATTGCTGCGTGCGTTTGCATATGTCATGGATCACGGGATAAATTTTTTTAATACAGCCGATATCGATGATATTGGCTAGAGGCTCATCCGCCTATTTGCGCGGCATGCTAAAAAAGTTTGCAGAAGGAATGGCTGTATATGGTGCGAACAGGAAATATAGGACTCGTCAAAAAAATCAATAAACATATCGTATTAAAGCTGATTCGTGAAAAAAATAATATTTCACGGGCGGAGATCGCCAAAATCACCGGATTAAACAAGGCGACGGTATCAGCGTTAGTCGATGAATTAATTTCCGAACATTTTGTCAGCGAAAGCGGAATTGGCGTTTCCACCGGCGGCCGCCGGCCGCTCATGCTCCGCTTT
Source organism: Parageobacillus caldoxylosilyticus (assembly GCF_019272935.1). NCBI lineage: Bacteria > Bacillati > Bacillota > Bacilli > Caryophanales > Anoxybacillaceae > Parageobacillus > Parageobacillus caldoxylosilyticus. The sequence continues at coordinate 2,875,880 of NZ_CP040553.1, forward strand.
AACGAAGCGGCTGGCTCATTAATTGGCATAGAGTTAGGGGTCAACTACATTTATGCTGTGTTAACTGACTTAAACGCTGAGATTATTTGGGAAAAGATGTGCCATTTCCGCGCCAATGAAAAGCAGGAAGCAATCATTGAAAAAATGATCGCGATGATTCACGAAGCCATTCGCCATGCGCCAACGACTCCGTATGGAATAATGGGCATCGGCATTGGCGTGCCGGGGATTGTGAATACAGAGGAAGGACTTGTCATATTTGCCCCAAACCTTCATTGGGATCATGTTGCTCTTGCTTCCATTCTTCAAAAGCAATGGCCAAATTATCCGATTATTATCGAAAACGAAGCAAAGCTGGCGGCGCTTGGCGAGAAATGGTTTGGCGCCGGCAAAGAGTTTGCGAATTTTGTATATGTCAGCGCCGGAATCGGGATCGGCGCCGGAGTCATCATTCACAACCAGCTATACCGCGGGATTGATGGCATTGCCGGCGAAATCGGCCATCATGTCATTGACATTCACGGCGTTCGCTGCAACTGCGGCAATAACGGATGCTGGGAGATGTACGCATCAGAAAAGTATATTCAGCGCCGGCTCGAGCAAGAACATCATCATTCCATGCTAGAAGACTTTTCCATAGAAAAAGTGCGCGCATTGGCTGAACGCGGCGACAAGCAAATGGCGCAAATATTGGCGGAGGTCGGCCGCTACCTGGGAATTGGCATTTTACATATCATTTATGCGTATAACCCGGAAGCCGTCATCGTTGGCAGTACGATTGGCAAGGCGGGCAAATGGGTGCTGGAGCCGGCACGGGATGAAGTCGAAAAAAGGATATTGGTAAAAAACGGGAACGGCCCGTTCATTATTCCATCGCAGTTATTGGAAAAAAGCTGTGCGATCGGCGCTGTGGCTTCCGTATTAGAAAAAGTAGTGATGCCTTCGGAGTTAGAAGTCATTTCCTAGCAGTCTAAACCAGGTGCCCTAAAAGTTTTTTGGGACACCTTATTTTTGTATCATAAATTCTTCACTTTGGCAGAAAGTAAAGAGGTGCCTGCTGTTTTCTTTATATGACAACGAGAAAAAAGGATAGATGAAAGCAGTTTATGGCTTCCATCTATCCTTTCTAACGATCATTAAGCTTTTTTCTTAATTTTCCCTGTCCACGTTTTAAAACCGCCTTTTAAATGGTACAAATCGCGGTAGCCTTTGCGGTACAGCATTTGCGCGGCGCGGCCGCTGCGCAGCCCGTTTTGGCAATATAAGTAAATTGGCTGATCTTTTCGCAGCTCTTTCATGCGCATGCGTAGTTGGGTCAAAGGAATATTGCGCGCCCCTAAAATATGTCCAGCCGCAAACTCATCCGGTTCGCGGACGTCAATTAATTGTGCTTTGCGATAACCGGCGCGGAATTCTTCTTCCGTCAACGCTTTCACCATTTTTCGCTGCATCAAGTAGGTGATGACCGAATAAATGACAATCGCGCCGAGAATGATCAATAGTACTTTCACAAGCCAGTCCTCCTTTTTGTACATTCGCTAACATCTATTATATAAAGGTTGCTATTTGGAAGCAAAGCATTTTCATAGCAACGCCATGAAAGGAAAGAGGAACTTTTTTCACGATATAGCGTTTTTCTTTCCATGTTCCGTTTTGTTTGCTAAACTAGTAAACGCGAACTTAAAAAAAGAAGGGTTGAAAGATGGCAAAAGAAGTATGGCGCTTTATTGATTCGGGCTATTGTTCCCCATCGTTTAATATGGCGCTTGATGAAGCGCTGCTCGATTGGCATAGCGAAGGAAAAATTCCGCCGACAATTCGTTTTTACGGCTGGAATCCGCCGACGCTATCGATCGGTTACTTTCAAAAAGTCGAAAAGGAAATTGATTTAGAAGCGGTAAAACGCCATGGCCTCGGATTTGTGAGACGGCCGACAGGAGGACGCGGCGTTCTCCATGATAAAGAGCTGACGTACAGCGTGATTGTTTCCGAGGAGCATCCAGATATGCCAAAAACGGTAACCGAGGCGTATCGGGTGATTTCGCAAGGAATTTTAGAAGGATTTCGTTTTCTCGGCTTAAATGCCTATTTTGCCGTGCCAAGAACGGAAGAGGAAAAAGCCGATTTAAGAAGCCCAAGATCCGCCGTCTGTTTTGATGCGCCGTCATGGTACGAGCTCGTCGTCGAAGGCCGCAAAATTGCCGGCAGCGCACAGACTCGGCAAAAAGGGGTTATTTTGCAGCACGGCTCGATTTTGCTTGACTTAGATGAAGATTTGCTTTTCAGTTTGTTTAAATATCCAAACGAACGGGTAAAAGAGCGCCTGCAGCGAAATTTTAAAAACAAGGCGGTGGCGATTAACGAATTGACCGACCGCAAGATTACGATCGAAGAAGCGAAAGAAGCGTTTTATAAAGGATTTGAGAAAGGGCTCAATATCGTGCTGGAACCGTATACGTTATCGCCGGAAGAGCTCGAATATGTTCATAAGTTGGCGCGTACGAAATATGAAAGCGATGAATGGAATTTCAAACGCTGATTGGCAACATGGAAAATCATTCATTTATCGGCAAAAAAGGCGGGATTTTTCCGTTTCTCTCCCTTTTTCGCCGTTTTCTATTGTTTTTTTTATTTGACAAAATGAAAAACAGTTGACCTAAACACAATATATAGTATGTTTTTTAGTAAAAACCATACTATATATTGTTTTTTTATGGTTAATATGGTAAGGTAGAAAAGACAGAACATGCAGGCAGAAAAGTGATGAAGAAATAGAAAGAAGAGGAGAGATTGAAGAATGACGGTCGCGTCTTCAGAAAAAATGAAAATTGATATCGAAAAGCTGAATGAGGATATTCGCCTTTTTCCACAAGTGCATCCGATTACGGAGGACATGAAAATTACGCATAAAGGTGTTTCTCGTTTAGTGATGTTGGATCGCTACTCATTTAAAGATACGGAAAAATTAACGCTGGGAGTCGGCGATTTTGTCGTATTGACGATTAAAGAAGATCCGAAATTTCCGGCTCGCGGCTTGGGGTTTATCGTCGATATCGATTGGGAGACGAAAAAAGCGAAAGTGCTCGTTGAGGAAGAATATCGGCACGTGCTTGAAGGAGAAGAAGCAGAGACGGGAATCGTCGTCCGCTCGCTTGATGTGATCGACAAACCGCTCGAAATCTTTTATGAACAAATTGCCAAACGCAATGCGACAGGTTTGGCGGCGGTGGAAAAAACGGAGGAAAAACGGAAAGAGTGGTTTGAAAAGTTTTATCAAGAACTTGTCAGCTTAAACTTTGTGCCGGCGGGACGCGTATTGTACGGCGCTGGGTCTGGCAAAGAGGTAACGTATTTTAACTGCTATGTCATGCCGTTTATAAAAGATTCGCGTGAAGGGATTTCCGAGCATCGCAAACAAGTGATGGAGATTATGAGCCGCGGCGGCGGCGTCGGCACGAACGGTTCGACATTGCGTCCGCGCAACACGCTGGCGCGCGGGGTAAACGGCAAATCGTCCGGGTCGGTCTCCTGGCTTGATGATATTGCGAAATTGACCCACCTGGTTGAACAAGGTGGCTCCCGCCGTGGCGCGCAGATGATCATGCTTGCTGACTGGCATCCGGACATTATCGAATTTATCGTATCGAAAATGCAAAACCCGCGCATTTTGCGCTACTTGATTGAAAATATGGAAGACGAAGGCATTAAAAAAGCGGCACAAGACAAATTGAAATTCACGCCGCTTACCGAGCGGGAACGCGCGATGTACCAGGCCATCGTTAACTACAAAAACGTTCCGGGTTACGGCGGCTTCAGTGAAGAAATTATTAAAGAAGCCGAAGAAAAATTACGGACAGGCGGGACATACACGGTACATAACCCGGACTTTTTAACGGGCGCCAACATTTCCGTCTGCCTGACGAAAGAGTTTATGGAAGCCGTCGAAAAAGATGAAGAGTACGAACTGCGCTTCCCGGATGTTGAAACGTATTCCGAAGAAGAAATGCGGATTTACAATGAAAAATGGCACGAAGTCGGCGATGTGCGTGAATGGGAGAAAATGGGATACCGCGTGCGCGTGTACCGCAAAATTCGCGCCCGCGAGCTTTGGAAGCTGATTAATATTTGCGCAACGTACTCCGCGGAACCAGGCATTTTCTTTATCGATAACGCCAACGAAATGACAAACGCCCGCGCGTACGGTCAAAAAGTGGTTGCGACCAACCCGTGTGGTGAATAATCGCCTCACGTAAAAAACTGCGGAATTAAGCGGGGAGGCTGAGATGCTAACCCGAACCGAAGGCTGAGCCTAAAAACTCAGTCAGGGGCAACGCATAGGTGGTGAACCTGCGAAAGCAGAATATAATCCACCCACGAGGCCGCAGCATTGCACACGCTTATGAAAAATGTGTGCAATGAAGATGTATGCTGAGCTAACGGGAAATGAACCGTTAGAACTAGGGGATAAAAAGCCCCTAGGGTAACATAACTGGAACAACCTCTCGCACCATATTCCGTCTGCAACCTGGCCGCCATTAACTTAGCGAATATGGTCGATAAAGAAAAGAAAGTCGTCGACTATGAAAAATTAAAACGCACCGTCGAAATCGGCGTAAGAATGCAGGACAACGTCATTGACGCAACACCGTATTTCCTGGAAGAAAACAAAAAACAAGCGCTCGGGGAGCGCCGCATCGGCCTTGGCGTCATGGGATTGGCTGATTTGCTTATTTATTGCGAAAAAGAATACGGTTCCGAAGAAGGGAACAAGCTGGTCGATGAATTGTTCAAAACGATTGCGACGACCGCTTACCGCGCGTCGATTGAACTGGCCAAAGAAAAAGGCAGTTTCCCGTTCCTTGTCGGGGAAACGGAAGAGGAAACGCAAAAACTGCGGGAAGCGTTTATTAACACCGGCTATATGAAACGGATGCCGGAAGATATTCGTCAAGACATTTTAAAATACGGCATTCGCAATTCGCATTTGCTGACTGTGGCTCCGACAGGATCCACTGGGACGATGGTCGGGGTTTCTACAGGACTTGAACCATATTTTTCCTTTTCTTACTACCGGAGCGGCCGCCTCGGCAAGTTTATTGAGGTGAAAGCCGATATCGTTCAAGAATATTTAGACAAGCATCCAGAAGCGGATCCGAACAACTTGCCGCACTGGTTTGTGACCGCGATGGACCTATCGCCGGAAGCGCATGCCGATGTGCAATGCATCATTCAGCGTTGGGTCGACTCGAGTCTATCGAAAACGGTGAATGCGCCGAAAGGATATACCGTTGAGCAAGTGCAAAAGGTATACGAACGTTTATGGCGCGGCGGCGCAAAAGGTGGCACGGTCTATGTGGACGGAAGCCGCGATGCGCAAGTATTGACGCTGAAAGCAGAAGAAAATACGCTCGAAGAGCAGCTCGAACTGCTTCCGGAAGAGGGAGAGGATAAAGAAACAAAACGCGCCGTTGTTCTCGTCGATACGATTCAAGACTTACGCGCGACCGATGTAACGATCGGCTCTGAAGTCGGCAACATTTGTCCCGTTTGCCGCGAGGGTACGGTCGAAGAAATCGGCGGCTGCAACACGTGCACGAGCTGCGGTGCGCAGCTAAAATGCGGGCTGTAAGCAAAATTAAGTAGAGAAAGCTGGCTTCAACCATGAGGCCGGCTTTTTTTTTCATTCATGAAAGCATGGAAAAGAAAATATAGTAATATAAGGCGTAATTACTGACTAAGGGGGATAACAATGCTGATCCATGTTGTGCAGCGAGGGGAAACGCTTTGGGCGATTGCCCAACGCTACAGGGTGCCGCTTGACCAGGTCGTAGCGGCCAATGAGCTGAAAGATGTTAACCGTCTCGCGGTCGGTCAGGCGCTCGTCATTCCGGTTCCGTATCGCTATCATACCGTTCGTCCGGGAGAAACATTATGGGCTATCGCCAGACGATACGGCGTTTCGTTGGATGCGATTGTTCAGGCCAACCGAATCAGCAACCCTTCCGTCCTTTATCCAGGAACGGTTCTTTTTATTCCGCCTAGGACCCATACGGTGCAGCGGGGGGAAACGTTGTCGCAAATCGCCGCGCGATATGGGACGACCGTGCAAGACATCCTGCGAGTCAATCGGATTGCTGATCCGAATGTGATTTCCCCTGGCATGGTATTAACGATTCCTCATTCTAAGCCGATCATTGAAGTGAATGCGTTTACGATTGATCCAGGGGAAAAAGGAGCGCAGCAAGTCCGGGAAGTAGGCCGCCATTTAACGTACGCATCTGCGTTTGCGTACACGATCAGAGCAGATGGCGGACTCGATCCGTTCAATGATTCGGCCATCATTCAGGCAGCAACGGCAGAAAGGGTCGTTCCGATGATGGCGATCACCAATTTTACGTATAAAGATCCGGGGTCAAGATTGGCTCAGACGGTCCTTTCCAATACACAGTTGCAAAACCGGCTGCTTGACAATGTTGTCCGTGCGATGCGGGAAAAAGGATATCGCGGGTTGAACATTGATTTTGAAAATGTCTATCCGTCTGATCGTGAGCGGTATAATCAATTTTTGCAGCGCGTTGTGGAGCGGCTTCATCGGGAAGGATACTTTGTTTCGACTTCTCTCGCCCCAAAAACAAGCGGGGAGCAAAAAGGACTGTTATATGAGGCTCATGACTACCCGGCACATGGGAGAATTGTCGACTTTGTCGTGCTGATGACGTATGAATGGGGATACCGGCTCGGGCCGCCGCAGGCGATTTCCCCGATTCATCAAATTAGAAGAGTGCTCGATTACGCGGTCAGCGTGATACCAAGAAACAAAATTTTTATGGGGTTTCAAATTTACGCGCGCGACTGGGTGCTTCCGCATGTACAAGGGCAAGAGGCGGAAACGTTCAGTCCGCAGGAAGCAGTAGAACGCGCCATTCGTTATGGAGCAACGATTCAATACGATCCAATCGCCGCATCGCCGTTTTACCGCTATGTCGACAGCCAAGGGCGGGCGCATGAAGTTTGGTTTGAGGATGCCCGCAGCGCCCAGGCGAAATTTGAGTTGGTGAAAGAATATCAGCTAAGGGGAATTAGCTATTGGGTGCTTGGTTATTCTTACCCGGAAAATTGGGTATTATTAGAAGATAATTTTCGTGTTCGTAAGTTATGATAAATGGCTTTTTCAGGCGAGGTGCGTGTAAGCGGGCTACTCCGGCAGCACGCGCTTTTTTGTTTGAAATATTCCGTTTTCCTTTTTTGACTGTGAAGGATGGACGATGGAAGAAATGCTCGAGGCAACCTATGATATTTATACGAAAGAGAAGGGGAGTCGGCCATCCATATACCATTGCTAGAGGAATTAGAAAAAGAGAGGAGAAGACAAAGATGTCGTTAGAGGTTATTTCTGAACGGTTTCGCCGTTTTGCTATTCGTGAATGCCGAGACTCTAGTGAACTATATGAACAGTTGGCATTAAATATCGCCGAAGATGACGAACTATTGCGCCTTGCTTCAGCCGCTCGAAGCGGTCAGCCGATTCCGAACTTGTTATTTGGTGCGGTACACTATTTATTGCTTAAAGGATATAGGCATGAGCTGCGTGAATTTTATGGAAGTATAGTTGATCAGCCGCGAAACCCGCAACACGCTTTCCCTTATTTCCGTGATTTCTGTATCCACTATCAAGAAGACATTACAGCGATGTTGACAAGTAAACTTGTGCAGACGAATGAGGTTCGGCGTTGCGCGTATTTATATCCTAGTTTTTGTTTTATTTATAATATAGCCAAAAAGCCTCTATCGCTCATTGAAATTGGCACAAGCGCCGGTTTGCAGCTGGCGTGGGACAAGTACCGATATGATTACGGTTTGCACGAGACATACGGAAACCCGCATTCCAATGTTGTGATTACCTCCGAAATTTGCGGAGAGCGTTTGCCATTTTTGCTGCCGAAAAGTCCTCCTGCTTATGATTCGCCAATCGGCAAGATAACAGTGATCGCCGTTCCATTTCCTTTGCTGTTTACATTTCTATGGCACATGATGCATGAGCCCTAATCCACTTCCGCCTGAACGGTCCGCTTTATAGAATCGTTTAAACGTGCGCATTGTGAAAGATGAACAAAGGTTTTGCTATATAGTTGCAAGGCGACATCAATACGATATTTTTCCATTTTCCGTTCATACTAACGGTGGGTGAGTATGAATGGAAATGAGGTGAACGGATGAAACCTTTTGTTCCGCAGCTTGTTTATTTTGAGCCAGAAGCGCTTTCATATCCACTTGGAAAAGAATTGAAAGAGAAATTTGAAAACATGAACATTGAAATTCGCGAAACGACGTCACACAATCAAGTGCGCGGCATTCCAGGAGAAAATGAATTGCAGCGCTATCGGAACGCAAAATCCACGCTTGTCGTGGGGGTGAGGCGGACGCTGAAATTTGATACATCAAAGCCATCAGCGGAATATGCGATTCCGCTGGCAACTGGCTGTATGGGCCATTGCCATTATTGTTATTTGCAAACGACTTTAGGAAGCAAACCGTACATTCGTGTCTATGTCAACTTGGACGATATTTTTGCGCAAGCAGAAAGGTATATTAACGAACGAGCCCCGCAAATTACCCGCTTTGAGGCAGCTTGTACGTCCGATATTGTCGGTATTGACCATCTGACCCACTCGCTTAAAAAAGCAATTGAATTTATTGGCGCGACCGAATATGGACGCTTGCGTTTTGTCACGAAATATGAGCATGTGGATCATTTACTTGATGCGAAACATAACGGAAAAACTCGCTTTCGCTTCAGCGTGAATTCCCGCTATGTCATTAAAAACTTTGAACCGGGCACGTCATCGTTCGAGGCGAGGATCGAAGCGGCGCGCAAAGTGGCGAACGCGGGATATAAACTTGGATTTGTCATTGCGCCGATTTATATGCACGAAGGCTGGGAAGAAGGGTATTTGGAGCTGTTTAAACGTTTGTCCGAACAGCTCCAAGGCGTTGATTTGTCTGACTTGACGTTTGAATTGATTCAACATCGTTTTACGAAGCCGGCTAAGGCGGTGATCCAAAGACGTTATCCAAAAACCAAGCTCGATCTTGATGAAAGCAAACGCAAGTATAAATGGGGGAGGTACGGAATCGGCAAATACGTGTACCCGGATGATGATGCCCAGCGGCTGGAGATGACAATGCGCCGCTATATCGCCGAATTTTTCCCGGAAGCAGCGGTGCAATATTTTACGTAATCCTTGTCATTTTGCGCCTCCATGATATAATAATACTGATTGCTATTTTTTTCTTACAATGGTTTACGGGAGGGGACAGAAATTGCCGACACCAAGCATGGAAGATTATATTGAACAAATATATATTTTAATTGAAGAAAAAGGATATGCCCGCGTATCTGATATCGCAGAGGCATTGTCCGTACATCCCTCCTCGGTGACAAAAATGGTGCAAAAATTGGACAAGGATGAATATTTGGTTTATGAAAAATACCGCGGTTTAGTGTTGACGGCGAAAGGTAAGAAAATCGGCAAGCGGCTTGTATATCGCCACGAACTGCTCGAACAGTTTCTGCGCATTATCGGCGTGGATGAGGAAAATATTTATCGCGACGTCGAGGGAATTGAACATCACTTAAGCTGGAATGCAATCGACCGCATCGGCGATTTAGTGCAATATTTTCAGGAAGATCCCAACCGCATTGAGACGCTTCGAAACATTCAAAAACGTAATGAACAGGCAGAAGAGTAAGAGAGAATCTTACTCTTTTTTTATTGCTGTACTAAATCGAGGTTCTCTCTCTTACATATATACAAACGGCAAGTAAGGGGGAGACAAGGTTGGACATTGACATCGTATTTTCCGGAGGTGGAATAAAAGGATTTGCGTTCCTTGGCGCTTATGAAGCGATTGAAGCCAAAGGACTGCGATGGAGACGGCTTGCTGGGACGAGCGCGGGGGCGCTCATTGCCACGTTGATTGCCGCGGGTTACACAAGCAAGGAAATGATTGACTTGTTGGATGGATTGGAACTGCAGTATTTTTTGGATGAGCGGAAATGTCTTTTGCCATTTCCTGTATGGAAATGGGTGCGAATTTATTGGCGAATGGGATTGTATAAAGGCGAAGCATTGGAGCAATGGTTGGAAGGGGTATTAGCGGCACGGGGCATAAAAACGTTTGCCGATTTGCCAAAAGAAAGTTTATATCTTGTTGCATCGGATGTAACAAATGGACGAATGCTAATTTTGCCGGATGATTTGCCGCAATACGGGATGGATCCGTCATCGTTTTCTGTCGCAAAGGCGGTGCGGATGAGCATTAGCATTCCGTACTTTTTCGAACCGGTCAAACTGCAGACGAAGAAAGGAAAATATATTATCGTCGACGGAGGCGTGCTTAGCAACTTCCCTCTATTTTTATTCGATGAAGAAAAAAAGGTAAAAAAACGGCCTGTCCTTGGCATACAGTTAAGCGCAAAGCTGGCGGAAAGGCCAAAGCGGAAAATTAACAATGCGATTGATTTATATGAAGCGCTGTTTGTCGCCATGAAAGAAGCTCATGATGCCCGTTACATCTCACGGCGCCATGAAAAAAATATTGTCTTTCTCCCCGTCGAAAACGTTTTATCCACGGAATTTTCCGTCACCCCTGATACGAGAGACCGCTTAATTCAATATGGAAGAGAAAGAACGGAACAATTTTTAAAAACATGGCCATAATGAAACAGGAGGCGAGCACGACGGCTTCACCCGGCATCGTGTTGCTGTATTTGTTCTATGCCGCAGAAAACAAAGGCGAAAATAAAAAAGAATCAAGCTAGAAAGACGCTCGATTCTTTTTTTTGCCTTTTTTTCCGTCGATGACCGTTAAATGGGTCGTTGTCGCCCGTTTTCTCGGCGGCCGTTTCATTTTTAAATGCGCATGGTTTGTTTTTTGCTTTCTCACCGCTTGGGGATGGAGTTTTTTCGATTGACGCACCGCTTTTAAATAGGCAAGATGGTCTTTGTTTGTACGGCGTTTATAGATAAAGTGATAGAAAACGGATATTGCCGCGATGACAAGCATGACGAACACGATTTTGCGAAATAGAGCAGTTGGATGTGCGAAAAGCGTGTATAGGATGCCGAACACTCCGAGAAAAAGGGTAATCCCGACAAGCGGATGAATGGTACCGCGCCGCAATGAGTCCACCCCCTTACATGTTACTGGACAGCTTTTGTTTCCATTTCGATGTTTTCTTCTAAGCGGAGCAGCTCTTGGAAGGAAGCAATTGCCACTTCCACTTGGTCATCGGTCGGCTCTTTGGTTGTCAAAAGCTGCAGCCATAACCCCGGATAGCCGAGCCAGCGTAAAACGGGGATATCCCTCAATTTATTTGTAAACTGTAACACCTCAAATGAAACACCAAGCACGACCGGAATGAGGGCGATCCGGTTAACGACTCTTAGCCAAAGCGGATCTGTCGGCACAAACATATAGACAAAGATGCCGACGATGACGGTGAATAGAATAAAGCTGCTGCCGCAACGGTAGTGAAGCCGTGATGAACGCTGAACATTTTCCACCGTAAGCGGCAGTCCCGCTTCATAGGCGTTGATGACTTTATGTTCTGCGCCATGATATTGGAAAACGCGTTTAATAAGCGGCGTCATCGAAATAAAGTAAATGTACGCGAGAAGCAAAGCGAGCTTAAATGCTCCCTCGATCAAAATTTGTGCCATTTTCCCCGGAAACAGCGGCTTAAAGCATGCTGCTAAAAAGACGGGAACGAGCGTAAAAATCGTTTTGGCAAATAGAAAGGACAACACGCCGACGACCGCCACACCAAGAACGAGAGAAAGTTTGGACGAATCCGCTTTCGCTGTTTGCAATGCTTCCTCTTCACCTGGATCGAGATCATAGCGTTCGCTAGCAAACTGCAAATGTTTTGCTCCATTTGCGCTCGCTTCAATAATCGCGACGATGCCGCGAACAAACGGAATTTTTTTGAGAAACGCGAGCGTCGGATTTGCCTGGCGCGGCAAACGAAAGTATTCAATGGTATGATCTTTGCGGCGAACGGCAGTGACAGAATGGGTTTTTCCAGCAAACATGACCCCTTCGATTACTGCTTGACCGCCGTACATTGGTTTTGCGGTTTTTTCCATTGCTGACACCAACCTATTCTTTATCTTTATTATTTTATTCTACAAAAAACGTCTAGAAACCTCTAGGTTGATGTTATTATTATCATTTCCAAAAATTTCAACGTTTACACCTGCGGCTGTTGCACTTTTTTGCCGCTTTATTCATGACTTTGCAAATAACCGGTCATACTACGTACAAGGAGGTGCAAAACAAAATGGCGGAAAATCAAGAGCAGCTCGAACAAAATAAGAAAGAACGGCCGATGTCTCTTTTGTTGAAAACAGTCATTACAGGATTTGTTGGTGGCGTGTTTTGGAGCTTAATTGGATATTTAGCGTATTTTTTCCATTTCAGCGAAATAAGCCCGAATATGATTTTGATCCCATGGGTTGCCGGTGATTGGAAATATGGAAAGCTTGGCAATTATATCGCCATTTTGCTCATTGGATTATTATCCATATTAGTCGCCCTCATTTATTATGCTACACTAAGGCGAATAAAAGGAATGTGGGCGGGCATATTGTATGGCGTTGCCTGGTGGCTGCTTGTATTTTACGTATTGAATCCTCTCTTCCCTAATTTAGAAACTGTTTCCCATTTACAGCGGAATACCATCATTACGACGCTTTGCTTGTACATTTTATATGGCGTTTTCATCGGGTACTCGATTTCATTTGAAACGGAGGAAATGAATCGGCAAACGCAATCAACATCAACACCATCAACATCATCAAATAAGTAGTGGGAAGCGCCGGCTTTATGGTAAAATAAAGAATGTTTCAATATTTCTTTCGCTGGGTTAAAGGAGTTAAGAATATGGTGCATCTTCTTCTCATTAACGGTCCGAACTTGAATCTTCTCGGCAAGCGGGAGCCGCATATTTACGGAAGCACAACGCTTCATGAGCTTGAGCAAGAACTGATGTCGTTTGCAGGCGAACAAGGGGCGGAACTGACAAAGCAATCATGAAGGCGCGATTATGACCGAATTCATGAGGCGGAAGGAAAATACGACGGCATCGTTTTAAATGCCGGCGCGCTTACGCATTTATAGTTATGCGATTCGCGACGCGATTGCCAGTGTCAGCATCCCAGTGGTGGAAGTACATATTTCCAATATTCATGCGCGCGAGCCCTTTCGCCATCAGTCTGTGATTGCTCCGGTTGTTGCCGGATAAATTGTCGGTTTTGGATTAATGGGTTATCGGCTAACCATTTTAGCATTATTACAAATACAGGGAAGAGGAGATTGAAAGATGGAAAAACTCGAAAAATTACGCGCATTGTTTGACGAACATGATATTGACGGCCTGCTTGTCACCAATCCGTACAACCGCCGCTATATTACCGGTTTTACGGGAACGGCCGGCGTCGCGGTTATTAGCCGGGACAAAGCTGTGTTTATTACCGATTTCCGCTATGTCGAGCAAGCATCCCAGCAAGTGAAAGGCTTTGAAATTGTCCAACATACCGGCCCGATTGTCGACGAGGCTGCGAAGCAAGTCGCCCGCCTTGGCATTCAAAAGCTCGGCTTCGAGCAGGAAGATGTTTCGTATGCGACGTTTAGGGCGTATGAAAGCGCCGTAAAGGCGGAACTCGTCCCAACTTCGCATGTCATTGAAAAGTTGCGCTTGATTAAGTCGGAATCAGAGATTAAGATATTAAAGGAAGCAGCGGAAATTGCCGATGCGGCATTTGAACACATTCTTTCCTTTATTCGTCCAGGTGTAAAAGAAATTGACGTGGCGAATGAGCTGGAATTTTTTATGCGTAAACAGGGTGCGACTTCCTCTTCGTTTGATATCATTGTCGCATCTGGCTACCGCTCTGCATTGCCGCACGGAGTGGCGACGGAGAAATCCATCGAAAAAGGCGAACTCGTCACCTTGGATTTTGGCGCCTATTACAAAGGATATTGTTCCGACATTACAAGAACGATTGCCGTCGGTGCCATTAGCGAGGAGCTAGAAACGATTTATGACATTGTGCTTCAAGCGCAATTGCGCGGCATGGAAGGAATCAAGCCGGGAATGACCGGAAAAGAAGCGGATGCGCTGACGCGCGATTACATTAGCGAAAAAGGCTATGGCGAATATTTCGGACATTCCACCGGCCATGGAATCGGCCTTGAGATTCACGAGGGACCGGCGTTATCCGTCCGTTCCGATGTCGTGCTGGCGCCGGGCATGGTAGTCACCGTGGAGCCGGGGATTTATATCCCAGGACTTGGCGGCGTGCGCATTGAAGACGATACGGTTGTCACGGAAAACGGCAATGAATCGCTGACTCATTCGCCAAAAGAACTGATCATTTTATAAATTTATCGTGTGGGAGGATTTTAACGGATGATTTCAGTGAACGATTTTCGTACAGGATTAACGATTGAAGTAGATGGCGACATTTGGCGCGTCATCGAATTCCAGCACGTCAAACCAGGAAAAGGGGCAGCGTTCGTCCGCTCGAAGCTTCGCAACCTTCGCACAGGTGCGATTCAAGAAAAAACGTTCCGCGCCGGCGAAAAAGTAAACCGCGCCCAAATCGATACGCGCAAAATGCAGTATTTATATGCCAACGGCGATCAGCACGTATTTATGGATATGGAAACATATGAGCAAATCGAACTTCCAGCGAAACAAATCGAACATGAATTGAAATTTTTAAAAGAAAACATGGAAGTTTACATCATGATGTACCAAGGCGAAACGATTGGGATAGAACTTCCGAACACCGTCGAATTAAAAGTAGTAGAAACAGAACCGGGCATTAAAGGCGATACCGCTTCTGGCGGATCGAAGCCAGCGAAGCTGGAAACCGGTCTTGTTGTACAAGTTCCGTTCTTTGTCAACGAAGGCGATACGCTTATTATCAATACGTCAGACGGCACATACGTGTCCCGTGCGTAACGTTGTTTGCCCCTTGCGCTTGACGCAAGGGGCTTTTTTGCTGCGATGAAGCCTTTTTCAGCTAAGGTTTTTCTGAACCTTTTTTCTTTTCGTATAAAAATGATGTACTGATGAGCATGATGCCAATCAAGACATAACTAATCGATGCCGGTGTATCTCCCGATAGCAAAAAAACATGGAACAGACCAAGAATTCCGAGAACCGCAAATATACATCCAACCCAAAATGTCATTTTCCCGAACGTAGAGAGTTTTCTCATGATTTTCCCCCTTTACAACCTGCCTCTATTTCCATTATGAAACTATTTCCGCAAACATGGCCATATATTTCCTCTTAAGGGTTCTTTGCCACAAAAGAAAAAAATCCCTTCTGAAATTCTCTGTTCCGGCATACGTTTGTACTAACCATCTCATTTTTATATTAGGAGGAATATATGAAACGGTGGCTACCATTCATTGAACCAGCCGTTTTGTCAATGGCAGGAATGCGGTTGCTGTCAGCGACTCTGGAGATGATCGCTGCGCTTGCCATGCTGCTGTTCAATGATGTCAAAAAAGCGTTGGCCGTCAATGCGCTTCTTGCGGTGATTGGACCGACTATTTTTATCGTCACGATGACGATTGGGCTGCTTTCTTTAGCGGACGAGCTTTCTTATACGAAATTAGGTTTGATCGCTTTAGGAGTCATTCTTATTCTCATCGGCATTTATAAGTAAGTCATAAATTCGTTTTCCATCCCATACATATGAACTAGTCCAGCAGGGAGGGGAATAAAATGCAAGCAATATGGGATATACTTCCGAAAACGATTGCCGCCATACTGCAGCAACAGCCTCCTTCATGGCATGAACAGATGGAAGAAATTCGCATAAGGGTTCTTCGGCCATTAGAAATTATTGTGAAAGGAAAGTCTCAATTTCTCCCATATAAAGTGACTTGCGAAGATGGAATGCATTTGCTTAATAAATTGAGTCAATATTCGATTTATGCAATAGAAGAAGAATTGAAACGAGGGTTTATTACCGTACAGGGAGGCCATCGTGTTGGACTAGCAGGAAAAGTCGTAACCGAGGGCGGAAGCGTGAAAGCGATTCGTCATGTGACTTCTTTCAATATCCGTATTGCGAAACAGAAAATCGGCATCGCTGAACCGCTTGTGCCGTATGTGTATGACGGGCGCTGGCATAATACGATGATCATCGGTTCGCCGCAGACAGGGAAAACGACGCTGCTGCGCGACGCGGCGCGAATGATCAGCACTGGGGTTCGCGCGAAACATATTCCATCACAAAAAGTAGGGATTGTCGATGAACGTTCGGAAATTGCCGGGTGTGTGAAAGGCATTCCGCAATTTGAATTAGGCGACCGCATCGATGTGCTCGATGCATGCCCAAAAGCAGAGGGAATGATGATGATGATCCGCTCGATGAGCCCGGATGTGTTGATCGTTGATGAAATTGGCCGCGCCGAAGATAGCGAAGCAATTTTAGAAGCGGTGAACGCTGGGGTATGCATATGGACGACAGTCCACGGAAGAAGTTGGAAGGATGTGCTGCAGCGCCCGACATTGCGCCCCATCATTGAGCAAGGGGTATTTGAACGGTTTGTTGAACTGACGAACGAGTTCGGTCCGGGCACGGTAAGACGCATTACAGATGCGTATGGAACGGCGCTGTATGAGCGGATGGTGAAAAGTAGATGAAGCTGATCGGCGCAATGTTGATTCTCCTTACGACAACGTGGTTTGGATTTGAAGCGGCGCGAATGCTAAAGGAGCGTCCGAGACAGCTGCGCCAGTTGAAAGCGGCGCTCAAGGTGCTAGAAGCAGAAATTATGTATGCGCACACTCCGCTATCTGAAGCCGCGTTGCATATTAGCAAGCAAATATCGCTGCCGCTTTCCAAACTGTTCGAGCAATTCGCCGCCAAGCTGCAAAAAGGAGAAACGAGCGTTCAACAAGCGTGGGAAGAAAGCCTGCAAACGGTATGGAGTTCGACGGCGCTCAAGCAAGGGGAATTAGAGATTATGAGGCAATTCGGAGATACGCTTGGGCAGTACGACCGCTTGACACAGCAGAAACAAATCACGCTGGCGCTCGTTCATTTGGAGCGGCAAGAGGCCGAGGCACTCGAACGGCAGGCACGCTATGAAAAAATGGCGAAAAGCCTAGGAATTCTTACAGGATTGTTGCTTGTGATTTTACTGATTTGAACAGGAGGCAGAACGAAATGGGCATTGATGTCGATATTATTTTTAAAATTGCTGGCGTTGGAATCGTGGTGGCCTTTTTGCATACGGTGCTTGACCAAATGGGGAAAAAGGAGTATGCCCAATGGGTTACGCTGCTTGGCTTTATTTATATTTTGTTTATGGTCGCCTCGATTGTGAGCGACTTGTTTCAAAAAATTAAAGACGTATTTTTATTTCGCGGTTAGGAGGGATGGGCGATTGAAATTTTACAAATTGTCGGTCTTGGTTTGATTGCGACGTTTTTAGTCGTGCTCCTGAAAGAACATAAGTCGAGTGTTGCCTTTTTGCTAACGGTATTTGTCGGCTGTCTCATTTTCCTGTTTCTTGTCGACAAAATCAGCGCGATTTTAAATATGCTGCAAAAAATGGCAGCTAGCACCAAAATCAATATGGTTTATTTGGAAACGATTTTGAAAATTATTGGCATTGCCTATATTGCGGAATTTGCTGCGCAAATTTCCAAAGACGCCGGTCAAGGAGCGATTGCCTCGAAAATTGAATTGGGGGGGAAAATTATTATTTTGGCGCTGGCGATCCCGATTTTAACAGCGATTATTGAAACGGTCATCGGCTTGATTCCTGCGTCGTGACGGGAGAATGGGGGTGATGAATTGATCCGAAAAATCATAACAGCGGCAAGTTTCTTTTTCTTCTTTTTATCCCCGTTTGTTGTACAAGCTGCCACTTCTAATGAGCAGTTGGTGCAAAAGCAAATCGAACAGCTGGATGTCAGCGAAATTCGTCAATTTTGGGAAGATATTGTGACGAAATACGGCGGCTTTTTGCCGGAAAGCCAAAAAGGATCGCTTATGGATTTTTTAAGGGGCGAAAAAGAATTGTCGTTAAAAGAATGGCTTGTCGCGTTGATGAAATTTCTCTTTTACGAATTGCAAGTAAACGGAAAATTGCTAGGAACGTTAATTGTATTAACGGTGTTTAGCATGGTGCTGCAATCATTGCAAAACGCGTTTGCGCAACAAACCGTCAGCAAAGTCGCCTATGCCGTTGTTTACATGGTGTTGCTGATTATTGCGTTAAACAGTTTTCGCCTCGCAATGGACTATGCGCTCGACGCTGTAAGGACGATGAGCCATTTTATGATCGCGATGATTCCTCTGTTGTTGGCGCTGCTCGCGTCTTCCGGAGGAGTGATATCGGCGGCGTTTTTTCATCCGATTATTCTATTTCTGATGAATATGACAGGAACGATTGTTGAATATGTAACGTTGCCGCTTTTGTTTTTGGCCGCACTTTTAAGCATTGTCAGCACGCTCACGGATCATTATAAAGTCACACAGCTAGCGGGGCTGCTGACGAAAATCGGCGTCGGGATACTCGGAGTCATTTTGACGGTTTTTCTTGGAGTCATGTCGGTAAAAGGAACGACATCGGCGATTGCCGACGGGATTGCGCTGCGGACGGCGAAGTTTGTGACGGGAAACTTCATTCCTGTTGTCGGCAAAATGTTTACCGATGCGGCCGATACCGTCGTGGCTGCCTCGATGTTATTGAAAAATACGGTCGGCATAGTCGGAGTTGCCATTTTATTGATGATCGCCGTGTTCCCAGCGCTGAAAATTTTTGCCATTGCGTTGGTGTACAAAATTTCCGCAGCGATCATGCAGCCCTTAGGGGGAGGGCCAGTCATTTCTTGCCTCAGCATTATGAGCAAAAGCATTGCCTATGTATTTGCAGCGCTGGCCATCGTCTCGCTGATGTTTTTCCTCAGTTTGACTATTATTATTACGGCCGGAAATATTACAATGATGGTTCGATAGGGGGAAAACGATGCAATTTGTAACGGAATGGATCACCAATATTCTTATTTTTATTTTATTTGCGACCATCATTGATTTTCTGCTTCCCTCTAGCAACATGCAGAAGTACGTAAAAATGGTAGTGGGACTCATTTTGCTGTTGCTCATGCTATCACCGATTTTGCAGCTTATGTCCATCCATCCTGACCGTCTCGTCGCCTCTGCCATATCCAGTCTATCGGAAAAGGGGAATGAACAAGGAATGATAAAAAATGAAATGGAAATGAAGAAAAAAGAAATACAAGCCTCACAACGTGCATATATTTTAGAACAAATGGCTGTCCAGATGAAAAAACAGGTAGATGGGGAGTTGATGAAGGAATATGGATTAAGCGTGGAAGACGTCTCTCTGCAAGTAAAAGAAAAAGAGGATTTACAAATTCCGAGAGACATTGAAACGATTGAAGTAGTGCTTTCCAAACAAGAGACGCCGGAAAGGATTCAGCCTGTGGTAATTGACACATCAAGGCCGGTCCATTCACCAGATAGCAATCTTCAACTAGAAAAAGAACTACGCACTTTTTTAGCAGGCAAATGGGAAGTCGATGAAAATAAAATTGCGGTGGTAGTCAAAGGGAGGGAATGGGGGGATGCGCGAGCTCATTAAACGTTTTTTCTCATCGCCAAAAAAAGAAGCAGACGAACAGAAGAAAACGCCTTTTTCGTATATCGTCTTGCTGTTATTAGTAGGGATTGGGCTTATGGTGATGAGCCATTTTTCGAAGGAAGAGGAAGTGGCATCCGTTCATAAAGAAACAGCCGCGCCATCATCGCAGCAAGCAGAACCTGCTTTTGGAATCAAACAAGAGACAAAATCGAAAGCGATCGCCGCTTATGAAGAACGCTATGAAAAAGAGCTAAAAACAGCGCTCGAAGCGATTGAGGGAGTAGAAGATGTCACCGTTGTCGTCAATCTCGATACAACAGAAACGAAAATATTAGAGAAAAACCGCGTTTCTCAGCAACAAACGACCGAAGAAACGGACCGTGAAGGAGGAAAACGGAAGATTGAAAACAACTCTACGAATGACGAAGTTGTCATTGTCCGTGATGGCGATAACGAAACACCGATCGTCTTGACAACGAAAAAGCCGGAAATTCGCGGAGTGTTAGTAGTCGCGAAAGGTGCGGATAACTTGCAAATAAAGAAATGGATTGTCGAGGCAGTGACGCGCGTGTTAAACGTTCCAAGCTACCGCGTTGCCGTATTGCCGAAAAAATAATAGGATTTGGGGGAGGATGGTTATGATGTTAAGAAAACAGACGGTTTGGCTATTAACGATGTTAAGTTTAGTTGTTGTTTTGTCGGTGTATTATGTAACAGCGCCAAAAGATATGAATGACAATATCGCTTTTACGAGCCATGAAGATGCAACGAAACAAAAAGAAAGCAATAAAGATCAAGCCGATGTGGCGGTAGAAGAAATGGAAACGACAGATGGAAAAGTCACTTCCAGCACTTCCAGTGATGATATGTTTACTGCGCTCCGCATGCAAATTGAGGATGAGCGCAGCCGTCTGCGCGACCAATTAAATGCTATTGTTGCTTCCGCCAATGCCACCGCACAACAAAAAAGCGAAGCGATGGATAAAATTGAAAAGCTTCAGGCGTTAGCGGAAAAAGAGGCAACGTTAGAAACATTAATCAAATCGAAAGGCGGCTATGAGGATGTATTGGTGCGCGCGGAAGATGACCAAGTGCGAGTAACGATTAAAGCAAAAGAGCATTCCAAGAAATCGGCCAACGAAGTGATCCATATGGTAAAAAGTGAAATTCCGGAAGCCAATGATGTAGCGGTTGAATTTCAGCCGGCTGGATAATGAAAAGCTGCTCTTACCAAGGGCAGCTTCTTTTTTATGATAAAAAACCTTTTTATTGTGTGATTATTATGTGTATAATCGTTATGAGTAGATTTTATAACTAGCAGACAAAAAACTTAACACTTTGTATCGTAGAAAGGTGTGAGGAAAATGAAAATCCAAGAAATCCGCGAATTGATCCGTTTAATTGATCAATCAAGCATTGACGAATTTGTTTATGAACAAGATGGAACGAAAGTACATATGAAAAAAGCTGCGGCAGGAGCACCAGTCCAGGCAGTGGTTGCGGCACCGCCGGCAGAGCCGATAGCGAAGCCGGCAGCAGAAGAAGCAAAACCACAGGTGCAGGCGCCAGTGCAAGCGGCTAATGTGCAAGTGGAAACAATACCACAAGAAGCGCCGAAGCCAAAGACGGAAAATACAGAAAACTTACATAAAATCACTTCGCCGATGGTCGGTACGTTTTACGCTGCGCCGTCCCCAGATGCCCCTCCATACGTCAAAGTGGGAGATAAAGTGCAAAAAGATACGGTCGTCTGCATTATTGAAGCGATGAAGCTATTTAATGAAATCGAGGCAGAGGTAAACGGGGAGATTGTCGAAGTGCTTGTCCAAAATGGACAGCTTGTTGAGTATGGACAACCTCTATTTTTGGTAAAGCCTGAATAAGGGAGAGAACGAGCGATGATCAAAAAAGTATTAATTGCCAACCGCGGGGAAATCGCCGTTCGCATTATTCGCGCCTGCAAAGAGCTGGGAATTGAAACGGTGGCTGTTTTCTCTGAAGCAGACCGCGAGGCGCTGCACGTCCAGCTCGCCGATGAAGCGTACTGCATCGGACCGACCGCTTCCAAGGACAGCTATTTAAATTTCACCAACATCATGAGCGTCGCTACATTAACAGGATGCGATGCGATTCATCCGGGATACGGGTTTTTGGCAGAAAACGCGGCGTTTGCCGAACTTTGCCGTGAATGCAATATCACGTTTATCGGTCCGAGTCCGGAAGCGATTACAAAAATGGGGATTAAAGATATTGCCCGCGAGACGATGCGGGAAGCAGGAGTGCCGGTCGTTCCTGGATCAAAGGGCGTTATTGAAAATATCGACGAAGCGCTTGCCATTGCCAATGAGATTGGCTATCCGGTCATTATTAAAGCGACGGCAGGCGGCGGCGGCAAAGGCATTCGCGTAGCCAGAAATGAGCAAGAACTCATTAAAGGCATTAACATTACACAGCAGGAAGCGGCTACCGCATTTGGCAATCCGGGCGTATATATTGAAAAATATATTGAAGACTTCCGCCATGTGGAAATTCAAGTGCTGGCTGACTCCTACGGAAATGTGATTCATCTTGGCGAGCGGGATTGCTCGATTCAACGCCGCCTGCAAAAGCTGGTCGAAGAGGCGCCGTCGCCGGCGCTTGATGAAGAAACTCGCAAGCAGATGGGAGAAGCGGCGGTACAGGCGGCCCGCGCGGTGAACTACACCGGCGCCGGCACGGTAGAATTTATTTTTGACCATAATGCGAAAAAATTTTACTTTATGGAAATGAACACACGCATTCAAGTAGAACACCCAGTGACGGAATTAATTACGGGGGTGGATTTAGTAAAAGAACAAATCCGCATCGCCTCCGGCGAAAAACTGTCGCTGACCCAAGAGGAAGTCACCTTTAACGGCTGGGCGATCGAATGCCGGATTAATGCGGAAAATCCAGCGAAAAACTTTATGCCATCACCGGGCAAAATAGAAATGTATTTGCCGCCGGGAGGCTTGGGAGTACGGGTCGATTCCGCTGCGTACCCTGGCTATACGATCCCGCCTTATTACGACTCGATGATCGCGAAACTGATTGTGCACGCCCCTACGCGTGAGGAAGCGATCGCCCGTATGAAACGGGCGTTAAGCGAGTTTATTATCGATGGCATTCATACAACGATTCCGTTTCACATAAAATTATTTGAACACGAAAAATTTGTGAGTGGCGAGTTTAATACAAAGTTTTTGGAGTTATATGATATTATGAAGTCATGACGGGAGGTGGTATCATGTCAGAACATATTTTTGAGATGGAGCAAGATCATGGCACATTAGGAAAAGTGGAAATCGCCCCGGAAGTGATTGAAGTGATCGCGGGAATCGCCGCCAGCGAGGTGGAAGGAATCGCGCAAATGCGAGGCAACTTTGCCGCTGGTGTTGTCGAGCGGTTTGGCAAGAAAAATCATGGCAAAGGCGTCAAAGTCGATTTACGGGATGACGGCGTGGCCATTGATATTTACTGTCTTGTTCAATTTGGCGCATCGATTCCGAATGTAGCCAAAAAAGTGCAGGAAAACGTCCGCCAAGCATTGTTTAACATGACGGGGCTGGAAACGAGCGAAGTCAACGTTCATATTGTCGGTATTCAGTTTGAAACAGCAAAGCAGGAACAGGAAGTGGAGCAGGGATAAATCGGAAAAGGGCGCATTCGCTTGAGGCGATCGTGCCCTTTTGTTTTTGTATTTTTGCCGAAAGTTTGTTATTGTATTGAACGAGCCTTTTTGCAAAGAGGCCTCGAAGCATAAGGAGACGAATGGATGTTCCAAAATAAATAAAAAAATCAAGGCTAATGATTTGTGCGTAGGGGAGTGCCTTTTATCCGAAAAATATGGTATGATTCTGATATAAATGTTCGTGTTTGGAAAGGAGGAGCAAAATGAAGAGGCATGAAGCTCGGGAAAAGGCGCTGCAGGCATTATTTCAAGTCGATGTAGGCCACATCCCTCCGGAGGAGGCGCTGCAAAACGTGACAGGAGGAAAAGAAGCGGACCCGTTTTTGCAGCAGCTTGTGTATGGCGTGGTGGAACATCAGCAAGAAATTGACGAATTGCTGCGCGCCAACCTGGAAAAATGGACATTAGAGCGGGTAGCGAATGTCGACCGCGCGATTTTGCGCATGGCCACTTATGAAATGAAATATGTCGATGATGTTCCTGTCAAAGTGAGCCTAGATGAGGCTGTTGAATTAGCCAAAAAATTTGGCGATACGAAATCAGGGAGTTTTGTCAACGGTGTGCTTTCGAAAGTAAAAGATGCATTGCATATTCAAGAATAGAAAGGAGAAAGGTTGCCCATGACAGCACAAATCATTAGCGGCGCCGAGCTGGCAAAGGAAATAAGAGGACAATTGGCAAAAGAAGTAGAGGTGCTAAAGCAAAAAGGAATCGAGCCGGGGCTTGCGGTCATTCTTGTCGGCGATGATCCCGCTTCCCATTCTTACGTAAAAGGAAAGCAAAAAGCGTGTGCGGAAGTCGGCATTCGTTCAACACTGTTGACGTTTCCGGCGACGATTACGGAACAATTTTTATTAGAAAAAATTCAAGAATTGAACGCCGATCCATCCGTGCACGGCATTTTAGTGCAGCTTCCGCTTCCTAGCCATATTAACGAGCTAAAAGTGATTGAAACAATCTCTCCAGAAAAAGATGTGGATGGGTTTCATCCTATTAACGTCGGCAGAATGATGGTCGGACAAAAAGCGTTTCTCCCTTGTACGCCATATGGTATTTTAGTAATGGTGAAATCGATCGGCGTGGATATTGCAGGGAAACATGTGGTTGTTGTCGGCCGCAGCAACATTGTCGGTAAGCCGGTTGGACAGCTGTTTTTGCGCGAGCATGCGACGGTGACGTATTGCCATTCGAAAACAAACAATTTAGCTGCCATTACGCGTCAGGCCGATATTTTAATCGTTGCTGTCGGCAAAGCACGGTTGATTGGCGCTGATTATGTCAAACCAGGGGCGGTGGTCATTGATGTCGGCGTAAACCGGCTGGAAAATGGAAAGCTGTGCGGAGATGTCAATTTCGATGAAGTAAAGGAAGTAGCAAGTTACATTACACCGGTTCCAAAAGGGGTCGGGCCGATGACGATTACGATGCTGCTTCATAATACGATTGAAGCGGCAAAGGAGCTTATGCACCGGTAAAGTTCATTCCATAAGAGAGGGTTAAAGCGGTGGCAGAGATAAAATATGTAACCGTCGGAGCGCTGACGAAATACATTAAACGCAAGTTTGATGTGGATCCGCATTTGCGCGATTTGTGGATTAAAGGGGAAATTTCCAATTTTAAATATCATTCTCGCGGCCATATGTATTTTACGCTGAAAGATGAACAAGCCCGCATTCAGGCGGTCATGTTTGCCGGATATAATCAATATTTGCATTTTCGTCCGGAAGATGGCATGAAAGTGCTCGTTCGCGGCGAGATTTCCGTTTACGAGCCGAGCGGAAACTATCAAATTTACGTAAAAGAAATGCAGCCGGAAGGAATCGGAAATTTATATTTGGCGTATGAACAGCTAAAAAAGCGGCTTGAGGCGGAAGGATTGTTTTCGCCGCAGCATAAAAAGCCGCTTCCCGCCTTCCCACGCTATATCGGAGTCGCCACTTCGCCGACCGGAGCGGCGATCCGCGATATTATCACAACGATTCGGCGCCGTTATCCGATTGCCACGATCATTTTATTTCCGACGCTCGTTCAAGGGGAACATGCGGCAGAATCAATCGTCCGTTCCATCGAAAAAGCGAATGAACTTGGCTATATTGATGTTCTGATTGTCGGTCGCGGAGGCGGCTCGATTGAAGAATTATGGGCGTTTAATGAGGAAATCGTCGCCCGCGCCATTTTTGCCTCCGAAGTGCCGATTATTTCTGCGGTTGGCCATGAGACTGACTTTACGATCGCTGATTTTGTTGCCGACTTGCGCGCACCAACCCCAACGGGTGCGGCGGAATTGGCCGTACCGCATATAACCGAGCTGATTGAACGTATTTCCCAGAGAAGAGTTCGGCTTATACGCGCCATGAAAGAAAAAATAGCGATGGAATCAGAACGGCTGTCACGTGTGCAAAAGTCCTACGCCTTTCGATACCCGGAAAAACTGTATGAACAAAAAGAACAGCAGCTAGACGCTTTGCTGGAACGATTGCAGCGTCATACCGAGCGGATGTTCGATAAACAGCGCGAACGGCTTGAACAGCTGCGCTTGACTTTGTTGCGCTACCATCCGGCTGAACAGCTTTCGAGAATGAAAGAAAAACAGCAATCATTGGCGAAAACACTGGAAAAAGAGATGCGTACGATTATGCATCAACACGAGCTTCGTTTTGCATCGCTTGTTTCCCATTTGCATGCGCTTAGTCCGCTGAAAATTATGGAGCGAGGGTATAGCTTAGTTTATAATGAAAAAAAGGAACTTGTAAAAAGCATTCGCCAGCTTCAGATCGGAGATATGATTCAAGTACGCTTGCAAGATGGACAAATTGACTGCCACGTATGGGGAATGGAGGAGAAGCAGCTACATGAGTGAGGAAAAAGAACTGACGTTTGAAGAAGCAATACAAAAGTTAGAAGAGATCGTCGAAAAATTAGAAGAAGGAAATGTGCCGCTGGAACAGGCGATTTCTTTTTTTCAAGAAGGAATGAGACTTTCCAAGCTTTGTCACGATAAACTGCAGCATGTCGAAAAGCAGATGGAATATATTTTGCGAGAGGATGGACAGCTCGCTCCTTTCTCGATGCAGGAGGAGGAATAACGCTTGAACCGGATGGCAGTAGAACAATTTTTGCAGCAGCAAAAACAGCGTTTGGAAGCAACGCTGCCGCGTTATATTGCAAGGCTGCAAGCGCCTGATACGCTGAAACAGGCGATGGCGTACTCGCTGGAAGCAGGCGGGAAGCGGATTCGACCGCTGCTTCTGTTTGCCACTTTGCATTCGTTTGAAAAAGATCCGGATATTGGCCTTCCCGTCGCCTGTGCGATTGAGATGCTCCATACATACTCATTAATTCATGATGACTTGCCGAGCATGGATGACGACGATTTGCGGCGCGGCAAACCGACAAACCATAAAGTGTTTGGCGAGGCGATGGCGATTTTGGCTGGAGACGGATTGCTGACATACGCGTTTCAGGTTATCGCAGAGATGAAGGATGACCGCATCGCACCGGAAGTCCAAATTCGTTTAATCGAAGAGCTGGCGAAAGCGGCGGGGCCGGAAGGAATGGTCGCGGGACAAGTTGCTGATATCGAAGGAGAAGGTCGGGAACTGTCGCTTGCACAGCTCGAATATATCCATCGCCATAAAACCGGAAAAATGCTGCAATACAGCGTATTGGCAGGCGCATTGCTTGCTGGGGCTAGCGAAAGACAGCAACGTGATTTATATGAATTTGCCTCCCATCTTGGCCTTGCTTTTCAAATTCGCGATGATATTCTCGATATTGAAGGTTCGGAAGATAAGATTGGCAAACGGGTCGGCAGCGATGTGGAAAAGAAAAAAGTGACATATCCGTCGTTATTGACGATGGAGGGAGCGAAAGGGAAGTTAGCTTTGCACATTGCCGAGGCAAAGCGCTGTTTGCAAAAAGCAGGAGTGAAGGATGACGTATTGCAATATATTTGTGATTTAGTTGCTACACGCGACCATTAACACAGTGTTCATTGCTGATTGCAAACTAATATGTTATAGTGAAATAATGAGAGTTTTTCCTTGTATGCCGTTATCACATTCGTGTTAGCGGCTCTTTTTCTCTTACTAACAAAAATCGATTTTTTATGTCCAATCATGTATAATAATAACTAACTTCTTATTATAGCAACGTGGTTAGAGGAAAGGATAAAAACGAAAGCGAGTGATCTCGTTTGGATGTTACGAAAATCGAAAATCCGCGCTTTTTAAAAAATATGTCGACAAAGCAACTCATTGAGCTAAGCGCTGATATTCGCAAATTTTTAATTGAAAAGCTGTCGAAAACAGGCGGGCATATCGGCCCAAACCTAGGCGTCGTCGAGCTGACGATTGCGCTTCATAAAGAGTTTGACAGTCCAAAGGACAAGCTAATTTGGGACGTCGGCCATCAGGCATATGTTCATAAAATTTTAACGGGACGTGCCGCCGAATTTGATACATTGCGGCAGTACAAGGGGCTGTCCGGATTTCCAAAACGAAGCGAAAGCGAACATGACGTATGGGAAACGGGTCATAGTTCCACATCGCTATCCGCAGCGATGGGAATGGCCATTGCCCGCGATTTGAAGGGAACGGATGAATATATCGTTCCGATTATCGGTGATGGGGCGCTGACGGGCGGCATGGCGCTTGAGGCGCTCAATCATATCGGGCATGAGAAAAAAGATATTATTGTCGTTTTAAACGATAATGAGATGTCGATCGCTCCGAATGTTGGCGCGCTTCACAATGTGCTTGGGCGTCTGCGGACAGCAGGGAAATATCAATGGGTCAAAGATGAATTAGAGTTGTTATTAAAACGAATTCCGGCTGTCGGCGGCAAATTGGCGGCAACGGCGGAGCGCATTAAAGACAGCCTGAAATATTTGCTTGTTTCCGGTGTTTTTTTTGAGGAATTAGGATTTACGTACCTTGGCCCTGTTGATGGCCATAATTTCGATGATTTGTTCGAAAATTTGCGTTACGCCAAAAAGACAAAAGGCCCGGTGCTTCTCCATGTGATTACGAAAAAAGGAAAAGGGTATAGTCCGGCAGAAAATGATAAAGTAGGAACTTGGCACGGCACCGGCCCGTATAAAATCGAAACTGGCGATTTTCTAAAACCGGTGGAGACGGCCCCGTCGTGGAGCGAACTTGTCAGCGAAACGGTGCGGAAGCTGGCGCGCACCGATAAGCGAATTGTCGCGATTACACCGGCGATGCCGGTCGGCTCGAAATTAGAAGGGTTTGCAAGCGAATTCCCGGATCGGATGTTTGATGTCGGAATTGCCGAACAGCATGCGACAACGCTCGCGGCAGGTCTGGCGACGCAAGGAATGAAGCCGTTTTTGGCGATTTATTCGACATTTTTGCAGCGGGCGTATGACCAAGTTGTTCATGATGTGTGCCGGCAAAACTTAAACGTCTTTTTTGCGATTGACCGTGCCGGGCTTGTCGGTGCGGACGGGGAAACGCATCAAGGAGTGTTTGATATCGCCTTTTTGCGACACATTCCGAACCTTGTCATTATGATGCCAAAAGACGAAAACGAAGGCCAGCACATGGTATATACGGCCATCCAATATGACGACGGGCCGATCGCACTTCGCTTTCCGCGCGGCAATGGGCTTGGCGTGAAATTGGATGAGGAACTCAAGGAAATTCCGATCGGCACATGGGAAGTATTGCGTGAAGGCAGCGATCTGGCGATTTTAACATTCGGTACGACGATTTCCATGGCGCTTGAGGCGGCGGAGAAGTTGGCGAAAGAAAATGTTTCTGTAAAGGTCGTCAATGCCCGCTTCATTAAGCCAATGGATGAAAAAATGCTGCACGATTTGCTGGAAAGCAATGTACCGATTTTAACAATTGAAGAAGCGGTACTACAGGGCGGATTTGGCAGCGCTGTTTTGGAGTTTGCCCATGATCATGGCTACCATCAAGCAGTGATTAACCGCATGGGCATTCCTGATCGTTTTATTGAACATGGCAGTGTCAAAGAGCTGCTCAATGAAATCGGCTTAACCACTTCTCATATTATTGATCGAGTCAAAACGATCATACCAAAAAAGCAAAAAAGGGCATGAGAGATGAAAGCGAAAAAAGAACGTCTAGATGTGCTATTGGTAGAACGCGGCTTAATGGAAACACGGGAAAAAGCAAAACGTGCGATTATGGCTGGACTTGTTTATTCGAATGAAGTCCGCTTAGACAAGCCCGGAGAAAAGGTGCCCGTAGACATCCCGCTAACGGTGAAAGGAAACGCTATTCCGTATGTCAGCCGCGGCGGCTTAAAATTGGAAAAAGCGCTGCGTACGTTTGACGTCAGCGTCAAAGATAAAATTGTTTTAGATATTGGGGCATCTACCGGTGGGTTTACCGATTGCGCCTTGCAGCACGGCGCGAAACTATCTTACGCGCTTGATGTCGGCTATAATCAATTGGCGTGGAAACTGCGCCAAGACGAGCGCGTCGTCGTGATGGAGCGGACCAATTTCCGCTACGTTACGCCGGATTATTTTACGAAAGGGCTTCCACAATTTGCGACGATCGATGTTTCCTTTATTTCTTTGAAATTAATATTGCCGGTATTAAAAACGGTACTGGTACCCGGCAGCGACGTCATCGCGCTGGTAAAGCCGCAGTTTGAAGCGGGGCGGGAAAAAGTCGGCAAAAAGGGGATCGTTCGCGATCCGGCCGTGCACGAGGAAGTGTTGGAGTCGATCATAGCGTTTGCCCTTCGTGAAGGATTTGATGTCATGGATATATCTTATTCTCCGATTACCGGCGGCGATGGCAATATTGAATTTTTGCTCCACCTTCGCTTTCCGGGAAATCATGAAGAAGGAGAGAATCATTTGGTAGAGACGGTCGCTGAAGTGGTAAAAGAAGCCCATGTACAGCTAAAAAACAGTTCTGCTTAAGAAAAGGGAATAACGGTTGTTGTTATTCCCGTTTTTACCGTGACATTATTTTGGTGAGGTGGCGGATTTGAACAAAGGACAAAGGCACATTAAAATTCGCGAAATTATTATGACTCACGACATCGAAACGCAAGATGAATTAGTCGATATGCTGAAGAAAGCAGGGTTTAACGTAACGCAGGCGACGGTATCAAGGGATATCAAAGAAATGCAGCTTGTCAAGGTGCCGATGGCCAACGGGCGCTATAAATACAGCCTGCCTTCTGATCAGCGCTTCAATCCGGTGCAAAAACTCAAACGCGTTTTAGTAGATGTGTTTGTCAAATTGGATGGGGCCGGAAACTTGCTTGTTTTAAAAACGTTGCCGGGGAATGCGCATGCCATCGGTGTTTTATTGGATAATTTGGATTGGAACGAAATCGTCGGCACGATTTGCGGCGATGATACATGCCTCATTATTTGCCGCACGGAAAAAGATGCAAAAAAGGTGTCAAAACAGTTGATGGAAATGCTTTAAATAGAGGTGGTGATTCCCTTTGCTTGCGGAATTATCCATAAAAAATTTCGCCATTATCGAATCGCTGTCGATTTCGTTTGAGAAAGGGCTAACAGTATTAACAGGGGAAACGGGAGCAGGAAAATCGATTATTATTGATGCCATTTATTTGCTGATTGGCGGCCGCGGTTCCGCAGAATTTGTCCGTTATGGAGAAGAAAAGGCGGAAATAGAGGGACTTTTTTTATTAAACGATGAAACTCATCCGTGTTATGGCAAATGCGCCGAAGTCGGCATCGATATTAGCGAGGGAATGGTCGTGCTACGCCGCGAAATTTTCGCGACCGGAAAAAGCGTATGCCGCGTAAACGGAAAATTAGTAACGACAGCGGTATTGCGGGAGATTGGTTCGACGCTCGTTGATATTCACGGGCAGCATGAACATCAAGAATTGATGGATCCGGCCCGGCATCTTCCGCTACTGGATGAATTCGGGGGAGCGGAAATTGCAGAAGCGCTTGCCGAATACCGCTCGGTTTATGAGAAATATGAACAATTGCGGAAGAAGCTGAAAAAATTAAATGAAAATGAACAGCAAATGGCCCATCGACTTGATTTGTTGACGTTCCAGCTTAATGAAATTCAGCAGGCGAATTTGCAGCCAAATGAAGACGAACAATTGATGGAGGAAAAAGTAAAAATCGTTAATTTCCAAAAAATTTACGAAGCCTTGAAACATAGCTATGAAGCGCTGTCTGGCGAGCAGCGCGGCCTCGATTGGATAGGGCTGGCGATGAGCCATTTAGACGATGTTGCTTCCATTGATCCGGAGCTAAAGGAAGTGTATGAAACGATCGCCAATAGCTATTATTTATTAGAAGACATCATGTATAAATTGCGCGATCAACTTGAACAATTAGAATATGATCCATACCGTCTCGACCTCATCGAAAGCCGCCTAGGCGAGATTAATCAATTAAAACGAAAATACGGCCCGACGATTGAAGAAATTTTGCAATACGCGGAAAAAATTAGCGAAGAAATTGATACGATTCGAAACCGGGAAATCCATGTTGATGAGTTGCAGAAAGAACTAAAATCGGTGACGGAAGATTTATTAATTGAAGCAAAAAACGTAACCAATGTCCGCAAAAAATATGCAAAAATGTTAATCGACCGTATCCATCAGGAACTAAAAGATCTATATATGGAAAAAACGCAGTTTGACATCGTATTTGCCAAGCGG
Source organism: Parageobacillus caldoxylosilyticus (assembly GCF_019272935.1). Classification (NCBI taxonomy): domain Bacteria; kingdom Bacillati; phylum Bacillota; class Bacilli; order Caryophanales; family Anoxybacillaceae; genus Parageobacillus; species Parageobacillus caldoxylosilyticus. Next base: position 2,907,960 of record NZ_CP040553.1, read on the forward strand.
GAAGGGCCGCTCGATGCGCCGCTTTTGGACGGGGTGCCCGTCAAGTTCCATGAAGACGGCGTGGATGTGGTCGAATTTTATATTTCCACCAATGTCGGCGAACCACTTAAACCGCTTGCCAAAATTGCTTCCGGCGGTGAGCTGTCGCGCATCATGCTGGCGCTAAAAAGCATTTTCTCGAAACACCAGGGGGTTACATCGATCATTTTTGATGAAGTGGATACAGGCGTCAGCGGCCGTGTGGCTCAAGCGATTGCCGAAAAGATTTACCGCATTTCCATCGATTCGCAAGTGCTCTGCATTTCCCACTTGCCGCAAGTAGCAGCAATGGCAGATACGCATCTGTTTATCGCAAAAGAAACGGACGGAACCCGAACGAAAACGCTTGTGAAAGCATTGACAGAGGAAGAAAAAGTAAAAGAAATTGGGCGGATGATTTCCGGTGTGGAAATTACGGAGCTGACAAAAAAACATGCAAAAGAATTGCTTGAGCTAGCAACAAAAATCAAACAATGAAGGGCTATCCATTATGGGTAGCTTTTTTTATAGACCCATCGATTATATTTCCACTGTTTAAGGCAAAATTAAAACTGTAGCCGCCTTTTAAAGGGTGTAGGTGGGAGCGAGGAGAGTGAACAAGATTGAATACAGAAACCATCCGAAAAATCGTTGGGATGTTTCTCCTTATTTTATTAATGATTATTGGCATGTCTAAACCGATGAAGGAATATTTACAAATTCCAAAACAAATCGTTCTGTTTGAAGGAGAAGCGGTACGATTTCCTACCGCAGCACTTCCAGTTCAGGCAACGGTAAAAAACGCTCCCAAATCAATAGAAGTTCAGCGACAGACTCATTCGCTTTCTATAAAGGCAAAACAAAGTGGAGAAAAGAAAATGGTATTAGAAGTTGCCGGAGTGCCGATCAAACAAGTGGATGTAAAAGTACTGCCGACGTTAAAGGTCATTCCTGGCGGTCAATCGATTGGCGTTAAGTTAAATACGGTAGGAGTTCTGGTTGTCGGCTACCATCTCGTCGAAACCGAAAACGGCAAAAAATCGCCGGGAGAAATAGCCGGAATTAAAGTAGGAGATATAATTACAGGTATTAATGGCAAAAAAATTGAAAAGATGAGCGATCTCTCCCCTTTCATTGAGGAAGCAGGAAAAACAGGAAAACCGCTTCATCTCCAAGTTCTGCGTGACCAACACTCCTTTACGACTAAATTGATTCCGCTCAAGGATAAACATGACCACGCTTATCGTATTGGTCTATATATCCGCGATTCCGCAGCGGGAATTGGCACGATGACCTTTTATGATCCTATTTCGAAAAAATACGGAGCACTCGGCCATGTCATTTCTGACATGGATACGAAAAAGCCGATTGTCGTGCAAAATGGGCAAATTATGAAATCAACGGTTACGTCGATTGAAAAAGGAAGCAGCGGCAATCCCGGGGAGAAATTAGCACGATTTTCTGAGAATGAAGAAGTCATTGGAAATATTACAGAAAACAGCCCGTTCGGCATTTTTGGGACGCTGACGAAACCAGTGGAAAACGGAATTTTTACCAAACCGATCCCCATTGCTTTAGCGAACCAAGTAAAAGAAGGTCCAGCGAAAATATTGACGGTGGTGGAAGACAACAAAGTCGAGCAATTTGATATTGAAATTGTCAGCACCATTCCGCAAAAATTTCCGGCCACTAAAGGTTTGGTCATCCGCGTTACCGACCCGCGGCTATTGAAAAAGACGGGTGGAATCGTTCAAGGAATGAGCGGAAGCCCGATCATTCAAGACGGGAAATTAGTTGGCGCTGTTACACACGTATTTGTGAATGATCCGACTTCAGGATATGGCGTTCATATTGAATGGATGCTGAACGAAGCGGGAATTGATATATATGGCAAGCAGAACAAAAAGGCAAGCTGATCGATTCAGCTTGCCTTTTTCCAATTCAGTAAAAAATTTTATAAAAAACGTCAATAAATTCATTTTTTTTGCATAGATATTTGGTGAAACATTATATAAAATGAATGTATAAGGATTTTTCGACAAAAATGTAAAGATTTCCATTTACAATTGTCAAATTCACTCAATTTTTGTTATAATTTTTTGATCATTTGTTTTTTGATATTTTGTAAAAAATAAAAGGATTTTGTTATCCTATTGTCGAATGTACCTAAATGGAATTTTTCTACACAGCATGAAAAATAGGGAGTGGGGAGGAAGATATTCTTGAAAATTAAAGTATGTATCGCCGACGATAATCGCGAATTAGTTAGCCTGCTCGAGGAATATATTTCCAGCCAAAGCGATATGGAAGTAATCGGCACGGCTTATAATGGCCAAGATTGCTTATATATGCTCGAAGAAAAGCAACCGGATATTTTGCTGTTAGATATTATTATGCCACATTTAGACGGGTTGGCGGTGCTGGAAAAAATCCGCACGAAGCTGAAGCAGCAGCCGAACGTCATTATGCTAACGGCATTTGGCCAGGAGGATGTAACAAAAAAAGCAGTTGAACTTGGCGCCTCTTACTTTATTTTAAAACCGTTTGATATGGAAAATTTGGTGCATCATATCCGACAAATTCATGGAAAAACAACGCCGCTCATGAAAAAGACAGCTCCATCTTACCAGGCGCGCGACAACAAGCCGAAAAACTTGGATGCCAGCATTACGAGCATCATCCATGAAATCGGCGTTCCCGCTCATATTAAAGGGTATTTATATTTACGCGAAGCAATCGCCATGGTGTATCATGATATTGAATTGCTCGGCTCGATTACAAAAGTGCTCTATCCGGATATCGCGAAAAAATACAACACCACTGCTAGCCGTGTCGAACGGGCGATCCGCCATGCGATTGAAGTTGCCTGGAGCCGCGGCAATCTTGAATCCATTTCTTCCTTATTCGGCTACACTGTAAGCATGTCAAAAGCAAAACCGACGAACTCGGAATTTATCGCGATGGTGGCAGATAAGTTAAGATTGGAACATAAGGCTTCTTAAAGGCGCTAATTATCAAAGGTTTTATGGCTTCGAGTAAACATTCGTTACCGATAAATATCGAAATGAAGCCAGATAAATATTTATACGTACGCATACGAAAGGAAAACACCTCTTATTGCCGGCAAAACAACGGTAAGTAGGAGGTGTTTTGATTTTGTCCGATTTTGATATGGAATTAGACAGATGGTGGTGAGACAACTGGCGGATTTGTTAAGTTTATCATTGCCGTAAAATAAAAAACATCTCTCACAGAAGCAAACGAGAGATATTTTTTATACATAAGTCGTCGGATGCGAAATTCAACGCTTTGTAAAAATAATTTATCGATTTATATTTTTTAACCTTCGGAAGCATGATATAATATGATATGTGTGTGTCAACACCACAGTTTAAGTCAATCGCACGTCACAAGATGAGCGATTGGCAAAACTTCATTGGGATTTTTAGGAAAAGTAATCCACCCTCCGTCCGCCAAACACAGGGTGGGTTACTTTTTTATTTTATCGATCAGCAACACGACCAACGTTACCAACGAGATCATAAACATTGCTGTCGGCATGTCCATCGGATTCCCCTCCTTATTGGAGGCTCAACCGCCCACCCTGCTCGCACGATTGACCCTAAGTTAATATTACCCCAAATTAGGTAAAAAAGCGACTATTTCCCATTATTTTCCCAATGAACCACGAAAAAAATGGTGTTAATGCGCGGTGAGCCTTCCGCATCTCTTGACTTAGCCGCTTTGCGAATCCCTCTTGTTTGAATACGTTACTGACGTGATATGATGAGTAGTAGGCAAATTTTTTTGTCTGGCAGGAAAAGAACAGAAAAGAGTAGAACTCCCGTGAGGATGATTGGTTTGCCTAGTGAGTGTCGAACTCGGGGTTAAGATGGGGACATAAGGCTTCCTAATAAAAAAGGCAGTCCACATCGGACTGCCTTTTTATGATTGCTCGTTTTGCTTTTTTTCCAGTTCGAGCAATTTTTGCACTAAAATATGCTGCGGCATGTGCATGATTCGTTCGATCGGCATTCCTAGCGCTTTGGCCAGCTTTTGCGCCGTTTCCAAAGAAATTTTCAGCGGCTGCATCGTATCACCTCGCTTGCTTATAAAAAGTATAGCAACTTTTTGTTTTCTCGCATATATTTTTATGATCGCTTTTGCATCGGGAACGGAAAGGAGTAACAAACAGATGACGAAAATTTTCGCGCACCGCGGTTCCGCCGGCACGCATCCGGAAAATACGATGATTGCTTTTTATGAAGCAGAGAGGGTGGGAGCAGACGGCATTGAATTAGATGTGCAACTGACAAAAGACGGACAAATTGTCGTCATTCATGATGAAACGATCGATCGCACGACCGATGGGACAGGATGGGTCAAAGACTTTACGTACCATGAACTGCAGCAGTTTAATGCAGCATATAAATTTGCCGATCAATATGGCGTCTGCCGCATTCCGTTGTTAGAGGAAGTGCTTGCCTGGATTTGTTCGAAACCCCTCCTATTGAATATCGAATTAAAAAACAGCCTGATTGCCTACGAAAAGTTGGAACAAAAAGTGATTGACATGATCCGTCACTACCATCTTGAGGATAGGACCGTTCTCTCGTCCTTTAACCATAACAGCATGGCGTTGTGCCACCGCCTTGCTCCCGTGATCGAAACGGCTTTGTTGTATATCGAGCCGTTATATGAACCGTGGCACTATGTCCGCGTTATGCAGGCAAAGGGGCTGCACCCTTATCATCGCACGGTGACAGAGGCGTTTATCCGCCAAGCCCGCCATCACCAAATTGCTGTTCGCCCTTTTACCATTAACGGAGAATCTTTAATGAAAAAAATGTTCCAATACAAAGTCGATGCCATTTTTACCGATTATCCGCGCCAGGCAAGGGAAGTATTAAAAAAAACGCCTTAAACAAAAATGTTTAAGGTGTTTTTTTCTTGTTTTGAAACCGCGGCTGCACTTTATTGCGCTTGCGGTCGCGATGTAAAATAAATCCGCCGATAAATGCTAGACCGCCTGCAAACAAAAGGAAACCTGCTAAAAACTGCAGGGAAAGAAATGGAAATGGTGAATGCAAAATACCAAATAAGGTGTCGCGCATCCATTTAATTCCAAGCGCCGCCAATAAGCCGGGAATCACTAAAATAAGAAGAGCGATCATTCGTACCATCGTCATCGTGATCCTTTCGCGAAAAGGTAGTTTCATGAACCATCTTAACTGTTCCTCTGCGTTTGTCAAGCAAGGAAAAAACCGTTATGATAAAAATGCCTGCAAAAAATTGCATATGCCAAAGCGTGGTGAAGAACGATGAAAAAAGTATTAATTGTTGGCGCTGGAACTGGGGGAACGGCGCTGCTAAAACTGCTGCATAAAACGGCGGTGTTTCAAGTAACAGCCGTAGTAGATATCGATGAGATGGCTCCAGGAATCAAACTGGCGCGAGAGATGGATATCGCTGTCGGCACGGATTGGCGTGCTTTTATTAATAAAGAAATTGATCTCGTGATTGAAGCAACAGGGAAGCAGGAAGTGTTGGATGACATTCGCAGGGAGTGCGCTCCTAACATCACTGTCGTACCAGGAGCCGTTGCCCATATGATGGCAGAACTGGTGAAAGAAAAGGAAATGTTGATTGCAAAGTTGAAAAGCGAAACGACGAGACGCGGCTTAATTTTTAACGCTTCGCATGATGGCATGATTGTCGTGGATGAATATGCTTACATTACCGATATTAATAACAGCGCCGCCGAAATGATTGAAGTGGACAAGGAAAAAGTAATCGGGAAACACATTTTAGAAGTTCTGCCGACAAGCGGGCTGCCGCGGGTATTAAAAACGAAACAGACGGAATTTCACCAAGAAGTAAAGCTAGCCAACGGGAAAAAAGTTATCACGACAAGAATTCCGATGATCGATGAGACCGGGAAACTGTTCGGCGCTCTGGCGATTTTTAAAGATATTACCGAATTGGTGAAACTGGCCGAGGAAATTACCGATTTAAAAGAAATGCGCATGATGCTCGAAGCGATTATTCATTCATCAGAGGAAGCGATTTCCGTTGTCGATGAGCATGGAAACGGCATTTTAATTAACCCGGCGTATACGCGCATTACCGGCCTGTCGGAAGAAGAAGTAATCGGCAAGCCGGCGACAGCCGATATTGCCGAAGGGGAAAGCATGCATATGCAAGTGCTAAAAACGCGACGGCCTGTCCGCGGGGTGCGCATGAAGGTCGGCCCGAAAAACCGCGATGTGGTCGTGAATGTGGCGCCGATTATTGTCGACGGAGTGCTGAAAGGCAGCGTCGGGGTGATTCATGACGTATCCGAGATTCAGCGGCTGACAGCGGAGCTCAATCGGGCAAGGCAAATTATCCGCACGCTTGAAGCGAAATATTCGTTTGCCGATATTATCGGCACGTCGGAGGAAATAAAGGTAGCAATTGAACAAGCGAAAGTGGCCGCAAAAACGCCGGCGACGATATTGCTGCGCGGTGAATCCGGCACGGGAAAAGAATTGTTCGCCCATGCGATTCATAATGCAAGTGATAGAAAATACAACAAATTTATCCGTGTCAATTGTGCGGCCATTTCTGAAACACTGTTGGAGAGCGAGCTATTTGGTTATGAAGAAGGAGCATTTTCCGGGGCAAAACGCGGCGGCAAACGCGGTTTATTTGAAGAGGCGAACAACGGCAGCATTTTCCTTGATGAAATCGGCGAGCTTTCCGCGAATACACAGGCGAAATTGCTTCGCGTTCTGCAAGAAGGGGAAATCGTCCGTGTCGGCGGCACAAAGCCAATACCGATTAACGTCCGCGTCATTGCCGCCACGAATGTCAACTTAGAGAAAGCGATTGCCGAAGGGACATTCCGCGAAGATTTATATTACCGCTTAAACCGCATGCCGATTTACATTCCGCCACTGCGGGCAAGGAAGGAAGATATCCCGGCGTTGTGCCAGCATTTAATTCAGAAGCTGAACCAAGATTACGGGCGCAACGTCGAAGGAGTCACACCGGCCGCTCTTGATCGCTTGCTCGCTTACGATTGGCCGGGGAATGTGCGTGAATTGGAAAACGTATTAGGCAGGGCGATGATTTTTATGAAGTTTAATGAAGTGATGATCGATGTTCATCATATTCCGCCCCTTGATATTTCGCGGGCCGATTCCCCTTTCCGCAAAAATGAAAAGGAGCTGGAAATTCGTCCGCTTGAAGAGATGGTAGAGCAATACGAAGCGGGCATTATCGAGCAGGCGCTGCGAAAATACAACAACAATAAAACGGCGACAGCGCGGGCGCTTGGCATTTCTATTCGTAATTTATATTACAAGCTGGAGAAATATGGAATTGACAAAAATAGCACGCAATAATTTGCACGGTATGCAAATTATTGCGTATAACCAGCAAAATAAAATCCGAAAAAATAAAGCGCTTTCAATTTTTTGGGTTGGCACGCTTTTTGCATGTTAATAAAGTGCCACCGTAAATTTTGACGAAGAGGTTGGTGTATAAGATGAAGCTGCAATCGTTGATCGATCATGCAACCAAATATACCGATATGACGGTAGCTGTTGCGGCAGCGGAAGATGAAGAAGTGATTGATGCCGTGACGATGGCGCTCGATCGCCATTTCGGAAAGTTTGTGTTGTATGGAGACCGTGAACAAATTGTGCAATTGTTAAGGCGAAAAGGCTATGCGGATTCCGACCATATTCAAATCGTCCATGCCAATTCTACTGTGCAAGCCGCTGAGCTGGCGGTAAAATCTGTTCACTTAAATGAGGCAAATGTCCTGATGAAAGGAAACATCCCAACCGCTACGTTGTTAAAAGCAGTGTTAAACAAAGAGTACGGCTTGCGGACGGGAAAGGTGCTTTCCCATGTGGCTGTATTTGAAATTCCTGGCTATGACCGTTTCATCATGGTGACGGATGCGGCAATGAACATTTCGCCGGATTTAGAACAAAAAGTACAAATTGTGGCGAATGCCGTTGCCGTAGCACGGTCGATTGGCATTGACGCACCGAAAGTGGCGCCGCTGGCGGCGGTGGAAGTAGTCAACCCGGCGATGCCAGCCACTGTTGATGCGGCAGCGCTGACCATGATGCAAAAACGTGGACAAATAAAAGGTTGCATCATTGATGGACCGCTTGCCCTTGACAATGCTGTTTCGTCTATAGCGGCGGAACATAAGCGCATTGACAGCGAAGTGGCGGGCAGGGCAGATATTTTGCTCGTTCCCGACATTGAAGCGGGAAACATGCTGTATAAATCGCTTGTTTATTTTGCCAATGCCAAAGTCGGAGCCGTCATCGCTGGGGCGAAGGCGCCGATTGTCCTTACATCACGCGCCGATTCGGCGGAAAGCAAACTGTATTCGTTAGCGCTCGCGGTTTGTTCCGCGTCCAAATAAACTATTAGGGAGGAAGTCATCATGGAACTGTTTAAATATATGGAAAAATACGATTATGAACAATTGTTGTTTTGCCAAGACAAAGAATCGGGATTGAAAGCGATTATCGCTATTCATGATACAACGCTCGGCCCAGCATTAGGCGGTACGCGCATGTGGATGTATAACTCGGAAGAAGAAGCGATTGAAGACGCGCTCCGCTTAGCGCGCGGCATGACGTATAAAAACGCTGCGGCAGGACTCAATCTTGGCGGCGGGAAAACGGTCATTATCGGCGATCCGCGCAAAGATAAAAATGAAGCAATGTTCCGCGCGTTCGGCCGCTTTATTCAAGGATTAAACGGCCGCTATATCACTGCGGAAGACGTCGGCACCACCGTTGCCGATATGGATATCATCTACCAAGAAACCGATTATGTGACAGGCATTTCACCAGAATTCGGCTCATCGGGCAATCCGTCCCCAGCAACGGCATATGGGGTGTACCGAGGCATGAAAGCAGCGGCAAAAGAAGCGTTTGGAAGCGATTCATTAGAAGGAAAAGTCATTGCCGTGCAAGGGGTTGGCAATGTCGCCTATCATTTATGCCGCCATCTTCATGAAGAGGGGGCGCAACTTATTGTCACTGACATTAACAAAGAAGCGGTGCAGCGCGCCGTTGAAGAGTTTGGCGCCAAAGCGGTAGACCCGAACGATATTTACGGCGTCGATTGCGATATTTTTGCCCCATGTGCGCTTGGCGGCATCATTAACGACCAAACGATTCCGCAATTAAAAGCGAAAGTCATTGCCGGTTCGGCGAACAACCAGCTAAAAGAGCCGAAACATGGTGATGTCATTCATGAAATGGGCATCGTGTATGCGCCGGATTATGTCATCAATGCCGGCGGTGTCATTAACGTCGCGGATGAACTGTATGGCTACAACCGGGAACGGGCGATGAAAAAAATTGAGCAAATTTACGACAACATCGAAAAAGTATTTGCCATTGCGAAACGCGACGGCATTCCGACGTATCAAGCGGCAGACCGTCTTGCGGAGGAACGCATTGAAACGATGCGCAAGTCCCGCAGCCAATTCTTGCAAAACGGTCATCATATTTTAAGCCGCCGTCGCGGTCGTTAAGGACAATATAAGCGGAAGCGGAAAAGCAGGAAAATATTTTCTGCTTCCGCACCCAGAAATGGAGGTAGCAACCGTTGCAAGAGCAGAAGTTTCGCATTTTAACCATTAATCCCGGATCGACCTCGACAAAAATTGGCGTGTTTGAAAATGAACGCTCCATTTTTGAAAAAACGATTCGCCATGACGCAGAAACGCTGCAGCGCTATCCATCGATTATTGATCAATATGAATTTCGCAAACAAACGATTCTAGACGCTCTCGATGAAGAGGGAATTAATCTTTCCAAGTTAAGTGCTGTTTGCGGCCGCGGCGGGCTTTTGCGCCCAATTGAAGGCGGCACGTACCGTGTCAATGAACAGATGCTTGAGGATTTGCGCAAAGGCTATTCCGGCCAGCATGCTTCGAACCTTGGCGGCATTTTAGCTCATGAAATTGCTTCGGCGTTAAATATTCCTGCCTTTATCGTTGATCCTGTTGTCGTCGATGAACTTGAGCCAATCGCCCGCATTTCTGGATTTGCGCTCATTGAACGGAGAAGTATTTTTCACGCGCTCAATCAAAAGGCGGTAGCGCGCCGCGTCGCCAAGCAGCTCGGCAAATCGTATGAAGAGCTCAACCTCATTGTCGCTCACATGGGCGGCGGAATTACCGTCGGCGCTCATAAAAAAGGCCGGGTAGTCGATGTCAATAACGGATTGGATGGCGAAGGCCCATTTAGCCCGGAACGCGCCGGAACTGTACCAGCAGGCGACCTTGTTTCTCTATGTTTTTCCGGCGAATACTTCCGTGATGAAGTGATGAGCATGCTCGTTGGCAAAGGCGGATTAGTCGGTTATCTCGGCACCAACGACGCAGTAAAAGTCGAAAAAATGATTGAAGCAGGCGATGAAAAGGCGAAACTAGTATATAGTGCAATGGCCTATCAAGTCGCAAAAGAAATCGGAGCGGCAAGTGCTGTATTGGAGGGAAAAGTCGACGCGATTATTTTGACAGGCGGTCTTGCCTACGGAAAACAGTTTGTGAAGGAAATTAGCGACCGCGTTTACTGGATTGCCGATGTCATTGTCCATCCCGGCGAAAACGAATTGCAAGCGCTTGCGGAAGGAGCGTTGCGCGTGTTGTGCGGCGAAGAAAAGGAAAAAGTATATCCAAGCGGAAATGTGGCACACACAACCGTTTTGCGATAGAAAGGAGAAAAAGATATGGCAAAAGAATATGATCTCGTCATCCTTGGCGGCGGAACTGGAGGATATGTGGCGGCGATTCGTGCTTCCCAATTAGGGTTAAAAACAGCCGTTGTCGAAAAAGGCAAGCTGGGCGGAACGTGTCTGCATGCGGGCTGCATTCCAAGCAAGGCGCTGCTGCGGAGTGCGGAAGTATATGCGCAAACGAAAAACAGCGAAACGTTCGGCGTCGTGGCAAACGATGTGCGCCTTGACTTCGCCAAAGTGCAGGCGCGCAAAACAGCCATTATCGAACAGCTCCATAAAGGCGTCCAACACTTGATGAAAAAAGGAAAAATTGACGTCTATGCCGGCACGGGGCGCATTTTAGGACCATCGATTTTCTCGCCAATGCCGGGAACGATTTCCGTGGAAATGAATGACGGTTCGGAAAATGAGATGCTCGTGCCAAAAAACGTCATCATCGCCACAGGTTCGCGCCCGCGGACGCTGCCGGGTCTTGACATTGACGGCAAATTGGTCATGACATCCGATGAAGCGCTGCAAATGGAAACACTTCCTTCTTCGATTATTATCGTCGGCGGCGGTGTCATTGGCATTGAATGGGCATCCATGCTGAATGATTTCGGCGTTGACGTGACGGTGCTAGAATACGCCGACCGCATTTTGCCGACGGAAGATCACGACGTCTCCAAAGAAGTGGAAAAGCTCTTAAAACGCCGCGGCATTACGATTGTGACAGAGGCGAAAGTGCTTTCAGAAACATTGGAAAAAGGAAACGGGGTCACGATTAAAGCGGAATATAAAGGCGAACAAAAAACATTTACCGCCGAAAAAATGCTCGTTTCCGTCGGCCGGCAGGCAAACATTGAAGGAATCGGCATCGAAAATACAGATATTGTCGTAGAAAAGGGATTTATTCAAACGAACGAGTTTTATCAAACGAAAGAGTCGCATATTTATGCGATTGGCGATGTCATTGGCGGTTTGCAGCTAGCGCACGTAGCGTCTCATGAAGGAATCGTTGCTGTAGAGCATATCGCTGGCCAAAATCCATCACCAATCGACTATACCATGATTTCGAAATGCGTCTACAGCCGTCCGGAAGTCGCAAGTGTCGGCTTGACGGAAGAAGAAGCGAAAGCAAAAGGATATGAAGTAAAAGTCGGCAAATTCCCGTTTAAAGCGATCGGCAAAGCGCTCGTGTTTGGCGAAGCGGAAGGATTTGTGAAAATCATAGCCGATCAAAAAACGAACGACTTGCTTGGTGTTCATATGGTCGGTCCTCACGTAACCGATATGATTTCCGAAGCGGGACTCGCCCGCGTCCTCGACGCGACGCCATGGGAGGTCGCGCATACGATTCATCCGCATCCGACGTTATCAGAGGCGATGGCAGAAGCGGCGCTTGCTGTGGATGGAAAAGCGATTCATTTTTAAGCGAATAAAGGGAGGTTGTTTCGATGGCAGAAAATCGTCACCAAGCGCTAGGCTTAAGCGATGAAACGGTATTGCAAATGTATGAAACGATGTTGTTGGCTCGCAAAATCGACGAGCGTATGTGGTTATTAAACCGCGCTGGAAAAATTCCGTTCGTTATCTCTTGCCAAGGACAAGAAGCGGCGCAAGTCGGCGCGGCATTTGCCCTTGACCGCACGAAAGATTACGTTTTGCCTTATTACCGTGATATGGGCGTTGTTTTAACATTTGGAATGACACCGACGGAATTAATGCTTTCCGCGTTTGCAAAAGCCGAAGATCCGAACTCCGGCGGCCGGCAAATGCCGGGTCACTTCGGGAAAAAGAAAAATCGCATCGTCACCGGCTCATCTCCAGTAACGACGCAAGTGCCGCATGCAGTTGGCATCGCGCTGGCGGCGAAAATGGAAAAGAAAGATTTTGTCGCTTTTGTGACGTTCGGGGAAGGATCATCGAACCAAGGCGATTTCCATGAAGGTGCCAACTTTGCCGGCGTGCATAAATTGCCTGTCATTTTCATGTGCGAAAACAACAAATACGCGATTTCCGTGCCAATTTCAAAACAATTGGCATGCGAAAAAGTATCGGACCGCGCCATCGGCTACGGCATGCCGGGCTATACGGTAGACGGAAACGATCCGCTTGAAGTGTACAGAGTTGTCAAAGAAGCAGCGGACCGCGCCCGCCGCGGCGAAGGACCGACATTGATTGAAACGGTTTCCTATCGTTTAACCTCGCATTCTTCCGACGACGACCAACGCGCATACCGTTCCGAAGAAGAGTTGGAAGAAGCGCGCGCCAAAGATCCGATTATTTCGTTTGCGAAATATTTGAAAGAAGTCGGTGTATTGACAGATGAACTGGAGAAAAAAATTCACGACCGCGTCATGAAGCAGGTGAACGAAGCGACGGATTATGCAGAAAAAGCGCCGTATGCAGAACCAGAACATGCCTTAAAGTACGTATACGCAGAGAAGTAAGGGGGAATGGACGATGCCAGTGATTTCCTATATTGATGCTGTGACGATGGCGATTCGTGAGGAAATGGAACGCGACCCGCGCGTTTTCGTATTAGGGGAAGACGTGGGCAAAAAGGGCGGAGTATTTAAAGCGACGCAAGGATTGTATGAACAGTTCGGCGAAGAGCGAGTCATTGACACTCCGCTGGCCGAATCCGCGATCGTTGGCGTCGGCATTGGCGCGGCGATGTACGGACTGCGCCCGATTGCCGAAATTCAATTTGCCGATTTCATCATGCCGGCGGTCAACCAAATTATTTCTGAAGCGGCCCGCATTCGCTACCGTTCAAACAACGACTGGAACTGCCCGATCGTCATCCGCGCCCCGTACGGCGGCGGCGTTCACGGCGCATTATATCATTCACAATCGGTGGAAGCGATTTTTGCGAACCAGCCAGGTTTAAAAATTGTCATGCCATCGACTCCGTATGATGTGAAGGGGCTTTTGAAAGCGGCGATTCGCGATGAAGATCCGGTTCTTTTCTTTGAACATAAGCGCGCGTATCGTCTGATTAAAGGCGAAGTGCCGGAAGACGATTACGTATTGCCAATCGGCAAAGCCGACGTTAAACGCGAGGGCGACGATATTACCGTTATTACGTATGGGTTATGCGTTCATTTTGCGCTGCAAGCGGCAGAACGGGTAGCGCAAGACGGCATTTCCGTTCATATTCTTGATTTGCGTACGGTATATCCGTTAGATAAAGAAGCGATTATTGAAGCAGCAAGCAAAACAGGAAAAGTGCTTCTGATTACGGAAGATAACAAAGAAGGAAGCGTCATGAGCGAAGTGGCCGCCATTATCGCTGAACATTGCTTGTTTGATTTAGATGCGCCAATTATGCGCCTTGCCGGTCCAGACGTTCCGGCGATGCCATACGCGCCAACGATGGAAAAATTCTTTATGGTCAACCCGGATAAAGTGGAAAAAGCGATGCGCAAGCTAGCAGCGTTTTAAGCAGGCGGATTTTTGCGATTCAAAATGCAGATTTGAACGGAGATAGGAGGTCATCTACGTGGCAATTGAACAACTTACCATGCCCCAGCTTGGGGAAAGCGTCACCGAAGGCACGATCAGCAAATGGCTCGTTTCCGTCGGCGACAAAGTCAATAAATACGATCCGATCGCCGAAGTCATGACCGATAAAGTAAACGCGGAAATTCCTTCGTCATTTACGGGCGTGATCAAAGAAATTATCGCGAAGGAAGGAGAAACGCTGCCGGTTGGCGCCGTGATTTGTACGATGGAAGTGGAAGGAGAAGGAACAGCAGCGGAAACGAAACAAGAGGAAGCACCGAAAGCAGAAGAAACAAAGGAAGAAGCTGCCCAAGCTCCGAAAAAAGCGGATCGGGCCAATAAAGGGCGCTATTCGCCAGCCGTTCTTCGCCTCGCTCAAGAACATAATATTGATTTGGAGCAAGTGCAAGGAACGGGGCTGGGCGGACGGATTACGCGCAAAGATTTGTTAAAACTCATCGAATCCGGAAATATCCCGAAAACCGGTGGGCAGCCAGCCGCTTCGGCCCAGCCTGCACCGCAGCCGACACCAGCGCAGGAAGCGCCAAAAGCAGAACCAGCAGCTGCTCCAAAACAACCAACGGCTCCAAACGTCCCTGTTCAAGCAGGAGACATCGAAATTCCGGTCACACCGGTGCGCAAAGCGATCGCCGCGAACATGCTTCGCAGCAAGCACGAAGCGCCGCACGCCTGGACGATGGTCGAAGTCGATGTCACAAACTTGGTTGCGTATCGCGACTCAATCAAAGACGAATTCAAAAAACGCGAAGGCTTCAATTTAACGTATTTTGCCTTCTTCGTCAAAGCGGTCGCCCAGGCGCTCAAAGAATTCCCGCAGCTCAACTCGATGTGGGCGGGCGACAAAATCGTGCAGAAAAAAGATATCAATATCTCAATCGCCGTTGCAACAGATGATGCGTTATTCGTGCCAGTCATTAAGCACGCCGACGAAAAATCAATCAAAGGCATCGCCCGTGAAATCGCCGAGCTCGCCGCCAAAGTGCGCGCCGGCAAACTCCGCCCGGAAGACATGCAAGGCGGCACGTTTACAGTGAACAACACCGGCTCTTTCGGTTCGGTGCAATCGATGGGCATCATCAACTATCCGCAAGCAGCGATTTTGCAGGTCGAATCGATTGTCAAACGCCCGGTTGTCAAAGACGGCATGATCGCGATCCGCGACATGGTGAACTTATGTTTATCGCTTGACCACCGCGTTTTAGACGGTCTCATTTGCGGCCGCTTCCTGGCGCGTGTCAAAGAGATTTTGGAAAACGTATCGAAAGACAATACGCCGATTTATTAATATAGGAGAACCTCACCGCAAATTCGTTTAACTATACTATAATGATTAGAGGATATTATGTTCAGTATAAGGACATATATCCTCTTTTTTCATACATAATAGATTCATTATATAGATATTGAAAATATGGTCTATTATGTATACTTATAGGCAAAACATATTTTTGTTTTAAAAGAGGTGGAGGACATAGCCCACAGCGGGAGGCGTAGCGAGGTCTTTCGACCGAGCGTAAAAAAGAAAAGATATTAGGTGGTGAAGATCTATGAGGGTGCAAGAGGTTTTCTTAGAGAATAACATTAGATACATATTAGTGGATGAAAAAGGATTTCCTGTGATTCCTGTGGTAAAGTATCTGAAGTATTTAGATACAACAGGGAAAAGCAGGAATACACTGAAGACCTACTGTTATGCGTTAAAGCAGTATTTTGTGTTTTTACAGGAAAAGAAGAAGGATTACAGGAAAGTTCGTTTAGAGGACTTGGTGGAGTTTGTCGCATGGTTGAGGAATCCATATGAAAGCACAAAGGTGACTCCCCTCCAACCTGTGAAAGCAAAGAAAACAGAAAAAACGATTAATCTGACGATTACAGCCGTCACCAATTTTTATGACTATTTGTATCGAAATGAGGAACTTCCAAATGATCTGGTCGATAAGTTGATGAAGCAAGATTTTACAGGAGGAAGAACCAGATACAAGGATTTTCTGTATCATGTCAATAAAAATAAGCCTTCTAACCGTCATATTCTGAAGGTCAAAGAGCCAAGAAAAAAGCTGAAAGTTTTAACGAAAGAAGAAGTACAACAATTGATAAAAGCAACCACTAACATCCGAGATAGATTGTTAATTCAATTGCTTTTTGAAACAGGATTGCGAATTGGTGAGGTGCTTTCTCTATTCATTGAGGATTTTATTTTTGATCATAAGAACGGACATCGGATTCGTTTAGTCCATCGAGGGGAACTGGAGAACGGAGCAAAACTAAAAACAGGGGAACGGGAAATTTATGTTTCCCAAGCCTTAATGGATTTGTTGGATGATTACTTGTATGAGGTAGTGGATGAGTTGGACTTCAATACAAATTTCTTGTTTATCAAATTGCGCGGCAAGAACGTAGGTCAACCCATGACCTATAGCGATGTAGAAGCCTTATTTAAGCGATTGAAAAAGAAAACAGGGATCCATGTTCATCCTCACCTTTTACGCCATACACACGCTACCATGTACTACCAACAAACGAAAGATATTAAACAAGTACAAGAACGATTAGGACATTCTCAAATCCAAACCACGATCAATTTGTATCTCCATCCTTCGGATGAAGAAATCCGTAAGAATTGGGAGAAGGCACAACATGCGTTTGACATCACAAAAAAATCTGGAAAGGATTCGATCGAATGAATATTCAACAACACCCTATTCATCAATTAAGTTTCCATGAACGTTTACAGCAAGAGTTATCAACCTATACCGAAAAAACCATCCATAAAGACGGCTCGATAACTACCAAAGTTGAACCAAATCCATATTTTTTAGTCAATGATAAATGGGACATTAATGTAATAGGAACTATTTCTAACTTCAAAGAACAATTTTCAAACTATAAGGATTCACATAGATATATTCTATTTCAAGTGAAAAGCCCATCTGTCAACTTGGAAATTAAGTATGTGTTCTACCATAAGTTATTTCGGGATGAATGGAGTTTAACAACTGTTTGGATTGGACTGGCTGCAATTCTTCGAAAATTGACCGCCTTCCTAAATGCAAAGTACCCCACCTTATATTCCCTACTTGATTTGGAGATAAATCAAGTAGAGCGAGAATGGTTGCTTTGGTTAACCGAGCAAAGGATTAAAACACAAAAAATTAAAAAACATTATTATGGTGAACGCACAGTTAAATCACAAACAGCAACCATTTTACGAGTCTTACAAACGAAGCTTTTTGAATTAACTGACAATCGTGAAGAATGGGAAAAAGACCGATGGGATGTAAGGGTCCTACATGATAAGTATGGGATTGAGTACAACAAAAGTAAGTCTGACCATTACATTGACTTCACCAAGTTTGAAAACATGAACATACGTCAGCAAGTAAAACAGTATATCAAGCAACGCTTATTAAGTAAAAACCGTTTCGCTTGGAGTAGCGCAATAAACTATTTTACCAATTTACTAAAATTCTTCTCTTTCTTGTTTTCTTTAGAACCGACTTGGAATGATTTAAGTGGGTTAAAGCGTTCCCATATGGAACAGTACATTCAATGGTTGCATGAATATGCGGAAAGCAACTTAAAGCAAAAGAATGCGCATCCTGAACGCTATATATCATATGCCCTATATATCGTAGGAAGGTTTCTTGAAGACATTCAACGATATGGATACGATATCGCTCCCGAAACTAATGTAAATTTGTTAATTTTCCCAGAAGACAAACCAAAACCAAAGAAGAAATCCATTGACCAAATTGACTATATTCCTGATTATGTGTTGGAGCAACTATTCACTCATATCAATCATCTTCACAAAGATATTCAGACTATAATATGGGTAGCCTTTAAAACAGGATTGCGGATTTCCGATGTACTAGGCTTAACACAAGATTGTTTAGTCAAACTAAACGGAAAATATTATATCGAGACCGATATTGAAAAAACCTACGTAAAAGGACATCGGATTCCGATTGATGAAGAATTAGCCAATATTCTTGCGGTATTGATTGATAAATCCATAAAAAATAGCAATGACGACAACAATCCTGAAAAATTTATTTTCGTTCGTTATCGAGGTTCCCGCAAAGGAAAACCATTTAGTCAAGCTTTCATTCGGTATGAACTAAATAAATTAGCAAAAACCAAGAATATTATAGACGAAAACGGTCATGTCTTTCATTTTAAAACACATCAATTCCGCCATACCTATGCGGTCAAAATGTTAAATAGTGGAGTCGATATTTTAACGGTTCAAGAATTATTAGCACATGCTTCACCTGAAATGACCCTACGATACGCTAAGTTATTAGACGATACCAAGCGTAAAGCATTTGAGGAAGCAATAAAACAAGGTGTATTTAGTTTTGACCTAAATGGGGAGGTTCGGGAAGTAAAACCTAATAAGGATATTCCAGAAGATATCTTGGAAACATTGTGGCGTGATCATAAATTGAATGCGATTGATAATCCATACGGAACTTGTCACGCAAGAATCAACGGAAATTGTCCGTATGCCGAAGAACCACCATGTCTAACATGTAACGGTGGAAGCCCATGTAAGGACTTAGCCATCGGTTTTTCTGATTTGGATATACAGAAGTATGAATTATTAATCAAAACAACCACAAAAACGATAGAAGCTTTGGAACAGCGTGGCAGGAATGATATCGCTGAAAAGAATAAAAGGAATTTAGAGCGTTACGAGAAAATCTTAAACACCATTAAAGAAGGCAATATCATCTTTGGGCGATTAGAACGAATCAAACGAAAGCAAGGTGTTTCCAATGGCTAACTATGACCGTAGAGAGCATTTGAAAGCCATTCATGCCTCCAGAAAGGCTCTCACCTATCAAAAGGTCGATGAAGCCATTAAAAGGCTCATACGAGCCAATGAGAGCATTAATTTTAATAGCGTAGCAAATGAAGCAGGGGTAGCGAAAGCAACACTTTACAACCATTCTGAACTGCGTGAGCGTATTGAAACCTTACGCCAACAACAAGCACAAGCTCCTACTGCGAAACAAATAAAGCGAGAAATGAATGAGAGCAACAAAGACGCTCTTATTGAATCGTTGAAACGAAAAATCAAAAAGTTAGAAGACGAAAACAAGCAATTACGGGAACAGTTAAAATTAGCTTACGCAGAGGTATATAAGAAGTTATAGTAACAAAAGGGAACATTGTTTCCTTTCTTCTTCAACTAACGGTCAAGTTAGTTGAAGAAGAATTTATTATATTTAGGAGATTTTGAAGGCAAATTAACCAAAATAAATCATCTTTTTTAGGGGAGGCTATCTAAAAAAGGAGGTAGCTTTTTATATGAAACGGATTCTAATTTCACTTGTTATATGTTTATTATTCTGGAATTTATCATTGTCCTACCAAGTTGTAGCAAAGACTAATATTACTGGCGAGGAAAAACATACTGATTTTTATGATGCTTTGTTAGTTTTATTAGACCCATATGCGAGGAAAGCAATAAACAACAAGTACCCATCTCGCAGTTATGGGTTATGGAATGCAGAAATATTAGAAGTGAATCGGAAAACTGAAGGATATTCTCAATATGACTTTACAATAAAGGTTAAATATGATACTTATACAGGTCCTCATAATCCACCAGAAGGTCCAGTCATTCTAACTTTTGATGTAAAGTTAGATAGGGTTACTGTAACTAAGGTTGAAGGATGATTTTTGAAATCGTTTTGTTTAAGCTAACGGGATGCTTTAGTTGAATAAGAAAGGACATTACATATTAGTCATATACAATATGTAATGTCCTTTTATTTACTTATATTTCTCTAATTTAGGTCTTGATAAGCTTTTTTGGATGATGTATAAAATTTTGTGTAAAGCATTTTACTAGATCAAAATAAAAAAGGTAGGGTATTCTCTGATTGAACCCAAACATTCCAGAGAAAGGAGAACCCTACCTATGTCTAAAAGTATACCGAATGTCGACTGGGCAAATCAACTGGAAAGTGTCATTCGTCAGTTTGTAAAGGAAAAATTAGAACTGATCATGCGGGAAGAAATCAAGAATTTCCTCGAAATAGAACAGGCCGGAACATCAAATATGAGAAACGGCTACTATCAACGAAATCTAGATACGCAATATGGCCGGATTGAAGGTCTTTTGGTCCCTAGAGACCGAAACGGAGAATTTCAAACCCAATTGTTCGCTCCTTACCAACGCCACACCGGCTGGCTGGAGGAAGCCATCATCAGGATGTATCAAAGTGGCATGAGTACGCGTGAAATTGGCAAGTTTATTGAACGAATTTTAGGCAATGCCTATTCTCCTGCAACGATCAGCCGTATTACCGATGTAGTGAAGGAAGACATCGAGAAATGGCACACTCGTCCACTGCACAAGCGTTATTCCGTCTTATATTTGGATGGTTTATACGTAAAACTTCGTCGCGAAACCGTGGAGAAAGAAGTCATTTATGTGGTGTTAGGGGTGAACGAAGAAGGATATCGCGAAATTCTTGATTTTTTTGTGGGAGGACAAGAAAGCGCCTATGTATGGCAGGAAATTCTTCAACACCTCTACCAAAGAGGCGCCAAGGAAGTGCTTCTGGGCGTATTCGATGGACTACCAGGGTTGGAGGAAGCCTTTAAGGCGGTTTATCCGAAAGCCGATGTGCAGCGTTGTGTCGTTCACAAAGTCCGTAACACGCTCCATCGTGTTCGGAAAAAAGACCAATTTGAAGTGGCCGAGGATCTCAAGCTGATTTATCGCGCGCCGAATAAGGAGATGGCGTTACAGATGTTTCAACAGTTTGAGTCGAAATGGTCAAGCAAGTATCCGAGAGAAGTCCAATCTTGGGCCAATGAGTTGGATGTCCTCCTTACATTTATGGATTATCCAAGCAGTATTCGAAGTGTGATTTATACGACCAATGCCATCGAACGAACGATCAAGGAGATTCGGAAACGTCTAAAGCCGATGAACAGTTTGAATAGTTTAGAAGCCGCTGAAAAAGTCGTATATTTGACCATTCAAGATTTTAATGAGAAATGGGCAGGACGAAAGTTACGAGGATTTGCCGAAGCACAGGAAGCCCTCGAGCGAATGTTTGAAGAACGTTATCATTAACCAAATACTGTAAATAAACAAAATAGGGGGATTCTCCCTTTCCACACAGGAGACTGAATATTCAGTCTCCTGTGTGGAGGAAACTAGTTCCCTATTCATTCCAAATCCATTTCAGAGAAACCCTACCCCCATTATATTACACAAAATTCTTGACGGTACCCTTTTTTGTGGTGAGGTTTTTCGTGTTATAATACTCTTTAATAGAAATTTCTCTTAGAAAAAATGATTTATTATTACTGAAGTGATGGAACAGGAAAAATGAAAGCCGATAATTGTTGGTATGCATTGCAAGAATATACGGCCCATGGCATTGTTTTTGTTTTAGCGTCTATGAAAAAGCAAATGGAATTTGATCGATTTTAGGCTTTGTCTTTTCGCAAACGTTTTTTGTTCGTTGCTAGAACGATGCACATGTACTACAATAAAAAATATCAGTAATATTTTTAAAAGTGCAAAAGAAAGCGGTTTCTATGGATGGGAGAAAGCACTGAAAAGGGGGAAAACATAGTGAGCGATATTTCAACGATGAAAAATGTGACGTTTCCCGCTCCAAGCTTTGCGGAGTGGAAGCAGGAAGTGGAAAAGTCATTAAAAGGGAAACCGTTCGAAAAATTGTATTCGACTACATATGAGAATATCACGATTCAGCCTATTTATACGCGCCATGATGTAGAGAAGCTTGCCTATATCGAACAGTATCCGGGTTTTGCTAATTATATCCGCGGCACCAGGCCAAATGGATATATCAAAGAACCTTGGAAAGTAAGCCAGGAAATTTCCGCAAGCAGTCCAACCGAGTGGAACGAGATCGTCAAGCATGATTTGGAAAAAGGGCAAACGGAAATCCATATCGTATTGGAGCGGTTAGGGTTTCCAGTTACATCGCTTGACGATATCGAAGCTATGTTTTCCGGTATTTCATTGGATATGTATTCGCTTCGCGTCGATGCGGGAGCACAGTCGCTTTCATTTTTAGCGCTGTTCGCCGCTTATTTGCAACAACGGCAAATACCGTTTAATACGGTGCGCGGAACGATTGGCATGGATCCCATCGGCGCGCTGGCGGAAACAGGAAAGCTCTCTCCATCGGTTGCGGCTTTGTATGATGTCATGGCGGATGTAACGAAGTGGGCGCAAGAACATATGCCAAACGTAAAAACGGTGATCGTCCGCGGCGAGCCGTATCATAATGGCGGAGCGAACGCGGTGCAAGAGCTGGCTTTCGCCTTTGCAACAGCAGTGGAATATATCCGTGCTTGCTTGGATAGAGGAGTGGCGGTTGATGCCATTGCGCCGCGAATCCAGTTTTCGTTCTCTGTCGGCTCCAACTTTTTTATGGAAATCGCCAAGCTTCGCGCGGCAAGGCTCATTTGGTCCAATATTGTCAAAGCGTTTGGCGGCAGTGAGTCATCGCAAAAAATCGCGATGCATGCACGCACGTCCTATTTTACGAAAACGGTGTACGATCCGTATGTCAACATGCTTCGCGCGGCGGCCGAGGCGTTTGCGGCAACGGTTGGCGGCACAGACAGCCTTCATGTTTCTCCGTTTGACGAAGCGATCGGCCCAGCTGATGAATTTTCGCGGAGAATTGCCCGCAACACGCAGCTGATTTTGTTGGAAGAAGCGCATATCGCCAATGTCATTGACCCGGCTGGCGGTTCGTACTATGTGGAAACGTTGACGGCTCAAGTGGCGGAAGAAGCGTGGAAGCTGTTCCAGCAAATTGAAGCAAGAGGCGGCATCGTTCAGGCGCTCGCGGACGGCTTTGTGCAGGAGCAAGTGGAAGCAGTCGCAAGGCAGCGCAAGAAAAACGTCGAAACGAGAAAAGAAAAAATTGTCGGCACCAATTTTTACGCGAACTTGGCGGAAGCACCGGTTGAAAAAACGAATATAAGCAACGAACATCAGCGGTCTTCATCCGTCATCAACAAAGAGCATGCTGCCGCGCTGCAGGCGGGCTTTGCCAATCAGCAATGGATCGAAACGGCAGTTGACATGGCTTTGCGCCGAGCAACCGCTCGGGAAATCGAAGCAGCATTGAAAACAGAGGAAGCGTCCATCCATGTCAAGCCGATTACACAATGGCGCCTTGCCGAACCGTTCGAACGGCTGCGCAAAGCTTCGGAAGCCTATCTGAAAAAATACGGTTCTCGCCCTGCCGTTCATCTCATCAATATCGGAAATATTCCAAACTATAAAGCGCGCGCCGATTTTATTACCGGCTTTTTTGAAGCCGGCGGGATGGCTGTTGAAAAAAGCGAAGGCGTTCATAGCGCTGAGGAAGCGGTGTCAGAAGCAATCAATGCAAACGGGACGCATTATGTTATTTGCGGCTCGGATGAAAGCTACACTGATATTGTTCCGGCGATCGCCAAAGCGTTCAAGCAGGCAAAGCCAAACGTGAAGCTGTATGTCGCCGGAAAACAGCCGGCCGATATCGAACAGACTTTCATCGAGGCTGGGGTCGATGGCTTTATCCATATCGGTTCGAACTGTTATGAAATGATTGTATCGTTTATGAAAGAGATGGGGGTGGCCCTCAATGAATAAACAAGTTGATTTTACCAATCTTTCGCTAGAAATCACAAAACAAACGGCAGATGAGCGACAATGGAAACAGGCGATCGAAGACAAGGTGCGGGCATCCATCGATGACCTGCTGTTTCAGACGAATGAGCATATCGCCATTAAGCCGCTTTATACGAAAAAAGATATCGAAGATTATGATTTTCTTGATTATATGCCGGGAATCCCACCGTATTTGCGCGGGCCGTATCCGTCGATGTACGTGAATCGGCCGTGGACGATCCGGCAATATGCGGGGTTTTCGACAGCGGAAGAAAGCAATGCCTTTTACCGCCGCAATTTGGCGATGGGGCAAAAAGGGCTGTCCGTTGCCTTTGACCTTGCCACCCACCGCGGCTATGACTCCGATCATCCACGCGTCGTCGGCGACGTCGGCAAAGCAGGGGTGGCGATCGATTCGGTTTTGGATATGAAGATTTTGTTTGACGGCATTCCGCTTGACCAAATGTCGGTGTCGATGACAATGAACGGTGCAGTGCTGCCGATTATGGCGTTTTATATTGTCACGGCCGAAGAGCAAGGCGTCACGCAAGACAAGCTTTCCGGGACGATTCAAAACGATATTTTAAAAGAATATATGGTGCGCAACACTTACATTTATCCTCCGGAAACGTCGATGCGCATCATTGCGGATATTTTTGAGTACACTTCAAAATACATGCCAAAGTTTAACAGCATCAGCATTTCCGGCTACCATATGCAAGAAGCGGGGGCGCCGGCCGATATTGAATTGGCGTATACGCTCGCTGACGGATTGGAGTACGTGCGCACTGGCTTAAAAGCAGGAATTGATATCGACTCCTTTGCGCCACGGCTTTCCTTCTTCTGGGCGATCGGCATGAATTATTTCATGGAAGTTGCGAAAATGCGCGCGGCGCGCATCATGTGGGCGAAAATGATGAAAACGTTCAACCCGAAAAACCCGAAATCGCTCGCATTGCGGACGCACTCGCAAACATCGGGATGGAGCTTGACCGAACAAGATCCGTTTAACAATGTCGTGCGCACATTGATCGAAGCGCATGCGGCGGCGCTTGGCCATACGCAGTCGCTCCATACGAACGCGCTCGATGAAGCGATCGCGCTTCCGACCGATTTCTCGGCGCGCATTGCCCGTAATACACAGCTTTACTTGCAAGATGAAACGGGGATTTGCAATGTCATTGACCCATGGGCAGGTTCTTATTATGTAGAAACGTTAACGAACGAATTGATGAAACGGGCGTGGAAGCATATTGAAGAAATCGAAAGCCTTGGCGGCATGGCCAAAGCAATTGAAACGGGGATTCCGAAAATGCGCATTGAAGAAGCGGCGGCAAGACGCCAAGCACGCATTGACTCCGGGGCGGAAACGATCATCGGCGTCAACAAATACCGTCCGGAAAAAGAAGAGCCGATTGAAATTTTAGAAGTCGACAATACGGCGGTGCGGATGCGCCAGATTGAAAGATTAAAACAGCTGCGCGCCTCCCGCGATGAGCAAAAAGTACAAGAGGCGCTTGACGCGATTACGAAAGCGACGGAAACAGGAGAAGGAAATTTGCTTGAATTGGCCGTGCAGGCGGCGCGCGTCCGTGCGACATTGGGCGAAATTTCGTATGCGATTGAAAAAGTGGCGAAGCGCCATAAAGCGGTGATCCGCTCGATTAGCGGCGTGTACAGCTCCGAATTCCAAAATGAAGAGCAATTTGAACGCGTCAAAAAAATGACCGATGAATTTTATGAATTGGAAGGGCGTCGCCCGCGGATTATGATTGCGAAAATGGGGCAGGACGGCCATGACCGCGGGGCGAAAGTGATCGCGACGGCGTTTGCCGATTTAGGATTTGACGTTGACATCGGCCCGCTGTTCCAGACGCCGGAAGAAACGGCGCGCCAAGCGGTTGAAAACGATGTCCATGTCGTCGGCATCAGCTCGCTCGCCGGCGGTCATAAAACGTTGCTGCCGCAATTGGTGGAAGAACTGCGCAAGCTTGGCCGCGAAGATATTATCGTTGTTGTCGGCGGCGTCATTCCGCCGCAAGATTATGAGTTTTTATATCAACACGGCGCATCTGCCATTTTCGGGCCGGGAACAGTTATTCCAGTTGCCGCCGAAAAAGTGATCGAAGAAATTTATAAACGTCTCGGTTACGAGGAAGTGAGCCAATGAGCGACGAACGAACACAGCGCCCCGAATGGGTGGAAGAGGACAAGGGAGACGAATTTGCCACTACGTATGTGAAAGCGGCTCCTCCGTCCGCCCCAAAGCGGTGGGTGAAACGAAAAGAACGGTCCGTGGAGGAGTATGTCGCCGGCGTGCTAAACAATGACCGCACGATTTTGGCGCAGGCGATCACCTTGGTGGAAAGCAATGCCGCGAAGCATATGGACATCGCCCAGCAAGTGCTAAATAAACTTTTGCCGCACGTCGGCAAGTCGATCCGCATCGGCATCACCGGTGTGCCGGGAGCGGGGAAAAGCACGTTCATCGAAGCGTTTGGCACGTTTTTATGCGAAAAAGGCCATCGCGTCGCTGTGCTGGCGGTCGATCCGAGCAGTTCCATTACCGGCGGCAGCATCCTCGGCGATAAAACGCGGATGGAAACGCTGGCCCGCCATCCGCGCGCTTTTATTCGTCCGTCCCCGTCAGGCGGAGCGCTTGGCGGCGTGCACCGCAAAACGCGGGAAACGATGATGCTTTGCGAAGCGGCGGGCTATGACATCATTTTAGTCGAAACGGTCGGCGTCGGGCAAAGCGAGTTTGTCGTCCGCGGCATGGTCGATTTCTTTTTAATGCTGGTGTTGACCGGAGCAGGTGACGAATTGCAAGGAATGAAGCGCGGAATTATGGAATTAACCGATGCGATTGTGATTAACAAAGCGGATGGCGACAATAAGCCGAAAGCGTTGGCGGCCCAAAAAGAATACAATCAATTTCTCCACTATTTGCGTCCAGCAACGCCGGGCTGGGAAACAAAAGCGTATACGTGCTCGGCGCTTTTAGGAGAAGGCATCGAAGAGATTTGGAACGTGATTGAGAAGTTTGTGGAAACGACGAAACAGTCGGGCGTGTTTGATATGCGCCGGCGCCATCAACAAAAAGATTGGATTTACTCGATGATTAAAGATTATTTAGAAACAAGTTTCTTTTCCCATCCTGCGGTAAAAGAGAAGCTGCCGGTCATTGAAAATAAGGTTATTTCTGGAACACAATCCGTTACTTCCGCGGTACGGGAACTCATTAAGATATATGAAAGTAGGTCATAATGGAAAAATGTGATACGATAGGAGAAGGAGGTGCTTAGCATGTTTCAATTTCCACTATTTAATGATATTGTGGAACAATCACGCCGCGAAATCGTGGAGGCTGGCTTTGAAGAGTTGCGTACTCCTGAAGAAGTTGATGCGGCATTCAAGCGTCCAGGCACAACGCTTGTGATGATTAACTCGGTATGCGGTTGTGCGGGGGGCATTGCTCGTCCTGCAGCGGCACACGCGATTCATTATGACAAACGTCCAGACCATCTTGTAACCGTATTTGCCGGACAAGATAAAGAGGCAACGGCGCGGGCAAGGGAATATTTTGAAGGACAGCCGCCTTCTTCTCCATCTTTCGCTTTATTAAAGGATGGCAAGCTTTGTATGATGATTCATCGCCATGAAATCGAAGGGCATGAGCCGATTGAAGTCGTTCAAAAGCTGCAGGCGGCATTTGATCAATATTGTGATGAAGTATAACGGAGCTGAATTTTTCAGCTCCGTTATTTATTTGCTTGTTATTTTCAAAAAGTAAAAATGATTTATTTATAATAAAAAAATGAATTGCATAATTATTACTTAATGTGTTAATATACAAAACGTAGAATATATATTCAAAAACAAAGTGTGTATTATTAATCTTTAAAACTTATTCATAATATTATAAAAATTATTTAATTTTTTTGAGCAGAGAGGGAGAGACACCGTATGAAAAAATCGTTGTTGCTTTTTATTGCTAGCATTCTATTAATTGGTTTGCTCTCGGCGTGTGGCACAGGGGGGCAGAAAAACGGAAGCGGAGAGCAAAAGAAAGTATTAAAAATGGGCACTTCCGCCGACTATGCGCCATTTGAATATATTGATACGGCGAAAGGGAATGACATTATTGGCTTTGATGTCGATTTGGCGAAAATGATTGCGAAAGAATTGGGATATGAAATTCAAATCGTGGATATGGATTTTACTGGTCTTATCCCAGCACTGCAGTCGGGAAAAGTCGATTTTGTGTTGGCGGGAATGACACCGACGGAAAAACGCAAGAAAAGCGTTGATTTCTCGGATGTGTATTATGTAGCGCGAAACATGATCGTTTCCAAAAAAGGAAGCGGCATTAAAACGGTCGAAGATTTAAAAGGAAAAACGGTTGGTGTTCAAACTGGCTCGATTCAAGAAGGAGAAGCAAATAAAATTGCAAAGACAGTTGACATGAAAATTGAAAGCCGCAACCGCATTCCGGAGTTAATTCAAGAGATTCAAGCAGGGCGCTTTGATGCAGCGATTATCGAAGATACAGTCGCAAAAGGGTATTTGAAAAATAGCAATGGCAAATTAGAAGGGCACACGATGCCAACAAGCGAACAAGAAGCAGGCTCCGCTATCGCCTTCCCGAAAGGCAGCAAGCTGCGCGATGAGTTTAACAAAGTATTGCAAAAAAAAATGAAAAACGGCGAAGTGGACAAGTTGATTAAAAAATGGTTTGACCAGTAAAGTTATGCGTTCAAAAAGGATCTGATCTCCTTTTTGAACGTTTTCACTATGTTGCAAGGAAGGATGAAGGCTCACGTGAATTTAGATTTTTCGCAAATTGTTCCATCAATTCCGTATATATTGCAAGGAATCGCAGTTACGTTAAAAATTGTCGTTTTTGCGGCGTTGTTAGGGTTTGTGTTTGGAGTTATTTTAGCGTTAATGAAGATTGGCGGAATGAAGGTTTTGACATGGTTTGCCGATGCCTATACATCCGTGTTTCGCGGCACGCCGCTTGTATTACAGCTTGTTCTTATTTATTTTGGAATACCGCAGCTTACCGGTTTTGAAATTGACGCGTTTCCCGCAGCGGTCATCGCGTTCGGGTTAAACTCCGCCGCCTATGTCTCTGAAATTATCCGTGCCGGCATTTTAGCCGTTGATAAAGGACAGCGGGAAGCGGCGCTGGCGCTTGGTGTTCCGTATAAGCTAATGATGCGAGACATTATTTTGCCGCAAGCGCTGAAAAATATTTTGCCGGCATTGATGAATGAATTGATTACATTGACGAAAGAATCTGCGGTTGTAACGGTAATTGGAGCAATGGATGTCATGCGGCGGGCTTACATCGTTGGCGGACAAGTTTATCGGTATATTGAGCCGCTATTGATTGCTGGATGTATTTACTATGTTTTAGTCATGCTTCTTACGCTGCTTGGCAAAGCGTTAGAAGGGAGATTGAGAAAAAGTGATTAAAGTCGAGGATTTGCATAAATCGTTTGGGAAATTAGAAGTATTAAAAGGAATTACGACAACGATTAAGCAAGGCGAGGTAGTGGCGGTGATCGGTCCATCCGGGTCGGGAAAATCGACGTTTTTACGCTGCTTAAACTTGTTGGAGGAACCGACGCGGGGGAGAATTTGGATTGGTGACCAGGAAATTACGGATAAAAAGACAAACATTATGAAAGTGCGCCAGCATGTCGGCATGGTGTTTCAACATTTTCATTTGTTTCCTCATATGACCGTGCTTGAAAATGTCACGTATGCCCCGATTAAAGTAAAAGGAATGACGAAAGCCGAAGCGGAGGCAAAAGGCATCGAGTTGTTGAAAAAGGTCGGATTGGAACAAAAGGCAAACGAATATCCAAGCCGGCTGTCGGGCGGGCAAAAGCAGCGCGTGGCGATTGCAAGGGCGCTTGCTATGTCGCCGGATGTGATGCTGTTTGACGAACCAACGTCAGCGCTTGACCCGGAAATGGTCAAAGAAGTTCTTGAAGTAATGAAGTCGCTTGCCCATACGGGAATGACGATGGCGATTGTCACTCATGAAATGGTCTTTGCCCGTGAAGTCGCTGACCGGGTGTTGTTTTTAGACGGCGGCCAGCTTGTCGAGGACGCGCCGCCACATGAATTTTTTGCATCTCCGAAAAGCAAGCGGGCTCAAGAATTTCTTGAAAAGATGTTATAATGAAGTACAATAAAAAGATGATCTTTGGATCATCTTTTTTAATTTTGGTCAGGGGAATGAAGAAATGGTGAAAATCGGATACCGCACAGCGAAAACAGCAATAGGCACCGCGCTTTCGATTAGCATCGCCCAGCTAGCAGGGTTACATAATTTTGCCTCTGCCGGCATTATTACGATTTTATGCATTCAAGTCACAAAAAAACGATCGCTGCAAACGGCATGGGCTCGCTTTGTCGCCTGTGTCGTAGCGATGTTGTTTTCTTATATCTTTTTCCGAGGGATCGGCTATTATCCGTTTACGGTCGGACTATTGCTTCTCTTTTTTATTCCGACGACCGTATGGCTGAAGGTAAATGAGGGGATCGTCACCAGCTCGGTCATTATTCTCCATTTGTACGCAGCAAGGCAGTTTACATGGTCCATTATTTTCAATGAACTGCTGCTGATTGCCATCGGTATGAGCGTGGCGCTGTTGATGAATATGTATATGCCAAGCGCAGAAAAGAAGCTAAAGGAATATCAGCGCATTGTCGAAGATTTATTCCGCATTATTTTAAAAGAGATTGTCCGCTATTTGCGCACAAATGAAACGGATTGGGACGGAAAAGAATTGCCGCTTGCGGCCGAGACGCTGCAGCAGGCAAAGCAATTGGCGCTGCGCAATGTCGAAAATCGCATGCTGCGGTACGAGGACGAATATGTTCATTATTTTCGCATGCGGGAAAGACAGCTGGAAATTATAGAAAGAGTGCTGCCGCTTGTTACTTCGCTGACGTATACGGTAGAGCAACGCATGATGATCGCCGATTTTATCGACAAATTAAGCGATGCCATTCATCCGGGCAATACGGCCGACCGTTTTCTCCGCGAGCTTTATGATATGCGAAAACGGTTTGAAACGATGCCGCTTCCAAAAACACGCGAAGAATTTGAGGAACGCGCCGCGCTATTGCATTTAGTAAAAGAGTTGGAGCAATATTTGATTATTAAAAGTCAGTTTGGTGTATCGGAAAGGAAAAAATAAACTTCCGCTGCGATGGGCGAACGATGCATGCTTGCACTGCGTTTGTTTCACACTATAATAAAAACAACGGAAAAAGGGTGAAACAAAATGGTACGCTTTCTGCTAGCAGCCATGTTGTTCGTTTCTTCGTTCTTGTCGTTTCTTGACTTTTCCGCAGCGGAGATAACTCCGTTGATCATTATCAATAAGACAACCAATAAAATGGCCTTTATCCGTAACGGAAGAATTGAATCAGTATATCCAGTGGCGACGGGCGTCAATGCGTCATTAACGCCGGAAGGGCTGTTTACCGTGACGGTGAAAGCGAAAAATCCGTATTACCGCAAAAAAAACATTCCAGGCGGTGCGCCAAACAATCCGCTTGGAACGCGATGGATCGGTTTTAATGCGCGAGGAACGGGCGGCCGCATATATGGAATCCACGGCACCAACAACCCAGCCTCCATCGGAAAATATGTCTCGCTAGGCTGTGTGCGCATGTATAATCAAGACGTCGAACAGGTATACGAAAAAGTGCCGATCGGCACAAAAGTGCTGATTATCCGCAGCAATGAATCGTTTTATTCGATTGCCAAGCGATATGGGGCGCTTTGATGAAAAGGCAAGCTTCCTCATCACGGAGCTTGCCTTTTTCGTGCAGACAAAGCGACCTGTTGAAAAACGGATGACCCCGCCGCCTCCGCTTTTCTAATTAAAACCACATGCTAATGCCGGCTAAAATCGTGGTAATGAGCATGGAAATCAACATTAAATAAACGACGAACTTTTGTGTTTTCCGGGACATTGTATTTCCTGGTTACTAAAATCTATAAAAATCGACTCCTCGCGATGGAACCGGGAAACACCGCTTGCCGCTCAGGAAACACCTGAGTTCCATCAGGAAGGGAATCCCTCATGTCTCACCAGCTGCGAAAGACACCCCGTGGCTCGCTGTCAGCGACGGCGCCCGTCGCACACCATTCCTTCCCTCGGTCCGTACACGACAACGATTTTAGCAACCAGGTCTACACCTCCTTCTGCAAGACGGGCGTTTCTGTTTACCATTGTACAGTGGCGGAAAAATAAGGACAAGGGAAAAACTTGTCCATGATTGTCATGAAAAAGCAGGATTTTTTGTCGAAAGAGCGAACATACATAATGTTCACATTATTTTAACAGCAAAGGGGATTGACAATGAACGTAAAAAAGGTTGATCATGTCGGCATCGCCGTTAAATCGCTTGAGAAAACGCTGCCATTTTATGTCGATATACTGCAGCTAAAATTTCTCGGCGTGGAGGAAGTAGAATCGGAAAAAGTAAAAGTCGCCTTTTTGAAAGCAGGAGAAACGAAAATCGAACTGCTTGAACCTACATCGCCGGAAAGCGCGATTGCAAAATTTATTGAAAAGCGCGGTGAAGGGATTCATCACGTCGCGCTTGGAGTGGACGATATACAAGAACGGATCAACGAGTTGAAAGAAAAAGGAATTCGCATGATTCAAGAAACGCCAAAACGCGGCGCCGGCGGTGCGCTTGTCGCCTTTATGCATCCGAAGTCAACCGGAGGAGTTTTGTACGAACTTTGCGAGAGAAAGGATGCGGAGGTGTAAGCGATGGCTGACATGTATGACAAAATTAATGAGCTGTATGACCGGCGCCGCGAAATCGAGCTTGGCGGCGGCGATGATAAAATTGAAAAGCAGCACGCCAAAGGAAAACTGACCGCGCGCGAACGCATTGATTTGCTTCTCGACGAAGGGACGTTTGTCGAGTTGAATCCGTTTATTGAACATCGCTGCACCGATTTTGGCCTTGATGGAAAAAAAGGCCCTGGAGACGGCGTTGTGACCGGATACGGGAAAATCAACGGCCGCACCGTATTTGTCTTTTCACAAGATTTCACGGTATTCGGCGGTGCGCTTGGAGAAATGCACGCGAAAAAAATCGCCAACATTATGGATTTAGCGGCTAAAACGGGAGCGCCAGTCATCGGTCTGAATGATTCCGGTGGCGCGCGCATTCAAGAAGGGGTATTGTCGTTAGACGGATATGGACATATCTTTTACCGCAACGCCATTTATTCCGGTGTCATTCCGCAAATTTCCGTCATTATGGGACCATGCGCGGGCGGCGCTGTCTATTCGCCGGCGATCACCGATTTTGTATTCATGGTCGAAAAGACGAGCCAAATGTTTATTACAGGTCCGAAAGTGATCGAAGCGGTGACGGGAGAAAAAATTAGCGCTGAAGATTTAGGCGGTGCCCGCGTCCATAACACGATCAGCGGCAACGCCCACTTTTCCGGAGCAACCGAGGAAGAAGTGCTCCATCAAGTACGGCAGCTATTAAGCTATTTGCCGCAAAACAGTCAAGAAAAACCGCCGTTTGGCCCGATTCCAAACGAAGACGACTATCGTCCCGATTTAGCCGATGTCGTGCCGATTGATGCGGTCCGGCCGTATGATGTGCGCAACGTTATTTTGCAGGTCGTCGATGAAGGCTCGTTTATGGAAGTACAAAAAGATTTCGCGAAAAACATCGTTGTTGGCTTTGCCCGCATCAAAGGCGAAGTCGTCGGGCTGGTGTGCAATCAGCCGAAATTTATGGCCGGCGGGCTTGACATTGATTCGTCTGACAAAGCAGCGCGCTTTATCCGCTTCTGCGATTCATTTAACATCCCGCTTATTACGTTTGAAGATGTCACCGGCTTTTTCCCGGGTGTCAAGCAGGAGCACGGCGGCATCATTCGCCACGGCGCGAAAATTTTGTATGCGTATTCTGAAGCGACGGTTCCAAAAATTACTGTCATTTTGCGGAAAGCATACGGCGGCGCGTATGTGGCGCTTAACAGCAAGTCGATCGGTGCCGACGTCGTTTACGCGTGGCCGAACGCCGAAATCGCCGTGATGGGGCCGCAAGGAGCGGCGAACATTATTTTTGCGAGCGAAATCGAAAACAGTCCGAATCCGGAAGAAACTCGCGCGCAAAAGATTGAAGAATATCGGCAAAAGTTTGCCAACCCATATGTCGCTGCCAAATACGGCATGATCGATGACGTCATCGACCCGCGCGACACGAGAATCAAGCTTATTCAGGCGCTGGAGATGCTCCGACATAAACACGAGGAACGCCCTCAGAAAAAGCATGGCAATATTCCGCTATAAAATAGTAAACCCCGCTGTCCATTCGTGGCAGCGGGGTTGATTCATTCGCTTCTTATTCTTCAAAAACAATTTTTCGCAATCATTGGCAAAATCGGTTATACTTTTAAGTGAGTACATACATAAGCAGGAGGAAGAATGAAGATGATCAATCAGCAACGTTTGGTCGACGAATTTTTGGAACTCGTGCAAATCGATTCGGAAACAAAGCATGAAGGAGAAATCGCCAAAGTATTAAAGCAAAAATTCGAAGCGCTTGGACTGCATGTCATCGAAGATGATGCCGCGGCAAAAACCGGACACGGCGCCGGCAATTTAATTTGTACGTTAGAGGCGACAAAAGAAGGTGTTGATCCGATTTATTTCACGTCGCACATGGATACAGTCGTGCCGGGAAAAGGCGTCAAGCCGTCGATTCAAGACGGATATGTCGTCACCGATGGAACAACGATTTTAGGAGCGGACGATAAAGCGGGCTTGGCGGCGATGTTTGAGGCGATTCGCGTCTTAAAAGAGCAAAACATTCCGCACGGCGTGATTCAATTTATTATTACTGTAGGGGAAGAATCTGGGCTTGTCGGGGCGAAAGCACTCGATTCGTCATTGATTCAAGCAAAATTTGGCTATGCGCTAGACAGCGACGGCAAAGTTGGCAACATTGTCGTTGCCGCTCCGACACAGGCGAAATTGAAAGTCGTCGTGCACGGCAAAACGGCGCATGCCGGTGTCGCTCCAGAAAAAGGAGTATCAGCGATTACGATTGCCGCAAAAGCGATTGCAAAAATGCCGCTTGGACGCATCGATGAAGAAACGACGGCAAACATCGGCCGCTTTGAAGGCGGAACACAAACAAATATCGTTTGCGACCGCGTCGATATTTTAGCAGAAGCGCGCTCCTTAGTGCCTGAAAAAATGGAAGCGCAAGTCGCGAAAATGAAGGAGGCATTTGAAACGGTTGCGGAAGAAATGGGCGGACGTGCGGAAGTAGAGGTTGAAGTCATGTATCCAGGCTTTAAGTTCGGCGACGGCGACCATGTTGTCGAAATTGCGAAACGTGCCGCGGCAAAAATCGGGCGTCCTTGTGAATTATTGCGCAGTGGCGGCGGCA
This sequence comes from Parageobacillus caldoxylosilyticus, assembly GCF_019272935.1. NCBI lineage: Bacteria > Bacillati > Bacillota > Bacilli > Caryophanales > Anoxybacillaceae > Parageobacillus > Parageobacillus caldoxylosilyticus. Next base: position 2,943,394 of record NZ_CP040553.1, read on the forward strand.
GCGATGCGAACGTTATTGCCGGTTTCGGCATTCCGACGGTCAACTTGGCGGTCGGCTACGAAGACATTCATACGACGAACGAACGCATGCCGATTGAAGAGCTTGTCAAATTAACGGAAATGGTTGTCGCAATCGTTGAAGAAGTAGCGAAATAATAACGGGGCATCCATGTTTGGATGCTCCTTCTATATAAGAAGAGTTGTGAGCAATGAGGGGAGACGGTGGAATGAACAAGTTTGTTGTTTTTCAGCTCGAGCGCGAGCAATATGCGGTTCCGATCGAATATGTCATTTCCATTGAAAAAATGGTGGAGCCGACCATTATTCCGCAAATGCCTGACTATATGGTCGGGGTCGTTCGTATTCGCGGCGAGTTGGTGCCGGTGCTTGATACACGCAAACTGCTGTACGAGCGCCCGTTTGAAGAAACGGACAAGACGCGGCTTGTTGTCACCATGGCCAAAGATATTTCGGTTGCTTTTATTGTGGATGAGGCGAAAGAGATTCTCGATATTCCGGAAGAAGCGGTAAAGCAAGTCAATATGCTTGCCTATCAGCAAACACCTTATCTTGTCGGGGTCGCCAGCCTGCCGGAGCGGTTGATTATATTAATGGACCCGAACCGATTATTTGCCCATTTGGAAGAAGCAGACGAGATTAAGGAGCATATCCATAGTCACCAATGATTGGTGGCTTTTTCCTTAGACAGTGATGATATTGTGGTTCATGATGATCAGGCGATCAATTTGCAGATCGTTCGAATGATTGTCGAAAAACATCTGGAGGATTTTCGCGAGTATGCGAAGCAAGTGCTGGCGCAAGAAGACGAGGAATAGTGATGAGGGGTTGCTGTACGCAGCCTTTTTATTTTTAGGTGTTTGCCCATACATTTTTGTATTCCGCACATATCCTAGAAAAGGAGAGAACGAACTCCACTCGTTTTCTTGTCATTACCACGTGAAGTGCCAAAGGAGGATCTTAAATGGACGAAAGACAATTTGGAATGTATCCGGGTGGCGGATACTATCCGTATCATCATTATCCGTATCATCATTACCCGTATTATCCTTATTACTATCATCACCACTATCATTACCCGCACTATCCGCACTATCCATACGGCCATCAATACGGCGGATATGGCGGATATTAAGATTATCTTAAAGAGTCCTGGGTTCGGGACTCTTTTTTTATTTAAGAAATATCGTGTTACGTACGCGGCAAGCTTTTCTAAATCGCTCTAAATGTAATTCAAAACTTGATATGATAAAATGAACTGTGGTATGTTCTTTCATGAACAAATAAAAAGTTATAGAAAGGAACGTTTGACGATGGCAAAACAACAAATTGGCGTCATTGGGTTAGCAGTAATGGGAAAAAACCTTGCGTTAAATATTGAAAGCAAGGGATATTCAGTTGCCGTGTATAACCGTTCCCGCGAAAAGACGGATCAATTTTTACAAGAAGCGCAAGGAAAAAATATTGTTGGTACATATAGCATTGAAGAATTTGTCAATGCGCTTGAAAAACCGCGGAAAATTTTGTTGATGGTGAAAGCGGGCGCACCGACGGACGCAACCATTGAACAATTAAAGCCATATCTAGAAAAAGGCGATATTTTAATCGATGGCGGCAACACGTATTTCAAAGATACACAGCGCCGCAACAAAGAATTAGCCGAACTTGGCATTCATTTTATCGGCACGGGCGTTTCCGGCGGCGAAGAAGGCGCATTAAAAGGCCCGTCGATCATGCCGGGCGGTCAAAAAGAGGCGCATGAGCTTGTGCGCCCGATTTTCGAAGCGATCGCCGCGAAAGTGGACGGCGAGCCGTGCACGACGTACATCGGTCCGGACGGCGCCGGCCATTATGTAAAAATGGTGCATAACGGCATTGAATACGGCGATATGCAGCTCATTGCCGAAGCGTACTTCTTGCTGAAGCATGTGCTTGGCTTAAATGCCCAAGAATTGCACGAAGTATTTGCTGAATGGAATAAAGGCGAATTAAACAGCTATTTAATTGAAATTACGGCCGATATTTTCACGAAAATCGATGAAGAAACAGGCAAGCCGCTTGTCGATCTGATTTTAGATAAAGCCGGTCAAAAAGGAACAGGGAAATGGACAAGCCAAAATGCGCTTGATTTAGGAGTGCCGCTTCCAATCATCACGGAATCGGTGTTTGCCCGCTTTATTTCTGCAATGAAAGATGAGCGCGTGAAAGCGAGCAAGCTTCTTTCCGGTCCGGCGGTGAAACCGTTTGAAGGCGATCGCGCCCACTTTATCGAAGCGGTGCGCCGAGCGCTTTACATGAGCAAAATTTGTTCGTATGCCCAAGGTTTCGCACAAATGAGAGCAGCGTCTGAAGAGTATAATTGGAATTTGCAATACGGCAATATCGCGATGATTTTCCGCGGCGGCTGCATCATTCGCGCCCAATTTTTGCAAAAAATTAAAGAAGCATACGATCGTGATCCACAGCTGCCAAACTTATTGTTGGATCCGTATTTCAAAGACATCGTCGAAAATTATCAGGAAGCGCTGCGTGAAATTATTGCGATTGCCGTCATGCGTGGTATCCCAGTTCCGGCGTTCTCGAGTGCATTAGCTTATTACGACAGCTACCGGACAGAAACATTGCCGGCAAACTTAATTCAGGCGCAGCGCGATTATTTTGGTGCGCATACGTATGAGCGCGTCGATAAAGAAGGTATTTTCCACACAGAATGGCTGAAAAAATAATAGGTGAAAACCCCAACCGCCAAGCGGTTGGGGTTTTTGTTTTTTTTATATAGACGTTTTATCTAGTTATCTGTTATTATTTTAAATAGGTATATACATATTTAAATAAAATAATATATAAATTTATATGACAGAAGAGGGGTATAAAAATGATGGATCAATCACGTCGAAATATTATTCCAGATGGGTTTCTTTGGGGAGGCGCGGTTACCTCTTTCCAAACGGAAGGAGCATGGAATGAAGGGGGAAAAGGGCTGTCGATCGTCGATGCCAGACCGATACCGGAAGGGCACTCCGACTGGAAAGTCGCTGTTGACTTTTATCATCGCTACAAAGAAGATATCGCGTTGTTTAAAGAGTTAGGTTTTAATGCATACCGTACAAGCATCGCCTGGACTCGGATTTTCCCAGACGGCGAAGGGGAAGTAAACGAAGAGGGTCTGGGGTTTTACGATGCGGTGTTTGATGAACTATTGGCGAATGGGATTCAGCCGGTCATTACCCTTTACCACTTTGACTTGCCGCTTGCTTTGGCGAAAAAATATAACGGCTTTGCTTCGCGAAAAGTGGTCGACTTATTTGAAACGTATGCAAGAACGGTATTTGAACGCTATCGTGATAAAGTGAAATATTGGCTTACGTTTAATGAACAAAATCTCGTATTAACGAATCCGCATTTATGGGGCGCGACATTGCCGGAAGGGGAGGATCCTGAGGCCTTCGCCTATCAAGTATGCCATAACGTATTTGTCGCTCATGCGAAAGCGACAAAAGCGCTTCATGAAATCATTCCCGATGCAAAAATGGGCGGAATGGTCACCTATTTGACGACATATCCGGCGACGTGCAAGCCGGAGGATGCGCTGGCAAACATGAAAGCGAAAGAACTTTTAGTCGATTTTTATTTCGATGTGTTTGCCCGCGGCGCTTATCCGAAATATGTGACTCGCCGTTTGGAAGCGAAGGGGATCATGCCGGTATTTGAAGAAGGAGATGTAGAGCTGTTAAAAGAAAACACGGTTGATTATTTATCTTTCAGCTATTATCAAAGTCAAACGGTGCGCCATACGGAAGAAACGGGACAACTAATTTCCGGATTAACGCCAAATCCATATTTAGAAAAAACGGAGTGGGGCTGGGCCATCGACCCAATCGGACTACGCATCGCGTTAAAAGATATATACGCCCGCTACGAGATGCCGATTTTTATTACGGAAAACGGAATAGGAGTCAAGGAAGAATTGAACGAGCATGGCACCGTCGAAGACGATTACCGCATCGATTATTTGCGCAGACACATTGAACAAATGAAACTGGCGATGGAGGAAGGCGTCGAAGTCATCGGCTATTTAATGTGGGGATCAACTGATATTTTAAGTTCGAAAGGGGAAATGAAAAAACGGTACGGGGTTATTTTCGTCAACCGTGATGACACCGATTTGCGCGATTTAAAACGGTATAAGAAAAAAAGCTTTTACTGGTTCCAGCGCGTCATCGCGACCAATGGAGAAGAGCTGTAAAAAGAGAAAGCACCCTTGGCCCAGGCTAAGGGTGCTTAATGATTCTCTTATAAACTTTCCGTAAATAATAGCACACGCGCCGGTGCGGCGTCCGTGCCGACGAGTTTGAGCGGTGCGGCGACCATAAAATATGAACCTTCTGGCACCTCTTTTAGCCGCAGCCCTTCAATGACGATCACACCTGCGGAAAATAGCGTTTTATGCGTCGGATGCCCCGGCTGGCTTCGCTCAATGCCCAGAGCATCGATGCCGACGCCGCGGATCTTTTTATCGGCGAGGTATCGCGCCGCATCTTCGGCTACATAAATAAACTCAAAGTTAAACGCGTCTTCAAGCGAGTTTTTCGTCTTGAACAAGACAAAATCGTTTTCTTGAATGTCTAAAGCGGCGATGTCGTCTTTCGAAATTTTGTCGCTGACATGCGTTAGATCAAACAATTTGCATGGGCCGACGAGGCGGTCGAGAGAAATCGTTTCAAACGTTTCGCCGCCTTTGACCATATGAAGCGGCGCATCAATATGCGTGCCGGTATGCACGTCCATGTCGATGCGCGATTCCGTGACGTAGTCGTTTGTCACGCTTGTTAGTTTCGGCTGTTTTTCCGGCTTATTTTTATATACAGGCATTCCTTCAAAAATGGGTGCAGTAACATCATAAAACTTCATCACTAAGCGTTCTCCCTTCTTTATTGATGATAATGAATGGGCCACCAATGGAATCCATCTTTTTTCAGTAATGCATCAGAAGCTTTCGGTCCCATCGATCCGGCTTCATAGTTTGGAAAGTCGACTGCTTTTGTGTTTTCCCATACTTCTGAAATAGGGTCGACAAATTGCCATGACGCGGCTACTTCATCCCAGTGCGTAAAGTTGGTGGCGTCGCCGTGCATGCAGTCATACAACAGCTTTTCATACGCTTCCGGCGTGTTAATGCCGTCGATGCAGTTGTTGCAGTAATCTAGTTCGATCGGAGTCGTTTTCATGCTTTCGCCGCTTTTTTTGCCGTTTAAATGAAGGGTGATGCCTTCATCCGGCTGAATGTGGATGATTAACAGGTTTGGTTCGATTTTTTCATTTGTTCGGTAATACAAGTTCATTGGTACATCTTTAAATTGAACGACAATTTTCGTTGATTTTTCCGTCATCCGCTTGCCGGTGCGAATGTAAAACGGCACGCCGGCCCAGCGGAAATTGTCGATCATCAGCTTTCCGGCGACAAACGTTTCCGTGTTAGAATTCGGATCAACGTTGTTCTCCTCGCGATAGCCGACAACTTCTTTTCCATTCACAACGCCTCTGCCGTATTGTCCGCGTACAAAATATTGATCTACTTCCTCATGGGAAATTGGCCGAAGCGCGCGCAGCACTTTTACTTTTTCGCTGCGGATTTCGTCGGTCGTCAGTTTAATCGGCGGCTCCATCGCCAAGAGCGCAACCATCTGCAGCATATGGTTTTGCACCATATCGCGCAGCGCCCCTGAATGGTCGTAATAGCGGCCGCGGTCCTCCACGCCAAGCGTTTCGCTGGAGGTAATTTGAATGTTGGAAATAAAGCGGTTGTTCCAAAGAGGTTCGAAAATCGCGTTCGAAAAACGGATCACCTCGATGTTTTGCACCATTTCCTTGCCAAGATAATGGTCGATCCGGTAAATTTCGTTCTCCGAAAACACTTGGCGAATTTCTTCATTCAGTTTTCGGGCGCTTTCAAAATCATGGCCAAACGGTTTTTCAATGACGAGGCGCTTCCAGCCGTTGGTTGCCGTAAGGCCTTCCGATTTTAGGCGCGATGTAACCGTACCGAAAAATTCCGGCGCCATCGCTAAATAAAAAATGCGGTTGCCATTGCTATGGTATGTGTCATCAAGCTCCTCAAGCAGCGACTTTAGCTGCCGATAGGAGGCGGTATCGGTCACATCAAATGGATGATAATAAAAATGGGATACGAATTGTTCATTGTTTAGCTCTTGCCGGAGCGCGTTTTCTATCGATTCGCGGACATAGTTGCGAAATTCATCGTTTGACAGTGGTCGGCGTGCGACTCCGACAACGGCAAACTCCTCAGACAAATTTCCTTTTTCATATAAACGGTAAATGGAGGGGAACAGTTTGCGCTTTGCCAAATCTCCCGTAGCGCCAAAAATCACGATTAATGATTTCGGATTCATGTTGTTCACGGTATGTACCTCGCTTTAGCCAAATTTGTCTCTTCAAGTAAATAATTGTAGAGATTTATGGCGGTGAACGCAAACATTTTAGCGTTTTGTTATAAAAGAGTGTTGAAATCATCCGGCAACCATTGGTACGCTAACAACAGGCGACCATCATAGATCGTTTTGCATAAGGAGTGGGTGTTTTGGAGCTATTGTTTTTAGGTACAGGGGCGGGAGTGCCGGCAAAGGAACGAAATGTTACAGCGATTGCGCTGCAGCTGTTGGAAGAACGCGGGGCGACATGGCTGTTTGACTGCGGTGAGGCGACACAGCATCAAATCTTGCGCACATCCATTCGTCCGCGTCGCATTGAAAATATTTTTATTACTCATCTTCACGGCGATCATATTTTCGGATTGCCGGGGCTGCTTGGCAGCCGTTCTTTTCAAGGCGGGGAAACGCCGTTAACGGTGTACGGACCGAAAGGAATTCGCGCGTTTATAGAAACGGCGATTTCCGTTAGCTTCACCCGGCTGAAATATAATTTGCAAGTGGTAGAAATCGAGGAAGGAACGGTGTTTGAAGATGAACGGTTTGCGGTCATCGCCAAACAGCTTGATCACGGCGTTCCTTCCTATGGTTTTCGCGTTGTGGAAAAAGATTTGCCTGGCACGCTTTTAGTTGATAAATTAAAGGCGCTCGGCATTCGTCCAGGTCCGATTTATCAGGAAATTAAGCTTGGGAAAACGGTGAAGCTAGAAGATGGGACGGTCATTGACGGCCGCGAGTTTGTCGGTCCGCCGCAAAAAGGAAGAATAGTTGCGGTCCTTGGCGATACGCGCTATTGCGAAGCAAGCATCGAGCTGGCCAAAGAGGCGGACGTGCTGGTGCATGAAGCGACGTTTGCCGCGGAAGAAAGCGATTTGGCGCACGATTATTTTCATTCCACCGCCGTGCAGGCAGCGGAAGTGGCAGTGCGAGCCGGCGCCAAAAAACTGATTTTAACGCATATCAGTTCACGTTATCAAGGAATGCTAAGCGAACAATTGCTCGTAGAGGCAAGAAACGTGTTTCCAAACACAGAATTGGCTGCCGATTTTTCTTCCTTTGCTATTGCCCGCAAAAAATAAGGCTGCCGAACATCGGCAGCCTTAAAAACGCCATCCTCGTTCGTATTGCACCGGCGCAGGGATCGTCGTTCCCAACTCTTTGGCGGCGGTGTATGGCCAATATGGATTGCGCAGCAATTCGCGTGCGAGAAACACTAAATCGGCGCGTCCGTTGCGCAAAATTTCTTCCGCCTGCCATCCGGAAGTAATCAAGCCGACTGCTCCAGTAGCGATTTCTGCTTCGCGGCGAATCAATTCGGCAAACGGAACTTGGTACCCTGGATACGCGTTAATCGTTGCCGGAACGACCGCACCGGAGCTGACGTCGATCAAATCGACGCCTTGTTCTTTCATGCGCTTGGCGTATGGAATGTAATCTTTCGCCGTCAATCCCTCCGGATGATAATCGGAAGCGGAAATGCGGACAAAGAGCGGTCCGTCCCATACTTGCCTTACCGCGTCGATCACTTCCCCTAAAAAGCGGTAGCGGTTTTCCGAGGAACCGCCGTATTCATCTTGCCGTTTGTTGGCAAGCGGCGATAAAAATTCATTAATCAAATAGCCGTGGGCGCCGTGAATTTCAATGACGTCAAAGCCGGCCTCCTTCGCGCGGCGCGCTCCGTTTTGAAACGCTTGAATCGTTTCTTCAATGTCCGTTTTCGTCATTTCTTTTGGCGTCCGTGTTTTTTCATTAAACGGAATCGCCGAAGGAGCGATAATTTCTCCTTCCACCTCCGCTTTGCGCCCGGCGTGGGCAAGCTGAATGCCGATTTTCGCGCCGTGTTCTTTCACTAGCGAAACTAATTCGCGCAAGCCGTCTACATGTTCATCGCTCCAAATGCCTAAATCGCGGGCGGAAATTCTTCCTTGCGCTGTAACGGCCGTCGCTTCGACGATAATCAGTCCGACTTGGCCAACCGCACGTGTCGGATAGTGGATTTTATGCCAAGTTCGCACTTTCCCGTCTTCCGTGTCGCACGAATACATGCACATCGGGGACATGACAATCCGGTTTTTCAGCGTCACGCCGCGGATCGTATACGGTGAAAAAAGCATCGTTTCCATTTGGCTATTCTCCCTCCAAGTCTTGTATCATTCTTCCAATTGAATGATAGCACGTTTTTTTGAGGGAAACAAAGTCAAACGCCTTGTCATGTCATGATTGCATCGCCGCGGAAGAAAGTAACGCTTTTCCTAATTCCTCCGACCGTTCCGTCGCCCGTTTAATACAAGCAGCGACCGCCTCTTGAAAACGGTATTGTTCCAGCACTTCGATGCCGGCTTCCGTCGTTCCGCCCGGGCTTGTGACTTCTTTGCGCAAGATGGATGGATGTTTGTTGGTTGACTGCAGCATGTGCGCGGCGCCGATAATCGTTTGCAAAATTAATGGTTTCGCTACAGAGCGGTCAAGGCCAATTTCTTCGGCTGCTTTTTCCATCGCTTCGACTAAATAATATACGTAGGCAGGACCGCTCCCGGAAAGGCCGGTGACGGCATGCAGATCCTGTTCGGGAACGATCGCAACGATGCCGACGGTCTCAAACAGTTTTTTGGCAATCGCTACATGGGCGGCTGTTGCAAAGCGGCCTTGGGAAATGGCCGTAGCGGATTGGCCGATGGCGGCCGATGTATTCGGCATTGCTCGAATGACAGCCACATTTTTGCCGACTAAAGAAACAATCGTGTCGGTGGTGACGCCGGCTAACAAGGAAATGATCAACTGATGCCCGTGGATTGCTGAGGCGACAGCGCCCATTGCCTCCGCTACATCTTTTGGTTTCATCGCTAAAATAATAATATCCGCCTCTTTGACTGCTTTTCTTTTATCCGTTTCGCTGCGAACCCCGTATGTTTTGTTCATGTATTCAAGCCGTGTTCGGTCGCAGCGGTTGGTCACGATAATTTGTTCAGGCACGTACAGCGTCTTTGTCATCCCGGAAATAAGCGATTCCGCCATGGAGCCAGCTCCGATAAACGTAATGGTTGGTCTGTTTTTCATCGCTGCATTCCTCCTTCTTGTTTAGAAAATAAAAAAGACCTTCATCCCCAAAAAGGACGGAAGGTCTTTTATTCCGCGGTACCACCTTTTTTGGCTCTGCCGGCAACTATCCCGAAAAAGAGCCCACCTCTGCACCGATAACGCCGGTGATGCGTTTAGGTTTTCCTAACAGCTCATAGGGTAGGTTCAACCATGAAGAGGGTAATGAAACCTTCCAGCCCCTGGGTTTCACTCTCTGGCTACCATTCATGGTTTACTGGCCCTACTCATCGCCCATTTGCAAATATTAATTTGTTTGCAATTATGCAATGAAATAAAGGGTGTTGTCAATAGAAAAGAGACAAAATTTTTTATATTTTTTTGCGAATTGTTTAAAAAAAATGACAAACAGCGAAAATCAGTGTAAACTGTAAAATAATGAATAACGATTCATTTTTTATTGCTGGAAAGAAGGGGAATGCAATCATGAAGGAACGCGTTTACCGCATTACTGTGCCAACACCGTTTCCGGTCGGAAATGTAAACATGTATGTTATTGAAGGCGACAACTTGACGCTGATTGATGCCGGAGTGAAAACGGAGGAGGCGTGGCAGTCGTTTCAACAACAACTTCGCGAATTAGGCTACACTCCTCGAGACATTGATCAAGTCGTGATTACGCATCATCATCCTGATCATGTCGGACTGATTGATTATTTGTCTGAGGAAATTCCGGTCATCGGGCATAAAAAAGCGGACCGCTGGGTTCGCCAAGACGAGACGTTTTTTCAGCAGCAACAGCAGTTTTTTGCGCAGTTTTTAGCCGAGTGCGGCGTTGACCAGTCATTTATTGCTCAGTTGCCTCAGTTGCGCCGCTCTCTTCGCTACGCATGCCGCCGTCCGCTTGCCGGTACGGTCCAAGAAGGGGATTCTTTGCCGGGGCTGCCGCATTGGAAAGTAATCGAAACGCCGGGGCATGCGCAAAGCCATATTGTATTTTATCGGGAAACGGATGGGGTGATGATCGGCGGCGATCATTTATTGCTCCACATTTCGCCGAATCCGATGATGGAGCCGCCTTTTGTCGGGGAGACGGAGCGGCCGAAGCCGCTATTGCAGTATAACGACTCCTTGCGGAAAATGCTCCGTTATGATATTGCTTATTGCATGACAGGGCATGGGGAAGACGTGACCGACGTGCCCGCTTTAGTGGAAAAGCGGCTCCGCAAACAGCGGGAGCGCGCCGAGCAAGTGCTCGAAATGATCAAGCAAGGTCCGCATACCGTATTCCAAGTTTGCCAAAAGCTATTTCCTGCCGTCTACCGGCAAGAGTTTATGCTGACGATGTCGGAAACGATCGGGCAGCTGGATTACTTGGAAGCAAACGGTGCGGTGAAAAAGAGACAGACAGGGGATTATTACGTGTATGAAGCAGTGGAGGTGTCTGTTTGAAACTAGAGGGAAAACATATTGTCATCACTGGAGCGTCGGGCGGCATCGGTGAGCAAATCGCCTATGAAGCGGCGCGGCAAAAAGCGGTTCCGATCCTCTTGGCCAGAAATGTAGAAAAGCTGCAAGCGATCGCACAACAAATTGAACGTACATATCGCGTGCCATGCCATTATTTCCGTCTGGACGTAAGCGACATAGCCGCGGTGGAAGATGTATTTCAACAGTTGTTCGATCAGCTCGGCGCCGTCGATGTATTGGTGAACAATGCCGGTTTTGGCGTGTTCCGCTATGTGGAGGATATCGATGTTGAGGAAATGAAGGTGATGTTTGCCGTCAATGTGTTTGGCTTAATCGCCTGTACGAAAGCGGTATATTCCCATATGAAGGCGCGACGCAGCGGCCATATTATCAATATCGCTTCGCAGGCGGGAAAATTAGCCACGCCAAAATCAAGCGTATATGCCGCCACCAAGCATGCCGTGCTTGGGTTTACGGACAGTCTGCGTATGGAAGCGGAACGATATGGGATTTTTGTAACGGCAGTCAATCCTGGGCCGATCCGCACTAATTTTTTCCAAATCGCCGACCAATCAGGGGAATATGTGAAAAATGTGGAGCGCTGGATGCTTGCTCCGGAGAAAGTAGCGAAACGGGTGGTGTCCGTCATGATGACGCCGACACGAGAAGTCAATATGCCGCGCTGGATGAACGCAGGCAGCCAGCTGCATCGATTATTTCCATCACTCTTCGAAAAAGTGGCTAAACGGGCGTTTTTCAAAAAATAGCACTCCTTGCCAAAAAGCAAGGAGTGCTATTTCGTAATATAGTCGTAAATGACATCGTGGACGATTTCGTACAGATCCATGTCGCCATCGTCCGTTTTTTTCGCTAAAATTTTCGCACATAACTGTTTCCATTCTTCGTTATTTAGCGGCAGTGATTCGTTGTCATATCCATATTGCAAAAAACAATTGCGAATGAGTTTACGCAGCCATTTTTCCTCCAATTGTGCCACTTCCTGAGCTTATTGCGATTCGGATTCAGAAGGGGTAGCGCGGACAACGGAATGGAATTTTCCTTTATGCGCGCCGTCGCAAAATGGTTTGTTATTCGACAATCCACAACGGCAGAGGGAAAACGTCTGTTTTGTTACGAATTTATTCCCTTCCGCATCAATCAGCTCGACATCGCCTGTCACCCGATACGATCCGTTGTCATTGACTTTAATTTGCACTTTGGCCATGATCCGTTCCTCCTTTTTATTTTGACAGCATCTTGCTTAAGTAGGTACAATAAAAGCAAAAACGAGAAGGAAAAGGAGCATCATTCGGCGTGAACATCACATTTACCGAGAAAGCAATCCAGCAACTTACTCCTATTTTAACGCAATCAAAGCGAATGTTAAAGCTAAAATATGACACAGATGGATGTGGCTGCCTTGTTGACGGCGTCATTGCCTTATGGCTCGTCGATGAGACGGATGAGGACGATCTTGTCATCGAAACGAACTTTGTTCCTATTCTCATCGAAAAGTCCCGTCTTGTCTTTTATGATGATGTAATGACGATTGACGCCGGGCAAGGGGCGAACGTATTTCAGCTGAAAAGCCCTAGGCAAATTTTAAATCCGCGCATGGCGCTTGTCGAAGCGAGTGAACAGCATGAACGATAAATTAAAGCAACTAAAAGATGTAGCAAAGCAGAAAACGTGGGTGTCGTTTTTGCATGGAAGCGACCCGTACAGTTTGCTGCATTGGTCGATCGCCGGCCCTTATCACGAGCCAAAAGACGTTTGGCTTTTGCAGAATGAAATGACGTTTGAAACGAAAGAATTTGCCACGCTCGACGAGGCGGTGTCGTGGATAGATGAACATATGCCGCATATTACAGAAATTTTATAAAAACCGTAACCATTCCGGTTACGGTTTTTCTGCTCGCCTCCGCTTTTCCGATTGTCTAGCTACAGCGCCTAGCCTTCTTCTGCCAAATAACCTTCGCCCTCGGGGTGGCAAGCACCCCTGCGGTCGAAGAACATTTGGCTTCGAAAGCTAAACACGGCGCTTCCGCTTTTCGTTATTGTGGGGTGTTTTGCCGCTTGGTCGGATGGACCGCTTTTTCTAGTTCTTCTTTGGCGATTGTTGGTTTGACGGTATCTGCGGTCGGTTTTCCTTTTTGGGCGCGATTTTCTGCCATTTTCTTTCGCTCCTTTGCGTAAAATTGGTTCGTTTTTATCATGCAGGAAGAAATAATGTTTTATTCATGGGGGGATGGATATGAATAAACGGAAAAAAGATCGGGGCAAGCAAGAAGAAGAGCCGCTTTTGCTAAAGGATCGTTTGAATGACGAATTATTTATGAGGCTAAAGAAGAAAAAAGAGGAGCTCATGCAGCAAGAAGAGCGGCGGAAAGCGGAAGAAGAAGCGCGGAAGCGGGAGGAGGCGCGGAGGAAGGAGCAACAGAAAACGTTTGCCCAGCTGCTGGATGAGAGCGACTTAGATTGGCGCCAATTTAAGTAAAAGTCGAAAAAAGGAAGGAGATTGCCATGGACGCTCATTCGATGGAAAGAACGGGTGAGTCGCGTCGTAAAGCCGCATGGATCTTTTTAGCGGTCGGCGTCGTTTTTCTTGCCGCCAACTTGCGCGCCCCGATTACCGCGGTCGGGCCGCTTGTTCCATCCATTCAGCAAAGCCTGCATCTTTCCAATACGGCGGCCGGCATATTGACAACCATTCCGCTGCTGGCATTTGCGGTTCTGTCTCCGTTTGCTTCGCGGCTGGCGCGAAGGTTCGGCATGGAGGCTGTTTTGTTATATTCCCTTCTTTTCCTGCTGATTGGGCATATCATGCGCCCGCTGGACAGCGCCTTTTTCCTGTTTGCCGGGACGATTTTCATTGGCACTGCGATTGCGGTAGATAATGTATTGATGCCGGCGCTAATAAAAGAAAAGTTTGCAAACCAGCTTGGCGCGATGATGGGAACGTATACGGTGGCGATGAATCTTAGCGCGGCGCTCGCTTCTGGATTCAGCATTCCGCTGGCGGAAACATGGGGGCTTGGCTGGAGAGGTTCGCTTCGCTTTTGGGCGGTGCTGACGATTGCTGCCTTCCTATTATGGGCGCCGCAAGTCCGCTATCGCAAAAAAGTTCCGCTGCTGCCGGCGGCACATGCAGGAAGAGCGCCGCTCTGGAAGTCGCTATTGGCCTGGCAAGTGACGATATTTATGGGAGTGCAGTCATTTTTGTTTTATTCGTTGATCACATGGCTTCCTGTTCTGCTGCAGAGCAAAGGAATGAATGAGGAAATAGCGGGATGGATGCTGTTTTTGTTTCAATTCGCCCAGCTGCCATTTATGTTTATCGTTCCGGTGATGGCAGAGAAAATGGAAAATCAAAAGCTGCTTGTGTTCCTTACTTTTTTGTTAATGGCAGCGGGAATAGTCGGCTGTTTGTTCCAAAGCGCATCGTTCATGTGGCTGTCGGCGGTTTTATTAGGGATAGGAGCAGGCTTTGCTTTTTCGCTAGCGATGATGTTTTTTACGCTTCGTACGCGTCATGCCATGCAGGCGGCCGATTTATCGGCGATGGCACAATCGTTCGGCTATTTGCTGGCCGCGTTTGGGCCGCCGGCGTTTGGGTGGCTTTACGACATCACGAAAGGATGGACCGCTCCGCTGGGCTTGCTGCTCTTCGCTTCTGGCTGTTTGCTTTTCTCCGGCCTCGGTGCGGCGCGAAACAAATATATCTCATAAAAACGAAAGCGGAAAGAACGCTGCTCTTTCCGCTTTTTGGCCGTTAACTTATCGATGCGCTTGATAGGTGGACGCTTTTGTTTGCTGGCGCAACCATTCGTATTCCTCTTCACTCAAAGGCGGCGCAGAAGCGGCATGGACATTTTCGATAAGCTGTTCAACGCTGCTTGCTCCTGGAATGACGGCGGCGACAACCGGGTCATACAAGCAAAACTGCAGCGCCGTTGCCGTAAGTGAGCGGCGTTCGCCTGTTTTCTCCTTCAGTTTTGGGAGCAGTGTCTTCAATTCCTCATATGTATAATCAAGATAGCCGTTTTCTTTGACGGAATCGCTTGCCGCCTCTAATGGCCGCTCCGTCAGCAGCCCTTTGGCCACAGGTCCGCGGACGATGACGCTGATATGATGCTCGCTTAGTAGCGGAAACCACTCTTCCGGACGGCGATCAAGCAAGCTGTATTGCATCATGACGCTGACGATGTTTGAGCGCTTGACGTATTCGCGGATGACATTGGGACGAATCGAGGAAATGCCGTAGTAGCGGATTACTCCTTCTTGTTTTAATTCTTCAAATGCTTCAATCGTTTCATCGATCGGATCGTCGATCGTGCCGCCATGGAGCTGGTATAAATCGATGTAATCCGTTTGCAGGCGGCGCAAGCTTTCTTTTACTTCCGCTTTAATGTATTGTTTCGATGGATCCCAAAACCAGCCGTCTTTTCCTTCTTCCCAGCGGTTGCCGACTTTTGTTGCGATGATGACTTGGTCGCGTTTCCCTTTGACCGCCTTGCCGACGAATTCTTCATTCAGTCCGCGGTCATACAAATCCGCCGTATCCAAATAGTTAATGCCCCGTTCGAGCGCCTCGTGAATAATGCGGATCGCTTTTTTCTCATCCGTGCCAAGCGACATGCAGCCAAGCCCGATTTCGCTCACATATAAATCGGATAAGCCGATGCGGCGTTTTTTCATGATAGGCATCCTCCCTTAATGATTGTTTTTTCATTAGTATACTGTAAAGTAAAACTTTCTCAAATGATGTAGTACAATAAATGGGAAAATAATTATTTTGACGGGAGAGAAGAACATGGACCATTTAGTAGAAAAAACGATTCGCAAAGAAAAAATATTTAGCGGCAAAGTTGTTCAACTATATGTGGAAGACGTACAACTGCCAAACGGAAAAACGAGCAAGCGGGAAGTCATTAAACATCCAGGAGCGGTGGCGGTGATTCCGATTACCAAAGACGGGAAGCTCGTGCTTGTCCGCCAATACCGTAAAGCGCTTGAACGAGTATTAGTGGAAATTCCGGCGGGCAAGTTAGAAAAAGGGGAAGAGCCGTTTGCCTCAGCACAGCGTGAATTAGAAGAGGAAACAGGCTACCGCGCCCAGTCGATGCGCCATATCGTGTCATTTTATACGTCGCCGGGATTTGCTGATGAACTGATTCATTTATATGTGGCGGAAGGGCTGGAGAAATTGGAAGATGCCGCATCGCTCGATGAAGATGAATTCGTTGATGTTTTAGAAGTGACGTTGGAGGAGGCGTTGAAAATGCTGGAGAAGCAAGAAATTTATGATGCAAAAACGGCGTACGCCTTGCAATATTTGCAACTGCGCCGTGTCACGGGAGAAAAACATGCATAACTATTATGTCGATTTACATATTCACATCGGCCGTACTGCTTCCGGCCGGCCGGTCAAAATTACCGGCGCGAAATCATTAACGCTGACGAACATTTTGTACGAGGCGGCGCATGTCAAAGGACTGAATATGGTCGGCATCATTGACTGCCACGTTCCTGAAGTGCTCGATGAATTAGAACAAGGGATGAACGCAAAAGGCTGGTACGAGCATAAGGACGGTGGTGTCATCGCCGGCGAGGTGACGCTTTTATTAGGAAGCGAAATCGAAGTTTATGACGAACATTGTCAAGGACCGATTCATGTGCTTGCTTTTTTGCCGACGGTTCTGGCGATGCGCGCATTTTCCGGGTGGCTGAAGGAGCGGGTGAAAAACATTTCACTCAGCTCGCAGCGCATGTACGGCACAGGTCGCGAGCTGCAAGGCGTCGTTAAACAATTAGGCGGATTGTTTATTCCCGCCCATGCGTTTACGCCGTTTAAAAGCTTGTACGGCAAAGGAGTGAAGAAAAGCTTAACGGAAGTGTTTGCACCTGATTGGATTGACGCCATCGAATTGGGGTTAAGTGCGGATACAGAGATGGCAGATCAAATCGCCGAATTGCACCGCTACCCATACCTTTCCAATTCCGATGCTCATTCGCTGCGGAAAATCGCGCGAGAGTACCAAGAGGTGCGCATGAACGCCCCGACATTTGCCGAGCTGAAAAAAGCGCTGCAACAACAGGATGGGCGAGGCGTCGCCGCCAATTATGGTTTAAATCCAAAACTCGGCAAATACCACCAAACGACATGCGAACGATGCTTTCAGCCGATGAATCCCGATGATGAACGCTGCCCAGCCTGCGGCCATCATCGGAAAGTGAAAGGGGTATTTGACCGGCTGCAAGAGCTGAAAACAGGCGGCGTTCCGCCAAAGCGCCCGCCATATATTTATCAAGTGCCGCTTGAGTTTATCCCTGGTCTTGGCCCGAAAACGTATAAAAAACTGCTCGATCGCTTCGGTACGGAAATGTACGTGCTTCATCAAGCGACAGAGGAAGAGCTGGAACAGGCCGTCGGGGAAAAGCTAGCGAAAGTTATTATTCTCGCGCGCCGGGGAGATCTCTCGATTCAAGCCGGGGGTGGCGGAAAATATGGAAAAGTTTTTTCCGAATAGTACAAGCTACGCATTTTCTACAAGGCTCGTCTTTTGTCAGACGGGCTTTTCTTTTTGCCGAAAATGTGTCATACATACAAGACTTGCACATACAATCTACTAAGAGAAAAATAGGAGGACGGAAAAAGATGAGAAGACATCCGCTGAAATCAATCGTTGCTGTACATATGCGCGAGCATGCGTCCATGTATTTATTTGTCATCGTCCTATTTTTAATGGGAGTTATTTTCGGTTCAATTGTTGTTAACAGCCTTAATTTCAGCCAAAAGCAAGATTTGTACTATTATTTGACGCAATTTTTTGGACAAGTGTCGAAAGGAAACCTTGCCAGCGCGCAGGATATGTTTCAACAAAGCTATTTTCATAATTTAAAATATATCGGTTTAATGTGGGTGTTGGGCATTTCCATTATCGGTCTTCCGATCATTTTAATTTTGCTATTTTTAAAAGGGATTGTCGTCGGGTTTACGGTTGGATTTTTAGTAAATCAAATGGGGTGGCAAGGCTTTCTATTGTCCTTTGTCTCGGTCATGCCGCAAAATTTAATTATCATTCCTGCTTTTATTGTCATGGGAGTCATTTCTGTGTCGTTCTCCCTGCAGATGGTGCGCAACCAGTTTATGAAGCGGACGCATGAACCGATTTTCCCAATGATTATGCGCTATACGATGGCAATGCTCGTCATTAGCGTCAGTTTGTTTGTTTCCTCTTCGTTAGAGGCGTATGTTTCCCCATTTTTTATGAAGCAAATTATTCAACTTATCGGAAATTAATAATTATTTTTATATAATAATCATTTTTATTCTCTTGTAATAATAACTTTATTTTGATACTTCCCTCTTTCTTTTGTTATAATGGTAGTTGAATGGCGAGGGAGGGAATAAAACATGGAAGATCGAGTTGAACGAATTAAGAAGCAGTTGCATACGGCTGGCTACAAGTTAACACCGCAGCGGGAAGCGACGGTGCGTGTTTTATTAGAGCATGAGGAAGATCATTTAAGTGCAGAAGACGTCTACCTCCTCGTTAAAGAGAAATCCCCGGAAATCGGGTTAGCTACTGTGTATCGGACGCTTGAGCTATTAACCGAGCTGAAAATTGTCGATAAAATTAATTTTGGAGATGGGGTGTCCCGCTACGACCTTCGCAAAGAAGGGGCAGCGCATTTTCATCATCACTTGGTGTGCATCGAATGCGGTTCGGTAGCGGAAATTGAAGAGGATTTATTAGAGGAAGTAGAAGCGATTGTGGAGCGAGATTGGAAGTTTAAAATTAAAGATCACCGCTTAACATTCCACGGCATTTGTTATCGCTGCCAGCAAAAACATATGGAAGAACAAAATGAAAAATAAAAAACCTTTTCCAGCGGGAAAGGTTTTTTATGTATAAACAGGAAAAATCATGGCATATCCTCATAGTAAGCATATATTTGAAAATGAGGAGGAGCGCCATGAGAACGTTATGGCAGATGGTGAAAGTATTTCTTTTATTTACGGGGTGTACAATTTTATTTTATTATAGTCTTGTATGGTTTAACCACGAATACGACAATTACCACCGTTACGATGAACCGCAGGGATCGGCCATAAAAGTTTCGACCGTTGAAAGCCCGTCATTCGACTGGCTTAGTCGGCTACTATTTTTTTATCGCGATGGGGAGTAGAGAGCGTTGGAACATGAAATGAAAGATTTCCTTCATTATTTAACAGTGGAGCGGAATTTGGCGAACAATACCATTGTTTCCTATGAAAGAGATTTAAAGAAGTATGCGCACTATTTGCGCCACGTCGAGCAAATTCATTCGTGGAACGATGTATCGCGTCTGCATATTATGCAATTTTTAAAGTTTTTAAAAGAAAAGGGGAGCTCGGCGAAAACGATTGCCCGCCATATCGCTTCCATCCGTTCGTTCCATCAGTTTCTTCTGCGCGAAAAAATAGCGGAGCAAGATCCGTCGGTACATATTGAATCGCCGCAGATGGAACGGACGCTGCCAAAGGTGCTGTCCATGGAGGAAGTAGAGGCGCTGCTCGAGGCGCCGAAGACGAATACACCGTTTGGCATTCGCGACAAGGCGATGCTTGAGCTATTGTATGCGACCGGCATGCGCGTTAGCGAGCTCGTAAACTTAAATCTTTCCGATGTGCATTTGACGATGGGATTTGTCCGCTGCTACGGAAAAGGAAATAAAGAGCGCATCGTACCGATCGGCAGCATGGCGATTAAAGCCTTAAAAGAATATTTGGAACACGCGCGCCCGCAGCTCATCGATCCAAAAAAACGGACAACCGATGCCTTGTTTTTAAACCATCATGGACAGCGCTTGACGCGGCAAGGGTTTTGGAAAATTTTGAAGAAACTTGCGAAAGAAGCAAACATTGAAAAAGAACTGACGCCGCATACGCTAAGGCATTCATTTGCGACGCATCTCCTTGAAAACGGTGCCGATTTGCGCGCCGTGCAAGAGCTGTTAGGACATGCTGATATTTCCACAACGCAAATTTATACGCATGTCACAAAAACACGCTTAAAAGATGTATATAAGCAGTACCATCCGCGCGCATAGCTTTCCGTCCCTGCAAGAAACGCCCGCTTAGTACGAGCGGGTTTTTTAGTTTGGCCATAAACAGGCTAATCAGTTGGAGAATGCGGCAGCTTCTGCATTCTTTGCCGATTTTTTTATTGCGTGTATTGTTGAAAACGTTTTATAATATAGTTGTCAGACTTCTGACCAATATAACATGGATGTGTTTCTTATTGCTGTTTCGGGAATGATAAGGAAAAATAGTTTTATGATGCTAGGAGGCATAGTAGATGGTTCATACATATAAACGCGTATTTTTAATTGTCATGGATTCGGTCGGGATTGGCGAGGCGCCCGACGCCGAAAAATATAACGATAAAGGCGCGGATACGCTCGGTCATATCGCCGAGCATCGCGGCGGTCTATACATGCCGAACATGGCAAAGCTCGGTTTAAGCAACATCCGCGAGATTAAAGGAGTACCGAAAGCAGAAAAACCACTTGCTTATTATACAAAAATGCAAGAAGCATCTGCCGGAAAAGATACAATGACGGGCCATTGGGAAATTATGGGCCTTCGTATTGACAAACCGTTTCAAGTGTTTCCAAACGGGTTCCCAAAAGAGCTGATTGATGAACTAGAAAAACGGACAGGGCGCAAAGTGATCGGCAACAAACCGGCAAGCGGTACGGCGATTATTGAAGAGCTTGGCAAAGAGCATATGGAAACAGGAGCGATCATCGTTTATACTTCGGCGGACTCCGTATTGCAAATTGCCGCTCATGAAGAAATTGTGCCGCTTGAGGAGCTGTATCATATTTGCAAAATCGCCCGTGAATTGACGCTTGATGAAAAATATATGGTCGGCCGCGTCATCGCGCGCCCGTTTATCGGTACGCCGGGCAACTTTAAACGTACGGCGAACCGCCATGATTATGCGTTAAAGCCGTTCGGCCGCACGGTCATGAATGAGCTGAAAGACGCGGGCTATGAAGTGATTGCGATCGGGAAAATTTCTGATATTTACGATAATGAAGGAGTAACGCAGTCGCTCCGCACCAAATCGAATATGGACGGCATGGATAAGTTAGTGGATACGTTGAAAATGGATTTCACCGGACTCAGTTTCGTCAATCTCGTTGATTTTGACGCGCTATACGGCCATCGCCGCGACCCAGAAGGATACGGGGATGCGCTCGAGGAGTTTGACGCCCGCCTTTCCGACGTGTTTCCGCTTTTAGAAGACGATGATTTATTGATCATTACGGCGGATCATGGAAACGATCCGGTTCACCACGGGACCGATCATACGCGCGAATACGTCCCGCTTCTTGTTTACAGTCCAAGCATGAACGGCGGCAAAGAACTGCCGGTCCGCAAAACGTTTGCCGATGTCGGCGCAACGATTGCAGATAATTTCCAAGTCAAGATGCCGCCCCACGGAACAAGCTTTTTAGCCGATCTAAAGTAGGAGGAAGAAGCGATGAATAAACAAGCGATTGAAAAAGCAGCGAGCTATTTGCGAGACAAAATTTCGACACCGCCGCGCATCGGCTTGATTCTTGGCTCTGGTCTCGGCGTACTCGCCGATGAAATCGAAGAAGCAGTGAAAATTCCGTACGAGAAGATTCCTGGGTTTCCTGTTTCCACTGTGGAAGGGCATGCCGGCCAGCTTGTTTATGGCCGGCTTGAAGGTGCGATGGTTGTCGCCATGCAAGGCCGTTTTCACTACTATGAAGGGTACCGCATGGATCAAGTGACATTCCCGGTTCGGGTCATGAAAGCGCTTGGCGTCAAAGAACTGATTGTCACCAACGCGGCCGGCGGAGTGAATGAGCGCTTTCAGCCGGGGGATTTAATGATTATTACTGACCATATCAACAATATGGGGAACAATCCGTTAATTGGCCCGAACGATCCGGAGCTTGGCGTCCGCTTCCCGGATATGACGGAAGCGTACAGCAAGCGGCTGCGCAACATTGCAAAAGAAGTAGCAGCAAATCTTGGCATTCCGATTCAAGAAGGGGTGTATGTTGCCAACACGGGTCCGTCTTATGAAACGCCGGCGGAAATCCGTATGATTCGCGCGTTCGGCGGCGATGCGGTCGGGATGTCGACCGTTCCCGAAGTAATTGTTGCGCGTCATGCGCAAATCGAAGTGTTAGGGATTTCGTGCATATCGAATATGGCGGCCGGGATTTTAGATCAGCCGCTTACCCACGACGAAGTCATGGAAACGACGGAACGAGTGAAAGCCAACTTTTTGCGGCTTGTCAAGGGAATTATCGCGGAAATGGCGAAACAATAGAAAAAGGTGATAAAGATGAGAATGGTCGATTTAATTGCGAAAAAACGAGATGGCCACGCGCTTTCAAAAGAAGAAATTGATTTTATCATCCGCGGCTACACCAACGGCGACATTCCTGATTATCAAATGAGCGCACTAGCAATGGCGGTGTTTTTCCGCGGCATGACCGAAGAAGAAACGGCCGCGCTGACGATGGCGATGGTTCATTCCGGAGATGTCATTGATTTATCGAAAATTGACGGAATTAAAGTCGATAAGCACTCGACTGGCGGCGTCGGCGATACGACGACGCTTGTGTTAGGCCCGCTTGTTGCGTCTGTCGGTGTGCCGGTCGCGAAAATGTCCGGCCGCGGCCTCGGGCATACAGGCGGGACGATCGATAAGCTGGAATCCGTTCCTGGGTTTCACGTGGAAATTGATAACGAGCAATTCATTGAACTGGTCAATAAAAACAAAATCGCCATTATCGGGCAGACCGGCAATTTAACCCCAGCCGATAAAAAATTGTATGCGCTTCGCGATGTGACTGCGACGGTTAACAGCATTCCGCTTATTGCTTCGTCGATTATGAGCAAAAAAATCGCGGCTGGCGCCGACGCGATTGTCTTAGATGTTAAAACGGGCACCGGCGCGTTTATGAAAGATTTAGAGGGAGCGAAACAGCTGGCAAAAGCGATGGTGGATATCGGCAAGCGTGTCGGCCGGAAAACGATGGCGGTCATTTCTGATATGAGCCAACCGCTTGGCTTTGCCATCGGCAATGCGCTTGAAGTGAAAGAAGCGATTGATACGCTCAAAGGAAAAGGGCCGGAAGATTTACAAGAGTTATGCTTGACGCTTGGAAGCTATATGGTATATCTAGCGGAAAAAGCGTCTTCATTAGAGGAAGCGAGAGCGTTATTAGAGAATTCGATTCAAGCAGGAAAGGCGCTAGAAACGTTCAAAGTGTTTCTCGAGGCACAAGGCGGCGATGCCACCGTTGTCGATAATCCGGAGAAACTGCCGCAGGCGAAATATCAATGGGAGTTGGAAGCGGCGGAAGATGGATATGTCGCGGAAATTGTCGCCGACGAAGTCGGAACGGCCGCGATGCTGCTTGGAGCCGGACGGGCGACAAAAGAATCGACGATCGATCTTTCCGTTGGGCTTGTCTTGCGCAAAAAAGTTGGCGATCCAGTGAAAAAAGGGGAATCGCTTGCGACGATCCACAGCAATACGGAAAATATTGAAGAAGTAAAAGAAAAGCTGCAAAAAAATATCCGCATCTCCCCAACTCCTGTCCGTAAACCGACGCTGATTTACGAAACGATTTCTTAGTAGAGAGGCTGAATCCCAGCCTCTTTTTTTTATGGCTAAAAATGGTTGAATTTCACTGCCTCTCTTGTATAAAAATATCTCTTTTGGAAAAAATGGCATGTATAAAGAATGGAGGTTTGGGAGATGAACAAGACACTGACTCGCTTACTAATATTTATCCTTGTTTTTCTCGTTCCTTTTTCCGCAAACGTCCATGCGGAAGAAAAGAAAACAGAAGCAAAAGGCCTTGAGCTAGCTGATGATGCGAAATCTGCCATTTTAATTGAACGTGATACAGGAGCTATATTGTATCAAAAAAACGCCCATGAAAAACTGCCGCCGGCTAGTATGACAAAAATTATGACCATGCTTTTGATTATGGAAGCGATTGATAAAGGAGAGCTTTCTTATAAGGAAAAAGTACGGGCGAGCGAATATGCCGCGTCGATGGGCGGATCACAAATCTTTTTAGAGCCCGGCGAAGAAATGACGGTAGATGAGCTGCTGCGCGGCATTGCCATCGGCTCTGCGAATGACGCTTCCGTCGCCATGGCGGAACGAATTGCGGGGTCAGAAGAAGCTTTTGTAAAAATGATGAATAAAAAAGCAAAAGAGCTCGGCCTGAAAGATACGATGTTTCAAAACGCGACAGGATTGCCTGCCGAAAAGCATTACAGCAGCGCCTATGATATGGCAATGCTGGCGCGCGAATTGCTGAAATATGAAGATATTACGAAGTATACCAGAATGTATGAAGATTATTTGCGCGAAAACACGGATAAAAAGTTTTGGCTTGTCAATACAAACCGGCTTGTGAAATTTTATCCAGGAGTGGATGGGTTAAAAACCGGATTCACAAGCCAAGCGAAATACTGCTTAACCGCAACGGCGAAAAAGAACGGCATGCGCGTCATTGCCGTTGTCTTCGGCGCATCGACGCCAAAATCACGAAACGCGCAAATTACAAAAATGCTTGATTATGCGTTTAGCCAGTATAAAACCCATCCTGTTTATAAACGGAATGAAGTATTAACCCGTGTCCACATCAATAAAGGAAAGAAAAAAACGGTCGCGCTCGTTACTTCCGAACCGATTTCTGTATTAACGAAAAAGGGGCAGTCGATCGATCAAATTAAAAAAGTGATTAAAGTCAAGGACGGCGTAAAAGCGCCGATTCAAAAAGGTGATGAGCTCGGGGTCCTTATTTTGAAGCAGGATGGAAAAGAGATATTGCGTAGCCCGATTGTTGCTAAGGAAAGTGTCGCGGAAGCTAGCTGGTGGGATTTGTTTAAGCGGACATTGCAAAATTTTACGAAATCCGCATAAGTGCTGTCAGTTTTTGCAGCAAGCGTTCTACATTTAGCGAATCGCCACTAGTTTTGTCGTAAAGCAGGATTTCTAGAGGGATGCAGCGAAACTTCTCCTTATCCGAAATGAATAAGGAGGAAAACGCTGTGAGTCTAATGATGGACTTTGAAGTAAAACGAGATGTGCTAATCATTCGACTGTCAGGCGAGCTGGACCATCATACAGCGGAAGAGCTCCGCGAAAAAGTAACGGACACGCTGGAAAGGGAAGCGATCCGCCACATTGTGTTGAATTTAGAGGGTCTAACGTTCATGGATAGCTCGGGGCTTGGCGTCATTTTAGGACGCTACAAACAAATAAAAAACCTTGGCGGGGAAATGATCGTATGCGCTGTTTCTCCGACGGTAAAGCGTCTGTTTGATATGTCGGGGCTGTTTAAAATTATCCGCTTAGAAAACAATGAACAGTTCGCATTACAGACATTGGGGGTGGCATAAATGCGCAACGAAATGCACCTCCAATTCTCCGCCCTCAGTCAAAATGAATCATTTGCCCGCGTTACAGTTGCCGCGTTTGTCGCGCAGCTGGATCCGACGATGGATGAATTAACGGAAATTAAAACGGTTGTTTCCGAAGCGGTGACAAACGCAATTATTCATGGCTACAATAACGACCCGAACGGAATTGTCTATATTTCCGTCGTCATTGAAGACGGAGTCGTCCATTTGACGATTAAAGATGAAGGGGTTGGCATTGCCAATATTGAAGAGGCGCGCCAGCCATTGTTTACGACAAAGCCGGAGTTGGAACGGTCCGGAATGGGATTTACCATCATGGAAAATTTTATGGACGAAGTCGTTGTTCAGTCGGAAGTCAACAAAGGCACAACTGTTTACCTAAAGAAGTATATAACGAAGAGCAAAGCCTTGTGTAACTAAGGGAGACATGCCTATGGATGTCGATGTCAAGCAAGATCAGTCGCAAATCAAAGATCATGAAATGAAGGAGCTGATTCGTCGCAGCCAACAAGGGGACCAAGAGGCGCGCGATGAAATTATTGAAAAAAACATGCGCCTCGTTTGGTCCGTCGTCCAGCGTTTTTTAAACCGCGGTTATGAGCCGGACGATTTATTTCAGATTGGCTGCATCGGCTTGCTCAAGTCTGTTGATAAGTTTGATTTGTCGTATGATGTGAAGTTTTCCACCTATGCGGTGCCGATGATCATCGGTGAAATTCAGCGTTTTATTCGCGATGACGGAACGGTAAAGGTGAGCCGTTCCTTAAAAGAGATGGGGAATAAAATCCGCAAGGCGAAAGACGAGCTTGCAAAAAAGCATGGGCGGGCGCCGACAGTGACAGAAATCGCCGGTTATTTGGAAATTTCCCCGGAAGATGTTGTGCTCGCCCAAGAGGCGGTCCGTTCTCCCGCTTCGATTCATGAGACGGTATATGAAAACGACGGCGATCCGATTACGCTTCTTGACCAAATCGCCGATTCCGACGAAGTTTCGTGGTTTGATAAAATCGCGCTAAAAAAAGCGATTGAGGAACTTGATGAACGGGAGCGGCTCATTGTCTATTTGCGCTATTACAAAGACCAGACCCAATCAGAAGTGGCATCTAGATTAGGCATCTCTCAAGTGCAAGTATCCCGGCTTGAAAAAAAAATATTGCAGCAAATAAAAGAGAGAATGGATGGATAGCCATCCATTCTTTTTTATTTTTATGAAATTGGTGGTAAGGGCTGCACGACCGCATGATTCCTTTTTTGGCCAAACATACTAAAGAAAAGCGAAGGGGCAACTTTAATATACAAAAAAATTACAAATTAAGGTGTGAGGCAGATGGGAGAAACTGTCTTTATCAAGTTGCGGCATCGTGTCCAAGTAAAACCCAACGCCGCTATCACTGTCGGCGATGTTGCGCAAGTCATGGCAACGGATAGCGGTATGGCGAAGCAATTGCAGACAATCCCGCTGTATCAAATTCAGCCGAGCGATAAAAATATCGTCATTATCGATGTCATGAAAGTAGTGAGAGCTGTGTTGCAAGCAGATCGTTCTCTTGATGTGCAAACGGTCGGACCATCGCAGACGATTATCGAGGTCGTCTACGAAAAGAGACGTTTTTCCACTGCTTATTTCCTTTTGATATGGTTGTTGCTTTTTGTCGGCTCGGCTATGGCTATTATGAACTTCCATGAAGATGTCAGCATGCAGCAAGTGCATCAGCATCTTTACGAAATAATCACGGGAAAAAAAGTCGATAAGCCGTTGTTGCTGCAAATTCCATATTCGCTTGGATTGGGGATCGGCATGATTTTATTCTTTAATTATGTGTTTCGTAAACGAATTAATGAGGAGCCTAGCCCTTTGGAAGTCGAGATGTTTAATTATCAGCAATCGATTGATCAATATGTCATTTTACATGAAAACAAAGAAAGTATGAGAAAAATTGATGACGATTGAGATTTTAACGGTGATCTTTGTCGGCTTCGCAGGAGGGCTGGCTGTTGGAACAGGGTTTGTTGCCTTTTTAGTCGTTCTTGGCGTCATTCCCCGCTTAACGCAATTAACGAAAACGATGAAACGAATTCATGCTTATGAATGGAGCGCAGTAGTCGGCGCGGTTGTAGGCGGGTGGATGAGTTTGCGTCACTCTATTTTATATGTATCCAAATATTGGCTGATTCCGATCGGCTTGCTCCATGGAGTATTTATCGGAATGCTTGCTGCTGCGTTAACGGAAGTGCTGAACGTATGGCCGATTTTAGCGAAACGAATCGGGGTGGAGGATAAAATTGTCATTTTATTGATGGCGATTGCTTTTGGCAAGGTCGTCGGCTCGCTGTTTCACTGGATTTATTTTGTCGATTACTTTCAATAAGGGGGGAAGGAAAGATGAGCTTAAAAACAAATTATCGCCAGGCAGTAAAAGCGTTTCAGCCTGCTCCCCCGTATTTTTTCAACAGCGTGAAAGCATTTGTTGTCGGCGGTTTGCTTTGTGCACTGGCGGAATGGCTGGCAAAATGGTACAGCAGTTTCTTCTCTATTTCCGCTATTTCCGCACAGCAGCTGGCGGTGATGACGATGATGTTTTTCGCGATTGTCCTCACGGGAGCAGGAAAGTATGACGATTTCAGCCAGTTTGCCGGTGCGGGGGCTACGATGCTGATGACAGGGTTGGCGAATGCGCTGGCAAGCGCGGCGATCGAACATCGCAGTGAAGGATGGACGGCAGGAATTGCTAGCCAAATGTTTAAATCAGGCGGTGCGGCGATTGTCTATGGCATTGTTGCTGCCTATTTGCTCGGTCTTTTCTATTACATCGTGTCTTGAGGAGAAAGAGGGATTTCTCATGAAGCTGGTTGGAAAACAAACATGGGTGTTTGAACATGGCATTTATATTCAAGAGGCGGGAACGGCAGTCGGGCCGTTAGAAGCAGAAGGGCCGCTGCGCGACAGTTTTGATATCGTGCACGATGACTTGTATTGCGGGGAGAAAACATGGGAGTTGGCTGAGCGGCGTTTAATGCAGGAAGCGATCCAAATTTGCCTAGAAAAAGCGCGCCTTTCTTTCGCTGATATTGATTTGTTTCTCGCTGGGGACTTGCTGAATCAAAACGTAACTGCCAACTACGTGGCTCGGGAGATTCCTGTCCCGTTTTTGTGTATGTTCGGTGCTTGTTCGACTTCCATGCAAACCATAGCGGCTGCTGCTGCTTTTATTGATGGAGGTTTCGCCCGATCGGTGCTGGCGGCAACAAGCAGCCATAATGCTACTGCGGAGCGGCAGTTCCGTTATCCGACCGAGCTGGGCATTCAAAAGCCGAAGACGGCGACGTTTACGGTGACCGGAGCAGGAGCGGTGGTACTTGGACGCAAGCCGGGACGATGGCGCATCGCCGCAGCGACGATCGGCAAAGTCGTGGACGCTGGAATGACGAATCCTTTAGATATGGGCTCGGCGATGGCCCCCGCTGCGGCAAGCACGATTGAGCAGCATTTTAACGATTTAGGCATTTCTCCTAGTGATTATGACTTGATTGTCACCGGTGATTTATCCAGGGTCGGAAGCGTGATCGTCAGACAGCTGCTTGCCGAATCAGGATATGATGTCACAAACAACTATAATGACTGCGGTTTAATGATTTACAATCCCGATCAAAAAATATTTGCCGGTGGAAGCGGCTGTGCTTGCTGTGCGGTCGTCACTTATGGGCATTTGTTGAAAGAAATGGAACGCGGGGCGTTTCGCAAAATTTTCGTTGTCGCAACCGGGGCGCTATTAAGCCAGACGATGGTACAGCAAAAACAGTCGATTCCAGCGATCGCCCATGGTGTGGTCATTGAAGCAGCGAAGGAGGAATGAGGAATGGATTATGTAGTGGCGTTTATGGCTGGAGGGGGGATTTGCGCGCTGGCACAGTTGGCCATGGATGTGGGCAAACTGCCACAACTGCATGTCATGAGCTTGCTTGTGGCCGTTGGCGTCATTTTGGGAATCAGCGGGATTTATGATCGAATTGTTGCGTTTGCCGGGGCAGGCGCGACGCTGCCGCTTAGCGGTTTTGGCTATTTTCTCACCAAAGGTATATTGTCGCAAAAAGAGCTGGACGGATGGCTGACGATCGGCGCGGCGATGTTTCAATTTACCGGCGCCATTCTTTCCTTTGCTATTGTCCTTTCCTTTTTCACTGCGCTTATATGCAAGCCGAAAGGATAATCGCTATGAAAAAAAGACGGGTCATATTAGTAACCGATGGGGATGAGTTCGCCTATCGAACAATTCAATATATTGCTGGGCAAATCGGCGGACGCTGTATTTCTCGCTCTCATGGCAATCCCACCAGACTAGCCGGCAAAGAGCTGGTGCAGCTGATTTTACAAACTCCATATGATCCTGTATTCGTCATGTTTGACGATTGTGGTGCTATTGGTGAAGGAGCGGGGGAACAGGCGCTCAAATATGTGGCAACCCATGAGCAAATAGAAGTGTTAGGAGCGCTTGCCGTCGCTTCCAATACACGTAAGCATGAATGGGCAAAAGTGCATGTCAGCATCGACCGTGACGGAAATGTAACAGAGTATGGGGTAGATAAAGAAGGAATTCGCGAGCTGGAAGTCGGACGGATTAACGGAGATACCGTCTATTGTTTGGATCAATTAAAGATTCCGATCATCGTCGGAATCGGCGATATTGGCAAAATGGGATACCGCGATCATATTAAATACGGTTCACCGATTACGCGAAAAGCAGTGGAGTTGATCCTGGAAAGGAGTGGTTATCATGCCGACCAAAACGAATAACATTCCTATTTTCGAAAAACTAGTCGACAACGAAAAATTTTTTAGAGAAAAAATTGGTATTGGGACAAGTTTTGATTTAGGAGTACGGAAGGTTCATGTATTAAACCGCGAAGTACATATTTACTATTGCAACGGTTTATGTGACACGCAATATTTAATGGAGCTGCTCAAACAAATTGTCCGCATTAATGACAATGAACGGCAGACGGAGCGGGCAAAGCAAATTATTGAAAATCGCCTTGTTCATCAGCAGGTAAGTCCAGTCACTAATTTAGACGAAGCAGTGGATAAGCTTCTGTCTGGTTTAATTGTCATTTTAATTGAAGGGGAATCAACAGGGTTCGTCGTTGACGTGCGTAGCTATCCGGGGCGGCAGCCGGAAGAACCAGATACAGAAAAAGTGGTGCGCGGGGCGCGGGACGGCTATGTCGAAAATATTATCGTCAATACTGCGTTGACGCGGCGGCGCATCCGTGATGAGCGGCTTCGTTTTGAAATCCTGCAGGTTGGCGAGCGTTCAAAAACCGATGTTTGCATCGCTTATATTAAAGATGTAGCTGACCCGGGACTGGTGGAGCTAGTAAAACAGGAGCTGCAACAAATGAGTGTTGACGGATTGACAATGGGGGATAAAACGATAGAAGAGTTTTTAGTGAAACAAGGATATAATCCGTATCCGCTCGTTCGGTATACGGAACGGCCGGACGTGGCTGCCACCCATTTGCTTGAGGGGCACGTTTTGATCATGGTCGATACATCGCCAAGCGTCATTATTACTCCGACGACATTTTTTCACCATGTGCAGCATGCCGAAGAATACCGGCAGTCTCCTGCGGTCGGAACATTCGTGCGCTGGGTGCGTTTTTTAGGAATCCTGACATCGCTGTTTTTGCTTCCGCTTTGGGTATTGTTTGTCCTTGAACCATCTTTATTGCCGGATTCGTGGGCATTTATCGGGCCCAACAAACACACGAATATCCCAGTTTTTATTCAAGTTTTATTGGCGGATTTCGGGATTGAGTTTTTGCGCATGGCCGCGATTCATACGCCAACGCCGCTTTCTACCGCGATGGGGTTAATTGCTGCTGTGTTAATCGGAGAAATTGCGATTGAAGTCGGACTGTTCGTTCCGGAAGTAATTTTATATGTTTCTGTCTCCGCCATCGGCTCGTTTGCGACACCAAGTTACGAATTGAGTATTGCGAATAAAATATCACGCCTAATTCTTGTCATTCTAGTGGAGATGTTTAAAGTGCCGGGACTTGTGATCGGCACAACGGTCTACTTGCTTTGGCTCGCTCATATTCGTTCCTTAAACACGCCGTATTTATGGCCGTTTATTCCGTTTAACCCGGCGGCGTTTATGCAAATTATCGTCCGTCGTTCTGTTGCAGGCGCTAAAGTAAGGCCAAGTATTGTTCATCCGCAAAACCAACGCAAGCAACCGTCCTAAATTTGCGAAAATGACGCGTGTGAATGATCCATATTGCAGCTGTCCCGCCGGCAAAGCGCAAAGCTGGCGGGCTTTAGCATGATCGATGCATAACTGGTTTTTATTAGTTCATCCACACACATGTTGCAACTTTTTTATAATTATGATAAGTTATACGTAATCTTTTCTCTGCAAAAAGGCAGTTATCCTGGATGTTAACTGTCTTTTTTGCTTTCGATATGCGTAAAAATTTCTTATATTGAATAATTTTATTTTTGGGGAATGAGGGATTTGTATGTTCTTTCATGGGACAAGCCGAGTCAATGACAAAGGGCATTTGGAAATCGGCGGTGTCGATGCGGTCGAGCTAGCGAAAGAATACGGGACGCCGCTGTATATTTATGATGTGGCTTTAATCCGTGCGCGGGCGCGCGCGTTTAAAGAAGCATTTCGTAAACAAGGCGTCGCAGCGCAAGTCGCTTACGCAAGTAAAGCATTTTCTTCGATTGCAATGGTTCAGTTAGCCGAAGAAGAAGGGCTGTCGCTCGATGTCGTATCAGGCGGGGAATTGTATACAGCGATACAAGCAGGATTTCCGCCCAAGCGCATCCATTTCCATGGAAACAATAAAAGCCGCGAAGAGTTAATGATGGCGCTGGACCATGGAGTTGGCTGCATCGTTGTCGATAATTTTTACGAACTGGAATTGCTAGAACAGCTCGGAAAACAATACGGAAAAACGATTGCCATTTTGATACGCGTTACTCCTGGAGTTGAAGCCCATACACACGATTATATTTTAACCGGTCAAGAAGATTCGAAATTTGGTTTTGATTTAAACAACGGTCAAGCGGAGCAGGCGCTTGTGAGAACATTATCTTCTTCCTCTTTTTCTGTATTAGGCATTCACTGCCATATCGGTTCGCAAATTTTTGAAACAACGGGGTTTGTGTTGGCAGCGCAGAAAATTTTCCAAAAAATTGCTCATTGGAAAGAAGCATACGGGTTTGTCCCTGCCGTTGTCAACCTCGGCGGCGGCTTTGGCATCCGTTACACCGAGGAAGATGATCCGATTCCGGTTTCCGAATATGTGGACCAAATCGTCAGTGAAGTGAAAAAACAAGTGAGCGAACAAGGCATCGCGATGCCAGAAATTTGGATTGAGCCGGGCCGTTCCCTTGTCGGTGATGCCGGGACGACGATTTATTCGATCGGTTCGCGCAAAGACGTACCGAACGTCCGGCATTATGTGGCCGTCGACGGCGGCATGAGCGACAATATCCGTCCAGCTCTGTATGAAGCGAAGTATGAAGCGGTGCTGGCGAATCGGGTGCTCGATGAAAAAAATGAAATTGTCTCCATCGCAGGGAAGTGCTGCGAATCAGGAGATATGCTGATTTGGGATTTGCCGCTTCCAAAAGCCAAGCCAGGGGACTATTTAGCCGTTTTTTGTACGGGTGCATACGGCTATTCGATGGCAAACAACTATAACCGCATTCCGCGCCCGGCTGTTGTGTTTGTCGAAAACGGCGAAGCGCAGCTCGTGGTGAAGCGGGAAACGTATGAAGATTTAGTGCGGCTGGATTTACCGCTAAAGACAAAAGTGAATAAGTAAGCAGACGAAAAAGGCGCCCTGTTTCCTTGGGCGCCTTTTTCGCTATTGATTGTTTTGCGGCTCGGAAGAAGAAAAGGCTGATTTAATGGCGTTCCAAATTTCCTTTAAAATGTCGATAATGTTTTGGATAAACGTTTTTCCCTCGTCTGATTGCAGAAAAGCGGATAGTTTGTCTTTCGCCTTGCTTAATTGATCATTTACTTGATTCCAATCAATATTAGCGTTTTTCATTTTATTGAATAATGAAATTAAACTGTTTATTTCATCTTCCGTTAACGTAATTCCAAGGTCCTTTGCTACTTTTTCAATAAGCGCTCGCAAATCGGCATCCGTTTGCGGCGGATTGTTGGCGATTTCCTCTTTTATTTTGGCAAGGAGAGCCACTGCTTTATCCTGTCCGATGGAATCACCAAGCTTTGCGGTTTTTACCATTTCTTCCGTTGCTACTTTTTTCACCTCATCAGGAATCACTTTATCGGAAGAAACTTCATACGCTTTCATCAACCCGGTCAATGCAGCTGTGCCGGATACCGGAGACGGAGCGGTGACATAAATTTTCGCGTCTTTTACCCCGGCTGTAATCAGCGCGTTTGTATACATCTCTTTTGTTACCCATGTAATGTTATGCGTTTCCACGTCCAATCCGGAACCTTGGGCGCCGATCGTGATCATCGCTGATGAAATCGCCCGCGTTCCAATTTGCGCTTTCGGGATTAGCCCATCGAGATATTTATGTTCTTCAGCGTTGGAAACGGTGATGATTTGCGCGTTATCCGGCGCGTTCATCTCTTCTAATACTTTTTGCTTTTGCGGCTCGGTCAAGTTCTCGCCCAACGTAATAATGACATCACCTTCCGCGGCATCGGCAGCCGCCATCGCCGGGAATGTAAAGAACAGCGCTGCAAGCAAGCAACTTGCCAATATTCGTTTCATAACGACATATCCCCCTTTGGTAAAGGTAAATTGATTATAACGTTTTCCGCCATTTTTTTCTACTAAAATGCCGTCTCTTGCATTTCCCTCACCATCCATTTTGTAAGTTTAACGTTTATAGGAGCAGGAGGGGTATGTAAGCGAGAATACCATAGCTTCCATCATTATATTAAAATATATGCGTTTTTAGTGCTATCATTTTATTGTATCATATGCGTTTGGCTATATTGCTTGCTGGATCTGCCAATATCAATGTGCTATGTGAAGTTTCTTGCTTTTTTTATATCAACTATAATAGTATGATAATGATGCGTAAGTCAAAAAAGGAGTTGGAATGTATGGCGAAAAAAGGATATATTTTAATGGAAAATGGCGGAAAAATCGAGTTTGAACTGTTTCCAAATGAAGCGCCGATTACGGTTGCTAACTTTGAAAAATTAGCGAATGAAGGTTTTTATAATGGGCTAACGTTCCATCGCGTCATTCCTGGGTTTGTCAGCCAAGGCGGATGTCCGTATGGCAACGGCATGGGGGATGCAGGCTATACGATTCCATGCGAAACGGACAACAATCCACATAAGCATGTGACTGGTGCGATTTCGATGGCGCACCGTGGACGAGATACAGGAAGCTGCCAGTTTTTTATTGTGCATGAACCGCAGCCGCACCTTGATGGCATCCACACGGTGTTTGGCCAAGTGACATCGGGAATGGATGTAGTAAAATCCATGAAAAACGGGGATGTCATGAAAGAAGTTAAAGTGTTTGATGAGGAATAAACAGGCGGAAAAAAGACTTGGCAGACGGCGGGGCTGTTAAGTCTTTTTTCCATGTCGTGTTCAGATCATAGCAAGAGGTGAAAAAATGAAGCGAAGAAATTGGCTTTTATTTTTTCTTCTGCTCGGAGCAAGCCTGCTGTGGGGAGCGATTTACTGGATATTCATTGCCAAATAACGACAATGCTATGGAAGAATGGACAAACGGTTATCATGTGATATAATAATTAAAAATTAAAAAATTTCAATTTCATACCGGTGTATCCTTCGGGGCAGGGTGAAATTCCCGACCGGCGGTGATGAAGCGATGCGCTTCTCAGCCCGCGAGCCGTATAGGCACGATCCGGTGCGATTCCGGAGCCGACAGTATAGTCTGGATGGGAGAAGGATCACAACGTATAAATGATTGCCTGTTCGTGTTGCGTAGGCATTTTTTCCCTGCGCGGTTTCTGCCTTTGTTGCAGGATGTCAAGGCATTTCGAACGGCAGCTGTTTGAGCGGGGAAACATCGCTTTTCGCAGTTCATTTTTCGTTTTTTTACGGATAGACGGCAACCAGTTTGTTAAAAATATCCATAGACGATATTTGTTTTTATGTCGGTCGGTTTATCTAAAAAAGAAACGAGCCCCGCTTTACGGTTTTTTACATACGTTGCTGATGATTCTGCATAACTTTGCCCCAGGATGTTGCGCCTGGGGCTTTTCTTTATGAAAAAAAGGAGGCAAACATGGTGCGAAGCGATGAACAATATATGCGCATGGCCCTTGAAATCGCCAAAGCAGGGATCGGGCAGACGTCTCCTAATCCGGTTGTCGGGGCGGTGGTCGTGAAAGATGGAGAAGTGGTCGGATTGGGCGCCCATTTAAAAGCAGGGGAGCCGCATGCGGAAGTACATGCCGTCCGCATGGCCGGCGAAAAGGCGAAGGGTGCGACGGTCTATGTCACATTGGAGCCGTGCAGCCATTACGGGAAGACGCCGCCCTGCGCCGATTTGTTGATCGAAACGGGCGTCCGCCGCGTCGTCATCGCTACGACGGATCCGAATCCGCTTGTGGCCGGAAAGGGAATCGAAAAGCTACAAAAGGCGGGAATTGAGGTACAGCTTGGCGTGCTGAAAGAAGAAGCAGATGAATTAAACCGCGTATTTTTCCACTATATTGCAACGAAAACGCCGTTTGTGACGCTCAAATATGCAAGCAGCCTGGACGGAAAAATCGCGACGTCGACCGGGGAAAGCAAATGGATTACATCGGAAGCGGCCCGGGAAGACGTGCATCGTTACCGGGCGCTGCACGATGCGATTCTTGTCGGGGTCAATACGGTGATTGCCGACAATCCGAGCTTGACAGTAAGGCTTGTGGAGGGCGGAAAAAACCCGATCCGCATCGTCTTGGATACGCATTTGCGCACCCCGCTCGATGCCAACGTGATCCGTGACGGCGCGGCGGAAACGTGGATCGTTGTCGGCAGTGAGGCCAGTGAGAAAAAAAAGAGACAGTATGAGAAAGAATATGTAAAAGTGATTTCCATGGATAAACCTTACATCGATATCAAAGAATTATTGCGCGTGCTTGGCGGAAAACGAATTACTTCGCTTTTTGTCGAAGGTGGGTCGCATGTGCATGACAGCTTTATCCGCGCGGGGGCAGTAAATGAAATTGTCGCCTATTTTGCCCCGAAAATCATCGGCGGAAAACAGGCGCCGACGCCAATCGGCGGGGTCGGTTTTGCCAATATGGCGGAGGTGATGGAGCTTCAAATCCGCCAAGTGGAAAGGATCGGTCCCGATATAAAAATCGTTGCCATACCGAACATATAAAGGGTGAATGAAGGATGTTTACCGGAATTGTGGAAGAAATCGGCACGATCGAACAAATACAGCAGTCGGGTGAAGCGATTGTGATGATGATCGGTGCAAAAAAAATTTTGACGGATGTCCATCTTGGAGACAGCATTGCGGTCAACGGGGTTTGTTTGACGGTCACGTCCTTTACCGACCGTACGTTTACGGTCGATGTGATGCCGGAAACAGTCAAAGCGACGTCGCTCCGCACATTAACAAAAGGGTCCAAAGTCAATCTGGAACGGGCGATGGCGGCGAATGGACGTTTCGGCGGCCATTTCGTTTCCGGGCATGTGGACGGCATCGGCCGGATTGTCCGCAAATGGCCGTCGGCCAATGCGGTATACTACGAAATTGAAATTCCAAAAGAACTGCGCAAATATATGATTTTAAAAGGATCGGTCGCGGTCGACGGCACAAGTTTAACGATTTTTGGGCTGACGGATCATACGTTTACGATTTCCCTCATCCCCCATACGCGTGCGGAAACGATTTTAGGGGAAAAACATCCAGGGGATATTGTCAACATTGAGTGCGATATGATCGGGAAATATGTTGCCCAATTTATGGAAGAAAAAAAGGAAGCAACGCAATCGGCCATTACGCTCGAATTTTTGGAACGGCACGGCTATAAGTAAAGCTAAAAAGGGGGCACAAACAGATGTTTGATACGATTGAAGCAGCACTTGAGGCATTGAAGCAAGGAGAAGTAATTATCGTATGCGATGACGAAGACCGGGAAAATGAAGGGGATTTCGTGGCACTGGCCGAAAAAGCGACGCCGGAAGTGATCAATTTTATGATTAAATACGGGCGCGGGCTTGTTTGCGTGCCGATTACCGAAGAATTGGCGGACAAGATGGACCTTGCGCCGATGGTGAACCATAATACCGATTCCCATGGCACGGCGTTTACCGTCAGCATCGATTATAAATCGACGACGACGGGAATCAGCGCCTATGAACGTTCGATGACAATTCAGGCGCTGCTCGATCCTGACGCCAAAGCAAGCGATTTTAAACGGCCGGGACATGTGTTTCCGCTCGTCGCGAAAAAAGGCGGTGTATTGCGGCGCGCCGGCCATACGGAAGCGGCGGTGGATTTAGCTCGGTTATGCGGAGCAAAGCCGGCCGGAGTGATTTGCGAGATTATTAAAGAAGACGGCACGATGGCACGCGTTCCGGATTTGCGCAACATCGCGGATGAGTTTGGATTGAAAATGATTACGATTAAAGATTTAATTCAATATCGCAGCCAGAGAGAAAAGCTTGTAAAACGCGAAGTGGAAGTGATGCTGCCGACAGAATTCGGTCGGTTTAAAGCGGTCGGCTATACCAATGTAGTTGATGGAAAAGAACATGTGGCGCTCGTAAAAGGCGAAATTGTTCCGGACGAACCGATTCTTGTCCGCGTGCATTCTGAATGTTTAACAGGAGATGTGTTTGGCTCGTATCGCTGCGATTGCGGACCGCAGCTTCATGCAGCACTCCGCCAAATTGAAGAAGAAGGGCGCGGCGTTCTCTTATATATGCGCCAAGAAGGGCGCGGCATTGGATTAATGAATAAACTGCGCGCGTATAAGCTGCAAGAGCAAGGCTATGATACGGTAGAAGCCAATGAAAAGCTCGGGTTTCCTGCCGATTTGCGCGATTATGGCATCGGCGCGCAAATTTTAAAAGACCTCGGTGTGACAAAAATACGTTTATTGACGAACAATCCGCGCAAAATCGCCGGCTTAAAAGGACACGGCCTTGAGGTAGTCGAACGCGTTCCGCTGCAAATGCCGATGAAAAAAGAAAATGAAAAATATTTGCGCACCAAGTATGAAAAGTTAGGGCATATGCTCCATTTATAAGCAATAGTTCGTGTCTTTTGCTGTTTTGGATTATGATAAAATCGATGGGTGGAAAAGATAGGAGGTATAAGCAGTTTGTTAAACATCTATAAAATCATGTAAATATCTCCTGTTATTTGTTATTGAACGCAAGGAGGCGGATGTTCTCCATCTTTTCCATCGTCTCCTGTCTTAGGATAAAAAATCCTCTCTCCTTTCCGCATGTAAAAAGGAAAGGAAAAAGAGTTAGCGAATATATGTTCTAAGGAATCCAAACAAGGGGGACGTCAAGGGGATGAAAACGTTCGGGTGATGAAAATTGTTTCCGATGATGAATCACAACTTCGTTCATATAAATGAATCACAACTTCGTTCATATAAAAACGAAAGTGAAACGCCATTTGGTTGCTGTGTTAGGATCGATGGAAGAATCCTACAAGCACTCAAAAAGCGGAATGAAACAACGACAATATCCTAGGTATGACGCTGAAAAAGATCGAGAACTTCAAAGAGAAACATGAATGGCCATTATGGAACATTCTGCACAAATGTTGTTGGCTAAGTCAGTATCAAATTCAACTAAAGGAGGTGTAGACCTGGTTGCTAAAATCGTTGTCGTGTGCTGACCGATGGAAGGAATGGTGCACGACAAGTGCCGCCGCTGACAGCAAGCCACGGGGTGTCTTTCACGGCAGGTGAGACATGAGGGATTCCCTTCCTGATGGAACTCAGGTGTTTCCTGAGCGGCAAGCAGTTTTGCTGGTTCATCGCGAGGGGTCGATTTTTACAGATTTTAGTAACCAGGACTAGCAATGAGAGTAATGGAAGGCAATTTAGTTGGCACAGGATTGAAAATCGCGATCGTCGTTTCCCGCTTTAATGAATTTATTACAAGCAAATTGTTGTCTGGAGCGCTTGATGGCCTGAAACGGCACGGGGTCAACGAAGACGAGGTGACGGTCGTATGGGTGCCGGGGGCGTTTGAAATTCCGCTGTTGGCGAAAAAATTAGCAGAATCGAAGCAATATGATGCGGTGATTGCGCTTGGCGCTGTCATCCGCGGCGCGACAAGCCATTACGATTACGTATGCAATGAAGTGGCAAAAGGAGTTTCGCACGCAGCGCTATCGACCGGAACACCGGTTATATTTGGCGTGTTAACGACTGATACGATTGAACAAGCGATTGAACGGGCTGGCACGAAAGCAGGAAACAAAGGCTGGGAAGCAGCAGTAAGCGCCATTGAAATGGCGAACTTGCTGCGGACGCTTGCATAAGTTGTGTTAAAAATGCGCGAAATAGTTCACAATATCATTAAGAACGTTTATAATACGTAATGAGAAAAATGACAAAAACTTTTCTGTTTTGGAAAAGTCTTTGTCGATAATGAGGGATTTTTTATGCTGATTCGTTATCGGAAAAACTATGAAAAGATTGCCATGGGGCTTCTGTCGTTCATGCCGACAGAAAAAGATCTAAAAAAGCTGCAGCAAACGATCAAACAGTATGAAACAAACGACGACTGGCAACTGTTTTTATGGAAAGAAGACGATGACATTGTCGGCATTATCGGAGTACTGCTGCGCGATCCAGACGTTGTCGAAATCCAGCATATCAGCGTCAACCCTTCGCACCGCCATCAGGGGATTGGAAAGCAAATGGTCAAAGCTCTAAAAGATATGTATCCAAACCATCGATTGCAGGGAAATGAATTTACCTCGTCCTTTTTCGATAAATGCGAGTGTTAACACCAATGCAAAAGAGCTGCCGCTTAACGGTCCGGCAGCTCTTTGTTCTTTCTTTTTCTTTCTCGAGCCGCGATCACTTCCGTGCGGTCGCGCAATTTATGCTTGTGCATTAAATAAACATTGTTTAAGTCGCTTGCTTGTCCCCAAGTAAGCCCCTGTTTTTCACATATCGTTTGACATATTTTCCGCAATGTTTCATCGCGAATTGGCAGTTCGATGCTTTCATATCCTTTATTTTGCATAATCCGTTCTATATAGCGTTCGAGCTGTTCGGCAAGCAGCTGTTCATCCAGACCCAGTCCATGGATGGCTCGCTCTTCTTTTTCTAAAAGCGATCGCGCTTTTTGCATCATGCGCAGCGCCCCTTGATTGTTGCCGCGACGATGATGGTACAGCGCGACGGCAATTTGAATAAGCACCACCCATACTTTTTTGTAACCATCTTTTTTCCAATGTTCTTCTAATATTTCATGACACTCGAAATAATCGCGGTCGGTATGAAAATGAACTAAATAACGGATATAGGCTTCAGGGATACATGACTTCACGACCTTTCCTATTGTTGTATCCATTTGTTGTATCCATATGGTATCCATTGTATCATATTAGTCGTAAAAAATTGCTTGGACAATGCCAGATTATCGTCTATACTTATCGATAGTGTCATAAAATGGTGGGATGAACGTGCAATATAACGTGAAAATTGATGCGTTTGAAGGTCCGCTTGACCTTTTACTGCATTTAATTAATCGCTATGAAATTGATATTTATGATATTCCAGTCGCGCAAATTACCGAGCAGTATATGGAGTATATTCATACGATGCAAGAATTGCAGTTGGATATCGCCAGTGAATATTTAGTGATGGCAGCAACGCTGTTGGCGATCAAAAGCAAAATGCTGCTGCCGAAACATGAGGAAGAAATATTGGACGAAGGAATGGAGCTGCCGGAAAGCGACCCGCGTGAAGAACTGATGCAGCGGCTGTTAGAATATAAAAAATATAAAGAAGCGGCGCAGGAGTTAAAAAAGAAGGAAGAAGAACGGGCGCTTTTATTTACGAAGCCGCCGAGTGATTTAAGCATATACGCGGACGAAAAGGAACTGATGCAGCGGCCGCTTCAAGTCAATGTGTACGACATGCTTGGCGCGCTCTCCAAGCTGTTGCGTCGTAAAAAATTGCAAAAGCCGCTGCGGACAAAAATCGCCCGGCAAGACATTTCCATTGAAAAGCGCATGGAAGAAATTTTACAAGAGCTAAAGCGCACGAAAACGCGCAAAAATTTTTATGATTTATT
Organism: Parageobacillus caldoxylosilyticus; assembly: GCF_019272935.1. Classification (NCBI taxonomy): domain Bacteria; kingdom Bacillati; phylum Bacillota; class Bacilli; order Caryophanales; family Anoxybacillaceae; genus Parageobacillus; species Parageobacillus caldoxylosilyticus. The sequence goes on from NZ_CP040553.1 coordinate 2,985,119, forward strand.
TCCGTATTATGACCGTGGATATATTGTCGTCACGTTTTTAGCGATTTTAGAGCTGATGAAAAAAAACGCAATCATTATTGAACAAGAACGGAATTTTGCCGACATTTTCATCTCTAGCAATGAAAGGATGGAATAACATGGAGATGAGCGAATATAAAGCGATTGTCGAGGGGCTGTTGTTTGCGGCCGGCGACGAGGGGCTGTCCCTTCAGCAAATCGCTTCCGTATTAGAAATCAAAGAGGAGCAGGCGAAAGAGATTATTTCTGCTTTAAAAGAAGAGTATGAACGCGGGCAGCGCGGCATTCAGCTTGTGGAGTTGGCGGGGGTGTTTCAGCTGGCGACGAAAAAAGAACATGCCCCTTATTTAAAAAAGCTTGTCGAATCGCCTAGCTCTACTTCATTGTCGCAAGCGGCGCTCGAAACGCTGGCAATTATTGCGTACCGCCAGCCGATCACCAGGGCGGAAATCGAAGAAATCCGCGGGGTGAAAAGCGACAAGCCGATCCAAACGTTAATGGCGAGAGCGCTGATCAAAGAAGTCGGGCGTGCGGAAGGAACAGGACGCCCGATTTTATATGGCACGACAAAAGAATTTTTGGACTACTTTGGGCTCAAAACGTTAGAGGAACTGCCCCCGCTTCCGGAATTACAGGCGGACGGCGAAATGGAGAAGGAAGCGGATTTATTTTTTGAAAAATTTGAAGAAAATTTTAACGAGTCAACGTGAGTATGATAAGATAAGAGTAAAGGGGGCATATCGTTTCGGATGTGAATAAGGGGGTCGTTTTATGCAAATTTGCCGCTTGCAAGGGCATGAACTGGAAAAATCGCAATCGAATACGTTTGAGGATTATTTCAACCGTTCAGAAGTAACGTTTCGTGAAGACGGAGTGGAAAAGACGCTTCATGTCTTATATTTGCGTTATTTTGAGCAATCCATTTCCGCGTATACGCCATATGAGGGCGATCCGATTTTTGCTGTTCCGGGGCGTGACGTTTATTTCCGCGACATTGTTGCCTTTGTCTGCTTATTGCAAAACCCGAGCTTCCGCCACCGCAAACGCGTATATATCAATGAGGAAGAAGAATTCCGTCGCTATTTTGCGCACATGGACTTTACGAAACTGCCGGAACTATTTACGGAGCTGGAGACAAAAGGGCAATATTCATTATCGTCGCCGCTCCTTTTTGTCCGTCAGCCATCTTAAACTAAGCAACGGGGGTTTTTCTGTATGGCAAACTCAATCGTTTTCCAGCAAACGAAACAAGTTGAAGCTTTTTTGCAAAACACGGTGCAGACGCTTACCGATTATTTAAACGAGACGACGCTGTCCAAACTATTGGAAGAACAAAGAGATGGAGATAAAGCATATTATCAATTGCTGCTTTCCAATTTGCGCCGCCTTGTTGTCTATTGTGAAGAGGGGCTTGAGGCGTGCCGCATCGTATTGAGTGAAGAGCCGTTTCGCAAAACGGCGGCGGAAAAGACGCTGTATCGCGTTTATCATTTATGTGTCGCGGAATATTTTACGCCGAAAAGCGATGCCTGGTATGAAGACAGCCGTTCTGCATACACGGGGCGCAACTCGCTGAAATTTCGCCAAACTCCTCCTACTTCGTTCAAGAAGCTGCTGCTGTCGCTGGAAAGCGAATTTCAGACGATTCGCGAAGAGCTGGAATTTTATGAAACAGACTATCGCACGAAGGCGATTCAATCCAAATAGGCAAGCTGTCCCCATAGGCGGGGCAGCTTTTTCTTTTCGTTATTCCACCCGTGGTTTCGTTGGATCGCAGACAGGCGGCTTTACTTCCGCCGTCGTTTCCGCTAATTTTTGCAAATAATAACATTCTTCCCTTGCCATATGGTCCGCCATCAGCGGCGTCAGGACGCCAAGCACTTCTTTGTTCAGCTCCATTTCTTCCAATTCACGTAAAAAGCACTGAAAAATAACCATTTCCAATTCAATGTCGTGATGGAAGCGATGCAGTGCTGGAAACTGATAAATATGGGCCCGTAAATACCCGGCCATTTCGATCGCTTTTAAGTAAAGCTCTTCCCATTCTTTTGCAAATACATGGCTCTGTCGTTTCAAATTTTTTTCCGCATGGTCAAGGCGGTCATGGATCGCATCGGCATGACCAGCAGCGTCAAGCAGCCATAACAAATCATGATGAAGCGGATGGACGCTAGGCGGACGCTTTCCTTGCGCGTAATAGCCGGCAAGCCGCAGCCATTCTTCTAATTCATTTACCATATGGTTGACGAAAGTGGGAGGAAGGGAAAAGCTGATTTTTTCTGTCAAAAGTCGTTTCAACAAATGAAGTTTAAATGCCCGCAGCTGTTCACCCGCCTCTTTTCCGCGCTGAATAAGCGCAGTCCAAGATTCTGCTGGCGGCCGGCGCGCTTCTTCTAACAGTTCATCAAATACATGCATGAATCGTTTCGCTTGATCGATTTCCGCCTTTTCTTTTTCTGCTAAAGATTCAAGAATAAATCGACAATGGTCGCCAAGAATTTGCATCCAAAAGCGCATTTCCCATAATGCTTCTTGTTCCAATGTTTTGTTCATTTGTTCCTCACCTCGATTTTATATGTATGAACGTAAAGGAAATGGGTGAATGCGGACAAGAACGAGTTTTAGGTTGTTGGCATACGATATGGGTGATAAAAAAAGGAGGGTTTCGAGATGAACGAACAAGAACTATTTCAACAATATGTGGCGGAAGTAAAAGAATGGGGAAAACAAGTGGAACAAATTTTGCTGCAACGGGGAGAGGGCAGCGACGATTGCCGCGTTGATTCCTTGCTTTCCTACATTGAAAATCATGGCGGCGAATGGGTGGAAGACGCCATTTATGAACTTCAGCGCATGGTGGACGAAGTATATGAAAAAGCGCTGGCGCTTCAGCAAAATGGACAGTCGGCCATCGGACAGGAGGAAAGCAGGATAGAAGAAAGGCAACAAACGGCTATCAGACAGGAAGAAAGCGGGATAGAAGAAAGACAACAAACAGCCATCGGCCAGGAAGAAAGCGAGGCAGAAGAAAGACAAGAAACATATGTGGCAGCAGGCAAGCATGTCCTCCCGCCGCTACCATACGGCTACGATGCGCTTGAGCCGCATATTTCCAGAGAAATTATGCAGCTGCATCATACAAAGCATCATCAAAGCTATGTGGACGGCTTAAATAAAGCGGAAAAAATGATGAAAAAAGCGCGCGAAACGAATGACTATGAACTGTTGAAGCACTGGGAGCGGGAAGCGGCGTTTCACGGTTCTGGCCATTATTTGCACACGATTTTTTGGAATAATATGCATCCAGAAGGCGGCGGGGAACCGCGCGGTGAGTTGCTAGAACAAATAAAACGTGATTTTGGCAGTTTTGAAAGATTTAAGCGTCATTTTACCGAGGCGGCAAAGAACGTCGAAGGAGTCGGCTGGGCGCTGCTCGTTTGGTCGCCGCGGTCGCACCGTTTGGAAATTTTACAGACGGAAAAGCATCAATTCATGACGCAATGGGATACGATCCCGCTGTTGGTGCTGGACGTTTGGGAACATGCTTATTATTTACAATATAAAAATGACCGTGCTGCATATATTAAGAGCTGGTGGAACGTCGTCAATTGGCGTGATGTGGAAGAACGGTTTGAGCAGGCACGAAAGCTGCGCTGGAAACCGTTTTGACGAGGGAGTAGCTCCTTCGTCTTTTTTTGTGTTAGTATCACCGACAAGCGATTTCGTTCGTTAACAAGCCGAGTGTATACTAACAATGACGCTTACGTTAGTGAACTTGTACATTTTACATTCATATCTATTTGTTTTGCGCATAAACTTGTACAAAACAGCAAAAGGGATGGGGATTACATGAAGATACGGAAACAAATTGTACTGTTCATCGCAGCGATGATGGTGCTTTTTTCATGTATTCCGGATCGAGCAAAGGCAATAGGCCAAGAAAAGGAAATGAACGGAATAAGTGCGCAAAGCGCGATTTTGATGGAACAGCGTTCGGGACGCGTGTTGTTTGAAAAAGACGCCCATACGAAGCGGCGCATTGCCAGCATTACAAAAATTATGACGGCGATTTTAGCGATTGAATCAGGAAAAATGAATGACACGGTAACGGTAAGCGCCCGCGCTGTCCATACAGAAGGGTCGTCGATTTATTTAAAGGAAGGAGAAAAAATAAAGCTTCGCCATCTTGTCTATGGGCTGATGCTTCGTTCGGGAAATGACGCAGCGGTAGCGATTGCCGAACATGTTGGGGGCAGTGTCGAAGGATTTGTTTTTTTAATGAACCAAAAAGCGGCAGAAATTGGTATGCGCAATACCCATTTTGCCAATCCGCACGGATTAGATGATTCGGAAAATCACTATTCCACTGCCTATGACATGGCGCTCCTTATGCAATATGCGATGAAAAATAAGGAGTTTCGCAAGATTTCCGGAACAGAAGTATACCGGGCTCCTGCTGCTCCCGGAGAAGATTGGGATCGGGTATGGAGGAATAAAAATAAGCTGCTCACCAGTTTGTATGAGTATTGTACGGGAGGAAAAACCGGCTATACAAAACGGGCAAAGCGAACGCTTGTGACTACCGCTTCCAAAGGCGGTATGGATTTAATTGCGGTAACATTGGATGCACCGGATGATTGGAACGACCACATCGCCATGTATGAATATGGTTTTAACCATTATATGACGGCAAAAGTAAATCGAAAGCGAATGGTGAAAAAGGTTCGAGATTCCTTTTACCGAAAAAACATACAAGCAAGCCGTGACCTACGATATCCTGTGACGGAAGAAGAAATAAAAGAACTGCATGTAAAAGTTTATCTTTTGCGTCCACAAAAGGAGTGGAAAAAAGACGAAAGCAGCATCCCAACCATCGTTGGGAAAGCAGTGCTTTACTTAGGAGATAAAGCAGTTGATGAAGTTCCGCTTTTGTATAAAAAAAGCATGAGCAAGGAAACAGATCATTCCATTTGGAACGTATTTCATTTTTTAGGTGTGGGAAGCGATGGTTAATCTTATTTGGGTAGCGATGGCTATAATCGGAATTGTGTTTGCGATGTTTCATGGCACGATGAATGAAGTGAACGAAGCAATTTTTAAAAGCGCGAAAGAAGCAGTCACGATCGCTATCGGCATGATCAGTATCCTGGTGTTTTGGCTTGGCTTGATGAGAATCGCAGAAGAAGCAGGGCTGCTTGAGAGGCTCTCGCGTTTTTGCAAGCCGCTCGTCCGCCGCCTTTTTCCGGAAGTGCCGCCCAACCATCCCGCGCTCGGCTATATCGTCTCCAACATGATTGCCAATATGTTTGGGCTTGGCAACGCCGCCACTCCAATGGGAATTAAGGCGATGGAAGAATTAAAAAAGCTCAATGGCCATAAAGATGTAGCAAGCCGCTCGATGGTGACGTTTTTGGCGATTAATACTTCAAGTATTACCTTGATTCCGGCCACAGTCATTTCGATCCGCATGACATACGGCTCGGCATCGCCGGGAGAAATCATCGGCACGACGCTTGTCGCTTCGACGATTTCAACCATCGGGGCCGTGCTGATTGATCGTTATTATTACTGGAAGCGCACGCGGAAGGGCGGGAAGAGGTAATGACGTTTATTCAAATTATTTCTACTTGGCTTATTCCGGTAACGATCGCATTTATCCTTTTATATGGAACAATAAAAAAAGTGCCGACTTATGAAGCGTTTGTCGAAGGTGGAAAAGAAGGAATACAGATTGCGTTTTCGCTTATTCCGTATTTAGTCGGCATGCTGGTGTCCATTTCCATTTTCCGAGCGTCCGGCGCGCTTGATTATATGATGAACGGGATTAAGCCGCTTGCCGATGCGCTCGGTCTTCCGGCTGAAGTGGTGCCGCTGGCGATGATTCGCACCATTTCCGGCACCGCCGCGCTTGGAATGACAACCGATTTAATTGCTACCTATGGCCCGGATTCGTTTATCGGACGATTGGCTTCCACGATCCAGGGAAGCACGGAAACAACGCTGTATGTGCTAACGGTATATTTCGGAGCTGTTGGGATTAAAAAGATGGGAGATGCGCTGAAAGTCGGAATTTTAGCTGATATTCTCAGTTTTATTGTTTCCTTCTTTATTGTTTTGCTTGTCTTTGGCAAATAGGCCGCCTTTATTGAGGCGGCTTTTTGCTTTTGCTGTTTTTCTGTCGGTATAGCTTTTGTATTTGTCGAAAAAAAGCGAGTATGATAAAAATAATGAGAGGGCACGCTTGTATCTTTTTTACGGAAAGAGTAAGATGATGAAAGAGGTGAAACAGCGATGGAACGCTTGCAAAAAGTGATTGCCCATGCAGGAATCGCATCAAGGCGGAAGGCTGAACAACTTATCCTGCAAGGGAAAGTAAAAGTAAATGGGAAAGTCGTTACCGAACTTGGCGTGAAAGTAGGCCCGCAAGATAAAGTCGAAGTAGACGGAATACCGGTTGAACGGGAGGAGCCGGTATATTATCTTCTTTATAAACCGCGTGGAGTAATTTCGAGCGTGAAAGACGACAAAGGCCGCAAAGTGGTGACCGATTTTTTCAAAGATGTTGATAAACGTATTTATCCGATTGGACGTCTTGATTACGATACGTCGGGAATTCTTTTGCTGACGAACGATGGCGATTTTGCCAATTTATTAATGCATCCGCGCTATGAAATCGAGAAAGTATATATCGCAAAAGTGAAGGGAATTCCGACGCGGGAGCAATTAAAACAGCTTGAAAAAGGGATTATGCTGGAAGATGGCATGACGGCGCCGGCGAAAGTAAAAATGCTTTCTATCAATAAACAAAAGCAGACAGCGATTATTGAAATCCGCATTCATGAAGGGCGGAACCGTCAAGTGCGCCGCATGTTTGAAGCGATCGGCTGCAAAGTGATGAAATTGAAGAGGGAACGTTACGCGTTTCTTGATCTAAAGGGGCTGAATCCCGGGGATTACCGCGAACTGACGCCGCATGAAGTAAAACAGTTGCGCGCGCTCGCGTTATCAGGCGGCGGAAAGTAAAACATTGTCACATAACGTTCATACAATGACGGTTAGGATGGTAAACAACACTGTTATAATGAAAAATGGGATATTACGATTTCAAGGGGTTTGAAAGATGAAAAAACAGCAGCGGCTTATCATGAGAACGGTGATTTTATTACTGTTATTGGCGGCGGTGGGATATACGATTTACGCGAACTTTTTTACGGAAAAGGCGCGTGTCACCGTCGGTTCGACGGCACCTGATTTTGTTTTGACCGATTTAAACGGAAAAGAACACCGTCTGTCTGACTATCGCGGCAAAGGCGTATTTTTAAACTTCTGGGGAACGTGGTGCAAGCCATGTGAGAAAGAAATGCCGTACATTAACGCGCAATATGGCACCTATAAAAACGAAGGGGTTGAAGTGCTCGCAGTCAATGTCGGCGAGACGAAACTGAGCGTGCAAAAATTTGCCGATCGTTTTGGCCTGACGTTTCCGATTATGATCGACCGCGAAGATCAAGTGATGAACGCCTATGATGTCAATCAATTGCCGGCTACGTTTTTGATTGACAAAAACGGCAAGGTGAAAAAGATTATTACTGGAACGATGACAGAAGAAATGGTAAAGCAGTATATGGAAAGCATTAAACCGTAAGGAGTTTTGCCAAATGGAACATGTAAAATGCGAATGCGGCCATGTTAATCCGCATGGGACTGCTTTTTGCGAATCGTGCGGAAAGCCGCTCGAAGAACACTCGGAAACGAAAAAGCAACTGTTGGATATGCGCTATGAAGGAAGCGCGCGCCGTTCCCAAACGTACAATAAGACCATTATCGATAAAATTTGGGCGTTTTTCTCTTCGGTGAAGGTCGGAGTGACGCTTATTGTCATTACGCTCATCGCTTCGGCGATCGGAACGATTTTTCCGCAGGAAATGTATCTTCCGCCAAATGTCAGTCCCGCTGAATATTACGCGGACCAATACGGCTGGCTAGGAAAGTTATATTATCAGCTTGGTTTTAATAATTTGTACGGTTCATGGTGGTACATGCTTTTAATCGCGTCGATCGGCGTATCGCTCGTCATTTGCAGTTTAGACCGCGTCATTCCGCTTTATCGTGCTTTAAAACAGCAGGGGGTTACTCGACATCCAAACTTCTTGCGGCGGCAGCGGTTGTTTAGCGTTTCGCAAGTTGCCGATATGGACGGCGTGCTAAAGCGGGTAAAAGAGAATTTGGCGGAGCGCCGTTATCATATTCGTGAAGAGAATGGCAATATTTTAGCGGAAAAAGGCCGTTTTTCCCGCTGGGGGCCGTATGTCAACCATATCGGATTAATTATTTTTTTAATCGGAGCGATGCTTCGTTTTGTCCCTGGGATGTATGTTGATGAAGTGATGTGGATTCGCGAGGGGGAAACGAAGGAAATCCCGGGAACCCATGGGAAATACTTTTTAAAGAGCGAAAAATTTATTTTTGAAACATACCAAAAAGGAAAAGACAATGAAGTGTTCAACGCGGCCATCGACCGGGTCGGCAACGGTATGGTGGCGAAAAACTACCAAACGAACGTCGTGCTTTACAAACGCATCGGGCCGGTGATTGCCGGCGAAGAGCCGAAGCTGAAAAAAATCAAAGAGTATAAGATTCGCGTCAATGAACCATTAAAATATGACCATTATGCACTATATCAAGTCGATTTTAAACAAAATGAGCCATATAAAATGGCGTTTCAGTTAATGGATAAAACGTCGGGAAAAACGTTTGGCACGGTTGATATTAATTTGCACAATCCAGAAGCTTCCTATAACCTTGGTCACGGTTACCGCGTCGAACTATTAAGCTATTTTCCTGATTTTTATTTCGATGAAGACGGAAATCCAGCGACGAAGTCGAAAATTCCAAACAATCCGGCGTTTGTGTTTAAAATGTTTGCCCCGGACAAGCCAAAAGGGGAAGTGAGTTTTGTAGCGATTCAGCAAACGATTGAACCGTTTGGAAACAACAAGTATAAAATGGCGTTTGCTGGATTGGAAACGCGGAACGTATCTGGCCTTACAGTGCGCCGTGATTTTACGCTTTGGATTTTGGGATTGGGCGGCGCTGTTTTCATGATTGGCCTCATCCAAGGCATGTACTGGAACCACCGCCGCATATGGGTGCAGCGCATCAATGGCGAAGTATGGCTTGCCGCGCATACGAATAAAAACTGGTTCGGTTTAAAAAATGAAATTCGCCGCATCCTTGATGGAACCGGATTAGCGATGCCGGTGGATCAGGCGGATCGGGAGAAAAACGCGGGACAAGGAGGGCAAGCGCATGGCGCAGCTCAGTAGCACGTTACTATATATTGCTTTTATTCTTTACTTAATCGGGACGTTTTTTTTCGGCGGCGCGATTCGCGATAAAAGAAAAGAACGAACGGGAAAAAATCGCTGGTCACAACTTGGAATTACCACGGCGATTATCGGTTTTCTTTCTCAATTAGGCTACTTTATTACACGGTGGATTGCAGCGGGACATGCTCCGGTCAGCAATTTGTTTGAGTTTACCACCTTTTTCGGAATGATGCTTGTCGCCGCCTTTATCATTATTTATTTTATTTATAAAATAAGCATTCTCGGCTTATTCGCACTGCCAGTCGCGTTATTGGTGATTGCTTATGCCAGCATGTTTCCGCGCGAGATTACGCCGCTTATCCCTGCGCTGCAAAGCGATTGGCTGCAGATCCATGTCACAACAGCGGCGACGGGGGAAGCAATTTTGGCCGTTAGTTTTGTTGCCGGCCTCATTTATTTAATCCGTGTCGTCGACCAATCGAAGCCAAGCAAGCGCACGTTCTGGCTCGAAGTGGTGATGTTCTGTTTGATCACAACGCTTGGCTTTGTGCTTGTATCCACGTCATTTGGCCTTGCGGATTATGAAGCAAAATTTACGTGGATTGATAAAAACAAACAACAGGCGGAAGTCGTTTACGATATGCCTGCATTAGTCGGCCCGCACGAAGGAAAATTGACAAAAGAAAGCGCTGGCCGTTTCGAGCCGCTTGTTTATATGCCGGCAATTATCAATGCGAAAAAATTAAATACAGTCATTTGGTCGTTGATTGGGGGAATCGTGTTATACGTACTATTCCGCCTCGTGCTGCGGAAGCGCATTGCCGCGGCGTTGCAGCCGCTCGTGAAAAACGTCAATTTAGATTTAACGGATGAAATCAGCTATCGCGCGGTGGCGATCGGCTTTCCAGTATTCACACTCGGGGCGCTTATTTTCGCGATGATTTGGGCGCAAATTGCCTGGACGCGTTTTTGGGGCTGGGACCCGAAAGAAGTATGGGCACTCATTACATGGCTGTTTTACGCCGCATTTTTGCATCTTCGTTTATCAAAAGGCTGGCATGGCGAAAAATCGGCATGGCTTGCCGTGATTGGTTTTGCGATCATTATGTTTAACCTCGTAGCAGTGAATTTAGTGATCGCGGGGCTGCATTCTTATGCTGGAACATAATGGGAAGGACGATTTGCTTTATGAAAGGATGCCCCAATATTGGCGTGGGCATCCTTTTTTACAGTAAAATATATATGGGGGATTTTTTGTACAATAGTGAACTAGGGAGGATGTTCTATGGATAAACAAGTGAAGATTTTGGTGGTAGACGATGAAGAACGAATTCGCCGCTTGTTGAAAATGTATTTAGAGCGGGAAAATTATGTCATTGATGAGGCGGACAACGGGGATGATGCGCTAACGAAAGCGCTCGAAAATGACTACGACGTCATTTTGCTTGACTTGATGCTGCCGGGGAGGGACGGCATCGAGGTTTGTAAAGAAATCCGCGAAAAGAAAGCAACACCAATTATTATGCTGACGGCAAAGGGAGAAGAATCGAACCGCGTTCAAGGGTTTGAAGCGGGAACAGATGATTATATTGTAAAGCCATTTAGTCCGCGCGAGGTCGTATTGCGCGTGAAAGCGCTGTTGCGGCGCGCGGCCAATACCGCGTACGTTCTTACAGATACGACGGCAAAAGATGTGCTTGTGTTTCCGCATTTAACGATTGATAACGACGCCCACCGTGTCACTGCTGATGGAAAAGAAGTGAATTTAACGCCGAAAGAATACGAGCTGCTTCTGTTTTTAGCAAAGTCGCCGGATAAAGTATTTGACCGCGAGCAGCTGTTAAAAGAAGTATGGCATTATGAATTTTTCGGCGATTTACGCACCGTTGATACCCATATTAAACGATTGCGGGAAAAATTAAATAAGGTATCCCCGACCGCGGCAAAAATGATTGTTACGGTGTGGGGAGTCGGTTATAAATTTGAGGTAGTGAACGACTGATGTGGCTGTTTCGCAGTGTTGTCGGAAAATTATGGTTTACCATTCTCTTACTGGTGTCGTGTGTATTGTTCATTCTAACGATTCTCCTTTTAAAGTTTTTTGAAAACTATTATGTACAGGAAGCAGAAAAGGAGCTAACGCGGCTGGCGACGAAAGTGTCAGAAGTGATGCATGATTACGAAGATGAAAAACTGGCTCGTTCCATTGCCTGGACGCTTGTCGGTAATATGTCCAAAGCTGTTATTATCGTTGATTCATCACATTACTGGTATTCGCCAACAAACGATGAATTGCGCGATTTGCCGTTATCATTAATTAAGCAAGATAAAGATTTGCGAAAAGTATGGACGGAAGGAAAAAGCGTAAAAAAGAAAACATATTTGCCAAACGTACAAACTGGTAAAAGTCAATATAGTGATGTTATTATTGTTGGCGTGCCGTTTGAGGTGGCAGATGGAAAACAGGGCGCGGTATTTATTTACCAATCATTGCGGGCAATTGAAGATACGACAGAGCAAACGAAAAAGTTAATTTTTCTTGCCGCATTTATCGCGATTGTGTTAACAACCTTTTTTGCTTTTTTCTTGTCCACCCGCATTACCGCGCCGCTGCGAAAAATGCGGCAGGCGGCGTTTGAAGTGGCGCGCGGCAAGTTTGATACAAAAGTGCCGATTTTGACGCACGATGAAATCGGTGAACTGGCAATGGCGTTCAACCAGATGGGAAGACGGCTGCAGTTTAATATCAATGCCCTAAATCAGGAAAAAGAGCAGTTGGCAAGCATTTTAAGCAGCATGGCTGACGGGGTCATCACCTTTAACCGCGACGGCGAAATATTGATTACAAACCCGCCGGCGGAGCGGTTTTTGCAAGCGTGGTATTTCGAGCAAGGAAACGGCTCCGAAACAATTGCGCCGCTGCCGCCGCAAGTAAAAGAACTGTTTGTCCGTGTTGTCCGCGAGGAAAAAGAGCAGTCGATCGAATTGACGATCCAAGGGCGGACGTGGGTCATTTTAATGACCCCGCTCTACGGCAAAACAACCGTGCGCGGTGCGGTGGCAGTGCTTCGCGATATGACGGAGGAGCGCCGTTTAGACAAGTTGCGCAAAGACTTCATCGCCAACGTTTCCCACGAACTGCGCACGCCGATCGCCATGCTTCAAGGCTATAGTGAAGCGATTATCGACGATATTGCCGCCACCGATGAAGAAAAGAAAGAGATGGCGAAAGTGATTTACGACGAGTCGCTGCGCATGGGCCGCCTTGTCAATGACTTATTAGATTTGGCCCGCATGGAAGCGGGACATATTGCGCTAAACTATGAAAATGTTCAGCTTGTACCTTATATCGGTCGGATTATCCGCAAATTTCAAGGTTTGGCGAGAGAAAAGCATATTGATTTGTCGGCCGAGTTTAAAGACGGGGATATCGACATCACGATCGACCCGGATCGAATCGAGCAAGTGCTGACGAATTTAATTGATAATGCGATTCGCCATACCGACCGAAACGGAATGGTCAAAATCATCGTCGAACGCAGCGGAGACGGCGTCACGATTCATGTGCGGGATTCCGGCTCCGGCATCCCAGAAGAAGATTTGCCGTTTGTGTTTGAACGCTTCTACAAAGCGGATAAGGCGCGTACGCGCGGCCGTTCGGGAACGGGATTAGGCCTTGCGATCGCGAAAAACATCGTTGAGGCGCATAAAGGGATGATTTCCGTTCATAGCAAGCTTCATGAAGGCACGACGTTTACGTTTTATTTGCCAAACGGCCACATGAAAACTAATATGCCCTTGCGTTAAGCGAGGGCAGTTTTTTAGGCGGCAAAAATAGCCTGTGCGAAGGCGATGACACCACTTCATCCAAGCAAAAAACATTTATTGGAGTGTGTTGACTTTGTTATCGGCAATTAGGCAGTAAAAAGAGATGCTCGATTAGCACATCCGAACGTCCGCGGGCCGTTTGCGCCAACGCCGACCATTGTAGGGGAGGCCATCTTGCATGCGATTTTCGTTCAGGCGATTACCATCATGACAGAGCAAGGAAACGAGCCGCCAGTTTGGATGAGCGGAAACATAATCAAAAATGGTAAAAGAACAGCCTCTTTTCTTTATGAAGAAAACATATAGTGGTATAGATAACTAGATAATATAATGTTAATATATAGAAAGAGGGTGTAATATTAGTGAAACGGCGGTTGCTGAAAAACGCGGTTATCTATGCGGAAACAGGGAAAATCGAGCAAGGGTATGTGCTGACAGAAGGGGACAAAATTGTAGAAGTAGGCCCGATGTCATCATGCCCGGCTTCGAGTGAAGCGGAGGTGGTGGAGCTCGACCCAAGCTTCTCCGTTGTGCCGGGATTTATTGATGTCCATATCCATGGCGCATTTGGAGCTGATGTAATGGATGCGACAGACGAAGCGTTGCGCACAATGGCAAAAACATTGCCAAAGGAAGGAACAACAAGTTTTTTAGCGACGACGATGACCGCACCTATTGAGCAGATTGAACGTGCTTTACAAAATGTTGCGCAATATATAGATAGAAGCAATCCATCTGGGGAAGCAGAGGTACTTGGCATTCATTTAGAAGGTCCATTTATTTCCCCAAAACGTGCAGGGGCGCAACATCCAAAAAATATCATCGAACCGAATATCGAACTATTTCAAAATTGGCAGAACATCGCAAATGGACATATTCGCCTTGTCACGCTGGCGCCGGAAGAAAAGAATGGCTTGGCGCTCACCGCTTACTTAAAAGAACATGGTGTTGTCGCCTCAATCGGCCATTCTGATGCGGTGTACAAACAAGTAAAAGCAGCGATTGACGCAGGGGTAAAGCATGCGACTCACCTATTTAACGGCATGCGCGGCATTCACCACCGTGAGCCGGGAGTTGCCGGGGCGGTGCTGATGCACGAGGAAGTAATATGTGAACTAATCGCTGATGGCGTTCATGTGGCGCCGGAGATGATTCGCTTCGCTTATCAGAATAAAGGAAGCACTGGGCTCATATTAATTACAGACGCAATGCGCGCCAAATGTCTTGGAGCGGGAACATATGAGCTCGGCGGACAGGAAGTGACGGTGCAAGGGGAAAAGGCGACATTGCGTGACGGCACGTTGGCGGGAAGCATTTTAAAATTAGGAGATGCGGTGAAAAATGCGATGGTGTATACCGGCTGCACTTTAGAAGATATCATCCGCATGACGAGCTGGAATCCAGCAAAGCAATTAGGCGTCTTAGACAGAAAAGGAAGCATCCGCGCCGGCAAAGATGCTGATCTCGTCGTATTAAATGAGCAGCATGATGTCGTAATGACGATATGCCGTGGTAAACTTGCCTATTCCAAATAAAAAGAGGGGGTCGGACGATGAAACTGATCGAAGCAGCCAACTATGAGGAGATGAGTCAAAAAGCGGCTGAAATCATCATTGCCCAAGTAAAGGAAAAACCCGATGCCGTTCTTGGCCTTGCCACGGGATCGACAATGCTCGGCACATATAAACAATTAGTCGAGGATCATCGCCAAAATGGAACATCTTATCGAAACGTTCGCACGGTTAATTTAGATGAATATATTGGTTTGTCGCCCGATCATCCGAACAGCTATCGTTACTATATGAATCAACATTTATTTTCCCATATCGATATTCCGCTTTCGCAAACCTATCTTCCAAATGGGGTGAGCGATGATGTGGAAGCGGAATGTCAGCGCTACGAACAGCTCATTGAAAACTTGGGAGGAATTGATTTACAGCTATTAGGAATTGGAAGAAACGGGCATATCGGTTTTAACGAACCGGGGACATCGTTTTCGACACCAACACATGTCGTCGAGCTGGCGCCATCAACACGGCAAGCGAACGCCCGCTTTTTCCCATCCTTAGAAGATGTACCTCACCAGGCGATTACGATGGGCATTGCAACGATTTTAAAAAGCCGGCATATATTGCTATTAGCGGCCGGAACGGCGAAGGCGCCAATTATGGCGAAGTTGTTCGAAGGAACCGTGACTATAGATATGCCGGCATCGGTGCTTCACACCCACCCGAACGTTACGGTGATTGCCGATCAAGAAGCATTGTCGCTTGTGCCAGATGAAAAACGAAAGGTGCATGCAAAATGATTAACAAAAGCTCGCCACTTCCGATCTATTACCAGTTGGAACAAGGAATTAAAGAAATGATCGAAAAAGGGCAGCTCAAGCCGGGGGAAATGATTCCATCCGAGCGCGAGCTGGCAGAAACCTACGACATTAGCCGAATGACCGTCCGCCAAGCGATCAATAACTTAGTGAATGATGGATATTTAGTAAGAAAACGGGGCAAAGGAACGTTTGTCGCCGCGATGAAAATCGAACAGCCGCTGAAAGGGTTGACGAGCTTTTCCGAAGATATGCGCGCACGCGGCATGGAACCGGGAACAACCGTGTTGGCTTTCAACATTGTTCCTGCCAGCACGTCGTTAGCACAGCTGCTCGATGTTCGCGAAGGAGCGAACCTTTACGAAATTCGCCGCATCCGTCTTGCTGATCAGCTGCCAATGGCGCTCGAAACATTATATATTCCATGTATGCTCGTTCCACATTTAACCCGCGAAATTGCAAACGGTTCCGTTTATGATTTTATTGAAAAAGAATTGGGGTTAATCATTCAATCGGGCGTGCAAGTAATTGAGGCTTCTGTCGCCCGCAAGATGGAGGCGGAGCTGTTGCAAGTGAAAGAAGGAGCGCCGGTGCTTCTTATGCAGCGCAGAAGTTATTTAAATAACGGCCGGCCGTTAGAAGTCGTCAAATCGGTTTACCGCGGTGACCGCTACAAATTAACGATTGAGATGGAACGTTCAAAATAAAAGAGGGGGAATTTCAATGTTAGGATTTTTACAGAGGCTTGGAAAAGCGTTTATGCTTCCGGTTGCCGTTCTGCCGGCAGCGGGATTATTGCTTCGTTTAGGACAGCCGGATTTATTGGATATTCCGTTTATCGCCGCGACGGGGGATGCTGTTTTTTCGAACTTGCCTCTCATTTTTGCGATCGGGGTTGCTGTTGGCTTTGCCAAAGACGGAAACGGTGCGGCGGCGCTGGCCGGGGCGATCGGCTACTTTGTGTTAACAAAAGGGGCCACTGCCATTGATAAAGATATTAACATGTCCGTACTAGGGGGAATCATTTCCGGTGTGATTGCCGGATTGCTGTATAACCGCTACCATAATATTAAGTTACCGGATTGGCTTGGATTTTTTGGGGGCAAGCGGTTCGTCCCAATTGTGACCTCGTTTGTCATGCTTATATTGGCACTGATCTTTGGATATGTATGGCCGACGATTCAGGACGGCATTAACGCGGTCGGCAAATGGATCGTCGGTGCTGGAGCGCTTGGGGTAGGCGTTTTCGGCTTCTTGAACCGATTGCTCATTCCGGTTGGCTTGCATCACGTTTTAAATAGCTTCGTATGGTTTGTGTTTGGCGAGTACAACGGAAAAACAGGGGATTTATGGCGGTTCTTCGCGGGGGATCCAGATGCCGGAATTTTCATGGCGGGATTTTTCCCGATTATGATGTTTGGTCTTCCAGCCGCAGCATTCGCAATGATTGCCGCAGCAAAAAAAGAGCGGCGCAAAGAAGTATCCGGTGCGCTCATCAGCGTGGCGCTCACTGCCTTTTTAACGGGAATTACCGAACCGATTGAGTTTTTGTTTATGTTTTTATCGCCATTGCTTTATGTCGTTCACGCTGTATTAACAGGTCTTTCGTTGGCGATCGCGACAATGCTGGGCATCCACCACGGATTTACGTTTTCTGCCGGTGCGATTGACTTTTTCTTAAACTATGGAATTGCGCAAAAACCGTATCTATTAATCGTGCAAGGAATTATCTATGCTGTTGTTTATTACGTTGTGTTCTATTTCTTGATTGTCAAATTAGATTTAAAAACGCCTGGCCGTGAAGAAATCGAAGGCGAATTTACGGAAAGCGACGCAGCGACATGGGGCGGCGGCTACAAAGATGTCGCGGTGAAGTATATGGAAGCGCTGGGCGGTAAAGATAACCTCATCCAGATCGACAACTGTGTGACCCGCCTGCGCTTAAAAGTAAAAGATATGTCGAAAGTCCATGAGGACGAACTGAAACGTTTAGGAGCAAAAGGAGTCATCCGCCTCAATCAAACGGATGTGCAGGTCGTTGTCGGCACGGATGTCGAGTTTGTCGCCAGCGAGCTGAAAAAGCTATAACCAAGAGGAAAGCGTTCCAGCTCTTTTCGTTAGCAGAGAAGAGCTGGAATCTCTATTTTCATAGAGATATTAATAGATCAAGGAGGAATTTGCTAATGAAGCGGTTGCTAGACTGCAGCGCCTCGGATTTTTGCCGTATGAACGGAAAAGAGCTGAAACAATCGATTCTGGCAGCAGAAGGAAGAACGATCGTCGCGGAAGTGATCGGCTCCGTTGCCCCGCTTTATCCGGCGGTGACGAATGCGGAATTGGCCGCGGCGTTTGGCGCGGATTTGCTTCTATTAAACATGTTTGATGTGTTTCAGCCGCTGGTGAACGGGTTGGATACGAAGGAGCCAAATCAAATGGTGAAGCGTCTGAAGCAGTTAACGGGGTGTCCAATTGGTGTCAATTTGGAGCCTGTTGACCCGAACGCGAAGCAGCTAGAGAGTCTTGCTTCTCTTCCAAAAGGAAGGATGGCAACAGAAGAATCACTGCAAGAAGCAAAACGTCTAGGTTTTGATTTTATATGCCTAACCGGAAACCCGAAAACAGGCGTGACAAATAATGAAATTATCCGCGCGATCGAAACAGCCCGTGATGTTTTTGGCGAATGCGGTCTCATTATCGCCGGGAAAATGCATGGGGCTGGCGTGGCCGGGGAAACGGGAGGCGGCATTATATCGGAAGACGTGGTGCTGCGCTTCGTTCAAGCGGGGGCCGATGTTGTCCTTATGCCGGCGCCGGGCACCGTGCCTGGTGTAACTCCCGAAAAAATAGCGAGCCTCGTCCGCGCTGCCCATGAACATGGGGCGCTGGCGATGCTGACGATCGGCACGAGCCAGGAAGGGGCTGACGAGGATACAATCCGTCAAATCGCACTCGCAAGCAAAATGGCCGGCGCTGATCTGTACCATATCGGCGACGCTGGCTACCACGGTATCGCCATTCCGGAAAACATTATGACGTATTCGATTGCCATCCGCGGCAAGCGTCATACATATATTCGTATGGCGAGATCGCCGCTGCGATAAAAAGATAATGTGAAAGCCTCACTGTGTAAACGAAGAAGGAGCGTTATTCCTTCTTCTTTTTTTCTAAACAGATTGTTCCTTCTTGCTAGAAAATTGATTCCTAAAAGTGAACATATCTACGTATTGCATAAGCGAGAAGTAGTTAGAAGGATTAGAACAGGACCGATATTGCTTACGGAATCCCTTAGGAAGACTTCCGATGAAGCCATCGAGCGGAAGGAAACCTCCTTCTTCTATGCAGAAGCTTCTTCGATGGAGATGGCAAGAAACTCCCGCCTCTAAATAGAATGAAGGTGGGAGAGGTTTATTTTCTACCATTCCTCTGTACTCAGGATAGCCCATATAAACATAAATCGGTTCATTATTTTGCAACCGCTTTGCCACAAACGGAACAAGATGGAGTGTTGGCAAACAACATTCTCATTATTATTTCCAAAATAGCTATAATTTCCTTTTTATTGAATATGTCGAAATATTTGATATTGTATATAAAATGGTGTACGTTGTTATCAAACTATTGTGCAGCGAAAAGGGAGGAAAGGAGGAAGGGGATGATTACCGAAGAATGGTTTCGTATTTTGATTTTTGTTAGTGTATTATTGCCACTTACCTCTCTTATCATGCTCTCATTGTTGAGTGTGGGAGAAAAAGAAATCGACTATTTGCAGTTGGAAAATGCGCGTGTGCGCCTCGAGAAAGAGTTGCAGCAAAGTAAGTACATGCAACTGCATCAGCAAATTCAGCCGCATTTTTTATTTAACACGCTAAATGCGTTTATTTCATTGGCTAGGTTAGGAAAAAATGAAGAAATGGTCAAAGGGATGGAACATTTGTCACTATTTTTGCGATATAGCTATCAATCGAAAGAAGCGCTTATCCCCGTAAAAGAAGAATTAGCCTATACGAAAAACTACTTAGCGATACAGAAACTACGGTTTGGCCGGAAATTAACAGCATTGGTGCGTGTCGATAAAGAGGCGGAAAGAGCACTAATTCCTCCATATACATTGCAAACGTTGGTAGAAAATGCGTTTAAACATGGACTAGAGAAGAAAATAGGAGAAAAATATATAGAAATTACATTATCCCGCGAGGGAAATTGGCTTTATTTGCGGGTTTGCGACAATGGAAACGAGGGACAAGCTGTATCTGTAGAGAAAGGTGGGATAGGATTGGACAATCTAAGGAAGCGGTTCAATCTTCTATTTGATATGCCAACAAGAATATCATTGCAAAAAAATAAGCGCGACTTGACAGAGGCGCTTATCGTTTGGCCTTACGTGCCAGGTGAAGAAAGATGAAAGTACTGGTCGTGGATGATGAATATTTGGAGCTGGAACAGTTAACGTATTTGGTGAAACGGAAGTATCCATATTGGGAAGTGTATGCCGCTGAAGATGCAGCGCAGGCAAAAAAATTAGCTGCGGTGCATCCATTTAAACTGGCATTCATTGATATTCATCTTCCAGGACAATCGGGGCTAGATTTGGTCCATACGTTAAAACAGCTCCATCCAATGATGACGTTTATTATTATTACTGCTTATCAAGATTTCGAATACGCAAAGCGGGCCATTCAGTTAGAAGTGTTGGATTATTTAGTCAAGCCGCTTATTGAGAGTGAACTAGATAGCGCCCTGCAAAAATTTATTCAAAAACACCCAGAGGCGTTAGTAAAATCCTCGATCATCCAGGAAGCAATCGAGTATATTCACGCAAATTATGGACAAAAAATTAGTTTATACGATATAGCAGAAGCAATTCATGTCAATCCAGCTTATTTAAGCAAACGGTTTACGGAAGAAACAGGAATGCATTTCAAAGACTATGTCATCCATTACCGGATTGAAAAGGCGAAAGAGCTACTTATCAAAAGGCAGGATTGGTCAGTGGCACGGATAGCGGAAGAAACTGGGTTTGCCAGCCAGCATCATTTTAGTAACTCCTTTCGAAAATACGTGGGCATGACACCAACCCAATACAAGGAGAAGTATGTATGATAGATTGGTACTCTCTTTTATTTCTCGCCTTTTGTTTATTGCTTACCGTGATCCATTATATCGGGGAACATTCGTCTGAATCTGTTTTGCATTTTTATCCAGAAAAGATAGGACTAAGCAAAGGGACGAATTTTCTGCTGATTCGTTTTGTTACAGGTGAGGTGTTGTTGTTTTCGTGTTACGCTTCTGTACAGTATGGGGCAGTTTCGGGATTTGTTATCGGAGCTGCCGGTGTTTTCTCGATCTACTGGCTGAAAAAGATAATGATGTATGTTACCATCCAGAAAAATCCACAAGAGTCAATGATGCATATATTTGCCGATCTGATGACTTCTCGTGCGTTTTCGTTTATGTATATATGGATTGTCCTTTTTTATGTGAACCGGCTCGTACTAGCTGCAGCGCTATCTTCATTTCTCTTTAGGCATGTATTCCATCTCCCTAATTACGCGTTATTCCTTTTGCTATTATACGTTTATGTTTTTGCTGTTCTTGCCGGTACACGGGGAATTCAGAAGATCGGCACCATTCAATTATATTTGATTTATATAGCCGTTTGCATCGTTCCACTGTCCTATTATTTAGCGAGCGGAATTATGAAGAATTACTCTGTTCTTGTAGACAAGTTTCCTTCTTTCCTGCAGGCCAACTCAACTCAGTTGGTTTCACTGTTTTTCGCCGTACTAGAAGTGATGATGGGGCAGCTTATTGTAGATGAATATATGTGGCGCATTGGTTTAGCTATGAAAAAGGAACGGATGAATATGATCTTTCATGTAGCCGCTTTTTGTTGGATGGCAGTTCCGCTTGCGGTCACCGCGTTGTTTATTCCTTTTGCAGTCCAGCTAGGCGAAGGAAGAAGTATAGCGGGAATGCTTCATAATCTGTTTAAAGCCCCTTCCGCTTTTTTTGTATTTTGCCTGACAGTTGCTTTTCTCGCCTCTTTCTCCTCTAGTATTGCCATATCCCTGCAGTCTCTCCTTCGGCTAATGGAGATGCAGGCTGTTTCACGGTTTAATAGGAAAGTCTTGGATCAAAGCAAATATTGTATCGGTTTTTGTATCGTTATCATTGTTTTTTGGGTGCATCATTGTTTTTCTATGAAGCAGGTGATGCTCTTTTTTGTCATGCTTGCCTCTTCTTTTTATGGATTGCTTGCCTTGTTTTATTTACAAAGAAAGGTAAGACTGGCAATGTTAATCCCAATTGTCGTTTTCTTTTTTATCAATTGGCAATGGATGATGTCGCGTGGGGAAGTGATGATTGTTGTAACCAACGGAATGGAATGTTTTTTCAGTTTGTTTATTTATCGTATAATTCAAAACATAAAGAAATTATAAAAATTAGTGAAGAAAATGCAAAAGGACGCGGATCAACCCCTTTATAATAAGAAATAACAAATGGAAAAGGGGGAAGGAGATATGACGCTCATTCCATGTGAAACATCGATTTATGCGTTTAGTAAACATCACCAGCCTGTCAAAAAGGTGAAATCCGGAGAAACAGTGGTGATTGAAACGTATGATTGCTTTCAAAATCAAATTGCTTCCAACCATACGCCGTTTGACTCCATTGACTGGAACCATATTAATCCGGCGACAGGGCCAATTTATATTGAAGGAGCAGAGCCGGGAGATATTTTATCCGTCAAAATTGAAGCAATTCATTTAAAAGGACAAGGAGTAATGGCGGTTGGGCCGGGACTCGGCGTATTGGGCGAACGGATTCCGCAGTTTGAAGCGAAAATCATCCCGATTCAAGGGAATAAAGCGATTTTTAACGAAAAAATTGCCATTCCATTAAATCCGATGATCGGCGTCATTGGAGTTGCTCCTAGCGGTGAGGACGTTTCCTGCGGAACACCAGGACCGCATGGCGGCAATATGGATACAAAGCTCATTACAACAGGAGCTACTGTATATTTTCCTGTTTTTGTCGAAGGTGCCCTTTTTGCGTTAGGGGATTTGCATGCAGCGATGGGGGACGGAGAAATCGGTGTGTCCGGCATCGAAATTCCAGGGGAAGTGACAGTTACGTTTCACGTTATTAAAGGTCATTCCTTAAAACATCCTCTTTTGCAAAACGAGGAAGGCATCGCGACGATCGTATCTGCCAAAACATTAGATGAAGCGGTGAAGCAGTCGGTGGAAGAGATGGTGGATTTGCTTCTTCCCCATACCGATTTAACATTAAATCATTTAACAATGCTGATGAGCGCGGTTGGACAGACGCAAATCAGCCAGGTGGTAGATCCGCTGGTTACGGCCCGATTCTTCGTGCCACGCTGGGTGCTCGAGGCATATCAAATTGAATTATTCCAATTGTAAAGGGGTGAAGGGCAATGGCACAGATGGAAGCAAAGCAGACGGAACAGATAACTATTGAACAGCTTGGATATAAGCAGGAATTAAAGCGTTCATTAAGCTTTTTGGATTTGCTTATTTATGGACTTGTATTTATGGTGCCAATTGCTCCTTTTGGTATTTATGGATATGTAGCGGAAGGCTCCAAAGGCATGGTTGCCCTTGCCTACCTTATCGGAATGATAGGAATGATTTTTACAGCACTTAGTTATGCGCGCATGTCCGAAGCGTTCCCCATTGCCGGATCTGTCTACTCCTATGCACAGCGGGGGATTAACGAGCATGTAGGTTTTATTGCCGGCTGGGTGATATTATTAGACTATATTTTTGTTCCAGCCTTGCTATATCTCGTCAGTGCGGCGGCTTTAGCTGATATTGTTCCACAAATTCCAATTTATGTATGGTTAGTGCTGTTCATTGGGATTAATACGGTGATCAATATTCTTGGCATTGAAATAACAGCGAGAGCGAATAAAATCATCGTCATTTTAGAGTTAATCGTTTTGACGATTTTCGTGGTAACCGGCATTATTGCCGTCGCGAAAGGGGTAAACGGAGCACAGTTCAGCTTTAAGCCGTTATACGACCCGCATCATTTTAGCATGGGAATGGTAATGGGGGCTGTTTCGATCGCCGTGTTAAGTTTTCTTGGCTTTGACGCCATTTCGACGCTGGCCGAGGAAACGAAAGGCGGAAAAAAATCGATTGGCAAGGCTATTGTATTTTCTTTATTAACAGTAGGGGTGCTTTTCATCATTCAAACGTGGGTAGCCGCTCTCATTTGGCCCGACTATACAACGTTTAAAAACGCGGATGTTGCTTTTTACCAAATTGCTGAAATCGCCGGCGGTTCATGGCTGAAGTGGACAACGATTTTGGCGACGGCATTTTCATGGGGGATTGCCAATGCGCTCGTAGCACAAGCGGCTATTTCGCGAATCCTGTATAGCATGGGAAGGGACAGAAAACTGCCAAAAATATTGTCAAAAGTACACCCAGAATTTCAAACACCATATGTTAGCACCATAATTGTCGCTGTCATTTCCCTTATTGTTACTACCGCTTTTGCCTCGCAAATTGATAAGCTTGCTTCGCTTGTCAACTTTGGGGCATTAACAGCATTTCTGTTCTTGCACGCTTCCGTGATCAACTATTTTCTGCGCAAACAAGGAAGCAAAGATTATTTGAACCACCTTCTTTTTCCACTTATCGGTCTAGTGATTATCGGCTATGTATGGTATAGCCTTGATCCGCTAAGCAAAAAACTTGGGTTGATTTGGCTCGCTATTGGCCTTGTATATTTGCTTTTCTTAAAATTAACAAACAAAGACTCTAGTTTCGGAGATGAACTGCAGTGATAAAATCCAACGCGTTTTCCGAACGCGTTGGATCTTATTTTTGCCTAAAGATTCGGGAATGAAAAACCATATGATATAATAAACTAATAAGTACCTTTAAAGAGAGGGGCTGTATGATGTTTGGAAAAGTCGCCGCTGATGTGCTTGGATTAAGTGATATCGGCTCGGTCATTAAGCCGGAAAACTACGATAAAGTTGATGCCGATGATTACGTAATGCATGAAGATGGGGAAAAGATTTATTTCTTAATTAAATCGAAATCAGATGAGTATTGTTTTACGAATAAAGCGCTTATTCATTTGGATGGCACGAGCGCAACCAGCAAGAAACGCGTATTGCGCCGCTATGATTATTACAAGCATCCGATTTCCGACGTGTCGCTCGAAACAGCGGGAACCGTTGATCTAGACGTGGAGATTAAATTTAAAATCGGTGCCCATGTCTATTCGATTGACGTTCATAAAAAGTATTTAGAAGAACTAAAAGATTTATATAAATCGCTGCTCGCCATCGCCGAGCTTTGTCATGAAAACGAAACGAAGCTGGAGTACGCGCACAAAAGTTTGGAATTGACCGCGAATGTATTCGGGCGCGTAAAAAGTGACACAAATAATTTCTTGGCTGATTTCAAAGCAGTGAATGAACTCGCGTTTCAATGGCTCGTTGACGCGAAGACAAAATATACGGTAAAAGACTTCGGTTTTGTGTTTGAACGCTATATTAATCATTGAATGGTTCCTTTGTCCCCCGCCATCGGGGGATTTTTACATACCTTGAATTCCATGAAACTTTCATTTTTTTATTGCCAAAGTTTTTCTTATCCTTTAATATTATAACTGTCAATTGTTCGACAATTTTATACATTCGCAGCAAGGTGCCAATGGAGCGATTCGCTCCGCACGGCTTAATAGGGAATCTGGTGAAAGTCCAGAACTGTCCCCGCAACTGTAAATGCGGACGAAATGAAATCGCCACTGTACGGTACGATGGCATGCGCCGTTTGCCGTATGGGAAGGTTCAGAGTAGGATGAAGCATGAGTCAGTAGACCTGCCTTGCCTGCTTATGCGTTTCCTAATCTTCGGGGGTGAGAGTAGGAAACGGCAACGGTGGCTGCCTTTATGCATACATATTGCCGTTTCTTGCTCATTCCCATTCGGAATGAGTTTTTTTATTTCTGTAAAAAGGGGGAACAGCAATGAGAAAGTGGAAACAGTACATCGCGCTGCTTGTCGTCGTCCTGACATTCGGCCTATTGTTCGGATGCAGCGGGGCGAACGAAAGCAAAGCGCCTGCGAACAAAGAAGCAACAAAAACGGAACAATCGCAAGCCGCGTTTCCGGTAACGGTGAAAGATGGATTAGGGGAAGAAGTGACGATTAAGTCAGAACCGAAAAAAATCGTTTCCTTAATTCCAAGCAACACGGAAATTGCCTATGCGTTGGGATTAGGCGACAAAATCGTTGGCGTCAGCGATTTTGACAACTATCCGGAAGATGTGAAAAAGAAAGAAAAAATCGGCGGCATGGATTTCAACATTGAAAAAATTATTTCGTTGAAACCGGATTTAGTTCTCGCTCATGCGTCAGGCGCGCACAACTCAAAAGACGGGCTCAAGCAGCTGAAAGATGCAGGCATTACGGTGCTAGTAGTCAATGATGCGAAATCGTTTGCTGATGTATACCATTCGATCGAATTGATTGGCAAGGCAACTGGAACTGCCGGCAAAGCGCAAGAAATTATCAACAATATGAAAACGAAACTGGAAGAAATAAAAGAAAAGGCAAAACAAATTAAACCGGAAGAGCAAACGAAAGTATGGGTGGAAGTATCGCCGCCGCCGCAAATTTATACGGCCGGAAAAGGAACGTTTATAGATGAGATGATTCAGGCCATTTCGGCGAAAAACGTTGCCGGCGGCCTGGAAGGATGGCCGATGGTGACGGAAGAAAAAGCGGTGGCATACAAACCGGATGTGATTGTTACTACCTACGGCGGAGCGAAACAGGTGTTAGAACGCGCGGCGTGGAAAGATGTTCCAGCGGTGAAAAACAAGCGGGTATATGATGTCAATACCGATTTAGTCAGCCGTCCGGGCCCGCGTCTTGTTGAAGGAGTAGAGGAACTTGCAAAAGTTATTTACCCGGAAATCTTTAAGTAATGCATCGATGTATATCATTGCCGCAACGGTTGCGGCGGTCTCGCTTTTATTAGGGATATCGATAGGTTCGTTATCGATTCCCTTTTCTACTATTATCAAGATTCTTTTTTCGGCCTGGCTTGGATTGCCGCTGTCCGGCGGCGATGCTCCCGATGATCTTGTGCAAATCGTGATGATGATCCGCCTTCCGCGCGTGGTGCTCGCGTTTCTCGTTGGTGCGTCGTTGGCGGTCGCGGGCGCGGCGTTTCAAGGGCTGTTAAAAAATGCGCTTGCCGATCCGTATACGCTCGGCGTGTCATCCGGCGCTTCCGTCGGTGCGGTGCTCGTCATTTTTTTCGGTATTCAACTGCCGCTCTTTGGCACGTTTACTTTGCCGATCGTCAGCATTTTATTTGGGCTGGCGACGCTCGCGCTTGTGCTTTTATTTACAAGGGCCGTGGAACGGCAAATGTCGGTGGAGACGATCATTTTGGCCGGGATTATATTTGGAGCGTTTTTCAGCGCCCTTATCTCTTTGATGATTGCGCTGACCGGGGAAGAATTGCGGCAAATTATTGCCTGGCTGATGGGAAGCGTCGCGATGCGGGGCTGGAAATATACGGTGCTTCTCCTTCCGTTTTTTCTGCTCGGAGTCGTCTTGCTTCTTCTGAATGCGCGCGAGCTTAATGCGTTTGCCTTTGGCGAAGCGGCGGCGCTCCATGTCGGGGTGAACGTGATGCGCCGCAAAATCATGATTTTAACGGGGGCTTCGTTATTGACAGGGGCGGCCGTATCGGTGTCGGGGACGATCGGATTTGTCGGGCTCGTCGTTCCCCATATGGTCCGCCTTGTCTGCGGTCCGAACCACCGTTTGTTGTTGCCGTTGTCTTTGCTCTATGGTGGGGCATTTCTCGTGCTTGCCGATTTGCTGGCGCGCACGATCATTTCGCCGCGCGAATTGCCGATTGGTGTCATTACTTCCTTGATTGGCGCCCCGCTGTTTGCGTTATTATTTTTCCGAAGAATGAAAAGAAAGATGTGATCGATGTGCTGGAAGTAAACAACGTGTCTTACCGCTATCAGCGTAAACAAGTGCTTTATGATATTACCTTTACGGTGGAAAAAGGGGAAATATTTGGCATTTTAGGGCCAAATGGCAGCGGGAAAACGACATTGTTGAAGCTATTAAGCAAAGAGCTGTCTGTGCAAAGCGGCAGTATCACCGTGAACGGACGGCCGCTCCCTTCTTTTTCGCATAAAGAGTGGGCTCGTTTTGCCGCAGTGCTTCCGCAAACGATCGATGCGGCGTTTGGCTATACGGTCAAAGAAACGGTGGAGCTCGGACGGTACGCCCATCAGCATCGTTTATTGCCGATGTGGACGGAGGAAGATGAGCAGGCGGTCGATGCGGCGATTCATGAAGTCGGCCTCACCGAAAAAGCGGGAGAGAGCATCGAGCGCTTAAGCGGAGGAGAGCGCCAGCGCGCCTATTTGGCTCGGGCGCTGGCGCAAAATCCCGAACTGCTGCTGCTTGATGAGCCGACGAATCATATGGATATTACCCAACAGCTCCATCTATTAAATCAGCTTGTTCGTTCGGCAAAAGAGAAAAAACTGACCGTGATTGCCATTTTTCATGATATGAATATCGCCAGTTTATATTGCGACAGGCTTTTAATGCTAAAAGAGGGGAAGGCGGTTGCGCTTGGCACGCCGGAAGAGCTGATGGAGCCGGCGCTTCTCCATTCCGTGTTTCAATCTCCGGTAAACAAACAGGCACATCCGACCGTTTCCAAGCCACTGCTGGCCTTTTTGCCAGAAAGAGGATTGTCGGCCATCGAACAGCGGGGGCTGCCTGAACTCCTTACATGGACAACGATGGACGACTGCATCGCCATCACTGCGGCGGAGCCGCTCAAAGTGCTGTCTTCCGCACTTGTTGGCTCGGGGTTTCAATGGGCGACCCATTTTGTCAACCGGCAAGTTTCCAAAGACTATAACCGTGAAGATGCAGAATTAGAGATGAAGCAATATTTACGGAAACGAGGGCTTCCTGTTTCCAGTACGATTGGAATGATGACGGCAGTCGACATACATGATGCCGTTTGCATATATGAAAAACAAGACGCGTTTTCGCTCTGGGCGGTGGTGACGGCGGGAGTAGGAAATGCCGTCGATGCCGCGCATGCGTGGAAACGGAAGCAATTCGAACAAAAAATCGGAACCATTAATATGATGATTTTTATCGATGGAACGTTAACCGATGCTGCCTATGTGCAAGCGGTGATGACGGCGACAGAAGCAAAGGTGAAGGCATTGTATGAAGAAAACGTCCTTGATCCCGAGACGAACACGTATGCGACGGGTACTTCGACCGATTGCATCGTCATTGCCGCGACGCAGACGGGCACCGCTTTTTCGTATGCGGGAACGATCACCCCGATTGGCCAAGTGATCGGGCGCGTCGTTTATGAAGCAACAAAGGAAGCGCTGCGCCGATATCGAAAGCGAAGGGATTTTTCATGAGCCATCTGCTGGCGATTGCGCTGGCATTGATGCTTGATTTTTGGCTCGGTGATCCGCGTTGGCTGCCGCATCCGGTGCGGGGCATGGGAGCGCTTATCGCTTTTTTTGACCGGCGGTTAAACAAAGGAGCATATCGGCGCGTAAAAGGAATGGTGACGGTAACGGCAGTAACAGGAACGGTGTATATCATTTCGTTGCTTGCCGTCAAAATTAGTTATTCGCTTTCTTGGCTCTTTGGGGTTGTCGTAGAAGCGATCCTGATTTTTACCACGATTGCAACGAAAAGCCTACAAGAGGCGGCATGGAATGTGCTGCTGCCGCTCGAGCGGGGAGATATGGAGCAGGCGCGCCGCGAGTTAAGCATGATTGTCGGACGCGATACGGAAAACTTGGATGAACCGGAAATCGTGCGTGCCTGCGTGGAAACGGTGGCGGAAAATACAAGCGACGGCATTACCGCGCCGCTGTTTTACGCATGGATCGGCGGCGCGCCATTGGCGCTTTTTTATCGCGCTGTCAATACGTGCGATTCGATGCTCGGCTATAAAAATGATACGTACCGCGCGTTCGGCTGGGCGTCGGCAAGACTGGATGATGTCATGAATTATATACCAGCGCGTCTGACAGCGGCCGTCATGGTGTTCGCTCATAGCGGCAAGCGGTTCCGCTACTGCTGGCGCGTGCTGCTTCGCGATGCCCGCAAGCATCCAAGCCCAAACAGCGGCTGGCCGGAAGCGGCGATGGCGGCGCTTTTAGGCGTGCGGCTTGGCGGAACGAATACGTATCACGGCGTCGTTTCCAGGCGGCCGACAATCGGTGACCCGCTCGTTCCTTTGCAAACCAATCATATTCGCCGAGCGCTCCGAATTATGGTGGTGACCGTTTTGTCGTTTGTGCTGCTATTGTTGATAGGAGGGATGATCGTTGCGTTTACCGGCGCATGGGGCGAATCCTCGCAAGCTATATGAATACTGCAATATTCCGCTTCCGGAAAGGTACATCGATTTTAGCGTCAATACGAACCCGTATATGCTTCCGCCATCGCTTTGGCCTTCGCAAACGGAGTTTTGCCAATGGGCGATGGAGTATCCCGATCCCGAGGCGCGGCAGTTGGCGGAGCTGCTTGCTGAAACAGAAGGGGTATCGCCAGCAAAATTGCTTATCGCCAACGGTGCTTCCGAGTGCATTTATTTGCTCGCCAAACTGTTTGCCAATAAGCGGGCCGGCATTCTCGAACCGACGTTTTCCGAGTATCGCCGCGCCTGTCAGGCGCACGGCTGTAACATTGTCCTGCTTGTTGCAACGGAAGAACGAAATTGGAAATATGAGCAACAGGAGTTAATGAAATTAATAGAGGAGGTCGATGTTCTCTTTTTATGCCATCCAAACAATCCAACGGGAACGGTGATGAAAGAAGATGAGCTCTATGCGTTGCTTGCCGCGGCGGAGGAAGCAAGGACGTTTACGGTGATTGACGAGGCGTTTTACCCTTTTTGGTTTGGCGGCTTTACGGCAATGCAGTGGATGAATGACTTTTCCCGCTTAATCGTGTTGCGCTCCTTAACGAAAATCCATCATTTAGCAGGAGCGCGTATTGGCTATATGGCTGCAAATGAAGCGGTCATTGAAAAAGTAAAGGCGTTGCAGCCTCCATGGAGTGTAAGCCGGATTGCCCAGCAGCTTGCGCTCCGTTTTTTGCCGCTCGAGGAGTTTGCCGCGCAAACGAAGCAAATGATTGCCCAAGAAAGGGAAAGAATCACGGGCATATTGCGCGCATATGGCTATTCTGTTTCTTCGTCTGTCGCTAACTTTTATTTATTGCGGCGGCCGGGGTGTCCAACAGAAGAACTGTTTTTTTCTTTATTAAAGGAAGGGATCGTGCCGCGCCATACCGTCAATTTTCCTGGTCTTGACGGCCGTTATTTGCGCTTTGCCGTGAAAACGAAAGAAGAAAATGACGAATTATTGCATGTGTTAAAGCGGTGGGGAACATGATGGTGTTTATTAGCGGCGGCGTCCGCAGCGGAAAAAGCAAAGTGGCCGAAGGGTACGCGCGAAAGCTAGCGATCCCGGAATTCTCCTTGCACTATATTGCGACGGCAAGCGCTGATGACGACGAAATGAAGCAACGCATCATCCATCACCAAAAGCGGCGGGAGAAACAGCCGATTCAATGGGCAACGTGGGAGCAACCTGTTTGTCTTGACCAGCTGGTCGGATCGTTTACGAAAGAAGATGTCGTGCTGCTCGATTGTTTGACTAATTGGCTCGCCAATGAGCTGTTTCGTGATGACAGCTGGAAAGAGGAAAAATTATGTTTCCGTAAAGCGGCGTACATGTGGGAAACGCTAGAGCGGCTGGCGGGAGCGTGCAAAGCGTTGATTATTGTTTCCAATGAATTATTTTGCGGGGGAGTACCCGCTGATATCGGGACCTATCACTATATGAAAATGCTCGGCTGGCTTCACCAGCAAATTGTTGCGGAAGCGGAGGTCGCTGTTTTAGTCCAGCACGGGTTGGCAACGGTCAAAAAAGGAGAGTTGTTCTGATGAAAGCAGCTTGGAGCGGGTTATTATTATCGTTGCAATTTTTAACGGTGATTCCGGTTCGGAGGCAAATCGAGTGGAACGGTGACGTAGCGCGCTGGTCTGTCCGTCTTTTCCCGCTTATCGGCGCCATCATCGGAGCTGTCGCGGCCGTGATGTACTACCTGTTTTCTGCTTTTTCTTCCTTTTCTCCGCTGTTTCTGGCGCTGTTTCTTATGTGGCTGTCGGTTTGGCTTGCCGGCGGTTTGCACGCCGATGGTTGGATGGATGTCAGCGATGCGTTTTTTTCGTATCGGGATGTAAAGCGACGCCAAGAAATTATGAGCGATTCGCGCGTTGGAGCGTTTGCGGTATTATCTATTTTGTTTTTGCTTTCATTTCGCTTTTTATTTATGTTTGAAACAATATGTTCCGATTTTGATATATTTCTTATTGCTGTTATTCCGGTGTTTTCGAGAACAGCGATGGCATGGCTGCTTATTTGCGGAAAACCAGCGAAGCAAACCGGCATGGCTGCTGCTTTTCGGGAACATGCCGATCGTTACGATGCGCATGCCGCAATGACAATTGGCAGCTGTTTGCTCGCATGTTTATGCGCTACCCATCTTTCTGTTTTTAACACTATTATTTTTCTAGCATGCGGGACCATATTTGCTGCTTTCGCTGCACGTTTATTTTTTGAAAGACAATTTGGCGGCATTACCGGCGATACGCTTGGGGCGTTTGTGGAAGGGATGGAGACGTGGCTATGGTTTATTATTTGGCTATTACGTTCATACGTCACGGCATGACGCCGGAAAATGAAGCAAGGCGATATATTGGACATACGGATGTGCCGCTTGCAGGTCAGGAAAAAACACGGCTTCTCCAAGCAGACTTGCAGTTTTTCAAGCCTGTTGATTTGCTTGTATCAAGCGATTTGCTGCGCTGCCGGCAAACGTGCGAGAGGTTGTTTAGAAACTATTGCGGCGCGAAATGCGAAATGGAGCAATGGCGGGAAATAAATTTTGGCGATTGGGAAGGAAAAACTTTTCCAGAGTTGAAAGAAATAAAAGAGTATCAGCAATGGCTGCATTCTCCGTTTTCCGTAGCGCCGCCCAATGGGGAAAGCTACAAAGCTTTTTGCCGGCGGGTGGAAGAAGCGCTTGAACAAACCATACTGCTTGCCGAACAAACAAACGCGAGGCATGTCGCCGTTGTCACGCATGGCGGCCCGATTCGTTACGTATTGGAACGCTACGCTCCGGTAGAACGGCCGTTTTGGGAATGGGCAGTGCCATTTGGCGGCGGGTTTACACTGCAATCGACGCTTGAGAGGTGGAAGGAGAAAAAACGATGCATTTCATTGTCGGAGGTGCTTTTCAAGGAAAACGAAAATGGGCGTGCACTTACTACCGAATAACAGAACGGAAGGATGTCGTTTGGTATAACGGATATGAATGCGAATATGGCGAGCCGGATGTGAATATACTCGAACGAATCGTTGTAATGGAAGGATTGGAAGCAGCGATTCGGCGTATTCCAGATTTAACTTATTGGAAACGTATGTTTCAAATGTGGCATGAGTGGGAACGACAAGATTCTGGACGAACGGTTGTGTGGATTGGTTCAGACATTACGCAGGGGGTTGTCCCGGTGGAAAAAGAGGAACGATTATGGCGCGATGTAACCGGTTGGTGTTACCAGCAATTGGCGCAGCTTTGCGACCGCATTGATCGTGTTTGGTGTGGATTAGCAGAACGAATGAAATAAGGGGGAGAAACGATATGAGGCTATATACGAGAACAGGTGACAAAGGGAAAACGAGTTTAATCGGCGGACGTGTCGATAAAGACCATCTGCGCGTGGAGGCGTACGGTACGTTAGATGAAGTAAATTCATTTGTCGGGCAGGCGATGACACTGTTAGATGAGGAGAAATTTCAAGATATTTACGCTGAATTGCAAAAAATTCAACATGAATTATTTGATTGCGGCGGCGACTTGTCCATTGTGAATGGAAAGCTTCCGTATAAAGTAACGGCGGATATGGTAGCCTTTTTGGAAACGCGTATCGATGAATATGTGAAAGAAGCTCCGCCGCTTGAAAAATTTATTTTACCTGGCGGCTCCCCGGCTGCAGCGGCGCTCCATGTTGCCCGTACGGTAACAAGAAGAGCGGAACGGTGCATCGTGTCTTTGAGCAAAGCGGAGCCGGTTAATGAAATTGTATTGCAATATGTGAATCGTCTATCTGATTACTTTTTTGCTGTTGCCCGTGTCATTAACGCGCGTTTGGGAGTAAAAGACGTCGAATATGAGCGGAGCGCCATCGTGTTTCGCGATAAGGAGGAGAAAAAATGATAGGAAGCCGGAAACGATTTGCCGCGACAATCGTGTTGATTAGTTTATCGGTGATCGGTTCGTTATTGAAGCTGCCAACTTCGCTTGGCAGCATTGCATTGGATAGCGCTCCAGCACTTGTTGCGGCAGCGATTCTTGGAGCGAACAGCGGCGCTCTCGTTGCCGCGTTTGGTCATTTCATATCAGCGTTTTTTGCAGGGTTTCCGTTAGGAGCGTTTCATTTGCTAGTCGCTGTGGAAATGGCAGCGCTTGTATATGGATTTGCTTGGCTATATCAACATAAATGGAAAAAGGCTGCTTTTTTCTTTTTCTTTGTTGGCAACGCCTTTTTAGCGCCGCTTCCATTTGCTTTATGGATGGGAAAAGCGTTTGTTTTGGCGATTATTCCTTCTTTGACGGCTGCGACGGCTGCGAACATCATCGTTTCATCTCTCGTTATTCCGGTGCTTTGGAAATTGACAATCATGGAATCGGAGAAGATGCCACGTGCGTGATGTATTGTTTGTACCTTTTTACGATGGCACAGAGTTAGTGGTTGCGACGGATGGTTCGGCAGCTATTGGAGAGAAAGAGAAGGATATTGTACACGCTCCATATGATGTCGTTGCGTATTTCGCTGCGCGCGTTGCATTCATGGAAGTATTGAGTGTTGGAGCAAAGCTGCATGCCGTGGTACTGCAAAATTTTGTGCATGATGAAGCGTGGGAAACACTTTGCAATGGCATTCGCAGGACGTGTCAAGAATTACATATAGACATTCCGGTCATCGGGAGCAGTGAAACGAATTTTCCAACGCTTCAGTCCGCTGTTGGCATAACGGTTGTTGGTACGGTGCAAACAGAGCGGAAACGGGTCGGAATAACACCAAAAGACGCAAAATTTGCGGTAATCGGCGAGCCTCTTGTCGGTGATGAAGTGTTGAAGCGCAATGAACGAGTTCTCTCTCTTTCGTTATTTCAAGCATTATTGAGACAAACGTGTATTTATGAAATTGTCCCGATTGGTTCAAAAGGAATTTATTACGAACTGCAGCAATTGCTACAGGCAAACGGCCTTGCTTTCTCATCATGTTCCTGCAAGCTGCCCCTTTTTGCTTCTGCCGGTCCGTCTACCGCTATATTAATTAGTTACCATCCTTGTGTGGAAGAGGAAGTCAAAAAGATTGCCAAAAGTTTATTTTTTCCGCTCTTCATAGATTAGTAAAATGGAAGAGAAAAGAAGGAAGAATATTTTGCAATATTCTTCCTTTTTTCACGTGGAAATTTTATCATGATTGTAACGAAACGATTTGTCGCGGCGACAAATGAAGTAGAATGGGAGGAGAAAGGATGGACTCCGTCTTTGAGGAGTTGTACGAAAAGTATCATGATGATATTTTTAATTTTTTATTTTATATGGTACGAAATCGAGAGCAGACAGAAGATCTCGTTCAGGAAGTATACATAAAAGTACTGCGTTCTTATAAGCGGTTTAAAGGGGAAAGCAGTGAAAAAACATGGTTGCTGTCGATTGCGCGCCATGTGGCGATCGATTTTTTCCGCAAACAAAAAAGCCGACAGCAGAAATTAGGAAAATTAGATTGGAGTGAAGAACAGCTTGGTGATGGACAGCCGCTGCCGGAGGAAATCGCGATTCAAAAAGAGGAGATTCAGCTAATGTACCGCTGTTTAGAACGTTGTACGATCGATCAGCAGCTTGTTATCGTGCTTCGCTTTATCCAATCGCTGTCGATTACGGAGACAGCGGAGGCGTTAGGATGGACGGAGAGCAAAGTCAAAACGACGCAGCACCGGGCGTTGAAAGTGTTGAAAAAGTATATGGAAGAAGAAATGGAGAAAGGAAGAGGACAGCGTGAAAAAGTTTCGGTGGAATGACGAATGCCTTGAGCATACGCTACAGCAGATGCCGATGATTAAAGATCATCGTTCGAAGGAAGAAATATATCAACAATTAATCAAAGCAAGAAAAACGGCACGCTGGAAAGCCTGGTTTCTTCCATCACTGATTTCCGTCGTTGCGGCGGTGTCTGTGGTGGCGATCTATGCACCTAGCCTTCCATTCACACAACGTCCGGAAAAAAGCTCTGAGAAGTTAGATCGGCATATGATAACGCTACAGGCGGAACAGCCGGCAAAGGAGAGCCAAACGCTTTTGTCTGCTAGGGAGCACGATTCGTTTTTATCGCGCATTGTGACCAAAGATGCATTGAATGATCAAGATATTGTCGTAGTAGGAATCCCTGATCAACAGTCGCAAATCATCATTCCCATTAGCGTTCCGGTAAAAAAATATGAACAAGCGGCTGAGCAGCTCAAAATGGCCAAATCACAAATTGATGAACAAAAATGGGGGTTATCAAAGCGGCTGCTTAATGGTGTCACGATTGCCCCTTCTCGTGAAAGCAATCGAGTCTGGCTGGTCCGGGTGTCAAAACAACATCCAGTTTTTTCCGAAGGATCGATGGGTGAATCATTGTTTCTTGCCAGCGTTGAAGAAACGATTCGCTGGATGGGTGGAAAGAAAGTCCGTTTTTTTACCGAAAAGAAGGAAGGAATGGCGTTTCATCATAAAGGATATATAAAGGAAGTGGAAATTCCGAATAAGAAGCGGGCGTATTATTTATATTGGTCCGGTTCGACGCATTCTGTGTTTCTTGTTCCGTCGCCGCAGCATGTTTCGACGTTTTTAGAAGCATTAAAACAGATGAAAAAAGATGGAGGTGGGCCGTTGCGCTCCACTGTCCCAAAAGGAGTTCGCATTAAGAAGGTGAGCGTGCAGAATGATCATGTCGTGATCCAGTTTACGGAAGATTCCAAGCTAAACGGACTGCCATCGATTCAATGGATGATGGAGGCGATTTTGCTTACGGCGAAAGAGTTCGGCTTTCGCACCGTTACATTTAAAGGCGGGGGAGTCAAGCAAATTGGCCCGTATATGTTTGGGAAAAAAATCGCCGTACCCGTTGGTCCAAATCCGATTACAGTATATGCATCTGCCCAATAAAAAGGAAGCGTTTTTTGTTACAATTTTGTTAATGTAGCAATGGCAACGTTCTATTTGCCGCTTTTCTCACATAATACAATATATGGCGGAATGATAACGAAAGGGAGGAACGGATGATGGGAGATGTGATGAGACGTTTGCTTGTCGTGGCAGGCATGGCTGCCTGCATTCGTTTGCTATTTATGGTTGGTATGGCGGGGTGAATGTGCGAAAATTCGCAAAACCGTTGTCCTCCTCATCTCTATGCGATATAATGATAGAAACGTAGAGGGAGGAGAGAGAAACATGTTAACCGATTATCACAATCATCTTGAGCGGGGAACGCTGACCCTCGAATATTTGCGGCAATTTACGGATGAAGCAGCAAGAAAGGGAATTCAGCATTTTGGCATATCGGAACATGCCTACCATTTTTACCAAACAAAAAATATTTTATCCAATCCATGGGTCGACGCGCGCCGTTACTATGATATGGATGACTATGTCCGGCTGTTCCATGAAGCGTGGGATGCCGGAATTGACGTAAAAATGTCCATTGAAATGGATTATACGCCGGGAAAACATGAAGAAATGGCGCAATTTATCCAATCTTATGAGTTTGATTATGTGATCGGTTCAATTCATTGGGTTGATGATTTTGGCATTGATTTGGCAGAGTACCGTCAAGAATGGGAACGCAGGGATCTATACGATACATACCGCAAATATTTTGACCAAGTTGTCACCTTGGCTGAGTCCAATTTATTCGATATTATCGGTCATCTGGATTTGGTCAAAATATTTAAATACGTTCCAGAAGATGAAGAATTTTTGCTCGAGCAATACGATCGCGCGACAACCGCGCTGGCAAACTCGAAAACATGCGTCGAAATCAGCACAGCAGGGCTGCGGAAACCGGTTGGCGAGCTATACCCGGATAAACGGCTATTGCAAATGTGCTACGATAAAGGCATCCCAATTGTGCTTTCCTCCGATGCGCATGTCCCTGAGCATGTAGGGGCAGATTACGACAAAGCGATTGCGCTTGCGAGAAGTGTCGGTTATACGGAGTTGATGACGTTTCATAAGGGGGAACGGAAGGCGGTGCCGCTAGGATAAAAGCGGTGATCACACAAAAAAGGAATGGGGTCGTGCCCATTCCTTTTTTGTTTTACACTTCTAATCTTTTTACGGTGTCAATATCTTCGATTTCGGTTAATTTTTGCATAACAGCATCATCAATTGGCTTATCTAGCGAAAGCAACATAATCGCTCTGCCGCCCGCTTCTTGTCGTCCGACTTGCATCGTGGCGATGTTTACTTGATGTTCGCCAAGCACGTTTCCGACTTTTCCGATCATCCCCGGGCGGTCTTGGTGTTGAATGTAAAGGAGATGTCCTTCCGGCGCAAAATCAATCGTAAATCCGTCAAAGTGGACGATGCGGTCGCCGTAGTTTGGAATGTGCGTGCCTTTGATCGTAAATGTTCTATTTTCGCCATGAACGGTAAGGGAGATGCAGTTGGCATAGCCGTGTGTTTCGTCAGAAAACTTTTCGCCGTACGTAATTCCCCGTTCCTTTGCGATCATGGCGGCGTTCACTTCGTTGACCGTCGAAGCGACACGCGGCCGTAAAAATCCAGCGAGCAGACTGCGCGTGATATAAGTCGTTTCTAAATCGGCGACGGTTCCTGCATACGTAACGGACAGTTCTTGAACCGGAATATTCATATATTGTGAGGCAATCATGCCCATCTTCTTCGCTAAATGGTAGAATGCTTGAATTTTCTCGTATACGTCTTTGGACAAGGCTGGCAGATTAATAGAAGATGTAACCGGTTTTCCTTCTAAAAACTGTAATATTTCCTCGGCAACTTGAGTAGCGACATTTAATTGCGCTTCGACAGTGGAAGCGCCAAGATGCGGAGTGACGATCACATTATCAAACGACAATAATGGATGGTCTCCCGGCGGTTCTTGTTCAAAGACATCGAGGGCGACCCCTGCCACATGGCCATTTTGCAAAAACGGAATGAGAGCCTTTTCGTCAATAATGCCGCCGCGGGCACAGTTGATGAGATACACGCCTTTTTTCGTTTTTGCCAAATTTTTCTCGCCGAGAAGTCCTTTTGTTTCTTTTGTCAGCGGAGTGTGCACGGTAATAATGTCGGCGCAAGCGAGCACCTCATCGAGCGTATGAATCGACACACCGAGTTTTTCGGCGCGTTCTTTCGTTAAAAACGGATCGTACACGTGCACGGTCATGCCAAAGGCGCGTGCACGTTTCGCTACTTCAGAGCCGATGCGGCCGAATCCGATGATGCCTAAATGTTTTCCTTTCAGCTCCATGCCAACAAACGCGGAGCGATTCCATTCCCGCGATTTGACCGAAATATGCGCCTGCGGAATGTGGCGTACGAGCGCGGCCATCATTGCAAAAGTGTGTTCGGCGGCGGAAATCGTATTTCCATTTGGCGCGTTAATGACGACAATCCCGCGCTTTGTCGCCGCTTCTACATCAATATTGTCAACCCCGACGCCGGCGCGGCCGATAATTTTTAAGTTCGGCATTTTTGAAAGCAGTTCTTCTGTCACTTTTGTCGCGCTGCGAACGAGCAAGGCATCAAATTCATGCAGTTCGTTTTCTGCTTCACTGACATTTTTTTGCACGATTTCAATTTGTTCGGATTTTCGTAGTGGGGCTAATCCTTCTTCGTTAATTGCGTCGGAAACTAAAATGCGAAACACGTCGATGTGCTCCTTTCTTATTCAAGAATTTTAAATTTCTGATAATTTACCATACTAAAGCGCTTTCTGTCAATGATATGAAAAGAAGTCATACCAATGTAAACGTTTTTATCATCGAATGTTCGGATTTTGCTTAATAAAATGCGCCCAAGCCGTTATGGAAACTTGGGCGCTGTTTTGTTTATTTATTTTTTTGTTCGTTGTAGCGGGCGATGCATTCTTCAATTAATTTGGCAGCAGCTTCCGGACCTTCCCATGTGCCGATTTCCGTCCGTTTTCCTTGCAAATCTTTATAACGCTCAAAGAAATGGGCGATTTCTTTTAATTTGTGCTGCGGAAGATCTTCAATGCTGCGGATTTCGTCGAAACGCGGATCTTCAACCGGAACGCCGATCAGCTTTGCATCTTCTTCGCCGCTGTCAACCATGTTTAAATAACCGATGACACGTGTGTCAATCACGCAGCCAGGGAACGTTGGGTTGGTGGTGATGACTAAAATATCGAGCGGGTCGCCGTCTAAAGCGAGCGTGTTTTGCAAATATCCGTATTCTGCTGGATAAAACATCGGTGAGTACAGGACGCGGTCTAGTTTGAAAATGCCCCGTTCTTTGTCGAATTCGTACTTGTTTTGGCTTCCTGCCGGAATTTCGATAAATGCTTCAACCACTTTATTTTCGAATGCCACAACACGTTCCTCCTTTAAATTATGTATGCGTTTCTATTATAGAATAGATGGTAAAGGGTAGCAACTACAGAAATAGGCCGTTCGCAAACACGTGAATGTGGATGATCCATTGCTTGCAAATATTTCATGTTGCGGTGAAAAGCAGTTCAGACGATTCACGCTTTTCTGTCGCAACAGATGGA
This sequence comes from Parageobacillus caldoxylosilyticus, assembly GCF_019272935.1. NCBI lineage: Bacteria > Bacillati > Bacillota > Bacilli > Caryophanales > Anoxybacillaceae > Parageobacillus > Parageobacillus caldoxylosilyticus. Next base: position 3,025,588 of record NZ_CP040553.1, read on the forward strand.
CGAGAACGCCGGCCGGCAAATGCATTTGCCCGCGGAAAAGCAGCTTTTGCATCCATTTCGCTTGATTTTATTGACCAATCAACATTCTCGGCGAAACATAAATAAACCCCTCTTGCATTGTTGGCAAGAGGGTGTATGTTTATCAATCAAATTTATTTGGGTCTCCGTCAAACGGCTCGTCGGCGACTTTAATCGACTCGGTTGGGCAGCCTTCGTAGGCGTCCATCATGTCGTCGATCAGAATTTCCGGAACTTCTACGATGCCTTGATTATCATCTAAAGTAACGTAGGCGATGCCGTCTTCATCGTAGTCGTAAATGTCTGGAGCCGCCGCGCCGCACGCTCCGCAGGCGATACATGTTTCCTTATCCACAATCGTATATTTTGGCATGATAAAAACCTCCCCAAGTTCTATTCGAAACGGACGATTCATCTCCGTGTTCTATACTCGGAAATGAACTTTCAATTTTATAATAAGGCTGTTTCAGCAACTTTTCAATATAAAAATGTCACATCTGCGTTTTTAATATATAAACGGTGTCTACTTTGCCTATTATGCATTCTTTCTAAACAGAAAAACTTTATGCGCGAAACAAGGCAGGTAATTCTGTTACAATATAATGTAGATTTGCATAAAGGAGCAGCTGACATGAAAGACGGATATGCTGCGTTTTTGCTGTCGTTTTGTCTGCACCGCTTCAACGGCGAAAGGTCGTTGGCGGCGGTCTATCACTTATTTTCCGGAAAAAAATCAGCGCAAACGCTGCAGGACAGTAAATGGTTTCAGCTTGCGCCGTTTTTTGGCGTATGGAAAGATATTACGTTCAGCGAGATCGAGGCAGCAGCACAGTCGTTGTTCGAAAACGGCTTGATTGTCCCTGTGCAAAATCGCGCTTATATATTGACAGAAAAAGGAAAAAGATGGCTGGATGAACAGCTGCAGCGGACATTTTTTCCGACGCATCTCAATGGATGGCGCTATCACGACTTGGAAAAATGGTTTTGGTACCGTTTGTCCCTGCTTGTGCAAACATTATCGAACCTCCTTCACCACACCAGTTTTGAGCCGATTCACCGCCATGAAAAAACATTGATGTGGGTGAAGCGCTATTTACTATCACAGCGAAGAACGGTGCGAACATTAGCAGAAACGCTTTATGGGGAGCTATACCGTCTTCTCGATGACGTTTCCGAGGAAGAGGCGACGGTGTTTACCTTGCGTTTGACGAGTTATGCGCGAATCGGCTGGACGAACGAACAAATTGCATCGTATTTGCAAAAAGATCGCGTATGCGTTCAGTTTCAATTTCAAAATGTGCTTCATTACATGATGGCGTCAGCAGAAGCGGACCGCTCCTCTATTTTATATGAATTAATGCACGGATTGTCATTGCCTATACCACTGACGCTGTCCGCACAAAAAACGTATGAATGGCTGTTGCGCGGGAAACCGCTCGGCGAAATTGCGCGGCTGCGCCGTTTAAAAAGAAGCACGATTGAAGATCATGTCGTGGAAATTGCCGCCAATATTCCACAGTTTTCAATCGCGCCGTTTGTGCATGAAAAAAAGGCGGCGAAAATTATCGAGACGGCGCGAAAGCTCAAGACCCGCAAATTAAAGCGGATTCGCGATGCGATCGGTGACGACGTCAGCTATTTTGAAATCCGCCTCGTATTGGCAAAGGAAGGGGAAATGTGGTGACGTTAACGCAACTGCTTCAGAAAAAGTTCGGCTATTCTTCGTTCCGCAAAGGACAGCAGGAGATTATCGAAGATCTTTTGCGCGGATATGATGTGTTGGCGATGCTGCCGACGGGCGGAGGAAAATCGCTTTGCTATCAGCTTCCGGCCTATTTATTGCCAGGCAGCGTCTTGATCATTTCCCCGCTTGTTTCGCTCATGGAAGATCAAGTGCGGCAGCTGCGGGAGCGTGGGGAAAAGCGGGCCATTGCCTTTAATAGTTTTTTAGAAACAAGGGAAAAGTGGCGGGCGCTTGAGCAGCTCGACCAGTTTCGCTTTATTTATGTCTCTCCAGAAATGCTGCAGTCGGAGCGGCTGCTTATTGCCTTAACGAATACTCCTATTTCTTTATTTGTCGTCGATGAAGCTCACTGCATTTCTCAGTGGGGATATGATTTCCGTCCTGATTTTTTAAAGTTAGGGGAGATCCGGCGCCAGCTTGGGTCGCCGCCGTGCCTCGCATTGACAGCTACGGCGCCTCCGGAAGTGATGAATGATATTATCGATATTTTGCAGCTTTCTCCGCTGCGCTGCCATATTCATTCCGTCGACCGTCCGAATATCGCAATCAAGGTAGAAAAGCTGAGCTCACTTTCCGAAAAAGTGGACCGCTTGCTCGACTATGTCAAGCGTCTTCAAGGCCCTGGAATCATTTATTTTTCGAGCCGGCAATGGACAGAAACGATGGCGCGCCAACTGCAGCAGGAAGGAATCGAGCGGGTGGCGTATTATCATGCAGGCATGGATGCCGAACAGCGGATGCTGGTGCAGCAGCAGTTTTTACGCGGCCAGTTAGACATCGTATGCTGCACGGCTGCGTTTGGCATGGGAGTCAATAAAGAAAATATCCGCTTTGTTCTTCATTTTCATATGCCCGGCCAAATGGAAGCATACCTTCAAGAAATCGGCAGGGCGGGGCGCGACGGAGAAAAGAGCATTGCGATTTTACTATATACCAATGGGGACGATGGCATGATACAATCGCTAATGGAAGCGGAACTGCCGGACGACGCGCAGGTGAAACAGCTGTGTGAAAATTTATTATATGGCGCTTCCCGAGATGATGTCGAGCAATACATGGATATGTGTCTGTTTACGGACGTCCAGAAGCGGATTTTTACGTACTTTTTGGAAAAAGAAGGGGTTTTTTCTTCCAACCGGCCGCTTGCCAAGCAAGAAATTGACCGCCTATATGGAAAAGTAACAAAGAACATCGAACTACGCCGGCAATGGAAGCGGAAAAAGTTAAAGGAAATGGAAAAATGGATTTTTCGCCGTTCCTGCCGGCGGGAGGCGATTGTCCAGGCCTTTGGGCAGACCCTGACGGACAAGCCGGAGCAGTGCTGTGATTGTTGCGGGCTGTCATTAGACGGCTACTTGCGTACGAACGAGGAAAAACACCCTACCCGTTTCCTTGGTTGGCGGGTCGAATTGCAGCGTATTTTCTTTTAAAGCGAGGCGTAGTGAAACATGAAGCGGCAAAGTGAACAAATCCAAATGATGAGCGATCGCGAAGTACTGCTCCATTTATATTTGACGCAATTATTGCTAATTGTCGCGTCCGTCGTGATCGCATTTTTTCTTTTTGATCTTTCGACGTTGCGGCGAATTTGGCAGTTTGATTTGGCTGCGGTGATTGCCTATGGCGGGGGAAGCGCCGCCCTCGTGTTAGCGCTTGATTTTTTGGCGATGCGCTATTTGCCGAAACAATGGCAGGATGACGGGGGAATTAATGAAAAAATTTTCCGTAGCCGCTCGATTCCGCATATCTTTTTTTTATGTTTATTGATCGCTTTCAGCGAAGAGTGGCTGTTTCGCGGCGTCATCCAGACATATTTCGGCCTGTTTGTCGCCAGCACGGTGTTCGCCTTGTTGCACATCCGCTATTTAGAAAAATGGTTTTTGTTTGTGATGGTAGTGCTGTTAAGCTTTTTTCTCGGATGTATTTATGAGTGGACTAAAAGCCTGTGGGCAACGATTTTTGCCCATTTTCTGATCGATTTTATTTTAGCGGTAGATATTCGTCTCCATTATGTGCGCGAAAGGAAACAAAACGGGGGTAATCGTGAGTGAGTGAGCAGCGTATCGAAGATCAAGCGGAAGTATTGCGGGAATTGGCGCAGCCAAAAAATAAGCCGGCAAAAGAAGACGGGCTGCCGCTTCCATCGCGCAGCGAGGTGCGTCGACAGAAGAAGACAAGAAAGCGGGAAAAGAAAAAGAAGTGGAAGCTGAAATATCCGCTCATACGTTTGTTAGTACTGTTTTTCATTTTGCTGCCGATTTCGATGTTAAGCATTTATTATGCGAATCAAGACTCAAAAACGGTGACGGTTGTCACCCGCAGCGAAACAGGCAGTTATGAATTAGTTGATATTGATCCAGTGAAGAAGGGAACGACCGAGTCGAGCAGTTCAACAACAAGGGCACAAAATCAGCCTGCATTAAAGAAAAACAAAAAAGAAACAAGAAAAAAAGTAATCACACATATCGTGCAGGAAAATGAAACGCTATACAGTATTGCGATGAAATATTATCAGAGCGATCGCGGAATGGAAATCATAAAAAAATGGAATCATTTGCAAAATGCAAAGCTCCATCAAGGACAAGTATTGCAAATTCCGTTGACAGATGTGGAAAAATAGAGAGATAGACAAACGGTCGTTTTTTCGTTCTAACGAAGCAGGCTCGTACATACGTTTATAATAAGAAAGGGTGGAGGAAAAATCGAGGGGATGGAATGATGGGAAATTTTCTCGAGCATGTGCCGATAGATGAAGTGACAAGGCAAATGCTGATTGGAGTGATTGAAAAAAAACAAAAATGGGAACGGCTGAAGAAAAAAGTTTTTTCCTTGCAGCTCGTTACTTTCGGCGGGTTCGCGCTGTTTTCCATCTACATTTTATTTTATTTAATTTTTCCAAGCGGCACATGGACGGAGCTGATCAACGGATTTTTGGGAAAAACGGTGCATTTATATATATTGTTACTGCTGTTTACCTCGTATTGGGCCGTTTTATATTACAAAGGAAAATGTGATAAAGCGGAAGAGGAATTTCATTCCCTTCGTTGCGAAATCATTCAAAAAAGCATCGATTTATGGAAAGATGAACAGCAATGGAAAGAGCGGCATAAACTGTTTGAAATGATGAAAAAGGAGTACGATATTAATTTGTATTATGAAAATAGCTGAATGGTACTCCCATTCAGCTATTTTCCGATTAGAAAAATTTCTTCCGGTCACGCTCTTCTTTTAAAATTTCGACTGCTTCGCGAAAACGTTGAGCGTGAATGATTTCACGTTCGCGTAAAAAACGAAGCCCATCGTTTAAATCTGGATCATCGCTCATATTAATAATCCATTGATAGGTTGCCCTCGCTTTTTCTTCGGCAGCGATATCTTCATACAAATCGGTAATCGGATCTCCCTTCGCTTGAATGTATGTCGCCGTAAACGGAACGCCGGCGGCATTATGATAAAATAAAGCGCGGTCATGATCGACATAGTGTGCGTCGAGACCTGCTTCTTTCAGCTGTTCTAGAGTGGCGTCTTTTGTTAGTTTGTATACCATTGTTGCAATCATTTCCAAATGAGCCAATTCCTCTGTTCCAATATCTGTGAGTAAACCCATTACTTTATCAGGAATGGTGTAGCGTTGATTTAAATAACGAAGCGCGGCAGCGAGTTCTCCATCCGCCCCTCCATACTGTTCAATTAAATATTTCGCCAGTTTTGGGTTGCACGTGCTGACACGAACGGGATATTGCAATTTTTTTTCATAAATCCACATTATCATTTCCTCCTTTTACAGCGAGTGGCGTTGCTATACTTGCCAAGGCCAAGGAGAATCATTCCAATTCCACGGATAGTTGGAATAGCTGTTTCCATATTGTTGCAGTGGACCATAACAGGACTCAAACTGTTTCTTTAGCTGTTTCCGTTTTTGCGCAAGCTGGTTAAATTGCTGGATCGCTTGGTAGTCGGTAGGATGGGTGTCGAGGTATAACGTTAAGTCGACGAGGGCAAAATCAACTGCTTGGAGCTGCTCTAAAAGTTCATAGTATTCTTGTGGCACCTGCTTCATTGTCCATCACCTTTAGTTTTCATTTCGTAAGGACCGTAATATGGATCATAAAAAATTTTCCAGAGGGTACCTTTTTTCAATGCTTCATGCAAAGGGAATTGCGGCAAGTTAGGCGGTTGAAATCCGACATATTGGTTCGGCGCGGTGACATATGTTTTGACGCGAATTGGCGGACAAGGATCAAATGGGCTTACATAGGGTTCATATTGCTTTCGTGTGGTGAACATAAAAAACCTCCTTTTTATAAAACTTCAGTCTATATTTATGACTGCAACATTTTACTCATGCCTCCCTTTTTCGTGAATACATGTAGAAGAGGGAGGGGGGAAATGGTATGTGGGTTCGTCTGTTGTGTGTGATGGTTGGATTTTTATGCGGATATTTGCTGATTCATTGGATGCCGCCATTGACTCCGTTTGATTTCACCCTTTTTATCACCGAGCTTATTTTTAATCCTTTGCGGACGTTTTTGGCGCTGACCTGCTTTTTTATTGGTTTTTTGGCAAATGCGGTAGTGATTCGCACCGTCATCGAAGGAATTGTGTTATGCCTGCAGGGAAAGCGGGTACTCTGGATGGAATGGTTTGTTTGCTGTGGAGGGATAGCGACCTTTTATTGGTTATTTCAATGGGAAAGAAAGCTGGCTGTTTTATTTTTTATTTTCTCCTTTATTTATGGTATGATATCGATGGATTTGGATCGTTCTCGGCAATATCATCGAAATTTATAGGGGGCATTATACTTGGTTTGGATCGTCTTTTTTTCTTTTTTCTGTATATTGGCTTATATGTGGTGGGAAGCGCATCGAAACCGCGTTGTTCACATTGAGTTGACCTTTCCTCAGTTTCCAAGTAGTTTTCGGGCGTTTTCCATTTTTTTTATTTCCGACCTTCATCGGCGGATATTGGCGAAAAAAATTGTGGAGGAGATCAAAGGAAAGGCGGATATTGTTTTAGTCGGCGGGGACCTTACGGAAAAAGGGGTGCCCGCTGCGCGTGTCAAGGAAAATATTCGCCGCTTAAAAATGATTGGACCGGTTTATTTTATTTGGGGGAATAATGATTATGAAGCGGAATATGATTTGCACTCGCTTTTGCTCGAGGAAGGAGTGCATATATTGGAAAATAGTGCTGTGATGCTGCAATCCCGGGATGGGGAGAAGCTTGCCCTCATTGGAGTGGAGGATATGAGCAAACGGCGCGCAAGATTAGACAAAGCGCTTCAAGGGGTGGATGAGAATGCCTTCCGCATCCTTGCTTCGCATAATCCGAAAATTGTCGGGCGTCTTCGTCCCGAACATCGTATTTCGCTTGTGATCAGCGGTCATACGCATGGAGGGCAAATTCGTTTCTTTTCGTTTGGGCTCTATGAAAAAGGTGGTTTAAAAAGTGTGAACGGCACTGCCGTTTTTGTCAGTAACGGATACGGGACGACAACCATTCCGCTTCGCCTTGGAGCGCCTGCGGAAACGAATTTGATCACCATTCGTTCATGGAAAGAAGAAGATAAAGAAAAAATGCTTGTCTAAATGACGGAAAACGATGTAAACTCATTAATAATAACAACGAACCATTTATGAATTATTTCATACAATAAACATAAGAGATGGCTGTGTAGGTAAGGAGGGGTGTTGATGCGTCTTGAACGCTTAACCCACAATAAAATTAAAATTTTCCTTACGTTTGATGATTTGATGGATCGCGGTTTAACGAAAGACGATTTATGGAAAGATACGTTTAAAGTTCATCAATTGTTTCGCGATATGATTGAGGAGGCAAGCGAAGAGCTTGGCTTTGAAGTAAACGGATCGATCGCGGTGGAAGTATACTCTTTACCGGCACAGGGAATGGTTGTTATCGTAACAAGCGAGGGCGAATACGATGAAATGGAGGAAGAATTTGCCGACGATTACATTGAAATGCAAGTAACGCTCGATGAGAGCGATGACATATTTTACGAATTTCAAACGTTTGAAGATGTCATTCAGCTTGCTCATCGTCTCTATGCGATCGGTTGTTTAGACGGAACGCTTTATTCTTACCAAGACCGATTTTACTTGCATGTTGCGGAAGAACCTCCTATTCCGGTTGATAACTTTGTCGCTTTGTTGGCGGAGTTCGGCAGCCCCTCGACGATAACGATACATCGTGTGCAGGAATATGGCAAAAAACTAATCGAGCATCGAGCGATTGAACAACTCGTTCATTATTTTCCGGCACGTTAACGCATGACCAGACTCCTTCATGTGGACAAGGAGTCTGGTTTTTTTTACCTCGGCTCTGTTGTTCAAGGGCAAGAAAAGCCGCCATATAATAAGGAAAAAACAGCATATAAACATAATAAAGATGGAAATAGTTATAAATAGCCATAAATCGTTTGCCATTTTATTTTTTTTCCTTTGCATAAATAGTAAGAAGGTGTATACTATGACATGGAAGGCGACAATATCAAATATCAGAGTGAACTTATAGGAGGTTTACGTATGGTAGCCGATAAGCATACCAGCGAAGAAAAAGAACAGAAAGAAAAAGAATATGACGTATTAGCAGCAACGCAAATCGTTATACATAGAGCTCTGGAAAAGCTGGGATATCCGGAAGAAGTATACGAGTTGCTAAAAGAGCCGATTCGCATGCTGACAGTGAGAATTCCGGTGCGCATGGATGACGGTACGGTGAAAATTTTTACCGGCTACCGAGCCCAGCATAATGATGCGGTTGGTCCAACTAAAGGAGGGGTTCGTTTCCATCCAAACGTCACGGAGCGTGAAGTGAAAGCGCTATCTATTTGGATGAGCCTAAAATGCGGCATTGTCGATTTGCCGTATGGCGGTGGAAAAGGTGGAATTGTCTGTGATCCGCGTACGATGTCATTCCGTGAATTAGAGCGGTTAAGCCGCGGTTATGTTCGTGCGATTAGCCAAATCGTTGGTCCGACAAAAGACATTCCTGCACCAGATGTCTTTACGAACTCGCAAATTATGGCATGGATGATGGACGAATATAGCCGCATTGACGAATTTAACTCTCCTGGATTTATTACAGGAAAACCGTTAGTGCTAGGTGGATCTCACGGCCGTGAAACGGCAACAGCAAAAGGAGTGACGATTTGCATTCGCGAAGCGGCGAAAAAACGCGGCATTGATTTAAAAGGCGCCCGCGTTGTCATCCAGGGCTTTGGAAATGCGGGCAGCTTTTTGGCGAAATTTATGCATGATGCCGGCGCGAAAGTTATCGGTATTTCCGATGTATACGGAGCGCTTTATGATCCGAACGGTTTGGATATCGATTATTTGCTCGAGCGCCGCGACAGCTTTGGCACGGTAACGAAATTATTTAAAAATACGATTACGAATAAAGAGCTGTTGGAGCTCGACTGCGATATTTTAGTGCCGGCAGCGATTGAAAATCAAATTACGGAAGAGAATGCACCGAATATTAAAGCGAGCATCGTCGTGGAGGCGGCCAATGGCCCGACGACGTTAGAGGCAACGGAAATTTTAACAAAACGAGGCATTTTGCTTGTCCCGGACGTATTGGCGAGCGCGGGTGGCGTAACGGTTTCGTATTTCGAATGGGTGCAAAACAATCAAGGATATTATTGGACGGAAGAAGAAGTGGAAGAGCGGTTAGAAAAAGTCATGGTGAAAGCGTTCAATAACGTATACGAAATGGCGCAAACACGCCGTGTCGATATGCGTTTGGCCGCTTATATGGTCGGCGTCCGCAAAATGGCGGAAGCGTGCCGTTTCCGTGGCTGGGTATAATAAAGATGAATTAACTTATTTGCAACATGCCAAAAAATCCCCTATCATATGATAGGGGATTTTTTGATGCTATAAGGAGTGAAGGGCATGGTGAAAGAAGAAAAGATCATTATTGTCGGCGGGGGGCCTTGCGGGCTTGCTGCAGCGATTGCTTTACAAGATGTCGGTTATCGTCCGTTAGTGATAGAAAAAGGAAATATTGTCCATTCCATTTATCGATTTCCAACTCATCAAACCTTTTTTAGCACGAGCGACCGCCTCGAAATCGGCGGCGTGCCGTTTATTACGGAAAATCGGAAGCCAAAGCGCAATCAAGCGCTTGCCTATTACCGCGAAGTAGTCGCGCGAAAGCAAGTGCGCGTGCAAACGTTTGAGGAAGTGAAGCAAGTAGAAAAACAAAAAGATGGAACGTTCCTTGTAAGCACGACAAAAGGACTATACCGTGCTGAATATGTCATTGTGGCGACAGGATATTATGACCACCCAAACTATATGAACGTGCCGGGGGAAGATTTGCCGAAAGTGACACACTATTTTAAAGAAGCGCATCCATATTTCAATACCGACTGCGTGGTCATCGGCGGAAAAAACTCGAGTGTTGATGCAGCGCTTGAGCTCGTCAAAGCGGGGGCGCGCGTCACGGTTTTGTACCGGGGAAGCGGCTATTCGCCAAGCATTAAACCTTGGGTTTTGCCGGAGTTCGATTCTCTCGTGCGCAAAGGTATCATTAAAATGGAGTTTAACGCTCATGTAAAGGAAATTACTGAAGATGCTGTCATTTACGAAGTAGAAGGAGAAACGAAAAAAATCAAAAACGATTTTGTCTTTGCGATGACGGGATATCATCCTGACCATGAATTTTTAAAGAAAATGGGAGTGGAAGTCGACCCTGAAACGGGGCGGCCGCTTTATAATCCCGAAACGATGGAAACGAACGTCCCTGGCATTTTCATTGCCGGCGTCATCGCCGCCGGCAATGATGCCAATGAGATTTTTATTGAAAACGGCCGCTTTCACGGCGGGCAAATTGCCGCTTGCATTGTCAAACGGGAGCGGGAGAAGCAGCAATAACGGGAGGAGGCTGGAACAAGCCAGCCTCCCTTGATTATTCCATAAACATTTCTTGCAGTTTTTGCGGGTTGTTTGTGATTTCTAGGGCGACAAGCAGTTTGATGCGTGCTTTTTGCCCGTTTAGCCCGTTGGAAAAAATGACGCCCATTTCTTTCAGCTGCTTTCCGCCTCCTTCATATCCGTAGATATCTTGTACAATTCCGTTAAAGCAGCGGGATACAAGAACGACCGGAATGCCGGCGTCAAGCAAAGAGCGCACCCCTTTAGCGGCGCGCGGCGGCAGGTTTCCCTGCCCTAACGCTTCAATGACAACTCCATCAAGCGGAAGCGTTTGAATGGCATGAAAAATTGCTTCATCCATACCTGCATATGCTTTTAATAAAATCACGTTTTTCGATATCGTTTGAACCGGATATGTCGTGCGTTTCGTCGGCGCGTGGTGAAAAAACACCCCTCGCTTTGTGACGATTCCAATCGGTCCGTACTGCGGGCTTTGGAATGTCGCAATGTTGGATGTATGGGTTTTCGTCACGTTTTTAGCTGTGTGGATTTCGTCATTGAGTACGACCAATACTCCTTTTCCGCGCGCTTCGTTACTTATCGCCACTTTTACTGACGAAATTAAGTTGTACAGCCCATCCGCGCCGATTTCATTGCTGGAGCGCATCGCGCCGGTAACGACAATCGGCACATCGGTCCGTGCGGTTAAATCTAAAAAATATGCCGTCTCTTCAAGGGTGTCTGTTCCATGTGTAACAACAATGCCTTCTATTTGTTCATTGGCAATTTTTTCTTCGATGCGATTGCGCAATTGCAGCATTTCCTGCGGCGTCATATGCGGCGATGGCAAGTGGAACAGCTCTTCTACATAAATATCGGCAAGGCTTGCCAATGGCGGCGCCACATCATGCAACGGATGTGTTTCATCAGGACGTACGGCTCCTGTTTCTTCATCCTCTTTCATGGAAATGGTGCCGCCTGTATGAATAATTAAGATTTTTTTCATTATTTTCCCTCCATTCGAAAGTTCGATGATGCAATAATAGAAGAAGGTCATTTTCAAATATTCCATTCTCATGTTACCATAAAGAAAACGAATGGAAACGGGGATTTGTATGTTCACATTAATTTCCGCTGGCGTTGCTCCAGGAATTGCACTGCTTAGCTATTTTTATTTGAAAGATGAATACGAAACAGAACCGTTATCTTTTGTATTGCGAATATTTATCATCGGAGCGCTGCTGGTGTTTCCGATTATGTTTATTCAATATGTGTTTCATGCTGAAGGAATGGCGACTTCTAAAGTCGCCCGCGCCTTTTTTTTGTCAGGATTGTTGGAGGAGTTCGTCAAGTGGTTTATCGTTTATTTTTTTGTTTATGACCATTATGAATTTGACGAGCCGTACGACGGCATTGTGTATAGCGCCAGTGTGTCGCTCGGGTTTGCGACGATGGAAAATATTTTGTATTTATTGGCGAACGGTGTGGAGTTTGCTGTGACAAGGGCGCTTTTGCCGGTTTCCAGCCACGCTTTATTTGCAGTCATCATGGGTTTTTATTTTGGCAAAGCAAAATTTACGAGAAAGAAACGGCGTTACTTATTTTTGGCGTTTTTGTTGTCCTTTCTTCTGCACGGAATGTACGATTTCATTTTGTTAACGCAGGAGAAATGGAGTTATTACATGGTTCCCTTCATGTTGTTATTATGGTGGTTTGCGCTTCGCAAGATAAAACAGGCAAAAGCATTACATGGTTACGAAAAAATTTTTTCTGCAAAAAGTCAAGCATAATAAGCTTGGCTTTTTGCTTTTTTTGCATAAAAAGGCAAATTCGAAAGAAAATAGGGATAAAACAATAGTTGCAATACGGGAGGGTTTGCGCATGGTTAGTAAAATGCAGAGATATCTATGGTTTAGTATTCTTATTGCTTGTCTGTTTATTTGTATGAAACCGGCTGAAGAGGCAAAAGCATTTTCGAACCAGGTGATTCAGCGCGGGGCAGTTGGGGATGACGTCATCGAATTGCAGGCGCGGCTGCAGTATATCGGATTTTACAATGGAAAAATTGACGGCGTTTTCGGCTGGAGAACGTACTGGGCGGTGCGCAATTTTCAATATGAATATGGGCTTCCAGTGGATGGCCTCGTCGGTAATAGCACAAAAGCAAAACTAGTAAAGGTATCGAAATATCATGAGCAATTTGTGAAGGAGCAAATTCGCAAAGGAAATGAGTTTACCCATTATGGAGGCAAGCCGTTAAGCCAGCAAGTAAAGAAAAATAATAGAGGCGGCGACGGAAACAGATCGGTAAAAGCGACAGCAGCCAATGTGCCAAAAGGTTTTTCGCAAAACGATATTCAACTGATGGCAAACGCGGTACATGGGGAGGCGCGCGGGGAGCCTTATATCGGTAAAGTCGCGGTGGCGGCCGTCATTTTAAACCGTCTTGAGCATCCTTCGTTCCCGGATACAGTGGCGGGCGTAATTTTTCAACCTGGGGCATTTACCGCGGTAGCCGATGGACAAATTTGGCTGACGCCGGATGAAACATCGAAAAAAGCGGTACTCGATGCGATTAACGGCTGGGATCCTACCGATGGAGCCATTTATTATTTCAACCCGGCCACCGCAACGAGTTCATGGATTTGGAACCGACCGCAAATTAAAAGAATTGGTAAACATATCTTTTGTAAATAATGCAGGAGGTGAGTGAAATGATACGGAATTTATTAATCGGCGCACTGTCACTTGCTGTGGTAGGAACAGCGTATTGGGGATACCGGGAGCATCAGGAGAAAAATGCCATCTTAATTCATGCGGAAAATAACTATCAGCGTGCTTTCCATGACTTAACGTACCAAATCGATTTGCTGCATGATAAAATCGGAAACACGCTTGCCATGAATTCTTCCACTTCCTTGTCTCCAGCTTTAGCGGAAGTATGGAAAATTGCTGCGGAAGCCCACTCCGATGTCGGGCAGCTGCCGCTTTCCCTGCTACCGTTTAACAAAACACAGGAGTTTCTCGCTAAAATAGGGGAGTTCAGCTACCGGACAGCGATTCGCGATCTAGAAAAAGAGCCGCTTACGAAAGAAGAATACCGTACGCTGCAAGCACTATATAAAAATGCGGCAACCATTCAGCAAGAACTGCGCAACGTCCAGCATTTAGTTTTAAAAAATAACTTGCGCTGGATGGATGTCGAATTGGCGCTCGCAACTAACGATCGTTCCGGAGATAACGTCATTATTGACGGGTTTAAAGCAGTAGAAAAAAATGTAGATACCTTCTCGAAGTCGTCTGAATTTGGACCGACTTTTATTGGCCTCGAAAATACGGAAAAAGGCTTTGTCCGCGCAAAAGGAAAATCGATTTCCAAACATGAAGCAAAGCGCATAGCCCGTTCTTTTCTTGGGTTAAAGGGTACGGAAAGCATTAAAGTAACGGCGAGCGGAAAAGGAGCAGATGAGCGCTTTTACAGTCTGACGATTCATGATCCGAAAACAAAAGGCGATATTTATATGGATATTACAGCAAAAGGCGGTTACCCAATTTGGGTGATCAATAGCCGTCCAATTGTCAAACAAGCGATTAGTTTACATGAAGCGGCAAATAGAGGAATGAAGTTTTTGCAGCAACATCAGTTTAAAAACTTGGAGCTTTATGACAGCACCCAATATGATAACGTTGCGGTATTAACATTTGTGACAAATGAAAACGGAATTCGCATCTATCCGGAAGCAATTAAAATGAAAGTAGCTCTTGACAATGGAACGATTGTCGGCTTTTCTGCGCGTGATTATTTGTCTTCTTCCATCCAGCGTCCGCTCCCGAAACCGAAATTGACGGTGGAACAAGCAAAGAAAAAAATCAATCCGAATTTAAAGATTATGGAACAGCGCCAGGCCGTCATTATGAACGACATGAACGAACCAGTGCTCTGCTATGAATTTTTAGGGACGCTCGGAGAAGACACCTATCAAATTTTTATTAACGCAAACAGTGGAATGGAGGAACAAGTGGAAAGACTGCAAAGCACAGAACCAAGTTATAGTTAAGGTCATTGTTTAGGGAAAAGCTTGATGAAAGCTTTTCCTTTTTGTTTTAATAAAAATATTAAGGGGAAAACGAAAGGGAGAGACCATGTTGAAAATAGGGGACATGTTAACGTTAGAGCCATTGGATGGCGGGAAAGAAAAATATAAAGGAAAAGTAATGGAAATAGGAGATCACCATATCCACATAGGTTATCCGGTTGATGAAAAGGCAGGGAAAACGGTGTTTTTCCTGAACGGAATGCGATTGAAAGCAAGTTTTGTCGGGCAAGATGGCTGCCTTTATTTATTTGAGACAGAAGTGACCGGAAAGCTGCGGCGGCCGGTGCCGATGATCGTCCTTGCTTATCCTAGCGCAGACAAACTCGTGCGCATTCAGCGCCGCCGCTATGTGAGAGTAAAAGTCAATGCCGATGTGGCGATTCACCCGTTTCATCAGGAGTTTGCGCCATTTGCGACGATGACGACCGATATTAGTGCTGGCGGAGCGGCGGTCGTATTGCCGCCGTCATACCATCAGCAGCTGCTCCCTGGAATGGTTGTCGAAACATGGCTAGTGCTCGCAATGAGGTCAGGCGAATATCACTATTTAAAATTAAAGGCAAAAATTATCCGTATATTTCAAGGTGCAAATGGCGTCTATAAAGCATCGCTGCAATTTTTAGACGTAGCTCCCCAGGACCGCGTGCGATTAATTCGCTATAGTTTTGAACGGCAATTAGAAGCAAAAAAGGCAGAGAACATAGTGAATAAATGGGAGGAAAGCGTGGAATAATGGCCTATAAAAAATGAAAGGCAGGCCGATATCGCAATGAAACGCTTTGAATCCCTTTTATGGAAGCTTGTCATTATTCAATTTATTTTTTTAATCATAGCGCAATGGCTTATTTTATATACTCCGCTTCATCTTTATTTGGGAAAAGTTTATGAATATGAAGGGGTTAGCAAGCAGGAAAAAACAAAAACGATCGAAACAACCGTCGACCGTTGACGGTCTATATGATAAAATGACATCGAAGCATGCAGGGGTTTCCTGCTTTTTTCTTTGATAAAAATATTAAGTGAGCAGGAGGTATAAGCAGTTTGTTAAACTTTATAAAATAGTGTCATCGGACGTTTCAAATATAGGAAAAAGTATGGGTTATCCGTCCATGAAAACTCCGCTTTGGTGATTGGCAGACGGGGATTAGGGTATCAGGAACGATTGCCAAAAGAACTCATTCACATCATAAAAACGAAAGTGAAGCGCCATTTGATTGCCGTGTTAGGGTCAATGGAAGAATCCTCTACAAGTAATCAAAAAGCGGAACGAAACAACGCCAATATATCGCGATGATGTTACGCAAAATCGAGAATTTCAAACAAGAGCATGAATGGTCATTATGGACTATATTGCACAAATTCTGCTGGCTGAGCCAGTATCAAATTCAACTGAAGGAGGTGTAACCCTGGTTACTAAAATCGTTGTCGTGTACGGACCGATGGAAGGAATGGTGCGCGACAGGCGCCGTCGCTGACAGCGAGCCACGGGGTGTCTTTCACAATAAATAGGTGAATGACAAGGGGATTCCCTTCCCGATGGAACTCAGGTGTTTCCTGAGCGGCAGGCAGTTTTGCTGGTTCCATCGCGATGTGTCGGTTTTTATAGATTTTAGTAACCAGGAGTTATGGGAAAAAGAATCAATATTGCTATTGACGGACCGGCGGCAGCAGGGAAAAGCACGGTGGCGAAAATGATCGCCAAGCGGCTCTCTTATATTTATATTGACACGGGCGCGATGTACCGGGCGCTCACATATCGGGCGCTGCAGCAAGGAATCTCGCTTGACGACGAACAAGCGTTAATTTCGTTATTAAAAGATACATATATTGAATTAAGGCCGTCGCATGAAGGACAGCTTGTGCTGGTCAATGGAGAGGACGTTACAAACGTAATCCGCAGCAAAGAAGTAACCAATGCGGTGTCATTAGTCGCCAAACATCCGCTAGTCCGGGAAGAGATGGTAGCGCGTCAACGTGCGCTGGCCAAAAATGGCGGCGTCGTCATGGATGGACGTGATATTGGTACACACGTCCTTCCGAATGCGGAAGTAAAAGTGTTTTTAAAAGCCTCCGTAGAAGAGAGGGCAAGACGCCGACACAAAGAGAACATTGCGCGAGGGTTTCCATCCGATTTAGAAACGTTGAAAAAAGAAATTGCCCGCCGCGACCAGCTCGATTCCGAACGGGAAGTAGCGCCGCTTAAGAAGGCGGAAGATGCGATCGAAATCGATACTACATCATTATCCATCGAAGAAGTTGTTGAACGCATTATGGAAATCGTAAACGAAAGGATTGAATGACGTTGGACTTTTATTCGTTTGCCAAGGGAGTTGTAAAAGGGATTTTAACCCCGCTTTACCGCATCAAAGTAATAGGGGTGGAACAGTTTCCAAAAGACGGTGGAGTGCTTCTTTGCGCAAACCATATTAGCAATCTCGATCCGCCGATCCTCGGCATTACCGCGCCAAGGCCGATTCATTTTATGGCAAAAGAAGAATTGTTTCGCGTTCCCATTTTAAAAAACTTGATCAACCATTTGCACGCGTTTCCAGTCAAGCGGGGAATGAGCGACCGCCAAGCGTTGCGAACCGGGTTGGAAGTGCTAAAACAAGGGCAAGTGTTGGGCATTTTTCCTGAGGGAACAAGAAGCAAAGATGGAAAGTTAAAGAAAGGGCTGCCCGGCGTCGGTTTTTTTGCGCTCCGGACAAGCGCCGCCATTGTTCCTTGCGCCATTATTGGTCCGTACCGAGCATTTGTGCCGCTGAAGGTGGTTTACGGGGCACCGATTGATATGGCACCGCTGCGCGAACGAAAAGCGTCTCCGGAAGAAGCGACAGATTATATTATGCAGCATATTCAGGCACTGCTAGATCAACATCGTTAAGCATTCGATTACATGTATATTGAGAAAATATGGTATACTAAATAGAAAAGCGTTCCTATCGTCCGTTATCGTCAACGTTTTTCGATGGTGCGGCGTTGATGAAAGAAGGCACGCTTTTTATAGGATCGTCAGTTGATGGAGGAGGGTTAACGATGGCAGAGGATATGAATTTGCAGGTAAACGTCTATAAAGTAGGTGATATCGTTCGAGGAAAAGTGGTGAAACTAGAAGACAAGCAGGTACTTGTCGATATTGAAGACAGCAAACAAAGCGGGATTATCCCGATTAGTGAATTATCCAACTTGCATATTGAAAAAACAAGCGACGCTGTTTCCGTCGGGGACGAAGTGACAGCGAAAGTGAAAAAAGTAGAGGAAGGCAAAGAGGGAGAAGAGGATTTGCTGATTTTATCGAAAAAAGCGGTAGATGCAGACCGTGCCTGGGAAGAGCTGGAGAGAAAATTTGCCAGCGGCGAAACGTTTGAGGCGGTAGTAAAAGATATTGTCAAAGGCGGGCTTGTAGCGGATATAGGAGTGCGCGGCTTCATCCCTGCCTCCCTTGTTGAACCCCATTATGTCGAGGATTTTTCTGATTATAAAGGAAAGGCGCTTGCCGTGAAAGTAGTCGAGCTGGATCGCGAAAAAAACCGCGTCATTTTATCGCATCGTGCCGTTGTCGAAGAAGAACAGCAACGTCAACGGAAGGAGGCGCTGAACCGTTTACAACCGGGGCAGGTGCTTGAGGGAGTCGTACGCCGCATCACCGATTTTGGTGTGTTTGTCGATGTTGGCGGCTTTGATGGTCTTGTACATATTTCGCAGCTTTCCCATACCCGTGTCGCCCATCCGTCTGAGGTTGTAAAAGAGGGAGAAACCGTCAAAGTAAAAGTGCTTGCGGTTGATGAAGAAAATGGCCGCGTCTCCCTTTCGATAAAAGAAGCAATACCGAGCCCTTGGGAAGGAATTGCGGAAAAAATCGCCCCTGGCGATATTGTCACTGGCAAGGTAAAACGGATTGTGCCGTTTGGCGCGTTTATTGAAATTTTCCCAGGCGTGGAAGGCCTTGTCCATATTTCCCAAATCGCTAATAAACGAATCGGAACGCCGCATGAAGTGCTAAAAGAAGGGGAAGAAGTCAGAGCGAAAGTGCTCGATGTAAATGAAGCGGAACGCCGCATTTCGTTAAGTATACGCGAGCTGATCGAGGAAGAAACAGCCTCCGAAGAAGACTATAGCCAATATACAAAACCGTCCAATGAAGTAAGTGGTTTTCAAATTGGCGAAGTCCTTGGGGAACAGCTAAAAAAATTAAAATAACGAGGATGAGGCAATGGATAGAGCAAAGCGAAAGATAGAACATATTCAGCATGCGCTTTCTACTGCCGACCAAGGTGAAAGCGGATTTGATGACATTACGTTTGTTCATCAAAGTTTACCTGATGTACGCATGAACGATATTCACTTGCATACTACTTTAGGCGAACTTTCGTTAAGTTCGCCTTTCTTTATCAATGCCATGACCGGCGGCGGAGGGAAAAAGACGTTAGAAATTAACAAAGGATTAGCAGAAGCGGCAAAGCATGTCCAAATTGCGATGGCGGTTGGTTCGCAGACGGCGGCGTTAAAAGATGATGCAGAGCGGGAAACGTTTACGGTCGTACGAAAGGTGAACCAAAACGGCATTATTTTCGCAAACGTTGGCAGCGAAGTGAGCGTGGAGGATGCGAAGCGCGCCGTCGATATGATTGAGGCGGATGGCCTGCAAATTCATTTAAATGCGGTGCAGGAGCTTGTCATGCCGGAAGGGGATCGCGATTTTACCGGGGCGCTGCTTCGTATCGAACAAATTGTTCAAACCGTCCAAGTCCCGGTTATCGTAAAAGAAGTAGGATTTGGCATGAGCAGGGAAACCGCTTTGCGTTTAAAAGAAGTGGGCGTGAAAATCGTCGACGTTGGCGGCTTTGGCGGCACCAATTTTGCCCGTATTGAAAATAAACGCCGTTCCAGCATCATAACGCATTTTAATAATTGGGGAATTCCAACGGCAGCGTCGATCGTCGAGGTAGTCCAAACCGCTCCTTCCTTAGCGGTGATCGGCAGCGGCGGTGTTCGCACAGCGCTGGATGCTGCGAAAGCGATCGCGCTGGGGGCATCGGCGGTAGGAATGGCGGGTCCGTTGTTGCGGACGCTTGTTGAACAAGGGGTGGAAGGGCTAGTCGCCTATATCGAGGAGCTTCATCACGATTTAACATTGATTATGGGAGCGCTGGGGGCAAAGACGATCGCCGGGCTGCAGGGTGTGCCGCTTGTCATTCGCGGTGATACGCATCATTGGTTGACAGAAAGAGGTTTTGACACGAAAGTATATAGTTGTCGATAAATTCACCCCTTCATCCCGATGACGAAAATCACGGGATGAAGGGGTTTTTCATTGAACATTTCCCACCCGTTATCTCTAAAAGAAATACTTCAAGCACGAAATGGGCGAAAGACGGCTTCACTATCCATAAAAAACGGAAAAATTCGAATGGTTGATGGGCATCCATCACTTATCGGCTATGCTTCCCATCCCCTTTGGAATTCAGTTTTTCTCAGAAATGAGATTATGCGTTAGCATAACTTTATTGCCAGAAAAGGGATTATCGCATTTTAAAATGGAAAAAATAAAAATAAAGGTTGAGAACGTCGATCGTTAGAAAGAAGGGAAATTGCATGTTTTTTTTTAAACAAAGCAAGAAAAAACGACAAATGGCAAAGAACCAGAAAAAGCAAAATCAAAATCAGCAACAACAGGCCTTTCTTTCTACCGACTTAGATCAAAATCTACAAGAGCTGCAAAATATCTATAAAAATTGTATGGATGTCGTTTTTCGCCAATTTCAAATTGGTGGAAAAACAAAGGCTGCTCTTATCTATATCGACGGTTTAGCTAACATCGAAGAAATCGATGCGGGCGTGCTCACCCCTTTGATGAAAGAAAATCATGCCAAGGAGAATACCGATCAGTTCATTCATGTCAATGATATACTAGAACAAAAATTGACCGTTTCCAAGGTAAAGAGAGTACAAACGACGACAGAGTGCATTGAACAGATCTCTGGTGGAAACCCGGTCTTGCTTATCGATCAACAAAGCGAAGGATTTGCTTTAGGGTTGTCAAATCCAGAAAAGCGTTCCATCGAAGAACCGGGAGGGGAATCCGTGGTAAGGGGACCGCGGGAGGGCTTCACCGAATCATTAGGGACTAACCTTTCTTTATTGCGCAGAAAAATAAGAAGTCCGCAGCTGAAAGCAAAATCAATAAAAATTGGGGAATACACCCAGACCGAAGTAGTCATCTCTTATATTGAAGGAATTGCCGAGCAAACGTTAATCCAAGAAGTAGAGGCCCGGCTTAACCGGATCAAGTTAGACGGGATTTTGGAAACCAGCTATATTGAAGAGTTAATTGAGGACAATCCTTATTCCCCGTTTCCACAAATCTTGAATACCGAACGGCCTGATGTTGTGGCGGCGAGTTTGCTTGAAGGACGAGTAGCAATTCTTCAAGATGGCACTCCTTTCGTTTTGGTTGTACCGGTTTCTTTTTATTCCTTGCTGCAATCAAGTGAAGATTACTACGAACGATCCTTAATCAGCACGGCAACCCGCTGGTTGCGCTACGCATTTCTCTTGGTATCTCTTTTACTGCCCTCGTTGTATGTGGCGATCCTTACCTTTCATCAGGAAATGCTTCCTACTACGCTTTTGGTCACCATCGCTGCTTCTCGGGAGCAGATTCCCTTTCCGGCACTGGTTGAAGCGTTGCTCATGGAAATTGTATTTGAGGCCCT
Source organism: Parageobacillus caldoxylosilyticus (assembly GCF_019272935.1). Classification (NCBI taxonomy): domain Bacteria; kingdom Bacillati; phylum Bacillota; class Bacilli; order Caryophanales; family Anoxybacillaceae; genus Parageobacillus; species Parageobacillus caldoxylosilyticus. The sequence continues at coordinate 3,047,060 of NZ_CP040553.1, forward strand.
GCGTGAAGCGGGATTGAGGCTTCCTAGACAAGCGGGTGCTGCGGTTAGTATCGTTGGTGCGCTGGTGATTGGGCAAGCTGCGATCCAAGCAGGTCTTGCTTCTGCACCTCTGATCATGGTAGTTGCCTTGACGGGAATTGCCTCTTTTACCATCCCTCGCTATACAGCTGGGATCGCATTAAGGATGCTGCGCTTTCCCATGATCTTTTTGGCAGGGACGCTGGGGCTTCTCGGGATTATGCTTGGGCTGCTCATGATTGTTACTCATATGGCGACGCTGCGTTCTTTCGGCGTTCCCTATTTATCTCCTATGGCTCCAATGCAAGGCCGTGAAATAAAAGATGTGTTGATGCGCGCACCTTGGTGGAAGTTCAATACGCGCCCCCGCTTAACGGGAGACCATAAGAATATTCAACGTCAAGGTCCGAATCAGAAACCGGGTCCTGATTACGGAGATGACAAGACGAGTAAAGACCAAGGAGGATCATGATCATGATCGAGAAAGGAAAAATATCTGCCGCACAAATGGGGATGATGATGTATCCTACGATTATCGCAACAGCCATTCTCTTAGTCCCTGCAATCACCGCCCGGCACGCAAAGCAGGATATGTGGCTCTCTCCTCTTTGGGCTTCTCTCATCGGTTTTTTGACGGTTTATATTACTGTACGGTTACATGAGCTATATCCAGAAAAAACCATCATCGAGTACAGCGAAGATATTCTTGGCAAGTTTCTGGGGAAAGTGATTGGGTTGATCTTTTTATTTTACTATTTGTATGCAAATGGAATTATTATCCGAGAGTATGGCGAATTTGTTGTAGGTAATTTTCTTTTCTATACCCCGTTGGTTGTTGTGATGGGAAGCATGGTCCTGGCGTGCTCTTTTGCCGTCCGCAGCGGTGTGGAAGTGATAGGCAGGCTTGCGCAAATGATCGTGCCTATTGTGATTATTCTGATAGTGATCAATATTATCCTTTTGATCCGGGATATGGAAGTAGCGAATATGTTTCCAATCATGGAAAAGGGGATAATGCCCTCGTTGAAGGGCTCGATAATCCCGCAAGGTTGGTTTAGTGAATTCCTTCTTATCGCTTTTCTGCTTCCTTACGTAGCCGATCGCAACAAAGGAAAAAGATGGGGCATGATCTCGGTTGCCGCGGTCATGTTGACCTTATCTTTAGTCAACATTGCCGTCCTTTTCGTCTTGGGAGGAATCACGGACCGTTTTACCTATCCCGCGTTTAGCGCCGTCCGCTATATTAGTATCGCGGACTTTTTAGAACACATTGAAGCCATCGTAATGGCCCTTTGGGTAGCAGGGATCTTTATGAAGGTTGCTGTCTTTTATTACGCTTTAGTGTTGGGAACGGCGCAATGGATGAATTTGGAAGATTATCGCCCGATCATTTTTCCTATGGGATTTTTAATTCTGTTATTTGCCGTCTGGTCAGCGCCGAGTTTAATGGAATTGACCCATTATCTAGGAAGCACTTCCCCGTTTTATCGGATTTCGATTCAAGTAGGAATTCCTCTCCTTCTCCTATTTGTCGCAAAATGGCGCAAAAGAGCAAACAACCAAAAGTTAACACAACAAGGATAAGGACAGCAACGAAACAAGGGGTAAAAAGGAGATAAACAAGAATGGGCATCTTACAAAGGGTAGCAAAAATTCTTTTGGTTTGCGTGAATCTTATTTTGCTAAGCGGATGTTGGGACCGAAAGGAAGTAAACGATTTGGCGCTAATCGTAGGATTAGGAATTGATCAAAAAAAAGACGGGAAAATCATGATTACAGTAGAACTCATTGCCCCGAAAGCAGCCGGTGGAGGCCAGATGCTGGGTGGCGGCGGTGGCGATGGGGGCGGTGGCGGGGGAGGGAAAATAGTAAGATCGGGAACGGGAGCCACCGTGGCTGACGCAATCTCGAACCTGCAAGAAAAGCTTCCTCGCCGTGTCTTCTGGGGACACACCAAGGTAATCGTGTTCGGGGAGAGAGCGGCAAGAGCAGGGATTCGCCAGCATCTGGACTTTCTGAGCCGCAATCCGCAAGCTCGCCTTCGTTCCAATGTATTAGTGAGTAAAGGAACTGCGAAAAGTGTGCTTGAATTGATCCCCCCGATCGAACAAAGCTCATCAGAAGTGCTGCGGGAATTGTCAGAATCACAACTTTTATTGCGAGTAACGATAAAAGATGCTCTGCAAATGCTAAGCGGCGATACCGGTGCAGCGGCTCTTCCCATGGTGAAGATTTTACCGCGGGAAAAAGGGGCAAAAGAGCTGCAAACCATTGCGTTTACCCAACGTACCGCCATTTTTAAGAAAGATAAAATGATCGGGGACATTGATGATAAGTTGACTCGGGGCGTGCTTTGGCTCAGAAATGAGATCAAACGTGCGAATATCACGGTTTCGCTTAAAGGAGAAAAGGGAAATATCACCGCTACAATGATAAGAGCGCATACGGAATTCGTCCCTAAATATGAGAAAGGTAAATGGAAGATGATCGTGAAAGCGACTACAGAAGACGATATCATATTAAACGGAACAAAATTGGACTTGCTAAATCCTAAGTATGCGAAAATGGTCGAAAAAGAATTAGAAAATCAGATGAATAAGCGTATTAGAGACGCATTGAAAAAAGTACAAAAAGAGATGAAGGCCGATATTTTTGGATTTGCCGAGATTTTCCACCGGAAATATCCAAGAGAATGGAACCGGGTAAAGAATCGTTGGGAAGAGATCTTTCCTACCGTGGAAGTAGTCGTAAAGACGAAGGCATACGTCCGCAGGCCGGGCATAGATACCGCTCCGCAAGGATTGCCTGAACAAGAGGTGAAAAAATAATGAAAACTGGTTCTATACTAGGCACTTTTGTCCTAGTTGCGCTTATCTTTCTATACGAGTGGCCGCGAATCCATCAGACACAGAAAAAAGAAAAAGTTGCTTTTGTTGCGTTGCTGAGTTTAGGAACGATTCTTGCGATGGTGTTAATATGGAATCCCGATCTTCCGGGTCCGACGCAGATGATCGACTACATTTATAAACCTTTCGGACGAATGCTTGAAAAATAAAGGAAAATTCCTTAATTCTCCCTCATGTATTTTGCCTTGAGGAACAAAAACAGTGATGGATGGAAAATAGAAGTACAGAGCAAGATTTATCGATGAAGTTGATCTGGGTTCACCCCCTTGCTGCGATGAAGGGAGGTGAACGCCAAATACATGATAAAAAGCTCTTGATGTTCGGCTTTTTCCATACTTTAAAAGCTGACTCATTGTAATCATTGAGTCAGCTTTTTTCATACTATCTTTCCGATTCCCCCAGCACGTGTCGTAAATAGATGCGCCGTCTCCGTTTTCCTTAGTGTTTATTTCTTTCTCTGGCTGATTCCGGGTCTTCCAGTCTTGTCGCGCCTTTGTATTCGAGGGATTGATCACGGTCTGATTCGACGCGTCTCGATTGTTTTAGCTTTTTTTCTTGCCGGTCTCTACCCAATGAATTTCGCTCCTTTCTTTTAATAGATATCATTCTTACTATGACTATTTTTTGTTTTGCTTATGCACGAATGAATGTTCATAAAAGATGAAATAATGAACATAATAAGGGGTGGAAAATATGGATGGCATTTATTTTTATTCATTTTTTTGGATAGTATGGGTGATTGCCACTTTTTTTATGAAAAAAACAGCTTGGCGGACGATGGTGGCAGCAGCCGCTCTCATCACGATTATTTTTTCTTCTGTTTCGTTAAATATAGGCGGCTTCCAAATAACGCTTTCTTTTCTGTTTCTTTTTTTCTTGTCTTGCTATTACGCCGCAAAGCAATCCCGGCGAAAACTTGTCTATATGGCGATAGCTGTATTGACGATTGCTTTTGCTTACACATCCTTTCAACTGCTCGTTTTCTTTGATCCGGTATGGATATGGATGGACCATAGATGGATGCTGGCAATCCTATTAGTCATTCTATGCTTTTTATTTTACGAAAATATTCAATCGCGCTTACTATGTTTAGTCATTGGCAGCTGCCAAGGGGAAATGTTGTATTCTATTATTTCGCAAAAAATTTCGTTTTCGTATATCATTGGATCTTATTCTTTTTTAGATACGGTCTCCCTTAGCGCATGCTGTACGTTTATTTGGGCGCTAGTCGATTACATTCCGGTGTACATAGACGGAAAGAAACCGATAAGGGGGACAAGACAGCCATGAATGAAGGCACTTTCCCCATTCTATATGGGGTTGGGACGGGGGTGCTGACACGGCTTTATTTATTGCGGACGGACTATCAAATGGCTCATTATCGTCAAACATTAGATGATTGTTGGGAGATGGTGTTTTTGATAAAATAAAACAGTTGTAGCCATGCCCTTCCGAAAAGGGTGTTTTTTACCGTCGCGATACGTAAAGAAAGGGTGATAGTATGACCAATCCAGTCGTGGCTATTGTTGGCCGTCCGAATGTCGGAAAATCAACGATTTTTAACCGCATTGTCGGTGAACGTATTTCCATTGTCGAGGATGTGCCCGGGGTAACTCGCGACAGAATTTACAGCAGTGCAGAATGGCTGAACCATCAATTTTACTTGATTGATACAGGCGGAATCGATATTGGCGATGAACCGCTTCTAGTGCAAATTCGCCAACAGGCAGAAATCGCGATCGATGAAGCGGACGTCATTATTTTTATGACAAACGGCCGGGACGGTGTAACGGCTGCCGATGAGGAAGTAGCGAAAATTTTGCATCGTTCGAACAAGCCGGTCGTTCTCGCCGTCAATAAAATCGATAATCCGGAAATGCGCGACTTGATTTATGATTTTTATGCGCTTGGATTTGGCGATCCATACCCGATTTCCGGCGCACATGGAACAGGGCTTGGCGATTTGCTGGATGCAGTTGTCCGCCATTTTCCGAAACGAGGTCAAGAAGAATATGAAGAAGACGTGATTAAGTTTTGTTTAATCGGGAGGCCGAACGTTGGCAAATCGTCCCTTGTTAATGCCATTTTAGGAGAAGAGCGCGTCATCGTCAGCGATATTGCCGGTACGACGCGTGATGCTGTCGATACATCATTTGTAAGGGAAGGACAAGAATATGTTATTATTGACACAGCAGGAATGAGAAAAAGAGGAAAAATTTATGAGAGTACCGAAAAATATAGTGTGCTGCGCGCGCTAAAAGCGATTGAACGTTCGGATGTCGTTCTTGTCGTCTTAAACGCGGAAGAAGGCATTATTGAACAAGATAAAAAAATTGCGGGATACGCTCATGAAGCAGGGCGCGGTGTCATTATTGTCGTCAATAAATGGGACGCCATTGAAAAAGATGACAAAACGCTGATCGAATTTGAGCGGAAAATTCGTGATCACTTTCCGTTTTTGGACTATGCGCCAATCCTTTTCGTTTCGGCAAAAACAAAGCAGCGGTTACATAAGCTGTTGCCGCTTGTCCGCATGGTGAGTGAAAATCATGCGATGCGCGTGCAAACAAACGTGCTGAACGAAGTGATTATGGATGCCGTGGCGATGAATCCAACCCCGACGCATAATGGGCGGCGCTTAAAAATTTATTACATGACGCAAGTGGCTGTAAAACCGCCAACGTTTGTTGTTTTTGTCAACGACCCGGAGCTGATGCATTTCTCCTACGAGCGCTTTTTAGAAAACCGCATCCGCGATGCGTTCGGTTTTGAAGGGACGCCGATTAAAATCATCGCCAGACCGCGGAAATAAAGAAAAGCGGAGGCGGCGCGATAGATGACAGATCATGGATAAAAGGAAGTGAGAAACGGTGGAGAAGATTGCAGTGCTAGGAGCGGGAAGCTGGGGGACAGCGCTTGCGCTGGTCCTCGCCGATAATGGGCATCAAGTCCGGCTTTGGGGACACCGTGCAGAACAAATCGAAGAAATAAATCAAAAACGAACGAACGAAAAATATTTGCCCGGCATTCAACTGCCGGAAGGAATCGTTGGCTATACGGATCTTTGCCAGGCGTTAGACCGTATTCAAACCGTGGTGCTGGCTGTGCCGACAAAGGCGATTCGCGAAGTGCTGAGGAAAGTGCGCGATTGTATTCGTGAACCGATTACGATCGTCGCTGTCAGTAAAGGAATCGAACCGGATACACATAAGCGTGTTTCCGAAATGGTCGAAGAGGAAATGGGCGAGCTTTTAAAAGATGTTGTCGTTTTATCCGGCCCGAGCCATGCCGAGGAAGTGAGCTTGCGCCATCCGACGACGGTGGCCGTTTCCGCGAAAAACATGGAAGCGGCGGAGTGCATTCAAGATTTGTTTATGAATCATCAATATTTCCGCGTTTATACCAATCCTGATTTAATCGGAGTCGAACTGGGCGGGGCGCTGAAAAATATCATTGCGCTAGCGGCCGGCATTTCGGATGGATTAGGATATGGGGATAATGCAAAAGCGGCGCTTATGACAAGGGGGCTGGCAGAAATCGCCCGCTTAGGCTGCGCGCTTGGCGCCAATCCGCTGACCTTTGCTGGTTTAACAGGGGTTGGTGATTTAATTGTAACATGCACAAGTGTTCATTCACGAAATTGGCGCGCTGGTCATATGTTAGGAAAAGGAAAAAAGCTTGATGAAGTTCTTGAAAGCATGGGAATGGTCGTCGAAGGGGTAAGAACAACGAAAGCGGCCTATCAGCTCGCGAAAAAGCTTGGAGTAAAAATGCCGATTACGGAAGTGCTTTATGAAGTATTGTTCGCCGGAAAGGATCCAAAAGATGCGGTCGATTCGTTAATGTCGCGCGTGAAAACGCAAGAAATGGACGATTTAATGAATATTCTTACGGAACCGCAGCGGTAAAAAATGGAGAAAATAGGCGTTCGAGGATACAAGTTGTTCACGCACTGCATACAATACTACGAACAATTATAGACTTGAGCTTCCGGAAAGGGTATTATAGTTGAACTGAAGTAAAGAAAGCCCCGCTTTACTTCAGTTTTTTTTTGCAAAGGGGAGAAAACAGACTTAGGTGCAATGAAACACATTTGCTGTTATAATAAGTGTCGAAAAAGGAGGAAAAACGGATGTCGCCAGCTTTAGCGAAAATGTGGGTTGCCATCACATCGATGGTATTTATGTTTATTTCCGTCGCTTCTATTTACATTAGCCGCTATAAAGCAAAAAACAAGATCATCCGCTTTATTTTGGCATTCATCGCTTATATTTTGATGATTTTAGCGGGAATTATTATTATTTTTGTCGTCTTTAGCGGCCCTACACCAGAATAACAGTCGCAGTTAAAGGATGGATTGTAAATGAGATGGATCATTCGTTGTATTGCCTCATGTCTGATCATATTATCTCTTTCCGGTTGTTTATACCCAAAAGAGCGCCTAAAACAAAATCAAATTCCGTATGAAGATCAAGTGGCGGCGGTACAATCAGCAGTAAACCAGTACCGCAAAGCAACAGGGGGGCTTTTGCCGATTAAAACGCGCGACATGAAAACACCAATTTATCAGAAATATCCGGTTGATTTCAACAAGCTAATCCCCCGCTATATGCAGGAACCACCGGGAAACGCTTATGAAAGCGGCGGCGTTTTCCAATATGTCATTGTCGATGCGGAAAAGAACCCAACTGTAAAATTGCTGGACTTGCGTCTGGCTGAACGGATTCGCGACTTAAAGCTGCGCTTGCAAATGTACCAAGACAATCATCGATATCCGCCGTTTAAGAAAATGATCGCACCGGGAGTGTTTACCCTGGATTATAAAAAGCTCGGTTATAAAGAACCGCCGTATGCGGTCAGCCCGTTTTCCGGCAACAATTTGCCGTTTGTCATCGATGGAAACGGAGAAATTTATATCGATTATCGCATCGACTTATATAACGCATTAAAAAAAGAGAAACATCACTACCGTCCGGGCGATGATATTCGCGGCATTTTGGTGAAGCATTCGTTATTCGTGCCCGCCTACTCCCTTCCATACACTATTGATGCGAAAACAAATGAACCGATTTTTTTAACAAAATGAGTCATGAACCCTTCTCTAGGAAAATACATTCTAGAGAAGGGATTTTTTATACATTTTTAGTCATAAATGAATAGGACAACATCATATGCATATAGTGTCCTACAATACTAGCAAAAAATTTGGTTGTTTATGATAACGACCCAAAGACTGGAGGGGAGTCATTTGGAAAAAGTCGATATTTTTAAAGATATCGCCGAACGGACAGGTGGCGATATTTATTTAGGAGTAGTCGGTGCGGTCCGAACCGGCAAATCGACTTTCATAAAAAGGTTTATGGAGCTTGTCGTCATCCCGAATATTAAAAATGAAGCAGATAAAGCGCGTGCGCAAGATGAATTGCCGCAAAGCGCCGCAGGGAAAACGATTATGACCACCGAGCCGAAATTTGTGCCAAATCAAGCGGTAACTGTAAAAGTCGACGAAGGATTGGAGGTAAATATCCGCCTTGTTGACTGCGTTGGCTATGCCGTCCCTGGTGCAAAAGGGTATGAAGATGAAAACGGCCCGCGCATGATTCATACGCCATGGTACGAGGAACCGATTCCGTTCCAGGAGGCGGCGGAAATCGGCACCAGAAAAGTCATTCAAGAACATTCAACGATTGGTGTGGTTATTACGACGGACGGCACGATCGGCGAGATTCCGCGCCAACATTATATCGAAGCCGAAGAGCGCGTCATTAACGAATTAAAAGAAGTCGGCAAACCGTTTATTATGATTATTAACACCGTACGTCCGCACCATCCGGAAACGGAAGCGCTGCGCCGCGAGCTTGCGGAAAAATACGATATTCCGGTGTTAGCCATCAGCGTCGAAAGCATGAGAGAAGCCGATGTGTATAACGTGCTTCGTGAAGCATTATATGAATTTCCGGTGTTAGAAGTGAATGTGAACTTACCGAGCTGGGTTATGGTGCTCCGCGAAGATCATTGGCTTCGCGAAAGCTATCAAGAAGCCGTGCGCGATACGGTAAAAGACATCAAACGGCTGCGCGATGTCGACAGAGTGGTGCAGCAATTTAGCGAATATGATTTTATTGAAAGAGCAAGCCTGGCCGGCATTGAAATGGGGCAAGGAATAGCCGAAATCGATTTATACGCTCCGGATGAATTGTATGATCAAATTTTAAAAGAAATTGTCGGCGTAGAAATTCGCGGAAAAGATCATTTATTACAGCTTATGCAGGACTTTGCCCATGCGAAAGCGGAATATGATCAAATTGCCGATGCATTAAAAATGGTGAAGCAAACCGGCTATGGCATTGCAGCGCCGGCGCTTTCCGATATGAGCTTAGACGAGCCGGAAATCATCCGCCAGGGCTCCCGTTTCGGCGTCCGTTTAAAAGCGGTCGCTCCATCGATTCATATGATTAAAGTAGACGTCGAATCGGAGTTTGCTCCAATCATCGGCACGGAAAAACAAAGCGAAGAACTCGTCCGCTATTTAATGCAAGATTTTGAAGATGACCCTCTCTCGATTTGGAATTCCGATATTTTTGGACGTTCGCTCAGCTCGATTGTCCGTGAAGGAATTCAGGCGAAACTAGCGATGATGCCGGAAAATGCCCGTTATAAACTAAAAGAAACGCTAGAGCGCATCATTAACGAAGGCTCCGGCGGGTTAATTGCCATTATTTTATAAAGAAGGACTCCATGTTTGGAGTCTTTTTTTGTTGGCAGCTGGTGCAAATGAATAGAAACCCTTAAAAACAAGGATTTTGTCTTGATAACCTATAACGCATATGGTAATCTTTTATCAGAAAAAGCTGCATTCATTGGCAACGAAAGCCTGTGCCGGAAGTCATCGGGATGAAACGGAACCGCTTTGGAACCGAGCCACAGGACGCAAAGCACGAACAAAAGGGTTGCCGGGAAAGTCTAGCGGAACAGGAATGAGCGTCGACTTAAAGGTGCAGAAAACCCTTTTTGTATGATAAAATGTGCCGATTTCCATCGTGCAGGGGTTTGGTTTTTTGATGAAATATACCTAAATTTTATCGATTCGCGGAAAAATATGTTGAATTATAGCGATAAATTGGTTAATATTAGGCATGTCACCGCATTTTATACGTATAGAAATGCGAGAAAGTGTGAAGAAATGGTATTAAGCAAGTAATTTTGATAATCCTCTTGGGAGGAGGTGAATGGTATGAATAAGACAGAATTAATTAACGCAGTTGCCGAAACTAGCGGTCTTTCCAAAAAAGATGCAACGAAAGCGGTAGACGCTGTATTTGAATCTATTACAGAAGCGCTAAGAAAAGGCGATAAGGTCCAATTAATCGGCTTCGGGAACTTTGAGGTGCGCGAGCGCGCGGCTCGTAAAGGGCGTAACCCGCAAACAGGCGAGGAAATGGAAATCCCTGCGAGCAAAGTTCCTGCATTCAAACCAGGCAAAGCTCTTAAAGACGCTGTAAAATAAGCTTACATAAAAGGAGCTTAGAAGGGAAGGGTAAGCGACGCGCTGCCCTTCTTTTTTGCTTTTTTTTTGCTAGTTATGCTAGAATCGGATTACATTCAGCTTTTATGATGCAGGAGGATGTTGCTTTTATGTCACACGTGAATTATGAACAAATCGAATATGCCGTTCGGTTAATTTTAGAAGCGATTGGCGAAGATCCAAATCGCGAAGGACTGATCGACACGCCGAAGCGGGTCGCGAGAATGTATGCCGAAGTATTTGCGGGATTGCACGAAGATCCGAAGGAACATTTTCAAACAGTGTTTAGCGAAGACCATGAAGAGCTTGTGCTGGTGAAAGATATTCCGTTTTATTCGATGTGTGAACATCATTTAGTCCCGTTTTTCGGCGTTGCCCATGTCGCCTACATTCCTCGTGAAGGGAAAGTGACAGGATTAAGCAAGCTGGCGCGGGCAGTCGAGGCGGTGGCGCGCCGTCCGCAACTGCAAGAACGCATTACCGCGACAGTGGCCGATTCGATTGTGGAAGCGCTCGACCCCCACGGGGTCATGGTGGTTGTCGAGGCGGAACATATGTGCATGACGATGCGCGGCATAAAAAAACCGGGAGCGAAAACAGTGACAACGGCGGTGCGCGGCGTGTTTGAAACCGATCAAAACGCCCGGGCCGAGGTGCTGTCTCTCATAAAATCATAAAAAATGCAAATCATTAAAAAAGGAGGAGAGAATGATGTACGTAAACAGCGATTATGTGGTCATTAAAGCGCTAGAGGACGGAGTGAATGTCATCGGATTAACAAGAGGGGCGGATACACGTTTCCATCATTCGGAAAAGCTTGATAAAGGCGAAGTGTTAATCGCCCAATTTACGGAGCATACATCGGCGATTAAAGTGAGAGGAAAGGCGTATATTCAAACAAGACACGGTGAAATTGAGTCGGAAGGGAAAAAGTAATTGTACTATTTTCTACGAAACTAGAGCGTTTGCAAAAAAATTATGGTATAATTACTCCGTTATATTGTATGCAAATTTTTGGGGGACAAGGGTGATGATTTTGAAACACATCATGAAAAAAATTGCGCTATTAAAAGAGCAAATCGAACGTTTTCTCCATCATTCCTATTTGTTCGAGCATATACCAGCGAGACAAATTGATGAAGACCGCATTTTGTTATCCTTATCCGTATTGGAAGATGCATCCATTGATCCAGAAAAAGTCGATCACTATATTATTCCAATGATGCTTGTACAAATCGCCCTTGATACCCACGATGAAGTAACGAATTCTGTTTCTGAACAGGATGATTTGAAAACGCGGCAATTAGTTGTTCTTGCCGGCGATCTATATAGCGGTTTATATTACGATTATTTAGCGAAGTTGAATGAAATACCGCTCATTCGTCTCTTTGCAGAGGCGATTCGCGACATCAACGAGCAAAAAGTCCGATTGTATCAAAAAGACATCGAGCGGATCGAAACGTTATTTGACAGCGTCGGAACGATTGAATCCGCATTAATTTGCAAGATGGCCGCCCATTTTTCCACACCTGTATGGGGGAAGTTTTCCTATTATTATTTGCTGCTAAGGAGGTTAATCGCGGAAAAGGAAACGTTCGTCCGCTCCGGTTCTTCCGCTTTGTTTGAACTAATGGGAAATATTCTCTTTCCAAAGTCCAAAACGGTAACGAAAGAGCAGAAGCAATATTTGCTTCATATTTGCAATCGATATATCGATCATTGCAAAGAAGCGGTGCTAAACGCGAAATTACAAGTCAATGAGATGTTGCAAATCCGCATTTCTGAGCTAACTGGCGGTTTTTCAACCATCGCGAAAAAGACGGTGGAAGAAGGGTAGAAGTATGCATCAATCGAAAGAAGAACGGGTTCACCATGTGTTTGAAAAAATTTATCAACATTATGACCGCATGAATTCGGTCATTAGCTTCCGGCGCCATCTCAAATGGCGGGAAGATACGATGAAGCGGATGAATGTGCAAAAAGGAAAAAAAGCGCTCGATGTTTGCTGCGGCACGGCTGATTGGGCGATTGCGCTCGCCGAAGCGGTCGGGCCAAGCGGTGAAGTATACGGGCTTGACTTCAGCCAAAACATGTTAAAAGTAGGAGAACAAAAAATAAAAGAGCGGCAGCTGACGAACGTCAAGCTTATTCACGGCAATGCGATGAATTTGCCGTTTCCCGATAACATGTTTGACTATGTGACGATCGGTTTTGGATTGCGCAATGTGCCTGATTATATGACGGTTCTAAAAGAAATGTACCGCGTCGCAAAGCCAGGGGGAATGGTTGTTTGTCTCGAAACATCTCAGCCGACGTTAATCGGTTTTCGTCAGTTATATTATTTTTACTTTCGCTTTATTATGCCTTTATTCGGAAAATTATTGGCGAAAAGTTATGAAGAATATTCATGGCTTCAAGAATCGGCGCGCGATTTTCCGGGCAGAGATGAGCTGGCGCAAATGTTTCGCGAAGCCGGTTTTGTCGATATCGAAGTGAAACCGTACACCTTTGGCGTTGCGGCGATGCACTTAGGTTATAAACGATAATAGTTAAGGTGAACATCATGAAGCTAAAGGCGATGTATTCGTTTTTGAATACGGATTTACGTGAAGTGGAAAAAGAGTTGGAAGAAACAATCCAGTCCGATTATGCGCAGCTTAGCGAGGCGGCGCTGCATTTATTGCAGGCGGGCGGAAAACGGATCCGTCCCGTTTTTGTATTGCTTGCCGCCAAATTCGGCGATTATGATATCGAGCGCATTAAGCATGTAGCGGTGGCGTTAGAACTCATTCACATGGCTTCCCTTGTGCATGATGATGTGATTGACGATGCCGAGCTGCGCCGGGGCAGACAGACGATTAAAGCGAAATGGAGCAATCGTTTTGCCATGTATACCGGCGACTATATGTTCGCCCGTTCCCTCGAACGGATAACACGTCTTGACAACCCGCTTGCCCATCAAGTGTTAGCGAATACGATCGTGGAAGTATGCCGGGGGGAAATTGAACAAATTAAAGATAAATATCGCTTTGAGCAAAATTTACGCTGCTATTTGCGGCGCATTAAACGAAAAACCGCGCTGTTGATTGCCGCCAGCTGCCAGCTTGGGGCGATTGTCGCCGACGCGCCGAAAGACGTGGCGGAGCGCCTCTACTTATTTGGATATTACGTTGGTATGTCGTTTCAAATCACCGATGATATTCTTGATTTTACCGGGACGGAAGCGCAGCTCGGCAAACCGGCAGGGAGCGATTTATTGCAAGGAAATGTAACGCTGCCTGTTTTGTTTGCCATGGAAAATAATGAGCAGCTCAAAGCTAAAATTACAACAGTGGTGCGCCCGGAAACAACGGCGGAAGAAATGAAGGAAATTATTGCGCTAATTAAACAAACGGATGCGATTGAAAAATCGTATGAGCTGAGCGACCGCTATTTACACAAAGCGCTGCGTGTATTAGAAACGCTGCCGAACAATAAAGCGCGTTCGACATTATATGATATAGCGAAGTATATTGGAAAAAGGGATTCTTAGCGTTTTCAAGGATATTATTGCTATTGGCTGAAAACAATGGTACTATTTTGGTGGGGAACCCGGTTTCCTAGTACATATTACAGTAGGGGTGGAGTATACGTGATGGAAAGAACGTTTATCATGGTCAAGCCTGACGGGGTTCAGCGCAATTTAATCGGCGAGATCGTTTCCCGCTTTGAGAAAAAAGGCTTCCAGCTTGTCGGGGCAAAATTAATGCAAGTATCGCGCGAATTAGCAGAACAGCACTATGCGGAGCATAAAGAACGCCCGTTTTTCGGGGAATTAGTCGATTTCATTACATCCGGTCCGGTGTTTGCCATGGTTTGGGAAGGAGAAAATGTCATTGCGACTGCACGGCAAATGATGGGAAAAACGAATCCACAAGAAGCGGCGCCTGGCACGATTCGCGGCGACTACGGACTAACAGTTGGCAAAAATGTGATTCACGGCTCCGATTCACCGCAAAGCGCAGAACGCGAAATCAATCTCTTTTTCAAAGAAGAAGAACTTGTCAATTATTCGAAATTAATCAATCAATGGGTATACTGAAAAGCCGGTCAGCGATATGACCGGTTTTTGTGTTGCGGTTTTTTCTTTCTTCCCTATCAGCATTGCGATATACTTATGGCATAGATAGCTATCGCTGGAAAAAGGGAGAAAAGTGAGGAAAAACAGGGATGAACGACTATCAGCAATTTATCGCAAATATCAAGCGGAAAACGGGCATTGACTTGTCTTTGTATAAAGAAGCGCAAATGAAAAGACGGCTGACATCGCTTTATGAAAAAAGAGGGCTGAAAAACTTTCAGCAATTTTTCGCAGCGATGGAAAAGGATGAAGGGCTGTTTCACGAGTTTTTGGACCGGATTACGATTAACGTATCCGAATTTTATCGAAATGCGAAACGGTGGGAAGTGCTAGAAAGGAAAATACTGCCGAAACTGCTTGCGCAAAACCGCCGTTTAAAAATATGGAGCGCCGCCTGCTCCACCGGGGAAGAACCGTATACGCTAGCCATGATATTATCCAAATTTGTGCCGCTGGCTGATATTTCGATTCTCGCTACCGATATCGATGAAAACGCGATCGCCCGCGCGCAAATCGGGCTGTATACGGAGCGCTCCTTGCAGGAAATTCCGGAAGAAATGAAAAAAAAGTTTTTTACAAAAGAAGGAATGTATTATAAGATAGACGAAAAGATAAAAAAAGCGGTGAAATTTAAAAAACATAATTTGCTTGCCGACCCGTTTGGGCGTTTCTTTGATTTAATTGTGTGCCGCAACGTGCTTATTTACTTTACGGAAGAGGCAAAACAAAAGCTTTATCATCAATTTAACGAAGCCCTGCGGCCAGGCGGGATTTTGTTTGTCGGAAGCACGGAGCAAATTTTTAATCCGGTTTTGTACGGTTTCGAAATAGAAGATACGTTTTTTTATCGCAAAAAGTGAATCATTCGCCAAAGAGTTCATCGCTAAGATGAATTCTTTTTTTATCCAAAACTATTTTCATTTTTTAAATTTATGATATATTTTTACTTAACCGCGTTAAAGAGTTGAAGGGAGAGAAAAACATGCGCTATTTAACAGCAGGAGAATCACACGGCCCGCAGCTGACAGCGATTTTGGAAGGAGTGCCAGCGGGATTGACGCTGCTTGCCGAGCATATTAATAAAGAGCTGGCAAGACGGCAAAAAGGATACGGGCGCGGGCGGCGGATGCAAATCGAAAAAGACGAAGTGAAAATTTTAAGCGGCGTCCGCCATGGAAAAACGCTTGGTTCGCCGATTACGCTTGTCGTCGAAAACCGCGACTGGAAACATTGGCAAAGCATCATGGCTATCGAACCGATCGATAATGCGGAAGAAGTGAAGCGAAAAGTGACGCGTCCGCGTCCGGGGCATGCCGATTTAAACGGCGCGTTAAAATACGGGCATCGTGATATGCGCAATGTGTTGGAACGTTCATCAGCGCGCGAGACAACGGTGCGGGTTGCGGCCGGAGCGGTGGCGAAGCGGATTTTAGAGGAGCTTGGCATCCGCGTGGCCGGACATGTGTTGGAAATCGGCGGCGTCCGCGCCAAGCGGCTTGATTATCAATCGCTCGAGGAGCTGCAGGAAGTGACAGAGGCCTCACCGGTGCGCTGTTTTGATGAAGAAGCAGCCGTTAAAATGATGGAAGCGATCGACAACGCCAAGAAAAACGGCGATTCGATCGGCGGCATCGTCGAGGTGATTGTCGAAGGAGTGCCGGCAGGGGTAGGCAGCCATGTTCATTATGACCGCAAGCTTGATGCTAAAATTGCCGCGGCGGTCGTCAGCATTAACGCCTTTAAAGGGGTGGAGTTTGGCATCGGCTTTGAAGCGGCGCGCCGCCCGGGAAGCGAAGTGCATGATGAGATTATTTGGAGCAAAGAAAAAGGGTTCACGCGCCGGACGAACCGCGCCGGCGGCTTTGAAGGCGGAATGACAACCGGCATGCCGATTGTCGTGCGCGGAGTGATGAAGCCGATTCCGACGCTGTACAAGCCCTTGCAAAGCGTAGACATTGAAACGAAGGAGCCGTTTGCGGCCAGCATTGAGCGCTCGGACAGCTGCGCCGTGCCGGCGGCCAGCGTCGTTGCCGAAGCGGTGGTGGCCTGGGAAGTGGCTGCTGCGATCGTCGACCAATTCGGACAGGATCGCATGGACCTCATCAAGGAAAACGTTGAAAAAATGCGCCGTTATGCGAGGGAGTTTTAATGATGAAACAGCTGCTTATTGAAACGAAAACAAAACAGTATCCGCTCTTTCTCGGGGAGGGGATTATCCATTCCCTGCCGGAAATTCTCCGATCTTTATCTTTCCCTAGAGGAACGAAACTGCTGATTATCACCGATCAAACGCTGGAACCGTTGTATTTAGCGGAGCTTCGTGCAATGCTGGCCGATGACTACGAAGTGTACACGCATGTCATTCCGAGCGGGGAAGGGGCAAAATCGTTCGAGCAATATTATGCATGTCAAACTGCCGCACTCGAGTGCGGCCTTGACCGCCATTCCCTTATTCTTGCCTTTGGCGGTGGCGTGGTCGGCGATCTGGCCGGGTTTGTCGCAGCCACTTATATGCGCGGCATTCGATATATACAAATCCCAACCACGTTGCTTGCGCATGACAGCGCCGTCGGCGGCAAAGTGGCGATCAACCATCCGCTCGGAAAAAACATGATTGGGGCGTTTCACCAGCCGGAAGCGGTTGTTTATGACATCGCCTTTTTGCGCTCTCTGCCGGAAAAAGAACTGCGCTCCGGTTTTGCCGAAGTCATTAAGCATGCGCTGATCCGCGACTGCCGCTTTTACGAATGGCTGCGTCAGGAAATCCATACGCTTGCCGACTTAACGGGAGAGCGGCTTCAATATTGCATTCAAAAAGGAATTGAAATCAAAGCAAGCGTTGTGCGTGAAGATGAGAAAGAAACGGGAGTCCGCGCCCATTTAAATTTCGGCCATACGCTTGGGCACGCGTTAGAAAGCGAACTTGGCTACGGAGCGATCACCCATGGCGATGGTGTAGCGCTTGGGATGCTGTTTGCCATTTTTGTCAGCGAGAGAGTATATAAGCGCTCGTTTGCCGACCATCAGTTTTCAGCCTGGTTTCGTACATACGGATTTCCTGTTTCCATCCCAGCATCGCTAAAACTCGAGTGCCTTCTCAAAAAAATGAAAGGCGATAAAAAAGCAAAGGCGGGAACGGTGCGCATGGTGCTATTAAAAGATATTGGCGAAGTAGACATCGAAACACTGGATGACGACACATTATCCACTTTGCTTCATGAATTTGCCCAACGGGAGGGGGTAGAGTATGATTCGCGGCATTCGGGGAGCGATTACGGTAGAGCGCAATGAAGCAAACGAAATTGTCGACGCCACGGAAACGTTGCTGAGGGAAATGATTCGGGCCAACGACGTCGCAGCAAGCGATGTATCGTTTGTGCTTATTTCGGTGACGGAAGATATTACCGCGACCTTTCCGGCGCAAGCGCTCCGCCGCTTGGAAGGGTGGACGTATGTTCCGGTCATGTGTATGAGGGAAATTCCGGTGCCAAATTCCCTGCCGCGCTGCATCCGGGTGATGATGACCGTTCATACAACGAAAAAGCAAGAAGAAATCTCTCATGTTTATTTGCGGGATGCAGTCGTCCTGCGGCCAGATTTATCGTTGACAAAAAAAAACGAAATGTAATATGATAGAAAGCAAAGTTATCCATAAGCAGAGTGAGAGCAGAGTTTAGGGTAGATGAGAATGAGCGAGTTTAGTTGAGGTGAGCGTTTGTTCAATGAATGCACAGTCTACCCAAAGACATCTCTGTCTTTGGGTTTTTTCATTCCCCTATTTCGCCTCACAAACCCTCATTCTCCATCCGAATAAACGGAGGAGGAGAATCATGTCCAACTACACGCTTGCCGCATTTTTGGAAGATGCGCGCCACTTCCGCACGATTCCGATTGTGCGCCGCTTTTTAGCCGATGTATTCGAGCCGCTAAAAATCTTTGAAAATTTGCGCGAGGATGCGGTGTTTTTGCTAGAAAGCAAAGATGACCAGTCGCCGTGGGCTCGCTATTCTTTCATCGGCTTGTCACCGTTTTTGACGCTGGAAAGCAAAAATGGCCATACGTTTTCCGTCATCGATGAGCGCGGTGAAGAAATAGCAAACACTTCTTCGCTGAAAGAAGCGTTTTGCTTCATTGAGCAGAAGCTTTGCGTCAAACGGCTGAACGAAGCGATTCCGTTTACCGGCGGCGCGGTTGGTTTTTTAGGATATGACTTTATTTCTGCCATCGAAAAAGTTCCCATTCATCCGAACCGGGACCTTTCCATGAAGATCGGCTATTTTACTTTTTGCGAATCTTTGATCGTATTGGATCATCATAAACGTGAGCTTGTCTTCATCCATTACGTCCGTTTAACGGAGCAAGATACGGAAGAAACGAAGAAAAAAAAGTA
The DNA here is from genome assembly GCF_019272935.1 of Parageobacillus caldoxylosilyticus. Taxonomy (NCBI): domain Bacteria; kingdom Bacillati; phylum Bacillota; class Bacilli; order Caryophanales; family Anoxybacillaceae; genus Parageobacillus; species Parageobacillus caldoxylosilyticus. The sequence goes on from NZ_CP040553.1 coordinate 3,066,019, forward strand.
TGAACAAGGACTTAAACAGATCGCCGCATTAATGAAAAAAGCAGCAAGCGGAAGAGAAGAGCGTTTGTTATTGCTTGATCGCGCAGACGAAGAAGCGGGCGTTTCCTTTCAAGGGGTTATCTCCAATTATGACAAGGCAAGATTTTTACAAGATGTAGAGACGATTAAACGGTATATTGCCAGCGGGGACGTGTTTCAAGCGGTTTTATCGCAGCGGTTTGCTGTCCCGGTTCGCGTCAGCGGATTTCAAGTATACCGGATGCTGCGCCACATTAATCCATCGCCGTATATGTTTTATTTTTGCCTTGACAATTTTGAGATTGTCGGCAGCTCTCCGGAAAAGCTCATTCAGGTGTATAACCGCCATATGGAAATTCATCCGATCGCCGGAACGAGAAGACGGGGACGGTCGCCAGAAGAGGATGAGCGGCTTGCCGAGGAGCTTTGCCATGACCCAAAAGAACGAGCCGAACATTATATGCTCGTCGATTTAGCCCGCAACGATATCGGAAAAGTGGCCAAATATGGAACGGTTCGGACGCCTGTATTAATGGAAATCGGCAAGTTTTCGCATGTCATGCATTTAATTTCGAAAGTAACAGGCGAATTAAAGGAAGAGGTGCATCCGATTGACGCCTTGCTTGCCGCGTTTCCGGCCGGGACGGTAAGCGGCGCGCCAAAGGTGAGAGCGATGCAAATTTTACAGGAGCTAGAACCGACGGCGCGCAATTTGTACGCCGGCACGATTGCCTACATCGGCTTTGACGGCAATATTGATTCATGCATTGCGATTCGCACGGCGATCGTCAAAGACGGTTGCGCGTATGTGCAGGCCGGCGCGGGGATTGTCGCCGATTCGGTTCCTGAACTCGAATGGAAGGAAACACGCAATAAGGCGAGCGCTTTAATGAAGGCGATTGAGCGTGCGGAACAATTATTTATGAGAGGGGAGAACCTATATGTTGAAACAACTTCTTCATAAATGTATTGACGGATATGTGCTGACGGAGGAAGAAGCGTATGAAGCGATGATGGCGATGATGTCCGGGGCAGCGACAGCGAGCCAAATTGCTAGCTTTCTATCGATTTTGCGCTTGCGCGGGGAAACGGTCGATGAATTGACGGGATTCGTGAGAGCGATGCGCAGCCGCATGATGACCCTCGATTATGAAGAAGAAGTCATCGATACGTGCGGAACGGGAGGAGACGGGGCATCGACGTTCAACATTTCAACAGCAGCAGCGATCGTCGTTTCTTCGCTCGGCGTCAAAGTGGCGAAGCACGGCAATCGCGCCGTTTCCTCCAAAAGCGGAAGCGCGGACGTGTTAGAAGCGCTTCGCATTGGCATTCAAACCACTCCAGAGGAAGCGAAACGAGCGTTAAAAACGAAAGGGTTAGCGTTTTTATTTGCGCCGCTGTATCATTCGGCAATGAAACATGCCGCACTGCCGCGGAAAGAGATCGGCTTTCGCACCGTATTTAATCTCATTGGGCCGCTTGCCAATCCAGCGCGCTGCAAGCGGCAAGTCATCGGGGTTTATTCGACACAGTATGCGGAAAAACTTGCGGAAACACTGCGCCGCCTTGGTTCTGAACATGTTTTGTTCGTAACGGGGAAAGATGGGCTTGATGAATGCAGCATCGCCGCAGAAACGGATGTGGTCGAACTGAAACACGGAGAAATCTGCCGCTTTGTCATCACGCCGGAACAATACGGGCTTGCGCGCGGAAAATTGGAACATATTCAAGTGAACACTGTGCAGCAAAGCGCCGAGCTGTTAAAAGCGGTTATGGAAGGAAAGGCTAATGAAAGTGCGACCAATATTGTCGTTTTAAATGCTGGCATCGCCTTATATGCGGCGGGGGAAGCGGACACGATTCACGAAGGGGTGGAAATGGCGAAAGAAGCGCTGATGACAAAGAAAGCGTATGAACAATTCGAGCGCTTGCGCCTGAAAGAGGTGGAACAATATGCTTGAACAAATTATTGCTACGAAACGCGAAGAAATGAAAACACTCACCTTGCCGGAGCCGCTGTCAGCGAGAACGCAGCGTTCGCTGCGGGCGGCGCTCGAGCAGCCTAACCGCTCGCTTGGCTTAATCGCTGAGGTGAAAAAGGCTTCTCCGTCCAAGGGGGTCATCCGCCCCGATTTCCATCCAGTCGGTATTGCTAAAGCGTATGAAAAAGCAGGTGCCGATGCGATCAGCGTATTGACGGATGAACGTTATTTCCAGGGACATCGCCGTTATTTGCGCGAGGTGAAGGAGGCGGTAGGCGTTCCGGTTTTGCGCAAAGATTTTATTATTGACCGCTTGCAGATCGAGGAGAGCGTGCGCATCGGCGCCGATGCGATTTTATTAATCGGCGAAGCGCTGCCGCCAAAATTGTTGTACGAACTGTATCAAGAGGCGTATGACAAAGGGCTGGAATGTTTAGTCGAGGTGCATGCGCGCGAAACGCTGGAGCGAATTTTGGACTTGTTTACTCCAGAAATAATTGGGATTAATAACCGTGATTTGCATACGTTTGTGACAGCTTTGGAAACAACCGAAAAAGTGGCTCCGTTCATTCCGGATTCGAGCATCATCGTCAGTGAAAGCGGCATCGCCACTTTCGACGATGTCAAGAAAGTGCAAACGTACGGGGCCAATGCCATGCTTGTCGGCGAAGCGCTGATGCGCAAAGCCGATGTGCAGGCGGCGGTGTATGAATTGTTTGGGGAGGTTGATTCGCTTGCCCGTCCGTCTTAAATATTGCGGCAACCGTTCCGCGTCTGATTTGCAAAAATCGCTGCAAAGTAAAGCGGATTACATTGGACTGATTTTTGCCGAAAGCAAGCGGAAAGTAGAAGTGGAAGCAGTGAAGCAATGGCTGCAAACGATCGAGCTTGGCAATAAGCAGCTTGTCGGCGTGTTTGTCAATGCGCCGACGGAGCTGGTTGTCAACGTTGCATCGCAGCTGCCGCTTTCAGTCATTCAATGCCACGGTCATGAAACGGCGGCGCATGTCGCAGCGATCAAAGAAGCGACAGGACTTGTTGTTTGGAAGGCGATTCATCATGATGATGATGCCGTTAGCAAGATGCAACAATATGCTGGCGTCGCCGACGGCTATGTCGTTGATAGCCGTGTAAGCGGGGCGTGGGGAGGAACGGGAGTTGCCTTTGACTGGAGCAATGTTCCGCTTTATTTAGAAGAAGCGGCCCGACAAGCTGTCCCCTGCTTTATTGCCGGGGGATTACGCCGAAAAATGTTGAGCGGCTTTTAGCCTATCGGCCGTACGGCATTGACATTAGCAGCGGGATTGAAGAAAACGGCGAAAAAAGCGTGGAAAAAATGAGAGAAATCGAAAAGAAGGTGGCGAACTATGTATAACGTTCCAAACGAGAATGGCAGATTTGGAGATTTCGGCGGAAGATTTGTGCCGGAAACGTTAATGCTTCCGCTTGAGGAAATAGAAGAAGAACTAACGAAGGCGCTGGCTGATGAGACGTTTAAAGCGGAGTATATCCGCATTTTGCAGCAATATTCCGGGCGCCCGACTCCGCTTACGTTTGCGCCGAATTTAACGAAACTGTTAAACGGTGCTAAAATTTATTTAAAGCGCGAAGATTTAAACCATACCGGCGCTCATAAAATTAATAATGCCATTGGACAGGCGCTTTTGGCGAAGCGGATGGGCAAGAAAAAAATTATTGCCGAAACGGGTGCAGGGCAGCACGGAGTCGCCGCTGCCACCGTAGCGGCGCATTTCGGCATGGATTGCATCGTCTTTATGGGAGAGGAAGATATGAAGCGGCAGGAATTAAACGTCTTTCGCATGAAATTGCTGGGCGCTGAGGTTGTTCCGGTATACAGCGGCAACCGGACTCTAAAAGATGCGACGAACGAAGCGATTCGCTATTGGGTGCAGCATTGCGACGATCATTTTTATATGATCGGCTCTGTCGTTGGGCCGCATCCGTATCCAAAAATGGTGCGTGAATTTCAGCGCATCATCGGAGATGAAGCGAAGCAGCAGATTCTTGAACGCGAAGGAAAGCTGCCGGACGTCATTGTCGCATGTGTGGGCGGCGGAAGCAATGCGATTGGCATGTTTTATCCGTTTTTGGAGGATGACGTCAAGCTTGTCGGCGTAGAAGCGGCGGGGAAAGGAGTCGATACCCCGTATCACGCCGCGACCATCACCAAAGGCACGAAAGGCGTTATCCACGGCTCTTTAACATACTTGCTGCAAGATGAATATGGGCAAATTATCGAACCGTATTCCGTTTCCGCCGGTCTCGATTATCCAGGCGTCGGCCCGGAACATGCATATTTGGCGAGCATCGGCCGCGTTCGCTACGAAAGTGTGACCGACGAGGAAGCGATCGCCGCGTTTCAATTGTTATCGCGGGAAGAGGGAATTATTCCGGCGATCGAGTCGGCACACGCATTGGCCAAAGCAGTGGAGCTGGCGAAAACGATGGACAAAAGCCAGACAGTGCTCGTCTGCCTGTCGGGCCGCGGGGATAAGGACGTGCAAACGATGATGCGCTATATCAACGTAAAGGAGGATGGCGACGTTGCCGCTGTGTACCGTAACTAAACCGATGTTTATTCCGTTTATTGTCGCCGGGGATCCAACCCCAGATATTACGGTGGAACTAGCGTTTGCGCTTCAAGAAGCAGGCGCCGATATGTTAGAGCTCGGCGTGCCGTATTCCGATCCGCTTGCGGATGGCCCGATTATTCAGCGGGCAGCCGCGCGGGCGCTGCGCGGACAGATGACGCTGCAAAAAGCGGTCGAATTAGTTCCGGAAATGCGAAAAAAAGGCGTAAAAATTCCGATTATTATCTTTACGTATTACAATCCTGTGTTACAATTAGGAGAAGAATCCTTTTTTACTTTAGCGCAACAAAACGGAGTGGATGGGGTGTTAATTCCAGATCTTCCGTTTGAAGAAAGCGGCCCGATCCGCCGGCTTGGCGAAAAAACAGGCATCCCGCTTATTTCGCTAGTGGCGCCGACATCGAAAAAGCGGATTAAAACCATCGCTTCCCATGCGCAAGGGTTTTTATACTGCGTTTCATCGCTTGGGGTAACCGGGGTGCGCGACACGTTGCCGGAAACATTAAACGACTTTTTAACGGAAGTAAAGCAGCATAGCCGCGTCCCTGTCGTTGTCGGATTTGGCATCTCCACTAGCGAACAAGTGAAGATGTTAAAAGACTATTGCGACGGTGTAGTAATTGGCAGTGCGCTCGTGCAAAAAATAGAGCAGCTGAATGAACAGTTGCAAACACCAGCAAACAAAGAAGAGGCGCTTGCTGAGTTTCAACGTTACGCCCGTTCGCTTGTAGCGCCGCTGAAGCATGCGTGTTCATCGCTATGAAAGCTCGAAATAAGGAGTGTCGTTATGGAAATCAAAGCACAGTTAAGGGGGTTGTCCCCTTATCAGCCGGGGAAATCGATTGAAGAAGTGAAGCGGCAGTACGGACTTTCCGATATTATTAAACTAGCATCCAACGAAAATCCATACGGATGTTCACCTGCTGTAAAAGAGGCGATCATCCGCGAATTAGACCGTCTTGCCGTTTATCCAGATGGATATGCGCGCCTGTTGCGGGAAAAAGTGGCGGCACATTTAGGTGTAAAAGAAACGCAGCTTATTTTTGGCAACGGGTCGGATGAAGTCATACAAATTATTTCGCGTGCGTTTTTATCGGCCGGCACGAACACGGTCATGGCTGCGCCGACATTTCCGCAATATCGTCATAATGCGGTCATCGAAGGAGCGGAAATTCGCGAAATCCCGCTTGTTAACGGACGCCATGATTTGGAGGCGATGTTTGCGGCCATTGATGAAAATACGCGTGTCGTTTGGATTTGCAACCCGAATAACCCAACTGGAACGTATGTCACGGAACAGGAGCTGCGATCGTTTTTGGAGCGCGTTCCTAAACATGTCCTCGTGGTGCTGGACGAGGCATATTATGAATACGTGAGGGCGGACGATTATCCGCAAACCGTTCCGCTTCTTGCGCAATATGATAATATGATGATTTTGCGGACGTTTTCCAAAGCATATGGGCTAGCGGCGCTCCGGGTCGGATATGGCATTGCCAGTGAAGCGCTTATTCAAGGGATGGAGCCGGCGCGCGAGCCATTTAATACATCCAGCGTCGCACAAGCAGCGGCGATCGCAGCACTAGATGACCAAGCGTTTATCCGCGCCTGTTCGGACAAAAACAGAGAAGGGCTTGAGATGTTTTACCGTTTTTGTGAGGAAAACGGCTTGCGCTACTATCCTTCGCAGACGAATTTTATCTTGATTGATTTTGCGATCGAAGGAAATGAAGTCTTTCAATATTTGCTTGAGCGCGGCATTATCGTCCGCTCCGGCAATGCGCTCGGCTTTCCGACGTCCGTGCGTATTACCGTTGGTTCGAAAGAGCAGAACGAACGGGTAATTAGCGCGTTGGCGCAAATGATCCGGGAAAAACAACTTGTATAGCGGATGAACCGTCCCGTTGCTTCCCCAGGCAGCGGGCGCATTTTTACAAATGCATATACCACAAAAGCCCGTGACTTAAGGCGCTGGGATGAAGTGGAAAAGAGTTTTGAACCGAGCCGGCAGGGCGCTAAACACCGGTCCGTTGAGGTGTTTGTCGATGAAAGTTTGGCGGAACAAGAGTAAGTGCTTGCACACAGATGTAGGAAAAACTCTTTCGTACGCCAGAACCCACCGACTTTAGTCGTGTGGAAGTTCAGATGAAGAAGGTGAAGCGATTGGAAGGAAACGTCTTTGTCGTTGGTCTTGGTTTAATTGGCGGGTCCATCGCGCTGGCGGTGAAAAAAGTACACCCGGACGCTGTCATTATCGGATATGACGTCAACGAACAGGAGCTGAAACTTGCCCGTTCCTTAAAAGTGATTGATGAAGCCGCTTCGTCACTGGAGCGGGGAATGGAGAATGCGGACTTGATTATTTTAGCGACGCCTGTCATGCAGACGGAAAAAATTTTAGCGCAAATGCCCGTCCATCTACTAAAAGAGAACGTGATTGTCACCGATGTAGGAAGCACGAAACAGCGGATTGTCCACCATGCGCAGCGGTTGGGAAAGCAAGGAATCACGTTTATCGGCGGCCACCCGATGGCGGGCTCGCATAAAAGCGGCGTTGCTGCAGCGCGGGCGCATTTGTTTGAGAACGCTTTTTACGTATTGACGCCGACAAACGGAGTGGCAGCGGAGAAAATCGAGCGCCTCAAAGAATGGCTGAAAGGAACGAAAGCGCAGTTTGTCGTGCTGTCTCCGGAGGAACACGACCGTATTACCGGGGTGATCAGCCACTTTCCGCATATTATCGCCGCAAGTCTGGTTCACCAAGCCCAACAGTATGAAAAAGAAAATCCGCTTGTCAGCCGCCTTGCCGCGGGAGGCTTTCGCGATATTACGCGCATCGCCTCGAGCAACCCGGAAATGTGGCGCGATATTTTTATACATAATAAGGACGAGCTTTTAACGTTGTTTGACCGCTGGATCACGGAGATGAAAAAGCTCCGTTCCATCGTGGAAGAGGAAAACAGCGCAGCGATTTATCATTATTTCCTAGAGGCAAAACAATTTCGCGACGGTCTGCCGGCGCGGACAAAAGGGGCGATTCCATCGTTTTACGATTTATATGTTGATGTACCCGATTACCCTGGAGTTATTTCCGAAGTCACTGGCTATCTAGCCAAAGAGAACATCAGCATCACCAATATCCGCATTATTGAAACAAGGGAAGAAATATACGGGGTATTGCGGCTTAGCTTTCAAAGCGAAGAAGATCGAGCGAAGGCGAAAGCGTGCATTCAAGAACATACGAATTATGAAACGTATGAAGTATAAAATGGAGGTATAAGCAGTTTGAGAAACTCTATAAAAATGTATGAAATCATGTAAATATCCCCTGTTATTGAACGTGAAGAGGTGGATGTTCTCCATCTTTTCCATCGCCACCTGTCTGATGATTAAAAATCATCTCCTCCTTCCTCATGTAAAAAGGAAATGAAGAAGATTTGGCGAATATATGTTCTTAAGGATCCAAACAAGGGGGAAGGCAAGGGGATGAAAACGGTTCGGGGGATGAAAATCATTTCTCATGATGCATCACAACTTTGTTCATTGGATGAGTTGATGCGCGTCTTTGGTTCCGCGAAGCGATACGCGTTCAACCGTTTGCTCGAGGGAAGGAACGCAAAAGACATCATCAAGCACCTTCCGCACCAATTTCAGCTCAACAAACGGTTTGCCGAAGACGCGGTCTTGCTTGCTCAATCGCTGATTTCTTCTCAACGTGAGTTACTTCCAATGCGCTTAGAGGATGTGCAGGCAAAAATCGAAAAAACCGAACAGAAAATCGATGACTACCAACATGGAAGAAAAACACCGAAGAATGTCGATTTTCCAACATGTCTTGGTGGATTGCACCAACGGTTAGAAAAGCTCAAAGCGAAAGAAGCCGAGCTAAAGCAACATCTCGACCAAGGGACGATTCCACGTGTGATTTTTGGCGGAAGAGAGAACTTTTATAAGCGCTTGAAAGGAAACATCACGAACGAAGAATGGAAAGATTTGCGCTCGAATCAGTTGTACGCCAGAGGCGATAAAAGCAAAAAAGGGAATTTAAATATTCGCCTAGTGTATGACGACAACACGAATCAATGGTATGTAGAAATCGCCAACCCGCTGGAACAACAAAAAGGGAAACACGCTCCTCGTTTGAGGTTGCCTGTGTTGGTTCCTGAAGAATATGAAGAGGAAATCATCGATCTCGTCATGGGAGAACAAGTCGGAGTGAATGCAAAAGGAAATCCCATTATCGAATATCGACCATATACCGTTGAAATCCAACGCAAAAACGGGGAATATTATGTCCATCTCATTTATGAGGAAGAAGTGTATGGCAGGGAACTTGCCTATGATGAACCGATTCAAGCGGAACGAATAGCGGGAATTGACATCAACATTGACCGCATCGCCGTAAGCATCGTTTCGAAACAAGGAAACTTCATCCAATCGAAAGTGTTTTACTGTCATGAACTCGAATATGTGCGGGCGAATAAACGAAACAACATCGTTGGTGAAACAGTAAGAGATGTGTATGACTGGCTGCTTCAAGAGAATGTTGGGGCAGTGGTCATCGAAAACATCCAACTAAGACAACAACATGATACGGACAAAAGATTTAACCGTTTCACCCACAACTTCAAAAAGAAAAAACTGACTGACACTATCATTCGTCGGGGGATGCGGCTTGGGTTTCGCATCAAAAAAGTGAATCCGGCGTACACCAGCGTCATTGGACGTTTCAAGTATAGGAAAAAGTATGGGCTATCCGTTCATGAAAGCGCCGCTTTGGTGATTGGCAGACGTGGATTAGGATATCAGGAACGATTGCCAAAAGAACTCATTCACATCATAAAAACGAAAGTGAAACGCCATTTGATTGCGGTGTTAGGGTCGATGGAAGAATCCTACAAGCAATCGAAAAGCGGAACAAAACAACGACAATATCTCAGCATGATGTTACGTAAAATCGAGAACTTCAAACAAGAGCATGAATGGTCGTTATGGAATATCTTGCACAAATGTTGTTGGCTGAACCAATATCAAATTCAACTAAAGGAGGTGTAGACCTGGTTGCTAAAATCATTGTCGTGTACTGACCGACGGAAGGAATGGTGCACGGCAGGTGCCGTCGCTGACAGCGAGCCACGGGGTGTCTTTCACAGCAGGTGAATGACAAGGGGATTCCCTTCCTGATGGAACTCGGTGAGAATCCGAGCGGTAAGCGATGTTACCTGGTTCCGTCGCGATGAGTCGATTTTTATAGATTTTAGTAACCAGGGGACGCCGTGCAGTTACGAACCAATATTTCATCATTGCAAGGAATCATCCATGTACCCGGAGACAAATCGATTTCCCACCGTGCGGTGATGTTGGGAGCGATAGCGCACGGTACGACGACGATCGAAAATTTTTTGCCGGGGGAAGATTGTTTAAGCACGATTGATTGTTTCCGGAAAATGGGGGTAGTGATCAAGCAGGATGGAAGCCATGTCGTTGTCGAGGGAAAAGGGCAGAACGGACTACAGGAGCCGTCTGACATTTTACATGTTGGCAATTCGGGAACAACGGCGCGGCTATTGCTTGGCATTCTAGCCGGATGTCCGTTTCACGCCTGCCTCATCGGCGATGAATCGATCGCCAAACGGCCGATGGGAAGAGTGACGAAGCCGCTGAAAATGATGGGGGCGCGCATTGACGGGCGCGAACATGGAAACTATACCCCGATATCGATCCGCGGCGGTGAACTTCAGCCGATTCATTATGAATCTCCTGTTGCGAGCGCGCAAGTAAAATCGGCCATTTTATTGGCGGGCTTAGCAACGGCTGGCACGACAGCAGTAACAGAGCCAAATCGTTCCCGCGATCATACGGAGCGCATGATTCGGCTGTTTGGCGGCAATGTGGCGGTGGACGGCCTTACGGTGTCGGTTACAGGGCCGCAGCAGCTGGCAGGGACCAGTATATACGTTCCTGGAGATATTTCTTCAGCTGCCTTTTTCTTAGTAGCGGGCGCTGTTGTCCCAAACAGCGAAATTACGTTAAAAAACGTCGGATTAAATCCGACAAGAACCGGAATTATCGATGTACTGCAAAAAATGGGTGCCGATATAACGATTGCGAACGTTCGCAATGAACAAACCGAGCCGTTTGGCGATATTACCGTCCGCACTTCGCGGTTAGCGGCAACGGAAATTAGCGGCGAATTAATTCCACGGTTAATCGATGAGATCCCGATCATTGCCCTCCTTGCCACCCAGGCGGAAGGAACGACGGTTATTAAAGATGCAAGCGAACTAAAAGTGAAGGAAACGAACCGAATTGATACGGTCGTGACTGAATTAAGAAAGCTCGGTGCCGAGATTGAGGCGACGGAAGACGGCATGATCATTCATGGCAAATCAGCTTTACAAACAGAGGAAGCTGTTGTCGACAGTCATGGCGATCATCGCATCGGCATGATGTTGGCGATTGCCGCCTGCATTACGAAAGGAGCCGTCCATTTAAAACGCCCGGAAGCGGTCGCCGTTTCGTATCCGGCGTTTTTTGACCATCTTCATTCTTTAATGTGAGCAAAAAAGCAAGAAACGGTATGCCGGTTTCTTGCTTTTTTATCATAACGAGGCGCCCCACTTTCACCGAAAATAAGTGGGAAGAAGGCCAATCATATGTTGCCTCATTCCCTCATATCCTGTCGTAAGGGGGGAATGAAGACATGCCATATATTATTGAAAGCGCATATGTCATTCGTCAAGAACGGCTGCAACACTGTGCGCTCGTGGTGGATCATAATCGCATTGACTACATAGGTGAACAAGCGAAGCACTATACATGGATGCGCATGGAAATAGGAGAAATGATCGTCACACCCGGACACGTGATGGTCGATTTTTCTTTTCAGCAGCCGCGGACATTTGCCCAATTTAAACAATATGTTCAGCAATATCTCATCAAAAACGGCTGCACCACGCTGCTAGCTGTTTGTGATGTCCCTTCGGAACAGGAGCTCGCTCCCACACTGCGTAAGCTGCGACAGCATTTGTTAAACAGCCCCATCGATTATTTCATCGGTGTAAAAGTACCCGCCCGTATGCTGACCCCGTCCTTTGTGCTTGCCTGCAGGAGATGGAAAATACGAATCATTTTCGTTGAAATTAAGGAGAGCGATGTTTTGCATTCCGTACCATGGTATTGGATTGCCGATATCATAAAAACAGCCCCGCTTGCCTTTGTGCCGTATTGGCCAAACGAAAAACGAATGAAAAAGCAGGAAACGGCATGGCGAAACTTGCTTGCTGCGCACCATATTCCATTTATTCCGTTTCCGCTACGGGAGCGAACGCCGCTAGGGCTGAATGTGTTAAAAAAAATTGGCATTTACCCGCAAAAAGGAGATCTGCGGATTGGCGGCGAAGTAGATTATAATCTATATAGGAAGGAAGCGATGAGCCGTTTAGTTGCCGAAACGCTTATTGTCGATTATGATAATCATGTTCCGGTTATTACGGTTCATAAAGGAAGGTTGCTGAAGGTGGAAAATCAACTTTATTTTTATCCCGGATTTGGCACGGAGCGGATCATCCGTGCGGCTGGGATGTTTGTCGCACATTTTTCGTAAGGAAGGGTTAATGTCTATGACACGCGTCGAAGAAATTGTCCGTTTGGTTGAAAATGGAGAAGTGAATAAAGCGTTATCTTTGGTGCCTGAAGTGAAGAAAAACGGAAGTGATGAAGAAAAATATGAACTTGCCGATTATTTATATTCGTGGGGAATGCTAGAGGAAGCGAAAGAACTGCTTGAAGAGTTGTCCCTTCGCTATTCGGACGAAGGGGAAATCCGTTTGTTTTTGGCGGAAGTATATACAGAGCTCGACGAAGAGGACAAGGCGCTCGAGATTTTAGCGCGAATTGAGGAAGACGATCCGCTGTTTGCACGCGCCTGTCTGCTTGCCGCCGATCTGTATCAAATGCAAGGGCTTGAGGAAGTCAGCGAACGAAAGTTAAAGCAGGCATATGAAAAAATGCCGGATGAACCGATTATTCAATTTGCCTTAGCGGAGTTATATTTTTCGATGGGACAATATACAAAAAGCATTCCATTTTACGAAAAAGTGCGGGAAAAAACAAAGGAAATGGCCGGCACCCTCATTGCTGAGCGGCTTGCCGAGGCGCTCAGCCTATGCGGGGAGTTTGAGCAAGCGCTGCCGTATTATGATGAAGCGCTAAAAACAAAAGTCGACAGCCGGACGTTATTCGGCTACGGGGTGACGGCATTCCAAGCGGAATATTATCAAACCGCCATTGAAAAGCTAAGCGAGCTAAAAGAACTCGATCCGGAATACGTTCCGCTTTACCTGTACTTAGCGAAAGCGTATGAGCATGAAGGAAAGCTGAAAAAAAGCTATGACATTGCCAAGGAAGGCATCCATGTCGATGAGTGGAACAAAGAATTGCTGCTCTATGCCGGAAAAATGGCGCTAAAGCTGGGAAAGCCGGATGAGGCGGAATCATGGCTGAAAAAAGCAATCGAAATTGACCAAGGCTATATTGAAGCGCTGACGACGTTATGTGCGCTGCTCTTGCACGAGGAGCGGTACGAAGACGTTGTTTCCTGCCTAGAAGAAGCGCTGGCGCAAGGAGAGTATGACCCGCAGTTTGAATGGGATTTAGCACGTGCGAAACATAAGCTTGAAATGTATTCCGATGCATTAAACCATTACCAAGAGGCATATACTTTCTTTAAGAACAACATTGATTTCCTTGAGGAGTACGGCTATTTTCTCATCGAAGAAGGCGACAGAGAGAGAGCTAAAGAAATATTCCAGCAAATTGTACGTCTTGATCCTGGGCACATGGAGGCAGCCGACATGTTGCTGCAGTTAGAGGAGTAGGAGAGCCGCGGTCCATATTACCTCTTTCTTGGAAAATGATAGAGGGGGAAGCGCATAATGACGCACGTATCTGTAAATGAAAAAAAAGAGTTTATTCGTTGGTTTTTAAGTAACTACCAGTTGAAGCGTCGCGAATGTGTCTGGATTTTAAACTATTTAATGAGCCATGACCAGCTGATGCAAAAGGTTCATTTTGTGGAAAACGCCCAATATTGTCCGCGCGGCATCATTATGTCAACCCATTGTGTCGATGATGTTCCGTTCCGTTTTTACAAAGGCAATGTGATGACGACCGACGCGGAAAAATCGTTCCATGACATCCGTCTAAACCGTGATGAGGATATTTATATCCAGCTGAATTTCCGCGCTTCTTTTCATTCGCCGCAATATGTTGCCGTACTGGAAGAAAACCCGTATGCGCCAAAACAAGTGCATGTCAGCGAAAATGATCAGCGTTTGGCCGAGCAATTTTTAGAAAAATCGCTGTATGAATTTCAGCGGGAACGGTTAATGAAGCTGATTGATGAGGCGCTAGACCGCCAAGATAAAGAAGCATTCCGCCGTCTTACCGAAGAGTTGAAAAAGTTATGAAACCTTGCTGCATGCAAGGTTTTTCTTTTGCTGAAAAATATGGTATGGTGATAGGGGACATGAACTTTTGAAAAAAGGGGAGTACATATGAAGTGGACAGCAGCGGATGTGGAACTGTATCAAAAAGAAAAAGATTATATTGACACGGCGCTTATTCCTCTTATTCCTATTACGATGGCCGATGGCGCCAAGACGGCTGCTTCTGGGGGAGAGTTTGTGCAGCTTGTTGCCGGGGAATTGGAGCGGCAGTTAAAAGGCAGAGTGTTTTTATTTCCACCGTTTTCCTATTTCCTCAGCGAATCGAGACAATCGCTTGTAGAAAGGCTGACGGATTGGACAAGCCTGCTAATGGAACAAGGAATGAAATATGTGTTTTATGTCACATGCGACCGCGAATGGAAAGGGAAAGAAACAGCGATTTCGGACAGGTTGTGGCTTGTTCCGGCCGTTCCGTTAGAAAATATGGACGAATCATATAAGTACGAGCTGATCCGTGACCAAACATCCGGACTGCTTCGCTTTTTTATTTCACAATGGTCATGATGAGGCGAGGCAGAAAGTTGGCAGGTTAGAGCGAGGACGATATTGACCTTGTCCGCCGATTGAGCTATCATTAGAATGTCCTAGTTTTCTATTGTGTTATACAATACTGTCCGGATGGACTTCATTTTGTATAGAGGGGGGAAGACGATGAGTGACAAACATCGCGTAACGAGACGCCAATTTTTGAACTATACGCTAACTGGCGTAGGCGGCTTTATGGCTGCTGGAACTTTAATGCCGATGCTCCGTTTTGCTTTTGATCCGATTTTAAAGGATGAAGCGGGAACGGAGATGGTAGCGGTAGCGGATGTAAAAGACATTACGGCCGAGCCAAAGCGTTTTGACTTCAAAGTAAAAGTAAAAGACGCTTGGTATGAGTCGGAAGAGCCGAGATCGGCATGGGTGTACAAAAACGAAAAAGGAGAAATCGTTGCACTGTCTCCGATTTGTAAGCACCTTGGCTGTACGGTAGACTGGAATACGGATAAGGAACATCCGAACCAATTTTTCTGTCCGTGCCATTACGGGCGCTACACGAAAGACGGCACGAACGTTCCGGGAACGCCGCCACAAGCTCCACTAGATCGTTACGAGTACAAAGTGAAAGACGGAAAATTATACTTAGGAAAAGCGAAACCACGAGGGGAGGCGTAATACATGTTAAACAAACTGTATGACTGGGTTGACGAACGTTTGGATATTACGCCTTTGTGGCGGGATATCGCTGACCATGAAGTTCCGGAACATGTGAACCCGGCCCACCACTTTTCCGCATTCGTTTACTGCTTTGGCGGGTTAACGTTCTTTGTTACGGTCATTCAAATTTTGTCCGGAATGTTTTTAACGATGTATTACGTTCCGGATATTAAAAACGCTTGGGAATCTGTTTATTACTTGCAAAACGAAGTGGCGTTCGGTCAAATCGTGCGCGGTATGCATCACTGGGGTGCAAGCCTTGTTATTGTCATGATGTTTTTACATACATTGCGCGTCTTTTTCCAAGGTGCATACAAAAAGCCGCGGGAATTAAACTGGATCGTTGGCGTGCTTATTTTTATGGTCATGATGGGGCTCGGCTTTACTGGCTACCTGTTGCCATGGGATATGAAAGCGCTGTTTGCGACAAAAGTAGGTTTGCAAATCGCGGAGGCAACACCGGTGATCGGTCCGGCGATCAAAACATTGCTCGCAGGGGATCCGGAAATTGTCGGGGCACAAACATTGACAAGATTCTTTGCGATTCACGTTTTCTTCTTGCCTGCCGCACTGCTCGGCTTAATGGCAGCGCACTTTTTAATGATTCGCAGACAAGGTATTTCCGGTCCACTATGATGCGATGAACGTTGCTGATTGATAGAAAAAAGGAGGGAAATATGAATGCATCGCGGTAAAGGAATGAAATTCGTCGGCGATTCCCGCGTTCCCGCCGTGAGAAAGCCGAATATTCCAAAAGATTATTCGGAATATCCTGGGAAAACGGAAGCGTTTTGGCCAAACTTTCTATTAAAAGAATGGATGGTCGGTTCTGTCTTTTTGATTGGCTTTTTATGTTTGACGGTCGCCCATCCGTCTCCGTTAGAACGTATTGCTGACCCGACGGATACGGCATATGTTCCGCTGCCAGACTGGTATTTCTTGTTCCTGTATCAATTGCTCAAATATTCGTATGCGTCAGGTCCTTATACCGTCATTGGAGCCATTGTCATACCAGGTTTGGCATTCGGTGCGTTATTATTGGCGCCATTTTTGGATCGCGGTCCGGAACGCCGTCCATGGAAGCGTCCAGTCGCTACCGGGATGATGCTTCTAACGCTTGCGGCAATGATATATTTAACTTGGGAAGCAGTTGTGACGCATGACTGGAAAAAAGCTGCGGAACAAGGGAAAATCCGTGCGGAAGTGGAAATTGACAAAAACGCCGAAGGGTATAAAATTGCCCAAGCTAACACATGTACGTCCTGCCACGGCGAAAACTTATCCGGCGGCGCGGCTGCACCATCGCTTATCGGTACAGGCTTGAAGCCGGAAGAAATCGCAAACATTGCGAAAAATGGTAAAGGCAACATGCCTAAAGGCGTTTTCAAAGGTACGGATGAAGAGCTGAAAAAGCTTTCTGAGTTCATTGCGGGATTAAAAGAGAAATAAACGATTCATCGAGAAAAAAGCTGGCTATGGTTAGTCAGCTTTTTTCATTCACGACAAGCATAGAGAGCAGGTGCATAGGAGTGAAATGGCTGTATCCGATATTAGCATATCGGCCATTTTTATGGCTTTTATTCATCATAAATATCCTTGGAACGATTTACGGGTATATATGGTACCGTTATCAATTGGCGGAAACACCGCCCATTTTTTTGCCGTTTGTGCCTGATAGCCCGACGGCAAGTCTCTTTTTTGTGTTCGTTTTGCTCGCGTTTTTGTGCCGCCGCCATTTTCCTTTATTAGAAGCATTAGCGCTTGTCACGTTAGTAAAGTATGGGATTTGGGCGGTAGTGATGAACTTATTGGTATGGAAAGTGACAGGAGAGCTCGATGTGGCGGGCTGGATGTTAATCGTTTCGCACGGCGCGATGGCGATAGAAGGAATGCTCTACGCGCCGTTTTATCGCTTTCGCGGCATGCACCTAGCGATTGCTGCGGTTTGGGCGCTGCACAATGACATCATCGATTATGTATTTGGAATGATGCCCCACTATAGCGTGCTGCAGCAGTATGCTGCCCAAATCGGCTATTTTACGTTTTGGCTCAGCATTGTTTCGATTGCGATTAGCTATTTATTATGTGTACGAAAAAACCGTTTTGTCCTCCCGCTAAATTAATGGTCTACTCTTGTCCACTCCTTCATACATTGTAGTAGTTAATGGAGGAGGGACAAGGATGAAGCGAATATGGCTGCTTGCTTTGATGGTATTCGTCTTTTTATTTCCATCGCTAAACGATGCCGCGGAACAGGATGATGGCTGGAAAAAACTAGATCAAATTTCGGATCAAGCGCTGCGATTGGCGAAAAATGGACAATTTGAAGAAGCAAAAGAAGTATTGCTCTATTTTTCCGAGCAGTTTTTTGCAACGAATGCGCGCGACCGGCTGAAATCAGCCGACGAACTCCGCGCTGTTACGATCACTCATGAAAACGCCCTGAAAACGGTTGCCGCCTCTTCATTGCCGGCGGAAGAAAAAATCGATAAAATCACGCAGTTTCGTCTTGTTGTTGATGCCATTCATTCGGCTCATCAGCCGCTTTGGTCAGAGATGGAATCAACGGTGATGGAAACATTTGACCAGCTTGAGAAGGCGGTAGATCAAGAAAGGGATGAATCGTTTGCCGCTTCCCTCCACAACTTTTTAAATCGTTATGAACTAATTGAGCCGAGCGTCAAAATCGATGTGCCGGTTGAGGAAGCGAAAAAAATAGATAAAGACATAGAAATGTTACAAGCTCCCGCTTTTGGGCAACTAAGCCTCAAGGAGAAGCACGAACATTTAAAACAGATGCGCGAAGATTTGCAGGCGTTGTTTGACGATGTTCGAAAAGATGAAGCTGATCCGTCTTTAATATGGGTGATGGTTTCGACAGGAGGAATTATTATATTGACGCTATCTTACGTAGGCTGGAGAAAATATCAAGGCGAGAAGGAAAAAAACCGTACCCGCCAAAAAGAAGAGTAAAAGGGGCATTGTGCCCCTTTTTATTGTTCAATCGGCTGTTTTCGCTCATCAAGCGTAAAGCCTTCGCCGAGCACATCATGAACGTCTGTGACCGCCACAAACGCATGGGGATCGACGGAAGTAATGACACTTTTCAGACGCGGCAGTTCATTTTTTGCTACCACGCAGTACAGCACATCGCGGTCGCGTTTCGTGTAGGAACCTTGCCCCTTTAATATCGTGACACCGCGGTCCATTTCTGTTAAAATCCGGTTGGCGATTTCCTCGCTCTTTTCCGAAATAATCGTCGCTCCTTTTGCCGCATAGCCGCCTTCCTGCATAAAATCAATGACGCGGGCCGCGATGAACACCGCCACAAGCGTATACATCGCCTCACGATATGAAAGATACAGCAAGGAAAGGGTGATGACGACCACATCAAACGTAAACATCGTTTTTCCCATGCTGATTCCTTTATATTTATAGACGAGTCTGGCGATAATGTCGACGCCGCCGGTCGTTCCGCCGTAGCGGAAAATAATGCCAAGGCCGACGCCGATAAAGACGCCGGCAAACAATGCGGCCAACGTCATATCGTGTTTCAGGGGCATATGAATGGTGTAGCGTTGAAAAATCCAAAGAAAGAGAGAAACGCTAATGGTTCCGATAATCGTGTATAAAAAAGTTTGGCGGCCAAGCAATTTCCAACCAATAAAAAAGAGCGGAATATTTAATGCCAAGTTTGTATAGGACGGATCAATGTCAAACAAAAAGTAAAGCAGCAGCGTGATTCCGGTAAAGCCGCCTTCTGCTAAATTATTTTGCATGTTAAAATGGACAAGCCCAAACGCAAAAATCGCAGCGCCAAGCAAAATGAAAAGGATGTTTTTTATTTTTAGCCCGAAAATCATACATTCCCTCCATATTCAGAGTAGTCGGCGTCCTTAATTATAGATGAAGTTGTCCATTCAGGCAACGCGGACAGGCGGCGTGCGAAAATATTTGTCAAAAACGCCGCTTTTCGCTAACATGAAAACATGAGAGGTGACATGGATGCAGGAAAAAACAATCAAGCAACTGCAACAAGAAGTCGACGAATATATTAGCCAATTTAAAGAAGGGTATTTCAGCCCGCTGGCAATGCTGGCACGGCTGACGGAAGAGCTTGGCGAACTGGCGCGGGAAGTCAACCATTATTATGGGGAAAAGCCGAAAAAACAGACGGAAAAAGAAAAAACGGTGGCGGAAGAACTCGGCGATTTGTTATTTGTGCTCATTTGTTTTGCCAACTCTTTAAACATTGATTTAGAAGAGGCGCATGATATGGTGATGAAAAAGTTCCGCACCCGTGATAAAGACCGTTGGACACGAAAAGAGGAGGAGAAATAGTCATGGAAACGATTCGCATTGCCATTGCTGGCCCGCGCGGCCGCATGGGGCGTGAAGCCGTTTTGCTTGTACAAAAGACCGAGCATTTTCAACTTGTCGGCGTCATTGACCGGAAAAATGACGGCGGAGACTTAGCGGACATCGAAGGGTTTTTCGGCATCCACGCTCCGATTTACACCGATGCGGCCCGATGTTTTGAGGAAGTCAGACCGGATGTGCTCATCGATTTAACGACACCGGAAGCAGGAAAAAAACATGCGGAAATCGCGCTTCACTACGGAGTCCGTCCGGTTGTCGGCACGACCGGCTTTACGGATGAAGATATTAAACGGCTGACTGCATTGGCGGAAGAAAAAGAAATTGGCGCGATCATTGCTCCTAACTTTGCGGTCGGCGCGGTGCTAATGATGAAATTTGCGCAAATGGCAGCCAAATATTTTCCTGATGTCGAAATCATTGAATTGCATCACGATCAAAAATTAGACGCTCCATCGGGAACAGCATTGAAAACAGCGCAGCTCATTTCCACGGTGCGTCCATCGAAAAAACAAGGGCACCCCGATGAAAAAGAAACGCTTGCCGGGGCGCGCGGCGCAACATATGATGGCATTCCGATCCACAGCGTCCGGCTGCCTGGATTGGTCGCCCATCAGGAAGTGATTTTCGGCGGCAACGGCCAATCGTTAACGATTCGCCACGATTCTTTTCACCGAGGTTCGTTTATGTCAGGCGTAAAGTTGTCTGTCGAAACGGTGATGAAGTTACATACGCTTGTATACGGGTTAGAACATATTATCGAGTAGCGCTGCTGCAGGCCTAGCGAGAAACAATAAGCAAAAACGAGCGGGGGTGCTATCGTGAAAATCGCATTAATCGCGCATGATAAAAAGAAAGAGGATATGATTGCATTCGTAACCGCCTATCAGCCGATTTTGGCGCAGCATGAATTATATGCGACCGGCACAACCGGCCTTCGCATTCAAGAAGCAACCGGGCTGCACATCCATCGCTTTCAATCTGGTCCGTACGGAGGAGACCAGGAAATCGGCGCAATGATTGCCCGCAATGAAATAGATATGGTTATTTTTCTGCGCGACCCGCTTACGGCGCAGCCGCACGAACCGGATGTGAGCGCCTTGATTCGTTTATGCGACGTGTACTCTGTACCGCTGGCAACGAATATGGGGACGGCGGAAATTTTAATCAAAGGATTAGAACGCGGCGATTTTGCGTGGCGCAATATTGTCCGCGGCAGAAAAGGTGAAGACGATGAATGAGGAGCTGCATATACTGGCGTTTGGCGCCCATCCCGATGATGTCGAAATCGGCATGGGCGGAACGATTGCGAAGTACGCGGAGAAAGGCTACCGCATCGGCATTTGCGATTTAACGCTTGCCGAATTGTCGTCCAACGGCACGGTCGAACGGCGGCAACAGGAAGCGAACAATGCCGCGCGTATTTTAGGCGTTGCCACGAGAATCAACCTTGGACTCCCCGACCGTGGTTTATATCCGACCGAGGAAGCAATTAAAAACATTGTTACTGTCATCCGGCGCTATCGTCCACTTGTAGTGTTTGCGCCTTACTGGGTGGATCGCCACCCGGACCACGGACATTGCGCCCGGCTTGTCGAAGAAGCAGTTTTTTCCGCCGGCATCCGCCGTTACCAAGCGGAACCGGATTTGCCGGCTCATCGTGTGTCTTCTGTCTATTATTACATGATTAACGCCTGGGACCGTCCGCATTTTGTCATCGACATTAGCGATACGATCGAGAAAAAAATCGCCAGCTTGCGCGCTTATGAAAGCCAATTTACAAAGACAGCGGGTTCGGTTGATACGCCGCTTACAAACGGTTATATTGAAACCATCGAAAGCCGCGAACGCCTGTTTGGGAAAGAAGTCGGCGTTATGTTCGCTGAAGGCTTTTTCACCAAAAAGCCAATTCATATTCATGATTTGCTAGGAGTGTGACGATGAAGCTAAAAATAGGCATCGTTTGTTACCCGTCTGTAGGGGGTTCGGGCGTTGTCGCCACAGAGTTGGGAAAACTGCTGGCGGAAAAAGGCCATGAAATTCACTTTATTTCTTCAAGCATGCCGTTTCGCCTAAATAAAATATACGGCAATATTTATTATCATGAAGTGAGCGTCAACCAATATTCCGTTTTTCAATATCCGCCGTACGATTTAGCGCTTGCCAACAAAATTGCTGCAGTGGCGAAACGCGAGCAGCTGGATGTGCTGCATGCCCATTATGCCGTCCCGCACGCCGTTTGCGCCGTGCTCGCGCGGCAGATGGTCGGGGGGAAATTAAAGATTGTCACGACATTGCATGGGACGGATATTACCATTTTAGGATACGATCCTTCGCTGAGCGATATGATTAAATTCGGCATTGAACAATCCGATGTCGTTACCGCCGTTTCTAACGCGCTCGTTCGGCAGACGTATGAGCTGCTTGACGTGCAAAAGCCGATCCAAACCGTCTATAATTTTGTCGATGAACGGGTATATTGCCGCAAAGATGTCAGCTACTTAAAAAAGGAATACGGAATTGGCGAAAATGAAAAAGTGATCATTCATGTATCCAACTTTCGCAAAGTGAAGCGGGTCCCTGATGTCGTGCGTGCGTTCTCGCTTATTCGCAAACAGTTGCCGACAAAGCTTTTGCTTGTTGGCGATGGCCCGGAAATGCCGGTCGTTTGCCGCTTAGTCAGGGAGCTTGGGCTTCAGGAAGACGTGCACTTTTTAGGAAAGCAGGACAAGCTTGATGAGCTGTATTCGATCAGCGATGTCATGTTGCTATTGTCGGAAAAAGAAAGTTTTGGTCTCGTCCTTCTCGAGGCAATGGCTTGCGGCGTGCCGTGCATCGGCACAACGATTGGCGGCATTCCGGAAGTGATTGAAGACGGGGAAACAGGATTTTTATGCGAACTTGGCAATGTCGAAGAAATAGCAGAGAAAGCAATGCGGATTTTAACCGATCCACATCTTCATATGTATATGGCCAAACAGGCAGTCCAAACCGTATATAAAAAGTTTCATTCCAGAGAAATTGTCGAACAGTATGAAGATATTTATGTTTCGCTCGCAAAGAGGTGAGTCCATGAAAGAACCTTTTCAAAAAGCGCTTGGCATTATTCGCCAGCTAAAACAGCACGGGTATGAAGCGTATTTTGTCGGTGGGGCGGTGCGCGACCTTTTGCTCGGGCGGAAAATTGGCGATATCGATATCGCGACAAGCGCGCTGCCGCATGAAGTCATGAAATTGTTTCCGAAAACGATTGATATCGGTTCGCAGCATGGCACCGTCGTCGTTATTTGCGGAGGGACTCCGTATGAAGTGACTACGTTCCGCACGGACGGCGACTATGAAGACCACCGCCGGCCGGAATCAGTGACATTCGTCCGTTCTCTTTATGAAGATTTAAAGCGCCGTGATTTTACGATGAATGCGATCGCCATGGACGAAGAAGAAAAGCTGATCGATCCGTTCGGCGGGCAAGATGCCATAAAAAAGCAGGTCATTTGCACCGTTGGTGAAGCAAAGCAGCGCTTTTCCGAAGACGCTTTACGAATGATGCGGGCGATCCGCTTTGTCAGCCAGCTCGGCTTTTCTCTTGCCGAAGAAACAAGGCGGGCGATTGTCGAAAACGCCTCGCTGCTTTCTCATATTTCGGTAGAGCGGATGACGATGGAATTTGAAAAGCTGCTCGAGGGGCCGTTTGCCAGCCGCGGCTTATCCCTGCTGGTGGAAACGGGTCTGTTTTCCTACTTGCCTCAGCTTCACGATAAGGAGCGTGAACTAAAGGAAGCGGCCGGCTACGACTGGAACCTGCTTGACTCGCGCGGACAGCGCTGGGGGCTGTTGTGCCAAGCGCTTCATATCGGCGATGCCGATGCCTTTTTGCGTGCCTGGAAATTGCCGAATCGGCTGATTAAAGAAGTGAAGGCAGTGCTCTTGATTTTGCAGACGATCCGTTCATTTGGCGACTGGACGAAAGAGCGGTTATTTGTTTTTGGATTGGAACACGCCATTTCCGCGGAAACGGTTCGTTCGGTGATAAGCGGAGAACCGGTCGAAAAGCATCGCCAAATATTAAACGAGATGTTTGCTGCCCTTCCGATTAAAACAAAAAATGAGCTGGCTGTAAGCGGAAAGGATTTGATGGAATGGTTCGAAAAACCGGGCGGCCCTTGGGTAAAAGAAATGCTCGCCGCAATTGAGCACGCCGTGATTCATGGAGAAGTAGATAATCATAAGGAGCGGATTTACGAATGGCTCATGGATCGCAATCGGATACAAGAAAAAAATTGTTAGAGCTATTTGCGGAAGCGAACGGCGATTTTATTTCCGGGCAAAAAATCAGCGAAATACTTGGCTGTTCGCGCGCCGCTGTGTGGAAGCATATTGAAGAGCTGCGCAAAGAAGGATTTGAACTCGAGGCGGTGCGCCGTCTCGGCTACCGGATCGTCAGCACTCCCGATAAAGTGACCGCCAATGAAATTCAGCTCGGCCTCAAGACGAAAACGTTTGGTCATTTCGTTCATTTTGTGGAAGAAGTCGATTCCACGCAAAAAATCGCCTTGAGGCTTGCCTATGATGGGGCGAAAGAAGGAACGCTCGTCATTGCTGAGCAGCAGACAGCAGGGCGCGGCCGCATGGATCGCAAATGGTTTTCGCCAAAAGGGACGGGCATCTGGATGAGCCTCATTTTGCGCCCGCCAATTCCGCCGCAAAAGGCGCCGCAGCTGACGTTGTTAACAGCGGTGGCGGTCTGCCAGGCGATTCAGCAAGCAACCGGTCTCGTGCCCGATATTAAATGGCCGAACGATATTTTATTGAACGGAAAAAAGTGTGTCGGCATTTTAACGGAGCTGCAGGCTGATCCGGACCGCGTTCATTCCGTCATTATCGGCATCGGCGTGAACGTCAACCAAACGATCGAGCAGTTTCCGGAAGACATTCGCACCGTCGCGACATCGCTTGCCATGGAAAAGGGCGAACGGATCAAGCGCGCGCATCTCGTGCAGGAAATTTTGCTTCAGCTCGAGCGGCTGTACCACCAATATTTGCAGCATGGATTCCGTCCGATTAAGCTGTTATGGGAAGGGTATGCCGTCAGCATTGGTAAAAAAATTACGGCGCACACGTTAAACGGCTCCATAAAAGGAACCGCTCTTGGCATCACCGACGAGGGGCTGTTGATGCTTGAGGATGAGGACAAACATATTCATTATATTCATTCAGCGGATATTCAATTATAAAATACCGTCTAGAAAACTTGTGACAATTTTGTTAAAATACAAACGAACAAGGAAAAGGGCAGTATCTTTCGCGAAAGAACTGCACCGTGCATCAAGGGAAACAACAAAAAATGCGATCTGCCTTGATCCTTAGAAGGACTGGGACAGAGGGGTGAACTCAGCCGATGATGGTCAAGAACGTCCTTCTTTCTCAAGGTAGAGAAAGAAGGCTTTTTTGTTCGGTCGATTCATCTCCTCTGCAAAAAAAAGAGGAGGGAATAAGTGGTGAAAACGAAAACGGACTTTCTGAAAATGAAAAAAACGAATGAGCCGATTGTCATGGTAACCGCCTATGATTTTCCGTCGGCGAAACTGGCGGAAGCGGCGGGGGTGGATATGATTTTGGTTGGCGATTCGCTCGGCATGGTCGTTTTAGGATATGAT
Source organism: Parageobacillus caldoxylosilyticus (assembly GCF_019272935.1). Classification (NCBI taxonomy): domain Bacteria; kingdom Bacillati; phylum Bacillota; class Bacilli; order Caryophanales; family Anoxybacillaceae; genus Parageobacillus; species Parageobacillus caldoxylosilyticus. The sequence goes on from NZ_CP040553.1 coordinate 3,091,371, forward strand.
TCGACGATTCCAGTTACCGTCGAAGATATGATTCACCATACGAAAGCGGTCCGCCGCGGCGCGCCGAATACGTTTATTGTCACCGATATGCCGTTTATGTCCTACCATTTATCAAAAGAAGAAGCGCTCCGCAACGCACAGCGGATTATGCAGCAATCCGGGGCGAACGCCGTGAAGGTCGAAGGTGCGGACGATGTCGTTCAGGTGATTCGCGCCTTGACACAGGCGGGAGTTCCGGTCGTCGCCCATCTTGGTCTGACGCCGCAGTCTGTTGGGGTTCTCGGCGGTTATAAAGTGCAAGGAAAAGATGCGGAAAGCGCGAAAAAATTAATCGATGATGCCAAGCTTTGCGAACAGGCTGGCGCGATTGCGCTCGTATTGGAATGTGTGCCAAAGCAAATCGCCGCCGCCGTTACGAAAGAGCTGGAAATACCAGTCATTGGCATCGGCGCCGGCGATGAAGTCGATGGCCAAGTGCTCGTCTATCATGATATTCTCGGTTATGGAGTGGATCGGGTTCCGAAATTTGTGAAAAAATACGCCAATATTCAAGAAGCGATTACCCACGCGCTTGCCAATTACGTCGCTGACGTCAAACTGCGCCAGTTTCCGGAGCCGAGCCATATGTTTATGATGAAAGAAGAAGAGTGGACTGCGCTTTATGGAGGAAAACAATCATGATGGTGATAACGAAGATAAAAGATATGCAAACAGCCATGCAGCAATACCGACGCGAAGGAAAAACGATCGGCTTTGTCCCGACGATGGGCTATTTGCACGAAGGCCATGTCGCTTTAATCAAAAAAGCGCGTGAGGAAAATGACATCGTTGCTTTAAGCGTGTTTGTCAATCCATTGCAGTTTGGACCAAATGAAGATTTTGAGCGCTATCCGCGCGATCTCGAACGCGATCAGCGCATTGCCAAAGAACATGGCGTCGATGTTTTCTTTTCTCCAGACGTCAAGGAAATGTATCCGCACCCGTTAAGCGTGCAAGTAGTCGTCAAAGAGCGTGTCGATGTCCTTTGCGGCAAATCGCGGCCAGGCCATTTTGACGGAGTGGCTACCGTGTTAACCAAGCTGTTTCACATTGTGATGCCGGACCGCGCTTATTTTGGTTTGAAAGATGCCCAGCAAGTGGCGGTGGTGGACGGGTTGATTCGCGATTTTCATTTTCCGATTCAATTAGTGGCGGTGCCGACCGTTCGCGAGGAAGACGGTCTTGCCAAAAGTTCCCGCAATGTTTATTTATCGCCGGAGGAACGAAAAGAGGCGCCAGCATTATACAAAGCGCTGCTGCAGGCAAAAGCGGCTGTCGAAAACGGGGAAAGAAACGCAGAGGCAGTTTGTGCGCTAGTAAAACAATATATTCAAACCCATACTCACGGTGAAATTGATTATGCGGAAATTTATTCTTATCCGGACTTAAAACCGCTCGAAACGCTCGCTGGAAAAGTGATCATTGCGGTGGCGGTCCGTTTTGCAAATGCACGTCTGATCGACAACATTATCTTAGATATAGCGTAACAGCCGGTTTCTAAGGAGGGATTGCTTATGTTCCGCACATTAATGAACGCGAAAATTCATCGTGCCCGTGTGACAGAAGCCAATTTAAATTATGTTGGCAGCATTACGATCGACGCCGATATTTTAGACGCCGTCGGCATGGTTGCTAATGAAAAAGTGCAAATCGTCAACAATAATAATGGTGCGCGTTTTGAAACGTATATTATTCCCGGCGAGCGGGGCAGCGGGGTATTTTGTTTGAACGGGGCAGCCGCGCGCCTCGTGCAAAAGGGGGACATCATTATTGTCATTTCTTATGTCATGATTCCGGAGGAGAAAATCGCCCAGCACCGTCCGAAAATCGCCATTATGGACGAGAATAACCGTATCCAGCAGCTTATTGTCGAAGAGCCGGCGCATACGGTTTTATAAAATAAAGCAAGGGAAAGGGGCTATTTCGAAATACGGAAAAGCCCCTTTCGTTAGGCCGTTGATTTTGAGGTGACCACATAACATGAATGCACGTTTTGTTGTTATTGATTTAGAAACAACTGGGAATGTCCCCAAAAAAGGAGACCGCATTATTCAGCTTGGGATGGTTGTGGTCGAAAACGGAAAAATTGTCAACCGTTTCTCTAGCTTTTTTAATCCCGACCGGACAATCCCTCCATTTGTTCAACAATTAACAAATATTAACGAACAAATGGTGGAAAACGCGCCAAGCTTTGCCGAAAAAGCGGCGGAAATAGTCGATATGCTGCAGCAGTCTTATTTTGTTGCCCATAACGTTTCTTTTGATTTGCCTTTTTTACAAGAAGAGCTGCAAATGGCGGGCTTGCCGCTCTTTACCGGTCCAACCATTGATACGGTGGAATTGGCCCGCATTGTGCTGCCGACAGCAGAGAGCTATAAATTAGGCGATTTGGCCAAACTGCTCGATATTACTCATGATCATCCCCATCAAGCGGACAGCGATGCCGAAGTAACAGCAAAGCTGCTGCTAAAGCTGTTCGATCGTCTGCACCAGCTTCCGCTCATGACGCTGCAGCAGCTAAAGCGCTTGTCCCCTTATTTGAAAAGCGATTTGCATTCGTTGCTCGATGGTATCATTATGGAAAAGATGACAACGTTAGCAAACGAACCGCCACATATATTTTACCGCGGCATTGCGCTAAAAAAACCTGAGCCCATGCCGGAAAAAGACAAAGATTCCCATCCGTCGGCGTCTTTTACCGCGTTTTATGCCGGTCCGCAATGGCTCCCGCTCGATCATTATGAAAAGCGGGACGGGCAATGGGAGATGATGAAGCTTGTTTATGAAGCGCTGGATGCCCCCCAGCACGCTTTAATTGAAGCGGGCACCGGAATTGGCAAATCGCTCGCTTATTTAATTCCGAGCGCTTTTTTTGCCTACGAGCAGCAAAAGCGGGTCGTTATTAGCACCCATACGCTGCAGCTGCAGCAGCAGCTTTTGGAGCGGGATATTCCGCTTTTGAACAAGATCGTTCCCTTTCCGCTGCGCGTCGCGGTGCTGAAGGGAAAGCGCAACTACCTTTCCGTCGATAAGTTTATTGCCTTTTTGCGCGAACCTCATCCAACGTATGATATGGTGTTATTGAAATGTCAGCTGCTTGTTTGGTTGATGCAAACAGAGACAGGGGATATAGATGAACTGAATATCTCATCCGGCGCGCGCTTGTTTTGGCCGTCTTTATGCATCGATGACGAGGACAGCGCCAGTAAATATAATTTCTTTTTGCGGGCAAAACAGCGTGCGGAAGAAGCTCATATCGTGATCACCAATCATGCGTTTTTATTGCATGATCTCATTTCTTCCACTCCGCTTCTTCCGGCGCATGACCATATGATCATTGATGAAGCGCATCATTTAGAGGAAGTGGCGTCGCATTATTTCGGACAGCAGGTCGACTATGTTTCCATCCGCCTGTTGTTGACGAAAATTGGAAAAGCGGGTGAAAATGGCTCATTGGCCAAATTAATGAAGCTGTTTGCAGAGCAGCATTGGCATGCAGAAGATGCGTTTTTGCGCTGCGAACATCTTTTGCAGGAGATGCAGTTTGAATGCGATGAATTGTTCCGCCTGCTGCGCCGTTATGCTCTAGAAAGAAAAACAGCGAGATCGGGGCGCTGTCGTTACCGTTTTGCGCCGGAAAAGGAAGGCGGACGGCAGTGGAGCGCGGTGAAAGAATTATGCTGGCGCATTCGCGGCCATATGGCGGAATTGGCGGAGAAAACGAAGCGATTGCAGTCGATATGCAATGTACAAACGCCATCGCCCAAACCAGCCAGCTCCTATTCGTATTTTTCTGATGTTTCCGCTTTGCAGCAACGGATTGACACATTGTTCGATTTGCTTGAAAGCGACGACCCGATGGTGGTGCGCTGGATCGAAGCGGAAGAAAAGGGGGCGGCAAACGCCACTGCCCTGTATTCGCAGCCTATTCAGTTGGATGAATTTTTTGCCGAGCGCCTGTTTATGGTGAAAAAAAGCGTTGTGCTTACGTCTGCAACGTTAACGGTCGACGGCAGTTTTGCCTATATGGTATCGCGGCTTGGCCTCAGCGATTTTTATCCGCTTTGCCGCGCGATTCCGTCTCCTTTCTCGTATAAAGAACAGGCGGTTTTAATGATTCCGACCGATTTGCCGGCCATTTCTTCCACCGCCTTGGAAAAGTATGCCGAAGCCGTTGCGGACGGGGTAGGAAGAATTGCAAGGAAAATAAAAGGAAAAATGCTTGTGCTTTTCAACTCTTATGAATTGCTGAAATTAACGGCAGCGGCGATGAAGATGGAGGAAAGGAATGAAGATTTTGTTCTCATTGCCCAAGGGGTGCAAAGCGGGAGCGCAGCAAAGCTGACAAGAACGTTTCAACAGTTCGATCATGCGATTTTATTTGGGACAAGCAATTTCTGGGAAGGAGTCGACTTGCCGGGCGACGAGCTGACGATCGTGGTGATCGTTCGCCTGCCGTTTGCGCCTCCGGACGATCCGGTGATGGAGGCAAAAAGCGAACACATTCGCGCCGTAGGCGGAGATCCTTTTTATGAATTATCTCTCCCGGAAGCGATTCTTCGTTTTAAACAAGGATTCGGCAGGCTTATCCGCACGGAAAAGGATAAAGGGGCGGTCTTTGTCTTTGACCGCCGTCTCACGACCGCGTCGTACGGAAAATACTTCCTAAACTCGCTGCCATCCCTGGGGATTTGCGAAGATTCGCTGGATCGGCTGCTGCAAAAACTCGAAACATGGCTTTGATAAATATCAAAAAATAGCGTAATCTATAGCTAGATTGGCCAATGTGCAGTGGTTCGGAAGAGGAAAAACGAATCAAAAAAAAGCGCCTTGCCGCATATACAGCAGCAAGGCGCTTGTGAAATGGATTTAGGTGGTGTAGGCGGGCAAATTTTTTATGAAATAAACAGGCAAACTTGTTATAATAGTGAAGAAGCACAACATGTATTGTGTTTGTTGTATTTGTATTGTTGCCGTTCACGACGGCCTGTATAAGTAACAAAATTTGTGTCACGCAGGAGGAAACGATGTAATGGAAAGTAAAATCGAAGTGCTCGCGACCGTCAAAATTCAGCATTCCGATGATTTGTACAAAATCGTCGATTGCCTAAACCGGACGTTAAAGCGCAATAATCTTATGTTTGGACTTGCTTTAGATGAAAACGATAAAAGCAAGGCGGTTTTTACGATCTATCGAACGTAGTGAGATGTGATAGCAATGAGAAAATGGACAATTTTGCTTTTTATTTTTTTGTGTCTTGCCATTTGGCAGGCAGTTTCCGTTTATCAGGACGCGCTTTGGCCAAAGCAGTCCATGGAAGCGAAAGCGCTCGAGCGTGCTAAAGAAAAAGTCGCCTTCGCACAGATTGACCGTATTTATACATACCATGGAGAAGAGGCCTATATCGTTTTTGTCGGCAAGACGAAAAAAGGGAAAAAATATGTCGTCTGGGTTCCGGAGAAAAAGGGAAAGATTGTCATCAAACGGGCGGAAAGCGGCATTACAGAAGCAGAAGCGATCGCCGCATTAAAGGCGGAGCGCCATCCGAAAAAAATTATTTCCGCCAGACTCGGCATGGAAAAGGGAGTGCCTCTTTGGGAGTTAACATATATTGATCAATACGACCGCTATTCGTTTTATTATGTAAGTTTTACAGATGGAACATTTCTCAAGAGGTACAGTTTTCAACAATGACACAATTAGGGGGAAGAGACGATGAAACTGGCAAAACGTGTTGCTTCACTCACACCATCGACGACATTGGCCATTACCGCCAAAGCGAAAGAACTAAAGGCGGCTGGCTATGATGTCATTGGCCTTGGCGCGGGCGAGCCGGACTTTAATACGCCGCAGCATATTATCGATGCAGCGGTAAAGGCGATGAATGAAGGACATACGAAATACACGCCATCGGGCGGTCTGCCGGCGTTAAAAACGGAAATCATCAAAAAATTTGCCAAAGATCAGCAGCTTCAGTATGAACCTTCGGAAATTATTGTTTGCGTCGGTGCCAAACATGCGTTATATACGCTGTTCCAAGTAATTTTAGATGAAGGAGACGAGGTTATCATTCCGACGCCGTATTGGGTCAGCTATCCGGAGCAAGTCAAGCTTGCCGGCGGTGTTCCTGTTTATGTCGAGGGCTTGGAGAAAAACGAGTTTAAAATCACGCCGGAACAGCTAAAAGCGGCCATTACGGAGCGGACAAAAGCGGTGATCATCAACTCGCCAAGCAATCCGACGGGAATGATTTATACGGAGGAGGAGCTAAAAGCGCTCGGCGAAGTTTGCTTAGAGCATGACATTTTGATCGTTTCTGATGAAATTTATGAGAAATTGGTGTACGGAAACGCCAAACACGTATCCATTGCGCAATTGTCGCCGGAATTAAAAGCGCAAACGATCATTATCAACGGCTTGTCCAAATCGCATTCGATGACGGGATGGCGGATTGGCTATGCTGCTGGAAATAAAGAAATTATTAAGGCAATGACCGATCTTGCCAGCCACAGCACTTCCAATCCGACATCGATTGCCCAATACGCAGCGATTGCCGCGTACAGCGGTCCGCAAGAGCCGGTTGAAGAAATGCGCCAAGCGTTTGAAGAGCGGCTGAACATTATTTATGAAAAACTCGTGCAAATTCCAGGATTTACTTGCGTGAAACCGCAAGGAGCGTTTTATTTGTTTCCGAATGCGCGCGAGGCGGCGCGAATGGCCGGATATGATACGGTAGACGGATTTGTTGCCGCACTGTTAGAAGAGGCAAACGTAGCGCTTGTTCCAGGATCCGGATTTGGCGCTCCAGACAATGTCCGCTTGTCATATGCCACTTCGCTCGATGTATTGGAAAAAGCAGTCGAACGCATCAAACAATTTATGGAAAACAAACTGCAACGTGCATAAACAAAGCGGCTTTGCTTCCAGCAAGGCCGCTTTCCTAATGGACAAGTGCCTTTTCTATTGCCTCTGTTTTTGTCGAAATGTATAATATTGAATGATTGTACATACATTGTGTTCGAACAGATGTTGGAGGGAAAATGTACGTGAAAACAACGATTGCAGAAGTAAAAAATTACGTTGGACAAGAAGTAACGATCGGTGCCTGGCTGGCCAACAAGCGCTCAAGCGGCAAAATCGCCTTTTTGCAGCTGCGCGATGGGACAGGCTTTATCCAAGGCGTTGTCGAAAAATCAAAGGTAACGGAAGAGGTTTTTAAAATCGCCAAATCGATCACCCAAGAAACATCGCTATACGTAACGGGAACAGTGCGTGTCGACGAACGTTCTCCGTTTGGATATGAGCTTTCGGTGACCAATTTAGAAATTATTCATGAGGCTGTTGATTATCCGATTACTCCAAAAGAGCATGGCATTGAGTTTTTAATGGATCATCGCCATCTTTGGCTGCGTTCGCGCCGCCAGCATGCGATTATGAAAATCCGCAATGAAGTGATTCGCGCTACGTATGAATTTTTTAATGACCGCGGTTTTGTGAAAATCGACCCGCCGATTTTAACCGGCAGCGCGCCGGAAGGAACGACGGAGCTGTTCCATACGAAATATTTTGATGAAGATGCGTATTTGTCGCAAAGCGGCCAGCTGTATATGGAAGCGGCGGCGATGGCGCTCGGCAAAGTATTTTCCTTCGGTCCGACGTTCCGTGCCGAAAAGTCAAAAACGCGCCGCCATTTAATTGAGTTTTGGATGGTTGAACCGGAAATGGCGTTTTATGAATTTGAAGATAATCTCAAACTGCAAGAGGAATATGTATCATATCTTGTTCAATCTGTGTTGAAACATTGCGAGCTGGAGTTAAAACGGCTAGAGCGTGACACGACGAAACTGGAGCTCATCAAGCCGCCGTTCCCGCGCATCACGTATGATGAAGCGATTCAGTTGTTGCATGAAAAAGGATTTAACGACATCCAGTGGGGTGATGATTTTGGTGCGCCTCATGAAACAGCAATTGCCGAAAGTTTCGATAAGCCTGTATTTATTACCCATTATCCGACGAGCTTAAAGCCGTTTTATATGCAGCCGGATCCAAACCGTCCGGAAGTGGTATTATGCGCGGATTTAATTGCCCCGGAAGGATACGGGGAAATTATCGGCGGTTCCGAGCGGATTCACGATTATGAATTGTTAAAGCAGCGTCTCGAAGAGCATCATTTGCCGCTGGATGCGTACAAATGGTATTTAGAGTTGCGGCAATACGGTTCTGTGCCGCATTCCGGATTTGGTCTTGGGCTTGAACGCACGGTCGCTTGGATTTGCGGCGTCGACCACGTTCGCGAAACGATTCCGTTTCCGCGTTTGCTTAACCGCCTTTATCCATAAGAGAAAAACCCCCGAGAAAAAGGGGGTTTTTTTATCCGGTTAATGTTATACTATAGTTGAGGTGCATCCGCATGGATAAAAAGAAAATAGCCGAATGGCTGGCGCAAGGAAGCGTCGCCGTTCCCAAATTATTGTTGAATCATTATAAGTATCTCGGTTTGTCGGAAGGGGAGTTCGTGTTATTATTACATATGCATTCCTTTATCGAAGACGGTGTTTTATTTCCTACTCCGGCCGAGCTGGCCGAAAAAATGACCGCTGCCCCTTCTGAATGCATGGAAATGCTCCGTCAACTGCTGCAAAAAGGATTTATTGCCATTGAGGAGCATACGGATGAAAAGGGAATCCGCAGTGAAAAGTATTCGCTGCAGCCGCTTTGGGAAAAGCTTGTTCAATATTTATACACCGAGTGGGCAAAAGAAGAAAGACAGGATCAGCAAGAGGAAGAGGAAAGCTTATATACCGTGTTTGAACAAGAGTTTGGCCGGCCGCTTTCACCGTTTGAATGTGAAACATTATCAATGTGGATTGACCAAGACGGACATAGCCCGCAGATTATTAAAGCGGCGCTTCGCGAAGCGGTGCTGTCGGGAAAATTGAATTTCCGCTACATCGACCGCATTTTATTTGAGTGGAAAAAGAATGGAATACGTACGATCGAGCAGGCGCAACATTACGGCAAAAAATTCCGTAAACATCAGCAGTCCGCACGATCAACGAAGACAGCACCGAGCGAATATAAACAAACCATTCCTTTTTTTAACTGGCTGGAATCTTAGCGAGAGGCATTGTCTCTCGCTTTTCTTTGCAAATAGAAAGGAGAATGACCGTGCTTACGAAACAGCAAATTCGCTACTGTTTAGATAAAATGGGGGAAATGTTTCCGAACGCGCATTGCGAGCTCGTGCACCGCAATCCGTTTGAATTGTTAATCGCTGTTGTTTTATCCGCGCAATGCACCGATGCCTTGGTCAATAAAGTGACAAAGCGTTTATTTGAGAAGTATAAGACTCCTGAAGACTATGTCGCCGTGCCGCTCGAGGAACTGCAGCAAGATATTCGCTCGATCGGTTTGTACCGCAACAAAGCGAAAAATATTCAAAAATTATGCGCGATGCTAATCGAGAAATATAACGGCGAGGTGCCGAAAGACCGCGATGAACTGATGAAACTGCCGGGAGTAGGCCGCAAAACGGCAAATGTAGTCGTTTCGGTTGCTTTTGGCATCCCGGCTATCGCCGTCGATACGCATGTTGAGCGCGTCAGCAAGCGCCTCGGTTTTTGCCGGTGGAGCGATTCTGTTTTAGAGGTTGAAAAAACGTTAATGAAAAAAATCCCGAAAGAAGAATGGTCTATTACTCATCATCGCATGATTTTCTTCGGCCGTTATCATTGCAAAGCACAGTCGCCGCAATGTCACGTTTGTCCACTTCTTGATTTATGCCGGGAAGGAAAAAAGAGAATGCGAAAGAGGGATGAAAACAGTGCAGGTGCCAAATGAATTTGCCCACCCACTGTTTTTTCGTGGGGGAGAAGTGTTCGAAGTCAAAAATGAACTAGCTTTTCCGCAGATGATGAAAAACGTGCCCTTTTATTATGATATGACGGAGCGTGAGCCGTTTCCGTGGGAGCATATCGAGCAATCGATTCCGGCGGTACAGCAATTATGGAACGAGGAAAAAGCGATATTGGAACACTGCTTTGCCAAACGCGACCGCCGCGCCGCCCGTCAGCCGATGATCCGCGGGCTTTCCTATTTGCTTTCTTGTTTGTTTTGGCTCAACGGCAAGAGAGTAAGCAATGTGCGGCATTGGCAAGAAGAAATCCGCGCCTTGCCGGTTAAGCCGGTAAACTGTCTAGAACGGCTGCAGTTTATTTTTGACCGCTGCGATGTATATCATTCATTTATTCAACTGTGTGAACTGTTTGGAGAGACGGAGAAGTTGGCATATAAGCAAATAGCGATAAACAAAAGGATGGCTCGGTAGGCGAGCCATCCTTTTGTTGTTTACGTTAATTTTCCGCACCAGAGCGCTGCGCATTGGTTCCGAATGCATTTTTGACTTGGTTATTTCCATTGATTGCCCCATTATTGTTTATTGGCGGCGGTGTAGTTGGCGCAGTGCCACCGTTGTTGCCGCTGTTGTTGCTGCCATTGTTGCCGCCGTTGTTGTGGCCGTTGTTGTCGCCATTGTTGTCGCCATTGTTGCCGCCATTGTTGCCGCCATTATTGCCGCCATTATTGCCGCCATTGTTGCCGCCGTTGTTGCCACCATTGTTGCCGCCATTGTTGCCGCCATTGTTGCTGCCATTATTGCCGCCATTATTGACATTGCCGTTGTTATGATTGTTTTGATTTTCGTCGGTGCCGTTATTATTTTGGCCTGGCTGCTGCTGGTTGTTTCCATTTTCATTTGGTTGATCGATAGAAGGAGTTTCGTTTTCTTCTCCCCCTGGAATCCGCACGCTTGTTAGCGCCGGTTTGCTTGTAAGTTCGTCTTCTTTGGCGTAGACAGCAATCGTATACACAGCGCCTGGAGTTGGGTTGCTGATCGCAATCGTTTCATCTTTCGTCGTTACGACATTACCTGCCCCTTTGTCGGTTTTAATGTGTACTTCAAAAATGGTGTTGTCATGTTTATCACTATATTTCCACGAAACGGAAATGGTATTTGTTCCTTGGTCATATGACGCCTGCAAATCCGTCACGGACGGCAGCGTTTCTGGTTCATCTTTCGCCGTTTCGGTCGGCTCCGTACCGCGGACAAAGCATTCATACATAATTTCGCTTTCCGGAGTGTATTTGCTTGCCAATTTTGGCGGATTTGTTCCTTTTTTAATTGGCAGTTTTACCACGCTATCCGGCATTTTAAAATCGCTGCCGCCGTCGTCCACATGGGAAATAACTTGTTTAAACAGCAGTTTCGAAATGCGTTGTTCCCATTTTGATAAATCGGCGGTGCTGCTTCGTTTGCTAAAGCCGGTCCATACAGCGGCCGTATAGTTTGGCGTGTAGCCGACAAACCAGCTGTCCGGCACGGCGCGTTCGGACAGGCCGTATTGTCTTGCGACTTCAGCTGGATAGTTGGTCGTTCCCGTTTTGCCGGCAATATGGAGTCCCGGAACGTTAGCCGCCGTTCCTGTACCATATTGGACGACCGATTTTAGCATATCGGTAATCATGTACGCTGTATAGTCTTTCATCACTTTTTTCGGTTTCGGTTTTAAGTCCATCTCTGTGCCGTCCGGAAAGACAATTTTTGTGACGGCATGCGGTTTAATGTAGACACCGTTATTGCCAAAAGCGCTGTATGCTCCAGCCATTTGCAGCGGAGAAACGCGGTTGGCGATACCGCCGATAGCATACGCTTCTTCGACTTGGTCAAAGCCCATGCCGAGCCGGTTGGCGAATTCTTTGGCGCGTTCTTTTCCAACGGCTTGGAGCGTTTTTAATGCCGGGATGTTGCGCGATGTTGCCAGCGCATAGCGCATTGTAATCGGTCCTAAATATCTTCTGTCGGCGTTGCGGATCGGTTTTCCGTTTGAGTAAGTGTATGGTTCGTCGACAATTTGATGAGCGGTCGACCATTTTAAATATTCAATGGCTGGACCGTAATCTAGAATAGGTTTAATCGACGAGCCAGGCTGGCCGACAGGCTGGATTGCATAGTTGAATCCAAACTTCACGTTTTCCCGGTGGCGTCCGCCGCCGAGCGCGCGAATTTCACCTGTCTTTGTATCTATTAGGGCAATAGCAGATTGCAAATCTTTTTTATCGGTAAATAGCGTATCTGAATTTAATAGATCTTCTACATATTGTTGCGCATCCTGATCTAATGTTGTATAAATTTTTAGTCCGTCTTCAAAGACGTTGACGTTTGCTTGATCGGTGACTTCCTTGATCACCTCATCGATAAATGCGTCGTACGGAATGGAATTTTGATGCTTTTTCCGTTCAACCAGCATCGATTTAATCGGAACCTGTTTTGCTTTTTCTGCCTCTTCTTTTGTGATAAAGCCATGTTGTGCCATAAGCGACAGCACGACATCGCGGCGTTTTTTCGCTGCTTCCGGGTGATCATACGGGTTGTAGTTGTTTGGACTCTGCGGCATCCCGGCGAGCAGCGCCGCTTCCGGCAGCGTCAAATCTTTTAAATTTGTTTTCCCAAAATAATATTCTGCCGCTCTAGCGACACCATAAATGTTGTCGGAATAATAAATTTTGTTTAAATACATTTCTAAAATTTCATGCTTCGAATATTTTTGCTCCAAACGTAGCGCAAGCCATGCTTCTTGTGCTTTCCGTTTTAACGTTTTTTCTGGAGAAAGAAAAGTCATTTTTACAACCTGCTGAGTAATGGTGCTTCCGCCTTCCGAACCAAACCCATCTTTGATGTTGGCGACGACCGCTCCGGCAAGCCGGATCAAGTCGACGCCGTGATGCTCGTAAAAGCGCGCATCTTCTGTGGCCAATACAGCATCCTCTAACACTTTTGGAATGTCTTTATAAGAAATATATGTGCGCTTAGAGCCGTCAAGGCCGAGTTCAGCCACTTTATGGCCATCCATGTCGTAAACAATGGACGAAAGCGGATCTTTAATTTTTGCTTCATCAAGCGGCGGCGCATCTTTAATAAAATAAGCGAATGTAGCAATTCCGCCCGCCATTCCGATCACCATCAACAGCAAAACAGCAATAACTAATTTTTTAAAAAGCGAAAAGCCCTTTTTCTTTTTCGCTTTCTTTTGTTTAGTCTGCTTTGCAGCTTGTTTTCGTTCCACACGAGAACGATATTCACCAGACATAAGCGAATCCTGCCTTTCTTAGAATTTTGCATCGGTTCATCAATGAGAAAAGTAAACTTTTTCTACTACACTAATATAATCAATTCTCGGTTGGTAGCCAAGTGCAATGTAGTGACCGTGCTGTTCGATGTCTCGTTTCGGAATTGATTTTCTTCCGCCCGCCTGCTGTTTTTGCCAGTAAGCAATTAAATGATGTGCATCGAGAAGATACACTTCATTCAGTGTGGTAAACCGCAAAATAACAAAGCAAATTCCGCCATGCCGCATCACTTGCTCCATGTGGTGAATTTGGTGTTCATGAAAATTTTTTAATGGAAATGATGTTTTATTTTTCGTTTCTTTTGCTTCAAAGTCAATATATTTGCCGCGGTAAACGCCGTTGTAGTCGGTGGTGGAAGCTTGTTTAAAATATGCTTCTTTGATCACGGCGGCGCTTCGTTTCGGATAGTCGACACGGACGATTTGTATTGGTGTCGGCTTTTTATGAATGACAGCGATCCCTTGTTCACGGTAATATTCATTCGTCGCGTTCAAATCTTCTTCGAGAGTCATCCCCCGATTTCCGTAATGGGCTTGAAATGGACGGACGGATTGATTGGTTTCGTTTGTCCTGTATATCCTTCCGCCGGGATATTTGAATGCCATCCACCCTCATCTCCTTTGAATGTTTTTTATTATACCACAGGAGAGCGAAAAAAGGGGGGATTCAAGAAATATTGAAATTATCTCACTACATACAAGATTACGCAAATCATTGTTTTTCTTGACCGTATACTGCAATGCGGATATGTCGAATTTGTTCGAAGTTATGATGTTTGCTACTTTCTTTGCCGAAATAATTCTAGTTTTGTCACATAGGCAGGGAGCCAGCGTTCCATCGCGAATTGATTATCATCATGCATGAAGAATGGGGGAGACAAGAAATGAGCAAGCGGTTCGTCAAAAAAGAGGAAGTGGAAAGAGAGCTGCAGGAAATTTTTCAATTGATCCAGCAGGTAGATGAGAAAATGGAAAAAGTGATTGCCGAAGTGCTTGAGGAACGCTACGAACAAAATAAAATACAGCTTGACCAACTGCAGGAACAGCTGACCAATGTCGAGCGCCAGCTGCATCGTGCTGATGCGGAGCGCGAACCGGGACTTCCGCTTTCCTCGAAATTGTACTTTGTGTAATTTGTTTCCTACAGGCGCAAATGGTATGGTATAGTGAAAGTGTGCGCTTGGAGGAGATGGACGTGGAAAGACAATTAAAAGTGTTGACAGAACAGTTGTTGGATTATAATCAAAAAATAGTAGCAATTTCCCGGCAGGCTCATGAGCGGAAACGGGAGCCTGACTTTTTTGCAGAGGTGAAGCCGTTTGCCGATCAAGTAAAACAATTGTTGGATGAATGGAAACAAATAGCCATCTCATGGGTGAAAAAAGCGCAGCCGAAGCATATTCATGAGATTCAAATCGAAACGGTGGGGGAAAATATCGAAAAAATAAGTGTGGAAGCATTTTACCCATCCGTTTCTGAGCGGCGCATCAAGCAGTTTTGCCGGTCGGTTGAATATACGCTGTCGCTCGTATTGGAGCGTTTGGAACAAGAGCTCCGCAATGGGCAATAATGAGTGAAAAAGCTGTCTCCTAAAGAAGACAGCTTTTATTGTCATAAGTCTTTTTCCACTTTTACGGAAACAGGACCGTTGTTTTCCGTGGCAACGGTGTTAATTTCGTATTCGACGCGTTCCGTATGTTTCGGTGGAACATTGTTTCCATGCTTCGGTTTTTCGTGGTCATGGCCTTTTAACTTATGTTGAAAATGCACGCCTCGACCCATGACAAACACCCCCTTGGTATTACTTTGGGGTAAGCAACGGCGAAATATGCAAAAAAGAGGGGAAAAGTGCCCTCTATTATAAGCCTGCATACTCGTTTTTATAGTCCGGTTTATAAGCACCGGCAAGTTCTAGTTCGCGGGAAAGGTCGCGGTATTCGGCGATGGTGATTTCCCCGCGTAAATACATGTGGCGGGCGAAATCAAGCAATTCATTCACATCCGCCGGTTCGTAGTTTTTTACAGCAATAAATTTGTTTTTTAATTCCGCCATGTTCATCCTGCTTTCCCCCTTCACCTTTTTATTAATAGTACCATGAAAAATATAGAAGAACTATAAATTCGGAAAATTAAAACTTCCGACAATTGCTGACATGTCCCTGCTCACGTTTTTCCGCTTTTGTACATATACTGATGACAGCCTAGAAATTGGGAGGGGAAGCATATGTATCGGTATCCGCGTCCGTTTTCTGCACCGTTTTCTGCTCCTATGCCGTATCCACATGTATGGCATCCGTATCATCCATATTCTTATGCTTCAATGCTGCCAACTCATTGGCCTGGCGTGCACCAAGGGCATCCCGCTGCCACTTCGTATCCAACGCCATACCCAAAACCTCGCCCGGTGTTGACAGGGCCGGCGCCTGGTATTCAATCATTAATGGCACAGTTTAAAAATTCAGACGGCACGTACGATATCAATAAAATGATGAACACGATGGGACAAATGATCAACACCGTCAACCAAGTGAACGGAATGCTGAAAGGATTAATTAGCGCCTTTAAAAAATAATCAACTCCTCCGCACCAGCCCAAAGGAGTTTGTTTTATGAACCTCTCCCACCTTCATCCCATGAAGAGGTGGGAGTTTCTTACCATTTCCATCGAAGAAGCTTCTGCGCAGAAGAAGGCGGTTTCCTCCTACTCGATGAATTCATCGGAAGCCTTCTGGATGGGTCAAGTAAAACATCGGCATCACACCGATGGGGCGGTCCAACCCTTCTACTACTTCTTGCTTACGCAATCCGTAGATACGTCAGATTCATTTGTACGTTCCAGTGTTTGAAGGCGCCGTGCAGCGCTTTGTTTAAGATATTTCTCACGCCGTGAACGTCACGATGCTCCTCGTACCCTACCCACACCGGCACACAAACAGGCGGGAAGATGCTTTTTTTCTCTTTTGGCAGACAGGACATGTCTGCTTGTATACGATTCCTCGATTTCATGCAAGCGAATGCCGTGTTGGGCCAGCTTATAATTAAGATACTGCTTCACTTTCCCGAATGACCAATTCGAGAGCTTTTGCGCTTGTTTGCGGCTTGTCCGCTTTTCTTTCTCGTGTTGCGCTGCACCTCTTCAACGTTTTCGATATACACATCGGAGGCGGATTGCTTCAAACACCAGTCACCAGTCGACAAATTGTTTGGTCGTTTTATGGAGCGCATCCCCCAGCTGTCTTTCGGATTTGGATAACACGTATTGTGTCGCCCGCTCATACTTTTTCCATTGACGGGATCCTTTTTGACATTTGGATTGACGCCGCTCCGCCAGTTTTTTATTCCGCAGCCGGTGAAGAGAGCGTATTTTTCTTCCCGTGATGAGGAGGGCTTGTCCGTTTTCGCAAAACACGCCGATGGTGTGTACTTCTCCAAGATCAACTCCGATGGAGGAACCCGGTTTGTACGCTGTTGCTTTTTGTCCATCTTCATACGTCACAGCCAAAAAAGACCTTGATCCCAGCAGCATTCGATTTCTTTGATCGTTCCTTTTGGCAGATGAGACGCATACACGACGATCGGCTTTTTCCGTTTTCCGTGATGAATACCCATCGACAGTCCCATTTTTCCGTTTTCGTAAATCTTGAAACCGTCTTTCGCCCATTTCGTTGGGAAGTACTTCTTTTTCTTGTAGGGATAACGAGCAGGATGTCCTTGTTGGATCGCTTGGTGTGCAGCTTGTCTTGCGAAGAGATATTTGTGGCAGACTGCTTGAATCGTTTGGCTGTGGAGATGGAACTTTCTTTTCGTTTGTTTTTGCAGTTCGTTTTTGGTGATCCAGCATCCATGTTGGAGAAAGTGTTCTTTGGCTAAGCGGAGGCATTCATTCCAAACACGGGCAGATTCGCGATTGCAGGCGTACAATCGATCTAAATCCGCTTTTGATGCCCGGAAGAACACTTTTTGGCCACGAAGCATGAGCATTTCCTTTTTTCTTTGTTTTAATTATAGCACATATGTTCGTTTTTGAGAATCAAAAACTTCCCGATTCATCTCCCTCCTTCACTCTCGTTTAGAGGAAGGAGACTTCTCGGGAAAAACGTTAAATTAGCAGTTCATACACTTCATTTAGCTGATATACCCGTTCAAAATCTCGCTCATCCATCGCATAGCGAATTTCATGAGGCAAAATGCGGTCTAAAAATGCGGTTTCTTCTTGTGACAGGTCACGTACAAATTCCCCTTCGCTTTTATACGGCTTGCTTAGCAGCTTTTTATAAATGCGTCGAGGGGTGTCATCGTGATATTCCAGATAGTTGGATAAAATTTCCCTTAAATACGCCAGCGTCTTCTCCATTATGCTTCCTCCCCTTTAAAAAACGCTTCGAACGTTTTGCTAACGTTTTTCTTCCCTTGCGCATAAGGATTTTCTTCTGTCGCTTGTTTCGGATCCAAATTCGTTTTAATCACTAACATTGGTTCGTCAGACGGCTCATTAATAAGCCGGTCTGTTAATTGCCTAAAATCGGGCAGATTTTTCATGATTCGGCACCTCCTATAAGTAGAGTGGATTAAGCGAAACAAAAGTATGTATAGCGTAAGAAGCGGTTAATAAAGCAGAAAACGGCATAAGCTAACAAGGAACCGGAGGTATAAGCAGTTAGATAAACATCTATAAATATGAAATCATGTAAATATCTCCTGTTATTGGACGTGGAGAGGTGGATGTTCTCCATCTTTTCCATCGTCTTCTGTCTTAGGATAAAAAATCATCTCTCCCTTCCTCATGTAAAAAGGAAATGAAGAAGAATTGGCGAATATATGTTCTGAAGGATTCAAACATAGGGGGAAGGCAAGGGGATGAAAACGGTTCGGGTAATGAAAATCGTTTCTCATGATGAATCACAACTTCGTTCATTAGATGGGTTGATGCGCGTCTTTTGTTCCGCGAAGCGATACGCGTTTCACCGTTTGCTGGAGGGAAGGAACGCAAAAGACATCATCCAGCACCTTCCGCACCAATTTCGGCTTAACAAACGGTTTGCCGAAGATGCGGTTCTGCTTGTTCAATCACTGATTTCTTCCCAGCGTGAGTTACTTCCAACGCGCTTGGAGGATGTGCGGATGAAAATCGAAAAAACCGAAAAGAAAATCGATGAGTATCAGCACGGAAGAAAAACACCGAAAAACGTCGATCTTCCAACATGTCTAGGTGGATTGCACCAACGGTTAGAAAAGCGCAAAGCGAAAGAAGCCGAGCTAACGCATCATCTGGAACAAGGGACCATTCCACGTGTGATTTTTGGCGGAAAACAGAACTTTTACAAGCGCTTGAAAGGAAAAATCACGAACGAAGAATGGAAAGATTTGCGTTCGAATCAGTTGTACGCCAGAGGCGATAAAAGCAAAAAAGGGAATTTGAATATTCGCCTCACCTATGACGACAAGACGTACCAATGTTATGTAGAAATAGCCAATCCACTTGAACAACAAGAAGGGAAACACGCTCCCCGCTTGAGGCTGCCTGTGTCTGTTCCTGAAAAATATGAAGAGGAAATCATGGATCTCGTCATGGGAGAGCAGGTGGGTGTGAATGCAAAAGGAAAGCCGATCATCGAATATCAACCATATACCGTCGAAATCAAACGTAAGAACGGGGAATATTATGTCCATCTCATTTATGAGGAAGAAGTGTATGGCAGGGAACTTGCCTATGATGAACCGATTCAAGCGGAACGAATAGCGGGAATTGACATCAACATTGACCGCATCGCCGTAAGCATCGTTTCGAAATAAGGAAACTTTCTTCAATCAAAGGTGTTTTACTGCCATGAACTCGAATATGTGCGTGCGAATAAACGAAACAACATCGTTGGAGAAACAGTGAGAGACGTGTATGACTGGCTGCTTCAAGAGAATATTGGGGCAGTGGTCATTGAAAACATCCAACTAAGACAGCGGCACGATACAGACAAACGATTCAATCGCTTGACCCACCATTTCAAAAAGAAAAAGCTGACTGACACTATCATTCGTCGGGGGATGCGGCTTGGGTTTCGCATCAAAAAAGTGAATCCGGCGTACACCAGCGTCATCGGACGTTTCAAGTATAGGAAAAAGTATGGGTTATCCGTTCATGAAAGTGCCGCTTTGGTGATTGGCAGACGGGGATTAGGGTATCAGGAACGATTGCCAAAAGAACTCATTCACATCATAAAAACGAAAGTGAAACGCCATTTGGTTGCCGTGTTAGGGTCAATGGAAGAATCCTACAAGCAATCAAAAAGCGGAACGAAACAACGACAATATCTAGGTAGGATGTTAAAAAAGATCGAGAACTTCAAAGAAGAACATGAATGGTCATTATGGAATATTTTGCATAAATTTTGCTGGCTGAACCAGGACCAAATTCAACTGAAGGAGGTGTAGACCTGGTTACTAAAATCGTTGTCGTGTACTGACCGAGGGAAGGAATGGTGCACGACAGGTGCCGTCGCTGACAGCGAGCCACGGGGTGTCTTTCACAGCGGGTGAATGACAAGGGAAATTTCCTTCCTGATGGAACTCAGGTGTTTCCTGAGCGGCAAGCGGTGTTTCCTGGTTCCATCGCGATGAGTTGATTTTTATAGATTTTAGTAACTAGGTGAAATGACGTTGACAAACCGGAATGACAACCGCGAGCGGAAAAATAAATATCCAAACAACCGGGAAGAAATAGCGAAAGAATGGGATATCCAGAAGGATCCAACACCGGAAATCAACAATAAATATGGAAGCAAGTCGCATAAAAATTAATAGAAGAAAGGGATGCCCGTTTGTTTGGGCATCCCTTTCTTTTATTCAATCTCGATATATTTCCGTTTTTGCGGCAGACGAATGACGAGCTTTCCGTTTTGAAAAGACGCTTTCACATCTTTTTCGCTTACCGGGTAAGGAAGTGGAATCATGCGGGAAATATGCTGCTGCGTTTGTCGCTTTTGATACACATGACCTTGATCGTCGAGCGATTCGATCGATTCATGATGATGGACGATCAGCTGCAAATGATCGTCTATAAATTGCAGCTCGATTTGGTTTCGCTTTACATTTGGGAGATGAGCGATAATCGTATATTCCTCTTTTGTTTCGTGGACGTCAATCGGGATATAGACTTGGGAAAACGTTTGTTGAAAGTATTCATCTAGCGTTTCCATCATTTTCTTTAGGGGCCGTTCGTCTAAAAATTGATCGAACATTTTCCATAAATGCCCAAACGGATTCTCATTTCCTTCATGTTTCATCGGCGGCTGAAAATGTTCGCCCATTTCCTACAGCTCTCCTTTCGGTCATTTCTTAGTTTTAAATGTATGTGCCAAAATGGAAAAAGTCACTGTTATTTTTTAGGAATTTTTAATGTATTTTTAACATGGTGGAAATATAATGACACCAGTAAATAAAAGCTATACCGCATACTGCTTTGTTGGCGCTTGCGAGAAAAAGCTGCCAGCAAACGAAAAGGGGGAAGGAGCAATGCATATTTTTCACTGGTTTGTTACCCTGTTTTTCTCGGGAACAGCTGTCTCGCTTCTCTCTTACCAGGCAGTCGAAATTGTCCAAGCGATTATTGACTTTCTAGTCGATCGCCATTCGTGAAGCGAACCAATTGTTTTCCGTTGCTGATCGCATCTGGCGATTGGCTTTTCTTTTGATATGATATAACTAAGAGGGATATGCAACAACCAAACAAGTGAGGGAAAAAAGATGAATAACCGCATTTTAGTTATTGAAGATGAAGCGAATTTAGCGCGATTTATTGAGCTTGATTTATCCCATGAAGGATATGAAGTGCAGGTGAGCCATGACGGCAGAGAAGGACTCGAGCTTGCTTTGTCTGAAGAATGGGATTTAATTTTATTAGATGTCATGCTTCCAAGTTTAAACGGTATGGAAGTGTGCCGGCGCATCCGTGCTGTCAAACAGACTCCGATTATTATGATTACGGCAAGAGACAGCGTCTTTGACCGTGTCATGGGGCTGGATAACGGGGCGGATGACTATATAGTAAAGCCGTTTGCAATCGAGGAGTTGCTTGCTCGCATCCGCGCTTTATTTCGCCGCGTTCATCCGACTGCCCAAGAGCATGTGCTAACGTTTAAAGATATCACCGTCGATTTGAATGCCCGTACGGTGAAAAAAGGCGACCGATTCATTGAATTAACGAAACGCGAGTACGATTTATTAGTAACGTTTTTGCAAAATATAAATATTGTGCTCACCCGTGATACACTGCTTAACAAAGTATGGGGATTTGATACGGAAGTCGAAACAAATGTGGTTGATGTATACGTCCGTTATTTGCGGCATAAGCTCGATGAAAACGATAAAGAGCGGTATATCCAAACGGTGCGGGGCGCTGGATATGTGATGCGGTCATGAAACTTTTTCGGCCTGAAAACGTCTCATTAAAATGGAAGCTTACTTTTCTTTCCGCAGTGGCGATTTTTATTACTTATTTTATTTTCACCTTTTTGCAATATCATATTGTGAAACAGTGGCTGCTGAACGAAGAAGAAAAAGCAATGAAACAAATCATTGAAGAAATTGAAACCTATTACGGCGAAAAACGTAATATATCATGGAAGGATGTTCGCCAAAGCAGGCCGCTATTGGAAAAATTAAATGAAAAATATCAATTGATTCGTGTGCTCGACCGCGAAGGAAACGTCGTTGTCTCGGTTTCCAACGGCGCTTCGGTTTCCTTGTCGCCAAGCGCTGCTCCAAAAGAGCTGCAAATGGACTATCATTTTATCAACAATGAACGGTTTATTATGCTGCGCGAACCTTTGCATATCGGACCAGTACACGGAACGATCGAAATTGCGCGCCGTCTTGTAAAATTTCAGCACATGACCAATACGCTGTTTTTCATTATGACGGCTATCGGCGTTGCCGCCATGATTACGAGCGCTTTTATCGGCCGGCTTGTTGCGCAAAATTTTGTCGGGCGTCTGAAAGCGTTGACGAAAACGATGATGGATATTAAAAACAAAGGAATGGAAAAGCGCATCGATGTTCCGGCTTCCCATGATGAAATGTCGGAATTAATGATGATGTTTAATCAAATGATGGACGAAATTGAACGTTCGTTTGACCAGCAAAAGCAATTTGTCGAAGATGCTTCCCACGAGCTGCGCACGCCGATCGCCATTTTAGAAGGCCATCTTTCGTTATTGCAACGGTGGGGAAAACATAATCCCGACATTTTGGAAGAATCGCTGCAGGCGGCCATAAAGGAAACGGGGCGTTTGAAAAAACTAGTGCTGGAGCTTTTGGATTTATCGCGCGCCGAGGCGATTACCATTCCAAACGAGATAGTGTCGATTGATCCGCAACAAGCGGTTGAACAAGTTGTAAAAAACTTCCGCGTTTTGCATCCAGATTTTCAGTTTACTATCGACAATTCAGCAACACAAACAGCGCACATTCGCATGACGAAATACCATTTTGAGCAATTGCTGTTAATTTTACTTGATAATGCAGTAAAATATTCGCAACAGGCTAAACAGGTGACGATTTTGATAAAGGAAGAAAAACGGTATGTGACGATTGCTGTCAAAGACTATGGCATCGGAATTCCGAAAGAGGAATTGGAAAAAGTATTTTTGCGTTTTTATCGCGTTGATAAAGCGAGAAGCCGCGAAAAGGGCGGTGTCGGTCTTGGCTTGGCTATTGCCAAGGAAATCATCGATAAATATGATGGACAAATTACGATAGATAGCGAAGTAGGCAAAGGGACGACGGTCGAGCTGGCAATTCCGAAAGCAGAATAGAGAAAGGAGAGAGACGATGGAACATCTTCATGAAGGAATGGTGATGCAGAAGAAGAATATTCAGTACGTGGTCGAAAAATTTCGCAAACGCGGCGTGAAAATCGCCACTTGCAAGCCTCGGGCTATGATGTCATTATCTTGTCTGGAAGAAATCGAGACAGGAAAGAATCGATAAAGGTGAGTGGCATGATGGACGTTCATTGCCAAAAAGTTATTCCGGCCATGAAAACAATGAAAGATTTTGAAAGATTTTTAGCCAGCTCCTATATGTACGGAGTGTTATTGGAAGTACATATTTCCCAATTAAAAAGCGTATTTCATTACGCCCGTCAGCACGAAAAAAAACTGATCGTTCATACCGATTTGATTCAAGGATTAAGCCATGACGAGCATGCGGCCGAATACTTATGCCAGGAGTTTCGTCCGTACGGGCTGATTTCCACCAGGGGAAATGTCATTATAAAGGCAAAGCAAAAAAAGGTGCTTGCGATTCAGCGTGTTTTTTTGCTTGATTCGCACGCGCTTGAAAAAAGCTACCAGTTGATTGAAAAAACGCAGCCCGACTGCATTGAAGTAATTCCAGGAGCAATGCCCCATATGATCAGCGAAGTGAAGGAACGGACGGGAAAGCCGATTTATGCCGGCGGGCTGATTCGCACTGTGGACGACGTCGAGCGCGCGCTCGGAGCGGGAGCGGTTGCGGTGACTACTTCCAATAAAGAGTTGTGGAAACATTATGAGAACTGTTAATGTTTTCCCGTTCTCCATAAGGGAAAGGACAAGCCATGCCAGCGGGAATGGTTCTTGCCTGAGAAACTTTCCGTATTTCACTAGCCAAACAAGCTGTTTTTCGCTATAATGAAAGTAAGTTAATAACCAGTCAGGAGACAAGGAGAGACCATGCATGCATGGTAGGCGGAAGCTTATCGTGTTTGCCATGGTCTCTTTTTGTCTTTTTGCAATAAAGGAGGAGTTTTCATGGCAACGACACGCTTTTCCAGCAAACAGAGGCACGAGCGTTTAGAAAAAATGAGCAAACAGCATTACGATGTTTTAGTGGTAGGCGGGGGAATTACCGGATGCGGCATTGCGCTAGATGCCGTTACGCGCGGTATGAAAACGGCACTGGTGGAAATGCAAGATTTTGCGGCGGGGACGTCGAGCCGTTCGACGAAGCTCGTTCACGGAGGGCTTCGTTATTTGAAGCA
Source organism: Parageobacillus caldoxylosilyticus (assembly GCF_019272935.1). Lineage (NCBI taxonomy): Bacteria > Bacillati > Bacillota > Bacilli > Caryophanales > Anoxybacillaceae > Parageobacillus > Parageobacillus caldoxylosilyticus. Next base: position 3,115,608 of record NZ_CP040553.1, read on the forward strand.
ATTGGAAGTGAAAATGGTTGCCGAAGTCGGCAGGGAGCGAGCGATCGTCTATGAAAACGGGCCGCACGTGACGACACCGGAGTGGATGCTTTTGCCGATTCATAAAGGTGGAACGTTCGGCAAATGGAGCACATCACTCGGCCTGTGGGTGTACGACCATTTAGCCGGCGTGAAACGAAGCGAACGGCGCAAGATGTTAAGCGCCAAAGAGACGCTGCAAAAAGAGCCGCTATTGAAACGGGAAGGATTGCGTGGCGGCGGCTATTACGTCGAATACCGCACCGACGATGCCCGCTTGACGATCGAAGTGATCAAAAAGGCGGTGGAATTTGGGACCGATGCCGTCAACTATGCGAAAGTGGAACAATTTCTATACGATGAAAGCGGCAAAATCATTGGTGCCCGCTGCCGCGACCAGCTTAGCGGCCGCACCTATGAAATCCGTGCGAAAAAAGTGATCAATGCCGCCGGGCCGTGGGTCGACACGCTGCGCGAAAAAGACCATTCGAAAACGGGAAAACGATTGCAGCTGACAAAAGGAGTTCATATCGTCATCGACCAAAAACGGTTTCCGTTAAAGCAAGCGATTTATTTTGATACACCGGACGGCCGCATGGTATTCGCGATTCCGCGCGACGGGAAAACGTATGTCGGCACGACGGATACGTTTTACAATGAAGATATTGCCAATCCGACGATGACAGAAGAAGACCGTGACTATTTATTGCGCGCGATTCACTATATGTTCCCGTCCGTCCACATCACTGCAGCTGATGTGGAATCAAGCTGGGCGGGGGTCCGACCGCTCATCTATGAAGAAGGGAAAGATCCGTCGGAAATTTCCCGTAAGGATGAAATTTGGCAATCGCCGACAGGATTAATTACGATCGCCGGCGGCAAACTAACCGGTTACCGGAAAATGGCGGAAACGGTCGTCGACTTAGTGGCAAAACTATTGGCGAAAGAAGAAGGAAGAACGTTCCGCCCATGCCAAACGAAACATTTGCCAATCTCCGGCGGGGATGTCGGCGGCTCGCAGCAGTTGCCGGCCTTTATCGCGACAAAAGCAGAAGAAGCGGTGCGATACGGGTTTACGAAAGAAGAGGGAGAACGTTTAGCGAAAATATACGGCACCAATGTCGATCAATTATTCGAACTAAGCAAACAATACGATGCTTCCTGCGGCCTTTCCCGCGAGCAGTTCGTCCGCCTTTTATACGCCATTGATTACGAAATGGCGGCAAAGCCGATTGACTACTTTATCCGCCGCACCGGCGCGCTCTTGTTTGACATCGCTTCTGTCCGCCGTCAGAAAGACCGCGTTATCGCCTTTATGGCCGATTATTTGCAATGGACGGAGGAACAAAGGGAGGCTTATACAAAGGAACTGGAAAAGGCGCTAAAGGAAGCGGTGCTGGCGTAAGTGTAATCATGTGCCATCATGGCGCCCGCTCATCTGGGCGCTTTTTTTTGACAAAACAGGTTATTTTATACTTAAATTTTACTTAAAATTAGGTAAAAACATAGCAAGTACTTGCTGCTGACTAGTATCAATAGGGGGATGAGGATGGGGATTACATATGATCCAAACATGAAAATGTTCCATCTGCAAGCAAACGATATGAGTTACATGATGCAGCTTGTCGTCCGCGGCTATTTGGCCCACTTTTATTGGGGAAAAAGAATTCGAAAGGCGAATGGCTCGCGAAAACTGCGGTTTCTCAACCGGCCGTTCTCTCCTAATCCCGATCCATTCGACCGCGCGTTTTCTTTAGATACGCTGCCGCAAGAATATCCGGCATATGGCAATACGGATTTTCGCGCACCGGCGTATCAAGTGCAATTGGAAAATGGGTCAACGATCTCGGATTTGCGCTACAAAACGCATCGCATTTATAAAGGAAAGCCGAAGTTAGAAGGGCTGCCGGCTACTTATGTGGAAAACGAAAATGAGGCGGAAACGTTAGAAATCGTATTGGAAGACCGTGTGATCGGACTAAACGTTACACTGCTTTATACGGTATATGAGCGGTGGAATGTGATAACGCGTTCTGCCCGCTTTGAAAACCACGGTGCGGAACAGATCAAGCTGTTGCGGGCGTTAAGCATGAATGTAGATTTCCCACATGCTGACTATGAGTGGCTGCATCTCCCGGGAGCGTGGGCGCGGGAGCGAGCGGTGGAAAGGCGGCCGCTTGTCATCGGCATACAGTCGGTAGAAAGCCGCCGCGGCGCCAGCAGCCACCAGCAAAATCCATTTATCGCCCTGCTGAGAAAACATGCCAATGAAGATGTGGGGGAAGTATACGGCTTTAGCCTTGTTTACAGCGGCAATTTCCTCGCCCAAGTCGAAGTCGACCAATTCCAGACGACGCGTGTATCCATGGGAATCAATCCATTTGATTTTACGTGGCTGTTAGAACCGGGCGGGTCGTTCCAGACGCCGGAAGTGGTGATGGTGTATTCGGATAAAGGATTAAACGGAATGTCGCAAACTTATCACCAGCTGTACCGCACCCGCTTAGCGCGCGGAGCGTTCCGCGACCGCGAACGTCCGATTCTCATTAATAACTGGGAAGCGACGTATTTTCATTTTAATGAAGAAAAAATTTTGCACCTTGCGAAAACAGCGGCGGAATTAGGAATTGAGCTATTTGTGCTCGATGACGGTTGGTTTGGCAAACGCGATAATGATCGCAGTTCATTAGGAGATTGGTTCGTCAATAAACAGAAGCTGCCAAATGGGCTAGAAGGGCTGGCAAAAAGCATTAACCAAATGGGCATGCAGTTTGGTCTATGGGTGGAACCGGAAATGGTTTCCGTCGACAGCGAGCTGTATCGGAAGCACCCGGACTGGTGTCTTCATGTGCCAAACCGCCCGCGTTCGGAAGGGAGAAATCAGCTTGTATTAGACTATTCCCGCAAAGAAGTATGCGACTATATCATTCAAGTGATTTCCGACGTGCTAGCAAGCACGCCGATTTCCTATGTAAAATGGGATATGAACCGTCATATGACGGAGATCGGTTCTGCCGCCTTGCCGCCGGAACGGCAGCGCGAAACGGCTCACCGCTACATGTTGGGGTTGTACCGCGTCATGGAAGAAATAACGTCCCGTTTTCCACATGTTCTGTTTGAGAGCTGCTCGGGTGGCGGAGGCCGGTTTGACCCGGGCATGCTGTACTACATGCCGCAAACGTGGACGAGTGACAATACGGACGCGGTTTCCCGCTTAAAAATCCAATATGGCACCAGCCTTGTTTACCCAATCAGCGCGATGGGCGCGCACGTGTCGGCGGTGCCGAACCACCAAGTTCACCGCATTACATCGTTGGAAATGCGCGGCCATGTGGCGATGTCGGGAAACTTTGGCTATGAACTCGATTTAACAAAACTAAGTGAGGAAGAAAAACAAAAAGTAAAAGAACAAGTGGCATTTTACAAAGAAATCCGCCGTCTTGTCCAATTCGGAACGTTTTACCGGATACTCAGCCCGTTTGAAGGCAATGAGGCGGCATGGATGTTCGTATCCGAGGACCGATCAGAAGCATTGGTCGCCTATTTCCGCGTGCTGGCGGAAGCGAATGCGCCGCTGTCGTTCATACGGTTAAAAGGACTGGATCCAAATAAAGATTACGAAATCATTGGCAGCGGCGAAGTGTATGGCGGCGATGAACTGATGTATGCAGGGTTAAATGTGCCGCAGCGCCGCGGAGACTTCATTAGCGTCATTTGGCGGTTAAAAGCAGCTCATTAAGGAAAAAAGACCGGTGTCTAGCATGCGGCTAGGCACCGGCTTCTAGTTGGGAGAGCTTTTCCAAAATGCGCCGCTTCCGATAGAGCATTTTTCCCGTTTCGGCAATGTCCTCGATAAACGCTTTGTTAAACATGGCACCAAAAACAATACCAACGATCGGGACGAATTGAAACAGCTTTTTCCAGCCGTATTGATCGCGAAACGTCATCATGACTTCGCGCCAGCCTTGAAGCTGAGAAAAGACTTGCTGGTGATGGTTGGAAAACGATGTGAGCTGATCGAGAATCGCCTTTTTGCCGACAATATCGGAGGAGGCGAATTGCAAACATTTCACAATAAAAATTCGCTCTTTTTTCTCCTTCGGATTGTAACCATAGACGATGGCGATTTCCTGCAGCGTTTTTAACGCAAGGCCGAGAAGGGCAGGAATATCGATCGCCAGCGTCAACGCGCCGCCGACGCCTGTCGTTGCTCCTTGAATTTGAGCAAACGTCACACGCGCGTCAATCAGCTCATCACAAATGCGGTCCATGGTCGCAAGCGGCAACTGCGCCACTTGTTCTAACGATGGGACGCCAAGCCTCTCCAGTATCTTTTCTTCTTTCACTAAATATTGCCCGCCGCTTTGAATATAGCTGCCAAGCTCATCAAGCAGCTGCCCGACTTTTTTATGTACAAAGTTTGGCGTAAGCTTATCGAGCACTTTAAACGGCAGCCGGCCGAGCTTTTCCCAAAACCATAAGTCTTTTTGGTCTTGTTCCCAATGTTCAATCTTTTTCAACTCTTCCCGCAGTTGCTGTCTAATGTCCATCTCTTCGAGTGCCTCCATATTTTTTTCTAATTTATAGGATATATCCATTTTGGTTAATTATACGTTTTTTACAGTAAGTTTGTTTCGGTAATAACTTAGCAAAAAATAGTTTTTGAGTGGATCAGTCGGTTTGCATGATGCTTTTTAGCAAGACGTTGTATTCCTGAATGCGTTTTTGATCTTACAAAAAGCCATCGGGTATTAGTAAAATTACATTTAAATACATTTAAATAAAAACAAAAAAACCGCTAATTTATTCAAAAAAAGTTGTTTCAATCGGTAGACATGTTTTTATGATGAAAACGAAAACAATTTGTTGAAATGCTTGAAATTATTCATAAATTACGCCAATAGATAGTAATAATAAAAACAAGAAATCACTAATCATTTAAAAAAAGTTGTTTTAATGGGTAGACATGTTTTTTTGAATTTGTTATTATGAAAGCGGAAACAATTAACCAAAAATACTCAAAAGTCTTTAAATTATTTCCGGGTGAGTGAATGTTATGTCAAAACTTCTAGTAGATCAGTCTAACGAGGAGGTTGTAACTCGAGTCCTAACGATAGATTTAGACAATTTTGTAGAGATTGCCAAGGCGTTGTCAACTGATTTGCGCGTCGCGATCTTTAAGAAATTGTTGGAACGTCCTATGAATGTAGTCGAGATTGCAGAAATGTTCAATATTCCACCTTCGACAGCTGCAGTGAATATCAAGAAGCTTGAAGATGCCAATTTAATTCGTACGGAGATGGTTCCGGGAACAAGGGGGACACAAAAGATATGTGCAGCTGTTTTTAGTCGAATTATTGTTGAAACTAATGCGGCAGAGCAAGCTAAGCATAATGATTTCATTGAGATTTCGATGCCGATTGGACACTTTTTTGATTTTCAAGTTTCCCCTACATGTGGAATTTTAAGCGATTCCAAAATAATTGGTGAACTGGATGACCCTAGTTCTTTTCTTGAACCCGAGCGAACGAATGCACAATTAATTTGGTTTCGGCACGGATTTGTTGAGTATCGTTTTCCTAATCGCTTGCCGCATGGAGCAAAGGTGAACAACCTTGAGTTATTAATGGAAATTTGTTCCGAGGCACCGTTGCATAATCCTAATTGGCCATCTGACATCACGCTCTGGATCAATGGAATCGAAGTTGGGACATGGACATGTCCCGGAGACTTTGGCGGAGAGCGCGGTGTGCTGACACCATCTTGGTGGAGTGAAGTAAATACACAGTTTGGGCTATTAAAAACATGGCGTGTTACCGATCAATGTTCCTTTATCGATGGCCGTCCTATTTCGGATGTAACATTGGATGACCTGTCCATTGATCAAGCACCTTTTATTACAGTAAGGATTGGTGTAAAACCGGATGCAGTAAACGACGGGGGAATTAATCTGTTTGGAAGGAAATTTGGAAATTATGAGACGGATCTTGTTATGCGTCTTGGTTTTGTAAGGTAGCCTACTAGTTTTCTTTATATAGATAACTAGATGGGAATTATTTAAAGGGGGGTAAACATGATGGGTTTGTGGAAACGAGTAGGAGGAATTGCGGCAGCGACAATCTTGGGTACATCCTTAGTTTTGATGGGCTGTAGTTCAAAAACGTCAGAAAACACATCATCAACATCCTCAAGCGGCAAGCAAGAAATTACATTTTGGACACCGTTCTCCGGTGCGGATGGTCCATTTATGAAGAAAATTGTTGACGCTTACAACGAGCAATCCGATAAGTACAACGTAAAGTTCCAGATTATCCCAAGTGGGGAGTATTACAAGCAAGTGGATTTGGCATTAAGCACGGGCAAAAAACGCCCTGATCTCATGATTATGCACGTGGATCAAATCCCTACATACCAAAAGAAAGGGCAATTACAGCCTGTTGATGATATCGCAGCCAAAGCAGGCATCAAAAAAGAAGATTTCGTAGAAGCTCCAGTGAAGTATTCGACAATCGATGGGAAATGGTATGGTATTCCATTAGATATCCATCCATTGATTCTTTACTATAACAAAGACCTCTTTAAAGCGGCTGGCATCGATCATCCACCGACAAACCGTCAAGAGTTTATTGAGGCCGCGAAAAAGTTAACTGACAAATCCAAAGGGCAATGGGGATATGTAGTGCCGACGCTTTGGCCGCAACAGTTCATCTTCCCAACCATTGTAGGTCAGAACGGTGCTAAATTGGCGGACGAACAAGGAAAACCGCGATTCAATTCTCCTGAAGCTGTCGAGGCTCTGACATTCTTAAAAGATTTAATTTATAAATATAAAGTGTCTCCGAAAAAAGTAGCTCAAGATGGAGAGGTAACGTTATTTTTACAAGGGAAAAATGCTATGCAGTTAAACGGCCCGTGGATGAAGGATCAGTTTGATAAAGCGAAAATTAATTACGGTGTAGCTCCAGTGCCTCAACTTGGTACGAAGCAGCAAGCTGTACAAGCAGGTTCCCACAATTTCGTTATCCCGAAGGATGTGAAAGATCCAAAAGTTCTTGAAGGGATTGGCGATTTCTTAAAATATGTAGCGGCCCACTCCATCGACTGGGCGCAATCCGGCCAGGCGGTAGCGTCCAAGCAAGTTCTTGCAAGTGATGCATTCAAGCAATTGACAAAGCAACAAACGATTGTAGCAAAAGAGTTCGATTATGCGCAATTCAACCCGCCTGTCATCAACTGGGGAGCTATGACTACTGATCTTTATAAGGAAATTAATCTTGTCCTTCTTGGTCAAAAAGATCCGCAAAAAGCGTTGGATGAAGCTCAAGAAAAGGCATTGCAAGTGAAATAGCACATTCAATCAGGCAGGTGGCATCACCTGCCTGATTAAATAAGATAGGGTGGTGAGCTCATGGAAAAGAACCTGAAACCCCAGTCGGCATCAAATTTGCCTATGGAAATATTGCCGGCTAGTGCTATAAATACAAGAACAGAACGGGCGAAAACGAAATGGAAATCGAAGTTGACATCCAGTTTGTTTATTCTCCCGTACTTAATCTGTTTTGTTGCCTTTCTAGTGTATCCTCTTGTTTATGGAATTATCATGAGTTTTCAAGATTACGAGTTGCTTTCGTCCGAGCATAAATTCGTGGGTTTACAAAATTATATTGATATCTTCACCGCTGGAAACTACATGCATACTAGTTTCTTTCAGGGGTTGCTTGCAACTATTAAGTTCGTCATCTATTCTGTTCCTTTATTAGTTGTTGTCGGTTTGGCGTTAGCGCTATTGGTGAATGCGCTTCCCCCTAAAGTCCGCGGGGTCTTTCGCACTATCTTTTTTACCCCTTATGCTATTTCGGCATCTGTTATGGCTGTTATCTTCATACGTGTTTTTGATACGAATGCAGGACTTTTAAATATCATATTAAGCAAGCTGCATCTCCCGTCTCAGATTGGTTGGCTGACGGATCTTCCTTGGGCTTGGATTGCTCTTATTGGAGCGACTCTTTGGTGGACGATCGGATTTAATATGCTGATCTTTATCAATGCTCTGAATGAAGTATCCGAGGAAATGTACGAAGCGGCTAAAATCGATGGGGCAAACGCATGGCAAAGGCTTATTTATATCACATTGCCTTCGATTCGGAGAATTATGGTTTTTATCGTTATTACGTCAACTATTGCATCATTTAATATTTATGCGCAACCTTTCTTAATGACTCGCGGGGGTCCTGGCTCCGAAACAACCGTGCTATTAATGAACGTATTTGATGTGGCCTTCGGTCAGCATAAGATGGGGGCAGCTTCAGCGATGGCCTTGTTGATGGCGCTAATGATTATAGCGATTTCGATCGTTCAATTCCGTCTGACAAACAACAAGGAGGGTTGATTCATATGAAAAAGCGTGTAAGACCGGCTATTCTCATCCTCATTGCGATCGCTTTGGCGGTTATTTTCATAACACCGCTATTATGGATGGTTTCGATATCATTTAAGGACGATGTAGAAGCTATATTGCCGAACTTAAACATTATTCCGGATAATCCGACGATAGCGAACTATGTCAATGTATTAACAGGGGGTGACTTGAACGTTCCGATCCTTCGATGGATATTCAACTCTTTATTTGTCGGAGTCGTCACAACTGTATTGGTCGTAATGATCGACGCATTGGCTGCGTACGGGCTAGCGCGTTTGGATATCCCGTTTAAGAAGGTGATATTTTCCATGATTGTCAGTACGATGATGATTCCAAATATCGTTTGGTTTTTGCCACTTTATGCGGAGTTTAGTGCCTTGCAATTGACTGATACGTATTGGGCCTTGATTTTGCCTTATACATCGGGTGCGTTTGGAGTGTTCCTGCTTTATCAATTTTTCGTATCTTTCCCGAAAGAAATTGAAGAAGCCGCTTATCTGGATGGCGCCAACAAATTTCAGATTTTTTATAGGATTTTGCTGCCGTCTGCTAAACCGGCGTTATGGACGCTTGCTATTTTAACCTTTATGGGTGTGTTCAATGATTTTGTATGGCCGTTATATGCGACTAGCTCTGATGAGATGAGAACATTGACAGCAGGGATTGCGATCATGACGCAAGGAAGCTATGTAAACACGCCGAATAAAATGATGGCTCTATCGACGATTGCAACGATTCCGGTTCTGTTAGTTTTTCTCATCGGTCAAAAATCATTTGTTAAAGCTGTTACCCAAGTGGGAATTAAATAATGAAGGAGAGCTCGATGATAACACAGTTGCGAACCGAATATCCAAAGCCTCAATTTATACGAAAATATTGGATCAACCTCAATGGAACTAATCAACGAATTGCTTGCTTATAATCGTGAATCGGTTTGTGTAAATTTCATTCGTTGTCCATTGGAGCTTGCGGATAGGAGGTATGGTATGGAAAAAGGGTTTCGAACAATAAGAAGAGTAAAAACGGATGAAATTCATATAAGGGACCCATTTGTCTTTCCTTATAAAAAAGAAAACAAATACTACTTGTTTGGTACTACATTTGCTGATGGATGCGGGGACAAGGATCCTATTTTCGAGGTGTATGTAAGTGAAAACTTGGATGATTGGGAAGGGCCGTACGTCGCCTTTAACCCTCCGAAGGGGTTTTGGGGGGTAAGGCATTACTGGGCGCCTGAAGTTTTTGAAATAGATGGACGTTTTTACATGTTTGCGACGTTCAAAGGCGGGATTGGGGAACATCGCGGGACAGGGATTTTAGTGTCCGATCATCCGGCGGGTCCATACAAGCCTCATAGCGAAGGTCCTGTTACTCCAAAACATTGGGAATGCTTAGATGGAACGTTTTATGAGGACCGCAACGGACAAAGATGGATCGTATTTTGCCATGAATGGACACAAGAGTACGATGGGAAAATTAAAGCAATTCGTTTAACCGAAGACCTAAAGGAATCGTACGGAGAGGTTATCGAGATTTTAAAGGCATCGTCCATGAAGTGGATTCGCCCCTTTCGTGATCCGCGTATTGAGAAAGAAGGGTTTCTGACGGATGCCCCATTTATGTACGAGGCGAAGAATGGAGAATTAATCATGCTTTGGTCAAGTTATTCTAAACCAAATTACGGCGATGCAGGCTATGGCGGGTATGCGGTAGCGGTAGCCAGATCGAAGAGCGGCAATATGGATGGCCCATGGACACATGATGAAACGTTGTTGTTGGATCGAAACGCAGGGCATGCGAGTTTGTTTAGAGACTTTCAGGGGCAATTGTATATATCCGTGCATTCCCCAGATACCCCTCATGGGAATGAAAGAGCGCTGTTTATAAAAGTGCAGGAAAGGGAGAATGGTTTGGAAATAGTGGATCACTAATGATGGCCTAACTATGAAAGATGGATAGGAAAGCAGAAAATCGTTTTTTGTCCCACACTAGGATGTGGGATGTACATAGAGATTAAGCATGAATTTATTGTTTTTTCATTCTTTAATCAGAAATAGAAATAGAAATAGAATAGGAGAGAGAAAAATGACGATTCCACGTCCAGAATATCCACGCCCACAATTTGTAAGAACCGATTGGATGAATTTAAATGGTGAATGGAAGTTTGAGTTTGATGATGAGAATAAAGGGATAGCAGAAAAGTGGTATGAAAAGCATGAATATAGTCAAACGATTAATGTTCCGTTCTGTTATCAGAGCGAGTTAAGCGGAATCGGTATTACAGATTTTCATGATATTGTATGGTATAAACGGAAGTTTTTATTGCCAGAAGAATGGAAAAATAAACGCCTTCTTTTACATTTTGGAGCTGTTGATTATCGTGCTTCCGTATGGATCAATGGGCAATTTGTATGTTCTCATGAAGGGGGCCATACTCCATTTCATGCTGAAATTACGCATGTTGTCAAAGATGGGGAAAATGAAATTGTTGTACGGGCCGAAGACTATTCAAAAGAACTGGATCAACCACGCGGAAAACAATATTGGAAAGAAAAATCCGAATCCATTTTTTATACAAGAACGACTGGTATTTGGCAAACCGTCTGGATTGAAGCGGTAGCTACAACATATCTTGAGAAAGTGAAAATGACCCCTAATATTGATACAGATGAAATCTTGATTGAATATGTTGTAAATAATGTGAAAAGAAATCAGCAGTTAGAAATTGAAATTTCATTTGATGGACAATTAGTCGCAAAAGATATTGTCCATCTCACGGAACGGAAAGGAAGACGCCAAATTTATTTACACGATTTTAATGTTCATGATTCTGGAAGGCTGTGGAGTCCGGAACATCCAAATTTATATGATGTCGTTTTCACGATTAAAGAAAATGGCTGTGTTCTAGACCGTGTTGAAAGTTATTTTGGTATGAGAAAAATTTCTGTGGAAAACGGCATTATTATGCTCAACAACCGTCCATACTACATGAAGCTTGTTTTAGATCAAGGCTATTTTCCAAAAGGTATTTTAACCCCTCCATCTGATGAAGACATTAAAAGGGATATTCAATTAACAAAAGAAATGGGTTTTAACGGTGTAAGAAAACATCAAAAGATCGAAGACCCACGTTATTTATATTGGGCAGATAAACTCGGGCTGCTTGTTTGGGGAGAAATGGCCAACAGCTATATATATACGGAAGATGCTATAAGACGTATAGCAAGCGAGTGGCAAGAAGCAATTGAACGCGACTATAACCACCCTTCGATCGTTGTTTGGGTGCCAATCAATGAAAGTTGGGGGGTGCCGCGTCTTCTTGCAGATAAACGTCAACAGGCCCATGCGCTAAGCCTTTACTACTTAACAAAATCATTAGACTCTACAAGACTTGTTATCTCAAACGATGGTTGGGAGCATACAAAATCGGATATCTGTACCATTCATGATTACGAACCAGATAAAGAAACACTAAAAGAACGTTACCGCACAATTGAAAATATTTTACGTTCACAACCTGGTCACCGATTCATCTATGTACCGGGATATGAGTATCATAATGAGCCTATTTTAGTAACAGAGTTTGGCGGTATCGCTTATAAGAAGAGCCATTGGGACGGATGGGGATATTCTGGTGCTGAAAATGATGAGGATTTTGCCGAGCGTTATTATAAAGTCGTTTCTGCAATTCTCGAATCACCACTTGTGCAAGGTTTCTGCTATACACAATTAACGGATGTAGAGCAGGAAATTAACGGTTTGCTAACCTATGACCGCCAGCCTAAAATCAATCCTAATATTATTCGCGCAATTAATGAAGGAAAAGACTATAAGCGGATTCCATGCGAGGTTAAGTAAAATCCTGTTGTTTCCATTAGCGGGGGGAGCTCACAGCGTCCCCCCGCTGTTTTAAAACAGGATGGATCTATCACACTGGTGATACGGAACTTCCTATTGATCAATCTATTTTCGTATCTAAAGATAGATAAGCAATTTATTACACCGAGAACGAAAAGAATAGTTTCAATTTTCATTGATCTTTAATAAAATTTTTACTAAAATATTTACTGTAAAGATGCAAGTTTAGGAGGCATAACGATGATTGCGAAATTAAAAGAAGAGCTAATTCAGCTATTTGGTGGGAGGAATGAGGAGATTCAGGTATTTTTCGCCCCCGGCCGCGTCAACTTAATCGGCGAGCATACCGACTATAACGGCGGGCATGTGCTGCCATGCGCCTTGGAAATCGGCACATATGCGCTCGTACGCAAAACAGCCAATCCGTTTATTCGCTTTTACTCAAAAAACTTTCCAGAAACAGGGATCATTACGGTGTCTTATGATGATCTATCTTATCAAGATAAGCATGGGTGGGCGAACTATCCGAAGGGAATTATTGCTGCGTTTCAGTCGTTTTGTCCGATCGAGACGGGACTCGATATTTTGTATTACGGGACGATCCCAAACGGCGCCGGATTATCGTCGTCCGCTTCCATCGAGCTGGTAACGGCGGTCATGCTTAATGAACTATTCGCACAGCATATCGATATGCTTGAACTTGTGAAATTGAGTCAAAAAGTAGAAAATGAATATGTTGGCGTCAATTGCGGCATTATGGATCAGTTTGCCGTTGGAATGGGAAAGCGAAACTATGCAATGCTACTAAACTGCCAAACATTAGAGTACCGCTATTTGCCCGTTTCGATGAACGATTGTTCGATTGTCATCGCCAATACAAACAAAAAGCGCGGTCTGGCCGATTCGGCGTATAACGAACGGCGGGCGACGTGCGAGGCAGCTTTGGCGAAATTGCAGAAACATACAAACATTGCCTCACTGGGTGATTTGACAAGCGAGCAGCTGGAAGAGTATAAGCATCTTCTTTCCTCGTTTGAACAAAAGCGCGCCCGCCATGCGGTGACGGAAAACGAGCGGACGGTGGAGGCGGCGGCAGCGTTGGAAAAGGGAGATTTGTCCCGCTTTGGCGAACTGATGAAGCAGTCACACATTTCGTTGCGCGATGACTATGAAGTAACAGGGGTGGAACTAGATACGCTTGTCGAAGCGGCGTGGAAGCATGAAGGAACGATCGGCGCCCGCATGACAGGGGCCGGTTTTGGCGGCTGTACGGTGAACATCGTGAAAGATGCGTACATTCCTTCTTTTATTGAACAAGTAGGAAAAGAATATGCGGGAAAAATTGGCTATGAAGCTAGTTTTTATGTCGTGAAAATTGGCGACGGGGCAAGAGAAATAACAGAAACAAAGGAGATGAGCGTATGATTCTTGTCTGCGGCGGCGCGGGCTACATCGGCAGCCATGCGGTATACCGATTGATCGAAAAAGGTGAAAAAGTTATCGTTGTCGATAATTTGCAAACCGGTCATCGCGAGGCCGTTCATCCAGAAGCAGTCTTTTATCAAGGCGATATTCGCGACCGCGCGTTTTTGCGCGACGTATTTCGTAAGCATGAGATCGATACGGTGATTCATTTCGCCGCCAACTCCCTTGTCGGCGAAAGCATGCAAGAGCCGCTCAAATATTACGATAATAACGTGTACGGTACGCAAGTATTGTTAGAAGTGATGAATGAGTTCGGCGTGAAACAAGTCGTGTTTTCCTCTACAGCGGCAGTGTATGGAGAACCGAAACACATTCCAATTGTGGAAACCGACCCGACGATGCCGACGAATACGTATGGGGAAACGAAGCTGGCGATGGAAAAAATGATGAAATGGGTCGACCGCGCTTACGGAATCCGCTATATTTCGCTGCGTTATTTTAACGTCGCCGGCGCTTACGGCACGTTGATCGGTGAAGATCATGACCCGGAAACCCATCTCATTCCATTAATTTTAAAAGTGCCGCTCGGCCAACGTGATGAGATTCATATTTTTGGCGATGATTACGATACCCATGACGGCACTTGCATTCGCGACTATATTCACGTGCTCGATCTCGTTGACGCCCACATTCTAGCGGTGGAAAAGCTGCGGAGCGGTGCGGAAAGCAACGTGTACAATTTAGGAAACGGCAACGGCTTTACTGTTAAAGAAGTGATCGAAGCGGCACGGAAAGTTACCGGTCATCCGATCCCGGCGCGCGTTATGGCGCGGCGCCCGGGCGATCCGGCGAAGCTTGTCGCATCCGCGGAAAAAGCCAAACGCGAGCTCGGCTGGGAACCAAAATACACATCGATTATCGATATTGTCGCTTCCGCATGGGAATGGCATCAAGCGAAACCATACGGATATCGAGGTGCGTGACGGTGGCGGACATTTTGACGGCGGTAGAACAGCTGATCCAATACGGGGTAAAAAGCGGCCTGCTTCATCGCGAAGATATTGTTTACGCGCGCAATCGCCTGTTGGCGGCGCTGCGGCTGACGGAGTGGAAGCCAGTCGAGGTAAAGGACACGTCCTTTGCCTCTCCTTCTCCGATCTTAGAGACGATTTTAGACTGGGCGTATGAACATGGTCTTTTGGAAACGAATACAATGACAGAGCGGGATATATGGGACGCCAAGCTGATGAACTGTTTAATGCCGCGTCCATCCGAAGTAATCCGTGAATTTTATGCCAAGTATAATAAAGAACCGAAACTGGCAACCGACTGGTTTTATTCCTTAAGCAAAGCGTCCAATTACATTCAAACAGCGCGGATTGCGAAAAATAAACACTGGAAAGTGAAAACGGCGTATGGGGAGCTCGATATTACCATCAATTTATCGAAACCAGAGAAAGATCCAAAAGAAATCGCCAAGTTAAAAGACGCTCCGGCATCTTCGTATCCGCAGTGCTTGTTATGCAAAGAAAATGAAGGATACGAAGGGACGTGGCATCATCCGGCCCGCTCGAATCACCGCGTCATTCCGATTACGTTATTGGACGAGACATGGTATTTCCAATATTCTCCGTATGTTTATTACAACGAACATTGCATTGTGTTCCATGCCGAGCATGTGCCAATGAAAATGGAACGGAAAACGTTCGCGCGCTTACTTGATTTTATCGAAAAGTTTCCGCACTATTTCATCGGTT
This sequence comes from Parageobacillus caldoxylosilyticus, assembly GCF_019272935.1. Taxonomy (NCBI): domain Bacteria; kingdom Bacillati; phylum Bacillota; class Bacilli; order Caryophanales; family Anoxybacillaceae; genus Parageobacillus; species Parageobacillus caldoxylosilyticus. The sequence continues at coordinate 3,131,085 of NZ_CP040553.1, forward strand.
CGAACGCCGATTTGCCGATTGTCGGTGGTTCGATTTTAGCGCACGATCATTTTCAAGGCGGAAACTATACGTTTGCGATGGAAAAAGCCGAAATCGAAGAATACATCTCGTTTTCATCTTTTCCATCATTGACAGCAGGGATTGTGCGCTGGCCGATGTCAGTGATCCGCCTGTGCGGCAAAAAAGAAGAAGTGCTTGAAGCAGCGGATTGCATTTACGAAACGTGGCGGACGTATAGCGACCCAAGCGTCGATATCTATGCCAACAGCGGCGATGTTCCGCATAATACGGTCACCCCCATCGCAAGACGCCGTGGCGATTTGTTTGAAATGGATATCGTGTTGCGCAACAATCGAACATCACGTGAACATCCATACGGCATTTTTCATCCTCATGAAGAATTGCATCATATTAAAAAAGAAAATATTGGCTTAATTGAAGTGATGGGGCTTGCCGTGCTTCCGGGAAGGCTGGCCGGCGAATTAGATGCATTGGCGACATATCTTGTCCGAAATACGAAAAAAGATGAGTGGGACAAAACGCTTTTAAAACATTGGAATTGGTACGAGCAAATCCGTGCCGCTTATCCGAATATAACAGAAGAAAATGTATCGGACATTTTGCAGCACGAAGTAGGGCAGCGTTTTATCACCGTCCTAGAACATGCCGGCGTGTTTAAACGCAATGAGAAAGGAAAACAGGCATTTCGCACCTTTTTGCGGAAAGTGCAAAAGAAGTTGTCATAATCAGGAAGGAAGGGATCTGTTTTAACCAATGGCGACATTAAAAGAAATCGCAGAAAAAGTAGGAGTATCAGTGGCGACGGTGTCGCGTGTGCTTAATTATGACACCACCTTGTCGGTGTCGGATGAAACGAGAAAACGCATTTTTGAAGTAGCCCAGCAGCTAAACTATAAAACGCTGAGGGAACGCAGCCAGCAGCCGAGGGAATCATTTCGTTTCGGGCTCGTTCATTGGTACTCCGAACGGCAAGAAATGGATGATCCGTACTACATGGCGATTCGCTTAGGGGTCGAAAAAGAATGTTTTGAACGTGGAATCGAATTAGTAAAGCTTTTTAAGCAAAACGGCTCCTACCCAACGGAACGGATGGAACATTTAGACGGCATTATCGCCGTCGGAAAATTTGGACCGAAAGATGTCAACGCGTTTGCCTCCAGCACCGAACATATTGTCTTTGTCGACTGCTCGCCGGACGAGCGGAAATTTGACTCTGTCGTCATCGACTTACGCAAGTCGACGATTACAGTGTTAGACTACCTGTTTGAACTAGGCCATCAAAAAATCGGTTATATTGGCGGACGGGAATATGTAGACGGCGAAATGCCGATTCACGATGAACGCGAGGCAACATTTTATGAATATTTATACTTAAAAGGACTGTATGATTCACGATATGTATGGACAGGCAGCTTTACCGCCGAAGACGGTTATCGATTAATGAAACAAGCCATTTCGAGCAACGACCTTCCAACTGCGTTTTTCATCGCCAGCGATTCAATGGCGATTGGGGCGCTGCGCGCGCTCCATGAAGCGCACATTTCCGTCCCTCGTGATGTATCCATTGTCGGGTTCAATGATATTCCAACGGCGGCATTTATCCACCCGCCATTAACAACGGTAAAAGTATATACAGAGTTTATGGGGGAGACGGCGGTAGAGTTGTTGGTGGAACGATTGACAACGAAGCGGGCCATTTGTAAAAAAGTAGTGGTACCGACAGAGCTAATCGTGCGAGAAAGCAGTCAAGCCCGTTTAAAAGGGAGCGGCGAAAAATGACCAGCTCCCTTTTTGCATCAATGAAATTCGATATCAACGCGTTTTTTTGGACTTGATGTTGTTTTTGGAATATGAATGTCGAGCACGCCGTTTTTATAGGTGGCTCTAATATTGTCAGTCGCTGCATCCGATGGCAGTGTAATAGAACGTTGGAAACGACCAAAGAAACGTTCGCGGCGATGCATTTGTTCTTCTTTAATGTTTTGATCTCGTTGAATGGTGCCGCTAATCGTTAAAATATTGTTGTTTACATCGATGTGTACGTCTTCTTTTTTCTCTAGACCAGGAAGATCGCACGATACGACATATTCGTTTTCTGTTTCATGCATATCCATGCGCGGCATCCCGATATGGTCGTCCATATGGGTGAAGAGAGAAGGGAAATCGGTTGAAAGAAATCGGTTAAGGTCTCTGCGCATCGTTTCTAAATGGCGAAATGGGTCATAAGGAATCAAAGCCATTAGCAGTGTCCTCCTTTGATGGTGAAGATGATTTGCCATCAAATAGTGTGCTTCGGGAGGTGCTGTTTTATGCAAAAAGCGTTATTGCTTTAATTGCTCCATCACGTTGATATAAATATGAATTAAAGATAATTTTTCATGATCGGACAAATCGGCATTCATAATTCTTTTGACGGCATAATAAAATTTTACTTCCGCAGACTGACGTGTGCGCGGATGGGTCATTTCATCGCGCAGTTCTTTGGCGATCGTTTCGTAAAGAAGTGTTTTGCTTTCCTGTTCATTCAATGCTTCCGTCGTCAAAGAACGGTTCATCCATAAGCGGCGGTATGTTTCGAGCAATGAGGAGAAAGAATGTTCCATAACATATGTACTCCTTTCTTCATACCCAACGGATTGATGATTGGCAAAAAGGTTTCGACGATTATTATAATATACGTTATTATTAATGTAGATAATGTGGGAACCGGCGGCGGAAAATAAAAATATATTGACAAAGCATAAGTGGGTTAATAAAATAAAATACGTCGCTTGAAAAAGACAAAGTTACTTAAGCTCAGATGAGTTAAAAATTATTGACAAATAATAAAATTTGAGTATAATTAATTATGTCGCGACGATATTGTTGCGATGTTAATTAGATGTTAATTAAAAGTAAATGATTATTGACAATCTTGAATATTTAGTTATAATATGATTGTCAGACGGATGAAACTTTAATGTTCCTTGAAAACTGAACAAAACGAAGCGTCCACACAGAAAAGCTGAAGCGCCGCAACACCTTACGGTGTCGGTGCTGAAGCTGAAAACAAGCCAATCAACTTTCTATGGAGAGTTTGATCCTGGCTCAGGACGAACGCTGGCGGCGTGCCTAATACATGCAAGTCGAGCGGACCGAGCAGGAGCTTGCTCTTGTTCGGTTAGCGGCGGACGGGTGAGTAACACGTGGGTAACCTACCCGTAAGACCGGGATAACTCCGGGAAACCGGAGCTAATACCGGATAACACCAAAGACCGCATGGTCTTTGGTTGAAAGGCGGCTTCGGCTGTCACTTACGGATGGGCCCGCGGCGCATTAGCTAGTTGGTGAGGTAACGGCTCACCAAGGCGACGATGCGTAGCCGGCCTGAGAGGGTGACCGGCCACACTGGGACTGAGACACGGCCCAGACTCCTACGGGAGGCAGCAGTAGGGAATCTTCCGCAATGGACGAAAGTCTGACGGAGCGACGCCGCGTGAGCGAAGAAGGTCTTCGGATCGTAAAGCTCTGTTGTTAGGGAAGAAGAAGTACCGTTCGAATAGGGCGGTACGGTGACGGTACCTAACGAGAAAGCCCCGGCTAACTACGTGCCAGCAGCCGCGGTAATACGTAGGGGGCGAGCGTTGTCCGGAATTATTGGGCGTAAAGCGCGCGCAGGCGGTCCCTTAAGTCTGATGTGAAAGCCCACGGCTCAACCGTGGAGGGCCATTGGAAACTGGGGGACTTGAGTGCAGAAGAGGAGAGCGGAATTCCACGTGTAGCGGTGAAATGCGTAGAGATGTGGAGGAACACCAGTGGCGAAGGCGGCTCTCTGGTCTGTAACTGACGCTGAGGCGCGAAAGCGTGGGGAGCAAACAGGATTAGATACCCTGGTAGTCCACGCCGTAAACGATGAGTGCTAAGTGTTAGAGGGGTCAAACCCTTTAGTGCTGTAGCTAACGCGTTAAGCACTCCGCCTGGGGAGTACGGCCGCAAGGCTGAAACTCAAAGGAATTGACGGGGGCCCGCACAAGCGGTGGAGCATGTGGTTTAATTCGAAGCAACGCGAAGAACCTTACCAGGTCTTGACATCCCCTGACAACCCTGGAGACAGGGCGTTCCCCCTTCGGGGGACAGGGTGACAGGTGGTGCATGGTTGTCGTCAGCTCGTGTCGTGAGATGTTGGGTTAAGTCCCGCAACGAGCGCAACCCTCGCCCCTAGTTGCCAGCATTCAGTTGGGCACTCTAGGGGGACTGCCGGTGACAAACCGGAGGAAGGTGGGGATGACGTCAAATCATCATGCCCCTTATGACCTGGGCTACACACGTGCTACAATGGGCGGTACAAAGGGCTGCGAACCCGCGAGGGGGAGCCAATCCCAAAAAGCCGCTCTCAGTTCGGATTGCAGGCTGCAACTCGCCTGCATGAAGCCGGAATCGCTAGTAATCGCGGATCAGCATGCCGCGGTGAATACGTTCCCGGGCCTTGTACACACCGCCCGTCACACCACGAGAGCTTGCAACACCCGAAGTCGGTGAGGTAACCCGCAAGGGAGCCAGCCGCCGAAGGTGGGGCAAGTGATTGGGGTGAAGTCGTAACAAGGTAGCCGTACCGGAAGGTGCGGCTGGATCACCTCCTTTCTAAGGATGTTAACGTGAAAGGTGGACGCAGAGTTTTGTTCAGTTTTGAAGGAATATAACTATTCCTTCAAGAGTTTTGCGCCTGCGTCTTCCGGTGAATTCAAAGAAGCTGGATTCCTCGGCGCAAGGCAGCAAAGAAGTGAATTCAAGGCAGTAGCCTTGTTCAGTTTTGAAGGAATATTAGTTATTCCTTCAATGGTTTAGGTCTGTATCTATAAGCAGATGCAGAAAATAAGTTCGTTCCTTGAAAACTAGATAACCGAAAGGAAGAAGCCGAGAAGCGCTGATTGTTGGTTAAGTTAGAAAGGGCGCACGGTGGATGCCTTGGCACTAGGAGCCGATGAAGGACGGGGCAAACGCCGAAACGCTTCGGGGAGCTGTAAGCAAGCGTTGATCCGGAGATGTCCGAATGGGGGAACCCACTGCCCGTAATGGGGCAGTATCCATACCTGAATCCATAGGGTATGGAGGGCACACCCGGGGAACTGAAACATCTTAGTACCCGGAGGAGAAGAAAGCAAACGCGATTCCCTGAGTAGCGGCGAGCGAAACGGGAACAGCCCAAACCAAGAGGCTTGCCTCTTGGGGTTGTAGGACCACTCACATGGGAGTGACAAAGGAACGGGGTAGACGAAGCGGTCTGGAAAGGCCCGCCAGAGAAGGTGACAGCCCTGTAGTCGAAACTTCGTTCCCTCCCGAGTGGCTCCTGAGTACGGCGGGACACGGGGAATCCCGTCGGAAGCAGGGAGGACCATCTCCCAAGGCTAAATACTCCCTAGTGACCGATAGTGAACCAGTACCGTGAGGGAAAGGTGAAAAGCACCCCGGAAGGGGAGTGAAAGAGAACCTGAAACCGTGTGCCTACAAGTAGTCAGAGCCCGTTAATGGGTGATGGCGTGCCTTTTGTAGAATGAACCGGCGAGTTACGATGGCGTGCGAGGTTAAGTCGAAAAGACGGAGCCGCAGCGAAAGCGAGTCTGAATAGGGCGTATAGTACGTCGTCGTAGACCCGAAACCAGGTGATCTACCCATGTCCAGGGTGAAGGTAGGGTAACACCTACTGGAGGCCCGAACCCACGCACGTTGAAAAGTGCGGGGATGAGGTGTGGGTAGGGGTGAAATGCCAATCGAACCTGGAGATAGCTGGTTCTCCCCGAAATAGCTTTAGGGCTAGCCTCAAGGGAAGAGTCTTGGAGGTAGAGCACTGATTGAGCTAGGGGCCCTCATCGGGTTACCGAACTCAGTCAAACTCCGAATGCCAACGACTTATCCTTGGGAGTCAGACTACGAGTGATAAGATCCGTGGTCGAGAGGGAAACAGCCCAGATCACCAGCTAAGGTCCCAAAGTGCACGTTAAGTGGAAAAGGATGTGGAGTTGCCCAGACAACCAGGATGTTGGCTTAGAAGCAGCCATCATTTAAAGAGTGCGTAATAGCTCACTGGTCGAGTGACTCTGCGCCGAAAATGTACCGGGGCTAAACGTGCCACCGAAGCTGTGGGATGACCGTTGGTCATCGGTAGGGGAGCGTTCTAAGTGCACCGAAGCGAGACCGGAAGGACTCGTGGAGCGCTTAGAAGTGAGAATGCCGGTGTGAGTAGCGAAAACAGAGGTGAGAATCCTCTGCACCGAAAGCCTAAGGGTTCCTGAGGAAGGTTCGTCCGCTCAGGGTTAGTCGGGACCTAAGCCGAGGCCGAAAGGCGTAGGTGATGGGCAACAGGTAGAGATTCCTGTACCACCTCCTCACCGTTTGAGCGATGGGGGGACGCAGGAAGGTAGGGCGAGCAGGCTGCTGGAATAGCCTGTCCAAGCGGTTAGGCTGCCAGATAGGCAAATCCGTCTGGCGCAAAGGCTGAGCCGTGATGGCGAAGGGACCATCGGTCCCGAAGTCCCCGATCCTACACTGCCAAGAAAAGCCTCTAGCGAGGTGAGAGGTGCCCGTACCGCAAACCGACACAGGTAGGCGAGGAGAGAATCCTAAGGTGCGCGGGAGAACTCTCGTTAAGGAACTCGGCAAAATGACCCCGTAACTTCGGGAGAAGGGGTGCTCTCTTGGGTGATGAGCCCGAGGGAGCCGCAGTGAAAAGGCCCAAGCGACTGTTTATCAAAAACACAGGTCTCTGCGAAGCCGAAAGGCGAAGTATAGGGGCTGACACCTGCCCGGTGCTGGAAGGTTAAGGGGAGCGCTTAGCGAAAGCGAAGGTGCGAACCGAAGCCCCAGTAAACGGCGGCCGTAACTATAACGGTCCTAAGGTAGCGAAATTCCTTGTCGGGTAAGTTCCGACCCGCACGAAAGGTGTAACGACTTGGGCACTGTCTCAACGAGAGACCCGGTGAAATCATACTACCTGTGAAGATGCAGGTTACCCGCGACAGGACGGAAAGACCCCGTGGAGCTTTACTGCAGCCTGATATGGAATTTTGGTATCGCTTGTACAGGATAGGTGGGAGCCTGGGAAGCCGGAGCGCCAGCTTCGGTGGAGGCGCCGGTGGGATACCACCCTGGCGGTATTGAAATTCTAACCCGCACCCCTTATCGGGGTGGGAGACAGTGTCAGGTGGGCAGTTTGACTGGGGCGGTCGCCTCCCAAAAGGTAACGGAGGCGCCCAAAGGTTCCCTCAGAATGGTTGGAAATCATTCGGAGAGTGCAAAGGCACAAGGGAGCTTGACTGCGAGACGGACAGGTCGAGCAGGGACGAAAGTCGGGCTTAGTGATCCGGTGGTTCCGTATGGAAGGGCCATCGCTCAACGGATAAAAGCTACCCCGGGGATAACAGGCTGATCTCCCCCAAGAGTCCACATCGACGGGGAGGTTTGGCACCTCGATGTCGGCTCATCGCATCCTGGGGCTGTAGTCGGTCCCAAGGGTTGGGCTGTTCGCCCATTAAAGCGGTACGCGAGCTGGGTTCAGAACGTCGTGAGACAGTTCGGTCCCTATCCGTCGCGGGCGCAGGAAATTTGAGAGGAGCTGTCCTTAGTACGAGAGGACCGGGATGGACGCACCGCTGGTGTACCAGTTGTCCCGCCAGGGGCACCGCTGGGTAGCTATGTGCGGAAGGGATAAGCGCTGAAAGCATCTAAGCGTGAAGCCCCCCTCAAGATGAGATTTCCCATCGCGTCAAGCGAGTAAGATCCCTCGAAGATGACGAGGTCGATAGGTCCGAGGTGGAAGCGTGGCGACACGTGGAGCTGACGGATACTAATCGATCGAGGACTTAACCACGAAAAGCGGAGGACGCCCGCCTATCGGCGACACGCGCTGGAGGGCCCGTGAGGAGGCTGTTGCCGCCGCAACGGGACCGAAGCGTCGCGAGCCGATGGCGTCCGGAGCTAGACAGTACGAAAAGCGGAGGCGCTTGGCTTCTTCCAAGCAGACGGTTATCTAGTTTTGAAGGAATGAACAAAATATCACTATGTTATGATGCGGAAGTAGTTCAGCGGTAGAACACCACCTTGCCAAGGTGGGGGTCGCGGGTTCGAGTCCCGTCTTCCGCTCCATCCTTATTTGCGCTCGTAGCTCAATTGGATAGAGCATCTGACTACGGATCAGAAGGTTAGGGGTTCGAATCCTCTCGAGCGCGTTTTCAGTAGTGAAAGTTGTTTTAATACATACATGCCAATGGATATCTAAGATTCTTCGTACATAGTTGCAGAACGAAATTTGATGCAAAATTCTTCGATAAATGGGGTTTAAGGGCATAGTTCTAGCACAGAGCCTCCAAAACCTCCGGTGTGGGTTCGATTCCTGTTGCCCTTTTATAAAGCAAATAATTATTTTATGTGTTATTTATCTTTTGCGGCGGCATAGCCAAGTGGTAAGGCAGAGGTCTGCAAAACCTTCATCCCCGGTTCGAATCCGGGTGCCGCCTTCTAGTTTCAGCCGTGCGGGTGTAGTTTAGTGGTAAAACCTCAGCTTCCCAAGCTGAAGTCGTGGGTTCGATTCCCATCACCCGCTTTATTTATGTGTCCTAGTAGCTCAGCGACGAGCGATACATCTTATGAATTAGCTACGAGTTGTCCCGACGCATTTAGCATCCTCGAATCTGCTGGTAGAGGAAGGGACAGCAAAACAATTGGAAAACGAAAAATAAAATCTAGCGTGAATATTGTTATGTCCTAGTAGCTCAGCTGGATAGAGCAACGAGCAACACATCTTTGAATCCACTTCGAGTTGTCTCGACGCGCTCAACTTCCTTGAATCAGCTGGCAGAGGAAGAGACAGGATAGAGCAACAAGCGTTACATTATTGAAGTTATTGCTTATTGCGAGTTGCCCCGACGCATCTCACTTATCTGAATTCGTTAACAGAGGAAGGGGCAGCGAAGCTAAAGAGTGTATAATACCATGTCCCAGTAGCTCAGCTGGATAGAGCAGCGGCCTTCTAAGCCGTCGGTCGGGAGTTCGAATCTCTCCTGGGACGCCATTACATAAGTCGATCGCTAACGCTTCCAAACGTCTGCGGCGTTTGCCGCAAACGAGGGAAGCGTTTTTTCTTATGCCAGCCATCGCTCAAGGCAATGTCATAAAAGCGCTCCAGCTAGTTTGTCCAGGCAGTTCGGAGTTTAATAGATAATGTGAATTTGACACACCAGATAAGCTTAGTCAATCAACAGCCCATTTAAAAGATTTTGCAAAGCTATATTTTGATGACGAGAAAAAGGCAAATCCTTATTATTACGGCTTTATTCCTGAAGTGATGGTCAGTGCTGATGGCATGACGCGCGTCGTGAAGCATTACAGCACCGGACGTCGTTCCAATGAAATGATGATTGTAATGCCGGATGAGCGTACCGCTTATTTTGGTGACGACGGCGAATATACAATGCTGTTTATGTACATAGCTGATAAACCGCGTGATTTGTCAGCCGGCACCTTATATGCGGCGAAATTTACGCAAACAAGCGCAGAAAATGGCGGGGCCGGCAATTTAGAGTGGATTAAACTTGGTCATGCTACAGATAAGGAAATTAAATGGATCATTGATAAAGGCATTACATTCAGCGATATTTTTGAAGTGTCCAATGACCCAAAAGAAGGGTTTACTGCAGTTAAGCAATACTCAGGACAAGGTACAAACTATGGTAAAATAGAATACTTGAAATTGAAGCCGGGAATGGAAAAAGCAGCTGCATTTTTGGAAACTCGCCGTTATGCAGCGATGTTAGGAGCAACAAGCGATTTTAATAAAATGGAAGGCTTAGCGGTGAACGCGAAAGACAAAAAAGTATATGTAGCGATTTCTGATATAAGCAAAGGTATGGAGAAAAACGATCAAGACCCAACGGACCACATTCAATTGCCGAAAGTGAAAGCTGGTGCGGTTTATGAGTTAAACTTAAAGCCAGGACAAAAGACCATAGCTGGTGAATCGATTAACAGCAGATATGTAGCTGCTTCTATGAAGGCGCTTCTTGTCGGCGAAGATTTAGCTCAACCTGACGCTTACGGCAATAAAGCAAACGTGAATAAAATTGCTGGTCCGGACAACTTAAGCTTCTCTGAGGATTATCGCACATTGTTTATCGGGGAAGACAGCAGCCAACATATTAACAATTTTGTATGGGCGTATAACGTCGATACGAAAAAGTTATCCCGCATTTTATCCGTTCCGGCTGGTGCGGAGGCAACGGGGCTTCAAGCGGGGCCGATAGCCGAAATGAATTTAGCTACGTTATGAGCAATTTTCAGCATCCAGGGGATGAATTAGACAATTTTGCGCCGACAGCGGTAAACATTGATGATGTGAAAAAAGCCATCGACGCAACATATGGAATTGATCAGGCCGGTGCTGTTGGTTATATCCAAGGACTGCCGAATATCGAAAAACTAAAACAGCAAAAAGCTCAACAGAGCAAAAAGAAAAAATGAAAGATAACAGAAAGTCTGTCCTCTGCACATAACCCTGTCAAGTAGACAATGAAAAAAGAGTATATCAACTGCGGCCTTTTCTCGATATTCCATCGGGGAAAGGCCGTTCAGTTTTTCTGGAAAACGATTGTGAATGTAAAAATGAATATACTCCTGAATAGCCTGATACGACTGTTCGATCGTTTTTGGGCGTACTAATACAATTTCTCTGTGTTAAAATTAAAATATTGAGGTTATGTTGAAATAATCACGGAAAAACATCGCTTTAAAACGGAGCAAAATGAGGTAAATCGAAAAAATTTTCGGTTAACGCATCCAGCACGAATCGAAGCTGTATTATTCTCACGAGGGAGGATTGTGCAGCTTTTTTACATTTCCATTCAATTAATAACATAATTTAGCTGAAATGTTACACGATGATAAAAATCTGTATTATAAATGAAAACAATTTGAAACCTTGTTGCAAAAGTAAGTCTGCTAGAATATTAAGGATGGAAACAAGAAAATTTTAATAGGGATTAAATATATAGGTCGGGTGATAGACATGGCGTTAGAGAATCAAGAGAATCAACTGATCAAAAAAACATTTTATGAAACATTTATGGAAGCGGATGAAAAAAATCCTGTCCGTGTGCTCGGAGAAGCGTTTCTTGCCGGGCATAAAGATGGGGAGGCTGACATTTCCACCATCCGTTTTGTCCAAGGAGAAGTATATTTTCATAACAAAGATTATGAAGCAGCTATTTTCAAATGGGAAAACGTTCATAATGATTTAGAACCGTGGGCGAAAAAAAATATAGCGGATTGTTTTTATGAACTCGGACAATTATCAACGGCTGAAGAGATTTATAAATCCATTGATACGGAAAGCAGTGTCTTACAATCAGAAGTTGCATTGCAATTGTTTTCGCTTTACATAGATCAAGGCAGACTTGAAGATGCTGATCAAGTGATTAAAAAAGCGGTATCCTTTAATCCGGACTATCCGAATGTTACTGACATTGCTCGTGCTTTTTTCGAAAAACACAAGGATTGGAAGAGCGCAATTGAACTGACAGTAAATGAAGCGATCCGGACAGAGTCTCATCATTGGTTTGATATTTTAAAAACATATGCAAAACAAGGATTAACAAAAATTTTTGAACCGCATTATTTTTCAAAATGCTTAGCCGTGTTATACCAAGTGGATCAGACAAGATTTGAACAGATGGTTGAGGCATTGTGGAATGGTTATAAAAACGAGCGTTCCTATTTTTCATGGCTGAGGGAATTTAACCACCTTTTCTTAAATCTGGATGCAAGCCGGGAACAGTCTTGGAAAAAGCTGTCAACCCTTTATCAGGAAGCGTATTTTGAATTAATCGATGGAAAGTATTTAATAAAAGAATTGGAGGAGATTATTCCGAACATCTTAACGAACTGGCTCAAAATAGCTGATTATTCTCATGCTTTATTTGCTTCTGCAGCGGTATTGGCATGGAGCGAGAAATTTCCATCCAGTATTAGCCCAGAGGTTGTCAATGATGCCGAAAATCTTATTTTCCATTCCCGCAATGAGACAGATGGTTTGGAATACAGCCTTACATTATTCGATTCCATCGTAAAATGGGCGGAAGCGCAGCATGTTGATCCAGGTCACCGCTTCAGATGGATCATCCGAGAACTGGTTGATTTTGAAACACATCATTTATTTGTAGTTGGAACTTCCGGAAATGGAAAGTCTGCTTTTATCAATTCGGTCCTCGGAGAAAATATCCTAACTGCTCCGACATCATCCGTTATTGTATTTAAGGGGGATGATGAGACGGAGATTAGAAAGATATCCGATGAAGAATTAACAACATTTTCAAGTTTCCAGGAATTCCAGGAGGCAGTAGATAGGCGGCTGAATAAGGCTTTTGACAATGCGATTATGGAGTTCTCTCTTCCATCGCCAATTTTGCAGAAAAACGGGCTGGTTCTTATTGATACGCCGGGATTTAGCGACCGTAATCATATTGAAGGTGAAGCGTTGAAATATCTGCACTTTGCTGACAGTTTATTATTTGTTCTTGATGCGAACGATCCTTTTACCGAAAAAGAACAAGAGATCCTAATGCAGATTCGGGAATATGCGCCTAATCTTCCAATTCATTTTCTGCTCAATAAAATTGATGAAATTTATGATGAACATGAAGCCGCCAAGATTATTGAAGACACTCGTTCGAGAGTTCGGGCATATGTTCCTGAGGCTCGGGTGTTTGCCTATTCATCACGTTTAAGAAGCAGAAAACAGCAAAATGATCTAGCAGAGTTCTTGAAAAACTTGAACCGACAAATTGCGGAAGACGATCGAATTGAAAAAATATTAATCTTTACTCGTCAATTAATCAGCCATTTATTGGATAAACGGGCAGAAATGGAAAACAGCCTGGCTGATTCGATTAAATGGAATGAAGAAATGGTCACAAAGCTAAATGGTGCAATCCATCAATTAACTGATTTGAAAGAAGAAAAAGCGCGAATTATCACGAGAACGTTCCATAAAGTCTTGGAGGAAATCAGGTCGGATCTATCGGAAAATATTCCGAGAATTTTACGAGAAACTTCGGATATGATTCGAGAAGACAGCGATTTCCGTAAACTTCACCTGGAACTAAATGATGAGATGAATCGGAGAGTACGTGCTTATGTAAATGATACGGTCTTGCCCGAACTTTATCGTTCTCTTCAGGAATGGATTTTAACGGCAAATGACGAGCTTAATCAATGTCAATCTTTCCTGGATGAAATAAGCGATGGGTTTAATGCGATGTATGGGGAAGATCGGCTTAAGCTGAATTGCGACTTTAAAGTGCTTGATGACTGGCGCCGGGATGCAGACCGGATGACGAGCGGCGTGCAAATGGAGAAGGTGAATATTTTTCTCCGCCGCACACCGTATCAAATTTTATTGAAAAGTGCCGGCAAGCTGTTTGGAGCCTTCCAGCAAAACCATGCGATGTTATATAACAAATACAAGCAGTTTGTTGAAAATCAGGATTATTTAGACGTTGTTGAATCCATTGTGAACAAGTTGCTTCTGCAATTCGAACTGTTTGAGAAATCGCTAGAACGGGATATTTCGATCTTCTTCCGGGACCCATTTGCCGCGTTGAATCAAACGGTGGAAGAAACGAAAAAAGAAATCAGTGAAAAAGAAGAAGAGCTGGAGAAAATGAGATCGAATCCGGAAGCATACCGCGATCCGCTTACATTGTTTGAAATAAAACTCCGCCAATACGAGTGGATGACCATTTCCGCAAAAGGAGTTCTTCAAGTATAACGAGATGGAACGAAAAAATCGGCCCATGGGCCGATTTTTTTCGTTGTGAAAATGTTTTCATCGTTTTGTGAATGCGAAAGTAATATGCGAACGATTAAGACACTCTTCTATAGTATTACATTCAATCAATATAGCTACGTCCTCTCAAGTATGCAAAAAGACGTGGCAGTAAGTTAGATAACTTATTTAAAGCGTAAATTCTCCGTTTTGTGACCAACATGTGGTAAACGTATCACTTCCATTATTTCCATTCAAACGCCCAATTTCCGTTGCGGAAAATCGGTTCGCGTTTGCCGTCTTTCGTAACGCCATCGATGTTTAATTCGGCAGAGCCAATCATAAAATCTTCATGGATGAGGCTATCGTTGACACCATGTTTGTCGAGTTCTTCTTTGGACATGGTGGTGCCGTTTTGAATGTTCGTCGGATAGGCCTTTCCAAGCGCCAGGTGGCACGCGGCGTTTTCATCGAATAACGTGTTATAAAAAATTAGATTGGACATGGAAATTGGCGACTGATGCGGCACTAACGCGACTTCCCCCAAGCGGCGTGCGCCTTCATCCGTATCTAATAAATGTTTTAATGTTTCATATCCTTTTTCCGCGGTAAAGTCGACGACTTTGCCGTCTTTAAATGTCAAAGTAAATCCGTCGATCAAGTTGCCGTTATAATTGAGCGGTTTAGTATTCCGTACCTTGCCATTGACCCCGTCTTTATGCGGCATCGTAAACACTTCTTCCGTCGGGATGTTCGGGTTAAAGCGAACGCCTTTCTGGCTGACGGCCGCACCGCCATGCCATACATGGTTTTCGACCAGTTCGATCGTTAAGTTCGTTCCCGGCGCTTCATAAATGAGCTGCTTGTATTGTTTTTCATTTAAATAATCGACGATTTTGGCGAGTTGGTCGTTGTGTTGCTGCCACGCTTGGATCGGATTGTCCTGGTCGACACGGGTAATGCGGAATATCGCCTCCCATAGCTTGTCGATCGCTTCTTCTTCACTGAGGTCTGGAAATATTTTTTTCGCCCAGGCTGGCGTTGGGACGGAAATAAGCGACCAGCAGTTTTGGTCGGCCATTAGTGCGCTGCGATAGTTGTTTAACGCTTTTGATGCCGTTTTATTGGCGATGGCGATTCGGGTTGGATCCACATCTTTCAATAAATCAGGATTTGGCGAATAAATCGATAAAAACGCCGCCCCTTCCTCGACAAGCTGCTCCATGCCTTTGGCCCGCCACATTGGATATTCTAAAAATGCTTCGTCAGGAGCATATTTGAATTTAATGTATGTAAGATCTTCGTCATTCCATTCGACATAGACGTGTTTGGCGCCGACTTCATATGCTTTTTTTGCAATTTGCCGCACGAGCGGCGCGGCTTCAAGCGGGGCGTTCACAAAAAGCGTTTGCCCTTTTTGGACGTTGACGCCGACTTGAACAGCAAGCGCGGCATATTTTTCCAAATTTTGCTCTCTATTGCTCACGTTCTTCACTCCCTGCTTTTCGTATTATGTAGAACTTTATTATATATGAAGAACTCGGAACATTCAAACATTTGGAAGATGAATTGGTATTGTGAAAAGACGAAGGTAAAACCATTGATTTTAGTTTAACGTTTTTCTCAAGAAGTTTCTCGCCTCGAGATGAAATGTAGGTAGAAGAGGTTTATTCAATGGATTTTTTCATCATCATTCAGCTCGAATATTATTTTACTTTCTACCAATCATCGTCCAAAACGGTTACGGTTGCCAAAATAACGAATCAATTGCCAAACTCCTCTACTTTGTTTAAGAAAGGTGCATAATGATTGTAGATACAGAATAATTTGAATAATAACAAAAATGTTTATCGGATTTGTTTCGTTGGAGAAAAGGAAATCGAAATACTGCGTAGTCTATTTGCATCGTCCTTACCGACGATGCACCCAATAGACATCGGCCAGTATAGTCATTTTGCGTGATGATGTATACTGGCTTTTTGTTTTGCCGTGATCATTTCGTTTACAAAAGGAGGGAGCATTGTCGCGAGTTATTTTTATTGTTGAAGGGCGTGCGTACAACGAATGAGCGGAAGTCATAATAGGCAGACAGGGCTGATATGTCTATGAAGGGGGGAGAAATTTGATGAAAACAGCGGATATTATCATTGTCGGCGGAGGAGTAATGGGATCGAGTGTAGCTTTTCATCTTCGAAAAATTGGCTTTGATGACAGAATTATTGTATTTGAAAAAGATCCTTTGTACGAGTTCTCGTCTACGCCAAGAAGCGCGGGAGGAATTCGACAGTTGTACACAACGCCGATTAACATTCGATTAAGTCGATATAGCCTGCAAGTATATAAGCAATTTCCGCAAACGATGGCGATCGATGGCGAACCGGCGGAGATTCATTTTCGTCAAAACGGATATCTCTTTTTGGCTACGAAAGAAATGCTTCCATCGTTGAAAAAACAATGCTCGCTGCAAAACCGATACGGTGTTCCGTCACAGGTATTATCAGCCCAAGAGTTATTGGACATCATTCCAGAACTAAATATCGATGATTTAGCGGGCGGGCTTTATTGCCATGAAGATGGCTATTTAGATCCTTATTTGGTGATGCAAGGGTATAAGAAAAATGCGCAGCGATTAGGAGTGGAATATATTTATAAAGAAGTAGAAACGATCACCACCGATGAAAACAAAGTGAGCGGAGTTCGGCTCGTAGACGGCACCGTGTATCACTCTTCGATCGTGATCAATTGCGCTGGGGCATGGGGAGTATATCTTAGCGAAAAAATCGGCGTTCCGTTACCGGTTCATCCGTTAAAACGGCAAATTTTCCAATTTGATATAGCAACACCGTTAAAAAAGGAATTGCCGCTGACCATTGATCCAACCGGCGTGTATTTTCGCCATGAAGGAAGTAAAATTTTATCGGGCTTTTCCGAAGATACAAAGCCGGGAATTGATTTCACCGTGACACGTTCCTTGTTTTATGAGCAAATGTGGCCAATTTTGGCGCATCGCATTCCAAACTTTGAAGCGGTGAAGATAACGGCGGCGTGGGCAGGGCTGTATAGCTTTAATACGGCAGACCATAACGCCATTATCGGAAAACACCCGTCACTGCATGGGTATTATATGGCGCTCGGATTTAGCGGGCATGGCATGCAACAGGCGCCGGGAGTCGGTATAGGATTGGCCGAATTAATTTATTACGGAAAATATAAAACGATTGATCTCACCCCTTTGCGTTTCGAACGATTCGCGGAAAACGATTTAGTGTTGGAAGATGCTGTTGTGTAAATGCTGTAAGGCAAGAGCAAGGCCAGTTTCCATAAAGAGGAACGGAGGATACGCATCATGTTAGTGCTTGATGAAAAAGCAATGCTCGAAACCGTTTCGATGAAAGATGTCATGGAAGCGATGAAGCGGGCATACTGTCTCTATGAAAATAAACAGTACGAAATGCCGCTAAGAACTCAGCTCCAAGACAATGAAAATACGTTTTTGCTAATGCCTTCGATTGCCCATCAATCGTTTAGTTTGAAAATTGTAAACGTTTTCCCTAATAATCGACAGCATCCTGTAACGCAAGGAATGGTTATATTAATAGACCGTCAAACCGGAAGCGCAAAAGCGTTGCTCAATGGTACCGTTTTGACCGGTCTGCGCACAGGAGCAATCGGAGGGATGGCGGTAGATTATTTATCTCCAGCCGATGTCAAAACCGTCGGGCTAATCGGTACCGGATATCAAGGGCTATATCAATTGCTGGCCGTTTGCACGATTCGCAGCATTGACCGCATTTACTTGTATAATCGAACATCTTCAAAGTATCCCGCTTTTATTGCTGCACTGAAAAACCGTCTTCCATCCGAAGTGGAAATCCACATTGCCGCTCAGCCACTCGATTTAGTTCAGCAATCCGACATCATCATCACTGCTACGACATCATCAACGCCTGTGCTGCCAGATGAAACAAATATATGGAACGGCAAATTAATTGTTGGAATCGGCTCATACCAACCTCATATGAGGGAATTTCCTGATGCGTTATATAAAAATGCGACATGCATATTTGTCGACACGCTGGATGCCATAAAGGAAAGCGGAGATATCCGCTATCCAATGGAAAGGAGTTGGTTAACCGAATTGCAAATGATTGCTTTTTCTAAAGTCGTCACAAACAAGGTAAACCATACTTTTCAAACGGATTGTCCGACTATCTTCAAGTCTACTGGTATGGCGCTGTTTGACCTTGTTGTTGCGGAAATGATGTATGAAAGAGCGATTGCAAAACAGACGGGTGCGTACGTCCATTTGTAAACCAGTCAAAAAGGAGTGGGCCCCATTGCATACGATCATTATGGCCGAATTTATTCTATATTGCTTATTTATGTTAGTCATTGGTTATTTGTATAGTAAAAAAGATATTAACCATTCCGATTTTCTTTTAGGCGGGAAAAAGCTGCCAGGATGGGCTTTAGCATTTTCGGAAAGAGCTACCGGAGAGTCTGCTTGGCTGTTGCTAGGATATACGGGATTTGTGTTTGCGACCGGTCTATCGGGAATTTGGGTAGCAATCGGAATTTCGCTAGGAATTATCTTTTCATGGCTGTTTTTAGCGAAGAAGTTTATGAAAGAAGCAAATGAATATAAAGTGCTGACATTGCCGGGTTATTTAGCTAAGCGGTTTGGAGCGCACGGAAAAATAATTTTATGGATTTCTACAATTCTTATTCTTAGCTTTATGATGTTTTATTTTGGTGCACAAATTGCAGGGGCGGGAAAAACCCTTTTCACTGTTTTTCGTATTGATCCTGTGATGGGAATGATTGTCAGTACTATCATTGTGGTTATTTTATCGTATGTAGGAGGATTTATAAGTGTTGTATGGACAGACATGGTTCAAAGCTTAATTATGCTTGCGACGCTAGTAGTGCTTCCGATTGTCGCTTTGTTTCATATTTATAGCGGAGATTTATCCATCAGCCAGGCGCTGCAAGCCGCTGAGCCAGGGATTGATTCGTGGACTGGCGGAGTGACTGGATTCGCCTTAGGATTACTGCTGTTTAACAACTTTGCTTGGTTTTTTGGCTTTCTTGGCGGCCAACCGCAATTAAGCGTGCGTTTTATGGCGCTGAAAAATGACAAAGAGGCAAAAACCGCCAGCATCATGGCGATTGTATGGACGCTTTTAGCTTATAGTGGCGCGTTTTTAATCGGAATTACCGCCATTACGTTGTATCAAGGACATCACTTTGCTGATGTAGAAACGGTTTTACCGTATATGACGTTAGACCTTTTGCCGCCGTGGATTGCGGGAATATTGCTTTCTGGCATTCTCGCTGCGATCGTTTCAACAGCCGATTCCCAACTCCTCGTCGTCACCAGTTCCATTAGTGAAGATATTATTCGAAACGCGTTAGGAATGAAATTAACGGAAAAACAATTGGTGAAAATTTCAAGAATTGTTGTCATTATCGCGGGAATAGCAGGGCTAATCATTGCGTTAACCTCTGAATCGCTAGTCTATCTTGTTGTCAGCTGGGCGTGGGCGGGAGTCGGATGTACGCTGTCGCCGGCGATCATTTTGACGTTCATTTGGAAACGATATTCCGGTATTGGTGTGATTGCGACGATCATTGCCGGATTTATCAGCACGATCGTTTGGATTTCCTCACCTCTTGAGGCGATCATCAGCTCTCGTTTTACGACTTTCTTTATTGCCATGCTCGCTGGGATTATATTTAGCCTCCTTTTCCCAGATAAAGAAGAAATGCAAGAAATCCGCTGCGAAACAGCCACATAACATGAAATCAAGGCAAATCCCTCCTTCTGATTGGAATGAAGGAGGGGGGTGTTATTTGCAAGCCAGTTTTTTATCCAGCAGAATCATGATATTTCAATAAGCACGTTTGTTTTTCACGCGAAGCGGCGGTCTGTGTTTATGTGTATTTCCTAAACGATTTTTCGATTCTCAAAAAACTTAGATTCTATCTATTAGGAAGAACAAAAAGATGAAGATGGTGAGATTTAGAAGAATTAATTATAATAAGACAAGTATAAAACATGCAGAAAAGAGGTGGAAAAATGCAATATCAATTATACGAAGGCATGCCTCCGGAAGATGTGATCGAACAAATCATGAATTTGTATGAAACTATTTTTCAAACATCGTCGGAGAATATTCGCAACAAAATGCAGAAAGTGGACAGGCTGCTTGTTCTTGTCGCTTTGGATAACGGAAAAGTTGTCGGTTTTAAATTGGGATATGAACAAGGTGCAAATGAGTTTTACAGCTGCATTGGCGGGGTCGACAGCGCGTATCGCCGGCAGGGGATTGGCTCGACATTAATGACGATGCAGCACGACACTGGCTGAAAGAGCATGGCTATTCTGTTGTAACGACAACAACGAAAAATAAATGGCGGAACATGCTCATTTTAAATTTACGCCATGGATTTGATACCATCGGCACGTATACGGACGAAAAGGGAGAGCAGAAAATTATCTTGAAAAAACAGCTATAATGATTAAGCGAAACATCATTGCCGAAAAACTGTTGCGCCATCTCGATACGCTTTGTTTTATCATAGCTATTGAAGGGTACTGAAGCCTTGTTTGCCGCCCATCCATATGTTAGACCGTCATCGATCTATTCTTTCTATATATTCGCGGCCTGATTCCCGTCATGAAAAATAAGAGCACAGAGACCTTAACGTTGGCCGCCTGGCAATGCTCTCTATTGTATGTAAAAAAACTGCACGATTACCACTATTTATACGATAAAAATATTATGTTAACAAAACCGGAAGGAGAAAACAACCATGACGCAAACGAGCCAAAAGCTACTGCTTATTGACGGGATGGCGCTCTTATTTCGTTCGTTTTATGCGACCGCACTTCATGGGAATTTTATGTTCACAAGCGAAGGGGTTCCGACAAACGCGGTTTATGGATTTGTCAAGCATTTCATCGCTGCCGTCCATCATATAGAGCCAACGCATGTCGTTTGCTGCTGGGATATGGGGAGCACGACGTTTCGAACGGAAATGTTTCCGATGTATAAGGCGAACCGAGGAGAGCCGCCATTAGAGCTTATCCCGCAGTTTGAACTAGTCAAGCACGTTGTTTCCGCGTTTGATATTCCAAACATTGGCGTACTGGGAGCGGAGGCGGATGATTGCATTGGCACGCTCACCAAGCAATGGAAAGACGAAATGGACATTGCCATTTTGACAGGGGATCAAGATTTGCTGCAGCTTCTTTCCGAAACGGTAATGGTATATTTGCTGGACAAAGGGATTGGCAATTATCATATGTATACGCTCGAACGCTTTCGAAAGGAAATGGGAATCCTGCCATCACAATGGATCGATGTCAAAGCATTAATGGGTGATGCAAGCGACAATTATCCAGGGGTGCGTGGCATCGGTGAAAAAACAGCGCTAAAATTAGTGCGCCAGTACGGTTCGATTGAAGGAATCCTCGAACATCTTCCCCTTCTGACAAAGTCGCAGCGGCAAAAACTGCAAGAACATGAAGAGATGCTGCACCTTTCTAGAAAACTAGCAAAAATTTATTGCGATCTTCCGATAGCGCTGCGGATCGAAGAGGCGGAGTGGAACGTAGACAAGGAAAAAGTGGAGCAGGCTTTCCGAGCTTTAGAATTCAAAGGGCTGAACCGCTTGTTGACATATAAGTAAAGGCCAGTTTCAGACTGGCTTTTGTTTATGTGTCATCTTATGTAACCGCTGTCTTTCAGCATCCATCCACGTTTGCACCAACCGCCTAATCGCTTCCATTACCGTTTGCCGAACACTCCCTTTTTCGGTCAATGTATAATTCAATCCGCATCGGTACTTCAGGATATACGTTGCGGTCCACAAGGCCTTCTTCTAAATTCTTTTGGCTGCCGGGAAAGCAGGACGGCTTGGTTGGTATGATCGATGATCTTGGTTTCATCGTAAATATTTCCCGCTACCCTATCTTTCTATATACTTTTTTGTATATAGAAAAAAGCAGTTGTCAATAGGCGAAAAATCGTTATAGAGAATGTTGCGAATGCTGTAATAAATTTCTTAACAAATTGTGAAATGATGAGCAAAGTCATTTCAATTCCCGCAAAAAGTAGTACGATAAAAGTGTAAGGAACAATAAAAATAAAAGGGGAGCGAGGATATGGTTAAATGGCTTCGCGAACATACGAGTGCTTCCGTCATCATGGTGCTGTTCCGTTTGTATCTCGGCTATGCTTGGATCACCGCAGGATGGCATAAGATAACGGAAGGATTTGACGCATCGGGATTTTTGAAAGGGGCGCTCGCCAAAGCAGCAGGGGAACATCCAGCGGTGCAAGGCTGGTGGGCTGCGTTTATCGAACATTTCGCCCTGCCAAACGTCGGATTGTTTAACGTACTCGTGCCTTGGGGAGAATTTTTAGTCGGCATTGCACTGATTCTCGGCATTTTCACAACATTTGCTGCACTAATGGGCGCTGTCATGAACTTTGCGTTTATGTTCTCGGGAACGACGAGCACCAACCCGCAAATGGTATTGTTAACGGTGTTCATTCTGGTAGCGGGTGCGAATGCTGGCAGATATGGCCTTGACCACTGGGTTCTCCCTTACATTCGTAAGTTTACGCATAAAATGCACCGTCCGCACCGTCCAGCAATGTCACAAAGATAGTCATCATGAACCCAACTTTAACCAATGGCCGTGCACTTCTCTTTTCAGAAAGTGTGCGGCCGTTTCCCTTTTTGATGGTTAAATTTTTAGATAGACAAGTTCCTTTGGTAGGCGATGTATTTCTGCTGCATCATATATGGTCAGGCTTGGTATTGAGTCATAACGTCATCTGAAAGTAGTAATTCAACAGCAAACGTGTTGGCTTCCACTTCTAATTTTTCAACAGAGAATCGGGTTTTAGCCCTTAAAAAGGGTGTTGGATTTCGGGTGTAAAAAGGCATGTCCAAGTTCATGGGCGCATACAAAACGTTGCATCATTTCATCCAGTTGATTATGAAGATGAATGAACTGAATCCGTTTGTATGAACTATAAAGAGTATTTCCAAGTTCCGCGAATAAGATCATTTTTTGCAATTTGAAACGGATCATTGGACTTGTGTTTTTTTAATAAGTTGCTTAACTATTTCCAGCAATTTTTGTGCAAAATTACAATGTTTTTTCCAATAACACAATAAGTTTTTTTGAGAACTTTAATTTTTTTTGCATAATTGTATTTCAATCAATCCATATTATCTAAAGAAAAGATATATGATTTTGTTAGGAGGGTTATGATGGGAATTTTAAGCGGTAATCCAAAAGAAGAGCCAATGCACTATGGAGAAGTATTTGGTGTATGGTCGTATTTACTGACGGCTAAAGGATTATTATCCGGATATCAAACATTACTCAACCATACAGGTGATGAGGATTTAAAAAATTTTATTGAGGATAGTATCGAAAATGTTCTAAAACCGGAAATACAAGAAACCGAAAACTTGTTAAAAGAAAATGGAATAGCACTTCCGCCATCACCGCCAGAACGGCCAAAAGCATGTTTGGAAGATATTCCTGCCGGTGCGAGATTTACTGACCCGGAAATTGCTGCAATGCTTAGTAAAGATATTGCAGCCGGTTTAGTGGCATGCAGCACAATGATGGGGCAGTGCATCAGGGAAGACATTGCTTTAATGTATGGTCAATTTCACATGAAAAAAGCGCAATATGGCGCTAGATTGCTTAGAATGAACAAAGAAAAAGGTTGGCTAGTTCCACCGCCGCTCAATGTGAAAGGTTCGGATTGTTAACCGAAAAGCTTGCGTGCCGCAAGCTTTTACTTTTTAATGATTGTCTCTGTTATATTTCATTGTTGATTTTTAAGCCACAAAACCGGTCTTTTTGTATGTCTTATTCCACTATCGTTCTCCGTTAACCGCCGAGGCATCGCTTTGCAGCACCACAGATTATGCAAGAAATTAGTTCTTCCATGGGATTGGAATAACAAAGTAATCGTCCATCTCTACCTTTAACCCATTTGATAATAACTACTTTCCCCTTCTTTTGTGGAACGATCTATGCCTTGTGTAAAGATGGATTTCTCCTTTTCTTACGTCTGTAATCAAACGTTACTTCCTTTTTTGGATAATTTACCTCTAAATGGATGGCATTATATCTAAAGAATAATTGTTCTTTTAATGGACATATTAAAGTCAACAGCTATTAAAAGGAGGTGAAAACCGTGTTAAAAAAGATTCTCCATTCACTTTGTGCTCTATCAGTTACATTAATGCTTTGTGGGATGGCTGTTTATGCTCAAACTAACAGCATTGACATCGATAACAATACAAACAAAATAACTGATATGGCTCAAAATACGGACGTTACGGATAACAATGATGATAACGACGACGATACAGATTGGGGTTGGATCGGTTTAGTTGGCTTAGCGGGACTGTTAGGGTTAAGAAGAAGAAATGACAGAAGAGATTAGAACTAAAAAAAGACAAATTCACCTGGTTGAGTTTGTCATCAAACTAAATAAGGATCCTTTGGATCCTTTTTTCTTATGGGTAAATTTCCTGATGGTTATTTAGCAGGGCGTCACTCTGATTGGGGTGGCGTTTTTTCTTTTAAGAACTTCTTAGTGCTAGGTGCATATTAGAAACTAGACTCAGGCAAGAGCCTGAGTCCATAAAGTTTATTTGCCTACTAGGGCCATTATTCCTCTAAATATGAGGACTAATGAAAAAACAAGGATAGCTAAAATCCCAATTAAGGACGTTATTGGTTGGATACCAGCCAAAGGTGAACCGGCTAAAGGAAGTTTTATTAGTGCAAAACCAGCAAGGATGCAAGCTAAGAACAAGAACGCAAGTTTATCCATGCTCATTCCTCCTTTCATGACAATATATGTATGAGTAGGAGAAATTGTTCATGAAGAGTGAACAATGGATAATTCTAAGGCATTCCTTTTTGTATGTCTTTTGAGTGAAGGGATACAAATGAAGATGAAGGGTCTGTTGAATAAGCAACAAAAAAGGAAGTGGACACAGCTTAAACAGAAAAATGAAAAACGGACACTGAATGAGTTGTTGGATTTGATGGGCGTTCACAGAGATACGTACAAGAGAGTGCGCGGGGAGGTTAGGCGTAAATAACGCCGAGATTTGACAAGAAAATGATGTAGGAAAATGCCTCTTTTTGTCGTATTGAGCAGGACGAGGGAGGTAGGATGATTAGAAATGCAATTAAATAGTATCTATATATCTATTAGATAAATATGGAATTTACTTATCAGTTGATGAATTTATCCAAGCTAACTCTTTTTTAAGAACATACCTTAAAAGCAGGGATTGGATATTTAGCAATCCCTTCATACTCCATAGGAGGTGAAACATTATGTGTTGGGGATATGGAAGTTATGGTGGTGCAGGATATGGATATGGCGGCTACGGTGGCTTCAATTTTGCGTTGATTGTTGTATTGTTCATTTTATTAATTATTGTAGGAGCTTCTATTTGGAGCCAATATTAAGCCTAACGTTCTTACAAAAAACAAGCTGATTGCCATAAATAGGAGGTGTTATATATGAGCCGTTTTGCCTTAATTGTTGTCCTGTTTGTCTTGCTTATCATTGTAGGATGTTCTTGTACGGGTCTAGGCGGTTATTAATCCCCACAAGGCGACATTAAACATCCTCTTTCATTCCTCATTTAAACGGAATAGGTGGTTTCGTGTATTGTATGGAAAAGGAAAAGGGCAGATTGTTCATGATCTGTCCTTCTTCAAAATATCCGCTTGGACAAACATGGATGGAAAGTAAGCCTATCATCTAGTATATCGATGAACGTAAAATCACTGTATTCTCCATCTCCTATCGGGTGCCTTATTCACAAAAAATGAATGAGAATGGTCCATGAACCTCTTATTCCAAAATCTCCTGTGTAAGAAAGGAGGGGATAAAGTGGAATATTTAGGAAGATATCAGGGAGAACCGGTTGAGGTTATCGATCGTAATGGATGGGTTCATAGAGGAGTAATAGAATGGGTCGATCCAGTACGAGGAGGAATGTTTCTTCGCACTGGCTTTAGAAGAAGATTTATCCCATTTTTCTTAATCGCTGCTCTTTTTCTGTTAAGATTCGGAAGACGGCGTGTTTTCTAAAAAAACGAAAACGAAAAATCTTTGGTTCATCCTTTGGATCCGTTTTCCTCTATTCGCAAACTGAATAAATCATTAATTGATGGTTTCATCAACACCATCTTTAAAGAGCCCATAGGTTCTTTTCAGATCGCCAATTTTGTCGACAAGCTAGAACCCTGCCGTTTGGCAGGGCTTTTTTTATTTATGTGATATAGAAATAGTGAGGAGGTGATGGATTCAGTGTTCGAAATCGTTGGCAAATTGCGTTGTCCTGTTTGTTTGGAACTGGTTCAGATGGACGAAGAAGTGCTCCTCGATATCATCAACACCGTCATTCATCAGAAATGCTACTATAAATCCCCATTACCAAAATTTCCTATTATTTTGCCCTTCTTTCTCTCCAAAGGACTCACCTAAACTTAGCTTCTAAAGTTACCTTGTCCTTACAAGGCTTTTCAAATAAAGTCATTCACTTTGGCAGGAGAAAGTTGGAACTATCTCGAAGATGAGAAGATGAAAAGAATTTATGGAGAGTGTCAATTGCATGCCAATTCAAGTGCCATTTCTAATGCCAATTTCTATGAGACGAGATACCCCATCCATCACAGGACTCCTGTGGTGTTTATATGTTTATATGTGAAGAAGGGATGAGGAAAGATGAAATTGGTGGGACACAAAATCTATTTGCGATTTTTAAAGGATACAGATGTGGGTTCGTTGACAGAGATGCACCGTAGAAACCGAGAATTTTGGCAACGGTATACGCCCGATAGGACAGAGGAGTTCTATACGGAGGAATATCAGCTAAATCGAATCCAAACCAGCTTGGCGAAGATGAAAAGAGACGAGCAATACACGTTCGGCATTTTCCTCGTCGGTACTGATGAACTGATTGGCATCATTGAGTTGACTGAAGTGGTCCGTGGTCCTTTACAGACATGTTGGCTAGGCTATTATGTAGATCAATCGCACAACGGACATGGCTATACTACTGAAGCTGTGCGCCTGGTTGTTGACTATGCCTTTGAGGTTCTCAAGTTACACAGAATTGAAGCAGGAGTCATGCCACATAACATCGGGTCGATTCGAGTTTTGGAGAAGGCAGGATTCCATAAGGAGGGGCTTTCCAAGAAGAACGTGAAGATTAACGGAAGGTGGGAAGATCATTTACACTTCGCTATCGTGAATCCAAATGATTCAGAATGACCAGGACGCCCCAACTTTCCTATTGTTATAAAAATGGCTGACCCCAAAATCGGATTAGCCATTTTTGATTGGAAACTAGACTTGATTCATGTCAATTGACACTCCAAAGCCCTGGTCATTGATCATGTCAAATGACACTTCTGCACCTTAAAACGGAACCCGTTACTCGCTTTGAGTAGGCACTTTTTTATCCATATTTCGTGGATTAGTCTCTTTAATTCTTAGAAGATTGCGATGCAATATCAAATGTTAGTGAGCAATCGTTTATCGATGGAGTAATGGCGGCGTGTGAGTTCTTTGAACACGCACACGATGGTATTTTAACGGTGAAGGAGGATTGAAAAAAGGAAGGCGGAGTAAGACTCCACCTTCTTGACCACGTGACCACAATTTGACCACATATTTAATAGAAACTAATGAATTTGATTAATGGTTGATTTAATACTTGTAAAACCCTTAAAAATGAATGTTTCATAAATGTTATTTTATTGATTATGGAACATGAATCGGTTATGATATAGAAAAAATATTCAGAATATTAACTTGCACAAAGGAATGAAAAAACATGCGAGCGGTGGTGATGAGCAAATGGAAACAGGCATATGTTTAACTGAAGATTTGTAAACGCTTACTATTTTTGTTATCACAGCATACTAACCGGTTAGAATGTTAAAAGGATGGTGGGAAGATGGAGAAAACGCATTTTTACTGGCCGGACAGCTTGCCAAAACAATTGCATTATCTGCTAGGTGAAAAAACGTTATATGAATATTTGCGCCATCATGGCCTGCATCAGGCAAATGAGCCTGCTTATATTTTTTACGATCGCACGATCACGTGGGGGATGCTGCTTGATCATGTCCACCGCTTCGCTCGCTATTTGAAAGAAAAAGGCGTGGACAAAGGAAGCTATGTCGCGCTTTACATGCAAAACTGCCCACAGTACATCATTGCCCACTTTGCCATTCAGCAGCTCGGCGGCATCGTCGTTCCGCTCAATCCAATGTACCGCGAGTCAGAGCTGGCGTATTTCTTTGCCGAAGTGCCTATAGTGGGAATTGTGACTGGCGAAGAAGGATTGGCGCGCGTCAAGAACGCCGAGCAGCAAACTTCTCCGCTGTCCTTCATCGTCACTTGCCACTACAGGGATTATGCGGCTAAAGACGGCGATATTCCGCTTTGCGGGGAGCTGCTGCAGCCGAAACAACGCTGTGACGGCGCCGATGATTTTGCCTCCATCATGGATACCTGTTCTCCATATGAAGGTGCCGCATCACTAGATTTATGGAACGATGTCGGGCTGATCATTTTCACGTTCGGAACGACGGGGCGGCCAAAAGGGGCAATGCTGACGTATGGCAACGCGTTGTTTAAAACCGCCGCTTCAGCGCACGCCAATCGGCTGACGGAAAGAGAACGGCTGATGGCGCACTCGCCGCTGTGCCATATCGCCGGGATGGTGATGGGATTAAATACTCCTGTATATACGGGAAATCCATGCGTATTGTTTACACGGTTTGACCCGCTCGCGACGATAAAGGCGATCGAGAAATACCGAATTACCGCATGGTACAGCATTGCACCGATGAACGTTGCGATTTTGCAGGCGGCAGAAAGCATCTGCTGCGATTTATCGAGCTTAAAGCGCAATTTAGTGACGAGTTTTGGCTTGCAAGTGACAAAAGAATTAGCCGAGAAATGGGCGCAGGCAACAGGCGGCTGCCTGCTGTACGAAGCTGCTTATGGCTTAAGCGAAACGCATACGTGCGATACGTTTATGCCGGAGGAAAAAGTGAAATTCGGTTCGTGCGGCATTCCGACGTATGATACGGAAATCCGCATCGTCGACCCGGAAACGAAGGCGGAACTTGATCCCGGAAAATCAGGGGAAATTGTCGTCAAAAACCCTGGCGTGTTTAAAGGCTATTTCCGCCGTGAAGACGCGACGAACGAAACATTAAGAGACGGATGGGTATATACCGGAGATATTGGCTATTTGGATGAAGATGGCTATTTGTTTTTCCAAGGGCGCCTCAAAGAAATGATCAAAGTTTCCGGCTACAGTGTCTTTCCGGAAGACGTAGAAGCACTGTTGAACCAGCATCCAGCTATCAAGCAATGCGCGGTCATTGGCGTGCCTGATCCGGTCAAAGGGGAAGTACCGAAGGCGTTTGTCGTTGTCAAAGAAGAGTATGAAGGAAAGATTGGCGCGCAGGATATTATTGAATGGGCGAAAGCGCATATGGCCGCCTTCAAATACCCGCGCTATGTCGAACTGATCGAACAATTGCCAACGACGCCATCGGGAAAAGTACTGCGAAAATTATTGAGGAAAGAACAGGAGAGATAGCATGAGCGATCTTCGCCATTTAACGCAAGAGTTGCTGGCAAGAAAAGAAAGAGCGCTGCTTGGCGGCGGCATGGACAAAATCAACAGGCAGCACGAAAAAGGATTGTTGACGGCAAGAGAGCGGATTGCCATGTTGGTCGATGCAGGGACATTTGTCGAGTTTGGCCAGCTCAATACATCGGACCAAAGCGGAATGGAAGAAAAAAGCTATGGGGACGGTCTTGTCGCTGGAATCGGTAAAGTGAACGGCCGCGCTGCCGTTATTATAGCAGGGGATAAAACGGTATTGGCGGGAACGGAAGGAAATGTGCATATCCGCAAGTCAAGGAAAATGCATGAGTTTGCTGTACGCAATGGCCTGCCGATGTTTTTCCTGCATGAAGGCGGCGGACTGCGGATGCCGGATGGAATGGGATCAGACGGGATTAGCGAGAAGCTGTTTCCGCGCGAGCTGCTTACCCATCACCGTCAAGTGCCGACGATGGCGGCGATTTTAGGCGATAGCTACGGCGGCCCGACATGGACCGCGGTAAGCTGCGATTTTGTCACCCAGCTGAAAGGAACGTGCATGGCGATCGCTGGGCCGAGAATGCTTGAGCTGGCGAACGGGCAGCGGGTGACGCCGGAAGAATTAGGCGGTGTGGACGTGCATTACCAATATACGGGGCAGATTGACGCCGACGGTGAGACAGAAGAAGAGTGCATCGAACAGCTAAAAACGTTTTTCGCCTATATGCCGCAAAACGGAAACGAACGCCCGCCGATGGAAAAAACGAATGACGACCCGTACCGAATGGTGGACGAGGTATTTACGATTTTGCCAGAAAAAAGCAGCCGCGTCTATGATATGTGTAAAATGATCGCCTGTCTTGTCGATGACGGCCGGTTCTTTGAGTATCAGAAAAAGTTTGGCAAGGCTTTGATAACGGCATTGGCCCATATGAACGGACATGTCGTCGGCATCATTGCCAATCAACCAAGCCAGTACGCCGGTGCGCCGGGTCCGCAGGAATGCCAAAAGGCGACGGAATTCATTTGCCTATGCGATTCGTATCACATTCCACTAATCTTTTTGCACGATACGCCGGGTTTTCGTATCAGCACGGAAGCGGAAAAAGCGAAAATGGCGACGAAAATCATGGTTTGGAATCAGGCGCTGGCGTTGTCGACTGTTCCGAAAATCTCCATTGTCATTCGCAAAAGCATCGGCGCTGCTTACGGAAATATGTGCGGGCCGGGAATGGGGGCGGATATTGTCGTTGCTTGGCCGAGTGCGGAAATCAATTTCACCGGCCCGGAAGTCGGCATTAACGTTGTCTACGGACGTGAGCTCGAAAAAGTGGAAAACCGTAAAGAGCTGCGCCAAGAACGGTTAAAACATTGGTCGTTTGACAGCTCCCCTTATAAAGCAGCCGGTAAGCATTTCATCGATGACGTGATCCATCCGGCAGAGACGAGAAAATTTCTTTGCCAGGCGCTGGAGTTCTTGCTGACGTCGAAGCGGGAGAAAAGCGAGCGCCTGCTTGCCGCGTGGCCGACAGGATTTTAAAAGATATGATAAACGCGCATGGCCGCAGGTCAAGTGTTCAGGTGTGAGGTTTGTTTTTGATTTCCAATGTATAAACTCAACATGGCCAAACGGCCTCCTTATTTGCATCGTCTTTTTGCTAGTTTAAGAGCGGGAATCATTCGCTCTTTTTTTCCTTTTATGGTATCATAAGGATGAATAAGTGGATATCAACAATTTGGAACAAGGAATCTAAAAAGCTAGGAGAATGGAACACATGAAAGTGCAAGGATTTAGCCATGTGACCATCAATGTGAAAGATTTGGCCCGTTCACTTCGTTTTTATGTAGATGTATTAGGAATGAAGCTCGTTCATCGTGGCCGGAAGGATGCGTACTTAGAATGGGGAAGCGCGTGGATTTGCTTACAGGAACGTTCAGACATGGCAGAACAGCGTCCACAGATCGGCGTGGACCATGTGGCGTTTTTTATCGATGAACGGGATTTTGCAGAAGCGGTCGAACAGCTAAAAGCGAACGAGGTGACGATTGTCCGGGAACCGACCCGCCGCGGCCGCGGTCTTTCAGTCAACTTTCTTGATCCGGACGGTACGCAATTGGAATTGCATACGTCGACGCTGGCCGAGCGGATGAAAGTATGGAAATAAATAGGAGAGGGTAGACGCAAATGATAAACCCGTTAAGCATTGCCGGGATGGCTGCACAGTTAGTCATGTCTCTCTTAGTGCCGCTTGGTTTGCTCATTTACTTTCATAAGAAGAAATGGCTGTCATGGAAGCCTCTCGGCGTCGGCATTCTTATTTTTTTGCTATTTTCGCAGGTGCTCGAAAAAGCGCTGCATGTGGTGATGATTGACCCGAGCGGAACCTCATTAAAATGGACGGATAGCGTGGCGCTGTTTGTCCTGTATGCGGCGCTGGCGGCTGGGGTCTTTGAAGAAGTCGGCCGCTATGTCGGCTTTCGCTGGATGCTGAAAAAACATCATGAATATAAAGACGGGCTGTCGTTCGGGCTTGGGCACGGCGGCATTGAAGCGATTTTGATCGGCGTGTTTGGAGCAGTCAATGCGTTGGTGCTTGCGAGCTTGATTCAATCCGGAATGTTTGACAAAACGATCGCCCCGACATTGCCGGACGGGCAGGCGGAACTCATTAAAGATCAAATTTTGCATACGCCGTTTGCCATGTATATATTGGGCGGGTTAGAGCGGGCGTTGGCGCTCGTATTTCATATCGCGATGTCTCTTCTCGTTTTGCTTGGCGTGCGCAAACGGAATTTCCGTTATGTCATCTATGCGATTTTGCTGCACGCGTTGATGGATACAGCGCCTGCGTTATATCAAGCACACGTTGTCACAAACGTTTGGCTGATCGAAGCGGTGATCTTTTTATTCGCTGTTGCGGCGTTTCTATTTACGCGTCGCATGAAAGAAACATTTGAAGGTGGGGGAGAAGGATGAAGATTCCTGTCAAACGATTGGATCATGTGCAAATTTGCATTCCTTTTGGCGCCGAAGATGAGGCGCGTGCCTTTTACACCGATTTGCTCGGTTTTATGGAAATCGAAAAGCCGGACTCCCTAAAAGCGAACGGCGGCCTTTGGTACCAAGTCGGTGATATCGAGCTTCATATCGGCGTCGAAGACCGTGACGGCTACAACAGCAAAAGCCATCCTGCATTTGAAGTCGAAAACATCGATGAAGTGCGCCGCTACCTAGAAGAAAATGGCGTTCCGACCAAAGACGAAAAACCGATTCCAGGGGTGAAGCGGTTTTCGTTTCGCGACCCGTTCCACAATCGGATTGAGTTTTTGTCGAAAAGTTGACCACTCCCTATGCCTAAAATTATCGGAAGCGATATCGGTTCCTTGCTATTACCGATCGGGACATTAGCTACGCTATTGTGGCTGCACATTCTGAAGAAACATCATAAAAGGATTTCATGAGCTGCTTATATTAAAATTACGTTTGTTGTCATTCCGCCGGCCATCGTGTTTACCTTATTTGTTCTGTACTATAGATACTGCTGTTTTTTATCTAGTGAATGAGGAAATCAGTCTCTTTTTATCATCCGCACCTTGCGCCAAAATAACTTCCCCCCTGTACATGAGCTTTTAGCGTTACAGAGAGGGAAGTTTATTTTATTAAGGAAGATGAATCGTTTTTACATGTATTAGTTTCCAAAATACGGATTTTCCACTAGCTGTTACAAGTTCAATGATGTTGTTTTGTACTTGCTTAAGCAAACCAATTTTCATCGGATGGTCGCCTAAATCAAATACGACTAACTGTCCCTCAAATTTTTTTAACTGTTCTTCTAATGACCTTTGTAGTGGCATGTTGGTTGGTTTTACTGGCAGCACTTCATTGCCTAGCGTGTATGGAGTAATGTTTGTCTGATAAGGGGTTAGCCATTTCAGATGATTTAAAGAAATAAACATCGTTTTATACACTGGTGAGTAGAAAACGAAGTAATCATTTAAAATAGCCGTAACATAGCCATGGATCGATTTATTTCCTGTCACATAAATTTCGACAAAACGACCTTTCGCGTTGATTAATGTTTTCCGATAGGAAATCATCTCATTTTCATCAAAAGGTGATTCAGGGATCACATCCGATAATTCCGTCTGTGGGTTCGTAGATAATCTGATGTTGTGAATGTGCAAATGGGGAATATATAAATATTCTTTTCCGTTATAAATCACAATAATATCTAATCCTACATCGACAAGTATTCCTGTCAACAGAACTTTTCCGGATACTTCCAGTTCTACTTGCTTTCCGATTAAAGAATTTAGGTTATTCATTTTCTCCCTCCTTTCAACAGAATAAAAGCAAGTAGTAGATGCACAAATGTGCATCTACTAGACAATGATCTTCTTGTTCACACCAAAGAACGACTGGCAATCGGCATTACAACACATATAACTATTTTCCAATCTCTTACGAAATTATAGGAACAAAATGATAAGGAAGCGATTCAAAAGGAGCTGTTGGCGAGAAATGATGCTTTTTATTCATGAACGTCGACAATTTTAAAGTAGGGAATAGGAAACGATTTACTTTTTCGGATCCCAAATATAATCAATCGTTTTAACGATTGTTTCCTTAACGATTTTTTCTTTTGGAGAGCTTCTTTGACTTGTAAGCTGTTCTCTGCCCGATGTTCTGTCATATTTGACTTCATATTCTACTTTTTCTACTTTTGTCCGCTGTTCTCTATCCGATGTTCTGTCGTCTTCTGCTTTTGTCCGCTGTTCTCTGCCCGATGTTCTGTCAACTTCTACAACGATGGTTTCCTGTGAAGAGCTTCTTCGACTTGTATGATCATCTCTGTCCGATGTGCTATTATCTTCTACTTTGTTTGACATAACCCAATCTTTGGTGTTGGAATTCTCAGTAGTTTCATTATTTTGTTGTTGCTGTTGTTCTTGTTGTTCTTGTTGTTCTTGCTTTTGTTGTTGTTTGAGAAAGCCTTTTGTACCAATACTAATGCTTTTAATGTGATAAGGGTAAATCCGAATGACTTCATCATTGTTTACCAGTGTAAAATGTTCTCCCTCTTCTTGCACAAGAATTCCTTCTGCCGCTTCAGGACCGCCGCGGTTAATAGAGACCCATTTATAAGCAAAATAATCAAATAACTCATCGAAACTTTGCGCATGGATGTCATCAAAATTGATGGCATTAAAATAATTATTAAGGATAGAGGAATTGTTGTGAGGTGTGTTTTGATCGATATTTTGATCGATATTTTGGCTCGTATTTTGTACACTTACACTTTTGATGTGAGTTATATTATAAAATACAATGCCATCGTCTTCCGTTAAGAGAGCCATATAATTACCAGCAACAGCGAGCACTATTCCTTTTTTAGATTCAGGACCGCCTTGATTCACCTTGATCATACTGCCGATAAATTTTTTTAATAATTCTGTAAAGTTGTTCGCTGATACCAGTTCTGGATGGCCGTCAAAATCGATCGACCATTCAACAGAGTTAGCTTTTGAATTTTCATCGATGTTTAGGATATGTCTTAAGTTAGATTCAACATCGTTAGCTTCTGAATTTTTACTGATGCTTCGGACGTGTTTTAAGTTAGCTATTAAATTTTCACTAATGCTTTGAACCTGTTTTAAATTACTATAAATATTTTCATTGATGCTTTGGACGATGTTTTGGACATTTCGTAAGTTAGATTCAATAGAGTTAGCTTTTAAATTTTCACTAATGCTCTGGACATGTTTTAAGTTATAATAAATAATTGCGTTGTCGTTTTTCGAGTTATTGTTTTTTGGGTTATCATTTTGTGCGTTGTTATTTTTTGCTTTGTCGTTTGATTGCTCTGGCATTAGTGCAACATAATCGGTCTGAACATCTAAAAGCCTACCTTCACAAGATTCTGGTCCCCCTCTGTATACTTTTACTTTTTTGCCCACTAACGATTTTAGATAATCATTTGACTCCACTGATTGACTATCCATTTGTTTTCTAATCATATATTTGTTCCTCCTTGTTATTTATCCATAATGGTTATTCGTAATGCATATATACGTATCCCATTTGTCAAAAGTTATCCATCAATCGCCCAACATGAAAAAATTCCACTTTAGCCCATTTTATAATAGGGCGGACAACTGACTTTTTAAATAAGCGTTTCGTTTTTCGATGAACTCGCAAATCCAATCGGGTTCATCATCAAACTGTTCCATACGGTCTTTTATATACGGATCATTGAGGACATGTGGCCGCAATTGCTGATAAAGTTGCTCCACTTTTGGCTTCATAAACCCCACGGTGAATTCATGATCTAATGTATGTTTCATGATGTCATAATACATTTTTCGAAAGCGCTCTGTATCTAATAATCGAGCGGTTAACGTATTAAATCCCTCGATACGTACGTAATCATAATCCATTTGTTTTCCATTAATATCCCTTCCCCAAGTAGCGTCAAAATCCCAAGGAATGATTTCGAATAAACCGGAATCTGGATTGCGATATAGCGCGTAATTGTGAACGAAGCCATCGAAATTTTGCGTGCAAACAACGCCTGCGAGCCAGCGTAAATATTTATTTACGTCCAAAATCTTTGTTATGACAGATTCGTACTCATATTTTGGTGTCGTATTTATTTGGAAAATGAATTCCTCCAGGTATCGGTGATCCTCTTGAGTTCCCAGCTTCCTTTCATAGCCCGCATCTAAAGACGTTTTAGGGGCCTTGTCAAACGAACTAATCAGCGAAAAATTAGCGTCATCATCAACCGCGTAAAAAATGGGCCCTATTGGCAATTGACGTTTTTTTAAGAAAAATTCATCCACCGATTCTAATTGAAGATAAATTCCCTCATGTTTTCCATTGATGGATAAAAGAACGTGTTGGGAGGAAGGAGAAAGGACGCCAAGTGCCGAGAAAAAATCGAAGGAAAGTTTATTTCTCATGAGAGAAGGATCTTTATATTCCGCGTTCAAGTGAAGTTCATGAGCTCCATGAAAGAAATAAGGTTTATAAAACGAGATAAAATAGGATTTTTTCTTAAATTTTCGAATGTGTGAGCCGCGATAGCTTATATCGATATGAAATTTTTTCTTATGAAATGTAAGCGTGGCAGGAACAAGTTCATCGTTCCAAATGTTGCGGCGCAGTTCCCGCAAATCATCAGGGTGGATATAAATCGCAAACAGAGGAAGCTGACTGGTTGACATCTATCATCTCCACCTTTCTGACCATGTTCAATAAATCCTATGTGAATGGTAAGGCTCCTGTTACTGTAGGCATTTATCTATTTTTATAAAAAACAGACAAGTGTCTAAATCAGCATAAAGGAAAATAACGTAGATTATTATCAGGTAAAGATAGATGACTATCTTTTCTAACAATGAACATGGTATTAGGAGGTTAAAAAATGAGCGTTTATACTCATGATGACATTAAAAACGCTGTAGACGTACTTGAAGCAGAAGGGCTAGGGGAGTTTTTATATCAAGAGCCGACAGGCCGTAGGCATCGTACGCATGGTACAAGTCGTTCCCGCGGGACAGGTCGTATAACAGGGAGGCCAGGTCGCATAACAGGGCAGACAGGTCGCATAACAGGGCAGACAGGTCGCATAACAGGGCGGCCAGGTCGCATAACAGGGCAGACAGGTCGCATAACAGGGCGGACAGATCGCACAACAGAGGGGATGGATCATACAACAGAGCGGACAGGTCGCACAACCGGGCGGACGGATCGCACAACAGAGGGGATGGATCATACAACAGAGCGGACAGGTCGCACAACCGGGCGGACAGATCGCACAACAGAGGGGATGGATCATACAACAGAGCGGACAGGTCGCACAACCGGGCGGACAGATCGCACAACAGAGGGGATGGATCATACAACAGAGCGGACAGGTCGCACAACCGGGCGGACGGATCGCACAACAGAGGGGATGGATCATACAACAGAGCGGACAGGTCGCACAACCGGGCGGACGGATCGCACAACAGAGGGGATGGATCATACAACAGAGCGGACAGGTCGCACAACCGGGCGGACAGATCGCACAACAGAGGGGATGGATCATACAACAGAAGGGACAGGTCGCACAACCGGGCGGACGGATTGCACAACAGAGGGGATGGATCGCACAACAGGGCGCACAAGTCGTTCTCATAGAAAACGAAAATACTGGCATGACGGAAATATGAAGATGTTATGGATCAAATATTAGATTAAGATGTTATAAACTAACTATATTTTTCCAGGATCAAAATAGGTGGTGTTCACCAAGCACATCGCCTATTTTTTCTTTTCAAAGGATTCATGGCAGTTAATATGCAATTTTTTATTAACAAAACATTGTTCTAAATAAACAATTTGAAAAAGAAAAATCATTCGCTAAGCGATTTTGATTTTCTGAGGCAAAAATAGTTCGACGTATTGTGTAGATTCAAGATATATCGTTATAATGTAAACAAAAAAATTATTTTAGTTAACAATTGGGGGATGAGGATGAAAAATCATATTCAATCCGTACTTCATCAACTGGAACAAAAAACACAAAAACGCATGTTGAAGAATGTATCCTCTTCGGATGGCGCGTGGATTGTCATGAACGGAAAGAAGATGTTAAATTTAGCATCAAACGATTATCTAGGGCTGGCGAATGATGAACGATTAATCAAAGCAGGTTGCCAAGCAATGCGTACATACGGAGCGGGAGCCACTGCTTCGCGTCTTATTGTCGGCAATTATGAACTATATACGAGAGCCGAAGAAGCGTTAAAAAAATGGAAGAAGGCGGAGGCAGCGCTTATTTTCAATAGCGGGTATACAGCTAATCTCGGAATCATTGCGTCTCTGATCGGCCGCGATGATATTGTGTTTAGCGACTGGCTCAATCACGCGAGCATTATTGATGGAATCAGATTAAGCAAGGCAGAACGATATCGTTATCGCCATAACGATTTGGATCATTTGGAGTCATTGTTGAAACAAGCATCTCCGCATAAGCGAAAGTTGATTGTCACCGATTCGATTTTCAGCATGGATGGGGATATAGCGCAGTTGGAAGGATTAGTGACGCTGAAGAAACGTTATAACGCTATCTTAATGGTTGATGAAGCGCATAGCAGCGGCATTTATGGAAAAAGAGGAGAAGGTCTTGTTCACCATTTTCATTTGCAAGACGAGGTCGACATCCAGATGGGCACCTTCAGCAAGGCGTTAGGATGTTTTGGAGCTTATGTCACGGGAGAACAGTGGCTCATTGATTACTTGATGAATACAATGCGCAGCTTTATTTTTACGACCGCTTTACCTCCAGCTGTTCTTGGCGCAATTGAAAAATCGATTGAGATTGTTCAACAAGAACATGTAAGAAGGCAAACGTTGCAAGTTCATAGCCATTATTTCCGCGATGAGCTTCAAAAGCTAGGATTTGATATCGGAAAAAGCACGACACACATCGTTCCGATCATCATCGGTTCAAACGAACAAACGGTTCAAATGAGCGAGCGGCTTCAGGAACACGGAATCGCCGCGGTAGCGATCCGGCCGCCAACCGTTCCCGAAGGCACGTCCCGCATCCGCTTCTCTCTTTCTTCTTCTTTAACGAAGGAAGAATTAGATTGGGCGCTGGAGCGGATTGCGGAAGTAGGAAGAGAAATGGGATTGATAGCTTCATGATGAAATTTTACAACTTTGGACCGATAGGATAGTCATACGAATAGTCGAGCAAAGTTACACCCGCGCTCCGATGTCGCATGTTGTTTGATTTTCTATAATCAATGCAAACAAGACAGAGGAGCGTGAGAAAATGTTGCTCATCCATGATGTCATTCATAAAATGATTTATGATTTCGGAAAAAGACCAGACACGAAAGTCCAAAACAATCGTCAATCAAACCGCTAAACAGACAATGTTTGGCGGTTTTTTACATATTGAACATGTTGCTGGCCATACTAACAACAGGTGATGGCGAATGTACACAAAATCGGAATTAGAACAATTTGTCAAACAAGCAAAACAGTATGCGCGTTATGGAAAAGTCGCTGATTATATTCCCGCCCTTGGCAAGGCGAATCCAAACGATTTGTCAATCGCTATTTACATGCCCGACGGCAATGTTATCGACGCGGGGGATACGACCCATAAAGTGACGCTGCAAAGCATCTCGAAAATTATCGCGTTGGCGCTTGTCCTAATGGACCGAGGGGAACAAGAAGTGTTT
Organism: Parageobacillus caldoxylosilyticus; assembly: GCF_019272935.1. Classification (NCBI taxonomy): domain Bacteria; kingdom Bacillati; phylum Bacillota; class Bacilli; order Caryophanales; family Anoxybacillaceae; genus Parageobacillus; species Parageobacillus caldoxylosilyticus. The sequence goes on from NZ_CP040553.1 coordinate 3,170,842, forward strand.
CGAAAGGTAGGCATGGAGCCGACGGGAGATCCGTTTAATTCCATTGCCAAACTGGAGGAAGTGCAGCCGGCAAAGCCGCTCAACCCAATGATCAACGCAGGTGCGCTCGCGGTGACGCATATGATTGCTGGAGCTTCGGTGACCGAGCGGTTCGAGCGGCTTTTGCAGTTTGTCCGGAAACTTGCAGGAAATCCGACCATCACGTATTCGGAAGAAGTAGCCCAGTCCGAATTTGAAACGGCGTTTTTAAACCGCTCGCTCTGTTATTTTCTTAAGCAGCATGGTATTATCAATGAAGATGTCGAAGAGCTGATGGATCTTTACACGAAACAATGCGCGATCGAAATGACGTGCGACGACCTAGCGCGCATCGGCCTTGTGTTCGCAATGGATGGACGCGATCCGTTTACCGGGGAGCAAATAATGCCGCTCGATGTCGCCCGCATTTGCAAGACGTTTATGGTCACGTGCGGCATGTACAACGCCTCCGGCGAATTTGCGATTAAAATCGGCATCCCGGCAAAGAGCGGAGTCTCGGGTGGCATCCTCGCCGCCGTGCCAAAGCGGTGCGGCATCGGTATTTTCGGTCCGGCGTTGGACGAGAAAGGCAACAGCATCACCGGCATGAAACTGCTAGAACTGCTTTCAAAAACGTATTCGTTAAGCATTTTCTAAAAACAAGGAGGAAACGACGCATGCAAACCTTTACGGTTCAATTTCACCGGGAAGATGAAGTAGAAGCGATGAAAGTGCAAAAACTAAACCAACAAGATTTCGACAAAGCCACCGAAGGCGGGACAAGACATTTATTTGACTTGGATACGAACATCGGCTATTTCGTCTTTTTTGACGCCGAGGACGCAGAGGGAAACGTTTCGTATCTTGTCCTGCAATATGAGGAGGACAACGAAGATCCAAGTGCATGCTACGGATTTGAGCTAAAAGATTTCTATGAATTTCTCGCTCTTTATTTGAACGATCTGGAATTCGGTGACGAACAAGAAGAAAGTGAAGAAGAGGAGTACGGCCCAATCCATCATTTGGCCCATCTTCTTTATCATATTGTAGAGGAAGGGAACTCGATCGAAGTGTAACAACACGATCCTGGATCAGGTGTGATCCAGGATTTATCTTGCCCTCTTTTTGTACTTTTCCACACTGCCTTTCATCAGCCGAAGCTTATGCCCGTCAACGCTCCAATGGATCAGCACTACGTTTTTTAAAAAAAAAAAAATAATAAAGCTCAAATATACCGCATAAAGTGATAACAAATGTAATCGATTACATAAAATGTCGTCTTCCGGATAGCTTCTAAAATAATGAAAGGAATTGTAACAATGGTAAGAATCAAAGATGTTGCAAAATTAGCTAATGTATCCACAGCAACAGTATCACGCGTTTTACGCAATGCGGGCAATGTTAAGGAAGAAACGAGAAAGCGGGTGCTGGAAGCCATCGAAAAGCTCCATTATCAGCCAAATGTTCTTGGAAGAAATCTGCGCAGAATGGAAACCGAAACGATATTGGTGGTAGTGCCGGATATGACGAACCCTTTCTTTTCGAAAGTATTGAGGGGGATTGAATCGGTCGCCATCCAAAATGGATACCGGGTACTATTAGGCGATACGCAAAATAATGTTCGTCTGGAAGAAGAATACTTAAATCTTTTGCGCCAAAAACAAGTAGATGGAACGATTTTTCTAACTGCCCGTATCAACAAAGAGCTTATGGAAGAAATGTCACGGCAATTTCCGATTGTTCTTGCTTGTGAGTATTTAGAAGGGGCAACCATTCCTACCGTTTCCATTGATAATATTAGCAGCGCCCGCAAGGCGACAGAACATTTGATTAAACTAGGGCATCGTCGCATCGCCCATCTTTCCGGCCCGATGAATATCATTTTAAGCCGTGACCGTTTGCGCGGATACCAACAAGCGATAATGCAATATGAATTGGATGTGGATCCGGTACTTATTCAGGAAGGGGATTTTTCATATGAAAGTGGTTATAATTTAACGCTAAAACTCCTTGCCCTTAAAAATCCGCCGACAGCCATTTTTGCGGCGAATGACGAGATGGCGATTGGGGCAATCAAGGCGATTCGAAAACTTTCATTGCGTGTTCCAGACGATATAGCCGTCGTTGGCTTTGACGATATTAAAATTGCATCGATTTTCGAACCAAATTTGACGACCATTTCCCAGCCAATGTTTGAAATCGGGGAAAAGGCGATGAATCTTTTACTCCAGCTAATGAAAGGAAAAAAGTTGGATAGACGGCAGTTCGTATTAGAGGATCGGCTGATCGTCCGTGATTCTTGCGGAGGAAAAGGAATGGAAAAATGAATGTGTAATCGATTACATCTTGAGGAGGTGGTGGCAGGGAGCTTAAAAGCTATCGCCACAAATTCATTTTTAGTTTAAACCAAGGGGGGATTTTGAAGTGAAAAAGTGGTTGCGAAGAACGATGACGTTTATTTTTGCCACAACACTGATGGCAACAGTTGGCTGTTCATCCAATTCCTCTAGCGGCAGCGCTTCATCAGATGGAAAGGAAAAAATTAAGATTGTTTGGGCCCATGGCAAGGATGATACACCGCAATCGAAGAAATTGGTGGAAGCGTTTAATGCGAAACATAAGAACATTGAAGTCGTTGAATTGGAAATGCCGCAGAAATCAGACGCCCAGCATGACGATTATGTGACTAAGCTGGCTGCGGGAGATACGAGCATCGATGTATTTTCCCTTGATATTATTTGGCCGGCTGAATTTGGGACTGCCGGTTGGCTGGAGCCGCTCAACAACTATTTTAGCAAGGAGGACCTTGAAAAACTTTTGCCAGGTCCGGTAGAAGGGACACAGTATAAGGGAAAACAAATCGCCATTCCATTGTATACAGATGCAGGAGTTTTGTTCTACCGCAAAGACATTTTGCAAAAATACGGAAAACAGCCGCCAAAAACGTTTGAAGAACTGATGTCGCTGGCGAAGGAGCTGCAAGGAAAGGAAGGAACGAAATACGGATTTGTATTTCAAGCGAATCAGTATGAGGGGCTCGTATGTGACTGGTTGGAATACGTATGGGCAAACGGCGGAAACGTGCTTGACAAAGACGGAAAAGTAGTCGTCAATAGCCCGAACACCATCGAAGCGACGAAATTTATGAAAGACTTGGTTACACAAGTCGCACCGCCAGGAGTGACTACGTATCAGGAACCGGAAAGCTTGACTGTGTTCTTGGAAGGAAAAGCGGTATTCCATCGTAACTGGCCTTACGCCTGGAAAGCTTCATCTGGACCGGAGTCGAAGATTAAAGGAAAAGTCGGCGTCATTCCAATGCCGAAGGGGCCAAAAGGGACATCCGGCGCTGCGACGCTTGGAGGATGGAATCTTGGCATTAATAAAAATATTGACGAGAAAAAGAAGGAAGCGGCTGTAAAATTTATTAAGTTCGCCGTAAGTCCCGAAGGACAAAAAATTGTCGCCATCGAAGGCGGCCGTTTGCCGGTTTTAAAAGAAATGTATAAAGATCCGGAAGTATTGAAAGCAAATCCATACTTTGCCGAGTTTTTCGAACCGTTAATGGCCGCGAAGCCTCGCCCAGTGTCTCCGAAATATCCAGAAATTTCTGACTCCATCCAACGCAATATTCATAAAGTTCTTACCGGAGTGCTTAGCGCAGAAGAAGCAGTGGCGAATATTCAAAAAGAGATCGAGACGATAGTGAAGTAAATGTACCTTGTCCTTCCCGCTGGCGGAAGAACCAGCGGGGGGATTTCCAGCGTAACGAAGTTTTGTGCGGAGAGGCGGGGAGAGAAAGTGAACAAAATGAAACAACGGGAAGCAAGGCTTGGTTGGTTGATGGTGGCCCCAGCTCTTTTGGCGGTTGCAGCTGTTGCACTGTACCCAATTGTACATACATTTTGGCTCAGCCTCCATACAGTCAAACTGACTGAACCGGGACTTGGCCGGCCGTTTGTAGGATTGCAAAATTATATCAACCTGTTAACCGATAATCGAACGTTAAATGCCCTATGGAATACGATTATCTTTACCGTTTCATCAGTAAGTTTGGAATTTGTTTTCGGCCTTGCCATTGCGTTATTAATTCATCGCAATTTCTTTGGCCGAGGGATCGTGCGGGCTGCCGTATTGGTGCCGTGGGCGATACCAACAGTTGTCTCAGCCATGATGTGGAAATTTATGTACAATGACCAATATGGCGTCATTAACGATATTTTGAAGAAGTTAGGAATTATTTCGGAGTATAAAGCCTGGTTAGGAGACGCTTCGTGGGCGCTTATCTCGCTGATTGTCACCGATGTGTGGAAAACAACCCCTTTTATGGCACTTCTGCTGTTGGCAGGGCTCCAGCTGATCCCGGAGGAGCTGTACGAATCGGCGAAGGTGGATGGCGCCGGCGCTTGGAAAAGATTTTGGCATATTACGTTGCCGATGTTAAAGCCAACGATTTTGGTGGCTCTTTTATTCCGCACCCTTGATGCGTTTCGTGTCTTCGATATCGTGATGGTCATGACCGGCGGAGGACCTGGAAACAGCACGGAAGTGATTTCTACGTACGCCTACAAGGTGCTCATGCGCTATCTAGATTTCGGAAATGGCTCTGCTTTGGCGGTTATTGTGTTTGTATGTGTATTTCTTATCTGCTTGTTCTTTATTACCGTTCTTGGCGTGCAGCTTGTCGACGATGAAGAGGGAGGGAGAAACGCTTGGTCCAAAAGACGATTCGCTCAATCGGCAAAAACGTTCTCTTCTACGGAGCAGTCGCACTCTTCGTTTTAATTGTTATGTTCCCATTTATTTGGCAGTTTCTTACATCGATGAAACCGCCGGAGCAAATTAATAAGATGCCTCCCGATTGGTGGCCAAACCGCCTATGGATCGATTATTACATCAATGTATTTACGAAACGGCCGTTTCTCCTTTACTTAAAAAACAGTGCCATCGTTTCGGTAGCAACGACGCTAGTTTCATTGGTCATCGGCTCTTTTTGCGCCTATGCGCTGGCAAGGCTTCATTTTAGCGGAAAAAAAATCATCTTGGCTCTAGTATTGTCTGTATCAATGTTTCCGCATATTGCGACATTGAGCCCAATGTTCCTATTTTTGCGCGAGATGAAGCTGTTAAACACATACACGGGGCTCGTGCTTCCATATACGACCTTTGCCTTGCCGTTAACGATTTGGACGTTAACAAGCTTTTTTCGGGAGCTTCCAAAGGAGTTGGAGGAAGCGGCGATCATCGATGGCTGCTCGCGGATGAAGGCATTCTGGAAAGTTACCGTTCCTTTGGCAGCGCCGGGGATGTTTACGACAGCGATTTTAGTGTTTATCGCGGCATGGAATGAGTTCTTATATGCTCTCTCGTTTATGACCAGAGATGAGATGCGCACCGTGCCGCCCGGCATCGCCATGTTTCCGGGGGAGCATGATCTCCCATGGGGCGATATTGCGGCAGCATCAGTTGTCGTTACCATTCCGTTGATTATTCTCGTTCTTGCTTTTCAACGCCGCATTATTGCCGGTTTGACTTCTGGCGGTGTGAAAGGATAAAGGCGTAACCAAAACAGGAAGTTCAAGGGGGAAGAGTTGATGCAAAAACAAGAAAAAATACGGCTGGGGTTTATCGGGGCCGGAGGCATTTCTAGGTTTCATATGGCTGCGGCGGCCAAACTGGCAGACCGCGTCACGTTGCTGGCCGTTTGCGACATCAATGAAACAGCCGCCGAGGAGAAAGCAGAGAAATATGGAATTCGTTTCGTCTATACAGATTATAAAGATTTGCTGGCATCCCCGGATATTGACGCGGTCATTATCACGTTGCCTAATTTTTTGCATGCCAAAGTATCGGTTGAAGCTCTAGAAGCAGGAAAGCATGTGTTGTGCGAGAAGCCAATGGTTACGAATGCGGCGGAGGCTCATGCGGTCATTCGCGCCCGGGATCAATCAGGAAAACAATTTATGGTCAGCATGAACAACCGCTTCCGCAAAGCGGCCCAATGGATCCACCATTATGTACAATCCGGAAAACTAGGGAAGGTTTACTACGCCAAAACAGGATGGATACGTCGCAGGGGAATTCCTGTATGGGGAACTTGGTTTTTCGACAAGAATTTATCCGGCGGCGGGCCGTTGATTGATTTAGGCGTGCATATGCTGGACTTGACGTTGTGGATGCTAGGATATCCACGGCCTATCTCGGTGGTCGGAAAAACATATGCCAAATTTGGCCCACGACATAAAGGGGCCTGGCTGGGGAAATCATTTGCGGCGGATGCCGTATATACGGTGGAGGATTTTGCTGCCGCATTCATCGAGCTGGAAAACGAAGCGACCATCGTCTTAGAAACTAGCTGGGCTTCCCATATTGAGCAGGAAAGAGTATATGTAGAGCTGCTTGGCACGGAAGGCGGGGTATGCTGGAACATTGATTTATCCGGCGGCGGGCAGGAAGTCAAACTGTTTCGCGAAGAAAATGGGGTTCCGGCGGATGTATTGCTGCATTTTGAGGAGAATGATGAACGGTTTGATGTATTTGAAAGCTTTATTACGAGCATTGAAAACAATACTCCGCCGCTTTGCACCGCAGAGCAGGGGCTGTTGATTGGAAAAATACTAGAATCTGTCTATCAATCATCCGAACAAGGCAAGCAAGTGTTTATGGAATGGTAAGGAGGAGAAGGAATGACATTTGCAATTCGCGTGGTCGTTTGGAACGAGTTTCGTCACGAAAAGCAAGAGGAGAAGGTAAGAAACATATATCCGAACGGAATGCATCATGTCATTGGAGATTATTTAAAAAAGGAAGCATTTCATGTCACAACCGCCACCTTGGACGAACCGGAACACGGTTTAACGGATGAAGTGTTAGACCGTTGCGACGTACTTATTTGGTGGGGCCATGTCGCCCACGCGGAAGTAAAGGACGAAGTGGTAGAAAAAATCCACCAGCGGGTGCTGCAAGGGATGGGGCTGATCGTTCTTCACTCCGGACACTTTTCGAAAATTTTTAAAAAGCTCATGGGCACGAGCTGCAATTTAAAATGGCGCGAGGCGAACGAAAAAGAACGTTTATGGGTCGTGGCTCCAGGCCACCCGATTGTCGAAGGGATCGGGCCGTACATCGAGTTGGATCAGGAAGAAATGTATGGCGAATTTTTTGATATCCCTGAACCGGATCAAGTCATTTTCATCAGCTGGTTTGAAGGTGGCGAAGTGTTCCGCAGCGGATGCACTTTTACCCGCGGAAAAGGGAAAATATTCTATTTCCGTCCCGGACATGAAACGTATCCGACTTATTACCATCCGCAAATTTTAAAAGTCATTGCCAATGCGGTTCGTTGGGTCGCACCTGTTAACCGCGGGGAGATGGTCTTTGGCAATGTTCCTCCGCTCGAGGAGATTGCAGCAAAGGGGAAGGAATCGGACGATGAGAAAAATTAACGTCGGCATTATCGGCACCGGATTTTCTGCCGTTTCCCACATCGAGGCGTTGCGCCGCCTCCCTCAAGTGCAAATTGTCGCCATTGCTTCAAGCAGCCAAGAAAAGGCAGTGGAAAAGGCGAAACAATTTGGAATTCCGAAAGCATACGGCGACTATGATGCACTCATTCAAGATCCCGAAGTAGAAGTGGTTCATAACTGCACAAGAAACTATCTGCATTTTCCGATAAATAAAGCCGTATTGGAAGCCGGCAAGCATTTATTATCGGAAAAGCCGCTGGCCATCAACAGCAAACAATCCGATGAACTCAACGAATTAGCGAAAAAAAGTCCGGTCATCAGCGCCGTCTGCTTTAATTATCGGCATTACCCATTGGTGGCAGAAGTAAAAGAAATACTTGCCCGCGAATGCAGCCGGGTCCACTTAGTCTATGGCGGATATGTCCAAGATTGGCTCTTATATGATACGGATTATAACTGGCGGCTGGACCCATTACAGAACGGCGCCTCAAGGGCCATTGCCGATATCGGCTCGCACTGGTGTGATACAGTGCAATATGTGCTTGGAAAGAAAATTACGGAAGTGTTCGCCGATCTAAAGACGGTGCATCCGATTCGGAGAAAGTCAAAACATCAAGCAAGCACATTTGCATCCAGCAACGAAAAAGAGAGAGAAAATATCTATATTGATACAGAGGATTGTGGAAGTGTGCTCATTCATTTTGAGGATGGCACTCACGGAGTGTTCACCGTTTCACAAGTAAGCGCCGGACGAAAAAATCGGTTGTACTTCGAGATTGCCGCTGACACGGCAACGATTGCGTGGGATCAGGAAGACCCTAATCGCCTATGGGTTGGAAAGCGTGATGAGCCAAACCGGGAGATCGTGCGCGACCCTTCCATTTTGTCGCCGCAAGCAGCTGCCTTGTCCCATTACCCAGGCGGCCATCAGGAAGGATGGCCAGATGGGTTAAAAAATCTATTTCTTGAGTTTTACGCCGCAGTAAGCGAACGAAAAGCCGAGAAAACAGAAACTGGCCATTTTTCCTTTGCCACGATCGAGGACGGCCATCAGCTGATGAAATTAGTAGATGCGATATTAGAAAGCCATCGTTTGCGAAAATGGGTTTCCATTTCTTGATTTTGAAGAGGGGGATTCAAGTGAAACTAGGTGTGTTTACCGTATTATATCAAGATTTGCCATTCGAGCAGATGTTAGATAAGGTTGCCAAGATGGGAGTAGAAGCGGTTGAATTGGGAACAGGAAATTACCCTGGCAATAAACATTGCGATCCTGATCAGCTGTTGGAAGATCCGGCAAAGATAAAGGCTTTCAAGAAAGCGGTGGAGGACCGGGGCTTGACCATCAGCGCTCTAAGCTGCCACGGCAACCCGCTTCATCCAGACAAGAACTTTGCCAAACAGTCGCATGACACATGGAGAAAAACTGTACTTTTGGCAGAGAAACTGGAAGTTCCCGTCATCAATGTATTTTCCGGGTGCCCAGGCGACCATCCGGGCGCCAAATACCCGAACTGGGTCACTTGTTCGTGGCCGCCGGAATATTTAGAGATTCTGAAATGGCAATGGGAGGAAATCGTCATTCCTTATTGGCGCGAAGAAGCACAATTCGCTTCTTCCCATGGCATTCACCAAATTGCATTTGAGATGCATCCTGGCTTTGTCGTATATAATCCAGAAACGCTATTAAAATTACGCGAACATGTCGGTGCCAGCATCGGTGCCAATTTTGACCCGAGCCATCTGCTATGGCAGGGAATTGACCCCGTCGAAGCAATTAAAAAGCTAGGGCGCGAAAAGGCTATCTTCCATGTGCATGCGAAAGATACGTACATGGATCCGACAAATATCCGGGTTAACGGTGTGCTGGATACGAAACATTACAGCAACATATTAGAACGGTCTTGGGTGTTCCGCACCGTCGGATACGGGCAAAACGAAAAAATGTGGCGAGACATCGTCAGTACGCTTCGCGCGGTAGGATATGATTATGTGCTTTCGATTGAACATGAAGATATGTTGGCTTCGATTGATGAAGGATTAGCGAAGGCAATTGATTTGCTGAAAAAGCTGCTTTTCAGAAAGGAATTGCCAAATATGTGGTGGGCGTAAAGCAAAAAAGGAAGGTGGCGAGGAGGTCTCTGTCCCTCTTCGCCACCTTATTATTGCCACTGACGTCATATCGCTTGTTTTTCATATTTTTCAACATTTCCTTTCAATAGTTTTAACTCCTGCCCATCGATGCTTAAATCAATCAGCACCCCATTGAAAATATCTTCATTCGTCTTTTTATCATTCGACTGCAAATATCGTACGCGATACCACTTGCGGCCGTATTGAAAATACATATACCGCCCTTTTGCAAAGTCAAACCAAAACTTAACCCGTTCCCCGTTCACCGTTTTCCAGACATATCCCCATGCCCTTTTGTGAGGGAAATTTGTCATTTTTGGTCGGCCTGAATTGATGACTTTGTAGAATAGCTTGTTTTTCACATCGTACAGCATCATGATCTGCTCTGCTGCCTCCCTTTTAGAATCTATTACTACATATATAGAAAAAGCAGCAGAAAATTAGACTTATTTTTTAAAATGAAGCTTTACATATTGCAACGCATGTTGCAGTTTCTGAAGAACAGATAGCATCCTGCCATCGCGAAAAAGTATAAGCTGCGCCCCGGCGTTGGGTTGTCGGCGAATCAATTAGATTAAAATTGTTCTCTAACTTGCCATCCATCCTGTTTGCACAGGAAACGAAACCATCGTGCATAGCGGGGCATCACCGTGGTTCGGTTTAAGCCGTTTCAACAAAAACAAAATTCTAAACGGCAACGCGAATCCTTAGAAACAAAAGGATTTCTTTCTGGCAATGAATAGGTGGACGCACCATCTTCGTTAGAAAGGAGTCCTTAATGTGTTGGTTGGCGTTAGGTAGAAATCGGTTTACTCTTAGGGATGAAGCTTCCATTGACCGAAAAGTGGTCATGACACTAGCTTGCTGACTGTTCCCTTTTGTTGATTAGCTTCATCAGCATACGAACGAAAAACGATAGAAGAAAAATTGTTATAAACGAATACATCCCCGTCCATCCATGGTACTCAATTAAATCCGTATACTTTTCACAAAGAACCTCAAGGGTCGTTAAAGCAGCGGTATATAATGCGCATTGTACAATAATGCCTAGAACGCTGGAATGATAAGAGGTTTGATAAAAATAAACACACATGATAGGATATAGAAAGTATTCAAAAAGAATGCTCGTGTTGAAATATTGGCCTAAAAACCTTACAGGGTATTCAATTAAGTGTGCTCCTGCAACAATAACGCCAAAAAAGCTGGAAAAATAGGCTTTCAATAAGTACACTAAAACCGTGTCTTTGATTAACGGTTTTCGTAAACTAAAAAGCAATAAGACCATGCCAATAATCAGCAATGCCCACAAAAGGATTCTGTCCATGGATCCATCGTCTCCTATGATTGATTTGCTTATCGTTTAGTATGTCCGGGAGAAAATGAAATATTAAAAATGCTTCTTTAAAGTACTGATTTGGTTGTTCCACTAGCTGGCAGCACAAATAGACAAAAGATGCGCTTATTGATCTCTAAATACAATGATGCCGCAAATCATCGGAATGATCATGAACATGGCGACCATTAGAGTAGGTATCGGCAGCCGGTTTGCGAATATTGCGCCAATCTCTCCTAGAAAACCTCCTATCAGAAAAGGAATGGCAGTTTTTGCCTTGTCCGCATTCGGTTTTGCGTGATACCATGCGTCCCATACGCAATAAGCGTAAAATCCAGGATAAAATAGCAAATACCCAAAATCAGTTGTCTCAACCGCTTGTTGATGTAATCCGTTAAAATCAAGATGAATGGCTTGGTTGATTCGCCCGAATATATTGTGAAAGTGTTCCACAATGATAAAGAAGGCCCCTTTCATGAATTGGCCATTATATATTTGCCCAAATCCAGGCATCAGTATGGAAAATAAAGCAGCAATGTTTCTCATCGTATCCCCTTTCGTTTCTGTCAGCGGAAATAATCATCGTTTGTTACTTATATTTCCTTATGAGCATGTTCAGTATGTATATCATATTTCGGTTTGGATACGAATTTTTTCTTTCATGAATACCGCGTTGTCCGAAGTGCTTAACCAAGCTCGCAGATGAACCATAGAAGCCATTTATGGACGATTCATCCCGGTTTTTCGGCAGAATTATTTAGTTGCATTGACGAATGCAGCTGGTTAAGATAATGGGTCCTAACGTTTGGGTGTTGGGGTTGGAAAGGAGAACTTAAATAGGGGCATTTCTTAGGTTGGCGGTGATGTTATCCAATCTCCCAGACCATGTGGGATTATCTTGTTTGAGAGTTGGATAGAGAGGAAGTTGCCAACTAATAACATTGGTCGTAAAGACAAACCCTTTAAAGCGATTATCGTTTCTGAAAGACGATGATTCATTTTTCGATAGAGAGCAGAAAAGTGCACATTTCAAACAAGGGAATAATCCTGTAAAATATGTAAAGAGAAAACAAAAAATAGGAGAGGATATAATGCCGGTATACAACAAACTTGTCCGTGATAAAATTCCGCAAATTATTGAACAAGCGGGAAAAACATTTGCAACGAGAATATTGGGAGATGACGAATATCGCAAAGAGCTGCGAAAAAAAGCATTTGAAGAATTAGAAGAATATATGAATGCGAGTGATGACGAAACTGCGCTAGAAGAATTGGCGGATGTGTTGGAAATTATTCATTCCCTTGCTGAATGCCATGGGGGAACGTTTGAACGTGTCGAGCAAATTCGAGCAGAAAAAGCGGAAAAGCGAGGAGGGTTTAAAGAAAAAATTTTTTTAGTCGAGGTACACGATGAGTAAGGTCGAATTCATTCAACGCAATCTTATCGAAAAGATACAGGAATATATTGAAACATCGTCGACCATATACATACTGACCTCGTTCGTGATGAAATCGGGTGTCCGCCTGTTGAAGGAAACATTGAAAAAAGCGGCGGAACGAGGGGCGGATATCAAAATTTGCGCTGGCGATTATCTCTTTGTCACCCAGCCGGAAGCGCTTCGTGAGCTGATCTCTATTCATCCGGACATCGAAGTCCGTTTATGGCGAAGCAGGGGAGTATCTTTTCATCCAAAAGCATATTTATTTGAAAACACAAAGAGCGGCTATTTTATTGTCGGTTCTTCCAACTTGTCGAAATCGGCGCTGACAGAAGGAATCGAGTGGAACATCGGGCTGGACAAAAGCGTTGATGAAAACGTATTTGCAGAAGCGATGGAAGAGTTTTTAAAGCTGTTTTATGCCGATGAAACTGTACAAGTGAACGAAGAGACGCTAAAAGACTATGAAAACCAGTATCATGACTATCACCAGCGGCATCCAAATCTTGCGCGAACATGGGCGGAAGCGGAAGAAGTTGAATTAATGCTTCCGCTAGAGAAAATGGAGGCGGATGCAAAAGAATTTGATCATAGCATCATTCATGATCCGGCAACGGTGACCTATGAAACGATTCAACCGCGCTTTGCCCAAGTGGAAGCGCTCGAACGGCTGGAAGCGACTTATGAAGAAGGCTACGACCGGGCGATGGTCGTCATGGCGACAGGGCTTGGGAAAACGTATTTGGCCGCGTTTTTTGCCCGTCGCTTTCCAAAAGTGTTGTTTATTGCGCACCGTGAAGAAATTCTTCGTCAGGCAAAACGCTCATTTAAGCGGGTTATCTCGAATAAAACGTTTGGCATTTATGATAGAAATGAAAAAGAAAAGGATGCCGACATTATTTTTGCTTCCATTTTTACGTTAAGCATGAAAAAACATTTAAAAGCCTTTTCCAAAGACGCGTTCGATTTAATTATCATCGATGAATTCCATCACGCTGCGGCGCGTTCTTACCAGCGGGTGCTTGACTATTTCGAGCCAAAATTTCTGCTTGGCATTACCGCAACTCCAGATCGAAATGACAACAAAGACGTATATGCGATTTGTGGCGGAAATGTCGCCTACAAAATTGATTTTATTGAAGCGGTTCAGCGTGGATGGCTTGCCCCATTCCATTACTATGGGGTATATGACGATACGGATTATTCCAAGATCAAATGGCTCGGCAACCGCTATGATGAGGCAGAGCTGCTTCAAGCGCAGCTAAGGGAAGACATGGCGGACAAGATTTTAAAGGCATGGGAGAAATATAAGAAAACAAGAACGCTTGTATTTTGTTCATCAATCAAGCAAGCCGACTTTTTATCGAACTATTTTCGAAAACGAAATTATCGAACGGTCAGTCTTCACTCTAAGCAGACAGACATTCCTCGTGACAGGGCAATTGCAATGCTGGAAAAAGGAGAATTAGACGCTATTTTCACGGTGGACTTATTTAATGAAGGCGTCGATATTCCATCGGTGGATACATTGCTGTTTGTCCGGCCGACGGAGTCGCTTACTGTGTTTACCCAGCAAGTGGGCCGTGGACTTCGGCTGTATGAAGGAAAGGATTATTGCGTCATTATCGATTTAATTGGGAATTACCGAAATGCTGATGTGAAACTGAAACTGTTTGATACAGAGCGCAATGCGGAGAAAAATGGAAAAAGAGAAAAGGTGATACCGACCGTTCCCGACAATTGCTCGCTTCATTTAGATATACAGGCTGTTAACTTATTAGAAGAAATGAGAAAAAAGCGCCAGCCGCGTCGAGAAAAGCTGCTGTGGGACTATAAGCAGCTGAAACAGGAATTAGGTTATCGTCCTACGTATTTGCAGCTTCATTTGCGTGGAAGAAGCGATGCGGCAGAATACAAGTCCGAATTTAAATCATATGTGGGCTTTTTATACTGGGCGGACGAATTATCGGAGAAAGAGAAAGAAGTTTTCTTAAAGTACGAATCGTGGCTAGTCGAAGCTGAACGAACACCCATGGCTAAGAGCTATAAAATGGTGCGTATTGCACGCAATGTTAAACCGCGGGTCCTCGCGTTGGCACCTGCCGATTACGCCAAAAGAAGCAGCGCCGTTTTTCCATCAATATTTAATGGAAAAAGAATATCGCAAACGAATCGACTTTTCAGACAAGAAAACAAAACAGCTATGGATTTATGATGAAGAAAAAGTAAGCAAACTGATTGCTGAAATGCCAATGACGAAATGGAGCGGAAGTTCGAACGGTCTCCTTTCTTTTGAAAACGGCGTCTTTTCTCTTAACTTTTCCATTGCAAAAGAAGATGAAGAAATTCTGTATCAATGGACAAAAGAGATTTGCGAGTATCGGTTGCATGTCTATTTTGAAAGGAAAGAAAACAAAAAATAGAATAGTTTTGCACATTATCTTTCTAGTTTAAGAGGTAACCTTCTTTTTCTACAAGCATGACAAGAGCAAAACAATACTTATAACCTTTCCTATTTAGGCGAATCGGAGTTCACGAAATATTTTAAGACGATTCGCCAAGAGCGCCAAACAAGCGAATAAGCAGCGACAGAAACATGGATAAATCAAAAATACATAAAAGTAGAGTGGTTGTTTTGTTCCACTCTACTTTAAATTTTTCTTCTAACCCTTACACATTGCGACGAGTTCTTCTATGATCATGTTGTTTTCAAATACCGTTTCAAGCAGAAGCACCGTTTCCAGCGTTACTTTATAGTCGAGTGTTTCGAATTCGGTATGTTCGTGTTGGTAGCCGACGGATAAGTTAACAGCTGAAATGCCGAATTCAGCGAAGACTTTGGCATCGCTGAGTCCGCCGTGGGTCATTTTCCAGTCGGGCATGCCGGCGAGTGCTCCGGCTGTTTCAAAAATGCGGCCGTAATTGTCGTCGCAAAACGGCACAATGCCAGCGCAAGAAGTGACGATGTCGCGCGTTCCGCGGCGGTTCACGGCAATCGCGGCGTCGACGTCCTGCAAAAATGTTGGGTCGATATGGCGCGAGCCGAGGCAGCCGATTTCTTCCTCGACGGTGAAGGCGATTTTAAGCGTTCCTTGGAAGCGGGAATGGCGAATGAAATCAAGTATTTCTAAGATCACCCGATTCCCGCGCGGTCGTCGGCGCCTAAGATGCCGCGCGAGCGATATGTTTCCTTGGGAATAGGGAGTGCGGAAAGAATATCTGTTTATGTTAATCGTTTCTTTTGCCGTCGTATTTGTTCTATTTTGTCCTCTCCTTAACAATTATCATCAATAAATGGTAGAATGAAAAGTAGGAAAATTTCGTGACGATATGGAGGAAAATAGTATGATCTATCAACTAAAAGCGCAGTTAAAAGATATTCGCCCGCCGGTGTGGCGGCGGTTATTGGTGCCAAGCGAGATGACGTTCGCCGAGCTTCATCACGTGCTGCAAAAAGCGTTTGATTGGGAAGACCGGCATTTGCATACGTTTTACATCACGAAAACGCGCGGAACGGCGAAGCAGCGCATCGAAATCGGCAATGATGGCGGCGCTGGATGGAGCGACGCGGACTATGAGGAGCATAAGGAGCGGATTTTCGATTGGCTCGTCGAGGAGGGAGATCGCTGCTTGTATATTTATGACTTCGGCGATTACTGGAAGCATGAGATCGTGCTTGAAAAAATAATAGAACCGCAGCCGGATGCCGTCTATCCCGTTTGCCTCAAGGCGGTGCGGGTTGCGCCGGAAGAAGACAGCATGGGCGAGGGATGGAATCCAGAGGCAATCGAGACAAAGGAATTGACAGCGATGGTCAATGCAAAACTGGATTCGCTGCCTAAAAAAGTTGGCAAGGAAATCAAAAAGAAAGCGCGAAAAGAGACTGGGAAGAAAGGGAAGGCGGCACAAGGAAACGTATGGCAGGCGCTGCTGGAAAAAGCGGTGGCGTTTAACCGGTTAGCGCCGTGGCAATGGATGGATGATGATGAAATTTTCCTTGTCATCGATCCGGAAACGAACGAGCGTTTATATTGTTCTGTCATTGGCGCGCTTGGCCAAGAGCATGGCATGGTCGTATATATCGGGGAGCAAGGATACAAAAGCCTGCAGCATTTATTAAAACATCCATATCCCGAACAAGATCCTGTGTATACACAGCGGGCGGTGCTTATTTCCTTTGCCGACCGAAATGAATTAAGCAAAGAGGACTATGAGCTCCTCCGCTCCCAAGGCATGACGTTCCGCGGGAAAAAGCAGTGGCCACAGTTTCGCAGTTTTATTCCGGGATATTATCCGTGGACGATTTCCGAGGAAGAAGCGAAATTGGTGACGGCAGCGCTTGATCAGGCATTGGATGTCGCGCGGCGTGTCGGGGAAGGAGAACTTTCCCTTCCAGTGTTTCTCCAGGATGATAAGATATTTGCCCGCATCGGCGAAAAAAGGGAAGGAACCGTCGTTTGGCGCGATGGCCTTGTTCCGCTTGCCGGGCTGGAAGCCGGGGAAAAAGCGCCGGCGTATGAACTGCTTGTCGATCCGAAGCTGATGAAAATGGTCAAAAATATTGGGCAAGTATACTACGGCAGCATCGAGTTTGACGCGGGGTATATCAATCGTCCGGTTCAAAAGAAGCGCGGGGAGCGTCCGTATTTTCCGATATTTGTACTGGCGGTGGACGCAAATAGTGGGCTCATTATCCATAACGATTTGCTTCCGGTTGAGAATGTGGTGATGCGCGTGCAAAAAAGCTTTTTGGATATGCTGCTGCGGCTTGGGAAAATGCCGCGGGAAATCCGCATGAAAAAAGAAACGAAGCAAATGCTTGCTCCGGTGCTGCGCAAACTGCCGATCCGGACGATGGAAGTGCTGCGGACTCCTGCGTCCGAACATGTACGCAGGACTTTTGAAATGTTTTAGATTAAAACCCAAATTAGAGTACAAGCTGCTTGAGAATATAAATAAAGAAGCGATTGATCGCGATGTATGGAATTCATGAAGATGTATACCAAAAATGAATGGACTATTTTCAACATGAACGTGGCATTCGGAAAGTGATTTTATTCGATTCAAGGGCCAAGAATGCGGAGCGCTATAATTCGAATATTGATTTGTCAATTGATTATGAAGGAGAACAGAAAAGAAAATTTGTCCAAGATATCGATGACATTGTCGGAATTTATTCCTATGATGTGCTGTTTGCCGATTCAATAAATGCAGAAATAAAACGGCAAATTGACTGCGATGGAGTAGTGAATTTACAAACGCACATAAAGAGAAAGAGGGATGCAATAGTGTTAATTGCATTAGATATGGATGGGACGCTGCTCAATTCGCAAGGGCGGGTGAGTGAAAGAAATAAAGAGGCTATTGCAAAAGCGCAAAGGCAAGGCCATATTGTGGCGATTGTGACGGGCAGGGCGTATAAAGATGCGCGCGCGCCGCTTCAGGATGCGGGGCTTGTTTGCCCGATTATGAGTTTAAACGGCGCGGTGATGACATTAGAAGATGGGACGGTGCTTGGCGATGTGCCGCTTGACAAGGAAAAGTTGATTCCGGCGCTCGAATGGGTGCGCGCGCAGCCTGAGTTATATTGCGAAATTTATACGGGCGATGCGGTCTATGTCGGGCTCCATAACCGAGCCCACCTCGAGGCGGCGGCCGAGCGGGCAAGCGATATCGCTCCCGAATTAAAGCGCATCGTCGAAAAGCAGTTCCAGCAGGCGCGCGTGACATATGTCGATGATATTCGCACCATCTGGGAGGAGAGGCAAATCGTATTTTATAAAGTGCTCATTTTTTCTCTCGATCAAGAACGTTTGCAAGAAGCGGCCGCCCAGTTTGCCGGCATTTCCGGCATTACCGTCACCTCGTCGCACCCAAACAACATCGAAATTAACCATGAACAGGCGACGAAAGGACAGGCGCTCATGAAACTGGCCGCCCATTACGGCATCGATCTGAAAGATACGGTTGTTTTCGGTGATAGCCATAACGATTTATCGATGTTCGCTGTCGCCGGCTACCGTGTGGCGATGGGAAACGCCGCTCCCGAATTAAAAGAAGTCAGCGACATGGTAACCGCCTCACATGAGGAAGACGGCGTGGCGGTCGTATTGGAAAAGCTGATTGACAAGCGAAAACAGTGACGGGTGGGCATCATGCTCTTTCCCCCGTCCTATTGCCGATGCATGGTCCAAAAACGGCCGAAAAATGGGGGATGCACTGGCGATTTTGCTTTCGTCAGCTAAAGCGGGATGTTATATATCAAGTTATATATCAAGGATATTTGGATGTTTGACGTTTTTTGGTCAAATCGTATAGTTTACATAACAACAATTTATTTTTTGCGTGGGCTGAGGGTGGTGGGCAAAAATGTCCTTTGCCGCCCTAGAAAATCAATGGCAAAATGAAAATGCTCTTTTTACTCTTTTTTAAGGATGGCCTCATTCAGAGGATTAGCACATCCCACGATCCAGATTTTTATCTAGATGTTTTCTGTTTGGTTAAGAAAATCACGGTTTTCCAACGCGGCAAACGGAATTTTTTGCAGTAATGCATGTTAACAGCCAGCTCTCTATAAACAGAGGGCTGGCTGTGTTTTCATATTGTATAGATTCATCGTAAAATATAGGCTGGAAGGATTTTCAGACTGCCTCATTTGTTGTACTATTATGAACAAAGACAAAAAGAGGGGGATTTTGTTGCGAGTTTTGCTTTATACGTCTGTTGTTCTGCTCTATGTCGTGTCGCAGTTTGTGTCTGGAAGTGTCATTCGTTACAGTACCGGGATTCTGGCGATGGCTGCGCTTATTGTTTCCGCTTTTTATGCGCGAGGAGTGTACGCCATTTCAGGGGCTGTATTTTTCGTGATGGGAACGATATTATTTTTGTATCATGATTATCCTTGGCATACATTTATCCTGCATTTTGAGCCGGTGCTGGGCCTGCTTTCCCTTTTTTTTGTGCTTCCGTTTATGAATTCTCTCATTCGCGTCGGGCGCTATGATCAAAGTCTTAGTTCATGGTTGCAGCATAAAATTGCAGATATGAGCACATTATATCGCCGCAGTTTTAGCGTTTGCCACTTGTTAGGGTTGTTTCTTAATATTGCGACAGTGCCGTTGCTGGTCAAATCGCTTCGCGTCGCGTTGCGGGAGTTTCCGCAGCAAATGGCTAACAAGTTTTATACACAAAATTTGTTGCGGGCATATGCGTTATGTTTGACGTGGAATCCAATGGAAGTAATGATTAGTACAACGATTGACATCACCCACGTCCGCTATTATATGATTCTGCCAATTTTACTTTCTATGGCGGTCGTCATGACGATCGTTGATTGGCTTCTTTCATTCTATAAATATCGCGATCTCCCATTGACACTGGGGATTCAACGTACGGAACGCCCAGACCAAGTGCACCGGAAAGTCATTCAGCTTTTGGCAATGTTAGCAGTATTTATTTTCGTGATTTCATCAGCGCAGCATATACTTCATAAAAGCTTTTTATTTTGCGTCGTAATTTCGCTTGTTCCCGTTTCGTTGTTATGGGCAATGTTTATGAGAAAAACAAAACGGTATATTGTTATCGCAACCGAGCATTGGAAGGAGCGGACGAAAGGGCTTGCCAATTATTTTTTTATGTTTTTGAGCGCTGGGCTCTTTGTAGAAATGTTGGCCCATTCCCAATTGCGGGACGTGTTGGCAACCGCGTTTCAAAAAGGAACAGAGCAAACTATATGGTTGTACGTCATGATTGGGGGATATTTCCTCGTTACATCTTTTTGCGGGTTTCACCCTTTAGTGGGACTGACGTTGCTCGCTTCGTTGCTGCGGCCGATATTGCCGATGATCCCGGCAGTTCCTTTGGCGGTTGTATTAATATGCTGCAGCTTAGCGACGGTGATGTATAGTCCATACAATATATCTGTATCGATTTTGGCAGAAGAATTACAAGCCAATCCATACCGTATTGGCATATGGAACATAGCGTTTGCGATTGGTTATATGACAGTCAGTATTTTCGTAGCGATTTTTATTGAAAGGATATTTTGATATTGACAACGTTTACAGAACGACATATAATGAAGACAAATCGATGGAATTTTCCGACTAGTTATATCATTTTTTAGATCGATCTAACTAGTTTGATAGCAAAACTTTTTCGGCTCTGGATCGAAAGGAGGGAAAGGAGGGAGAAAATGCTTCGAGTAGTGTTGAAAATATATTAGATCGATCTAATCGCAAAACGCTCATTAGATCGATCTAACAAACTAGTGGATGGATAATAAAACAACTAGGATACTCTCTCTTCCCATTTAATTTATTAGATCGATCTAAAACTTTTGCATGATCAGTGAACCAGAGTGGATCGATAAGGAGAGAATACAAGATGAAACAAAGAAGCGCGTTAGATATGTACGCTAATGGAACGGCGTGGTGGGAAACATCCATTAGCAATATTAAAAAAAATGAAATTATTATTCGAGGATACCCGATTGAAGAATTAATCGGAAATATATCTTACACGCAAATGCTCTACCTTTTGCTATGCGGGAAGATATTAAGCGAGAAAAAGGCGAAATTATTGGAAAGTGTTCTTGTAGCTGGAGCGGATCATGGCCCGCGCGCTCCATCGATTGCCGCGGCACGCATGGCGGCGACTTGTGGAATTTCATTTAATTCGTGTGTCGCAACAGGAATTAATGTGCTTGGCGATGTTCATGGCGGAGCGGTGGAAAAAGCGATGCATTTGTTTTATGAAACAGGTTCTCTCCTTGATGCACATCCTGAGAAGGAACTTTCCTCTATTGTGGAAGAAAAGTTTGTCTTGTTTCAACGTGAAGGGAAAAAGCTGCCGGGATTTGGCCATCAGTTGCATGATGATGATCCTCGCGTCAGAAGGCTTTATGCGCTGGCTCAACGTTTCATAGAGGAAGGAGAAATTAAAGGGCGGTATTTGGCCATTGCCGAAGCATATCGGACGCAGCTAGAACGAGCAAAAGGAAAGAAAATTACGATGAATATTGATGGTGTTGCCGCCGCGATCCAATGTGAACTGTCCATTCCTGCGGAGGCGGCGAAAGGAATTTTTGCTCTTTCGCGGGGAATGGGAATTGTCGCCCACGCGTTCGAAGAATTGCAAAACGGAGTATTGATCAAAGGTCCATGTCCAAACCGCGATGATTTAGTCCGTTATTCAGGACCGGCAAAACGCCATCTTGAAAAGTAGGTGATACCGTGAGAAAAGCACAGCCATATATTGCTGGAAAATGGATTGATTCCAATCGTCAGATTGTACCTGTGAAAAACCCGTATTCTGGGGAAGTAATTGGAGAGCAGTGGCTTGCCACAGCGGAAGATGTTGAAAACGCTTTAGCATCCGCCTATGAAGCGAAAAGAGAGATTGTTAGTATTCCAGCGTACGAGCGCGCCAAAATTTTAAAAAAGGCGGCGATGCTGCTGGAAAATAAGAAAGAAACGTTTGCCAAATTTATCTCATCTGAGCTTGGCAAACCGTTGAAAAATACGTTAGATGAAGTATCACGATCGATTGAAACATTAGAACAATCCGCGGAAGAAGCAAAACGATTGATCGGCGAAACGATACCGGGAAATGCTTCTCAACGGGGGACGAAAGCGCTTGCGATGACGTTTCGCGTTCCTGTCGGAGTGGTTGCTGCCATTACTCCATTTAATGCACCGTTAAACCTTATTTGTCATAAAATTGGACCGGCGTTTGCTGCGGGCAATAGCATCATTTTGAAACCTGCTCCGCAGACTCCATTAATCGCGGCGGAATTGTTGAAATTATTGCTAGAAGCGGGATTTCCGGAGCGTGGCATTAATATGGTGCTTGGCGGAGTGGAAGTGGGGCAGCAAATCGTCAAAGATGATCGCGTCAACGTAATTTCATTTACCGGCGGCGTCGTCGCCAGCCGAAATATATGTGAGCTTGCCGGCATGAAAAAAGTGCTTCTTGAGTTGGGAGGAAATGCAGCAACGATTGTTCATGAAGATGCGGATTTACACCGCGCCGCGGTTCTTTGTGCGAAAACAGGGTACAGCAATTCTGGACAAAGCTGTATTTCGGTTCAACGCATTTACGTTCACGAAGCTGTTGTCGAACCGTTTACTAGGCTGTTAAAAGAGGAAGTAGGAAAGCTGAAAATCGGCGATCCATTATTGCCGGATACAGACGTCGGTTGTTTAGTGGATGAAAAAGCGGCGGAGCGCGTCATAAATTGGATTCAAGAAGCTGTTGCATCAGGAGCTACTCTTATATGCGGAGGAAGGCAGAGGGGAGCGACTGTAGAACCGACCATTCTTCTCAATCCTCCGAAACGAAGCAAAGTTGTTTGTGAAGAAGTATTTGGACCAGTTGTCAGCATCATCCCATATCGTACGATTGAGGAAGCCATTTCTGAGGCGAACGATTCATCTTTTGGTTTACAGGCCGGATTGTTTACGAATCGCATGGATATCGCGTACCAAGCAGCTCATTCGTTAGAAGTGGGCGGAGTTGTCATTAACGGCACATCGAATTTCCGCCTTGACCATTGGCCTTACGGCGGAGTGAAAAACAGCGGAATTGGCCGCGAGGGTCCTCGTTATGCGATCGAGGAAATGACAGAATTAAAGATGATTGTCTTTCAGATCCCGGAATAGATATGCCGTTATCAGCAAAACAAACATGGTGGTGAATTTAATGATTGAACTATATGTAACAAAACCAAATGAACTCGAATTGCGGCATGCAGATCCTCTACGCGCTCCTAGAGGGGACGAAGTAAAAATCCAGCTCATTTACGGCGGAATTTGCGGCTCTGATTTAAGCGTTTTCAAAGGGAAGCTGCCACACGCAACATATCCTGTACGGCCTGGCCACGAACTGCTAGGCATTGTAGTAGAAAAGGGAGAAAATGCGGTGTATGACATAGGGACGCGCGTCGTTATCCTGCCCAATACGTATTGCGGAACTTGTGATTTATGTATAAAAGGTTATACGAATATATGCCGGCATAAAAAATCATTAGGCATTAATATGGACGGCGGTTTTTCCGAGGAGTTTATCATTTCCTCTAAATATGTTTTACCGGTTCCTGATGATCTACCAGATGAGAAAGCAGTGCTCGTTGAGCCATTTGCAGTTGTGGTCCACGCTTTCAAAAAGGTGAATGTTACGAAGGATACGACAGTCGCTGTGGTTGGCTGCGGCAATGAAGGAATGATGGCAGCGGCGCTGGCGCATCATTTGGGAGCAAAAGTGACCGCAGTGGATATTAATCCACATAAATTTCAGCTCGCGAAAAAAATTGGCGATATTCGCACGCTTTTCCCTCATGAGCTGCAACACGAAACATTTGATATCGTATTCGAAGCGGCAGGAACAAAAAGCGCGGTGGAACAGGCGATTCAAATAGCAAATCCTGGCGGTGATGTCGTTTTAATAGGATTAGCAACGGAAGCTACTTTTCCAGTAGTTCATATCGTACGCAGCGAATTAACCATTCATGGAACGATTATTTATCAGTTTCCGGATGATTATTTACAAGCTATCGAATATTTGCGGGATCCTTCCTTTTCTATTGATCCCGTTGTTTCAAAAATTTTGCCAGTCACTGATTATCAACAAGCTTATGAAATAGCTGCTTCAGGAAATGTCGGCAAGGTTATTTTGAGTTTCAAGGAGGTATGACGGGTGAAAGAGCTTATTTCCCATCAATTAGTGAAGTATTTAGAAAAACGGGGAGTAGAACATATTTTTGGTCTTTGCGGTCATACGAATATTGCTGTATTAGCTGCCTTAGAAAAAAGCAAGATTAAATTTATCAATGTAAGGCATGAACAAATTGCCGCACATATGGCGGATGGATATGCGAGAGCAAAAAAGACAACATCGGTCATTTTGTGCCATGTTGGTCCCGGATTAACCAATGCAGCGACTGGAGTTGCCAATGCGGCTCTTGATTCCATACCAATGGTTGTGATTGCCGGAGATGTACCGAGCCACTATTATGGGAAGCATCCACACCAAGAAATTAACCTACATGCAGATGCGTCCCAGTATGAGATTTATCGCCCATTTGTGAAACGGGCTTGGAGAGTAGACCGGCCGGAGCTGTTTCCAGAAATTATCGAAAAGGCGTTTCAATTAGCGGAAAGCGGCAGACCAGGACCTGTTTTAGTATCGGTGCCAATGGATATTTTTTCGAAAGAAATTGATGTTTCGTTATTTGAAAAACAATATCGCCATACGAAAACATTGCATAAACCTTCGATCGATGAAAAAACAGCAAAACAAATCGTAGAAAAATTGTTGAATGCAGAACGCCCGTTGCTTTACGTCGGCGGCGGAATCATGCTGGCCGATGCTTCTAAAGAGTTGAAAGAATTGGTTGATCATCTCAGCATTCCGGTGGCTTACACGCTAATGGGAAAAGGGGCCATTTCTGATGATCATCCATTTACGCTCGGAATGACGGGCTTTTGGGGCACGAAATTCGTTAACGATACTTGCCGCAATGCCGATTTGATTTTAGCGTTGGGTACAAGATTCTCCGAAGCAGATTGCAGCTCCTGGGAGTCTGAGTATACATTTAATATTCCAACGACGAAGTTAATTCATATTGATATTGATCCAAATGAAATCGGGAGAAATTATCCGACGGAAATCGGAGTCGTCGCCGATTTGAAGCAGGCTCTTACCGTTTTGAATCGTGTTGCCAAAGAGTTGATCCCGCAAGGTAGACAAAATCATGAACTGAAACAGCGGATTGCTCAGTATAAACAAGAATTTAGAAAATCTAACGAGGAACATATTCGCAACAATAGCTACCCGATGCGTCCGGAACGCATTCTTCAAGAAGTGCGTGAAGTCGTACCGAGAGATGCCTATATTACGACAGACGTTGGTTGGAACAAAAACGGAGTCGGACAGCAGTTTCCGGTATATGAAGCGGGGACGATTCTGACACCTGGCGGGTATGCGACGATGGGATTTGGCGCCCCTGCCGCGTTAGGCGCAAAAATTGCCCATCCGGATAAAGTGGTCGTTTCGTTAGTCGGTGATGGAGGTTTTGGTCAAAATCCAGCCGTTCTTGCTACCGCTGCCGAAGAAAATATTGCGGTTGTCTGGGTGATCATGAACAACTACGCATTTGGAACGATTGCAGGTCTGGAAAAAGCGCATTTTGGCACCACGCACGGAACCGTATTCCAGAAGGATGGAAAACCATATTCACCGGATTATGCAAGCATTGCCAAAGCGTATGGCATTGAAGGAATTAAAATTCAATCGGCGGAAGAATTTAAACCGGCTTTAAAACGCGCGATTGAAGCAAATAAACCGTTTGTTATTGATGTCGAGATGTTGAATGTCCCAACACCAACGTCTGGCCACTGGAATATAATGGATATTTATTCGCCTGGTAAGAAAGTGCACCACGTATCCGTAAGTTTATAACAATTTTATATATAAATTAACAATAAAAAATTTAGGAGGAATGTAAAGATGCAAGAAACAAAAAATGAAATGAAAATTAAGGTTCTTGATCCATTCAAGGACGGAAAAACGTTATGGTTGGGTTTAGAAAAGCCTGAATTAAACCAAATTCGTAAAGTGTTTCAGCTTATTACACCTGAAACAGTAGGATCTAAACACATTATGGCCGGAATTACCATTTTTGCTCCTGGAGAAGCAAGTTCGCTTCATAATCATCCTGAATCGGAAGAAATGGATGTAGTAATTAGAGGATCGGGCGAGGTAGTTGACGCTAATGGCAATAGACGTTCGTTTAAAGAAGGAGACTATATGTTTATTCCTGAAGGTGAATATCATCAGCATGTTAACACAGGGGATGAGCCGCTTTGGCTGTTATGGTGCTATAGCCCGCAAGGATATTTGCCTAAAGACTAAGTAGAAAAGTTGAACAGCCTGCCGATGTCGTCGGTAAGCTGTTCAGTTTTTGTTTTGTCTAAAATTAATGACAAGCATGTTCATAATCTAATCTATCTTATAAAGTTTAGACGCAATCAATGAAACAGGTAAGCTCTAAAAGATGAAAGGGAGGTTGTTTTATGAAAACTATTAGGATAGCGGTATTAGGGATGAATCATGGGTATAAGTTTGCCAGAGACGCGTTGAAAATAGACGGGGTAGATCTTGTGGCTGTGGCAGGTAACAACGAGTTAGCGATGCAAAGAGCCAAGGAATTGAATGTACCTCTATACACCAACTATAAAGATCTTATTCATGAATGTGATTTAGATGGGGTGATTATTACTCTGCCGAATCGTTTACACAGAGAAGCCGTTGAGCTATGTGCAAACAAAGGGCTGCATGTTCTGGTCGAGAAACCGATTGCTGATACGGTTGAGGACGGAGCAGCAATGATTGAAGTATGCAAGCAAAATAATGTTAAACTGATGGTTGGACATCATCGCCGTTTTTCCAGTAAAATGCAAAAGCTCAATGGGAACATGAATTGATAACGGAAGAATTGAATGTAGAAGATAATGATCCAATGACTGCGGAGTTGTTACATTTTATTGATGTATTGAGAGGAGGAGCAGAGCCTTTAGTGACGGGAGAAGATGGTTTAGAAACACTAAAGGTAATCAACGCTATCATAGAATCAGCTAATAAAGGACAGAAAATAGACATTTATTGATCACATGCGACGCTATTATGGACAGAAACAGGCGGTAACAGAACATGAAAAGAACTAAACCGGGGATGAGTCCATTTTGGGATTGTATTGGGATGAGAGAAACAGTAATGAAAGAAGGGTATGCTGAAATTGAGATTGACATCACATCAAATCTTCATCAACGCAGGGGGACTGTACACGGCGGCGTTCTTGCGTCGCTCATTGATGCGTCCATTGGTTCGGCTGTTCGTTCTACTTTGCAGGGGGATCAAGCTTCAGCAACAGTAGAAATGAAAATTAACTATTTCCGCCCGGCGTATGCGGAACGTTTGACAGCAAAAGCAAAATTAAATCATCGCGGAAAGACACTTGCTGTCGGTACAGCTGAAATTATTGATCCAAACGGAAAAGTGGTTGCTGCTGGTAGTGCAACTTATATGATATTATCGCCACAAGCAGCAAGCAAGAGAGAAAATAAGTAAAAATGTGATAAGAGGCTATTAAGTATGAGCTGAGACAAAAACAAGTATGTGATGCGCCGACCTTTTTTCGATACCGTATCGGAAAAGGTCGTTTGTTTTTTATGGAAAAGATTGTAGATACTGAATTATGGAAAAAATGAGCTGTATGTATTTTTACCATGTAAAATTGTCTCGGAAAAACTAGACATTAGCCGAACAACGTTATGAAAAAAAGAGAAGTAATAGGACTGAGACAAACATAAAATATGGCCGGCTTCACATTACCTTCCAATGAGAAAAAGCCGGCCTTCTTTATATCATTTGTATTTTTTTATCGAGCGCTTATGTCTTTCATGTCATATTCCGCAGAATTATCTAGCATGGGTTCGATTGGCTCAAGATCAGTAAGCAAAAATACATAGCTGAAAATACCGATAATCAAAATTACCGCTGCTACCAGAAAAGCGTACATAAATGATCCAGTTGCCTGCACAATAAATCCGGTGATGATGGGAGCAAGAATGGCCATAGAATTATTTCCAAACGTTAAAATTCCTACCAGTGTTCCGACGGTTCCCTGCGGGGCAATGAAGGTTGGAATGCTGTAAGCGATCGATGAAGTAATGACAAGACCGCCAAGAGCAATGGAAATACAGAGTATCGCAATGTTTGGATTGCTTGTAAAAGCTGCTCCTATGACAGACATGCCAAGAAGCATGCCGATTACAAGGAATGTCTTACGTACATGTGCCGAATTGTATCCTTTATTTACTAAACGGTCAATCAGCCATCCTCCTATTAAAAGCTCTGAGATGGTTCCTACAATCCAAGGTATTGATGCATACCATCCAGATTTTAATATGGACATATGCATTTCCGTGACAAGATAACCAGGAAGCCATGTGAGAAAGAGGAACCAGGAGTAACCGTATGCCGCAAACCCAATGAGCGCTCCCAAAACTTTTCGCTTCGTTAATAAATATCGAATATTTCCCCATATATTTCCTGATGATTCTCCTGTTTTTTGAGATCCGCCTTCCACAATATATGTGTACTCTTCTTTAGATAGTCGTTTGTCTTCATGTGGGTCCCGATACGAAATCCAAAACACAATAGCATAGACAAGACTAAGAACTGCAGTGACATAAAACCCTGCTCTCCATCCCCATTCAGTTATTACCCAAGCGATAATAGGGGTACCGATTGCGTTGGACAGTTTTGACTGGGCATCATAAAGCGCAACGGCTGTTCCGCGTTCGTTACGAGGAAACCAGTAGCCAATGGCTTTTGTAGCAGCTGGAAAATATGGAGCTTCCCCAATTCCTAGTAAAATCCGTGATAAAATCACAAGCCCCTGGCCGCTGGCAATCGCCGTGATGAAACAAGCAGCTGACCAAATAATGGTGCCAATTCGTGCTACCCATTTGACTCCAATTTTATCTAGTAAGGCACCTGAAGGGATCTGAAGAAGGGCGTAAGACCATGCGAAGGCAGATAAAAGAATTCCGAGTTGTCCAGGAGTTAGATGAAACTCTTCTGATAATGGTTTTATCGCAACGGACATATTGATGCGGTCAAAATAATTAATAATAACCCCAACTGCGATTAAAAAGGCTATAGCCCAGCGTCGTTTTTTCATACGCATAATCACCATCCATTATATTTTTTATCGCTGGTTGTAAACGCATACATTTCATAAAAAACAGTGCTAGACTTTCATAATGGTGAAACACCTCCTAGTATGTACAGTGGTTGAGAACAACGGCTAAAAATGTTCCACTGTGTGTAACTGGATTACGTAATACGGAACTTTTGAGTGAATTATAACAAACTTTTTGGCATCTGTCTAGATTATAAACAAGAATTTTTAAACTTTTCTAAATTATATTACTTATTATGTGCATTTTCTAGTTTTTGTCTGTTTGCATTCCGAAAAAACAGCTTCATTTCTTGTTATTTATCTAAAAGGGAATTCACTTCATTTCTGTCTGCAATTCTCTAACTGGACAACTAAGAATACAGTAATGTTACGGCACCAAAGTTTTATCAAACTCAGGCAACGAAAATATCTGAAAACTCTTGATAAAAATAGAAAACGAATGTAAAATGAACTCAAATAGTTCCGTACAGAGAAATTAATTTCCGTTTAATGGAACAAAAAAGGGGTGAATTTTATGATAAAATCTACGAACGAACAAGATAGCAAAAAAACAGAAACAGGGTTACGCACTGTGCAACGAGCAATCGATATTTTGTATTGTTTTACTTTGGAAGAGCAGGAGCTTTCCTTAACAGAGATTGCAAATAAAATTTCGCTTGCGAAATCCACTACTACTAGATTGTTATCTACTTTAGAACAAAATAATCTAGTTGTAAAAGATCCGGTTACTTTAAAATACCGCCTTGGGCAAGGAATATACTATCTTGGACACATTGCTGGAAAATCGATTAAAATCAGAGAAATTGCCAGACCAATCATGGAACAGCTGCGTGACAAGACTCGCGAAACAGTAAATTTGTATATGTTGGAGAGAGATTCAAGGGTTTGTGTGGAGCAATGTGAAGGACTTCAATCGATCCGTCACATGGTTAAAATCGGAGAAAAATTACCGTTGTGGGCAGGGGCTGGTGGAAAGGCAATTTTGGCCTATCAATCACCTGCTTTTCAACAGCAAATTTTTGAGCAAGTTCCATCAAAGGAAAGATTAACTCAATTAAAAGAAGAACTTGAAAAGATTAAGTTACAGCAGTGTGCTGCGAGCATTGACGAACGTGAAGTTGGTTCCGCTGCGGTTGCTGCACCTATTTTCAATATTAACGGTGAAGTTAAGGCGTGTTTGTCTGTGTCAGGTCCTACGAACCGATTTACTTCTGAAGTAATAGAAAAATATAAGCTGTTTGTCAAAGAAGGGGCTAAGGCCATTTCAGAAAAGTTAGGATATCGAGAATAGGGGGATAATCATGATGAATATATCACAAAAAATTGTATCTGTGAGGGGCAAACAAATTGGCGGAGAACAGCCATGCATTTGTACTCCTGTAGTAGGAGCGAGTATGGAACAAATTTTGTTGGAAACGGAAGAAATATGCCGAAAGGGTCCTGATATTATTGAGTGGCGCGCCGACTTTTTTAAGGATATTTGCGATACGCAAAAGGTGCTAGAAACAGCACTGGCGATTAGAAAAATTGCAGGAGAAATTCCCATTCTTTTTACGGTTCGCTCGGAAAAGGAAGGCGGGAATCCTATTCCGTTAACAGAAACGAAAAAAATCCAACTACTTATAGAGGTTTGCAAAAGCCAAGTAGTAGATATGATTGATTACGAGTTGCTTTATGAAAAAGAACTGGTATCGCTTCGTCAAGTATCAAAGGAATATGGCATTCGCATGATTATGTCCTATCATAATTTCAGCTTCACTCCTCAAAAAGAAGAAATTGTTCAAAAAATGCTGAAAGCGGAATCATATGGGGCTGATATTGCCAAAGTCGCTGTTATGCCTACTTCGCCACAAGACTTGCTTGTTTTATTCCATGCGACCCAAGAGGCACGAAGTCAGTTAAGTATTCCCCTTATCACCATGTCGATGGGAGGATTAGGGGTCATTACTCGCTTGGCTGGATGGATGTTTGGTTCGGCCGTTACTTTTGCTGTTGGTCAAAATAGCTCAGCTCCAGGGCAAATACCAATCGAAGATCTAAAAGATGCCATTCGCATTGTTCAAAAATATATGTTGAGCAGTTAATAAATATGTAAGAAGCAAGTGCTGGGAGAAGTAGATAGTGATTTGCGGTTATGTAACATATAGAGGATGTCTATTATTTACAGAATTTATGATAAAAAAGCTAGACTATCATCTGGTTGCCATATATAAATCAGTTTATTTTCAGGGGAGAGGGGAAAGCTAATGAGCAGACTGCCATTGGAAGGAGTTAAAGTACTAGATGTATCCACAATGATTGCCGCTCCCTTTGGCGCGGTGTTGCTTGGAGATTTTGGTGCGGATGTTATCAAAATTGAAATGCCCGGTAAAGGAGACACTTTGCGGCATGTAGGTCCTTTTCTTGATCATGAACCGT
Source organism: Parageobacillus caldoxylosilyticus (assembly GCF_019272935.1). Taxonomy (NCBI): domain Bacteria; kingdom Bacillati; phylum Bacillota; class Bacilli; order Caryophanales; family Anoxybacillaceae; genus Parageobacillus; species Parageobacillus caldoxylosilyticus. Next base: position 3,202,414 of record NZ_CP040553.1, read on the forward strand.
TAAGGTGGCCTGGACTGTCACGAAATAAAAAATCTTTGACACTCGATTTGCGTAAAAAAGAAGGTATGGAGATTTTTAAGAAATTGGTCAGCAAAGTCGATATTGTTATTGAAAACTTTCGTCCTGGCACGTTGGAAAAATGGGGAGGGGGATATGAGGAGCTTAAAAAAATCAATCCGAATTTGGTAATGATTCGCGTATCTGGTTATGGCCAGACGGGACCATTTCGGGAAAAAGCAGGATTTGGCACGCCGGCTACCGCCTTTAGCGGCTTTACGTATTTGCAAGGATATCCAGATCGGCCGCCAGTCAGCCCGCCGTTTTCTTTAACGGACTATATTACAGGTATTTACGTTGCTTTTGCCGCGGTGACCGCCATCTATTACCGCGATGTCCATCCGCAAGGCGAGGGGCAAATGGTCGATATCGCTTTATATGAATCCGTATTCCGGATGATGGAATTTTTAATCGCTGAATACGATAAGCTTGGAAAAATTAGAGAGCGTTCCCCAGGGTTAACTGGCCACTCGAGTCCGGCGGGGACATTTATGACAAAGGATGGCCATTGGGTTGTTTTAGTTACAAGTACTGATTCCACCTTTGAGCGATTGGCAAAAGCGATGAACAGGGAAGATCTTTTAACGAATGAAAAATTTTGCACCAATGAACGTCGCTTGCAGCATCATGATGAAATGAACCAAATGGTTGCCGATTGGATTCGTTCGATGACGCGCGAAGATCTGCTTCAGCTGCTAGACGAATATGGCGTTCCTGTCAGTCCGATTTTGAATATTAAAGATATTTTTGAACATCCACATTATCAGGCTCGGGAGAATATTATCGAAGTGAAACATCCGCGACTTGGAAAAATAAAAGTTCCTGGAATTGTCCCGAAATTCGAAAAAACACCTGGAACTATTCGCCATATTGCCCCTGACTTAGGAGAGCACAATCAAGAAATTCTTCAGGATATGCTAGGATTATCACCAGAAGAAATACAAACACTTGAGGAAAAAAATGTAATATAGCCGTTTTATAACATGTTGCATATTAGCCCCAAGCAGTTTGGTGATCAATCTGTTTTTTAACATTTCCCGAGAAGTCTCCCCCTCGAAACGAAGGGAAGGTGGGAGAGAAATCGGGAGTTTTTTTATTCACAAAAACTTTTGTTGAACCAAAACTTCGACGCATTCCTATTCTATAATGCGAAGCATTTAGGATGAGTACAGCTGTATTTAAGACAATGGATGCCCCGACTAGAATCTTTGATTTAGCCGGGGAGGTTCACCTATCGTATTAGGCAGGGAAAGAAGCCCTCCTCCTGCGTTGCTGCCAAAAACGGATATAGAATGAAGAGGGAAGAGATTCATATTAATTATGAATTGACAACGTTTGTCAATAACGCTTATACTCTTATTTGATCCATTTCGTCCGTTAAAAAGCAGATAGTGAAACAAAGATAAGTGCATCTAACAGCAAGCAGGTGTTGATCGATGGCGAAAAAAAAGCGATCGCGCGTCACTTTAGAGCAAGTAGCCAAACATGCCGGCGTATCGCGGGCGACAGCTTCCCTCGTTGTCCGCGGGAGCTCGTCCATTTCAAAAGAAACGCGGGAAAAAGTATTAAAGGCAATGAAAGAATTAGGATATGTGTATGATCGAGTGGCCGCAAATTTGCGGTCGCAGCGTTCTTCCACCGTCGGGTTGATTATTACGGAAATCGGCAACCCATTTTTTTCTGAATTGTTAGTCGGTGTTCATGAAGCTTTAGATAAAGAAGGGTATACTGTGATTTTAGGGACGACGTTTGACTCCCCGGAGAAGCAGGATGCGCTTTTATCGACGATGCTTGAGTATCGGGTAGGCGGCGTCATCATGAGCCCTGTGCCCGGATGTTCGGTGGACATGGTCGAGCGCCTAAAACAGTGGGAAATTCCAGTCGTATTAATAGCGAGGGAGTTGCCATCCAAGGAACAGTTTGATTACGTTGGAATTGATAATGTAGCTGGTGGAAGATTGGCGACAGAACATTTAATTCAACAAGGGCATCGCCGCATTGCTTTTTTAGGCGGTTTTGCTGATTCATCTGTATGGAGGGACCGAAAAAAAGGCTATTGTCAAGCGCTAGAACAAGCAGGCATTGAAATAGATGAATCGTTATTCATACAAGCGTTTACAACAAGGCAGGGAGGAAAAGAGGCGATGAAACAAGCGCTGCAACATCCTAACCCGCCAACAGCGGTATTTTGTTATAATGATGTTGTGGCGTTTGGCGCTATGCTAGGTTTAAAGGGAGCTGGAATGGTGCCGGGCCGTGACATAGCTGTAGTCGGGTTTGACAATATTCAAGAATCCGCCTTATTTCATCCTCCTTTAACCACGATTGCGGCGTTTCCTGAAAAAATCGGCATTCATGCGGCTGATATTTTGCATCAACGCATGACAGGCGAAATAAGTGAACCGAAACGGCTTATTTTACAGCCGGAGCTTGTCGTGCGGCAGTCGAGTTCATCTCATTTTCATGATCTGTTTTAAAGGAAGGGCGCTGATATGGGGACATATTGTAACATTCCGCTTCGGGAAAGAAATATAGTGTTAATCGGTTTTATGGGAGTAGGAAAAACAACGATTGGCCAGCTTGTAGCGAAAAAGCTGTATCGTGACTTTATTGATGTAGATCAGGAAATCGAGAAACGGCATCAAATGTCGATTCCGGCCATTTTTGAACAAATGGGAGAAGACTATTTTCGAAAAGTGGAGAGGGAACTGATCGTTGATCTTTGCACGAACACCCGCTTAAAAATTCTTTCCCTCGGGGGAGGCGCGTATTTGCAAGAGGAAGTAAGAAACGCTTGTTTATCCCATTGTATTGTCTTCTTTTTAGATTTGTCATGGGAGTGTTGGAAAGAGCGCCTTCCGTTAATTGTCGATAATCGTCCTGTGCTAAAGAATAAAACATTAGAGGAAATCGAACAATTATTTTTCCAGCGAAGAAACGCCTACTCCATCCACAATTCCCGTGTGTTAACGAACAACCTTGATCCGGAAACAGTAGCAAACGAAATCGTGGAATCGATCAAATGGACATGGGAAGTGTACGAACCAAATGAGTAACAGCGAGTTTGTTCCCATGCGATTCTGCTGAGCGGTGGCTGTTGTACAGACAGACGGCTTAATTAAAGATCGAACAGCTTATTTATTGTAATGAGAAACGGCGAGTCCGCAAATGGCGGGCTTGTTTTTTTATGGAAAAATAGATAGGTAGACAACGGGAGAGGAAGTAAAAAGATTATTGCTGCCGATACAACTCGCGGATTTTCCGTTCATGCTGGAGCGTTTTGCTCGAGAGAAAGTCGACCGTTTCCTGTGTTTCTGACAGTTCGATGCGCAGGCTGTCCACTTTTGTTTCCAACTGATTAAATCGCTTATCCATTTTTTCTTCTAGTTTTCCGACCATCTCTCGCATTTCTGTTCTAAGTTGGTTACCCACCTCTTGCATTTCCGCTCTAAGCTGGCTGCTCATTTGTTGAATTTCTGCATGAATATGGCCAGAATGCAGTTCCAATGCCTTCAAAATTTCTTTTAGCACGGTTTCCTGTTCCATTCTCTCCCCTCCTTCTCCTATAAAAGCAAAGTAGAAAAGGAACATCTATTTTTATTTTGATATGTTGGTATGTAACTCGAATCAGCGTATGCGGCGAATGAGCTTTTTCACTCAATTTTCACCGTCCTGTTGTATGTTGGAAACACGTAAAAGAAGAGGTGGCGAATCAAGAAAGGGAGTGGGAAGGAAGATGAAATCGATCAGGCGGGTGGATGGATGGCTGCTTGTCATTGTCCTTCTATCTATTTTTTTCAATTTCTATCATATCGGCAATGCAGGGTCAAATGTATATTATACCGCGGCGGCGAAAAGCATGACGGCGAACTGGAAGGCGTTTTTCTTCGCATCGCTTGATCCAGAAGGATTTATTACCGTTGACAAGCCGCCTGTCGCGTTATGGTTTCAAGCGTTAAGCGTGGCCATCTTTGGTGTAAGCGACTGGGGTGTCCTGCTTCCGGAAGCGCTCGCTGGCGTCGGTTCGACGCTGCTGATTTATTTTATTGTCAGGCCATTTGCCGGCAAGGCGGCCGCTAGATGGTCGAGTCTGATTTTCGCTTGTACCCCTATTTTTGTGGCGGTGGCGCGCACGAACAATATTGACGCGATCTTAATTTTCACCTTGTTGGCGGCGTCATGGGCATTGATGAAAGCCGTACGGAAACAGCGGGTTTCGTGGCTGCTCGTTAGCTTTGCGCTCGTGGGCGTGGGCTTTAACATGAAAATGCTGCAGGCGTATATGGTGCTGCCGGCGTTTTATTTGTTCTATTGGCTGGCAGGAAAAGCGTCCTGGAAAAAGCGGCTTTGGCATTTAACGGCCGCTACGGTCGTCGTCTTGGCTGTTTCGCTTTCCTATGCGGTCATCGTCGACGCGATTCCGAAAGATAAACGTCCGTATATCGGCAGCAGTCAAACGAATTCGGTGCTCGAGCTGGCGCTTGGCTATAATGGGATCGACCGTTTAACAGGAGCGGCGGGGCCGGGCGGGAAGCGGGCCATGCACGGCGATATTGTATTACAAGGTGGAAATGGACCAACGAATCGTTCCGCAAACGAATCTTCTCCTTCATCGCTTTCTGATCATCCAAACGATCCGCTACATAGCCGGCCAAATTTCCCGAACGACGGGCGGCCTCCTGGCGGAATGGGGGGAATCGGAAAAGGAGAGACGGGAGATCCAGGTTTGTTCCGCCTATTTCAGCAACAGTTAGCCGGACAAATCAGCTGGCTTCTGCCGTTTGTGCTGTTTGCCGCGATTGGGTTGTTCGCGTCGATCCGCCGGCAGCGGGCGTTCACGCCGTTTCATCAATTTATGCTGTTTTGGTTCGCCTGGCTCGTGCCGATGGCCGTGTTTTTTAGCGTAGCCGGATTTTATCACCGTTATTATTTAAGCATGATGGCGCCGGCGATCGCTGTGCTGGTCGCGGTCGGAAGCGAGCTTTTGTGGCAGTTTTACAAGGAACAGAGCGGCTTTTGGCAATGGCTGTTTCCATGCGCGCTGCTTATGACGCTTTTGTTCGAATCGTATATTGTATTTCAATACAGCTCTTCATTATCAAGCATTTGGCCGCTGTCGATTGCGCTCTATGGACTGGCCATGTTTTGTTTTCTCATCGCATTTCGCCAGCAAAGGAAAGCGGCGCGCTATTTGAAAATAGCCAGCTTGTTTGGACTTCTTGTCATGCCGTTTTATTGGTCGCTCACCCCGCTATTGTATGGAGGCAATAGCACGCTTCCGTACGCCGGACCGGATTTAAAGCGTCCAAACGAATACGGACAGCGCGTTTTCGGAGATAGGGAGGAAAGAGAAGTCCATGCGGATTTGCTTGCTTATCTGGAAAAGCATTATAACGGGGAAAAATATTTGGCGGCAACTATCCGCGCTAATACGGCGGCCGAGCTGATGCTAAAGACGGATAAAGCAGTCATGGCGATGGGCGGATTTTTAGGGACGGATCCGGTGCTGACAACGGAACAATTAGCGAAAATGGTGAGAAATGGCGAAGTGAAATATTTTCTTATCTCCGGATTTGGCGGAGGCGGCGAAGGAAACAGCGAGCTGATTCAGTGGATTCAGACGCATTGTCAAGAAGTGCCGCAAGCGGAGTGGCAAACGAATGCGGCAACAGCGGCGCGCCGGAGCGAACGGAATGGAATGCCGTCGCCGATGGAGCGCGGTGTGAAGCTTTACAAATATGAAGGATAGGAGGGGTTGATGTATGGTAAAGTATTCCATAGTGATTCCGGTCTATAATGAGGCGCTTGTCATTCGCGAAACGTACCGCCGGCTAAAGCGCGTGATGGAACAAACCGATGGGCCGTATGAACTGTTGTTTGTCAACGACGGCAGCGAGGATGAAACCATCGACATTTTAAAAGAACTTGCCGTGAAAGACGAAACGGTCAAATATGTAGATTTTTCCCGCAACTTTGGCCACCAAATCGCGATTACGGCTGGAATGGATTATGCGGCGGGAAAAGCGATCGTCATCATTGACGCCGATTTGCAAGATCCGCCTGAATTAATTTTAGACATGATTGACAAATGGAAAGAAGGGTATGACGTTGTTTATGCGAAGCGCGTGAAACGAAAAGGGGAAACGATGTTTAAAAAGGTTACCGCCTATCTGTTTTACCGGGTGCTGCGGGCGGCGACCGAAATCGACATTCCTGTTGATACCGGCGATTTCCGCCTTATTGACCGGAAAGTGCGCGATCAGTTAGTCTATATGAGAGAGCGGAGCCGCTTTGTCCGTGGGCTCGTAAGCTGGGTCGGATTCAAGCAGACAGCCGTGGAATATGAGCGGGAGGAGCGGTTTGCCGGGGAGACGAAGTATCCGCTCAAGAAAATGATTCGCTTTTCGCTCGACGGAATCACTTCGTTTTCGTATAAACCATTGAAGTTCGCCAGTTTGTTAGGCTTTTTCCTTTCTGCCTCAAGCGTGCTTGGCATCATCATCACTTTATATTTAAAGCTATTTACGCATTCGACGGTGGCGGGATGGGCGTCGCTTTTCATGGCGACCTTATTGTGCAACGGCGTTATGTTTATGATGCTTGGCGTGATGGGGGAATATATCGGCCGTATCTATGATGAAGTAAAGCAGCGCCCGCTATATATCGTCAAAGATACATGGGGAGTCGGAACAAAATATGAAAAAGTACCGTTTTATATGGAATGAACGAGAAAACATGCGAACGTTATGGCGCTTTTGCCTTGTCGGGGTCGGAAATACGTTCGTGGACTTTATTGTCTTTTTTCTTTTTACCTCGTTTGGTGTTTCCGCGCTATTGGCGCAAGTATGCTCTTATACCGCCGGCGTGGTCAACAGCTATGTATGGAACCGGATGTGGACGTTTCAAGTGAAACAAAAAGCAAACATCGGAGAGTTTTTGCGTTTTATGATCGTCAATGTGCTGTCGCTGGCGGTGACGCTTCTTCTGCTCTTTCTCTGCCGGGACGTTGGGCACTGGCCGCTGTTTGCCGGAAAACTGATCGCGACGTTGGGAGGCATTGCCGTCAATTTTGCCGGCAGCCGCTTTTGGGTGTTTGCCTCGAAACCGTCCCATTCCTAACATGGGTGTACAGAGTTTCTCGTACATCTATGTTCTATTAGTTAGGCGTTTGATATTCCGAATCGGATGAACAAAGAACAAAAAGGAAAAGCACCATGCAAATGTATTTTTTTTTTGGGAAAAATATATGTGGTTACTTGTCCGGATACCATTAGCGGTGCATTCGTGATCAAGAAAAACTGGCGGGAATGATGGGGAAATATAATATGATCGTTGGCATTGCCGCAGCGGCTGGAAGTATGATTGATCATCCTGATACGATGGTTATTTTCCCGCTTGCCGTCATTGGGCATGTGGCCTTGCGGCTTATGCGAACGTCAAAATGGCAGAGTCAAAGCCGAATCCATCGCGTTGGATTCGGCTTTTTCCGTGTTAAGAGCGGATTTGCCCCGTGCCGTAGACGAGCGATTTGGTCGTCGTGATCGCGCGCAATCCCATCGGGCCGCGGGCGTGGAGCTTCTGTGTGCTAATGCCGATTTCCGCTCCGTAGCCAAACTGTTCGCCGTCGGTGAAGCGGGTTGAGGCGTTATGGTAAAGCACGGCGGCGTCAATCGCTTGGAAAAAGAAGCGGACGTTGTCGTTTTGTTCGGAAATAATCGCTTCCGAATGCTTCGTGCCGTAACGGTTAATATGGTCGACCGCTTCTTTGACGTCTTGCACGAGTTTAACGGCTAAAATCGGCGCCAAATATTCGGTGCTCCAGTCGGCTTTGGTAGCCTGCTGGATAAAGGAATACGATGAAGCAAGTCGCGAATCGCCGCGCAGCTCGACGCCGCGCGCATGAAGCGTTTCGATGAGTTCGCTGATATACGGCCAGTTTTGATGGATTAACACCGTTTCCACCGCATTACAAACGGATGGACGCTGCAATTTCGCGTTCAATACAATATCGATTGCCATTTGTTTTTGCGCCGATTCATCGATAAAAATATGGCAGTTGCCGACACCGGTCTCCAGCACCGGAACGGTGGCGTTTTCGATGACGGAGCGAATCAGCCCTGCCCCGCCGCGCGGAATTAATACGTCTAAGTAGCCGTTTAAACGAAACATTTGCTGGGCCACCTCCCGGCTGGTGTCTTCGAGAAGCTGGATGGCATCGGCAGGGACGGCAGTATCGCGAAGCGCCTCTTTCATGACGTAAACGAGCGCTTTATTCGAATGAAGCGCGGAGGAGCTGCCGCGCAATAAGACGGCGTTTCCCGTTTTTAAGCAAAGGCTGGCGGCATCGACGGTGACGTTTGGCCGCGCTTCGTACACCATGCCGATGACGCCAAGCGGCACGCGCACCGTTTGAATGCGCAGTCCATTTGGCCGCGTCCATTCTTCGACGATTTCGCCGATTGGGTCAGGAAGCCCCGCAACTTGGCGGACGCCGTCGACGATTTGGTCGATTCGTTCGCTGGTTAGTTGCAACCGGTCGATTAAGGCAGGAGAAAGTCCTTGTTCTTTTCCGAGCGCAACGTCTTTTTCGTTTTCTTGCAAAATCCATTCTTTTTGTTTTATCAGCGCTTCGGCGATGCGTGCTAACGCTTCGTTTTTTTCTTCCGCTGACAAGAGGGCTAACGTTTTCGCTGCTTGTTGCAGCCGCTTGGCTTTGGTAAGCAATTCGTTCATTTGATAACACTCTCCTTTCGTAATGATACCCAATTATCGCGGTGGATCACTTCAGGGCGATGGTTAATCGAATATTTTCTTGCCTCATTGCTGGCAAGGCCTTTGACTTGTTCTAAATCGCCAGAGGAGTAATACACTTGGCCGCGGCCGATGACGGCTCCTTTTCGGTTGACGACTTCAACGACATCCATGGCGGAAAACGTGCCATACACGGCGGTAACACCGGCGGGCAGCAAGCTTTTTCCACGCTGCAATAGGGCGGTTTCCGCTCCTTCGTCAATTTCGATTTTCCCAGCCACAGGTGCGTGATAAGCAATCCATTGCTTGCGCATTTGCATATGTCCGTGGAACGGTGAGCCGATATACGTCCCGTCTCCTTTTCCTTCCAAAATGTCGAAAAGTTTTTCTTTCCCTGTACCCGTTCCGACAAACACGCTTACCCCAAACGATAACGCTTTTTGCGCGGCGAGAAGCTTTGATTTCATGCCGCCGGTTCCGACCGCAGAGCCGCTGCCGCCCGCCGCTTCAATCATTTCATCGGTAATATTCGGAAGAAACGCGTATTTTTTCGCCTTTGGATTTGTTCTCGGATTATCATCATACAACCCGTTAATATCGGTTAAGATAATGAGCGCATCCGCGTGCAAAAAGCCGCTGACAAGGGCGGAAAGCATATCGTTGTCGCCAAATGTCAATTCCTCGACGGACACGGAGTCGTTTTCGTTAATGATCGGCAAAACTCCGCATTCCAGCAATGTGGTGATGGTGGAAAATAAATTATGAAACCGTTCGCGGCTATAAAAGTCTTCTCTTGTTAATAAAATTTGTCCGGTCGTAATACCGAACTGTTTAAACGCGGAAATATAGCCTTGCATCAGCAGCCCTTGCCCGACCGCCGCCGCTGCTTGTTTTCCCGCGGTGGTCGTTGGCCGGGACGGATAGCCGAGCGGTCCAAATCCGGCAGCGACCGCACCCGATGTAATCAAAATGACTTCGTGGCCTAATTGTTTCATATAGGCGATCGCTTCGACATGGTCGAAAAGTTTTTCATGGCAAAGAACGCCTTTCGCGTCCGTTAATGAACTGCTTCCGATTTTCACGACGACTCGCTGCTTTTTCATACGTATCCTCCTTTCTGCCTGCTAATAAAAAACGCTTTTTCCTTCCTTGCAAAAGGACGGAAAAAGCGTTCCGCGGTACCACCTTTTTTGGCGCGACATGCGCCCACTCTTGGCCCGTAACGAGGGCGGACGGCTTATGTTTGCATAAGCGGCCTTTGTAGGGCAGGTTCAATCGACTTCCCGTGAGGAACCTTCCAGCCTACGAGTTCCACTCTCTTGCACGTTCCATCGATTTACTAGTCCCGTACCGTTTTCCGTATCAACGATTTGTTAGAAATTATCCATACAAATCAGCAGATTGTCAAGGGGTTTTTCTTCACTTTGTTATTTGCTAGAGTAATTGCTTTGTTTAGCGCGTGACGGCTTTGCCATCAGCTGGTCTAATAGACGAAACAATAACACTCCGATTGCTGTTCCGAACGTGTTTAAAAGAATATCATCGATATCAAACGAGCGAAACGGAACGAAAAACAATTGGACGATCTCAATACATAAGGAAAGAAGAAATCCAACGATAACGATGGTTTTCGGCCGAAGGGTAGAAGAATAGCAAGAAGCAAAAAAACCAAACGGTATAAACAACGCAATATTGCCGCCAATGTTTCGCACGGGAACGAGCCAATAAAAATGGTGAAGCGACTGCCGGATGCTCGCAAATGGAATGAGATTGATGCCGACATACGTTTCCCCTTGCAAGTGCGGATACGCATAAAACGGAAATGGGAAAATCGTTACACTATATATAAATGCGAGGGAAAAAGCGAATAATCCATGGATGATTTCGTGTTTGATAGAAAAAGTCCGTTTCCATATGTACACAATACCGCGAAATAACGCCCAAATGACCACAAACCCAATCAATGGCACAGCAAAATCGAACATAATAAACTCTCCTTCTATTTCCATTATACTGGAATTGTAATATATGATCTTGCAAGAATTCAAGCAGTTTCCAATTTTGATAAAATGATAGATGAAAGCGATGATTGCTTTTATCGAAATAAATGTAATTGTCATTTTATTTAAAAAAATGGTACAATACTAAAAACATCGAGCCTACAAAACTGCTAATGGAGGGATTCAGATTGAGAGAACTTCGCAGCAATATGATCAAAAAAGGATTTGACCGGGCGCCGCACCGCAGTTTGCTGCGCGCGGCAGGAGTAAAGGAAGAAGATTTTGACAAGCCGTTTATCGCCGTGGTGAACTCGTATATTGATATTATTCCGGGACACGTTCATTTACAGGAGTTCGGGAAACTTGTCAAAGAAGCGATTCGCGAAGCGGGCGGGGTTCCGTTTGAAATGAATACGATCGGCGTGGATGACGGAATCGCGATGGGGCATATCGGCATGCGCTATTCGCTGCCAAGCCGCGAACTTATCGCCGATTCGATCGAAACGGTCATTTCTGCCCATTGGTTTGATGGAATGGTATGCATCCCAAACTGTGACAAAATTACGCCGGGCATGATGATGGCAGCGATGCGGCTAAACATCCCGACGATTTTCGTCAGCGGCGGGCCGATGAAGGCGGGCGTGACGAGCGATGGGCGCAAAATTTCGCTTTCTTCCGTATTTGAAGGGGTCGGCGCCTATCAGGCAGGGAAAATTGATGAAAAAGGATTGCTGGAATTAGAAAAATACGGCTGTCCGACGTGCGGCTCCTGTTCGGGAATGTTTACGGCGAACTCGATGAACTGCTTGGCGGAAGCGTTAGGGCTTGCGTTGCCAGGAAACGGCACGATTTTAGCGGTAGATCCGGCCCGGAAAGAATTGGTCCGCCAATCGGCCAAACAATTGATGTATTTGATCGAGCATGACATTAAACCGCGTGATATTGTCACAGAAAAAGCGATTGACAACGCGTTTGCGCTTGATATGGCGCTTGGCGGCTCGACGAACACCGTATTACATACGCTGGCGATTGCGAACGAAGCAGGCATCAACTATTCGCTCGAACGAATTAACGAAATCGCCGCGCGCGTGCCGCATCTTGCCAAACTGGCGCCAGCTTCCGATGTGCATATTGAAGATTTGCACGAAGCAGGCGGCGTATCGGCCGTATTACATGAATTAGCGAAAAAAGAAGGAACACTGCATCTCGATACGTTGACCGTGACCGGAAAGACGCTTGGGGAAAACATCGCCGGCTGTGAAGTCAAAGACTATAACGTCATCCGCCCAATTGACAATCCGTATTCCGAAACAGGCGGACTTGCCGTATTGTTCGGCAATCTCGCTCCGGATGGCGCGATCATTAAAACAGGCGGCGTACAAGACGGCATTACGCGTCACGAAGGGCCGGCGATCGTATTTGATTCGCAAGAAGAGGCGCTCGAAGGGATCGCAAGCGGGAAAGTAAAACCAGGCCATGTCGTCGTCATCCGCTATGAAGGGCCAAAAGGCGGACCGGGAATGCCGGAAATGCTCGCGCCAACTTCGCAAATCGTCGGCATGGGGCTTGGCACGAAAGTCGCGCTCGTGACGGACGGACGGTTCTCGGGGGCCTCGCGCGGTTTATCCGTTGGCCACGTTTCTCCGGAAGCGGCGGAAGGCGGCCCGATTGCCTTTATCGAAGACGGGGACATCATTGAAATCGACATTACGAACAGAACGATTAACGTGAAGCTTTCGGACGAAGAATGGGAAAAACGGAAAGCGAACTGGAAAGGGTTTGAACCAAAAGTGAAAACCGGTTATCTCGCGCGCTACTCGAAGCTCGTTACTTCCGCAAGCACGGGCGGGATTATGAAAATTTAATAGTCTTGTCCAAAGACCTGTTCAACGGTTTTGCGACCGAGGTGAACAGGTCTTTTTATTGGAAAATAAAAAGACAGTGCCTAAAACTATACGTGATAGAAGTATAGCAGGGATATTAGATTAATAATCCCAATAAAAAAGATATTTGCATGTTCTTCAATATTAGAAAAAGATAATTATTTTTCTTTTTCACGTAAAGGCAAAAAATAATTGACGATTTTGAATATTAATGCTATTTTTAGTTTGTATATAATGATAAATACATATAACGTTTTATAAACGTAATAGATATTTATGATTTTTTGATTAAGGATTATGTGTTATAGAAACAAGAAGGAGGAAAAATGATTTTACATTACATTGATACATCTGCAAGAAATGAAGGTATTGAGCTGTAAATTAAATACTATTTGTTAATTTTATCAATTGCAATATGTTGTTGCTAATATGGTAGGATTCCATGTTGATATAAATATATATTTACATGGTATATCTTTTGAATTTTTAAATAAAAGGAGGCGAAATTTTTAGAATTATGTAATTTTAATACATTATGGATCTTAATGATGGAATACTATTTGCGAATAAAAGAACAAGAAACATTAAAGGAGGTTTTTATATGCAATTTCAATTTGGAATCCCAAGCCAAGCAATATTTGGGGAGGGAAGTATTCAAAAACTTCCAGAAGTTTTAGCGCAATTTGACGCGAAAAAGATCCTATTAGTGTATGATAGCGGTGTGAAAGCAGCAGGTATTATAGATCATGTTCATCATCTATTAAGTAATGTGGAAGCGGATGTTGTTGTTTTTGATAAAGTACTTCCAAATCCACCAGATACCATCGTGGAAGAAGGGGCGAAATTAGCGAAAAATGAACAGGTGGATGCTATCGTTGCAGTTGGTGGCGGGAGCACAATTGATTGCGCCAAAGCTATCAATATTTTGCTAACAAACCCAAGGCCTATTCATCAATATGATGGATTAAACCTTGTAAAAAATCCGACAAAACCTCTCATTGCAGTTCCAACTACAGCAGGCACGGGCAGTGAAGTGACAGCATTTACTGTGATTACCGATACGACAGGTCTAAAAAAGATGGTTATTGGCGGGCAACATTGTGGGGCAACTATTGCTTTGCTAGATCCTGAACTAACTATTGGGCTTCCGCCTGCGGTTACAGCTGCCACTGGGATGGATGCTTTGACTCATGCTATTGAAGCGTACGTTTCAAAAGCCGCCTCCATTCCAAGTGATATTAATGCGTTAAAAGCGGTTGAACTTATTTTCCATAACCTTGAAGAAGCTTATAAAAATGGAACAAATAAAGAAGCCCGAACAAATATGCTTCTCGGAAGCATGTTGGCTGGATACGCTTTTAATTCTGCGGTGCTCGGATTAGTTCATGCGATTGCCCACCCGCTTAGCGTTCATTGCGGGTTAGCTCACGGTGTGGCGAACGCTTGCTGTTTGCCTTATGTAATGGAGTTTAATGCGGAATGCGAAAATGTTGCGAAAAAATACAAAGACATTGCTATTGCTATGGGGCTTAATGTACAAGGTTTATCTATTAAAGAATCTGCTCAATGTGCAATTGATGCGGTTAAAGAATTGTCTAAAAGAATCGATATTCCTACTTTACGGGAATTAGGTGTTAGAAAAGAACAATTTGATAGACTCGTAGAAGATACGTTAAAAGAAATTGCGATTTTATTTAATCCGCGAGAGGCAACAAAGGAAGATGTTTTACGTATTCTTGAAATCGCTTACTAAATCTATGGGTAAAGGGGGAAGAGGATGAAAAAGTATCAGTTGTTTATTGACGGAAAATGGGTAGATTCTGTTTCTGGAAAAACGTTTACGTCCATTAATCCGGCAACGAAAGAAATTAACGGAATCATCGCAGAAGGGGATGCAGCGGATGTTGATTTGGCGGTAAAAGCGGCCCGCAAAGCATTTGAATCGGGTCCATGGGCTTCGATGTCTCCAAGCGAACGCGGCCGGTTATTATATCGAGCTGCCCAAAAACTATGGGAGAATGTTGATTATTTAGCAGAAGTGGAATCAAATGACAACGGACTCACGATTAATGAAACAAAGCGGATCGCCATTCCAGCTGCCATTGATGTACTTGAATTTTACGCGGGAATGGCAAACAAAATTCAGGGGGATACGCTTGCGTCTCCGGCAAATCGTTTTAATTATACGCTCCGTGAGCCAGTTGGAGTAGTCGGTGCCATTGTTCCGTGGAATTTCCCGATCATGCTGACAATGTGGAAATTGGCGCCGGCACTGGCAGCAGGGAATACGATTGTGATCAAACCGGCAGAACAAACACCGATTAGTGTACTAGAATTAGCAAGATTGTTGCAGGAAGCCGGTATTCCAGACGGTGTCATTAATGTGGTGAACGGTTACGGCCCTACGGCAGGGGCTGCACTTGCTTCTCATCCAGATGTGGACAAAATCGCATTTACCGGTTCAACGGCAACAGGAAGGCTTATTATGCAGGCAGCAAGTAAACATTTAAAGCCGATTTCTCTGGAATTAGGAGGAAAATCCCCAAATATCGTGTTTGATGATGCTGATATTGATGCGGCAATTAGCGGGTCATTATTTGGCATTTACTTCGCGCAAGGGCAAGTGTGTGCGGCAGGTTCAAGGCTGTTTGTACAAGAAACTATTTACGACCGTTTCGTCGAAGAGTTTGCCCGCAAAGCAGAGTCAATCCGCGTCGGCCATCCGCTTGACCCGAATACACAGATGGGTCCGCAAGTATCCGAAGAGCAGTTAAATATCATTGAAAGGTATGTTCAAATTGGCAAGCAAGAAGGTGCCACACTTGTAACAGGAGGTAAGCGAAATGAAGAGTGTGGCAATGGATTCTATTATACTCCGACCGTATTTGCGGACGTTGACAACAATATGACGATAGCAAGGGAAGAAATCTTTGGTCCTGTTGTATCCATTATTCGTTTTAAAGACGAAGAAGATGTATTAAAAAAGGCAAACGAAAGTATTTACGGATTAGCATCAGGTGTATGGACAACAAATTTAGTCCGCGCCCATCGAATGGCACGCGGATTGAAAGCGGGAACAGTGTATGTGAATACGTTTAGTATGCTAGACAGCGCCGCCCCATTTGGCGGAATGAAACAAAGCGGATTTGGACGTGAGCTTGGTATAGAAGCAATGAACATGTATACACAAACAAAACATGTGTGGGTGGATCTAAGTCAAGAGAAATTCAATTGGTATGGCCTATAAAATAGCCATTACTCGCTTAAGGTCTTTCCATGTTCTTCGATTTAGGAAAGACCATTATTTTTGAGATTCTTCTTTTTCACGTACAAGCAATAAAATAACAGTTGACAATTTGTAATATTCTAGATATTTTTGATCTAAATATAATAAATAATATCCTCTGCGCTATAGAAACGTTATATCATATAACTGAATGTAATGACACTATTGCGTGCTGTCCAGAAGCAGAAAAGCAGATGTCGAGGCAGTTATCCTTTCAGAAATAGGAGAAAGTGAAGCAGCACATTATCCCAAAGCTATTAATAAAAAAGTAATTAGGGGTGGGAAGATGGGCGGTTTGATGGAAAAAATGAAGGAAGATCCTTTTGCTAATTATTTAGGGATCACTATTGAAGATGTCGAAGAAGGATATGCCAAAGTATCAATGGAAGTAAAGGAACATTTGCTGAACTTTCACGGCAGTACCAATGGAGGAGCTATTTTTTCTTTGGCTGACGTGGCTTTTGCTTGTGCTAGCAACTCTCATAATCAAGCGGCGGTTGGCATCGCGATGACCATGTATTATATGCAAGCCAGCGAAATAGGTGATAGGTTGGTGGCGATCGCGCGCGAGGAAACAAAACCGAACCGTCTCGGGGTATATCGAATCGAGGTGTTGAATGACAAAGGAGAGTTAATTGCTTTGGCCGAAGGAATGGTATATCGGAAGAAAGACAAACTCGTTCCATAAACGCCAAGGAAGGGAAAATGAAACCCAGTTCCGCAAAATGTTTAAAAGAAGCCAAGGTTTTGCCTGGAGCAGACAAGATGTCCAAATGATGGCAGGAAATACTAGGAAAGCGAACAGAGGTCGCTTCTAATTTCGCATCTTGGATACGATAAGCAGACGTGCTCCAGCAGCCTGGTGCAGCACGGAATGTCACTCCATTTGGGGAGCAGGCAGAATCAGACGTTCCAATGAGATTGCTAAGTTGCGGTCTTTTCACGATATTTAATCGGGAAAAGGCCGTTTCGTTTTTCTTGAGAGCGACGGTGATTGTAAAAATGGATATGCTCTACCTCCTACAACAGGGTTCGCCATTTTTAGGATTGGCCATAAAAAATCTCCTCCCAAGCAGATTCCTAGTAACATCCTATCCAAGGGCCTCTTTTTTGCATAAAAGCAATAAAATAATAGTTGACAATTTAGAATATTAGCGATATTTTTAACTTAAGTATGATGATAAATATGTATTACGTTATATAAACGTGATATATATTTACTTTTTTAAAATATTAATGAAAGCGATTTAAAAAGGAGATGGGAGCATGATTTTGCATCGCATTGAAACGGCTTCGAGAGCGGAAATGGAAGCGTTGCAGCTTGAGAGGCTGCAACAAACGGTCAAGCGGGTATACGAGCATGTGCCATTTTATCGCCAAAAGCTGGACGAAAATGGCGTAAAACCGGAGCATATTCGCACGCTGGATGATGTGAAGAAGCTGCCGTTTACAACGAAAAAAGATTTGCGGGACCATTATCCGTTTGGGCTGCTTGCCGTCAGAATCCAAGATTGTGTCCGCGTTCACGCCTCGAGCGGAACGAGCGGAAAGCCGACGGTAGTGGCGTATACGAAAAACGACATTGACCATTGGGCAGATGTGGTGGCGCGCGCGGTTACCATTGCTGGCGGAGAGCCGGGGCATATTGTGCATAACGCCTACGGATACGGGCTGTTTACCGGCGGGCTTGGACTTCATTACGGAAGCGAACGGTTAGGCGCGGTAACCGTCCCGGTGTCGGGAGGAAATACGGACCGGCAAATCATGATCATTGAAGACTTCCAGCCGGATATTATTTGCGGTACTCCTTCCTATGTGCTAAACATCGCTGAACGGATGAAAGAGCTCGGCAAAGATCCACGCAAAACATCGCTAAAATACGGGATTTTCGGAGCGGAACCATGGTCGGAGGAAATGCGGAGAACGTTGGAGGAGGAGTTTGCGATTAAAGCGTGCGATATTTATGGATTGAGCGAAGTCATTGGACCTGGCGTCGCCATGGAGTGCCATGAAGCGCAAAACGGACTGCATGTGGCGGAAGATCATTTCTTCGTCGAGGTGATCAATCCGGAAACGCTGGAACCGGTCGAAGAAGGGAAAGAAGGAGAACTTGTCTTTACGAGTCTGACAAAAGAAGCGTTTCCAGTCATCCGCTATCGCACGGGTGACGTCGCTTCGATTACAAAAGAACGATGTATCTGTGGCCGGACGACAATCAGAATGTCAAGAATAAAAGGCCGTGTCGACGATATGCTCATCATCCGCGGCGTCAACGTCTTCCCGTCGGAAATTGAGCATCATCTATTGACGGTACCGGAACTTGCCCCTCATTATCAGTTGCATCTTTTCCGCAAAGGAACACTGGATGTCGTGGAGTTGCAAGTCGAAGTTTGTGACCGCTTCTACCAGGAAGTCGGCGGAAATCTTCACGATGAACGCGTTCATTCCTTAGTAAAGGAAATACAGTATCTGTTGAAAACGAATCTCCTTGTATCGATAGATGTTCATGTGCATCCGCCTAGATCGCTTCCTCGTTCGGAAGGAAAAGCGGTCCGTGTCGTAGACCGTCGCAAAGAAAAGGCATTATTATGAGAAAATTAATAATTTTATAGTTGCAATATTTATAACGTTATTTTATAATCACGTTAGAAAAACGTTATATAAAAATGGGAGGCAAAGAAAAATGCCTGTTGTCACATCGTTTAGGCGGTTATCGGAAGAGGAAAAGTATGAGCGGTTTATGCAAAGAATTGAAGCGGGGGAAAAAATTGAAGCAGACGATTGGATGCCGGAAGACTATCGCATGACGTTAATTAAGCTTATTGCGATGCATGCTATTAGCGAAATTATGGGAGCGCTTCCGGAGAAGGAATGGGTTCCGAAAGCTCCTTCGCTAAGAAGAAAGCTTGGCATTATGGCGAAAGTGCAGGATGAAATGGGGCACGGCCAGCTTCTGCTTCGCGTTGCCGAAGACTTAATGGCCCCGCTTGGAAAAACGCGCGAGGAAATTATGCAAGATTTGTTCAAAGGAGATTTAAAGTTTCATAACGTGTTCCATATGCCTGCGCCGACCTGGGCGGACGCCGGTTTAATTGGCTGGCTCGTCGACGGGGCAGCGATCATTACACAGACCAATATGCTTGATGCGTCTTACGGACCGTATGCGCGGGCGCTAAAGCGGATTTGTGCCGAAGAAGTGTTTCACGCCCAGCACGGCGAATCGATCATTTTGGCGCTTGCCGAAGGAACGAAGGAGCAGAAAGAGATGCTACAAGACGCATTAAATCGCTGGTGGGAAGCGCTGCTGATGTTCTTCGGTCCGGCAAGCTCGGAGACGACAGGTGCGTCCAAACAAGACATTACGATTAAATACCGCATTCGTACGAAAACAAATGAACAATTGCGCCAAGATTTCTTTACAAAATATGTGCCGCGCATTTTGGCGCTTGGGCTAAAGCTTCCAGATGAAACAATGCATTTTGATGAAAAGCAAGGAAAGTGGATTTACAAACAGCCGGATTGGAACAAATTTAAAGAAATCATCCGCAACAACGGGCCAAAATCAAAGGAGCGGCTTCGCCTTCGCGAATTATCTTACTACCATAATGCTTGGGTTCGTGAAGCGTTAAGCGGCCAATCAGCAGCAGTGTGAAAAGTGGAGGGATTTAGCAATGAGTGATGGCGCAAAAGGCTTTTATCAAGTGTTTGAGGTATTTAGCAGGAAAAATGACACGGCACCGCTCCAGCATCAATTTAGCCTGCTTGCCCCAAACCACGAAATCGCGCTGGTGATGGCGCAGGAAAATTTTATGCGGCGTGAGCCGGTGTCCGATATATGGGTCGTGAAACGCTCCGATATCCGCATGATGACGGAAGAAGAAAAAACATCGTTGCAGCGGCTCGATAATAAAGACTATCGTACTACAAAAGGGTACGGGTACTTGAAAAAGAAATGGCGTCAATACGAACAGCAAATGCTCGATGAAAAAGAGATTTTTTCATGGAAAGGCGAGATCAGGCGATGAAAATCACGAAACCAGAGGAACTTCATCAACATCCTGAATATAAAGAAGCGCTTGTCGAGCTGTTGTTCCAGCTTGCGGATGACGATTTTATCCTTTCTTACCGCGGTTCGGAATGGCTTGGACTTGCGCCGCATATTGAAGAAGATATCGCGTTTTCTTCCATCAATCAAGATACGATGGGACATGCGGCGATGTATTATCAACTGCTAGAAGACATTGGTATTGGAAAGGCGGATGATTTGGCGCACCAACGTCCATCGTCCGAACGCCGAAACGCAGTTTTGCTCGAGGAGGTAAACGGACCTGGTCATTATTTGCACGAGCCCCGCTATGATTGGGCGTTTGCGGTTGTTCGCCATTATTTTTACACGCAGGCGAAAAAAGTGCGCATCGACTCGTTGAAGCATAGTTCGTATGAACCACTCGCTCAAGTTGCTGTCAAAATCAACATGGAACTTTATTACCATCTCATGCATTGGAGAACATGGTTCATTCAGCTTACGAATGCTCAAGGAGAGGCCCGCGAACGTATGAAAAATGCGGTTGTGAAAGTATTTGAAGATTTTGGCGGCGTGCTGACGCTCGGAGAGAAAGGAGATAGAATGGTAGAATTTGGACTTATTGAAAGCGAAGAGACGCTAAAACAACGTTGGGCTCAAGCGATGAAACCGATTTTTGAAGAGGTAAACCTCGATTTGCCAAGCGAGTTTGGCATGAAACGAGGCAATGGACGAAATGGGGAACATACGGCAGATTTAGACGAAGCGATTATGACATTGTCGGAAGTATATCGCATCGACCCTCTGGCAGCGTGGTAATCTACAAGTTTCTCAGAAAGAAGGGGTAACATGACCTTCAATCTTGCGGTAGAAAGAATTATAGAAACATTAGATTCCGTCAAAGATCCTGAAATTGATTCGGTCAGTGTCATAGATTTGGGGATGGTCGAAGACGTTCAGGTGCATCACGGCAAAGTTACAGTCAAACTGCTTCCGACATTTATTGGCTGCCCGGCACTCGATATTATTCGACAACGTGTCGAACAGACTCTTTTGCGGTTAGAAGGAATCGAGCGCGTTAATGTAGAATTTATCCGCCATCCACCATGGACATCTGACCGAATTACAGAGAAGGGACGGGAAAAGTTAAAAGAATTTGGCATCGCGCCGCCGCCTCGGCAAATCGGCCCAAACGGCGAGTGGCATGTGGAGTGCCCATATTGCGGATCCGCCTTGACGGTGATGGAAAACTTATTCGGTCCGACCGCCTGCCGCAGCATTTTTTACTGCAAGCAATGCAAAAATCCATTCGAAACGATGAAACCGGTTTCGACATGGATGTGAAAAAATTTAAATAGAAAAGGAGAAGAGGACAATGGTAAAAATGATTGCCCTTTACAAACAACCGCAAGATAAAGAAAAATTTGACGAGCATTATTTTCAGACGCATGTGCCGATTACGGCGAAGATCCCAGGGCTTCGCAACATGAAAGTGACGAAAATTACCGGAACGCCGATGGGAGGGGAGAGCGAATATTACTTATTATGCGAAATGTACTATGACAGCTATGAGGCGTTTAAGGAAGCAATGAAGACGAGCGAAGCGAAAGCGTCCGCCAAAGACTTAATGTCCTTTGCCGGCGATATCGTCACATTGATGGTTGGCGAGGAAGTGGAAAATGACTGAGTTTGCCTATATCCGCACGCGTGTCGAAGACGAAATTGCCGTTGTCGAGCTCTATCGTCCCGATGTATTGAACGCATTAAACCGGCAGATGGTTACCGAAATTGTTTCCGCGCTCGAGGCGTATGACCGCAATGACGGGGTGCGCGTCATTGTCCTTACGGGAAGCGGGCGCGCGTTTGCGGCCGGAGCGGACATTGACGAGATGGCGGGCGATGAACCGATTAAACTCGAATTATTGAATCAATTTGCCGAATGGGACCGCCTCGCTCTCATTAAAAAGCCGATGATTGCCGCCGTCAACGGGTTTGCGTTAGGGGGAGGATTTGAGCTTGCCCTTAGCTGCGATTTGATTGTTGCTGCAGAGACGGCGGAATTTGGATTTCCGGAAGTCAATATCGGCGTGATGCCAGGCGCGGGAGGAACGCAGCGCCTGACAAAACTCATCGGCAAAACAAAAGCGCTCGAGTGGCTGTGGACCGGAGAGCGCATGTCGGCAAAGGAAGCGCATGCGCTAGGGATTGTCAATCGCGTCGTTGCCCCTGAGTTATTGCTTGAAGAAACGATGCGGTTGGCGCGAAAATTGGCCGCAAAACCTCCTTTATCGCTTCGCCTTATTAAGGAAGCCGTGAATAAGGCGGTCGATTACCCGCTCTATGAAGGCATGCAGTTTGAGCGGAAAAATTTCTATCTTCTTTTTGCCACCGAAGACCAAAAAGAGGGAATGGCGGCGTTTATCGAAAAGCGGAAGCCGCGTTTTCAAGGAAGATAAAGGAGGTGCTGTCGATTGTACGAAACGATTCATTATGAAGTGCGCGACCATATAGCATGGCTTACGCTAAACCGCCCTGATAAACTGAATGCGTTTACAGAACAAATGAACAAGGAAATTACGAAAGCACTGAAGCAAGCTGCTAATGATGAAAACGTTCGCTGCCTTGTGATTACTGGGGCAGGGCGAGCGTTTTGCTCGGGGGAAGATCTCGGCGGTGTGACAGAAGAGATGAACCACGGGGAAGTGTTAAGAACGCGTTATGCGCCGATGCTGAAAGCGCTCTACCATTTAGAAAAACCGGTTATTGCGGCGGTGAACGGCGTTGCCGCCGGCGCAGGAATGAGCTTGGCGCTCGCCTGCGATTTCCGGCTTGTCTCGGAAAAAGCGAGCTTTGTTGAAGCGTTTATTCACGTTGGCCTCATTCCAGATGCGGGGAATTTGTACTATCTGCCGCGCCTCATCGGCCACGCCAAAGCGCTTGAATTAGCCGTTTTGGGTGAAAAAATTTCCGCGCAAAAAGCGGCGGAGCTCGGGCTGGCGACCTCGGTCGTTTCGGAGGCAGCGTGGGAAGAAGAAGTGCAGCGCTTTGCTGAGCGGCTGGCCGCCATGCCGACGAAAGCGATCGGGTTGATCAAACGTTTGTTACGCGAGAGCTGGCATTGCACCTTTGAAGATTACTTGGAAAAAGAAGCATACGGCCAGCGTATTGCCGGACTGACCCAAGACCACCGAGAAGGCATTCGCGCTTTCTTCGAAAAACGCAAAGCCGTCTTTCAAGGAAAATAAGAAAGAAGGAGTGGAAGGAAAATGGCAACCGTAAAAGAAACAAAAATGGAAACACTCGCAACGAAACGGGATATGTATCATCTTATTATTAACGGGGAACGAGTTGAAAGCGCTTCGGGCGAAACGTTCATCACCTACAACCCAGCGACAGGCGAGCCGGTCGCAAAGGTAGCGAAAGGGACGAAAGAAGACGCGGAACGCGCGATCCAAGCGGCGCGCCAAGCGTTTGACCATGGCAAATGGCGCCATTTTCCTGTCAACAAACGGGCGCGTATTTTAAACAAAATTGCTTCGATTATGCGTTCTCGTTTTAACGAGCTGGTAGAATTAGAGATTTTAGATACAGGAAAAGCACTTTCCGCCGCACAGGGGCAAGTGATGCAGGCAATTGAAGACTTTGAATTTTACGCCAGCGCCATTGTCGGCCATCGTGGTACGGTCAACAACATGCCAGGTTCGTTCCATAACTTTACGGAAAAAGAGCCGGTCGGGGTATGTGCGCAAATTATCCCATGGAACTATCCGCTCATGATGGCGGCGTGGAAAATCGCTCCGGCGATTGCGGCAGGCTGCTCCGTTGTCGTCAAACCAGCTTCGCTGACGCCGCTCACTTGTATTGTGCTGGCGGAAATTTGCCACGAAGCCGGCGTTCCGGAAGGTGTCGTCAACGTGGTTACCGGGTCTGGCTCGGAAGTCGGCAATTATTTAGTGGAACATCCGCTTGTCGACAAAGTCGCATTTACCGGTTCGACGCCGGTCGGGAAGGATATTATGGAAAAAGCGTCGAAAACATTAAAACGGGTCACTTTGGAACTTGGCGGCAAATCGCCGAACATCATCTTTGAGGATGCAGACATTGATGCAGCTGTTAACGGTTCATTATTCGGAATTTTCTATAATACCGGACAATCTTGTGAAGCGCGCTCCCGTTTGTACGTACATGAGAGCATTTACGATCAATTCATGGAAAAGTTTGTAGAAAAAACGAAAAAATTAAAGCTCGGCAACCCGTTTGATCAAGATACGCATGTCGGTGCTATCATTAGCCGCGAACAACTAGAAGTTATTGACAGCTATGTTAAATCTGCTATCGAAGAGGGAGCTACGATTGTCACTGGCGGGAAAGAAGCGAAAGTGGAAGGATTTGAAAACGGATTCTGGTACGAGCCGACGATTATTACGAATGTCAACCATGAAATGAAGGCGGTCAGAGAGGAAATTTTCGGCCCGGTTGTCGTTGTGATGAAATTTAACGATGAAAAAGAAGTCATTAAATTGGCTAATGACAGTGAATATGGTTTGGGATCGGCCATCTGGACGAAAGATCATGCACGCGCGATTCGCGTGGCGAAACAAATTCAAGCCGGCATTGTCATGATCAACAGCCCGTTCTCCGCGTTCCCAGGCACGCCGTTTGGCGGATATAAACAGTCCGGATTCGGGCGCGAGCTTTGCATCGAAACACTCGATTTATATACGGAAACGAAAAGCATTCTTTCTTATTACGGAAGCCGTCCGCTCAATCCGTTTGGCGTGTAAACAAAAAAATATGGCAGCATAGCACTCTATCCGGCAGGGTGGAGTGCTTATTTTCCATTGTCCAACATACATATAGAACGATTAAGGAGGGATTTTTATGATTCATCGCATTGTTGTTGTGGGATCTGGTGTCATGGGGAGAGGAATTGCCTATGTCAGTGCGGTAGGAGGTTTTGAAACGATTCTTGTCGATGTGAAGGAAGAACAGCTAGAAAGCGCGAAACAAGAAATAGCTGCGATTTTTGTACAAGCCGTCTCCCGCGGCAAATTGACAGAAGCCGAGCAGCAGGAAGCGGAAGCGCGCCTGCGTTACTTCTTGGATTTAGCCGAGGCGGTGCGGGAAGCGGACTTAGTGATTGAAGCCGTCCCGGAAAAATTAGAGGTGAAAAAACAAGTGTTTGAGACGATCGACAAGCATGCGCCGGCGTCTTGCTATTTTGCGACGAATACATCGACGATGAGCCCGACGGAAATCGGCTCGTTTACGAAGCGGCCGGAAAAAGTGATTGCGATGCACTTTTTTAATCCGGTCCACAAAATGAAGCTCGTCGAAATCATCCGCGGTTTAGAAACGAGCGATGATACAGTCAACGTTATTCAGCACGTCGCGGAAAAAATGGGCAAAGAAACAGTCGTCGTGAACGAGTTTCCGGGCTTTGTGACAAGCCGCATCAGCGCGTTAATCGGCAATGAAGCGTTTTACATGCTTCAAGAAGGAGTCGGAACGCCGGAACAGATTGACAAAGCGATTAAACTCGGCCTTAACTTTCCGATGGGTCCGTTTGAGCTCGCCGATTTGGTCGGGCTGGATACAAGGCTGAACAACTTAAAATATTTGCATGAAAAATTGGGAGAAAAATACCGCCCGGCTCCGCTCCTCGAGCAATACGTGAAAGCGGGACGGCTTGGCCGCAAAACAGGAAAAGGGGTATATGATTACACAAAGCAGGGAAACAAGGGGGATGAATCATGTTAAGAGAAGTCGTGATTGTCGATGCGGTGCGCACGCCAATAGGGAGATATAAAGGAGCGCTCAAAGACGTCCGTCCCGATGATTTGGCGGCAACGGTCATCCGCGCGCTCGTGGAGCGCAATCCGAGTCTTCCGGTCGAACAAATTGAAGATGTGGTGTTTGGCAACGCCAATCAGGCTGGAGAAGATAATCGCAACGTCGCGCGCATGGCGGCGCTGTTGGCTGGCTTGCCGATCGAAGTGGCGGGAACGACGGTAAACCGCTTATGCGGTTCCGGGCTCGATGCTGTCAATTATGCGGCGCGCGCGATTATGACAGGAGAGGCGGAAATCATGATCGCCGGCGGAACGGAAAGCATGACGCGAGCGCCGTTTGTCATGGCAAAGCCAAGCTCCGATTTTCCGCGCGGCAATATCGAAATGTTTGATACGACGATCGGATGGCGCTTTATCAATCCAAAAATAGAGGAAATGTATGGAACTGACAGCATGCCGCAGACGGCGGAAAATGTCGCGAAACGGTTCGGCATCACTCGGAAGGAGCAGGATGAATTTGCTTATGAAAGCCAAATGAAAGCGAAAAAGGCCATCGAAACGAACCGCTTTGCCGATGAATTAGTGCCGGTCGTCTACTATGACCGAAAAGGCAATCGCGTCGTCGTCGACAAAGATGAACATCCACGTCCGGATACGACACTTGAAAAGCTGGCCAAACTGCCGCCGCTGTTTGAAAACGGCACGGTGACAGCGGGAAATGCTTCCGGCGTCAACGACGGGGCAGCGGCGCTGCTACTAGTGAGCGCGGAAAAAGCAAAAGAGCTC
This sequence comes from Parageobacillus caldoxylosilyticus, assembly GCF_019272935.1. Classification (NCBI taxonomy): domain Bacteria; kingdom Bacillati; phylum Bacillota; class Bacilli; order Caryophanales; family Anoxybacillaceae; genus Parageobacillus; species Parageobacillus caldoxylosilyticus. The sequence goes on from NZ_CP040553.1 coordinate 3,228,993, forward strand.
GGGCTGAAACCACTCGTCAAATACGTCACGTCCGCCGTGGCGGGCGTAGAGCCGGCCGTGATGGGAATTGGTCCGGTTTTCGCGACGAGAAAAGCGCTTCGCCGCGCCGGACTGACAATCGATGACATTGGCCTTGTCGAATTGAACGAAGCGTTTGCCTCGCAATCGATCGAATGCATCCGCCAGCTGGAATTAGACCGCGCGAAAGTCAATGTCAACGGCGGCGCGATCGCCCTTGGACATCCGCTTGGTGCCAGCGGCGCCCGCATTTTGACGACGCTTATTTATGAAATGAAAAAACGAGGCGTGAAATATGGGCTGGCGACGATGTGCATCGGCGTCGGACAAGGAATTGCCACGATCGTGGAAAATACGGAGGAATAAAGAGGGGAACGAGATGAAAATGACAATGGCCAACGTATTGCTGGAAAAGAAAAACCATATCGGCTACGTGACATTGCACCGCCCGGAAGTGATGAACTGTTTCGATTACGCCACGCTATGCCAGCTTGGAGAAGCGGTTGAGCGCATTCATCTTGACCGCGACATTCGCGTTGTGATTTTTACTGGCGCGGGAGACAAAGCGTTCAGCGCTGGTGCGGATTTAAAAGAACGAAAGATGCTAAACGAAATGGAAGTGCGTCGCAACGTGAAAAAAATTCGCGATGTTTTCGATGCGGTGGCCAACTTGCCGCAGCCGACGATTGCCGCGGTAAATGGCTATGCTCTTGGTGGCGGATTTGAACTAATGCTTGCCTGTGATTTCAGAATCGCGGTGAAAGGAGCGGTCATGGGTTTAACGGAAGTGAGCTGGGCGATCATCCCGGGAGCTGGCGGAACGCAACGGCTTCCTAGGTTAATTGGCGAAGCGAGGGCGAAAGAGTTAATTTTAACAGCCCGTAAAATTACCGCCGAACAAGCTTATGAATACGGTCTGTTAACAAAAGTAGTAGAAAAAGAAAATTTAATGCCAAGCTGTGAAGCGTTGGCACACGAGATGATGCAAAATGGTCCGATTGCTTTGCAGCAAGCGAAGTACGCAATTCAACAAGGCATGAATGTCGATTTGCAGACAGGCCTTGCCATTGAAGCGAAAGCGTACGAATTAACGATTCCGACGAAAGATCGTTTAGAAGCGTTAGCTGCATTTAGTGAAAAGCGCAAACCACAATTTACAGGGGAGTGACTCATCGCCGAGCCTCCCTTTTTTTATCCAAAATAACAATTTAACGTTATTTTTTCGTTCGTCTTGCCAACGTTATAAAAATTTGCTACGATTATGTCTTGAAAACAAGATAAAGGGTGTCCACAATGAGCATGAATACGCGATCGATGATTTTTACGATTTATGGCGATTACATCCGCCATTACGGCAATGAAATTTGGATCGGCAGTTTAATCCGGCTGCTGAAAGAGTTTGGCCATAACGACCAAGCGGTGCGCGCGGCGATTTCGCGCATGAGCAAACAAGGATGGGTCAAAGCGGAAAAACGCGGCAATAAAAGCTACTATTCGCTCACCGAACGTGGAGTGAAGCGAATGGAAGAAGCGGCAAAACGCATTTATAAAATCCGCCCCGAAAAATGGGACGGAAAGTGGCGCATTTTAGTGTATACGATTCCAGAAGAAAAGCGGAGCGTGCGCGATGAATTGCGAAAAGAGCTCGTGTGGAGCGGATTTGGCACGATCTCAAACAGCTGCTGGATTTCGCCGAACAACTTAGAAAAACAAGTGTACGACCTGATCGATAAATATGAGATTGAACCGTACGTCGACTTTTTTATTGCCCAATATGACGGGCCGCATACGAACAAACTGTTAGTCGAGAAATGTTGGAATTTAGAAGAAATCAATCAAAAATATGAGGAGTTTATTTCCGTCTACAGCCAAAAATACATTATCGACAAACATAAAATCCAGCGCGGGGAAATGTCCGATGCTGAATGTTTTGTCGAGCGGACGAAGCTCGTGCATGAATACCGCAAGTTTCTTTTTATCGACCCGGGCCTGCCGGAGGAGCTGCTGCCGAACGAATGGATGGGCAGCCATGCAGCGGCGCTGTTCAGCGACTATTACAAGGAATTGGCGGTGCCGGCGAGCCGCTTCTTCGAATCGGTATTTATGGAAGGAAATGAACTAAAGAAAAAAGATGAGGAGTACGACGTGTACGACCATCCTTTTATTGTGGATTGATGCTTTTTTGCAGAAAAGCAGAAACGCGCTGCCTCGTAAAAGCAGCGCGTTTGCTTTCCTTTCATTTGTGCTGGTTGGCTAGCAATTGACGGTACTCTTTTCCTTTTTGCACATACGTGTCAATCGATAGTTGAATCAAAGCCAAGTCTTTTTCCGTAATTTCGCGCACGACTTTGCCCGGTGACCCAACGACTAGAGAGCGCGGCGGGATTTTTTTGCCGGAAGGAATAAGCGTGTTGGCGCCAATGATGCATTCCTCGCCGATTTCCGCCCCGTCTAAAATCGTCGATCCCATACCGATAATCGACCGTTTGCGAATCGTGCAGCCGTGCAAAATCACATTATGCCCCACCGTCACTTCATCTTCGACAACAAGCGGCGACCCTTCGTATAAATGGCAGGTCGAGTTGTCCTGAATGCTGCAGCGCGCGCCAATGATAATCGGCGCTTCGTCCCCCCGTAAGACCGCGTTAAACCAAATCGTTGATTCTTTGCCAATCGTGACGTCCCCAATAATATGCGCCCCTGGGGCGATAAATACGGTTTCATCTACGGTTGGCATTTTGCCTTTGTATGGATAAAGCATTCCCATCCTCCTCAAAGTATGATAAGTTTATGATAAGTATAACACAATTTTAACGGGGTGGGAATTTTATGAATGATATTTGTCGACTTTTACAAATTCGTTATCCGATCATTCAAGGGGGAATGGGAAACATCAGCAACGCAAAACTGGCCAGCGCCGTGTCGGAGGCAGGCGGGCTGGGGACGATCGGCGTTGGCACAATGCCGCCTGACGAAGTGGAAGAAATCATTGTTGAAACGAAGCGGCGCACCAACCGCCCGTTTGCTGTCAACATTCCGCTTCAAGTCACGCCATATTTGGAAGAAATGGTGTCGCTCGTGTTGAAACATCGCGTTCCGGTCGTCTCGCTATCGGCGGGAAATCCGGCGCCATGGATCCCCCGCTTTGCCGCGCAGGGGATAAAAGTCATTGTTGTCACCGCATCGGTCAAACAGGCGAAAAAAGCGGAAGCGGCAGGAGCGGACATCGTCGTTGCCGAAGGGTATGAAGCAGCGGGCATCAACTCTTCGCTGGAACTGACGACCATGACATTGATTCCGCAAATCGCCAGCACGGTGAACATTCCCGTCGTCGCCGCCGGCGGAATTGGCGACGGAAGAGGACTGCTCGCCGCCCTCGCTCTCGGCGCGCAAGGGGTGCAGTTAGGAACGCGTTTGATTGCAACGAAGGACGCTCCATTTCATGAAGCGTACAAACAGCTGATTACGAATGCCGAAGATAACGAAACGGTGATTGTCGGCCGCACGGTCGGGCGTGTGCGGCGTATCATGCGCACGCCGTACGCCGAGAAATTACTCGAATATGAAAAACAAGGAATGCCACCGGAACAGTTTCAAGAATATACGTCGGAGGACCGCCATCGCCGCGGGGCGCTTCATGGCGACTTCCACGAAGGGTTTGTCAACGCCGGGCAAATTGCCGGCTTGATCGACGATATGCCGACAGTGGCGGAACTGTTCGAGCAAATGATGGCGGAAGCGAAGCAGCAGCTTGGAAAGCTTCGCGTTATTTTAGGAGAATGATATCGAGAGGGTGTCTGCGATAAGACGCCCTCCATTTTTTTGCGATTATTATTTTTTTGAAAATTATTGACTTTATTCGCCGGCTATTGATAATATTTATTTAGTATAACGTTATTTTAACGTTATTAATGTTTTTTATAATAAAAAATGTAATCGCTCCCAAAATGCTTGCCAAACCAATTTTGAAGAAAACGAGGGGGATTAAGGATGAAAAAAGCAGTGAAACGCCTCGCTGTACCTGTGCTTGCAGGCATGTTAGCGCTTACAGGATGCGGAAAGGAGGAAGCGACCGGCGGCAAAGGAGATGGGAAGGAAGGCAAGACAGTAACGGTCGGTGTCACGCAAATTATTGAGCATCCGTCGCTGGATGCCGCTTTTAGCGGCTTTAAAAAGGCATTAGAGGACAATGGATTCAAAGAGGGGAAAAACGTCAAATACGACGTGCAAAATGCGCAAGGCGACCAAAGCAATAATCAGACGATCGCCAATAATTTTGTAGCGGAAGGTGTGGACCTCATTTTCGCCAATTCGACTCCTAGCGCGCAAAGCGCCTTAAATGCGACGAAAGACATACCGATTGTGTTTACATCTGTTACCGACCCGGTCGGCGCCGGCTTAGTCCCGTCCATGGATCAGGCGGGAGAAAACATTACCGGAACAACGGACAGCCATCCGGATGCGATTCGCAAAACCATTCAGTTTATTGACGAACAAATGGATGCCAAAACAGTCGGCTTGATTTATAACGCCGGGGAGCAAAACTCGGTGGCGCAAATTAAGAAAGTGAAAGAGGCAGCGAAAAATACCGATTTGAAATTTGTTGAAGCGTCCGTGTCGACGACGGCGGAAGTGAAACAGGCCGCGGAGTCGCTGGCCGGGAAAGCGGATGTGTTTTATATCGTGACCGACAACACGGTCGTATCGGCGATCGAATCGGTCGTCAACGTGGCAAACGAACACAAAATCCCTGTTTTGGCTGGCGAACTGGATTCGTTAAAGCGCGGATGCTTTGCAGCATATGGATTTGACTACTATGACATCGGCTATCAGGCGGGAAAAATGGCGGCAGCGATTTTAAAGGGCGAGAAAAAGCCGTCGGAACTAAAGCCGGAATATCCGGATAAACTGAAGCTCGTCATTAACAAAACAGCGGCGGAAAAGCAAGGAGTCAAGCTGAAACCAGAGTGGGATAAGATGGCGGAGTATATCGAATAAACGGAGAAAGGATGAAGACCGTTGTTCATGTCGATGATCGGTGCGGTGGAAGCGGGAATTATTTATGCGATTATGGCGCTAGGCGTGTATTTGTCTTTTCGTATTTTAGATTTTCCGGATTTAACTGTGGACGGCAGCTTCGTTACCGGAGCGGCCGTAGCGGCAACGCTCATTGTCAGCGGCGTCAATCCGTTTGCGGCGACAGCCCTGGCCCTTGTTGTCGGCTTTCTTGCTGGATGCATTACCGGGCTGCTCCATACGGCGGGAAAAATTAACGCGCTTTTGTCGGGAATTTTAATGATGATCGCCTTATATTCGATCAATCTCCGCATCATGGGACGCTCCAATGTTCCGCTTCTCAATCAAAAAACAATTTTTACGACCATTCAGGAATGGGGGATGAAGGCGGGGCTCGATCCTGCCGCGGCGAAAACGTGGGGGGTTTTCCTCTTGATGACGCTGCTTACGCTGCTATTCAAATGGTTTACGGATTGGTTTTTGCAGACGGAGATCGGGCTTGCGATCCGTGCTACCGGCGACAATCCGCGCATGATTCGCAGTTTGTCGGCCAATACGAATTTATTAATTATCATCGGCCTCGGCCTTTCCAACGCGATGGTCGCCTTTTCCGGGGCGCTGATCGCCCAATACGGTTCGTTTGCCGATGTCGGCATGGGAATTGGCATGATTATCATCGGGCTTGCTTCCGTCATTATCGGCGAGGCGGTGTTTGGCACCAAAACGATTGCCAGAACAACGCTTGCGGTAATCGGCGGCTCGATTATTTACCGCATTGTCGTCAGCCTGGCGCTGCAGGCGCAGTTTTTAGAAACCGGTGATGTCAAATTGATTACCGCCTGCATCGTGATCATCGCGCTCGTTGCGCCGCAAATCGTCCGCCAGCGCCAGGAGAAAAAGCGGAAAGAACAGCGGCGGCTGGAGCGAGCGCAGCTTGCCGCCGTTTCGGCAGGCGGAAAGGGGGAGAGCGATGTTACGGTTAAATCGGATTTATAAAGTGTTTAACGAAGGGACACCCGATGAAAAAATCGCCCTGCAGCATGTGAATTTGACGCTGAAAAAGGGAGATTTTGTCACGATTATCGGCAGCAACGGCGCCGGCAAGTCGACGCTTATGAACTTGATTTCCGGCGTGCTGTTTCCCGATGAAGGGACGATTTACATCGACGGCCAAGACGTCACGTCCATGCCGGAATACGTCCGCTCCCGCTATATCGGACGCGTCTTTCAAGACCCGATGGCCGGAACGGCGCCAAGCATGACGATTGAAGAAAATTTGGCGATGGCGTACGCCCGCAGTCAAAAGCGCACTCTAAGACGCGGGGTGACGAAAAAACGGCGCGATTATTTCCGAGAAATATTATCGACGCTTCACCTTGGGTTGGAAAATCGCCTGCAGGCGAAAGTCGGACTGCTTTCCGGCGGGGAGCGGCAGGCGCTGTCATTGCTCATGGCGACGTTTACCGAACCAGCGATTTTGCTTTTAGATGAGCATACCGCCGCGCTCGACCCGGCGCGGGCGGAGCTGATTACGAATTTAACGAAAGAAATTGTCAAGAAGCACGGCTTGACGACATTGATGGTCACCCATAATATGCAGCAGGCGATCGATTTAGGAAACCGTCTCATTATGATGGATAAAGGACAAATCATTCTTGAAGTCGACGAAAACGAAAAGAAAGGATTGACCGTCGAGAAGCTGCTGGCGGAATTCCAACGCATCCGCGGCACGCAGCTCGCAAGCGACCGCGCGGTATTAAGCTAAACATGGAAAGCAAGATAAGTGATCCGGAAGTTTATCTCTTTTTTAAAAAGTAAAACGAATTAAATATATAACGTTTTTTAAACGTATATATAGTTTATAGGAATAAAATGATTATCTCTTTCGATTTTCCGTGTTCGGCTTTTGGGCTTTGCCCGCCGTCATCAGGGAAAAAGTCCTTTTCCCCGCCGCTGGCAACAAAACGGTTTAGGGAGGAGAAATGATATGAGCACCGTCATTAAGCAAATGAGCCAGGTGGATATATTTGCGCAAATGCGTGAGCATGAGCAAGTAGTGTTTTGCAATGATGAGCAAACAGGATTAAAAGCGATTATTGCTATTCATAATACGACGCTCGGCCCGGCGCTTGGCGGATGCCGCATGTATCCGTACGCGACGGTCGAGGACGCTTTGTTCGACGTGCTTCGTTTATCGAAAGGAATGACGTATAAATGTTTGGCGGCCGATGTCGATTTTGGCGGGGGCAAAGCGGTCATTATCGGCGATCCCCGCAAAGACAAAACGCCGGAATTGTTTCGCGCCTTCGGCCAGTTTGTCGAATCGTTAAACGGCCGCTTCTATACGGGAACCGATATGGGAACGGCGCCGGACGATTTCGTTCACGCATTGAAAGAAACGAATTGCATCGTCGGCGTTCCCGAAGCATACGGCGGCAGCGGTGATTCCTCGGTGCCAACGGCCTTAGGCGTCATTTACGGCATTCAAGCAACGAACAAAGTCATTTGGGGCAGTGATGCTCTGTACGGAAAAACATACGCCATTCAAGGATTAGGCAAAGTAGGCAAGAAAGTCGCCTTGCAGCTGTTGGAAGAAGGAGCGGATTTATACGTTTGCGACATTAACGAAGCAGCGGTCGAAGAAGTGGTGGCGTATGGCAAAAAACTCGGCGCGAGCGTAAAAGCAGTAAAAGGGTCAGAAATTTACAGCACCGATGCCGATGTGTTTGTTCCATGCGCTTTTGGCAATGTCGTGAACGATGACACGATCCATCTATTCAAAGTAAAGGCGATCGTCGGCTCGGCGAACAACCAGCTTCTCGACGTGCGCCACGGGCAGCTTTTAAAGGAAAGAGGAATCGTATACGCACCCGATTATATTGTGAATGCCGGCGGGCTGATTCAAGTGGCTGACGAGCTTTACGGACCGAATAAAGAGAGAGTGCTCGAGAAAACGAAAACGATTTATTCGACGCTTCTTCATATTTACGCCCAGGCCGAAGCCGAGCAAATCACCACGGTCGAAGCGGCCAACCGTTTTTGCGAGGAACGGCTGCGGCAGCGAAGCCGCCGCAATAACTTTTTTACCCATCATAAGCGGCCGAAATGGGATATTCGCCGCTGACAACAAGGAGGGATTCGATGGAACGGCAATTCCCAATCAGGCAAATCATGGATGAACAAGGGCGGATCGTAGAGCACGAGTATCGGGAGCAAATAACGGAAGAACTCGTAATGGCGATGTACCGCCATCTCATCCGGACAAGAACGTTTGACCGCAAATGCGTCAGCCTGCAGCGGCAAGGGCGGATCGGCACGTACGTTCCGTTTGAAGGGCAGGAGGCGTGCCAAGTCGGCAGCGCCCTCGCTTTAGAGGACGAAGATTGGATGTTTCCGACGTATCGCGACCACGGGGCGATGATGACGTTCGGCCGCACATTGACACAGACGCTTTTGTATTGGAAAGGGCGGACGGAAGGATGCATCCCGCCGCAAGGGAAAAAAATCGTGCCGCCGTACGTTCCGATCGCCACACAGCTGCCGCAAGCTGCCGGAGCGGCATACGCGGAAAAACGGAAGGGAACAAAAAACGCGGTGATCGTTTATTTTGGAGACGGCGCGACATCGGAAGGCGATTTTCATGAGGGGTTGAATTTTGCAAGCGTTTTCAATGCTCCAGTCGTCTTTTTCAATCAAAACAATCAGTATGCGATTTCCGTGCCGATCACCCGGCAAATGAAATCAAAAACGATCGCGCAAAAAGCGCTCGCCTATGACATCCCTGGCATTCGCATCGACGGAAACGATATTTTCGCCGTCTATTTTCACACCAAACAAGCGTTAGAGCGGGCGCGAAACGGGGAAGGACCGACGCTGATTGAGGCGGTCACCTGGCGCTACGGCGCCCATACGACTTCCGATGATCCATCGAAGTACCGCGATCAAGAAGAAAGCAAACGGAGACGGGAAACGACCGATCCGATCATGCGGCTTGAGCGTTTTATGCAGCGGGAAGGCTTTTGGGATGAAAACTGGGCCAACGATGTACAAGAAAGGGTAAATGCGGAAGTGGAGCAGGCGGTGGCGGAAATGGATCGCTATCCAAGCGCCAATCCGGAAGATATGTTTGATTATGTGTTTGCCGAGCCGACGTGGACGATTGCCGAGCAAAAACAAGCGTATATGGAGTGGAAACGGGGGATGGAAGGATGACAACAGCGGTGAATACAAAAACGTTGACGCTCGTGCAGGCGGTAAACGACGCGTTGCGCACGATGTTAAAAGAACGCGACGACGTCATTTTGCTTGGCGAGGATATCGGGAAAAACGGCGGGGTGTTCCGCGCGACCGAAGGCTTGCAGGCGGAGTTTGGCGAGGACCGGGTCATCGATACGCCGCTTAGCGAAGCAGGGTTTACCGGAGCGGCGATCGGGATGGCGTTAAACGGCTTTCGTCCGGTCGTCGAGATTCAATTTTTAGGATTTATTTATCCGGCGTACGAACAAATTATGACCCATGCGGCGCGGATGCGGGCGCGGACGATGGGGCATTTCACCGTCCCGATGGTGATCCGTGCCCCGTACGGCGCGGGGGTGCGCGCTCCGGAAATCCATTCCGACAGCACGGAGGCATTGTTTACCCATATGCCCGGCATGAAAGTCATCTGCCCGGCCTCGCCATATGACGCGAAAGGACTGCTGATTGCCGCGATTGAAGATCCGGACCCGGTGCTGTTTTTGGAGCCGATGCGCAGCTACCGTGCGTTTCGCGAAGAAGTGCCGGAAGGAAAATATACGGTGGAAATCGGCAAAGCGAAAAAATTGCGCGAAGGCGATGACGTGACCGTGATCGCCTGGGGAGCGATGGTGCCGGTGGCGCTGAAAGCGGCGGAAAGCGCCGCGAAAAAAGGGATTCACGCCGATGTGATCGACTTGCGCACGCTCTATCCGCTCGATAAAGATATGATCGCCGCGTCGGTGCAAAAAACGGGACGAACGGTGATTGTCCAGGAAGCGCACGCCACTGGAGGACTTGCAAGCGATATTGTCGCGCTGATTAACGATACATCGTTTTTGTACCAAAAAGCGCCTGTGGCGCGCGTCACTGGATTCGATGTCCCGGTGCCGTTTTTTGCCTACGAAGACGATTATTTGCCGACGCCGGCGCGCGTCTTGCACGCGATTGAAAAAACAGTCAACTTCTAGCGGAAGGGGTAGAAACGATGGAAGTAAAGCTTCACGATATCGGCGAAGGGATGACGGAAGCGGTTGTATTAACGTATCTCGTGCAAAAAGGTGACTATGTCAAGGCCGATCAGCCGCTCGTCGAAGTCCAAACAGATAAAATGGTGGCGGAAATCCCCGCTCCGGCGGAAGGAATCGTGCAAGACATTCTTGTACGCGAAGGGGAAACGATTGCGGTCGGCACGACGATTTTGACGTTGCAGACAAGCGCAGTGGTTCAGCCCAATCCCGCTTCTTCCTCCAATGCAGCAGAATCTTTCCGTTTGCCAAGCGCCAACGAGGAAACAGGCGGTTCCGTCCTGACGAAGAATATCCGCCGCGTGCTTGCCACGCCGTATACGCGCAAGATCGCCCGCGAACATGGCGTCAATTTGGAACAAATTGCAGGCACTGGTCCAGGCGGGCGCATTACGGATGAAGATGTATACCGCTTTATTGAGGCAAAGCAAACAAAAAGCGCAAGCAGTGCAGCGGCTCTTGAAGCGGCGCCGAAAAAAGAAAATTCGTCCGCGTCCGCCACATCGGTCCTTCCGTTTTGCGGACGCCGCAAACAAATCGCGAAAAAAATGGCGCAGTCGCTATATACGATTCCGCATTGCACCCATTTTGAAGAAGTCGATGTCACAGAACTCATTCGTTTCCGCGAAGAGCTGAAGCAGCATGACATCCACATTTCGGCAACGGCGTTTTTCATTAAAGCGCTGTCACTGTCATTAAAGCAGTTTCCGATTTTTAACGCGCGCCTTGACGAAGAGCGGGAAGAAATTCACTTATACGCCGAGCATCATATCGGCATTGCCGTCGACACCGAAGACGGCTTAATCGTACCAGTGATAAGGCATGTAGAAAGAAAATCGCTGCGGGAAATTCACGAAGAGGCGAAACAGCTTACGAAACGGGCTCAGGAAAACAAGCTGTCCGTTTCTGAAATCACGGGAAGCACCTTTACCATCAGCAACGTCGGCCCGCTTGGCGGAAGCATCGGCGCGACGCCGATCATCAACTATCCGGAAGTGGCGCTGATGGCGTTTCATAAAACGAAAAAACGGCCAATGGTGATGGAAAACGACGAGATCGCCGTCCGTTCGATGATGAACATCTCGATGTCGTTTGACCACCGTGTGGCTGACGGAGCGACAGCGGTCGCGTTTACGAACTATTTTGTGAGACTCATTGAAAATCCGAAACGAATGCTTATGGAGTTGGTGTAAATGGTCGTTGGAGAACTGGCACAGGAACGGGATGTCGTCATTATCGGCGGCGGGCCGGGCGGATATAGCGCGGCGATCCGCGCCGCCCAGCTCGGTTTGTCGGTCACATTGATAGAAGAAGGGGAACTTGGCGGCGTCTGTTTAAACAAAGGATGCATTCCGTCGAAAGTATTTGCCCATGCGGCGCAAAAGATGGCAGACATCCCGCATCTAAAAGACATCGGAATAGATTTAGAGAACACTGGCTTCCAGCTTGGCAAGCTGCAAAACTATAAAGCGAAAATCATCACTCAGCTCCGCCAGGGCGTCGAAGCGCTTTGCAAGGCCAACCGCATCGAGATCCTCCGCGGCCATGCCTCGTTTTTGGCGGAAGACCGCATCGGTGTTGAAGCGGGCGATGCTTTTGAAGTCTACCGTTTCCGGCATGCGATCATCGCTGTCGGCGCGTCGCACGTTTCGCCGCCGACCGTTTCCGTTGACCATGAACGGATATTAAACGTCGATTCCATCTATAGTTTAGAAACATTGCCCGGCCATTTGCTTGTATATGGGAACGACTATATCGCGCTCGAAGCAGCAATGAGCTTCCACGCGTTTGGTTCGCAAGTGTCAGTCATCAGCGATGACGGTACGTTTGGCTTGGACGACACCATTGCGAAAGAACTACAGCGCATATGGAAAAAACGAAAAATCAAACTGTATACACGATGCCAGATCGAACGGGCCGAATCCTCCCTCGACTGCGTTGCGGTCACGATCCGGACAGCAGAAGGAGAAACGGCCACCCTTGAAGGCTCCCATTTATTTGTTTCGTGCGAGAAAAAAGCAAATACCAATGGATTAGGCATTGAGCGGCTTGGCATGAAAACGGATGAAAACGGGTTTATCCAGGTCAACCGTCAGGCGCAAACATCCCTTTCCCATATTTATGCCATTGGCGATGTCACGGGCGCGCCATTTTTGGCCGTCAAAGCGATCAAGCAGGGAAAAGCGGCGGCGGAAGCGATCGCCGGGCAATTGGTGGAAGTCGATCTCGCCTTTCTTCCGACCGTCGTCCATTCGATTCCGCCAATCGCCAGCGCCGGCCTGACGGAAACAGAAGCGCGCCGTCAGTACGAGGCGGTCCGCATCGGCGAATTTCCGCTCGCCGGAAACGGATATGCAAGCATCCTTGGGCAAAAGGACGGGGTGATCAAAGTGATCAGCGACGCCGCCACCGATGTCCTTCTCGGCGTGCATATGATCGGCGCCGGGGCGGTAGAGCTGATTTCCAACGGAGTGCTCGGCTTGGAAATGGCCGCCCGCGAAGAAGACTTCCGCTTCCCGCTCTACCCGCACCCAAGCGGAAACGAAGCGCTGCTCGAGGCGATCGAAGCGCTCCGCGTGCAAGCGATCCACCTCGCGCCGGCAAAGCAAGGAAAAAAGGAAGGTCACGTAAAAGGCGTTACTATCTAGCAGTGGCACAAAAGGATGTCTCGAAAAAGGTTTCGGGGCATCTTTTTTATTGGATTGGAAGGCACAACGTTCGGGGATTCGGATTTTGGGATGGTTGAGGGATTTTACATATTTTAGAGATTGGCTATTTTGCTTTTAGCTTATCTACGACTTTGAATTTTGCAGTTTTCCCTCCCTTTTTAGGATTTGAAGATACTTTTTTAAAATTTCATTCTCCGTGTCTAGCTCTCGTATGATTGCATTCTTGTCCATTTAAGGATGATTCCTAAGCCTACTTCCCCGTACACTTCATATGATCCATCCATTTGTAAATATAGTCGGTATCGGTAATACCGAAGTGATATGCAATGGCTTTTACACTTTCTCCTGACAAGGCTCTTTTTACCACTTCGAGCTTTAATTCCGTATAGGTTCTTCTTTTCGTAGACATGGTGATCGGCTTCTTTCTACTTCCTGTATGGGCATCTTCGATTTATACATGTCTACTTTCGATGGCTCACTCCACCTATCACCACTCCAAATTATCGATGGTAAAGATAATTAATTACATAATTATTGGCAGTGCTTTTAGCATTTTGGTTCTGGTGCAAAAAACCATGTTAGATAAACTGACATAAAGATTGTTTCCATTTTTTAAATATACTTTAATAACCCGTGGTGCTAGATAAAATCAGACAAGCATAAAAATAGCCCTTGCATGAGGATCTCCTTAAAATGAAAGTGCGACCAAACATTTAAAAGGAGAATTCACATGCAAGAGCACTTTCATTTTACAACAGATCGAGCCAAACTTCAAAAACAATATGAAGCGATTTTGTTCTTTGTATCGGCTCAACTATCGAGTATCCAGATTCCTCTTCAACGTCGAAATCGTCATTTGTTGAAACAGAAAGACGAAGTCATCATCGCCATCCATGTCCTTGGAAAGTTGTTGGGCTTCACTTCCGAACGGGCTTGGCACCGGTTTGTGATTGGGAATTTGTTTCCCAAGGCCTTGTTCCCTGAGCGTTCTCGGTACAACCGTCGCTGCCGGGCGCTTGGCTTTGCGATCAAGTGGATGCGGCACCAGCTGGCCAAGCGCGGGCAGCACCATGCGTATGCGGTTGTGGACAGCTTGCCGATCGAGTTGTGTCATTCATCCCGAATGTATCGCGTCAAACGGTTTCGTGGAATCGCCGATATTGGCTATTGTGCTTCCAAAAGGATTGCTTTCTATGGGTTAAAACTTCATCTGCAGGTCACCGATCAAGGGCTTCCGATGGGATATGTCGTCACCGAAGCGTCTTGTCATGACCGGGTGGCCGCTGAAACCGTCATGACACAAATTCCACATTCGTATAACCTAGGTGACAAAGGGTACATCAGCCAAAAACTGCAAAAGAAGCTGTACGAAGAGCATCGAGTTGCTTTTTGGACGCCTGTTCGAAAAAATCAGCGAATTCGCCAATCAGACGCATGGAAACAGTGGATGAAACGAAAACGCAAAGTGATTGAAACCGTGTTTTCGATTTTAGTCGATTCATATCGGATCACCGAGATTCGAGCGAACTCAATTTCTGGATTTGAAACGGCACTGGATGGTATTTTACTGGCTTACTCGCTTGTTGTTCTTAGGCTAGTTGAGCGTTAAGACTCAACTAGCACCACGGGTACTTTAATAGTCTATGTAAATTTCTTTAAAAATAACGTGACTTCCGAGAATAAGTACTCTTTTAAGTGTATTGCAAATAACAAACAAACATCCAAATTACTTTTAATTTAGGAGGGAAACGAATGGCTGTTAAAAAACCAACGATTGAACAATTAAAAAGAATTGCAGAGGAGTTTAATCTTACTCTCACGACTGATGAACTATCTTTATATCAAGAATTAATGGAAGGTCCGCTTGAATCCTACAATCGTTTAAATCAGCTTGTAGAACCTAGTCTCCTAGTAAAATATCCACGCACTCCAGGGTATCGTCCCAGCGCTGAAGAAAACCCATATAATGCATGGTATTGGAAAACTAGCATAAAAGGAAATAGTACTGGAAAATTAGCGGGAAAAACAATTGTTCTAAAAGATAATATAAGTCTAGCAGGTGTTCCTATGATGAATGGTTCAGCTATTCTAGAAGGTTTTGTACCTGACGAAGACGCTACCATTGTAACTAGGATACTTGATGCTGGTGGAGAAATTGTAGGCAAAGCGGTTTGCGAAGATTTGTGCCTATCTGGAGGCAGTCATACTTCTGCAACAGGACCCGTCTTAAATCCACACGACACTACTAGATCATCAGGTGGTTCTTCTAGTGGATGTGCAGCATTGGTCGCTGCGGGTGAAGTTGACATGGCAATAGGCGGTGACCAAGGTGGCTCTATTCGGATTCCTAGCTCTTGGTGTGGTGTGTATGGTCTAAAACCTTCATACGGACTTGTTCCTTATACAGGAATTTTTCCAATTGAACAAACATTAGATCACACTGGCCCTATTGCTAGAACGGTTGAGGATGTCGCCTTATTACTTGAAGTGATAGCTGGTGCAGATGGATTAGATCCGAGACAATCAGGTTTAGAGGTGAAACCATACACAGAATCGCTTGTCGGTAATGCTCAGGGACTTAAAGTTGGAATCGTTAAGGAAGGCTTTGGATGGGAGAGACTTTCCGAGGAGGACGTAGACAAATTAGTCAAAGAAGCTGCACAGTCTTTAGAAGATACTGGAGCAGTAATAGAGGAAGTATCTATTCCAATGCACCGTGATGGCATTCACATATGGAACGCAATTGCTACAGAGGGTCTTACTTCCTTAATGGTTAGAGACAATGGCATGGGAACCAACTGGAAGGGTCACTATAGCACTAGACTTCTAGATGCCTATGGCAAAGCACGCAAAATAAGAGCTAATGATTATTCAGAAACAGTTAAAATGACAATATTACTTGGACAATACATGCGAGATCAATATAATGGAAAATATTATGCTATCGCACAAAATTTGGCTCGAAAATTAAAACAAGCTTATGATGATGCCCTCAAAAAATATGACGTGCTAATTATGCCTACTACACCAATGAAGGCAACAAAGATCCCTTCTTTAGATGCTTCAAGGGAAGAAATTATTTCCAGATCTTTAGAGATGATTCACAATACTTCACCATTCAATATTACGGGACACCCAGCAATGAACGTCCCTTGTGGAAAATCTGAGGGTCTGCCTGTCGGGATGATGATTGTGGGAAGGATTGGCGAAGATGACACTGTCTTGCGTGTTGCCCATGCCTTTCAGTCTATACATGAACGTGTTGCCACAATATAAAGTTAACTTGTGGTGCTAGATAAAAGATCACAGGATATAAAAAAGCCCTTGCATGGAAAACTCCTTTAAAATGAAAGTGCCACCTAACATTTGAAAGGAGAAGTTCCATGCAAGAGCACTTTCATTTTACAACAGACAAAGCCAAAATTTAAAGACAATACGCCGTCATTTTATCCATTGTAACCACACATCTGTCTTATATCCAAGCACAGTTGAAACGACGCAATCAGCACTTGTTGAAGCAAACAGATGATGTCATCATCGCGATCCCTGTGCTTGAAAAACTGTTAGGATTTACATCGGAGCGAGCATGGCATCGTTTTGTTATTGGAAACTTATTTACAGAAGAGTCATTCCCGGAACGTTCGCGATACAACCGTCGCTACCGTTCGTTGCGTTGGACAATCAAATGGATTCGACATCAACTTGCCAACGTGGACAACATCACGCTTATGCGGTAGTGGATAGCTTACCAATCGAGCTCTGCCACCACGCACGAATATATCGCGTCAAACGGTTTCAAGGTATAGCTGATATCGGATACTGTGAAAAAGATGTACTACTACGGGTTTAAGTTGCACATCCAGATCACCGATCAGTCGCTTCCGATGGAATATGTAGTAACGAAGGCTTCTTGTCATGATCGAAGGGCAGTTGAAGATGTGATGGCTCAACTGCCCCATCCGTACATACTCGGGGATAAAGGATATGTCAGTCAAGCCCTACAAGAGAAACTGTATCGTGATATGGGATTGCGTTCTGGACACCATCTCGCAAAAATCAACGCACGGTTTCATCGAAAAAGTGGGCACAGTGGATGCGTCGAAAACGTAAAATCGTGGAAACCACTTTTTCTGTTCTTGTCGATCCATTTCGTCTCACTGCCACCCGTGCTAATAACGTCATGGGTTTGAAACGGCACTAGATGGCATTTTATTGGCTTACACGCTTGTTGTCCTTGAGCTAGTTGAACAATAGAGTTCAACTAGCACGGTACATTAATTACGGGGAGTTGTAGAAACTTGTTGCCTGAGGTATCTGCGTTGGCTTCTTTCTTAAGAAAAAAGATATATATAATGCCGAAGATGGATGGTATAAAAGTGACTATAATCATCAGAAATTTCGAACAATCAGCTGTTATCTTGCTGACAGCATATAGTCAACGTGAGCTTGTGAATGATGCGAAAGAAGCAGGAGTAACAGGTTATTTAGTAAAACCTGTTTCGGAAGAGGATTTAATTCCAGCCATTGAAATTGCTAAAAGCCAACAGGAGCAATTTCAATTGTTAGAAAGAGACATTCAGCTATTAAAAAAGTCAATAGAAGAACGAAAAATCATTGAAAAGGCAAAAGGAAAACTAATGAAAAGATTTTCTTGTACAGAAGAAAAAGCCTATGAGTGGATGAGAAAAAAGAGTATGGAACACCGTATTTCTATGTTTAAATTGGCTGAAAAAATTCTTGAAAAATACGAGAAATCGGTTGCAAATAACTGAAACGCAGGATTTTTAGGATGTGAGTAGAGTGGACGGTCAATCGATTATTAGCGTGGGAATTGATATCGGAACAAGTACGACAAAATTTATTGTCAGTCATTTAAAATATGCAAAAGTATCCAGTCATTTTTCATTGCCTCGCTACGAAATTGTGGAGAGAAAAATTGTGTATGAAAGCCCTATGTACTCAACGCCGTTAAAAGAGAAACGGGATGAAATTGATTTGAAAACTCTCGCGGGATGGCTTGAAGAGCAATATAAAAAGGCAGGAGTGAATGTATCAGAAGTAAAATCTGGCGCTGTGATCATAACCGGCGAAACGGCGACGAAAAAAAACGCGGAGAGCATCCTGCATTATTTAGCTGAAAAATCGGGTGATTTTGTAGTTGCCATTGCTGGTGCTAGTTTGGAAGCGTTGCTTGCCGGCAAAGGATCTGGCGCTTTTTTGCGCTCTAAAGAAGTGAAAGGAACGGTTGCTAACATTGATATTGGTGGGGGAACGGCGAATGTTGCACTTTTTCGGAGGGGGAAAGTATTAGGTACCATTACCTATCATGTTGGTGGAAGATTAATCGAATTAGATCAGAATGGTGAAATTACGTTTATATCCTCATCTATTCAACCATGGTTGCATTCAAAAAATTATCAACTGCAGGTAAAGAAAAAAATTGGTTTTAAAGAAATACAGCAGATTGTCCAAGAAATGTGCAAAGATATGCTGAATTCGTTAACCGGTCAGAAACCGATTCGGTTGGATGATTCGCTAATTCACAGCACGAGTTTTCAAGTGATTCCTCCTATCGATGAGGTGATGATTTCCGGGGGAATTGGTCAGTTGCTTGAGAAAGAAGCCCCTAAAACGATCTATGATACGGCTGTTTATGGAGATATCGGTCCGCTTCTTGCACACGAAGTAGTAAAGGCGATTGAAAATTGTTCATTAAAAATAATTAAAGCAACGCAAACATCTCGAGCAACCGTAATCGGGGCTGGGATGCAAAGCACAGAAATTAGTGGGGCTACTATACATGTTACCGCGTCACGTCTACCAATCCGCAATTTACCAATCATGGTGATTGAGCTAAACGATGAACAAATAAAGAGCGGAGATTATGTGTATGAGCAAATCGAACAGGCGATGATCGAGTGGAAGCAATACTTTCAAGGAGAACAAGAAATTCCTTTTGCCATTCATATTCGGGGAATTTCTTATTGTTCCTATGCAGCATTAAAAGAAGTAGCAAAGGTATTATTTTCACTTTATGAAAAATACTTTCCGAGGAATCCTGTTTTGGTAGTCATCTGTGAAAACGATATTGCGAAAGCACTCGGACAATTGCTAGTGCTTCAATCTAAAAATAAAGTAGATATTATTTCGATTGATCAAGTTGTAGTCGAACAAGGTGACTACATTGATATAGGTGAAACCATCAATCAAAGTATGGTTCCTGTAGTCATCAAAACATTAGCTTTTATGAAAAATTAGGAGGTGATTCCATTTGAAAACAACGATCACATTAATGGGAAAAACCTATCAATTTAAAAGCTTGAAAGAAATTATGGCAAAAGCGAATGAAGAAAAGTCAGGTGACCAGCTAGCAGGGATTCATGCGCAAGATGCACAAGAACGTATTGCAGCAAGACATGTTTTATCAGAGTTAACTCTTGCTGATATTCGAAATAACCCTCTTTTGCCGCCAGAAGAAGATGAGGTGTCACGTGTCATCGAGGAAGGGGTTAACGAAAAAATTTACGCATCAATTCGAAACTGGACGGTCGCAGAACTTCGCGAATACCTTTTATCACCGAATGTAACGAACAATGAAATCGCTCATATCCGCCGAGGATTAACAAGCGAGATGATCGCCGCAGTAACGAAGATTATGACAAATTTAGATTTGATCCAAGCAGCATCAAAAATCACAGTAGAAACACGTTGTAACACAACTATTGGTCAAAAGGGACGATTAGCAGGGAGAGCACAGCCTAATCACCCTAATGATAATCTGCAAGGAATCAAGGCAGCAATTTTTGAAGCATTAAGTTACGGTGTTGGGGATGCGGTTATTGGAATTAATCCGGTTATTGATACGGCAGACAGTGTGAAGGCGATTTTAAATATGACAAAGGAGTTAATTGAGAAGTGGAATATTCCGACGCAAAATTGTGTTTTAGCACATGTAACAACGCAAATGAGGGCGATTAAGCAGGGAGGGGCAGCAGATTTATTATTCCAAAGTTTGGCAGGTACTGAACTAGGAAACAAAGCATTTGGCATTAGTGTCGAATTGCTAGACGAAGCAAATGAACTGATTTTAAAAGAAGGAACAGCCGCTGGTCCGAATGTATGGTATTTCGAAACAGGACAGGGATCAGAATTGTCAGCAGATGCTCATCATGGTATTGACCAATTAACGTTAGAAGCTAGATGCTATGGGCTGGCTAAGCGATATAAGCCGTTTATAGTGAATACAGTAGTGGGCTTTATTGGACCCGAGTATTTATATAACAGTAAACAAGTGATTCGTGCGGGACTTGAGGATCATTTTATGGGAAAACTTCATGGTTTGCCGATGGGAGTAGATGTTTGTTACACCAATCATATGAAAGCGGACCAAAATGATATGGAAAACTTAGCAGTCCTGCTGGCTGCAGCGGGTGTCAACTTCTTAATCGGTGTGGCTATGGCAGATGATTGTATGCTAAATTATCAATCTCTTAGCTTCCATGACATTGCCACACTAAGAGAATTACTTCACATGCGACCGGCTCCGGAGTTTGAGCGCTGGCTAGAAAAGATGGGAATTATGGAGAACGGAAGGTTAACATCGATAGCTGGTGATCCTACTTTATTTTTATAAATCTGTAGAGGTGGTATGTGAAATGAATCAAGCGGATATTCAACAAGAGAAAGTGATGATGGAATTACAGACCAGAATATCTCAGCAATCAAAAGACAAAATCGATAAAGACGAAGCGGAAAAAAGTTTTCATTACACTGCGGTTGATTGGTTAACCAATGTCCCAAATCCAAAATTTCCTGAAGGAATTGACGAATTGCGAAAAGTAACTCCTGCACGTATAGGAGTATGGAGGACAGGAACACGTCCACTGACGAAAACAATTTTAAAATTACAGCTTGATCATGCTGCAGCTGTTGATGCGGTTAACGGAGAAGTCCCTGATAGTTTACTTAAAGAATTTAATTTATTTACAGTAGAGACTTGTTATGAAAATAAAGAGGTTTATTTAAAGAGACCGGATAAAGGTCGGGTTCTTACCGAAGAGGCAGTCAAAACGATCCAAGAAAAATGTGTGAAAAATCCTCAAGTACAAATCGTTGTTTCTGATGGGTTAAGTGCGAGTGCGATTAAGGCAAATCTCAGGGACATTTATCCAGCATTGTTGGATTCATTAGAAGTAAATGGGTTAACGCAAGGAACTCCTTTTTTTGTCAAAGGTGGAAGAGTGGCATGTATGGATCATATTGGTGAGGTCTTGCAGCCAGAAGTTCTTGTCCTTTTAATTGGAGAGAGACCAGGTCTTGTTTCTGCCAATTCTATGAGCGCCTATATGTGCTATAGACCGAGAAAAGGAATGATAGAGTCGGAGCGAACGGTGATTTCTAATATTCATTC
This sequence comes from Parageobacillus caldoxylosilyticus, assembly GCF_019272935.1. Lineage (NCBI taxonomy): Bacteria > Bacillati > Bacillota > Bacilli > Caryophanales > Anoxybacillaceae > Parageobacillus > Parageobacillus caldoxylosilyticus. The sequence continues at coordinate 3,250,367 of NZ_CP040553.1, forward strand.
AGGAGGCACTCATCCCGTTGAAGCAGGAGCCTACATTGGTACCGTTTTACGGAAAATGATTGATCAGAAAGCTAGTGGAGTTCGTCTAGAACTATAGTGGTAATTTGAAGGGGAAGGAAGGATAGAATGACAAATAATACGAATAACCATTTACACAAAGAGTTAAAACCGATTCATTTGTGGGGAATCGCGGTAGGAATGGTGATTTCAGGCCAGTATTTCGGATGGAATTATGGATTTGAGCAAGGTGGAACGATAGGATTAGCGATTGCTTCGATTATTGTCACTATTTTTTATACGACTTTCATATTTAGTTATTCAGAACTCTCTACATCCATTCCACACGCTGGAGGTCCATCCGCCTATGCAAGGAAAGCGATGGGCCCTTACATGGGGTTTATGACGGGCTTAGCCTGTTTACTTGAATTTGTTTTTGCTCCGCCTGCTATTGCTGTTGCGACAGGAGCCTACATTAACTTTTTAATTCCAAGTATTAACGCTGTGTATGCTACAGTGGCTGTTTTTTCATTTTTTATTTTAATTAATCTAATAGGGGTAAAAGGAGCTGCAATCATTGAGCTTGTTGCTACTATTTTAGCTTTGATCGGTTTAATTATTTACTACGTTGCTGGACTTCCTCATGTAAAGAGCTCGATGATATTTAATGACATGTCATTTTTTAACGGCTGGACTGGAGTATTTGCCTCTATTCCTTTTGCCATTTGGTTTTTCCTCGCTATTGAGGGAGGAGCGATGGCAGCAGAAGAAGTTCGTAATCCTAAAAGGGATATACCAAAAGGATTTATTTCTGGAATTTTGACATTAGCGATTGCAACAGTTTTCACATTACTTGTTACGGCGGGACTTGGCGGAGGACAAGGAAAGCCTGCTGATTATCCGCTTCCGCAAGCATTAGCTGGCGTTTATGGTGAAAACAATATGTTACCAATAACTGTCGCCGTTATTGGGTTGTTTGGATTAATAGCAAGCCTACATGGTATAATCATTGGTTACTCCCGACAAACATTTGCATTAGCCAGAGCGGGATATCTGCCTAGATTTCTCTCTAATTTATCAAAAAGAGGAGTTCCACATTGGGGATTAATTGTACCTGGTATCATAGGAGTAGTTAGTGCTGGTTCAGCTAGTTTTGCCAATGCTTTGATTATCTTATCTGTATTTGGTGCGATTACCATGTATTGTTTGAGTCTCATATCACTGTTTGTATTGCGGAAAAAAGAGCCTCATATGGAACGACCTTTCAAGGTAAGCTACCCAGTTGTTCCAGGAATAGCACTCTTTTTAGGTATTATTTCGTTCTTTTGCGTATTAAAGTATAGTGTGTTAACAACAAATCTACCTCTCTTCGGAATCGAAATTCCATTAATCGCTGTAATTTTGTTTGTATTTGGCGCGGGAAGTGTTTACTACTTCTTAGTAGGTGTAAAGAAAATTCGTCCAATATCTGAGGAATTTGTGTCTATCGAAGACGTCGCATCTAGTCAGCAGAATGTATCGTTATAAGTCTTTATAAAAAGCAGTTCATTGTTACTCCAGCTTGTCGACAAGGCCGACAAGCTTTTTTATTATTATTGTTGGTTTTGAAAAATTACCCAAGCATTTTTTAATTAATAATTTCGATTAAATCAACGAACTCTGACTTGTTTAATTCTCATATCTAATCCATAAAAAATTGAATTCATAAAAAACTCCCCTATCTTCAGCATCGTTTCTCCACTCCATCCAAGATGTTGTTTCGAAACAATTATCTGTTTGGGGATTTTAAACCGGCAATCCTGAGGAAAAATAGGTTCTTACGTTCTTTTGATGAAAAGTCGAGATAATTGAGAATGAGCAGCTAAAAAATTCTAATTTGCACACTAATTTTCTCAATTAGCCTCTCCCTATCATCAAGATTACGTAAGAACCAAAAACTAATCGCCCTTGACAAATAAAGCTAATCTAGAAAATCACTAGTTGCTTTTTTGCGATTGATATGATTGATATATTTGTTCCAACTCACTTAATGTAAGCTGGTACAGACGAGGATCAGATTTTTTGTAAATTCCCGCTTTCCAAATTCTTTTCATATAAAATTGTTTTTTCTTTTCAATAGCTTCTCTCAGGAATTTAGACATCGGACTTCCTCCTTTCTCATGAAATTTCACCTAAGTTTCACTGGTGTATTTTGCAAAGTTCTTAACAGATCAAAGTCCAAAATTTCGAGCTAAAACTCTCCATTCTCCAACAGTTCATCATGAAGCAAACCCGATTCAATCAACTTTTTTGCCAAATGTGCCGATCCAAACTCATACTTTCTCCTTTTATCACACACATATTTCAACATCTCACGAAATCACCAGCGATAGGATTGGAATAAAAAGTGACACAAGAACTGCAGACATAGTCATCCCTACACTTCCCATCGCTCCAGCCTCTTCCCCCCATTGAAATGATTTGCCCACACCGAGCGCCTGTGCGCATGCACCCATGGCCAAACCTTTTGCAATTTTACTTTTGATACTTAACCACTCTAAACATCTAGGGCCGAAAATGAGCGAAATAAGCGCGGAGGTTAATACAAATAAAATCGTTAAAGAAGGTATTCCCCCAAGCGCCTCTGCAGCAGACAAAGCAACTGGTATGGTAACGGATTTCGGAATTAGTGACGCAATGACTTCTGTCTTTAACTCCAAAACTTTAGCAGACAGCCAAACAAAAAATATTCCAAGAAAGCTTCCAAACATGATACTTACAAATATTTTATGGAAATGTTTTTTGAGGAACGGCCATTGCGAGTACAATGGGACAGCCATTGAAACTACTACTGTTCCTTGAAGAAGTGAAAACAGTCCGGTGCCATTGGAGTACATCTCATAATCCACCTGTAGTAAAAACAACAGTATGACAAGTAGAATTGTTGCTGTATATAAAGGATTTAGCCATGGTTTGTTAAACTTTTTAAATAGTTTTAAAGCAAGAAGATAGACTATCCATGTAATTAACACACTGAACAATGTATGCCCGACATAAGACATTAACATTCATCTTCCCCCTTTTTAAACTTTTCATATAATTCGGCTGCATATCCGGTTCCTAGCAGACCAAGCAAACTGCTGATGATCAAAACGACGATAAGTTTCCAAATCTGCCCTTGAAGTATGTTTAGTTTAAAGAAAATTCCCGTAATTGGTGGGATAAACAACAAAATCATATGCTTGAAATGGAGATCAGCAGCAGCGGAAACCCAATTTATCTTCACAAGTCCGGTACCAAGTGCAACTAGAAGAAGAATCATCCCCATAATACTTCCTGAAAAAGGAATGTGAAAAAATCTGACAATCACATTTCCAACAAGAAGCGCGGTTAGAATGATGAAAAACTGAAATATTAACCGGAACAGCGCGCATCACCTCCGTGTTTAGCCCGTTGTATGACTTTATTATATAAAAAACAAGTGCGATAATATCGATTTATGTAAATAAATCTAACATAAATTTTCTTTTTAATAAGAATTTAATGTTAGATAATCTTACAAAAGTATGGCCGATCAAGACGGATTGACATATATTAAGGAGTAAGAGTAAGGAGTTATAAAGGAGTAGATGCCCATGTCAATAAAAGATGAAACCTACAAAGATAAAAAAGTCATTTCGATTGGTATTGTTAGTGAGATTACAGGATTATCGGAACGGCAAATCCGTTATTATGAGGAACGGAAATTGATTTTTCCGCATCGTACAAAGAAAGGAACAAGGAAATACTCTTTCAGTGACGTGGAACGATTAATGGAGATCGCTGAAAAGATTGAAGAAGGAGTTCAAACATTTGAAATTAGAAAAGAGATGTTAAAGAAAGAAAAGGCGGTAGTCCGGGAAAAAATGATTCGCGGGCAATTAAATGCAAGATTCGGTATTCCAAAATCATCATAACTCGATGATAAGTTACTATGTCCATAGTGGTATTACATCCAAACCAATAGTCGACTTACCGTTGACTGTGTTCAAGGCAGCGATCGCCCCCGTTGCTCAGCAGCGGCCCTTTATAAACGTCATGTCAAACGCCTCCCATTTCGAATAGCGAAATAGGAGGCGTTTTTTGTTATGTCTATTTTAGAAAACAATGGGGTATGCGAAGAGGAAAGCGGATGAAAACGGTGCGGCCAACAGCTAATAGTAAAGTAGATGTCTATCATATTAGGTTTTCAAAAGGTGGACAAAACATAGTCAATAATCTCAATAGTTAATAATCTCATTTTACTTTGTACTAGTTATCAAGCGGAAGAATATAAAGGAGAACATGCTTATTATATGTTATAGAAAAAATATCGAAGGGGGATGAAAATAGCGGTGGCAGCGAAGCTTAAAAAAGCTGCGTTCAAACATGTCGAAGCAAAATGGTATTGCTATCATGATACATCGAAAGAGATACAAATGATTAGAAACAATATCATGTTTTGTCGAGAGGGAGTCGATGAAAACATAGGTGGCGTCCGTGATTCTCTTCCAGGGAAGCCGATGGAATCCATCGCTGCACGATTGGCGGCACATAAGCGATTGGCACAGTCAGAGGAAATTGCAAACGCGGTATATACACAATTTCCGGAAAGGCATCACAGGCTGATTCGATTATGGGATTGGACAAGACGGCATACAAGGGATGGACTAGCTGATAAATTAAGCAAACGCCAAGCCGTGCGGCGGCGGATGAAATTATTTATGCGATTGGGGTGGGACCGGGATGCAGATGAGTGCAGTATTTATGAAAGAGTTAGCTGATATACTCTTCAAATACAATTTAGCTTGCATAAAGTCGGATAACGGTATTATAGGCTATAAAGATGGCAAATTCAAAATGTTGAATAATACGTTTGTTAGCGCGATACCAGAAGGAATTGAAATGAGTGGTTATGGAGTAAAGCATAAAAAAGAACTTTTAGAGAAAAAAATAGTAGAAGAAATAAAAGATTGTTTTAAGAAAAACAAGATGGGTGCAATTGAGGGCAATTATTTTATTGGTTTTGATGATGGCAACAAATTCAAAATAAGAATAATGTAAAGCGAGCGATAAGCTCTTTTATTTTCGGGCAGCGGGCAGCGAAAATTTGACTCCGTTTATAAAATATCGGAATTTTACAAAAAAATAATTCTCTTTTAACACGCTATTTATAAAAATCACCTATGATGGAAGTAAAAGTGAATGGGTAGGTTGAGAGGATGAGAAACCATGAATCCAAAAAGGAAGCGATCTTACGAAACGCTCCTATATGTTTTCATGGTTTCTTTTTCTTTTACTTTGTGAAAGGGGGATTGTTTTGAGCGAACGATGGTTGGAATGTATGCGAAACGATCGGCTCATTGCTGCAATTAAAAGCCCAAAGTATCTAGAAATGTTTCTCCAAACCGAATTGCGAGTCGCCTTTTTGCAAACGGGAAACATTAGTGTGATTAAACGATATGTCGATTTATTAAAAGAACATCAACGATTTGTTTTTCTTCATGTCGAAAAGATTCCAGGAATTAGTTACGATCGGGAGGGATTGAAGTTTTTGGCAAAATTTATAAAGCCGCATGGGGTTGTAACAACAAAAAGCTCTCTCGTTCAATTAGCGAAAAAAGAAGGGCTGATGACCGTTCAGCGTTTGTTTTTAGTGGATACCGATGCGGTGGAAAATGGAATAAAAAGCATTCATGATGTTCAGCCAGATGCATTAGAGATTATGCCCGGGCTGATTCCTGAAATGATTGAGATGGTCCGGAAACAGACGCACGTTCCCATTATTACCGGCGGGCTGATTCAACATGAGAAACATATTGAAGCTGCGTTGCAAAGCGGGGCGGTGTCTGTTTCGACGGGACGTCCATGGTTGTGGAAAAAATGGGGAAGCATAAGCAGGGAAGAGGTGCATGCGCATGGCGCAAATTGAATTAGTTCATGTGTGCAAGTCTTACAACGGAAAAGAGAATGTCATTCACGATTTAAGTGTTTCCATTGAACCGGGGGAATTTTTCGTTCTTGTCGGTCCGTCTGGTTGCGGCAAAAGCACGATTTTACGGATGATAGCCGGGTTAGAAACGATTACATCCGGGACTTTGCTCATCGGCGGAATAGAGGCCAATGATCTGCCGCCGAGCAAACGCAACTTGTCGATGGTATTTCAAAACTACGCGCTGTATCCACATTTAACCGTTGAGCAAAACATTACTTTTGGTCTACATACAAAGAAAATTTCGAAACAAGAACAAAAGAAACGCTGTTTAGAGGCAGCAGAGATGCTTGGTTTGACCGATTTTCTCAAACATAAACCGCGCGAATTATCCGGTGGGCAGCGCCAGCGTGTAGCGCTGGCAAGAGCGATTGTCACTCATGCGCCTATTTGCTTAATGGATGAGCCTTTATCGAATTTAGATGCAAAATTACGGGCGAAAATGCGCTCCGAAATTCGCCAGCTGCAAAGACATCTAGGGATCACCATGGTTTATGTGACGCATGATCAAGTAGAAGCGATGACGATGGCGGATCGAATGATGATTTTATACGAAGGGCGGCCGCAGCAAATCGGGGCTCCGCTTGACATTTATAACCATCCTTCCAATACATTTGTTGCTTCTTTCATCGGCGCGCCGCCAATGAATTTGGCGGAAGCAAAGGTGTTGGAAAGTTTGCTGCTTTTTGACAGCGGACGGGCGATGCGGCTTCACCATCACTTGCCTTCTTCCATACAACAAATCATTGTTGGCGTCCGTCCGGAACATATCCGCCTTGCCCAGCCAGACGATGACCATTTTGTAGCGAAAGTTGTCAATGTCGAAGTTTTAGGTACGGAAACGCTCGTCACATTTGAACTAACGAAAAACGAGCATTGGATTGCGCGATGGAACGGGCAATGGAACGTTCATGCCGGTGAACGAGTGCCTTTAACCATTGATGAAACAGATTTCCTTTTCTTTCATGAAAATGGCCAGCGGTTGAATCGCTCGATGCCTTCTTATTCGGCCGGCAAGGAGGAGTGCCAATGAATACATCGCTTTCCGTGAAATCATCTCCATCTGTTTCGATTCGCCGCAAACGAGCGATACGGGCAACGTTGGAAGGAATAGCGTACTTGCTTCCATCTCTTATTTTGTTTTCTATTTTTCTTTTTTACCCGATGCTGCGAACCATGTATTTAAGTCTCTATGTAACAGATCATCAAGGAAATCCAGTTCAATTTGTCGGGATCGAGAATTTTATTTATTTGTTAAAAGATGTAAACTTTCTGCAAAGCGCAAAAGCGACATTGCTGTTCGTTTGCTACACCGTTCCGGCCAGTGTTTTTCTAGCGTTGTGTTTAGCGCTCTTGGCCAATGAAAAGCTGAAAGGAATCGGTTTGTTTCGCACGTTTTTTTCTTCCACGATGGGCATGAGTGTAGCGGCCTCTTCTGTGATTTGGATGTTTATGTACAATCCTTCCATCGGGGTTATCAATAAAGTGCTATCTTTATTTGGAATTTCAGACGTTCAGTGGCTGCTTGACCCTAAGATAGCGCTCATTTCTGTCGCCATTTCCGCGATTTGGATGAATACAGGATTTACCTTTCTGATTTTGCTTGGAGGATTGCAAAATATCGACTCCTCTTTATATGAAAGTGCGCGTATTGCGGGGGTGAGCTACTGGTATCAGCTTCGCAAAGTGACATTGCCATTGCTGTCGCCAACGCTCTTTTTTGTAACGACGGTTTCGCTCATTCATTCGTTCCAAACGTTTGGCCAAATCGATATGTTAACGAAGGGCGGACCGATGGACGCAACGAATGTCATTGTTTACTCCATTTATAAAGATGCTTTCATTAATTACAACTTCGGTTCGGCTAGTGCCCAAGCGGTTCTTCTCTTTTTCGCGGTTTTAGTGGTTACCTTTTTGCAATTTAAATTCGGGGAGAGGAAGGTTCATTATCAATGAACGTTTTACGGACGTTTCTGTTGTATGCCCTTCTCATCATTTGTTCTGTTGTGGTGCTGTTTCCGATTGTTTACGCGTTTCTCATCAGTTTTATGAACGGAGCGGAAGTGCTTCAGGGACATATATGGCCGCAGAAGTTTACAATGGCGAACTATGTTGCCGCGTTTCAGAAAGTTCCGTTGCTAGAGTATTTGTTAAACAGCTTTATTGTTTCGTTGATTGTCATGTCCGGACAGTTGATCGTGTCAAGCTTAGCGGCATTTGCTTTCGTATTTCTCAACTTCAAAGGGAGAGATGTCCTCTTTTTTCTATGTATCGCAACGATGCTGATCCCTTGGGAGGCAACGATGATTCCGAATTTTTTAACCGTTCAAAAACTAGGCTGGCTGAACAGCTACTTAGGATTGACAGTTCCATTTTTTGCTTTAGCCTTTGGCATATTTCTTTTGCGTCAGCACTTTAAAACGATTCCATTGGAATTATATGAGGCGGCGCAAGTATCAGGGGTTGGCCGCTTTCGCTTCTTTTGGAATATTGTTCTTCCGTTATCGAAAACGAGCTTAGTTACATTAGGAGTTTATAGCTTTTTAACGACTTGGAATATGTATTTATGGCCTTTGCTCGTTACAAATAATGACCGTGTTCGCACCGTCCAAATTGGATTAAAGCAAATGCAATCGCAAGAAATTTCGACAGAATGGGGGATGGTGATGGCGGCAGTTGTCGTGGTCATTTTGCCAACATTATTGCTGTTGTTTGTCGGGCAAAAGCATCTCCAAAAAGGACTTATGCAGGGAGCCATTAAATAAGGGGGAGAAAAATGATCATGAAAAAAGGAATTTTCATTTTGTTCGCGTTCATTTTAATGACACTGACCGCTTGTTCAAGCCAAAACAACGAAGCAACAGCCGCTCCATCTGAAAACAAAGACGGGAAAACAGAGGTCATTTTTTGGCACGCGATGAGCGGCGATTTGGAAACGGTATTAAAGGAGATTGTTGCGGAATTTAATCAGTCCCATCCTTCTATTGAGGTAAAGCCGATTTTTCAAGGCACATACGAAGAAGCGTTGGCGAAATTCAATACGGTGGCTGGAACGAAAGACGCGCCAACGATTATGCAAACATTTGAAGTTGGAACAAAGTATATGATTGATAGCGGCAAAATTCAACCTGTACAGAAATTTATTGATGAAGAAAATTATGACACATCGCAATGGGAAAAAAATATCGTCAATTATTATACGGTGAATGGAAAAATCTACTCCATGCCGTTCAACTCCTCCACGCCTGTGTTGATTTATAACAAAGATGCGTTCAAAGAAGCAGGATTGGACCCTGAAAAGCCGCCGATGACGTATAGCGAGTTAAATGAAGCGGCGAAAAAATTGACAAAAAAACAAGGAGGACAAACGACTCAATATGGTTTTTCCATTTTAAATTACGGCTGGTTTTTTGAAGAAATGCTTGCGGTGCAAGGCGGGCTGTACGTCAATAATGAAAACGGACGCAAGGGGAACGCCACGAAATCGGTTTTTAATAATGAAGAAGGATTGCGTGTGTTTGATTTGATTCGTGACATGTATAAAGAAGGAACGTTCTACAACGTAGGACAAAACTGGGATGATATGCGTGCGGCGTTTCTATCAAAAAAAATCGCGATGTATTTAGACTCTTCTGCAGGAGTGAAAACGATTATCGACAATGCACCATTTGAGGTAGGAGTTTCTTACCTGCCAGTTCCAGACGGTGTTGAACGTCAAGGAGTGATCATTGGCGGAGCGTCGCTATGGATGACTAAAGATATTAGTGAAAAGCAACAAAAAGCGGCATGGGAGTTCATGAAATATTTAGCAACGCCTGAAGTTCAAGCGAAATGGCATGTAAAAACAGGTTATTTTGCGATTAACCCAGCTGCTTATGATGAAGAGATAGTGAAAGCAGAGTGGAAAAAATACCCTCAATTAAAAGTAACCGTCGATCAATTGAAACAAACAAAATCAACACCTGCGACACAAGGAGCACTCATATCTGTTTTTCCAGAATCACGTCAAAAAGTAGTGGAAGCAATGGAAAGCTTATACCAAGGCGCTGATCTGAAAAAAGCGTTGGATCGTGCAGCGGAGGAAACAGATTGGGCTCTTGAAGTAGCGAATAAGAAATAAGTTGGAAATCAACGGGGCTGATCTGAAAGCAAAGCGTCAGACCCCACAACCATCATATGCAGGGCATAACTATATGAGGTCAGACGCTTATGGGTCAGCTCCTTTGATTTACGCATAAATGGAGGGGTGAGAGGAATGGAAGTTTATGCTCATCGAGGATTTAGCGGGAAATATCCAGAAAACACCATGCTGGCGTTTCAAAAAGCGTATGATGTAGGTGCTGACGGGATTGAATTAGATGTGCAAATGACAAAAGATGGGGAAATTGTCGTTATTCATGATGAACGAGTCGACCGAACAACCAATGGGATTGGTTATGTAAAAGACTTTCCCTATAAACAACTTCGTTTGCTTGATGCGGGAAGCTGGTTTCATGACCGCTTTGCCCGACAACGCATTCCCGCCTTGATGGAGGTGTTGGAGTGGGTTCAAGATTTGGATAAGGAAATAATGATTAATATTGAGCTGAAAAATAACGCAATTGATTATCCTTATTTAGAAGAAAAAGTGCTCAAAATGATTGGACAATTTCAGTTGGAAAAACAGGTGATATTATCTTCTTTCAACATATCTAGTATGTTAAAGGCACGGCAGCTTCATCCGACGATTGAAATCGGCACATTGTTTGAAGGAGTTCATGAAAGCGCAGTTACAAGTGCAAAGTTGGTGAATGCGCAAGCTATACATGGAGATTTGCCGTTTGTTTTGTCTTCAGAAGGAAAAAAAGCGGTGGACCAAGGGATGAAACTGCGTGTTTATACGGTGAATGATGCAAAGGTAGCATCGATGTTGCGGAATGCGCAAATTTCGGCGCTAATGACAGACTTTCCGAATGAATTTCTGACGGAGAAGTGTGAGTCTTGAAAGTCGTGGGATGTTTCTTGCGTTGGAGATTTTGTTCGAAGCAGCAGGCACGGCGATGGTGAAACGGTCAAATAGATGAACCAAGCCCCCACTATAGAGCGATATCCTCTTTTGAAATGGCTCCATGGCGAACAGTGCTCGGCACTGTTCGCCAAATGCGTTTTGAGAATGTGATTGTTCGTCAGTTTGCTTTTTTCGCCGTTTTATTTTTTTGTTTGGTTGTAAGACTCCAATAAACAGGAATTCCGGATAATGTGATTAACACGGAAAGAAAAGCATCGAGCGGCTGATGGATAACGGTGCTTCCAATAATGTAAAGCGCTCCTGCAATCGCAACGATAGGCGTTACAGGATATAAAGGCACTTTATGAGAGGTTCATTCTCCTTCTTGCCAGTAAAAAAAGTTGGCCACAACAACGGATCAGGAACGGAAAATAGCCAGAAAATCATGAGGAAATAGCGAGAGGTTCTGAAGGTTTTTTACCTAATTTATATTTATTAATAATAGAAGAAAAGACTGACTTCAAAAGGTCCATTCAACGACTTTTGAAGCCAGCCTCTTCATCCATTTAGTTTGTAAAAATGGCGTTTGACAGAAGACGGAAAAGATAATCGGTATGATCACGGAATCCGGCTTCTAAGCCGATAAGAGTGACGCCTTTATTTTTTTCTCGTACAATGACTGCCTGCCCTTGGGCAGCATCACGATTTCGCCAATGTCCCGCAATGAAAAAGTCCGGCTGATCCAAGTATGTTGCTTCAACGATATCATTTTCTGTACCGGTATACCAAGCTGGTCGGTAGACGAAGCCGATATCGTTTTGACCATATCCAGCGGTTACTTCAGTTCCTTTATAATTCACTTTAACAATACCATTGCTGTTAGAACCACCTACATTGATGATGTCATCTGTTAATCCAAGCGTTTTAGTTGCTAGGGACGCTCCTGCCCCTATGGCGATATATTTACCGCCACTTTCGACAAATTTGGTAACATTAGCTTTAAACGCGTTGTATTGTTCACTATTTTGTAAACCGAATTCCTTATTGGCATCACTTAAGTTCAAGGAAATAAGATTTTCTGTTCCGCTGTAAATAAATACATCAAAGCCATCAAGCCCTTTTGTCGCAACATCGACCGGTGTGAGTTCTGTTACCTGGAAGCCAAGTCGATTAAGGGCGAGTTTCGTTCCGGCATGGGATTGTTGTTTTCCCATTCCTCCGTCTTTTAAGATCGCGATTTTGACATTTGATAATGCAACAGCATCTGCCGGCACTGTCGCTGTTTGCAAATGTAGTCCAGACTCTTTTACTGCTTCAAAAATATCGTTAGCTGCCGCCTCTGTATAGAAATTTCCTTTTGAATCCCGTTTAACTGGTACCCCTTGTTGAAGAAGGGTATTAACGAGATTTACCGCCTGAACAGAGCTGTTTAGGATGATATACGGTCCTTTGCCGGAAATAGAACCTTGGTTATTGACTTGGTGCACTTTGGTAGCTGTCACTTCGATGTCGCTATCGGTCGCGACTGCCTCAAATCCCCATAGCTCAGGCAAGCTCCATGCAGAAATATCATACATAGCCGGCGTGTCGTTTGTAATATCCTCCCCATCCCAAAGCATTGTGTTCGCTAAACCGGCTTTCGCCTGATCCATTTTTACAATATAAGTACCTTTTGCATACGTTTTGCCATCGACGGAAAAAGGCTTGGATGCTTGTAAAACTTCAATGTCGTTGCGTAGCAAGTGACGGACCGCTTTTTCCGTGACCGTTGGATCTTCTGCATCGACCGGCAAAATATACGCTTTCGGGAAGAATCCGTCTGGGTGATACGAATGATTAAACGTAATGCCGCGTTTAAATATTTCGATTTGGTCTTTCATCATTTCTTGTTTATGTTCCGTAGCAAACTTCAGCGCGCCCATAATCGCGTCGTAATGCCAACGGACCCCGTCCCAATCGTTTGTCGGCGCCTCTAATGTATGGCCGTAGGCACCGTGATACATGGCGTACATTGGTGTAAAAATTGGCGGATAATCGTCCCAGCCAGCAGTGTCATCCCGCTGCGGAATATAGGTTCCTTCCATCGTCTGGTATAGAGCTCCTTTATATTTGTCCTTGTTGGCCATAATCTCTTTTTCCATTGCTTCTGCCTGTTGAAACGCCCATTTGTTGTACAGGTCGTATTCATAGTTTGGATTATGCGGCGGCGTACAAGGTTCGATGAGACCTTGTTTGTTCGGTGCGTAATTTTTTACATAACCGTGAGTGTCTAAAAAGACCATTGGGTTCCATTCTTTGATCAGCTCTACGGTCTCCCGTGTTTCTGGCTGGGATTGCGTAATAAAATCGCGGTTTAGATCGATTCCCGCCCCGTTAAAACGGGTTGCGTTGATACGCCCATCCGGATTTTGTACCACGTTAAAAATTAAGATAGTGTTCGCTAAAATCTTTTTTGTTACTTCATCGTTCTGCGTTGCAAACCGCTCAATCAATTGAAGAATGGCATCGCTGCCAACAAACTCATTGCCATGGATGGAACCGTTAATCATAATGGGCACTTTAAAGTCTTCGTTATTGGTCACCCAATCTTGCGCTTTTCCAGGGTTTTTAAACATCTGCTTTCTTAGCGCTTTAAACTTTCCAAATTTCCCTTGTGCAGATGGATCCGCAATTGTTACGACATAGAGAGGATAACCGTTCGCGGATGTTCCTCTTATTTCTAACTTCACTCGGTTCGATTGTTTTTCGATCTCTTTAAGCTTTGCGCCAATTTGCGAGAATTTCACAAAATCATAGTTTTCGCTATTAAACTTGCTTCCATCTTGTTCTTCAAATGTATTAACATTCGTCCATTTCGTAGACTTAGCAAGCGTGGTTGACCACGGGGCAGAGGCAAGTACTCCTATCGCCAGAAGACCACTAAGTATCTTTTTTCTCTTCATTCGTTTCTCCTCCCTCCTTGAAAATACATTGATTTTGAATATTTATGAAAAAATTTCGATTTTAATATATTTCAATAAACATTTTAACGCAAGATAGAAACTGGTATTTGATACTGATTTCCTAGTTAAAATAACAAGATGGATTAGTTTGGTGTGTATTAATATTTATACATTATAAAGATTGGGAAAGGGTGTATTGCAATGAGGGTTCAATACTCTGTATCAAAGAGATTAGATAGTAAAACCGTAGGAAACCAATTGTCATAGATGATTAATCTTTGACTTTACTTGATACTTGGCGAACAGTGCTTGTCACTGTTCGCCAAGAAGTACGCCTAGTTCTTTTATAGTAGACAGCAAAGAGGAAAGGCTTACAGGTAAAGTCCCGTTGTGTAAACAGTTGTAATAGTTTGGGCAATGTCTTCTACGGATGCCTGGTGTTCATTGCGAACAATTTCCCAAAGATACATTTCGTTGGTGAAAAACCAGCCGCGGGCAACCAGTTCGGGATTTAACTGCGCTTTGGCTAGTCCTTTTTTTTGTGAATAGGCAATATCTTGTGAAATTCGCTGGATGAATTTTTCCCTGATTTCTTTCCATTTAGCGGACACAACCGGTGAAACTCCAATAGCCTGTGCAAACACTCGCATCATGCTTCGTTCTGCTTCTGCCATCTTTAAAAATGAATATGCCTGTTTTTTGATGATTTGTTGAGCTTCTTCTTTTGACGTTGGAAAGAAGGGCGTTTCTGCAATTTGATAAAATTGTTCCATCACATCTTCCATTAGCACTATCAAAATTTCGTCTTTTCCTCCAAAATGTACGTAGGCTGTACCGTATCCCACATTTGCCTTTTTGATAATTTGAGTAATCGTTGCTTTTTGAAACCCTTCCTCCATGAATACTTCTTTTGCTGCTTGTAATAGTTTTTGGCGTGTCATGATGGAACGCATATGACGTTTATCGGCTACTTTGCTAGTATTCACGACATTCCCTCCATTCGTTTCCTTTTTAATAGCATAAATAGAATTGGATGAAAACGAAAGGGTTATTTACGAATAATTTTAATATTTAAATTAATATTTAGAAATTTTTTTATTTTTAATTGACATTATGTCAACTTCCTTGATACAATTTCCCTACACATTTGTAAAAACAATGTGAAGGAGGGATAAAATGTTTTCTTCTTTTGAACCCACACTAGCATTTGCCAGAAAGCTTGACCAGGAAGATAAATTACGGCATTTCCGCCATGAGTTTTACTTAAAGCCTGACTCTATTTATATGGACGGCAACTCATTAGGGCTTCTTTCTAAGAGAGCTGAAAAAACGCTATTAGAGTCTTTGGCTGATTGGAAAGAATTTGGGATTGACGGATGGACGAAAGGGAGACATCCATGGTTTTACCTGTCTGAGAGGCTTGGTGAAATGATGGCTCCATTAGTGGGAGCTTCACCTGAAGAAGTCATTGTAACCGGTTCCACGACGGTGAACTTGCATCAACTTGTTGCGACCTTTTACAAACCTGAGGGAACACGTACAAAAATCTTAGCTGATGAATTGACATTCCCTTCTGATATTTACGCGCTTCAAAGTCAGCTCCGTATCCACGGCTATGATCCAGATACGCATCTTATCCGTGTAAAAAGCCGCGATGGCCGTTTTTTAGAAGAGGATGACATTATCGCTGCCATGACCGACGATATTGCGTTAATTATTTTACCAACTGTTCTTTATCGAAGCGGTCAAATATTGGATATGAAACGTTTAACAGAGGAAGCGCATGCTCGCGGCATTTTCATTGGATTTGATGCATGTCATTCTATCGGTGCCATTCCTCATTCATTCAGTGAGTGGGAAGTGGATTTTGCGTTTTGGTGCAACTACAAGTATTTAAATGGCGGACCTGGATGCGTCGGGGGGCTATATGTGAATCGGAAACATTTCGGGAGGCTTCCTGGCCTGGCCGGATGGTTCGGTTCCAAAAAAGATAAACAATTTGACATGGAGCATACATTCACACCGGCTGAAACGGCAGGGGCTTATCAAATCGGAACGCCTCACGTGTTGAGCCTTGCGCCTTTAATCGGATCTTTAGAAATTTTTGCAGAAGCCGGAATTGAAAATATTCGCCAAAAGTCGCTGCAACTCACTCAATATTTCATGTACTTAATTGAACAGGAGCTGAAAGGTTTTGGTTTTACCATTGGCAATCCTAGAGACGATGCACGGCGAGGGGGACATGTAAGTCTTGAACATGAGGAAGCCGCTCGTATTTGTAAATCATTGAAAGAAAACGGAGTGATCCCGGACTTCCGTGCACCGAACATCATTCGTTTGGCACCGAGTGCATTGTACACTTCTTATGAAGAAGTGTGGAAAGTCGTACAAATCCTTAAAAAAATTATGAAGGAAAAACAATATGAAAAGTTTACAAATGAGCGCGAAGTAGTGGCATAAAGATGTCGCGTTTTACGATGAGAAAGGGGGAGGGAAAATGGGAAACCCAAATAATCATTTCCATGATCTTCATGAGCGGGAGAGAGGATTAAATCGCGATTTAAAAACCAATCAGCTTACCATGATTGCCATGGGGTGTGCAATCGGCACCGGATTGTTCCTTGGGAGCGGGCTTGCCATTGGAACTGCCGGGCCAAGTGTGTTGATTAGTTATGTGATAGGCGCATTGATCGTATTGCTTCTAATGGGGTGTTTATCCGAAATGACGGTTGCCCATCCGACTTCCGGGTCTTTTGGGACGATTGCTGAAAAATATATCCATCCTTATGCAGGTTTTATTGTTCGGTATTCGTACTGGATAGCGAATGTACTTGCTGTTGGAGTAGAAGTAAGTGCCATTGCCGTCTATATGAAATACTGGTTTCCGAATGTTCCAGGAATCGTATGGATCCTGTTGTTTGGCGGTGTGTTGATATATGTTAACGCTACGAGTGTCCATACGTTTGCTACTTTTGAGTATTGGTTCTCCATGATAAAGGTTAGTGCGATTGTGCTTTTCATTCTCCTTGGTGCATATGTTCTATTTGGAGCGTCCGAACAGCCGGGAATAGGAAGCGAAAATCTTGTAAACGATGGCGGGTTTCTGCCGTTTGGCTGGTGGGGAATGTGGATAGCCATCTTTATCTCTCTATTCAGCTTTTTAGGGACAGAAATGATAGCGGTTACAGCAGGTGAAGCGAAAGACCCGGATGTAGCCGTACCAAAAGCATTAAAAGCAACCGTATTCCGTTTATCGACTTTCTATGTTTTGACAATGGCCATCATGTTAATGATCGTTCCCTGGAAATCGGCTGAGGTCGATAAAAGTCCTTTTGTCAAAGTAATGGAAATCTTGAACATCCCTGGGGCTTCGGGTGTTGTAAACTTTATTGTCTTAACGGCTGCATTATCATCGATGAATAGCCAGTTATATGCATCAACGCGGATGATCTTTTCCTTATCACGAGGAAAATATGCGCCCGCTTTCTTTGGAAAAGTAAGTAAAAAAGGGGTTCCAACAAACGCTCTTACGGTTTCTACACTTGGGATTGTCGTCGCTGCAGTCGTTTCGGCGCTGGTTCCTGGGACATCTTATGCGGTCATGATGGGGATTTCCATGTTTGGTGCCATCTTCACATGGCTGATGGTTTTCGTTTCTCATTTATTTTTCCGCCGCAAGTGGAAACAAATGGGGGGACGCAAATTACCAGTAAGAATGATCGGTTTCCCTTATTTGACGATTTTAGGGGGCGTTCTATTGCTCAGCTTGATGATTACGACATGGTTTACGCAATTTAAAATCATGCTTCAATTTGGAGTTCCTTGGTTAATTTTTCTTTCGGTTGCTTATTTTATTTGGAAAAAAACAAATGCAATCCATCATACAACAAACGACGCCCTCCAACTTTCTGAAAGTGATGTCAACATAGATAAATAGCGTCATAGCAAATTTCATGTCTCCTATATAGAAGGCAGCTATGCATGTGAATGAAAAAAGGAGGATGACAGTAGGTGAACGTCAATAATAATGAAACAAACGCTAATGCTGGATTAGAGAAAGAGATTCATACAGATTTCCGAAAAGAAATGTCGTATGCAAGTTACCTTCAACTCAACAAAATTTTATCCAGCCAACAACGATTGTCCGATCATCATGATGAAATGCTTTTTATTATTATTCATCAGGCAAGCGAACTTTGGATGAAGCTCATTATACACGAAGTGAACGCAGCGATTCAATGTATTCTCCGCAACGATTTGGAACCGTCTTTTAAAATGCTTTCACGTGTATCAAGAATTCAGCAGCAATTGATCCAATCTTGGAGTGTCCTTTCCACGTTGACTCCTGCTGAATATATGGAATTTCGGGATAAATTGGGGCATGCATCCGGATTCCAGTCCTACCAAAACCGTTTAATCGAATTTGCGTTTGGAAATAAAAATGCTCATACTTTATTAGTCTTCCAACATGATCCTGAGATTTATGAAAAGCTGAGAAGAGCGCTTCATGAGCCAAGTATCTATGACGCGGCGATTAAAGCTCTCGCAGCCCGAGGATTACCAATTGACCAAGAAGTTCTTGACAGAGACTGGTCCCAAAACTATCAACCCAATGCCAGTGTAGAGGAAGCATGGCTGACTGTTTACCGGAACGTGGATCAATATTGGGATTTATATGAGCTGGCCGAGAAGTTGGTGGACATTGGCAGCCAACAACAGTTATGGCGTTATAACCATATAAGTACGGTTGAACGAATTATTGGCCATAAAAAAGGAACAGGCGGTTCATCAGGTGTCACTTATTTAAAAAGAGCGCTTGATCAACATTTCTTCCCTGAATTATGGACTTTAAGAACGAAGCTTTAATATGTATGCATGGCAGGGGGCTGGGGAAAAGTCCCCTTTCCTGTTTAGGAAATGAATAAGGAGGAAAGAATGATGAATTCATGGATTGATATATCTCAACGTCTGGATGAAAAAGTTGCTGTATGGCCGGGGGATACTCCTTTTTCTTACCGTGTAAATTGGAGCAAAGAGGAAAGTGGGTCGGTCAATGTAGGACAAATCACGATGAGCACCCACACAGGTACACATATTGATGCCCCTTTCCATTTTGATAATGAAGGAAAGCGGGTGATTGATTTGGATTTGGATATATACATTGGCCCTGCCCGTGTCATCCATCTGCCAAACAAGACAAAGATTGGAGTAGACGAATTGCAAGGTGTAAACTTAGAAGGAGTAACACGCCTGTTAATTTATACAGGCGCATGGAAAAACCGTACTGTCTTTCCAGAAGCCATTCCCCATATGGAACCTGAATTAGCGCCATATCTTTCGGAACGCGGCATTCGACTCATTGGCGTGGATCTGCCGTCCGTGGATCCTTTGGATAGCAAAGAGTTATCTGCCCATCATGAATTGACTCGTTATGGTATCCATATTTTAGAAGGTATTGTCCTGGATCATGTGGCCCCAGGGGACTATGAACTATTAGCCCTTCCGCTTCCGCTTGCAGAAGCTGATGGAAGCCCGGTAAGAGCTGTATTAAAAAAGAGGGGGTAACATCCATATTCCATTAATTACACTCAAATCATGGGAACCTGTATAATAAGGATCCTGAAATGATTCTGTGTTAATGCTATACTTCCAAAGCCTTAAAAGCAGACAATGGAGAGAGTAATTATTAAGCAGATAAAAAGTTGACGAACAGTGACAGGTACTGCTCGTCAATTCCAAGCGTGTTTAACAGCAAAGTAGTGGAACGAGTAAGACAAGCAGTAATTGAAGCGGCAACCGCACCGGCGTGGCGCGAAAAGATAACATTCCTTTAAGGAGATATCCTGGGTTACAAAAATAAGGCTTTCGTTTGGACAAGGCTGTTGAAAAATAGGTTTCAGACGTTCGTCTGAAACCTATTTTTTCTTTAAATCCAGTGTATTTTGAAAAAAATAAGCGAAATTTGTTTCCGTAAGGCAAACGTACGCTACCTCTCATTTTTCACAAACAGACCTCAAGAAACTGACGATTGTTCGCTCCAACCATGTAAAAAAGCATTTTCAAGGGGAAACCGCCTTCTCGATGTTGCTTTCTCATCCGTTAGCTAGTTAATAGGCTCAATGGTTACCTATTTCGAAGGAACTTTGACACGTTTAGCATGACAGAATAATAGATAGGGAAAAAGTACTGGTTGTCATCTGGAAAAACAGGAATATATCATGATTTATCCTTATTTTCCTTGTGTTACCATTTAGATAGTGTGTGAATGGGGGAGAGGAAATCAAGGTGTTGCCTTTCTTGGAATCGATCGAAAAAGAAGTGAAACGCAGGGCCTACGAGACGATGAGCCATTGTCTCCAGTCTTATCAGGGGCAGGTCGAAGAAACGATCGAGGAATTTGATCATGGCTTACATTCCTTTTACCACGTGAATGATGAATATGTCTCACATTGTCAGGGAGAGCCGAGGGAAGCGTCTGAGTCGATATACGGGGACTTGCGGCCAATCGAATCACATATTGATGCGGCCGCAGACGATCTTCTTCATGAAATAAGCAGGGGAATCGCCCGAATACAGCGAAAGATAGAGGAGTTATCATGACAACCATTCAAATCAAACCAGACGAGCTGGAAACGGTAGCAAAACATGTCCCCGATGCGGAAGACGCCTGTCAGCGCGCGCGAACCTCGCTTTCCTGGGAACTTCCCTCTTTAGTGATGGAGATTCCAGGAATCGGCTCTGATGCCATCCATGAGTTCAAAGACGAGCTTGTTTATTGGCTCCAGATCTATGAAGAAAAGCTGAATGAAGCGGAGGAACTGCTGTATCGAACAGCCGCGGCAATAAGACAGGCAGACCAAACGCTTGCCGATAACATGACAGAATTCGGTCTGGAGCTTCTTGGCTGGTATGACTTGCAGCGATTGCTTGGAGAATACGATCCAATCACCGGGGAACGGATTTCAGCAGGAGACCGCTGGCTGGCGGGAGGAATGCTATTGTTGTCCGTCATTCCTCCAGCCAAAGGAGCAGGCGTCGCCGGCAAAGTGGGGATCAAAGGAGCGAAAGCGGCAGAAACAGCAGCGGATGTTTCCGAATTAGTCTCGCAAACGAAACATGTTCTCCGCTATGATAAAATCATGCCTACCCTTCAAGCGGTATACCACCAAGTCGTAAAAGCTCCGATCAGCAATACGATCCGCTCATTTAAGAAGCAATGGGACGACTTTTTCGCCAGCGTTCGATCTGCCCAATGGCAGCCAGCATTTGCCGGGATAGGACCAGTGTCAAGAGCAGGGATACAGGAGACCGCGGAAGAAGTCACCAGCTTCGTGCGCTTTTCAATGAGTCAAGTCGAAGGAGAAGTGGGGAAACGAACGGATGACGCCTTATATGCATATAAGGGTACTGAAAATGTTAAAGTATATGATGTAGTACCTTATCGTCCTAGCAATTCCCCACTAGAAAATCATCATGGTGTATTAGATGTTTGGGCTAAGCATAACATACCGAATTATGTAAGTAGAGGTGCTGATACTCCTACGATTGCCTTGACAAAAGAACAGCATGATGCTACAAAAAGGGTATACAGAGAATGGTTATATGAGAAAACAGGTAAAAAAGTTGGGGGAAAAGTAGATTGGAAATCGGTTTCACCTCAAGAAGTGCAACAATTAACAGAAAGAATGTTTGATGCTGCGAATGTGCCACAATCTGCGAGACGAGATTATTATCGTGCATTTCATCAGTATATATATCGGGAGTAGTGAAAAACCATGAATATAGAGAATTTAATAAATAAAATAAAAACTTTACCAGATTGCGTGGTTTATCCACCATCTGGTATTCCCAAAGTTAATAAATCACATACTTTACCTGATGATGTGCTTAAATTTTATGAGCTATGTGGGGGAGTTGTTTTATACGAAAAAGCAGATTATCCAGTTTTAATAGTTCCTCCTCAAGATTTTGTGCTAGCCAATCCTGTTATTGTGGGGAGTTATGTGAAGAAGATATTTCATCAGATTGGTATATATGTGCAACAGACAGAAACGGTGAATATATTACAATCGATTTGAACCCAAAAAGACTCGGAAGGTGCTATGATAGTTTTTATGATAGACATGGGGTAGTGGGGGAGTGTTCTATTATAGCTACTTCTTTTACTGACTTATTAGAGCGGTTTATAGAAAATAAGGGAGACTATTGGTACTGGTTAAAAAAAGATTTTATACCTTTAGGTGATGCTTACGATGATATTTAAATATATTCCTGGGAGATTGAATATCTCTCAGTTTTTTAATCTAAAAATAACATATATGATTTTTATTTTCTAATTGATTTTCTCTACAGAGCATTGAAAAGTAATAGTTATTTTCAGAAGGATTTTTTGGGATTCGAAATGCAAAATAAACTGATAACGATAACATACGGACTTCAGACATTGAAATAGAAAGTATTTAAGTCCCTTTGCGGCTTATGCTTGTTTTGATAGTTGTGATCCTTGATCAGAGTGATAAATCAACCTAGGTGGAGGTTGACGCTTCCAAACAGCTCTCTCTAATGCTTGTATCGCGAATTGATGATTCATCCGTTCACTGATGGCCTACCCGACAATTCTTCGAGAAAACAAATCCATTATGGCGAACAGTGCTAGGCACTGTTCGCCAAGTATGATTCTGCTACGGTTGGCCAAGTTTTACAAAGCATTTTCATGAAGAAAAATATTAAGACCGAATTAGATTTAAGCCACGATATGGTTCGCGTAGAAGCTCGTAGCTGAAAAGCCGATTCGCACTTAGGACATGTTTTTAATGACGGATCAGCACCGACAGGGCTTCGCTATTGTATCCATTCAGCAGCGTTGAGAAGATCTTGAAAAAGAAGGATACGGGTAGTCTTTTACATTGTTTGAAAAAGAAAACCGCTAAACGGCGTCCGTTTAGCGGTTTTACATTTTTTTCGATCGTTGTCAATACTATTTAGGTGAACAAACGCATTTTGATGGTGTTGGTGTTCGTTTAACTTGCTTGTTTCGCCGTTTTATCTTTTTGTTTGGTTGTAAGACTCCAATAAACAGGAATTCCGGATAATGTGATTAACACGGAAAGAAAAGCATCGAGCGGTTGATGGATGACGGTGCTTCCAATAATGTAAAGCGCTCCTGCGATCGCGACAATTGGCGTTACAGGATATAAAGGAACTTTATATAACGAATGATCGGGCTTTTGATTTTTCCGAAGCAAAAACACAGCGTAAAACGCTAAGCCGTAAAATGAGAAAACGCTAAAAATGGCGATATCGGTCAAGCGATCTGGGCTGGTCATTAGCATCATCGCCACAGCGATCGTTGCTTGTAAAACGGTTGCTTGAACAGGAGTGTGAAAAGTCGGATGAACGCGCGAGAAGAAACGGGCGCCAGGGAACAGCCCGTCTTCTGCCATCGCAAACGGCATGCGTGGGAATGTTAAAATTTTTCCATTCAAACAACCGAAAATAGAAATTAAAATACCGATCGCAACCATTTTTCCGCCTACACCGCCAAATAGTAGCGCCGCGGCTTCTTTTGCGGCGTTCGGGCCAAGCTCGACAATTTTACTCGCGGGAAGAACGTGAAGGAGCGCGATATTGACGGCTAAGTAGCAAAGCATGACAATGACAATTCCAGTAATAATGGCTTTTGGCAACGTTTTTGCTGGATTTTTCATTTCGCCTGCCACAAACCCGACATTCATCCAGCCGTCGTACGCCCAAAGCGTCGCTAACACAGCAGCCCCCATGCTGATCGCTTGGCTGCTTTCGCTTTTCATTCCGAATACAGGCACATCTCCTTGAAACATTCCAAACACAATAATAAGGAAGATTGGAAGCAGTTTTGCTAATGTTAACAAGCTTTGAACTGCACCGCCGTATTGTGTTCCTAGCATGTTAATGAGCGCAAGAAAAAGAACGGCTAAAATTCCGATCCATGTTTCCGTCTGCTTTGAAAAACCAAACACCCCTGCAAATAGCGAACCGAAGTATAATCCGAGCGCTCCGATCACCGCTGGGCCGTAGATAATCGTTTGCACCCATCCGCATAAAAAGCCCCAAAACTTTCCGTACACCTTTTCTACATAAACATACAGTCCTCCGGTTTTCGGAATTTTTACGCTCACTTCTGCGATCGTCAACCCGCTCGCTAATGTAATAATGCCGCCGATGGCCCATGCCCATAGGGCCATTGTCGAGTCGCCGGAGGCGGCGATGACAACGCCTGGTTTCACGAAAATGCCGGAACCGATGACCGTGCCGATGACTAAAGATGTTGCGGCGATAAAGCCGATGCTTTTTCTTAATTCAGCATGCCTCATGGTGTTCACCTCAAAAGGACAAATGTTTTTCTTGTGAGTACTGGATCATTATAACATAGGATTTAAGTAAATTTCTATTTTTTGAAAATTAAAATATTATAGATTTCACTTCATTTCTTGACATGAACGGGTTTTTTTGTACACGATGAAACATGTGACAATTTTCATGATATAAGTAGTATAATAAAAATCTACAACGAATGATGTAGGGAGTCGCGGGAAATGAATTGGATACGGTCACGTATTTTTTGGAAAATTTATATCATTAATTTAGCCGTTATTTTTGCTTTGCTAGCTTTAATGTTTATGATTGCTCGGATGTATTTGCCTGAAATCACCAAAGAGCAATATCGGCACATGACGGATAAAACTGTTTTGAGAATGAAAGAACAAATTGTTCAAATTGGCGAGGATTTAAATAAGTTTGAGCAATACGTGCAAAACGATCCACATTTTCGGGTGAATGATGCCAAGCAATGGTCAGAAGGGCTTGAACGTATTATTGAAATTTCTCCTTATATTGATGGCGCTACAGTATTAGATTCGCACGGATATGTGAAAGGTTTTTATCCGAATGACCTGAGCCGTCTATTAAACTATAACTTAAGTAAGCGTGAATATTTCCAACAAGCGTTGCGAACGAAAAGAGCTTACTTCAGCGATGTTGTTTCCGCGGATACGGGACGTTATTTGCTTGTCATTTCTGTACCTGTTTTAAATGAACGGAATGAAGTGGAGAGAGTCGTCAACTTATCGATGCGAATTAAACAAAATAAGCTATTTCGATCCATTGTTCAAAGTTTTCGAATTGGGGAGCACGGCTATACGTTCATCGTCGATCGCAATGGGAACATTATTTCTCATCCATCGAAAAAACGAATTGGCGATCATGTCGCTGAAAACGCTATTGTGCAAAAATTGCTCCGAGGACAATCGGGTTATGAAGAAGTCGTCAATACGGAAGGGGCAAAGATGCTTGCTTCCTATGCGTACATTCCGATTTTGCAATGGGGGGTTGTTGCGCAAGTCCCTGCTTCGGAAATTTATAAACCTTATGCGCTGTTTGAAAAGGCGCTTTGGCTTGCTTCTATTGCGGCATTTTTCATTTTATCGCTTTTAACGGCGCTCTATGCCCGGCAAATTGTCCATCCGATTCGCCGGTTGTGTGATGTGGCGGAAGCGGTCGCCGAAGGGAAAAAACATGTTCGCGCAGATGAAACCGATCCGACGGAAATTGGCTTGCTCGCAAAACGCTTCAATTACATGATTGATTCTATTCAACAATCGGAAGAACTGTTGCGAAAATCGGAAAAATTAGCGGTTGTCGGTGAATTGGCGGCGGGGGTTGCCCACGAAATCCGCAACCCATTAACATCCCTGAAAGGGTTTATCCAGCTTTTAAAAGAGGGAGAACGCAATCAGATGTATTTCGATATTATTGAAGCGGAATTAGAGCGATTGAACGAAATTGTCGACGAGTTTTTATTGCTTGGAAAGCCGAATCCAGTAAAAAAGGCATACCATCATGTATCGGACATGCTGCAACATGTGATGAAGCTGCTTGAAGGGCAAGCGCTATTGCATCATGTGACCGTTCAATATTCCATTGATGAACAACTTCCGCCGCTTTATTGTGATGAAAACCAATTGAAACAAGTGTTCATCAACATCATCAAAAACGCCATCGAAGCGATGCCAAATGGCGGAATATTACGGATCGAAGCGAAGCAGCGACTAGATTCGATTCTCATTTGCATCACAGACGAAGGCTGCGGCATTCCGAAAGAGCGAATGGCTACGCTCGGTGAACCGTTCTACAGTACAAAAGAAAAAGGGACAGGATTAGGATTAATGGTGAGTTTTAAAATCGTGGAAGCGCATGGTGGCAAAATGGAAATTCATAGTGAAGAAGGAAAAGGAACGACCGTGTGTTTGCTTTTTCCCATTTCCTCAAAGCAGGAGGGCTGAGTGAAAAGATCAGTCCTCTTGCTTTTTTAACATTTTTCCCGAGAAGTCTCCCTTCCTCTAAACGGAGTGAAGAGTGAAGGAGGGAGAGGAATCAGAAAGTTTTTGATTCCCAAAAACGAACATATGTGCTATAATCAAACTATCCCATCAGACAAAGAAAGAAGGGATTCTCATGCTTTGGAGCCAAAAAGTGTTCTTTCGGGCATCGAAAGCGGATTTAGATCGATTGTACGCCTGCAATCGGGAATCCGTCCGTGTTTGGAATGAATGTCTTCGATTGGCGAAAGAACATTTTCTCCAATACGGCCGTTGGATTACCAAAAGCGAACTGCAAAAACAAACGAAAAGAAAGTTCCATCTTCACAGCCAATCCATTCAAACCGTCTGCCACCAATATCTCTTCGCAAGACAAGCTGCACACCACGCGCTCCAACAAGGACATCCTGCCCGCTACCCCTACAAGAAAAAGAAGTACTTCCTTACGAAATAGGCAAAAGACGTAAGGTTTACGAAAACGGAAAAGAACTTCAAATTCAAGAAAGTCATTCTCGAAAAGGAAACTGTTATGATAATTCCTGTATAGAAAGCTTCTCCTCCCATCTCAAGACAGAGAAATTGTGATTCTTACCCAAAACAATGGAACCGGTGTATCAGGCTATTCAAGACTAGAAGCCGCTGAAAATGTCGTCTATTTGACCATTCAAGATTCTAACGAGAAATGGGCAGGACGAAAGTTAAGAGGATTCCCTATCTATCTTACATTACACAAAATTCTTGACGGTACCTATTATGATAAACTATCAA
Organism: Parageobacillus caldoxylosilyticus; assembly: GCF_019272935.1. NCBI lineage: Bacteria > Bacillati > Bacillota > Bacilli > Caryophanales > Anoxybacillaceae > Parageobacillus > Parageobacillus caldoxylosilyticus. The sequence continues at coordinate 3,277,406 of NZ_CP040553.1, forward strand.
TGAATATAGTAGAATTTTACATTGGAGATTATTATGAAGGTTGAATTAAGTAAATTTCGTGTCAAAGAAGGCAAATCAAAGCGAGTTGATGAGCATATTGGTACGAGTGTATTGATGAAGATTATCCAACATCACCTATAACAACTGAGGTTGTTATGATACCTGATAATATTAGAAATGCGATGAAGTAAAAGGTGCTGAATAGAACCTTTAAACAGTTCTTCTAATACCTTCAACAGTAGTAAAGTTCACTTTTTTTGACAAGAGCCAAGAAGCATTGCCTTTACACGTTCTTGAAACGGCATCTTCTTATTTATTTAGTTTGAGAAAACGATGCCAGAAAAGGTAATTATTAAGATATTTGGTTGCTACACCTTGAAACCTATTTATCCATTTTTTCAAACGAGTATGATACCCGTTGATGTGCTGAATATGGTAAATTCCTTTCTTTGTATAGACACCTTGCGAACATTGATGGCTTCGTGTTGTAATCCCTTCATCGTAGCGAATTTTTTATAGTTGGTCGCTGTATCTGTGCATAGTAAAGCAGAGGTGTCAATATATTTCCTAACACCCCATCAATTTCCATAGCCGTAATACGACCTTTTCCTGCCGTTTGGGAAAGGATTTGACCATTTCTATCGTGAGCGACCACCACACAAATTTGTTCTTTGGAAATACCACGTTTTTTGGCTACACCGCCACCGTTTACGAGCCTTTCTATGAGCGATGAACTTCTTGCCTTTTTCATTCTCTAAAAAGTATGTCTCATCACTTTCCACTATCCCTTTTAGTGTTGAATAACCAAGTGAACGAATAGCGTTAAGGATTTTATGTCTCCAATAAAACGCCGTCGAAATGTGAATATCAAGTTCTTCGGCTATCTTCGATAATGTATAACCTTTCACCATCATCTCAAAGTATTTCAACCACTTATGAGGTTATCTCGTTCCTGACAATGGGCTACCTGTCATATCGTTGAATGACTTTCCACAGGCTTTACATAGATAGCGTTGACGAGAACGATATTTGCCATTACGTTTCACAGGCATTACAGTGTGATGGGGGCGTTAGCAACCATCACAAGCATAGCTAAGTGCATATTAGCTGGGCTTATTATGTTTCATATAAATGCGTTATACGTTATGATCCTTTACTGTTGTGCATTGTAACGTTGCCGATGTCTACAGAGGAGTCATTGTGATGGAATGGCAACCGATTTTTGAAGTAGTTCGTAATGAACCTCTCCCACCTACACTCCGTTAAGAGGTGGAGACTTCTCGGTAAATATATTAAACAGCCAAGACAAAGGGGCTTTGCCCCTTTGCGTTAAAATTCTGCCACTCCGGTAATGTGCTATGAACTGGCTTTTCCTTGCTTACGTACTCTTGAAACCTAGGATAAAATAATAAAAAAGAGCCAACTGTATTGTTGACTCTTTCTTGTAAATGTACCGCATCCGGTTTGTACATCAACTTTATAAATATAGGAATTTCCATTGTGGCTACGATTTTGGATTGGAAAGTCCGCCGAGATAAAAATTGATGAGGTGTTCAAAAGTTTCATATATATTATATGTCACACAGGCTTTGCCGTTTCCTTCCGGGTTACTTCGTCAATTTTATCTACAAACATTTGGAAAACACGTCTTTTCTCTTCTAAATCACGAATAGCTTCTTTCAGTTTTTCATATTTCTCTTCAAATGGTATATGGTAACGCTGGCGAATCGTTTTAATGATTTCTTCGTTCACTGTCGACTGAATCACTTGCTTTGTAATGCTGTATTTATACGCGTAAACTCTTAACTCTTGTTTGACTTCCTCATATTCTTGATTAATCTGGCTCAATACTTCAGATATATCTTCCTTCCATTCTTCAAGGGATTTCTGTATGTATGATTGTTTCGTCATTTCATCCATGAAAACACCTTCCCGCCTTCTATATATAGTTTGTCCCTTCCTCATTTTAACGCAACTTTTTTACACCCCGTTTACTGAAAAATTACATTGTCATTTCATTTATGATTTATTTTAGGTGGGAACTATCAATAAAAACCACAAACAGTTGCAAAATATTGATTTATTTTTTTGTAAAAGCTTAATGATTTAGTAAACGTTTGGATAATGTATCCTACGATGGAGAATCGATAGAAGGCTCGACGATGAAGAAACGCTTGTTGCTGATTGACAGAAAACGTCATTTCCGAAAACCTATACATTCTGGTCGAAGAAAAAGAGAAAGGCCGCTTCTGTCAGGCCTTTCTCTTTTCTGAAACTTCGTATTATTGATAAATTATTGATAAACCACTTGTTGCACAATATCTTCCGCAGTTCTGTTGTTGGCTCTGCCTTCTTTAAAGACCACTTTTCCTGGTGTGATGCAATCATAAACCGGACAGACATTCAGGCACAGATGACAGCCTACACAATGGTCTTCGAGGATTCTTGGCTTTCTCGTTTCACTGTCCCATACGATTGCCTGATGTGCGCCGTCGAAGCAGGATACGTAACATCTTCCACATCCTACGCACTTATCTTCATCAATTTTTGGTATGATCTTAAAGGATCGATCCAGTTCTTCAGCAGGAACGATGTTGTTCAATGCAAGACCAACCAGATCATCCAGCTTATTCACGCCACGCTCATCCATGAAATGGCTGATTCCACTGATTAAGTCTTCCACAATACGGTAACCATACTGCATGACAGCGGTGGTCACTTGGACATTTCGGCAGCCAAGAAGGATGAATTCCAGCGCATCCTGCCATGTCTCAATACCGCCAATGCCGCTAAGATGCACCGATTTCAATTCTTCGCACTTTGCCAGCTCTGCGATAAAACGCAGGGCAATGGGTTTAACCGCCTTACCGGAATAACCCGAAATGGATGACTTGCCATTGACGACAGGCCGTCCCGTAAGATTGTCCAAATCAATGTTCGTAATGCTTTTGATCGTATTAATGGCGGAGATGCCATGGGCACCGCCCTGAACCGCTGCAATTGCCGGCTCTTCCATTCGGGTAATATTTGGTGTCATTTTCGCGACAACAGGAAGATGGGTGTTTTCGACTACAGCTTTACAGTACTTACGTACAAGTTCCGGATTTTGACCAACGTCTGAACCCATGGCATGGCTTGTCATTTGCGGGCATGAAAAATTCAGTTCGAGGATATCCGCTCCAGCTTCGGTAACAGCCTTGGCAAGTGTAATCCATTCCTCTTCGTTGGATCCCATGATGCTGACTCCGACCACTTTGTTTGGATAATTCTTTTTAAGCTTCCTGATTTCTTCTATGTTCTGTTCCATTGTCATTTCCGAAATCTGCTCCATATTTTTAAAGCCAGCCCACGGCGTAGACTCTTTAGTTAAAATATCGAATCTCGGAGAGCACTCGTCCATCGCTTTGATGCCAACGGTTTTATAAAAGATGCCGCCCCATCCTGCATCAAATGCCTTGGCAACCATCTCTGCGTTGTTGCACACGGGAGAGGATGACAAAAAGAATGGATTTTCGCAATGTACACCTACGAAATCAATCGATAAATCTTTTTTCATCATCATTCCTACCTCCTATTTGAAAGATTCCATAATTTTTGCGGCCGCTTCTTTGCCTTCTTTGACAGCCCGAACAACAGTGTCTCCGCCATTTACCATATCTCCGCCGGTGAAGATGTCCTCTGATTCTTTCCAGGATGCTGCATCTTCCCGCGTTGTTTGCCCAACCGCCAAAATGACGGTATCTGCAACTAATTCCATGGTCGATCCATTGGTCATGTGCTCAAACTTCACGCGTTCCACTTTTCCATTGCCGATAAATTCTATCGGTTTAAATTCAGAAATCAATGGAATGCCTATTTTAAAAACATAGTCTTTTTCTCTCTGAACGGCAGGCGCACCCTCCAAGGTTTCAATGAAAACATCGTATATGGAAGCGGTACCAAGATATTTGCAGGTTGCCGCGCAGTCCATGGCAACGTCTCCGCCGCCAATAATGACAACATGACCAAGGGGTGCCATCTCTCCATGGTTTTCTCTTGCTCGAGCCAAAAATTCTAGGGCAGTAACAACTCCCTGAAGATCGGATCCCGGAATAGGCAGCTTCTTCGGCTTCCACAATCCCGCACCGACAAAGACGGAGTCGTATTCTTTCTTTAGTTGCTCCAGTTCTTCAGGCGTGACTTTGTGATTGAGTTCAAACTTGACCCCGAGTTTTTCCAGCTGACTAATATCCTGATCAATCACCGCATCCGGCAGACGAAATGGAGGAATTCCATAGCGGAGCATGCCGCCTGGTTTTTTATGCTCATCAAAAATGGTTACTTCGACACCCTTCTTGGCAAGCTCTGCAGCACACGAAAGACTTGCCGGGCCTGCTCCGATGCAGGCAACACGTTTTCCGGTATAGGTATCTTCTTTTGTCAGATAGGTCTTATTGTATTTTCTTTCATGTTCCATAGCGAACTGTTGCAGCTTTCCAATCTGAATCGGCCGATCGATTCCACAGCGGCTGCATGCCTGTTCGCAAAGCCTTTCATAAGGACAAATGAGGGCACAGCTGGCACCGAGAATATTATTTTCACGGATGGTTTCGGCAGCTCCATTTATATTTCGAAAACGGATGCTGCGGATGAATTTTGCCGGATCCGTACCGGCCGGACAACCTTTACTGCATGGCGCGTCTTCACAAAGTAAACACCGTGAAGCTTCCTCCATTGCTCTGCGGACATCAAAAGCTTCGATTTGTTCTGGTTCGTATTCTATAGCCAGATTTTGATTCATGATGATACCCCTCCCATTTTTATATGTAATTTTTATTAATGACCTCATTTGTACAAACGGCTTGAGTGACCTCCATTGTTTTTATGAATCTACTTTTCTTAAGTCAAACTGCGTTGTTTCGCTGACAGCTTCTGATACCAGTGCGAAAATTCTTCTGAAAGCTTGGCGCATAGGAATCCGAGCACTGCCCCACTTAACAGTGAAAGCAACAGAACTTGCCAATTGCCATTGGCAGCGAATGTCGAAAAACAACCAATAAAGATTCCGGGTGTGTAATTGATAAGCGGCAGTTTTCCCGCCAAACACATGACAACGGTGATGATCCCGCTAAAAATCGCTGCACTGTAGGGAATTTCCAGCGCAGCCGACAGCCAGAGTATCAGCATGCCGCAGCCGACGCCCGTGATGTTGCAAAGCATCGCTTTTACCATTCCCTTGCTACCACCCGTGCCGACTGCAAAAAAAGTGGTGCATCCGGCAAACCCAGCCCAGGTCATCAACCCAAGAGATGGAGCTAACAGGGCCCACAATCCGCACAACAATCCGGTGGTGAGTACGCTAGACATTTCATTTTTTAACTCCTTTCCTGTTAAGTATTTATGGCATCATGTTAAAAAATGTTGCTCGCCGCTTAGACGAAATTCGCCCGATGGATATCCAAGAACGAATTGAATATCTCTAAGAAAAAGGTAGAAATCGTTTTACAAGTGATGAAAATGTGCTGTGAAATCCATTCGAAAGGAAAATTTTTACTAATTCACACGAATCATTATAGCATAAATTTTTTCTTTTGTGAGACATTTCACATTTTATTCATAAAAAATGTGAAATATTTCACGTTTTTTATAAAAAATTTCACTGTCGGGAATACAAAAATGGGTGTGAAAATGGGGTGAATTTTGATAAAAAAAGCTCAAATGAAATAAAACCTTAATCCATCTAAAGCTACTATTCAATCAGATCGGGCAAAAAGGTACTCGCCATCGAGTTCGAAGTTGTAAACAATGGGGAAGAGCAATGGTATTTCGGTTCCGAGGAATTGTCCATCGCTGCGGCGGACGGCACACAATATTCGGAGTACTTGGGGATGACGATGCCTTCATGAACGAAAACATCAACGCGGGAACAAAATCAACGGCAAAGTGTATTTTGACGTTGCAGAGGATACCAAGTACACATTGACTTGACGTACACCCCGACGTTTACGTTTGAGGATTTGTCGGCGACTTATGAAATCACGCTGGGATAATAGTTTTTTCGGTCCGTGCCTTGACAGGGGGAGGCCGCTGGTTCGAGCCTAGTCGGAATCATCTCTAAGGGAAGCTTGAAATCCTTGTCTATCAAGGGTTTCAAGCTTTTTGTTGTTTATAGCAGGCACTCCAAATAGCGCTCAAGTGATGGTTGGTGCCATTTTGGTACCGAAACGGTGCGATTCGATAAATTCGGTATAACCTAACGAATATTGAAATTTTTTTCAGATAGACTAATTACTCTGTTGCGATCGTTAATTTTTCTGATATACAAATGTTTGTTTGAATCTAATGTGTTCGCATCAACAATCGCTTGAATAGTTGTTCCATATTTTTGCGCAATTTTCCATCATGTATCATCGGTTTGTACAACATGATTGATCGAGTTGTATTAAACTAAGACAATTTTCGAAGGTACTTTGACATGTTTCACATAGCGGAATCATCAATAAGGAAAAAGTCCTGATTGTCATTTGGCAAAACAGGAATATATCATGATTTATCCTCATTTTCCTTGTTTTACCATTTAAATAGTGTGTAAATGGGGGAGAGGAAATCAAGATGGCGTCTTTATGGGAATTGAAACACAAGGCCTACGAGACGATGGTCGATTGCCTGAAGTCCTATCAGGGACAGAGTGGTAAAAGCGCCGATTACCCAAACGATCCGCTCGATCAAGAAGCAATGGGAGGATCTTCTTGATAACGTTCTCTCTGTCCAACTGCAGCCGTCATTTGTCGGGATAGGACCAGTATCAAGAGCAGGAATACAGGAGACCGCGGAAGAAGCCACCAGCTCTGTGCGCTTTTCGATGAGTAAAGCGGCGGATGGAGTGGTGAATAACGGGAATGCTATAGGTGATAGATTAGTAAAAAATGAGGCTGATATCATAGCAGAAAGAGCAAAAAATCTTGATTTAACCCCAAGGGAAACACCGTATAAGATTATGGGTAGTAAGAAAATGAAGATATTAAATGAAAAGGTCAAAAATAGAACAATAACACGAGAGGAATGGAAACAATTAGAATGGAATAAGAGGTTTAAACGAAGAAGGGATAGGGGTGTAGATAATTTTTGAGAACAAGAAAAAGTTCGGGTAATGAACGGTAATTCAACTAGAAATTGGACACCCGAACAAATCAAAGACATTTTGAATGGAAATATACCAAAACACAATGGTAAGCCTATAATTGGTCATCATACATATAGTGCTTCTAAGTATCCACAAGTAGCTGACAAAGGGGAAATTATTTATCCAGTTACTTTTAGAGAACACTTGTATCGTTGGCATGGTGGTAATTATCGAGATAGTCTTCCTGGGAGACCAATAAACGATTCAATTCTAAATGATTTTTAATCGTTGATATTGAAAGGAGGTTAATTAATTGTCAAAAATACTAGTATTACTAGACAAAAATACTGTTCAAACAAAGCATTTAGCAATGGTAAAAAAATATACTAACTTAGGTCTTGGTGATATAAAAAATAGAATAGAGAATAGTAGTCCCATTTTTGAATGTGACTTATTCAAAAATGAGGATGATGACGCTAAACTTGAGAAACTTATTACTGATTTAACAAATAATGGAGTGAAGATAAAAATTTACGAAGAGGAAATGTCGAGTGATAAGGAAGTTTCTATAAAGTATTTAATGAACAGGTTAAACAGATTTAAAGAAATTCAAGCTCAAAATGAGTTGTTAGATGACCTTATGTACGGCGATGATTGATACTCCTATAGCCCACCCCAAACGAGTAATTACTCGTCTGGGGTTTTTATTTGCTTAACCGCTTTACTAAGATAATGTAAGTTTCCTCATCTTAAAACGATGTTCCGTTTGTGCAGAATTTTTCGCGGCGATTATTTGGGAATAGGAATGTTACAAGTATTGTAACAAACTTTTCATGCGAAAAAAGCGAACAAGATTATAATGAACTTGTAAAAACATTATGGCAAGAAAATAAAGTTTGGTGATGAAAATGCATGGAAATGGACATCCACATCAAATCGGGAATTCCTGCAGGCAAGAGATGGGGGATATAGATTATAATGTGAACCCATTTATCGTCATTTGGGAAGTAACAAGAGCATGCCAGCTTAAATGCGTTCACTGCCGCGCCGATGCGCAGCCTGTTCCGGATCCAAGGGAATTAACTCATGAAGAAGGCATCAAGCTGATTGATGACATTTACGAAATGAATAATCCGATGCTTGTTTTCACTGGCGGCGATTGCATGATGCGGGAAGACCTTTTTGAACTGGCGGATTATGCCATTAAAAAAGGCATGCGCGTCTCCATCACACCAAGCGCCACCCCGAATGTGACGAAAGAAAAAATGGAGAAGGCTAAACAAGTGGGACTTTCGCGCTGGGCTTTTAGCCTTGATGGGCCAATACCGGAAATTCATGACCGTTTCCGCAGAACACCTGGCTCATTTGAACTTACAATCGAAAAAATAAAATACTTAAACGAATTGAACATGCCGCTGCAAATTAACACGGTCATTTCACGTTACAATTATGGCCATTTAGAGGAAATGGCGAAATTGGTTGCTGATTTGAAAGCGGTCATGTGGTACATCTTTCTGCTTGTTCCGACTGGAAGAGGGCAGATCAATGACTGCATTACCCCCGCCGAGCACGAAAAAGTGTTTCGCTGGCTATATGAACTAAGCAAAACAGCGCCATATGATATTAAAACAACCGCAGCACAGCATTATAGACGTGTAGTTCTACAGCAAAAAATGCGCGAGCATAAAATTGAAAACGGTGAAATTCGTTATGAGGATACGATTACAACTGATAAAGCCTCAACGATCGATGGCTTGAAGCGCGCTCCTAAAGGAGTTAACGATGGGAATGGATTCGTATTCGTTTCCCACATTGGCGATGTCATGCCAAGCGGCCTGCTTCCGATTGTATGCGGAAACGTTCGCGAAACCCCGCTTTCGAAAATTTATCGAGAGTCAAAGGTATTTAAAGACTTGCGCCAGCCTGAAAACTACAAAGGAAAATGCGGCGTTTGCGAGTTTCGTTATATTTGCGGCGGTTCCCGCTCCAGAGCGTACGCGGTTACAGGAGATTATATGGAAAGCGAACCATTCTGTGTGTATATCCCGATGGCAATGAGGAAGAAGGAAAATGCGCCCCTGAGCTAACCGTTTTTCCCTAGAACAGTGCCTGGCACGCTTTGAAGTATGTCGAAAAGGAGAGCCCGTAATACTCCAAAAAATCACTCGGCTCTCTTTCTATTTTTATCGGAAAATTCTGTTTAAGTATCTTAATATTCACTTTAATAAAAGTAAATTCTCTATATTTCCTCAAAAAAATCCCCAAAAGGATGAATCCTCATGACAAACTCGATTTGAAAATGGATTTTATGTTTAAGCAGTTGTTTAGCCATCTGGATCGAAAACGAATTACGATTGCGTGTTTGAACGGGGTGTTGTCGCGACTGCATCGTTGATATGCAATACGAAAACACCAAACTTCCTTTAAAAAGCCCCCTCTACATGATGCCAATATAGGCGAGAGGGGGATTCGAGCACGACTCTTATCGACTTCGGGGGTTTTATTCTATTTTTTTAATGGCGCCAGCGACATCATAGTCAAGAGGGTCTAATTCTGTTGGTTTTCCGAGCACGAGCTTGGCCAGTTCAGAACCTAAGTAAGGACCAGCTGTCAGTCCGGATGCGCCTAATCCGTTGGCCACATAGATGCCTTTAAAACCTGGAAGCGCTCCAAAGACCGGAAGAAACCTAGGAGTGTATGGACGAAAACCAACTCTTGTTTCAAGATGAGTACAATTTGCCAGCCCTGGAGCTACGGTTAAGGCTTTGTCTAATACTTCGTGCAAACCGCCAGCCGTTATTCTGCAATCGAAGCCAGCCTCATCCTCATGAGTTGCGCCGACAACGATACGGCCATTTTGAAAGGCAAGGAGATATTGATTACTTGGCGGCATGACAACGGGCCAGTTGTCTGTATCCTGTTCTGGTCTTTCAAGATGGACGATTTGTGCTTTTTGCGGCACCACTAAAAATTCAATGCCTAACGGTAGAAGCAGCTCTTTTGACCACGCGCCAGCCGTTGCAATGACTGCATCTCCTGCATATTGTCTTCCTTCGACTTCAACACCGATGACCCGAGCACCTTCATGGATAAGTGTTGCGTTTCCTCTGATATAAGTAGCCCCAAGCTTTTGAGCTGCCTTAACTAAAGAGTCGCGAAGTGCTCTTCCATTGACGCGGGCGGCGCCGCTGACATGAATGGAGCTATACCCCTTTGCTAATGGCGGAAATAGCGCTTTTGTTTCCTTCGGAGACAGCCGCGTAATTTCGCCCATTTCCGGTGCGTCTTCACGACGTTGTAATGCTCTTTCCTCTATCTTTTGCAGCTTTTCTTCATCTGTATGGAGACAGATTGCTCCTACACGCTCATATCCCGTTTCCGTTTCACCATAGGATCTAAGTTCTTCTATTAAAGCAGGATAAAATCTCGCTCCGCCTTTCGCTAAACGATACCAAAGCTTATTTCGGCGCTGGGAAACCCATGGACAAACAATTCCAGCCGCGGCATCCGTTGCTTGGCCTTTGTCACCTCTATCTACTAATGTTACCTTCGCTCCTTCTTTTGCTAAGTGATAAGCGGTAGACGCTCCTAAAATTCCGCCTCCAACGACTATGTATGATTTCATAAAAAACACCTTTTCTGTTTTTTCTTTTTCCATCATTAAGAATAGCACATAATGAAGCATTTGCGAAAAGAAACGAGAGTTCATTTCTAAGGGGGACACCTTAGCGAACAGTGCCTATCAATGTTCGATGAAAGAAGTTCGGGTATCTTCTTGCCAAGAAAAAACAAGAAATTTGAAGAATAACCTAAAAAATGGAATGTGTTCAAAATGAGGGAGTTCATCCGCTCTTACAGAAAAGCCAAAGGACATCCCTATATAAAAATTAACAAAACAATCATAATTAATTAAAAAATATTATTTTAATAAAGTTAGTTGAATAATTATTCTTATGTATGTATTATAATTATATCTTTCCATATTAATCCATTATTAGGGGGATAAACAGTAATGGAATCTACAGAGAAAAAGAAGCTCGGTGTATTCGGATTAACTATCATTAGTATCAATACAATATTAGGTTTAAAAAATATTCCTTTTGCTGCGACAGTTGGACCATCTGCTATTCTTTTTTGGATTTTAGCTGCATTGCTATTTTTTATTCCGATTAGCTTGATCGTTGCGGAGTTATCGACGACTTATCCTCAACAGGGAGGAGTAAGTGCGTGGGTAAACCGCGCTTTTGGAAAAAAAGCAAGCTTTTTAAGCAGCTGGTTTTATTGGATTGCGAATTTCACTTATTATCCATCCCTCTTGCTCGGAATAACGGTCAATATTGCTTATGCAATTAATCAACAGCAAATTATCCAAAACACATGGTTAACGACGATGATATCACTTACTATTTTCTGGGTTATTACGTTGTTAACATTGCGTGGTACGCAAATGAGCGAGAAGCTGGCGGCACTCGGAACCCCGCTTGGAGTAGTTGTGCCAGTCATCTTAATTTTCGGATTTGGGTTTGCCAGTATTCTAAGTGGACATCATTCAGCAACCGAATTTACAGCACGGACGGTTACACCTAATAATGTTTCATTGGATACGGTGATGTTTTTGTCCACCTTGATGTTTGCCTTTGCAGGTATGGAAACGCTTGGAACTATAGCAGGAGATGTAAAAAATCCGCAAAAAACATTTCCCAAAGCTATTTGGATTAGTTCAGTGATTATTGGAGCCATTTATATTCTTGGTACAATCGCTTTTCAATTTGTTATTCATATCAAACCAGATCAAACGGCAACGGCTTTATACTTATTTGCTGATCAGATCACTAAACAGTTCCATTTACCGTTTCAATTATCGCAGATTCTTGGCATATGTTTTGTCGTTTCAACGGTGGGTGCATTGTCATTTTTAATTTTGAATCCAAGTGTCATGTTCTATGAAAGTGGAAAGACGGTTCTACCTAGAGTTCTAACAAAAACGAATAAACAAGATATGCCCGCAAACCTTATTCTTTGGCAAGCCGCAGGCGTATCCATTATATTACTGCTTTCTGGGTTTGTTCCGACTGTATCTAAAGCATTGAATATGCTGGTCCTTATGGCCACTCTTGCCTTTTTTATTCCTTATATCTTTTTAATTTGTGCTTATATCAAGCTGCGTAGGACAGACCATGCAACAGTCAGACCGTTCCAAGTAAAGAATAATAAATTAGCCTATTTGATGGCAAGTATTGGATTAATATCTGTTATAGGGACAATCGTATTAACCTTGATCCCTGCTCCTGATACGACCGTTTCACAATATGCACCACTTGTTGTTGGACCTATATTTTTTACTATTTTAGGCGTTTGGTTTTATCGAATAGGGACCAAAGAAAAAAAGGTAACCTTGGAAAAAGTGAGTTAATATCCGTTTCATTGTCAAAAAATTTATCGGGATGATATTGTATATTCATGCTCCATTATGAATGGCGAACAGTGCCTGCCACTGTTCGCCTTTTTTTGTTTGATTGTAAATTTATATTTAGTGCATTTGCTCAAGTATAGTTAGGATTTTGCTATAGCATTATGTTCCCTTGTTTTTTCAGGCGCCCTCCACAAATACAGCTTGAAATTAATCGTACAAAATTTGTCACGTAATTATCGTTATGACAATTTATGTAAAATATTTTTGCTATTTTCGTATTATTCAAAAAATATATTGACAAGATGAGGATATGTAAATAACATTAATTATGAGAAAAATATGATCAAACAAAATGAGTATTTTTACAAGTTCATAATCACAGGCAAAGGTGCCTAAATGTGTAGAGCTTTTTTCTCTGCACAGGGCACCTTTTTGTTTTGGGGAGGTGAAAATATTGTGATAGGAGAGCCAATTCGGGCAAAAGTGCTAGCGAGTCGAATCATCTCCAATGTTGATCCTGGTTTAGCAAACAAATTAAATTTAGCAACCCATATAAGAAGTCTTGCCTTAGTTACATTAACGATTGATGATGTTGGCTATACTGCCCTAGATGAAGCGACCAAAAAGGCAGCGGTAGAAGTAGTGTATGCGAAATCCTTCTATGCAGGTTCTGCTCACGCATCGGGTCCGCTCTCTGGTGAGTTTATTGGAATTTTGGGGGGAGAAAATCCTTCTGATGTAAAGAGTGGATTAGAAGCAGTATTTGAAATGATTGAAAATGGACCATGTTTTTATTCATTAAATGAGGAAGGAAGTCACGCGTATTATGCGTACACAATATCGAGAACGGGCAGTTACTTATCCAAAATTGCAGGGATTCAACCGGGTGAGCCATTAGCTTACTTAATAGCGCCCCCTCTTGAAGCGATGTATGGGTTAGATGCAGCATTAAAGGCATCTGACGTGAAAATTTGCGAATTGTATGCGCCCCCGACTGAAACAAATTTTGGAGGCGGATTATTAACTGGAAGCCAATCTGCATGTACAGCAGCTGCACAAGCTTTTGCGGAGGCAGTGCAAAATGTTGCTCGGCACCCTCATAAATCTTTTTAGAAAAGAGGGATCGTTACAATGAAAAATTCTTATTATGCACTTGGTATGATTGAAACAATAGGGTTGACTTCGCTAATTGCTGCGGCTGATGAAGCTGTAAAAGCAGCTGATATTCGGATTGTTACATACCAGAAACCTGATGCAGGGATTGTAACGGTCTATTTTATCGGTGATGTAGCATCTGTAAAGGAAGCTGTTTCAGCAGGGGTGCAGAAAGCGAAGGAGATTGGAGAGTACCGTGCTTCTTATGTGATCCCTCGTCCTGATGAAAATGTTATTCGTCATTTGATTGGAAACCCAATAAAAAAACGGGAAAGAAAGAAAAAAATGAAAAGCGAGAATATAGAAAACAGTCGATTATCAGAAGAATCAAGTATTAATGTCGATCAAGGAGGTGATTGTTAAACGATGATGGCAGATTTTGATTTACTATCGGTTCAGGAAGCACGCAATCTTCTCCAAAGAGCTAGAGAAGCACAGAAAAAACTAGCAGAATTGTCGCAGGAACAGATTGATCGAATTGTGGAAAATATGGCTTTAGAGGCGGAAAAACATGCGAGCTTTTTAGCACGAATGGCTACAGAAGAAACTGGATTTGGTAATGAAACAGATAAAACGACAAAAAATCTTTTTGCAGCGAAAGAAGTATATGCGGCTATTAAAGATATGAAAACCGTTGGAATTATAGGTACTGATGAAAATAAACAAGTTTGGGAAATAGCGGAGCCAGTCGGTGTTATCGCTGGAGTCGTTCCTTCCACCAATCCGACGTCTACCATCATCTTTAAATCTCTTATTGCGGTAAAAGCACGAAATGCAATTGTTTTCAGTCCTCATCCTTCAGCGCTGAAGTGTTCATTAGAAGCTGCGAAGATCATGGCAAAAGCTGCACAAGATGCTGGAGCACCAAAAAATATTATTCAGTGTATGGAATATCCATCTTTGCCGGGAACGAGAGAACTAATGTCACATAAATTAACAGATGTAATTCTTGCAACTGGTGGGCCCGGAATGGTGAAGGCAGCTTATAGTTCTGGGAAGCCTGCCTACGGAGTGGGGCCAGGAAATGTTCCTGTGTATGTCCATACAAGCGCTGATTTAGACCAAGCGGCACGGCATATCATTGAAAGCAAAGCATTTGATTACGGTACCATTTGTGCTTCAGAACAGGCGGTTGTCGTAGAAAGAGAGATAAAACAAGCTTTTATGGATAAACTCAAAAAATACGGTGCGTATCTATTGTCGGAAACGGAAAAAGAGAGAGTAGAATCTATAATACTCACAGAAGGAAGTTTAAATCCAAAAATTGTTGGGAAATCACCTCAAGCAATCGGTAAGATGGCAGGTTTATCTATTCCTACAGAGGTAAAAGTTTTAGTTGGAGAAGAAAAAGAAATTGGAAAAAATATCCCTTTTGCAATTGAAAAACTATCCCCTATCTTAGCTTTGTATACAGTAGATGGCTGGGAGGAAGGATGCGATGTCTGTATTAGATTATTAGAGACAGGCGGATTGGGGCATACATTAGGGATTCATTGTCAAGATCATGCAGTAATCAAAGCATTTGCGTTAAAGCAACCGGCTTCAAGAATTGTGGTAAACTCTGGAACGACATTTGGCGGAATAGGAGCAACAACAGGAATTTTTCCATCTCTGACTCTTGGATGTGGCTCTTACGGAAACAATATTACGTCTGATAATATTGGACCGCAGCATTTGATGAATGTAAAACGAGTGGCATTTGGCATAAGGGAAATGAACAACACTACAAAGAGCGAAACTTTGCAGTCAGTAAAAATAACAGATGTTTCCGAAACGGGAAAGAACGTTTCTATAGATCAAGGTGGGAATTTAACAATCAGCAGGGAAGAGATTACGGAGATTGTTAAGAGAATCCTTGCAGAAATGAAATAAAATTGATAATCTTATAAAATTTTAAGGAGGTTATTTAACATGGCAAGAGAATATTCGGCACTTGGGATGATTGAAACAAAAGGGTTAGTTGGAGCAATTGAAGCGGCGGATGCAATGGTAAAAGCTGCAGACGTAAAGTTAATCGGAAAAGTGCAAGTGGGCGGCGGACTGGTAACAGTTTTAGTAAGAGGAGATGTTGGAGCAGTAAAGGCAGCAACGGACGCTGGTGCTGCAGCAGCTGAAAAGGTAGGGGAATTAATCTCTGTTCATGTAATCCCACGTCCTCACGCAGATATTGAACTTCTTCTTCCAAAAGCAGGGGAGTAGGTTAGAAGTAAATGACGGTGATTACGGAAACACATTTAAGAGCAGAAATGTTAAAAGGAACGTTATCAAATCCTTATTTCATTTCACATCAACATCGGTTGACGCCCGCTGCCCGAGACTTTTTGCGTGACCGTGGAATAAAAATTGAAGTGATGGGCAGTAACTCAATTCAAAATATCGTTCAAACAAAGGAATGGAGAATTCCGGTAGGGGTTTCTAATCGGCATGTTCATCTTTCGCCTCATGATGTGGAAGTTCTATTTGGAAAAGGATATGAATTAACACCGTACCGCCCACTCTCACAGCCTGGACAATTTGCCGCAGAGGAAACAGTGACACTTGTTGGTCCTAAAGGTATCCTGTCGAGAGTAAGGGTTTTAGGTCCTGCAAGAGAGTTAACCCAAGTAGAAATTTCGCGTACTGATGGGTTTACTCTTGGGATTCATCCACCTGTCCGGCTTTCCGGTTCCATTGAAGGGACACCTGGTATTACAATCGTTGGAAAAGTTGGCTCTATCACGATTTCACAAGGTGTTATTGTTGCAAAAAACCATGTTCATATGTCTCCAGATGATGCAAAGGAATTCAAAGTGAAAGACGGCGATCGACTTATGGTTCAAGCTATATCTGATCGGCCGGTTGTTTTTCCAGAAGTCGTTGTTCGAGTAAATGAGAGATTTACTCTTGATTTCCATATTGATACCGACGAGGCAAATGCCGCAAACTTAAGGACGGGTGATTTTGTCAAAGTAATCGGAAAAAACGGGGAACTTTTTAGCGCAAGGGCTTAGAGGTGATGAAATGGGTCACGACATGAATTTAGAGTTAAAGACATTAGTGGAGACGATTGTGCGCGACCTTTTAGAAAAAGCAAAAACCAGTAAAAAAGAACGTAAAAAGGTGTTGTTCGTTTTTTGTGATAGTTCCGCTCACGAACTATTTACAGATCAGTTTATACAACTAAATAATGAAGAAATTGACTATGATTTCTTATTCTTAGATGGAGAGACGTCTGCTTGGCTTGGTCTTCATCAAATTGAGTCGACAGGATCCACGAAGGTGATCGCAGCAGACGAATTTGCCCCTGCTCCTTTAGAACTTCCTAAAGAATATGATGCGGTAGTGATTCCGGAAATTGATTTAGATAATGCAGCAAGAATAGCTCTTGGACTAAAAGGCTCGGTTAAAGCGGAAATCGTGTTTTCCGCATTAACTTTAGGAAAGCCGGTTATCATCGGTGAAGATGTTCCAGGGATTAAGCGCTCCGATCGAAGAACATTAAAAAAATTATCACTGCCGCCCGCTTATCAAAAACTCTTCATTCAATATAAAGAAGATTTAAAGAACATGGGAATTATCCTTACAAAGCAAAGGGAAATATATAGGACAATTTTAGAAAAATTGAAAGGTTATGAAACAATTTCATCAGATGTGAACAAAGGAAAAAGCTTTCAAGGAAACGTAGTAACAGCAGACTGGGTAGAGTACCATTTGAAGGAAAATGATTCACTGATAGTCGATAAGAAGGTATTAATTACACCAAAAGCAAAAGACATATTAAATGAAAAGAAGATTGATGTCAAATTTGTGCAGGGGTGATCCTCTTGTTTCTTGGAAGGGTGGTCGGAAGTGTTTGGGCGACGCAAAAGGAGGCAGGAATGGACAATTTAAAACTTTTACTAGTTCAGCCCATTCATGCCGATGGAACAGATGTAGGCACACAAGTGATATGTGCGGACCGCATAGGGGCAGGGCATGGAGAAACAGTCATTGTTTCAAGAGGAAGCTCCGCTAGAATATTAATCAGTAAGGACTCTCCTGTTGATGCAGTTGTTGTAGGGATTGTAGATTCTTTTGAATACCGCAAATAATAAGGAGAGATGGCATGGAGAAAAAAGAGCGCGTTATTCAAGAATATGTACCCGGCAAGCAATTAAACTTAGCTCATATTATTGCTAATCCTGATGAATCATTATATACACGCCTTGGTATAAACGAAGCCGGAGCCATTGGAATTTTAACGGTTACTCCGACAGAGACTGCCATTATCGCTGCGGATATTGCTACAAAATCGGCAGATGTAGAGATTGGCTACTTAGACCGTTTTACAGGTTCTTTGGTGATTGTTGGAAGTGTTTCTAATGTAGAGACAGCAATACAAAATATAAATGAGTTTTTTGTTAAAACTTTAAAATTTTCAACTGCGGAGATCACAAGGTCATGAAAAGAGGAAAAGTGCTTATTATTGGACCGGTTGGTTCGGGAAAGTCTACATTGGCGAAAAGGTTACTTGGTGAGGAACATTCCTCTGCTAAAAAAACACAGTCTCTTGAATATGCAAATTGGATTATCGATTCCCCAGGGGAATACAGCCAGAATCCAATGTATTATCGAACATTAATGGCGACAGCCCTAGAGGCAAAAGTTTTATTAATTATTCAAGATGCTACACGAAAAGATTCTACTTTACCTCCGAATTTTGCATCTGGATTTCCTCTAACACCTATTGGAGTAATAACAAAAATCGATCATCCTAACGCAGATATCGAGACAGCAACCCGACTTTTAAGAACTGTATTACCTATAGGAGACATCTATTTTACTTCTTCTGTTACTCTCGCAGGAATAATGGAATTAAAAGAACGAATTTTATCGTATCTTTCGTAAATTCTGTTTAGAAAGCTTTCTTTACTGCTTGTTCAAAAAATGAAAGAATAAAAATACTAACTTAAAAGAAGGGGAGTTGTAGAAACTTGATGCTGGAGGTATCTGCGTTGGTCAAGTCCAAATTATTGTGTAAATTCCCCTTTGATAGACAACATGGACCTGATGACTTGACGTATAGTAGGTAAGTCCGGCAAGTCTCCCTGCCAGTCGCCTTCCGGACAAAACATCATGTTGTCAAGGAACAGGCGTGTCAAGGAGCTTTCGCGGCATATCCTCGCTTCGCTCCGGTATTCCACGTTCTCCTTGACACGGCGTAGAGGTTATCCCACTCTCTTGATCGCCGGAGCCTCCTGATTCACCGATCGAGCTTCTTGCTCTTTCGTTTTCCGCCACTGCCAATATTCGGACATATCTAAGTATTTACGTCCCGACATCCATTTTTCATCGATTTCGATCAACACGGCACCAACGAGGCGATACACCGATTCCCGGTTCGGAAAGATGCGGATGACCCGTTCTCTGCGGCGAATTTCTTCGTTCAGCCGTTCCACTCCGTTTGTCGTACGCAGACGCCGACGATAACGGTCCGGATAGTCCAATACGGCGGTGGCGTCTTCGAATCCCTCTTCGAGGATTTGCATGGCTTTTGGGGCTTTTTCTTCCCATTTGGCCAGCACTTGTTCCAATAACAGCCGGGCCGTTTGCTTATTTGGAGCATGAAGAATCCCACGAATCTCCTCGAGCAAGGCATCCTGCATATACTTTGGTGCGGCATCGAGGATATTGCGAATAAAATGTGTCTGGCATCGTTGCCATGTAGCGCCTTGGAAATGCTTTTCAATGGCTTGCACCAGCCCACCGTGCTGATCCGAGATGATCAAGTCCACTCCCCGGAGTCCTCGGTCTTTCAGCCATCCGAAGAACTCGCTCCAGCTGGACTCCGATTCACTGTTTCCGATTTGCAGGCCAAGAATTTCCCGATATCCTTCCTCATTCACTCCTGTAGCGATCAACACGGCTCTGGAGCGTACTCGTCCATCCTCCCGGACTTTCGTATAAATAGCATCTACTAGCACAAACGGATACACGTGTTCATGAAGGGAACGGTAATTCCAGTCTTGGACAATCGGATCCAGTCCCTTGCACAGCGAGGAGACCGTGGACTTGGAAAACGAAGTGCCGCATAATTCCTCCGTGATTTGAGTGATTTTTCGGGTAGACACCCCGTTTACCACCATTTCCATTAGTGCCAGTACCAGTGCTTGTTCGCTCCGTTGATACCGTTGGAACAGTTCCGTAGAGAACTCCCCATCTCTTGTCCGTGGAACGCGCAAGGTCAACCGTCCCACCCGGGTCGTCAGCTGGCGTGGATACGAACCGTTTCGATAGCCTTTTCGTTCTTCCGTTCGTTCATAACGGCGAGCTCCCAGCTGTTCTTCTACTTGTGCCTCGAGGATTTGATTGAGGACTTGTTCCAATAGCTTAGCTAATCCTTCATCTCTGGTGAATAACCCGTGCAAAAGTTCATCATTTAGGGTAATATGATATTGAGCCATGGTTGCATTCCCCCTTATGTTTGGTGTTTTTGGTCCACTGTTTATTCTACCAAAGGGGAAGCAACATGGCTCTTTTTCTATTTCCCTTTTTACACAATTATATGGACTTAACTAACAAACCCCCCTTGGCACCCAAGGGGGTTCAACTAACCAAAACTTTCTCCACATTCACCCTCCCTGAAAAGAAAGTCGCTCCATTGCCCATATCGGCAACTCGGTCGGGGGGTAAGTGAGTTTACCAGATGTTTCGTGCCCGGGGAATCGGCCCAGAGCCCTTGAGTGACAACGACGCCTGAAAGTACGTTTTCTCCAACAGAAACTTTCAATATACATTCTCCTCGATTGTTCCACACTCGGACTTGATCTCCATCCTTAATACCTTTCGATAAAGCATCTTTAATATTCATATGCAAACGTGGTTCCTTTCCAAAAGAAATGTGTTTTTCATTATTAGAAAAGGTTGTGTTTAAAAAATGATGGTTAGGACCAGGCACAAACAAAAACGGGAAGTCTCCATCGTTAACAAGTGGTGTATAGGTTGGCAAAGGAGGATAGCCATCTTGTTCCATCTTCTTTAGCTCCTGTACGTTTCATTGGATATTTCAAGCGCTTTGGATCGTAAATTCGTTCAATTATATTCCGTACACTTTATTGCATATATTTCCCTTTGTCACAGGATGATTAGGATCTCCCTGTATTTTTACAATTTTTCCATCTTGTTTATGCACCAGTAACTGATGTTAGTCTAAAAATTGGACACGGAGAACAGGGAGATTATAATAAACTTAATTACAATAGGTTCGAGGTGTCCGATCATGAAAAAGAGAACATTTGATAAGGAATACAAAATTCAGGCTGTTGAATGATGCTTGGAGGGGGACAAGTCCATCGCACAAGCGGCAAAAGAGTTAGGTTTGGCTTACAACACTCTTCACCGTTGGGTCAAAGAATACAAAGAAAGCAATGGAACGAGTTTTGTAGGTTCAGGCAACATCAAGCCACAAAATCAAGAAATCATCGAATTACGCCATTGCAATCAAGAGTGGGAGGAGGAATTAGCGATCCTAAAAAAGGCGTTAGGCATCTTCACCAGAAACCAGAAGTAATTTACGCCTTCATTTTTCAACATCGAAATGAATTTCGTGTGGTGAAAATGTGTCAAGTGCTCGATGTTTCCAAAAGTGGGTATTACGACTGGCTCAAGCGCGCGAAAAGTAAACAGAAAGAACGAAAAGAACAACTCACTCAACAGATTCGAAATGAGCATCTAAAGTCCCGTAAGATTTACGGAAGCCCAAAAATTACGCAAGAACTGCGCAAACAAGGGATTCGTGTGTCTTAAAAGACGGTCGCTCGCATCATGAGCAAAGAAGGCTTGAGATCCATTACCGTCCGTAAATTCAAAGCCACTACGAACAGTAACCATCCTTACAACGTATATGACAATCTATTGAAACAAAACTTCCAAGCAACGGCTCCGAATGAAGTATGGATGGCGGATATTACGTACATTCCTACTGATGAAGGCTGGTTGTATTTAGCGAGTATCATGGATTTATATACTCGTAAGATGGTAGGATGGTATATCGATACACGAATGACAAAAGAGTTAGTCATCAAAGCGTTACAACGGGCTCTAAACAGCGAAAAACCAACGGAACGAGTGATTCATCATTCGGATCGTGGAAGTCAATATGCTTCGAATGACTATCAGCAACTCTTACAGGAACATCATTTTCAAATGAGCATGTCGAGACGTGGAAACTGTTACGACAACGCTTGTATAGAGTCATTTCATAGCCTCATCAAGAAAGAGTGCATTTATCTGAATCGATTCCGCACGCGAAAAGAAGCGAAATAAGACATTTTTGAGTACATCGAATGCTTCTACAACCGCAAAAGAAGTCATTCCGCCCTTGGCTATGTATCGCCATGTGAATTTGAGGCTTCATACTACGCTCACCAGAGAAAAGTAGCTGCATAAATTCAGCTATTCTCTCTGTTTAACGTATCTGTTTTCTTGACATACCACCAGTTTTTATCCCAAAAAAACTATAATATTTCTATAACAAGAACAATGTAAGGAGGAACCACTATGCTCCGTGGACAAAAGGTGTTTTTCCATGCATCAAAAGCAGATCACAAGCGGCTGTACGCTTGCGACCGTGAGTCAGATCTTGTCTGGAAAGAGTACCTTTGATTAACGAAGGAACACTCCTTCTTCAGTACGGAAGGTGAATTTCGAAAAGCGCGCTACAAAAGCAAACGAAAGGAAAGTTCCATCTTCATAGTCATTCGATTCAAGCCATAAGTATATGTTCGTCAGATAATCCTCTCATCAAGACCTCTAAAAAGGACTTTCCACCGCTCATTATCCCGATAAGAAACTTGAAAAACTGATGTTGCTTACTATTCCGCCGAAAAGGCTTCCGATGGGTTCATCCGAGTAGGGGAAGGAGTCCTTCTTCTTCGTCGAAGCTTCTTTGATGAATTTAGTAAAAACTCCCACCTTCAAACGGAGTGTAGGTGGGAGAGGTTCATGAATAACCTTAAATCAGATAGGGTGTTCTCAAAATCAGGGGGTAATCCGGTAAAAGAGGGGCAGTTTCGCTAGGCATTACACGTTTAATAACAAAATTGGAAATCATGTTCACCGTTTGGAAGTGTGTTTTTTAGTCACTGCATATGGTTTCCAAGACGGGCGGATTTGTTGGCGTACATTTGCATTTTGGCGTACATTTGCGTTTATGAATGGATTATGCGTTTTGCAACATGTTCGGCGTACGGAGCATACTTTCAAGTTATCAATGCCCGTTTGGTTACTATTACCAGTTATTCTGATTCTTGTAATTCTATTGGAGCCCACGTTAACGCCTAAAGGGTCCCAATTATCAAAAAGAGGAGGAACAAAATTGGCTGGACCTACTACACTTGCAATCAAATTGTTATTTGCATCAAATGCTTCTAGAGTAACATTTACAGCGGAAGCATAAAAGAAGCTAACAGAAGCGACTGCGGGCTGAAACGTAATCTCACGAGTGGTACCACCTATCCAAAATGCTACTGTATCGGGAGAAGGCCAATTTCCAACATTCCCTCCCTCTAGAAAAAGCCAACCGGGAAACGATGCCAATGTTACACACAAAGGGATTGGGGGAATTGGAGTTGAACTTTCTCCACCTTCAAACGTAGTAAGACCACATCTATTGTTACAACTACACCCCCCATTGTCACAAATGACTTCTACAGGGGTGTTCGGAGGATTTTGCTTCACGGTGACTAGGGAAGAATCCCCTCCTGTAAGAGTAAATTCCATAAAATACCCTCCTTTTTGATGCTTTCCATTTAGCCAAGCTACTACATATTAAACGTTTTTTTACTGAAAGGTGCCTTTTTATCAATAATTAGGCTCGAAAACCTGGGGATGGACATGAGGTTCAATTTGAACAATGAATATGCATGGTCTCACGAAACAGAAGTCTTATTCCGATTTTTAGGTTATATTCTCGTTTTTTCTCGGCAAGTAATCTATGATGGTGGTCTACTGGCAGATACAGTAGACCATTTTTTATTTAGTTTTAAATAAGCGTACTTAGGTCCCAAAAATCGAATGTTCAGAACATTGTGGCAGACGTTGTGTTTCATTCATTTTCAGATGGGAAATGGCACAAACCTTTCTCATCTGATTGCCGTATCATATCTTAAAATTTGTTTAATGCCGGGTCGTATAAATAGGCTCCCGCCCAATATACAGTAACCACATCGCAATCACATGTATACAATATTACACACTGAGAAAATGAAGAAGAGAGGAAACATATATGAAATGGCTTTATCTAAACGAGCTTGTTCCTCATATTGGTGGATCATTGGTGCAAGGAGAGGGAAATCCACTTATTAAAAATGTAGTAACGAAACGTTACAAGGTAGATAATCATACACTGCTCATTGATTTATATACAAAAAGAAAAATAAATTCCAAACTGTTCAAAAAATTTAAGCCTATTGTCGTTGTAACGGAAAAACCACAAGACTTTAACCATCTTGGCGATGACGTGATTGTCATAAAAGTAGAAGATGTAGATGAGGCCTATTGGAAGTTTATTGATTATTACCGCAGTCTTTTTGATATCCCCATTATAGGGGTAACAGGAACCTGCGGTAAAACAACAACAAAAGAAATGATTAAACATATTCTTGAAAAACGTTATAAAGTCCAAGCTACTTATAAGAGTTTCAACGGCGGTCATCGAAATCATCGTTATCTTCTTGGAATTGACGAGACAACAGGAGCAGCCGTGATTGAAATGGGCGTAGACTCCCCAGGGGATATCACTTTTTATATAAAATATTTTCGTCCTCAGATAAGGGTTTTGTTAAACATTGACGTGTATCATCTGGTGGGATGCAAAACTCCGGAACGTTATCTGGAGGCAAAAGCGGAAATCCTGCATGATTTAGATCCGGTGAACGGAACTCTCATCTTAAATGCAGATGACGAGAACATTAAAAAAATTGATGTGAGTAAATTCCGCAACATCATTCTCTATTTCGGCTTCAGCGACGGATGCGACTTTCAAGCAACGGATGTCGCCTATGACCGAGGAGGTATGAGGTTTACGCTCCGTCATCAAAATCAAACCTATCCCGTCTTTGTGCCAGGGTATGGCAAACATAACGTGTATAATGCTCTTGCCGCTATCGCAGCGACGTGGAGTGCAGGGGTGGATATAAAGGAAGCATGCGAGCGATTGGCGTCGTTTAACCAAGTGATCGAACATTTGGAGTTCCATTCCGGGCTGGGTGGTTGCACCGTCATTGACGATACGTGGAATGTAACTCCTCTTTCGATGGCAAACGCTCTTCAAGTAATGAAAGAAGTTGCCGGTTCCAAAACCAAAATCGCTATTTTAGGATATATGCCCCAGTTAGGGGACGGAGAGTATGCACAGCAAGAGTATGCCAAGATGGGAGAGAAAGTAATCGAAACACAAGTGGATTTTCTCATTGTGGTGGGGGATGAAGCGAAGGAAATTGGAAGAAAAGCCCTGGAACTCGGAATGGATCCAAGTAAAGTTTATTTTTCCAACAGCGGAACGGAAATCTATGAGATCCTTCACCCTCTTTTAAACGAGGAAGCGATCGTGCTTTTCAAGATCCCTCACCGTGTCATGGTTCAGGACTCATTTAAAGAACTGAAGGCGAAAATTATCGTTTCGTGAATGGAGGACCCGCATGAAAAGTTTATATCTCCAAGATATTCTTGCAGCGATAGGTGGTACTGTCATACAGGGATCCGGCAATCCCTTGATACAAGATGTTACCTATCGACCCAAAAAAATTAAAGACCAAACGATGCTGTTTTACCGTTACAACGATATGAAAATTGACAGGAAATTATTTCGAAAGTACAAATCGGTCGTTGTTGTTACAGATAATCCTGATTATTTCCAAGATGTAGGCAAGGATGTCATTCTTATTAAAGTCCCAAATATAGAGGAGGCCTATTGGAAGTTTGTTAACTATTATCGTCACCTTTTTGACATCCCGATTATCGGCATCACTGGTACCTGTGGCAAGACAACAACCAAAGAAATGGTAAAACATATCTTAAGAAAATATTATAAAGTCCACTCCACCTTTCTCAGCAATAATCAACGGTCCCTTAATTTAAAGTATTTGCTCGGAATTGATGATGAGACACAAGCAGCTGTCTTTGAAATGCCTGTTGTTGCCCCAGGTTATCTGACCAATACTATCCAATATTTCCAACCCCAAATCAGAATCTTGCTAAATATTGATGTCTACCATTTAAAGGATTGCAAAACACCGGAAGCCTATATGAAGGCGAAAGCCGAAATCATAAACGGATTAGATCCGAAGACAGGGGTTCTCATCTTAAACGCTGATGACAGCAACATAAAAAAGGTTCTCGATGTAAGCGGATTTCAACGGGTCATCTATTTTGGCTTCAGTGACGGATGCCATTTTCAAGCGAAAAATGTCCGCTACGTGGATGGAGGAATGCAGTTTACTCTAAAGCATCAAGATCAAACTTACGAGGTTTTTGTGCCGGGTTACGGCAAGCCTAATGTATACAACGCCCTTGCCGCTATCGCAGCAGCATCCAGTGCGGGCATGAGTGTACAGGAATGTTGTGAACGATTAGCATCGTTTGCACAGATGGAAGAACATCTGCAATTCCGTCACGGAGCGGGCGGCTGCACCATCATTGACGATACATGGGATGCGGCTCCTCTTTCCATGGCATCCGCACTTGAAGTACTTCAAGAAACTTCCGGCTCGAAAACGAAGATCGCGATTTTGGGATATATGCCTCAGCTTGGGGAGAGCGAATTTGCAAGGCAACAATATGCGAGAATAGGAGAAAAAGTGGTGGGAACACAGGTTGACTACCTGTTTGTCGTAGGGGATGAAGCCCGGGAAATCGGAAGAAAGGCAATCGAGCTTGGAATGGATCCGAGCAACGTTCATTTTTGCAGCAGCGGAACGGAAATCTATGAGATTCTTCATCCCCTTTTAAACGAGGAAGCGATCGTGCTTCTCAAGATCCCTCACCGTGTTATGGTTCAGGACTCATTTAAAGAACTGAAGGCGAAAATTATCGTTTCGTGAATGGAGGACCCGCATGAAAAGTTTATATCTACAAGATATTCTTGCAGCGATAGGTGGTACTGTCATACAGGGATCCGGCAATCCCTTGATACAAGATGTTACCTATCGACCCAAAAAAATTAAAGACCAAACGATGCTGTTTTACCGCTACAACGATATGAAAATTGACAAAAAACTGTTTCAAAAGTACAAATCGGTCGTTGTTGTTACAGATAATCCTGATTATTTCCAAGATATAGGCAAGGATGTCATTCTTATTAAAGTCCCAAATATAGAGGAAGCCTATTGGAAGTTTGTTAACTATTATCGCCATCTTTTTCAGATCCCGATTATCGGCATCACTGGTACCTGTGGCAAGACAACGACCAAAGAAATGGTAAAACATATCTTAAGAAAATATTATAAAGTCCACTCCACCTTTCTCAGCAATAATCA
Organism: Parageobacillus caldoxylosilyticus; assembly: GCF_019272935.1. NCBI lineage: Bacteria > Bacillati > Bacillota > Bacilli > Caryophanales > Anoxybacillaceae > Parageobacillus > Parageobacillus caldoxylosilyticus. The sequence goes on from NZ_CP040553.1 coordinate 3,304,569, forward strand.
ACGGTCCCTTAATTTAAAGTATTTGCTCGGAATTGATGATGAGACACAAGCAGCTGTCTTTGAAATGCCTGTTGCTTCCCCAGGTTATCTAGCTAATACCATTCAATATTTCCAACCCCAAATCAGAATCTTGCTAAATATTGATGTCTACCATTTAAAGGATTGCAAAACACCGGAAGCCTATATGAAGGCGAAAGCCGAAATCATAAACGGATTAGATCCGAAGACAGGGGTTCTCATCTTAAACGCTGATGACAGCAACATAAAAAAGGTTCTCGATGTAAGCGGGTTTCAACAGGTCATCTATTTTGGCTTCAGTGACGGATGCCATTTTCAAGCGAAAAATGTCCGCTACGTGGATGGAGGAATGCAGTTTACTCTAAAGCATCAAGATCAAACTTACGAGGTTTTTGTGCCGGGTTACGGCAAGCCTAATGTATACAACGCCCTTGCCGCTATCGCAGCCGCATCCAGTGCGGGCATGAGTGTACAGGAATGTTGTGAACGATTAGCATCGTTTGCACAGATGAAAGAACATCTGCAATTCCGTCACGGAGCGGGCGGCTGCACCATCATTGACGATACATGGAATGCGGCTCCTCTTTCCATGGCGTCCGCACTTGAAGTGCTTCAAGAAACCTCCGGATCGAAAACGAAGATCGCGATTTTGGGATATATGCCTCAGCTTGGGGAGAGCGAATTTGCAAGGCAACAATACGCGAGAATAGGCGAAAAAGTGGTGGAAACACAGGTTGACTACCTGTTTGTCGTAGGGGATGAAGCCCGGGAAATCGGAAGAAAAGCCCTAGAACTCGGAATGGATCCAAGTAAAGTTTATTTTTCCAACAGCGGAACGGAAATCTATCAAATCCTTAAGCCTTTTTTAAACCAGGACTCTGTCGTGCTTCTTAAAATCCCTCATCGCGTCATGGTTCAGGACTCCTTCCAAAAGTTAAAACGGGCAATAATGCCTTAACTCAAATTTCATGCGATATCAAAAAATGAAATTTTATAAATGAAAGGGATCGGCGATGAAAAAGACAACTCAGTTAAGAAATCTAATCAATTCTAATTCATTGGAATTTATCATGGAGGCTCACAATGGATTGTCGGCGAAAATTGTGGAAGAGGCCGGATTTAAAGGAATTTGGGCGAGTGGACTATCTATTTCCGCTTCCATGGGAGTAAGAGACAACAACGAAGCTTCATGGACACAGGTGCTGGAAGTTTTGGAGTTTATGAGCGATGCTACGTCCATACCGATTTTGCTGGACGGGGATACCGGCTACGGAAACTTCAATAATGCCCGACGTCTTGTAAAAAAATTAGAATCAAGGCAAATTGCCGGTGTTTGTATAGAAGACAAATTATTTCCGAAAACCAATTCTTTTATCAGCGGAGAAGCACAACCGCTTGCGGATATCGAAGAGTTTTGCGGTAAAATCAAAGCGATGAAGGATAGCCAGGCTGACGATGACTTTGTTGTCGTTGCGAGAGTGGAAGCTTTTATCGCAGGCTGGGGGCTCAGAGAGGCGCTTCGCCGCGCCGAGGCTTATCGTCAGGCGGGGGCCGACGCGATTTTGATACACAGCAAGAGAAACGATGCTGCTGAGATCGAAGCATTTATGAAAGAATGGGGCAACAGACTTCCAGTCGTGATTGTACCGACAAAGTATTATTCCGTTCCAACGCAGAAGTTTAGAGAATTGGGTGTTAGCCTCGTGATTTGGGCCAATCATAATCTAAGGGCAGCGATCAAGGCGATGCAGGAAACGAGCCGGCAAATTTGTCAAGAACAAAGCCTTGTGAATATAGAGCCTAACGTTGTTTCTGTAGACGAAGTGTTCAGGCTTCAGGGAGTAGATGAATTGAAACAAGCTGAAAAAATATATCTTCCGGCTTCTGGAAAGAACGTGAATGCCATTATATTGGCGGCGAGCAGAGGCGATATGGATGAGCTTACTGCAGAGATTCCAAAGACTCTGCTTGAGGTTGGAGGAAAATCCCTACTAGCGACGCAAATTGATGAATTTAATAAGGTTGGCATCAAAGATATTTGCGTGGTTAGAGGCTTTGCCAAAGATAAGGTTGCCGCAGCGAATTTTTCGGTTATTGACAATGACTTGTTTGCAGAAACGAAAGAACTTTACTCCTTATATCTGGCTAAGGACAAAATTAAAGAGAATACTGTGATCAGCTATGGAGATATTATTTTCAAAAACTATATCCTCAACGATCTTCTGAACGATATGAACGACATTACCCTCATTGTTGACGCTGATGTAGAAACCATCAGTCATGATAAAGACTTCGTATCCACCGACACACCTTATTCTAAGAAACTTTACTCCAGCACTGTCCGGTTTATCAAAATGTCAGGGGACTTGAAAGAAGAAGAAATCCATGGTGAATTTATCGGTCTCTGGAAGGTGACAAAAAACGGTTCTAAAATTGTAAAAAAAGCTTTAGAAGAACTATCAAAAAGAGAAGACTTCAAACAGCTGACAATGGCAGACCTTTTTAATTACATTAGTTCGTTCCACCCTATTGCGGTGAAATATATCAAAGGTTCATGGCTTGATATCGATACCATCCGTGACCTCCAAAAGGCAGGTGATTTATTTGATAAACACTAAAATGTTCGGCGAAGAATTAAAAAAGATGGGCTTTCGTTTCTTCAGTGGAGTACCGTGCTCTTTTCTAAAGAACTTAATCAATTATGCGATTAATGATTGTGACTACGTTGCGGCAACAAATGAGGGTGAAGCGGTAGCGATTGCCGCTGGGGCTTATCTGGCAGGCGAGAAGCCGGTTGTTCTCATGCAAAATTCAGGGTTAACCAATGCCGTATCGCCATTGGTTTCCCTGAATTATCCTTTCCACATTCCTGTGCTCGGATTTGTAAGCTTGAGAGGCGAACCAGGTATTCCCGATGAACCGCAGCATGAATTGATGGGACGTATCACAACGCAAATGCTCGATCTTATGGAAATTAAATGGGGATATTTATCGACTGACTTCGAGCAGGCAAAAAATCAACTCGTGCGAGCTCATTCATATATCGAAAGGGACCAAACCTTCTTTTTTGTCGTGAAAAAAAACACGTTTGAGAAAGAGCCGTTAAAGGATCAAAAACAACGATCCAACTTAAACGTGTTAAAGGTCGGGAAAACGAAAGATGATCAACTTCCAACCCGAATCGAAGCATTAAAACTGATCAACTCATTAAAGGATGACAAAACCGTTCAGTTGGCTACAACCGGAAAAACAGGACGGGAGCTCTACGAGATTGAAGATGCTCCGAATAATCTATACATGGTGGGGTCCATGGGCTGTGTCAGTTCTCTGGGGCTTGGGCTTGCACTGGCCAAAAAAGATAAAGATATCGTCGTTATTGAAGGAGACGGGGCCTTGCTGATGCGCATGGGAAGCCTGGCTACAAATGGATGCTACGCTCCAAAAAATATGCTGCATATTCTGTTGGATAATAACACCCATGATTCGACAGGCGGCCAGAGCACGGTATCGCACAACGTAAATTTCGTGGATATTGCGGCAGCTTGCGGCTACTCGAAATCGATTTACGTTCATAACCTTGAGGAATTGGAATCTTGTATCAAAGATTGGAAGAGAGAGAAAAATCTTACGTTTCTATATATGAAAATAGCCAAAGGATCGATAGAAGGCCTTGGACGGCCGAAAATGAAGCCATATGAAGTGAAAGAGAGATTGAAGGTGTTTCTTCATGATTAAAACCGCAGTCATTTTAGCGGCAGGAATGGGCACTAGACTGGGAGAAAGAACGAAAAGTCATCCTAAAGGCTTCTTAATGCTTAATGAAAAGCCGATTGTAGAACAGTCTATTTGCAAATTGCTTGAGATGGGAATCGAAAAGATCGTGATTGGAACAGGCTATTTGGCGGAAGCTTACGAGTGTCTGGCTACGCGATACCCGCAAATTACATGCGTACGTAATGACGAATATGAAAAAACAGGCAGTATGTATACCCTTTACAATTTAAAGGATCATATTTCGGATGACTTTCTTCTTCTTGAGAGTGACTTAATTTATGAAAAAAAAGCGTTAGATATATTAATCAACAATAAAAGGCCGGATGTTATTTTGGCGAGTGAGTTGACAGGTTCGGATGATGCAGTATTTATCGAGACCGATGAATATCGTTTTTTGCGAAATATGGCAAAAAAAGAAAATGAACTCAACCATATCTATGCGGAGTTAGTAGGCATTACGAAAATCTCCTATCCTACCTTTCAAGCCATGTGCAACTTTGCGGAAGCGAGCTTTGATGATGACCTTAAACTCGATTATGAATACGCTCTTGTCGGCATTTCCAATCAAGTGAATCTATACGTTCACAAGTTGAATAATCTTGCCTGGTGCGAAATTGACAACGAACACCATTTGCTTCGCGCGGAACGTTATATCTATCCCATGATTAAAGCGAAAGAAAAGAATGTTCCGCCGGTAAAAAGAAACATCTTGCTCAATCCGGGGCCTGCGACAACGACGGATACCGTTAAATACGCGCAAGTAGTCCCTGACATCTGTCCGAGAGAAGAAGAATTCGGCAATGTCATGCAATTTATTTCCGATGAACTTACAAAATTTGTTGCAGACCCCGAGCATTACACCACTGTTTTGTTCGGGGGGTCGGGCACCGCAGCCGTTGAAGCAATATTGAGCTCGGTAATTGGTGAGGAGGCTGTGTTTATTGTCAATAATGGCGCGTATGGCAAGAGGATGTGCCAGATTGCGGAGGCATATGGATTGAATTATATCGAATATCGAAGCAGACCAGACGAACCTTTGGACCTTGCTGCGATAGAAGCGATGATTCAAAACTCTGCACGTAAAATTTCCCATCTGGCCGTCGTCCATAATGAAACAACGACAGGCCTCCTGAATGATATTGAATCCATTGGACGTCTATGCAAAAAATATCAAATCCAAATGATTGTCGATGCCATGAGTTCCTTCGGGGCGATCCCGATCGATATGGAAGCCATGAATATTAGTTATCTTGCCGCGTCCTCCAATAAAAATCTTCAAGGAATGGCCGGTGTCGCATTTGTAGTTGCTAAAAAGGATCATTTAGAAATGACGAAACACCTTCGCCCGCGAAATTTTTATCTTCATCTTTATTCACAGTACAAATATTTTTTAGAAACGAAGCAGATGCGATTCACCCCTCCGGTGCAGGCACTTTATGCACTAAAGCAGGCTATCATTGAGACACGTCTGGAAGGGATTGAGAAGAGGTATGAGAGATATACCAAATCATGGGAAGTTCTGATCAATGGCATTACCCGCTTGGGTTTAACCCATCTGGTCAAGAAAGAACATCATTCCCGGATCATAACCGCCATTATGGAACCGAATATCCCTGGCTACGATTTTCAGGAGATGCATGATTATTTTTATCGCCACGGATATACCATTTACCCCGGCAAGCTTGACGGACAGAATACTTTCAGGGTAGCAAATATCGGGGATATTACCTATAAGGACATGGAATTATTTGTAAGTCTGCTTGAACAATATCTAATAAGCATAGGTTACTGCACGGAAAGGAAGGAGATTCATGGCGATTCCAAAACATAGATTAGCGGCTTCCGTAGCTGTTGTAAATAGTGAGAACAAAATCCTTTTGGTTAAGAACTGGAAAAGGGGGTGGGAATTCCCTGGCGGTTATGTAGAAAACGGCGAATCCATCAAGGCGGCGGCCATCAGGGAAGTCAGGGAAGAGGCAGGCATTGAAGTCCGATTGACCAAATTTTGCGGAATCATTCAAGACATCGAAAACAGCAGATGTACGGTACTTTTTCTTGGGACGCCGGTAAGCGGTGAATTAGCGGGAGGGGACGATGCTTTAGATGCTGGGTATTTTACCATCGATGAGGCCTTGCAGAAGGTGAAGTGGAAAACTTATAAAGAAAGAATTTTGAAATGTTTGAATGAAGAAGAACATCCTTTTTTCATCGAATCCTAATTTAAAGGAGATGAATGTTTTCATGGAATCCTAATTTAAGGGAGGATGAATGAATGTCTGCTTCCTATATATCATTGACAACAGAAGAAGCGATCGCTAAATACAAAAAGAACTATGATGAGTATGTCAAAAAGGAATTAGTGAGAGTGGCTCAGTATAGAGAAGCATATAAACATATCAAGGGAAGCCTGGCCGATCAAATCGTAGAACGCGCGATATGGTATATGGAGCATGGCTATACCGTATATGGCCATGGCTTCAACTCATACCATTCCGACGGAGTTGTCGATTGTTCGGGGTTTACGAAATTAGTCTATGGCGATTTTGGTTTTGAATTAACTGGCGTCGCTAAAAAATATGACAATATCGGTACAAGAGTGGAAGGTGTATATAAGAAAATAGTTGATGGGTATTGGAGCCTCGAAGGGTTAGAAAACCTTCGTCCCGGAGATATACTCACTTGGTGGAAACAGCGGCCCGACGGTACTTTTTACATCGGCCATGTTGGGATTTACATGGGGCAACTCGACGGAAACCCAGCGGTAATCTGCACAGCAAGTGGAGCTCCTACAGCCATTGGGATTATCACCGGCTTTAAACGCTGGTATGGACTGCATTTCTATAATGCTCAACGAATTCTGCCGGAAGGCTCATGGACACCGGGAAAAGTGATTCCCGGCCATGAAGACAGAGGACCGGTTATTCCAGAGCGGTATGTACTCCCGCCGCAAAAGCCTATTGTTATGCCTAAGACCCAGAATTTCCAGGATTAATGGCGACAAGCCTTTTTCATCTCCTTAAACAACGCTTTCTATGTCTGATGACAATAGAGGAGGTGAAGCTTTTTTATATCTTCATTTTTTAACTTCTGCTTTCCCCCTTGAATCGGCTTACAAAGGTTCATCATTTCACATAAATGATTTTTATTTACGCCAACTGATTGAGGTGGATTTATTGCAGTCATACACCAATACATGGCGCAGTCATAAGATAGAGTATCGAAAGCTGCAATCTGATCGGAAGCAAAGAGGTGAAGCTGGTGCAAACCGAAACCGTTGATTTTGGTTTTATATATAATGCAAAAAAACAGCAGCAGATTTTTCAAAAAATGATTGACCAGTTTAGCAAACGCTCGAAAGAATACAACATAAGAACCGTCTTGTTTACATTAGAAAATCTGGATTTGGAGGAGCAGGTTGTTAGCGGCACGATCATCGAAGGGGATCGGGTAAGCCAAGGATTTTGCGAATTACCTCCTCTTATTTATAATTTTGCCCTGCATTCGATTGAGAGTAAAATCGAAAAAATGAGAAAATTGAGAAAAATGGAAAATATAATGGTCATCAATCCTATTAATCGTTTTGTTCAGGATATCATTTTTGAAATGTTAGCCTCTTTAACAGGCTCTGAACAATTTCTTTTGCCGTCAGCAACATTAAATGCCGCTACTTTAACGGAGTATCTCCACAAGTACGACACGCTATTTCTTCTGCCGGAAAAAACGTTTCACCCACCAAAAGCTGTGGTCATCAAAAAAACCCGGAACAACAATTACATGATTTGTATCGGCCAAAACGGACAGATATGCGAAAAGAACGATATTGTTAACTATATCGAAAAGATGACTAGCAACAAAAAACATATTCTAATGAAGGGAATCGAATGCTTTAAATGGGAGAGCGATCCTTTGGAAGCCAGAGTGTATCTCCAAAAGGATGCAAACGGAGAGTGGTCCGTTACAACCATAACGGCCAAGCACGGCATTTTTTCAAGAAATGCATTTTATCATGCCACAATAAGCAGTATACTCCGCGATCTTTATCATAACAAAAACGTGGAGGAAACATTAGCCGATATTTCTTTACGAATAGCAGGATTTTTAGATTTTTACATTCCCTTCATGGGGAGTTGTACACTTGATTATATATTTGATGAGAACGGTTGTCCCTACCTCATTTACGTTGCTGGTTTTGAACAAGATTCATACTTGTATCATCACATGGATTCGGAGGCGCAATCGAACCTTCTGAATAATGCTTTTCATTATCTGTTATTTCTAATGCATAACCATGTAATGGAAAGGGGGCAACAGAATGAAGTGGATAAAAGTGGAGAGAGGGGATGTTGAATGTACGGATGATTCCAAAAATACAATATATGTTTCAACGAATCTGGCAGACAAGTTGAACACTCAGACCAAACTGGTATTTGGCCAAAACGAAATCCCCATCACAGTGCAAGCTTTATCCTCTATCGATGAATGTACGGGAGATCATTTTCATGATCCTGCTCTGATCCGGCTTTCCCAAAATGTGTTTGACCAGCTTTTGATTCAGAAATCTGCCACGTATCAGATACGCTATACTGACACAACGATTTATATAGGCCCAGTGATTGGTTTTCTGCTTGGCGACCAGCATTATTATTATCACCATCGCAGATTGAAGGAATTAACGGATGCGATGGGGGTTTATGAAAAAGTAGGAGGTCTTTTTATCGCGTTCAGGCACTGCTCCATAAGCTGGCCGGAAAAGTGTATTTATGGTCTGTACTTCAATTATGAGAACAAAAGGTGGGTATATGGCAAATTGCCGCTGCCGTCAGTCGTTTATCGTAGAGGATTTAATTCCAGGAATAATTTCGTCACTGAATGCAGAGATGTTTCCAATTGGAAAGTATTTAATGATGTAAGGTTTGATAAATGGCAGTTGTATACTCTATTAAGGGAAAATGATCAGCTGAAACCATATTTGCCAGAAACGGCATTATTAAACGTTGACAGTTTATCAGCGTTCCTCGGTAAATATTCAAAAGTCATTCTGAAACCTAATAAGCTTTCTAGAGGAAGAGGGATATCGATTATCACATCCAAGCCTGACGGGACACTGGAAATTCATGATTATCGACAGTTTACCAACTTTACGATTCCTGCATCACAATTGGAGGATTATCTGCATGAAGGAAAATATTTAAAACGCGATTATATCATTCAGCCTTTTTTGGATTTAGCACGAATTGACGGCAGTCCCTGGGATATAAGAGTAGTGATGCAGAAAAACAGATGGAAGCAGTGGGTTTGTAATGGAATAGAGTGCAGACTTGCAGGAACGGGTAAGATGATTACAAACATTTCCAATGGGGGCAGAGCGCTTGAGTTGAGTGAAGCGTTAACATTAGCCTTCGGTACCGAAGTGGATCCCATTCAAGTAAGCAAAGATATTCACTCCATTTCTATGGAGTTTTGCAAAATGATGGATCAAACAGGCTTCCATTTTGCTGAATTTGGATTGGATCTTGCTCTTGATCAACAACAACATTACTGGTTTATAGAAGCTAATGTTCGTCCAACCTTTAAAGGATTTAAAACATTGGATGATCGCATCTACCGACGGATATGTTACGAACCTATTCTTTATTCAGCTTCTATTGCCGGTTTTGGCTGGGAGGATAGCGATGAATCCGAAATATAAAATCATTCCGGACCTGCAGGCTCAAGACTGCTTGACGATCCACCCGAACACTGCGAAACAAAAAAATATTTCCGCTTCGAAAAAATGGTTTCTTCGTTTTGGCATCCAAGCGTTAGAAATCAAACTGAAAATATCTTCTAAGTTAAGCGAAAACGAAATGAAATTATCGATTGGAATGATTGAGTCCTTAAGGATTCCTCTCAGTGGCCGTTACGAAATCCGGCGGGAGGGAAATGAAATTCTGATCGGGCCTTATATAGGTATTCTGACCGCATCAAAGAAGAGTATTTTGGACGATACCGTGCAATATTTATCCAACTACTTATACGATTATGACCGCATTGGCGGAGCGATTGTTGCTTTTTCACTGGAAGGCATGGATCCTTTCAAATATACAATAGAAGGATATATGTTTAACCCGGACACGAAAGAATGGGAACCAGGCGTTTATTCGTATCCAGCCGCCGTGTTTAAAACGATTTATCTTAACAAAAGCTGGAGAAATCATTTTCAAACGATTTTCGGCAACCGGCTATTTAACAGTTATGTATTTAATAAGTGGGAAATGTATCAATGGTTAAGTCAAGCATCTCACTTAAAGCAGTATTTGCCTGAGACGATTCTCTACAAAAAGCCGCAGGATCTTGAATCCTTTTTGAACCTTCACCGGCAAATTTATGTAAAACCGCTTCATGGTAGCATGGGTGAGAGAATTTTCAAGGTCTCCAAAAGCGAGGAACATGGTCTGAAATTGGAGTATCATCAGGACGGTATCCCTTATGAGATGACTTTTTCTAATCTCTTTAGCTTGGCTGATTTCTTCAAAAGCCAATTCAAGGGGAAAAAGTATATCTTGCAGCAAGCTCTTGACCTGATATCTTTTGAAGGAAAGAAAATCGATTTCCGCATCGTGATGGTAAAAGACCAGGCAGGTGTGTGGAATGACATGTGCATGGTGGCCAAATATGGACAGCAAGGCAGTATTGTGACAAATATTTTAGCGGGCGGCACTGCCGAAGTTGGAGAAATTACGCTGCAAAAAATATTTGGTCTTTCCCCTGAAGAGGTCTTTAAGTGGCGGAAAGAAATATCGCGTATCGTACATGAAGCCGCACAAAGGATTGAACAATGTGGTGTGCATTGCGGAAATTTAGGCGTTGATATCGGCATAGACACCCAGAGAAGGATGTGGATCATTGAAATGAACAATCTAAACCCTAGTCCGTTGTTTGCTCTTGATATCAATGATCGTCCGCTGTTTTATCGAATAAAGCTTCTGAATATGCTTTATGCCAAAAGACTTGCTGGGTTTCCGGAGGAGTCATCATGAAGTGGTATATGAAATGGATGCCAGAGAAAAAAGACAACATGATCTTTCTTCCCGAATCAATCATAGAAGAAAGGGAAGTGATACCTCGGCGGATGATCTTACAAGTTGGCATATGGAAACAGGAAGTCGAAGTGGAGATTCATAGCGGCATACCTGAAAATACGATTGGCTTATCAAGCACAATAAAACTGCCTTTCCAATTGCCGGAGCACCTTCCATATGAAATAGAAATGAAAGGAAGAAAACTGCATCTCGGCCCGGTGATTGCCTTTATGACCTTCAAGGAAGAACGGGATATCACGCCTGAGTCATTAAATGCGTATAAAGACTACTTAAGCAGCTACTCAGACATACGGGGACTCATTTATATTTGCGCAGCCAATAAAACCTATTCATCCGCCCAAACAATTGAAGGTTATTACTATGACCCGGCTGCGAAAGAAGATGAAACTCCATGGAAGTATGGTTTTTTTCCGTATCCGGACGTCATCTACCGGAAAATAGATGTAAAAAAGCCAGTGTATAATCGAATTATCTCTAAAATTGGCGAAAATATGTTTAACTCCTATTTATTTAATAAGTGGGAATTATGGCAATGGCTCTCCCCATATCCTTATCTGCGCGAACACTTGCCATATACCCAGCAGTTGAAAAACGTTCAAAGCTTGGATCATATGTTATCTTTATATGGGGCCGTCTATTTAAAACCGATAGAAACAAGAAATGAAAAGAGACTTTTTAAAGTGGATCAAACATGCGGCGGATATTGTTTCGTTGACGAATCTGCGGGGGGAAAGATGTTTTCCTTCTCAAGAAGAAGCGGCGGAATTTCTTAACGGCTTAATAACGCATGAGGACTATCTTATACAACAGGCAGTTTCGGCCAAGAGATATGGAGATCACCGCCTTGATTTCCGGGTCATTCTGCAAAAAAATAGTTCCAAACATTGGAACTGTTCGGGCATCATTGCCCGTTTGGGGGACATAACTGGAATTACTGCCAACTTTGACCGGTCAGGAATCTTTTTAACCGGAAAGGAAGCGTTGAGGAAAGTTTTTCAAATGAACGAAAGGGAAGTATTTTTAAAGGAACAGGAAATGATGGATCTTTGCATCTCGGCCTGTAAAACCCTTGATAAATGTGGAGGAAATTATGCGGATTTGGCCATTGATATGATCATAGATGAAAGCTTAAAAGTGTGGCTAATGGACATCCATCAGCTGCATGACCACAAACTGCCTCTCTATTCGATCCAAGATAGGCAAATGTATTTAAAAGTAGTCACCACTCCCTTCGAATATGCGAAATCTCTGGCTGGTTTCAGTTCATGAGGAACGCTCCCTTGCATGCTGGATGGTGTGCGGAAACATACATTGTTAAACTGGGGGAAGGTTGGCGGTAAAATTTTATACTCAGTTTCATCATGATCCTTTTTTTGTCAAAGACAAAGAAGCCCATACTTACTTTGGGCTTCCTTATTTTCTCATCCCTGACATTATAGGCCATGCTGTATAACACTAATTGACTGTCGATTTCTTCTTCTCCCTCACGGCGATCCACATAATGGTGATTGCTATGCTCGTCTTGTTTCTGCGCTTTTACGTTGTCAGAAAGCATAATTGATAATATTTTTTTGATTTGCTTTTTCAAATGTTCTGCGAAAATGGGAACAAAATTTCCCCGCGCTTTTCCATATTCCGCGTCATCATGTCTGCTGACGATAAAAATATTTTGTCTTCTCCGTTGTGATGGAAATAATAAATCCGGCTATGTTCAAGAAATCGACCGACAATGCTGCGCACTCGTATATTTTCGCTTACACCCGGAATGCGCGGGCGCAGGCAACAAATTCCGCGAACGATTAAATCAATTTTTACATCCGCTTGTGATGCTTCATACAACTTCATAATGAGCTCTTTATCTGTCAACGCATTCATTTTCGCGATAATTCTTCCATTTCCATGATGTTTATGGAAGCGAAATTCATCTTCGATTAACTTAATCAAATCACGGCGAAGGTCAAACGGCGCTACAGATAAATGATGAAATTCTGGTTTTTCCATATACCCGCTTAAATAATTAAAAAAGTTTGTCGTATCGTTTATGGTCTTCAAGTAAAATCGCCAAATTCACGAATATTAGTTGTATACCATATTCACCTTTATTGACATAATTCATCTTAAAGGAAGTTCCCATAACCCCCCTTGGCACCCAGGGGGGTTCAACTAAGCCGCTGAAGAAGGGTGGTTATTAATCTGTCTACTTGACAGGGATATGTTCAAAATACTCTGTCCTTTTTATTTTCCTTTTTCTTCAATCCAAAATTTTCTCCACATTCACCCTCCCAGAAAAGAAAGTCGCTCCATTGCCCATATCGGCAACTCGGTCGGGAGTAAGTGAGTTTACCAGCTGTTTCGTACCTGGGGAATCGGCCCAGAGCCCTTGAGTGACAACGACACCTGGAAGTACATTTTCTCCAACAGAAACTTTCAATATACATTCTCCTCGATTGTTCCACACTCGGACTTGATCTCCATCCTTAATACCTTTCGATAAAGCATCTTTAATATTCATATGCAAACGTGGTTCCTTTTCAAAAGAAATGTGTTTTTCATTATTAGAAAAGGTTGTGTTTAAAAAATGATGGTTAGGGCCAGGCACAAACAAAAACGGGAAGTCTCCATCGTTAACAAGTGGTGTATAGGTTGGCAAAGGAGGGTAGCCATCTTGTTCCATCTTCCTTGAATAAAGTTCAATTTTTCCGCTAGGTGTTGGCAGTTTTCCTGGCAACAATGGTTTTACATTTGCTTTTACATACTGCTTTTTAACCAATGTTTCATAATCGATTCCTTCAAGGTAAGGATTGTTCGGGTTATCCAGGGCTTGCGAAATCATTTCAGCTTCTGTCTCATATAAACATGGATCCTCGAAACCCATTTTTTTCGCAAGCAATTGGAACACTTCGACATTCGATTTGGACTCTCCATATCGTTCAATAACTGGCTGCTGAATTTGAACATAATGGTGCCAGTATGATGTATAAAGATCCGTATTTTCGAATGAAGATGTTGCAGGAAGTACAATATCTGCGTATTTTGCTGTTTCTGTCAAAAATAAGTCATGCACGACGACAAAGAGATCTTCCCTTGCCAGACCTTTTCTTACTTTATTGCTATCCGGTGCGACAACCGCAGGGTTTGTGCCGTACACGAATAAGGATTTTATCGGTGGGTCTAATTCCAATAATGCCTGGCCAAGCAGATTCATGTTTATGATGCGTGTATGTTTATTTTTCAATAAATCCGGGCGTTGCAAGTTTTCTGTATTAAGGGCCAAATAACCGCTATTTGACTTGATGGCTCCGCCGCCTTTTACAAGCCATTGTCCGGTTAGGGCAGGAAGACAAGCAATGGTACGAATACACATGCCCCCATTGTCATGATGCTGAAGACCATTGCCGATTCGAATAAAGGAAGGCGTGATTTGACCATACATCCTGGACAGTTTATAAATATCTTCAACGGGAACACCTGTTATTCCGGAAACAGTGATGGGGTCGTACTGGACAACATGCTCACGCAACTCTTCATGTCCGACTGTATATTTCTTTAAGAAATCGTTGTCTACCATGTTTTCGGCAAATAAAATATGCATCATGCCTAGGGCAAGAGCAGCATCGGTACCAGGCAATATTGGAATGAACCAATCCGCGAATTGGCCGGTTTGATTTTTATGTACATCAATGACAATGACCTTTGCTCCATTTTTTCGAGCTTTTTGCGCAAGTACAACCTGATGCATGTTTGTGCTTACAGCATTGATTCCCCAGAAGATGATTAATTTTGAATGAATAGTATCTTCAGGGTCTATTCCAAAGCCGCCTCCCATTGTATATTTAAGACCTTCCGAGCCGGCCGACGAACAAATTGACCGATCGAGCAGGGAGGCACCCAATCGATGAAAAAACCGCCGGTCCATTCCTTCGGCGCTGAGTCTTCCCATGTTGCCATAAAAGCTATACGGAAGAATGCTTTCAGGTCCCTCTGTTTGGATCAGCTCTTTCCATTTGGCAGTAATTGTCTCAATCGCTTCGTCCCAGCTTATCCGCTCAAATCTCCCTTCTCCTTTAGCTCCCGTACGTTTCATTGGATATTTCAAGCGCTTTGGATCGTAAATTCGTTCAATTATATTCCGTACTTTATTGCATATATTTCCCTTTGTCACAGGATGATTCGGATCTCCCTGTATTTTTACAATTTTTCCATCTTGTTTATGTACCAGTAACCCACATTGATCGGGGCAATCCAGAGAACAAACGGATGGAAATACACCTGTTGGCTGCTTTACAAATGAGAGCATATATAGGCTCCTTTCATCATCAGGTTATATCATAATACTATTTTGTTAATTTAAAACATTAATAAAATGACTTTATCGATTTAGATAGTTAATATAATAAAATGATTTAAAAAGTGAGATAACTCATTGGAATAGTTAGATTGACAATTATCCATTTAGATAAATCCTAAAATTAAATATTTTTAACTTTTACATCTAGAGAGGTAGAGGAACTGGCCCAATTGATCCCCTCTGGATAATGAACTCTTGTCCCCATAAAGACAAACACCTCCATCAATCGAATAAAGTTATACTTCGATTCAGGAGGTGTTTTTTCCTTGTCCCATTTTACTAGGGCACTTTACTATTCAATCCGAGTTTTTTAATGCTAATAACAAGATATTGTCAACCATCAATAATAACTAAGAATGGCTGCATTTTCTAGAAATACAACCCACGTTCGGCCGACAAATCTTTAATGTCGAAATTTAGAGATTTTGCACGAGGCCCTTTGTTCCCTTGTTATATTCACCGTTTTTTTCTCTTCTGTTTTTATTCATGAAAGAAAATGTGGTGAGCAGCAATAATATAACAAGGCAGACGGTAGAACCGATGATATTATTTTTATTAAATATAAAAGAGATGAAGATAATCAATAAAGATACGATTGCTAATATAGTGGTGTATGGGAACCATTTTACCTGAAAAAACGGTTTCTCCTTATAATGGGAACGGAGCTTTAGTTGGGCTAAACAAATACTCATCCATACTAAAAGAACCGTAAAACCAGGTATCGTCATGAAATAGCTGATGACTTGATCTGGAGTCATATAAGCGAAAAATACACCAACCAATATACATATGGTGACGACAATAATACCGTTTATCGGTATTCCGTGTTTGGAAATCTTTAATAACCTTTTTGGAGCTTCACCGTTTTGCGCCATGGAATACAACATTCTGGAAGTTGCATATATTCCCGTGTTTGCCGCTGATAAAACGGCTGTTAAAAGAACAAAATTCATGATATGGGCTGCTCCAGGCAGTCCTGTGATGCTTAATACCTGAACAAATGGGCTTTCTTCCCCCGAAACTTTATTCCATGGCATCAAACCGCATATAATAAGAATAGGAAGAATATAAAAAAGAATGACTCTCCATACGGTTCCCTTAATTACTTTTGGCAATACCTTCTCTGCATCTTTTGTTTCTGTAACAGCGACACCAATTAGCTCTGCCCCGCCATATGAAAACATGACGACTAAAAGGGCACTCAACATTCCTCCGATTCCATGAGGAAAGAATCCGCCGTGTTCCGTGTAGTGAGACAAAGGATCATCGATAGCGCTTGGAATGATTCCTGATAAAATACAAAAACCTAAAATAATAAAAACGGTTAATGCGATAATCTTAATTCCCGCGAACCAAAACTCAATTTCCCCATAGTACTTTACATGAAACAAGTTAATTCCGATGATCAAAACGGTACAAAGAAAACTTAAAAGCCATAACGGTACGGATGGGAACCAATATTTTAAGAAGCTTCCTGCCGCTAAAATTTCGACAATGGTGACAATAGTCCAATTGATCCAATAAAGCCATCCTACGATAAAGGATATATGAAATCCAAACGCTTTATATACAAGATGCTGAACGTTTAAGTTGGGATAGACAATGGCCATTTCCGCCAACGCCGCCATCACAATAAATAATAATAGGCCGCCTAATAAGTAAGCGAAAACGACGCTTGGCCCCGCTATATTTAGCGTATCTGCACTTCCTTTAAAAATGCCCGTTCCAATCATGCCTGCTAGAGCGATAAACTGAACGTGTCTAGGTAACAAACCTTTCTTTAAATCTTGATGATTGTTTTTCATGTTGGTCCTGCCTTCCTGTCGCAATATTAAATATTTACAGATAATGATAGAGTTATAAAACTAAAATAAAGAAAAGGTAAAAAATGACCAAAGATGGTTAAGACGAAAGCTGCTTTCTCATTAATAAATTCCCTTTCGAAACTTTTTTGCTTAAACGCTTTTATGCTTTTGCGCTTTTATGTAGTTAAGCATAAAATTTGTTTTTAGAATATAATAGTATCCTTCTGTTTGTCAAGAGTGTGCTGCAAAACACATGGTTATAAAAAAATTGTGTATACCTTATACGATTCAAAAAGAAAAGAGGGTTTGGAGTAAAAATGATATAAGTTCTGCTCTATCGATGAAAAAATGATGTTGCTTGCTGATCCAACAAGAAGGCATTTGATGGTTCATCGAGTAGGAGAAGACGTCCTTCTTCTTTAGGTGGAGCGGGTGAGAAGCTTCTGCCTCTAAGTGGAGTGTAGGTGGGAGAGGTTCGCGAGATTCAAAACAAAAAGAGGTGAAAATCACCTCTTTTTGTTTAATAAAGAAAGGCTTATTTCTAATTAGTTGTTAGAAGCACCTTTGGTCGGTGTCGAATCCATCGTAGTAGACCAGCTTCCTCCGTCCGGCATACGTACCCAAGACTTATCTGCACTGGAAGAGGAGTAGTGATACTGATCAATGATTGTTCCATCCGGGGATTTTAAAGTTACATCGTCTCCAGAGTTGTTGTAATAGTTACTTGTTTCCCATACAAAGTATCCTTTTGCAGGGATGGTTGTTCCATTTGGAATGGTATAAGGAGAAGAACCGCCATTGACAATATCATCAATGATATAGCCAGATAAATCAACGGGATAATCTGTCGAGTTGTAGATTTCTACAAACTCTTTCTGGTAGTTTGTCCCGGAGGCGGGAAGAACCTCATTAATCACAAGGCCACTAGCGCCGCCACCTGTAGAGCCTTCTTTTGTATATCCAGCAGAAAGAGCATCTGATTCAGTAAAGAAAAACACACGCTTTTCAATCGGGATTTGTTTATAGTCATTTGGTACAACATACGTATGTGTAAAAAAATCCCCTACATACTTGTCTTGAGATTGTCCTGAGACACGGTCACGAAACTCAAAAGGAAGTTCCGGAATGGGATTGGATGGATTCCACATTCCCCGACCGTTCTGTTTTGCCTCCAGATAAGCTTGTTGATATTCTTCGAAATGAAGCATATTTGGCCAGATATAATAAGTCACGGCGTGTCCCTGGCGAACCATTTCTTTATTGATATCTAATGAGCCTTTATAGATATGAGCGAGTAAACGGCCATAAGCATCTGTTTCCTCTACGTCCGTCTCAATTGTTACACGGGTTCCAGATGGAAGGAGTTGTTGGAGATAGTTCTTTGCTGCTGTTCCCCAAGGTTCTTGAGCTTGGCCTTGATAATTGGTTTCAGGAGTATCGATGGAAAGCATTCTTACCTTGTTTGTCCCTTGGATGGTTTCTTTGAGATAAACCGTGTCGCCATCTACTACACGATCAACAGTAGCAGTGTAAGTAGCAGCAGATGAAGTGTGCGGAAAAAGCCCACAAAACGCACTAAGAGTAACCATGACAGGGAAAGCTAGAGAAAAAAGTCGTTTCTTCACCACAAATCCTCCTTTAATAAAAAATCTACTTTCATTAGACCATAATATTGTTTGAGTATTATGAATTTTATATTTATATATTGTAAATTTTTGTAATAGGCAGCTATTACCTTAGACATAAGGTAATAATTGAAAAGTTTTTTTATTTTATTACGGTAGGTTGAAAGTACTTTTAAAAATAGGTAAATATTGGATTTATAAACAAATTTTTAAGAAAAGCTATTATATAATGGCTTTAGATTTGAAAGAAAGGAGTTGAAAATCCCCTGTAATTAAAATGCCTAGGATGATGACTTAAAAAAATAAAATAATATAGATTAGAAACGGCAGCTAGGAAGGAGAAAAGGAAATGAATTATGATATCAGCCTTCTTGATGAAAAGGAGAGAAAATTAGCCCGTTATTTGGAAGAGCATACAACAGATGAAGTTTTGAAAGAAGCCCAGGAATACATTCCATCCCTCCGTTCTCATTCAGATATTTTCCGTAAGTTGAGCGAAATGAATATACCACAACCCGTCATAAACACTATCATTTATTATGTTCTTGCCACGAATAACCAACAACTCGTGGCTTATCAACTATTGATGTTAGCTGATTTATGCAGAAAGTGCAAAATAAAGAATGCTCAAGCAGCTATTACATTCTGTAAACAGTACTATTCATATCATTACTCAAATAAGTCAAGAAGTTTAAAATCGATTTTCCCTTAAGAAAAAAGGTAAACTGAATCTATTTGGTGATTGAAGGGTGATGACTTTCCATGAAAAATCGTAATAAAAGGCGAAAAAAGAAACGTGACTTCTTAAAGGATTACTTGAAAAACAAGTTAAAAAATTGGAAAACTAAACCTGTAAAAGAACCTGTATTTCACTATAAAACGCCGGCATAACAGTTCAGGCGCCACAATCCAAATTAACATCCAAGGTTAGTAACTCATAACAATTTTTTGTAAAATTTACAGGGAAAGGCTTTTTGCATGATCCGGGAAAAATAAAATGGAATTGAAAAAGGAAAACTTTTTATACTGAATAGGAGGATCATCGTGCGAAAAATTGTATTCACCGTTACAACAACGCTTTTAATTGGTATTGCATCTACCGTTCTAGCAATGCCTCAATCGCACATTACCAGTACAAAAGAGCAAAAACTAGACGATCAGTTCCGGCAGCTTTCCCGTGATACGAAGTGGCAGCAAAAAGAAAAGATTCATCTACAATTTAATGCCTATCACCCGCAAGGAATGACTCGAATTGGAGACCTCTATTATATGTCCTCCGTGGAAATCATCGAAAAACCGGTGAAGTATGATACCCGTAACCCGGTGTTTCTGGAGAGTGCTGGTCAAGGGCTGCGACTTTATGCTGTACCGGATGACGATGATGCGTCCTTGCTGGTGTATGAAACAACCAACCTTAAATAATAAACAGTAGGACCTGATAGAAGCTTGTATCGTAAAATAGAAAAAAGAGCTATTCTTCTTCAAAAAGCATAGGAAGAATAGCTCGTTATATGATTGCCTCACTAAGAAACCCGGTGCTATTCCTTCTTCCCCAAAAGCCGCTTCATGAATGCAATAAAATATCTTCTTTCTTCTCTCTGCATGTGAACGTCCTGCCGCGATCGTTTCCACTTTATGTAAAAGATAGAGTGAATATAAAAACAATTCCTTTTTCCTAGATGTTTATTATTTTATTACCTTTTATACAAATTAATGTTTATGATAACATCATTTTGTAATTTATAAATTAGGAGGGAATTGGAACATATGTGGAAAAAATCAATGATGGCTTTGCTTCTCGGTTTTGCATTCATTGTTGCATCAACGACGAATGCATATGCGGCAAGTGTTAACGTTTGGTTAGATCCCGGCGATTATGCAGACGGATCCAGCAAACTGTGGGTTCCTACAAACGGGAAATACAGGTGGGGTGTAACGGTGAATTCCGGCAGCTTGTATAGCGTAAGATATTATCTTAAAAAAGACGGTGTTACGATTAAAAGCGGAATTATAAGTTCTGGCGGGTCAATCGGTCCTTTAATCTATTCGGCAAATCCTGGAGGATACTACTCCCTGCACCTTGATTGCAACCCAAATGATTCGGATTTCGGTTGCAAAGCATACGGGTTTATTCAAAACTATTAATCACATAAAAAAGTGCTCATCTTAACATGATATGATTCCCTTATAGTAGACAGAAAGAACCTAAATCTGTTTGCTATGGAGGGGATTTTTTATGGACAAAAACTATGATATCGCGTTTAAGAAAAAAGCGGCGGATTTATACCTAAAAGAAGAGATGGGATACCAAACAGTGGCAAAAAGAATGAAGCATTGATTTTTCCATGGTTCGACGTTGGGTGAAACATCCAGGACACATTCCGCCAATTTTGCCAACTACTTCAAAGATACGGGATGAAAGCCAGTATGTCGAGAAAAGGCAACTGTTGGGACAATGAATGCATGGAGAATTTCTTTAGCCAATTTAAGACAGAGTGTTTTCGTCTTTATTTTTTCCGCACCGCTTTATGTTTTCGAAACAGGAAGGGAACATTTTTCTTTTTATGTTCGTCCGGCTGGCTTGAGGAGATAAAATATTTATAAGAAAATACAGAAAATTTATTGACTTCCATGGGCAAAAGGAATATCCTAATTATGAAGTTTGAAAAGCAGAGGAGAGATGAGCAATGAGTTTAGTTCAGAGCAGAAAAGGTTATTTTGGCGAGTTTGGCGGGAGTTTCGTGCCGCCGGAACTGCAGGAAGCGCTTGATTACTTGGAAGAACAGTTTTTAAAGTACAAAGATGATCAAGAGTTTAATGATGAATTCAAGTTTTATTTAAAAGAGTATGTCGGGCGTGAGAATCCGCTTACTTTTGCAGCTCGGCTTACCGAGCGTTTAGGCGGGGCGAAAATTTATTTGAAGCGTGAAGATTTGAACCATACAGGTTCACATAAAATCAATAACGTCATCGGACAAATTTTGCTTGCGAAACGAATGGGAGCGAAACGCGTCATCGCTGAAACGGGGGCGGGACAACATGGCGTCGCTACCGCGACGGCTTGTGCGATGTTTGGCATGGATTGCACCATTTATATGGGTATGGAAGATACAAGACGCCAGGCATTAAATGTGTTTCGCATGGAGCTTTTAGGCGCAAAAGTCGTTCCGGTATCAAAAGGACAAGGAAGATTAAAGGATGCAGTCGATGAAGCGTTAAATGACTTTGTTCAAAACTATAAGGACACGTTCTATTTGCTTGGTTCAGCGGTTGGACCTCATCCGTATCCAAGTATCGTTAAACATTTTCAGTCTGTCATAAGCGAAGAAAGTAAACAGCAAATTTTGGAAAAGGAAGGGCGTTTGCCTGATGTCGTCATCGCTTGCGTTGGCGGTGGAAGCAATGCGATTGGAGCGTTTGCTCATTATATTGATGAACCAAGCGTACGTCTGATCGGCGTCGAACCGGAAAAAGCGGCGACGCTTACAAAAGGTGTCCCATCCGTGCTTCATGGGTTTAAATGTTTAGTGTTGCTAGATGAAGAAGGAAATCCTCAGCCGACTTATTCGATTGCCGCTGGTCTTGACTATCCGGGAATTGGTCCTGAGCACAGCCATCTGAAAGTTTCAGGACGTGCCGAGTATTATACGGTGACAAATGTGGAAGTTCTTGAAGCATTTCAACTTTTATCGAAAACGGAAGGTATTATTCCAGCGCTTGAGAGTGCCCATGCGGTTGCTTATGCGTTGAAGCTGGCGCCGGCATTAAGCAAAGAGCAAATCATTATCGTCAACCTTTCAGGACGTGGAGATAAAGACGTGGAGCAAGTATTTCATATGTTAAAACAGGCATAAACGACTTGGGGAATTGTAATGTGTCAGGAGGCTGTCTCAGGATATGAGACAGCCTCTTTTATTTGGATAGCCAAGTGGCTTTAAACATTACCATAACAAGGCGGTTGGTAAGAATTATTTTCGCTAATGACCATTGAAATATCTTACATGGTGTCGCAGGCATGTATCTGATTTAAGATTCTAGTGATATGATATCAAGAAAAAAGAATGGCTATGTCAAAATAAATATATCAAGTCTAATCCTTGCTGGTCCACTTGTGTAAAGGATTTTTTTATTATTCCACTCCTCATAGAAGAAATAAATTTCTTCCATCATCTGTGGAGTTACACAGGACATTGAGACTGGAGAGCAAATGGCTTATGTCGTGTTCTTTGTAGGGATTGCTATCCACCGTGCAGATTTTTTTGAAATGCATTGACTTACGAGTCAATATTTCTATATAATGGAATTGACTGATCAGTCAATGGATGCAAAGCCACCCGAAGGAGAGGAATGTATGAAAATTGTAGATATCAAGAATTTGACCAAGACTTATAAAAAGAACCGGGGAATTAAAAACCTTACCTTTTCCATTGAAGAAGGAGAAATTTTCGGGTTTATCGGTCCGAACGGAGCAGGCAAGAGCACAACCATTCGAACACTGTTAAATTTCATTTATCCGACTAGTGGGAGTGCGACTATTTTTGGAAAAGATATCATCAAGCACTCAAAAGAAATAAGGCAAGACGTGGGCTATCTGCCGTCTGAAGTCCATTATTACGATGATATGAAGGTGATCGACTTATTAAAATACTCAGCTGGCTTTTATAAAAAATTTAATCCGAAGAGAATGAAAGAACTGGCGGAAAGACTTGACTTGGATCTCCATAAAAAAATCGAAGATCTCTCGTTTGGTAATCGAAAAAAGGTGGGGATTGTCCAGGCGCTTTTGCATGAGCCAAAACTTCTTATATTGGACGAACCGACAGGCGGACTCGACCCGCTGATGCAAAACACCTTTTTTGAACTTCTTGCAGAGGAAAGAAAGAAGGGGACAACGATCTTTTTCTCCTCCCATATTCTTTCTGAAGTGCAAAAGATGTGTGATCGGGTCGCCATTATTAAGGAAGGGGAACTTATTAAAGTAGAAACGATTGAAAATCTGACGAAGAAAAATTTGAAATATATCACGATTACATTTGAACGGGCGGAACCAATAGACCTCAAATTGGAAGGAATAGTGAAGAAAGAAGTAAAAGGAAATGAAATAACGTTGCTTTACAGCGGGGATATAAAGGCGCTTCTAAATCAATTGAATGCCCTGCCGATTAAGGATTTGTTAATCGAAGAGCCGACTCTCGAAGAAGTATTTATGCATTACTATGAGAAGGGCGGGGTTGACAATGATTTTTAAGAGAGAGTTGAAACGAAATTTAAAATCATTAATCATTTGGAGCATCGTACTCAGCGGTCTTATTTTATTAACGCTAAGTATTTATCCTCAGTTTGCCGAGCAGCAAAAAGAAATGACAAAGCTGCTTGAGTCCTATCCGGAATCGATTAAAAAAGCGTTTGGAATGAATGAGCTAAACATGGGAGATTTGATGGGATTTTACGGTGTAGAAATCTATATGATGACTACCCTTTTGGGAAGCATATACTCGGCAATTCTTGCATCCAATATCCTTGCCAAGGAAGAAAATGAAAAAACGATTGAATTTTTGTTGTCAAAGCCTGTCACAAGAAGCCAAATCGTAACAGAAAAACTTCTGGCCGTTTTGGTAAATATTTTGATCTTTAACGGGATTTCGACGATAGCAAGTATCATTGGATTTCAATTTGCAAAAGACCCGGATGTTCCGACTGACACGTTTAGTTTGCTAATTGTCGCAACGATATTGCTTCATTTGACTTTCGGTGCTATTGCCTTTATGTTGTCATCGCTCATGAAAAAAACACGAAATATCCTTTCCATCTCACTGGGGATTGTCCTAGCTGCCTACTTTATGAATGTGATGGCAGGGATATCGGAAGACTTAGAGTTCCTAAAATATTTCAGCCCGTTTAAATATGTGGACGCCGCCTCCATTATTAATGATAACGAGCTGAAGCCTCTGTATATCTTTATTATGGCTGCGGTCATTTTGATTAGTATATTCACTGCATATATGGTATATAGAAAGAAAGATATTGCAGTCTAATAAGAGGTGTTAGAATTGTATTCAGCTTTTGAAAAGCAGCCACAAGAAAAAAAAGACCTGATAATCAAAGTGGCCATCGAAGAATTTGTGAAAAATGGCTATGAAAAAGCCTCTACAGATGTCATTACGAAACGGGCGGGAATTTCTAAAGGGCTCCTTTTCCATTATTTTAGGAGCAAGAAAAACTTGTACCTTTATTTAGTGAATTATGTGAAGGACTTTCTGACGGAAATAGCAATGGAAGAATTGAAAAAAATTCAATCTGATGATTTCTTTGAAAGGATCAAAGAAATCGTCCTGTTGAAACAAAAACTGACGGTTCAGTACCTCCAAGAAACTCAGTTTATCACGGATGCCTTCATCAATCCTCCTGTGGCAGTAAAGGAGGAAATGGAAGAAATCATTAAGAAATACTACGAAGCTTATCAGGAAGATTTTTTGCTAGAGCATGTTTATATTAAAGACCTGATCCAAACGGAAAAACTTAGAGAGGATATCTCCGTGGATACCGTGATCCGCATGACCATGTTGATTGCCGAACAACTGTCTAATAAGTATATGGCTATATACAAAAATAAGCAAATGGATGTCATGAGTGGTGTGGAGTCTTTGATAAGGGAACTGAATGAATATCTTAAGATAATGAAATATGGGATCTATAAACCAGAATAGATTTTTGCTTTCTTTTCCCGTGGCGTTTAGCTACGGGATTTTTGCATATTATTTTAAGATTTGTTGAAAATTATTTAAAAATAAGACATTCTCAAGGTGTATTGCGCAACAGATGAATATGTTGTAACCTTTTAGTTGTTTTTACAACAAAATACGACCGTTCATCTTCTTATCTAGAGAGGCGGAGGGACTGGCCCGAAGAAGTCTCGGCAGCGGACTCGGTTTCGAGTGCTGTGCCAAATCCAGCAAGCATCATGCTTGAAAGATAAGAAGGGTTTCTTATATAGATACGTATAAGGCCTCTTCTTATGTTCAGATAAGAAGAGGCCTTTTCTCTATGTGAATAGGCCCTTCGAAAAAATATAAAATGAGGTGGAAAGAGTGGAGTTAAAAAAAGGAAATCTATTTGCGTTATTTCCGTTTGTTGTCTTTTTAGTGTTGTTCATTGGTGCAGGAATTGTTACGGGTGATTTTTATAAATTTCCAGTCATTGTGGCGATTTTGATTGCGGCAAGTATTTCGTTGATGATGAATCCGAAAGAGTCTTTAACGAAGAAGTTTGAAGTGTTCACCAAAGGGGCTGGAAATGCCGATGTTATGTTAATGGTCATCATTTTCTTATTAGCAGGGGCATTTTCGGAAGTAACCAAAAAAATGGGGGCTGTTGAATCAACGGTCAACTTAGCCCTTTCCGTTATTCCGCAAAATTTATTAATAGTCGGTTTATTTATCATTGGATGTTTTATCTCCATTTCGCTGGGAACTTCTATGGGAACGATTGTAGCATTAGCGCCGATTGGAGTCGGAATCAGCGAACAAACGGATATTTCTTTGGCATTATCGATGGCAGCTGTCATTGGCGGTGCCATGTTTGGAGACAACTTATCTTTTATCTCAGACACAACGATTGCGGCAGTACGAACACAAAATACGAAAATGAAAGATAAGTTTAAGGTGAACTTTTTCATCGTTTTACCAGCAGCCATTATCACCATCGTTCTTTTCTGGATATTTACTGCTGGAGAGCAAGCGGAAATGACGAATCAATCTTTTAATTGGATAAAAATTTTGCCTTACCTTGGTGTATTGGTGACTGCATTAATGGGTGTCAATGTACTAGTTGTGTTAGCAGGCGGCATTTTATTAGCAGGGATCATCGGCCTTCTTGATGGAAGCTATAATGCAATGGGCCTCATTCAAGCCATCGGTGACGGGGTCGCTGGAATGCAAGAATTGTCGCTGCTTGCGATTTTAATTTCCGGTATGGTGGAAGTCATTAAACATAACGGTGGAATTGATTATTTACTTCAATTAGTAACAAGAAATGTAAAGTCGAAAAAAGGAGCACAATTTGGTATCGCAGGGTTAGTGAGTTTAACAAATCTTTCAACCGCAAACAATACGATTTCCATTTTAATTGCTGGCCCACTTGCGAAAAACATTGCAGATCAATATGACATTGATCCGCGTAAATCTGCCAGCATATTAGATATTTTCTCATGCTGTTTCCAAGGGCTCATCCCATACGGTGCGCAAATGCTTTTGGCAGCAGGTGTTGCTTCCATTTCACCATTAAGCATTTTGCAGTATTCATTCTATCCAATCTTAATTGGAGTTTGTGGTATGCTTGCGATTGTGTTTGACTATCCAAAATTGAAAACGCCAAAAGAAGTGAAGGTGGACTTACAAGCGAATAAAGCGATATAAAGAAAAGGTCTCTGATATGGAGACCTTTTCTTTATGGGGGTGCTCTGATATGTGAGCGTTTCCGTTTGTGAGATGATTTCCTTCTTTCATAACCACAGTCCAAAATAGTGACTATCACTACTTAAACAAGTCATAGTTGCTCCGTCAAAAAATATATTTTTTCTTCACTTTCTCTTTAAACTAATCTACTACGATTTTGTGGAAAGCCAGATGAGGGACGTGGCTGTTTGTTTTTCATCATTCGATTGAACCCCTGTTTATTCTGTTAGTGGTTTTTCTATGATTTAAGTTAGGATGGAAGTATACAAAAGCTCACTGACTTATACCATTATCACATTATTTTGAGGCAACTACTTGATACGCGGCTTGGTTAACATCGAGTTTTATCCACCGCTTGTTTTTCCTCTGTATCGATGCGAGTGGGGAATTCGTCCGCTGATGGTTGTAACGCCGGAAAATTCGTGATAATGCCCCCCGCCTGGAAGTGGAATAGCCGGTCCGGTAACGCCCCTTATCTCATGTCTATGTCCATCATCGAAGGAGGTAAATGTAAAATAACGGTGTGTATGTGGAACACCGCTTGGCGCAGGTTCTGTCTTTCCAACATATCTATGGCTATGGCCTACGTCAAAAGAAGTAACCCCGGAGAATTGGTGAACATGCACAGGTCTGCCATCCCAAGTAGTAATATACAGGTTATGCGAGTGATAGGAGTCGGAATCATCAGAATGAACCAAGTATCCACTTACAGGTATTTCCATTGTTTTTCTCCTTTCATTCATCAAATATTTGGCGAGGAGACCCCACCTGAATGCTCCGTTTTTCAGGTGGGGAGGAATCGCCATGATATTTCACTAAAGTAGTATAATAGAATTAGTGAACTATTTACCAAAAGGGGGTGAACCCATGGAATTGACCTTGACCGCCAAAGTGAAATTGAACCCCTCCCCGGAGCAAGAGACGCTCCTGCATGAAACACGTTCCGCTTATCAAAGAGGATGTCAATATGTTTCAAACATGGTTTTCCAAAATAAAATCCTCAAACAACGAAAATTACATGACCTGACTTATCGCCATTTGCGGAGTGTATTTTCTCTGAAATCTCAAATGGCCCAGTCCGTCGTCAAAACCGTAATTGCCCGCTATAAGTCGCTTCAATCCAATGGGCATCAATGGAACTTGGTCTGTTTCAAAAAAGGGGAATATGATTTAGTTTGGCATCGGGATTACACCCTTTGTGGGGACGTGTTCTCCATCAACACCCTACATGGTCGTATTAAAGTTTCCTTTGAACGAAAGGGAATGGAACGATACTTTGATGGTATCTGGAAATTCGGAACGGCCAAATTAATATACAAAAACAAGAAATGGTTCCTCCATATCCCGGTGTTCAAACAAGTGGAAGATGTCGATCTAGGAAATATCCGCCAAGTGGTTGGGGTGGATTTTGGGGTCAATTTCCTTTGCACCGCTTACGATTCCCAGGGTAAGACCACATTTTTCAGAGGAAAAGCGGTCAAACAGAAACGCAGCCACTATCAACGGTTGCGGCAAGAGCTGCAAAAACGGGGCACCACCTCCGCCAGAAGGAGCCTGAAGAAAATCGGTCAACGAGAAAACCGTTGGATGACGGACATCAATCACTCCGTTAGTAAGGCACTCGTTGAAAAATACGGACCGAACACGTTATTCGTAATCGAAGATTTAACCGGTGTCCGCCACGCAACCGAGAGAGTGCGACTGAAAGACCGCTATGTGACGGTATCCTGGGCGTTCCGCCAACTTCGGGAAATGCTGGAATACAAGGCTATGCGGAATGGTTCGAAAGTAATAGCGGTGGATCCTAAATTCACCTCACAGACCTGCCCAAAATGCGGCCATACCGAAAGAGCCAACCGGGACAAAAGGAAACACTTGTTTTGTTGCCGCAATTGTGGTTACCGTTCCAACGATGACCGCATCGGGGCAATGAATCTCCAGCGGAAAGGCATCGAATACATTTCCGCTGTTACAGGCGGAGCAGGTCTCCGTCTGTAGGGCAGCTGTCAATCTGCCCCTAATGTGACGCCACGCTCCATTTTTGGAACGAAAAGAGGTAGGAGTCAAAATGACGCTTGCACTACTGGGCAGTCACAAGCTCCCACTTCAAACCGTTAGGCTAAGTGGGGGTAGTTGACTTTCCATATATCATATGATGAGGAGTGTATCGATGTTATAGGTAATTGGATCGGATTCCTTTTGTTTGCCGCAAAGCAAAAGAAGAATTTAGAGCCATGGAAACAGATGGAATAGCTGAGTTGTCACAATTTTTTATAACCAGTTGATGATGTTTAATGCTAAAATAATAGAAAAAAACAGCAGGTGAACAAGTTGCACATTTCAAACACCAGCGAAATTTTTGTTTATTTTACTATAGGAGCCACCAAACTGTTCATATGTTGCGGAGGTGTGTCGACATGAACAGTCGGCGGGAGGCTGTCAAAGAAATGTGGAAGCGCTTTATTTTTGAAGATGAACTAGATGAAAAGCTTTCTTCCATTGTCAAAGACTCATGGATTCGATCAAAAAAATGGAAGGTAGACCCTTTTCAGCCATATGGCCAAATAAAAAAAATTGAAACGGAACGGTACAAAAACCTTATTGATTGGTCCATGCCATTAATGGAAGGGCTCTATTCCATCGTAAAGGGGTCCGGATTTTTAGTCATCCTTTGCAATGAAAAAGGTCAGCTATTAAAATCAATTGGCGATCCGGATACTCTAAAAATGGCTGTTCAAATTGGTTTTGTCGAGGGGGCGGATTGGAGCGAACAAACCATGGGTACCAATGCGATTGGAACATCCATTGTTATTGATCAACCTGTCCAGATATTTGCGGAGGAACATTATTCGCAAATATGCCAATCATGGACTTGTTCCGCGGCTCCGATTCATGATTCAAAAGGCAACATTATCGGAGTATTAAATGTCTCCGGCCCATATGAAAAGGTGCATCCCCACACATTAGGGATGGTGGTTTCAGCGGTCAAAGCTATTGAGTATCAATTAAAATTAAATGAAAATACGGAAAAAAATATCATGATGCAAAGGTTTCTGGAAGCGACAACCAATAATATGAAAGAAAGCATCCTAATTATTGATACGGAAGGAAAAATTATAAAGGCCAACGATCAGCTGAAGAAGCTCCTTTGTCTTGATCAGTCGCACCTAGAAGGGAAAAAGATCAACGAAATTTTTATAAATAAATCCATTGTCTCCAATAAGCCTGTCTATCTGCAAAACCAAGAACTCCATTTAAAGGTGAAGCCATCAAGAAATACCCATCATGTAATGGTCGATAAAATCCCCATCTATAAAGACAAACATTGGATTGGTTCGATGATCATGGTGAAAGAAATCCAAAAAGTGCGCCAATTTGTCAATCACTTATCCGGAAACCAGGCAAAAATAACGTTTGATGATATTATCGGGCAGCATCCTCATTTCATTCAAAAACTGAATGAAGCCAAACTTGCCGCAGAGACCGATTCAAACGTTTTAATATTAGGGGAAAGCGGGACGGGAAAAGAAATGCTTGCACAAGCAATCCATAATGCAAGCAAGAGAAAAAACAAACCGTTTATTGCCATCAATTGCGGCGGAATCCCTCGCGATCTTCTTGGCAGCGAGCTGTTTGGCTATGTGGAGGGTGCTTTTACTGGAGCCAAAAAAGGAGGAAGTGCAGGAAAATTCGAACTTGCTGACGGCGGCACTCTCTTTTTAGATGAAATTGGTGAAATGTCTTTGGAAATGCAGGTCCTTCTTTTACGGGTCATTCAGGAAAAAGAAGTAATGCGGATCGGCGGCCATAAAGTGATACCGGTGGATGTCCGGATTATTGCAGCTACGAACAAAAATCTCCGTGAGGAAGTTCAAAAGGGAAGCTTCAGGGAAGATCTGTTCTTTCGTCTCAATGTCATGCCGATTACACTGCCTCCTTTGCGGGAAAGAAAAGAGGATATACCGCTTCTTGTCCGTCACTTTATCGGTAGGCTTTGCAAAAAATTAAACAAACCGTTTCCAGAAATCCGACAAGACTTTTTAGAAGCTCTCATTCAGTACGACTGGCCAGGGAATATTCGGGAATTGCAAAACATACTAGAAAGAACGTTAAATCGGAATACAAAACCAATTTTGTCTGCAAAAGATTTACCGGAAGAAGTGTTTCAAATGTTTCCAGGGCAAAAAAAGGAGGAGATGTTGGTACATAGAGATGAGATCAAAAAACAGTCTATTATCCAGGCGTTACGTTTATGTAATGGGAATATCACGAAAGCAGCCAAACATTTGGGAATTTCCAGAAGCACTTTTTATCGACAAATGAAAAAATTTAACATTGCTTATTAACAAAATTATTGTTTCATTTTGTATCAAATTGTATCAATATGTGGCAACAAAGTGTTCCAAAATGGGACACTTTGTTTCTTTTTACTGAAAGAATATTAATTGAATCTATTATCTCGTAAAAAATTTCTAGATTTTTTGATAGAACGATGAAACTATTTGTGGCAAATCGATCAATTTCATATTCAATAGCTTCCTTCCCCTCATTCGTCTGTGTTGGCACGTTTTTTGCGTATTAATAGAGATGAAAACGTTTTATTTTCAATGAAGGAGGAGAGCAAGTTGGCGACGATTTCTTTGGATCATCTTACTTGGATGTACGAAACAATGTACAAAATTCGTTATTACGAGGACAAAATGGCAGAAGCTTACGCCGAGGGAAAAAACCCTGTCTTTAACATCGGTGCAGGGCCTGTACCGGGTGAAATGCATTTGGCGACGGGGCAAGAACCGGCCGCTGTCGGTATATGTGTTCATCTAAAGAAAGAAGATACGGTAACGTCCCCGCACCGTCCGCACCATCACGCGATTGCAAAAGGAGTAGATTTAAATAGAATGACCGCCGAAATCTTTGGGAAAGTGACTGGACTCGGAAAAGGCAAAGGCGGGCATATGCACTTATTTGATCCAGATGTCAAATTTTCCTGCGGAGGAATTGTCGGAGCGGGCATTCCACATGCACTTGGGGCGGCGCTTGCAGCGAAGAAAAAAGGGACGGATTGGGTAGCGGTTGCTTTTATTGGGGAAGGAGCGGCCAACCAAGGAGCTTTCCATGAATCTTTAAATATGGCAGCACTGTGGAACTTGCCGCTTATTGTCGTGATTGAAAACAATCAATACGGAATTTCTGTCCCTAAGTCCGCATCCACATCCGTCCCATCCAATGATATAAGAGCTGTTGCTTATGGAATGAAAGGATATTATGTGAAAGATAATGATCCGATCGAAATGTACCACGTTTCAAAAGAAGCAGTGGAACGAGCGAGAAAGGGAGAGGGGCCATCGATTATTGAAATCGAAACTTACCGTTATTTAGGGCATTTCCAAGGAGATCCAGAAGTTTACAGAGATAAAAACGAAGTTACTTTACTAAGAGAAAAAGACCCGATTGTTCGTATGCGCCAAATCTTAATCCAAGAATACGGAATAGAAGAACAACAGTTAATCGAACTGGAAAATAAGGCAAAGCAAGAAGTCGAAGCCGCTTATCAGTTCGCGCGCGAAAGCGATTATCCTGAACCTGAAGATGCTTTAAAGGATCTTTTTGTCTAATCACTATATGGAAAGGGGTCGTAAAAATGCAAAAAACAAAGCAACGCTTATTGACGGGAAATAAAGCGATTGCAGAAGCGATTAGATTAGAAATGGAAAGAGATCCAAACGTATTTGTCATGGGGGAGGATGTCGGTGTATACGGAGGGATTTTCGGAGCAACCGAAGGATTATTTCAACAGTTCGGTCCTGAACGGGTGATCGATACACCGATTTCTGAAACGGCTTTTATTGGCGCTGCGATTGGAGCGGCTGCAGAAGGAATGCGTCCGATTGTCGAATTAATGTTCGTCGATTTCTTCGGCGTCTGTATGGACCAAATTTATAACCATATGGCAAAAATTCCGTATATGTCAGGGGGCCGGGTTAAGCTGCCGATCGTGTTAATGACCGCCGTTGGCGGAGGATACAGCGATGCTGCCCAGCATTCCCAAACATTATATGCCACTTTTGCCCACCTGCCGGGAATGAAAGTGGTGGCGCCATCCACTCCGTATGATTTGAAAGGAATGATGATTTCCGCCATCCGGGATGATAATCCAGTCGTCTTTATGTATCACAAAACATTGCAAGGATTAGGATGGATGGATCAATTGGACGCATCCGTCGGACATGTTCCGGAAGAAGCGTACACTGTGCCAATCGGCAAGGCAAAAGTGGTAAGAGAAGGGACAGACATTACGATTGTGGGCATCCAAATGACGACCCATCATGCTTTAGAAGCTGCGAAAAAACTGGAACAACATGGAATTCAAGCGGAAGTCATCGATTTGCGTTCACTCGTTCCGTTAGACCGCGAAACGATCCTTCAGTCGATTAAAAAGACGCATCGTTTGCTTGTTGTCGATGAAGATTACTTATCATACGGAATGACGGCGGAAATCGCCGCAATCGCCGCTGAAGAAGGTTTGTATGATTTAGATGCGCCGGTCAGAAGATTAGCTGTTCCGGATGTGCCAATTCCATACAGCCGTCCGCTTGAACAATTTGTCTTGCCAAATGCAGACAAAATTTTTCACGAAGCAATGAAACTAGTAAATGAATAAAATCGATTTCCAATACAGGAGGTAACCATGTTAATAGAAGTAAAATTGCCTCGACTATCCGATGCTCATGATGAAAGCTTGATCACCTTCTGGCACGTTTCAGAAGGTGATTCCGTAGAAAAAAACGATACGCTCGTTGAAGTTCAAACAGAAAAAGCTGTTTCGGAAATTGAGGCTCCAGATTCCGGCGTTGTAAAAGAAATCCGAAAAAAAAGAGGTGAAACTGCCGCGGTTGGAGATGTATTGGCCATCATTGAAACAGCATCTTCCACAGAGGAACAACCAAAAGTGGCACAAGAGGTTCCGGTGGAGAGAAAAGCTACTCCGCGTGTAAAAAGATTAGCCAAAGAACTCGGGGTCGATTGGCACCTTGTCACTCCGACTGGACCTAACGGCAAAGTGACGGAAGAAGACGTCCGAAACGCGGCAAAACAAGGCGAAAACGAAAAACAGTCAAACCGGTTTGTCAAAGCAGCACCATCCGTGCGCAAATTCGCACGAGAACACAATGTGAACCTTGATGAGGTGACACCAACCGGGCCGAACGGAAGAATACTAAAAAGCGATGTTGAGGCTGTCATTGCCAAACGAAAATCAGAACAAACAGAAGCAGAGAAAGAAGCGGCAGCCAGCAAGGAACCAACGAAAAAAGAGACTATCACGCAAAGTCAACGAAGAATCCCGCTTACTGGCATTCGAAAAGCGATTGCAAACGCCATGGTTCATTCAAAATTGGTGATCCCGCATGTGACTCATTTTGATGAGGCCAATGTAACAAATCTTGTGTCCCATCGCCAAAGAGTAAAACCATTTGCG
Source organism: Parageobacillus caldoxylosilyticus (assembly GCF_019272935.1). Classification (NCBI taxonomy): domain Bacteria; kingdom Bacillati; phylum Bacillota; class Bacilli; order Caryophanales; family Anoxybacillaceae; genus Parageobacillus; species Parageobacillus caldoxylosilyticus. The sequence goes on from NZ_CP040553.1 coordinate 3,339,151, forward strand.
GATGAAGAGGGAATTAAACTCACCTATTTAGCTTATGTAGTCAAAGCATTAACAGCTGTATTGAAAAAATACCCGATGTTAAATGCTTCATTGGACGATGAACGAGAAGAAATTATCTTAAAAGATGAATATCATATCGGCTTTGCCGCCGACACCAACCGCGGCCTTGTCGTTCCGGTGATTCAACACGCAGATCAAAAGTCGTTATTTCAAATCGCCAAAGAGATCCAGGAACTTTCAACAAAAGCAAGAGATGGTTCCATTAAAGCGGATGAAATGACAGGATCCACGTGTACGATATCGAACATCGGATCAGCGAATGGTTCCTGGTTTACGCCGATTATCCATCATCCAGAGTCATGTATTTTAGGAATCGGCAGAATTGAGAAGAAACCTATTGTGGTCAATGATTCGATTGAAATCGCTTCGATGATGGCTTTATCACTCAGCTATGACCATCGGTTAATCGATGGCGTTTTAGCGCAAAAAGCTTTAAATGAACTGAAAAAATATTTAAGCGAACCGGATTTGTTATTTGTAATATAAAAATCTCGTCAAACAGGATGATTTTCTTTTGTCGTAGGCGAATACAAGCAAACAGGGACCCTGGGAAATTCCTCAGGGTCCTTTTTTGCTTTTCATCTATTTGAAGAACCAAAACAGCTTCCTCATTTTTGAACTAATCTCACTTTCACTTTCTGAACGGTGCCTGGCACCGTTCTCCCAAAGATGGCTTCTTTTCATTATTTTGCAACAATTATCATAAAATGTACAATAAAAATATATCAATTAGTGCATTTTTATTTGTATCATCCTTGGTTTTGCATGTATAATCATTTCAGTTTCGTATGTAATAATCTAAGTGCTTAAGCGGTGCAAAGGGACGGGGAGATTAGAATTTTTAAGCTTCTCATTCTCAATTACCTTGACTTTTCACCAAAAGAACGTAAGATTCGATAAAATCTCCAATAACAGCAGTTTAAAATTCCCCAAAAATAGCAGATAATCGTTTCAAAACAACATCTTAGATGGAGTGGAAAAACGATGCTGAAGATAGGGGAGTTTTTTATGATTCGAGAGTTGCACCAGAAAGGCTGGGCTCAAACTCTCGGATGAAATATGTGAAGCTTACGACCAAATAATGAATAAGTTAAAAAATAGCAAATAGATGTAATAACAATAAGGAGTCAGAGTCAGCTTATGTACTGGTCATATCGTAAATTGAACTTTATTTACTTTTTTCTGGCGCTTATTTTGCTATCTGTTGCTTTCTATAATATTTTTTATCATTTGGGTAAATTTCCAATTTATAGTTGGGATGAGGCGAGACACGGGGTCAATGCTTATGAGATGTTAAGACAGAGGAATTTTATTGTCAATACATATAGATATAAGACGGATTATTGGAATTTAAAACCTCCGCTTAGTTATTAGGCGATCATGGCTGGTTATAAAATTGCGGGATTCAATGCATTAGGACTAAGATTAATCTCAGGCATCTGTGCAATGTTAACGATTATTATAGTGGCTATTTTTGTGAAAAAGAATTTCGGAAATTTGGCTTCCCTATTATCGATGTTAACATTGTCGACAAGCATTCAATTCATAATCAACCACTGTGCAAGAACAGGTGATGCCGATTCGCTTTTTGTTTTTTTATTTACAGCGGCCATTCTGTCTCTATTGCTTTCTGTGAAAAACGATAAATGGTTATATGTTTCGGGACTTGCATTTTCTTTCGCCTTTTTAACAAAAAGTTGGCATGCGGGTAATATAGCTATTATTATGGGATTGTATCTCATCGTTACAGGAAAATATAAAAGATTATCTTATAAAAAATGGATTACTTTATGTTTGTGCATGATTGTACCCATTCTTATTTGGGCGGTCGTGAGATATCAATATGACGGCTTTACATTTTTTAACGTATGACTTACTGCTTAGATCGACCGTTCCTATAGAGGGTCACGTTGGAGATGAGTCTTACTATGCTATCATATTATGCCGTTTTTACTTTTTGTGGCTCGCTATCTTATTGGGAATGATCTTATTCTATAACTTTTATAAAAATGTTTCTTTTGATATGTTCAAATCTGAACATCAGTCTTATATAATAGGCATCTTTTTATGGGTGATCATTCCTTTTATGATGTTTACTTTTGCTAAAACGAAAGTAATATGGTATATTTTTCCTATCTATCCTCCGCTATCCATCGTTATAGGAGTTCTGGCAAGTAAAATTTTGACAAATGGAAAATTAATCATAAGAATCTTACTCTTATCCGCTATCCTTTATGTATCTTATTCTTATGAATCTCAAATTCAAACGTATTTAAACAACCCAATTCCTAATTTTCAATTGAGTTTGATTCAAAAAACGCAAGCACTCGATGGAGTAAGGGGATATAGCTTATTTATGTACCATTCACCGGGACATAAGGCGGTATGGGCTCAAAGTGCGGTTTTAACGGCAGAGTTAGTGAACGATTTTAAAGTGCGAAGCGGAGGCCTTCATGCTTTTTTAAAAAATGACAGAGCCTTGCTTTTAGTCAAGAAAAGATGGTTTAATAAACAGCTTTTAACGTCCTATCATTTAAGTGTTATGGCGTCTAATTCTTGGGGTTATATCCTTTGTAAAAAGAAGATATGAATGATGGAATTGCTGGATAGGTCAAAATGTTAATTGAACAGGATTTTGGATCCTGTCCGAATCACAATAGACGGTGATGAAGCTTTAACAAAGGCGTCTCTTAATAATATAAAGGACCAACACATTCGCAAAATAAAAGGTCATGTAGTTTAATGGCCCTCAAGTTAAAATAAATATGGAGAAGTATCTTAGACTAAGCTGTCCTGTTAAAAGGACAGCTTTTTTTCGTTCGCCATGAAAAATTCATTAGCAGAGACGTTACAAAATTAAATGGAAAGCGTTACAGTACATCGAAAGCACAAAGCTTCAACTGCCATAAGGTGTCATTTAGACATGATTTCCGATAAAAAATTGATTTTCGGGAAATACTAATTGCAAACAAAAACAGGAGGATAAAGAAAGCATGCCATGGATCGAAGGGCGCATTATTTCTGGTGAATATGACAAGGAAATGAACGTTTTCACCATTCAAAAGCTCAAACAGTTTTTCGTTGAATCCGTGCTCCAGCCATATCAGCTGCAGCATCTGTCAGACTATCTGAAAAATCATCAAAATGAGAAGGAAGGACAAATCCTCATTCTTTACGATCAAATGCCCGTGAAATTGTCGCAGGAAGAAATAGAGCAATTCATAGCGGATTTAGACGAAATTCAGTCTCACTGTAAAGGTTTTTCATGAAAAGATGCAAGAATTCATACAGAAAGTGTTTGATGTTTGATGAGAAATAAAAAGTTGTTCAAATGGTTAATCTTGATCATAGGTTGTTCTCTTGTTCTGTCATTTATTTGGAAAATACCTATAACAGCGAACAATCATAAAGGACGAAGTTATTTTGAAGAACAAGGAAGAGCAATCTGGGAAGTGCGAACCAAAGAGAAAGTTATTGCACTGACCTTTGATGATGGACCAAGTGCAACATATACTCCACAAATTCTAGATATTTTAAAACAATACCAAGCCAAGGCAACTTTTTTTGTAGTTGGTTCCCGTGTAAAAGATCACCCAGATTTAGTAAAACGTCAAATTTTGGAGGGCCATGAATTAGCAAATCATACATACAATCACGCCAATTTCAGAGGGCTTACCGAAGAAGAAATTAGACAAGAATTAAGAAAAACAAAACAACTTATTGTTGAGTTGACTGGATTTTCTCCGAAATTTTTTCGCCCGCCAGGAGGGTATTATAATGAAACCATCATTAATGTCGCCAACCAAGAAGGCTATACCGTTGTAATGTGGTCATGGCATCAAGATACCTATGATTGGAAGCAGCCGGGCGTCAGTAAAATTGTAAAAAAGGTTTTGTCTAATGCTCGAAACGGAGATATTGTCTTATTTCACGATTACGGCGGGGATCGTCGCCAAACGATCGAAGCGCTTAAGCAAATTTTACCTGAACTAAAAAAAAGAGGATACAAATTTGTCACTATATCCGAATTGATAAAAATGCATCCAAACTATAGATATCTCGAATGGATGCCAGGATGAATGAAATCATTGCCTGTGTATAGAGAGCTGAAAAAATATTTGAGTGAAAGTGAAGCTGTTACCAGTTAGATGCCCCATCGGAACCATTCGATGGGGTTTTCTTACCACACGAAATCGAAGAAGAAAACCTTTTCCAATACAGAAGTTTCTTTGGTGTGGGCGGCAAGAAATTTTCACCTTTAAATAATGTGGAATAAATGATGAAATGCCTGCCAACACCCGAGTATTGCCGAATGGTTCTCTCGGGAGAGGGCAGGTGTTTTTTTGGCAACTGTTCAGCTTACGTAGGTATCTACCATGACATCAGTTTTAAAAAGTCAAAAATGAATGCCTTTAGCGAATGCTAAAGATGATTCTTAAATATTTAAACCGATAGACATAAGAGGAATGGGAATAAAAAAGAAGCAGCACTTATTACAGGGGCATCGGGAAGAATGGACAATGCATTGCGGAACGATTTGCCAAAGGCGGCTGCGATGATATAGTGGTTGTTGCCTCAAGTGAAAAAAGTTACACCAATTAAAAGAAATGTTGGAAGCAAAATATGGCATTCGCGTTTTTCCTTATGTAAAAGATTTGCCGAAGCAAGCAGAAGTCGAGAGGATTGTATAACGAATGAAAACAACAAAATGATGGGCTCATCAATAATGCTGGTTTTGGTTTATACAGGGAATTTTTTGTTTTATGATATCATACTCTTTACTAAACCACCGCTCATGCTTCCAAAAGCCGGAAAGAGGAGGGGCCTCCCACTCTATGTATCAACATATTGTAAAACAAGGAGAAACCATCTTTTCTATTGCGATGGATTATCGCACCTCCGTGCAAGCTTTGTTAAAAGCCAATCATTTAACCATATTTTCTCGTCTCGTTCCCGGTCAGGCGATTATTATTCCTCATCTTCCTGCAAAAGGCTCAATTCCATATACCATCCATATTTCTGTCAGCCGCCGGCAGTTAACATTAAAAAAGAAGGGAAACATCGTTCATACGTATCCGATTGGTGTTGGAAAAATCGTGACGGCAACACCTGTTGGCGACTTTATCATTGTCAATCGCCAACCGAATCCCGGCGGGCCGTTTGGCGCTATGTGGCTAAGTTTATCGAAGATCCATTATGGCATTCACGGCACCAATAATCCATCTTCCATTGGAAAATATGTATCAAAAGGATGCATCCGAATGTACAACAAAGACGTACTGGAATTAGCCTCGATGGTGCCAAACGGAACAGAAGTTTTCATCCGGCCATAACATCAAGAGATGTTGCAAACCAATATTTTTAATGGTTATAAAAACAGGGGATGTTTCCTCTCCACAATATATCGTACAACTTTTGGAACTATATATGGTGAGAGCGGGGCAGGCCCTTTCTTTATTTGTTGGAAATTTACAACACACAAATTTGTATGTATCCATTGCAAATACGACCGGAATTGTAACAGTTTTGCCGGAAATGGAACCCGTAGACCCAAGAGGATCAAGCGTTACGAGAAGCGAAAAAATGAATTCGTGGCTTAGGGAAGGAGAACGCAAAGCTATGAGCATCTTCGCCAAAAACTGAAGTAATCAATGATGTATGAAAAGATATACTAGCCATTGACTTCCTTGTAAGAGAATGAAAGTGTCAACACCTTCATTCTCTTACAAGGCAGGCAAGCAAAGCGCGGTAGAAAAATCTCTATTTTTTTGACATAATACTATATCATCGCGAAAAGGAAATAGTTATTTTTATAACTGGATGAGGGAAATTGCTGATGTGTTCATTTCATACCGGAAATTGTATAGCTTTCAATAATATATTTTTGGAAGAACATGAAAATAACGATAATCGGAACAACCATAAAAGCCGACCCAGCCATTTGTAAAGCAAAGTTGCCGCCATATTGCCCTTTCAATAAGGCTAGCGCAACTGATAATGTGTAAAGATTCTCGTCATTTGCGATAATTAATGGCCAAAGGAAGCTGTTCCATCCCGCGATAAATGTTAAGATCCCTTGCACGGCAAGAATCGGTTTGCAAATCGGCAAAACAATCTGCATGAAAACCCGGAATTCACTTGCTCCATCTAACCGGGCTGCTTCCAGTAATTCATCTGGAATTGTTGACATGAACTGCCGGAACAAAAAGATGCTGAACGCCCCAACCAGGCCAGGCAAAACAATCCCTACCATGGTATTTGTTAAGTGCATTTCGTTCAAAATTAAATACACGGGAATCATTGTCACTTGTCCGGGAATCATCATGGTCGCTAATACTAGATAAAACAACTTTTCCTTTCCTTTAAATTGAAACTTTGCAAATCCATAGCCTGCCATCGCGTTTAAAAACAAGCCGATGAAGGAGCAGAGAACAATAATAATCGTGTTTTTTAGGTATAATGCAAAATTCATATCTTCAAATAAATGAACGAAATTTTCTAATGTAAATTGGTTGGGCCAAAGAGTAGGAGGGATTTGCATGACTTCACTTTCTGTTTTAAAGGCGGATAAAATCATCCAAATAAACGGAATAGAAATTAGTAAACCAGCTACCGTCAATACAATGCCGGCAGCCCATTGTTGATATCGCTCTCTTTTTGGATATGCGGATTGATTTTTTAATGTCTTCGATGTCATGGTTTCACCTCAATTTCTCCCTCAATAATTCACTTCTTTGTTTTGCAGTTTGAATTGAATGATCGTCACAAGAATAATGGCAATAAACAAGATAAATGAACCAGCTGCGGCATAGCCGAATTTACTGAGTTCAAAGCCGTTTTGATAAATAAATAATGCTACAGAAGTGGTGCTATCAAGCGGCCCGCCTTTTGTCATAATAAACGGTTCTTCGAAGAATTGAAGCCAACCAATCATGGTGGTAATGGAAACGAAGAAAATGGCATATCGCAGTAACGGAATGGTTATTTTTGTTAACTGTTTCCATCCATTAGCTCCATCAAGTTGTGCCGCTTCATAATACTCTCTCGGAATTCCTTGTAGAGCAGCTAGAAAGATAATCATGTTGACGCCAATGGCTCGCCATAATGCCAATATAATTAAAGAAATTTTCGCCATCGTCGGGTCTTGCAGCCATGGAACAGCTGGCAAATGAAGCAGTTTTAATAGGTAGTTAAACAGTCCAAATTGAGGGTTATACAAATAACTCCACACCACGGCGATCGCTACAACATTAGTAATGGAAGGCATGTAAAATATGACGCGGAATACTTTAAAGATGGGCGATTTCCCAAAGTTAATGAGAAGGGCAATACCTAAAGAACAAACAATGACAAATGGAACCCCAAAAACAACATAAAAAAGCGTGTTATAGATGGATTTTATAAAAACAGGATCACTAAAGATATCTTTATAGTTTTGTAAACCCACAAAGTTGATCGTCGACCAATCGGCTAATCCCGCCAAATCAATATCGGTGAAACTGATGATGAGTGCAATAAAGATTGGCAGTATGGAAAATAGCGTCAACAAAATGACAGCTGGTGCAATGAAGAAATACGGTGTTTTATTATTAGTGAAACTTTTCACGGGTCCCTTCCTCCGTTATGCCCAAAGTAATGAGTTAACTAGCAGGAATAGGAATCCCTGCTAGTTAACTATAATACTAAAGCTATTTACTTAGAATCTCTTCAGCCTTTTTGTTAAATTCATTCATTTCTTTTTGCACATCCGCTCCGCCACGATAAATTTTTTCGAAGCTCTTTAAATACGTTTGAGCAATCTCTTCCCACTGTTTGATCATTGGCATTGGTTGCGAGGCTTCCATTTGTTGGCCGAACGTTTTATATAATGGGTCTTCTTGTAAAGTTTTATCCTTCCATGCTTCTTTTGCAGCCGGAAGTGAGTTTGTCATTTTCATCCATTTGAGTTGTGTTTTCGGTTTACTCATGAATGCGATGAATTTCAGTGAAGCATCTTTATGCTTTGTGTATTGGAAGACTGACAAGTTAGAACCGCCTAATGCAGAGAGGTTGTTTTCTTTTTTCGGAAGAACCGCTGTTGCCCATTTTCCTTTTAATTCCGGAGCTTGATCGTTAATTAACTTAACCATCCAAGGGCCGCTGATGAACATTGGAATGATACCGCTACGGAAGGCCTGAATGATGTCCATTCCTAAATCTTTTGGTGCCGAGCCATCTTTAAAGAAACTGTTTAAATATTCTACTGCTTCTACAAATTCTTTTTGATTGAATAATGGTTTATTTTGTTCATCGAGTAATTTGGAGCCATTCTGACGAGCAAACATGAAAGCTAAGCTCTGTTCGTTCGTATCAATGCTTATTCCATATTTATTATCGCCCCGTTTAGCTAACTTTTTCGCCGCATCGCGCAACTCATCCCAGGTTTTTGGCGGTTCATTGTAACCTACTTCTTTTAATAAATCTGTACGATAATAAAGAACTCGAGTATCAATATACCATGGAATGCCTACTATTTTATCTTCGTATTTTGTTGTTTCTATAGAACCTGGATAGAAGTTATTTTCATCAAACTCCGGATATTTTTTGATGTATGGTTTTAAATCCAATAATGCGTTGGCTGATGCAAATTCAGGAACCCAAGTTGTTCCCATTTGGATAACGTCTGGCCCTTTTTTTGACGCCACAGCAGTTAATAGCTTATCGTGGGCTTGATCCCAAGGAATAGCTTGGACTTTCACATCAATGTTTGGATTTTCTTTTTCAAAGTCGGTCACGATTTTTGGAAGGGATTTTGCTTCTTCTCCCATAGCCCATACATTAATGGTTGTTTTATTCGTTGATGAGCTTGAGTCAGACGAGCATCCTGCAAGTGTTCCTGAAATAAGTAATGTACTTAATAAAGCGGTTGTTAGGAATTTTTTTCTCATTTTCGTTATTCCCCCCAGACTCTCTTTTTGTGCGGTTGGATAGTTTGAAAATGCATAAGTGCATACAAGTTTATCCTATTTTTTAGGTTAGTGGAACAAATGAAGCCGTCCCCCCTTTTTCAATCCCCCTAAAAGGATCAACATTCTTCTTTTATATTTTAAATTAAACAATTATCGCCAGTTCACCTCCTACATATATGAAACGTTTCTTAAATTTAAATGAATGGTGAAACGTTTCACCTAGTGTTAAAAAATAAAACAACCTTCGCTAGAGGTTCTATTATTGAAACGTTTCGACAGAGTTATTATAAGATAATTTGTAATCGTTTTCAATAGAATTTTTTATCGTTTTTTATTATTTTGTCATTATAAAGGCTTACTTCTACGCATATAATATAAATTACAAAAAAGATACGAACCTGCCATTATGAGAAAATAAGATGAAATTTATCGAAACGTTTCTATAAAAAATTGACTCTGTTTATGAAAGCGTTTATAATCCAGTTGTAAAGCTTATCGAAACGTTTCTATAATCAATCTCGCTAGAGGTTCAGTATACGTAAAGAAAAATACTGTTTAACAACATCGGGACATGGGGGATTGAAGATGACGGAACAAGAACAAAAATTAGTTTCTATTATTCAGAAGATGACATTAGAGGAAAAAATTGCTCAATTAGTGCAGTTAGCGGCGCCTTTTTTCGAAGGAGCGACAAATGAAGGACAGATTACAGGCCCTATGGCAGCGATGAAAGTGAATGAAGATGTCGTGCGCAATAGCGGATCGGTGCTGGGGGCATCGGGAGCGAGAGAAGTCATTAACATTCAACGAGCTCATTTGAAGAAGAATCGCCTCGGCATTCCATTATTATTTATGGCGGATGTGATTCACGGTTATAAAACGATTTTTCCTGTTCCATTAGCGATTGGTTGTTCGTGGGATTTGGAATTAGCAGAAAAGAGTGCTGAGATTGCGGCTAAAGAGGCTTCAGTGTCAGGAGTCCATGTGACGTTTGCGCCAATGGTCGATTTAGTTCGAGATCCACGTTGGGGAAGAGTGGTGGAATCAACGGGGGAAGATCCTTACTTAAATAGTCAATTTGCACGGGCGTTTGTTCGTGGTTTTCAAGGGACGGATTTGCAGAATGACCATGACCGGGTTGCTGCGTGCGTCAAGCACTTTGCTGCATATGGGGCACCGGAAGGCGGACGTGACTACAATACGGTCAATATGTCAGAACGGCAGCTGCGTGAGTCGTATTTACCTGCTTATAAAGCTGCAATAGATGAAGGATGCGAAATGGTGATGACAGCGTTCACTACCGTAGATGGCATTCCGGCTACGGGAAATAAATGGCTGATGCGGGATTTGCTTCGAGGTGAGTGGGGATTTGACGGTGTCCTTATTTCGGACTGGGGTGCTGTCAAAGAAATGATCCCGCATGGTGTTGCTGCGGATGAAAGGGAAGCAGCTTATAAAGCCATTCAAGCAGGGGTCGATATCGAAATGATGTCCCCATGCTACATTCATCATTTGAAGCAGCTCGTCGAAGACGGATCAGTCGATGAAACATTAATTGATGAAGCCGTGTTCCGCATTTTACGGTTAAAACAAAAATTGGGGCTGTTTGAAAATCCATATCGTGGAGCCGATGAAAAACGTGAGCAAGAGGTCGTTCTTTGTGAAGAACATCGTCGTGTAGCGCGCGAATTAGCGACAAAGTCATGTGTTTTATTGAAAAATGAAGGAGTGCTTCCGCTTAAACGTGACAAAAAAATTGCATTGATTGGGCCATTTTCTCAAAACGGTGATATTTTAGGCCCGTGGTCATGCCTTGGTTCCAAAGACGAAGCGATCCAATTATATGACGGATTAAAAATGAAAGTCGATCCATCGTACCTTTTTGTTGCTAAAGGATGTGATATTGAAACGGGAACAGGAGAACAGTGGAATGAAGCGCTTCATGCTGCACGTGAGGCTGATGTTATCGTGTTAGCGTTAGGCGAGCATTCGGACATGAGTGGAGAAGCTGGTTGTCGTGCAGATATTCGTTTGCCAGAAATTCAGCTTGAGTTAATTGCTAAACTAAAACAGTTGAATAAGCCGATGGTTGCCGTATTATTTAACGGCCGGCCTCTTGATTTGCATGGAGTTGTTGACCAAGTGGATGCTGTTTTAGAAGCATGGTATCCAGGAACAGAAGGTGGAGCGGCTATTGCAGATTTATTGTTTGGGGATGCAAATCCTTCTGGGAAATTAACGATGTCTTTCCCATATTCGGTCGGGCAAATACCGGTGTATTACAACTGTTTCAATACAGGGCGCCCGAAAGATGCGCCGGATGCTCAAGAACGGTACGTATCGCAATATTTGGATATTCCAAATGAACCGTTATTTCCATTTGGATTTGGATTGAGCTATACAACGTTTTCATACAGCGATGCGGCGCTGTCTTCAGATTATATGACTCCGGAACAACCAATTTACGTTTCCGTAAATGTGACGAATACAGGGAAAGTTGCTGGCGAAGAAGTGGTGCAGCTTTATGTGCGTGATGTCACAGGTGATGTCGTTCGTCCAGTAAAAGAACTGAAAGGTTTTCAAAAGATCTTATTACAGCCGGGCGAAACAAAAAAAGTGACATTTACTTTAACGGAAGAGCAACTTCGCTACTATCATTCAGACTTGCAGTTTACAAGCGATGCCGGGACATTTGTTGCATATGTTGGTCCAAATAGCCGAGATGTAATAGCTCTTACGTTCAAGTTAGTGAAATAAAGAGAAAGTGGGGAATAAAGATGGCCATGTTAACGGATTCCACATTTAACATCGAAGCAGGAGATTTGCGATTTACCTTTTTAAATAGCGGCGATCTTTGCGAAGCAACACATAAAACGACGATGATTAATCAAGTGGTGGCTAATCCAATCGATGGATCATTGAACAACATTTATTTACGGATACACGATTCTTCCGGCATAAAAGTCTTTCCGTTGCTTGGGGTTCGCTCTGAAAGCAGGGTAAGCTTTTCCAATTCTCAAGTTTTTTGGGAAGGGACTGCTAAGCAAGTTCGTTATCAGGTTACCTTTAGTCTCACCGAGCAAGGAATTTGGTTTTGGGATGTCATCGTCGATGGTCATAATGCAGAAATAGATATTATTTATGGCCAAGATTTAGGCCTTGCTGATAAAGGGGCTGTTCGGACAAATGAAGCATTTGTATCACAATATATTGATCATAAAGTATTTGAAGATGCGCATAAAGGATTTGTTGTTTGCTCCCGACAAAACCTGCCTCAACGTGGAGCTTTCCCTTATATACAACAAGGGGCTTTAACCAAAACAATTGGTTACTCAACGGATGGTTTCCAATTTTTTGGATTGTCATATAAGGAAACCAACGAACCTGAAGCGTTAACAAAAGAATTTCTTGCTAATGAAGTGTATCAGTATGAATTCGCTTACATTGCGTTGCAGTCCGAGCGGGTGAAATTAACAGGAACAGCACGATTCGTCTTTTATGGTCTTTTTAAAGAAAATCATCCGACAGCTATTACTTCTTTAGAGTATGAAGAAGACATACTAAATGCTTGGAAACAGGTTCATGTACAAAGGAAAACGGCTGTGCAGGTTTTGGATAAGGAAAAAATTTCTTCTATCTTCGGAGCGCCTCTGAAAACAAAATCAATGACGAAAGAAGAAATTGACCATTTCTTTCCTAATCGCTATCAAGAAGAATGGGATGGAAATACACTGCTTTCCTTCTTCACGGACACACACGAACATGTCGTTCTAAAAGAAAAAGAGTTGCTTGTTGAACGGCCGCATGGCCATATTATCATATCTGGGCAAAATACGAAAAAGTCGGAAAATATTATCACATCGACTTCTTACATGTATGGGGTGTTTAACTCACAGCTTGCTGTTGGCAACACATCATTCAATAAAATGCTGACGAATACCCGTAATGCGCTAAATGTAATGAAAACGTCCGGTCAACGCATTTATGTAGAAATGGATGGCGTATATCATTTATTAACCATGCCATCGATGTTTGAAATGGGATTTAACTATGCGCGCTGGTTTTATAAAACGGCAGACGATTTGTTGATTGTAACCAATTATACCGCAGTCGATGCACCAGAAGTGCATTTGCATGTCCGCTCTGCCAGCGGCAAAGCCTATCGCTACCTTGTTACGAACCAAGTATCGATGAATAACAATGAATATGAAGTACCGTTTTTGATGGAAAGAAATGGGCAAACGATTTCGTTTTATGCGGATGATGCATCAGATAGTGCTAAAACATATCCTAAACTGTGCTATCGGTTGCGCGTATCCGGGGCAGATATCGCGTTGGCAGATGAACGGAAGTTTGCGTCGAACGTCTTGCCGCGGTCTGCTTCCCTCGTTGTCCTTGATTTTAGTGCGACGAGGGAATGGACCATAACGATTCAAGGTCTTCTCCACGGCGAAGAGATGCCTTTTGTCAAACGAGAGGCGGAAACAGAGATCGAACGTTACCGTGCTTTTTATCAAACGGTGATGAATGGATTTTTCTTATCGCAAAACGGAGTGGTAACGGACGAACTAAGAAAGGTAAACGCTCTCGCCTGGTGGTATACACATAATATGCTCATTCATTATTTAGTTCCGCATGGGCTCGAACAATATACTGGCGCTGCTTGGGGTACCCGGGACGTATGCCAGGGGCCGACAGAATATTTGATGGCAACTCATCACTATGATGCAGTGCGAGATATTTTAAAAACCGTATATTCTCATCAATATGAAGATGATGGAAACTGGCCGCAATGGTTTATGTTTGATAAGTATTTTACGATTCAACAGGAAGAAAGCCACGGGGATATTATCATTTGGCCGCTGAAAGTGTTGGGGGATTATTTAGCTGTAACGAAAGATTACAGTATTCTGCAAGAAAGAGTTCCTTATACCAAACGAGGCAGTTTCGAATTTACCGAAGAAAAGGCTACCATATTGGAACATGCCAAAAAAGCGGTTGCCTACATTAAACAAAATTTCTTACACGGGACGCATCTATCATCGTATGGGAATGGCGACTGGGATGATACACTTCAGCCGGCTAACGCACAGTTGAAACAATACATGATTAGCAGTTGGACAGTTGCTTTGACTTATCAAGTCTTCCGCCAATTGTCGCACGTTTTGGCAGATGTGGATGAACAAGAGACAGCAAAACTGCAAGCATTGGCTGCAGGGATTGAAGCCGACTTTCACCGCTATATATTGTCAACAGAAGTAATTCCAGGCTTCATCTATATGGAAAAACCAGAAAAAGTAGAAATGATGCTTCACCCAAGCGATACCAAAACAGGTATTCACTATCGCCTGATTCCGATGACTCGGGGAATAATCAGTGAACTGTTGGCACCAGAACAGGCAGAAGCACATTATCAAATTATCAAAGAAAAGCTATATTTTCCAGACGGCGTTCGATTGATGGACCGGCCTGCCAAGTATGCCGGCGGCGTCAGCACGCACTTTAAACGCGCCGAACAAGCAGCAAATTTTGGCCGAGAAATCGGCCTTCAATATGTCCATGCCCATATTCGTTTCGTTGAGGCGATGGCCAAACTCGGGAAAGCTGAGGAAGTATGGAATGGTCTCTCAATCATTAATCCAATAGGAATTCAACAAGTTGTACCGAATGCGGAACGCCGGCAAAGCAATACGTACTTTAGCAGTTCAGACGGCAAATTTAACACGCGATACGAAGCGCAGGAACGGTTTCATCAATTGCGTGAGGGAACGATACCGGTAAAAGGCGGCTGGCGTGTTTATTCAAGCGGTCCCGGAATATATATGAATCAGTTAATTTCTAATTGTTTAGGGATTCGTCAGGCGGCGGGCGATTTAGTAATCGATCCGGTATTGCCGCAAAAATTCGATGGACTACAGTTTAACTTTAGGTTTATGGGGCGGCCTGTTACATTTGTTTATCATCTTCGTGGCCAAGATGTAAACCGTGTTGTCATCAATGGCCAAGTCGTTGCGGCACAAGCTTTGGAGAACCGTTATCGTAAAAGCGGTGTTCGAATTAGCCAGCAAGAGTTTAAACGTCTGTTGACAAATGATTGCAATGTCATTGAGATTTTTATGCAATGATTTTTTGGCGGCCTTCATTGGACCGCCACATTTTTCGAAAAATGGAGGAAAGAATATGAAACAAGAATGGTGGCATAAAAGTGTCGTTTATCAAATTTATCCTCGAAGTTTTCAAGATTCGAACGGTGACGGAATCGGTGATTTGCAAGGAATTATTTCGCGGCTTGACTATTTACAAGAATTAGGTGTTGATCTTATTTGGCTTTGCCCAGTCTATGCTTCACCAAATGCCGATAATGGATATGACGTCAGCAATTACTATGACATTCATCCAGAATATGGAACAATGGCCGATATGGAACAGCTGATTGATGAAGCAGCGCAGCGCGGCATCGGCATCATGATGGATATCGTTGCTAATCACACTTCAGATGAGCATCCATGGTTTGTCGCTGCAAGCAAAGATCGAAATAATCCGTTTAGACAGTTTTACGTATGGCGCGATGGAAGGGGCAATCGTGAACCGAGCGAACTCAAATCTTTTTTTGGCGGAAGTGCCTGGGAATACCATGAACAAACTGGCCAATATTATTTACACTTATTCAGTAAAAAACAACCAGATTTAAATTGGCATTATCCCCCAGTTAGACAAGCCATTTATGATGTAATGCGCTTTTGGATTTCTAAAGGAATCAGAGGGTTTCGCTTTGATGTCATCGATTTAATCGCCAAAGAGGTGGATAACAACATTATTGCGAACGGTCCTCGTCTTCATGAGTATTTACAAGAAATGTATCGAGAAGTGTTAGATGGAGCAAATATAGTGACAGTTGGAGAAGCTGGAAGCGCCGATTTGGAACAAGCTATTTTATATACAGCACCGGAACGCCGTGAACTTCATATGATCTTTTCATTTGAACATCTTGCACTTGATGAAGAGGCGGGAAAGCAGAAATGGGATATGAAGCCGTTGGCGTTGGATGATTTGAAACAAGTTCTCTCAAAATGGCAGTATGGTTTAGCGGAACGCGGTTGGAACAGCTTGTTTTGGAACAACCATGACCAGCCGCGCATTGTCTCACGTTGGGGGAACGATACAATATATCGCTATGAGAGTGCCACCATGCTGGCAACACTGCTGCATATGATGAAAGGAACTCCTTATATTTACCAAGGTGAAGAAATAGGAATGACAAACGTTCGGTTTCCTGACATTTCCTATTACCGGGATATCGAAACATTGCAAATGTATAAGGAACGTATACAAAAAGGCTACTCTCATGAAGAGATTATGGCATCCATTTATGCAAAAAGCCGCGATAATGCACGTACACCAATGCAGTGGGACCAAACAGATCATGCGGGATTTACAACAGGCACGCCATGGATATCGGTTAATCCAAATTATGTCAACATCAATGTGGAAAAAGACCTTCGGGAAGAACGTTCGATTTATCGCTATTATCAACAATTAATCCAATTACGCAAAAAGACTGATATCGTCGTGTATGGCGATTATCAGTTGCTGGAAACGGAGCCACAAATTTATGCCTATACACGACAATTAGGAAAGGAACGATGGTATATTATCTGCAATTTTACAGATAAAATGGTGGAATGCAAACTATTAGATCAACTGCCAACCGGAGAGATGATACTAAGTAATTATCAGAAGTCCTTTTTAAATGGCCGTCTTAGACCATATGAAGCAATAATATGGAAAACTCGTATATAAAGATGGGGAAGTAAACCATGTATAATATATAATAAAAAAAGAGAGCATTTAATCGGATAGGAGAGAGTTTCATGGTTAGTATTAAAGACATCGCAAAAAAAGCAGGCGTTTCTATATCGACGGTGTCCTACGCATTAAATGGCAGTCCAAAGGTAACGGAAGAAACGAGTGCGAAAATTTTAGCGATTGCCAAAGAATTGAATTATGTTCCAAATGCAGCGGCACGAACACTAAAAAAGAGAGAGACAAAAATTATTGGTGTCTTTTTAACCAATTATAGTGGTGCATTTTACGGACAACTATTAGAAGGAATGCTTGAAACACTGGGGAATAATGGATATGAGCTCATTGTCTGCAGCGGCAAGCAGTCACATCGTTTTCTGCCGGAACGAATGATTGATGGCGCCATCATTTTAGATCAGACATTTTCGAGTGAAGAATTGCTTAGTTACGCTGATCGTGGGCATAAATTAGTCGTTCTAGATCGCGAATTAGATCATCCAAATATTAGTCAAGTGTTGCTTGATAATAAAGCTGGTGCTACATTGGCAATTGATTATTTGATTGAAAAAGGCCATCGTAAAATATATGTTGTCACGGGTCCAAAAGGTTCTTATGATTCCAACCAGCGTTTGAAAGCGGTAAGACAAGTAATAGAGCGGCATCCGCATATAGACTATACAGAAATCGAAGGGGATTTTCATAAACGGGCTGGAGAACGTGCGGCACAACAAATCATCCAGCAGTATAGCCAGCCAGCTGCGGTTTTTTGCTTAAATGATGAAATGGCGATTGGAATGTACAATTATTTGGCCAAGACAGACTATCGGGTTGGCGAACACGTACACATCATTGGCTTTGATAACATCGAAGTGGCTCATTATACTCAACCGCGATTAACGACAATTGATTATTCGAAGCGGAAGTGGGGAGCCTTAGCCTCTGAGCAATTATTAAAATTGATTGCTAATAAACCTGTAGAGCATGAGCGAATTTATGTGACGTTGGTGGAAGGAGAATCGGTACAACCGATATAAAGTGTCATCTGGTGTGCAAATATCAGAGTGGTGTAGTTTTTCATTGACGTGGTTTTTAAATCCACGCTTATGGAAACAAGGAAGATGAAGAAAGCAGTGGTTCTTTGTTTATTCCATGTTTTAGCTGGCTGTTCTTCAGAAAAAAGGGAGAGGCTGCACATAACCCTGTCAAGTAGACAACATCCATCATATGAAACCTTTTCACCTTAGTGGATAATACTCCTGCCTAAGTTAGTGGTAGATGTTGGAGCGAATAAAAGTTCAGAAAGGAGTCATGATTCGCTGAATCTCCCTATACCAAACGGAGAATGCGATGTATAAGAGGACGGAGGATTCGTTCCCCGTCCTCTTGTTCATTCAAATATTTTTACCTTTTTTAACAACGAAAAAAGCCCCCGCTTTTTGTTTTCTAAGTCTTCTTCAATCGATTTATCTTCCTCTTTAAGAAAGGTTATTTCATTTCTTAAAACCATGTCTTGTGTTTTGGAAGCTGTTTTTGCTGGTTCGTCATGAAAGGTCAGTTCTGCTAACGGATTTAGGGGTGTTGCTTGAATTTCTTTGTCAGAAGAACCATTTGTTTCTATCTCCAATGTTTCCTGTACATTCTCCACCATGATGGAAGCAGTGGTACTTTCTGCTGGAGATGATACATTTGTTTCGTCCTTTTTCATGAAATGCTCATCTTCTGGTTCTTGATTTTCGGATTTCATCTCTTCAAGGATTTCATGGTCGTCAATTTTTTCGGTTTTTTCTTCCTGAACAGCAGTGTGATCTTCTATGATAGGAATCATATCATAATGAATTTCTTCTTCAATATCATAATGGATTTCTTCTTCAATATCATAATGGATTTCTTCTTCAGCTTGTTTGGACATAGCCTGATGTGTTATCCATTGCTCAGATACCTTTTCCTCTATACATTTGGATGTTATTGGCTCTTCTTCTGTTGTGTCCCTTAGTTCGGTAGTTGATTTAGGTATATCCAATGTGAGGAGCTGGATGTCTGAATGGTCATCTTCAGTGGCTGTGTATAATTGTGTTGGTGTTACTGGATTGGGAGATTTGTCATCATCCTCTCCCGACTGTTTATCTCGAAATGGTTGGCGAGTGTTTTGGAATGGTTGGGGTTCAATTCGTACATGTTTAATCTGGCTGGATCTCTGAGGATATACATTGGACGTTTGTGAATTTAATTGATTTTGACCTTTCTTTTTAACTGGGGATATAACAATCTGTTGCTTTGTTTCATCAATGAATTCCTGTAATTTTAGAAAGCTATTTGTAAATGAAGTTGTAACTGGATTTTTTTGCGAAGGAGTTATTTCTTTTGGTTTCTCTTCTACATGGGGAGTTTCTTGTTGTGTTGTTAACAGTTGTACTAATTGTGATAGCATTTCTTTCATTTCGTTCATTTCTGGATTTGACGAATCCCCTCTTTTCTGATCCATTCTTTCTGTTAACTCTGAAAGCTGTTTCGATATTTTCTCTATTTCTTTCGAAAACCGAACGGTCTTTTCAAGAATAGCTTCCATTTCAACTTGTTGATGTAAAATATTCTTTTGTAAAACCAACAAATCCTTTTGTTTCTCTCTATCAATTTCTGACAACTTTTCTTCGATGACACGGAATTTTTTTGTTAATGTGCGGACTTCTTCTCTCAAATCTTCTGTTTCCAGTTTTTGTGTAAATAAAATATTTTTCAACTCTTCAAAGTCTCTCAAAACCTTATCACTGTTTTCCTTCAAAAAATCATAATCTTTTTCCATAGTCTTGATCCTTTCTACCCAAGATGTGAATGATTCTAATTCTGATTTGAACGACAGATACTCATTCATAAGAGCGCGATGGGAAGAGAGTTCCCTCTCCAGTGACCGTGTTTTTTCCTTCATGATTTCTTTTTCTTTTTCCAGTTCAGCTTGCCTTTGTTTCGAAGCAGCTGCATCCTTTAATAAGGATTGGATTTTTTCTTCATTTGCCTCCACTTTTTTCTGAAGAATCAAATTTTCACTTCTTACTTCTTCAATCTCATCATGCAATAAGCAATTTTCCTTTTTTGTTTCCTCTAACTCTGTTGATAAACGGTCAATCTCATGATTTTGAGTGGAAATCGTTTCTTTATAATCATGGCATTTCTCTTGGAGCTGGGTGTTTTCGTTTGTTAACTGTTCCATTCTTTGTTTATAGTTAGATAAGTCACTTAATAAGGATTGGATTTTTTCTTCATTTGCTTCCTCTTTTTTGTGAAGAATCAAATTTTCATTTCTTACTTCTTCAATCTCATTATGCAATAAGCGATTTTCCTTTTTTGTTTCCTCTAACTCTGTTAATAAGCGGTCAATCTCATGGTTCTGAGTGGAAATCGTTTCTTCATAATCATGGCATTTCTCTTTGAGCTGGGCGTTTTCGTTTGTTAACTGTTCCATTTGTTCTTGAAGATGGTTCGATTGTTGATCGGATTGAAACGAAGCAAGCATGGTTTTGTACTTTTCCAGTTCTGATTTGAGGTGGATAATTTTTTGTTCCAATTGGATGCTTCTATGCTCTTCGTTCACGGCCTCACCACCTTTTTGGTGATCTTTAACATGGAAAATGCCCATTCTTTAACAATTATATGCAAGATCCTAATAAAGATTGACATAGAAAACCATTTGCATACGCTGAGAAAATTGGGCGCTGATACTATCACTCTTGTTGGCAAATTACATAGTATAGAGTAGCCTGAAAAAAATGAATGAAAGGAAGGTTATTCGATGCCGATTAACTTAGAGCAGTTTGCTCAACAATTTAGTCCTGAGTGTATTCAAGTTTGTAAAGTATACGACTGGACGACGAACGTAGTGTCGCTCACACAAGATATCACATTTACTTTCCCTGCTGGTTCTCTTACTGGTATCACCGTTACTCAAGTCAATTGTTCAATAAGTCTTTTAGAATGTGCTGAAGACGGTCCACGCCGTGATATCGAATGTATGGTAGGAGATCAAACAGTTACGCTGCAAGCTGTTACATTAAGCAAAACCATTCAAGTTATTTTAGAGGCAATTGGAACCAATGCAGCTGGCGCACAAGTGACTGTATTAAGTAATCCAGTACTGATTACAGCAAGTGAAGAAGTGATTCTTTGCGCACCAGAAGGCACAACAGTATGTTGTAATCAAACACAAAATGATTTCAACATTTGCCGAGTGGGGGCATTTACACAAACTGGAGATACAATTACTGCGACAGTTTCATTAAGAATTTGTCAAAGTATTGTCGTCACATTTGAAGTCATTTTAGAAGTGGCAGCGAGATTTTGCCAACCTCGTCCAGAAATTATTTGCGAGGAAGAATGTCCAGTCGATGTATTTCCACCGCAATGTCCAACTATATTCCCAGTTATGTAAAAAAGGAGCTACAACTCCTATCCATTTAAAAAAGAGGAGATTTACTCCTCTTTTTTCATACATATAACATTGAAAGAAGTCTTTATTTTCACAAGGAGGGGGAAGATGAGCGATCATCTGCTTTTGGAAGTGGAAAAAAAAGTTCGTACGTTGGAACGGGACATTCAGGCAGTCAAGCAAACATTGAACGAAATAAAAAAAGCGAAAGAGCAGGGGAAAGGCATTCCTCATATAAGTGTTATTTCTTATTTTACGTATTCGTTATTATTGCCGAAAACGGCAGAGCAAAAGGGAACCGTCGTCGGAAATTTTGTCATTCACAATACCGGTTCCGTTCTTCTTGAAAATCCTTTCATATGTCTAAAAGTGATGCCAAAAGAACGGGCCATATTGTCCGCTAAGCTTGGAGAGGATGTCCAATATGATCGCCGTTTGAATCCATTAGTGATGGAACCGTGGCAATATATTGATGAAAATGCGGATAAAATCGTGGAGGAAAAAGGAGAATTCTGGTTAAAGCCTGTCCACATTTCAAAAATCGAGGCTGGACAGAAATTATCTTTTTCCAATTTTCAGTTAAAGTTTGATATTAGAGAAGAACAAACGACTTATAAAGTGGAAGGGTTTTTTTATTGCAAACAACTTCCAAATGGGGTTCGGGCTTTAAATAATATTGTCATTCATGTGTAACGAAAATGATTTGATCGAAATTGGAAATGTTCATAGAAAAATGAAGACGAGAGAAGCGAATGAATTTGCTAAGAATGAATTAGAAAACTTAATCGCGGAATGAATACAACGTTAGTGAAGGTAAAATGACATGTTTTCCATTAAATAAGGAAGGCTGACTCAATCTCTACTTTTGCCCTGTTTGAGTCAGCCATTGTTTATTTATGCTTCTCGAACGACAAGAGCATTTAATGCACGAGTTTCTGCACTATAAGTAATACCAGCTATAGCTGCAACGTTTATAACGACACGGTAAACGTGTGTTCCGACGCCTGGTACGTCTACCCAAGTAAGGTTCGGATATAAAGTAACCGTAGCAGCATCAGTTATTTGAGTGTCTATATCGAGCTGAGCCAAATCCACGAATGCTCCTCCATTTGTAGACCGCTGTAGAATATAAGTAGCACCTGTTACGTTAGTTGTTACTCCTGCGTTAGCGGATGTAATTGCTAATTCAACCATGGAATCTAATTTTACCTCATCCCCGCTAAGCGTAGCGATTGGCTCAAGAGTAAGCACTACATTTGGATTAGTGGCAGCTGTGAGCGTTTGAGGGGTTGCTGATTGTGTAAAAAACAATCGCGGAAATAAGCCTCCATTGCATAAGCAAGCCATAATATTATCATCCTTTCAAATCAAATATTTTTTGTTTTCGTACTACTGTATTAAATGACAAACGCAGAGAAAATGTTTCGGATGAACAACTATTCTTTCGCCCATTTTTGAATTCTATAGTGATAAATGGGAGAATATCTAGAAATGATCGTTATGATGTTAGTCTAAAAAGTAGGCACACCAAATAGAGACGTTATCATAAAACGAATTGCATGGAGGGAATGGCCAGTGGAGAAACGTTTTGATAAAGAATTAAAACGATAAATTTAACTTTCTTCTCATTCTTATGAGAAGGGTGTCATGCCGAAATGGAAGGGCAATCTCAGAGATTGTGTTTTAAAAATCTAAGAAACTCATTCATAATTAAATAGGAAAGGAGTTGATTGGTTATCATCTTCTTGATTATTACTGTCTGAAGTTTTATGGGTATAGACTTTTGGTAAGCCAACTTCTCCCGTTTTATCGCAGCCTTTACTTGGTGTAACCAACATAATATTGATTTCTAAGAAAGGCACATGCCACTCATGCACGAAATATTTCTTAATAAATATCTATTAAACATTTTACCTCCATAGATGGTGTTGCAAAACTATAGTAAAAACTCAAAATTGTGCAGTTCATCCTTTCAAAGTAGACTTTTTCGAATGGCTAGTATGCCTTTGAAGGAACAACACTATAGCAAAGCTAGGAATCGATTTTGGCGTCGCAGAACGCACATATTGCTTGCAATTGTTGCACCTTGGTGTAAAATCGGGAAAACAAGAAGATATCCTCATCATGAGGATGTCTCCCTTTTGTGTCGACTAGGTCGTGGGCTATTTAAATTAACTGATGGCAACACCAGCACTTGCAAAACCAGTAAGGACACCGATATTAGTTGGACCAGGTGGTGTAGTAGTTGGATTTAAAGAAAAAACCATTAATAGTTTGTCACCTGCAGCTACCGGGAATGAGGCCGTAGCAGTACCAGCTGCAGTATTGCCAACGGTAACTACAGGGCCGAAGTCTGGTACTAAATTTACAAAAACGCCTGTTGGAGTAAAGGTGTTGCTAGTTGCAGGTGCTATCCATAGTTCGGCTCTGACTGTACCAGCTGCAGCTAAAGTTATACCCACTGTAGCACTAAAGAATGCAGCTATGGATGTGATTGTTCCGGCGCGAGGAACCACGAATGCGAAGTCAGGAATGTTCGTGGCACCGACACCTAGAGTTAGTGTTCCTGCACCAAGATCAACAGTTGGCGCAGAACTTCCGAATCCAACGATAGCTCCAGTATTAACTGTTACACCTGCAACATCAGTTCTAGTCAGTACAACAGGAGTTGTTCCAGATGCATACGGAATGATAGCACCAGCCCCTGGAGGTCCTGCTGGTTCAGGTCCAAGTACTGTTATCGCTTGCGCATTAGTACAACCACATCTTACCCTTGGTCTATTGTCACCATTACATTTTTCTTCCCAATGTTTTGACAATATGTTTCACCTCTCTTAACTAGGATACTTCAATATATGAGCAGGATAATAAGTTTGATTAGACAAGAGTTGTAGGTTAAGTGCTTGAATTTCCAAAATTAGTCGATTGAATATTCGGAGAGTGAGATAACCAAAAGGAGGTATTCCCTTTTTCTCTTGTAGATTTTTCAGTTCAGAATGTGTAACAAAACGCATAATAAATGCATAAAAGGGAGTAAAAAATCCATTACTTTGGAAATCATATACATTGACCAGCCAATATTTTTTTCGTTTCGCCAATCAATCCTCGAAATCGTGAGGAGCGAAAAGATGTCTATGGTCGGTCGATTCCTCAGTATCTAAAGACAGTATTGGGAAAATGTCCGTTTCCACAACACGATTGAACAGGTATTCAATTAGACAAAGAATAACGGACTAGAACAGCCACGTTGGGTATGGGTTAACTGCTATTTACTGCATGTACAATTACGCATATTTATGCAAAATTTTGGGTTTTTACTATAGTTTTGCAACACCATCCTCCGTATTTAAACTGATTCATTTAAAAACACTTAATCTATTTACCCTAGTATAATCATCCATTTTAAATCGATCTGGAAGTTCACTGTAGACGTTCGCATGATTTCGCTTTAAAGAAAAAGAAAATTAAACAATGTCGACGATATCGTTTGATTTTCTATAAACAAAATGTAATAATTTTTGTTACAGAAGAACATGTCTTTTTTAAAAGAACACTTTAAGTGGTGGTGAATTCAATGGATGCGATACATCATTCCCCAGTGGAAGTAGGGGATTGGGTAAAAGGGAAAACAAAAAATGGAGAATTGATATACGGTTATGTTGAAACAGTAAATTCATTGCAGGGAACTGTCAAAATAAAGGTGATGGATTGTGATAATGAGCAAATCATTGGAAAAACCGTTGAAACCCTAAAGCACTGGGTGAAAAAACTACCGATGTCGACCTTTGATAATGAGGAGGCGATTAAGGCATTAATTGATTTGGCATTACTAACCAAAGATGAAAGCTGGTTTATGGAACTGTCCAACCAATTAAAATCGATAAGACAAGTTGCAAAAGAAAGTGAAATGAAGAATACCACTCATCCTTCTTTTAAAAATGGATTGGGAACATGCGGCATGAAAGATGAATGTTAAAAAATACTCATGATGCGCACCAAGAGCGACAAGCGTAATGTTATTCATTTAAATCAGGTTAAAAAAATGAAAACAAGATGAACATAATCGGCTAACATGAAAAAAAACGCCTCATCTGTTTCGTTTTCGACGATCCATCGTGGAAACTCCATAGAGCTTGTTTCAATAACCCTTTATCTGCTAAAGCAGAGAAATCTCGTGTATATGAAGGTGCTCTTGCATGGGAAATCTCTCCTCATGTAGGATGACATTTTCATGTTGATGAGATTTCTTGTGCAAGAGTTATTTTATTTATATAGCGCTGTGGATAGATCAAAGAAATTTGACTAAATTTCCTGCAAATATTTTAAGAAATCAGCTTAACTCGCCTAAATATATCGATAAATATAGATATATCAATATAAATGCGTTTTAGCCATAAAGTGCCTTTTCTCTTTTATGGTTAACAGGTGGTGCTGATCCATGAGACATTTTCCAAGGTGGATAATTAGCTAATAGTGGAAAGTTTGTTCTGTTATATTGCCGACGAAGATGCGGCAATCCTTTTTGATATCCATCGCCTTCTAGGATAAGCTCATCCAGCGATAAAACCTCCAGACCATCGCCATAAACAGCGAATACCCAACAAACGAATATAGGTGTTTCCATTCGGAGCTGTGGACAAACCATCCTATGGTCTCCGCCTTTTTTTCGATCCATGTCATTAACAGGCTCATCGTGATGAGAAACAATCCTCGTGGCCATGGGCGCAGCCTTACCATGACGTAAAGAAAAAAAGTGACAAAGAGCGGCAGGCCGATTAAAGTAAAGGAAAGATCAATCGAAAAAATGGCTGGGAACGGCCGATGCGGAAAATGGTACCATCCATTTCCGACAAAATAAAGGTCTAAATAGGTTCCAATCCATGAGGCAAAGAAAAGCGTAGAAATGTAGGCCTGCGCGCGTTTAGTGCGAAGGAAAGAAGGCGTTTTTGGCGATGATCGCCAGCTCCATTTTTTCGAGCGTTTCACAATAGGCATGGGTAATCTCTCCATTTATTTGTTCGGTTGATTTCACAAGGTATTCCACAACATTCCAATCATCAAACCAATCGCCGGGCTCCGCTTCTTCATGCGCCACATTTTTCCATGCGTATAGGAGTCGCGGGCTGTAAATTCGGGGCACCCCCGGCTGTATTTGACAATCTTTAATCCGCCGGCGGTACGGTTGCCTAGGTGCCAATTCACAAACATCATTGAACAGGTGGGGCCAATAATCTTTCCGCGTCCCGGTATGGGGGTGAAGCGAAGCCCAGCGAACCACCCTTTCCAATGTGCCGTTGTTTTGAAACAATAGCGAGTATAACCGCTTTCCTAATAAAATCCGTTCATGCAGCGAGTGGAACTGATGGAGCGTTTGACCGATGAGAACAGGATTTCCTTGTTGATCCTCGTACGGAAACAAAATATGATTCAAGCTAAGAAAATCTTGTAGTTTGAACTCGATGGTATGGAAGACGCTTTTTTGAAAGACGGGATTTTGGATAACCCGTTTTTCCAAATAACTTTGCTCGTTAATGACCAAGGCGATGGCGAGAATATAAGGGTCGCCGCGGCGCCAAAAATGGTTCCAAATCGTTTCCATGAAGGTCGATACGTGAAACATTGGAAGAAGATAAAACAGCGGTTTTCTCCGTTTCTTGCTTTCCTCATACAGCAAAAATTGCGGATAGATATCTTGAAAAATAAGCCAGTTTCCGCGTTCCAAAAAGGAGAAGAAAGATTGCCGTTCCTCTTCGGTCAGTAAATGCAGCAACAGTTCCCCTTTTAAATCCGTCATATTCCAGCCGCCGTTTCTCGATACCATATGTCCTAAAAAAGCCCAGTGAATTTCCGGGTGGCGCTTGTAAAAGTCCAGGTATGCCGCTGTTCTTGTGACGTTGTTTTCGTTTTTCTCCTTCGTGCGGGCTGCTATTTGCTCTACGAGCCGTTTTTCTTCCATTGTTAGATTGGCCTCTTTTACAATATTGCTTATCCCTTTCCTCTTTTTCTTCAACTCATTTTTGATCTCCAGAAGAAATGGGGAGAGGGTAGGAGTTTTCTTTTTGGTCCAAAACATGCGGGCCACTCCTTCTGCGAATCGTTTTGCCGGTGCGGGAATAAGTATTAGAGGGGGGATTATATAGTTTACTAGGAAAGGATGGCGAGTGTGACATACAGCATGCCAGGCGAGATAAGCAGGTTTGTGGCGACAGTGAAACGGGAGCAAGCACCCGATGGTTCGTGGCGCTACCCATTTGAAACAGGCATTTCTACCGATGCTTATATGATCATCTTATTACGCACACTGGAAATAAATGATGAAGATCTGATTCGGAAGCTGGTGGAACGAATCGAAAGCAGGCAGGAGGGCAATGGGGCGTGGAAGCTTTTTTACGATGAAGGGGAAGGGAACGTTACCGCAACGGTGGAGGCATATTATGCGCTTTTATATTCTGGGTATCGAAAGAAGACGGATCCGCATATGCAAGCGGCGAAACAGCGAATTTTAGAAATGGGCGGAATCGAAAATGTGCATATGTTCGCGAAATTTATGTTGGCTATGACTGGGCAATATCGCTGGCCGAGGTTTTTTCCGATTCCCGTTGAATTTTTGTTGCTTCCGCCTTCTTTTCCGCTTCATTTTTTTGATATTTCTGTGCAAGGGCGGGCCAATCTCACACCGCTGTTCATCTTGACCGATAACAAATATTATCGAAAAACACGAAAAAGCCCTGACCTTTCCGATTTGTTTCTAGCGCGGGCCGATCACGGCGAAAAATGGGGGCTGCGGGCCGATCGTTCGTTTCTTTCGTACCTCAAACAATCGCTCATCGGGCTGCCAGGGCAGATTCACGCCGCTGCGAAACAGCGCGCCGTCCAATATATGCTGCAGCGTTTGGAAGCGGATGGAACGTTTTATAGCTATTTTAGCTCGACGTTTCTGATGATTTTTGCATTATTGTCGCTGGGATATCCGAAGGATCATCCTATCATTGTCAAAGCGGTCAATGGACTCAAAACGTTTCGTTGTTCCATCAATGGATATACGCATATGCAATATACGACGGCAACGGTTTGGAATACCGCTTTAGCCAGTTACGCTTTGCAGGAGGCGGGCGTACCACCGTCCGATGCCGCCATCGAAAAGGCAAACCGCTATCTTCTTTCCCGCCAGCATTACCGGTACGGAGATTGGGCGGTGCACAACCCTTACAGTTTGCCGGGGGGATGGGGATTTTCCAACATAAATACGATCAATCCTGATGTGGATGATACGACTGCTTCGTTGCGGGCGATTTACCGCCAGGCGTCCAAAAAAACTTTGTTTCGCCACGCATGGGACAGAGGCCTTCATTGGCTGCTTTCCATGCAAAATGATGATGGGGGATACGGAGCATTTGAGAAAAACGTCAATAAACGTCTGTTTCATTATTTTCCCATTCAAGGTGCGGAGTTTTTATTGACAGACCCATCGACAGCGGACTTAACGGGAAGGACCCTGGAATTTTTGGGAACATTTGCGAATTTGACGAAAGATCATCCGGCTATCGCGCGCGGGATCGAGTGGTTGATCGACCATCAAGAAAGAAACGGATCATGGTATGGCCGATGGGGGATTTGTTATATATACGGTACATGGGCGGCGGTAACCGGAATGATCGCTGCCGGTGTTTCCCCGACGCATCATGCCATCCAAAAGGCGGCAAAATGGCTATTAAGCATTCAAAACAGCGATGGCGGGTGGGGAGAGTCGTGTAAAAGCGACAGCGCAAAAACGTACGTACCATTGCGGGCAAGCACTGCCACTCATACCGCCTGGGCCCTAGATGCCCTGATCGCTGTCTTTGATCAACCAATTCCGGCAATTCAAGCCGGGATTCAATTTCTGCTTCAATCTATCAAAAAAGAGGATTGGACAGCTTCGTATCCGACAGGTCAGGGGATGGCTGGCGGATTTTATATTCACTATCACAGTTACCGCCGTGTATTTCCGTTGTTAACATTAAGTCACTATGAAAAGAAGTTTGGGTCGCTTCCGACGTGAAAATAGGAGGGAGTGGGAGAGGATAACCTCTCCTATTTTCGCTTGCTTCATCCTACGTGATGCTCATTTTCATCACTTAAAATCACCACAAATCCTTGGTTTCCGTCTACACGAATCATTTGCCCGTCTTTGATTTTCTTGGTGGCATCATTCACTCCCACCACAGCTGGGATTCCGTATTCCCGAGCCACAACGGCACCGTGCGTCATCAGTCCGCCCACCTCTGTAACCAATGCTTTGGCTGATTGAAATAAAGGAGTCCAACCAGGATCGGTATGAGGAGCAACGAGAATTTCTCCTTCATTGAGATGGGCTTCTTCCGGTTTCAAGACGATCCGGGCCTTACCTTCAACTACTCCAGCGGAAACCGGACTTCCAACAAGAGCACCTTCGGGGAGCTCTCCTTTCCTAGGGGAACCTGTTACAATTTCTCCTTCACTCGTCATTACTCTAGGTGGTTTCAATGTTTGGTGCCATTCATATTTTTCTTTGCGGTCAGCAACAAGTGAGGAGACATTTTGTTTAAACTCTCCTTTTGAGAGTTGAATCAACTCGTCAAGAGTCAAGAAAAACACATCTTCTGTTTGCTGTAGAACCCCTTTTTTTACCAGTTCTTCCGCTTCAGCCATAATAGCTTTTTTGCATTTATCCAAAATCAAAGTAAGCAGATATTTGGGATGCTCCCGAAGCCCGCCCATATGGCGGTATACCTCAATAAGACGTTTGAGCCATTTGGACTTAAGACCTCGACGTCCAACATGATCCATAATGCGCTGTATAGCTTCTTGGGCTTCCTGTTCACCTTGAATGAACTTTTGCCGATGTTCCCCTGGCTTCACACTGCGCATGTGTCCCAAGATGGCAGGGACGAGTTGGGTAGGAGCTTCACGCCAGCGCGGCCTTGTCAGGTCAATTTCACCTGGGCATCTATGTCCGTATTTGGCGATAAAATCTTCAAAACTTCGTTTAAATCTCTCTCCCCCGCGTACATTTAAGAGCCCTTCATAGAAGGTCTGATTATTCGCATGTTTCAGATACTCCTCCACTTCTGGCAGTTCCCGAACCAGATCGGCCAAATCGCCAATCTGCAGGCCCATCTCGCTGGTGATATTGCCGGGGAGGGATTTATTTATTTGATACAGTTCTTTGTCATCCCCGATCCAACGAATAAGTGCTCTCTTTAACAAGAGGAATGAGATTGGGAAACAAATGACGTAAGGAAAGATGTTCTGTAACATCGCCTTTCCGAAGGTGCTTAATTGATGTTGAACCGTTTCCAGGCGTTCAGCCCCGCTTACACCCTGCAAATCTTTTCTGACCTCTGTCCATTTTTTCTGCATGAAGCTTTCAACTTTGCTTTTCGCTGATTTCGGGTCACGCTTGAAAAGATTTTTCCATACCTCTTTTATGATCGGGGCAACGAATTGACGCGCTGACTTCACTAAACCAGGTTTAGGGGGAACTTGGAGAAACTCAGGCCGATGAATGACTTCACTGATTTCACGGCTGAGCGCTTCATCAAATAAATTTTTTAAAGCTATGGGCAGCATTTTTCTTCCCAGCTTAGTACGAAGCACTTCCGTAGGATTAACAAAAAGGCGTCCCCCAGCTTCTAAAAGAACCGTTTTCGGAAAAATGGTTCGTAAGACTGAAATCCCCAATGGTTTCATGGCATCTGTCATCATTTGTACATGGCCGAATGAGAACATGACACGGAGCGGTTCTTGCGGAATGTCGGGCAGAGGATATAGCGAAGTGATCGGCCGGCTTTGCACAATAAAAATCTCTCCGTTTTCCATACAGAACTCAATATCCTGTGGTGAGCCAAAATGTTTCTCAATTCTTTTTCCCAGTTCAGCCAAACGCAAAATTTGGCTGTCCGTCAGGGCTTGTTTGGTCTGTTGATCCGGAGGCAAGTCTTTTTTCACCGTACCTCCTTCAGGCAGCGAGTAAATCGCTATTTTCTTTTCCGATACGTTTTTGTGAATGATTTTACCGGCTTTCACTTTGTATAAATCCGCCGAAACCATTCCGGATACGATGGCTTCTCCCAATCCGAAGCTGGCGTCAATGGAGACCACCTTACGATTTCCACTCACAGGATCAGCGGTGAACATGATGCCTGCGATTTCCGGGTTCACCATCCGTTGCACCACGACAGACAGGTAGACCTGACGATGATCAAACCCATTTTTTGCCCGATAGGAAATGGCACGGTCTGTAAACAAAGACGCCCAACATTTTCGAATATGTTGAAGCAGTTCCTCCTGCCCCTTAATATTCAAATAGGTATCCTGCTGCCCAGCAAACGAGGCGGTAGGCAGATCTTCAGCCGTTGCACTGGAACGGACGGCATAAGCATACTCTTCCCCGACTGATTTCCAGGCATGAATAATTTCATTTCTCAACGGAGCAGGGATCTCTAGCTGACGCAAGTGGGTACGAATACGCTCTCCCAAATTCCGCAATTGATTTAAATCATTCGGGTCCATTGCATTTAGTTCATCTAACAGAGAATTCATTTCGGGACTGGTGGCGATAAAGTCTTGATAAGCCAGTGTTGTAATACAGAATCCACCGGGTACCGGGAAACCTGCCTTACTCAGTTCACCCAAGTTCGCTCCCTTTCCTCCAACATAAGGAAGACAGGAACGATCCACTTGTTCAAAAAATAATACATATGATCGCATTGGTTGGTCCCCTTTCTCTTGTCTTTTTTCGCTGTAATATACAAATAAATTAAATATTTTTACATATGGTTAGATTAGAACACCAACTAGGGACTGGGTGATCATGTTCTCTTTTTCCCATTTATTGAAAAAATCTCTTTAAGCTCATTCTAATACAAACTTTTACAAACGTAAAGTGAGTACTCACTTTATTTTTGGAATGAGAGTTATTCCATCCAATGCACGGGAAGCCGTTCATCTTTTTGAGCTGAAATGATTCATCAATGAAACAGATTTGGAGATTAAGGGACATTATACGAATACGGCTGGATACACCGATCCAGTTTTCGGATTGAGTCATATCCCACGTGCTTTAAATATTAGGTAAAAGAGAATCAATAGTGGGAAAAGGAAAAACGATGATCCACTCTTTATCGAGGTTTAAAATGGGGATTTTTGCGTTTTGTATCCCCTGGAGTGGTAAATTCGCGAAAAAACGGTGGGCCCCTTACTCACATTTTACAACCTTTAGACAAAAGGTAGGATTTTTTTCGATTGTTGTCAAATTAGTTAAAGGGAAATTACGCTACCGCATGAGCATTTACATTCATGCCATTTATTAAGCGCGTAATGGACATGAAGTAACTGTAATTTTCATAGCAGATCGATGAGTTTGTGTCAGTGGATGGACGTTCCTTAAGCTTTACACCGGTGTGTAATGGTTGTTATCCATTCTGAACTACAAAATCAGGGGAGGCAAATGGTAATGCGATTAACCGATGAGGAAGTGCAATTCCTTTTACAAGAGATGGAAGGTTGGAAGCTGGTGGAGGAGCGGTGGATTGCGAAAAAGTATCGCTTCCAGGATTATTTGCAAGGAATCGAATTTGTGCGGCAAATCGCGGCAATTTCAGAAGAAGTAAATCATCATCCGTTCATTTCTATCGATTATAAGCTCATCACGGTGAAAATTTCATCTTGGCGGGCGAAAGGGCTAACGAAGCTCGATTTTGAAATGGCAAAAAAATATGATGAAGTTTATGAAAAAATGAAATGAGAAATGCAGGGGGAGAAACATGGTCAAAGGTCAAGTGGCGCTTGTCACCGGCGCGGCGCGCGGGATCGGTTATGAAATTGCGAAAACATTTGCGGAAAACGGGGCCAAGGTGGTTTTAGCCGACTTAAATAAGACAGAAGTCGAGGAAGCGGCCGAGTCGCTTCGAAATGCGGGATATGAAGCGGTCGGCTTGAAGTGTGACGTCACCGCTGAAGAAGAAGTGAAAACGGCGCTTCATGAAACGATCGAGCGGTTTGGCCGCATCGATATTTTAGTGAACAATGCCGGTTTGCAATACGTTGCCAATCTGGAGGATTTTCCGACAGAGAAATTTGAACTGCTCATTCGCGTCATGCTGATTGGGCCGTTTATCGCCATCAAGCACGCGTTTCCAGCCATGAAGAAGCAAAAATACGGGCGCATTATTAATATGGCGTCGATTAACGGGCTGGTCGGTTTTGCTGGAAAAGCGGCATATAATAGCGCCAAGCATGGAGTGATCGGTTTGACGAAAGTAGCGGCGCTCGAGGGAGCCCCGTACGGCATTACAGTGAATGCGCTATGTCCAGGATATGTCGATACCGCTCTTGTCCGCAACCAGCTAACCGATTTAGCCGCAACGAGAAATGTGCCGCTAGAAAAAGTACTCGAGGAAGTCATTTATCCGCTCGTGCCGCAAAGACGCTTGCTGTCGGTTGAGGAAGTAGCAAACTATGCGATGTTTTTGGCAAGCGAACAGGCGAAAGGAATTACGGGACAGGCGGTTGTCATTGATGGAGGATATACCGCGCAATAATAAAAATGGTACGGACAACTCTTTTTTCTGTAAGGCTACCTTGAAAATAAGCGGTATGCAAAGATATGAATCTAGTAGTATGGGCAGTACAGCTTATTTTAATGCATCGTTGTGTCAAAAAATTGGCATGAGTGTCTTTGTTCAATTTCTTTTTATACTAAAGAGAAAGAGGATGTCCCAAAAGTGTTCGCATAGCGTTCGCTTTTGGGACACTTTTTTGGATAAAAAAGAAGAAAACCGTTCCTCTTTTGGTATAATAGAGTCACCACAACCCTACCAAAGAAAGGACGGTTTTCTTATGTACATTTATTATAACCGAGATCAACTCATTTTGCCAATGGATCTTGAAATTTTCATTCCCAAACATCATCTTTGCCGGATTGTGGATCTGGCAGTGGAAAAAATGGATCCGGCTCTGTTCGTTTCCCTCTATCCTGGCGGAGGGCGTCCAGCCTATCATCCGAAAATGATGTTGAAAGTCATCCTGTATGCCTACGCCAATCGGATCTACTCCTCTCGCCAAATCGCCAAGCAGTTGAAAGAAAACATTTACTTTATGTGGCTATCCGGCCATCAAACACCGGATTTTCGCACGATCAACCGATTTCGGTCGGAACGGATGAAGGACATCATTTACGAAACGTTTTTCTCCATTGTCGATCTTCTGCGTCAAGAAGGGTTGGTCAAGTTAGAGGATTATTTTCTGGATGGAACGAAAATCGAGGCCAATGCCAACCGATATACATTCGTTTGGCGCAAATCAACGGAAAAGTACGATCAGAAACTGGAGGAGAAATTCCGGAAAATCGTTGCCTCGATCGAACAGGTGACGAAAGAAGATGAAGAGGCGGAACAAGAGGGGGATTTTCAAGAAAAGCTGGAAGCTTCACCGATCACGTCCGAAAGGATCGAAGCCGTCATCGAACAAGTGGAAGAGCGCCTAAAGAAAGAGCCGAAGAATCGTACGTTAAAGAAAGCCAAACGGCAATTGGAACAAGATCTTCTCCCCCGTAAGAAAAAATATGAAGAATACAAAGAAAGATTAGGCGAACGGAACAGTTTTTCGAAAACGGATCCGGATGCCACGTTTATGCGGATGAAGGACGACCATATGAAAAATGGCCAGCTCAAACCGGGGTACAATGTGCAGATTGGGACAGAGAACCAATTCATCACTGGATTTAGCGTGCATCAACGGGCAGGGGATGCCGGATGTTTCATTCCGCATTTGGAGCAATTGGCCGCCTATGGGCGTCCAATGCCTAAACAAGCCATTGCGGATTCCGCCTATGGGAGTGAGGAGAACTACACGTACTGTGAGAAAAAGAAGATAGTCGCCCTGATCAAGTACAACACGTTAGATCGGGAACAAACGAAAGCGTGGGCGAAGGAGATCGGCCGAATCGAGAACATGACGTATGATGAGGAGCTGGATGAGTGGATTTGCGCTAAAGGGGAACGGTTGGTGTTTGTGTATGAACGGAAGGAAACGACCGACAACGGGTACGTTACCGTCAAACGGACGTATCGTTGTACGGCTTGTGCCGGATGTCCGTTTCAGGCGACATGCGCCAAAGGCAAAGACACGAAAACCATCCGCGTTTCCTTGAAAAATCAACAACAACGGCAAGAGATCCGTAAACGGCTGTCCACGGAAGAAGGGGCGGCGACGTACCGAAAACGACAAATCGAAAACGAGCCGGTGTTTGGGCAAATCAAGCACAACCAGCAATTTCAGCGCTTTTTGTTAAGAGGGCTCCCAAAAATTACCTTGGAATGGGGGCTTATTTGTGCTGCTCACAATTTGAGAAAGTGGGCGGCCACAACCGATCCAACAAAGAAAAAACAGGATAAAATTCAGAAATAAGGAGAAATTCCTGCTTCAAAAAAGGAATAAATAACCAAATAGTAAAGAAAAGAAACAGAGGCTGTCCCCAAAAGGTCGGTTTAACGACCTTTTGAGACAGCCTCTTTTTTTATTCAGAAGTAAAACCTTTTCTCCGGTCAGACTCTTCATATTAAATCAACTTTTCATTTTCGTCTATTCCTCTTTCTTCTGACGGGGTACACATTCGTTCACTAATAAGTTTTTCCAGAAGCTTCTTTTCTATTTTTTGTAAATAGAGATTGTTTTCTTGAAGCTTTTTTAGGTTTACATCAAATAACCAAGAACGAATGGCATAATTATGATGAAACAGAAAGGTATAATCTTCATTTTCATATAACTTTCTAATGGGTTGGCAACGAAGAATCTGTTGAATATGATCATCAACCGCTTCATCAGACGGTTCTGCTTTTTTGCGCAATTTTACTCCAAATGGAGTAGAAACTAAAGTAATTATGGCAACAATCATAATAGCCAGCCAATTAGTGAAAGGAAAAAATACTGTATAAACAAAGTAATTAAGAAGGAGGGAGGTAAAGAGATATATAGCTCCGACACTTAAATAAATTATTCTAGCAATTGGAATTGGTAATATTGAAGAAATTTGTAACAGTTCATCAAGGATAGATCCATTATTCGGATTTGCATGGTCCACATACTTACGGTCTGATTCACTATATGTCCATCCTTTGTGGAGAAACATAATTGACGCAAGTAAAAAAGCAAAGCCAATGAAGGGTAAAACAACCTTTTCCCAACTCATTTCTAATAATCCTCTCTTAATTCCAATTGATTTTTATCTTCAATCGATTAAAATTTTTTATCCTTAAAACTTTCCGTAAGACTCATCATAATATTTCAACTATGTTCATTCATACTCAACCAACTCTAGTAAAAAGGCTTTTTACTCAAATATAAGCCAAAACAAATTACAGTTATATCAGTAAATTTTCCCATCCTATTCAAATTTGCAGGTGTACAAATACAGCTGTCAAGAACTTGGCTTAGTCTATATTTGTCGTAAAACCGTATGGTATGA
The DNA here is from genome assembly GCF_019272935.1 of Parageobacillus caldoxylosilyticus. Classification (NCBI taxonomy): domain Bacteria; kingdom Bacillati; phylum Bacillota; class Bacilli; order Caryophanales; family Anoxybacillaceae; genus Parageobacillus; species Parageobacillus caldoxylosilyticus. Next base: position 3,375,866 of record NZ_CP040553.1, read on the forward strand.
TGAAAATACAGGAGAATGGCGGGCATCGCTAGAAAGGGGAAGATCATGAAGCAGCTGAGCATTTTAGCGAAAATCGAAAATCAAATGGAACGATTTTCACCAGCAGAAAAAAAGATAGCTGCGTATATTATGGAACATGCGGAGCTTGTGCCGAATATGACGACAAAAGAATTGTCACGAAACGCCGGGGCAAGCGAGGCGAGCGTCGTGCGCTTTTGCAAAACGATCGGCATCGGCAGCTTTACGGCGCTAAAGCTGGCGCTCGTCCGCGAACTGACGATCGCCGATATGAATATCAATGATTTTTCCGTTATTGAAAAGCAAGATGCGCCGTATGACTTGTTCAATAAAGTCACGTATGTCAATAAAGCGGCTATTGAAGCTACGACGACGACCATTGATAAACGCGAATTGGAAAAAGCGGCGGAAGCAATCGTCAATGCGGGTAAAATTTTGTTTTACGGGGTCGGCGGTTCCGCCGCTTCGGCCATGGATGCCTGCTATAAATTTACGAAACTCGGTTATGTATCGGCGATGTCCCCAGATTTTCACACGATGCTTCCGCTTGCCGCCAATTTAAAAGAAGGGGATGTGTTTGTCGCCATTTCCACCTCAGGAAGGACAAAGGATGTGCTGGAAATTTCACGGTTTGCGAAAAAACAACATGCCACGGTGATCGCCATCACCAAGCTCGACCCTTCCTCCCCGTTATATAGAGAAGCCGATATTAAATTATGCCTCCCCGATGTCGAACAAGACCATCGCATCGGAAGCATGGCATCGAGAATGACGCAGCTGAACGTAATTGATGCGCTTTATTTAATTACTTTTCACCAAGTGGGCAGCCGGGTGATCAAAAAATTCCATGAAACACGAGAAGAAGTTGTGCGCTTAAGAAGGTAGAAAAGGCGAGGGTGCAAACTCGCTTTTATTTTTTCGTCATAGATTGATATTTTATTTCGTAATTATATAATAAAATTGAGAAATAAAATTTCATAACCAAACAAGAAGGTGAAAAGATTGCTAGAACATCTGACAACCGAACAGTGCAATGCGAAAACGAAAAATTTAGACGAAATGACGACACAGGAAATTTTGCAAGTGATGAACGAAGAAGATCAGACTGTTGCATTTGCGGTTTCCAAACAATTAGATCAAATTGAAAAGCTGGTGCAAAAAGTAATTCATTCGTTTCAACAAGGAGGCAGACTGATTTATATCGGTGCGGGAACGAGCGGTCGGCTTGGCATTTTGGATGCGGTGGAATGTCCGCCGACGTTTGGGACCGATCCAGAAATGGTGCAAGGAATTATCGCCGGTGGATTGGAAGCGCTCACAAACGCCATCGAGGGGGCGGAAGATGATGAGGGGTTGGCAGTCCGCGATCTACAAAAGGTTTCGTTGACGGGCAAAGACGTTGTCGTTGGCATTGCTGCGAGCGGGCGCACGCCGTATGTGATTGGCGCCCTTCGCTACGCGAAACAAATCGGTGCGACAACGGGAAGCATCGCCTGCAATAAAGGGGCGGAAATAAGCAAATATGCCGACGTTAGCATTGAAGTCGAAACGGGACCGGAAGTATTGACCGGCTCGACCCGTCTAAAAGCGGGAACGGCGCAAAAAATGGTGCTCAATATGATTTCGACCGCTTCGATGATTGGAATCGGAAAAGTGTATAAAAATTTGATGGTTGATGTCCAGGCAACGAATGGGAAGCTGAAAGAGCGAGCAAAGCGGATTATTATGGAAGCGACAGGCGTGGATGCGAATATGGCGGCGCGCTATTATATGGAAGCACATGGAAATGTCAAGACGGCGATCGTGATGATTTTGCGGCAATGCAGCTATGAGGAAGCAAAAGAGCGCCTGCAAAAAGCAAACGGTTTTGTGCGCAAAGCGCTTCAATCATAAACAAAAGGGGAGAGGAAAAATGAAACGGGAACAACAAATGGCCGCGGCAATATTAGAGCGGCTTGGGGGAAAGGAAAACATCACGCGCATTGCCCATTGCATGACAAGGGTGCGCATGTCATTGCGCGCTCCGCACAAGGCAGATATTGCCGCGTTGAAACAAATCGAAGGAGTAATGGGAGTTATTGAGGATGAAACGTTGCAAATCGTCGTCGGTCCGGGAGTAGTCAACAAGGTGGCCGCGGCGCTGTGCGAGCTGACAGGGTTGGAGCTTGGCGAAGTAATCGAAGAAGATGTGGCGGAGCGGACAAAAGCCGAAATCAAAGCGCGCAACCAAACGCCGTTGAAGCGGCTGCTGCGGAAAATCGGCAGCATTTTCATCCCGTTGATTCCAGGCCTTGTTGCGTCAGGAATCATTAACGGGATCGCCAACTTTGCGAAAAACGCTGGAGTTGATCCGACGGAAACATGGCTGCAGCTGTTACTGCTTATTGGCGGCGGCATTTTCGCCTCACTCGGCATTTTAGTCGGCTACAATACGGCGAAAGAGTTTGGCGGCACTCCGGTGTTAGGCGCGATTGCCGGTATTTTAGTATTTAACCCGGCGCTTGCTGATGTTAAGCTTTTTGGCGAAGCGCTTACTCCAGGACGGGGCGGGTTGTTCGCTGTCATGTTGGCGGCATGGCTGATGGCGGTCATTGAAAAGTATGTGCGCAAATTTGTTCCCAATGCGGTCGATATTATTGTTACCCCGCTGATTACTGTACTTATTGTTTGCTTATTTACATTGATTGCGGTACAACCGATTGCGGGATGGCTGTCGTTAGGCATCACCAGCGGCATTAAAGCGGTGTTGGATATTGGCGGTGCGATTGCCGGTGCGGTGTTGGCAGGAACGTTTTTGCCGCTCGTAATGGTTGGATTGCATCACGGGCTGACGCCGATTCATATGGAATTTATTAATAAAATCGGCTCGACTCCGATTTTGCCGATTTTAGCGATGGCGGGGGCAGGCCAGGTCGGCGCGGCGATTGCGATTTTCGTCAAAACGAAAAACAAGCGGCTTCGCAACATTATTAAAGGGGCGCTGCCGGTTGGATTTTTAGGAATTGGCGAGCCGTTGTTATACGGGGTCACTCTGCCGTTAGGCCGGCCGTTTTTAACCGCGTGTCTCGGTGCGGCGGTTGGCGGGGCGTTTCAAGCGGTCATGAAAACAGCGGCGCTTGGCATCGGCGTGTCTGGTTTATCGCTTATTCCGCTCATCGCCGAAGGAAAATATATCACGTATTTTATTGGATTGGTGATTTCCTATACGTTTGGCTTCATTTTTACGTATTTGTTCGGATTTAAAGAAGAAATGGCGGAAAACGTTTAAAATCGGGAGGCAGCTATGTTTTCCTTTTCTTTCTATTTTTCAGAGCCGTTGGAGCAAATCGAAAAAAAGTTTCAGCAGGCAAGCGCGTACGGATGCACGGAATTATTTACATCTCTTCACATTCCCGAAGATGATTTGGATAAGTATCATCAGAAGCTTCCACGGATAGGGGAGCTTGCGAAACGCTGCGGGGTCGGGGTTGTCGCCGACGTCACCCCGGCTTCGCTCACGAAATTAGGAATAAGCGGGGAGCGGCTTCCTGCGTTGCGCGGCTGGGGGATCATTGGGCTGCGGCTTGACGATGGCTTTTCGATGAAGGAGGCGGCGCATTTTTCTCATCAAATCAAAGTGGTGCTCAATGCCAGCACACTAACAGAAAGAGAATGCGGCGAACTGGCCGCCAAGAGCGCCAACTGGGACCATATTGAAGCGTGGCATAATTTTTACCCGCGTCCGGAAACGGGATTATCGAAAGAAACGGTCATTCGAAAAAACCAAACTCTACGCCGGAAAGGAATTCAAACGATTGCCGCGTTCATCCCGGGAAATAAAGAAAAACGAGGTCCGCTCCATCAAGGGCTACCTACGTTAGAAGCACATCGGCATATGGATCCGCTTTGCGCGTACGCGGAATTAGTGCGAGATTGTAACGTAGATAAAGTATTCATTGGTGATATTTCCGTAACGGATGATGCCCTTATGCGAATAAAAGAGTTTCAAGATGGCATTATTCCGCTGCGTTACCGGCCGCTCGCTGTCTATGATTGGCTTTCGCTCGTGGAAACGGTGCATACAAACCGGCGCGATGCCGCCAGGGACGTGATTCGTTCCGCCGAATCCCGTTTATCGTTGTCATGGCCGGATGACGCGCTGCGGCCTGCTTATATGATTCCAAGAGAAAAAGGGAGCGTGACGATCGATAATAACCAATACGGACGATATGCCGGCGAGCTGCAAATAACACTAACCGACCTCCCTGCTAACGAGAAAGTAAATGTAGTAGGAAGAATTATGGAAGATGATCTTCCCCTCCTTGCGTATGTTGGCGGGGGACAGCGCTTTCGTCTCATGCGGACAACGTAAAACCACCTTTATTGGTGGTTTTTTATTTGGAGGTAAGTGACTTTTTAGAGCGATGGCATCATAAAGAAAACGAGATTTGTAGGGGGGATTGGATGAAATCATTTGTTGCGGAAATTCCGGCATTAAGGGCGAACCTCCCCGACTAAGATTCTAGCCGGAACATCGATTATCTTACATACAGCTGTACTCATGCTGTCAAACATCTGCAGTGTGCGCCGCCTGATGCAAGCCAATGGATGAAGACGAATGCGTCGCGTTAGTTGTTCAACAACAGATGCAAAAGCGGGAGATAACGCAAAGATCTCCTCCAGCAGTTTGACTAGGAGAGCTGTGCTTTTTTTACTTCCATATAAAACGCGGTTAAAAATTTGCGCACGTTAATGCGGCATTTTGATGTTTTGTCCCCATTCTCAAGTTCCTTCATGCGCTTGCGGATTTCTGCAAAATCAAAAAGGCGCGGGGCAAAATATTCAAAAGTCGGATTCGTATAGTCGGTAAGACCGAGGGAAGCGAGATGGGTAAATGCTTGCAGCACGAGGCGGCGGATGCGCTGTTCGAGCGCGCGCACTTCTTTGGTGATCTCCGCCGCATGGTGTGCTTGCTGTATTAATTCCATATATAATTCTTTTAAAGGAGGAAGCTCATGAATCGTTTGCCCTTGCGCTTCTTTTTCCGCCAACCAGCGCATGATCAGCAATAAATCGGCACTTCCCGCTTCCCCGGCGATGCCGAGCAGCAGGAGAAGCTGCTGGGCTTGCTGCTCGAGATTCGTCTGTTCATTTAGAGACAATAGAGATGGAGATGTTTTTGGTTTATCCAATACTTCGAGCATTTGCCGAATAGACTGAAGCGACTGCAAAACAGAAATGTGCTCTGCGACGCGTTTTAATACCGATACGACCTCATAGCGGTTGATCGGCTTTTGAATATATGTATCTACTCCATGAAGATAGGCCTGCCCGATCATTTCTTTATTTTCGACTTGCGAGATCATGATGAATTGGCCGGCAAATCCTTCTTCTCTCAATTTTTTGATCGTTTGAATGCCGTCGCGTCCCGGCATTAATAAATCGATCAGCACGACGTCGACGGAAAACAGCTGGTCCGCCGAAACATCCAGTCCGTCGTCCGCCTGTCCGACGACTTCGCCAAGCTCGTTTTCGTGAATGATTTTTTCAAGCATTTTCCGCACGACGGCATCATCTTCAATGAGAAAAAAACGAAGTGCCATCGGTTATCTTCCTCCTTTCTTTAACAGTTGATCGGTCGGGATGGTTAGGCGAAACACCGTTTGCCCTGGTTTGCTTTTGACAAGTTCGATGTGTCCGGAGAAGCTTTGCATGATATCGCGCGCATGAGTAAGACCGATGCCTGTTGATGGATTGCCATATGAATCATATTTGGTCGTAAAACCGGGCTGAAAAATCCAAGCCGCGTCTTCTTTGGCGATGCCCGTTCCGGTATCGGTAATTTCGATCACAAGGTGGCGTTCCTGCAACCGCGCATGCAGATGGATTGCACCGGTCGACGGAATCGCTTCCACCGCGTTGGCCACTAAATTGTTAAGAACCGAAAGCAGCGGGTAGACGTGATCGGTGGACAAATCTACTGGGCATGTATGCGTAAATGTAATCGTTTTTCCCGCCATCTCGGCATATTTTTCGTTTGCGCGAATTACCATGCCGCACAGCTCATCAATCGGAAGACGTTCTTGCAGCGGCTGGCGTCCGATTAATTTGGACAGGCCGGCGAAAACGCGCTGTACATCTTTTTTCACTTCATGAATATGTTCGGCGATATAAAGTGCAGCGTGCGGTTCAACTTTTTTTCCTTCTATTAAAAAGGAATATAGTTCATAGCTTTTGCGAGTAATTTCTTCGATTAACTGCATCGATTTTTGTAAATAAAACGTTTCCTCATACATTCCTGTGTTAATCATAAGCAATCGTTCTAATTCCTGCTTTCGCGCCTCCGCCAGTGACTGGAAATGTTTGGTCATCAAAATATTGTACACTCCAATGACACAATAGCTGCGTAAAATCGCAAACAATACTAATACAACCATTGATTGATAGGTAACGGTAAACGGTTCGCCTAGCAAATAGCGGACCAACAATTCACAAGCATTGGAAAAAAAGTCAAGCCCCGCGCCAAACACCCCGGCACGGATTGGCATTTTCATCAAGCGGCGAAAGCGAACTGCGGATACGATGAGAGCAAAGCTGATATAGTAACATGCCGCCGGGGCATGGGTGAAAAAGCTATCGGCAACAGCCGCCTCTCCTGTCAATAGATCGAGAAGAACGCGGAAAATGACGACGAAACAGCCTGCACAAATCCCGATTATAAGCGGGGGAAGCGCTGCAAAGGAAATGAGTCCGAAAAAAAATACTGCTCCTCCTAATGAGAATCGAAACGGGCTGTCAAACGGATTAATTTTCATTTCGCCGAAGAAGGCGGTAGCCATGATGAGGATGGTGATCATCAAAAGCCGTTCATGCATTGTTTTTCCCCTGTCCACACGCTGTTTCCCCTTTTTTGTTCTATTATATAACAAAAGGGGGGAAAATAGACCTAATTACACGAGGTTTCCTAGATTAGCGCTGTCTGTATTCCAGTTTTCGAGAAACAAGCGACAGTGAATAATTGACAGCAAAATACATCAGCGCTACTAAAATGAAAATTGGAATGACATAGTTGACATTTTGTCCGTTAATAATTTGCGCATGGTTCATCAATTCTGGAAGGGAGATAACGATCGCTAACGATGTATCCTTCAGTAATGAAATAAATTGACTGACAATTGGCGGCACCATTCGGCGCAAGGCTTGCGGCAAAATGATATACCATAACGTTTGCACATACGTGAGCCCGGAAGAGCGCGCCGCTTCCATTTGCCCTTTGTCAATCGAGTTGAGCCCGCTGCGCACAATTTCCGACAGCATCGCTGATTCAAAGACAACTAGGGCGACAATGGCGGCATAAAATTTATCCAGCTTCAACCCTACTTCCGGAAGGGCGAAATACGTAAAGAAAATAATCAAAAGCAGCGGGAGATTGCGAATCGTTTCCACCATAACAGCAAAAATTTGCGAAATGCCAGGGATTTTTGTATAGCGTATCACACCAATGATGATTCCAAAGATAAAACTAAAAATAATGGATATAAACGCAACTTCTAACGTCACTAAAAATCCTTGCAATAAAAAGGTGAGATGCGCTGGGGCGTATGCACCGGCAAAGTCCATCGCTGTGTCCCTCCTCGCTTACCGGGTTTTGGCCAGGCGGCGTTCCAAATAGCCGACGCCTAAACTTAACGGTATGGTTAATACAAGATAAAATAGAGCGACGAAAATATAGACATCAAAGGTGACGAACGTTTCCGACGAAATTAAATCGCCGAAATACATAAGGTCGAGCCCGGCGATCACTCCTAACACAGATGAGTTTTTCACTAGATTGATAAATTGGTTTCCAAGCGGCGGAATGACAATTTTAATCGCCTGCGGCAAGATGATGTAGCGCATCGTCTGCAAGTACGTCAGTCCCGAAGAGCGCGCGGCTTCCATTTGTCCTTTTGGAACGGCCAATATTCCTGAACGGATGACTTCGGCGATAAATGCGGCGGTGTATACCATCAAACCGAGCGTGCCCGCGGTAAACGGATCAAAGCGGATGCCAACGGCGGGCAGACCGACGAAAAAGACAAAGACGATTAAAACAAGCGGAATGTTGCGGATGAATTCGACATAGGCCGCTCCAAGCCAGTTTAACGGACGGATCGGCGCAATCCGAAAAATGGCGATAATGATGCCGATGGCTAAGCTTCCGATGAGGGCGAGAACACTGGCTTTTAACGTATTGGTAAACCCTTGCAAATACATATCCCAATGGTCGAACAAAATGGAATATCGTAACATGACGGCTTTTCACCTCGTTTCGTCCTGAAGATGAAACAGATGAGCGAAACCAATACCGCTCATCTGTTTTTTCGTATTATTGTTGCGGTTTTTTTCCGATCCATTTTTCGTAAATTTTGTCGTACTCGCCGTTTTCTTTAATTTCTTTTAAGTATTCGTTAATGACTTGCAATAGTTCTTTATCGCCTTTGCGGACGGCGATGCCGTATGGTTCTTCGGTAAACGTTTCGTCAAGAACGCGGTAGTTTGGATCTTGTTTTGCCATTCCCCAAAGCAGCGCATTGTCCGTTGTAAGCGCATCGCCTTGTCCAGCTTTTAAGGCCGTAAACGCTTCAGCGTAGTTTTCAAATTCTAATACATTGACTTGTGGTGCTACTTTGCGAATGTTTTGCGCGGAAGTAGAACCTTTTGCCGTTAACACGGTCATCCCTTTTTTCAAATCTTTCACGCTGTTAATCTTGCTGTCTTTTTTGACTAGCAGCGATTGGCCGGCCATAAAATAGACATCGGAGAAATCCACTTCTTTTTTCCGCTCTTCCGTGATGGTCATCGTTGCGATAATCGCGTCGATTTCGCCGTTATTCAGCATTGGGATGCGTGTTTTGGATGTTACTTCTTTTAATTCGATTTTGTTTTCGTCACCGAGAATTTTTTTCGCTAACCCTTTGGCGATATCGATATCAAATCCTTCTACTTTTCCGGTTTCCGGATTTTTGAGCCCAAACAGGTTTAAGTCATATTTGACGCCGACAATCAGTTTGCCGCGCTTTTTAATTTTCTCTAACGTGTTCGTCCCGGCCGACGTTTCCGTCGATTTCGCCCCGTCCCCTTTGTTGGACGTGGATGATTCGCTGCTGCATCCGGCTAAAGCAGTAATACTCAATAATGCGATAAGTGCAAGGGTGATCCATATTTTCCAAACCGTTTTTCTTTTCATAAAAAAACCCCCTTTGTTTGATTCGAAACATTTCTTTGCTCATTCATTAATGGTTGAGAATGCGGCGCAGAAATACTTTCGCCCGTTCTTCTTTTGGGTTGGCGAAAAACTCTTCCGGCGGCGCTTCTTCTAAAATGCGGCCTTGGTCCATAAATACGATGCGGTCTGCTACCTCGCGGGCAAATCCCATTTCGTGGGTGACGACGACCATTGTCATGCCTTCTTTCGCCAATTGTTTCATGACGTCGAGCACTTCGCCGATCGTTTCCGGGTCAAGCGCTGATGTTGGCTCGTCAAAGAGCATAATTTTTGGTTTCATCGCCAAGCCTCTGGCGATCGCCACGCGCTGTTGCTGGCCGCCGGATAGCTCGGAAGGGTAGGCATTTGCTTTGTCAGGAATGCCAACTTTTTCTAAATAATACATTGCCGTTTCTTTCGCTTCTTTCTCAGGAATGCGAAGCACTTTCATCGGCGCTAGTGTAATGTTTTGCAATACGGTCATGTGTGGATACAAGTTAAAATGCTGAAACACCATGCCGATGTTGCGCCGCAGTTGGTTAATGTCGATGTGTTTGTCATTGACTTTGACGTTATCCACGATTAATTCGCCGCTCGAAATTGTTTCCAAACGATTGATGCAGCGAACTAATGTGCTTTTCCCCGACCCGGATGGCCCGATAATGACGACGACTTCCCCTTGATGGATCGTTAAATTAATATCTTTTAAGACATGGAAATCACCGTAATATTTGTTTACTTGATGAAAATAAATCAATAAACCCCCTCCTTTTTGTGAAAATTGTTGTTGTTTTCAGAATTGATTGTAAACAAGAACTACAGAAATCTACCGAAAACGACGATAATCTTCTAAGAGGAGCGATGTGGGATGTAATAGGTGTCGGAATATTTTATAAAATTTATTTCCACATGAATATTAAAAGTATTATAATGATTATGTGTACGAGTGGATTTGTCTATACTTTTGGAAAGGGGAGAAAACGATGAAATACCGGAAGCTCGGGCGAACAGGGCTGAAAGTAAGTGAGATTAGTTTAGGCAGCTGGCTTACATACGGCAATTCAATTGAGAAAGAAGCGGCGATTCGTGTCATTGATAAAGCGTATGAGTTGGGAATCAACTCGTTTGATACAGCCAACGTGTACGCCCGCGGGGAAGCAGAAAAAATCGTCGGCGAAGCATTGCGCAAATATCCGCGCGAATCATACGTATTGGCGACGAAAGTGTTTTGGCCGATGGGGGACGGCCCAAACGACCGCGGCTTGTCGCGCAAACATGTGTTTGAACAGCTCCATGCCAGCTTAAAACGTCTGCAATTAGATTACGTCGACATTTATTATTGTCACCGCTATGATAAGGAAACGCCGGTAGAGGAAACGCTCCGTACCATTGATGATCTTGTGCGTCAAGGCAAAGTGCTATATGTCGGTGTCAGCGAATGGACAGCCCAGCAAATTCAAGAAGCGCTTGGCACGGCGGATAAATATTTATTGGACCGCATCGTCGTCAACCAGCCGCAATATAACATGTTCCACCGTTACATTGAGAAAGAAATCATTCCGGTTTGCGAACAAAACGGCATTAGCCAAATCGTTTTCTCGCCGCTGGCACAAGGCGTGCTGACCGGAAAATATAAACGCGGGCAAAAAGCGCCGGAAGGAAGCCGGGCGAGCGACCCGAAATCCAATATGTTTATGAGTGACTTACTAAAAGAGGAAATTCTCGTCAAAGTCGAGCAATTAGAAAAAGTAGCCGCCGAACTCGGCATCACCCTTTCCCAATTGGCGCTCGCCTGGGTATTGCGCCAGCCGAACGTCGCGAGCGCTCTCATCGGCGCCAGCCGGCCGGAACAAGTCGAAGAAAACGTCAAAGCCGTGGACGTCCAATTAACAGAAGATGTGCTTGAGAAAATTGAACAAATTCTTGCATAGGTAAACTAGAGAGAAAGAGGCTGTCTCAAAAGGTCGTTAAACCGACCTTTTGGGGACAGCCTCTGTTTCTTTTCTTTACTATTTGGTTATTTATTCCTTTTTTGAAGCAGGAATTTCTCCTTATTTCTGAATTTTATCCTGTTTTTTCTTTGTTGGATCGGTTGTGGCCGCCCACTTTCTCAAATTGTGAGCAGCACAAATAAGCCCCCATTCCAAGGTAATTTTTGGGAGCCCTCTTAACAAAAAGCGCTGAAATTGCTGGTTGTGCTTGATTTGCCCAAACACCGGCTCGTTTTCGATTTGTCGTTTTCGGTACGTCGCCGCCCCTTCTTCCGTGGACAGCCGTTTACGGATCTCTTGCCGTTGTTGTTGATTTTTCAAGGAAACGCGGATGGTTTTCGTGTCTTTGCCTTTGGCGCATGTCGCCTGAAACGGACATCCGGCACAAGCCGTACAACGATACGTCCGTTTGACGGTAACGTACCCGTTGTCGGTCGTTTCCTTCCGTTCATACACAAACACCAACCGTTCCCCTTTAGCGCAAATCCACTCATCCAGCTCCTCATCATACGTCATGTTCTCGATTCGGCCGATCTCCTTCGCCCACGCTTTCGTTTGTTCCCGATCTAACGTGTTGTACTTGATCAGGGCGACTATCTTCTTTTTCTCACAGTACGTGTAGTTCTCCTCACTCCCATAGGCGGAATCCGCAATGGCTTGTTTAGGCATTGGACGCCCATAGGCGGCCAATTGCTCCAAATGCGGAATGAAACATCCGGCATCCCCTGCCCGTTGATGCACGCTAAATCCAGTGATGAATTGGTTCTCTGTCCCAATCTGCACATTGTACCCCGGTTTGAGCTGGCCATTTTTCATATGGTCGTCCTTCATCCGCATAAACGTGGCATCCGGATCCGTTTTCGAAAAACTGTTCCGTTCGCCTAATCTTTCTTTGTATTCTTCATATTTTTTCTTACGGGGGAGAAGATCTTGTTCCAATTGCCGTTTGGCTTTCTTTAACGTACGATTCTTCGGCTCTTTCTTTAGGCGCTCTTCCACTTGTTCGATGACGGCTTCGATCCTTTCGGACGTGATCGGTGAAGCTTCCAGCTTTTCTTGAAAATCCCCCTCTTGTTCCGCCTCTTCATCTTCTTTCGTCACCTGTTCGATCGAGGCAACGATTTTCCGGAATTTCTCCTCCAGTTTCTGATCGTACTTTTCCGTTGATTTGCGCCAAACGAATGTATATCGGTTGGCATTGGCCTCGATTTTCGTTCCATCCAGAAAATAATCCTCTAACTTGACCAACCCTTCTTGACGCAGAAGATCGACAATGGAGAAAAACGTTTCGTAAATGATGTCCTTCATCCGTTCCGACCGAAATCGGTTGATCGTGCGAAAATCCGGTGTTTGATGGCCGGATAGCCACATAAAGTAAATGTTTTCTTTCAACTGCTTGGCGATTTGGCGAGAGGAGTAGATCCGATTGGCGTAGGCATACAGGATGACTTTCAACATCATTTTCGGATGATAGGCTGGACGCCCTCCGCCAGGATAGAGGGAAACGAACAGAGCCGGATCCATTTTTTCCACTGCCAGATCCACAATCCGGCAAAGATGATGTTTGGGAATGAAAATTTCAAGATCCATTGGCAAAATGAGTTGATCTCGGTTATAATAAATGTACATAAGAAAACCGTCCTTTCTTTGGTAGGGTTGTGGTGACTCTATTATACCAAAAGAGGAACGGTTTTCTTCTTTTTTATCCAAAAAAGTGTCCCAAAAGCGAACGCTATGCGAACACTTTTGGGACATCCTCTTTTTTAGTCTAAAGATTTTTGTCTATTCAAAGTTAAATTTATGAAGAGTAAATGAGTTGTGTGTAGAAGGAATATAGGGAGAAAAAAAGAAGAACAAATGGCTAACAGTATGATTATAATTTCTGTATACAATCAAACTTATCGTGTGAAATTTATTTTAAAATCTCACTTATCTCATTAATACTCGCTCATCTTTGCGAAAATTGAATAAATGTAACGAAAATCTATATATTAGAAGAGAAGGGATTTCAACAGAATTATGTAGACATTTTTAATAAAAATTTAGCTTGACTATTATGAAAATTTGTAATATTATAAAATCGATTCAACGGCGTTAATTATTTTATCTATATTATAAAACTGTGTTTTATAATATAAAACAATAATGTTGCTTTCTGCCCATACACAAAAACAACTTCTTTGGATGATGATTACCGTCACAGAAATTCTTTTTATCTTGGTTATATTAATAAACACGGTTTTATAATTTAAAACGAAACTTTCTTGTAATATATTTTGAAAGCGCTTAATATATTCACCTTTTCTGGTTGGATAAGTAGCAAATTTTGTTTCTAGAAATCAAAAAAGAGAGGAGCTGTTCCAAAAAAATGAAAAAAATTGGCGTACTCTTTTTCACGTTTTTCGTTTTCATTTCTGTTATTTTGTCAGGTTGTAGTACTGAAAAACAAGCAGCACAGGGGGGAGGGAAAAACGGAGGAACTAAAGTGATTAAAGTAGCAAACTATTTTGCAGAAGATCATCCACAAAATATTGCTTTGAGAGAAAAATTTAAAAAAATGGTTGAAGAAAAGTCAGGTGGAACTCTTAAAGTACAGATTTATCCCAATAGTACTCTAGGGGCTGAAAAGGAATTTTATGACGGTGTGCGCAATGGCACTATTGAAATGGGGATTCCTGGCTTGATTATGCAAAATGATATTCCAAAAATGGGGGTACCAGAGTGGCCGTTTTTATTTAAAGATTTTGAACATGTAAGAAAAGTATTAAATGGACCGATTGGAAAGGAAATTACGGCAGATCTTGAAAAAAAGCATGGTGTTCATCCGTTAGCATGGAGTGCAAATGGGTTTAGAATGTTTTCGTCTAATAAAACAATAAATTCTATGGATGACTTTAAGGGGCTACGCATTAGAATGCCTAATATTCCTAACTATATTACTATAGGAAAATTACTTGGAGCAAATGTTACGCCAATGCCAATATCAGAGGTTTTTACGGCACTGGAACAAAAAGTGGTTGATGGACAGGATAATCCTATTGCCACATTACGTGCTTCGGGATGGTATGAGGTCCAAAGTAATGTACTAGAGTCCAAGCATATGTTTAGTCCAAATATCTATATTATTAACAGTAAATTTTGGCATAGTTTGACCCTGGAGCAACAAAAAATTATTGAAGAAGCTGCAAAAGAATCAGCCAATTACGAATTTGAACTTATGGAAAAGAGTTATGGAGAAGATAAAAAATTTTTAGAACAACATGGAATTAAGTTTACAACACCGAGCCCAGAATTTACTAAACAAATGCAAGAAGCAGTACAGCCGTTATATGATGAACTTTTTAAAAAATATGATTGGGCAAAAGGCTTATATGAAAGGATAAAAGCAGAAGCTAAGTAAATAAGTAAAACGGATAAAAATGGAAAAAGGATGGTGAATCTATTGAAGAAACTTAGCAAACTAGTAAATGGTATTTTAAATGTATTGATCGTATTGACTCTTGCCATGATGTGTATTTTGGTATTCGGTAATGTTGTCTTACGTTATGTATTTAACTCAGGTATAACTTGGTCCGAAGAAATGTCCCGTTTCCTATTTGTATGGATGGTCTTTTTAGGGGCAATTGCTGCTTTGAAAGAAAATATGCATCTTGGAGTAGACATAGTTATCAATGCATTGCCTCATAAAGCAAAAAAAGTAGTGTTTATCGTTAGCAATTTGTTGGTTCTATATGTTCTTTGGTTATTGTTAAACGGAAGCTGGAAAATGGCTGTGTTGAATATGGATAGCAAAGCGCCCGCGACGGGCACTCCTTTAGGTTTAGTATATGGCATAGGCGTAGTAACAAGTATAGGAATGGCTATTATAGTCTTAGTCAATATGTTTCGAACGCTTTTTGTACGGAACGCATCGTTATCTATGATTTCCAATTCTGATGAGGCAATTATCACTCAGGTGGTCGGTGATGGTGATCAAAAAAAGAACAATATAAAGGATATCGACGCTAATGATTCTACAAAATTAACCGTTTAAATTAAATTACATAATTGGAGGTAGATTATGGTAGGTATATTTTTAGGATCGTTGTTCGGTTCATTAGCTATAGGCATCCCTATTGCTTTCGCACTTATTATAAGTGGTATTGCCTTAATGGTTTTTATGGGAAATTTCGATAGCCAGATTATTGCGCAAAATCTTATAAACGGAGCAAATAACTTTTCATTAATGGCAATTCCGTTTTTTGTCCTTGCTGGTGAGTTAATGAATGCAGGAGGAATATCAAAACGAATTGTTGCTTTTGCAATGTCGCTTGTTGGCCATATACGTGGAGGATTAGGTTTTGTTGCAATTATTGCAAGTGTTTTATTTGCTGGTTTATCTGGTTCGGCAGTAGCCGATACTGCTGCGCTTGGAGCGATTTTAATCCCGATGATGGTTTCCAGGAAATACAATGTTAATCGGTCAACTGGTATTGTTTGTGCCGCCGGAATTATTGCTCCTGTAATTCCTCCTAGTATACCGATGATTATTTTTGGTGTAACAGCAGGCGTCTCTATTACCCAATTGTTTATGGGAGGAATAGTCCCAGGAATTTTAATGGGAGCAGGGTTAATGATTGTGTGGGCGATACTTTCTAGAAGGGATACATGTGAATTGCCGAAAAGAAAAACAACTAAAGAAATTCTTGCTGCAGTACGCGAAGCTATTTGGGCATTGCTATTACCAGTGATTATTATCGGTGGATTAAGAGGAGGGATTTTTACTCCTACCGAAGCAGGAGTTATAGCCGTGTTTTACGCCTTATTGATAGGAACATTGATTTATAGAGAGTTAAAAATTAAAGATTTGTATCAAATCTTCCTTGCGGCTGCTAAAACAACAAGTGTTGTTATGTTCGTTGCGGCTGCTGCTATGGTTTCGGCCTGGTTAATCACAGTGGCGAATGTACCAGCGGAAATGGCGAATATGCTAGGGGGGTTAGTTAATAAACCTTTACTACTTATGATTATAATTAATATCTTATTATTATTGGTTGGATTGGTTATGGACCTTACACCAGCGATCCTTATCTTTACTCCGGTTTTATTGCCGCTTGCTAAATTAGCTGGAATAGATCCGATTTATTTTGGGATTATTATGGTGATTAATTTATGTATTGGATTGATTACTCCGCCAGTAGGAACAGTTTTATACGTAGGCTGCGGAATCAGCAAACTCAGTTTGTGGGAATTAACTAAGGGAATTTGGCCGTTTTTGATCGTTCACGTTGTAATATTAATGTTGCTGATTTTATTCCCTTCAATAGTTACTGTTCCTTTAGGATGGTTTAACTAGATTTGTTTAGGCAATAGTCATAGGATGGGAGACTGAAAATGAAAAGGATGTTAGGGGGATAAAGTATGAAAAAAATCTTTAAGGCTAGGAAATTTATTGTTAGCCTTCTATCAGTGGGGTTACTTTTTCTAAGCGCTTGTGGTTCTAATGCTACCCAAGGAGGAACAAAGTCTAATAATCATGGAATCCAAGAAAGGATTATTAAAGCAGGAATCGGGCTAAATGAAGATCATCCAGAAGGGCAAGGACTTCTGAAATTCAAGGAAATAGTGGAGAAAAAAAGTGGGGGAAAATTGAAAGTTCAAACGTATTTTAGCGCAACTTTAGGCGATGATTTAAAAATGACCGAGGCGCTGCAAAGTGGCACACAAGAAATTACTATCCCATCAACTTCTCCTTTAGTTGGAATAGTCAAAGAATTCGGTATATTCGATTTTCCATTCCTTTTTAATACTGCAGAAGAAGCGGATGCGATTTTAGACGGACCTATAGGTAAAAAATTGTTAGAAAAACTTCCTGAACATGGGTTGATTGGTCTTGCTTATTGGGAGAACGGGTTCCGGAATGTCACTAATAGCAAACATCCAATTAATACGATAGATGATTTTAAAGGCTTAAAATTACGGACCATGCAAAATCAGGTGCATATTGATGCGTTTAAAAAACTGGGTGCTAACCCAACGCCAATGGCTTTTTCAGAAGTTTTCACAGCTCTTGAAAGCAAAACAGTTGATGGTCAAGAAAATCCATTAGCGACAATTAAATCTAATAAATATTATGAGGTACAAGACTATTTAAGCCTTACTAAGCATGTTTACACACCATTTGTTTTCTTAGTCAGCAAAAAATTCTGGGATAGCTTATCACCAGAAGAACAGAAGATTCTACAGGATGCAGCTGTGGAAGCTGGCAAGTATCAACGAGAGCTTAGTCGTCAAGAAGATAAAAAGGCATTAGAGGAGTTAAAGAAAACCGGTATTAAAATTAATGAAGTAAGTGATGGGGAACGGAAAAAGATGGAAGAAGCTATTAAACCTGTTATCGATAAATATGCTAAAGAATTTGGAGAAGATCTCGTAAATGAAATGTATAGCAAATTAGAAAAAATTCGCAAATAATTGGAAAAATATGGTTAATATTTATTAAGCAGGTTTTAAGATGAATGCAAGGATTGATAGATAGGGAAGAGGTGCTTCTGGCTTTAGTATTGGCGTTTCTTCCCTATTTCCTCCAAAGATACGCTGATAGAGAATTCTATTGCTGTGGTTTGTTTATGTAATAAAAAAATCAATTTAATAGAGGGAGGAAAAATGGGAATAATTAATGATCTGCTCAAAGACGTGCCAATTCCGAAAATGATCAAGATTAGGCAAAACTTTCACGCTCCTGAAATTGCAGATGTTCCTAAAGCAGTCCATAAGAGTATTCAGCAAGCCAATGTTCTCCATAGAATTTCCCCCGGCGATCGAGTGGCAATTGCTGTAGGAAGCCGCGGCGTGGCAGATATAGCCATTATTACTAGGGAAGTCGTAAACGCTGTTAAACAGGTAGGTGGAAATCCTTTCATCGTACCGGCAATGGGTAGTCACGGGGGGGCAACTGCTGAAGGTCAGAAAGAGGTACTAATACACTTGGGAGTTACAGAAGAATTTGTAGGTGCGCCTATTTGTTCTAGTATGGAAGTAGTAGAAGTAGGAAGGTTAGATAATGGGCTTCCAGTTTACACGGATAAACTTGCATATGAGGCAGATAAAATAATTGTCATAAATAGGGTTAAACCACATACCGCTTTTCGGGGGCCAGTTGAAAGCGGATTGATGAAAATGATAACAATTGGTCTCGGTAAGCAAAAAGGTGCCGAAGCAGCCCATAAATATAGCTTTAAGTATATGAGTAAACATGTGATTGAAATGGCAAAAATAGTTATTCGTAAGGCGCCAGTTATTTTTGGTGTAGCTGTTTTGGAAAATGCATATGATCGCCCTGCCAAAATTGTTACAGTCCCAGCCGAGCATATCGAGACAGTGGAACCTGAACTATTGATAAAGGCAAAAGCATTGATGCCCAGAATTATGTTTAGCCCAATTGATGTGCTTGTAGTAGATGAAATAGGGAAGGATATTTCAGGAGATGGAATGGATCCAAATATTACAGGCAGGTACGCTACTCCCTATGCAACTGGCGGCCCGGAAGTGACACGCATAGTGGTATTAAGTTTATCTGAAAAAACACAGGGCAACGCCAATGGTATTGGTCTTGCTGATATCACAACAAATAAAGTTAAGGAACAAATCGTATGGGAAAAAGGATACGCTAATGCTTTAACAAGCACAGTGGTTTCTGTAGTAAAACTACCAATGTGTTTAGAAACAGAAGAATTAGCAGTGAAAGCAGCTATCAAAACCTGCAATGCTTTTGATATGAACAGAGTCAGAATGGTCAGGATAAAAAATACGCTGGTACTTAGAGATATTTGGATTTCTGAGAGTCTCTTAGATGAAGCCAGACAAATGAAGGATATAGAGATTTTATCAGAACCTTTCGAAATGGATTTTTCAATCACTTAGAAAAAATATAATTTCTGTGTCTAGTATTAACTAACTTTATCCTCATTCAAATTCAAATAGCCACAAACAAATCTTCTATTTATTGGGGAAGGGGTAATATTATGCCAGCGGTTAAATATCCATATATTGAGAGCAAAGTCAATCCATATCGTGATAACGTGCAGGGAAAAGCAAATGAACCTATATGTGTGGCAGGCCTGCTTGATCGTTCTAAACAGATCCTTGGTCCCGAATTAAAAGGAATGCAGCCAGATTGGACGTTGGAAGAAATATATGACAGATTACATAATAATGCTCCTAGAATTGCAATTATAGGAGGATCCGCTGATCACCCTGCTCATATTATGGATTTTCAAACGATCGCTCGAGCCGCCATTCGCATTTGGCAAAATGGAGGAGTTCCGTTTCAATTTTCGACACCAGTAATGTGTGACGGGACGGCACAGAGCAATCAAGGAATGAGTTATTCCCTACAAAGTCGAAATGCTGTCGCACAGATGATTGTTAATCAGATGGAAGCACATAGCTATCATGGGGCTTTTGTTATTCAAGGTTGCGATAAACAACCGCTTGGGGTTGTCAGTGCTTTAGCACATCTTGATCGTGTTCGGAGGGAAAGAGGCGAAGCTCCTTTCTTTGCCACTTTTGCTCCGGCGCATGTTTTAAAAGGAGGAACCATTCCCCCGCGCTTATATGCTGAATTAGAAGAAGTTGCCCGGCATGCCGAGTCAATAGGGGAGGAAGATATTGCATACGATTTGCGCGATGCACTTTCATATATTTTGCAATGTTCATCAAACACTGCATTCCAAGGTGTATTGGAAAGAGCAAGAGAAAAAGGGATTATTACAATAGAACAACATGAAGATTATGAAAAACGTTTAGCAGTAGCAACTTGCGATAGTCAGGGTGGGGTGTGCGCATTTAACGGAACTGGCAATAGTTCCAGACATCTCATAGCAGGTTTGGGACTGATTCATCCTGCACTTGAGCTTTTAACTGCTCCGCCTACACAGGAACAAATAAACGCCGCGCTGGATAGCTTGGTGCATTTCATTAATAACCCAATATATGGAGTTACGAATATAATGGCTGCAAATATTAAAAATGCCATTAGAATTCACAGTGCTACTGGCGGATCTACCAATATCATGATGCATATTGTGGCAGCAATGCTTTATGGAGGGTACAAGTTTGATTTACGGGAGTACGATAAAATCCATCATGAAGTACCGATTCCAGATTTATTTGACTACAGTTTAACACAAGGAAGAGATATCTACGCTTTAGCCATTCAGTGCTGCAGTGGGAAAATAAGAGGAATGGAAACCGTATTTCATGAGTTGATGAATAACGGAGTTCCAATGGACATTGATGCGCCGACGGTTACGGGAACGACATGGAGAGAAAGACTTTCCGTGAAGAAAGATCAATTGCCAGCCGAAAACGTTGAAAATAATCCGATTATTCTCTCTAAACCAAAACGGCCATTTAGTGGCGTTGATGTTTTATCAGGAAACTTTTTTGAAAGTGCGGTAGTAAAAATTAGCGGAATGTCAACCACACAAATTGATGAGTTCGATAAGAAAATTGCATTTGTTCTATATTATGAGAATGAAGATGACGCAAATGAAGGGCTTCTAGATGTTAATCTGTTAGAAAAACTGAAGTTAAATCGTAGTTTTAATTATAAAAGCTTGATCGCTGTATTAAAACATAATTCCCCGCATCTATTTGATTCGTTAAAAGACAAGGAATATGATGAATTATTCGATACGATGGTGAAAGAAGGTGCACTTAAAATAGCTGTCGTTATATCCGGTCAAGGACCAGAGGCGTTTGGTATGCCGGAAATGTTTACACCAATGCAACATATTAATGCGAACAGACAGTTAAAGCGCATTGCTACTCTCATTAGTGATGGGCGCTATTCAGGTGTAACATACGGTGCGGCTATTGGTCATATGACTCCCGAGGCGATTAAGGGTGGAGGCATACTCTATTTGAAAACAGGAGATCTTCTATATATTGGCCTTCGGGAACGGAAAATTCAGTTTTTAAATGAAAGTGCTTTTCAAGACGGTAAACTTTTATTTGAATTTGAGAGTATTAAACAGGAAAGAAAAGAGATTGCGAAAAACAGACTAGAAAATATGCGTAAACGTCAACGGCGTATTGCAGCTAGCAATCGTTTAATTGGGCATACGGATGCTGCAAATGGGGTAGTTCCTTTCTATGTAGCCGAGGAAGCAGTATACGATTATAAAAAAGATGTTATCTTCCCTGTTTATGGAAAATGAAATAGTAAGTAATTAAGGAGGTGAGGGATATTATTAAGTGCCGAACAATGATACTCAAACAACAAAAAATAAAAATAGTAGGAATTTTTAGTTAGTATTCTTCACTCTCTATATATTATAATTATAAAGTAATTCATTGCTAAAAATGTTCTAGAAAACACAGGTATAGTTCCAATATCCATTGTTAAAGAGGGTGAAGAATATGCCATTGATTCAATCTGTTGACCGTGCTCTTCGTATCTTAGATCTATTTGATGAATATGAAACAGAGTTAAAAATTACGGATATTAGCGAAAAAATGCAACTTCATAAAAGTACTGTACATTCACTGTTAAAAACACTCCAACACCACCATTATATAGAGCAGAACCCGGAAAACGGTAAGTATAGATTGGGAATGAAATTGTTTGAGAGAGGAAATTTAGTGATTCGCCATCTTGATATTCGGGCAATTTCCAAGAAGCACCTAATTGATATATCAGTAAAAACTGGTAATACCGTTCATCTTGTTATACTTGATGGGAAAGAAGGAATTTATATTGACAAGGTAGAAGGAACCTCGGGGACAGTTTTATATTCGAGGATTGGAAGGAGAGTTCCTGTTCACAGTAGTGCGGTAGGAAAAGCATTAATTGCTTTCAAAGATGATAAAGAACTTAAAGAGTTTTTAAAAGGGTATGTTTATAAGCGTCATACTGCTAACACTATCACTAGTGAAGAACAATTTCTTGCCGAGCTCGAAAAAGTTAGAAAAAATGGCTATGCGCTTGATAATGAAGAAAACGAACCAGGTATTACATGTGTAGCTGTTCCTATTTGGGATCATTCTGGAAATGTTATAGCGGCGATGAGCATATCCCAACCGTCTGCGAAAGTCAATGATTTGGTACTTAAGGAAGAAGTACAGCTATTAAAAAATGCCGCTAATCTCATTTCTAAAGAGTTGGGGTATTCTAAACATGGCAGTTCACATCTGTAAATACCATTTAGGTCCCTTTTTTGTCGAAATAATAAAACAGAGTTTTTTAATATAAAACAAAAGGAGACGAATGTATGAGGATCATTCGATATTTAAACGAAAATTCAGATGCCGTATTAGCTGCTGTTACAGATGATAATCAAATATACCCTCTTCCATTCAACGACTTTATAGATATTATTTATGAAGCAAAAAGTGCCGGATTGACCCCTTTAAATTATATTTATGGATTCATTACCGGAAAAAAGAGTTTGCAAAAAGATTTGTCTCAATTAAACCTGCTTGTGCCGATTGTTGCGCCTGAGGTTTGGGCTTCAGGTGTAACGTACGAAAAAAGTCGTGAAGCAAGAAATTACGAAACGACAGATAAAGCAAATGGTGGTGAAACATGTTACGACAAGGTATATAACGCGGCAAGACCTGAGATATTCTTGAAATCTACCGCTGCCCGTACTATAGGTCCTAATGAACCGGTTTATTTGCGGAGTGATTCTAACTGGCAAATTCCCGAACCTGAAGTGGGCTTAGTGATAACCAAAGAAGGGGAAATTGTTGGATATACGATTGGTAATGATATGAGCTGCAGAGATATTGAAGGGGAAAATCCTCTTTATTTACCACAGGCTAAAATATGGAAGAATTCCTGTTCGATTGGCCCAGCAATCCGACTTTCTGAAACGGTAAAAAATCCGTATGATCTTCAAATAACGTGCCGTATATATCGAAACAACCAACTTGTAGTAGAGGAAAGTGCAAATACAAGACAACTAAAAAGAAGATATGATGAATTAGTTTCTTTCTTAATTCGTGATAACAAAGTATTTGATGGAACCGTATTGTTAACGGGTACATCAATAGTTCCGCCAAATCATTTCACCCTTCAAGATCAGGATCGTATTGAGATTGAAATTCCAGAAATAGGTGTGCTTTCAAATCCAGTAAAAGCATTAGCACACAAAACAGTTGTAAAGTAAATATAAAAGTTTTCCTTTATGTTGCAGATAGCAAGGTTATTTAGGTTTCCATATTCAAAAATAATAGGGAATAGGAGTGAAGTTGTTATGACAGTGCAAACAGAAGTAAAAACCTATTTCAACTATATCAATGGAGAATGGGTAAGTTCAGTAACGAATGAAGTGGAAGCAAGCATAAACCCGGCTAATAAAAACGAAGTTGTTGGATATATTCAACGTTCATCTATAGAAGATTTAAACGAGGCAGTGGCCGCAGCGAAACGGGCGCAAAAATCATGGCGGAAACGATCCGGAGTAGAGAGAGGGGAGTATTTATACAGAGCAGCAGATATTCTTGAAAGACGTCTCGAAGAAATTGCGGAAACGATGACAAGAGAAATGGGAAAGACGTTTGGTGAAGCAAAAGCAGAAACAATGAGGGGAGTCCATATATTACGTTATTATGCCGGAGAAGGAGTTAGAAAAATTGGCGATGTTATTCCATCAAGTGATAATGAGGCTTTAATGTTCACTACGCGAGTTCCGCTCGGAGTCGTTGGCGTCATTTCGCCGTGGAATTTCCCTGTAGCTATTCCTATATGGAAGATGGCGCCTGCTCTTGTATATGGAAACACAGTTGTTTTAAAACCTGCAAGCGAAGCTGCTGTAACGGCTGCCAAAGTGATGGAGTGTTTCCATGAAGCCGGTTTTCCGAAGGGAGTCGTCAATATGATATGCGGTCCGGGTTCTGTAATCGGTCAAGGGATCGCGAATCATCCGGATATTAACGGAGTTACGTTTACAGGTTCAAATACTGTAGGAAAACTGGTGGGAAAAGCAGCTTTTGAACGCGGCGCGAAATACCAACTTGAAATGGGAGGAAAAAATCCTGTCATTGTCGCTAAAGATGCGGACTTGGATCTTGCTGTCGAAGGAACGATAAATGGGGGATTGCGTTCAACGGGTCAGAAATGCACTGCTACAAGCCGTGTCTTTGTGGAAAGCGAAGTATATGAAACATTTAAAGAAAAACTTCTCGCAAAAGTAAAGCAACTAAAAATAGGAAATGGGATGGACAGCGAAACATGGATGGGTCCATGTGTAAGTGAGGCGCAATTAAATACCGTTCTCTCCTATATTGAAAAAGGAAAAGCAGAAGGGGCAGATTTAATTTACGGCGGCAAAAGATGTATAGAAGGTGAATTCGCTAACGGCTTTTATGTAGAACCGACTATTTTTGAAAATGTAGACATAAACATGACTATTGCACGGGAAGAAATATTTGGACCTGTGCTTGCATTGATCAAAGTTCATAGCATCGAGGAAGCGTTAGAACTCGCCAATGACACAGAATACGGGTTAAGCGCATCCATTTATACTAAAGATATTAGCAACATTCTCTCGTTTATTAATGAAATAGAAGCTGGATTAGTAAAAGTGAATGCCGAAACAGCTGGAGTGGAGTTTCAAGCTCCTTTTGGTGGTATGAAACAATCAAGTTCTCATTCTAGAGAACAAGGGCAAGCAGCAATAGAGTTTTTTACATCTATTAAAACAGTATTGGTTAAAGCATAAATCATCGTGTTCCCCTCATCCATTTTGAGGGGAACATCCTATCACTTCATTAAAGATATGTGCGGCGACCAATATAGTATGTATCCATCTTTTGATAAACGAAGCTGTATCCACGGAGGGATATAAATTTGGAAGAGAACTTATTGGAGACAAAAAAAGAGCATCTTATTCATCTCTTAAGAGATATGGGAAACGTATTGGTGGCTTTTTCGGGTGGAGTAGATAGTACATTCCTGTTAGCGATTGCAAAGCAAGTACTTGGTGATCGCGTGATGGCGGTTACTGCAGTTTCAGAAACGTTTCCGACTAGGGAAGTACAGTTGGCCTCCAAGCTTGCCAAACAAATAGGTGTCAAACACTTGAAGCTTCAAATAAATGAATTAGAAAATGCCGATTTTGTCAAAAATGACTTTACCCGCTGCTTTCATTGTAAGAATCATTTGTACACACAGTTAAAAGAGTTGGTGAAGAAATATGGAGATGTATATACGATTGTTGACGGTTCTAATATGGATGATT
Source organism: Parageobacillus caldoxylosilyticus (assembly GCF_019272935.1). Taxonomy (NCBI): domain Bacteria; kingdom Bacillati; phylum Bacillota; class Bacilli; order Caryophanales; family Anoxybacillaceae; genus Parageobacillus; species Parageobacillus caldoxylosilyticus. The sequence goes on from NZ_CP040553.1 coordinate 3,401,329, forward strand.
TAGGAGAATACCGTCCGGGACTGAAAGCAGCAAGACAGCTTGGTGTGCGGAGTCCTCTCCAAGAAGCGAGGTTTTACAAAGATGAAATCCGAATATTGTCAAAGGAAATGGGGCTAGAAACATGGAATAAGCCTTCCTTTGCCTGCTTATCATCGCGTATCCCTTACGGAACGAAAATTACAAAAGAGAAAATCGATCAACTTGATAAATCGGAAGAATTTCTTTTGGAGCTTGGTTTTTATCAAGTTCGTGTTCGCCATCATGGAGAAATAGCTAGAATTGAGGTTTTTCCTGAAGAGATGCCGCGTATCATTCAATATCATCAGGAAATCCATAATAAATTAAGAGAACTGGGATTTCTATATGTAACCCTTGACCTAGGAGGATATAGATCAGGAAGTATGAATGAAGTTTTGAAAAAAGGAATGGTAAAATGAAGGATTCGCTTAGAGAAATACTTGAGCAATTAAAAGGCGGGAATATCTCTGTAGAAGAAGCATACGAAACATTGCGCACATACGATGATATTGGATATGCAACGTTGGACATTCACCGCGAAAAAAGGAAGGGTTTCCCAGAAATAATTTTTGGAGAAGGGAAAAATAAAGAACATTTACTTGGTATTTTCGAAAGATTAATGAAATTCCACAAAAAAGTACTTGCTACACGGATTAATAAGGAAAAGGCAGATTATCTGATAATAAATTTACAAGATCGTTATCCTCTCGAATGCTTTCATTATCATCATGATGCAAGGGTTTTTTATTGGGTTTCTAAAGACTATGTGGAAACAAAAAAACAAGGATACATAGCCGTTGTCAGTGCAGGAACATCCGATTTTGCTGTCGCTGAAGAAGCTGCTGTGACCGCTGAGTTTTTAGGTTGCGAAGTCAAGAGAGTATACGATGTAGGTGTTGCTGGTATTCATCGTTTATTGGATAGAGCATCTGTTATTGAACAGGCACACGTTGTGATCGTAGTTGCAGGTATGGAAGGGGCGCTTGCAAGTGTAGTGGGAGGGCTTGTTTCCAAACCTGTTATTGCTGTACCTACAAGTGTGGGATATGGAGCTAATTTCCAAGGGATTTCCGCTTTGCTTACTATGTTAAATTCATGCGCTAGCGGAGTTGCGGTTGTTAATATTGATAACGGTTTCGGGGCCGGATATTATGCTGCTACTATTCTATCTGTCATTGAACAGTCCATCGTAAAGGCGATGAAACAAGAGGAGGAGAGAAATGAAGATTCTCTATCTTGATTGTTTTTCGGGAATTAGCGGCGATATGATGGTTGGCGCTTTAGTAGATGCGGGGGTATCACCGGAACGGATTGAAACAGAATTAAAAAAGCTTCCGATTTCAGGATATAAATTACAATGGAGCAAGGTTATAAAAAAGGGGATTTCTGCTACAAAGTTGGATGTAATCCTGGATGATAACTACAGAGACAAACATGATGCCTACTCCCACCATCATGACTCGTTAAATCATTCAACCCTGCATTCACATCGGCATTATTCTTACATAGTCGATATGATCAATCACTCGGAATTACATCCGGAAGTAAAGAAACGCAGTCAACAAATTTTTCATGCTATTGCCACGGCAGAGGCAAAAATCCATCATATTCCTGTTGAAAAAGTTCATTTCCACGAGATAGGTGCAATTGACTCAATTGTTGATATTGTCGCCACTGCTGTCGCGTTAGAAGAGCTTAAAATTGATCAAATCATTTCTTCTCCTATTCCGGTTGGAAGTGGATATATCGATTGTGCGCATGGGACCTACCCTGTTCCAGCTCCTGCGACGTTGGAGATACTTCGAAACGTACCAATCAAGGCTAGCAAATTGCCGTTTGAGTTAACAACCCCAACGGGAGCAGGGATTGTGAAAAGTCAAGTGACTTCATTTGGACCAATTCCGACGATGACCATATCGTATATTGGGTATGGTGCAGGAACACGTGATTTACCGAACCAGCCAAATGTTTTACGAGTTGTAGTAGGCGAAATGGCTGATGCTTTGCTAGAACATGAATATTCATTGCCTTTGCAACAAGAGATCATTCATATTCTAGAGTGCCATGTAGATGACATGTCGGGGGAGGCGTTGGGATATGTAATGGAAGGGCTTTTTCAAAGAGGGGCACTCGATGTGTTTTATACACCCATTTTTATGAAGAAAAACCGCCCTGGGGTCCTTCTTACTGTTTTGGCTTCGTCCAATAGTGTAGAGGAATGTGAACAATTTATTTTCAAAGAAACGACAACCCTTGGTGTCAGAAAAAATATATGTACAAGAAGTATTCTAGGAAGAAATAGTGTAAGTGTTCCTACACCGTATGGAAATATTCGTGTAAAACAGGCTATTCAAAATGGAAAAATAATAAGACAAGTACCAGAATACGAGGATGTAAAAAAAGCCGCTACGGATCATCAAGCTGCTTTTTTAGAAGTATATACAGCGGCGGTGGAATATGCTAGGAAAAGATCAAGGGGAGAAGAATCGTAATGGAATTAGGTGTATTTTCAACTTTAATGGTCGGACTTTTTTTAGGAATTAAACACTCTTTGGAGCCTGATCACGTAATAGCTGTCTCAACTATTGCCAGCAAAAGCAAAAGCTTGTTTCGCTCCCTGCTAGCAGGTGTATTTTGGGGGCTTGGGCATAGTTCTGTTTTATTAATAGTTGGATTATTGATTATTGCACTTAAATTCCAAATACCACCAAAAATAGAGTCATGTTTTGAAATGATTGTAGGAATGATGCTCGTTTATTTAGGTATTACTTCGATTTTAGGGAAAAAACATAGAAATTATAATAAAGGCATTTTCAATGATTCGAGTGCCGTTTATATGAAATCTGTTGCTGTTGGAAGTATACATGGACTGGCAGGAAGCGCGGCCTTAACTGTCTTGGCCTTATCAACCGTAAACAATCTGTTGAGTGCTGTCTTATATATTTTGTTTTTTGGAGCGGGGACGATTATTGGAATGTCCTGTTTTACTACTGCTTTGGCTATTCCGATTGTACTAAGTGTGAAACGTTTTGATGTAAAAAAGACGCTGGAATTTGCATCATCGATAGTTAGCATATGTTTTGGAATTTACTATTTATACCACATCGTTACGGTATTTTAAATTTATTTTGGAAGGATGAAAGCAATGGATTATAAGTTTAAAGGAATCATCCCACCTGTAGTTACGTTATTTAATAAGGATGGAGAGTTCGATTGGGAAGCCAATTATATGCTTGCGGATCATTTAATCAAAAAAGGCGTTCACGGATTGCTCTATATGGGAAGCATGGGGGAATTCTCTTCTTTGACTGTTGAAGAAAGAAAACTTTTTGTCGAAAAAATGGTTCGATATGTAGATGGGCGTGTCCCTGTTTTAATTGGTACAGGAACTGCCTCATTAAAGGACACTATTTATTTATCACAACACGCTGAGTATATCGGAGCTAACGGTGTACTAGTGGTAAATCCATTTTATTGGAAATATACGGAGCGCCAATTATATGACTATTATGTAAATGTAGCTAAGTAAATGTAGCTAAAAGTATCAAAATTCCTTTGATTATATACAATATTCCTTCACTCACAGGTCAAGATTTATCCCCTAGCCTTATATTAAGGTTAGCAATGGATCAAGAGAATATAGTTGGAGTTAAAGATACGACGGAAAGATTAGGGCATATTCGACAATTAATTGGCATTGCGGAGCAAAGAGCAGATTTCTCTGTTTTTGCCGCTTTCGACGATCTTCTCCTTCCTGCGCTTCAAATGGGGGCAGCTGGCGGAATCAATGGTACTGCTACTTTCTTGCCGGAACTATCTGTCCGATTATTTGAGAGTTTTAAAGCTGGCCAATATCAAACAGCGCTAACTCTAAATGAATCCATCCTCAAGCTTATGTCCATTTATGAGCTTTCCCAACCTTTATTTATTGCGGTTAAGGAAGCAGTTCATCAGCTTATTTTAGGCCATCAAACGAGTCCACGGTTACCTATCGCAGAATACGACGACTTAAAAAAGGCGGTTCAGTTATTTCTAAAACAAAATAATTTATTTTCCTACAGTAATGAAGAACTAAACGCGAAGGGCTGCAAATAGGACTGCTAACGAAGAAGCTAATCGATTAGCCGCTCTCTATCACTACACTAAGATTATTTTCTATCAATCGTATTTTAATAAAAGAGAAAGGATGCATTATATTTATGAAAGAAACGAGAGAATTTCTTAAATCATTGGGCTACCCAAGCAGCGATCTCTATGATCTTCCTACGTCTACAAAACGTTTCCCTGACGGGGCGCAATACCGTATTGAGATCCCAAGTGTAGAAGGTCCACGTGCTTTACAAGCAGCGCTTGAGGAGGCAGACCGATTGGGAGTAACCATTCACCGCGTATCGCAGGGAAGTGGAATTATGCTGTTAACAGATGATGAGATTAGGGAAATGTGCCAGATTTGCGCGAATCGGGGGATGGAGTTAAGCCTTTTTGTCGGCCCTAGGGGTACATGGGATATTAGCGCCCAACCATTTACAAGTTCAGGGAAAGTTGTGGGGCTTAGACACGAAGGAATCGATCAGCTGGTTTATGCCATTGAGGATTTAAAAAGAGGAGCAAGTTTAGGATTGCGTGGTGCTTTAGTTGCTGATGAAGGTTTGTTGCTTTTAACGAAGGAAATGAAAAAGCAAGGAATATTACCGCAAAATTTTGTGGTTAAAGTATCCGTTCAAATGATGGCATCCAACCCGGTGTCTATCAAGCTGATGGCGGAATTAGGCGCGGATACGTATAACGTTCCTACCGCTTTGACTTTGCCTAAACTGGCGGCTATTCGTCAAGTAATTGACATTCCAATTGATATATATGTGGAGGTACCAGACGGATTTGGCGGTTTTATTAGACATTATGAGATTCCGGAAATTATTCGTATTTTATCACCTGTTTACATTAAATTTGGGTTACGCAATCATCCAGATGTATATCCATCAGGTAGACATCTGGAATCGATTAATATGGATCTATGTCGCGAAAGAGTTCGCCGAGCAGCATTAGGAATGCGGATTATTGAACAATACTACCCGGAAGCAGTGATGTCTGAACTAGGAGCAGAGGGGTTGGGTGTCCCGGTAATCGGCTCGTTCAAAAAATCTACGGTTTGAAAGAGGAGAAGGGGAGAAGCTATATGACGTCTTTTTACCGAACTGTTATGATGAATCCCAAAGATAATGTTGCCACTGCCTTAGACTATATCCCTGCTGGCAGTGTAGTAAAAGTAACATGTCAGGGAAAAGAGTACGATATTGAAATCAAAGAAAATATTGAGTTTGGGCATAAATTTGCTGTTGTTCCTATTAAGAAAGGCAAGGATATATTCAAATATGGGGAAGTTATTGGAGTTGCCTCTAAGGATATTGCCGTAGGTGAGCATGTGCATATCCATAATGTAGAGGGGAAAAGAGGAAGGGGAGATAAGATAAATGAAAACAGCTCAGCTTTGGGGTTATAGACGTCCTGACGGTCGAGTGGGAGTTCGCAATCATGTGCTTATATTGCCTACCATTGTTTGCGCTACACAGGCAGCAAAACAGGTAACAGAACTTGTTCATGGTACTGTGTCCTTTATTCACCAGCATGGTTGCGCTCAAGTAGGTGTTGATTATGATCAAACATTCCGCACATACGTTGGAATGGGGACCAATCCAAACGTGTATGGTGTAATCGTTATGGGACTTGGTTGTGAGACGCACCAAGGGAGAAGTGTTGCCCAGGAAATTGCCAAAAGCGGCAAGCCGGTTGAACTGGTATCCATTCAAGATCATGGGGGGACGCTTGGAGCCGTTGCAGAGGCGGCGCGAATTGCAACGAAAATGGTACAAGATGCTTCTGCTTTAGTCCGAGAACCGTTTGATATTAGCGAATTAATTGTAGGAACAGAATGTGGAGGATCAGATGCCTGTTCGGGGCTCTCAGCCAACCCGGCAGTTGGTTATGTAAGCGACATGATTGTTGACAGAGGAGGAACAGTGATTTTAGCAGAAACAACCGAACTAATTGGGGCAGAACACCTTTTAGCCAATCGTGCTGTTGACGACCGAGTAGCTAAAAAAGTATATCAAGTCATTGAAGCGATGGAGAAACGGGCAATCATGATGGGAGTGGATATTCGTACCGGAAATCCAAGTCCAGGGAATCGAAAGGGAGGCCTCACAACACTAGAAGAGAAATCACTTGGAGCGGCTGCCAAGGCTGGTACCAGACCTTTGCAAGAGTTAATCGACTATGCTCAGCGGCCGACAAAAAAAGGGTTAGTATGGATGGATACCCCTGGTCATGATATTGAACAGCTGACGGGAATGGTTGCTGGTGGGGCACAAATCGTCTTATTTACAAGTGGACGTGGAACACCAACTGGTTCGCCAATTGCACCTGTCATTAAAATTGCTACCAATACTCCGATGTTTGAAAAAATGAGGGAAAACATGGACATTAATGCAGGAACAATCATTGAAGGAACGGAGTCTCTAGAATCGGTAGGCGAAAGAATTTTCAACGAACTTTTATTAACAGCCTCTGGAAAGCTTACGAAAGCAGAAATTCTAAAACAACATGATTTTGGCATTTGGAGAATTGGCCCAACATTTTAGTAGTTAAAAATATTTGAATATTATTAATAATTGAATTTGTGAGCAATATTTATAGAAATGCCTTACCCATTAAGTTTTTCTTGACTATTCGAACTTCTGGAGCAAGAAATGTGCTATCTATTTTTCGGCTGCCAAAAGGCAAGCCATTGACTTGCCTTTAACAGTCAAGAGATCTGCGCTTTGTTAGTGGAAAATTCAAATGCCAATATTTCTTTGGTGTCTATTCATTCAAGAGATTATCGGTAAAACCTTTTGAATTCATGTTATTTGCCGGGAACAGGCAAGCACAAAAACATACGGGGGGACTTATTGTGAAAGAACTTGATGTTGTAACATTCGGGGAAACAATGGCCTTATTTACCCCCGAACTCACGCTTCCACTCGAATATAGCGATAGATTTTATAAGCAGATTGGAGGAGCGGAATCCAATGTAGCGATTGGGTTGCGAAGACTAGGTCACTCGGTAGGTTGGTTTAGCAAATTAGGTAATGATCCCTTTGGAAGATATATTCACAAATTTATTAGAGGCGAAGGGGTAGACACTTCTAGATGCATCTATACAGATGAGGCTCCCACAGGTATTTTTTTCAAAGAGAAATACTCACCAACAAATGTAAAAGTGTATTATTATCGCAAAAACTCTGCTGCTAGTTTATTATCTCCCAATGACCTTGATGAAGATTATATTGCTCGCGCGAAATTTCTTCATTTAACGGGGATTACCCCTGCCCTTAGCCCATCATGCAGGGAGACAGTTTTTAAGGCTATTGAAATTGCCAAAAAACATGAGGTGAAAATTGTTTTTGATCCGAATATCCGATTAAAGCTTTGGAATATGGAGAAAGCGAGATCCGTTTTATTAGAAATTGCCAAAGAAGCAGATATTATTTTACCTGGATTGGATGAAGGTGAAATACTGTCAGGTCGGAAAACTCCTGAGGAAATTGCGGATTTCTTTGGAAAAGAAAAAATTGTCATCATCAAAATGGGGGAAAAGGGAGCATACTACCGATCTGGGAATGAAAGTGGCTATGTAAAAGGATTCCCTGTCTCTCAAATAGTAGATCCAGTTGGAGCTGGCGACGGATTTGCAGCGGGGGTAATAAGTGGAATTTTAAGAAATGAGCCTATTTTTTCGGCAGTGAAACGCGGAAATGCGGTTGGAGCTATGGTTGTTGGAGTAAGTGGGGACGTTGAAGGGTTGCCGAGCAGTGAAGAATTGGAAGAGTTTATGAAAGGTGTAATTCACTTTCAAGGTGTAAAACGGTAAGGAGGAAGATGTTTTGGACAAGATTACAAATCTAAACCGCTTAAAGAAATCTAAGTTAGTCGCAGTAATTAGAAAACCAAAACCATCTCAAATTTTCCAAATTGCAGAAGCATTGATAGAAGGTGGGGTAGAGGTGCTAGAAGTTACGGTGGACACCCCTGGAAGCTTTGAAATGATCACTCATCTTAAAGAAAAATTTGGAACAAAGGCTATCGTTGGTGCAGGAACAGTACTTGATGCGCAAACTGCTAAAAGAGCGATTGAGGCGGGTTCAGATTTTATTTTTTCACCGATACTTGACGAGGAGACCATTTATTTAACCAATCGATATGGTAAAATTTCGATTCCTGGTGCCATGACACCAACTGAAATTGTAAGAGCATATCAAGCAGGTGCTGATCTTTTAAAGGTATTTCCTGCTAGTTCTCTAGGACCTAAATACTTTAAGGAATTAAGTGGACCGTTAGGATATATTCCAATGATGCCGACTGGCGGTGTGTCTTTAGATAATGTGGCAGAGTTTATACAAAGTGGTGCAGCAGCGGTAGGAGTGGGGAGCGCATTGCTTAATAAACAAGTAATTGAGGAGGGGCGCTTCGATATTTTGAAAGAAACTGCACAAAAGTTTATCGAGAAAATACGAAATGCGATGGTTATGGAGGAGAAAGTGCAAAATGAGGATTACTAAATTTGAAACTTTTATCGTTCCACCGCGATGGCTATTCCTCAAAATTAGCACCGATGAAGGGATTGTCGGTTGGGGTGAACCGATTATAGAGGGAAGGGCAAATACGGTGAAAACAGCGGTAGAAGAATTAAGTGAATATTTGATAGGAAAAGATCCGCTGAAGATCGAGGATCACTGGACCGTTCTTTATCGAGGTGGATTTTATCGCGGAGGCCCGATTTTAATGAGTGCCATATCAGGAATCGATCAAGCGCTTTGGGATATAAAGGGGAAATATTTTAACGCACCCGTTCATCAATTGCTAGGTGGTCCTGTTCGTGATTCTATCCGTGTTTACAGTTGGATTGGAGGAGACCGCCCTAGCGATATCGCTGAAGCAGCAAAAAAGGCGAAAGATGCAGGATTTACGGCCGTAAAAATGAATGCTACCGAGGAACTTCAGTATATTGATTCTCATAAAAAGATTGATGAAATTATAGAAAGGGTTGCTACAATTCGACAAGTAGCTGGTGATGACTTCGATATAGGTATTGATTTTCATGGACGTGTCCATAAACCAATGGCAAAGATTTTAGCAAAAGAACTAGAACCTTACCATCCTATGTTTATCGAAGAACCTGTATTACCGGAGCATAACGAAGCGCTGCGTGAGGTTGCCAAGCATACCACCATTCCAATTGCAACGGGAGAAAGAATGTTTTCCCGTTGGAATTTTAAAACCATTTTATCCGAGGGCTATGTAGATATTATTCAGCCCGACCTTTCCCACGCGGGGGGAATTACCGAAGTGAGAAAGATAGCTGTGATGGCTGAAGCCTATGATGTTGCGTTAGCTCCTCATTGCCCGTTAGGCCCAATTGCATTGGCAGCTTCTTTGCAAATCGATGCGGTGTCCTATAACGCTTTTATTCAAGAACAAAGCCTTGGTATACATTATAATCAAGGAAACGATCTCTTAGATTATTTAGTAGATTCTTCTGTGCTTGAATACAAAAATGGATATGTAAAAATCCCACAGGGGCCGGGATTAGGGATAGATATTAACGAAGAGTATGTAAGGAAAATGGCAGAAACAGGACATAATTGGAAAAATCCTGTTTGGCGCCATAAAGATGGTTCAGTTGCTGAATGGTAGATATACTTTTTAAGGATTTTTATCTATATTCTTTCAGGTGGATACAGATTATAAGGATAGTGATATTTTTAAATTTTATGTATTGACCATGTACCGCAGCCTAAAGTTGAATGCAGTATAGTATATATTGCTTTCGTTGCAACTATAGTAAACATAGTATGATTGCTTGTCTGCTCTGCCTTTTACGATGGATGAACGAAGGTACAGAAAAATACATAAATAATGTAGGGAGGGAAAAAATGAAAAAATTTAAAGTAGTGGTTACCGATTATGAATTTCAAACATTAGCTCCTGAACAAGAAGTGCTTTCCTCATTGAATGTAGACTTCGTAGCCGTACAGTGCCGTACTGAGGAAGAAGTAATCGCTGCCTGCAAAGATGCCGATGCGATTATTAATCAATATGCCCCTGTCTCTGCGAAGGTAATTGCAAACTTAGAAAACTGCAAAGTTATCTCACGATATGGGGTAGGTGTCAATACCGTCGATGTGGACGCGGCTACCCAAAAAGGCATCATTGTTGCCAACGTAACAGATTATTCGGTAGATGAAGTATCCGACCATGCTTTTGCTTTATTGCTTTCATTGGTGCGCAAAGTTGTCAAATTAAATAGTGAAGTGAAAAATGGAGTGTGGAATTTTAATTTAGGAAAACCGATTTATCGATTACGCGGCAGAACACTTGGACTTGTAGGACTGGGAAGAATTCCACAGGCATTGGCTAAAAAAGCACAATCTTTTGGCTTGAATATCATTGCTTATGATCCATATATTTCGCAAGAGGTAGCCCATCAATTGAATGTTAAATTGGTAGAATTAAACGATCTATTTAAACAATCTGATTACATTTCCGTCCATGCACCGTTGACGAAAGATACACGTGGAATGATCAGCGACGAACAATTTGATCTTGCGAAAAAGGAACTATTTATTGTAAATACAGCCCGCGGTTCTGTTATTGATGAGGCTGCATTAATTCGCGCTTTGCAGGATGGAAAGATTGCAGGTGCAGGTCTAGATGTTACGGAATATGAGCCTATTCAACCAGATAATCCTCTTCTTAAAATGGAGAATGTGATTATTACACCGCATGTTGCCTGGTACTCTGAGGAATCTGAAAGTGAATTAAAACGAAAAACCGCCCAGAATGTTGCTGATGTATTATCGGGATATTATCCCAAATATTTAGTGAATCCTAGCGTGAAAGGGAAAGTGCATTTAAGAGAAAAAGAATTGTACGTATAAAAAGCAGTCGCCAAACTCGGTATCACCCTTTCCCAATTGCGCTTGCCTGGGTATTGCGCCAGCCGGCCGGAACAAGTCGAAGAAAACGTCAAAGCCGTGGACATCGACTTAACGGAAGATGTTCTTGAGAAAATTGAACAAATTCTTGCATAAACATAGAAAGAAGCAAGCGGGAGGCTTGCTTCTTTTTTATGATGACAAGCGGAGATAAAGGATTTCTCTTGCCAGCGGCGAAAAATACGAAAATAGACAAATGGGGAAGGAGGGACTTTGTATGAGCGGCAATGTGGATGAACGTGGAGAAATGGTATTGCGTGCTGACCAGACATTAAACGAGGCGTTGCAACTGTTTATCCGCTTTGAGGTAAACGAAGTTCCGATAATCGACTATCAGCGCAGGGAAATAGGCCGGTTGACATGCAGGACATTGCTAAAAGCGGTGGCGGACAAATGGGATGGCCGAACGACTATAGAGTCGCTATGGAACGGAGAGAAAGAAGCCGAACAGGTAGGGAGGGATCCGGCTGATGCCCCAAAGGTAAGCCGTGCGTCCGTGTCAGAGCTGACCGCCATGGTCGAGCGACTCAAGCGAGAGCTGCAAGAGACGCAAAGCATAGTGGAAACGATGAAAACGGTTCTTGACTCGGCCTATGAAGGCATTGTCGTCGTGGATGCGCATGGCATTATCCAGGAAATAAATAAGGCCTATTGCCAGTTTCTTGGCATTCGCCGCGAAGACGCCGTTGGGAAGCATGTCACCGAGGTTATTGAAAATACGAGGCTACATATTTGTTTGGAATCCGGCATACCAGAGAGAGGATTTATCCAAAAAATTTACGGGCAGCCGATGGTCGTCCACCGCATTCCAATCTGGCGCGACGGAAAAGTGATTGGGGCGATTGGAGTCCTCATTTTCCAAGGTGTTTCCGAGGTTTACCAAATTTTTAAGCGCCTGCAGGATTTGTCGCGTGAGGCGAGCCGAAAGGAAGAAAAAGAAGAACGTGCTGCTCCTTCGAGAAAACAAATTTTCGGCTTAAACAGCATCATCGGCCGCAGCCCAGTGATCGCAGAAATCAAACAAATGGTGAGAAGAGCAGCGCGTGTGCCATCCACGGTGTTAATTACCGGGGAAAGCGGAACAGGAAAAGAAGTGCTGGCGAAAGCGATTCACCAATCGAGTCCGTACGCTGACGGCAATTTTATCAGCGTCAATTGTGCAGCAATCCCTGAATCGCTTCTCGAGGCAGAATTGTTTGGATATGAAGAAGGGGCGTTTACCGGAGCGAAAAAAGGCGGAAAGCCGGGAAAGTTTCAACTCGCCCATAAAGGGACGCTATTTTTGGATGAAATAGGCGATATGCCGCTATATATGCAAGCGAAAATATTGCGGGCCCTAGAGGAGAAAAAAGTGGAGCGGGTCGGCGGAGTGGAGGAAATGGAGCTCGATGTTCGCATCATTGCCGCTACGAATAAAAATTTAGAGGAAATGGTGCTAAAAGGGCAGTTTCGAGAAGATCTTTTTTACCGCCTCAATATTATTCGCATCCATATTCCTGCCCTGCGGGAGCGGAAAATGGATATCCCTTATTTGCTTGCCTACCATATGGAAAGGATTTGCGAGCAGTTCGGTTTAAAACAAAAAGAATTCACAAAAGAGGCGATGCAAGTGCTCATGGATTATTCATGGCCGGGAAATATTCGCGAGCTTGTTAATGTCGTCGAATGGCTTGTCGGCATGGTCGATGGTCAAAAAATCCAAAAGGAGCATTTGCCTGCCCATATTCTTTCCCCACAGCGATTGGCAAAACATGGCGATAAAGAGGGAGAAAAGAGAAAGATTGTGGTGCAGACCGATACAAACTGGCGGGAAATAGTAGACGCTTATGAGCGGGAAAGAATTAAACAAGCGTTGATTGAGGAAAGAGGAAATAAAGCAGCGGCAGCGCGAAAACTTGGCATGCATCGGTCCACTCTTTATGAAAAACTAAAAAAATATAATCTATAAACATGTTGGAATCATGTACAAATATGTCGGGGATATGTCTGGGAATTGTCGGTGCATCATTGTGTTGATGAAAAACTGAATACTTAAATTGATTAGTAAATAACAGACTTCCGGTTTGGCATGTCATTTGCATGATTATGATATTGAAAATGTTACGAAAGAGGGAGGAGAAACGATGTCACAAGTGTATCAACTTCTCATGCCGGGCCGGATTTTGTATGGACGCGGCGCTTTTAACGAAGTCGGAAAACAAGCGCGTCTGTTTGGAAACAAAGTGCTTATTATCAGCGATCCGGTTATGGAACAGCTTGGCAATGTCGCGCTTTGTGAAGAGCATTTACGGAAAGAAGCGCTTCCGTTTGCCAAGTATACAGGAGTAGATACGGAGCCAACCGATATTCATGTGAAAGAAGCGCTTGAAGTTTGCCGCACAGAGCAGTGTGACGTCATCGTTGCCATTGGTGGAGGAAGCAGTATTGATACGGCGAAAGCGGTGGCGGTCATGATGACAAATGAAGGAACGATCAGCGATTATGTTGGCAATGTCAAGCCGTTTGTCAATAAACCGCTTCCGCTCATCGCCGTTCCGACGACTGCAGGAACCGGTTCCGAAGTCACGAAAGTCACGGTTATCATTGATACGAAAACGAACGTCAAAATGATGATTTCCCAGCCAGAATTATTGCCTGCCGTGGCGATTGTCGATCCGCTTCTTACCGTATCGTGTCCGCCGGCGGTGACAGCGGCGACAGGGGTAGACGCGTTATGCCATGCGATCGAAGCCTATATTTCGCGGCGCGCCCATCCAGTGACCGACGTGTTGGCGCTATCAGCGATGGAAGCGATCATGGGGAATTTGCGCAAATCGTATGAAAACGGCAACGATATCGATGCACGCGAGAAGATGGCAATTGGCGCGATGGTGGCAGGTGCTGCGTTTTCGAACGCATCGGTGACGCTTGTCCATGGGATGTCCCGACCGATTGGGGCACTATTTCACGTGCCGCATGGCGTGTCGAATGCGATGCTGCTGCCGGGGGTGCTGGAATTTACAAAAGAGAGTGCGATAGAAAGACTTGCAGTGATCGCCCGTCTGATCAAGCCAGAATTAAAGACTGCTTCCGATGAAGAAGCAGCAGATGCGCTTATTTTGGAAGTAAAGCAGCTCTGCCGGGATCTCCATATTCCAAATATGAAAACATGGGGAATTGAAAAAGAGCAGTTTGACAAGGCCGTTGACAAAATGGCAGCCGATGCGCTAGCAAGCGGCAGTCCGGGAAATAATCCGCGCGTGCCGACTCACGAAGAAATTGTCCAGCTTTATCACGTCTGCTATGACTATCAATTCGATCATCAAGTGATGCGTCACTAAAAAGGCGAGGGGGAAATTTTATGTTAGGGATGGTCGGGTTATTTGTCTCGTTAGGTTTATTAATCTTTTTGACGATGCGGGGGATTAACATTATCATTGCAGCGATTATTTGTTCTGTTTTGATAGCGCTTACAGGCGGATTGAACCTGGAAAAAGCGATGATGGAAAGCTATATGACGGGATTTACCGGCTATTTTGCCAGTTGGTTTCTCATCTTTTTAGCCGGCGCGATTTTTGGAAAAGTCATGGAAGACACCGGTGCAGCCGACTCCATTGCCAATTGGGTAAAAACAAAATTTGGCGCCAAACATGCGGTGTTGGCGGTAGTCGCGGCATGCGCGATTATGACGTATGGCGGCGTAAGTCTGTTTGTTGTCGGCTTTTCCGTCTATCCGATCGCCGTGTCGTTGTTTCGTCAGTCGAATACGCCGCATCGCTTCATTCCGGCGGCGATGGTGTTCGGTTCTGTGTCCTTTACGATGACTTCCCCTTATTCGCCGGAAATTCAAAACATTATTCCAACGCAATTTTTCCATACTACGCCGGGCGCGGGAGGATGGATTGGGATATTGATTGGCATTGTCATTGCTGTTTTAGGATCCGTCTATTTAACGCGCGCGGTGCAAAAAGCAAAAGAAAACGGAGAGACATTTTCGCTTCCATATAGACATGAAGCAATAGCGAACGAGGCAGCAAACGAAATCGCCTCCACATTGGAAGAAACAGAAAGCCGTCCGCTTCCACACATTGTGTGCGCATTGCTTCCATTAATTACTGTCATCATTTCATTGAATATATTGGCGAAGTTTATTTCTTCGACATCGGCGGGAGTCGTTTCGCTTGTTCTTGGAATTGTGTTATGTTGGGTATTAAATGCTAAATTTATCCGTAAGTTTTGGGAGTCAATGGCAGTTGGCGCCCAAGACGCTCTAGTGGCCGCAGCGAATACATGCGCTGTTGTCGGCTTCGGTACCGTAGCGAAAAATGTTCCTGCGTTTCAGACGGCGGTCAATGCGCTCGTGCACCTCCCTGGTCCGGATCTTCTCGGTTTGGCGCTTGGCGTCACCATCATTTGCGGAATGACTGGCTCCGCCTCCGGAGGATTAGGCATTGCCCTGCCGATTTTAGCGCCGATTTATATGGCGAAAGGGCTTGATCCGGGAGCGATGCATCGAGTATCCGCTTTAGCGTCAGGAGGATTGGATTCGCTTCCGCACAACGGCTATATTGTCACAACGATTCGCGCCGTTTGTCATGAAACCCATGAGCGAACGTATAAACCGATTTTTGTTCTTTCTGTTGTGATTCCGTTAATCGGTATGTTCCTTGCAGTGATTCTTTATTCTATTTTCTAACCATTTCAATTGTGATGCCGGATGCCGACTTGAATCTTGCCGTTACGAACATGATCAATGCCGCATTTAGTTCAGTGGGGGAACGATGCATGGCATGTTCCGTTGTCGTAGCTGTCGGCGATATTGCCGATAGGCTTGTGGAACGTTTGAAGAAAGCGGCGGACGAGATGAAAATCGGCAACGGATTGCAGAAAGATGTCTTTTTAGGCCCTGTCATTCGCGAATCGCATAAAGAACGGACAATTAAAATATATTGAAATCGGCGAAAAAGAAGGAGCGCTTCTTGCCCGTGACGGCCGTCGCGACGCTGCGACCAGCGGGGAAGGCTATTTTATCGGCCCGACGATTTTTGACCATGTGAAGCCGGGCATGACGATTTGAACGGATGAAATTTTTGATCCTGTCTTGTCGGTGGTTCGAGGCTCGGGATTTAGATGAAGCAATTCAAAGCGCCAACCAGTCCGAATTTGCAAACGGCGCGTGCATTTATACCAACAGCGTCAAAGCGATCCGCCAATTCCACGAAGAAATCGATGCCGGCATGCTTGGCGTCAACGTGGCGGTCCCGGCGCCGATGGCCTTCTTCCTATTTCTCATTTAAATTCCACAAAATGCTTTTTTGAATTTTTTATAAAAAAATCCCCTCCATAGTAAACAGTATTGACCTTTGTTTCATTCTGTTTACTATAAGGGGACGATGGTAGGAAGGCTCCATTACCTCCTATTTTTCTAAAATATAGATTTAATTATCAAAAATAATACCGATGGACATAAAAGGCAGCCTAATCCGGTATAGAATGTTGCAGTCATTGCTCCGTAAGGTACGAGCTTCGGATCAGTGGCAGCTAATCCACCGGCTACGCCGCTCGTCGTTCCCATTAATCCTCCAAACACAAGAGCGGTTCGAGGGTTATTAAGACCGATATACTTTGCCACAAACGGGGTCCCAATCATTACTAAAACTGATTTTACTACTCCTGCTGCAATCGATAGAGCTATCACCTCGGAACTTGCGCCGACCGCGGCTCCTGTTACAGGACCCACAATATAAGTGACTGCCCCTGCTCCTATGGTTGTCAAACTAACCGCATCCGTATATCCGAATAATACCGCTATTATGACTCCGACAAAAAACGATACAATGACACCGAGAAATAACGAAATAACCCCGCTTGCTCCCGCTCTTTTAATTTCCTCAAAGCTGGCTCCGAAGGCGGTAGCAACGATAGCAAAATCCCGAAGCATCCCTCCTCCCATTAAGCCGATACCGGAAAACAATTGAATATCGGCAAGCCCTTTTTCTCCGCCTGTATGAATTCCACCTAGATAGGCAAGAAGTAATCCAAACATGATGGCAATGGCTGACCCATGAAGCCGCCCTTTCGTTAGTTTGTCGGAAATTTGATAGGATATATACATGATAATTCCGACTAAGGCAAATGAGACAATAAGCCCATTATTTTGAAATACGGCAATAAGTGTATCTATCATATTTATGCCTCCTCATCGTCGTGTAAAATCAATTCAGCGATTTTTTCCCTATTTTGCCAACGACTGGGACAAGCGCACAGCTAGCTACGGTTGCGGCTATCCCAGCCAGTAAGGCCACAGGCCCCCCTTTTACTGCAGCGGCTACATTTTGCTGGGAAGCCATTGCGACGACGATTGGGATATACATCGCTCCCCAAAAGCTTAATCCTTGTTGTGATTGCGAATTTAATTTATTCTTCTTTTTTAAGTAATCTACTATCAGTACTAACATCAACATAGCGATACCGACACCGCCGACATTTGCTTTTACACCAAGCACTTTTCCTAATAAATCCCCTAAAAATACGCCGACTAACATACAGATCGATAATAAAGAAACCCCATAAATGACCAATTTTATCCCTTCTCTCCTTTTCATTATGATATTGGAATAACTAAATGAAGATATCTGGTATAGATGCATGATCATTATTCATCATGATTGGTGGATGTTTGCTGGGGAGGAGTGGTTCATACGCAGGAGAATGCTTTTATCACCTTATTCTACAGCAAGACATATGGCATGAACAGCAAGTTTTTCTTTCCCTCCTTTACACCTTGAATTTATTGGTAAGCGTTTTCAAATATGGTGGATTGTCGCTTATCTACAGTCGACTGTATTCCTAATATACATAGAACAACAAATAAAAATTACTAAATTTTTTTATGTAATATTAAAAAAATAAAAAAATAAACTTTTCATATAAAGGGAATCGACAGTCGACAAAGGAGGAAATCTGCATGGCTAGCATAGATTTCAGTAAAAACGCTCTATCTAACTTAATTGCCGAACATATTGCCGAGCAAATTATAACAGGAGAATTAAAGCCCGGACAAAAATTAATCGAAAATGACTATGCTGCAGAGTACGGGACGAGTAGAGCGCCGGTGCGGGAAGCCTTTTATTTGCTTACAATCGAAGGGCTCGTAGAACGAATTCCAAGAAAAGGGACAGTGGTAAAGGGGTATACAGAGGAGGAAATATACGATTTACTAGAAATTCGCATACTGCTTGAATCACTAGCTATGAAACGGATTATGAAGCACGGTATCGACTCATCAGTTATGGAAGAAATGGAACAAATCTTACATGAAATGCATCATGTAAGAGAAGTAAAAAGGTATACGGAGCTGAATTATTCGTTCCATATGTGCCTAATCGAAATGAGCAAAAGCAATATTATTCGCAGTATGTACTCCCGCTTGGCGCCTCCGCTTTTACGAATACAAAGCTTATCGTTTGCCAATGAAGGAAATATTGAAAAATCGTTAACCGAACATATAATGATAGTCGATCTTTTACAAAAGGGAAACTTATCAGAAGCAGCTAATGTATTAGCGAGGCATAACCATGATGTAATTGTAAGCATTAAAAAACGCCTGAAAAAGATATAAGGTCGGATGTGATGAAATGAAAAGGGCTTCTTTTAGTCGACTGACGACTACAATTATAGAGAAAAGTGGGAGATGGTTATGAGTATCGCATTTTTATTTCCCGGTCAAGGATCACAGCAACCCAACATGCTTCATCATCTTCCCCAACATCCAGTCATTGAGAAAACACTGCACGAGGCAAGCAAAGTACTCAAGGACGATATTTTACGATGGGATTCAGCGAAGGCGTTACAATCTACGGTTGCTGTTCAAGTAGCGCTGTTAGTTGCTGGCGTAGCAGTCGCTAGAGCATTACAAGCGGAAGGAGTACGGCCGGACATGGTAGCCGGTCATTCGGTCGGGGCGTTTGGCGCTGCCGTAACGGCTAATGCCTTAACGTTTCGCGATGCGATATCGCTAGTAAAGCTACGCGGAGAGCTGATGGAAAGCGCTTATCCGCACGGTTACGGCATGGGAGTCGTTGTTGGCATAGAGGAGCGGCAGTTAGCTCGCCTCATTGCAAACCATTTTACTAATGAAAATCCTGTATATATCGCTAATTTAAACTCGCCAAAACAAATTACGATTTCAGGATCGATACGCGGAATTGAAAAAATTTTAGCACTGGCCCGGGAGGAAGGAGCAAGCAAGGCTGAATTTTTAAACGTTCGTGTTCCTTCCCATTGTGTATTAATGAAATCTGTATCATCGCAATTAAGGAATGCGATGGAAATGATTCCTTTTCAACCTCCGCAGATTCCTTATGCAGCAAATCGAACTGCTCGTCCGCTACGCGACCCGGAAGCCATTAAGGAAGATTTGGCACTCAGTGTTTCCCATCCCGTACGTTGGCATGAAGCCATATGTGTGCTGTTCGAATTAGGAGCACAGTTATTTATTGAAATGCCGCCAAAAAACGTGTTGACAAACCTTGCTCAACAGGCTTTTCCATGCAGACGCTCTATCTCAGTGGCGGATAGCGGGATAAGAACGGTTTGTGTTGTTGCACAACGCATGAAAGAAAACAGTAATTGCTAGCAGCAACTTTTTCACTATCAACGCTTATTTCATCGTTAGCGAAAATGTATATCGAGGAAAAGGGGAGAATGAACGATGAATAGAATACACCGGTCTAAACGTTCATGGACAACGCGTCGCGATGCGAAGGCAAAGCGAATGGCAAAATTGGAGCGAGTCGTGAACGGAAAAATTATACCAACAGATAAAATTGTAGAGGCATTAGAAGCGGTTATTGCTCCAGGGGATCGTGTTGTGTTAGAAGGAAATAATCAAAAACAAGCTTCGTTTCTATCCAAGGCATTATCCAAAGTTAACCCTGAGAAAGTGAACGGATTACATATGATTATGTCCAGTGTATCGCGACCAGAGCATTTAGATATATTTGAAAAAGGAATCGCTAGAAAAATTGATTTTTCTTATGCCGGCCCGCAAAGTCTTCGCATGTCACAAATGCTGGAAGACGGAAAGCTTATTATAGGGGAAATCCATACCTATCTTGAGCTATATGGGCGGTTATTTATTGATTTGACTCCGTCTGTTGCACTAGTGGCGGCGGATAAAGCAGACCGATCGGGCAATTTGTATACAGGACCTAATACAGAGGAAACTCCAACGCTTGTTGAAGCTACGGCATTCCGGGACGGAATCGTTATAGCCCAAGTAAATGAACTGGCAGATGAATTGCCACGGGTAGATATACCTGGCTCTTGGATTGATTTTATCGTTATTGCTGACCAGCCTTATGAATTAGAACCTCTTTTTACAAGAGATCCTCGCCTTATTACAGAAATCCAGATTCTTATGGCGATGATGACGATTAGAGGGATATATGAACGTCATAACATCCAATCTCTCAACCATGGAATCGGATTTAATACTGCGGCGATTGAGTTATTGCTTCCAACGTACGGAGAATCATTAGGATTGAAGGGGAAAATTTGCAGACATTGGGCATTGAATCCGCATCCTACCCTTATACCAGCTATTGAAACAGGATGGGTAGAAAGCATTCATTGTTTTGGAGGAGAAGTAGGAATGGAAAAGTATATTGCGGCACGTCCCGATGTGTTCTTTACTGGAAAAGATGGGAGTTTACGTTCAAACCGGGCATTATCCCAAGTAGCTGGACAGTATGCTGTCGATCTTTTTATCGGTTCTACTCTACAGATGGATAGGGATGGGAATTCTTCAACAGTAACGATTGGAAGACTGGCAGGATTCGGCGGGGCACCAAACATGGGGCATGATCCTCGTGGACGGCGCCATTCCACTCCTGCATGGCTAGATATGATAACGTCCGATCATCCGATCGCGAAAGGAAAAAAATTAGTCGTGCAGATAGTAGAAACGTTTCAAAAAGGAAATCGACCGGTATTTGTTGAGTCTTTAGATGCGATTGAAGTAGGGAAAAAGGCGAATTTGGCGACAGCGCCAATTATGATATATGGGGATGATGTGACCCATGTTGTCACTGAAGAAGGAATCGCATATTTGTATAAGGCGAATAGTTTAGAAGAACGCCGTCAGGCCATTGCGGCAATCGCCGGAGTCACACCGATTGGGCTAGAACATGATCCAAAAAGAACTGAGCAGTTGCGAAGGGATGGATTGGTGGCGTTTCCGGAGGATTTAGGCATACGCCGTACCGATGCCAAACGTTCTTTATTAGCAGCAAAAAGCATTGAAGAACTGGTTGAATGGTCAGAGGGATTGTATGAACCGCCGGCTAGATTTCGCAGCTGGTAAGAGGGGGAGTAGAATAAGTGATTTGGAATGACGCTATACAATGCAGCCATTATTTGTCTCAATTAGCGGTTGCTGCTCTTATTGAGGAAGCGGAGCTTACTCCGAAGCCGGGGCTTGTGGATCAACAAAACTCTGGAGCTCATACGGATTTAACATTAGAGATGATGATTCGTTCTGCCCAAGCGCTGCAAACAACGTTTGCTAATATTGCTTATATTGCTTTTCAACGGGAACCTAGCCAACAGTTACGGGAAGAAATCGCGAAAATTGGCCGTTGTGGGGAAAAGGTGATGTTTGAAACGACTGGGGGAATTAATACACATAAAGGAGCGATTTGGGCGCTTGGGTTGTTAGTAGCAAGTGCTGCGATGCATAAGCCGGGAACACCTTCCAAAGAAATCGCCTCTACTGCCGGACGGATTGCTTCCTATCCAGACCGCTATGCTCCGCAACAGATGTCAAACGGATTGAAAGTACAGCAGAGATATGGAGTTCCCGGGGCAAGAGGGGAGGCGCAGCACGGATTTCCCCATGTCATTCATATTGCACTCCCGACTTTACACAAAGCACGACAAAATAACATTCCAGAGACGTTAGCAAGAATTGATGCCCTTATTTCATTAATTGCTTATCTAGATGATACATGTATACTACATCGCGGTGGAATGGAAGCGTTAATAACCGCTAAGAAGCTCGCAAAAGCCATTATTTCGGTTGGCGGTGTGTCCACTTCAGAGGGATGGAATGGACTTCTTCAGCTCGATCAGGAACTATTGACGCGCAATGCCTCGCCGGGCGGAAGTGCCGATTTGCTGGCAGCAGCATTATTTCTTGATCGTCTATATCAAGAAACAGCTAATCAATCAAACAAGTGCGTAACGATGACGATGTAAACAAACATGGATGGAGGGGGATTAGATGGAAACATTATTTTTCGAATATCCAGCAACAAAAACGTTGCCTCGCCGCGCACACGTAGGGGTCGTTGGTTCGGGAGATTTAGAAATTTTAATGGAGCCATCCGCAGAAGCACGCACGAAGGTTACAGTACGGACGAGCGTAAAAGGATTTGGTAAAACATGGGCAAAAGTCCTAGAACGTTTTTTTACTGTTCATGATGTCGCTGCTACGGTTAAAATTAACGATTTTGGCGCTACTCCGGGAGTGGTGACGATGAGATTGGCACAAGCATTGGAGGTGAGTCAAGATAATGCTATTCTTAAAAGATAGTTTCGTGGAGTTGAATGCACGAAACCGTGCGAAGGCTATCCTTGATCAGGGAACGTTTCGCGAAATTGTCGGACCTTTTGACGGCCTCGAATCTCCTCATCTAGTGCCACAAGGAATTGTTCCACAAAGTGATGATGGTGTTATCGTAGCACGTGGGGAAATTGAAGGGGAACCGGCGGTGGTTATTTCGATTGAAGGAAATTTTCAAGGGGGAGGCATCGGGGAAGTATCCGGCGCAAAGATAGCCGGTGCTTTAGAGCTAGCTCTTCGCGATCAGGAAAACGGTATTCGTACCCGGCCGGTCATCGTATTTGATACAGGTGGAGTGCGTCTTCAGGAAGCGAACTACGGATTGCTTGCGATTGCCGAAATTGGGGCAGCGATTGTCGCGTTACGGCAATATGTGCCTGTTGTCGGCGTCATCCCTGGAAAAATCGGATGCTTCGGCGGAATGTCCATTGCTGCAGGATTATGCAGTTCCCTCATTATGACGCGGGAAGGCCGAATTGGTCTGAATGGACCTGAGGTGATTGAGCAAGAGGCGGGGATCGAAGAATTTGATTCTAGCGACCGTCGGTTGATTTGGAATACGATTGGCGGCGCGCAGCGCTTTGCCGCCGGATTTGTCGATGAGCTTGTAGATGATGATATTTCTGCTATAAAAGAGGCAATTCATCGCATTTTTAGAAAAGAAACCGTAGGAAGCCCACGGAGCTCGCAAGTCGATGTGTATCGTTCATTTTTTGCCTCTATCGATCTTTCGCAACCAATAACACCTAACAAATTCCGCGAGCTTTGGCAACAACATATAGCTGGAAAAGGTGTGCATTCCCCAAATTCACTGCAAACCGGAATGAATAAGGATGATGAAGTCGAAAGCCGGGGAAGAACGTGGTTTTACGCCTTGGCGCATGCATTGAAAATAAATAAAGAAGTCCCGTCTGTATTATGTGCCGATGCGATGCTAGGGAAGGAAGAAGTTCGTTATATTGCGGTTGTTCCAAATCGTCATCACCGATTTTATCGAGTTCGTCATGGAGAAGTCGGCATCGAAGAAGGGTGGACTATCGCAAAATACGTCCGTGAAGTGATAGAGGCAGATCAACATGGCAAGAAGAGAGCTATCGTGGCTATTGTGGACGTACCAAGTCAGGCATACGGATATCATGAAGAGTTGTTCGGCCTTCACCAAGCGTGCGCAGCGGCAGTCGATGCGTATGCGACGGCACGACTGGCAGGACATCCTGTGATTGCGCTCATTGTCGGAAATGCGATATCTGGAGCTTTTTTGGCGCATGGTTTGCAGGCGAATTGCATTCTTGCTCTTAATGATGATCATGTTAATATACATGTAATGTCTAAAAAATCGGCTGCAAGAATTACCCGCCGCACCATCGAGGAACTGGAGGAAGCTACAAAGAAAATACCTGCCATGGCTTATGACGTTCGTTCTTTTGCAACGTTAGGGGCATTGCATGAACTCATTGATGGAGTAAACGCAGATATTCCTCAGGTGCAAGACATAGATAAAGTATGTAATAGGCTGATAGAAGCCATTCAAACTGCTCGTTCTTCCCCTCGCGACTTACGCAACCGTCTTGCATCTAAGCAAGCGCAGAAAGGCAGAGAAGCTTCGATTCTTGTACGAAAGAAGTTGGCGGAACAATGGAAGTAAATCCTCACGATTTAATAAGAATAAAAGGATATTCCTATCTCATAACGGATGCCCAAGAACCTGAATGGGTGAAAGTGGCATTAACACAAGCACCTTATGTCGTTGTTCGCCGTGCCCCAATGGAAAAAGGACATATCCCTATAGGAATACGCGGTCAGCAGCGTCATGAACGGTTTGCTGCTTTCCTGCCTCAGGATGCGGTCACTGAGGTCATCACACCAGAGCAACTCGTTACGCAAAAACAATGGCAACAAAGTTCACGATACTACCAGCTTCCGGTATTACGGGCGCTGGATGATATATATGAAATTTTTCAATTTTATGGCCTAGTTTGGGGGCCTGTAGGAAGTGTAGGATTTGAGCTTGTTAGCGGTATACCAACTGCGAAGGATACGAGCGATTTGGATATTGTAGTACGTCTTCCGCATTTTCCTTCCATCGAAACAGCTAGACAACTCGTGGCGGAATTAACGCGCATACCGATAAGAATGGACGTACAGCTAGAAATCCCGGCTGGTGCTGTTTCATTATTAGAATATTCACAAGGAAGTCAGCTCATTTTACTAAAATCCGTATGTGGTCCTAAACTCATTTCTCATCCATACAGGTAGGAACGGTGGGGAAAGGCAGTGTGGTTTCACAACACTGCTTTTCTCATTATTTTATGTATGCGAAAAAGGAATACTTATTGGCGCAAACCGGACGGTATCAAAAGCGCTATTTAGAATATCTTGTTTCGGTTTCCTAAGTGACTGCCGACATGCAGAAAGGACTGAATCAACCAGACTCAGTCCTTTTTTGTTGTACGGCAGTATTTAGCAGTTGAATTGTTGCGGATCTATTTTATTATTAGGCTTTGCTAAATTGCAATGTTACCTTTTAGTATTTTAATACTCTGAATGCTTCTCGAATTTTTCTGGCAAATTCCAGTGGTGGTTCGATGGATTCAAAATGCATATACATTGCTCTTGGCTGTTCAAACAACCAGTGGTTATGGAGTGCTGTTACAATAATGTTTCTTTTTCTTAATTCTGTTAACAACGGGTTAACCTCTTCTTGAAGCAGTACTGTTTCACCTAGATTTAAAGCATTTCCTTGGAAGTCTAAATTTTCAAAGGAAAAAAATTGGGGGTTTACTAGCGGTGAATTTGTTCTTCTTCCAAGTATGGTAAATGGAATATTTCTAAATTTCTGCACAAGACATACTCCATTCGTAACACTTCCAGTTCCGCCAAGGATTCTTGCAAATTCCCGACATAAGTCTTTTATCGATTCCCGGCTCATAAATCATCCCTCTTTCGACAAAAATTTTTAGTATCCCTGTTTATATTTGTATGATTTTAGATTATTTATGAATGAGACAAGGGTCTATGACAAAAGTGGAATTTATAAGTTGTTGAAAAAAGTCGAACCAAAAACGCCTATTATTAAAAAATGACAATAATGTGTCGGACAAAATGATATTTACTTATCGTTGAATTAATGCCTGTAAGCGCTTTAGTATAAAGGTAGAGAAGCAAAAGGAGGAATGCAGCATGACTCATACAACAGAAAATCAGTCTGGCTTTCGGGTAAAGATTCAGCGTTTTGGTAGTTATTTAAGCGGAATGATTATGCCGAATATTGGGGCATTTATTGCGTGGGGAATTATTACGGCACTATTTATCCCGACAGGATGGCTGCCAAATGAAACATTTGCGAAGCTTGTTAGCCCAATGATTACGTATTTATTGCCGTTACTAATTGGATATACGGGCGGAAAAATGATTTATGATGTTCGCGGCGGCGTTGTCGGTGCCACAGCGACAATGGGAGTCATTGTCGGTTCGGAAATTCCGATGTTTCTAGGAGCTATGATCATGGGACCACTCGGTGGTTACCTGATCAAAAAGTTTGACCAGCTGATTCAAGGCAAAGTGAAACAAGGCTTTGAAATGCTTGTCAATAATTTTTCCGCCGGAATTATCGGCGGGCTGTTAACATTAGTTGCATTTAAAGGGATTGGCCCAGTCGTTTCGGCCATTAGCAAAACGTTAGCAGCAGGCGTAGAAAAAATTGTTGATTTGCACTTATTGCCATTGGCAAATATTTTTATTGAACCAGGAAAAGTGTTGTTCCTCAACAACGCTATTAACCATGGAATTTTAAGCCCGCTTGGCATTGAGCAAGCAGCAAAAACAGGAAAATCGATTTTATTCCTGCTTGAACCAAATCCTGGCCCGGGCCTTGGTATTTTGTTAGCATATTGGTTATTTGGAAAAGGAATGGCAAAGCAATCCGCGCCAGGAGCAATCATCATTCATTTCTTAGGGGGAATTCATGAAATTTACTTCCCATATGTTTTAATGAGACCGATTTTAATTCTCGCGGCAATCGCTGGCGGAGTGAGCGGGGTATTAACATTTACCATTTTCGATGCTGGTCTTGTGGCCGTTCCATCCCCAGGAAGTATTTTTGCCCTATTAGCAATGACGCCAAAAGGTAATTATCTTGGGGTTTTGGCGGGCGTATTGGTCGCAACGGCAGTGTCATTCTTCGTCGCATCGATTTTCTTAAAATCGGCGAAAAATAACGAAGAAGAAGATATAACAAAGGCGACTGAAAAAATGCAACAATTAAAAGGGAAAAAGAGCGATGTTGTTGCGGTGTTGAAAAATGAAGAAGAAGTAGTTCCAGCCAAAGTCAAAAAGATTGTATTCGCCTGCGATGCAGGAATGGGTTCGAGTGCGATGGGAGCTTCTATTTTGCGGAATAAAGTGCAAAAAGCAGGGCTAGACATTGAAGTAACGAATACGGCGATTAACCAGCTTCCGCCAGATGCGGATATCGTCATCACCCATAAAAATTTGACGGATCGCGCAAAAGAAAAATTGCCAAACGCTTTCCATGTATCAGTGGAAAATTTCTTGAGCAGTCCAAAATATGATGAGCTCATCGAAATGTTAAAGAAATAAAGGTAGGCGTTTGCTTACCTTTTTCTTTTCGCAAGAATGCATTTTATTAAAAGATGGCAACAATAAAAGGGACGAAAAAGCAATATCTAATTATTGTAATAAAAGGGACGGGGACCTAAAATTTTTATTGAACAGATGATTTATTATTCTAAATCATGTCAACAATTGGTTGCGCAAGGCGGGGAGGTGAAGGGGCCGTGTATATATCTGCGCGAGAGCGAAAAATACTCGATATTTTGTTGTCTAATGACGAAGGAATGACGGTAGGAGAACTTGCCGAGCGGTTAGACGTCAGCAACCGTACCATCCACCGGGATTTAAAAGGGATCGAACCTATTTTAAAGGATTACCGCTTGCGGCTGGTCAAAAAAGCAGGGGTCGGCATTCGGATTGTTGGGGAAGAAGAAAAGAAAAAAGAGCTAGCGCTTCATCTATTTCATTTGTCCAATAAGGAATATACACCAGAGGAACGACAGCTGATCATTCTGATTGCTTTGCTGGAAGCAACAGAGCCTGTCAAGCTTTTATCGCTGGCCAATGACCTCAACGTTACTGTCGCAACCATTAGCCATGATTTAGATAAAATCCATCAGATGATAGAAAAATACGGGCTATCCCTAATCCGAAAACGAGGATATGGGGTAGAAATTGCTGGATCCGAGTCCGCAAAGCGGAGAATGATGAGCGAGCTGCTATTTCGTCATGTGGATGAACATGAGTTTCTTTCGTTAATGAAAAAGTCTATTCAAAAAAAATCTATCGATACATGGAATACGGTCACAGAAAAACTTCTTGGACTAGTCGATAGAAAAAAATTGGCCATCATTGAACAACAAATTGAACGGATCAAGAAGGAGCTTCCTTTTACGATTGCCGACAGTTCACATATTGCACTAGTGGTTCACCTTGCCTTAGCAATAGAGCGGATCAGCCAAGGGGAATCGATTAATTTTGATCAGCAATATTTAGAAACGATTCAAACAACAAAAGAATATAAAACCGCGGAAAAAATTGCGCGATCGTTAGAACATGCTTTTCGCATCACGATTCCAAAAGAGGAAATCGGTTATATTACCATGCATTTAATGGGTGCGAAACTTCGCGACCGCCAAGGTTATATGCTAGAAGAGGCAAGTTTTGAAGTAGGCATCAAAGCGCAAGAGTTAATTCGTTTTGTCGGCGCTGAACTACATGTAGATATTACAAACGATTATACGTTATACGAAGATTTGGTCGTTCATTTAAAACCAGCACTTTATCGCATCCGGCATAACATGGGGATTGCCAATCCGCTTTTAGAAAAAATTGTCCAAGATTATCCGGAACTTTTTGCGGTATTAAAAGAAGGAGTGAAACAAGTATTTCCGGATGTAACCGTTCCAGACGAAGAAATTGGTTATTTAGTTCTCCACTTTGCGGCAGCGTTATTAAGAAAAAAGAAAGGATTGCGTGCGTTAGTGATCTGTTCGAGTGGACTAGGGACGGCAAAAATATTAGCAACAAGATTAAAAAAAGAAATTCCCGATATTGTACACATAGAACAGATTTCTGTTTTTGAATTGAGAAACACGGATGTAACGCCATATGACTTGATCGTTTCGACCGTCCCAATTGATGGATTGGCAAAACCGTATTTTGTTGTCAGTCCAATGCTGCGGGAAGAAGAGATTATGTCGATGAAACAGTTTTTAAAAAGCAGAAATGCGGTTTCTCGCAAGGAAGAGGTAGACGACGCGGCAGGAAAATCTCATGATGTGATCAAGAAAATGGCTTCCATTCAAAAAATGAGCGAAACCATTTTGCGAATTTTGGAAGGTTTTGCGTTACAACAGGTCAATAGCCATTCCATCAAAGAAGCGTTAGCAGAAGCGTGTCATCAGCTATGGAAAAAAGGAATCATTCTTGATTCGGAGAAAGTCCTTACAGAATTGTTGCGGAGAGAAGCATTAGGAGGATTGGGAATACCGGAGACGTCGCTCGCTTTGTACCATACCCGAAGCTCAGCGGTGCTTTTTCCGTCTTTCACGATTTATCGGCTAACCGAATGCCAAACCATTAAAGGAATGCACGATCAGCCAATGGCTGTGAATACCATTTTACTGCTGTTAGCGCCCGATTCACCTAGTCAGGAAACGCTTTCTGTTTTAAGCCACATCAGCTCGTTGATCATTAAAGATGAAGATAGCATGGCATTATTTGCAAACGGAGATCATGAACAGGTGTATTCGTTTTTGAGCTATCATTTAGAAAAGTTTTTTTACGACTATCTTTAACAATGTAGGGAGTGAATGACATTGTCAATGCCAATTTTACAGAAAGAAAACATTGTATTACATGCACGAGTAGAAAATAAAACGGAAGCCATTCGTTTAGCAGGACAAATTTTAGTGAATCAAGGTTATGTAGAAGATGCTTATATTGACAAAATGTTTGAACGCGAAGCGTTAACATCCACATATATGGGGAATTTTGTTGCTATTCCACATGGAACAGAGGATGCGAAGCAGTTTGTCAAACATTCTGGTATTTCGATTGTACAAATTCCTGATGGCGTTGATTTCGGGGATGGCAATATCGCAAAACTATTGATTGGAATTGCTGGGAAAAATAACGAACATTTGGAAATCCTCTCGAAAATCGCCATCGTTTGTTCAGAACAGGAAAATGTAGAAGCGATGATTAAAGCGGCGACAGAAGAAGAGATTCTTCGCCTGTTAAACGAGGTGAATTAAACATGCTAGCTGTTCATTTTGGCGCAGGAAATATTGGCAGAGGGTTTATCGGGAGTTTGCTTTCCCAGTCGGGCTATGAAGTTATGTTTGTGGATATTAATGATGAAGTGGTCCGTTTATTAAAGGAAAAACAGGAGTATCGGGTCATCATTGCCGATGAAAATAGACAAGAACAGCTGATTCGCAACGTTTCCGCTGTAAACAGTCAAACGGAACGTGAAAAGGTCATTGATTATATCACAAAAGCCCATCTCATTACAACGGCGGTCGGACCGCATATTTTATCGGCTATCGCCACGATTCTTACGGAGGGGCTGCAAAAAAGAATAACGATAAATAAAACACCGCTTCATATTATTGCTTGTGAAAATATGATCGGTGGAAGTGATGTGTTAAAAAGCCATGTTTTTGCAAAGATTTCCGAAACAGATAAGCCGTTATTCGAAACGTATTACGGTTTTCTGAATTGTGCGGTAGACCGTATCGTTCCGAATCAAAAACACGACGATCCTCTCTCCGTTGTGGTCGAGCCGTTTTTTGAATGGGTGATCGAAAAACAAAATATCATTGGTGACATTCCGCCGATTCAAGGAGCACATTTTGTTGATGATCTAAAGCCTTATATTGAGCGCAAGCTTTTTACCGTAAATACCGGGCATGCGATTGCCAGCTATTTAGGATACTATAAAAAATGGAAAACGATACAAGAAGCAATGAATGATGGAGAGATACGCTCGGATGTGGAAAAAGCGCTGCATGAATCAGGTGCGGTGTTAGTGAAGAAATATGGATGGAATGAAAACGAACATCAATCCTATATTCAAAAAATCATTCAACGCTTCCTGAATCCTTCCATCTCCGATGAAGTAGTCCGGGTTGCTCGTTCTCCAATTCGCAAACTTGGGGCGAATGATCGTCTCGTTGGACCGGCTACGCAATATTATGACTTGTTCGGACAAGTACCTCTTGGTTTAGTCAAAGGAATTGCCGCACTGTTATTGTTTGACTATGAAAACGATGACGAAGCAGTTGCATTGCAAAAAACCATTCAAGAAACAGGAGTAGAAGGGGCTCTATACCAATATTCACAATTAGAAAAAGATCATCCTCTTGTTATAGCAATAAAAGATCAATGGCAGCATTTAAAGTAAACGGATGACCTGCCTTGCCAAAATGTTTTGGCAAGGCAGGTTTTTTTATGAACAAAATGCACAAAATTCATTTTATTTTCAAAAACTTATCATTCAGAAAATTGTTGCTATAATTACTCTCAAACATGTAAACGCTATCAAAAATAAGGGGGATCAGAAAATGGTGAAAAAGTGGTGGAGCTTGATTGTAATGGGAATCATGATGTTTGTGTTAGCTGCCTGTGGAAGCACTACAACGACGAAACAGTCTAGCAAACCATCCAACTATCCGACGAAGCCAATTGTGTTTGTCGCTCCTTCCGGGGCTGGGGGAGGCTGGGATTTGACAGCAAGGGCGATCACGAAAGTATTGGATGAAACAAATTTAGTGAAGCAAACGATGACGGTGGAGAATAAACCAGGCGGCGGTGGGGCCGTGTTTATGGCGGAATACGCAACACAGGATAAAAACAATGATTATAAGTTGTTTGTCAATTCCCCGCCGATCATTATTAACAACTTAAAAGCGGAGGGAAACAGTCCATTCGGTTATAAAGATACGACACCGCTTGCTCAGTTGACGAAGGATTTTGGCGCGATTGTCGTTAAGGCGGATTCGAAATTCCAAACATTATCCCAACTGTTGGATGCGATTAAGCAAAATCCGAAGTCGGTAACGGTAGCTGGGGGATCTGCGCCAGGGTCGATGGATCATTTAGTCGCGATTCTTCCTATCTACAAATCTGGCATTGATCCGAAAGTGGTGAAATACGTATCATATGACGGTGGCGGGGAAGCGATCGCCGCGCTTCTTGGGGGAAATGCGGATGTGATTGCGACGGATGCTTCCTCTGTTGGGGAATACGTAAAAGCAGGAAAAGTGCGGGTGCTTGCCGTTTCCGCGCCAGAACGTCTTGGCGGTGCTTTAAAAGACGTGCCGACGATGAAAGAGCTTGGCATTGACGCGGAGTTTACGATTTGGCGTGGCGTCTTCGGGCCGAAACAAATGTCTGCGGACGCGAAAAAGTTTTGGGAAGATACATTCAAAAAATTGTCCGAGCATGAAAAATGGAAAGAGGAGCTAAAGAAGCAAGGATGGGAAGCAGAATATAGAGGTTCAGAAGAATTCACAAAATTTTTACAAGAGCAGGAACAGCAGATCAGCGATATGTTGAAATCGCTTGGAATGCATAAATAAGCAAACGGGGAAGAGAACGCTTCCCCATCTTTAATAAAAAATGGGGGTGTGTGTGTGAGTAAAACGTTT
Source organism: Parageobacillus caldoxylosilyticus (assembly GCF_019272935.1). Taxonomy (NCBI): domain Bacteria; kingdom Bacillati; phylum Bacillota; class Bacilli; order Caryophanales; family Anoxybacillaceae; genus Parageobacillus; species Parageobacillus caldoxylosilyticus. The sequence goes on from NZ_CP040553.1 coordinate 3,433,713, forward strand.
GACCGCGTTGCCGCGATTGCCTTTTTAGCCGTGGGAGCTTTGTTTATGGTGGAAAGTCAAAGAATCTCGAAAAGCGCTTATGGAAGTGCAGTCGGTCCGAACGTGTTTCCGTTTTTGTTAGGGCTTGTTCTTGCGCTATTAAGCATCAAATTGTTGCTAGAAACGATGCGATATGCGGATTCATGCAAAGAAAGGCAGCCATTGCAGTATAAAAAGTTTTTCATCATCTTGATTGCCGCCATTTTATATGCCGCCTTATTAGAAACTATTGGTTATGTGATTACGACTTTTTTATTCCTTGTCGTCGGGTTTCAAACGATGGAAAAAGGAGCTTTGTGGAAATCAGTAGTGATTGCCGCTTGCTTTTCGTTAGGAGTATACGGGTTATACGTTAAACTGTTGCAAGGAACATTGCCGAGTTGGCCGATTTGGTTTCAATAAAGGGGGGAGAGTATGAGTGCACTGACATTTTTAATCGATGGCTTTCAAACCGCACTGCAGCCGCACAATCTGCTTTTCGCTTTTCTTGGCGTGCTCATTGGGACGGCGGTAGGAGTGCTGCCAGGGATTGGCCCGATGAGCGGGGTAGCGCTGTTAATTCCCGTAACTGCTTCGATGACGTCCGGCCTTGACCCAGCTCAAGCGGCAACAAGTTCGATTATTTTGCTTGCCGGTGTCTATTACGGGGCGATGTACGGCGGTTCGACGACATCCATTTTATTAAATACACCTGGAGAATCTTCCTCTGTCGTCACCACATTGGACGGTTATCAAATGGCAAAGCAAGGGAGAGCGGGATCAGCGTTAGCAATTGCGGCAATCGGTTCGTTTGTCGCTGGCATTGTTTCTTTAATTGCCCTCGTGCTATTGGCAGAGCCACTTTCCAATGTAGCGTTGAAATTCGGTCCGGCTGAATATTTTTCACTAATGCTTCTAGGATTGGCCGCTGTCAGCGGGTTGGCAGGAAATTCGATGACAAAAGCGTGGATGATGACCGTTTTTGGCTTGTTGCTTTCGACGATTGGTCTTGATAATGTGTCAGGTGTGGCGCGATTTACGTATAACATTTCTTTTTTATACGGGGGATTGGAATTTTTAACGGTTGCGGTCGGCTTGTTTGCGTTAGGGGAGGTATTCAAAGCAATTTTGCATCAGGAAAAAAACGATGAAAAAGTCGCAAAAATCGGCCGTGTTCTTCCGTCGAAAGCGGAGCTGAAAGAAAGCGCGGGTCCGATTGCGCGCGGTTCGCTGCTCGGATTTTTCGTCGGAGTATTGCCGGGAGCGGGGGCAACGCTCGCCTCGTTTTTCTCCTATATCATGGAAAAGAAAATAAGCAAAACGCCTGAAAAATTCGGAAAGGGAACGATTGCTGGCGTGGCGGCGCCGGAATCTGCGAATAATGCCGCTTCGGGAGGGGCGATGGTTCCACTGTTGACGCTTGGAATTCCCGGTTCGGGAACGACCGCGATTTTAATGGGGGCGTTAATTATGTATAACGTCCAGCCCGGTCCGCTGCTCTTTGATGAACACCCGGATGTAGCATGGGGATTAATCGCCAGCATGTTTATCGGCAATGTGATGCTGCTGATTTTAAACATGCCGCTCGTCAAAATATTTGCAAAAATTATTGAAACGCCGCCTAAATATTTGCTGCCGCTTATTATTGCGATTTCTGTATTTGGTGTTTACGCGGTGCAGGTGACGACGTTTGATGTCTTTTTATTAATCGCATTTGGTGTATTAGGCTATCTGCTGGCAGAACATGACTTTCCGCTGGCGCCGCTTGTATTAGGACTTGTGCTTGGCCCGATGATTGAAAATAACATGCGAAGAGCGCTTACGGCTTCGAACGGCGACTTTATGGTATTTTTCGAAAAGCCAATCTCGCTTGTTTTGCTTATCATTGCGTTTTTATGGATCGTCGTACCACTTGTCATGAAACTAAAAGGGAAATCGGTCATTGTCAGCGAAGATATGTAAAGGGAGAAAGACTACTGCCTTTCGGCGGATAGTCTTTCTCTATTTTCCATTAAGGGGAGATAGCATGAAGCTCCAAACGCGGCTCATTATCATTATTTGTTCCTTGCTTTTATTTGTCATCGTTTTTCTTTCCTTTTTGTTTCAGCACATGTTTGCCGCCACGCTAAAAGAACAGATCGGAATGCGCGCGCTGAACGTAGCAGAAACGGTGGCTGCTACGCCGTTAGTCAAGGACGCTTTTAGGCAGCCGGACCCGCACCGACAAATTCAGCCGTTCGCAGAAATGATTCGCCGCAAAACCGGCGCGGAGTATGTCGTGGTTGGAAATAGACAAGGAATTCGTTATGCACATCCGCTTCCAGACCGGATTGGAAAGAAGATGGTGGGCGGAGATAATAAAGAGGTGCTTGAGGGAAAAGCGATTATTTCGGAAGCGGTCGGTTCGCTCGGTCCGGCGATACGCGGAAAAGCGCCGATTTTCGATGAGAAAGGGAATGTCATCGGCATTGTTTCTGTTGGCTTTCTGCTTGAGGATATTGAAGATATCGTTTGGTCTTATAACGTGAAAATCCTTTTCTTTTCCATCCTTGCACTATTTTTGGGAGCCAGCGGAGCCATCCTGATCGCGAAAACGGTAAAAAAATCGATTCACGGATTGGAGCCAAAAGAAATCGGACTGTTATATCAAGAGAAACAGGCGATTTTAGAGGCGATTCGCGAAGGAATTATTGCCGTGAATCAGGAAGGAATTATTACAATGATCAACAAAACGGCGATGACTTTGCTTGGATATGAAAAGGAGCAGGATGTATTAGGGAAATATATTTTGCATATTATTCCCCATTCCCGACTGCTCGAAGTTATTCGAACGGGAACGGCGGAATATGACGATGAGATGATATTAGGCGAAGAGACAGTGATTACCAATCGCATTCCGATTAAGGATAAAGCAGGAAAGGTGATCGGCGCCGTATCGACGTTCCGCAATAAGTCGGAACTATATCGTTTGACGAAGGAGCTTTCCCAACTAAAAAGCTACGCTGACGCGCTGCGGGCGCAAACGCATGAGTTTTCCAACAAATTGTATGTCATTTCCGGACTCATTCAGTTGGAATCATATGAAGAGGCGCTAGAACTCATTTCTAAAGAAACCAATCTTCATCAGGACATCGTTCGTTTCGTGATGAAAGAAATTCCCGATCCTATTATCGGAGGGCTGTTCATCGGTAAATTTAACCGCGCGAATGAATTAAAGATTCAGTTTGATATTGACCGGCAAAGCAGTTTTAAAGATATTCCAAAGCATTTGGATCGCGATCACCTTTTGACGATTATCGGCAATATTGTGGATAATGCAATGGAAGCGGTATTGCACAACGGATGCGAAGAAAAGAGAGTGACCGTATTTTTAACTGATCTTGGCGACGATTTAATTATTGAAGTGGAAGATAACGGACCAGGCATTCAAGCGGAAATAGCCGATCAAATATTTGAACGTGGTTTTTCGACGAAAGCGGCCGCCCGTCGCGGCTATGGCCTTGATTTGGTGAAAAAATCGCTGACGGTGCTTGGCGGTCATATTACTTATCAATCGGAACAGGGAAAAGGAACTGTCTTTACGATCATCATTCCAAAACAACGGAGGGTTGATGATGGCTCGCAATATTCAAGTGCTCATTGTCGAAGACGATAAACGTATTGCCGAGATTAACCGCCGTTTTGTCGAAAAGGTGGAAGGCTATGAAGTGATCGGAATCGCCACTAACGAGCAGGAAGGAAAAGAACTGGTGGAAGTGTTGCAGCCGGATTTAGTCTTGCTCGATATATATTTTCCGGATATGAATGGACTCGCATTTTTAAAATGGATTCGTGCGCATTTTACCAATATAGATATTATTATGATCACTGCGGCAAGAGAAATTGACACCTTGAAGCAAGCGATGCATGGAGGGGTGTTTGACTACATTATCAAACCCATTATGCTCGACCGGTTTACCGAAACGCTGGTGAGATATAAAGAATACTATCATAAAATGCACGAACTGATGAAAGGAAAAGAATTAATCGGACAAGAGGACATCGATCAGCTAATCCGCCGCGAACAGACTACAAGCGATGCGGATGACTCATTGCCGAAGGGCATCCAGCCGCTGACATTAGAGAAGGTGCTGGCGGTGGTAAAGCAGTGTAAAGACGGCATTACGGCGGAAGAAGTAGGCAAACGGATCGGCGCAAGCCGGACAACATCACGACGCTATTTAGAATATCTTGTGTCGATTTCCCAAGTGACGGCCGATATTTCATACGGTTCGGTAGGAAGGCCGGAACGAATTTATAAGCTAAAAAGATAGGAGGAGGGGAAGTGGATATTTTTCTTCTTATTTTACTCCATGTGATACTGCCAGTATTTTTTCTTGTCGGCCTTGGGGCGCTTTTGCATCGTATTTTCCATTTTGATATGAATACCTTGTCCAAATTAAATGTCTATGTGTTATTGCCGGCTGTTGGGTTTGCAAATATTTATGAAAGTAACATTAACGGTGATGTTCTGTTGGACGTACTCGCGTTTTTACTGCTGCAAAATGGAGCGTTAATTGTCATTAGCACGATCATGGCAAAATTAATGAAGCTGGACCGCAGTTTAGCGGCGACGTTCCAAAATACGATTGTCCTCAACAATTCTGGCAATTTCGGCATCCCTGTCAGCCAGCTTGTCTTTCACCAGCAGCCGTTAGGGCTGTCGATTCAAATTGTCGTCACAATTTTTCAAAATTTCCTTACGAATACATACGGTGTGTTTAATTTTTTATCTGCTAGTCAAAAGAAAGGGAAAGTGACGGCAGAATTTTTAAAAAACCCGATTCTTTATGCACTTCTTCTTGGATTGCTGTTTCGGTCTTTGCACATTCCGGTTCCATCGTTTATTTGGAATCCTCTTCAAAATGTCGCCAATGCATTTTTGGCCATTGCTTTACTGACGCTAGGAGCACAAGTGGCTTATATTAATCTGAAACAGCTGCCGCCGTTGTTGTATGTGAGTGTGTTTAGCCGTCTCCTTCTTTCACCAGCGGTTGCCGCTTTGATTATTTTCGCCTTGCATCTTGAAGGAGTGACCGCTCAAGCTTTATTGATCGCAAGTTCGTATCCTTGTTCGAGAAACACCGCGCTTTATGCACTCGAATACGGCCACCATCCGGATTATGCCGCTCAGGCGGTATTTGTGTCAACGCTGCTTAGTTCGGTGACGGTAACGATGATCGTGTATCTTTCCAAGATTTTATTCTAAAAATCATAACGAAAGGCGCGAGTGATTGTTTCGCGCCTTTTGCAATGTTATCGGATTTGTTGAAAAAGCTTGATCGCTTGCTTTGGAACCCAGAACTGGTCCCTGCTGTAAACGACAAGTCCTTCTAACTCGTATGTTTTGTTCCCGATGATCATCAAGTTTTTGTTCACAGGAAGTTTCGCCGCCGTGTTTCCTTTCTTTACGATGAAGACAGGATTTTGTACGTCCGTTTGGTCAATCGTTACGGTTGCCCCGATTGCTTCGAATTCTTTTTTGGCGTTGACAAATAACCGTTTATTTAAATCTTTTAAGTCAAAGCCCATCGCTTTTGCCATGATGCGGGCTAAATCCGTATTTTCAAATGTGCCAATCGGACGGTTTGGACCGTAAGTGTAGAGAAATACATCTTCGCCCGTATGTCCTCCTGTAGTAAATCCGAGATTAGCGCGCGCGGCCAGCAATTCCGTGAATGTTTTGCGAAGATCCGTTGATTCGCTTAATCTTTGCTTCTCTTCGGCTGTTAATAAATCTAATCCATACAAACGAGCGACTTCTTCCAGGTTTGATTTGTCCGGCTTTAATTGGCTCATCGCGCCGTCTAGCGTCATTTTCGCTTTTTTCAGCGGTCCAATATATGCGGAAACTGGAGTTTTAGGGTATGTTTGATCGGTGTTGCGGTTGCCGATCGTAATGCCGCTGTTGCTGTGGTCAGCCACAGCGATCACAAGCGTGTCGTTGCGTTTTTTCGCAAAGGAAAGCGCTTCTTTCACTGCCTTGTCAAACGCCAGCACCTCGCTAATGATGCCGATAGGGTCATTGGCATGGGCAGCCCAGTCAACTTGGCTCCCTTCGACAAAAAGGAAAAAGCCATCTTTATCTTTTGACAGCGTATCGATCGCTTTTTTTGTCATTTCTACCAGCGTCGGCTCGTTTGGTCTTATATATGGACGGTTCATGTCTTGCGCAAGCGCGTCATCGGCAAATGCTCCCCAAATTTTATCGGATTTGGAACGAAGCAGCTCATCGCGCGTTTCCACGACGTCATATCCTTTTTTCTTAATGACTTCTAGCATGTTTTCGTTGTCTTTTCGGTTGTTTGTTTTGCTTCCAGGAAGCAATGCATCCTTTCCTCCGCCTAGGACGACTTCGATGTCTTGATATACTTGCTGTTCAGCGATATCCGGAAACAAGCTTCGGTGCGGAACATGAGCGGAGAAACCAGCTGGTGTCGCATGTTGAATAGCCGCCGTTGCGATAATTCCCGTTGCTTTTCCCATTAATTCGGCTCCTTCGAGTACATTGGCTACCGGCTTGAGCGCTTGTTCTTTCGGAATCGGCTGTAATCCAGGCGAATTGACAACACTCGGGAGGATCCCGATATACTTATCGTTTGATTTGAATCCAGTAGCCATCGCTGTTGCCGCTGAAGCGGAGTCGGTAATTGCCGATTCCGCTGAGTACGTACGGACAGCGCCGCTTGCCATTTCGTCTAAAGCGAGTGGTTCGCCTTTGTACCATCTTGTTAATGTCGTAGCTCCCGCGCTTGTCCCATCCATTACCATCATAATGACATTTTTAATCGGCTCTTGTTTTTCCTCTTTTTTTGCTTCCTCGCGTGCAGCAAGGGCAAAAGATCCAGCTGCGAGGGAACCGATTAACGCAAAACTTACAATTTTTTGGCCAATGTTTTTCAAGTTTGCTACCTCCTTCAACAGTAGTATGTACTCTTATCATGGTCATAAAAACGATTTATTAACAATGTTTGGCAGTAAGGCAAATATTTTATGAAGAACTTGTTGCTTTTTTTCTCTAAAAAACAGTTGTAAAACGCTTTCAATTTGTTTTATAATTCTACTAAACCGGTTTATGAAAACGTTTATAAATACTAAATCGATTTAGTAATGAAAGAGGGATCCCTTTGAAGAAAGTAACGATGGCCGATGTCGCGAAATTGGCCAACGTCTCGAAAAGTACGGTATCACAATATTTGAATAAACGCTATGAATATATGAGCGAGGAAACGAGAAAACGAATTGCTCGGGCGATTGAAGAGCTAGGATATCAACCGAATATTATCGCTCGCAGCTTAAAACAGAAAACAACAGCAACGATCGGAGTCATTGTCTTTAATATTTTACATATGCTGACGATCCAAGTCTTGCATGCCATCGAAGAAGCGTGCCAAGAGCACGGTTTTCATGTCATCGTCTGCAATTCCGATGACGATCCGGAAAAAGAAAAAAAATATATTGACATGCTGCTTGCCAAACAAGTGGATGGCTTGATTGTTTTTACGACGGGAAAAAACGAAGATGTATATCAGCGGCTAGTGGCGGAGCGCTTTCCGCTCGTGTTTGTCGACCGGATGGTTCCGGGGATTGAAGCGGATGCGATTCTGCTTGATAATAAAAAAGCTGCCGCTTTAGCGGTCGAATATTTTGCCGAGCGTGGCTACCAACGCATCGGCGTCGTCGCTCCTCCGCTTGTTTCCCATGTTGTTCCAAGGGTGGAGCGGATTGAAGGATTTCGGCAGGCGCTAACGGAAAAAGGGCTTCCAGTTATCGCCGATTATTTTGTTGCGGCCGAAATTTCCTCCATTCAGAGTGAACTAGCGAAGCTATTTGCTTCAGGCCGTCCGCCGCAAGCGCTGTTTGCGATTAACGATTTGACATTGATGGAAATTTTGCATTTCGTCAAGAACAACGGCATCCATGTGCCTGATGATTTGGCGCTGATCAGCATTGATGATGTTCCGTTTGCCGATATTTATACGCCAACGTTAACGACCATTGCCCAGCCAACTTTTGCGATGGGGAAAAAAGCTGCAGAGCGTTTATTTATGCAGATTACCAAGAAACAAAAACATAAACCGCAAATTTTTCGTTTTCCGCCTACATTGATCGAGCGGAAATCCGTCCGACAAATATGATTGGAAAAGGGGCACGAAAATGACAGCAGACGATAAAGTAGTCATTGGTGTCGATATCGGCACGACAAGCACGAAAGCGGTGGCGTTTGGCGAACGCGGGCAGGTGCTCTCCTCCTATGCAGTGGATTATCCAATCATCCAGCCGCATCCGGGCTGGGCGGAACAAGATCCCGAGGAAATTTTCTCCGCCGTTGTCCAAACTGTAAACGCTGTCAATACCAAATTGCGGCTTGCCTCTCGTCAGGTGAAAGCGATTGGCTTTAGTGCGGCGATGCATTCGCTAATGGCGCTTGATGCGTCGGGTCGCCCGCTCACCCGCTGTATCATCTGGGCCGATAACCGCAGCGTCGGACAAGCGGACCGTCTTTTACGGGAACGGAACGGATTGGCTATTTATAAGCGGACTGGCACGCCGATTCATCCGATGTCACCGCTTCCGAAACTGCTTTGGCTGAAGGAAGAGCAGCCAGATGTATTCCGGAAGGCTCATAAGTTTGTGTCCATTAAAGAATACGTCTTGTACCGGCTATATGGCCAATATGTCATCGACTATTCAATTGCTTCCGCAACCGGATTGTTTCGCTTGGATACGCTTGATTGGGATGCGGATGTGCTTCAACTTCTAGGCATTACGAGGGCACAGTTATCTAGTTTAGTGCCGACAACACATGTATTGCAGGGCATGGAAAAAGAATGGGCCGAGCAAATGGGGCTTGACCCGGACGTACCAGTTGTCGTCGGCGCGAGTGACGGGGTGCTTGCCAACATCGGCGTTGGCGCGATTTTGCCGGGCGAAGCGGCGATTACGATCGGAACGAGCGGCGCGGTACGAACGATTTCCTCCGTGCAAAAAACGGACGAAAAAGGACGAACGTTTTGTTATGCCCTGACGCCAAACCATTGGGTCGCCGGGGGGCCGACAAATAATGGAGGGATTTTGCTGCGGTGGCTGCGCGATGAATTTGGCGGCCAGGAACGCGAAGTGGCGAAAAGGCTTGGCATCGATCCGTATGACTTGTTGACAAAATATGCGGAGCGAGTTCCGGCAGGGGCAGAAGGATTGTTGTTCCTCCCGTTTTTATCCGGAGAACGGGCGCCGTACTGGAATGCAAACGCCAGAGGCACGTTTTTTGGCATCAGCCTGCATCATAAGCGGGAACATTTCATTCGCGCGGTGATGGAAGGGGTATGCATGAGTATCTTTTCCGTCGCTCTGGCGATTCGTGATGTAACGGGACCGCTTTCGGAAATCCGCGTATCGGGCGGCTTTGCCAAATCGCCATTTTGGCGGCAAATGCTTGCCGATATGATGGGAAAAGAGTTGCTCGTTCCAGAAACGCATGAGGCGTCGGCATTAGGCGCCGCAGCGCTGGCACTGTATGCGCTTGGCGATATTCCGTCGCTTGATACGGTGAAAACGTGGATTCATATTACCGCCCGTCATGAACCGAATACGGAAAATACGCTCATTTATTCCGAATTATTTGATATGTATATGCGGTTGTATGAACGATTGAAAGACGAGTTTGATGTGATTGCTTCTTTCCAGCGTAGAAATGGATAACTACTAAATCGGTTTAGTTTACATCAAGTACAACAGAGGGGGGAATGGAAAATGGGAATTGCGATTGTCGTTGCAGCGATTGTTGTATTATTGCTGCTGATTACGGCTGCGAAAATGCATCCGTTTGTTGCCTTAATTTTGACGTCCGTTGGTGTCGGGCTTGCGATGGGCATGCCGCTGATCGCGCCTTCGCCGGAAACGCCGGGAATTATTGATTCGATTAAAGCAGGTCTTGGCAACACGCTTGGCTTTTTAGCAATTGTTTTGGCGCTCGGGACGATGCTTGGAAAAATGATGGCAGAGTCCGGAGGCGCCGAACGGATTGCGAAAACATTGATTAATCGTTTTGGCCAAAAACGCGTCCATTGGGCGATGATGGTCGTTGCCTTTTTAGTAGGTATTCCGGTATTTTTTCAAGTAGGATTCGTCCTGCTCATTCCGCTTGTATTTACGATTGCGATGGAGACGGGGATTTCGCTCGTGACGATTGGAATTCCGCTCGTTGCCGGATTGTCGGTCGTGCATGGACTGGTGCCGCCGCACCCAGCAGCGATGGCCGCAGTCGGTATATTTAAAGCAGACGTTGGAATGACGATTCTTTACTCGATTATTGTCGGACTGCCGACAGCCATTATCGCCGGTCCGCTGTTTGGAAAATGGATCGGGTCACGCATGTATAAAAAAGTACCGGCAGAAATCGCCGAGCAGCTTGTGCAGCATAAAGAAACGAAAGATTTGCCTGGATTCGGAAACACATTATTCACCATTTTACTTCCTGTTATTTTGATGTTAATCGCTTCTGTTGCCAATGTAACGTTGGACCAAACGTCAGAAACATCGAAAGTATTGCGCTTTATCGGGGATCCGATCGTCGCGCTGTTAATCGCAACGATTTATTCATTCTTCAGCCTTGGGTATGCGCGCGGATTCAACCGCGATAAAGTGTTAAAATTTGCGAACGACTGCCTTGGTCCAGTTGCAAATATTTTACTAGTTATCGGCGCTGGCGGAGCGTTTAATAAAGTGTTGCTTGACTCGGGCATTGGCGAGCAAATTGCCGATTTAGCGAAGCATTCCCATCTGTCTCCGCTCCTATTAGGATGGGGAATCGCCGCGCTGATTCGGATCGCGACAGGTTCTGCGACGGTATCGATGATGACAGCGGCCGGCATCGTCGCCCCAATTGCCGCGAGCATGCCTGGTACGAATATGGAGTTGCTCGTATTAGCGACGGGAGCTGGTTCTCTCATTCTATCGCACGTCAACGACTCTGGCTTCTGGATGATTAAAGAATATTTCGGCATGACCGTTAAAGAAACACTGATGACATGGACCGTGATGGAAACGATTATTTCGGTAGTGGCATTTATTTTCATCCTTTTATTGAACGTCATCGTGTAAACTAATGTTAACGTCTCCCCTTATTGCTGAGGTGGGGACGTTTTTTTACCATCGCTTCGTGAGTAACTATATCAACTTCCAACAACCCACAATCGCCTCAATCGGCATGTTTACAACTGTTTCGCAAGTAACAGTTCGTCACGGATGGAATGCTGCCTGAGCTGACAAGCGGGATGCTTGGCTTCACTTGTCTTGCTTGTTTTACGGTGTTCGGGAACACTTGGACAATCATCTGGTATCCTTGCTTTTGGTAAAAGCACAAGGCATACACATTATCGTTCGGCGTAATAAGGCGGATTGCAACGCATTCGTGCTCCGTGGTCAACACCTCTACCCGCCGCAGCAAAGGGCTGCCGATCCCTTGGTTTTCAACGACGCTGTCTAGAGAAAGAAAGTATAGGGCAACGGTTTGATACGTGGGTATTAACTGTATATCAAATTTGGGGTGATTTTGTTATATATAATGCTGTTATAAAAAATGACACAAGGGTGAGATTTTGTGTTTTTGTTAAGACGGCGATGGATAGGGAACATCATCAGCAATTATTAAACGATTTTCTGCAATCTAATCCCGAAATTGAAGCGGTGTGGTCGAATCATTTAGACGGAACATTTGTATATTCGAACCCTCCTGCCGGGCTTATCAATGCCAAGGCGCGTCCTTGGTTTATCGAAGCCAGCAAAGGACGGACATATGTGTCGGACCCGTATACGTCGGCATTAACGAAACGTCCTTGCATCACCATATCATCTCCTATTTACGATCATGACCGTATTGTCGGTGTGATCAGTGTGGACTTATCGATGGAAATGAACGAATAAATCCGTTTTATGTATTTGCGGGCGACTATGATGCAAACAAAACCCTTGAATCGCTCCGGTGTGGGGAGATTCAAGGGTTGGACGTATCATTGTACGTAATTATTGGATAAATACGTAGAAAGGATGGGCTGCCTGATCGTTCTTTATGCTTTAGAGTGGATCGAAGCGTTTTTCCATCCCCCAAAGGAAGTAATGTCTTCCGCTTCTTCTATAATATATCCTTCACATATAAACCCAGGCACCTCAGAACCGTCTTCTAGTTCTACCTTGCCGATACTGAGAGGAGCTGGAATAGAGGCGGTAAAGGCGCCAAATTGATCGATAGGCATTTCCCATATTTCCAATTGAATGGAGCTTCCGCCTTTTCGCGTTTTGATGAGTCCTGGTTTGGCCGGGAGGTTTGGAAGACGAACGAGTTGATATTTTGCCGCGGTCATCGCTTCACGGACAAAGCGTGCTCCATGTTCGTGCATTTGCTTTTCTAATGGAAAACCTCTCATATGCAAACCGCAAACGGCGACGAAGGTTGTTTCTTTTTTATGGTTAGGGAAAACGCATTTGGAATGCTTTTGGCCATCATATAAAAATAAGTTCGCTACGCTGCAGATGAGACCTTCCTGTCCGGAAAGAGTAAAAAATGTAACTCCAAATGGAATACTAGGTGCTGCATGGTCAGCAGGTACAGCAACAGCACACAAGTCTAATAAATTGCAATGGTTTGTATAACGCCCCATATCGCTATTGGTGCGAATCGGATCGTTTCTTACCTGATCACGTGTCCACGTTCCACCGCAAGTTGGTAAAACGAATACCGCATTGTGTAACAGCTTGCTAACTTCTAGTTTCATCGATTGCAATTGGTGTAAGGCGCGAAATACCGAAGCAGCATCATAATAAGAAGCAGTACCGGAACGTAAAACTTGTTCTGTCACCGGAAACGTTGCCTGTGGATGGGAATCAATAAAGTCTCCTAAGTCAGCCCATCGTTCCGCAACAAAAGGACCATCGTAAAGGAGAGAAGCTGCTTTAGAAAATAGTTGAGTATCGATATATTCGATCCGGATACCCAATGTTTGTAATTTGGTTACGGTACGATTCCATGCGTGTTCATATTCATTTGCAAATGGTCCAAAAAAGTCAAGCGGCTCTTCCGGCAAATATATTTTTTCTGGAAGCTGTGGAACGGGGGATGGAATGGCTTTGGACCATGGGTCTTTTTCGTCTATGCCGCGTACAATGGAATCGACTGTCAACGCATCATTTAAGCTATGAGTAAATACCGTTACACAATCAAGGCTAGCGCATGCAGGCACCACTCCTTTTACCGACCATGCACCACAGCTAGGTTTAAATCCGATAAGGTGATTTAATGCAGCAGGTACGCGTCCCGATCCCGCTGTATCAGTACCGAGAGCAAAAGCGGCGTGACCGCGGGCAACTGCAACAGCAGAGCCTGAGCTAGAGCCACCGCTAATCAGTTCTGGCCGGAAGGCGTTATGTGTTTCTCCGTAAGGACTTCTCGTCCCGACAAGTCCTGTAGCAAACTGGTCCAAATTCGTTTTGCCAACAGGAATGGCACCAGCTGCAATTAGTCGTTCGACCACAGTAGCATGCTCTGTTGGTGTGTAAGCATAATCGGGGCAGCCTGCTGTGGTAGGGATACCAGCTAAATCAATATTATCTTTAATAGCGAAAGGAACGCCCCAAAGCGGGGACGTCTTCGGATCTATATATTGCAATTGGTGTAAAAACGATTCAATCCATTCTAATGAAGGAGGTGTAATCCAAATATTCATTTTCGCATCTTCTTGGGCACGACGAATGATTTCATGGATAACCTCTACGGGAGTAATCGCTCCTTTTGCGTACATCTGTTGCAGCCACCCGATGGTCAGCAAGCGAGGGATGTTCATATTGCTCATTTTGTTCATACCTCCGTTTCTTTTTTCTCGAACATACTCACAATTAATTGTCCTGCTTGCACTTCTTCTCCTGGACGAACATGAACAGAAGCAATGTATCCGTTATAAGGGGATACTTGTGGAAATTCCATTTTCATGCTTTCTTCAATAATCAATATGTCTCCTTTTTGAATGTATTGTCCCGGGGATACGAGTACTTTCCATATACTTCCCGGTATTGTGCTGCGTATAGCTAACGCACCTTCTGGAAGATCGTCCTCTTTGTCCAATTGTTTCGTATGATCTTCCGGTACATATTCTGCAAGCCCGAGCTTTTTCCAACGTTCCCGTTCTGCTTGAAACGCTTGCTGCTGATGCCGGCGAAACAGTTCTGTACTTTCTTTAATAGACTCAAGAAAAGCTAAATACTCGCCAAGGCGAAAGGTTGTTTCGACAATTTCTACTTCAAATCGACCACGCAAAAAATCTTCTCGTATGTTTAAAAGTTCATCTGCTTCTACTGGGTAAAATTGAATTTGATCAAAAAAACGCAATAACCATGGTTTTCCAGGTTCAAAATTTTTCGTAGAACGGAGTCTATTCCACATTTGTACAGTTCGGCCAACAAGTTGGTATCCTCCGGGCCCTTCCATCCCATATATACATAAATATGCTCCGCCAATCCCGACTGCATTTTCTGGCGTCCACGTACGGGCAGGATTGTATTTGGTTGTTACAAGCCGGTGGCGTGGATCAAGGGGGATCGCTACAGGTGCACCTAAGTATACATCTCCTAATCCTAGAACAAGATAGTTGGCTGTAAATACGATGTTTTTTACGTCTTCGATACTGTTAAGACCATTAATTCTTCGAATAAATTCTAGATTGCTAGGACACCACGGTGCATCTGGACGGACATTTTGTTGATAACGTTCTATTGCTAGTTTCGTCGCCGGATCGTCCCAAGAAAGGGGGAGACGAACAATTCGAGATGGAACTTCAATCGACTCCAAAGGAGGTAGGTCACTATCTAACTCTAAAACTTTTTGGCACGCTTCCTTAACAGATATTTTCGATGCGTCAATATGAATTTGTAGAGAGCGAATGCCTGGTGTTATATCGAAAAATGGAATCTCCCCGCTATCTTTAATAGCTTGCATTAGAACATGCACTTGAAAACGATAAAGCACATTCAGTTCCAGCTCACCGTACTCTACCAGTAAGTTTTCATCCCCACAGCAGCGAATCGTAATAGGAAATCTTCTATTATTTTTTTCATAAGCAAGCAATGGATAATTTGCCGAAATTTCTTCATTTTGTTGCGGCAATTCAAGAATAGGAATCTCATTTCTCTTGCTATTTCCAATAGATTGTAAATATTGTTCCTGTTTTTTTCGCAAATGTTCTGCTTCCTCCAAGGTGATTAATTGAAAATATACCGTATCTCCCGGATGTAATTGGCCAATTTTCCATAATTCCGCTGATGCTGTTGTAACAGGACACACGAATCCACCTAGACTTGGGCCATCAGGGCCAAGGAGAATCGGCATGTCGCCCGTTAAATCAAGAGTACCGATGGCATAAGGATTATCGTGAATATTGGAAGGATGTAGACCTGCATCTCCACCGTCTTCGCGAGCCCATTGCGGAGCAGGTCCAATCAGACGAACACCGGTGCGAGAACTGTTAAAATGAACTTCCCATTTTGTTTCTGTAAGCTGGGTTAAATAATTTGGTTGTAAAAATTCTTCCGTGCAATGTGGTCCTGGTATAACACCGATGGTCCATGTGTGGGATATGGTTGGTCTAGAGGCAGAAGAAAGTTCCTCTGTATGGATCATGGATGAATGTTCTTTACTGACACGAACAGCAAGAACATCTCCTGCTCGTAAAGCGCGTCCCCCATGTCCACCGAAGCCGCCAAGTGTAAAGGTAGAAGAACTACCGAGAATGTCTGGCATATCAAAACCACCGGCAACAAGCAAGTAGGTGCGCATCCCTTCTTTCGCTTCACCAAAACTTAGTATTTGCCCTTTTTTTGCAAAAATCGGCTTATACATAGAAACTGGAATGCCGTCGAGCGTCGCTTGCATGTCCGCGCCAGTAATGCAGAACCACATATCGTTTCGAAAACGGTAGGAGCCGCCGCGCAATGTTAGCTCAAGACCAGGAGCTCCTTCGTCGTTACCAAGCAATTTGTTTCCAATTCGAAAAGAAAGTGAGTCCATTGGGCCGGATGGGGGAACTCCCACATCCCAATAGCCGATTCGTCCAGGCCAGTCTTGAACGGTTGTTTGCACTCCGCCGTCGAGCACTTCCAATGCATGTTCCGCTGGAAAAAATCCGTTTACGAATTGTGTATATACATTTCCTTCTTGAAATTCTTTTTCATGTAGAAGAGCTTTAATATAGGAAAGATTTGTAGTGATGCCATATAATCGCGTTTCTTCAAGGGCGTGAATTAGCTTTTCGATAGCGTCGGTTCTATCTTTTCCATGAACAATGATTTTCGCAAGCATAGGGTCATAAAGCGTAGTAATCGTTATGCCGTTTCTTACCCACGTTTCGACACGAGCTTTTTTAGGAAATATCACTTGATCGAGCTGACCAGCGCTTGGTCGAAAATCGTGAAAGCAATCTTCTGCATACAGGCGAACTTGGATGCTGTGGCCTCGAGGTTTTTTTATTAATGACGGTAAATGATGTAGCGCATCAGCAGCTTCAAGAATCATCCATTCGACTAAATCAATACCTAATACTTCTTCCGTTACACCATGTTCTACTTGAAGGCGTGTATTTACTTCTAAGAAGTAAAATGCATGTATTTGTGGGTCGTAAAGAAATTCGATGGTACCGGCACTTCGGTAGCCGACTTCGGCTGCAAGGCGCTTCGCTGCTTCTAACATGGCATTTCTTATATGTTCCGGTAAATTTGGAGCTGGACACTCCTCGATCATCTTTTGATTGCGACGCTGAATCGAACAATCTCTTTCTCCTAATGCCACTACTTCCCCAAAACGGTTACCAAATATTTGCACTTCTACATGGCGCGCCTTTCGTATATATTTTTCCAAAAAGACACCACCATCTTTAAAATTTGCTTCAGCAAGGTGACGTACCGCTTCAAAGGCAGAGCGCAATTCATCTTCATTTTCACACACGCGCATACCGATGCCGCCGCCTCCAGCTGTGCTTTTCAGAATAACAGGGTATCCAATAACGGCAGCTTGTTGTAGTGCTTCCTCAATCCCTGTTATGAGTTCAGTTCCTGGAAGTAAAGGAACACCTGCTTTTTTTGCAATTTCTCTTGCTAAGTGTTTTAATCCGAACATTTCAATCTGTTCGGGAGTAGGACCGATAAATGTAATGCCATGTTGACGGCAAGCGCGAGCAAATTCAGCATTTTCGCTCAGAAATCCATATCCAGGATGGATCGCGTCCGCTCCGGTTTCGACGGCTGTTTTTAAAATTAAATCAGCATCTAAATAGCTATCTTTAGCGGGGCCGTCCCCAATGAGGACGGCTTCGTCAGCATAATCCACATGGAGACTGTCCTGATCTGCTTTTGTATATACTGCTACGGATGGAATACCGAGTTTGCGCAATGTTCGTTCAATCCGGACGGCGATGGCGCCGCGGTTGGCGATCAGCACTTTCTTAAACATATGTCTTTCCTCCGTTCTAATCATTTTTTATTTGTCCCAAATAAGCAGCTGTATCGGTGTCGGATTATAGGCATTACATGGATTATTCAATTGCGGGCAGTTGCTAATGAGAATGGTAGTCCGTCGCAAAGCAAGCAATTCTACATAACGTCCCGGGCCGGAAATTCCGTCGGCAAATTCTAAGCCTCCCTCCGGAGTGACAGGGACATTCATAAAAAAGTTAACATTAGGGGCTAAGTCTCTTTTTGTATAATTTCCACCGTGTTGAGCTAAAAGAAGCATAAATGTATCGCGGCAATTGTGCATCGGCAGCGTGTCGTGCGAGTACCGTACTGTATTGCTTTGTGCAGAGCAGGCGCCGCCTAATGTATCGTGCCGTCCACACGTATCTGCGACAATTTTTAGTAATTCTTTTCCTGATTCCGAACGTAATATGGAACCTGTTGTAAGGTAAATATTTTTTTGGGCAGTGATTGTGGACACTGCACTGTAGTGGTCTTCCGGATTTTCCGCGTCAAAAAATAACGTATCCACCGCTTGGTTTCCTTCTAAATCGACAATACGGAGAACTTGACCTGGGAGCAATTCATGCATCCAACCTGTTCCTGCAGGGATGATTTTATCGTACACTGCTTCTTCCACTTTACGAGGGCTTTCTACTTTGTTTAACATTGTAATTCCTCCTTCGTTAAGATAGATTCAATAAGTTACATACCAATAAGCTGGTAGTATTCCCACGTATTTTCAAATGCGCGCCGATTTTCCAGGCGAAAGTTTACACAATAATCGTCAGAACCTGCTGGCGTGGAGTTAAATACTTCCATCCTTACAGGTACGGAAGGGTAAGGTGTTCGTGGGTCTAGTGGGTTTGGCGTATTTGATAGTACAAGCAATACATCCATCTCTGTACGCAGTGTGATCGTAGCTCCTTTCGGGCAATGTCCTACAACAAAGTGCATGTCACCATGATGATCACAATACACTTTTGAAAAAAGATTGACGACAGGAACTAAATCTCTCAGTCCTAACCCATTTCGGACGAGTTCCATCGCAAAGTTTTCTTCTCCACTGCGAAGCCAATCGTTTCGTAATTCTTGATAACTTGTTACTCCGTATTTGGCATCCGTCATTTCACGGGTAGTGTAACCAGAAATCGTATCGTGCCAACCGACACTATCTTCAACAATACTAGCCAACACTCGTCCGTTGTCACTCATTAAAACGTTTCCTTTGGTCAAATAGGCGGTATGTTGAGCTTTTAATGTATCAGGCATGTTATAGCGTTCGGACATGTCCTTTGCGTTATACAACAATAGCGAAACGTTTGCCCCCTCATCGAGAGCAGTAAAACGAATGAGTTTTCCCCGTCCGATTATGCCGGACCACTTTCCTCCGGGATTTAGCAACTTAGACCAGATTTTTTCCATTTTACAAACCTCCTTAAAAATTGTTTCCTAAAAAAACAAAGGGAGGCAGCAATGAGACAAATTGTCTTAATAAGACCATTTGTCTTAATTGATACCTCCCAGGCTTTTATCCTTCCGTGTACACAGCTCTCGGCTGTGCGTTTTCTCTCGGACCAGACCGGATCAAGCATCCGCGGAACCCTAGAAAACTTTAAGTATTTAGTTTTGTAATAATAACAAACATCTTATGTTATGAATTGTAACATTAAAACTTAGCAAGATCAAGAGTTTTTGGGATAAAAAATAAATTTTCTAAAAAATAGAACGATAAAATCAGTTTTATTATTTATTCTGTGCAAAAAAGTTTTTGGGGTTTTAAGGTGAAAAAATCTTGCTTTTTCTATTTTTTTATGTACAATGTGTTTTAAATTATGTTACATAATATTACCTATTATGTTAGAAAAATTAACAATCGATAAAGAGGAGGGGGAGGGAGACGAAGACGGTACAACTTGTCTAATTGAAAATGGGACCGGAAGGCAGACTGATACATTGGGAATAATAAAAGAAAGGGTGTTGAAAATGGAAAAAACACAAAAATTAAAACGAACACTTACATTATTTCAAGTTGTTTTCTTAGGTTTGGCTTGGATGACACCAATGATTTTTTTTACTAGCTTCGGTATTTTATTTGAAGCTTCGAAAGGAATGTTGACGGCAGCTTATATGTTGGCGTTTATTGCTATCTTTTTTACTGCCTCAAGCTATGGGAAAATGGCAAAAGCGTTTCCCGTTTCTGGTTCTGCTTTGACATACATTACGAAAGCAATGAATCCTTTTGTTGGATTTTTGGTTGGTTGGGCTATTTTACTTGATTACTTTTTTTCTTGTATTATTGCTGTTTTAATGTTTGGAATTAATCTTCATGCACAATTTCCGTCTATTCCGACTTATGTTTGGATCATTGTTCTTGATATTGTGATTATGATCATTAACATTATCGGTGTGAAGTCTTCTGCGAATGTAAGTAGAGTATTTGTGATTATGCAGATCATCTTTATCGCTATCTTCTGTTCCACTGTTCTTAATCATCTTCTCAGAACCGGATCCGCAACAACGGTTTCATCGTTAAGCAGTCCTTTTATCATGAATTCCCATGTGACGTTCTCTAACATTTTAGCTGGCGCTTCGATTGTTTGCTTTTCTTTTCTTGGATTTGATTCCATCACTACAATGGCAGAGGAAACCATTAATCCGAAAAAGAATATTCCTCGGGCCATTATGATTATTATTGTGATAGCGGCTGTTCTTTATTTTACTACTTCTTACTTAATCCAGCTTGCTTATCCTCATTTTACATTTCAAAATCCCGATTCTGCAGGTTTTGAGCTAGCAAAAACAGTAGGTGGCAACTTAATTAGTTCCCTCTTTACATTTGTGTTAATATTCGCGATATTGACTCAAGGTGTTTCTTCTATGACTACAGTGTCCCGTCTGTTGTATGTCATGGGTCGTAATGCATTGTTGCCAAAAAAATCATTTGGCTATGTTCATCCAAAATTTAAAACTCCAGTTTTTAATATTGTGATCGTTAGTATTCTTTCGCTTTTGGCTCTTGTCATTGATCTTGATACTTGTATTAAATTCGTTAATTTCGGGGCATTAGTAGCATTTATGTTTGTGAACTTATCTGTCATTGCGCATTACTTTATAAAGGAAAAACAACGTTCATTGCAGCAATTCATTTCTTATCTTCTTTTTCCGCTCATCGGCGCAGGATTTATTTTTTACTTGTTAACGCTTTTGGATAAATGGTCATTGCTGTTAGGGTCAGCTTGGCTTGTTATAGGTTTCGTTTATCTTGCTATTATAATAAAAAAACCGTACGAACAAGAGGGGAAGGAGAAAAAAGCGGTGATTTGAGACTGTTTCATACAATGCATTGGTGATGACAGTAAAAAAACGATCTTGAGAATTCGCTTTTCCAAAGGAGATTTCCTGTGGAAAAGCGTTATTTATTTTTAACAAAACAGCACATCCTAAGCGCTGGAGAACTCCTTTTTGGCGATGTTCGATGTACTCTAAAAAGCTGTTCACTGACTGTTCGATGGCATGAATATCCTTGTGAAACCGATTGGTAAGACGGACTCCTTCCGCCATTGCCAAAGACGTTCTACCGAATTTCATTGTAGGGAATAAGGTGGTAAAAAACATGATTTGATTTTTAGGTTTACTCTTATGTAAAGATTCATGACAAAATGATTCGAAATATATTGTATTTTTTGATTTTTTACCTTGCTTAAATGGGAGAGATGTGTATAATTTTGTATAGTTAATACCGACGTATACGGGTCCGACACATATGTCCGTCCTTTGCTGGCTTCGATAAACCAAGGACGCGCTTTGGCATTGATAAGCCCGGCAGGAGGGTTCGAATATACAAATGTTCCGTCTAAATGATTCGACCACACCGCTTCAATTTTGGGATTAGATTGCAGAAAATCGTTTAATAATTGCTGATGATGTTCCCTATCCATATGGTGTAAAGGACATGTTTGAAGAAGATGAGAAATTTTTTCTGTCGTGTTTCTGATGATCGTTTCATCCAGCGAAGCCGCTGCAACAGAACGGTCCTTTCCAATAATATCTTGTAGTTCGTTCGATGTCGATTCTAATGCTTCATTAACAGTTAAAATTTTCTCAATATTTTCGTGCTGTTCATCCATATCCATGATGACCCGATTGACATGCTCTTTATTTTTCATTGCCATATCTGTAATATTGCCCAGTAAACCGGCAATTTCTTGAACACTATCGGATTGTGCGTTTACTGCCTGTACGGAATTAGATACCATCGTTGTAATGTGGTCGAGCTTTCCTTGCAGCGAGTCAAGAAAATCGATAATCGTTAGCATCTCGTTGGATCCTGCTTCGATTTGCTTTATTTCTTTCTTCACGACATCAGTTGTTAAAGCTATTTCGCTTTGAATGAATGAAAGAATATCGCGCGTTTGTTGAACAGCCTTCGACGTTTGACTCGCCAATGCTCCAATTTCATTCGCCACAACAGAAAATCCCCTCCCGTGTTCCCCAGCTTTCGCTGCTTCAATTTATCCATGGAAGCGAACCCTAGGCAAATATGAGGCAAATAAGACCCTTGAATCTCCCCATACTGGAGCGATTCAAGGGTTGAGGCTGTTGAATATCTACAAAGTATTAGCAGCCTAATGAGTGGTTCAATGCGTTTTTCCATCCTCCAAAGGAAGTAATGTCTTCTGCTTCTTCTTTATTTTTGTCGTTCCTTATAAACTTGACAGCGTTCCAGGAAAATTCTGCTTTTTTCGGATCTAAGTGGTGCGAAATGTAAGATAACAGCATACTAAATAAAGCTTGCTCTTTTTAAAAGTCTTTTAATGGAACGGTTTGCTTCATATAAAACAATATTTTGGTCAATAGTTTTTAACACTTTATTTTCCATGACAATTTGTCCGTTAATGATGGTTGTTTCGACGTCATCTCTCGAAGCAGAATAAACGATTCGAGAAATGGGATCGACATCATAGGAAGGATACGTATGGAAATTGTTCAAATTTAAGATAACTAAATCTGCTTTTTTGCCAATTTCAATACTTCCAATTTCATTCTCTAATCCTACTGCTTTGGCACCGCCAATTGTTGCCATTTCGAAGACGCTCCTGGCATTCATAGCTGTAGGTCCATATGTAGGTTTCTGGATAAGTGCTGCTAGTCTCATTTCATTAAACATATTTAAATTGTTATTGCATGGGGCTCCATCGGCACCTAGGCTTAAAGAAACGCCCATGCTGAGTAAATCTGGAATATCAGCGATTCCTGATGCCAATTTTAAATTTGATCCAGGACAATGGCTGATATGAACCCCTTTTTCTTTGATTATTTTCTTTTCCTGCTCATTTAGCCATATACAGTGGGCTAGTATCAATCGTTCATTTGCCAGCCCCAGATAATCAAGATATTCAATGTTTCTCATGCCTGTTTCTTTTTGCACTATTTCAATTTCTTTTCTATTTTCTGCTGCATGGGTATGGACTTTCACATTATACTCTTCTGATAAATTTCTGATCTCTTTCAATAACTCTTCCGTACATGAAATGACAAAACGAGGAGAGAAGGCATAGCGAATTCTTCCGTTATCAAACATATTCCATTTTTCTAACAAATCGACGCTTTTTTGTATAGAATCAGACGTCTTTTCTTGCAATCCAATTGGAACATCATCGCCTTTATCCATCATCACTTTTCCTGACAAAGCTCTTATCCCGCTTTTGGCAATGGCTTGAAAAGCAAACTCTGTATGATGGACTGTTTCCATATCGACTACCGTCGTTGTCCCACTTTGAATAAGTTCCCCGATTCCAAGCATTGCAGAATAATAGATTGAATCTTCATCATGTGCTGCTTCCAATGGCCATATTCGCTTTTTCAACCAATCTAGTAGCTCTAAATCATCTCCTCTCCCTCGGAAAAGAGTTTGGCATAAGTGAATGTGAGTTTGTATAAATCCCGGTATAACGGTACGATTTTTCGCATCAATGATTTTATCAACCTGATTTGGATTTAATTCTGAACCGATTGAGTGAATCGTGTCATTTTTTATGAAAATGTCGCCGATTATAATCTCATTAGCTGGATTCATTGTAATAATTTGTGCATTTTTAATTAACAAAGTTCCCATTCGATTCCCCCCGATTGCTTGTCGCAACTATTTTATTGTTGGCTAACATAGCGTAATAATAGCTGTTTATATGAATGCAAATTGACTTTTCAACATGAGTGAAACGTTTTAACAACTTAATCTATGGTTGGTGTACAAGCATATGTATTCGTCGTTGATAACGATATCCTAAAATAAAGATAAATACATTTCAACAAATATGTAACAAATTATTACATGTATTCAAAGAGGAAAATAAAATTAGCCGTATTCGAAATTATTTCATTTTTTGTGTTATAAAAAATAACAAATTAAATGATAAAAAATTCTAAAAAAAAATATAATCGAATCGTTAATATTTCGTGAGGAGGTCGATTGTTTGGAGAGCGGTATTTTACTTTTACTTAGTCTCAATAGGCACAACTGAACATTTATATACTAAAGGGGGACAAAGAAGGAAGTGAGAAAGTATTTCCAGTTTGATGAACTTGGCACAAACTACCGGACAGAAATCGTTGCCGGGTTAACGACGTTCTTATCGATGGCTTATATTTTATTTGTAAACCCGTTCACGCTTTCATTGGGAGCGGTGAAAGATATTCCAAACGAACTTCGAATTGATCAAGGTGCGGTGTTTGTCGCAACCGCATTGGCTGCGGCGTACGGCTCGATTTTGATGGGGATTTTAGCAAGATATCCGATCGCGTTAGCGCCAGGGATGGGATTGAATGCGTTTTTTGCATTTACGGTTGTATTGCATATGCAAATTCCTTGGCAAACAGCGTTAGCAGGCGTATTTGTTTCAGGAATGATCTTTACAGTTTTAACGTTGACAGGTATTCGCGAAAAAATTATTGATGCGATTCCGATAGAATTAAAATATGCGGTCGGAGCGGGAATTGGTCTATTCATTACATTTATCGGATTCCAAAACGCTGGAATCATTGTCGACAATCCAGCGACGTTAGTCGGTTTAAGTGATTTTAAAAACGGGAATACGTTATTGGCCATTTTCGGTTTGTTTGTTACTGTTGTTTTAATGGTGAAAAAAGTAAATGGCGGTGTTTTTTACGGAATGGTGATTACCGCTGTTGTAGGAATGATTGTTGGATTAATTGAAGTTCCGCATAAAATTGTTGGAGCGATTCCTGACATTTCTCCTACTTTTGGAGTGGCGTTCGAACATTTGGACGACATTTTTACCTTAAAAATGTTAGGGGTTGTGTTAACGTTCTTTATCGTTGACTTTTTTGATGCGACCGGAACGCTTTTAGCGGTGGCGAACCAAGCGGGATTGTTAAAGGACAACAAGTTGCCGCGCGCAGGAAAAGCACTGCTTGTCGATGCGACAGCAGTGATGGTCGGAGCGATTTTCGGAACATCAACAACGACTTCTTACATTGAGTCATCCGCAGGTGTTGCGGCAGGCGGACGTTCAGGATTTTCAGCCGTTGTCACAGGGATTTTATTTTTGTTAGCGTTATTCTTCTCGCCGTTATTAAGCGTTATTACTGCTCCGGTAACAGCGCCAGCTCTAATTATCGTCGGGGTGTTAATGGCGTCTTCAATTGGGGAGATTGATTGGAAAAAATTAGAGGTTGCTGTCCCAGCCTTTTTCACGCTGATCACGATGCCGCTTTCTTACAGCATCGCCACGGGAATTGCGGTCGGTTTCATCTTCTATCCAATCACTATGATCTTAAAGGGCCGCGGCAAAGAAGTTCACCCAATTCTATATGTATTGTTTTTTGTTTTCCTTGCTTACTTTGTGTTCTTAAGAGAATAGAACGAAAAGAGGGTGCTCGCGAAAAAGGGTATCCCGTTTTACTTCTTTTTGTTATTTTCACTGTTTCCAACCAAAACCTCGGCTTATTATTTTCGGCGCCAGCCCTGATGCGGTTTCTCTTGCCAGTTTTGCAGCAAAAACCGGCTTTTCTGTTACTGTATGTGATTGGAGAGAAGCGCTATGCAATAAAAAAATTTTCCTGATGTAGATCAGCTCATTGTTGGATCCCCGCAAGAAGCAGTATCGAAATTACAGTTTACCCCTCGGGATTTTGTTGTCATTTTAACTCATCAATTTCAACGAGATAAAGAACTGTTGCAATTGATAGTGGAAAAAGACTTGCGGTACATCGGGGTCATGGGTTCTAAACAACGAACTTCTCGATTACTTAACTTCGGAGAATTGCCATTTCAAATCAGCACACCGGTCGGATTGACTATTGGAGCTGAAGGCCCTGAAGAAATTGCTATTAGTATTCTTGCTGAATTAATTCACGTAAAAAAGATGCTGTTAAAAAGCAAGGTGCCATTTTTATGAAATCCGTTAGAATTTTGGGATTTTCTTAGCGGCGGGAAAAAGCAGCCGAATGGGGACACATAAGCTTTCCCTTCCCATCAGGGATCGGACGATAGGAAGTTTATCTCTGTATGCGGCTGTTACATCTGAACTTGACCATATCTTTGTAATTACAAGAGAGGATGACACGTTAGATTGGATTGATTGGGTGTTAAGAATGAAAGCATTGAAAAATCGCTGGACGATTGTCCGTTGTTGCGAGGCAGAAAAAGGGCAATCGTTCTCTTTAAAAGTGGGTTTATCTAGGGCAAAAGGAGGAGAAAGCAGATGGGGTGGTCGTTCTCCTTGCTGATCAGCCTTTTATTCGAACAGAAATGATTAACGAACTAATCTTTCAGTACGAACAATACGTAAACGTAAGCAACCATAAAAAACTAGATTTTGTAGCCGCGATGTTTGGGAACTTATTAAGGCCGCCTGTTTTACTATCAAAAAATCTTTTTCTAAAACTGATAACACTCACAGGAGATGCTGGTGCACAAGGAATTATACGCCAAAATCCCGATTTAAACGGGATTTCCATCATCTATGAAGATCGAAAGGCTTTTTTGATATTGATACAAAGGAAGATTACCAATTGGCGAGAGAAGGAGGGATATAAAAATGAGCATGAGGATACTGGCTGCAAAAGTTTGGACTCCAACAGACATTAAAGAGGCATGGACATTAAGGGAAAAATTTCATTTGCAATCATGCTTTGTTGCTGGAGGGACACTGCTACAAACTCAGTGGGAAAAGGGGGTACCGTATCCTCCTCAACTGATAAGTCTTGAAAAAGTAGAAGGACTTGAGGGGATTAACTACAAAACGGAAGGAACAAAACGTTTTCTACAGATTGGTGCAATGACCAAGTTGGCCACTTGTCGCAATCATCCTGTTATTAAAGAAAAGTGGTCTTTATTATCAACAGCAATTCAGCAAATTGCTGCGCCAGCCATTCGTAACTTAGGAACGATTGGTGGAAATGTAGCCTATGGATTTGGTGATGCCATTCCTGCTCTTTTAACGATGGATGCGGAAGTGTCATACTTTGATGGAAAAACAATAAAAACCGAAAAACTAGATCATTGGTTGAATACAAGACAAAATAAGGAGGTTCTCCTTACTGGCGTCATTCTGCCAGAATATCGTCACTCTTCATTTGTTACTCAATTTTATAAAAAGGTTGGACGGAGAGAGGCTTTTTCAGGATCAGTTGTGACGGTTTCAGGAGTGATAGGCAAAAATGATGCAGGGGTGATCGATTTTGTTCGATTAGCAGTAGGTGGAGGAGATAATCGTCCTCATCGTTTAAAAGCAACAGAACAATTGCTAATAGATCAAATGATAAATCCCAAGTTGTTAAGGAATGTATATGAAACGATCCTTAATGAATTTCATCCCATTTCTGATGTTTTTTACTCTGATGACTATCGGCGATGGGTGACGGCCAATATCATTATTTCCGAATTAAGTAGATTGGAGGGATAATCATGAAATTTACCTATTCTAACAATTTACAGAGATCCCTTATACGACCAGATGGAGTAGATAAGGTAACAGGTAAATTAAAGTTTTTAACAGATCTTTCTTTTCCTAATATGCTTCATGGGAAAATTTTACGTAGTGCGTATCCTCATGCCAAAATTATTTCTATCTCTACAAAAAAAGCGGAAGAGTTGCCGGGAGTGCGAGCTGTTATTACTAGTAAAGATGTGCCGGGATTAAATCGATTTGGGTTAATTTTTCCCGATCAGCCGGTTTTGTGCGATGAGCGGGTTCGATATGTAGGAGATGCTGTTGCTGCTGTGGCAGCAGAAACGGAAGAAATAGCGGAAAAAGCGCTTCAGCTAATCGAAGTGGAATATGAGCCTTTGCCTGTTATCGATGATCCGGAACAGGCTCTTCTTCCTTCAGCACCTCGATTACATCCTGACGGAAATATTCTTCATCAAGCTTCCTATCAAAAAGGAAATGTAGAAGAAGCCTTTCAAACATGTGATGTGATTGTGGAAGAAACGTATGAGTTGCCTCGTCAAATGCACGCGTATATGGAAACGGAAGGAGGGGTGATTGTTCCAGAAAAGGATGGAAGGATTACTGTGTATGTCGGAACACAACATGGATATAAAGATCGTTTCCAATTAGCCCGAATTTTAAATGTTCCTGAAAGTAAAATCAGGGTGGTTTCCAGTCCAATCGGCGGATCTTTCGGCGGCAAAGATGAGTTGAATATTCAGCCGTACGGTGCATTATTGGCGATAAAAACTGGATGTCCGGTGAAAATTCACCAAAGCAGACGCGAATCTGTTAGATCCGGACTAAAAAGGCACCCAATGAAGATTACGATGAAGACAGGTGCCAGCCGTAATGGTAAAATTCTTGCTCATCAAGTACGAATTATTGCGGATACGGGTGCTTACGCTACGTTAGGTCCGGCTGTATTAGATTTTGCGGTTGAGCATGCAACAGGACCTTATATTATCCCAAATGTGCATGTTGAAGGGTTAAGTGTCTATACAAACAATGGTGTTGCTGGAGAGTTCAGAGGATTTGGAGGAAATCAAGTGACCTTTGCGTTGGAGGGGCAAATCGACCGTTTGGCGGTCAAGCTTGGAATCTGTCCAATGGAGTTGAGAAAAAGAAATCTCCGCAAAGCCGATGATCTAGGTCCAGTAGGTCAAGAGATTGCACCTACTGATGGGGCAGCACAAGTTTTAAAAGCGATTAGTCAATCTCCTCTTTTAAATAAAAAAGAGAGCATAGAGTGGGGAGAAGGCACTGATCGATGGAAAAAAACAGGTATAGGCGTTGCCATTGCGATGCACGGAGGAGGACTTGGATATGGACGTTTAGACCCAGCAGGGGGCCGTCTATCGTTAAATGAGGATGGAAAAATTGAAATTGCTTTCGGCTTCGAAGAATTTGGCCAAGGGCTGCTTTCTGTCATTGAACAGCTAGTAATAAAAGAAATAGGCTGCTCAGCAAATGATATAAAAATCACGATTGGCGATACTGATCGCGTTCCCCGCTCCGGTTCTTCTACCGCTTCACGGGGAACAAGCATGGTGTGGCATGCGCTTCAACGGATGAAAGATCCTTTTAAAAAAAGATTATTAGAAAAAGCTTCTCAATGCACTGGAGTGCCAGCCACTCAATTGTATTTAGGTCCCATTGGAATTTGGTCCTGCGATGGATTGAATTCTGAGCCTCTCATCACTTATCAGCAAATAGCCCATGAAACGAAGGATGATCCCATCCAAATCGAGACGGAATTTCATTTTCCAACGACTCCTTATTCCATTCCTGGCGGGCACTATTTATATTCTTTTGCCGCTTGTGCGGTAAAAGTCGAAGTAGATGAATTAACGGGAATAGTGCGAGTGAAAAATTTGGATCAGGCGGTTGCTGCAGGCCCGGTGATTTATCCAACAGGCTACTTGGGGCAAATTGAAGGCGGCTCAGTTATGGCATTAGGATATACATTACTAGAAGAAGCGATAATGGAAAAGGGAAAGTACGTAACAGAAAATTTCGACTCCTATCTTATTCCTACCATAAATGACATTCCGCTTTCTATGGATATAACAGCTATAGAAGAATTGTATGAGGGAGATCCGTATGGTCCAAGAGGTGTAGGCGAAATTGGGACGGTGGCCGTTGCTCCGGCGATTGCTAAAGCTATTTATGACGCGATTGGTTTGTGGGTTACTAAGCTGCCTGTGTCTCGTGAGGAAATTGTAAAAGCCGTGAATCAAAGGGAGATGAGAGAGTGGCTGACAACAAAATTGTAGGAAAAGCTAAATCCCCGTTGGAGGAAAAAATAAAAATCTCTCTTATTGTTAATGAACAAGCAAAGGAATTGTTTGTAGATGCAACTATGCGTCTTGTTGATATACTAAGAGAGGAATTGCAATTAACGGGCACAAAAGTTTCTTGTGGAATTGGTCGATGCGGTGCCTGTTCAGTCATTATGGATGGAAAATTAGTCAATTCTTGCTTAGTGAGGGCCTATCAATCAGATCAGAAGGAGATTATAACGATTGAAGGTTTAGGAAAGAATGGACTTCATCCGATTCAAAAGGCTTTTTTGGAAGAAGGAGGCTTTCAATGCGGATACTGCACATCGGGAATGATAATGGCTGTAAAATCCATTTTTGATCAATATGCCAACCCAACTGCGGAGCAAATTCTCGAAGGATTATCAGGAAATCTTTGTAGATGTACCGGTTATGGCGGCATCATCAGAGCGATTCAGAAACTAGCTCAATTATAAAATTATAAAGAGTACGGGTTTTCCCGCAAGTTTGCGGGAGATCTTTTTATTATAATCGGTTTCGTAGCGTAACAAAAGGGCTGATTCAACGTGTATTTGAATCAGCCCCATATATTTTTAGCTTCCTCGATATACTTGATATCCCCACGGAGAGATGAGCAAAGGAATATGGTAATGGGAATTAGGTTGAGAAATCCCAAAGCGAACCACCACTTTATCTAAAAATACAGGTTCATCCAATTCTAGGCCTTTTCTCAGAAAATAATCACCGATGTAAAATACAAGTTCATATTTCCCTGGAACAATTTCATGCTCATCTAATAATGGCTGGTCAACGCGACCATGTTGATTCGTGATAGTCGTTTGCAGCAGCCGTTTTTTTGTTTCCAATTCATCATCGAAACGAAACAACTTTATTTTTACATTTTCGGCTGGTGTTCCATGTGTTAAATCTAAAATATGTGTCGTTAACCCGCTCATCTAAGTGCTCCTTTATTATTGAATTTCAGCAGAAAGCATAGGAATGTTTTTGTGTTGCAAGTCTTCTTGTGTAACAGTAAAGCATTGAAATCCGTATGGTGGTCGCGGTTCAGTATATACTTTTCCTTGTGATCCAGGAATTTCCTCAACGATTTTATCCCATGTATGGTTTTGAGATTCAAAGTTTACTTCTTGGAGTTGAGGGAATCTTTCTAATATTCTGCAACCGATTAAATAAATTAAGTGTTGGATGGAAAGTGTTTCTGTTTCATGAAATACCGAAGTGGCAATGTCGCGAATTTGTTCGGCTGCAACATAATATTCTGGATTATCACCAAATGAGTCTTCAATGTTTTTGTATTTCCATTTGATGTTTAAGTAAACAAATAGCGGGCGGTTTGTATCCTCTGGAAGGGTTGTGTATTCGTCGCGAATAAAACCGACGAAAGAATTGCCGCTGACTTTTATTAATTGAAGGTCAGAAATTCCGCTGTATTGATCGATAATATCTATACTGTCATTTTCTCTTCGAACCATGTTTAAAGTAGCAAAGGAATATTCATTTCGGGATCTTTTAAAAACTAGGTCACTAGCTGTTATATTTCCATCACTTAATGTGAAAGTTGTTTCAAATGGAATTTCCTCTCCAATCAATGAAATAGTTTCAATATGAGAATATTTCTTTAAAAATGAAGTTGCTACATATTTTAAAAATCCTTCAATCGTTGTTCCAGTATAACTAGCTAAATGTCTTTGAATAAAATTTTTCATCGAGTCCGTTGCAACGACTAAGCTATTATCTCCTTCCGTAAAAGAGGTTAACAACTTTGCTCCTCCCACTGCTATTTTTACATTTACTCCAAAAATAATATTATTTCGACCAGAAAAAGAAGATTCAGGAATCGTTCTTATCCCTGTAAGTGGTTTTAAATATGTGCGGTAGGCAAATACGTCTCCTTTTCCATAATACATGACTCTTTCTTTATTATTGGTCATAGAAATCATCTCTCCCCCATTAATTATTTCTTGTAAACGAAACATCGCGATTTTTTTTATTTCTTCTAATGCTTGTTCAAACTCTGTTCTATAATTATTTTTTAGTCTTTCTTTTATCGTTCTATAAATATCTTGTTTTGTTTTTCCGCGAACTGCCATTATGAAAGGGAATCCAAACTTATCCATATATTCTTTGTTGAGTAGCATTAGATGATTATGTTCATCTTCTGTTAATTCATTTAATCCAGCATGTTTCTGTTCCTTTTGAGAGAAATCTGTTACTTTTGCATTAGTGCCTAAATGTGGGTGCATTCTAATTAATTTTAATTTTTCGTTCTCCGAAGCTGTTTCGACAATCTCCACCATTTTATCATATAGAGATTGAAATGAGGAGAATGGCCGATAGGGCTCTGCCCGTTCTGCCACCCATGAAGAATGCTCAAAAACTCCTCCTAATTGATTAATAAATTCAGAAGCACTCATTTCGTTTAATTGTTCTAATCGCATCATTTTCCCCCTTTTCTTGTGATTCTATTCTATTGTTGTTTTTAAAGTGTTATTAACAGTTGGCTTTTCCTTTAATGAAAGATTAAAAAACAAGTTTAAGATAATAGCAGTTAAGCTGCCTGTTACAATTCCATCTCCTAAAAGAATTCGCATGATTTGCGGCAATTGAGCAAAGAGATTAGGGACCACTGTTGAACCAAGCCCTAATGCAATCGAGCAGGCTACGATTAATAAGTTATTTTGCTGTTGAAAATCTACAGAGCTAAGCATTTTAATGCCAGAGGAAACTACCATTCCAAACATGACAACCATTGCTCCCCCTAATACAGGAGTAGGGATAATGGTTGTAAAGGCAGCGATTTTAGGAATTAATCCAAGCAAAACAAGAATGCTGCCAGCGGCAATTACAACGTTTCTCGTTTTAATCTTGGTTAGTTGAACAAGTCCGACATTTTGAGCAAAAGTGCTGTAAGGAAATGCGTTAAATAGGCCGCCTAAAATAAATGACAATCCTTCAGCGCGGTATCCGCGAACTAAGTCTTGATCGTTAATATCTTGTTCACAAATTTTGCTTAGAGCAAAGAAGGAGCCTGTAGACTCAATAATGATAACAATACCGACAAGGGTCATTGTTATCATTGGCCCCCACTCGAAGGAAGGTGTACCAAAATAAAATAGTTGAGGAACGTGAAACCATGATGCATTGGCGACATTCGTAAAATCTACCTTTCCCATGAAAGCAGCAACGATGGTTCCTGCGATAATCCCAAGAAGAACGGATATTGCTCGAATAAACCCATGGAAAAATCGATTAATGAGTAGAATGAAAACGAACACTCCGAAAGAAAGAAGTAAGTTTTCGGGATCTCCAAAATGAGGACTTCCTTCCCCGCCTGCCATGTTTTTGATGCCGGCTGGTACAAGGGAGACGCCAATAATGGTGACAACCGATCCTGTTACAACAGGAGGAAATAATTTTGCTAATTTACCAAATAATGGTGAAAAAATCAAAATAAAGATTCCTGCTGTAATGATGGAACCATAGATAGCATTCATTCCGTACTGTGTTCCAATTCCAATCATCGGCGTCACTGCAACAAAAGATGTACCTAATACAACAGGCAATCCTATTCCAAAAAACTTGTTCTTCCAAGCTTGAAGTAATGTTGCAATTCCGCATGTCAGCAAATCGATGGCTACTAAATATGCTATCTCCTTTGACGATAGATGTAACGCTCTTCCGACGATCAGAGGAACTAAAATGGCGCCAGCATACATGGCTAATACATGCTGTAAACCGAGAGAAACAATTCGGGCCTTTCCAAGATTTTTGTTCAATGGCATTCCCTCCTCTTTTCTGTGAAAATAATGAATCCATGAGCGGTTATTTTCATGCTTGGGTGGCGAGTAAAAGCTTACTCATGGATGTTTTTTGTAAATAAAATGACATTAATTGTTGCTTTATATAACATAATAAAGTAAGGTGATGTAGATGTCATTAGTTAATTTGTACAATTATTTTTTAGAGGAGTTGACAAATTGCATAAAAAACAAAAAGTTCAGTATGAAATTAGGCGGAGTAGGTAAATATCGATGTTACAAAA
Organism: Parageobacillus caldoxylosilyticus; assembly: GCF_019272935.1. NCBI lineage: Bacteria > Bacillati > Bacillota > Bacilli > Caryophanales > Anoxybacillaceae > Parageobacillus > Parageobacillus caldoxylosilyticus. The sequence goes on from NZ_CP040553.1 coordinate 3,467,564, forward strand.
TCTAACAATTATAAAAAAGACTTTTTTTATAAATGAAGTAAATTTTTGATGCGAAACGCTAAACGAAGGCGGAAGGTAGTATCAGGATCTTTTAGGCTTTTTCCGATTAGTTTTTCGCAATTTTCTAAACGATAAATTACGGTATTTCGATGAACGTATAGTTTCTTCGCTGTTTCTGAAATTTGACAATGGTTCTCTAGAAATACAAATAATGTATGCAATAGGATTTGGTTTTCGTGTATAGACTGATCTGATAATTTTTGTAATGTTTCGTTGTAAAAATCTTTTAAATCTTGTGTGGGGATCATCTGTAAAAGTTCGGAAATATCTTTTCTTCGATAGATTTGAATAAACTGGCGATTTCCTGACAGCCGGCCAGTCTGCAACGCTTCCAAAGCTTCCCTGAATCCTTTTTGGACATCTAAAAATTGTTGGCATAAGTTGCTAAGTCCGAAAGAAACAGTCCGATTATATCTGTTTTTGATTTTAATCTGCAGCTCTTCTAGGAAAGGGAGAATGATCGTATTGAGTTCTGTCCAAGATTCTGTGATAGGGAATAGTAAAATACAAATATTTCCTTTTACGAAATGATGAATGGATTTAGAAAAGATGTGACTTTCTTCTTCTATAAACTCAAAAATAGTATCAATTTCTTTGTGGGATTCTGTGAAACTTAACATCGTCCTGCTCTCATCAAGTTTTCCAACTGCACAAATATAGGATTGGTCATTGATAATCTGAAATTCTTTTGCCTTAATAGTCACTTCTTCTAGGGATTGAAATGCCCCTTCTGTAAAATTAATAAAAAACTCATTGCGCACTTTTTTTGTGTATTGTTTTAATGCATTTTCTTTCATTAATTCAAAGGAAATAACATTGGCTGCTTGCTCAATGGTTAAAATCATTGACGGGTTAGAAAAGGGAATCATACCTATTACAGCTAAGCAACCGCTGTTTTCCTCATGGGTGTAGATTGGAAATACAGAAACAACCTCTCGGTTAGATATAATGGAAAAACAAGAATAAGAAGTGTTTGGTAAAAAAAAGCGAAATCCATTTGTGTATAGTTTCCTGAGTTCATCAGAAAGATTGGAGAACGGATGAGAAGAACCGATAATTCGAAAATGCTTATTCAGTAATATAATTGGATATTTAATCATGGAAGATAAGCTTCTGAGCAAGGATGTTAACCCTTTGCCACTCATAATATGCTTGGTAAATTTTTGATGCGTTTCAATAGCTAAGAGCAATTCATTTGTTCGTTTATCAAGAATATAACTTAATAATTGGTTGACAACTTCTCCTAATGAAATATCTATTGGCAGTTCTATGATGGGGAATCCGATTTCATTGGCATAGGCAAGAGCGTTTTCCGGAATTTCTTCTAAAAACCGTTTTGTTTTAATGGCAAGACCTGCACATTGTTGTTCCACCATGCTTTTGATTAACTCAAGTAAGTCGTGTGGGTTGTCTTTAAGGTGATATGCTGTAGTTACAAGTAATTCATTCGGTTTTAAGTAATAGATGATATCGGGAGCATCCATCATATTTACACTATACACCTCTCTTTCTTTTCCCTTATGCCCCGCAATTAATCTTGCATTGTGGAAAGCAGGTATATGTAATATATCTGAAATCTTCATACTCCTCACTCCTTTTGGTTAAATTGCACAAAAAATTATAAAATTTATAGCGATTTTACCAATGAATATAGAGGAAAATCAAGCTAAAATCAACTTATATAACACAATATGTTATATTTTATAACATTTTATATAACATTTATTTTCATTTGAAAAAGAAAGAGGCGAGAGTGGGGATGCAGACGCTTTATCAAAAAGTAAACGCAGATCGAATCGTACGTCGGATTGAAGAACTTGCGAAATGCAGCATGACTAAAAAAGGAGTGACCCGCCTTTCCTTTTCAAGGGAAAGCGAAATGGCTAATGAGCTGGTGGCGCAATGGATGCAGGAAGCAGGCATGACAGTTCGCAGGGATGGTCTTAATAATATCATCGGTCGTTACGAAGGGAAATGGCCTGACGCGCCAGTACTGCTCATTGGGTCGCATCTCGACTCTATCATTGAAGCTGGGAAATATGACGGGGTACTTGGCGTGATTGCAGCGATTGAAGTGATTCAAACCCTATATGAAAACGGTATGAGACCCAACAATCCAATTGAAGTGATCGGCTTTTGCGATGAGGAAGGTGCTAGATTTCATACAACGCTGCTTGGCAGTCGGGCAATTGCGGGTAATCTGCGGGAAGAAGAACTGTTTGCGAAAGATGCAAATGGGATTACATTGGCAGAAGCCATGAAAGAGATCGGTCTTGATCCATTTCAATACCACACGGCTGCCCGTCATCCGAAAACAATCCTTGGTTATCTTGAATTGCATATTGAACAAGGTCCAATTCTTGAACAAATGAATCAAGCCTGCGGGGTCGTATCCGGGATTGCTGGACAGTCCCGATATAAATTCCGGGTGGAAGGATTAGTGGGGCATGCGGGAACCGTACCGTTGCCGCTGAGAAAAGACGCACTTGCCGGAACAGCGGAAATGATCCTGGCAATCGAACAGATCGTTCTCCAATATGAGAATCTGATGGCTACCGTAGGAAAGCTGTCTGTATTTCCGGGGGCCAGCAATGTGATTCCGGGATTGGTCGAAGGAACACTTGATGTCCGGTCGATTGACGATGGAACTAGAAGAACCGCACTGAACCGAATCATAGAGGAATGTAAGGAGATTGCCAAACAACGGGGATTAGTTTGCGAGTTTACAAAAGTCATGGAATCTCCTGCTGTGCTATGTTCGAGTCGTTTTATCGATGTGATTTCTTCGGTTCTCGAGGAGCGCAAAATGAAGTCAGTTCGACTTGTTAGCGGAGCGGGACATGATGCGATGGCATTAGCTTCTATAACTGACATTGGCATGATCTTTGTCAGATGCAAAAATGGTCTGAGTCATCATCCTGACGAATTTGTAGCAGCCGAGGACATTAAAATAGGAACCTCTGTGCTGCTGGATGTTGCTCTGAAGTTGACATCATAAAAAAGTCTTAAGATTAGAAGGGGGAATCATCAATGGCAACTATCAAATGTCAAGCGAAGCAGGAAATTTTGCAATGGATTGAATCTGAAAGGCACAACCTCATCAAATTTCTACGGGAACTGGTCGCCATACCGTCGGACAATCCGCCGGGCGACTGTTATGCCATCGCAGAGCACATTTATAAACGTCTGCATGATTTTCAATTTGAAGATGTCGCGCTGTTGGAAGTAGACCTGGAGGAAGTCAGGGAAAAAGGGATGGTTCGGGTAGCAAACGTTGTCGCTAAAACCATCTTTGGGGACGGAAAAGGGCCTGAAATTGTCCTCAACGCTCATGGAGATGTGGTGGCGCCGGGACTTGGCTGGACGTATGATCCGTATGGCGGACAAATCGTTGACGGGAAGCTGTATGGTCGCGGTGCTGCTGTATCCAAATCGGACATTGCATCGTATACCTTCGCGGTCATGGCCCTTCGTCAAGTGACAGAGAAGTTGTCGGGCAAAGCGTCCTTGGCGTTTAACTTCGATGAGGAGACAGGTGGAGAAATCGGTCCGAAGTGGATGATCGAAAAGGGATATATTCAGCCGGATATGGCGTTCTCAGCTGGATTCACGTATTCGATTGTAAACTCCCATAACGGATGTCTGCACCTTGAGATCCGAATCAAAGGCAAGTCGGCACATGCAGCAGTGCCGTATACAGGACATGACGCCATCGAAGCGATGACCGGCGTGCTACAGGCGCTGTACGACTATCGCCGGACGTTAGATCAAAAACGTTCCAGTGTTCCTGGAATCGAGTCTCCCACATTAGTAGTCGGATTAATCTCGGGAGGAATCAACACTAACGTGGTGCCGGATCAGTGCACAATCCGGATTGACCGCCGGTTGATCCCTGAGGAAGACGGGGAACAGGTGGAAATGGAAATTCGCGAACTGGTGGAACAGGTGGTTAAGCGCTATGAAGGAATCCGGGCGGAGTTTGAACGCATACTGCTGGCGAAAAGCTTCAAGCCGACACCGGTAGATTCCCTGTTGATCCAGACGCTTATGGCAAACTGGAAAGAAATTATGGACGGAGAGCCGGAGATTCACGGAATTCCGTTGTACACCGATGCGAGACATTTTGCGGAAGCCGGAGTTCCTGTCGTCCTGTTTGGCGCGGGTCCTCGGACCTTGTTGGAAGCCAACGGCCATCGGGCGGATGAACATGTCCGGATTGAAGATTTGGTCAAAGCAACAAAAATTGTGGCACTTACTCTTTATGATTTGCTTCGGACAGACAAATAACTTTATTCTCTTTATGCTTTAAACAACAAAAGAGGACTCCTTGGTACCGCGAGTTGGATGGTCGTTGTGGAAACAGAATTGCCTGCCAAGGAGTGTCCAAAATCCTTTCAATGTGATGGAATCCAACTATGTTCTTGTCATTACACTTTTTTGTTTATTGCTATAGCATAAATTTCAACGAACGTCCTTGCGGTTTGGTGTTTGAAACAAAAATGAGAGTACAGTGTACAGACAGTATGAGTAAGTAACACGGTATGACCAAATCTAGTAATCAAGTTCATAACAATCTATGGGGAGGGGGATTACAAATGAACAATAAAGTGGACAAAGTGCAGGAGGAATTATTTACCGAAACGATTACCGACTATAGCGAGCGGCTCTACAACGAGGACTTGGCTCCGCCAAAGGAGCGAAAATGGGGTTTCTTTAGCCTGTTGTCAATGTGAATGTCTGACGTGCACAGCATCGGCGGCTATACATTTGCTGCGGGACTGTTCTTTTTGGGGCTTGCAGGCTGGCAAGTTTTCATTGCGATTATTCTCGGTGCCCTGCTTGTAAATTATTTTGTCAACCTACTTTCTATTCCTGGAACGAAAATGGGTCTTCCATACCCCGTTATGGTGCGTATTTCATTTGGTGTGTTTGGTGCAAACATACCGGCGCTTATACGGGGGATTATCGCTATTTTTTGGTATGGCATACAAACATACCTTGCCTCGAATGCGGTGGTCGGTGTATTGTTACTATTTATGCCGGGGTTGGTTACTCTAAATGATATATCTTTTCTAGGCCTTTCTTTATTGGGGTGGATCGGATTCCTGATTCTCTGGGCTTTGCAATTGCTTATCGCAGTATATGGCATGGAGAAGATTCGCAAATTTGATAATTTTGCGGGTACCGCAGTATATGTGATGATGCTATTCTTGCTTATTTGGATCGTTGTTAAGGCGAATGGAAATATCAACATCATGGACAGATTTGTTGAAGCGTCTGCAGGTAAACAAATTCATTCTTTCTTTGCGGCAATCGCATTGGTAGTAGCGTATTTCTCGACACTGATGTTGAATGCCTGTGATTTTACACGTTTTTCTACTTCAACAAAGGTAACAAAACGTGGTAATTTATATGGTATACCAGTTAACTTGACAGCATTTTCCTTGGCTACTGTAGTTATTACAGCAGGTACAATTACAGTTTTTGGTGAGGCAATTGTTGATCCTGTTTTGATCGTGCAAAAGATTGAGAATAGTGTGGTCAATTTAATTGCAGCAATTGTTTTCATCGTTGCAACGTTAGCCATTAATATTGTCGCGAACCTTGTATCTCCTGCATATGATCTTGCCAATGCAGCGCCGAAACATATAAATTTCAAGAAAGGAACGATTATTACCGCTATTCTGTCTGTTCTTGTCATGCCCTGGAAAATTTATGGGAGCCCTGTAGGTGTCAACTATTTCTTGGGAGGGCTTGGAGCTTTCCTCGGTCCAATTTTCGGAGTAATGGTTATTGACTATTACTTAGTTAAGCAGCAAAAAGTTGATGTGCACTCTCTTTATAAGGAAGGTGCCACATCCCCTTATTGGTACAAAAATGGGTTTAACCTACAGGCGTTGGCTGCCTTTATTATCGGATCTATTTTCGCTACAATTGTCGCACTAGTTCCAATGTTTTCGTATTTTGCTCCCTTTTCATGGTTTATTGGTGCCATGATTTCTGCCGTCGCCTACCGTGGATTAATGCAACGCAATCAACAAATAGTTGTGGATAAAACTCAATCTATATCTGTAATCGAGTAAAAGGGGGATGGGCGTGAAAGAAAGTAGTTACGATCTTATTATACGCAATGGGCAGATTGTCACCGAAGATGGAATATTTCAAGGGGACATTGCTGTGTGCGGGCAAAAAATCGTTCAAATTGGATCTATACCGTCAGGGAGAAAAGCCAAGCTAGAGATTGATGCTTTCGGTCTGCACGTCTTGCCCGGTTTGATCGATACCCATGTTCACTTTAATGAACCCGGTCGGACGGACTGGGAAGGTTTCTACACAGGCTCCCGAAGTTTGGCTGCGGGGGGAGTCACAACTTTCTTTGATATGCCTCTTAATAGCAGTCCCCCGACTACATCGACATACGGCTTTCAAGTCAAAAAAGAAGCGGCCATACAAAAATCGATTCTTGATTTTGGCCTTTGGGGAGGACTTGTTCCAGGAAATCTGGATTCCCTGGAACATCTTAAAGATTTAGGTGTTATTGGATTCAAAGGTTTTATGTCCGATAGCGGCATCGATGAGTTCCTTCACGTAGACGATTGTACTTTATTTAAAGGAATGCAAAAAATTGCAAGGCTGGGTTCCATCCTGGCCCTCCATGCCGAAAGTGATGTCATTACGAAACAACTCGCAGATTGGTATAAATCACAAGGGAATCGGACTGCACGGGATTATGTGGCTTCCCGTCCCGTTATATCAGAAATCGAAGCTGTAGGCAGGGCAGCGGCATATGCGGAAATTACGGGATGCAAGTTGCATATCGTACACGCAAGCAGTGGTAAGGTCATCAAGTATATAAGCGAAGCAAAACAAAGGGGGTTGATATAACTGTTGAAACTTGCCCCCATTATCTGTCTTTTACCATTGAGGATCTGGAACGGCTTGGCGGAATGGCGAAATGTGCACCGCCTCTGCGGGAACGGGAGGATGTAGAATCGCTGTGGGAAGCTTTGAAATCCGGTGAAATTGATATCATCGGTTCAGATCATTCTCCTTCTCCTCCAGCAATGAAAGTTGCTTCGGATAACGGTGATTTCTTCAGTTTGTGGGGCGGAATATCGGGCGCACAGACAACCTTGAATGTTATGCTTGAGGAGGGGTATTGGCGGCGTGGAATTCCCTTGGAAGTCATTGTACGAGTAACAGCGACCAATCCGGCAAAACGGTTTGGTCTGTATCCACGGAAAGGTACTATTGCCGTTGGGAGTGACGCTGACCTGACATTGGTCGATTTGCAATCTTCTTTTGTCCTGAAGGAAACAGATCTTTTATATCGGCATCAACAAAGTCCGTATATAGGGAAAAGTTTCCGGGGGATAGTAACGCATACAATTCTTCGCGGAAGGGTTGTTTTTCAAAGAGGTGAAATAATTGATAACAACATTTCTGGGCAAATAGTATAATTATAGCCTGTTTCTTCTTCTAAGAAAATGGCATGAGTAATTCAGCTAAAGAGTAGAATGATAAGAAAATGAATGGGTAATATTTGTGAAAATATAAAAATCCAGAATAATAATGCATATTTGTGCATGTAACAGACGACGGCGGAGAAACCCGTACCAACGTGGCTGTTCGAACTGGTTCAGGACGTTTAAAGAGTCCATCGCAAAGTAGGTTTTCAATAAAGAAGCATTTGATCGGCGTCTTTTTCAACACTGGCGGTTTTCTGTTACATAAATAAGAGGAAATTGATCTATGTATTAAGATTGTGCTTCTAAAAGTAGATTTGTTCCACTAGTGTATATATGTTCGATTATGAAAATTAGGAAATCGTGATCATGTCCATCCCTTGGCGCTTCTTTTTTTAGTTACTGTATATTTTTCCGAGGGGGTGGATTTTTTTATGTGTTTATGCATCGATTATGCGTTTTGTAATATGTTCTCGTAGTAAAAAGGAAAAACAAGATTTAACACCCATATCCACCTTTAATGTAAGGATTTATGACAAAAATATTCGGAATATATTGCTTTTTTTGATTTTTATCTTGCTTAAACGGAAGAGGTATGTATAATATTGTATATAAATATCACATAATATGTAATTTTATATTACATAAAAAGAAGGAGGGAAAGAAAAAAAGCTTCTCACGGCCATGAGAAGCTTTCAGAAAATCAGGCATCATATGTGCAACGCTATGCCTGATTCTAATTATATCACAAATAATTAGAATCTTGTAAGGGGTGTTTACATGAAGAGATTGGAGTGGAAAGCTTTTAAACTGTTAGTCTTGCTTTTATGCGCGCTTGTGTTTGTATTAAGTGGATGTGCTGCATCGTCGGCAGTCGATGAGGTGAAAGAAAAGAAGAAAGAAACAAGCACATCGGAAACGGGTGACACGGTCAAGGTAGGCATTCTCCATTCACTGAGCGGCACGATGGCGATTAGCGAGGTATCGTTGCGTGATGCGGAGTTAATGGCAATTGAAGAGATTAATGAATCAGGGGGCTTGCTTGGAAAAAAGATTGAACCAGTGATTGAGGATGGTGCGTCAGATTGGCCGACATTTGCAGAAAAGGCGAAAAAATTGTTGCAGAAAGATAAAGTGGTGGCGATCTTTGGAGGATGGACATCAGCAAGTCGAAAAGCAATGCTTCCTGTCGTAGAGCAAAATAATGGTTTACTTTGGTATCCTGTGCAGTACGAAGGGATGGAGTCTTCACCAAATATTTTTTATACAGGTGCCACAACCAATCAGCAAATCGTCCCAGCGGTAAGCTGGCTACTAGAAAATAGAGGAAAGAAATTTTTCCTGCTTGGCTCCGATTATGTGTTTCCACGCACAGCAAATAAAATTATTAAAGCTCAATTAAAGGCAGAGGGCGGACAATTGGTAGGCGAAGAGTACACTCCGCTTGGTCATACGGATTATAGCACGATTATTAGCAAAATTAAAGAAGTGAAGCCGGATGTTGTGTTTAACACATTAAACGGAGACAGCAATGTCGCTTTCTTTAAGCAGTTAAAAGACGCTGGGATTACCGCAAAAGATTTAACGGTGATGTCTGTCAGCATTGCGGAAGAAGAAATTCGCGGAATCGGCGGCGATGTATTGGCCGGTCATCTTGCCGTCTGGAATTATTTCCAATCAACGGATACACTGGAAAATAAAGTGTTTGTAGAAAAATATAAAAAGAAATACGGGAAAGATCGAGTCACTGACGACCCGATTGAATCAGCGTATTTCGCCGTTCATTTATGGGCGGAAGCAGTAAAGAAAGCAGGCTCTTTTGATGTCGATAAGGTGAAAAAAGCGGCGGATGGCATTGAGTACAAAGCGCCAGGAGGAACGGTCAAAATCGATGGGGAAACGCAGCATACATGGAAGATTGTCAGAATAGGGGAAATCCAGCCAAATGGGCAGTTTAAAGAGCTATGGAATTCTGGAAAGGCGGTCAAGCCAGATCCTTATTTAAAAAGCTATCCATGGGCGAAAGATCTAAATTAAATGAAAAATATCCATTGCGGAAAGGAGTTTAGGCTCCTTTCCATTTCCAAGAAAGGAGGGGGCTTTGTTGTCCGTCGTTATTACGCAAATTTTTAACGGCTTCAGCTTAGGTTCGATTTTGCTTTTTGTCGCTATAGGGCTGGCGATTACCTTTGGACTAATGGGTGTCATCAACATGGCACATGGCGAATTGATAATGGTGGGAGCGTATATGACATACGTCGTTCAACAAATATTTGCCAAGTATGCCCCGCAATCGATGGGATATTATTTCTTCGTCGCCATTCCTGTTGCCTTTTTTGTTTCGGCTTTTCTTGGCTGGGGATTGGAAAAAATATTAATTCGACACCTATATCATCGGCCGTTAGATAGTTTGTTGGCGACATGGGGAGTTAGCTTGATTTTGCAGCAAATCGCGCGAACGATTTTTGGCGCGCCAAATGTAGCGGTGCTTCCTCCAGGATGGTTAGATGGAGGGATTCGCGTTGCGGGAGTGGTGTTTCCGTACAAACGGCTGTTTATTTTAGCATTTGTCATGCTATCCATTTTTGCCCTCTATGTTTATTTAAATAAAACGTCGGCTGGCCGCAGAATAAGGGCGGTTACGTTAAATCGAGATATGGCTTCTTGTCTTGGGATTTCTACTCGAAAAGTTGATGCATATGCTTTTGCCATTGGCTCCGGCTTTGCCGGTTTAGCGGGCTGTGCGTTGACATTGCTCGGTCCGATTGGCCCGACGATTGGAACGTATTATATTGTCGATGCGTTTATGGTTGTCATTTTAGGGGGAGTGGGGAAACTCATCGGCACGGTGCTGGGTGCGTTCGGAATCGGATTGGTCAGCACGCTGATGGAGTATTCGACAAGTGCGACGATGGCAAAAGTAATTATGTTTGCGCTTATTGTAGCCTTTTTGCAATGGAAGCCTTCGGGGCTTGTCAGTGTGAAAACAAGATCGCTCGATTGAGGGGTGCCAAAGATGACAAAAAAAGGCTGGCTTTATTGGCTGTTTTTCCTTGCTTTGTTTGCCGCGCCGTTTTATTTGACCGAATTTCGCTTATCGCTGCTCGGAAAATTTCTTTGCTTTGCCATGATTGCGATTGGGATTTCTTTGATTTGGGGCTATACCGGGATTTTAAGCTTAGGTCATGGCGTGTACTTTGGTTTAGGCGCTTACTGTATGGCGATGTATTTGAAGTTAGAGTCTTCGCATGGGCGTTTGCCTGATTTTATGGAGTGGAGCGGTGTGAATCGGCTCCCGTGGTTTTGGAAACCGTTTGAACATCCTCTATTTGCTATTTCTTTCGCCATCATCATCCCAGTGCTATTAGCGGCATTTCTGAGTTATTTTACGTTTAAAAATCGGATTAAAGGCGTCTATTTCTCTTTATTATCACAAGCTGTAGTTGTTGTTTTTGTTACGTTGTTCATCGGCAAGCAGGAATGGACAGGGGGAACAAATGGATTAACGAATTTCTCGACTGTTTTCGGTTTCCCTTTATCTTCTCCTTTTACTCAAATTATTCTTTACTGGATCACCGTTTGTTTGCTTTTGCTTATTTTCCTTTTTTCCCGTTGGTTAACGATGAGTCGATTTGGACGGGTGCTTGTAGCCATCCGGGATGGTGAAAATAGAGTCCGCTTTTTAGGTTTTAATCCAACAACGTACAAGGTGTTTGTCTATAGTCTTTCCGCGGCTTTTGCTGCGCTGGCGGGCGTAATGTTTGTATTGCAAGTAGGGCTTATTTCTCCGGCTATGATGGGAATTATTCCTTCGATTGAAATGGTGTTATGGGTTGCTGTCGGAGGAAGGAGTTCGTTAATTGGGGCTGTTATAGGTGCTATTGTTACGAACAGTGCGAAAAGCTTTTTTAGCGAAAATTATCCTGATATATGGCTGCTGTTTTTAGGAGGATTATTTATCGGTATGGTCATGTTTTTGCCCAACGGACTTGTAGGTGTATATCAGTCTTTTAGGCAAAGAAAAAGACAATGGGAGGGGAGAACAAATGAAGCCGGTTCTCATGTGTCGCGAAGTGTCGGTGGATTTTGACGGCTTTCACGCATTGCAAGGGGTAAATCTTGAAGTTTATCCGCACGAAGTCCGCTTTTTAATCGGACCAAACGGAGCGGGAAAGTCGACGCTCTTAGATGTGATCTGCGGAAAAACAAGAGCGTGCAGCGGTAAAGTGTTATTTTACTCACACGATATTACCAAAATGCCGGAGCACAAAATTGTCCGGCTTGGCATTTCGCGAAAATTTCAAAGTCCATCGATTTTTCATCAGTTGACGGTGTGGGAGAATATGGAATTGGCTTTGAGACAAGATCGCGGCTTATTCGCTGTTTTACGGGCAAAGTTGTCGCGAGAAGATCGGGATACTATTATCACGATGCTGCAACGAATCCAATTATTGGATTATGCTGAGCAAAAGGCTGGTTCTCTTTCACACGGCCAAAAGCAATGGCTCGAAATTGGCATGCAGCTTATCCAATTTCCCCATCTGCTGCTGCTTGATGAACCGATTGCCGGGATGAGCGAAGCGGAACGGGAACGAACAGGGGAGTTGATCCATGAAATCGCGCGCCACTGTGCCGTCGTCATTGTCGAGCATGATATGGATTTTGTGCGCCGCTTTTCCAAGCAAGTAACGGTCATGCATGAAGGGAAAGTATTATGTGAGGGGACGATGGAGGACATTCAGCGTAATGAAAAAGTGATCGAAGTTTATTTGGGAAGGGAGGAGAAAGCGTGTTAAGCGTGCAAAACGTTACAGCCGGATATGAACAAAGCGTTGTGTTGGAAAACGCAAGCATTAACGCGCAAAAAGGCGCTGTGACGGCGGTACTTGGGCGGAATGGCGTCGGAAAAACGACGCTCATCAAGAGCATCATCGGGTTAATCAAACCGATTGCCGGCAAAATCGAGTGGGAAGATGAAGATATTACCTCATTGCCGCCTGAAGAGAGAGTAAGAAAGGGGATAGGCTATGTTCCACAAGGAAGAGAAATCTTTTCTACGTTAACAGTGGAAGAAAATTTATTGCTAGGGTTTGAGGCGCTTTCTATGAAAGTCAATCCAGCACCGATTTTAGCAGAAATTTATGAGTTATTTCCTATATTAAAAGAAATGCTGCATCGAAAAGGGGGAGATTTAAGCGGCGGGCAGCAGCAACAGCTTGCCATTGCCCGTGCGCTGATTGGGCAGCCAAAATTGCTTTTGCTTGATGAGCCGATGGAGGGAATCCAGCCATCGATCGTACAGCTCATTCGCGATGTCATTGTCCAAATTGCCAAAGAAAAAATGGTTGGCATTGTGCTTGTCGAGCATAGCTTAGATTTGGCTTTTTCATGCGCGGACTACTTTTACATTCTTGATCGCGGCACCGTTGTAGCACAGGGGCGTGTTAGCGAAACGAATATGAATGACATTCAACAGTTTTTAACTGTTTAAAAATAAATAAAAAGGAAGGAGAGAGCAATGAGATTAACCGCTCGCGAACAAGAGAAGCTGCTTATTGTCGTAGCGGCGGATCTTGCCCGCCGCCGCAAAGAGAGAGGGTTAAAGCTGAATTATCCGGAAGCAGTCGCTCTAATTACATATGAAATTTTGGAAGGTGCGCGCGATGGGCGTACAGTGGCAGAGTTAATGCAATACGGGACAACGATTTTAACCCGTGATGATGTGATGGAAGGAGTACCGGAAATGATCGAAGACATACAAGTGGAAGCGACATTTCCGGATGGCACGAAGCTCGTTACAATTCATCACCCGATTCGCTAAAAGGGGGGGAGAAAAATAAATGATCCCAGGAGAATATTGGTTAAAACAAGAAGCAATTGTTTGCAATCGACATAAGCCGACTACAAAAATTATTGTAAAAAATCGCGGGGATCGTCCGATTCAAGTCGGTTCACACTTTCACTTTTTTGAAGTCAACTCATTTCTTGAATTTGACCGCCAAGCGGCGTACGGAAAGCATTTAAATATTCCAGCAGGAACAGCGGTGCGTTTTGAACCCGGGGATGCGAAGCAAGTGGAGCTTGTTCCTTTTTCTGGGGAACGTTGTGTTTACGGATTGAATAATTTGGTCAACGGACCGCTTGATCGAGACAAGAAAGGGGAGTAAATGGATGAGTTTTCAAATGCCGCGAAAACAATATGCGGACATGTTTGGACCGACAACAGGAGATTGTGTCCGTTTAGCGGATACCGATTTATGGATTGAGATTGAAAATGATTTCACCGTTTATGGCGATGAAGTGAAATTTGGCGGCGGAAAAGTCATTCGCGATGGAATGGGGCAACATCCGCTTGCCACGCGTGCGGAATCGGTAGATTTAGTGCTGACAAACGCGATTATTGTAGACTATACCGGAATCTATAAAGCCGATATCGGGATTAAAGACGGGAAGATTGCCGCTATCGGGAAAGCGGGCAATCCGCTGTTAATGGATGGAGTCAATATTATCATCGGAGCGGCGACAGAAGTTATTGCAGCGGAAGGAAAGATTGTCACTGCAGGAGGAATTGACGCCCATATTCACTTTATTTGTCCGCAACAAATCGAAACGGCTTTGTCATCGGGGATTACGACAATGATCGGAGGCGGAACAGGACCGGCGACAGGCACAAATGCGACGACGTGTACCCCTGGGGAATGGAACATCTACCGCATGCTGGAAGCTGCCGAAGCGTTTCCAATGAATTTTGGATTTTTAGGAAAAGGCAATGCATCGGCGAAAGAGCCGTTAGCGGAGCAAATCCGCGCAGGAGCCATTGGCCTAAAGCTTCACGAAGACTGGGGAACAACAGCGGCAGCTATTGATGCCAGTTTGCAGGTCGCGGATGAATATGATGTGCAAGTGGCGATTCATACCGATACGTTGAATGAAGGAGGATTTGTCGAAGATACGTTGCGGGCGATTAACGGGCGAGTCATCCACACCTATCATACGGAAGGAGCGGGCGGGGGGCATGCGCCGGATATTATTAAAGTAGCAAGTTTTCCAAATATATTGCCTTCTTCTACGAATCCAACGCGTCCTTATACAAAAAATACGTTAGATGAGCATTTGGACATGTTGATGGTTTGCCATCATTTAGACCCATCTGTTCCCGAAGATATTGCCTTTGCGGATTCCCGCATTCGCAAAGAAACGATTGCGGCGGAAGATATTCTCCATGATTTAGGCGTTTTTAGCATGATCAGCTCCGATTCGCAGGCGATGGGCCGCGTCGGGGAAGTGATTTTGCGCACATGGCAAACAGCGGATAAGATGAAAAAGCAATTTGGAAAATTGCCAGAAGACAAAGGAAGAGGCGATAATTTTCGCGTAAAGCGGTACATTGCCAAATATACGATTAATCCGGCGCTTACCCATGGGATTGCGAAGTACGTCGGATCGGTAGAGGTAGGGAAATTAGCCGATTTAGTCGTTTGGCATCCTGCATTTTTTGGCGTAAAACCGGAACTTGTTTTGAAAGGGGGAATGATTGCCTATAGCGTCATGGGAGATCCAAATGCCAGCATTCCGACTCCGCAGCCGGTCATGTATCGACCGATGTTTGCAAGTTATGGAAAAGCTTTATATAGAACTTCTATTACATTTGTATCAAAAACAGCTTTTGAACTTGGAATCCCGCAGCAACTGAATTTACAAAAAATAATTCAACCGGTAGAGCACATTCGCAGCTTATCGAAAAATGATATGGTGTATAACAATGCGCTGCCAAAGATTGATGTGGATCCGCAAACGTACGAGGTAAGAGTCGATGGAACACTTATTACGTGTGAATCAGCCGAAGTTGTTCCGATGGCGCAACGATATTTTTTATTTTGAGGTGATAAGAAAATGATTGTAAAAAAAATAGTCGGAAATATTAAAAAGTTAGACCAATTACCCCCGCATATAGAGCGAGTATATTTAAGTAGCGATGATTTAGTAAAACGAATTCAGCGCGTTGTCACCGATCACGGAACAGAACTAGGAATTCGTCTAAAAGAAACAAAGGAATTAACCGATGGCGATATCTTATTTATGGATGAGAAAAATATGATTGTTGTGAGCGTGCTGCCTGATGATTTGCTTGTCATTCGGCCCACATCAATGAAACAAATGGGAGAAATTGCGCACCAGCTTGGGAATCGTCATTTGCCTGCTCAATTCGAAGGGGAGGAAATGCTCGTTCAATATGACTACTTAGTAGAAGAGCTGCTAAAACAATTACATATCCCGTATCAGCGGGAAAAACGAACAGTAAAACAAGCATTTCGTTATATCGGTCATCGCCATGATGGATAAGCTGTTGCCTTTATTGCAACTGTGTGATTCGAACTTTCCTTCCGGAGCATTTTCTCATTCCTTTGGTTTTGAAACGTATATTTCCAATGAAAAAATCAATAACTATGAAACGTTTCGCGATGCGCTCTGTGTTTATATTCAAACGCAACTGACGTATACCGATGGCTTGGCGTGCCGGTTAACGTACGATTTTTTAGAGGAAAAATCGAAAGAGGATGTATGGCGGTTAAATGAAATGTTGGCTGCGCTTTGTCTGGCGAGAGAAACAAGAGAAGGAACGCGGATGATCGGGGAACGAATGTGGAAAATTTGCCGCGAAATCTATCGGTTTGACATATGGAATGATGATAAAAAGAAACGCGGGTATATGCATCCTGCTCTTGTTTTCGCCATATTTTGCTATCACTTGGAAATTCCGAAAGATACGACGGTTTTATCGTATTTGTATACTTCTGTCCAAGCTCTTGTTCAAAATGCGGTTCGCGGTATTCCGCTCGGCCAGACCGATGGGCAACGGCTGCTCGTTTCCGTACAGCCGCATTTGATAAAAGCGGTACAGAAGATCCATACGTTAACAGAAGAGGAGTTAGGAGCGGTAGCACCGGGATTGGAAATTGCGCAAATGCAGCATGAACAACTTTCTGTTCGTTTATTTATGTCTTAATTTTTTGAAAAGGAGATGAAATGGAGATGGAACCAGTAAGAATAGGAATCGGCGGACCGGTCGGTGCGGGAAAGACGATGCTTGTCGAAAAGCTTACTCGGGCGTTGCATCGTGAATTCAGCCTGGCAGTAGTAACAAATGATATATATACAAAAGAGGATGCGCAGTTTTTAGTGAAACATAGTGTGTTGCCGGAAGATCGGATTATTGGCGTGGAGACCGGAGGATGTCCGCATACAGCCATTCGTGAGGATGCTTCGATGAATTTTGCGGCGATTGATGAGTTAAAAGAACGTCACCCGGATTTAGAAATTATTTTTATCGAAAGCGGGGGCGATAATTTGGCCGCTACATTCAGTCCGGAGCTCGTTGATTTCTCTATTTATGTGATTGATGTAGCGCAAGGGGAAAAAATTCCACGCAAAGGTGGACAAGGAATGATTAAATCCGACTTGTTGGTTATTAATAAAATTGACCTCGCCCCTTATGTAGGGGCAAGTTTAGAAGTGATGGAGCGGGATGCAAAAGCGGCGCGCGGGACAAAACCGGTTATTTTCACCAATTTGAAAGAAGAAATTGGATTAGCGGAAGTAGTGGAGTGGATTAAAAAACAAGTGATGTTGGTAGGGTTAGAAGAATGAGCTGGTCAGGACTGTTACGGTGTACGGCTATGGAGGAAAACGGCCGTACGGTTATTTCGGATTGCTATTATGAGGGAGCGTTGAAGTTGACCCGGCCGATATACCTTCATCCTTCTCAGCCGACGATTTACTTGATTCATGTAGGAGGAGGGTATGTAGACGGAGATCGATATAAGACGGAAATAATGTTGCAAGAAAGAGCACATCTGATTGCCACCACGCAATCGGCAACGAAAATATATAAAATAGTCAAGATGCCAGTACAACAATATACGTCATTTTACCTGGATGATCAAAGTGTGCTCGAATTTTTTCCCGACCCAGTCATTGCTTATGAAAAAGCACAATTTTATCAAGAAACGACCGTTTATATGAAAGAAAGTTCTACGTTCATTTATGGAGATATTATTACACCGGGGTGGTCAGAAAGCGGTGAACTGTTTCGCTACGATTGGATCCGCTCTAAATTAAAGATATATTATGAGGGCAATTTAATGTTATTTGATCATCTCTATTTAGAACCGAGTAAAGGGATTACGGGAATTCTTCAGATGGAAGGATATACTCATTTTGGTTCTCTTTTTGTGATTAGTCCTTTTATTACAAAGCATATTCTTCAAAAATTTGAATGGATGGCAACGCGTTTTCCTGTTTCTGCTCACCTTGGGTGGTCTATCCCTATGATTCCGGGATTGATTGTTCGTGTTTTAGCTCACGAAACGCATGTGATTGAAACGATTTTTCAAATGATTCATCAGTTTATTCGCGAAGAATGTTTTCAAGAGGAACCTATTTTTCTGCGAAAGTACTAAAAAAGATAAGGAGATGAACTGCTGGTGAGTGCCGTATTACCGGTTTTGCTTTTTGGATTTGTCTTGGGTATCAAACATGCAACCGAACCGGATCATGTCATTGCTGTATCCACCATTGCCAGCCGAACAAATAAGCTTTCTCTTTCGTCGCTCGCAGGGGTTTTTTGGGGGATCGGCCATACCGTAACCCTATTTGTCATTGGCATGGTTATGATAGGGATGGAACAACAAATACCAGAAACCACAGCAATGTGGCTGGAACTAGTCGTTGGAGTGATGATCGTCATCTTAGGGGGTGCAAGTTTTCGCTCGACTTATACAATTCCTGCTAAAAAGGAAGTGAAGATAAACCACCTTCATTTAAAGTCGACATTCATTGGTATTGTTCATGGACTAGCTGGCAGTGCCGGAATGGTACTTTTAACGTTAACAACCGTTGATAATCGATTTCAGGCACTGCTATTTATACTTATATTTGGCATGGGAACGATAGTTGGCATGATGTTATTTACTACTTTTCTAGGGCTGCCGTTTATCTGGATGAAACAGAAGCAAACGATTTATCAGTTCATTGTAAAAGTAGTTTCGCTAGTTAGTATAGTATATGGTTTATACTATATGTATCACATTGGTATAGAAGAAGGACTGTTATTTTAAACATATACACCATCCCCGTCTTTCAAAGAGAGGAGGGGATGGTTTTTGTTATCGTGACTAAAACACAAACATAAACGGGTGTTTTTCGCAAATCGCAATATCATGAAATATATATTCCATTTCGAAATAGGCGAGATCAATTTTTGTGTAGAAGAAGGATGATGGTAGACATTTAGAAACGTCACTACTTTCATCCGTTATTTACAGTAGTTGTTTGACAAGCAACAGCTCATCCCGGATCGGAATGCCGTCTGAGCTAACGTGCGGAATGCTCGGTTTAATTTGTCTTGCTTTTTCTACGGCATTTGGGAAGACTTTGACAATCTGGTAGCCTCGTTTTTGATAAAAGCGCAAAGCGTGCAAATTATCGTTCGTCGTGATTAAGCGGACCGTGCTACATCCATGCTGCTCGGCGAATGCTTCCGCTTGTTGCAAAAGAGCGCTGCCGACTCCTTGGTTTTCGAATAGGCTGTCTAGCGAAACAATTTCGCATTCCCCATCATGGATGACAAAGGTGATCAGCCCCGCTATTTCTCCATTGCCTTGGACCGCGGCGAACCCGTCCAGCTCGCTGCAATCATACACTCCCGTCGAAACGACCATTTGCGGACTTACCCAATGGGTGATAAAAAATTGTTGTACTTTTATGCGGTCTAGATGATGGGTAGGGATAATGTTCATGCCCCTGCCACTCCTTGTTGTAATTTGTACTTAATTTTATCATACAGGAGATAAGGTATCTTTGTTTCTTCATGTCTCTGATAGAGGCATGATGTGAGTGATTGCAATGCTTGAAACAATGGTCCAGTGCGACAAAATATTTGCAGGATGGCGCTAGTGATAAAGAAGAACGTGTTTTTTCCTATACAATATATATAAGGGCGACACACCATTTCACGGGAATATATGTTCTGTTTGATAATGGAAACGAAAACACGGTTTAAGACGACATGATTTTAAGGCGACGGGCAGACGAAATTGGCGCAGGATTTTAAAGGCGAAGCGCCGAATAGAGAATGAACGGTGTTAACTTGCCATATGCCATTCATTTGAGGCGTTGTGCATGGATGCGGACATATACTGCAGCGTCATCTGTTTGTCATTAGCAATGGGCGCTGGCAAGAAGCACTTGAAGTGATGACAGCAATTAGATCTGTGGTAGAAAATGGAGGTATATCAATGAAAACAGAAAAAGAGAAAATGTTAAATGGCGAACTGTACAACCCGGCAGATCCCCAATTAGTAAAAGAGCGGGAACGCGCGAGACGACTAACTCGTTTATATAACCAAACTTTAGAAAACGAATACGAAAAACGAACGGAACTTTTAAAAGAACTGTTTGGTTCGACGGGAAACAATCTGCATATTGAACCGAATTTTCGTTGCGATTATGGCTATAACATTCACGTCGGTGAAAACTTTTATATGAATTTTGATTGTGTCATTTTGGATGTATGTGAAGTGAGGATCGGCGATAATTGCTTTATCGGTCCTGGCGTGCACATATATACAGCTATGCATCCGTTACATCCGCAGGAAAGAAATTCAGGGCTGGAATACGGAATGCCGGTGAGCATCGGTAATAATGTATGGATCGGCGGGAGAGCTGTGATCAACCCTGGCGTGAAAATAGGCGACAATGTCGTGATAGCTTCCGGTGCTGTAGTTACAAAAGATGTACCGGATCATGTTGTAGTTGCCGGAAATCCTGCAAAGATAATAAAACAAATTGAAATGTGAACCTCTCATCACTAAAGCCATGAGAGGTTCATAGACTTCCTTCACCAATGAACAAAACATTTTTTCGCGGGTTTAATATCATGAATCCAATTCCACCGCCACCGCTCTCACCGGCGAGCCGTCACATTCCGGCAAATAAAGGGGAAGCGCGATAATATACGGATCGGCAAAGTCAATTTTATCGAAGTTCGTAAAATTTTCCCCGATCACTCCATTTACAGCGGTAATTGCTTCATGCGCAGGGAAGGAAGAGCCGTCAGGCGGATCGATGTTTAACGCATCGATGAAAAACGTGTGGATTCCTCTTTCCAGCATTGCCTGGATGACGTCGATCGCAATGTACGGGTGGCGAAAATAGCGCTCCGTTCCCGCATATTGGGACCAACCAGTGTGAAATAGGACAATCATTCCCGGTTCCAGTTGCGGCAAATAATGTTTGACATCATTTAATGTAATCGCCTCACCATCGTTTTTTCCGGTTACATCGATGACGATTCCTTTACCGATAAAGTAGGTTAACGGAACTCCCGCTATTTGCGCGCCATCTTCCCGAAAATGAAAGGGGGCGTCTACGTGTGTGCCGCTATGCGAACCAAGAACAAGGCGGCTGACATGGTAGCCGTTTTCGGCGAATGTTGCCGCTGGCTCGATATGCGGTTTTGGATCTCCTGGATAAATCGGGGTTTGTTCAGTAATGGGCATCGATAGGTCAATGATTTTTTTGATGTTCATATCCATTTCGCTCCTTGAAAAATATCTGTTCGCCGCTCATTCATCATTGTGTAAAAGGTTTGCTTTAATTCCTGGCGCCAGTTCTCATCTATCGTTGCTCGTATGATTTCTTCTTGATCATCCATGTTGGCGATGGCGATTTCGCTTCCATCTGGTCCATAAATACAGGATAAACCAAAGAAATGGAAAGAGAAAGACCGTCCTACTTGATTACATGCGGCGACATAGACGGTATTATCGAGCGCGCGTGCCATCGCAAATTTTTGAAAAGGCGCATGAAACGGGGATTCCCACGCACACGGAACGAGAAGAAGCTCGGCTCCACGGACTGACAGATGCCTTGCTAGTTCTGGAAAAGCCAAGTCCCAACAAATCATTAAACCGATGCGGCCGAGCTCTGTATTCACTAGTACTGGTTTGGCCCCGGGAGTAAACCACGCTTTTTCTAACGGGGTTAAATGGATTTTTCGATAATTCCCTGCACATTGTCCGCTTGGATGAATCAGGATGAGAGAGTTATAGAGATTTGTCTCGTCATCTTTTTCGACGTATCCGTAAGCAATATACAATTGAAGTTTTTGCGCAAGCCTGCTCATTCGCTGAAATATAAAATCATTCCATGTTTGCGCAACCTCTTTCAGCGTTTCCGACAACACGTAACCAGTGGTACAAAGTTCCGGAAACAGGAGAAGGCGGACATTGGGGAATTTTTGTTTACATTCGTTTGCGATGGCTTCCATTTTTGCAAGGTTGCCAGAAATATCGCCATTTACCGGCGTCATTTGCGCCAAGGCTATTTCATACGATGTTGCCATGAATTATCCCTCCATGCTAGTTGGAGCTTGGAGTTCTATGGTATGTTCTGCGCTTGATGTTTGTTTGGTAACTTTCATCAATCCCCAATAGCCTGCTCCCGATAAGAGAAACGTTAATATGGTCGAGCCGATCGTAAGCGGATGAACATACGTAAAGTAATAGGCGAAAACAGCTCCGATGATGTACGTCACATATGCGGCCACATTGACTCCTTTTTGATAACGATACCGTCCTTTTGTGTCAAAAAGAATATCTTCCGCATCATATGTTCCTTTTTTGATCAAAAAGTAATCGACGAGCACAATGGCGAATACCGGAATGAACAGTGTGGCAATGAGCATGATAAAATTAAAGAAATGGGACATGAGTGTTTCTTTTAACAAGGCGCCGAGAGTACAAATGATTCCCATGATCAATGTCGGCTTCCAAAATCCCGCGCGCGGGAATACGTTCATAAAGGACATCGTCGCACTATATAATGCCATGACATTGGTAGATAGTACAGAAAAGAAAACGACAATGGATGCGATCAACCCAAATCCGTAAGCGGCAAGGAGGATAGTAGGGTCGTATGTTCGTTCCATGTTAGAAGCAATGCTGAATCCGCTTACAACCGCACCAAGCCCCATTGCCACAATCGAAGCGACAAGATAGCCAAAGTAGGTTCCCCAAAATCCGCTTTTTTCCGACTGACAGTTTCGATTAAAATCACAAACGGTCGACATCCACGAAAATGCTGTTGCAACTACGATATCAAAAGCGATGATTGTCGTGACCGATGGATGTTTGCTTAGTTTCATTTCTAATAGTGTTGAGATGTGATACGTTGTAAAAATTTTATAAAAAACGAGAAAGGATAAAAGCAACATGGCGATCGATATATATTTTTCGATTCGTTCTACCCCGCGGTGGCCGAAAATCGTAATGATCACGACAAGCAGTTCGGTTAAAATCACAAATAAATTAATATTGCTGTATCCCGTAGCGTAATGAACCGCATAATTCAGGCTAAGGCCAGCCATATACGCTTGAATCCAGCTCCAGCCAATTAAAATAATTGTATTGACAAGGGCTGGAAGGATCGCTCCTTTTTGTCCGAAGGCGGCTCTGGTGATAACCATGGTGGGGAGTCCGGTTCGAATACCGATGTTTCCTGTAAGAGCGAGCGGAATGGCGCCGATCGCAGAGCCGACAATAATCGCGAACATCGCACTGGAAAAGGAAATATCGGGAACGAACATCATGCCTGTCATCACGGTAGTAATGACGACGTTAGCAGCAATCCAAAGAGTAAAGGTACTAAAAAAATTCATACTGCGTTTGTTCATCGGTGTTGGCAGAATATCATCATGTCCAAAACGTTCTGTCCATTTCGCCATCAACAATTCCCCCTTCACTTAAAATTTATAATATTCGGAATAATTTTCATATAAATCGATTTCGCCGCAAGGACGAAATCGAAAAGTTATTGATACCACTCGAGAGGTTTTCCATTTTGGCTTATATTCACATGTTTTGTTTCCGTAAAAGCGGCAAATCCTTGTGGGCCAAGCTCCCTGCCGATTCCGCTTTGTTTAAAGCCGCCCCAAGGCGCATCGACATAAGGAGTGTGATAACTGTTAATCCAAATCGTTCCTGCTCTCAGTTTCCTGGCGATTTGTTCTGCCTGTTCGAGATCGCGGCTAAATATGCCGGCTGCCAGCCCATATACTGTATCATTTGCCAATTCGATTGCTTCTTTATCATTTTTGAAGCGTTGTACGGTAATGACAGGACCAAAGATTTCTTCCTGCACGATGCGCATGTCTTGATGGACATTTATGAAAACGGCGGGGGATAAGTAATATCCTTGTTCTTTGATGCGTTCGCCGCCTCGGAGCAGGACAGCTCCTTCTTGCAATCCGAGTTGGATATATGTTTCTACTTTTTCTAAATGAGAGGAGCTTATTAATGGCCCCATCTCCGTTTTTTCGTCTAAAGGATCTCCGATGTGAAGGGAATCTAGTCTTTTTATCAGTTTATCTATAAATGAATCATAAAGACGTTCATGGACAAGAATTCGTGAAGCGGCAACACACACTTCCCCTTGATTGAAAAAAGAAGCAAACATTCCCCACTTTACAGCGTTATCAAGATCAGCATCTTCGCAAACCAAAAGTGGAGATTTTCCGCCGAGTTCCAGGGAAACCCGTTTGAAGCCGCCAGCGCATTGTTCGTAAATCCATCGCCCTGTTTTTGTTCCGCCGGTAAATGATATTTTTTCCACATGAGGATGTGTCACCAATGTTTCCCCAACAGGAAAGCCGCCTCCAGGAACAAGATTAAACACACCTGGCGGCAGACCGACGGAATCGATAAGTTTTGTTAGTTCCATTAGAGATAATGGAGTTAATTCTGAAGGTTTAAAAACAATGGTATTTCCCGCAGCGAGCGCAGGTGCAATTTTCCATATCCCCAATAAAAGCGGGAAATTCCAAGGAACAATGAGTGCACAAACTCCAATAGGTTCTTCGATGATTTTACTTATTGTTCCATCAGCCATTTTCTTTTCTGTAATGGTTCGTTGTTCAAGAAAGTCGGCATAATAACGAAGGCATTGTACAGAATCGCTCACATCGAGACGTGACTCGCGAATTGGCTTTCCCGTATTGATCGTCTCTATATAAGCAAATTTTTCTTTGTTTTTCTCTAGTAGATCTGCTAATTGACGAAGAACGGAAATTCGATAACTTGGATTCGACGGCCAATTTGTGTATTGAAAAGCATGGCGGGCGGCTTCGATCGCTTCCAATGTTTGTTGCAAGGACGCTTCATTAATTTCTGTTATCACTTGTTCATTAGAAGGATTGATGATCGTTCTTTTTTCTCCGTTTCCTATATGCCATGCACCGTTTATGTACACATGGTAATTGGACATAAAAACTCTCCTTTTAGTGAGATGCTCTTATTGTGTTGTTGTTGCAGACAAGTTTTTTTGCAGTGATCGTCTTTTCTTTAAAGCAACCAGCGTGATCATTTCATATATAATTGCAGATGCTAACACAGCTGTAATTTCTCCGCTATCATAAGCAGGCAATACTTCCACTAGGTCAAATCCGACAATATTTAGCCCATCGAGTCCTCTTACATATTCTAGTGCTTCATAGCTAGTTGGTCCTCCTACTTCCGGTGTGCCAGTGCCGGGAGCAAACGCAGGATCAACAAAGTCGATATCATAGGAAACGAAAACAGGTTTGTCACCTACACGTTGGTGAATGCGTTTCATTACTTCAGAAAATCCAATTTGTCGAACTTCCTTCATGGTAATCACTTCAAAACCAAGCCGTCGTGCATCTTCGATATCATCCGCACTGTAAAGCGGTCCGCGCATGCCAATTTGGATGGAATGATCAACATCTAGCAATCCTTCCTCGACAGCACGGCGGAATGGCGTACCATGCATATATTTTTCACCGTAATAATGATCCCAAGTATCTCCGTGAGAGTCGAAATGAACAAGTGCCACTGGCCCATAGTGCTTATAAAATGCCCGTAAGTTTCCTAATGTAATGGAATGGTCGCCGCCCATAATAATCGGGACGATATTTTTCTCTAAGAGTGGCAGCAACTCTTTTACGATATTATCGTATGTTCGCAGCGCGTTTCCTGGAATGACGTCAATATCGCCATAATCTACTCCAGAACAATATTCAAAGATATTAATATCCATATCTGGATTGTAAGGGCGAAGCAATACGGAAAAATTTCGAATGTGCTGCGGGCCATATCGTTGTCCGGTTCGGTTAGAAGCAGCAGTATCAAACGGCACACCCAGTACAACAAAATCCACATTGTCTGTTGTTTTGATATTTTCTAAACGCATAAATGTTCGAACTCCACAAAAGCGGGGAGATTGGGATGAATCTTTTGGCTTATACATGTAAAAACCTCCTTTAAAGAAATGGAAATATTCTGCTTTTTATAAATGCAAAAAGTGTGCCAAAAAAGAATAAGCTTTTTTGCAAAGAAATACGATGAATTAATTCAAAAGTGAATTAAAAATAAAAAATCAATTCAAAAATGGATTTTAATCCATTTTTGAATTGATGCGGTATTTTTTTAGTTTTCTCACTACGGTTGGCTGACTAATTCCAAGGTAATCTGCCATTTCATAAGTCGTTTTACATTGTTTTGCTGCGCGTAAGAGCCATTGTCGTTCTACTTGTTCGATTGCTTCTTTAAGCGTAGTGGGTTCTTTCTCTTTTTCTAACCATTGATTAGATCGTGTAGATTGGGAATGTTTTTGGATAGAAAAAGGGAGATATTCAGGATAAATGGCTTTTGTTTCGGAGGTAATGACTAATCTTTCCATCATATTTTCTAATTCTCGTACATTGCCAGGCCAGTCATAATGGACAAGATGGTCAACAATGGACGGATGAAAATATTTATCCGTATGGTATTTTTTGTTGAATTTTTCTAAAAAATATTGTGCCAACATGAAAATGTCTTCTTTTCTCTCCCGTAAAGCAGGTACGTAAATGGGAATAACATGTAAACGATAAAATAAATCTTGACGGAACTTCCCCTGTTTTACCATTTCCTCTAAGTTCTGATTTGTCGAGGCAATAAGGCGAAAGTCAATCGTTCTTTCTTTAATTCCCCCAACGCGTGTTACTTTTTTCTCTTGTAAAACTTTTAGTAGCTTCGCTTGCATCGAAAGTGGGAGTTCGCCAATTTCATCAAGAAAAAGAGTCCCCTTATCTGCTAATTCGATCAGTCCTGGCTTCCCGGTTTTTTGCGCGCCGGTAAACGACCCTTTTTCATATCCAAACATTTCTGATTCAAATAGCGATTCAGGAATAGCGCTACAGTTCACTTCGATAAATGGTTGGTTTCGTCTCGGACTATTTTGATGGAGGGCGCGAGCAAATACATTTTTCCCCACTCCGGACTCGCCAAGAAAAAGAACCGTTGCATCGGATTTGGCAACCCGATGCACTAGCTTCCAAATACGCTGCATGACTTTGCTTTGAATGACGATATTTTCCTGTTTTAATTCTTCCATTTCGATTTGATAATGCTCCATCTGTCTTCTTAGCTTTTCATAGTCTTCTTTTAAACGTTCTAACTCTGTTAAATCATGCGAAAAACTAATCACGCGAATAATGTTGTTTTGTTTGTCAAATACAGGTACGCCTGTTGCCATTACGACACGCCCAGTTGGTGTTCGTTGCATGACTTGAATTTCTTTTCTCTCCTTTAACACTTTGGCCGTAACAGAAGGGGAAAATATATTTTCTTTCTCTAATTGATATACGGATTTTCCAATAAGATAGGAAACCTCTTTTCCATAAATAGAAAGACAGTTGGGGCTGGCGCGGAGAACAATGCCATTTCCATCTGTAATGACAATATTATCGTTAGATGATTTTAATATGGCACGTAACTCCAATTCCAAAACATCCGTTACACGTTGCATGATCTCCCTCCTAGCTGCCTATCAGAACTTACATTACTTAATTATTCAAAGAAGCGGAAAATCCCTTTTTATTTGTCATAAAGTTTTTGGCATGTTTTTTGCATCTATAAGCAGGTGAATACAAAGTAATGGAGGGAGAAACAGATGAAGACGGGAGTAAAAAAATTTATACAGTTAAAAACCAACATTCCAGGACCAAAAGCAACAGAATTACTAAGAAAAAAAGAACAGAACGTTCCTCGGGGACCGTTTAATACAGTATCTACGTTTGCTGCCAAAGGGGAAGGGGCACTCTTAACAGACGTGGACGGAAACACGTTTATTGATCTTGCTGGGGCGATTGGAAGTCTCAATGTCGGTCATTGCCCGCCGAAAGTGGTGGAAGCGATTAAAGCTCAAGTTGACCAGTATATTCACCCTTGCTTTCATGTGATGATGTATGAGCCGTATATTCAATTAGCAGAAAAATTAAATGAAATTACTCCAGGCACTCATCATAAGAAAACATTTTTCCTAAATAGCGGTGCTGAAGCGGTCGAAAACGCTGTAAAGATTGCACGGAAATATACAGGCAGAAAAGCCATTATCTCCTTTGAGAGAGGATTCCACGGACGGACGCTTCTTGCGATGTCACTAACAAGTAAAGTAAAACCATATAAATTTGGATTCGGTCCATTTGCGCCAGATACGTACAAAATTCCGTATCCATATTATTACCGCAAACCATCCGGCATGACAAACGAGGAATTAGATGCAGAGATTTTAAGACGTTTGGAAGACTTCTTTGTATCCGAAGTTCCAGCAGAAGAAGTAGCAGCAATTATTATGGAGCCAGTACAAGGTGAAGGTGGCTTTATTGTTCCGTCGAAAACGTTTGTGCAAGGAGTAAAACAAATTTGCGAAAAATATGGTATTCTATTTATAGCAGATGAAATCCAAACAGGATTCGGACGAACGGGAAAGATGTTTGCTATTGAACATTTTGATGTTGTGCCGGATTTAATAACCATGTCGAAATCCATTGGAGCAGGTGTACCAATCAGTGCGGTTACTGGAAGAGCAGAAGTAATGGATGCGCCAAATCCAGGAGAAATCGGCGGGACATATGGAGGCAGCCCTCTTGGCTGTGTAGCGGCATTACAAGTCATTAATATGCTGCAACACGAGCAGTTAGTCAAGCGTGCCAATGTGATCGGCCAAACGGTAATGAACCGGTTCAGACAGCTCCAGGAGAAATACGAAACAGTTGGTGATGTACGTGGACTTGGAGCCATGGTGGCAATGGAATTTGTGAAGGATTCTGAGTCAAAAGCGCCGAATAAAGAATTAACAGCAGCAATTTTACAAGAATGCCATCAACGCGGTGTCATTGTCATGAGCGCTGGCATATACAGCAACGTCATTCGTCTATTAACACCGCTTGTTATTACAGATGAGCAGCTAGCGGAAGCATTAGATGTGATGGAGGAAGTGATTAGTGAATTGGCATGATGTGTTAAGGTAAAAAGTGATGAAGAAAGAGGGGGAAACGATGAAAACAGTGCTTGACAAAAAGAAACTGTATATTAACGGCGAATGGGTGGAAGCAAAATCGTATACCACATTAACGTCCCCTTATTCGGGGGAAGCGTTGGCAGAAATTCCTATGGCAACAGAAGAAGAAGTCGAACGGGCAATTTCTGCAGCTTATGAAGCAAGAAAAGAAATGGCCAGCATGCCGGCGTACAAGCGGGCGGAGATTTTAGAAAAAGTAGTCGCAGAGCTGCAAGAGCGCGCAGAAGAAGCGGCGCGAATCATTGCGCTCGAAGCAGCCAAACCGATTACAACGGCAAAAGGAGAAGTGGCGCGGACGATTCAAACGTACAAATTTGCCGCCGAGGAAGCAAAACGGATTCATGGCGAAACGATTCCGCTTGACGCGGCACCAGGCGGGGAAAATCGCGTTGCGTTTACTGTCAGAGAACCAATTGGGGTCATCGGTGCGATAACACCGTTTAACTTTCCGATGAACCTTGTTGCACACAAACTAGGCCCAGCGATTGCCTCGGGCAATACGGCCGTGTTAAAACCGGCAAGCCAAACGCCGCTTTCTGCGTACTTTATCGCGGAGCTGTTTGAAAACGCAGGGCTGCCAAAAGGAGCGTTAAACGTTGTAACGGGAAGCGGAAGAACCGTTGGCGATAAAATCGTCACCGATCCGCGCATCAGCATGATCACCTTTACCGGCAGCCCGGAAGTCGGAATCGGCATCCGCAACAAAGCGGGCTTAAAGCGGGTTACGCTCGAGCTCGGTTCGAATTCGGCCGTCATTGTCGATGAACAGGTGGATATTGACCGCATTATTCCGCGCTGCGTTTTCGGTGCGTTTTCGTTCCAGGGGCAAGTATGTATTTCGCTTCAGCGCATTTACGTGCATGAAAAGCGGTATGAGGAGTTTGTCGAAAAATTTATTGCTGCGGCGAAACAATTGAAAGTGGGAGATCCACTGGATCCAAGCACCGATGTCTCGGCAATGATTACCCCAAAAGATGTCGATCGGGCGCTCGCATGGATCGAAGAAGCGAAACAAGGCGGAGCCAAAGTCGCGCTTGGTGGTGAACGGGACGGAAACATCCTGCTTCCAACCGTGATTTTAGACGCACAGCCAACAATGAAAGTATCGTGCCAGGAAGTGTTTGCGCCAATTGTCTTGATTAACCGCGTCCGCTCGATCGAAGAGGCGATTGAGCTTGTCAATGATTCACGGTACGGATTGCAAGCGGGCGTATATACGGATAATGTACATGTCGCATGGGAAGCGGCAGAAAAGCTGCACGTCGGCGGCGTGCTGATCAATGACATCCCGACCTTCCGCGTCGACCATATGCCATATGGCGGGGTAAAAGAGAGCGGATTCGGCCGCGAAGGGCTTCGTTATGCGATTGAAGAGATGACGGAATTGAAACTCGTTATTTTCAACCGTAATCGTTAATGATGATCCGTATCACCTTCAAATGGTGGTACGGTTTTTCTTTTTTTAGAAAAAAATAGGGATGACTGGCTAATTCGGAAGTGAATTTTTTTAATTCTAAAATGAATTAAAAAATGGTTAACTCAGTGATGGATATAAAAATGAGTAACAAATAACACGAAAGGTGGATTAGATGAAGTACGCACAAGTGAATATGGAAGCGAGGAAATTAGCCGCTCTCTATCTTCTCCAAAGTGATTCTGAAATTTTAGAGAATAGAAACAGGTTGTTATGAGAATAAAACATCGCTAGAAAAAAAGCAAAAGGTATAGGAAGAGATAGATATTTTAATATTTATTTTTTAAATTCATAAAATTTATAATTATATAAATGTTGGTATGATATTTGCATTTTAATTTTTATGGGCAAACTGATTTGCTAAAGGGGAGAATGTACATGACAGAGAACAACTGGATGCACCTCTTTCACAAAATGTCGGATTTACTCGCGCCAACAATGGCCAAAGACCATCCGAACTTGCCGGTGGTGAAAGAAGAGGGATGCTACTACTACGGACTAGATGGAAAAAAATATCTGGATTTTACTTCCGGTATTGCAGTTGCCAATACGGGGCATCGTCATCCGAAAGTAGTACAAGCAATCAAAGATGCCGCAGACCGCCTTATGCATGGGCCAAGCGGAGTCATCATGTATGAATCGATCCTTCGTTTGGCTGAAGAATTAACACATATTATGCCTGAAGGTTTGAACTGTTTCTTTTTTGCGAACAGCGGAACGGAGGCGATCGAAGGGGCTATTAAATTGGCAAAACACGTGACGAGAAGGCCATATGTCGTTTCGTTTACGGGATGTTTTCATGGCCGTTCTTTAGGGGCGCTTAGTGTAAGTACGTCCAAAAGCAAATACCGAAAATATTTACAGCCAAACGGATTGACGTATCAACTGCCGTATGCCGATCCAAAAGACTGCCCGGACGGGGAAGATCCGGATGTATATTTTGCGAATAAGCTTGAAAAAGATGCGGCTTCTTTGTTTGCTCACCAAGTTACTCCGGAAGAAGTGGCATGCATGATTTTGGAACCGGTGCTTGGAGAAGGAGGGTATATTGTGCCTCCAAAAGGCTGGCTGCGCAAAATAAGAGAGATTTGTGACCGCCACGGAATTTTACTCATTTTCGATGAGGTGCAGACCGGTTTTGGCCGCACTGGTGAATGGTTTGCGGCACAAACATTCGGCGTCACTCCGGACATTATGGCGATCGCCAAAGGAATTGCTTCCGGCCTTCCGCTAAGCGCAACGGTTGCCTCGAAAGAGTTGATGCAGCAATGGCCGCTAGGGAGCCATGGTACGACATTTGGCGGCAATCCAATCGCATGTGCGGCAGCGCTTGCCACATTAGAAGTATTTAAAGAAGAAAATTTGCTTGAAAATTGTCGGGTAGTCGGGAAATATGCTCGCGAAAAGCTGGAAACGTTAAAAGCAAAGCATCCAGTGATTGGAGATGTGCGTTCGATCGGGCTCATGATTGGTATTGAGATTGTTCATCCACATACTGGCGAACCGAACGGAGAAGGCGTGATGAATATTTTGAACCGCTGCCTGCAAAAAGGAGTTCTTTTCTATCTATGCGGAAATAAAGGAGAGGTCATTCGCATGATCCCGCCGCTGACTGTGACGAAAGAGCAGATTGACGAAGGATTAAACATGCTAGATGAGGCGTTGACAGAATATGAAATAGAAATTGGCGCACATCCACTGATGACGAAAATGACTGGAAAATAACAGCAGTTCATTTGCTTAAAAATAAGAGGATGGGGGAATTTTCATGAGCATACTGGATACGGGGGTTATTCTATTTTATTTTCTTCTTTTAATTATCGTGGGGATTTTTGGGGTGAAAAAGGCAAAAACGGTAGAAGACTACGCGCTTGCCGGCAGAAATCTCGGATTGTTTGTCTATCTTGGCTGTCTGTCTGCGGTCATTCTTGGCGGCGCCTCGACGATTGGAACAGCTAAATTAGGATAT
Organism: Parageobacillus caldoxylosilyticus; assembly: GCF_019272935.1. Classification (NCBI taxonomy): domain Bacteria; kingdom Bacillati; phylum Bacillota; class Bacilli; order Caryophanales; family Anoxybacillaceae; genus Parageobacillus; species Parageobacillus caldoxylosilyticus. Next base: position 3,499,953 of record NZ_CP040553.1, read on the forward strand.
CAATTCGGGCTTTCAGGCATATGGTTTGTATTTATGATTGGTCTTGGAATTACCGTACTCGGTTTGTTTTTTACGAATCAAATTTATGGTGCGAATGTTACTACGATTAGTGAATTGCTTGGACGTCGGTACAATAAAGAAACACGTTTGATTAGCGCGCTTGTAGCAGCCATTTACACGATGATGGTCTCTGTTACGCAAGTAATAGGAATGGGCACCATTATTCATGCCGTGCTAGGTTGGAATATGACGGTTTCGATGTTAGTCGGCGGGGGAATCGTTTTGTTTTATACGATTCTCGGGGAATGTGGAGCGTTACCATGACAGACATTATTCAGTTTATCATCATGACAGTCGGCATTTTTTTCGTTATGCTGCCGATGAGTTTGTCCCATGTAGGCGGATGGAAAGCGCTCTCTGAACAATTGCCTGCCACGCATTTTGATCTGACGTCAATGGGATGGGCGAACATTTTTCAATACTTTTTGCTATATACTTTAGGAATGGTTGTATCGCAGGATATTTGGCAGCGGGTGCTTACGGCACGCACAACAAAAATTGCCCGGAGCGGTGCGGTATATGCTGGTCTATACAGCTTTGCCTATGCATTAGCATTAAGTATTATTGGTATGTGTGCGGTAATCGTTTTCCCAACCATTAACGATCCGCAAAATGTATTTGCCAAAATGTCGCTGACGATCTTGCCGCATGGTTTGTTAGGACTCATTTTGGCCAGTGTATGTTCTGCGCTCATGTCCACTGCTTCTGGAACATTGCTTGCTTCTTCCACTCTTTTATCACATGATATTTTAAAGCAATATTGGCTAAAAGACATTAGCGATCAAAAATTTGTTTTTCTGTCAAGAATGATCACTTTAGCCATTGGAGTTATCGCGATTACGTTTGCCATTTGGATTCAAGATGTGCTCGTAGCATTGGATGTGGCTTATGCGATTTTATCCGGCGCAATTTTTGTTCCTGCGGTTCTCGGTTTCTTCTGGAAAAGGGCGACAGCGAAAGCTGGTTTCTATTCAATTATTGTTAGTTCATTGGTCGTGATTGTCGGTTTGGCGGCGGAAGGATTAAGTTCTACCAATCCGATTATGTATGGGATTGCGGCTAGCATTATTTCTATGATTATCTTTTCTTATCTGCAACCATCTTCCAACATACAAAAAGGCGACATCGTATTGGAAGAGTTGGAAGATGAACAAAGCGCGTTTTAACGTATTTTATCTTTTTTGCCGAGAAGACCCCCATCTCTAAGCGGAGCATAGGTGGGGGATGAATCGGCATTTTTGTTTTTTAGTAATCGTAATAGTTGAAAAACTTTCTTCTTCTGTCATAAAATATAAACAAATATGTCGAACTTATGTTCCGTTAGAGGTGGAGAAAAGATGAAAAAAGCGTATTTTTCAAGAAGATTGTATAAATCCAAAATAGATATTCTTCATGTGACGGAAACATCTTATGCATTAGAGTTATTCAATCAAGCGAAACGTTTCGCCTTTCAAACACTGATCCGGGAAAAGCGATGGGGACGAAAATTACATCAAGAAAGTCTGCATATCGTTGTGAAGAAAAAATACGGACTGAATGACTATTTTGCCAACAGTGCAGTCCGGGAAGCAAATGCTCTTTTCTCCTCTCTAATGGAATTAAATAAAATGCACATTCAACAGACAGAAGAAAAAATAAAAGATGTGAAGAAAAAACGGAAAACAGAACGAACCAAACTTACGAAATTACGTAAAATCAAAGAGAGTTGTATCAAAGGAAACCTACGGTTTCTAAAAAATACAAACTTTGTATTGCGTAAGAGCGGAATCGTTTCTCTTGAGTTAAAAAACAAATCTTTGATTTGGATGAATTCCTATTTGTTTGAACATCGTTATTTAGATGTGAAAATTAAACGGACTAAAGCAAAAATCGGTCGTTTAAAACATCGTTTGTATCGATTAGAACAAAAGAAAATGAAATTAAAAGAACACATCCCAAGTGTCGTGTTCGGAGGAAAAAAGTTGTTTAAACAGCAATTTACGAAAGAAGAATTTATAAAGGACCACGAATCTTGGAGAAAGCTCTTTTTGGCTGCACGAAATAAAGAAATGATCATCTCCGGCCGGAAAGATGCTGGTTCTGGAAACTTTGTATTCCATTACAATCCAGCAACCAATGAACTTCATATGACTTCCGTAGGAAGTAAGGTAGTGATTTTTCCTGGAGTTGTGTTTCCATACGGGCAAGAGATTGTAAATAAAGTGGTGACAGATCAAATCCAATGTAAAAACAAAAAAGAGTATGGTAAACCAATTTCTTGGTCTATCGAAGATCACGGGGAATACTATATCATCAAATGTCTAGTGGATGTATTATATTTTTAATGTCAATCAACCATATCAAGGGATAGATGTATTTCATCCATCCTTGTCGGAAGACGAAAAACGTCAATTAACAAAAGCTTTAGCGTAATAAAATTAGAATATCATTATTTCTTGAAGTTTTAAAACAAAAGAACGCATTGTACCAGTATCTTACTCTCGTCACCGGAGCAGATGGCGATTCTAGGAGCTGGGTGCATTGCAATGCGTTCTTTGGATGCCATACGAATGGAAGAGGGTGTACCTTCTATATGTGCTTTCATAGGCATATAGCTGGTCGTCCCTAAAGGGACGCTTCGGACATCTTGTATGGCTACTCCTCTCGTTGAACGGAGGGGGTTCTTGGAACCTTTGAGCAACTACGGCCAAAGGAAACGAGAATCCCCCACTTCAACCGGCATGAGCCGGTAAGTGGGGTAGTTCAATGGAAACCCGTATCTCCTTTTAGGTGATGTGTTTTTTTCTTAAAAAATTAAAGGAGTTTTACAATAAAATGAGAAATTGAATATAAGAGAATTGGTCAAGCAAGGGGGATAAACATGGAAACGGTCGTTCTTTCATTTTCAGGAAATGTGGCGGTATTGGAGCTGAACCGCCCAGATTCGCTCAACGCGATGGATGTGCAAATGCTCAACGAGCTGGTCGAAGCATTGCGGCAAATTGAACAAAGCGATGCATCCATCGTCGTGATCCGCGGCAGAGGAAGAGGCTTTTCCGCCGGCGGCGATATTAAGACGATGCTCAGCGTCGATGACCCAAGTCAATTTCGCAGTGTGATGAATACGATCCAAGAAGTGATCACGGCGTTGTATATGATGCCGAAAGTTGTCGTTTCGGTCGTTCACGGGCCAGCGGCAGGGCTCGGGCTAAGCTTTGCTTTAGCAAGCGATTATGTCATCGCCACGAAAGAAGCACGCCTAGCGATGAACTTTATCGGCATCGGCCTCATTCCAGACGGCGGCGGCCATTTCCTGTTAGCGAAACGGGTCGGTGAAGTGAAAGCGAAGCATATCATTTGGGAAGGAAAACCGATGAACGCTGATGAAGCGTATGAACTAGGCATTGTTGACATTGTCGTCGAAGACGAACAGTATGTGGAACAAAAAATCGCCGAATGGCAGGCCAAACCGCTGCAAGCGATGATCGCCACGAAGACGTTATACGCCAAGTTGACAAAAGATGAATTGTTAAAAGTGCTTCAGTTCGAAACAGAAGCGCAGCAAAAAATGCGGCAAACGGAAGACCACCGCGAAGGCGTGCGCGCCTTTTTAGAAAAACGGAAGCCGAAGTTTCAGGGGAGATAATCAAGAAGCCCTTGTCTAAAATCTTTATAAAGATTCTTAGACAAGGGCTGTTTTTATGAAACGTAGGCAATCTCTTTTGTGAGATGCTAATGATGCAGAGGCTCAATATTACTTTTACGATCGACAGAGGCATGATGAATGGACAGATTATTCGCTACATAGAGATGGATTGTCACCATTCGTATAATTAGTCTTTTTGAAATACGACATGACCATTAATAATGGTCATTTCTACGTTTTGCCGCAAATCGAATGGATCGCCGCTCCAAATGACAATGTCCGCATCTTTCCCGACTTCCACCGAGCCGACACGATCTTCTATACCTAGATGCTTTGCGGCATTTAATGTAATCGCCTGAAGGGCAAGAGACTCTTCTAATCCGTGTTTGACCGCAAGAATCGCGCTCGTCATCAAATGTTCAATACCGATAACAGGGTGGTCCGTGGTAATCGAAAAAGGCACTCCGGCATCGCGTAAGGCAAGCAGTGTATGCCAACCTTTATCGGCAAGCTCAACTTTTGAACGGGTAGACATAGTTGGACCGACAGATACCCGTATTCCGCTTTCGGCAATATAATTGGCAATATGGTGTCCTTCCGTGCAATGCTCAATCGTATAATCAAAACCAAATTCCTTCGCCAGACGAATCACGGTCATAATGTCATCCGCACGGTGTGCATGAACGCGCAGCGGTATTTCCTTTTTCAATACTTTTGCTAGATTTTCCATTTTTAAATCGCGCTCTACTTCTTTTCCGCTCTCGATTTTTTGCAGATACGTTTGCGCTTGAATAAACTGCTCGCGAAACAGCGCGGCAATTCCCATTCTTGTCGTTGGAAGTTTTCCTTTGTTTCCATAGACCCGTTTTGGATTTTCCCCAAAAGCCGCTTTCATTCCTGATGGATTTCTTACGACCATTTCATCGACGGTTTGCCCCACTGTTTTGATAACTACCATCTCTCCGCCAATGACATTGGCACTTCCAGGCATAACTTGTACAGTTGTTACTCCTGCCCTTCTCGCATCATCAAACCCTTTATCTTTTGGGTTAATTCCATCAATAGCTCTAACATGGGGAGTAGCTGGAGAACTAATTTCGTTAAAATCGTGACCTTCTTTTCCAATTCCCTCTTCATGAATGCCGAGATGAGTATGAACATCAATCAATCCAGGTGTAATAAATTTTCCAGATGCATCAATAATCTCGGCATGATCAAACAGAGACGGATCTTGTAGTTGTTTTGTGATTTCCTTAATTTTCCCTTCTTCTATTACAATGCAAGCATTTTCGATTTTTTGACCGTTCCCTACTAACAGGGTTCCGCCATGAATGACAATCATCGTCAATAATCTCTCCTTTTATAAAAAATTTTTTCTACTAAGTATAAAAAATGCTGTTGAATTTTTGAATAATTGCAATTATAATAAAAAATCAAATAGTCCTAATTAAGATAATAAATTATATTTTTTGTATTGTAAACCGGTAGTTAAATTCAATTTTAATAACTTTTTAAAATACAAAAACAAAAAAAGAGTATAGAAAAGGGGTAATTATGAAGTACGATATCGACGAGCTAGATAGACAGATTATTAAGTTACTCTCTAATGATGGAAGAATGTCGTTTACGGAAATTGCTAACAAATTGAATGTAACAGAAAAAACAGTTCGCACAAGATATAAAAATCTTATTGATCATGGCATTCTCGAAGTAGTTGGAGTGGTCAATCCGATTGCGTTAGGAATTCGTGCGGGGGCCATCATTCGACTAAAAGTCGAGGCTCAAAAATTGTCTGATGTCATTGATCGATTAAAAGAAATGAAAGAGGTTCGATATATTACGCTAACCTCTGGATGTTATCAGCTTTTAATCCAAATCGCGGTTCCGAGTCAAGATGAAATTACAGATGTAGTGAAGACATTAAATAACATTCAAGGAATTATTGAAATGAATACCATTATACAACTAGAGGTGTATAAAAATACGTTTGATTACATTTAATATCGTGTTAGACATGGTCATCCTCTCACGAAAGTTATTGATTGAAGAGATTGAAAGCAACATTAGTAAGCGAACTATTGTTCTGTAGTTCAATGAGCATTCAACTTTTTTATCATTAAATATTAAGTAAAGAGGTGTGAATACTATGAAAATTTTTATCTCAGCGGATATGGAAGGAATTTCAGGTGTAGCAACTAACCAGCAACTAAAAACGAGTAGTGAGTATCAACGATTTCGTAAACTTATGACGCAGGATGTCAATGCAGCGATTGAGGGTGCTTTTCTCGGAGGAGCGACAGAGGTAGTTGTTGCTGATGGACATGGAAACATGTCTAATATTCTCATTGAAGAATTAGATCCACGAGCACGGCTCATTTCCGGCAGCAACCGAGTCATGTGCCAGCTCGAGGGGCTTGACGATAGTTTTGATGGCATTATGTTTGTCGGCCACCATGGGCGTGAAAATGGTTCGGAAAGAACGGTCATCAGCCACAGTTTAGCGGGAATTTGTGTGAACGAAATGAAGATTAACGGCCGTGTTGTGGGCGAAACGGAGATGAATGCATTCGTAGCTGGTTATTACGACGTTCCTGCCATTTTTATTTCAGGTGACGATGCATATGTCAATGAAGTCCGCCAAACGTTGCCGCATGTGGAAGCGGCGGTAGTAAAACGCGGGATTGACCGTTTTGCGGCAGATTTGCTCCATCCTGTAAAAGCACATGAACTGATTAAGGAAAAAGCAAAAAAGGCCGTACAAAAAGCAAAGCAATGCCCGCCGTTGAAAATAGAGGGGCCTGTCACATTCGAAATTGAATTTAAAGGGCCGAATCAAGCAACGATGACTACAACGCTTCCAACGGTCACATTAATAGGGCCTCGGACCATTACTTTTACGTGTGATGATATTGTCACCGCCTATAAGCATATGTGGGGATGTGTCATCATTGCGATGACGGCGACGAATGGAGTATTAGGTCATGTGAATGCTTAATGATCCATGAAACACTCACAGAAGGAGGGGTGGGCATGTACATTATCAAGCGCTTGTTTACAATGATTGTTACGATTTGGCTCATTGCTACCTTGACGTTTATTATTATGAAATCTATTCCTGGCGATCCGTTTGCTTCAGATGCCAACGTATTACCGGAGGAAGTATTGCAAAATATTAGAGCGAAATATAACTTGGATAAACCGTTGCCTGTTCAGTATGTGTTATATATGAAAAATTTATTAACGTTTGATTTAGGGCCATCGATTCAATCAGAAACAAGAGATGTCAATACATTGATTGCCGATGGATTCCCTGTTTCTGCTGTTCTCGGATTGCAATCGTTGGTGATTGCGCTTGTGTTTGGAATATTGCTAGGTATTATCGCCGCGTTAAACCACAATAAATTGCTTGATCATGTGGCCATGTTTTTTGCGATTATCGGTATTTCTGTTCCTAGTTTTATTTTAGCGCCTTTGCTAATCAAATATTTTGCAGTTGAATGGAAACTATTTCCTGTAGCATCTTGGGGAACATGGGCTCATTCGATTTTGCCATCGATCGCTTTAGCCACTACCCCAATGGCGGTCATCGCCCGCTTTATGCGCTCTAGCATGTTGGAAGTAATGCGGCAAAATTATATTAAAACCGCGGAAGCAAAAGGACTGTCTCCTGCAGCCATTGTTATTAAGCATGGTATCCGAAATGCGATTTTGCCAGTCATTACATTTATTGGTCCATTATTTGCCGTTTTGATTACAGGTACTTTCGTGATCGAGAAAATTTTTGCTATACCAGGGCTTGGAAAATATTTTGTCGACAGCATTTTTAACCGTGACTATCCCGTTATTTTAGGAACGACTGTGTTTTTTAGCACGATTTTAGTCATCACATTGTTCCTCGTCGATATTTCTTACCGTTTGATTGATCCGAGAATTAAGTTAACGAGTAAGGGGGACTAAGCATGATTTCACAAAAAGAAGATGCTTTATTTCGCCCCATTGATCGCAGCAGGCTCGAGTCTGACGTCATTCAAAGACCGAGTCTCAGCTTTGGAAAACAGGTCCTTATCAACATTGTAAAAAATAAAATGGCGATGCTGGGAGCGATTCTTTTATTAGCTATTGTCATTATGGCGATTGTAGGTCCCCATCTAGTTCCATACAGCTATTCCGATCAGAATTTGGCGAATGGCAGCCAACCTCCTTCTAGCAAGCATTGGTTCGGAACGGATGATTTAGGAAGGGATATGTGGTCGCGTACTTGGTATGGGGCGCGTATATCGCTGACTGTTGGGCTCGTCGCGGCGTTAATCGATTTAGTGATAGGGGTTCTTGTAGGAGGAATATCAGGATATATGGCAGGACGAGGAAAACTTGGGGACCGTATTGACAATATTTTAATGAGGATTGTAGAAATACTGTACGGCATTCCGTATCTATTAGTCGTGATTTTGCTCATGGTCATTATGGAACCGGGATTATGGACGATCATTATTGCGCTTTCGATTACAGGATGGGTAGGAATGGCCCGAATTATTAGAGGCCAAATCCTTCAGCTAAAGCAGCAAGAGTATGTGATGGCGGCACAAAAATTGGGAACGTCACATGCGAAAATCATTTTCCGCCATTTGTTGCCTAATGCATTAGGAATTATCATTGTCAATTTAACCTTTACGATTCCCCAAGCCATCTTCGCTGAATCGTTTTTAAGCTTTTTAGGATTGGGAGTACAAGCACCGTTTGCAAGCTGGGGAACGATGGCAAATGATGCTTTAGGCGTTATTTTAAACGGTCAATGGTGGAGGCTATTTTTCCCTGGGTTTATGATTGCTTTGACGATGTTTGCCTTTAACGTATTTGGGGACGGCTTACAAGATGCGCTAGATCCAAGAACTAGAAAATAGGAGGTGATTGTCTCCATGAGCCATTTGTTGGAAGTAGAGCATTTGAAAGTAACATTCCCTACGTATGGCGGCGAAGTTCAGGCGGTTCGCGATGTTTCGTTTTACGTCGATCAAGGGGAAGTCGTCGCTATTGTCGGGGAAAGCGGAAGCGGCAAGACGGTAACCGTTCAAACGATTATGGGATTAATTCCCGCGAAAAACATTAAGGATGGAAACGTTCGCTTTAACGGAAAAGAGATTTTGCATTTGTCGAAAAAGGAAATGCGAAAATTAAAAGGTTCAGAAATAGGAATGGTTTTCCAAGACCCGATGACATCATTAAATCCGACAATGAAAATCGGAAAACAGATTGCAGAAGGGATACGGAAACATCAAAAACTGTCGAAAGCGGAAGCGAAGCAAAAGGCGATTGAATTGTTGCGTCTAGTAGGAATCCCTAATGCGGAAGAAAGGTATCATCAATATCCCCATGAATTTAGTGGGGGGATGAGGCAGAGAGTAGTGATTGCCATTGCTTTAGCGTGTAATCCGAAACTGCTCATTGCCGATGAGCCGACAACGGCGCTGGATGTGACGATTCAAGCGCAAATTCTTGATTTGATGAAAGAGTTGCAAAAAAAGATGGGAATGTCGATTATTTTAATTACGCATGACCTAGGTGTAGTGGCTGAAATGGCGCAACGGGTCATCGTCATGTATGGCGGAACCGTGGTGGAGACGGGCACCGTTTTCGATATATTCGAAAATCCGAAACATCCGTATACGTGGGGGCTATTGCGCTCCATTCCAAATTTGCATGACAAAGAGAAGAAACGTCTAGTGCCGATAGAGGGCTCCCCGCCAGATCTTTTTTCGCCGCCAAAAGGATGCCCGTTTGCCCCGCGTTGCCCATATGCGATGGAAATTTGTGTAGAAAAAAGCCCGGCAGAATTCCATATTTCTAATGGGCATACAGCAAGATGCTGGCTGAATGACCCTAGAGCTCCCAAAGTGGAAGCGTTCATTGTAGCAGGGAGGGAGTAATGAATGTCTGAGGAGATTCTTCAAGTGGAAAATGTAAAAAAGTATTTTAAAATCGGCCCTAATCAAACCGTGAAATCGGTAGACGGTATTTCTTTCGCCATCCGCAGAGGAGAAACGTTCGGATTGGTTGGCGAGAGTGGAAGCGGAAAATCGACGTTAGGAAAAACGATTGTTGGCCTTTATCCCGCCACTTCGGGCAAAATTCGCTTCGACGGCCATGAATTGGGGAATTTAGACAGACAGACGCAAAGAAAATTAAATCGAGAAATGCAAATGATTTTCCAAGACCCGCATGCATCATTAAATCCGCGAATGAGAGTGGGCGACATTATTGCGGAAGGGATTGATGCCCACCATTTAGCAAAAGGAAAAGAAAGACAAGAATTAGTGTATCACCTTCTTGAAAGAGTAGGACTGCGTCCTGAACATGCAGAGCGGTTTCCTCACGAATTTAGCGGGGGCCAAAGGCAACGGATCGGCATCGCGCGCGCATTGGCGGTAAAACCGAAATTTATCGTTGCCGATGAGCCGATCTCCGCTTTAGACGTTTCGATTCAAGCGCAAGTAGTTAACTTGCTTGATGATTTAAAACGTGAAGAAGATTTAACTTATTTGTTTATTGCGCATGATCTTGGAATGGTAAAACATATAAGCGATCGGATTGGGGTGATGTATCTTGGAAAAATGATGGAAATCGCGGAAAGTTCCGATTTATTTGAAGAACCGTTGCATCCTTATACGCAAGCGCTTTTGTCAGCGATTCCGATCCCAAATCCAAGACTGGCTAGGAAAAGGGAAAGAATCGTTCTTTCAGGAGATCCACCTAGTCCTGTTCATCCTCCAAGCGGCTGTAGATTTCGCACGAGATGTCCATACGCAATGGATATTTGCTCCAAAATGGAGCCAGCTTGGAGAGAAGTAAAGAAAAACCATTGGACAGCTTGCCATTTGTATAATCAATAAACATTTAAAGGGGGATAAAAAGCATGAAAAAAGTTTTCGCAAGTATATTTGCATTACTATTATTGGTTTCCACCGTGTTAGCTGGCTGCGGCAGCAAGGGAACTTCGGAAGATGGAGCAGCCAAAAATATTAAGCAAGAAATTACGTTAAATGCGATGAGCGAACCTCCGAGCTTAGACCCTGCTCTTGCATCGGATACAACATCAGGATGGATTATCGATCACCTATTTGAAGGACTGTATACGAAAAATCAAAAAGGTGAACCTGTATTAGGGGCTGCAAGTGATGTAAAAGTATCAGACGATGGAAAAACTTATACGTTTACGATTCGCGATAATGCAAAATGGTCTGATGGCGATCCGGTGACCGCCCAAGATTTTGAATATGCTTGGAAACGTGTGCTCGATCCGAAGACAGGAAGCCCATTTGCTTTTTACATGTACTATATTAAAGGTGCGGAAGAATATAACAAAGGAAAAGGAAGCGCCGATCAGGTAGGAGTTAAAGCCTTGGATGATAAAACGCTGCAAGTGGAACTAAAGGCACCATTAGGATATTTTGACAAGTTGTTAACGATGTGGACGTTTTATCCAGTGAAAAAATCGCTCGTCGAATCGAATCCAAAATGGGCTGCCGAAGCAAAAGGATATGTGAGCAACGGAGCTTACCGATTGACTGAATGGAAACATAACAGCGAAGTAGTGATTGAAAAGAACCAACACTACTGGAACAAAGACGCGATCAATATGGAAAAAGTAACATGGAAGATGGTCAATGATGCGACAACATATTATCAAATGTACAAAACAGGAGAGCTTGATTTAATTGCAACGTTGCCTACAGATGCGATTGCTCAAGAAAAAAATAATAAAGAATTCAAAGTCGTTCCGTACTTTGGAACTTATATGTTTATGTTTAACGTAAATAAAGAGCCGTTCAATAATGCAAAAATCCGTCGTGCATTTGCCATGGCCATCGACCGTAAAGCCATTGTAGAAAACATCACTAAATCAGGAGAAAAACCGGCATATGCATTTGTTCCATATGGGGTAAATACTCCAGATGGTGATTTCCGAGAAGTAGGCGGCGCGTATTTTGAAGAAAATGTAAAAGAAGCGAAAAAATTATTACAAGAAGGAATGAAAGAAGAAGGTTGGAATAAACTTCCGGAAGTTACTTTAATTTATAATACGGCCGAAAACCATAAAAAAATTGCTGAAGCAGTTCAAGAAATGCTAAAAAGAAATCTTGGCGTGAAAATTAAGCTGGCTAACCAAGAATGGAAAACCTATTTGGAAACAACGGATCAGTCGAATTTCCAAATGGCGCGTATGGGCTGGGTAGGAATTTTTGTTGATCCAACCGTTATTTTAGACTATTACTTAGGCGATAGCCCGAACAATCGCACTAACTGGGTAAACAAACAATTTGATGATTTGATGGCTCAGGCGAAAGTCGAGCAAGATGATAAAAAACGTTATGAACTTCTTCATGAAGCGGAAAAGGTCTTAATGACAGATATGCCATTTATACCTGTTTATTTCTACTCGCAAAACTACTTGACGTCGCCGAAATTCAAAGGCATTGTGTATCCTGTCAACCGTTACCCGGATGTACGCTGGGCGAAAAAAATAGCTGAATAATTGATAAAAAAGGGAAGAATTATTTTCTTGGAAGATAATTCTTCCCTTTCACCTCATAAAGGGGAGATAGTAATATGCTGCTGTATTTCAGCGCCATTTTTTGCACTGCCGTTGTTTTGCTGCTGACGAAAATGATATATGGAGTAAATACGCTTACTTTCATTAATCAATGCTTTTTATATGGACTCACTATATTGGCGGTTGGGGCATGCATTTTTGTTTACCAAACAGGTTTTTTCCATTTTTTCTTCAAAGGATTTCGGCAAATGTATCAGTGGATTGTGCCTAAACCAAAAATGTTAATTCGTGAAGAAGAAAGGCTGGCTAATGATGATTGGTTGAAAGAATGGAGAAGCCGAACGCTCAATAATGTTAAAAAAATTTTGCTAGGCATTGGCACAGGTTCTATATGCATGTCTTTGACTTATTTATTTTTCTACTATTAAAAGAATTTTAGGAGGAAAAGGAGCAAATGAAAAAACTTTTATTAACGGGTTTTGTTCCGTTTTTAGAATTTCCTATTAATCCGACGGAACAAATTGCAAAAAATTTAGATGGAGCAAGTATAGGAAAATATCATATTTACGGGCGGGTTCTTCCCGTTGATTTTTCGCAATCGGCATTGACTTGTTTAGAATACTTGGAGCAAATACAACCCGATGTTGTTATTTCCCTTGGTCTTGCGGCGGGTCGTACAAAAATCACTCCGGAACGGGTCGCGATCAATTGTAAAGACGGCGGGCCGGATAACCGCGGAGTGCGGGCGCAAGACGAGCTGATTGTAGAGGATGGACCAACAGCCTATTTTTCGACATTGCCGATCCGCCGTTTTGTCAATGTCTTAAATGAAAAAGGATATCCTGCGCAAATTTCCAATACGGCGGGAACCTATTTATGCAACAATGTGATGTATTCCGTTTTGCATAAAGTGCAGAGTGAAAACATGCCTGTAAAAGCTGGATTTGTTCATCTTCCTGCTTCGCACGAGTTGGCCATCCAGAAACCGACTCTTCCAAGCTGGTCGCAAGAAGACTTGCAAAAAGCGGTGATGTGCATGATCGAAGCATTAGATTAGTTCACCATCTAAAAAACAGGAGCTTTTAAAGGGTCAAGTCCTGATTATTGTGTAAAATTTCGCTCTCGTTCCAGCGAATTTAGGCCTTAGGAAAATTAAACAGCTTTTTGCCGTTTCTTTTTACACAAAAACTCGGACTTCATCCTTTTTAAAGTGGATAGTAGCACAGAAAAAACCGGCCAGATGTTAAGGTCGGTTTTTCATTTGAAAAGATCTTCTAAGTTGATGTGAAATCCCTTTAGCACTTCAGATCGAGCGATTCCTTTTTCCTTCAGCGCGTCCAGCTGTTGATATTGCCCTTCATCGTTTAGGGAATAAATTTGCACGATGTTTAACATTGGATTGACGATCCAATATTCATTTACGCCATATTGCATATATAAGTTCAGTTTAAAAACGAGATCGTGCGATTGATTAGAAGGGCTTAATATTTCGACAATGAGTGTTGGCACTCCAACAAATTTATTTTCCGTCAATCCGCTTTTATCGCATATAACCGATAAATCAGGAACCACTATTTTCGTTCCTTCCATTTTATCGTTTTTTAGTTCGATGTCAAAAGGCGCGTGGAACACTTCGCAATCTTTGCCTTCTAAAAAATTGAATAATTTGGCATGAAGTCTTCCTGAAACTCGTTGATGTTGAGTAGAAGGAGATGGTGACATAAAGACAATTCCGTCAATATATTCTAAGATCCTTTCTGTATTTTCTCTCATTTTGTAAAATTCTTCGAGAGAGACAAAATTTTCTTTGGGTAAGCTCACAACAACATCCTCCCTCTTTTGTTTTCACTTCTTGTTTATATTATAAACGACGATTATTCGTTTTCATTATGTTTCCGGAACTGGCGCTGATTTTTCAAAAATATGGCCGCAAAAACAATTCAGCATACATGGTTGAAACCAATGAAGTCGATCTAAGCTTGGATCACTAGAAAACTGCCGATTTTTTTACATAACTTCCGGAACTGAATCGATGAAGCTAGGGATTGATGGAAAAAGAAACGGCACAAAGCGGTTTTTATTTTCCGGACACATAAGCTCGCTGGGCTGGGAGTCTAGGGTTTGGCCTGTTGCATTAGACGCAACGAAGTTTGATTATTTTTTTGCAGGAATTTTGCGTGCATTTTCGGAAGATTTTATATGGAGCACTTTATGGAGAAAGGTGAGGAAAATGTTGCATACACTTTCTGTTCCCATTATTCAAGCGCCGATGGCTGGAGGTGTTTCCACTCCAGCGCTGGCTGCGGCTGTATCCGAAGCAGGCGGGCTCGGTTTTTTGGCAGGCGGTTATAAAACGGCGGAAGAAATGCGGAAGGAAATTGCTGCGGTTCGGGAGCTGACCGATAAGCCGTTTGGCGTTAACATTTTTGTCCCAAGCGAAGAAGACGTAGACGAGAAAGCGCTGCTTCGTTATCGGCAAGTGTTGGAGAAAGAAGCGGAACGATTCGGTGCACCGCTTGGGGAAGCAAAGTGGGACGATGACGATTGGGAAGCAAAACTTACGGTTTTGTATGAAGAAAAAGTTCCTGTTGTTAGTTTTACATTTGGCTGTCCTTCGTCTGATATCATCGCAAAATTGAAAGACATCGGTTCGTTTGTCATTGTGACCGTTACATCACTGGAAGAAGCATTGATAGCGGCACAGGCAGGAGCGAACGCTTTATGTGTGCAAGGGCCGGAAGCAGGGGGACATCGGGCATCGTTTCGCAATGCCGTTACTGTCTACGAGAGTGTTAGTTTGCTTGTTTTATTGCAACAAATCCGTGAAGTGGTCGATATTCCGTTGATTGCTGCTGGGGGAATTATGCATGGGCGCGATATTGCCGCGGTGCTTGCGGCCGGTGCGTGCGCTGCTCAATTAGGCACGGCGTTCTTGCGTTGCCCGGAAAGCGGAGCGAATCCGCTGCATAAAAACGCATTAGTCGATCCGCAATTTCAAACTACCGCTGTCACCCGTGCGTTTACAGGCCGTCCTGCACGCGGATTGGTAAACCGTTTCCTGATCGAATATGATAATCTGGCTCCTGCGGCATATCCGCACATTCACCATATGACAAAGCAGCTTCGCAAAGCGGCTGCTCAGGCAAACGATCCGCAAATGATGTCCTTATGGGCGGGGCAGGGCTATCGCCTGGCGAAAGACATGCCGGCGAGGGAGATTATGCGGTTGTTGATGGAGGAAGTTAAGGAAGCGGTAGAGGGGATGAATAGGTTGTTATGATGTGTAACAATATAGAACATTTTTTATATCGATAAAAAAAGAATGTCAGAATGTTTTATTAATAATCGACTTGTGTTTTATATAATTTCATCAAAGCACATCGGGAACAGAGCATTTATTTCTTTTTTAATAAAAATTATCTAAAAATTATTAATTTTAAATAAAATATGTTACATTAATATTGTAAAGGGGGGGACGTAAATTTAACATAAATCTCAAACATGACCAAATTGCCTTATTATAAAGAAACTTTGTATAGAGAAGGTTGCAATTTGGTCAAGTCCAAATTATTGTGTAAATTCCCCTTTGATAGACAACATGGACCTGATGACTTGACGTATAGTAGGTAAGTCCGGCAAGTCTCCCTGCCAGTCGCCTTCCGGACAAAACATCATGTTGTCAAGGAACAGGCGTGTCAAGGAGCTTTCGCGGCATATCCTCGCTTCGCTCCGGTATTCCACGTTCTCCTTGACACGGCGTAGAGGTTATCCCACTCTCTTGATCGCCGGAGCCTCCTGATTCACCGATCGAGCTTCTTGCTCTTTCGTTTTCCGCCACTGCCAATATTCGGACATATCTAAGTATTTACGTCCCGACATCCATTTTTCATCGATTTCGATCAACACGGCACCAACGAGGCGATACACCGATTCCCGGTTCGGAAAGATGCGGATGACCCGTTCTCTGCGGCGAATTTCTTCGTTCAGCCGTTCCACTCCGTTTGTCGTACGCAGACGCCGACGATAACGGTCCGGATAGTCCAATACGGCGGTGGCGTCTTCGAATCCCTCTTCGAGGATTTGCATGGCTTTTGGGGCTTTTTCTTCCCATTTGGCCAGCACTTGTTCCAATAACAGCCGGGCCGTTTGCTTATTTGGAGCATGAAGAATCCCACGAATCTCCTCGAGCAAGGCATCCTGCATATACTTTGGTGCGGCATCGAGGATATTGCGAATAAAATGTGTCTGGCATCGTTGCCATGTAGCGCCTTGGAAATGCTTTTCAATGGCTTGCACCAGCCCACCGTGCTGATCCGAGATGATCAAGTCCACTCCCCGGAGTCCTCGGTCTTTCAGCCATCCGAAGAACTCGCTCCAGCTGGACTCCGATTCACTGTTTCCGATTTGCAGGCCAAGAATTTCCCGATATCCTTCCTCATTCACTCCTGTAGCGATCAACACGGCTCTGGAGCGTACTCGTCCATCCTCCCGGACTTTCGTATAAATAGCATCTACTAGCACAAACGGATACACGTGTTCATGAAGGGAACGGTAATTCCAGTCTTGGACAATCGGATCCAGTCCCTTGCACAGCGAGGAGACCGTGGACTTGGAAAACGAAGTGCCGCATAATTCCTCCGTGATTTGAGTGATTTTTCGGGTAGACACCCCGTTTACCACCATTTCCATTAGTGCCAGTACCAGTGCTTGTTCGCTCCGTTGATACCGTTGGAACAGTTCCGTAGAGAACTCCCCATCTCTTGTCCGTGGAACGCGCAAGGTCAACCGTCCCACCCGGGTCGTCAGCTGGCGTGGATACGAACCGTTTCGATAGCCTTTTCGTTCTTCCGTTCGTTCATAACGGCGAGCTCCCAGCTGTTCTTCTACTTGTGCCTCGAGGATTTGATTGAGGACTTGTTCCAATAGCTTAGCTAATCCTTCATCTCTGGTGAATAACCCGTGCAAAAGTTCATCATTTAGGGTAATATGATATTGAGCCATGGTTGCATTCCCCCTTATGTTTGGTGTTTTTGGTCCACTGTTTATTCTACCAAAGGGGAAGCAACATGGCTCTTTTTCTATTTCCCTTTTTACACAATTATATGGACTTAACTTTGCAATTTTGTTTCCAAAAATTTAAATCAAGTTTCTTTGTATCATGATCTGTTCTCTATTTATGGGGTGCGTTTGCAAATGGCCCAAACTCTTATGAAAACTGATATTGCTCGTTAAGAAAGGAGTTTATAAATATGAATGTTTCACGAATCGTGTTTGCTCCGCTGAGCTATGTCGGCTGGGGAGCGTTGGAACAGTTGATCCCAGAAGTCGAGAGGTTCTCGGTGAAAAAAATATTGGTTGTAACCGATCCAGCATTAGAGAAAATCGGCCTCGTTCAGCGTGTGACCAATCCGCTTGTGGAACGTGGATATGATGTTGAGATTTATACGGATGTAGTGCCGGAACCGCCGCTGGAGACGGGAGAAAAATTAGTTTCCTTTACGAGGGAAGGAAAGTTTGACCTCGTTATTGGTGTCGGCGGCGGCAGCGCGATGGACTTGGCGAAATTAGCGGCGGTGCTGGCCGTACATGAAGGAAAAGTAGCGGATTACCTCAATTTGACGGGAACGAGAAAAGTCGAGAAAAAAGGCTTGCCGAAAATATTAATTCCGACTACATCAGGGACAGGATCCGAAGTGACAAACATCTCGGTGCTCTCCTTAGATACGACAAAAGATGTGGTGACACATGATTATTTATTAGCGGATGTAGCGATTGTCGACCCGCAATTAACTGTTTCCGTTCCGCCGCGCGTTACGGCCGCGACAGGCATTGATGCACTGACCCATGCGGTCGAAGCGTATGTATCCGTCAATGCAAGCCCGACGTCAGACGGGGTGGCGTTGCAGGCCATACGTTTGATTGCGCGGTCATTGCGGAAAGCGGTGGAAAACGGGACGGACAAGCAGGCGCGGATCGATATGAGCAATGGCAGTTATTTAGCGGGGTTGGCATTTTTCAATGCGGGCGTTGCAGGAGTTCATGCGCTTGCTTATCCGTTAGGGGGACAGTTTCATATTCCGCACGGCGAATCGAATGCGGTATTGCTTCCGTATGTGATGGGATATATCCGCAAAAGCTGCACGAAACGGATGGCCGATATTTTGAATGCGCTAGGAGGAAACTCGTGCTTTCTTTCCGAAGAAGAAGCTTCCTACCGGTGCATCGAAGAGCTGGAGCGAATCGTCCGTGATGTCGGCATCCCGAGAACGCTTGGCGGATTTAACATCCCAGAGAGCGCATTAGAAAGCTTAACGAAAGATGCCGTCCGGCAAAAACGCCTGCTTGCACGCAGTCCGCTTCCGCTGTCAGAGGACGATATACGGACGATTTACCAATCCGCTTTTAAAGGTGTGGTGACGGAGCCGAAATAAAGTAAGAATGGAGGATGAAAATGTTTACTACGGTCATTGTCCCGCGAGTTTCCGAAACAGACGGCGTCGGCCATATTAACAACACGACGATTCCGGTATGGTTTGAAGCAGGAAGGGAAGAAATTTTTAAAATGTTTACTCCCGACCTTTCCTTTAAGAATTGGAGAATGGTGATTATTCATATGGAAGTCGATTATGTGAATCAAATTTATTATGGAAGCGAAGTAACGGTTTATACGGGAATCGAGCGCATCGGCAACACCAGTTTAACCATTTGCGAAGAAATCCATCAAAACGGGCGGCTTTGCGCGAAAGGAAGATCGGTTTACGTCAATTTTAATTTCGAAACGCAAAGGTCAGAGCCGATTCCAGACGAAATAAGGAAGAAATTAAACGAACATTTATGGCGCCCGCAAGAATGAGAGAAGATGTGCATGAAACAAAGTTGGGATTTTTGCGATTACATACTAGGGACTTAAATTGTAGGTTATTGGCTGGTTGATCGTTTGTAAATAGAGCTGGAAGAACGAGCCAAGCGCTGTAAACAGATCATCGAACAATTGTTAAACCATCATTGAGGCTGTCTCAAAAGGTCGTTAAACCGACCTTTTGGGGACAGCCTCTGTTTCTTTTCTTTACTATTTGGTTATTTATTCCTTTTTTGAAGCAGGAATTTCTCCTTATTTCTGAATTTTATCCTGTTTTTTCTTTGTTGGATCGGTTGTGGCCGCCCACTTTCTCAAATTGTGAGCAGCACAAATAAGCCCCCATTCCAAGGTAATTTTTGGGAGCCCTCTTAACAAAAAGCGCTGAAATTGCTGGTTGTGCTTGATTTGCCCAAACACCGGCTCGTTTTCGATTTGTCGTTTTCGGTACGTCGCCGCCCCTTCTTCCGTGGACAGCCGTTTACGGATCTCTTGCCGTTGTTGTTGATTTTTCAAGGAAACGCGGATGGTTTTCGTGTCTTTGCCTTTGGCGCATGTCGCCTGAAACGGACATCCGGCACAAGCCGTACAACGATACGTCCGTTTGACGGTAACGTACCCGTTGTCGGTCGTTTCCTTCCGTTCATACACAAACACCAACCGTTCCCCTTTAGCGCAAATCCACTCATCCAGCTCCTCATCATACGTCATGTTCTCGATTCGGCCGATCTCCTTCGCCCACGCTTTCGTTTGTTCCCGATCTAACGTGTTGTACTTGATCAGGGCGACTATCTTCTTTTTCTCACAGTACGTGTAGTTCTCCTCACTCCCATAGGCGGAATCCGCAATGGCTTGTTTAGGCATTGGACGCCCATAGGCGGCCAATTGCTCCAAATGCGGAATGAAACATCCGGCATCCCCTGCCCGTTGATGCACGCTAAATCCAGTGATGAATTGGTTCTCTGTCCCAATCTGCACATTGTACCCCGGTTTGAGCTGGCCATTTTTCATATGGTCGTCCTTCATCCGCATAAACGTGGCATCCGGATCCGTTTTCGAAAAACTGTTCCGTTCGCCTAATCTTTCTTTGTATTCTTCATATTTTTTCTTACGGGGGAGAAGATCTTGTTCCAATTGCCGTTTGGCTTTCTTTAACGTACGATTCTTCGGCTCTTTCTTTAGGCGCTCTTCCACTTGTTCGATGACGGCTTCGATCCTTTCGGACGTGATCGGTGAAGCTTCCAGCTTTTCTTGAAAATCCCCCTCTTGTTCCGCCTCTTCATCTTCTTTCGTCACCTGTTCGATCGAGGCAACGATTTTCCGGAATTTCTCCTCCAGTTTCTGATCGTACTTTTCCGTTGATTTGCGCCAAACGAATGTATATCGGTTGGCATTGGCCTCGATTTTCGTTCCATCCAGAAAATAATCCTCTAACTTGACCAACCCTTCTTGACGCAGAAGATCGACAATGGAGAAAAACGTTTCGTAAATGATGTCCTTCATCCGTTCCGACCGAAATCGGTTGATCGTGCGAAAATCCGGTGTTTGATGGCCGGATAGCCACATAAAGTAAATGTTTTCTTTCAACTGCTTGGCGATTTGGCGAGAGGAGTAGATCCGATTGGCGTAGGCATACAGGATGACTTTCAACATCATTTTCGGATGATAGGCTGGACGCCCTCCGCCAGGATAGAGGGAAACGAACAGAGCCGGATCCATTTTTTCCACTGCCAGATCCACAATCCGGCAAAGATGATGTTTGGGAATGAAAATTTCAAGATCCATTGGCAAAATGAGTTGATCTCGGTTATAATAAATGTACATAAGAAAACCGTCCTTTCTTTGGTAGGGTTGTGGTGACTCTATTATACCAAAAGAGGAACGGTTTTCTTCTTTTTTATCCAAAAAAGTGTCCCAAAAGCGAACGCTATGCGAACACTTTTGGGACATCCTCTTTTTGCAAAAATAATGTTAGATTATATAACACAATAGATTCATTTTATCTATTTGTGTGAGATAATTTAACATAAATAAAGGAGGGAGAAAAATGGGGAAAGTGTATCTTGTTGGAACTGGACCGGGTGATCCAGAATTGCTTACGGTCAAAGGGGTGCGATGCATCCAGGAAGCCGATGTCATTTTATATGACCGTCTTGTCGATCCGATGCTGCTTCAGTATGCGAAACAAGGGGCAGAGCTCGTTTATTGCGGGAAGAAGCCGCGGCATCATTCTGTTGCTCAGGAAACGATTAATCAGCTGCTTGTCCGCTATGCAAAAGAAGGGAAGGTGGTGACGCGTTTAAAAGGAGGAGATCCTTTTATTTATGGAAGGGGGGCTGAAGAAGCGGAAACGCTTGCCAAAGCCCAAGTAGCGTTTGAAATTGTCCCGGGGATTACAGCAGGGATTGCTGCCCCGGCGTACGCAGGTATCCCTCTTACCCATCGTCGTTACGGATCAACGATTGCGTTTGTCGCAGGTCATGTATGTGAGGAAAACGAAGAGAAGCTAAAGTGGGAGCACATTGCTAATATCGATACGATAGTGGTTTATATGGGCATTCGCCGCTTGGCTTACATTCAACAACAATTGCTTCGGTATGGCCGCTCTCCTCACACTCCTGCCGCGTTCATTTTTCAAGGAACGACGGAGCAGCAACGCACCGTAGTAAGCACGTTAGAAAATCTCACAAAAACGGCGAAAAAGGAAAGAATACAAAATCCTGCGATTATCGTGATTGGAGACGTTGTGCGGCTTCATGAAACGATTTCTTGGTTTCGACCATATTGCAACCCTTTATATTCACAGTGTTAAAATATGTTATATTTTCTTACAAATAAAGTGAAATAAATATCACATGATGGTACGATGAAAACAAATTTGTTCGAAAGGGGGAAGCGGTCATGTTTCTAAAACACGCGAAATCGGAATATTGACCTTGATGATTTTGACAATAAAACGATGGTTGCGTCGTTAGGCATGCAACATTGTTTCTCTATCTTACGTTATGGAGGGATCGGCAAATGGAGAGAAAAAAATTGGTGCTAATCGGCAACGGCATGGCAGGGGTGCGCTGCATCGAAGAAATTTTAAAAATTGATAAAGATATGTTTGACATCACGATTTTTGGCAGCGAACCTTATCCAAATTACAACCGTATTTTATTGTCCACTGTCTTGCAAGGAAATACATCCATTGACGATATTACACTGAACGATTGGGAATGGTACGAAAAAAATGGCATCCGTCTTTTTGTCGGGGAAACGGTGATTGATATTGATACAGATCAGCGGCTGGTCCGTACCGATCAAGGGAGAATGGTCGAGTATGACAAATTAATTATCGCCACAGGCTCTAAACCTTTCATTCTGCCGATACCAGGAGCGGACAAACAAGGAGTAACGGCGTTTCGCGATGTGAAAGACTGCCAGTTGATGATGGAATACGCGAAAAAGTATAAAAAAGCGGCAGTCATTGGCGGTGGATTGCTAGGTTTAGAGGCTGCGAGAGGCCTGTTGAACTTGGGGATGGAAGTTGATGTCATTCATATTTTTGAGCATTTGATGGAACGGCAGCTCGATCCGACCGCCGCGAAATTATTGCAGCGGGAGTTGGAAAAACAAGGAATGAATTTTCTTTTACAAAAAGAGACGGTGGAAATTCTCGGCAATGACCGTGTTCAAGGATTGCGCTTTAAAGATGGGACGGAAATTGCTGCGGATTTAGTTGTCATGGCGGTGGGAATTCGTCCTAATATCGATTTGGCAAAGAAAAGCGGTATTGCGGTGAACCGAGGGATTGTGGTGAATGATTATTTAGAAACGAGCGTGCCTCATATTTATGCCGTCGGCGAGTGTGCGGAACATCGCGGCGTTGTCTACGGTCTTGTCGCTCCGCTTTACGAGCAAGGAAAAGTATTGGCAGAGGCGATTTGCGGCATAAAGGGGCGCCCGTATGAGGGATCGGTTGTTTCCACGCAATTAAAAGTGTCAGGAGTTGATGTCTTTTCCGCCGGGGAGTTTACGGATGGAGAAGGAACGACAGCGGTGAAAGTGTATGATGAGTTTCGCGGCATTTATAAAAAAGTGGTGGTCCGCGATGAAAAAATCGTTGGTGCCGTGTTGTTTGGCGATACAAACGAAGGTCGAAAATTGTTTGAGATGATTCGCAACCATGATCCCATTTCCGAATCGCTTTACGTATCATTGTTCCAGTCTGTGTCCAATCCAGCGAATCAAAGTGTCGTTGCCGCGATGGCAGACACGGATGTCGTTTGCGGTTGTAACGGGGTAACGAAAGGAACGATTTGCCGGGCGATTGTAGAGCATGGGCTTAAGACGGTCGAAGAAGTCAGGGATTATACGAACGCTTCCCGTTCATGCGGAGGATGCAAAGGCCTTGTCGCCGAGCTATTAGAATATACGCTTGGCGAGGAGTTTGATCAAAGCGCGGTGAAGGAAACGATTTGCGGCTGTACAACATTAAGCCGTGATGAGGTCATCGCAGAAATTAGAGCAAAAAACTTGAAATATGTCAAAGAAGTGATGACCGTTCTTGGTTGGAAAAACGAAGATGGCTGTTCGAAATGCCGCCCTGCTTTGAACTATTATTTAGGCATGTTGTATCCAGGGGAATACGAAGAGGAGTCCGACTCCCTGTTTGTCAACGAGCGATTGCACGCGAATATTCAAGCGGATGGGACGTATTCGGTTGTTCCGCGAATGTACGGGGGAGTAACGACGGCCGAACAATTACGGAAAATCGCCGATGTCGCGGAAAAATACAACGTTCCGATGATTAAATTAACAGGCGGACAGCGCATTGATTTGTTGGGAGTGAAAAAAGAAGACTTGCCAAAAGTATGGGCGGAATTAGGCATGCCATCGGGATACGCGTATGCGAAAGCGTTGCGGACGGTAAAAACGTGCGTCGGTAAGCAATTTTGCCGTTTCGGAACGCAAGACTCAACGAAGCTAGGTATTGAATTAGAAAAGAAATTCGAACGCTTAAAGACGCCGCATAAAGTGAAAATGGCGGTCTCGGCTTGCCCGCGCAACTGCGCGGAATCAGGCATTAAAGATGTCGGAATCGTCGGGGTGGAAGGCGGCTGGGAAATTTATGTCGGCGGAAACGGCGGAACCCATTTGCGAGCGGGTGATTTGTTATGTACGGTGCAGACGGAAGAAGAGGTCATCGAAATTACTGGCGCATTTTTGCAATATTATCGCGAATCTGCCAACTATTTGGAACGAACGTCGAAATGGGTTGAACGGGTCGGGCTTGAACATATTCGTGAAGTGATTTTTGATTTGGAAACCCGCCGTCAATTGCTTGAACGTTTGGAAAAAGCACTAGAAGCAACGAAAGATCCATGGAAAGAAATAGTGGAAAATAAAGAAATACAAGAAACATTGTTCTGTGATGTACAAATCAAGGTTCCAGTCCATCGTTAAAGGGGGAGAAAAATATGGCAAAAATCGAAATCGGTACGGTAAAGCAACTTCCAGAACGATTAGGAAAGTGCGTCCGCGTCGGCCATCTCCAGATCACACTGTTTCGCTTGGCCGATGGCCGTATTTACGCGCTTGAAAACCGTTGCCCACATAAAGGAGGCGATCTCTCCCAAGGTATTGTCAGCGGGGAATTTGTCTTTTGTCCCCTTCATGATTGGAAAATTTGTCTAAAAGATGGAAAAGTGCAAGCGCCTGACCGAGGCTGTGTGAAAACATATCCAGTGACAGTGGAGAACGACAAGCTCTATGTACAATTATAGGAAACAGGTGAAAGCCGATGACAAAAGATTTACTAAACTATTTTCGCGCAAAAGAGCAGGATAATACGTCCGAAATGTTGTTTGATACGCAATGTCCGTTTTGCAGTGTGCAATGTACGATGCGCCTTGTCGAAGAACGGATCATCGAACGGAACCGTTATAAAGTCATCGCCAAAGATAATCCGACTTCGCGCGGACGGCTTTGTATCAAAGGACTGTATGCTCATCAGCATGCGCTCCATCCGGAACGATTGCTGTATCCATTGCGGAAAGTAAACGGTCAATTTGTTCGGATTAGTTGGGAAGAAGCGCTCCATATTATTAAAGAAAATTTTGTTAGTATTCAAAAAGAAGATGGATATGATGCGCTGGGAGTTTATGGCGGTGGTTCATTGACGAACGAGGAGGCATATTTATTAGGGAAATTTGCCCGCGTCGCCTTAAGGACAAAACACATTGACTACAACGGACGATTTTGCATGTCTGCCGCTGCTGCGGCGATGAACGATGCGTTCGGGCTGGACCGCGGTTTTACAAACAAATTATCGGAACTTCCGTTGGTCCGTACTATTATTTTAGCTGGTGCAAACGTAGCGGAATGCCAACCGACCATTATGCCATATTTTCAGGAAGCGAAGAAAAACGGTGCGTTTTTCATTGTCATTGATCCGCGGGAAACAAAAACGGCCGAATTAGCCGATTTGCATTTGAAAATAAAACCAGGAACGGACGCGGCATTCGTCAATGGCTTTTTGAAGGTGCTGTTCGAGGAAGGCTACGTAGATGAAACGTTTGTCAAGAAAAGAACGGAAGGATTTACCGAGTTAAAAGCACATATTGATCGAATCGATCTGGAGGAGATCGCCCGCATCACCGAAATTCCAGCGGAAATGATCCGTTTGGCGGCAAGGCAATATGGGAGCGCGCCAACGGGCATGGTGTTTACCGCAAGGGGAGTGGAACAGCAGACAAACGGATATATGACGGTTCGGAATTGGCTCAATGTAGTATTGGTCACCGGGAAAATTGGAAAAATCGGCTGCGGTTATGGAGCGATCACCGGACAAGGAAACGGCCAAGGAGGGCGTGAGCACGGTCAAAAGGCGGATCAGCTTCCAGGATACCGTCATATTGAAAATCCGGAACATCGTCGCTATATTGCTAGCGTTTGGGGGATTTCCGCGGATGAACTTCCGTCTAAAGGAGTGTCGGCGTATGAGATGATGCAAAAAATCGACGCGGGCGAAATTACCGGGTTGTTTGTAATGGGTTCGAATCCGGTTGTCTCGAGCCCGAACGCGCAATTTGTCAAAAATGCCTTGCAAAAGCTAAAGTTCCTTGTTGTTGTGGATCTATTTTTATCCGAAACCGCAGAGTTAGCTGATTTAGTATTGCCGACATCGTCCTATTTGGAGGATGAAGGAACAATGACGAATTTCGAAGGGCGGGTGACGTGGCGACCCGCTTTGCGAAAGCGTCCGGGTGAGGTGAAGCACGATTGGGAAATTCTTTGCGGCATTGCGGAAGTGCTTGGAAGAGGAGAATATTTTCGCTATTCGTCGGCCGAAGAAATTTTTGCGGAGCTGCGCCTCGCTAGCCGCGGCGGCAAAGCCGATTACTATGGAATTACGTACGAACGCTTGCGCAAGGAGCGGGTGTATTGGCCCTGTCCTTCTGTCGATCATCCGGGTACGGGGAGGTTATTTGAGCAGTCATTTGCCCATCCGGACGGCAAGGCGCGTTTAGCAGTGGTTGATAATGAATACGAAAAAGAAGAAGCAACGGAACAATATCCGTTGTACGTCACAACAGGCCGGGTGTTGACACATTATTTGAGCGGTACACAGACGCGAAGAAGTCCGGCGCTCGCCTCGCGTCAAATCGAAGCGTTTATGGAAATCCATCCGAACACGGCCAAAAAATACAAAATTGAGCCGAATACGTTAGTCAAAATCGAAACGATGCGAGGTTCAGCCGTTCTTCGGAGCAAATATTCCGACCGTATTCGTGAAGACACCATTTTTGTTCCATTTCATTGGAGCGGTATGCAAAATATTAATCACATTACCGATGATCGGCTCGATCCACATTGCAAAATGCCGGGATTTAAACGCTGTGTTGCGCGGATCAGTCCTGTAGTGGATTTACAGAAAAATTAAAAAAGCTTTCCAATAGAATGGAAAGCTCGAAAAGAAAACGCTTTTTCAACCACATTATAGCACGGATAATATGAGGTTGTAAAAGGAGGAGAGATAGAATGATAAGGGCGGGAAGTTTTTTTCGGGCCGGCCATTTTCCAACATTGCTATCCTCATTTCTTTACTTTGATGTGAGTTTTATGATTTGGGTCATATTAGGGGCTATTGGAACGTTTATTGTGGAAGACTTGCAGCTTACTCCTGCAGAAAGAGGAATGATGGTTGCGATTCCGGTTTTAGGTGGTGCGTTATTGCGCATTCCGATGGGGCTTCTTGCTGATCGCTGGGGTGGAAAACGGGTCGGCATGCTTGGAATGTTATTGACAATGGTTCCGCTATTATGGGGATGGATGTTTGCTGATCATTTATCGGATATATATGCGTTAGGATTTTTGTTAGGAATTGCCGGTGCCAGTTTTGCGGTTGCGCTTCCGCTTGCAAGCCGTTGGTACCCGAAACAATATCAAGGGCTTGTCATGGGAATTGCTGGTGCTGGAAATAGCGGTACTATTATCGCGACGTTGTTTGGCCCAAGGCTTGCAGAAGCGTATGGCTGGAATGCCGTATTTGCGATTTCTCTTCTTCCGTTAGCGGTTGTATTTGTGATTTTTTCAATGTTTGCAAGAGATTGCCCGACAACTGTAAAACCTGCAAAAATTTCTGAATATAAACATGTCATGAAAATGAAGGAAACTTGGCTATTCAGCTTTTTTTACAGCATTTCTTTCGGTGGATTCGTAGGGTTAACTAGTTATTTAGGGTTATTTTTCTTTGATCAATACGGTGTCAGTAAAGTCACAGCTGGTGATTTTGTAACCCTTGTTGTTTTTGCCGGGAGCTTCATTCGGCCCATTGGCGGCTATTTAGCCGATCGCTACGGAGGAATAAAACTATTAATGTGGTTATTTAGCGGTGGAATGGTGACGTTGTTTATTATTGGCACACTTCCATCCGTTTATGTAACACTTGGCTTATTTTTTGTAACTTTCCTGTTTTTTGGTGCTGCGAATGGCGCCTTATTTCAAATCATTCCGACCTATTTTCCGAAAGAGGTCGGATTAGTAACAGGATTTGTCGGCGCCGTTGGAGGATTCGGCGGATTCTTTTTACCGAATGTGCTTGGAACGATGAAGCAATGGACAAATTCGTATTCATACGGCTTTTGGATGATGGTTGTCATGATGATGGTTACGGTTTGGATCATCCAAAAGCTACAAAAGAACATGAAGAGCGGCATCCATCAGTCCACCGAAGCGGTGAAACAGTCCGTAAGAGTGTAACAAAAACAAGGCTCTTACCGGTATTTTGTCGGCTAGAGCTGCTGGGCAAGTGCAAAAAAGAAAAGGACAGCGTCCAGCTGTCCTTTTCTGCCGTTATATACGGTTTTGGACGAAACGCAGCACTTCGTAAGCGCGCTCTCCGATTAATTGAATTAATTGTTCAAACATCGCGTCGCGCTGCAAATCTAATTCTACGATCCGTCTGGCCAGCTCAAGAGCTTTTTGGTCCATGTTCATTCCCCCGCTTCTTCTTTCGCATTCCGTACTGTTCGTATTCGCTCTGCAATTCGCTCACCGTCCATTGTTGCAGTGCGGCAGAGTCATGAAACAAACCAGTTTGCAACAGCCTATCAATATAAAAGCGCTTTTGCTTCGTAATTGCTGTGCGCATCAGTTTTCCCATCATTTTCCCTCCCCGTATTTATTTCTTAATATACGGCGTTTTTCTTCATATTACACTTATTTTGTTAAGCCACTTTACAATAAAATTAAAAAATATGTTAATTTTCCTTACAAAAATAATTACGAATGGCAAAAAATCAGTATAATTATGTTAGAAAATATAACATAGAGGTGAAGAGGATGACGAATAAAGAGGATTCCTATAAATTCAAAAAAGTCATCTCTATAGGCATCGTCAGTGAATTAACGGGGTTATCGCAGCGGCAAATCCGCTATTATGAAGAGCGGAAGTTAATTTTTCCGGATCGTTCGAACGGAATTCGCAAATATTCGTTCGCCGATGTTGAACAGTTAATGGAGATTGCCGATAAGCGGGAAGAAGGGGTTCCGACACGGGAAATCCGTCAGGAAATGACAAAAGAGCTGCGGGAAAAAATGTTAAAGGGGCAGATGAACGCCCATTTCCGTTTTCGCCCTTAAACACCTCTTTACATTAGATGACGTACCAATCAGGTCTGTCTAAAAAGACGGACCTTTCTTTTTGCTGGTCGCAGGATTGTTTGCGCCAATCTGGAAATATTACTCCGATTTTTCGATATACTAAATTTCATTATTTCATCGTGATTTCTGAAACGGTAAAGAAAAAAACATTTTCATAAAATGATAGGTGATTTTTTGACAAAGTATATAGATAATTATAAAAAATAAAATCATATTTTAATAAATGACTAGACAAATATTAAAAATTGTATATAATTTAAATTGTAAACGGTATCATAAGATACATGATCAAAAAGGAGATGGGTGAACGATGAAACGGATTTTATTAGCTTGCAGCGCAGGAATGTCGACAAGCCTATTAGTGACGAAAATGCAAGAGTATGTGAAATCGATTGGCGAAGAAGCGGAAATTTGGGCGGTAGGGCAAGATCAGGCGAAAAAAGAAATGGCGAAAGCGGATGTGGTGTTGATTGGTCCGCAAATGAGCTTTTTAAAAGGAGAATTGCAAAAGGAAGCAGAAAAGTATGGAATCCAAGTCGATGTCATTGACATGATTGCCTATGGAATGGCGGATGGCAAAAAGGTGTATGAACAAGCATTGAAATTGATGGGGGAAAAATAATGGAAAAAATCGATCTTCAACAACTAACGAGCGAGCAAATTGCGTTTCAACTCATTCTTCATAGCGGAAACGCCCGCAGCAAAATCATTCAAGCGCTCCGCGAGTATCGAGCTGGAAATCAAGAGCAGGCAGAACAGCTTTTAAAAGAGGCAGAAGACGAATTGAGCGTGGCGCATAATATTCATTTTCAAATGATTCAAAAGGAAGCGAGCGGTGAGAAAACGGAGTTCTCGCTGCTGTTAATGCATGCGGAAGACCATGTGATGTCAACATTGTCGATGAAAGAGTTAGTGAAAGAGATGCTCGAATTATTCAAAGAAAGAAACTTGTAAAAAGGAGGTTCGCGACATGAACCAAGCATTTGAAAAGTTAAGCAAAATTTTAGTGCCCATTGCCGGAAAGCTAAATAACAGCCGCTACTTACAAGTATTACGGGACGCTTTTATGTTAGCGTTCCCGCTTACGATTTTCGGATCTATCGCTGTCGTTATTGCCAACTTGCCATTTCTTGATAAAGTAATGAGCGAAGGCGCCTTAAACACGATGCGTTCGATTTTAAACGTCGCTCCAAGCGCAACAATGGGAGTCATGACGATTTTTGTTGTATTCGGTATCGGTTATTACTTGTCTAAAAGTTACGATGTGGAAGGAGTTTTCGGGGGTGCCATCGCGCTTGCTTCTTTCTTCATTTTAACACCGTTTGTTTTAAATGTGGAAGGAAAAGAAGCGGTACAAGGTGTCATTCCGCTTGACCGCTTGGGGGCTAAAGGAATGTTCCTTGGTATGATTACAGCCTTTGTCGCTGCGGAGATTTACCGGAAAGTCGTGCAAAAAAATATTACCATTAAAATGCCGGCGGGAGTGCCACCAGCAGTCTCAAAATCGTTTGCGGCTCTTATTCCTGCGGTAGTGACACTCACCGTTTTCCTTGTCATCAATACTATTGTAACACAATTATTTAAAACAAACATGCATGACGTCATTTATAATGCAGTACAAGCGCCGTTAGTCGGCTTAGGAAGCGGCATTATTCCAACACTTATTGCGATTTTTGTGACACAAATTTTATGGTTTTTCGGGTTGCACGGGCAAATTATCATTAACTCTGTGATGGACCCGATTTGGAATACGTTATCTCTTGAAAACTTAAATGCGTATACGAAAACAGGAGAAGTTCCGCACGTTATCAGCAAACAGTTTATCGAAATTTATACGGTTGGTATGGGTGGAACTGGAATGACTCTTGCCGTCATCTTTGCCATTCTTTTCTTCATGAAAAGCAAGCAGATGAAACAAGTGGCTAAATTGGGACTTGGACCAGGAATTTTTAACGTCAATGAGCCTATTATTTTCGGTTTGCCAGTGGTAATGAATCCGCTTGTTATCGTTCCATGGATTCTTGCGCCGATGGTTGTTACGTTTGTCACTTATTTAGCGATGTCTTCCGGCCTTGTACCGCCGCCAACAGGAGTGGCAGTGCCGTGGACGGTGCCGATCTTTATTAACGGAATCATGGCGACAAACTCGCTGGCAGGAGGACTTTTGCAATTAGTAAACTTTACGATTGTACTTGTTATTTGGTTCCCGTTCTTAAAATTTATTGACCGAATGAACTTGCAAAAAGAAAGGGAAGAAAGAGAAGCTGCAAAGAACGCGTCATAAAGAGGTGAAGATCAATGGAACAACAACCGAAGCAAGAGATCTCCTTTCGCTTTCCAGACGGATTTTGGTGGGGAAGTGCCACATCCGCTACGCAAATTGAAGGAGCGGCAAATGAAGGCGGAAAAGGGCCGAATATTTGGGATTACTGGTATGAAAAAGAGCCAAATCGATTTTTTAACGGTGTTGGTCCGTCCGTTACTTCTGATTTTTATCATCGCTATAAAGAAGATATTGCGTTAATGAAAGAAATTGGTCATAATTCCTTTCGCTTTTCGATTTCATGGTCACGGCTGATTCCGGATGGAAATGGCGATGTGAACGAAGAAGCGGTGCGATTTTATAACAATGTCATTAACGAGTTGTTAGCAAATGACATTGAACCGTTTGTAAATTTATTCCATTTTGATATGCCGCTTGCAATGCAGCAATTGGGCGGCTGGGAAAGCCGCGATGTCGTGGACGCTTATGCTCGTTATGCAAAAATTTGTTTTGAACTATTCGGCGATCGTGTAAAAAAATGGTTTACCCATAACGAACCGATCGTTCCGGTTGAAGGCGGGTATTTATACGAGTTCCATTATCCGAACGTTGTTGATTTTCAACGGGCTGTACAAGTGGCTTACCATACTATCGTGGCCCACGCCAAGGCAGTGCAAGTGTTTAAGCAAATGAATATGAAGGATGGAAAAATTGGAATTATTTTAAATTTAACTCCTTCCTATCCACGAAGCAGCCATCCTGCTGATGTGAAAGCGGCGCATATTGCGGATTTATTTTTCAACCGCAGCTTTTTAGATCCGGCGGTAAAAGGGGAATATCCGCAAGATCTCGTCGACCTTTTGCGGGAGCACGGATATTTGCCGGTAACTGAAGAAGGAGATAAAGAGTTAATCAAAGAAAATACTGTTGATATTCTTGGAATTAACTATTATCAGCCGCGGCGTGTAAAAGCAAAAGAACATCTTCCAAATCCGGAAGCGCCGTTTATGCCGGAACGCTTTTTTGATTATTACGTAATGCCGGGAAGAAAAATGAATCCTTATCGCGGCTGGGAGATTTATGAAAAAGGAATTTATGATATTTTAATGAATGTAAAAGAAAATTACGGCAATATCGAATGCTTTATTTCAGAAAACGGCATGGGTGTTGAAGGAGAAGAGCGGTTCCTCGATGAAAACGGAATGATTCATGACGATTATCGCATCGAATTTATTCGCGAACATTTAAAATGGGTGCACCAAGCGATTCAAGAAGGGGCTAACGTCAAAGGATATCATGTATGGACGTTCATGGATAACTGGTCGTGGATGAATGCGTATAAAAATCGTTACGGATTAGTGGCGGTCGATCTTGAAAATGACCGGAAACGGACGATCAAGAAGAGCGGATACTGGTTTAAAACGCTTGCCGAGAACAACGGGTTTTAGTAGGTTAATATGGTTATCCCTTCTTTTGGGATAACCTTCTTTTTCTCACATATTGTACAAATGTAAAAGAAAAATTACAATAAAGATAAAAATTGTGATATAAAGGATGACGGTGATGCCAAAGTAC
The DNA here is from genome assembly GCF_019272935.1 of Parageobacillus caldoxylosilyticus. NCBI lineage: Bacteria > Bacillati > Bacillota > Bacilli > Caryophanales > Anoxybacillaceae > Parageobacillus > Parageobacillus caldoxylosilyticus. Next base: position 3,533,032 of record NZ_CP040553.1, read on the forward strand.
GAACAAATTTCGAATGAAATTCGCAAACGAATCAAAGAAGGGGTATATTCCCCAGACGAACCGATTCCCGACGAGCTTTCGCTAGCGCAGGAATTTGGCTGCAGCCGAATGACGATTAAACGCGCGCTCGATGTACTCGTGTCGGAAGGCTTACTGTATCGCAAACGCGGACATGGAACGTTTATTGTCAAATCGGCGATATTAGATGGTCAAGTAAATGTCGTTAGCAATGAGACGCTTGGCTTAACGAATTTGTTAAAGGGAAGAAAAGTGACAAGTAAAATTATTACGTTTGAGGTGCTGTTTCCGTCGGAAGAGGTGGCAACCCATTTATGTATTGATACAAACACACCGGTTTATCATCTGGTTCGTCTTCGCAACGTCGATGACGAACCGTACGTCATTGAACGTACGTATATGCCGACCAATTTAATTACGGGACTAAACGAAAAAGTGCTTCATTCTTCGATTTACAATTATATTACGAATGAGTTAGGTTTAACGATCGCCGGGTCGCACAGGAAAATTCGCGCGGCCAAACCAAATGAGCTTGACCAAAAGTATTTGCAATGCGCGCCGGATGATCCGGTGTTAGAATTGGAACAAGTAGGATTTTTAAACAATGGGCTCCCTTTTGAATATTCCTTTTCCCGCCATCGTTACGATAAATTCGTCTTTGTCACGGTCAATATTCGCCGCTGAAAAAAGCTTGTCCTTTTGCTAGTAGAAGGACAAGCTTTTTTCATTGAAGTAATGGTTTGTTCAAGGAAGCGAATGTCGCATAGAGCAACGCTGCTGGGTGCTCGGCAGAAAGCTGGCGGTGGTATTGTTCGACATGGGCGAAATAGTGCGTGATTTGCGGAGAGTGAAGAATCGAAAGAATGGCATCGGAAATATTACGCAACTCCTTCCAGTTTAAAAAATCAAACACGAGATGATGCCGCTTCAATATGCGAAAGTTGATTTCCTCTTGCCCCGGAAGCGTATCATAAATAAAAATCGGCAGTCTTTTATATAAACATTCGCTAATGGTCACGCCGCCTGGTTTGGTTAAAATAAAATCTGCTTGATCATAAAGCGCGTTCATCTCCTGGCGTGATGAAATGTAAGGGAGCGGAATAAGGCGAGGATGGTTTTCGCTTTGCAGCTGTTTGTACATTCGTTCGTTTTTCCCGCAAAGGACATAATAATCGATTGGATCGTCGGGAGAAATTTTTTTCAACATATGCTTAAGCGTGCCAATGCCTAAGCTGCCGCCGGAAATAAGCCCGAAATAGCGGGAGCGCTTCATTTGTTTTTCCCGTTTTCCGATCGTTATGTCAGGGTGAAGCGGAATGCCGGTTACACAAATGCGGTTTTCCGGAACTCCTTTTTTACGCAGCTGCATTTTCATATAAGGATGGCCGATAAAATGGCAATCAATAGCTTCCGTTCCCCATAAATCATGAACAAAATAATCGGTATAGACGTTGACGACCGGATTGGTTATTTCCCCGTTTCTTTTGAGCCGGTTTAACAAGTAGGAAGGAAGGGAATGTGTACAGACGATGATATCTGGCTGGACATGTTTCACTATATTTTTTACATGTTCAAGAAAAAGCAGTTCGTAATGCGGAAATGATGGCTGTCTCTTTTTCTGGCGGACGACGGAGTGATAGTACAAGGTGTTGTATGTTTTAGGGAAATGACGAATCCAGTTTACATAAATATAGGAAACTAGCTTTTCCCCTCTTCCTAGCCGCGATGAGAGCAGTTCTATTTTATGGCATTGTAACTGTGGATCCATAGCTAGAAGTCCATCTTTTAACGCATCCGCCGCCTGGTGATGGCCGGAGGGGATTTGCAACAATGGAAGAAAGAGTACGGTTTTCATGTCAATCACCTGATGAACAAGATTATTATCGAGTGTGTGCAAAATATGAATTTTTATGCGGTTTGTCCGTCCCTTTTTTATCCATTTATAAACCTTAGGAGAATGTTTCACAATATCAATGTAAATGAGCAATAACCGGAAAAGAGGGGAGTGTATGAAGGAAAAAGCGAGACAATGCGTTTTAGCGGTATGGGGGGCGTTTGATCCGATTTATTACGCATGTTCCAGGCTTGAGTATGTTGGAACGGAAAGGAACGGCTGCCAGCCGATTTTTCGTGTCCGCATAACGAGGTATAAAGGAAGGGAAGTGGTGTTATCAGACGGCACGAAAATACAAAAAAACGACCTTCTCCTCAAAATTCATTTGCATAACGTTCGTCTTATTCGCGAGCTGCTTCGCTTCGATAGCGAAATTAAAAAAGGCCGTTATATTTTTGAACAAGTGAAAGCCGGGCTCCCTTACGTTGCCCATTATCTCCGCCATCATGAACAATTTCCGGAAATCAAAGGGATTATCGGCATTACAATGTTAAACAAAGGATGCGAGCGATTAGGATTTGAAACATTTTCTATCGTCAATCCGTTTTATAAGTGTTTTAAAACCATCGGGCTCATTCCAATGACCGTAGTTGCTCAACTCCGTTTTCAACCGTTGGGGCGGCCGCCGAAATATTTATTCATGTCGAAAAAGAAGCTATTGGCATTATACGGTTACCAGCCGATCCATTAACTCCCTCTTTTTTCTCTCTTCCCATTTACTATAATGGTAAAGAGGGAGGAAAGAGCAATGATATTCTTTTTTGTTTTTATTATTCTAATGCTTCTTTTATTTATGATTTATAAAGCGCACCGCAATACGTATGAAGCGGTTTTGCATAAAGTGAAAGTGCATTGCCGCGAGAGTGATCCAGACGTCGTCCGTATTTTGCATTTATCAGATCTTCACTTAGAAAAACTATCGATTTCCCCTGACTATCTATATAAGAAATTAAAAGATGAACCAATTGATTTGATTGCTTTAACCGGCGATTTTCTTGATCGTGAAACAAGCATTCCTAAGTTTGGTCCGTATTTGACGGCATTGCAAAAGCTAAATCCGACATACGGCATGTATGCGGTGTTCGGCAACCATGACTATGTTTTACAAGGAGAGCAGTTCGAACATTTAAGAGCAACGTTAGAACAACATGGATGCACCGTTTTGCAAAATGAAGCAAAGTCGGTTTCCATTAAAGGAAAAACGGTGAATATCATCGGCATTGATGATTTTTATACAGGGCGCAGTGACGTGGAAAAAGCGTATGCCCATGTAAAAGACGGCTTAAATCTCGTACTCACGCACGATCCGAATATTGTATTGCACATGCGCCATTATCACTTTGATTATTTGCTTTCCGGGCATTTTCACGGCGGACAAATTCATTGGCCAAAGCCGTATCATCTTGTAAAAATGGGAAAACTAGTGCGGATGAATATCATTAAAGGCTATCACGAACTGGATGGTAAGCCGTTTTATATTAGCGAAGGATTAGGTCAAACGGGGGTAAACATCCGCATTGGCACAAAACCGGAAATTACGCTGCATACATTGTCGTTAACACCATTGCATCAAGGCGAAGCGGTGAAGGCTGTCTAAAGCGACAGCCTTCTTTGTTTATAAGGATGGTTCCTCGTCTCTGATGATCCCCGTGCTTGTTCCTATTAAGACTTCTTTGCCATGTTGATTTCGATACACCGTCTTCATCGCCACTTTTTTGTATCCGTCCATCGGGACGACATCGGTAATCGTCAGTTCGCACGTAATCGTATCGCCGGAAAACACGGGGCGGATAAACTCACTATGCATTTCTCTTGCAATATAGTTTAAGTCCCCGCCGATTTTTGTGCCGATGCTGGCGGTAAACAATCCTTGGACCATCAGCCGGCCTTTCTCATCCCGTTCCATATGATGTCTCCCTTTGTCGCCAGATAACTCAGCGAATTGCCGTATTTCTTCCTCTGTGAAAGTGCGCTGCCAAGTAAATACATCCCCAGGTTTTAAATTCATTTCTTCCCTTCTCCCTTCTGCTTGTTCATCATTTATATTACAAAATTTTTATAATAATGAGAATATTTATTTATAAACAATCTAGGTGTTTTTGCATGAAAATAAATCGCAATGCACTTACTATAGCATAGAGAAACTGATCAATGCCCATACTTTTAAAGAAGAAAAAGGAAAAGGAGTGATGGCATTCATGGAACCATCATGGAAAGCGCTGCTTCCGTTTTTAGTGGTGATTCCCATATCGATTTGGACGAAACAAGTGATCCCTGGCTTGTTTGTTGGGTTGCTTTTAGGCAGTTATTTAATGGACCCGTCGCTGCTTGGCGGCTTGCGTACGATGCTTTCGTATTTAGTTAAGAATATAATGCAGATGAATAATATTCGCATCATTATTTTTCTGTATGTATTTGCTGGGCTGGTTAGTATGATTAAGTATACGGGCGGAATTAAAGGATTTGTGCATCTGATCAGTAAAAAAGTGAAATCAGCGAAAAGCGCGTTGATGTTAACATGGATTTCGACGATGGTGACATTTAGCGACCCTGATTTCCGCATTGTGACGATTGCGCCGATTATGAAAGCGTTAAAAAAACGCCTCGGATTATCTTCGCAGCAAATCGGGTTTGCGATTGAAGTGACGTCCAACCCAGTGGTAGCGCTTATTCCGTTGGCGACGGCATTCGTCGGCTATATGGTTTCCGTGATTGATAAAGCGCTAAAAACAGCGGGTATTGGCGCACAGCCATATATTGTATATGTCAAAAGCATTCCGTTTAACTTTTTTTCCTATACGATTATTATCGTTGGACTTTATTACAGCTTTTTTAAATATTCACGGAAAGCAGAAACACGTGCTGCGGCAGAAGGAGAAGGAAAGGTTGCGCCGATCCGCCGATGGAACGAACGGCTAGCCTTGGAGTTTGCCGAGGAAAATCAAGTCCATACGAATAAACAAGAGAAGGAAAATCCAAACGAGGCGCAAGGGGAAGAAGGGGAAGAGATGCAAACTTGCCCGCGCGCGTATAATAAGGAAACCCCAATCAAGCCATGGAATTTGATTGTTCCGTTATCCATTGTGCTTGTGCTGACGTTATTTTTAAGCTGGTGGGACGGACATAAAGGGGCAAAAACGTTTTTCGATGCGTTTTTGCGCAGCGATGCACTTGGCGCTATGTTAGAAGCATTATTTTTAACAGTAATCATTACGGTTGTTTATTTTCTCTTGCAAAAGTTTAAATTAAATGATTTGTTGACGCATTTTGTGAAAGGCGGAAACGAATTAATTTCCGTGATTTTAATGCTAGCCCTTATTTGGGCGCTTTCGGCGGTGTCGGAGGATTTAGGATTTTCGCAGTATATTACTGATCATGTAAAAGGGTGGATTCCGCAATATTTTGTGGCCCCTGTGCTGTTTTTGCTTGGTGCGGTCATTTCCTATTTTATCGGCTCTTCATGGGGGACATGGGGAATGTTAATGCCGCTTGGCGTCACGCTCGCGCATCAGGCAGGAACGAATATTTTGCCGGTGATTGGCGCCGTGTTTGCAAGCGGGACGTTCGGGGCGTTTGCCTCGCCGCTGAGCGATAATACGGTGACGTTATGTACGATTTTAGATTTGCCGGTGATGGAATATGCGCGGACAAAATTAGTTCCTGCGTTTATCGCGGCGGGAATGGCTGCCGTTCTGTTTGGTGTCATGTCGTTTATCATGCGCTAGGCCTTATCGGTAAAGTCTGCTCGAGATTTACGAGCGGACTTTATTTTTTTGGCAACGAAATAACGCAGACGTGGTAAACTGTAATACAAAGGGAAAAGGGAGCAAGGTGAAACGAATGGAAGAAGTACAGAAGCAACTAGAAGAATTGCAGCAATGCCAGGGGAATGATCCACAGGAGCAATTAGACGTCTTGCAAGAGCATCTTAAGCATATCGAAGCACAAATGGATGTGTATTACGATGAACAGGAAGATATCCGAGCGATGCATCGGTATTACCGGCGTGTACCGTTGGAGGGGGATGGACTTACGCTGTTTGTGAAATATCATGAACTCGTTTCGCGCACGCATAAGCGGCGGCTTCCTTATTTTTTCAGCAAGGATGAATATTTATATACATGGGTCGATTTGCAGCCGGATGGAACGGTCAGAAGCATTTATTCAGGAGAGAAGAAAGATCCAAAGACATTAATTCTTCAAGATTATGAAACGATGAAAAAACGCTATGATGCGTTCCGACAATTGTTGAAAAGAACAAGAGAATGGAAGAAAGAGGAAAAGTATCGGGTGAAAAAGATTGAACAGCAATGGAAGTTTAACGCCGAGCATGTCGTGCCGCAGTCATGGTTTGGCGCAAGAGAGCCGATGAAAGGGGATTTGCATCACCTCTTTGTTTGTCAGCCCGAATGCAATACGCTGCGTTCGAATTTTCCGTACGCTGATTTTCCGTTTTATAATCCGGAATCACCAAAAGAGAAGATTCAGAACCGCTGCGGCGTCGTACAAAACGGCTATTTCGAACCGGAATACGGAAAGGGAACGGTGGCGCGGGCGATGCTCTATTTTTTGCTGCGCTATCCGCACACTATCGCCAAAGCGTTTCGGAGTAAAATCGACGTTCCGCTTCTGATTCGCTGGCATCGGCAATTTCCAGCAACCATTTATGAGAGGCACCGTAATAGCGCTATTTTTTTCATTCAAGGAAATCGCAACCCATTTATTGATATTCCGGAGCTTGCGGAACGAATTGCGTTTCCGTTAAACTTAGCTCCATAAAAAACGGGCTCCCCGCCGGGGACCCGTTTTTTATGCAGAAATTGTGGGTTGATCCACTTTTTCCTTCTCACTTTTTTTGCGGAAATAGGTTGCAACAATTGGTCCGGAAATGTTGTGCCAGACGCTGAAAATGGCGCTTGGAACAGCAGCGAGCGGCGAAAAATGAGCGGTTGCGAGCGCGGCACCAAGCCCGGAATTTTGCATGCCGACTTCGATGGAAATCGCTTTTTGTTTCGGTACCGATAAGCGGAATAGTTTGGCAAACCAGTAGCCAAGCAATAATCCAAGCCCGTTATGAACAACGACGATGAAGAAAATGGCAAGCCCGCTTTTGGCAATCGCCTGCTGGTTTTGTCCGACGACGGCCGCGACAATGGCGACAATCGCGATGACAGAAACGAGCGGCAGAACTGGGATGCACGCTTTCACTTGTTTTTGGAAAAGAGCTTGCGCAATCAACCCTAAAATAATCGGAATTAGGACGACTTCTACAATCGACCAAAACAGCGATGCAGCAGAAACGGAGAGCCATTTTCCGGCAAGCAGCAAAATCAGCGACGGCGTCACGATCGGTGCCAGTATCGTAGAAGCGGATGTCACGGCGACCGACAGCGCGGTATCTCCTTTGGCCAAATAGGTCATCACGTTAGACGCTGTTCCGCCAGGACAGCAGCCAACGAGAATAATGCCAAGAGCGACTTCCCTCGAGACCGGCAAATAATGAGCAAGCAAAAAAGCAACAAGCGGCATAATGAGAAATTGGGCGACTACACCGATTAGCACCTCTGTCGGGCGCTTGAATATTTCTTTAAAGTCATTGACCGATAAGGTAAGGCCCATGCCAAACATGACAATGCCAAGCAGCGGGACTATGTATGGAGCGATCCACGTAAAAGCGTTTGGATTATAAAAAGCAAGAGCGGCAAATAAAAGCACCCAGACAGCAAAGGTGTTTCCAACAAAGTTGCTAAATTTCTCCAATGCCTTCATTGTTTTTCCTCCTTTAGTTAGTGAATATATACAAAGTATTATATATATTATTCTGAAAAGTTCAACTATACAGATTTTAGATTTGTAATTAGCCTGCTCCTTCCTCTAGACAGATACACCCAACGCATGGTATTTGTGAATTTATTGTGACGATAGAAAAAGTGTGAAAAAAATCACTTTCACAATCGTAAATTGTGGTATTATATTAATTGAGAAAAATAATCATTATTGTTCTATGATGAAAACCATTCTTATTTAAATTAGGAAAATGCCAAACACCACTTTATAAATTTTCACACGTTGACATATTGCTAATTGAAAAAAAGAATCATTGTTGACTGGGGGACGGAAAAGGTGGTTTTGACTGATCTTCGACAAGGGCAAAAGGCCGTTATTACAAATCTGGCAATAACCAATGAAGTAGTGAAACAACGTCTTCTTCATATGGGGATGCATGAAGGCGAAAAAATTTGCGTGAAATGTGTAATGCCGTTTGGAGGGCCTGTCATGGTAGAGGTCGATGGACAATACATTTGTCTGCGGCGTAAAGAAGCTGCTTGCATTGGAGTGAGATAATCGATGTCATCATATATTGCGTTATTCGGTAATCCTAATACGGGAAAAACTTCATTGTTTAATAATTTGACAGGCTCCTATGAATATGTTGGAAACTGGAGCGGAGTAACGGTAGAAAAAAAGGTTGGCATACTGCGGCAGCACGGTGTTCCCATCGTTGACCTTCCGGGAATCTATTCGCTGCAGCCGCTTTCCCGTGATGAAGGGGTAGCGACCGACTTTTTATTAACGGAACCTTGTTCTGCGATTGTCAACATTGTCGATGCTTCCCAGCTGCGGCGGAATTTGCATTTAACCGTGCAGCTTTTGGAGTTTGGCAAGCCGTTGATTGTTGCGTTAAATATGGTGGACGTAGCGGAAAAGCGTGGCGTCAAAGTCGATGCGGAAAAACTGTCGCGATGTATTGGCGCTCCTGTCGTTCCGGTGATTGCCCGCACTGGAAAAGGAACGAAAGAGCTTGTTCGCACGATTTTGTCTTTGTCCGAACAAAGTGGGGAGCGGGAGCATGTCGCGATCGATTACGGCCAAGATGTGGAAGCAGCCGTGCAAAAAATCAGCGAGCAGCTGCCTGACGATTTGCTGGCATCAAAGCGCTGGCTTGCGCTTCAGTTTTTAGAAGGAAATGAGCGTATTCACGCTTATTTGCAAACGTATATGGACATCGCCCCGCTTATAGCGGTTCGTGATGAGGCACAGCAAGCGCTCGGCCGTCCTTTAGCTGAACATATTTATGACGCGCGCGACAAATGGATTGTGCATGCCATCGAAACGTCAACGGTTATATTTCAGCAAAAGCCGCTTACATTAACAGAGAAAATCGATGCTGTCGTCACTAATAAATATTTGGGCTTGCCGATATTTCTCACATTTATGTATATCATGTTTATGTTAACGTTTGATTGGCTTGGTTCGCCGCTTGCTGATTTGCTGGATCAGTTTTTTTCCGGTCCGTTAACGGAGTGGCTTTCTAAGCTGTTGACGCTTGTAGGAGCATCGCCGTTCATTCAAGCGCTCGTATTGGATGGAATCGTCTCCGGGGTTGGCGGCGTGCTTGTCTTTGTGCCGCAAATTTTCATTCTCTTCTTTTTCATCTCGTTGTTGGAGGACTCCGGATATATGGCGCGCGTCGCCATGGTTATGGATCGGTTTATGGAGGCGATTGGCTTAAACGGAAAAGCGTTTATTCCGATGATTATCGGCTTTGGCTGCAACGTTCCCGGCGTCATGGCCGCACGAACGATTGAGCAGCCAAAAGAGCGGCTGTTGACGATTTTGTTGCTGCCGTTTATGTCTTGCTCGGCTCGTCTTCCGGTATATGCGTTATTTGCTGGTACCTTTTTCGTGAAAAATCAAGCGCTCGTCGTGTTTTCGCTATACGTGCTGGGCATTGTCGTTGCGCTAAGCTTGGCGAAGCTGTTTTCCTCTACATTATTAAAGAATGAAAGCTCCGTTTTTGTGATCGAACTGCCGCCGTATCGGATGCCGCAAGCGTTGACATTGTGGCGGAGCACGTGGGACAAAGGAAAAGGATTCGTGCGAAAAGCTGGTACGTTTATTTTCGGCGGATCGGTTGCGATTTGGTTGTTGACGTATGTTGGACCAAAAGGAATTGGCGTTTCCATGGCTGACAGTTTTCTTGCGGTAATAGGCGGTGTGCTCGCGCCAATTTTGGCGCCGCTCGGCTTTGGAACATGGCAAGCCGGTGCGTCGCTGATAACGGGATTTTTAGCAAAAGAAGTCGTGGTTTCGACGATGAATATTATTTATCATGCAAAAGATATGGACTTGTTGCAAGGGGCAATCACGCAACACTTTACGCCGCTATCAGCGCTTAGCTTTATGGTGTTTGTGCTCCTTTATATCCCATGTCTAGCAACGGTGGCGACGATCCGCAAAGAAGCGGGTTCAAGAAAATGGACGTTGATTTCCATTGGCTGTGCGTTAGCGGTTGCGTATACCATTTCATTTCTCATTTACGAAGGCGGGAAGCTGTTCGGATACTGATGGGAGGGAAGAAAAAACATGATTGCAAGTATTTTAATTGGCGGATCCATTTTTGCCTATGCCGGATGGACGCTCGTTCGCCATATGAAAAAAAGTTCCAAAGGAATGTGTGCTAGCTGCTCTCTATCTGACAATTGCCATGGATCGTGTTCGGCAAAAAATCTTGAAGAAGCCGTTGGTGGAAAACGGGGTTCCCTATCGTGACAGGGAATCCCGTTTTTTTTATCCTACTTCAATAGTCTGTGATTTTGTAAATTTGTAAAATGGACATAACGTGGCAAAGTTTGGGGAATGGTAAAAGTGTAATCGTACGTCCGTGCAAATCGGGGGTTCGAGTAATGAGGATGATGAGATGGATAATGAAGAGGTGGCTTAAACGGCAAAAAGCAGTATATGAACAGCCGCTGTCGATTTACATGAACGAAAATATTCTCTCTATCCAGCGTACAATCGGGGAAAGCTCTGATATCGTATTGCGGACCATCCGAGGCAAAAAAGATGGGGGACGTCAGCTAAGCATCATTTATACGGATGGGCTTGTATTGTCTTTGGCGAGAGTGTTGCAAAAGAAGGGTTACGGAAACCGCTTGATTTTTTGTCGCGCGATCACGAAATGAGGGCTGATTTTTATATTTTAATTGCCCGGGGGACGAGTGCGGGAAATGTTTTAAAAACGTTAGACCCGCAAGAAAACATTCCGGCCAACGCCATGTTTTTATCGCTGGAAACGTCGGAGAAGAGCTTCGCTGCTACCGTCGTAAAGGAAATTGATGATTTAATTACAGAGATTGTCAGTGATGGACAAGACCCTGTTATTACCGGAATTAAGGTAACGGGAAGAAAAGAGCAGGGAATGAGCATGGAAGAAAATTTAAAAAAAGTGGATACACCAGTACGCTTGAAATTGGACGGCACTGCGGTATTTCGCGACGATAAGCTTGTCGGCTGGCTGAACAGCTCAGAAACAAAAGGATATAATTACGCGACGGGACGGGTCAAAGACACGGTCGGTAATATCGCTTGTCCGGAGCATCAAGGCAATATGGCGATCGAAGTGCTGCGAACCGATGCCAAAATAAAGGGGAAAGTAAAGAATGGCAGGCCGATAGTCGATATATATATTGAATCGGAAGCGAACATCGGCGAGGTAGAATGCGATATAGACTTAATGAACCTATCTACTTTTACAAAATTAAAACGCATGCTGAACAAACAAAGTAAGAAACAGATCGACATGGCAGTGGAAAAAGCGAAGGAGTTTCGCAGCGATATTTTCGGATTCGGGAATGCGATTCATCGGTCGGATCCAAAAGGCTGGGCACAAGTGAAACATCACTGGAGCGATCTCTTCCCGGACACAAAGGTGAATGTTCACGTCCACACCAAATTGCAGCGCACAGGGACGATTACGGAATCGTTTCAAAAAGAGAATGTGAAGTGATGAATAGAAACTGTGGCATTGAGTGAATTTTTACAGAGCCGCCAGGGCAACGTTAGGGCATTTCGCATGCGAAAGCTTTCGTTGCCCCCATTTTTTGTTGATTATTGTCTAAAAATGATGGGCAACAACCGTGAATTTTAGGAGGAATTGAGAAATTTTGTTTTAAATTAGGAAGAAAGTCCTATTTACATTGTCAAAAAGAATCGATAATAATGGGAATAGACAGAATAGTTTCGAAAAGATGAAATATTCTGTCTAATGAAAATGATAGGAGAACACATCATGGTATATGATGGAATTTTATTATCGCTGCTAGTCGGCTTTTTTCGCGGGGGAAGTTTTAAAGGCCTCGCCAATATGAAGCTGCGTGGCGGCTGGTTGTTTCCAATATTGTTGGCAGTGCAGTTCGTTATTTTTATCTTGCAGGATAAAGTGGCAATCATTGGCAAACTCAGCAACGCCTTGTTTCTTCTTGTATATGTGGTTGGCCTCTTTTTTCTCTGGCTTAACCGGAACCAGCCTGGATTTATTGTTATTTTTGCCGGAGTGCTATTAAACTTTATCGTAATGGCGCTCAATGGGGGACGGATGCCGGTATCGATCGAAGCGGCGCAATTTCTTGGCCGTGAATACATCGACGCATTAAGAGCGGGAGTATACGGCAAACATCAGGCGATTACATCTGATACATTATTGCCGTTTTTAGGCGATATTATCCCATTATCCCCGCCATACCCGCGCCGACAAGTGATCAGCATTGGCGATGTCGTTATGAACGTAGGAGCGTTTTTCTTTATTCAGCATCTAATGCTTAGTGCACCAGGCAAAAACACATCTGCCGCTCCTGCGAGTAGATAAATTATAATAATTATATTATAAGGAGGTGTAGACCTGGTTGCTAAAATCGTTGTCGTGTACTGACCGATGGAAGGAATGGTGCACGACAGATGCCGTCGCTGACAGCGAGCCACGGGGTGTCTTTCACAGTAGGTGAATGACAAGGGGATTCCCTTCCTGATGGAACTCGGTGAGAATCCGAGCGGCAAGCGGTGTTTCCTAGTTCCATCGCGATGAATCGATTTTTATAGATTTTAGTAACTAGGCAAAAAGCATGAGTGTAAAAGTAAAACAAGTACTTATTAATCTTTTTATTATTGGTTCTGTCATTATTGCATTGACATCTGGGATGAAATTGGTGTGAAATAGGAGGAGAAGTAATTTTATAAATTACTTCTCCTGTTTTGCTATTAATGAGTTGAGAGTGATAAAATATGTACAGACATTCCATATATACTAAATTATATATTTGGTTTATAACATGTCTAGGGATAGCCGTTTATTTGTTACATGCAGAGTTTCCGGCAGCATCCTTAGAGGATTGGGTTTTGATTTATGTATTGACATCATCGGTTTTATTAGTCAATCATTTTCTAGTATATTTGCCCCCAGAAGGAAACTCCATCTCGATGGATTCAGCCATTTATTTAGCATGTCTTTTTACGTTTGGATTACGTATAACTTTAATTATTTTGCTTTTAGCTAGCTTTATATATGCTTTATATAAAAGTAGAATAGAATTATGGAAGCACTTGTTCAACTTTTCAATGTACAGCTTGATGATTATAGGTTCTTATTATACATTCTTGGCTATTGGTGGGAAAATCGGCACAATAGATATTTATGATATTTTTCCTTATGTATTTGCATTGTTAATATATTTTTTATTAAACATTTTTCTATTATCATCCTATTTCATTGTTTCCTCAAAAATATTTAAGGGAGTATTGAACTTTGGACTTTTTAAGGAAGTTGCAATGACGTACTGCATAACTCTAATTCTTTCTCTTGACTTGTCTATTTTATTACAGAAGGAAACATATTTTGGTACATTTTTGTTTACTATTTTAGTTGTATTATTATCCATTGCATTTAGTAAGTTTCTACATTTATATCAACAAATATCTAATCGTGCAAATAAAGATCATTTAACAGGACTGTACAATCACGGATTCTTTAAAGAAATGTTAAAGGAACAATTTTATGATGCAAAAAAATTAAAACATTCGTTTACTCTTGCTTTATTAGATTTAGACGATTTTAAAAAATATAACGACCGCAACGGCCATCTTCAAGGAGACAAGCTGCTTGAGTTTTTCGGTGATTTGCTGAAAAAAGCGACAGAGGATACAAATTTTATCGTTGCTCGTTACGGCGGTGAAGAGTTTGCGCTTTTAATGCCGAATACGACGAAGGAAGAGGCGCATGTTTTTTTAGATCGGCTGCGCAAACAAGTTAATGACACATATTTTCCTGGGGTGGAGCATATTCCTTACCGTTGTCTTTCTTTTTCCTGCGGGATTGCGGAAATGGAAAAAGGAATGTATGACAGCGGTGAGTTGATTCATAAAGCGGACCAAGCGCTTTATTATGCAAAAGCGCAAGGGAAAAACAATGTGCAAATCTACAATGAGCACAACATCTGTCTTGATGAAATAAGGTTTAAACAAGATTTAGACACGCTGGAGCAGCAAATAAAGTTTTTTTTATCTAAGGACGTTTATACATATCGCCATAGCAAACGCGTCTTCAAATATGCGCTCGAATTCAGCAAGCAGCTTGATTTAACGGATCATGAAAAGCAGACGCTAATTTTAGGCGCGCTTATTCACGATATTGGAAAAATCGAAGTGCCACGTGATATTTTGAATAAAGAAGAAAAATTGACTTCGCATGAGTGGGAAATTGTAAAAAAGCATGTCACATGGGGAAAAGAAATTATTGCTGCGGAAAAACAATTTGATGATTTAATTCCGCTTGTCGAGCTTCATCATGAACGCTATGATGGAAAAGGATATCCATACGGACTGAAAGGTCAGGAAATTCCCAAACTTGCTCGTATTTTAACTATTATTGATTCGTTCGATGCGATGACGACAGAACGGCCGTATCAGTGCACGAAAACGTTTGAAGAAGCGATCGCAGAGATCGAGCGGTGCGCTGGAACGCAGTTTGATCCTTTGTATGCGAAAATGTTTACCGAGTTTGTTCAAACGAATTATTTGCCGCGTTTACAGAGGCAGGCGCCAAGTTAAGAATTTTTTTGTACACTTGCCAGTTTGGCAGGTGTTTTTTATTTTTTTGTAATAAATTGATCGTTTTTGAACGTTTATTAATTTTTTTGATTAAAAATGATTATTTTTGATTGATTTTGATTGATCTTTCGACAAATTTCGCTTATGATAGTAGTACAATCCATTTGATTCATTTATGGGAGGTAAGGTGATTGCTTACAGAGGAACGCCATCGCATTATATTGGATCTGTTAGCGCGAAAAGAAGTAGTCAAGCTGCAAGAGCTGGTTGAGGCGACCCATTCTTCCGAGTCCACCATTCGCCGCGATTTAACGCAGCTGGAAAAAGAGAAAAAGCTGCGGCGGATTCATGGCGGTGCTACGTTGCCTCACCAAAAACGGGAAGAGTTAAGCGTGTTGGAAAAATCGGCGAAACATATCGAAGAAAAGAAACGAATTGCCGAATACGCGGCAAGCCTTGTTGAGCACGGGGATTGCATTTATTTAGATGCGGGCACGACGACGCTCGAGATGATCCCGCACTTGCGCGGCAAAGATATCGTGGTCGTCACAAACGGGATGATGCATCTAGAGCTGCTTTTAGAAAATGACATTGCGACGTATTTGCTTGGCGGTTTGTTGAAAAAGAAGACGAAAGCGCTCATTGGCCGCGGCGCATTGCAGTCATTGCAAAGCTACAGCTTTGATAAATGTTTTATCGGCGCCAACGGGGTTCACTATGAATACGGATATACGACGCCGGATCCGGAAGAGGCGATGGTAAAGCATACAGCGATGCGCCTGGCGCAAAAAGCGTATGTGCTTGCCGATCATTCGAAGCTGAACGAAAGCGCGTTTGCGAAAATTGCCGATTTGCATGAAGCAATATTGATCACCGATCAGTTGGATGAAGAGTGGCAAGAACTATATAAAGCAAAAACAGCAGTAGAGGTTGTGGCAAAATGATTTACACATGTACATTAAATCCATCTGTCGATTATGTGGTACACGTCGATGAACTTCGCGTGGGCGAATTAAACCGCGCAGTGAAAACGTTGACATTCCCTGGCGGAAAAGGGATTAACGTGTCGCGGGTATTGAAACGGCTCGGTGTCGACAGCACCGCACTCGGGTTTATCGGCGGTTTTACCGGCGAGTTTATCGAAAAAGAGCTTGGCAAAGAAAACATTGTGTGCGATTTCGTGAAAATTCCGGGAAATACGCGCATTAATGTGAAATTAAAAGCGGGGCTAGAAACGGAAATTAACGGCCAAGGGCCGACGGTAGAGGCGGAACACGAGGTGCAGCTTCTTGAAAAAATTCGCTCGCTGACGGAAAACGATATCATCGTTTTGGCAGGAAGCGTGCCCTCTTCTATGTCTTCAGATGTTTATGAGAAAATTTGCGATGAGGCAAAAAAAAGAAATGCAAAAGTAGTGGTGGATACAAGCGGGCCGGCATTAAAAGCGCTGCTTGCCCACAAGCCGTTTTTCGCCAAGCCAAATCATAAAGAATTAGCCGAGCTATTTGGGACAAGCTTTCAGGCTAAAGAAGAAATCATCGCTTACGGCCGCCGGCTTGTCGAAATGGGCGTAGAAAACGTGATCGTATCAATGGCCGGCGATGGCGCATTCTACTTTAACCGCGCGGTGACGCTGTTTGCTAAAGCGCCGCAAGGAACAGTGAAAAATTCCGTGGGCGCGGGCGATTCGATGGTAGCAGGATTTCTTGCCGCGTATACAAGCGGAAAAAGTTTGGAAGAAGCGTTTGCTTATAGCGTCGCATCTGGAAGTGCAACGGCATTTTCCGAAGATTTATGCACGAAAGACCGTGTCGAACAGCTGGTACATGAAGTTAATGTTATGCGTTTCTAATGGTATGTGAAAAAAGGGGGATCATTTTGATGAAAATTACCGATTTACTCACAAAGGAAACGATTATTCTCCATCTTAAAGCGAAAACAAAAGAAGAAGTGATTGACGAACTTGTCGCAAAATTAAAGGATGCAGAAGTATTAGCGGATGCCCAAGCATTCAAAGAGGCGATTTGGGCGCGCGAAGCGCAAAGCACGACAGGCGTCGGCGATGGCATTGCCATTCCGCACGCCAAGACGGCGGCAGTAAAACGCCCGGCTGTAGCGTTCGGCCGCTCGAAAGCCGGCATTGATTATGATGCATTAGACGGAAAACCGAGCTGCTTGTTTTTTATGATCGCGGCGCCGGAAGGAGCGAACAATACCCATTTAGAGGCGCTTGCCCGCTTATCGTCGATGCTGATGGATGCGTCGTTCCGTGCACAGCTTGAAAGCGCTTCAGACGAAGAAGAAGTGCTTCGCTTGATTGCCGAAAAAGAAGGAGAAGGAGAGACGAAAGCGGAAAAGACCGCTGCTTCGGCAGCAAAGCGCCCGAAAGTCGTTGCGGTTACTGCGTGTCCAACGGGTATTGCCCACACGTATATGGCAGCCGATGCGTTAAAAGCGCAAGCGGCCGAAATGAACGTAGACATCAAAGTGGAAACGAACGGCTCTAGCGGAGTGAAAAACGAATTGACCAAACGGGATATTGAAGAAGCGGTGGCGGTCATCGTGGCGGCGGACAAGCAGGTCGAAATGGAGCGGTTTAACGGAAAACATGTTATCCAAGTGCCTGTGGCACGGGCGATTCGCAAGCCGAAAGAACTAATTGAACAAGCTCTCCGCCAGGATGCGCCGATTTACCTAGGAAGCGGCGCCAAAGAAACGGCGGGGCAAGGAAAGCCGCGCACCGGGTTTTATAAACATTTAATGAATGGCGTTTCCAATATGCTTCCGTTTGTCGTCGGCGGCGGGATTTTAATTGCAATTTCGTTTATTTTTGGCATTAAGGCGTTCGATCCGAAAGATCCGTCGTACCACCCAATCGCCAAGGCGCTGATGGATATCGGCGGCGGCAATGCTTTCGCCTTAATGATTCCGGTGCTTGCGGGATTTATTGCGATGAGCATTGCCGATCGTCCGGGGTTCGCGCCGGGAATGGTCGGCGGCTTTATGGCGGCTAACGGCGGAGCAGGATTTTTAGGCGGATTAATTGCCGGATTTCTTGCGGGCTATTTAGTCGTTGGCTTGAAAAAGCTGTTCAGCCGTCTGCCGCAGCCGCTTGAAGGAATCAAACCAGTCTTGCTTTATCCGCTGTTTGGCATTTTTATTACGGGAATGATTATGATGTATGTCGTTATTGATCCGGTTAAGGCGATTAATGAAGGATTAAAACATTGGCTCGAACATATGGGAACGGCGAATTTAGTATTGCTCGGTGCGATTCTTGGCGGCATGATGGCGGTCGATATGGGCGGTCCGATTAATAAGGCAGCGTTTACGTTTGGCATCGCGATGATCGATGCCGGCAACTATGCGCCGCATGCGGCGATTATGGCGGGCGGAATGGTGCCGCCGCTAGGGCTCGCGCTGGCGACGACATTCTTTAAAAAGAAATTTACAAAAGCGGAGCGGGAAGCGGGAAAAACGTGCTACATCATGGGAGCGACCTTTATTACCGAAGGCGCGATTCCATTTGCGGCCGCTGACCCGGTGCGGGTGATTCCGTCTATTATTGTCGGTTCCGCGGTAGCCGGAGCGTTGACGATGTTGTTTCATATTGGTCTTCCGGCGCCGCATGGCGGAATTTTCGTCATTCCGATCGTAAAAGGCAGCGCTTGGCTATATGTATTGGCGATTTTGATCGGCTCGTTTGTCACAGCGCTGATGGTTGGATTGTGGAAGAAAGAAGTGGAAGAATAACGAAAGGGAAGTCGGAGCGGTTAGTTGCCGCTCCATTTTTTTATACAAAAACAATATTTTTATCAAACTTTCATGAAAGAAGGAATGTTTCATGGTACAATAAACGATTGTAATATGAAAAAGGAGAGCTTACAAAACTATGAAGACATTTCTCCAGCTGAATACGATATTTATTAGTATATTAATAGAATCTTTGCCATTTGTTGTGCTTGGCGTGTTCATTTCCGGCATCATTCAAATGTTTGTGACGGAAGAAATGATAGAGAAATGGGTGCCGAAAAATAAGGTGCTGGCTATCATCTATTCGACGCTGATCGGTGCGTTGTTTCCTGCCTGCGAATGCGGGATTGTGCCGATTACGCGCCGGCTTGTCGCCAAAGGCGTGCCACTGTATGCCGCGATTCCGTTCATGTTAACTGGTCCGGTCATTAATCCGGTTGTCTTGTTTTCGACCTATATTGCGTTTGGAAGCAACTGGACGATGGTATTATATCGCTCTATTTTTGCCTGTATCGTGGCCATTGTCGTCGGTTTCGTTATCGCTGTCCAATATAAAGAGACTCAATTGCGCCATTTGACGCCGGCTCCGAGCATCGCGGCAAAATCATGGAAAGAAAAGATTATCGGGACGCTAGAGCATACGATCGAAGAGTTTTTCACGACCGGAAAATATTTAATCATTGGCGCATTTTTCGCTTCAGCGATGCAAACGTATGTAAAAACGTCGGCGCTGCTGGCGATTGGTCATGGCAAAGCGTCTTCCGTGCTGGTGATGATGGCGCTGGCCTTTGTCTTGTCATTGTGCTCGGAAGCGGATGCGTTTATCGCTTCCTCGTTTCAAAATACGTTTCCGTTTAGCGCGCTTGCCGCGTTTCTCGTATACGGACCAATGTTGGATATAAAAAACACGCTGATGTTGTTGCAGTCGTTTAAAACGCGTTTTGTATTGATGCTCATTTTGTATATTACGATATTAGTATTTATCGGTTCGTTATTGATATAAGGGGGTGAAATGGCATGTTGCGCATGTATATTTTGCTCGGATTTACGTTTTTATTCTTTCATTTATATATTACAGGGGAAATAAGCAAATATATTAATATGCGCTATTCGTATCTATCTTTTAGCGCCATCTTTGTTTTTGCCTTGTTGACGATCGTTCAGTTTATTTTCGCAAGCCGGAAAGAAGAACACGTTCACTGCGATGATGACGAGTGCTGTCACCATCACCATGAAGAACAAGCGCGTTGGAAACGGGTGCTTAACTATATGGTATTTATATTTCCAATTGTATCGGCACTGCTGTTTCCTGTTGCCACGCTTGATTCAGAGATGGTGAAAGCGAAAGGATTTCATATTCCCAAATTGGCGGCCGACAGCGGTGACCCGTTTGTCCAGCGGCAATTTTTGCGTCCTGACACCAGCATTTATTACGGAAAAGATGATTATGATGATTTAATGCAAAAGGAATTGAAAAAATACGGAAAAGCATCGCATTTAACACTAGACGACCAAAATTATTTAAATGTGATGGAGACGATTTATCAATTTCCGGGCCAGTTTGACGATCGGGACATCGAGTTTGATGGATTTGTGTACCATGATGAAACGACGAAAGACAATCAAGTTTTTGTGCTTCGCTTTGGCATTATTCACTGTGTGGCCGATTCGGGGGTATATGGGCTGTTGACCGAGTTTCCACAGCAGGCGCGGCTGAAAAATGATGAATGGATTCATGTCAAAGGAACGCTTTCCACCGTTTATTATCAGCCGTTTCATACGAACATCCCTTATGTGAAAGTGACATCATGGCAACGGATCAGCGAGCCGAAGGAGCCGTACGTATTTCGCCAATATAATCAGTGAAAGGGAGCCGATGGCTAGGCTCCTTTTTTACATTGCCCGGAAAGGTTGCCAACTTGAAATTGGCTCTAACAGGAAGCGTTTCTTATGTATCACAGTTGAGCACTTCCCCAAGCTTCAGAAATTTTAAGCGCCGATCATCCAATCCGCGCTGCTTCCATTCGGCGAATAAGCGGTCGAGCGCTTCTTTCGGCGTATCATCCGCCAAGCGAAAAGCGCCGTAATGCATGGGAATAAAGAAGCCGGCTTGACAATCAAGGAAAGCTTGCACGGCTTCTTCGGGAGTAACGTGCTGCGGCCCCATAAACCATTCTGGTTCATACGCGCCGATTGGCAGAAGCGCATAATCAATCGAGAAGCGCTCGCCGATCTCGCGGAATCCGCGGAAGTAGCCGCTATCGCCGGCAAAATAGATGGTCGGCTTCCCATTTGCCTCGATCACCCATCCGCCCCAGTGTGATGTATTCATATCCCACAGCGTCCGTCTCGTCCAGTGCTGCGCCGGAACAAACGTAAACGTAACGCCATGAAGTTGTTGCGTTTCCCACCACGCCAATTCCGTTACCTGTTTGTATCCTCTTCTGCGGAACAGGCGGCCGAGTCCGACCGGCACGAATAGATGAGAATTTCCTTTTAGCTTGCGAATGCTTGGAAAATGCAAATGATCATAATGGCCGTGGGAGATGAGGACAACATCGACCGGCGGCATTTCACTTAACGGAATGCCTGGTTCGGAAAGCCGCTTTGCCGTTCCCATCCGTTTGGCCCATACCGGGTCGGTGACAATCGTGATACCGTTCATCTGAATGACAAAGGTCGAATGGCCGACCCAAGATAGCAGCGTGCGGCTGCGGTTCGTATGAAGCTGTTCGTACTGCGGCACAGCGACACGTGGAACTTGGTAAGATAAATCTTTCTTTTTGCTTTTTCGTTCCTTTTGCCAGCGGCGAAAATCGGCAAATGATTTTTTCATCGAAACCCCATCTAGATTCTCGTATCTTTTCATTTTATTCCTCACCTTTTTTGTGCGCTATAACGCTATAATATAAAAGTAGCAAAAATCTTTTTTCGAAACAAAATATGTTGTTTGGTGGTGAGTATTATGCTTCGCTCTTTTACCATTCGCACGACGAAACGGGATGAGATGATCGAAATTACTTCGTTTGTCGCGGAAACAGTTCGTGAGTCAGGCGTAACGGAAGGGGTGGCCATCGTGTATTGCCCGCATACGACAGCGGGAATCACGATTAACGAAAACGCCGATCCTGACGTGAAGCGGGATATGATGCGCCGCTTTGACGAAACGTATCCATGGGAGCACCCGCTTGACCGCCATCTGGAAGGAAATACGGCTGCGCATATGAAAGCGAGTACAGTCGGTGCGTCGCAGCATGTCATTATTACGGATGGCCGGCTTCTTTTAGGAACGTGGCAGGGAGTTTATTTTTGCGAGTACGACGGTCCGCGCCAACGCACATTTTATGTGAAAGTTGTGCAAGGGTAAAAAAGACCAGCCAATGGTGCAAGCGGACACATAAGTTATTTATATAACCGTAATATTATTATGTAAACTTTAAAAGGGCAAAGAACTAGCCAAAAGCGGCTAGTTTTTTGCTTTACCTTCCAACGTTTCTTTCCTAAAATGGCAGAGTGCAGGGGGCTGTTTAGTTAAGAAAGAGTCGTTAAAATGAGCGGACCGTTTTTGGTGATCGCGATCGTATGTTCATATTGTGCGGAATAGGAGCCATCGATTGTCCGCGCGGTCCAGCCGTTTTGGTCCATTTTGCTTTGCCACGCGCCGATGTTGACCATCGGCTCAATGGTGATCACCATTCCTTCTTTTAAGCGCATGCCCTTTCCCTTTTCCCCAAAGTGCGGAATATATGGTTCTTCGTGAATCGTCGGCCCGATTCCATGTCCGGTGAAATCGCGGACGACGGAGAAACCGTTTGCTTCCACATAGGTTTGAATGGCATGGCCGATGTCACCGATCCGGTTGCCGATGACCGCCTGCTCAATCCCTTTGTAGAGCGATTGCTCTGTCACATGAAGCAATTTTTGCACCTCTTCGCTCACTTTGCCGACGGCATAGGTCCATGCCGAATCGGCAAGGGCGCCATGCAGGTTGACGACAAAATCGATCGTGACAATGTCGCCTTCTTTTAACGGCTCGTTGCGCGGAAAGCCGTGGCAAATTTCGTCGTTAATCGAGGCGCATGTCGCATAGGGATATCCACGATATCCTTTTTGTTCCGGCGTTGCACCGTGCTTTGCCAAAAATATTTCCACAAAATGGTCGATTTCCATGGTGGTGATCCCAGGCTCAATGAGCTTGGCGATTTCTTGATGACAAGCCGCTAATAATTTTCCTGCTTCGTGCATTAGTTTTATTTCTCTTTCCGTTTTCACATGAATCATGCCAAATCCCCTTTTCATTCATATTTGCTGACTGTGATGTCGCAAGTCTATTGTGTATTGTAGCAGAAAAACGACATGGAAATAAATAAAAGGAATTGTCAATACGCAATTATTGACGGCATAGAGATCGACACCAAATCGTTATATGAAGCGGCAAGCCCAGCGCAGGAAAAAATGTTTGCCGCAGCTCGGCAAATGGTTCAACTGCTGAAAACGCTAATTGCCGAGAAGGATGAACAATTGAATGCTGTAAAATAGGGAACGATCGTTGTGATGATTATGGCATCGCTGGCGGTGCTATATTTGTTTGCGGCGTTTTATCGTTCCGTCCATCAACATATTACGCTGATTGAAGAAAGAACGTTATAAGCAGCAAAAGGCGACTTAACGGTGCAGTTACACATTCATACGAAAGATGAGTTTGCCAGCATCGCCATTTGCTCATTCATTCGTTTCGGACGATCATTCGGCCGGTTGAACAGTTTCAATGGTCATGAAAACGGCTATCCATTTTGCGATGGATAGCCGTATTTTTGTTGCTATGCATTTCAGCCGCTGTTCCATTCGCACGCTTCTTTTCTGGTAGACATATGTGCGACTTCCAAGTTTATAAAACGGCAAAAATCTTTTTTGCTTTCCGAACCTCTTGTGGCAAGTGAGAGGAAGAAAGCGGAAGATAGATGGATACTTCGGTTCCTTTATGTATCTCACTTTGAATATGAATTGTTCCATTCATTGATTCAATAATGCGGTATACGACCATCATTCCTAACCCGGTGCCTTTAATCTCTTTCGTCGTAAAATACGGTTCCCCGAGCCGCTCCATTTGTTCTTTTGTCATGCCGACGCCGGTATCGGAAATGCGGATTAGCACGCGCCGCTTTTCAATCGAAACGTAAATTTGCAGCACACCGCCGTTCGGCATCGCCTCAATTGCGTTTTTCATAATGTTGAGCAAACATTGACGGAATTTCTCGCGCTCTCCTATGATCGAAAACGGCGCTAATGTCGCTCGCACTTCCACGCTGTTCATATTGGCGAGCGGGCGTATAAAATCAATCACGCGTTCGATTTCCGTTTTGACATTCAACTTTTCCACTGTTTCAGGAGCCGGTTTGGCGAATGTCAAGTAATCGGTAATAATCGCTTCGGCGCGATCTAACTCTTCGATCGCGATTCGCGCATATTGCCTCCGTTTTTCCGGCGAAAGATGGTGTTGCTCCAGCAATTGCATAAACCCGCGCGCGGCTGTGAGCGGATTCCGGATTTCGTGGGAAATGGAGGCCGCCAGATGGCTTACCGCTTCCATTTTTTCCGCGCGGATCATCCGTTTTCGCAAGGCGATATTGTGGTAAACCATCTCTTTTAAAGAACAGGCGATGAACATACATATTGGCTGAACGAGCAAATAGGTCAAGGAAAGGAGAACAGACGGTGACGGAATGCCATGAAATAATTCGGCCAGTCCGATCGTTATAATCCCGGAAAATGCAGATAGCGCAGTTGCCAGCGATATACGGTGTTTGGACGGAAGCTGCAAAAACTTTTTTGACAATACGATACTGGTTCCCATAACGAGGACGGAAGTAACAGCGGTGACAAAAAATCCCGCCCCCTCAAATAAAGAACGATAACCAACCGTTACTAGACAGAGAAAGGCGCTTGTTGCTATTCCTCTATATAAACTTCCTAGCCAAAGCGGGATTTGACGCAAGTCGAAGATAGACACTTTATCAGCGCCGACAGGAATAGTAATACATAGGATAATGACAAAGGCATAAAAGATGGTAAGCAAATGTTGTTTAATATGTTTTGGCACTTTTCGTTGTTCGATCCAAATTGGAATAGTAAAAATAGGAAGAAGGATAAAAAACAAATTTAACAAAAAATCTTTTACAATATTAAGCATTACTTGCACCTTCTTTCGCGTAAATACGGTACTTTCAGGGCAAATTCAACAATTACTGCTAATATACAACATTGTAAACAGAAAAAGTGTCGGATGTTAAGGGCGAATTCATAGTGTTTTTTTGACATAAATCTTCGTTTTTCAACAAAAAATGGATAGGCCTTCCATACCGATTTTCATAGTATGAAAGACTCTGTTTATTTTTTAGACTATTATATATTATTTTAATAATATAAATTATCTTAAAATATGACTTTAGGAGGGATCATTCTGAAAAAGAAGTCTATTTTTTCAGCTGCACTGGCGTTGTCGCTGGGGATAGGGTTATGGAATGTGCCGAATGTGACGGCGCCGAACGTGCAGGCAAAAGAGCCAGCTGCACATACATTAAAGCAAGGTGGACCTGTTGATTTAGCGATTGCCAATGAAGAAAAGTTAATAGAAATGCTTAAAAAAGACGGAAAAATTTCCGCCAATGCGACACCGGCTGAAGCGGAAGAAGCGGTTCGAACTTATTTGAAAGAAAAAGCGTCAGACACTGTAAAAGAAAAGGGAGAATTGTATAAACAAGAAGCAAAACGTGAAAAAATGCTGCAAGAAAACTATCAGAAAAATAGAGTTTTAAATGGAAAAGGAAAAAAACTGGGACAATCAAAAAATACAACCGTTCCTTCTGTGCAAGAGGAAGCGTGGAACGGAGGAAAACGGGTCGACCGGGTACTGGTGCTGTTAATCGAATACCCAGATTTTCCACATAATTCGATTCGGCCGGGCGAAACGGACATGTATTACAAAGATTATTCGAAAGAACATTATTACGATATGATTTTTGGCGATAAAGACGGCTATTATGAAGGACCGAACGGCGAAAAATTCATTTCAGTGAAAAAATATTACGAACAGCAGTCTGGAGGAAGCTATGCGATTGAAGGCGCAGTGGCTGGCTGGTATAAGGCAAAATACCCGGCCAAATATTACGGGGGCAACGTGCCAGATCCGGACGGAAGCGATGCCAATGCCCGCGCGCTCGTAAAAGAGGCGCTTGCGGCCGCTGCCAAAGATCCGAGCATCGATTTGCGGCAGTTTGACCAAGAAGATCGTTACGATTTAGATGGAGACGGCAATTACCGCGAGCCGGACGGGCTAATTGATCATTTAATGATCGTCCATTCCAGCGTCGGAGAAGAAGCGGGCGGCGGTCAACTTGGCGGCGATGCGATTTGGTCGCACCGCTGGAATTTAGGAGGAGTGTTCCGCATTCCGGATACATCGGCCGATGTCCCGTATTGGAGCGGACAGCTTGCTGCGTACGACTACACGATTGAACCGGCCGACGGCGCAGCAGGGGTGTTTGCCCATGAATACGGTCATGACCTAGGCTTGCCGGACGAGTACGACACACAATATTCAGGATTAGGAGAGCCGATTGCTTACTGGTCGATTATGTCAAGCGGCAGCTGGGCAGGAAAAATTCCTGGTACAGAACCGACCGGCTTCAGCGCATGGGCGAAGGAATTTTTGCAAGCCACGATGCCGGGAAGCAACTGGCTGACAGGAACGATGGTTGATTTCAACGAAATTACGAAAGACGGCGTCGAAGTCTTGTTGGATCAGGCGAGCACGAAAGGAACGAACAACGATGCTGTTCGCATCAACCTGCCGGATAAAGAAACAGTCGTCACGACTCCGGCGAGCGGAACGTACGCTTACTTCTCGGGAAGAGGAAATAATTTGGACCAATCGATGTCGGCAACGTTAGATTTAACGAAAGCAAAACAAGCCAAATTAACGTTTAAAACATGGTATCAAATTGAAAAAGATTGGGATTATGCATCTATCGAAGTGAAAGAAAACGGTTCTAACCAATGGGTAACCATTCCAGGCACCATTACAACTACGGACAATCCGAACGGACAAAATCCAGGAAACGGCATTACCGGTTCTTCCAACGGCTGGGTGGATGCGCAGTTTGATTTATCCGCTTATGCGGGGAAAACGATTGAGCTTCGGTTCCACTATGTGACCGATGTTTATGTTGCCGAAGCAGGCTGGTATGTCGACGATGTGCAAGTGATGGCGGACGATGTGGCAGTGTTGAAGGACGACGTCGAGACAGAGCCGCTCTTTACTTTAGATGGTTTTGCCAAAAGCAATGGAAAATGGTATTCGAAACATTATTATTTGCTGGAATGGCGCAACCATCAAGGGGTCGATGAAGGATTAGCGCATATTCTCCGCGGTGATCAATTGTTGTCGTACGATCCAGGGCTTGTTGTGTGGTATGTCGACGAATTGTACGACAACAACTGGACGGGCATTCATCCAGGCGACGGATTCCTCGGCGTTGTCGATGCGGATCAAAAAACGTTGAAATGGTCAGGCAACACGCCGGCTTCGACACGATACCAAGTCCATGATGCCGCGTTCAGTCTGCAAAAAGGGGAGAAATTCCGCCTCGAGCTTAGCGATTCGAAATTACTCGATAATCATACATCGCCATTGCCGCTATTCGATGACAGCAGCTCCTACGAAAATAAAGGGGCTGTTGATGCAGGGCGAAACGTTCCAAATTATGGGTTGAAAATCCGTGTCATTGGCGAAAGCGACGATCGTTCGGCAGCGCGTATCTTGTTGTATCGTTAAGTTAGAAAAATATGGACGCAGGACAGTCTCCTGCGTCTCTTTTTATCGACAATATTTTCGAAAACGAGAATAATAATTTGTTGATTTTTCTTCATTCCTTCTTCCGCCATTTGTTTTTATAATTGTAAGCAAATGATATATCAAGGGGGATTTTTTGATCATGCGGGAGTTGTATAAGCAATTAATAGTGTGGATTGAAGAAAAGCAGCCGGTCAAAATTAAAACAAGGCAAGGAGAGGCAACGTTTTTACCTGTCAAACTTTACAAAGATGCTCGGAAATTATTTGCCTATAACCGCAACATGAACTTGATCAACATCTCGTTAGATCATGTGGTTTCCATTGAGCCGACGCGCATTTACGGGTCGTTTGATCGAAGAGAAAAATATATGGTACATACCCGCTAGACAAGAAGGGAAAAGAGCGTGCTCCTAAAGGACCGCTTTTTTTTGTATTGCGTGGCAGAAAAGCAGTATTTTACAATAGAAGTATTCGTATCTAGGGAAGGAGAGGGGAAAGATGCGTGGAAAACGCATTGCGTTATGTGCGTCACGAAAGCTGGAAGAGATGTCGACGCTGATTGAAAAACAAGGCGGAATTGCGGTTGTGCGGCCGGCGCAAGGAACGGTATTTTTGAAAGAGAAAGAGCTAGAAGAGGAAATGCGCGCGGTAATGGCCGTGTGTCCAGACTGGTTTATTTTTACAACTGGTATCGGAGTAGAAAAGTTGCTGGAGACGGCAGAGAGAGGAAACATAGAAGAAGAATGGATGACCACCATACAAAAGGCGCACGTAGCGGCGCGCGGCTATAAAACGGTCGCGGCGCTGAAAAAAATCGGCATTTCTCCTATTGCTGTCAGCGATGATGGTACGACGAAAGGGCTGATCCGCTCATTGGCAGAATATACATTGGCGGGGAAACAGGTCGTAGTGCAACTGCATGGTGATACCGCTCCGACGCTTAAGCAATATCTAACCGAAAACGGCGCATCCTACAGCGAATTGCTTCCATACCGCCATGTGGCGCCAGATTCGAAAACATTGGAAACGCTGTATGAGGAAATCGTGCGCCGCGAAGTCGATGCCGTTTGTTTTACAGCGGCGATGCAAGTCCGCTTTTTATTTTCTTTTGTAAAGGAGCAAAAAGATATCGAGCTGTTCCGCCGAACGCTGAATGAGCATGTCGTTGCCTGTGCAGTCGGAAAAGTCACGCAAGAAGCGCTTCAAGAAGAAGGAATTACTAGAGTGATCGCTCCTGAACTAGAGCGGATGGGGGCAATGATTGTCACGTTATCGCAATATTTTGAACGACAGCTGCAGAGATAAAACATTTTACTTCCGGTCTATGTATAAGATAACTGCTTTTATATAAACAACGCTTAAGGACACGGTTCCTTAAGCGTTTTTCTGTTTATTCTGTTATATTGCAAATAAATATCTGTTATATAATTGGTATGTTTGCTTAAACCGTGATAAATAAAAGTTTTTTAACAGATATTTTATATGTGTATCATTAATAAAAACTGAAATATTTGATTTTTGTCACACTTTTTTTATGATTTTTTAAGTAAAATGAAATTGGGGATGTAAGTTGCTTTTTATTCATATTGGGAGGGATTGTATGACTATTTTGCCAAAAACAAATGACTTAGGTTTTTTTGAAATACGCCTCGAGTCGATTGGGGGACTCGGCGCTAATCTGGCAGGGAAAATGCTTGCCGAGGCGGGAGTGCTAGGGCTTGGTTTAAATGGCTCCAACTTTTCCACATATGGTTCCGAAAAAAAAGGAACTCCGGTAAAAAGCTTTATTCGCTTCTGTGAGCCGGATGTAGAAATTCGGGCGCATAGTCCGATTGAACAACCGCATGTTATCGGGGTATTTCATGAAGCGCTTTATAAGACGGTGGATGTTGTAAGCGGTTTAGTTCCTGATGGAATCGTTGTGGTGAACTCCACAAGGGATTTTGCCGATATTCGCCGTGATTTGCGTTTGAAATACGGAACGCTTGCTGTTGTAGATGCTCTTGGGATTGCTGTGGAAGAAAAAACAAAGGTAAATACTGCAATGCTCGGAGCGTTATTCCGGGTTTGCGATTTTCTTGATCCGGAGGCGATGAAAGAGGTTATCCGAAAAACGTTTTCCAAGAAATATCCGCATTTAGTAGAATCGAATATTCGTACGTTTGAACGCGGATACCGTGAAGTCCGTTTTCAAACCTATGTGGCGCCGGAAGATGCCCGCGGAAAAACGTTCACCCGCCCTGAACCGCTTTTAGGATATGAAACGCAAGAAATAGGCGGGGTTATTGTTGCCAATGGGAATAGTGTTTTCAAAAATTTAAGCGGATCACGCCAAGGATTTTTGCCGAGATGGGAAGCAGAAAAATGCATTCATTGCGTTGCCTGTGATAATGTTTGTCCAGATTTTTGCTTTGTCTGGGAGGAAGGTGTAGATAAAAAAGGAAGAAAACAGATGTTTTTAACAGGGATCGACTATCAATATTGCAAAGGCTGTTTAAAATGTGTGGAAGCATGTCCGACGGATGCGCTCATTGCGGAGCGGGAAGTGCTCGGCTTTGCCGAGCAAAACTCGGTAAAACATAAATTCCCGTTCACGGCAGGGGGGATGAACGAATGGCG
Source organism: Parageobacillus caldoxylosilyticus (assembly GCF_019272935.1). Lineage (NCBI taxonomy): Bacteria > Bacillati > Bacillota > Bacilli > Caryophanales > Anoxybacillaceae > Parageobacillus > Parageobacillus caldoxylosilyticus. The sequence goes on from NZ_CP040553.1 coordinate 3,563,051, forward strand.
ATGTTAGAAGAAAAAACGGGAATGGCATCAAAGGCAGAACAAGAGACGGCATTTGCCTCAGGAAACGAAATGGCGGCGCTGGCAGCTGCGCAAATTAACTATCATATTATGGGCTATTTTCCCATTACTCCGTCGACGGAAATTGCCCAGTTGTTAGATCAAATGAAATTGCGGGGGGAACATAGCATTCAACTCATTCCAGCCGATGGAGAGCACGGTTCCGCCGGTATTTGCTACGGCGCGTCCATTATGGGGGCACGCGTGCTAAATGCTACAAGTGCAAATGGATTGATGTATATGCTCGAACAGCTGCCGGTACAGTCCGGAACGCGTTTTCCGATGGTGCTCAATTTAGTTACCCGCTCGATCAGCGGCCCACTGGACATTCATGGTGATCATTCTGATCTTTATTTTGCTTTAAATACCGGATGGGTGATTTTGCTCGCCCGTACTCCGCAAGCAGTGTACGATATGAATATTATGGCGCTGAAAATCGCCGAACATGCGGATGTGCGTTTGCCTGTCATTGTCGCGTATGATGGCTTCTTCACATCGCATCAAAAACGCAAAGTGCGCCATTTTAAAGATCGAAGCGTTGTACAATCCTTTATTGGCGAGCGACCGACCAATTTTCCGAACGCTGCTGATCCGAAAAAGCCGATTACGATCGGCGCCCATATGAACGGAGACGATTTAATCAATAATAATTATCAGCAATCCGAAGCATTATACCGCGCCCAAGAGGTGTTTAAACAAGTAGCTCGTGAATACGCGGCGCTATCCGGCCGCGAATATCCGGTGCTCGATTTATATAGAATGGAAGATGCGGAAGTAGCATTATTTTTACTGAACTCAGCGGCGGAAACAGCAAAAGATGTGGTCGACAAACTGCGGGCAAAAGGAATTAAAGCCGGAGTGATCAGTCCAAATATGATTCGTCCATTCCCGGCGGAGGAAATCCGCAGCGCATTAAAACAAGTGAAAGCATTGCTGATTGGGGAACGGGCGGATTCATACGGAGCGCATGGGCCGAATATGACACATGAAGTGAAATCAGCGTTACAAGAGGATAAAGAGAATAAAACCATTGTATTAAGCCGCGTGTTTGGCGTCGGCGGCAAGGACTTTTATGCAGAGGACGCAGAAGCGTTTTTCCAAATGGCCATAGAGGCAATGGAAAAAGGATATGCAAAAAAACCGTTTGATTATTTTGGACATGTGCCGGGACGTCCGGAAAAGCGGCAGACTCCGGTAATGGAGCCAATGCATGGCGATGCGTTTAAAACGGGATTAATTCAAGTCACTCCAGATGGAAAGACGAAGCGGCTAAAAGTGAAAATTCCGCCGCTAAGGGCGCTCACTGCGAAGCCGAAGCGGCTTGCTCCAGGTCATGGAGCCTGCCCAGGGTGCGGAATTTTCCCGGGGTTAGAGCTGTTTTTTAAAGGAATTGAAGGCGATATTGCCGTCTTGTTCCAAACAGGATGCGCTTATGTTGTATCGGCTGCTTACCCGTATAGCTCGCATAAACAGACGATGGTCCATAATTTATTCCAAAATGGAGCAGCGACGTTGTCTGGAATGGTAGAAGCATTTTTCGAAATGAAACGCCGCGGGGAACTTCATGTTTCTGACGATGTGACATTTGTGATGGTTACAGGCGACGGCGGCATGGACATCGGAATGGGTTCCGCCATCGGAACCGCCCTGCGCAACCATAAATTAATTATTATCGAGTATGACAATGAAGGATATATGAACACCGGCTCGCAAATGTCCTATTCCACTCCGATGGGGCATATGACAAGCACGACGGGAGTCGGAAAAACGCAGCGCGGAAAGGCGTTCCATCATAAAGATACGCCGCAAATTATGGCGGCAACGAACATCCCTTACGTATTTACGGGAACAGAAGCGTTTCCGCAAGATTTAGTGAAAAAAGCGGCGAAAGCGCAATGGTATGCCCGGCATGAAGGAACGGTATACGGCAAGCTGCTGATTACATGTCCGCTGAACTGGAAATCAGAAGAACGATACGGCGAACAAATTTTGAAAGCAGCGGTAGAGTCTTGTTTCTTCCCGCTATATGAAGTAGAACGCGGAAAAACGACCATTACGTACGATCCGGAAGAGAAAAATCGCCGCATTCCGTTAAGCGAATGGTTGAAATACATGGGAAAAACGAAGCATTTACTAAAAGAAGAAAACCGCGATCTTTTACTAGAATTAGAGCAAGAGGTAGAGCGCAGATGGCGCATGCTGAAAGCAAAGCATGAACATCCTTATTTATAAAAATGCGGAACAATCACGCAGGAGGTTTTTCTTGCGTGATTGTTCTTTATCTTTGGGTGTGATATCGCTCACAACGTATTGTCGAAAAACAAGGTACAATCAGGACAAAGAAACAATAGGAGGGATGGATGATGCATTCATTTTGCCATATGAACGGACAAGGAGAAGTGAAGCTATGCGCAGGTCTAGAGCGTTTAAAAAAGGAACATGGGCCGTTGCGTGAACAAAAGCAGCGCCTGTTTGAACAGGCACAAGCAATCGTCGGTGACAAAGAAGGGCAAAACTGGAAGGAACGGTTGCTTGCGTTGCGGGAAAATGTACAGGCATTTGTGAATGAACTCGATCCGCACTCCCAGCGGGAAGAAGGCGTGCTGTTTCCGATGCTGGCGCAGTATATTGGAAGAACATCCGGCCCGATTGCCGTCATGGAGTATGAACATGATCAGGCGAATCAGCGGCTCGCTTCCTTTTTAACAAAAACCGCGGAGCTTCCGGAAACGGTCGATTGCGAAAGTGCGGTGGCGCTCGCCAATGAGGTGATCGACGCTTATCATATTTTAGCGGAACACTTTATGAAAGAAGAAAACGTGCTGTTTCCGATGGCCGAACGCCTGCTGTCCGACGAAGAAAAAGAAGAATTGTCGGAAAAAATAAGCCAAATATAAGAAAAAACGGGATGTCTCCTTCTCAACAGGTGCATCCCATTTTTTACATACGCACAAAGAAATCTCCCACCCCTGAAAGAAAGAGGTGGGAGAGATTATTATATGTGAAAGGGGGATTCGGATACGTTTCGATCAATGAATATTATATGGCTGTTCTGCCTGTTTTGGCATGCGTTTGCGGTAAACGACATAGCTTCGGCGTAAGTAGCGGAGCGGAAGGCTAAACACATGCACGAGCCGCGTAAATGGCCAGACAGCGAAAATGCTGAGAGCAGCCAAAATATGAATTTTAAACCAAACTGGCACGGTTTCCATGTAAGATGGATCGGGATGGAATAGAAGGACGCTCCGGAACCAAGGGCCGATCGTTGTTCGATAATCGAAACCACGCGAGTCGACGTTCAGCAGCGTCGACGACAGCCCCGATGCGATGACTATCGCCAGGAACAAGAGGGCGATCCAGTCACCGCGGCTGCTTGTAACCCGCACCCGTTTGACGGTCGCGCGCCGGCGGATCAGAATGAGAAGCCCAATAAGAGCGGCCAATCCTGCCGGAATACCGCCGGCAAGGGCGATGAGATGGTATGTTTCTTCTGTTATGCCGAGCGTTGCGTACACCGATTCCGGAATCAAAATGCCCATGACGTGGCCGACGAATACAAACAAAATTCCCCAATGGAACATCAGGCTGCCAAGCCGCAATTGCTTCTTTTCCAATACTTCGCTCGATTTCGATGTCCAGCCGAATTGGTCGTATTGATAACGCCAAATATGGCCGCCAATAAAAATCGTTAACACAATATAAGGGAAAATCACCCAAAGAAATTGCTCCAACACGGTTACACACTTCCTTTCGGAGTCGGCGTCACGCCGAGTTCTGCAAATGCGAGAAAAATTGCGTCAAACACAGCGGCATAAGGGCTGCCGCCCGCAGCAAGCTGTTTCCGTATTTCATCGATATTATCGGCGTATGCGGCAAAGAGCGGCACGATGTGCTCCTGTTCGGCGTAAGCGGCGAACTCAAGCATGAGCGGCAAATAATCCGGGAGTTCCTGCTCGGCCGTATCAAATCCAGCCGCTTTATAGCGCTGTTTCAACTGCAATAGCTCGAGTCCGCGTTCGCGCTGTTCGCCTGTATTCATGTAGGTCACATATAAATTTGTTTTTTTGCCGAAATCGAATGTTTCGACATATTGCTCCATCCGTTTGCGGGCAGGTATGGATTGGATGTCATGAATAAAAGCGCTCATTTTTTCGACGATGGCGTCGTTTGGGACGGCGCTGATTGCCTCGAGGCAATCAGCGAGAGAGTCCGCCCATTCTTCATCAGGATAGGACAATAAATGGGACGCGCATAAAAACACCGTTTGCATTTGTTCTTTATTCATGTTTCCTTACCTCCATTAAGAAAGCGTGCCGCAGGCGCCAGGACCGCCGGCAAACGCCAATCCGCAGCTTCCTTGTTCGGCGTATAGTTCCGCGACTTCTTCGCGGTGGGAGGCAGGAATGACAAAGCGGTCATTGTATTTTGCGATGGCGAGCAAACGATACATGTCTTCGATATCTTGCTCGCTTAGCCCAAGTTCTTCAATGATGCGGACATCCGGCTGTTTGTTCGTTTGTTTTGCGCGCATATAGGAGCGCATTGCCGCCATTTTTTTCAACGTAATACGGATGTGTGTTTCGTCGCCGGCTGTCAGTAAGTTCGCCAAATATTCGATCGGGATGCGCATTTCGTCAATCGCCGGGAAAATGTCTTCTGCATTCGCTTTGCTTCCTTTTCCTTCAAACATGTTCATAATCGGGCTTAATGGCGGAATGTACCATACCATTGGCAATGTCCGGTATTCCGGATGAAGCGGAAGCGCGATTTTCCAGTCGACAATCATTTTATAAATCGGCGAACGCTGCGCCGCTTCGATCCATTCATCCGGAATGCCTTCTTCTCTGGCTTTTGCGATTACTTCCGGATGGTGCGGGTCGAGGAAAATGCCAAGCTGGGCATGGTACAGCTCTTTTTCGTCTTCTACGCTCGCCGCTTCCTTCACTTTGTCGGCATCGTAAAGCATGACGCCGATGTAACGAATGCGGCCGACACACGTTTCCGCACAGATCGTCGGCATGCCTGCTTCAATGCGCGGGAAGCAGAGCGTGCATTTTTCCGCTTTATTTGTTTGCCAGTTGAAATATACTTTTTTATATGGACAGCTTGTTACGCAATAACGCCAGGCGCGGCAGGCGTTTTGGTCGACGAGGACGATGCCGTCCTCGTCGCGTTTATACATCGCTCCCGAAGGGCAGCTCGAGACGCACGATGGATTGATGCAATGCTCGCAAATGCGCGGCAAGTACATCATAAAGACGTTTTCGAACTCCGCTTGAATCGACTGCTCCATTTTGACAACGTTTGGATCTCTCAACCCGGTAATATGGGCGCCGGCAAGGTCGTCCTCCCAGTTTGGCCCCCATGACAGTTCCATGAATTCGCCGGTAATGGCCGATTTCGGGCGGGCGACCGGCTGATGGCGTTTTTCGGGGCTAGTGGTCAATGTTTCGTAATCGTAATTCCACGGTTCGTAATAATCATCAATCGTTGGCTGGTACGGGTTGTAAAACAAGTTAAGCAGACGGGTTGCTTTCGAGCCGGATTTGAGCTGGAGCTCGCCGTTTTTGAGCTCCCAGCCGCCTTTATATTTGTCTTGGTCTTCCCATTGTTTCGGATAACCGATTCCCGGTTTTGTCTCGACGTTATTGAAGTACATGTATTCCGCTCCGGGACGGTTTGTCCATGTGTTTTTACAAGTGACGCTGCACGTATGGCAGCCGATGCATTTATCCAAGTTCATCACCATGCCGACTTGCGCTTTAATCTTCAAGCCAATCGACCTCCTCTAATTTGCGGATAATGACGTACAAGTCGCGTTGATTTCCCGTTGGGCCGTAATAGTTAAAGCCGTAGCTTAACTGCGCATACCCGCCGATCATATGCGTCGGTTTCACATGAATGCGCGTCGGGCTGTTGTGTGTGCCGCCGCGGTTGTTCGTCAGCTTCGTGCCTGGCACGTTAATGTGGCGGTCTTGCGCGTGATGCATAAACGCCATTCCGCGCGGCAGACGGTAGGAAACAACGGCGCGGGCAACGACGACGCCGTTGCGGTTGAAGCATTCAATCCAATCGTTATCGCGAATGCCGGCTTCTTGGGCATCATCTTTGTTGATCCAGACGGTCGGGCCGCCGCGGAAAAGGGTGAGCATTGGCAACGAATCGAAATACATGCTGTGAATCGACCATTTGTTATGCGGCGTTAAATAATTCAAAATGATTTCTTTTCCTTTTGCTTCCGGACGCTTTTTCGAGAACGGGCGGTGCTGCAACATCGGCTTAAAGGTAGCCATCGTTTCGCCAAATTCGTGCATAAGCTCATGGTCGAGATAGAACGACTGCCGACCTGTCAAAGTGCGCCAAGGAATGAGCCGCTCGACGTTGGTTGTAAACGGCGAATAGCGACGGCCGCCTTTTTCCGAGCCGCTGAATGCCGGAGAGGTAATCACTGTTTTCGGCTGCGCCGTAATTTGTTCAAACGTAAAACATTCTTCCTCGCGTTCTTTCGCTAAATCGGCGAGCCGCAAATTCGTCTTTTTCTCGAGCGCTTCCCATGCTTTCACCGCCACTTTTCCGTTCGTTGTCGATGATAACGTGAGAATGGCTTCGGCCGCGTTTTTCGCACTGCTGATATCCGGGCAGCCGGCGGCGATCGACGCATGTTTGATCGTTCCTAGCGTCTTTTTCAATTTTTCGTATTCGTCTTTGGCTGACCAGGCGATGCCTTTTGTGCCCATTGGCTGCTTGGCCACGTTCGGTCCAAGGGAAATCATTTTGTCATAAATGAGCGTATAATCGCGCTCGACGACATGAATGTTCGGCATCGTTTTTCCTGGAATCGGTTCGCACTCGCCTTTGCTCCAGTCTTTCACTTTGCCAAACGGCTGCGTCAGTTCTTGTGCTGTATCGTGCAAGAGCGGGGTGGCGACGACTTCTTTGATCGGCTTCATGCCGATTTGTTTGGCGACATCGGAGACGGCTTTCGCTAACGATTTGAAAATATCCCAATCCGAGCGCGCTTCCCATGGCGCAGAAATCGCCGGATTGAACGGATGCACGAACGGATGCATATCCGTACTGCTTAAATCGTGTTTTTCGTACCATGTCGCCGCCGGAAGAACAACATCGGAGTAAAGCGCCGTTCCCGCCATGCGGAAATCAAGGTTCACTAACAAGTCGAGTTTGCCTTCCGGCGCCTCGTCGCGCCAAGTAATTTCTTGCGGCCGCAGGCTGTCCTCATCATCGTTTAACAAACCGTGCGTCGTACCGAGCAAGTGTTTTAAGAAATATTCATGGCCTTTACCGGAGCTTGAAATTAAGTTCGCGCGCCAGACGATTAAGTTTCGTGGAAAGTTTACTTCATTGTCCGGGTCTTCGATCGCAAATTGCAATTGCTTCGTTTTGAGCTGTTCGGCCACGTAATGTCCAATTTGTTCCGGAGTCGTTTTTCCATTGGCGATAGCTTCTTTGTAAAGGTCAATGCCGTTCTTGTTAAACGTCGGGTAAGACGGAAGCCAGCCAAGCCGGGCGGCGAGAACGTTATAATCCGCGTAATGGGAATAGCGCGCTTTTTTCACGAGCGGAGAAACAAGTTCATCGACTGGCATTTCTTCATATCGCCATTGATCGGTCGCAAAGTAGAAGAACGATGTGCCGTTTTGCAATTTCGGCGGCATCGTCCAATCGCGTGCCATCGCGATCGTTTGCCACCCTTCCACCGGCCGCAGTTTTTCTTGTCCGACGTAGTGCGCCCAGCCGCCACCGTTGACGCCTTGCGCGCCGACAAATAAGACGAGGTTTAATACGGCGCGGTAAATCGTATCAGAGTTAAACCAATGATTAATGCCAGCGCCGACAATAATCATCGAGCGTCCGTTTGTGTCGATCGCGTTTTGCGCAAACTCGCGCGCGATTTTAATGACAAGCTCCCGTTTCACACCCGTAATCGCTTCTTGCCATGCCGGCGTGAATGGAACGAGGTCGTCATATGTCCGGGCAACGTTTCCGCCAATGCCACGGTCAACACCGTAATTGGCAAGAACAAGGTCATAGACGGTTGTGACATATGTTTCGCCATCTTCGGTTTGCGCTTTTTTCGCTGGGACAACGCGTTCGATCGTTTTGCCCCCTTCATCAGAGAAGTAAGGAATATGAACCGTGACAAGCTCGTCTTCAATGCCTAAAAAAGATAGACGCGGTTCAATCGGCTGTTCTGTTTCCTCATCGACCATATGCAAATTCCATTTTCCTTGATCATCCCAGCGCGATCCGATCGTTCCATGCGGAATCGCAAATGTTTTTTTGTTTTCATCGTAAACGACCGGCTTCCATTCGGCGTTGATGACGTTGCGGCCGAGATCTTTTGCCTGCAAGAAGCGGCCGGCCACCCATTTGTCGCCATCTTTTTTCAAAGTGACGACGAACGGAAAATCGGTGTACATTTTCGCATATTGCTGGAAGTAAGGAACTTGCTGATCGACGTAATATTCTTTTAAAATGACATGTCCCATTGCCATCGCGAGTGCGCCGTCCGTTCCTTGTTTCACGCTGAGCCAGTCGTCGGCAAATTTCGTTGATTCGGCGTAATCCGGGCTGACGGAAACGACTTTTGTGCCGCGATAGCGGACTTCCGCTAAAAAGTGAGCGTCCGGCGTTCGGGTCAGCGGCACGTTCGAACCCCATGTAATGATGTAGCCGGAGTTATACCAATCGCTCGATTCGGGAACGTCGGTCTGGTCGCCCCAAATTTGCGGCGAGGCCGGCGGCAAATCAGCATACCAGTCGTAAAAGCTAAGCATCGGCCCGCCCATCAGCTGCATAAAGCGAGCCCCAGAGGCATAGCTGATCATCGACATCGCCGGAATCGGCGAAAAGCCGACATTGCGGTCCGGACCGTATTTGATGACGGTATATAATAAGGAAGCAGCGACAAGCGTTAATGCTTCATCCCAGCTGACGCGGACAAATCCGCCTTTTCCGCGCGCCTGTTTGTAGCGCTTTGCCTTTTCAGGATTTTCCACGATGCTTTTCCAAGCATCGAGCGGATTTTTGTGCGTTTGCAGCGCTTCTCTCCACATATCGATTAACACGCCGCGCACATATGGGTATTTAACACGCAGCGGGCTGTAAATGTACCAAGAGAAGCTCGCGCCGCGGGGACAGCCACGCGGTTCAAAATCCGGCATATCCGGCCCGGTCGATGGATAATCGAGCTGTTGTCCTTCCCAGGTAACGATGCCGTCTTTGACGTAGATGTTCCAGCTGCATGAACCTGTGCAGTTGACACCGTGGGTCGAACGAACGACTTTATCGTGCTGCCAGCGACGGCGGTACGCGTTTTCCCAAGCGCGGTCGCCGTAGGTTGCTTCACTATGCTCATTTGCATATCGCTCGATCGGTTTCATATATTTGAAACGGTTCCATAACGGTGATCGTTTTTGTTTCATTTTTTTCACTCCTTATCAATGTGTGTAATTTTACTATAGTCATAATGGAAATAAAGGGATGTTAACTTCGTCACAGTTGACGCGATTGTCACAAATTTGTCAAACGGTGGCGAAAAACGAACAAACATTCCTTTCTTGTGTTATAATATAGAGAAAAAAGTTTTACATAATGAGGAGGTTACATGCGATACCATAGCCATATTGTTACGTCATTATGCCTGGGGGCGGCGGCCGCCGCGCACACATCGCTTTCGTTTACAGCAAGCTATACGGCGGGAGTCGTCATCGGCAGCTTGCTTCCCGACATTGATGAACCGAAGTCATACGTCGGGCGCCGCTCAATGGGGATGTCCAATAAAGTAAAAGAAGCGTTTGGCCATCGCGGCATGACCCATTCGCTTGTTGTATGGGGGATTATTGCCCTCGTTATTTCTTGGGAGTCGTCTTCGTTATTTGCGTCTGGCTTTGTGCTCGGCTATTTGTTTCATATTCTCGAAGACTTTTTCTCTGTTCAAGGCGTGCCTCTCTTTTGGCCGTTCACCGCAAAGCGGTTTAAAATCCCCATCTATCGCACAGGCAATCTCGTCGAAAAATCGCTTTTTTACGCGGCGTTTGCCTTGCTTGTCTATATCGGCGCAAAAGAACAGCTGTTTTTTGAATGGTGGCGTTCGCTTGCTTTATTTCGATGAGAAAAAAGGAAAAAGTCTGCCCTGCAGCGAATTATAAATGATAAAAGGAAGTGCATTTTCTAAAGCGGGGGAGAGGCGATGAAAGAGAAGTATCCTGTACTGCCAGAGGCGGAGCCGTTTTATTTTGAAGGAAGCCGAGCGGGCATTTTGGTTTCTCACGGCTTCACTGGCACGACGCAAAGCATGCGTCCGCTAGGCGAAGCGTACGCCAAGGCGGGCTATACCGTCTGTGGCCCGCGCCTGAAAGGACATGGAACGCATTATGAAGATATGGAACAGACGACATACGAAGATTGGATTGATTCCGTTGAAGAGGGGTACCAATGGCTGAAAGAGCGGTGTGACATTATTTTTGTGACGGGATTATCGATGGGTGGGACGCTCACCTTGTATATGGCCGAGACCTATCCTGACATTCAAGGCATCGTTCCGATTAATGCCGCCATCGACATACCGGTTATGGCCGACGGCGCCGCTCGTCGTGCTGAGCTGCCGCGCTACTTGGATGCGATCGGCTCGGATATCAAAAACCCGGAAGTGAAAGAACTGGCGTATGAAAAAACACCGGTCGCTTCGCTTCTACAAATTGTTAAGTTGATGGAAAAGGTAAGAGCCGACCTTCATAAAATTACTTGTCCTGCATTAATTCTCGTTTCCGAAGAAGACCATGTTGTTCCGCCCGATAACTCACGGCTTATTTTGGAGAAAATCAGTTCGGCGGAAAAAGAGCTTGTATCCTTGAAAAACAGCTACCATGTCGCGACGCTGGACTATGACCAGCCAACGATTATCGATTTATCGCTGCGCTTTTTTGCCGCGCATGCGAACAAATAGTTTTTTCGCAAAAAAGATTTGCCGCAGATGATGGCGGGCAAATCTTTTTTGTTAGAAAGAAAAGATAGGATTTATTTCCCATCCGTTTTTTCTAAAAACTTATAGCACTTCTTTGCGATTCATTTTACACTAGGAATAAAAAGTTGGCATCATCTGTTGGGGCGGCTTGTACAGTTATAGTATAGGAAATGGGAGAAAGAAAAGGAGCTTCGTACATGAATATAGAGCGAATCGCGACCTATATAAAAGAAAAACGCATTATCGAAGCATTAGAGGAAATAAAGCCGATGCTTCAGCAAGCAAACGGGCGTCCGTTTTGCTGGAGAGTGCCGTTGCGGGCTTGGCAAACAGCGGACTCGTTTCATCATCTGATCCGCTTGTTTGATTATGCGTTAATGTACCGCCATAGCGCGCTGTTGGCGCGCTACGCCCACCGTCGTTTTTCGACGCTGCAGACGCTGACGTGGGTATGTGATGAGTGGCTCGAAGAACGACGGCCGCTGGATGTCGAGGAAGCGCTGCGGCCGCGCTTGGAAGAAGCGATCGCGAACGGAAAGGAAAAGCCGGAACATATCGCGCGCGCCGCATTCACACTCGTGCGCACTCTTTTGGAAATGCGCCGGATCGAAGAAGCACAGCAGTGGATGGGCATAGTGGAACGATATGAAACTATTCCGATGTACGATAAATGGGGATACTTTTATATGGAAGCGGGCGACCGCGACAAAGCCGAAGAAATATTGCGGAAAGGATTGGATGAGCCGGAGCGCGGCGATATGTGCCATTTGCTTTTGGCCGACTTATACGCGCTAAATGGCTGCCAGCGGAAAGCACTGGAAATCATTGAATGCGGCATCAAACGGTTTTCGCAAGTGCCGGCGTTATATGTGGAAAAAGCGCGCCGGTTGCGCGACTTGCATGAGTACGAAGCGGCGCTCGAAGCGATGGAGGAGGTCGACCGCCTCACTCCGTTTCATACCCACCGCCGCTATTTTGCCCATATGCGTGCGCAAATCTATTACAAGCTTGGCAAGTTCGATGAACTAGCGGCGCTTGTTCAAACAGAGAAATCATTGGCATCTACGCCATACGCGCGCGCAAGCGAACGCGCTTCCCTGCCGCAAGTGATCTTGCCGCTTGTGCCTGTCGTGCAAAAACATAATTATTGTGTGCCTGCGAGTTTGGAAATGATGCTGCGGCTGTTAGGCAAGGAGCGTACACAAGATGAAGTGGCCGAGCATATTTTCGATGTTCGCGGTTCAAAATTGTCGACGACTGTACATTATTTGGAAACGCTCGGCTTTTTATGCCGCTTTTTCATCGGTTCCGTGGAGCGGTGGAAACGGTTGATCGATGCCGGAATTCCCGTGCTCTTAAGCGTCGATTACGAACAATCTTCGCATGTGCAAGTATTGTTCGGTTACGATGAGTGCCTCAGGGCGTTTTACGTACAAGACCCAAACATGCTCGAGCCGTTTGTGGTTGCTTATGACGAAGTCGAAAAATGGTATGCAGGGACACATTATTTGTCGATTGCTGCGATTCCCCGGGAAAAAGAAGCGATTGCCGTGTTGCTGCCGGAATCGGAAGATCAATATTTCCGTCAGCTTCATGCCTTCGCCGAAAAAATGGATGAAGATGATCAAGCGTATATGGCGCCGTTTCTCGCGTTTTTGCGCAAGCATGAACACATCCCGTACACATGGCTGTATGTTGTGAAGCATTTTGGCACAGAAGAAGCGAAAGAGCTGCTTCTCGACTATACAGAGCGGGTGCTTGCTAAATACGGCGATATTAATGATTTGCTGCTTGCGGCGGCGAAAGCGTACGTGTACGGAAAAGAAATCGAACGGGCCGAAGCGGTGCTGGCGCGGGTGAAAGGAAAAGCCCATAGTCCGCTTTATCACTATTTGCGGGGACGGATCGCGTTTTACGAAAGCCGGTACGAAGATGCAAGCCGTCATTTTCGTGCTTCGCTCCAGCTCGATCCCGACCAGCCCGACGTCTGGAGCTATATGGCCCTTAGTACTGCATACGGAGGAAAAGAAAAGAAAGGCTTGGAACTGTCACAAATCGCTTTAACGTTACACCCTGACGATCCGTTTATTGGCACGAATCATGGCATCATGTTATTCCAGGCCAAACAAATTCAGGAGGCCCGCGCCTTTTTTGACCAATTGCTGCGCCGCCATAAAAGCGATGCCCATTTGTGGTATGAACGGGCGCGCTGTGATGAAAGGCTGGGAAAGATACGCAAAGCGGAACGCGGCTTTCTTGTTGCTAAAGTGCTCGATGAAGCAGAGCCGTATCCATATTTGGCGTTAGCGGATTTATATGAAAACGAGTTAGGGGATTGGCAAAAAGCCAAAGCTATTTTGTTGGAAGGAGCGGCAAAGGCCGGAAGCGCCCCTGCGTTGCACGTTCGCCTTGGCGACTGGTATATGGAACGAGACGAAGCAGAAAAGGCGGAAGTGCATTACCAAAAAGCACTGCAACAAGAGGAAAAAGAAGTCTTTGCTCATCTCGGTCTTGCATACGTGATGATGCAACGGGGGCATCGCGATGAAGCAAAACAGTATCTGTTGGACAAGAAGCTATTATTTGCCCAAAACAGCGAATATCTATTAAATGCTGGAAAAATGCTCCTGGCCAATGAGCTAGCCATAGAAACGGAAGAAAAAGGGACCGCGCTTGCCTTTCTTGAAGAAGGATTGCGCCTTGCGCAATTTGATGTGGCGGAAGCGTACGAGTTTTATATCGAACAACTGACCGACCATTCTCTTGTCGGTCGCGGAATGGCTTTTCTCGAGCAACTTATCAACGAACGTCCGAACGATATAATCGCGCTTTGTTATCTCGGCGTGCTTTATGAGCAAAGCGGCATGTTTTCGAAAGCGATCAATTTATACGAACGGGCGATCAAGGTGCAAAAAAGCACGTTTCCGCTCTATCGTTTGGCCGAAACGTATCGGGCGCTTGAAAGATTCGACGAGGCGAAATGGTACTATGAAGCGTGTCTCGAGGTCGATGATACGTTTGCGGTGGCTCACCTTCGCTTAGCGGTTCTTTATGAAATAGAAGAAAACATTGATAAGCAGCGTTTCCATCTGCAAAAAGCGTTCGAGTGCGATCCGCTTCAAGTTCATGTCGAAAATGTAGTGTGGCTGTTTGACGATCCCGCCACATTAGTAGACACGATCGAAGCGGTTCGGAAGCAAGCAGGCGATATTTGGTATTATAACAGTCTCGGCTACGTATATGGAGCAATGGGGGACGGTGCCAAAGAAAAAGAGGTAGTCGAACACGCGCTTCACCTCCATCCTGATCATCCGGAAGTACTCCACCATTATGCGAAAGTGCTTGTCAAGGAAGGTAAGTTACGCGAAGCGATCGCCATCCTTGAGCGGCTGATTGAGCAGGATGTCCGTAACGAAGCCTTGTATGAAACTTATATTCAAATATTTTCGTATACAATAAGAGGAATAGGAAAACTGCGCGAGCGGCTCGGCAAATGGAAGCTTGACCATCAAAAGAAAAGCATCGTATACATGCACGCCGCTTCCGCTCTTTCCCCATATATGATGGACATAACGTGGGCTGGGACAGATGACTCCTTTGCCAAACGGCTATGGACAAAAGCGAAAGCATGGACGAAAGAAATGGCTGTTGTTTCCGCTGTTTTAGATTTATACGAAACGGCGATTCGTTTGGACCGCAGCAATATAGAAGCGTATGAGCGACTTGCTGAGTTTTACAAAGCGGCGGAATTGATGGATGATGCGATCAAAACGCTGCGCAAGGCGCTAACATATGAGTGGAATGCCAGTGTCGCCCGTGAGCTTGCCATGTTGTTGGCCCACTCGGAGAGTAGTAAACTGCAAAAAGAAGCAGGCGAGTGGATCGATCGTCTCCTCGCCGAACAGCCAAATGACCTGACTATGCTGGAGTTAAAGGCGTTCCTGCTCCTTGACAATGGACGGGAAGAGGAAGCAGAAAATCTGCTTCGTTTTTTAATCGAAATAGAGCCACTCTTACTTCGCAGTATTTTGACGTTAGGAACGATGTATATGGCAAAACAGCGCTATGATGAAGCAATTGCCGTACTTGCAAACGGGCTTTCCCATCATCCGCATGATGCAGAGGTGAGCCTAGAATTGGCGCGTGCGTATGACGAAGCGGGGCAGACGGAAAAGGCGCTTTCCGTTGTCGATGAATGGATTCAATTTGCCAAAGAGGACTTATCCGCTCGTTATCAACGGGCGTGCTATTTAGCCAAGCTCGGGCGAATCGAGGAAGCCAAGTGCGAACTGGCGCATGTTCTTGATGAAGATGAAACAGGAGACTTTGCCGAACTGGCTAACGAAGAACCAGCGTTGGCGCCGCTGTTTCGGCTGTTGGCGGAGAAATAACGGCGCTGGTTTCGTGAATCTTTTTCTTTTCTTTTTTCGCTAAGTTTGCTATGTTATGTAAGGAAATGTTTTTCTTGAATAGAAAAGAGGTGGGAGAATGGAAGCCCCCTTTGATTTGCTGGCATATGTGTCGCTTGTTGGCGCACTGCTTGTTGTCATGAAATGCTATATCGGCGAATACCGCAAAACGAAAGCTTTTTTATATGACGTTACGCTTGCACATGTAGCGGAAAGAAAAGATGAAAGATGCGTTGCTGGCGCTATTGTCCCGCTCTGCCGCGTTTTTATAAGGAAAAGACGGAAAGTTCCTGTGCGCGAACGTTCACATCAAACCGATGAAGAAGGAAGGAGACCTCGCTTATTTCTGGCCTGATTGACTATAGAACAACAAGGAGGTCTCTTATGAGAAAGTGGATTTTTGCATTATTCGGAACGGTTGTTTTATTAAGCGGCTGCAACCGCAACGCGCCGATTAATGAACATAGCCAAGGAATTTGGGATCATTATTTTGTCTATCCAATGTCGAAATTGCTTTTGACGATTGGGCAGCTGTTTGGAAATAACTATGGGATCGCCATCATTGTACTGACGTTAATCGTTCGTTTTTGCCTGCTGCCGCTCATCTTAAAGCAGTTTAAAACGACGATTGCCATGCAAAAGCTTCGCCCGGAACTGAAAAAGCTCCAAGAGAAATATAAAGGTACCGACATCGAAACACAGCGCAAGCTCCAGCAGGAAATGATGCAATTGTATCAAAAGCACGGCGTCCATCCTGCGAGCGGCTGCCTGCCGGTGCTGATTCAAATGCCGATTTTTATGTCGCTTTATTACGCGATTTCGCGCACCCAAGAAATTAAGCTCCATTCGTTTTTATGGGTGCAGCTTGGCCATCGCGATCCGTACTTTATTTTGCCTGTCTTGTCGGCGCTGACGACGTTCATCTCGCTCCGTCTGTCACCGTCGATGACGGAAGAACAAATGCCGCAACTGGCGATGATGTCATATATCATGCCGGTCATGATTTTTATCGGGGCAAGCTCTGTTCCGTCCGCCCTGTCGCTTTACTGGGTTGTCGGCGGCTGCTTCTCGATCATTCAATCATTGATTTTGCGCACGCAACTCAAAGCGGTCAAAGCCGCAGAAAACGGACAGGCATGACAATTCCCCGCTTTCCAGCAACGGAAAGCGGGGTTATTTTTTGATAAGACACCGCGAGGCTCGTTATTAATTTTTTATTTTTTTTGTAATTTACAATAATATATAATCAATGTTAAATTCGAATATTGGGGGAGTGACCGATGAAAAAAGCGCTAATCATTGATTATTCGGGCCGGGCATGAATGAGCGCTTGGCCATTTTAAACATACATTAGGTGCGGAAGTGGTGGAATAATAGAATAAAAATGATAGAATAGACGATGGACGTTCTTTTTTGTGTCAAACCGATTCGTATTTTGGAGGTAGCACAATGAACGAAAAATATGCAGATGACAGTTTTACCCTTCATACGGACTTATATCAAATCAATATGGTGGAAACGTATTGGGAAGACGGCATTCATAACCGCAAGGCAGTGTTTGAAGTGTTTTTCCGCAAGCTGCCGTTTGGAAACGGATACGCGGTATTTGCCGGCTTGGAACGGGTCATTCAATTTCTGCAGCAATTCCGGTTTTCCGAAAGCGATATTGACTATTTGCGGTCGGAACTGGGATATCGGGATGATTTTTTAGATTATTTGCAAACGGTTCGTTTTACCGGCACACTGCGCTCGATGAGGGAAGGGGAAATCGTTTTCGGCAATGAGCCGATTTTGCGCATTGAAGCGCCGCTTGCCGAAGCGCAGCTCGTGGAAACGGCGATTTTAAACATTATTAACTTTCAAACGTTAATCGCGACAAAAGCGTCCCGTATTAAACACATTCTCGGCGATGAGCCGGCGATGGAGTTCGGCAGCCGCCGGGCGCACGAGATGGATGCCGCGTTGTGGGGGGCGCGCGCCGCTTACATTGGGGGGTTTGAAGCGACATCGAACGTACGGGCAGGAAAACTTTTCGGCATCCCGGTTGTCGGCACGCACGCGCACGCAATGGTACAGGCTTATCAGGATGAATATACCGCGTTCCATAAATATGCGCGCCGCCATAAAGATTGTGTCTTTCTTGTTGACACGTACGATACATTGAAGTCAGGGGTGCCAAATGCGATTCGCGTCGCCAAAGAGCTGGGCGATCAAATCAACTTTATTGGCATACGGATCGACAGCGGCGATCTCGCCTATTTGTCAAAAGAAGCGAGAAAAATGCTCGATGAAGCTGGATTTACGAATGCGAAAATTTTCGCTTCCAACGACTTAGATGAAGAAACGATCCTCAATTTAAAATCACAAGGCGCAAAAATTGACGTCTGGGGAATCGGCACGAAATTAATTACCGCGTACGACCAGCCGGCGTTGGGCGCTGTTTATAAATTAGTCGCCATTGAAGATGAACACGGAAATATGGTCGATACGATCAAAATCAGCGGCAACCCGGAAAAAGTCACTACTCCTGGACTGAAACGGGTCTACCGCATTGTGAATAAAATCAATAAAAAAGCGGAAGGCGACTATATTGCGCTAGAAAGTGAAAATCCGCAACAAGAAGAGCGGCTCAAAATGTTTCATCCTGTTTATACGTTTATCAGCAAATTTGTCACCAATTTTGAGGCAAGGGATTTACATGAAACGATTTTTGACAATGGCAAGCTCGTGTACACGTCTCCGCCATTAAAGGAGATTCAAGATTTCGTGAAAGAAAATTTGCGGTTGTTTTGGGATGAGTATAAACGGACGATGAATCCCGAGCAATATCCCGTCGATTTAAGCCAGGCCTGTTGGGATAACAAAATGGAAAACATTCGGAAAGTGAAAGAGAAGATTGAAAAGCTGGGAGAATATTGAGAGATTGTCGGTTTTAGCGCTAAAAAAGGTCATCGCAGATCCACATGCGGTGATCTTTTTTTGTTTTTCCGGATATTTCCAAAGTATTTGTTACAGGTAGACCAAAATAGTGTGATGAAGGGAGGCGGCGATGGATCAGATAAAGATTAGTCGGAAGGGATGGATTTACCATAGTAACATTTATTTTTGTATGTCGTCTAATAAATAAAAGGAATAAAGAGGGAACGGTGGCCATGAAAAAATTTTTTGCCATATGGATGATCGCCGGTTTATGCAGTTTAGGGGCATACTTTTTTGTGACTGCCAGCTCCAAGCCTCCTGCATTAGACATATCGGCGGCAGGCAAAAAAATTCCGGTTACCCGAGGTTCTTACTGCTGGAAAACATTTTTCTCGGCAAAATGTGTCGATTGGGCTTATGCGCCGCCATGGAAAATAGGAGACGTACACGAACCGGTTGAGGTCGAGCCTCATTCAGAAATAGAAATAGATTTTGAAAAAGAACCAGTTTCTCTAGCTGTAGAACAGTGGATTAATGAAGGAAAGGCAAAAAATATAAAGGTAAAGAACAAAAAAATTACCGCGCCAAGTGAAAGTGGGGTATATGTTTATCATCTTATGGTGAATTGGAAGCAAGGAGACGGGAACTATGTTTTCCATATTAAAGTAAAATAAATATTGTTTGTCGATTGTCGTTTAAACATCATGAATCAAAAAGCGCTGGCTCGCAAAGCTACCTTTTGGAGCCAGCGCCATTTCTAGTTACAGTCTTCCTTGCTTTTTTAACAGCTGTTCCATTTCGCGAACGAGCGAATCGAAATAAGAAAGCAGGTTCTCAAGCGGCTTCGGCGATGTCATATCCACTCCTGCTTTTTGCAACAGGCGGATCGGGTCGTCGGATGTGCCGGCGCTTAAAAACTGCAAATAGCGTTTCGTCGCCTCTCCGGTTTTATCCGCTTTCATTTGCTTGACAAGCTCAAAGGAGGCGGCGAGGGAAGTGGCGTATTTATAGACGTAAAATGCGTCATAAAAATGGGGGATGCGCAGCCAGCCCCGCGCGGCTTCCGGATCGGCGGCGTAAGCAGGGCCGTAATATTTTTTTAATAAACGAAGCCAAAGCTCGTTCAGCTCGGCTGCGGTTAAGCTCCCGCCTTGCCGTACTTTGTCGTGAATCGCTTGTTCGAATTCAGAGTACATCACTTGCGTGTATAAGGTGCCGCGAATTTGCTCGATTTGCTGGTTGAGTAAATACAGCTTCTCTTCATCCGTTTTTGCTTGCTTTAGGAAATAATCCATCATCAGCCATTCGTTGGCGGTTGAGGCGACTTCGGCGGTAAAAATCGATTGCCCGGAATAATGGTAAGGCTGCGTTTTGTTTGTATAGACGGAATTCATCGCATGACCGATTTCGTGGGCGATCGTCAGCACGCCATCCAGCGACTCGTCGTAGTTGAGCAAAATAAACGGATGAGTGTCATACGCGCCCGTATTATAGCCGCCCGTATATTTTTTCGGGCGCGGATATGCGTCAAGCCAGCGTTGTTCGAAAGCTTGCCGCACCTTTTTGATGTAGTCGTCCCCAAGCGGTTTCAGACCTTCAAGGAGGAGCGTCTGCGCCGTTTCGATCGGGAACTTCATGTTTTTCGCGACGGTTTCATCGACGAGCGGCACATACATATCGTAACTGTGGACGCGGTCGACGCCGAGCGCTTTTTTGCGCAGTTCGACATAGCGGTGGAGTAACGGCAAATGATTATTGACCGTAGAAATGAGATTCGTAAACACTTGTTTTGGCACATCATCGGCCGACAGTGCTGCATCGAGGCCGGATTTATATTTTCGCGCTTTCGCGGACAGTTCGTCCGCTTTCACAGAAGCGTATAAGGTGGCGGCGGATGTGTTTTCGATCGATTCGTAGCTTTGAAAACGGGTTTGAAACGCCCGCTTGCGGTAGTCGCGATCCGGGTGTTCAAGCGCTTTTGTATAGTTTTCATCCGTCAGCGAAACCGTTTTGCCGTCCGGCGTGCGGACGGAAGGCGGTTCATAATCGCCGCGCGCGGCATTGTTATAAATGTTTTCCGGATCGCTCATGATTGGAGAGAGCTTGGCGAGCAGCTGTTCTTCTCGTTTGGAAAGAGTATGCTTTTTCCGTTCGCGCAATTCTTCAAAATAATAGCGGTATGGCTTAAGCGGCTTGCTTTTTTGCAGCTTGGCAAGCGTCTGCTCGGAAAGCGACAGCAGTTCCGGCTCGATAAACGCCGTTTTAGCCGCATAGTCGGAAGTAAGTGTCTCCACTTTTGCTTTTAGCCGTGCCGCGGTCTCGTCTTCAATATTTAAATCTTGTTTTAAATGAGCGTAAAGCGACAATTTTTCCAGTTTTCGTGCTATCCTTTCATTAAGGGCAAATAGTTTGGCGACATTGGTCGCGCTCTGAAGCTTTCCTTCATAGGCGGACAGTTTCGGCAGCGCATCGACGACTGCTTGATAGTCGCGTTCGAAATCAGCTTCCGACGTGTAAATGTCGGCAAGATTCCATTGATATTTTGTTTGTGCGGCGTAGGCGCGCCATGGCACAAGCAGCAGTACGATCATTAGCCATACATATAGCTGTTTTTTCATCATCTTCCCATTCCTTTCCTGTTTTTCCGCTGTTACGTAGTATGCGCAAAAAGAAACAGATTACTCGAATGAAAAGGAATAGGGAAATCGATGTGGAATGTATAGGAGTGCGAAAAAGAAGAGGAGGACGAGTAGTGGAACGAATTCGTTTAGCAGAAGATTTAACATTTTCCCGCATCATTCACGGATTATGGAGATTAGCGGATTGGAACTATTCGAGAGAGGAGATATTAAGTTTCATTGAATTTTGTCTCGAACAAGGGATTACGACGTTTGATCATGCGGATATTTACGGGAATTATACGTGTGAAGCGTTGTTTGGCGAAGCGCTGGCGTTAAAGCCAAGCTTGCGCGGTCAAATCGAGATTGTTACAAAATGTGGGATTAAGCTCGCATCGAAATACGGTTTGAAGCATTATGATACGAGTAAGGAGCATATTATCGCGTCCGTCCACCAATCGTTAAAAAATTTCCGCACCGATTACATCGATGTGCTGCTTATTCACCGTCCGGATCCATTTATGAATCCGGAAGAAGTGGCGGAGGCGTTCACCCAGCTGAAAAAAGAAGGAAAAGTGTGCCATTTTGGCGTGTCCAACTTTAAACGTTCACAGTTTAACATGCTGCAGTCGTATTTAGATTTTCCGCTTGTAACCAACCAGATTGAAGTGTCCGCCTATCGCTTAGAAAATATCGAAGACGGTACGGTCGATTTATGTTTGGAAAAGCGGATCCCGCCGATGGTGTGGTCTCCGCTTGCGGGCGGAAAAATATTTACCGCAACGGACGACAAAGCGGTACGCCTGCGCGCGACGCTCGAACAAATTAGAGATGAACTTGGCGCCGAAACGATCGACGAAGTACTATACGCATGGCTGCTTGTGCATCCGGCGCGAATGATGCCGATTGTCGGTTCCGGCAAAAAAGAGCGCATTATTCGTGCGGTGCGTGCGCTTGCGCTGCCGCTTCGCCGCGAGCAATGGTTTGAAATTTTGCAAAGCTCGGTCGGTCATGAAGTGCCATAATCCGCAACGAACAACAAGGAGAAGTCTACAATGAAAGTGATTATTGCCGAAAAACCAGACCAAGGCGCGACGCTCGCGTCCATTTTTAAAAACAAAAAACAACAAGGCTATATCGAAATTTATCCGAATGAATTGTTTCCAAAAGGAGCGTATATGACGTGGGCGGTCGGGCATCTTTTCCAGCTCGTGCCGCCTGAACGGTATCGTCCGGAATGGAAACAATGGAAGCTCGAGACGCTGCCGATCATTCCGGAGCGTTTTCAATATGAGGTAGAAAAAGCGAAAGCAAAACAGTTTGCGATTGTAAAAGAACTGCTTCGCAAACCGGAAGTGACGGAAATTATCCATGCTGGTGACGCCGGTAGAGAAGGGGAGCTGATTGTCCGCAACATTATTCATATGAGCGGCGTGAAAAAGCCGATGAAGCGGCTTTGGCTTTCGTCATTGACGCCAAAAGCGATTTATGAAGGATTCCGCCAGCTGTTAGATGAAGCAGAAACAAGAAATTTATATGAAGAAGCGTACGCTCGCGCGTGTGCCGATTGGCTTGTCGGGATGAACGCCTCGCGCGTTTACAGCATTTTGCTAAAGCAAAAAGGGATGAATGATGTTTTTTCGGTTGGAAGAGTCCAAACGCCAACACTCGCATTCATCGTGAAACGGGAAAAAGAAATTGAACAGTTTCGTCCTGAGCCGTTTTGGGAAGTGGTGGCGACGTTTTCCGTTGATGGCAGGCAGTACGAAGGGAAATGGACAAACGAAGAAGGAGAAACGCGGATCAAGGAGGAGCAGCTGGCGCAAAAAATCGCCCAGTTTTGCCGAAACAAGCCGGCAGAAGTGAATGAAGTAAAAACGGAGCGAAAAACGTTTCTTCCGCCGCTATTATTCAATTTGTCCTCCTTGCAGGCAACGGCGAACAAGGTGTACCAATTTTCCCCGAAAAAGACGCTCGATATTTTGCAAAATTTGTATCAAAAAGGTATCGTGTCGTATCCGCGTTCCGATTCGAACTATGTGACCAGGGGAGAGGCGGAAACGTTCCCGGACATTTTGCAAAAGTTACGGGCGTTTCCGGAGTATCAGCCGTTTTTTCCGCTGCCAAACGCGTCAATTTTACATAATAAACGTTATGTCAATGAAAAAAAGGTAACTGACCACTATGCAATCATCCCGACGGAGCAAGTGGTCGATCCGGCGAAGTTATCGGCGGATGAGCGGAAAATTTACGACTTGGTCGTGCGCCGTCTCATTGCCGCGCATTATGAAGCGGCTGTGTTTGACTATACGACCGTCACGACGCTTGTCGATGGACGCGCCCGCTTTATTTCAAAAGGCAAGCAGCAAATTCAGGAAGGATGGCGAAAGGTCATCGGTCAGCGCGAAGAGGATGATGTGACGATTCTTCCTTCGCTCCGTGAAGGCGAACAAGGCGATGTGCTGAACGTTCGTATAAAAGAAGGAAAGACCCAGCCGCCGAAACGGTATACGGAAGGTCAGCTGATTACCCTGATGAAAACAGCGGGGAAATTTTTAGATAACGAGGAGCTGGAAAAAGTGCTTGCCAAAACGGAAGGTCTCGGCACGGAAGCGACGCGCGCGGCCATCATTACGACGCTGAAAGAGCGAAATTATATTGAAGTAAAGAAAAACCAAGTGTATGCGACCGACAAAGCGAAAGTGCTTATCGAAGCGATTGGAGATAAAATTTTGGCTTCTCCGGAAATGACGGCGAAATGGGAACAGCGCTTAAGCGAGATTGGCGAAGGAAAGGCGTCAGCGGCGCATTTTATGGAGCAAGTAAAAAGGCTGTCTGCAAAAATTATTCAAGACGCCGTTGAAATGTCGGAAGCATGGAACTTTGCTGGACTTGATATCGAATCCATTCAACGGACAAAATCGAAAGCGACGCTTGGAAAGCCTGTTGGCACCTGCAAGCTATGCGGCGGCACGGTCATTGACAAAGGGACCTTTTACGGCTGCGCCAATTATGCCAAGACGAAGTGCCCGTTTACGATTTCGAAAAAAATTCTCGGCAAAACGATTTCGCAAGCGAATGTGAAAAAGCTTTTGCAGCATGGGAAAACGAACGTCATTAAAGGATTTAAAAAAGGAGAGAAAACGTTCGACGCCGTTTTGGTGTGGGACGACAAGGAGAAAAAGATTTCGTTTGTAAAAAAATAACCTTTCCCCTTATCATGCACCTCCTTCTTTATAAAGAAGGTGCGATCATATGACCAGCTTCTCGTTTGCTTATATTGGAAACGTGAGTCCGGTTTCCAATGCTTAGCATTTTCTTTCAATAAGCAACCGCACTATCAAAAATGAAAAGATTACGGCATGAGCCAGTGGCGCTCATGCCGTAGAATTTATACGATCGCTTCATGCCTGCGGGTTGATTTTTTCCATTAGCCGCTCGGGCTGCATTGGCGGCTGAAATCCAAACTGCCGATACAAGCCATGCGCATCTTTCGTCACTAATAAAATGCGTCTTACCGCAGCGATATCAGGATGCTGCAACACACATTCCACGAGCCATTTCCCAAGCCCTTGCCCTCGAAATTCCTCATCAATAAAGACATCGCACAAATAGGCAAAGGTTGCTCCGTCGGTAATGACCCGCGCTAATCCGATTTGCATCTGTTCGTGGAACAAGGAAAAGCATAAGGAATGTTCGAGCGACTTTATAATCGTCGCGCGGTCTCTCGTATTCGCCCAATAGGAGCGGGCGAGAAATTCACAGACGCGGTCGATTTGCACAAGCGCTGGATCGGTGGAAAGCAAGAACGGTCCGTTTTTGTATTGTACGATTTGCAGCAAGTTCGTTTCCCCCTTCGTATTTTTTGCCATTATAATTGATAAAACGAGAAAATGGCAATTAGGATATTTACGAATAAAGCCAAAAATTGTACGATTACTTTTGCAAAGGAAATATTAAAGTAACAGTAATTATATTATGTAAACAAAAGAAGGGAGAATAATGGATAAACAAGAAGTAATCGATCTTCTCTCCAGCAAAATGAAGTTAATTCGCGACGAAAAAGGGTATACACAAGATAAGATGGCGGAAGTGCTGGGGATTTCAAAAAAAACGCTCGTGCAAATTGAAAAAGGGCGGATACAGGCAAGCTGGACGCAAGTCGTCGCGTTATGCGCGCTATTCCGTGATAGCGAAATTATCGAATCGGTGCTTGGCGATAGCCCGCTTGAAGTGATTGAAACGATCGCCCATGAAGAAATCGATGTACCGAAAGGAAAGACGCTCGGCGGAAAAGTATGGTGGAGAGAAATTAAGCGGATGGGGCCGTTTCGCCTCCAGCAAAACCTCATTAGCAAGCATTACCGTATTTTAGATGTGCACAATGATCGCTGGTACAGTTCTTTCGATAAGGAGGAAGCGTTAAAGCGGCTGGAGGAACTCGCTAAAGGTGCCGAATTGTAACCAACTGCCCTTTGGCTGCGACTAATGAAGAAAAAGGGTGGTTTAATGAAACGATGCTGGTGGTGGCTGCTTGGTATTGCTGTCCTTTTTTGCCTGTATGGGGGAGCGCGGACATATGCGTGTTCGTGCGTTCCACCTCGTTCTCCGTCGGAAGAGTTTACGAAAAGTGATGCGGTGTTTTCCGGGAAGGTCGTTCGTATTTATGAAACAACGCGGAAAGAACCGGAAATCGGAGAGCGGGTTTCGCAACATGCGGTTATTTTTTCGGTCGATCGCACGTGGAAAGGGGTAAACGAAACACATGTTGTCGTGTACACTGGCTTCAGCGAGGCAGCTTGCGGGTATCCGTTTGAAGCCGGAAAAGAGTATCTCGTTTATGCGTATGACGATACGGATTGGGTCACAGGAATTTGCTCGCTGACAAAACCGTTGTCGCTCGCCAAGCTTGACATCGAAGCGTTTGGAAAAGGAACACCGCCGACGCAGCACGTGGCGGCGGAAGAGTTGAAGGAAGATAGATTAAATCCTTTCTTACCTTATATGATCGTCATTTGCGTGATTGGTTTTGTCGTAATTCTCTATGTTGTCCAAACACGCCTACAGAAATAAGGACATGATGATATCGTCCACATAGGTGCCGTCTTCCAATTTTAGTTGGCGGCGGAGATAGCCTTCTTGTTGAAATCCAAATTTTTTATATACATGAATGGCTCGCTCGTTCGAGGCCATGACGTTCAAGGTGATTTTTTCAATCCCTTCCTTTTTGGCCCACTCGATCATATGCTGAATAAGCTGAGAACCAATGCCTTGATTGCAGTACGCTTCTTGAAGGCTGATGCCGAATGAGACGATGTGACGAAGCCGTTGTTTCTTTCCCCTCTGCGTGTTCAGTAAACCGATAATTTTCCTGTTTTCTTCCGCTACTAAAATCAAGTTTCCTGATTGTTGCTGATCAATAATCCATTGCCGCTGGCGTTCGACTGTCATCATAAATTCATCTGGAGTCGTCAGCATAAATGGACTTGTTTCTAATATCGTTTTTGTATGGAATAAAATCCCTTCCGCATCGTTTGGCGTGGCCGGACGAATGTTCCACATGATGATCCTCCCTATCAACCTTGGATTGTAGAGGAAGATAATTTTACTAATAATACGAAAAAAAAGATATTTTGTCAATGAACAAAAAACGGGTATGCAGAGGTGTAGGACAGCAGCTTTTTGCATACAAAAAAGCAAGCCGCCTATCATTGATATGATCCCCTTATAGTAGACAGAAAAAAGAAAGCCAATTAATCTGTCTACTATGGAGGGGATTTTTCTATGGGGAAAATACGAAAAACATATGATGCAAAGTTTAAAAAGAAAGCGGTGGATTTATATTGGAAAGAGGGCATGGGATATAAAACGGTGGCGAAAGAATTAGGGATTGATGAGTCCATGGTACGCCGATGGGTGAAACGCTATGAACAGGAAGGAATGAAAGGGCTAGAGGAAAAACGAGGAAAGGCAAAAGGACCAGGCAAAGGAAGACCGAGAACTCGTCCGGAAGATCCTGAAATGAAAATCAAGCGTCTTGAGGCGGAAGTAGAGATGCTAAAAAAGCTCTTAAAGAGGTGAAAGGGGGAATGGAAGCAGTACCAGCTCACAAGAAGTTCGCGATCATTCAAGAAATGGCCGGGTGTTATGGTTCGATTCAACGATTATGTGAAATAGCAGGCGTGTCTCGAAGCGGATATTACAAGTGGGTAAAACGACAGGAACGCCCTTCTCCGAAGCACTTGGAAGACGAGCAGCTAAAGGAAAAAATCCAAGAGTGCCATGAAGAAGTGAAAGGAATCTATGGGTATCGGAGAGTAAAAGTTTGGCTGAAACGGAAATACAAACTGGATATCAACCATAAACGAGTACAAAGGCTGATGAGGGAGATGGGAATTCGGGCAGTGATTCGGAAGAAACGGCCTTATTACGGAAAGAAAGAGCCTTATGTGATTTCGGACAACCATCTAAACCGAGATTTCCACGCGTCCAAGCCAAACGAGAAATGGGTGACAGATATTACCTATTTAATTTTTAATGGGCAAAAGCTCTATTTGTCCGCCATTAAAGATCTATACAACAATGAAATCGTGGCCTACCATATCAGTCAAAGAAATGACATCAAACTGGTCATCGACACGCTAAAAAAGGCCATAAAAAAACGGAATGTAAATGGACTCCTCCTTCATAGTGATCAGGGGTTCCAGTATACATCCCGCCAATACAACAATCTACTAAAAAGATACAATATAAAGGCCAGTATGTCCAGGAAAGGAAACTGTTTGGACAATGCCTGCATGGAAAACTTCTTCAGCCATTTCAAGGCAGAGTGTTTTAATCTGTACTCTTTCCGCACGGCCGAAGAGGTGAAGGATGCCGTACACAAATATATTCGTTTTTATAACCATCAACGTTTCCAAAAGAAATTAAATAACCTGAGTCCTTATGAATATAGGACTCAGGCTGCTTAAATGTGCTTTTTTATTCCTGTCTACTTGACAGGGGTCACTTCACATCGGCGGCTTGCTTCAATGAACATGGAAAACCGCATCATTTTAGAAGATCGGCACCAGCGATTTTGCGGTGAACTTTTTCTTGTTCAGTTCTACTAATTGATCAGGGTAATCCGTAAACATTCCATCCACTCCTAACGATAATTGTTTTAGCATCTCCTCTTTCGTATTGACGGTGTATGGATAAACAACGAGATGGCGTTTATGTGCCTTTTGCACAAATTCTAAAGTAACGAGCGATTGATCTGGTGCAACTCCTTCAGCGTATTCGGCGGCTCGATCCAGCACGTCATCAAGGTTTTGGCCCTTGAGCATGGCAGGGCTATATAGCTGAATGAGCGGAATATCGTGAGGGACTATTTTCTGTAATTTGCGTAAGCTTGCTTCGCTGAACAATTGGAAAATGACTTTACTTTTTTGCAAGTACAAGTATCTGTTCTTTTTTAAAATGCCGACTAGTTTTTCTTCCATGCCAGGATAAATGTTTGGATCTTTTGTTTCAATGTACAGAGCTGTTTTCGACCTGCTTCGCGCAAGCCAATCGATTACTTCTTGGAGAGTAGGAATTTTTTCCTTTCTATACTGCTTGTTAGCATATTGCGGGAACATTTTATTGAACCATGTGCCAGCATCAAGTCGCTTTATTTCCGCCAGCGTAAAATCCCTTACTCTCCAAGGAGCACGATTCGGATAAACTTGTTCTACATTGGTCGTTCTGGCCAGTGTGGCATCGTGAATGGCGACTAACTCTCCGTCTTTCGTCATATGCAAGTCCAGTTCAATGTAGTCGGCTTTCATTTCCAGCGCTTTTTTGTATGCGGATAGCGTATGCTCTGGGGCGTAGCCTGATGCGCCGCGATGGGCGACGACAGTAATATGCTGACTGGCCGGATGACGAGTAGAGGGCTTTTGCTTGACATCATCCGCTGCCCAAAGATTAGAAGCGTATGATGCAAGAAGCACAAGTAAAAGCGGTATCGCCACGATTGTCGCTTTGTTCACGGCTACTTCCCTCCTTTTTACATGGTATTGCATTAGTCAAAAAGATAGAGCGATGGTGAATGAAAATGTTGCCATTCTTTGTAGTGCAAAAGTCGTGGATTTTCTGCGCGAATTTTCGTGAATGATACCATGCCGGGAAGCATGTATGGTGGTTGCGGCGAATCAACCAGGCGGGCAGAGGTTCTTGAAATAGTGACATTATTGTTTGCAAAACATCGAGGGACATACATCGATGATAAGCAAAGTGCAAAACGGCTTTATCTCAAGAAAAGGGACAACAAGCAGCAGATTTTATTGTATGAACTACGTTCGTGATGTGTGGCATATTTTGCATATCGCTGTCCGGCATGTATAAAGAGAAAAAAATGCGGGAAATAATAGGAATGGAAAATCTCTTGCGAAGAAAACGTTAAACAGTGATCGTTGGGCTATAGCCAAGCGGTAAGGCAACGGACTTTGACTCCGTGATGCGCTGGTTCGAATCCAGCTAGCCCAGTCTCTAACAGACAAGCAATGTCGCTTGTCTGTTTTTTTGTGGAAAAAGAAGGAGTTTCGACAAATATGTCAAATATAAGACGTAGCGAGGAGGGAATGATGGTGAAAACAGCAGATTTATGCGATGAATTTTTAGGTGAATTGCAAGTTTGCCAGCTGCCAATGCAATCATATGGCGGCAAAATGGAATTTTCCGGACCGATTGCGACAGTCGATGTATTGGAGGATAATGTGCTCGTCCGCGAGGCGTTAGAAACGGTTCCTGCGGGAACAGTGTTAGTTGTGGACGGAAAAGGCTCACGCAATTGCGCGCTGCTTGGAGATCGTTTGGCGCAAATCGCCTGCGATCGTGGACTTGCGGGCGTGATTATCCATGGCTGCATTCGCGATTCTGCAGAGATCGCCAATATGCCGCTTGGGGTGATGGCGATCGGTACATGCCCCGTGAAAAGCAAAAAAGAAGGAAAAGGAAAGCGGGATGTCGCGCTTGAATTTGGCGGTGTTCTTTGGGAGCCAGGCGCCTATGTATATGCGGATCGCGACGGGATTGTATTGGCAAAAACGGACTTGCTGAAAAAAAGTGATTGACGCCGTTTGAAAATTTGTACTACTATGAATAACAGAAATGTTCTATGAAAAATTGATATCATATGCCAAGCAAATAAGGTGCCTTTCTCATCAGAGAACAGGCTTAAAAGGGAAGTACGGTGAAAATCCGTCACGGTACCCGCCACTGTGATGGGGAGCTTTGTTGCATGATGTCACTGAAGGAAACTTCGGGAAGGCGCAGCAAAGCGATGATCCTAAGTCAGGAGACCTGCCTTATTTGTTCGGACGGATACCTACGGGATTATAGGTAGACGTGCGGGAGAATGGCATACTTTTTGGCTATATTTGTATGCATTTTTCTGCACCTCTGCGTATAGAGGTGCTTTTTATTTTGCAAAAAAGAAGCACAAATTGGCAAAGCGAGGGGTGTAACATTGGAATTTGTGACATATGCCATGCTGGCAGTTTTTCTCGGAATTCGTCATGGGATGGATAGTGATCATGTTGCTGCTATTGCTGATATGGTTGGGAGCGAGACGCACCGTAAAAGGCAAGTATCGCTAGGGATTATGTATGCGTTTGGTCACGGGTCTATAGTGTTTTTTATGGGACTGATCGCTATTTTTCTTGGATTTCATCTTCCTTCTTCGACCATCCGTATTTTAGAGGCGACGGTTGGGTGTACGCTTATTATTCTCGGAGGAATGATGTTATTTTCGCTTTTCTATAAAAATGAGGTTAAAAGCCGAATAAAGGTGTTATACGAATTGATAGATAAAATGACTCGATATTTTCAGAAAAACAAAAAGAAAGAAAGTACTGTTTCGTTTTTGCGCTTCGGCTGGATCAGCGCGTTTATTATTGGCATTCTTCATGGGATTGGGGTGGAAAGCCCAACGCAGCTGGCTATTTTAGCACATGCAGCCGGGAAAGAAAATATGAGCATAGCGGCGCTACAGCTTAGCTTATTTGTCGTAGGCCTATTGATCGCAACGATTGGAATGACTTTTTGTCTTTCCTGGGGATTTATGAAAGCAAGAATGAGAGAAAAAGTGTTTTTGATTATTGGAGCTGCCACTAGTTTTTACAGTTTATGGTTAGGGATATCCATCATTGTCGAAACGTGGAAAGGGGGAGCGTAGTATGAAAGGAAAATTATTAATCGTCGGATTTGGTCCAGGCAGCAAAGAACATATGACAAAGCGGGCGCGGGAAGCAATTGAAGAAAGCGATATTATTATCGGTTATAAAACGTACATTGACCTAGTTGCGGATTTTATTGGCAATAAACAAGTGATTCGCACTGGAATGACGGAAGAAGTAAGCCGTGCGCAAGAGGCGGTGAAATGGGCGGAACGCGGAAAAACGGTTGCCGTCATTTCCAGCGGGGACGCGGGCGTGTATGGAATGGCAGGGCTTGTGTATGAGGTGCTCATCGAAAAAGGCTGGACGCGAGAAAGCGATATCGAAGTGGAAGTCATCCCAGGCATTTCGGCCATTCACTCATGTGCCGCTCTTTTAGGTGCCCCAATTATGCATGATGCGTGCACCATTAGTTTAAGCGATCACCTAACGCCTTGGTCGCTTATTGAAAAACGGATCGAAGCGGCAGCCGCTGCCGATTTTGTCATCGCTCTATATAATCCGAAAAGCGGACGACGCACGCGGCAAATTGTCGAAGCGCAGCGTATTCTTTTGCGTTATCGATCGCCAAATACTCCGGTCGGATTAGTGAAAAGCGCTTATCGTGCGCGGCAACATATCGTATTGACGGATTTAGAGCATATGCTCGATTACGATATCGGAATGTTAACGACCGTTATTATCGGCAATTCTTCAACGTTTGTATACGACGGACTGATGATCACACCGCGCGGATACCAGCGAAAATATACGTTAAGCGCCGCTGAACAGCCGCTGAAACCACACGAACGGCTTCGCCAAGAAGCGGAGCCGTGGGCGCTTGATCAAACGAAACCAAAACCGGTAAGAGAAATCGCGGAAGAAGCGTTGCAAAAATTGGCGATTGGCCATGATGACACCGCGTCGTTTGCACCGGCGATTTTCGAAATTGCGGTTAGCCCGGGAGTAGCGAACAAACATTTTACGCCAAAACAGATGATGGTACTAGCTGACATCGTCGGTGAAGACGGAACAATGATGTATACCCCGGATCATTATTTGAAGCTGGAAGTGCCTACTTCTGATCCAGACCGTATCATCGCTAGACTGAAAGAAGCGGGACTGACCGTTGCCCCTGTCGGGGATGTACTGACGTTGAAAGCTTGCGATTTTTGCGACGGTGAGAAAAAAGACGCGATTCCATACACAGAAGAGTTATACGATCAGCTTGCGGGAATGGCGCTTCCGAAAGAATTGAAGCTCGGTGTAAACGGCTGCGGCATGGCGTGTTACGGAGCGGTGCGGGAAGATATCGGAATCGTCTATCGGAAAGGAGCATTCGACTTATTTTTAGGAGGAAAAACGGTTGGAAGAAACGCACATCCTGGACAACTTGTCGCTGAAGGAATTCCGCCTAGTGAAATTGTGTCCGTTATCACCCGCATTATTCAAGAATATAAGGAACGCGCGCACACGAACGAACGATTTCATAAGTTTTTCCAACGGGTGAAACAAGTTGGCGGATTTGTGTATCAAGAAGCGAAGCAGGCGGCAAAAATCGAAGTGCCTGCCTGCGGAGAATAAGGGGGAAGAAAATGAATGAAAGCAGTATTATTTGTCGGGCACGGCAGCCGCGACCCAGAAGGGAACAACCAAGTTCGGCAGTTTGTCGAACAATTAAAGCCAAGCATCAAAACATCCATACATGTCGAAACGAGTTTTTTAGAATTTGGACTGCCGACAATTCGCGGAGGGATCGATCGTTGCGTTGCCGCCGGGGCTCGCGAAATTATCGTAATTCCGATGATTTTACTGTCAGCGGGACATTCGAAGCTGCATATTCCGGCAGAGATCGATGAAGCGAAGAAGCATTATCCGTATGTGTCGTTCATCTATGGCCGGCCAATTGGCATTCACAAGCAAACATTTTCGATCTTAAAAACGAGATTGCAAGAAATCGGTGAAAATATAGAAAATCCCGACCCGGAAACAGCGGTGGTGCTGCTTGGGCGCGGGGGAAGCGATCCTGATGCGAACAGCGATTTATATAAAATTTCCCGTTTATTTTGGGAACAAACGAACTATTTCCTCGTAGAACCAGCATTTATGGGAGTAACGACACCGTCGTTAGAAGATGGAGTGGAACGTTGCGTGAAGCTAGGGGCGCGGAAAGTGGTGGTTTTGCCGTACTTTTTGTTTACCGGCGTGCTCATCAAGCGTCTTGAAGAAAAAGTAAAACAATTTCGTTTCCAGTATCCCAAAGTCGATTTTGTGTTAGCCGGCTACTTTGGGTTTCATCCAAAATTAAAAACGATTGTGCTTGACAGATTAGAAGAGGCGCTTGGCAAGAAGGTTATGATGAACTGCGATATGTGCCAATATCGGCTTCATGCAGCGGAGCATCATCACCACCACCATCATCATTAAGGAGGAACTGGCATGATTATCGTATTAGCGGGAACGAGCGATGCCCGAGAACTGGCGCTTTGCATCCAACAGGCGGGCTATGATGTATTGGCGACCGTCGTTACAGAACATGCGGCGGAGCAGCTGCGCGCTTCCGGCTTAGCGGTGCATCTCGGACGGCTGGCGGCGGATCAATTGGCGGAGTTGATCCGCGCAAAGAAAGCGAAAGCGGTGGTGGACGCGAGCCATCCGTTTGCCGAAGAAGCGTCGAAAAACGCGATACAAGCTGCCGCAGACGCGGGGGTTCCATATATCCGTTACGAACGGCAAGCGGCTCCTGTTGCTTATGAGCGCGTCACGTTTGTTGACAGTTATGAAGAAGCAGCCGAGCTCGCTGCGAAAAAACAAGGCGTCATTATGCTAACGACCGGAAGCAAAACGCTGCATATTTTTGCTGTCAAGCTGCTTGGCCTTCCAAATACACGCGTGATTGCACGCATGCTGCCGCGCAAAGACAATATGGAGAAATGCGAACAACTAAAATTTCCGCAAGAAAATATCGTTGCGATGCAAGGCCCGTTTACGAAAGAACTCGATAAGGCGCTTTTCCGCCATTTTGGCGTTACGTTGCTCATTACGAAAGAAAGCGGAAAAGTTGGATTTGTCGACGAAAAAATCGCCGCCGCACAAGAGCTGGGGATTGAGACGATTGTCATTCGTCGTCCGTCGATTGAATATGGCACGGTGTTTTCCCAGTTTTCCGATGTCGTTAGGGCGTTACAACAAATGGTACCGTTATCCATTCATTCATGAAAGAAAGAGGGGTTTTTTACAATGGATTTTCGCACGGAATTTCGTCCGGTTACGGTCCAGCCGCAACAAATTGAAGCAAGAAGCTTTCAAATCATTGATGAAGAAATTGGTGAACACCATTTTACGGAGGAACAATATCCGATTGTACAGCGCATCATTCATGCTTCTGCCGATTTTGAGCTTGGAAAAAGCATGTTATTTCATCCTGATGCCATCCGCGCGGGAATCGAAGCAATACGCAGCGGCAAAACGGTCGTCGCTGATGTGCAAATGGTACAAGTCGGTGTGAATAAAACGCGTATTGAAAAGTTTGGCGGAAAAGTGAAAGTGTATATTTCCGACGAAGATGTCATTGCGGAGGCGAAAAGGCTCAACACGACAAGAGCGATCATCGCGATGCGAAAAGCGGCGAAGGAGGCGGAAGGCGGGATTTTTGCGATCGGCAACGCACCAACGGCGCTGCTGGAGTTGATTCGTTTGATTAAAGAAGGAGAAGCGCGTCCAGGATTAGTGATCGGCCTGCCGGTCGGATTTGTGTCGGCGGCAGAATCGAAAGCGGAGTTGGCGAAATTAGATATTCCATTTATTACGAATATCGGCCGAAAAGGAGGAAGCACCGTTACAGTAGCGGCGCTAAACGCGCTGTCACTGTTGGCAGAGAGAGGGTAAACAAAATGGAAGCGAAAAAAACGCTACGAGAAGGATATACGACAGGGGCGTGTGCCACAGCAGCAACGAAAGCAGCATTAACGGCCCTTATTACCGGCATTCGGCAAACGGAAGCAACCATTTATTTGCCAGTCGGACGCAAGGTGACGTTTGCGATTGAAGCGTGCGAGATTCACGGTGAGTCGGCGAAAGCAACGGTGATCAAAGACGGCGGGGATGACCCTGATGCGACGCATGGAGCGGCGATTGTATCAACCGTTTCATGGGCGGAGCAGCCCGGCATTCATTTAGATGGCGGAAAAGGGGTAGGGCGCGTCACAAAACCGGGCTTACCGGTGCCGGTTGGCGAAGCGGCAATTAATCCTGTCCCGCGGAAAATGATTCACGAAACCGCGCGCGAAGTATTGGAACAATACGGCATTTCCCGCGGAGTGAACGTCATTATTTCCGTTCCTAACGGAGAAGAAATCGCCAAAAAAACATTAAACGCGCGCCTCGGCATTATCGGCGGCATTTCGATTTTAGGGACGCGCGGCATTGTCGTTCCTTTTTCGACGTCTGCGTACCGCGCAAGCATCATTCAGGCGATTCAAGTGGCGAAAGCAAACGGATGCGACCATGTTGTGATTACGACGGGGGGACGGAGCGAAAAATTTGCGATGCGGCAATATCCTCATCTTCCTGAGGAAGCGTTTATTGAAATGGGGGATTTTGTCGGCTTTACGTTGAAACAGTGCAAAAGACTAGGAATCAAAACCGTTTCGATGGTTGGGATGATGGGGAAATTTTCGAAAGTGGCGCAAGGCGTCATGATGGTCCATTCGAAAGGGGCGCCTGTCGATTTCGCATTTTTAGCGGCGATTGCCGAGCAAGCAGGTGCTTCGCCGGAACTCGTTGCCGCTGTTCGCGAAGCCAATACGGCATCACAAGTTGGCGAGATGATGCAGAAAGCAGAAAATAGGGGTTTTTTTGAAATATTATGCGATCACTGTTGCTTAGCAGCGTTACAGGAAGTTGGAGGAGGGATTACAGTCGAAACATCGCTGTACACAATGGGTGGTCAATTATTAGGAAAGGCGGTACGAAACGATGCAGGCGATTAAACTAATTGGCATTGGCGCCGATGGGAAAGCGAGCCTCCCGCACCTTTATGAACGTTGGATTTATGAAAGTGAGTTATTGGTAGGAGGAGAGCGTCATTTAGCCTTTTTCCCTGATTATCAAGGCAAAACGCTCACGATTCGAGGAAGTCTATCACAGCTTGTTGAGCGGCTTCGCCATGAAACGAAACGCACCGTCATTGTCGCGTCTGGTGATCCGATGTTTTATGGAATTGGCAGCTATTTATCTAGCAAACTGCCGATCGAAGTGTATCCCGCGGTCAGTTCGATTCAGTGGGCATTTGCGAAAATGGGAGAAAAGTGGCAGGACGCCGAATTTATCAGCGTCCACGGCCGCAGCATGAAAGGGCTTGCCCAGCGCATCGACGGATGTGAAAAAGTAGCGATATTAACGGACGAAACGAATTCTCCTAATACTATTGCGAAATATCTGCTTTCGTACGGAATGACCGAATACCGCGCATTTGTCGGAGAAAATCTTGGCGGACAAGATGAACGGTGCCGCTTTTTCGAATTAGAAGAGATGGCAGATGCCGAGTTTTCCCCATTAAATGTGGTTATTTTACAAAAAACAAAAGCGGGACCGACGTGGTCATTAGGAATTGACGATGACGAATTTTTGCAGCGTAAACCAGAGAAAGGACTAATTACGAAAAAAGAAATTCGCGTGTTAAGCATTAGCGCGCTCCGCCTTCATGCTAAAAGCGTCGTTTGGGACATTGGCACATGCACCGGTTCCGTCGCGATTGAAGCGGCGAAAATCGCCCGCGAAGGCGCCGTGTTTGCGATTGAAAAAAATGCCCATGATATCGAAATTTGCAAGGAAAACTTAAAAAAATTCCGCGTTGACATTACGCTTGTACACGGCAAAGCTCCTGAGCATTTAGACGAATTTGCTGATCCGGATGCGATTTTTATCGGGGGAACGTCGGGAGAAATGGGACCGCTGCTTGATGTTTGTTGTCAACGCTTAAAACGAAACGGCCGCATCGTGATAAATGCGGTAACGATTGAAACGCTGGCGCAGGCGGTGGAAGGATTAAAGCAGCGCGGCTTTCAAGTAGACGTTACGCTCGCGCAAATCTCAAGAAGCAAGCCGATTTTAGAGCTGACGCGGTTTGATGCGCTTAATCCGATTTATATCATTACGGCAAAGAGGGAGGGAGACGAATGAGCGGAACATTGTATGGCATCGGCGTTGGTCCGGGCGACCCCGAGCTATTGACGGTGAAGGCGTTTCGCCGTCTGAAAGAAGCGCATGTCATTGCCTATCCAAAAAAACAGCGCGGCAGCAAAAGCTATGCTCAGCAAATTGTTGAAGCATATTTTTCTTCGGCGGAAAAAGAAATGCTTGGTCTCGTCTTTCCAATGACGAAAAATATGGATGTGTTGACAGAAAAATGGAACGAAACGGCGGAAGCGATATGGGAACAGCTCAGCGCGGGGAAAGATGTCGCGTTTGTGACGGAAGGAGATCCGCTTTTATATAGCACGTTCATCCATCTGATGAACATCATGAAAGAGCGGTATCCAAATGTTGCGATTGAAATTGTTCCGGGAGTTTCCTCCGTCAACGCGGCGGCGGCGAGACTGCAGATCCCGCTTGCCGACGGGGATGAACAGGTGGCGATTATTCCAGCGCGCGACGACTATGAGGCGATGAAAAGGGCGCTTAGAGACCATGATTGCGTCGTCTTTTTGAAAGTGGCGAAAGTGATGGAAATGATGATCCGTCTTCTTCGCGAACAAAATTTATTGCAAAAAGCCGCCGTGGTGACAAAAGTGACATCAAAGGAAGAAATCATTTGGAATATCGAACAGCTTGAAGGAGTAGAGTTGGAATATTTAACGTTATTGGTGGTGAGAAAGTGAAACTGCATATTATTGGCGCGGGCCCGGGGGCTCCGGATTTGATTACGGTGAAAGGTGCGCAGCTGCTCCAAGAAGCGGATGCAATTTTTTACACCGATTCGCTTGTCAATGACGAACTGATCGAGCGCTATCGAAAGCCAGAAGCGGAAGTATTTCATACGGCAGGAATGCATTTAGAGCAAATGGTTGAAGCGATGTTAGAACAGCTTAGGCAAGGAAAAAAAGTCGTGCGCATTCATACGGGAGATCCATCCGTTTACGGAGCGACGCTTGAACAAATCGCGCTATTCAAAAAGCAAGGGGTGGAAGTTGAAATCGTCCCGGGCGTCAGCTCGGTATTTGCGGCGGCAGCGGCTGTTCAAGCGGAGCTGACCGTTCCGGATTTAACGCAGACGGTCATTTTAACGCGAGCAGAAGGACGGACACCGGTTCCAAATCAGGAAAAACTGGAAGATTTGGCAAAACATCATTGCACATTAGCGTTATTTTTAAGCGCTACATTAACAAAAAAAGTAACAAAGGCACTAAGGGATGCGGGATGGAACGATGATACCCCCATCGTGATTGTGTATAAAGCGACATGGCCAGATCAAAAAATTGTTCGTTCGACGGTCGGCACGCTGGACGAGGATATGCGCGCAAACGGCATCCGTAAACACGCGCTCATTTTAGCGGGATGGGCGCTAGACCCGGAAATTATCGAGCGCGACTATCGTTCAAAGCTGTATGATAAAACGTTCACACACGGATATCGACAGGGGGTGTGAGGAGTTGTATGCAATTGTTGCGATTACGAAGCATGGTGTTGATATTGCCCGCCGCGTCGGCGAGGAGCTTCCGAACGCTCATGTGTATTATACGAATAAGTTTGCGAGAGGAGATGAAGACGAAAAAGGCATTCGCTTGTTTGAAGGGAACGTGCGGTTATTATTGCCGTCGCTTTTTCAAACATACCGCGGGCTTATTCTCATTATTTCGCTTGGCGCGGTCGTGCGGATGATTGCACCGCTGTTAAAAGATAAAAAAACTGATCCGGCGGTTGTCGTTATTGATGATAAAGGGGAACATGTCATTAGCGTTCTTTCCGGACATCTTGGCGGAGCGAACGAACTGACTCGGCAAGTCGCGGAGATTTTACATGCCCATCCCGTCATTACGACTGCGTCTGACGTACAAAAAACGATTGCCGTTGATTTATTTGGCCGTTCCTTCGGCTGGGAGTGGGAATCCGACGAAAAGCTGACGTCTGTCAGCGCCGCCGTCGTCAATGAACAGCGCGTTGCTATTGTGCAGGAATCAGGAGAGAAAAATTGGTGGAACTATGATACTCCGCTGCCAAACAATATCCTTGTTTATGATTCGATTGAGAA
This sequence comes from Parageobacillus caldoxylosilyticus, assembly GCF_019272935.1. Classification (NCBI taxonomy): domain Bacteria; kingdom Bacillati; phylum Bacillota; class Bacilli; order Caryophanales; family Anoxybacillaceae; genus Parageobacillus; species Parageobacillus caldoxylosilyticus. The sequence continues at coordinate 3,602,473 of NZ_CP040553.1, forward strand.
AGCGCTAGCGGCAAAACCGGATGCCGCGCTTGTTGTTACCCATCGTTTATTAACGAAAGAGGAAGAAGCGATTTTACAAAACGGTGTTTTGTACCGCCCAAAAGTGATCGTGCTCGGCATTGGTTGCAACCGCGGCACAGCGGCGGAAGAAATTGAATCCGTCATTCGCGATACATTAGACAAGCTGCTCTTTTCAATGAAAAGCGTGAAAGCTGTATGTACGATCGAATTAAAAAAAGACGAGCCAGGGTTGCTTGAAGTTGTGCGAAAATATGGATGGGAATTCGTCTATTATACCCCTGAACAACTGAATCAAGTAAACATCGAACAGCCTTCTAAAACCGTGTACCGCTATACAGGCGCTTACGGTGTGAGCGAGCCGGCAGCGAAGCTTTATAGCGGTGCAGAGAAATTAGAATTAGTGAAGAAAAAAGCAGGCAATGTCACGATTTCTGTGGCACTTTTACACCATTAAGGGGGAAAACAGCATGCGAAGAATCGTAATCGCCGGGACGGGAAGCGGCGTTGGCAAGACGACCATAACGATTGGATTGATGGCGGCGTTAAAACAAAAAGGCTACATTGTACAAGGGTTTAAATGCGGCCCAGATTATATTGACCCAACCTATCATACTGCTGTCACGGGCCGACCGTCGCGCAATTTGGACAGCTGGATGGTTGGGCACGAAGCGGTTCAAGCGATTTGCGCAAAAGGCTGTGAAGGGGCGGACATCGCCATTATTGAAGGAGTCATGGGGATGTTTGACGGGAAGCGGCCGACGACAAACGAAGGAACGACAGCGGAAATCAGCGTATTAACGAATAGTCCGGTGCTATTGGTCATCGACTGCGCCGGCATGGCACGGAGCGCGGCAGCGGTTGTCCGCGGTTTTCAAATGTTTGATGAACGCGTGCGCATTGCGGGAGTAATTGCCAACCGCGTCGGTAGCGAAGGGCATTTTCGTCTTGTGAAAACGGCAATTGAACAAGAATGCGGCATCCCCGTGGTCGGATTTTTAACCAAAGATGATGCGCTTCACATTCCTGAACGTCATTTAGGGCTCATTCCATCGATTGAGCGCGGGGAATTAGATCATTTTTTTGCGGAATTAGGCGAGCGCGTTGCCAAGACGGTGGATCTTAACGCGTTGCTCAAGCTGGCGGAAGCCCCAGCATTAAATGTTCCTCGATCGTATTTCGATGTAAACAAATCGTATGATGTACGGATTGCGGTCGCAAAAGACGCGGCGTTTCATTTCTACTACCCGGAAAATTTAGAGATGTTACAAGCGTATGGTGCCGAGTTAGTCTTTTTCTCCCCGCTTGCCGGCGAGCCGCTGCCAGATGGGGTACATGGGTTATATATCGGCGGCGGGTTTCCCGAAGAGTTCGCAAAACAGTTGTCCGAACAGCGAAGTGTCAAACAGTCGATCAAAACCGCGGTCGAAAGCGGGCTTCCGACATTGGCAGAATGCGGGGGATTTATGTTTTTAACCGAAGGCATTGAAACGACAGAAGGCCAGTATTATGACATGGTTGGCGTCATTCCGGGACGGATTGTCATGCATCCGAAGCTCGTCGCGCTTGGATATCGTGAGGTGAAAGGAGAACCAGGAAACTTTTTGCTTCCGGAAGGCCTGCGAGCGCGGGGGCATGAGTTTCATTATTCCACGTACGAAGCGCGCAGCGAGATTCCGTTTGCCTATGAAACAACGGGGCTGCGCGGTACGAAAAAAGATGGCTATCAGCATCGAAACTTAATTGCAGGCTATGTCCATTTTCATTTTGCGTCTTGTCCGTCAATGGTTGAAAATTGGCTAACGAAATGCGAGAAGGTGAAAGAACATGGCTAAAGCGTTGCCGATCATGTTTCAAGGAACGCATTCCGATGCGGGAAAAAGCATTATTGCCACGGCGTTTTGCCGTATTTTCGCGCAAAGCGGCTGGAAAACGGCGCCATTTAAATCGCAAAACATGTCTCTGAACTCGTATGTGACGATCGATGGGAAAGAAATCGGCCGGGCGCAAGGAATACAGGCGGAAGCGGCTGGCATTGCCGCAACAACGGATATGAATCCGATTTTAATTAAACCGAGCCGCGAGCATGAATCGCAAATCGTCGTGCACGGAAAGCCGTATAAAAATATGCAGGCGTTCGCGTACCGCACCGAATTTTTTGAAAAAGGGTTAGCCATTATTCGAGAGTCGCTCGACGCATTAATGAATGAATATGACCGGCTCGTCATCGAAGGAGCGGGGAGTCCGGCAGAAATTAATTTAAACGACCGCGAACTTGTCAATATGCGTGTTGCCCGCATGGCCAACGCTCCGGTCGTGCTGATTGGCGATATTGAACGGGGCGGAGTGTTTGCCAGTTTAGTAGGAACGTTGCAGCTGCTTGACAAAGAAGATCGCAAACGGATTATCGGCGTGATCATTAATAAGTTTCGCGGTGACTTGGCACTATTGAAGCCGGGTCTTGATTGGTTTGAACAATATACTGGCGTTCCCGTGTTAGGCGTCGTTCCATATTTAGAAGATTTGCATATTGACGCGGAAGACTCTGTTCGTTTAGAACAAATGTCCACAAACGTCAATCCGGATAAAGACATTGATATTGCCGTTATTCGATATCCGAAAATAGCTAATTTCACAGATGTGGACCCATTTTTGGCTGAGCCGGACTGCCACGTTCGCTTTGTAACGACGGCATCTCAACTTGGGAAGCCAGATTTGCTTATTTTGCCGGGCAGTAAAAACACCATTGAAGACTTGCTATATATGAAGAAAAACGGTATGGCGGAACAAATTGCACAGCTCTACAAACATCACCATGTGACGATCGTCGGAATATGCGGCGGTTATCAAATGTTAGGTGCTTGTATCCGTGATCCATTTGGAGTGGAAACACCATTGCGGGAAATTTCCGGATTGAATCTCCTTCCAATGGAAACGACGCTGGAGCGTGAAAAAACGACCGTTCTTTCGGAAGGAATATTGACATTTGCTGGTGAGCGCCTTTTTGTGAAAGGATACGAGATTCATATGGGGCGTTCGCAGCCGCTTGACGGAACTATTCCGTTTATTCATGTGCAAGGGCGTGCGGAAGGCGCTAAAAGCAAAGATGAACGGGTGATGGGCACGTATTTTCACGATCTTTTTCATAACGATGCGTTCCGTGAGGCGTTATTGAACAAAATTCGCTGCGAGAAAGGATTATCGCCTATTTACGGACGTCAGTCGTTCCGGACTATAAAAGAACAAGCTTTTGACCGCCTTGCCGATCATGTAAAGCGGCATGTCCGTATCGAAGAAATCGAAGAAAAAATGCATGCGTTTCAAAAGGGGAATGTGTAATGTTATTTTCGATTCCAAAGCTTGATAAAGAAATAGGAAAAGAGGTACGCGCTTACGTCGACCAATTGACAAAACCGGTTGGCAGCCTTGGCCGTTTAGAGAAATTAGCGATTGAATTGGCAGAAATGACAGGGAGCAAATTCCCCGATGTTTCCCCGCCTGGCGTGCTTGTGTTTGCTGCTGATCACGGTGTTGCGAAAGAAGGAGTGTCAGCGTTTCCGCCGGAAGTAACGGCACAAATGGTATGGAATTTTGTTCAAGGCGGCGCGGCGATTAACGTATTCAGCCGGCAAATCGGCGCCATATTTGCCATTGTTGATGTCGGGGTCGCTGCACCAATTGAACATAAAGCTGCAATTTCGAAAAAAGTGCGGTACGGAACAAACAATTTTTGCGAAATGGAAGCGATGAGCGATGCGGAAGCGGAACAAGCGCTAATGGTTGGTTACGAACAAGCAAAGGAAATCATCGGCAAGGGGGCTCGTACTCTCATTGTCGGCGAAATGGGCATCGGCAATACGACGACCGCGAGTGCCATTTTAACGGCGGTGAGCGGCAAGCCAATGGAACAACTCGTCGGGAGAGGAACAGGCATTTCGGAAGAGAAGATGGTGCATAAAGTCCATGTCATTCGCCGTGCGTTGTCATTTCATAAGCCTGATCCGTCTAAACCGATTGAATTATTAGCCAAAATCGGTGGCTTGGAAATCGCTGCGATGGCAGGAGCGATGTTAGCGGCAGCGGAGCGGCGCGTTCCGATTTTATTGGACGGATTTATCTGTACGGTTGCTGCACTTGTAGCTAAGCTTTTCGCTCCGGATGTTGCCGATTATATGATTGCTGGTCATCGTTCTCAAGAAATTGGTCATCAAATTGCTCTTGAATTATTAGGGAAAGAGCCGCTCATCGATTTAAGCATGCGCCTTGGCGAAGGCAGCGGCGCGGCTGTGGCATTTCCGCTGTTGACATTTGCGACAGCGATGATAAAAGAAATGGCGACATTTGCTTCTGCCCATATTTCAAATTCTGTAGAAGGAGCAGGAAAACAATCATGACAAATGGAAAAGTATATATCGTCGGTGCCGGTCCCGGCGATGAAAAGCTGATTACCGTCTATGGATTGGAATGTATTCAACAAGCTGATGTCATTATTTACGACCGGTTGATTAATAAAAATTTACTAAAATATGCCAAAAAAGATGCGGAACTCATTTACTGCGGAAAAGAGCCGGGAAAGCACGCGCTCATTCAAGAATGGATTCATGAGCTGTTAGTCGAAAAAGCACAACAAGGAAAAATTGTCACTCGTCTAAAAGGGGGCGATCCTTGCGTTTTTGGACGGGCCGGGGAAGAAGCAGAGGTACTTGCGCATCATGGCATTCCATTTGTAATCGTTCCTGGCGTGACGGCGGGAATTGCAGCTGCCGCTTATGCCGGCATACCGGTTACACATCGGGAATATGCTGCTTCGTTTACCATTGTTACTGGCCACGGCCGTCAAGAAAAGGGAGATGACCGTCTTCATTGGGAAGGATTAGCGAAAGGAAGCGACACGATTGCCTTTTATATGGGTGTCGGCAATTTGCCGTATATTTGCCAAAAGCTGATCGAACATGGAAAACCGTCGAATACTCCTGTGGCGGTGATCGAATGGGGAACGACGGAACGACAACGCACGGCTGTCGGTACGTTGCAGACGATTGCCGATGTCGTCAAGAAAGCTGGTCTTTCCCATCCAGCGATTATTCTTGTCGGAGAGGTCGTTCGGCTCCGTGAAACGATTCAATGGTTTGCTGAGATGAACCGAGGTGAGACGGTTGCCACCACATAAAAAGAAAGGGCGCATTATCATTTATACGGGGGATGGAAAAGGAAAAACGACCGCCGCTCTCGGATTGGCGATACGAGCGGCAGGAAGGGGGAAAAAAGTCGCCGTCATTCAGTTTATTAAGTCACCGGAACGCATGTATGGCGAATATCTTATATTTCAAAAACTTGGAATCGAAATGTATCAAATGGGTGCCGGGTTTACGTGGACGAAAACGCCGGAAGTACACCGGCAGGCATTGAAAGCGGCATGGGGATTTACGGAAGAAAAAGTATTATCAGGTATGTACGACTTAATTATTTTAGATGAACTGAATAATGCGCTTGCGATTGACCGGTTTCCGGTTGATGATATCGTTTCCGTTCAAGACGTACTTCGATTAATAGAAAAGCGTCCGCCTGATCTTCATTTAGTTATTACCGGCCGTTCGGCGAGGCGGGAATTAATCGAGATCGCCGACATTGTTACTGAGATGAAACTGATCAAACACGATTATGAGCAAGGCGTTACGGCGATGAAAGGGATTGAGCTGTAGCTCATCCCTTTTTACTCATATAGGTCGGTTTTGTCGTTTTGCGATTTGTTTTGTTTTCTGCCTTTGCTGTTGTCCCCGGAAACAGGGCCATTAAGCAAGGACATAGCATCTTGCGTCGGAGCGTTTTGATTTTTGCTTCCTTTGTTCGGCTGTTTTGTCATCATTGCTTCATCCTTTCTTTTTTAGGAAATTTAGAAGATGACCGAGATTGTTGAACGCATCTCCATCCGGATTTGATCGTTCGCCATCCCGTTCGTTTGCGATATGGAAGCCACTAATCACGCCGCTTTCCGCTTTCATCAGTGCTTTTTGGTACGAAAGCTCCCATCCTGTCGATATTTCAAGCTAATAAGTCACTTTGGTGATTTTTGCCCGTCGACAGACGTTTCTTGCTCGTTCATTGTCATTTACTCTTTCTTTTCCTGTTGTTATTTTTAGTGAAAAGAGAACATTTTATGTAAAAAGAGGTGATATTCGTGGCAACATTTGATTGGCATAAAGAAGCAGAAAGACAGTGGGATGAAAGAGCCGAGTTTTGGCACCAAAGCAGCGAGGAGATGTGGGAGAGGGGCAGCCGAAAAACGATCATCCCTTTTATTGCTTCTTACATTCCGAAAGGAAGCAACATCGTCGATTTAGGCTGCGGCGACGGCTACGGCGCATGGAAGCTGGCTAAAGCAGGATATGAGGTAACCGGCGTCGATTTATCAGCGGAAATGATCGAAAAAGCAAAAGAACGAGGCGAAAGCGAACGGATTCGCTTTGTGCAGGGCGATTTAACGAGGCTGCCGTTTGCCGATGAAACGTTTGCCGCGGCGATGGCCGTTAATTCCCTCGAATGGACGGAGCGGCCGCTTGTGGCTCTCCAAGAAGCAAAACGGGTGGTAAAGCGAGGCGGCTATTTTTGCGCCGGCATTCTCGGACCAACCGCTGCGCCGCGCGTCAACAGCTATCCGCGTTTATACGGGAAACCAGTCATCTGCAATACGATGATGCCGTGGGAATTCGAGCAGTTAGCCAAAGAGAATGGATGGGAGATCATCGACGGACAAGGGGTGTATAAACGGGAGGTGTCCGAAAGCCTCATCGGCCCGTTGCCGACCGAGCTGAAGCAAGCGTTGACGTTTATGTGGGTTTTTATGCTGCGGAAGAAATAAAGATGTGCGCAATCGCTGTCTTTGCGTATAAGATAAAAACAATAAAGAGAGCTGCTTGTTTGCCAAACAGCTCCCTCGCTTTTCTTTTGTCCCTCTATGTTGTTTAGTAACCGTAGCCGCCAAATGCAGTGCCGACAATAATCAACAAAAAAAACAATACAACAATCAACGCAAAGACGTTTCTGTTTCCCGGTGTAGCTTATTCTTCTGCACCTCCTCTATCAAGCTACCGTATCGTATGAAAAATGGCGAAAGGGAACTAGACCATCGTAAGAAGCGCAAAAAATAAGAAAAATACCTTGCAGACGGAAAAGCAAAAACCTTGGCGTTTCGCCAAGGTTTTTTAGCTTGCGGTATATTTTTCTTCCCATTTTTGCCGCCATTTATTGCGGCGTTCCGTGCGAGCCCCTTTATACAAATGTTTGTATTTGCGCCAGTGTATTTTCCATTGCTTTCTCCGTTCTGCTCTCACGTGCCACTCATCCCTTTCTAGCTGCATCTTTCTATATTGTTTAACTTCGTTTTAGAGGTTGTCGAATCCTTTGACTAGTTTTGTCGAGGGGGAGGAAGTTTCCGTGAACAATCGCGAATAAGGATAATCGTTTTCCGCCATTTTGTCAAGAAGCGTGCAATTATTCTTTGTTTTTAGTATGGAAAATAACAAACAAATATAACGGTTTTTACTGAAATAAAGGGAATGGGGAAGAAAAATGTTAATGAGTGTTTAGAATTGTTACCCATCGAATATTGCGTGTAACTGAACATGGAAAAGGGGAGCGGGACGCTCCCTTTTTTTGCGTTGCTGGCAACGTTTTACAAAGCACCGGATGTTGTGGAATGGGTGTTTTGATAGGCAAGATGGTGTATTGCGAAGTGTTGAAATTCAAACATGCGCATATTTGAAGGCATTAGAATCGTGAACGGGTGACATGGTAGAATAAAACGCAGTAATTTTGCAGTAAATCAGCAGTAAAATCGCATGAGTGGACAAAACATAGTTGATATTCTCATTTTACTTTGCGTTAGTTGTCAAGCGGAGGAATACAAAGGAGAACATGCTTATTATATAATGTCGAAGGGTGATTGGAAATGGCGGTAGCAATGAAGCTTAAAAAGCTGCGTTCCAACATATCGAAGCAGAATTGTATTGCTATCACGATACGTTGAAAGAGATACAAATGATTCGAAATAGTATCATGTTTTGTCGAGAGGGAGTCGATGAAAACATAGGTGGCGGCCGCGATTCTCTTCTAGGGAAGCCGACAGAATCCATCGCTGTACGATTGGCGGCACATAAGCGGTTAGCACCGTTAGAGGAAAGGGCCAACGCCATCGAACGAACGGGTATATACACAATTGCCGGAAAGGTATCAAAGGCTGATTCGATTATGGGATTGGACAAGACGGTATACATGGGATGGACTAGCTGACAAATTAAGTAAACGCCAAGCCATGCGGGGCGGGATGAAATTATTTATGCGATTGCGGGGGGATTGGGATGCAGATGAGTTCAGTATTTATAAAAGAGTTAGCTGATATACTCTTCAAATACAATTTAGCTTGCATCAAGTCGGATAACGGTATTATAGGTTATAAAGATGGCGAATTCAAAATGTTGAATAATACGTTTGTTAGCGCGAAACCAAAAGGAATTGAGATGAGTGGTTACAGTTTGGATGTATATGGAGTCAAGAATAAAAGAGAACTTTTAATGAAAATAGTAGAAGATATAAAAGATTGTTTTGATAGAAACTGGATAGGTGCCATTGAGGGGAATTATTTTATTGGTTTTGATGATGGCAACAAATTCAAAATAAGTATTATTAAATAATTGTAATTTAATGTAAATTAATCCTTGAATTGCAATGTGGGATATTTATTTGAAGCAGATCTTTGAAATCGTAAGCTGAAATGAGGCTGGCTCAAAAGGCCGCTGAATCGACCTTTTGAAGCCAGCCTCTTTTGTTTGGAGGTGATGAGGGCGGGCACGACCGTATGTTGACCACGTATTTATCACAACCACACCCGACAAACCAATATGGCCATGACACAAAAGTGTTGATTTGATGTGATTTTTCCGGCCACCAACGACTACGAAATCCCTAAAAATACTTATTCCCATTCATACGGTGTTTCCTGATAGACATAATAGTTCAGCCAGTTGACAAACAATAAATTGGCATGCGAGCGCCAAGTGTTGAGGGGCTGTTTCGTCGGATCGTCGTCTGGAAAATACGATTCCGGAATGTGAATCGGCAAGCCTTTGGCCAAATCGCGTTCATATTCCTCTTTTAATGTCGTGGCGTCGTATTCTGGGTGGCCGGTTAAAAAGATTTGCTTTCCGTTATTGGATGCGACTAAACATACGCCGGCTTTTTCGGCAACGGATAAAATCGTCAGCTCCGGCACTTTTTCAATATCTTCGCGTTTAACGTCGGTATGGCGCGAATGCGGCATGCGGAAGACATCGTCAAACCCGCGCAATAGTTTGACATTTTTCTTTTCCAGCGAATGTTTGAAAACGCCAAAACATTTTTGCGGCAGCCGGTATTTTGGAATGCCGTAATGATAATAAAGGCCGGCCTGCGCTCCCCAGCAAATATGTAAAGTGGAAGTAACGTTTGTTTTCGTCCATTCCATAATTTCCGTCAGCTCTTTCCAATATGTGACTTCTTCAAACGGCATTTGTTCGACCGGAGCGCCGGTAATGATCATTCCGTCAAACTTGCGGTGGCGGATATGCGGAAAGATCGTATAAAACTGCTCCAAGTGATGTTTGCTTGTCGTTTTCGGTTCATGGGTAGCTGGGCGCAAAAAAGTGACGTTCACTTGCAGCGGCGAATTGCCAAGAAGGCGCAATAACTGTGTTTCCGCTTTTTCTTTTTCCGGCATTAAATTTAAAATCACTATATTTAACGGACGAATGTCTTGCGAATAGGCCCGCTCCTCATCCATGACGAAAATGTTTTCTTGTTCGAGTATTTCTTTGGCTGGCAAATCTTTTGGAATGTTGATTGGCAACAGTCTCACCCTCCATTCTTTCAATGTTTTAAATAACTTAATTATAAAAACATTACAAATTTTATTCAACGAATTTTTTTTCAATTTGTATCAATGGTAAAATGTATATGTTTACGTTTATTACAATCAATGGGGGAACAGAGGATGGCAATAATGGCGAATCAGGCGACCAACTTGGAAATCGCACAACAGGCGAAGCTGGAGCACATTCAAGACATTGCCGAAAGCTTAGGTCTTCAAGAAGACGAATGGGAGCCATACGGACGCTACAAAGCAAAACTTTCCTTAACACATTGAAACGGTGCAAGCGTTTGGTTTGCCGTTTGTGATTGCCATTAACCGTTTTACGACAGATACAGCTCGTGAAATAAAAGCGCTTACGGATTTTTGCGATATGAATGGATATCCTGTATCGTTAACGGAAGTGTGGGCAAAAGGTGGAGAAGGCGGCCTCGATTTAGCGGAAAAAGTTCTCCATGCGATCGAAAGCGAAGAGAATCATTTCTCCCCTTTATATGACGTTAACGAACCGATTCCGGAGAAAATCCGTAAAATCACCCAAATCGTGTACGGGGCGAAAGATGTCGAATTTTCTTCCAAAGCACAAAAACAAATAAAACAGTTTATGGAATTTGGCTGGGACAAGCTTCCGATCTGCGTGGCGAAAACGCAATATTCGCTTTCTGATGATCCGGCAAAACTAGGCAGGCCGACAGATTTTACGATTACGGTGCGCGAATTTAAACCGTCGATTGGCGCGGGGTTTCTCGCTGCATTGACAGGAGATGTGATGACGATGCCAGGCTTGCCGAAGCAGCCGGCGGCGCTACGCATGGATGTTGATAAAAAAGGAAATGCAGTCGGGCTATTCTAAAGGAGAGATGAGATGTTTGATCCAACAGCGTTTGACAATTTAAAGACGGTGCTCGAAGGTGCAGTGTACGATTTGGATTTAGAGGGAGAGATTGTAGTCATTGACCGGCATGACCTGGTCGATTTAGCTCATTTTTCACGAACGTATACCATTACTTTTGGCTTGGCGTCGGATCATACACCGCATGTATCTTGCACGATCCGCTTGGAAATGGATTTAGAGCAGATTGCCAAAGAGCTGCTTCGGCAGACGATTCGACCGGGCTGTACGCTTTCCATTACGTTTTCGTTACCGATTCGGCAAACAGCGGCATGTTTACATATAGAGAGGGTGTTGCGCCAAGTTTGGGGAAAGGAGCGCACCATCCGGCAAACGTTAAGCCATGAGTTTCTTCATGAAACACCTAGCTATCGCAATGAGGCAACGATCGAATTCGGCCGTTTGATTTATGAAGATAATGTCGCCGACCTAGAGGAAATGATCCCGTACATGATCGCTTCGCTCGAACAATTGCAGAAGTTTTCTGACAAGTAAAGAGCGCGGAAGTGGAAAAAGGGAGGAAAATCCATTATGATGGGAAGTGAGGTGAAGTGGGGTGAGTGTATACGATTTTACCGTGAAAACGATTCGCGGCAAAGAACAGTCATTAGCGGATTATAAAGGGAAAGTATTGCTGATTGTCAATACGGCAAGCAAATGCGGCTTTACCCCGCAATATAAAGAGCTGCAGGAGCTGTATGAGCAATACCGTGATCGCGGTTTTGTCGTTCTCGGCTTTCCGTGCAATCAATTTGGCCATCAAGAGCCGGGCACGGAAGAAGAGATTGAACAATTTTGCCAAGTCAATTACGGGGTTACCTTTCCGATGTTTGCCAAAGTCGATGTCAATGGCGAAAACGCCCATCCGCTTTTCCAGTATTTAAAGGAAAAAGCCTCAGGTGTGCTGGGAACAAAGGTAATTAAATGGAACTTTACGAAGTTTTTGGTTGATCGAAACGGAAATGTGGTCGCCCGTTTTGCTTCGCAGACGCGGCCGAGCGAGTTAAAAAGCGAAATTGAAAAACTGTTATAAAAAAGGAGAAAAACTGTCTTTCCACTGCGGAAGACGGTTTTTTGTCCATAGCGGAAGAAAGCGGAAGCGGTAAGCGATGGCGATTCGGCACATTTGGAAATAGAAAAGCAGTTATGGTTTTTCCTAGCGGTGCACAAGCGGGATATCACGCTCCGCCCATTCCGCGCCCGAAGAAACCGAAGCGAGAGTGGGATGATGGTCATGAAAATGTTAACAGTAGAAGGGATTTCGAAAAACTACGGAGAAAAAACGCTGTTTCAGCAATTGTCTTTTACAGTGAAAGAAGGGGAGCGCATCGGCATCATCGGCGTCAATGGCGCCGGAAAATCGACATTATTGCGCATCATTGCCGGTGTGGACGCGCCGGATGAAGGAAATATTGCCTATCCAAAAGATTTCACGATCGGCTATTTGCCGCAGCAGCCGGAACTTCGCCCTGATTTGACTGTGCTAGAGCAAGTATTTCAGCGCGATACGCCGCTGATTCGCCTGTTGCGCGATTATGAGCTGGCGCTCGCTGCGCTCGCCGAGCATCCGCTTGATGAAAAGCGTCAAGCGCGCTTGTATGCCCTCTCACAGCAAATGGATGCGCAAAATGCGTGGGATGCCAATGCCAACGCCAAAGCGATTTTAACAAAGCTGGGTATTCCAGACATGACGAAGCGAATCGGCGAGCTTTCCGGCGGACAAAAGCGGCGTGTCGCGCTGGCACAGGCTTTAATTGAAGCGCCCGATCTGCTTGTGCTTGATGAGCCGACGAACCACCTTGATGACGAGGCGATTCGCTGGCTCGAGGAATATTTGGTGCGCTATCAAGGGGCGGTATTGTTTGTCACGCACGACCGCTACTTTTTGGACCGCGTCACGAACCGCATCTTTGAGCTAGAAGGCGGCAAGCTATATACGTATGTTGGAAATTATGCGGCGTTTTTGGAAGCGAAAGCCCTTCGCGAAGAACAAGAGCGCACTGCTAGGCAAAAGCAGCGTCAGCTGTACCTTCGTGAGCTCGAATGGGTCAAACGTGGCGCCAAAGCGCGGACGACGAAGCAAAAGGCACGTTTGCAACGGTTTGCCCAGCTCGAAGCGTCGCTTGCGACGGAAAAAAGCGGACAGCTTGAGATGAAGCTGGGCGGCAGCCGGCTTGGCAAAAAAGTAGTCGAGCTGAAGCGAATCAGCCATTCGTTCGGCGGCAAGCCGCTTTTTCATTCCTTTGACCTGCTTGTCAAACCGGGTGACCGCATTGGCATTGTCGGGCCGAACGGCAGCGGCAAATCGACTTTGCTCAACATCATCGCCGGTCGGCTGCGGCCGAAGGAAGGAGAAGTGGAAATTGGCCCGACCGTGAAAATCGCTTATTATACACAAGAACAGGTGGAAATGGACGAACAAAAACGGGTCATCGAATATATTCGCGAAGCGGGCGAGGCAATACGCACCGTCGATGGAGAGACGATCTCCGCCGCGCAGTTGCTCGAGCAGTTTTTGTTTCCGATGCATATGCATGGAACGCTGATTCGCAAGCTGTCCGGCGGGGAAAAGCGCCGCTTATATTTGTTGCGCTTGTTGATGAGCGGGCCAAACGTGCTATTGCTCGATGAGCCGACAAACGATTTGGATACGCAAACGTTAACGGTTCTTGAAGATTATTTGCAGTCGTTTCCAGGTGTGGTGATAACCGTTTCCCACGACCGCTACTTTTTAGATAAAGTCGCCGAACAGCTTTTGATTTTAGATGGGAACGGCAACATCCGTACGTATATCGGCGAATATTCCGAATACTTGGAGGAACAGCGGCGACTGCCGCCAAAACGAGAAAAGCAAGCCGCAAAAGAAACGAAGCTGACAAGAAAACAGACGAAGCGCCGGCTGACGTACAAAGAACAAAAAGAATGGGAAGAAATTGAAACCAATATAGCCAAACTGGAAGAAGAATTGCAGCGGGTGGCCAAAGAAATGGAAAACTGTGCGAGCGACTATGAAAAAGTTCAGCAGCTTGCCGAGCAATACGAAACGCTTTCTGACGAGCTTGATGCGCTGTTAGAGCGGTGGGCCGAGCTGTCGGAGCTTATCGAGTCGTCATAAGCAAAGGAGGAAATAGAAATGAAAATTAAATCGATTGAACCGACGCCAAGTCCGAATACGATGAAAGTGCTCTTAGATGAGGAGCTGCCGTTTGGCACGAGCCATAACTATAAGCCGGACAATGTCGATACGGCGCCGCCTCTGATCCAAGAGCTGATGAAAATCGAAGGCGTTAAAGGGATTTACCATGTCGCTGACTTTTTGGCGATTGAGCGCAATCCCAAATACGATTGGAAAGGAATTTTGACAAAAGTTCGTGAAGTGTTCGGTGAAGATGTAGAAAGCGAGCAAGAGACGGCTAAAAAGCCAAACGAACATTTTGGCGAAGTAAAAGTATATGTGCAAATGCTTTACGGGCTGCCAATGCAGGTGAAATTGACGGACGGAGAGCGCGAGCACCGCGTCGGACTGCCGAAGCCGTTTGTCGATGCGGTGCTTGAAGCGCAAAAATATGCGGGTAATGTGGTGCTCGAGCGGAAGTGGGTGGAAAGAGGAGTTCGCTACGGCACGTTCGAAGAAATTGGAAACGAAATTGTTGAAGAGCTTTCCGCCGCCTATCCGCCGGAGCGGTTAGAGCGGATCGTGCAAATGTTCCGCCGCGGCGAGCAAGAAAAAACAGCGCAAAAACGACCGAACATGAAAGTAACGAAAGAAATGCTCGATGATCCGGATTGGCGGAAACGGTATGCGGCGCTAGAACAAATGGCAGAGCCGACAGAAGACGATATTCCGGTGCTGGCGAAAGCGCTGAAAGACGAAAAGGTGGCGATTCGCCGCTTGGCGACCGCGTATTTAGGAATGATCGGCGGCAAAAAAGTGTTGCCGTATTTGTATGAAGCGCTAAAAGATAAGTCGGTGTCCGTCCGCCGCACCGCGGGCGACTGTTTGTCTGATATCGGCGATCCGGAAGCGATTCCGGTGATGATAGAGGCACTGAAAGATCCAAGCAAGCTCGTTCGCTGGCGCGCTGCCATGTTTTTATATGAAGTCGGTGATGAATCGGCATTGCCGGCGTTAAAAGCGGCGGAAAACGATCCAGAATTTGAAGTAAGCATGCAAGTGAAAATGGCAATTGAGCGCATTGAAGGCGGCGAGGAAGCGAAAGGATCGGTTTGGAAACAGATGACGGAAAGCAGAAGAAAGGGCCAATAGTAAAACATGATAAAAATCGAAAAGGCTCGCTGCATACGATAACACCTTTTCTTTTTACGTCTTTGTCTATGGCAAAAATTTTATGTGAAATGTTTGCACTATTCATAACGTAATTACGTTCGTTTTAGTTATTTTGATTGATTTTTTAGGAACAAAATAGTATTCTGATGACAGCGAAAATGGTTTGGAGGGATTGTTGTTATGTCGATGGCTTACGAAGAATATATGCGCCAGCTTGTGCAGCCGATGCGCGACGAATTAGTGAACGCCGGATTCCGCGAACTGCGCACAAGTGAAGAAGTGGAACAATTTATGGAAAATGTCGAAGGCACAACCTTTGTCGTTGTGAACTCCGTTTGCGGATGTGCAGCAGGATTAGCGCGCCCAGCGGCAACGCAGGCGGTATTGCGCAGCGAGAAAAAACCGGATCATTTAGTGACGGTCTTTGCCGGCCAGGATAAAGAAGCGACGGCGAAAATGCGCGAATATTTTGTTGGCTACGCCCCTTCATCTCCGTCAATGGCGCTGTTAAAAGGAAAAGAAGTCGTCCACTTTATCCCGCGCGAAGAAATTGAATTTCAATCAATGGAAACTGTAATGGAAAACATTATGAATGCGTTTGAAAAGTATTGCGATTAAGGATGCTATCTAGCATCCTTTTTTTCATATAGATGATGGTAGATTTCGAAAGGGAATAGAAACAGGGAGGAAAGGGAACGTTAAAAGCGGAGGTGACGTAAGGTGGCAAAGCGGAAAAAAGATCCGTCGAAAACCGGGGTTAGTGCGCCAAACGTGAAAGGACAAGGAACAACGCAAACGGAAACTGGAGCGTATGAGCTCGATTCCGCCCGCAAAAAGACAAAAATTGATTAACAACAGAAAAACTCGCAGCCATCCTGCGAGTTTTTCTTATGCGTTGGCAATACAGCTGTAGATAAAATACAAAAGCGTAATAATGCTTGCAGCAAAAAAGACCGTATTCATATGATGTCTCCCGCCCTTCCCTCTATGTTTCTTTCCATAAAGTATGATACACTATTCATATACTCATAGTATATACCATTTCAAACAGAAAAAGAAAGCGGTTTTCCGCGACGCAAGTTGGGGGAGAGATCGGAACATGAAACTAGCTATGCGAATGAATGCTTTTTCTGCGTCTATTTTTGCCGAATTATCAGCATATAAACAGCAAAAACGCAGCGAAAACGACGACTTGATTGACTTAAGCATCGGCAGCCCTGATTTGCCGCCGCCGCCGTTTGTCATGGAATCGCTTAGCCGCTATGCCAACGATCCACAAGCGTACGGCTATACCTTAAAAGGAACAAGTGAATTTCATGAAGCGGTGGCATATTATTATCAAACTTCACACGGTGTCACGCTTTATCCGGAAACGGAAATTACGTATACAATCGGTTCGCAAGATGGGCTTGTTCATTTGCCGATGGCGTTTGCCGATCCGGGGGATATCATCCTCGTTCCGGATCCCGGCTATCCGGCGTATGTAGCAGGAATTGCGATGGCGGAAGCGGTTCCGTATTTCATGCCGCTTCGCAAGGAGAATAATTTCTTGCCAAATTTGCGGGAAATTCCGCACGAGATTGCGGAAAAAGCGGTGATGATGTTTATCAATTTTCCAGGCAATCCCGTTCCCGCACTGGCGACGGAAGCGTTTTTCCGCGAAGTGGTGGAGTTTGCTAAACGATATAACATTATTGTTGTTTCCGATTTTGCCTATAGCGAACTGTATTATGACGGTCAAAAGCCGATCAGCTTTTTATCAGTGCCTGGAGCAAAAGAAGTCGGCATTGAAATCAATTCATTATCGAAAAGCTACAATATGGCCGGCTGCCGCATCGGCTATATTTGCGGAAATGAAGAAATCATCCGCGTGTTTAGCAATTTTAAATCGAATTTGGATTACGGCATTTTTTTGCCGATTCAGAAGGCTGCGGTGATGGCATTAACAAAAGGAGCTTCTTTTTGTGAACAAAGCCGAGCTGTGTATCAGGCGCGCCGCGACTGCTTTATAGATGGTCTCGCTTCCATCGGCTGGCATGTCGATCGACCGAAAGCAGGGATGTTTGTTTGGGCGGAAATTCCAGAGGGATGGACATCGCTTGATTTTGCGTATGCGTTAATCGACCGCGCCGGTGTGGTCGTCACGCCTGGCCATGCGTTTGGACCAAGCGGAGAAGGCTATGTGCGCATCGCTCTTGTGCAAGAAGAAGACAAGCTGCTGCGGGCGGTAGAAAAGCTGAAGCAGAGCGGGATTTTTCACTAAAGAGAGGTGAAGAGGCGTGAAGCTACCAAAATGGCTGCGTAAAACGCTCGTTGTCGCGATCACCGCCTGTACGTTTGGTCTCGTTACCCCGCCGTCTTCCTTAATGGCGGCGGACGAACCGACTACGGATGATGCCCGGTCTTCTGATTGGCCACAAGGTGATCGCGGCCCACAAACCGCGTCCGTTGCGGCTGAATCGGCAGCGCAAGCTCTGCCCGTTACCCGTCAGCAATTTATCGAGCAGACGATGGAGAAAGCCGCTCGGCAATCGTACGAAAAGTTCGGGCGCAAAATCGCCCCCGTTATTGAAGACGAGTTTCGCGATGTGATTTTGCCGCGCATCGAGGAAGTGATTGCGTCGCTTGCCGAGCAATATCCGGAAGAACAGCTGCAGTATTTGGCGGTGACGGAAAACCCATCAGGCGGGATGGGGGAACGCATTTTTCATATTTACCGCGTTGATAACGGGGAGGATATTATCCGTTTCCATGTCAGACGCGAACACCCGCCGCAAGATGGGTATTGGTTTCAGTTTCATTACCATACGTACCATGACGGTTTCCAAGCCCATTATGAACTGGGAAAAATTTATTGGGATAAAAATACGCCGCCGCAATGGCGGACATGATCGGTTTTATGAACGTTTCTCGGTGATCCCGCTTCCTTATTTTACGCATTTGTCCCTGTTTTTGTATGTGTTATAATTTTAATAGAAAAAGAGATTTTCATATTTGTAGTAAAAGAAGCGGGGGAAAGGTTCATGAAACGGGTTCTTTTTTGGATCATAACGGTGCTGGCAATCGTTCCGCTTCTTTCACTTTCCCCTTATCCTGCCGCACACGGCGTTTTGCTTGATGACAGCAATATGGGCATAAAACATACAATGCCGTACGATATATTAAGAAAAATGGTCATTGTTCCGGAAACGAATTTTTCCCATAAAGAGGCGAAAACAATGATTGATACGCTGGCCCATATCGACCCATCCATATTGCAAAAAGCGGCAGATCATCATATTTACATTCAGCTGTTGAACGGGAAGATTACCGATGAACCGTCGGCGAGATATTTACGCGGGAAAACGCCGCGCGGATATTTGTCCTCTTCGGCAACGTGGGATGATGTTCCAGGGCTTGGCGGCTCGCATTTAGTGCTCGTTAGAATCGGTCACAGCGAGAAGGGAAAAGGGCACGGCTCGGTCAATTTGGAACTGCACGAGTTCGCTCATTCCATCGATTATATCGTGTTTAATCATATTCACGAGACTGCGGCTTTCCGTTCGATTTGGCAGGAAGAAGCAGCAAAACTGTTTCCGCATCATTATTATTTTCTTATGTATCCGGAAGAATATTTTGCTGAATCGTTTGCGTATTATTACTATAATGATGAGACACGCAGGCATTTGCAAATTGTCGCTCCCAAAACGTATCAGTTCATCCGCCATTTGGCCGAAAGAGCTCGTTTATGAGCTCTTTTTTCTGTTTCTGAATGAGACTCCTTTATGTTATGATAGAGCGTGAGGTGAGAACATTGCGTCAATACTTACAATTGCTAGAAGATATTTTAGAAAACGGGGTAGAAAAAGACGACCGTACTGGGGTCGGGACGTTATCTGTGTTCGGCCGTCAGCTGCGTTTTCATTTGCAAGAGGGCTTTCCGCTGCTAACAACTAAGAAGCTACATATCCGCTCGATTATTTACGAATTATTATGGTTTTTAAAAGGCGATACGAACGTTCGTTATTTGCAGGAAAACGGCGTGACCATCTGGGATGAGTGGGCTGACGAAAACGGGGATCTAGGTCCGATTTACGGAGCGCAGTGGCGGTCGTGGAAAGGGGCCGACGGCAAAACGGTGGATCAAATCAGCTGGGTCATTGAAGAAATAAAACGAAATCCGAATTCCCGACGCTTATTAGTAAGCGCCTGGAATGTGGCGGAGCTGGACGAGATGAAGCTTCCGCCTTGCCATTACGCGTTTCAATTTTATGTCGCCGACGGCAAGCTTTCCTGCATGTGGCAGCAGCGTTCCGTGGATACGTTTTTAGGCTTGCCGTTTAACATTGCCAGCTATGCGTTGTTGACGCATATGATCGCCCAGCAGTGCGATTTGGACGTCGGCGAATTGATTTTTAGCGGCGGCGATGTACATTTGTATAAAAATCATATGGAACAAGCGAAACTGCAGCTGACAAGAGAGCCGCGCCCGCTTCCGAAGCTGGTGATCAAGCGGAAGCCGGCATCGATTTTTGAATACGAATTTGACGATTTTGAAATTGTCGACTATGATCCTCATCCGCATATTAAAGCGCCGGTTGCAGTATAAAGGAGAGATACGATGATTTCGCACATTGTCGCCATGGATCAAAACCGCGTCATCGGCAAAGACAACCGCCTGCCATGGCATTTGCCGGCCGATTTAGCTTATTTTAAAAAAGTAACGATGGGTCACGCCATTGTGATGGGGCGTAAAACATTTGAATCGATTGGCCGGCCGCTTCCCGGCAGAGAAAATGTCATTGTCACTCGCAATCGTTCGTTTCAACCGGAAGGATGCAAAGTGTTGCACTCGATCGAGGAAGTGAAGCAGTTTGCCGCAAAATGCGATGATGAAGTGTTTGTCATCGGCGGCGCGGAGCTGTTTCGGGCGACGCTGCCGGTTGCCGACCGTCTTTACATTACGAAAATTGAGGCGAGTTTTCCGGGTGATACGTTTTATCCGGCTTTCAATGAGTCAGAGTGGCAGCTCGTTTCCTATACGAAAGGAATAAAAGATGAAAAAAATCCATATGATTATGCGTTTATCATTTATGAACGCAAACATTAACGTGTTTCGCCGTTTGGCGGGACACGTTTTTCTTTATGACCGAATAGAAGCAGCGCAAAAAAGGAACGATAACAGTAGTAAACAATGAGTGGAAATGGAGGAATACGATGAAACATATCGTTCCATTGGTGGTGAAATTCGTTGGCTGGAGCATCGCGCTGCTTTCCATCTTTGCGATTTTTAATGCCCCGTTGCTGCTGGTTTTGTTCATGGCGGCAGGAACCGCGCTCGCTTCTTATATTGTCGGCGATTTGCTGATTTTGCCCCGCTTTGGCAATTTTGTCGCTGTTATTGCCGATCTTCCGCTCTCGTTTTTGCTGATCTGGCTGGCAAGCTATGCGCTCATTGAACCAACGATGAACATGGCATACGCTTCCTTTTTCTGCACACTGGCCATCGGCGCCATTGAAGCATTTTTTCATTTGTTTATGGAAAACCATATTCTTGAAGAAGCGAGAAAGGAACAGGCGTACCGCTGGTATGACGAAGGGAGATGGGCGACGGAGTTTGCCGAGGAATATGAACGGGAGAAAGACGACCGCACATAAGACGGTCGTCTTTTTTTTTAGATGCAAAAAAATGCAGCAATACATCATCGTGCTGCCGCCAAGCATAAATGTTTTTATAAACTTTTTGAAAATTCCCTTTTCTTTTTTTTAATTTGTGATATAATTTACAAATTAAAAAAAACAACTTAGAAAGAAAGGGAAAGAAAGTATGGAACAACAACTGAAACGAAAACAAGGGACCGTTTACGTGGAAGACATTTTAATCGCTTATCATACGTTAAAAGACGTTGTCTATCATACTCCGCTGCAAAAAAATCCCCTATTGTCGGAACGATACGAATGCAACGTCTATTTAAAGCGCGAAGACTTGCAGGTGGTCCGTTCGTTTAAAATTCGCGGCGCTTACAATCGAATGAAGCATTTAAGCGCGGAAGAACGGAGAAAAGGGATCATTTGCGCGAGCGCGGGCAACCATGCGCAAGGGGTCGCGTATTCATGCCGGTCGCTCGGTGTGCATGGAAAAATATACATGCCGGCGACAACGCCGAGACAAAAAGTCTCGCAAGTGCAACTGTTTGGAAAAGATATGGTAGAAATTGTGTTAGTAGGCGATACGTTTGATGACTCCTTTAACGAGGCCATGAAGTGTGCGAAAGAAGAAGGCCGTACGTTCATTCATCCGTTTGATGATGAGTATGTCATCGCCGGACAAGGGACTATCGGCGTTGAAGTGCTCAATGACTGCGAAGAACCGATCGATTTTGTGTTTGCGAGCATCGGTGGCGGCGGATTGATGGCTGGGCTTGGTACATATATCAAGAGCATTTCCCCAGCCACCAATATTATCGGCGTCGAACCGGCAGGAGCCCCGTCGATGAAATCCGCACTTGAACAAGGCCGTGTTGTGACATTAGAGGAAATTGATAAATTTGTAGACGGGGCGGCGGTCAAAACGGTTGGTGAAAAAACGTTTGCCCTTTGCAAGGAAATCCTTGATGACATTGTTGTTGTCCCAGAAGGAAAAGTATGCACGACGATTTTGGAATTATATAATGAAAACGCGATTGTCGCGGAGCCGGCGGGGGCGCTTCCGATTGCGGCGCTCGACTTTTACAAAGAGAAAATCCGCGGCAAAACGGTCGTCTGCGTTATCAGCGGCGGCAACAATGATATTGACCGGATGCAGGAAATTAAAGAGCGGTCAATGATTTACGAAGGGCTGCAGCATTATTTTATCGTGAATTTTCCACAGCGCGCCGGCGCACTGCGCGAGTTTTTGGATGAAGTCTTAGGACCGACCGATGACATCACCCGCTTTGAATACACAAAGAAAAACAATAAAGAAAGCGGTCCGGCTTTGGTCGGCATCGAGCTAAAGCGCCGCGAAGATTACGCGCCGCTGATTGAACGGATGAAGAAAAAAGGCTTTCCGTTTCAAGAAGTGAATAAAGATCCGAAGTTATTCCACTTGCTCATTTAGAAAAAAAGCGCGAAAAAAGTCGGAAAGATTTCGCGCATTTCTGACATACTTTTTCACCGGTTTGGTGTATAATAAAAGTAAATCGGTGAAAAAAGAGGATTGATATTTTGTTATTCAAAAGCCTAGAGTTCAAAAACGCTTATGGGCAAAAGGTGAAGATTATCGAAATTCCAGTATTGGAGGAAGATAACACGTATCGATTTATGATTCAACTCCGTTTAGAAACGTTTATTGCCAAAGTATATCGATCCCCAAATGATCGTTCTGTGTATTCGTTTCGCGAATATTTGAAAAAAGTATTAAAATGGCCAGTGTACGAACAAATTTTTAAAACGAATGTATTAAAAAACAACGCGTAACACTTTCACAAGAGGATGTCCCAAAAGTGTTCGCATAGCGTTCGCTTTTGGGACACTTTTTTGGATAAAAAAGAAGAAAACCGTTCCTCTTTTGGTATAATAGAGTCACCACAACCCTACCAAAGAAAGGACGGTTTTCTTATGTACATTTATTATAACCGAGATCAACTCATTTTGCCAATGGATCTTGAAATTTTCATTCCCAAACATCATCTTTGCCGGATTGTGGATCTGGCAGTGGAAAAAATGGATCCGGCTCTGTTCGTTTCCCTCTATCCTGGCGGAGGGCGTCCAGCCTATCATCCGAAAATGATGTTGAAAGTCATCCTGTATGCCTACGCCAATCGGATCTACTCCTCTCGCCAAATCGCCAAGCAGTTGAAAGAAAACATTTACTTTATGTGGCTATCCGGCCATCAAACACCGGATTTTCGCACGATCAACCGATTTCGGTCGGAACGGATGAAGGACATCATTTACGAAACGTTTTTCTCCATTGTCGATCTTCTGCGTCAAGAAGGGTTGGTCAAGTTAGAGGATTATTTTCTGGATGGAACGAAAATCGAGGCCAATGCCAACCGATATACATTCGTTTGGCGCAAATCAACGGAAAAGTACGATCAGAAACTGGAGGAGAAATTCCGGAAAATCGTTGCCTCGATCGAACAGGTGACGAAAGAAGATGAAGAGGCGGAACAAGAGGGGGATTTTCAAGAAAAGCTGGAAGCTTCACCGATCACGTCCGAAAGGATCGAAGCCGTCATCGAACAAGTGGAAGAGCGCCTAAAGAAAGAGCCGAAGAATCGTACGTTAAAGAAAGCCAAACGGCAATTGGAACAAGATCTTCTCCCCCGTAAGAAAAAATATGAAGAATACAAAGAAAGATTAGGCGAACGGAACAGTTTTTCGAAAACGGATCCGGATGCCACGTTTATGCGGATGAAGGACGACCATATGAAAAATGGCCAGCTCAAACCGGGGTACAATGTGCAGATTGGGACAGAGAACCAATTCATCACTGGATTTAGCGTGCATCAACGGGCAGGGGATGCCGGATGTTTCATTCCGCATTTGGAGCAATTGGCCGCCTATGGGCGTCCAATGCCTAAACAAGCCATTGCGGATTCCGCCTATGGGAGTGAGGAGAACTACACGTACTGTGAGAAAAAGAAGATAGTCGCCCTGATCAAGTACAACACGTTAGATCGGGAACAAACGAAAGCGTGGGCGAAGGAGATCGGCCGAATCGAGAACATGACGTATGATGAGGAGCTGGATGAGTGGATTTGCGCTAAAGGGGAACGGTTGGTGTTTGTGTATGAACGGAAGGAAACGACCGACAACGGGTACGTTACCGTCAAACGGACGTATCGTTGTACGGCTTGTGCCGGATGTCCGTTTCAGGCGACATGCGCCAAAGGCAAAGACACGAAAACCATCCGCGTTTCCTTGAAAAATCAACAACAACGGCAAGAGATCCGTAAACGGCTGTCCACGGAAGAAGGGGCGGCGACGTACCGAAAACGACAAATCGAAAACGAGCCGGTGTTTGGGCAAATCAAGCACAACCAGCAATTTCAGCGCTTTTTGTTAAGAGGGCTCCCAAAAATTACCTTGGAATGGGGGCTTATTTGTGCTGCTCACAATTTGAGAAAGTGGGCGGCCACAACCGATCCAACAAAGAAAAAACAGGATAAAATTCAGAAATAAGGAGAAATTCCTGCTTCAAAAAAGGAATAAATAACCAAATAGTAAAGAAAAGAAACAGAGGCTGTCCCCAAAAGGTCGGTTTAACGACCTTTTGAGACAGCCTCTTTTTTCTTTGGTGGTTTTGTATAGGAATTTTTCTCATTTCATTATATAATTGTACAGAAAGCTATATTTAGGAGTGAATGCATGAAAAACGTAAAAATTGTAACCGACTCGACGGTGGATTTATCGAAAGAGGTGCTCGAGGAACACGGAATTGAAGTCGTCCCGCTTCATTTTACGATTGACGGGGAAGCGTTGATCGACCGCGTCACGATTACGCCTGATGAGTTTATGAAAAAAATGAAAGCGGCAAAGGAGCTGCCGAAAAGCTCGCAGCCTTCTGCCGGTGAGTTTCTTTGCGCCTACGATCGTCTTGGCGAGGATGGAAGCGAAGTCCTTTCCATTCATATGTCTGGCGAGCTAAGCGGCACAGTCCGCTCCGCCCAGCATGCCGCGAACATGTCCAAAGCGAACGTGACCGTCGTCGACTCCCAGTTTATTTCGTGTGCGTTAGGCTTTCAAGTGCTGGAAGCGGCGCAATTGGCAAAAGAGGGAAAAAGCGTAGCGGACATTGTCAGCCGCCTGCAAAACGTTCGCCGTCATACCCGATTATACGTCATGCTTGATACGCTCGAAAATCTTGTAAAAGGCGGGAGAGTTGGCCGTGGGAAGGCGCTGGTCGGTTCGCTTTTAAATATTAAACCGATCGCCGCGCTGGACGATGGCATGTATACGCCGATCACGAACGTGCGCAGTTATTCACAAGCCGTTAAATATTTGACGAATCAATTGATTTCAGATATTGCGAACAAAACGGTGCGGAGGGTGGCGATTGCTCATTCTGATGCGCTCGCTTTAGCGGAACGGCTGAAACAATCGATTATCGGGGCGATAGGATATCAGCACCTTGATATCGTTCAGACGACACCGGTCATTTCGATTCATACCGGAGCGGGAGCGGTTGGGCTTATGTATTATACCGACTAAGATATGGAATAGAAGATGGGGGCACGAAAAGATGAAAAGAATGCTGCTTCTTCTTGCTATCGTTCTGCTTGCTGCCTGCGGAAAAACGATTCCCGATGCCAAAAACTGGCCAGTTAGTAGTTTTACGTTTACGGACCAAAATGGGAAGCCATTTGGTTTAAAAGATTTAAAAGGGAAAGTATGGGTTGCCGACTTTATTTTTACAAATTGTGAAACGGTTTGTCCGCCAATGACAGCCCATATGGCCAAGTTACAAAAGAAGGCGAAAGAAAAAGGGCTCGATGTTGAATTTGTCTCATTTAGTGTGGATCCAGAAGTAGATACACCGGAAAAGTTAAAAGAGTATGTGAAAAAATTTGACGGTGATTTATCAAACTGGCATTTGCTTACAGGATACAGCCAGCCAGAAATTGAGAAATTTGCCGAGAAAAATTTTAAAACGATTGTAAAAAAACCGGAAAATGAGGATCAAGTGATCCATGGAACAGAGTTTTATCTTGTTGACCAAAACGGTACCATTGTTCAAACTTATAGTGGAGTGCAAGATGTTCCGTATGAAAAGATTTTAGAGCATATCGAAATTTTGCAGTCGTCCTGAAGGGCAAAAATGTAGGCGCATTTTTGCCTTTTCGTGTTTTCTCTGTTTGCGGCATAAGGTAGGTGTAGATCATGAAAAAATGGGGATTGCTTTTTTTATTATTGTTCTATTGCGCCGGCTGTTCTTCGCAGCAGGCAATCAATGCCAGCTTGCCTGAACGGCAAATAAAGCTAGCACCGCGTATGGTTGCCAATGATTTTTTTCCAAAAGATATCCGCGTGCTCGCTCTTGGCGATTCATTAACGGAAGGAATAGGGGATCGCGAACAAAAAGGCGGATATATTTCGCGCTTGCGCCAACAATTATTACAGCATAAAGGGGTGCGGACGATTACGGTCGTCAATTTAGGAAAACGGGGATTGCGGATTAGCCAGCTTGACGACGTCGTCCATCAACATATAGAAGCAGTAGAACAAGCTGATTTGATTTTCATTACGATCGGCGGCAATGACATGATGAAAATTGTCCGTTCCCATTTTTTTGACTTATCATATGAACTGTTTGCTAAAGAGCAAAAACGGTTTGCCGCTCGGTTGGATCATTTATTGGCTACGATTCGCGCCGCCAATCGACATGCCACCATTGTTCTTATCGGGTTGTATAATCCATTTTCGAGCTCGCTGTCCAATGTTCCGGAAATTGACGATGTCATTGAGCTATGGAATAACGGCAGCAAAGAAGTATTAAAACGTTATGACCGTACAATATTTGTAAACGTGAAAGATTTATTTGACAACCGTGATGATATGTTATACAGCGATCAGTTCCATCCGAATGAAATCGGCTATGAACAAATGGCAAGACGAGTATATGACGAGCTGACAAAACATGAAGAGATGTGGCTAAGGAGATCGGAACAATGAATTGGAAAAAGTGGTTTTGGGCATTAGTGATATTGGACATTGCCGTTGTCGTGCTGCTTGCGGCGTGGCTGTTTCAGCCGGCTAAGCCGATTTCGGTGCCGCCGCCGAAAAAAGCAAAAGGGGCGACATTTACGGTATATTCGCACAAAGAACATTTGAATACGGTAATCAATGATTATATTCGCAAAAAGACAAAAGATCATCCGCTGCAATATCGCGTCTGGCTTGATGACCGCGTGTATGTGGCAAGCAAGCTTCCGGTATTCGGCCGGGAGCTTGACCTCGTCGTTTCCTTTATTCCAAAAGTGGTTAAAGGTGGAAATGTGGAGCTGCAACGTCCGGAAATATCACTGGGAGAGTGGGAGCTTCCCGTCACCTATGTCTTAAAATATTTGCGAAAACATGCGCCGCTGCCGGATGAAGTGATCATTGACCCAGTGGCAAACCGCGTTTATGTGGCGCTCACCGATATTCGTTTCGGCAACGGTTATCAAGTTTCCGCCCGGAAAATGGATTTGGCAAAAGATGAAATTGTATTCACGTTGACCATTCCGACATCGGCAAAACAATAAGGGCCGCTGATCAGCGCGCCCTTTTTCTACATCATTCGTAATCCTTTCGGATAAAAGTTTTTCAGCATACCTTTTACTTCTTTTCCCCAGCCGAGCGGATAGCCATCAACGGTCACAAGCAGCCAGCCGCGGTCTTCTCCCGTCTGGATCGTTTCCCCGCGCAAATATTTTAGACATTCGACGCTGTCGCTTGACAAGTCAAGGGAGTAACGAACTTCTTGCGGCTTTAGCGATAAGGCAAGCGCGTGGTTTGGCTCAAACCGTTGCTTTTTCGCTTCTCCTAAGTGCAGTCCTACCCGTACCACTTTTAGGCCATCGAAATTCGGACAGTGATCAGGCAAGGCGAAAAGATGATGTTGAAAAGCATACAACGGTTTGGTGATTTCTATCTGTAACACTTTCTGTTCAAACTGTCGATAATCGCGAATCATTTGTTTGGAGACGTTCGATTTGGCATAACGCCCATTCCATGAAGGAGAGGGGCCTGTTTTTTTTATTTTCGCGACAAAATGGCCTTCTCCTTTTAACGAATGTGGCCATAGCCGGGCCGTTCGTTCTATTTCCTCCAAGTTCGTGTTCGTCCATTCCGGTCTTCCTGGCTGAATGCCATGAACTTTTTCAATCGATAGCAATTCAAGATCATCATATGTTTGTAAAAAAGCTTCTATTGTCTGTTCGTTTTCTTCGGGAGAAAACGTGCAAGTGGAATAAACGAGAATGCCTCCTTCTTTTAACATCTCATAGGCGTATTGCAAAATATGCTGTTGTTTGATGGCGCATTGTTCGACGTACGCCTGGCTCCAATATCGAACGGCTTTCTCGTCTTTTCGGAACATGCCTTCCCCCGAGCATGGAGCGTCTACTAAAATTTTGTCAAAAAACCCAGGGAAATATTTCGCGAGCTTTTCCGGTGTTTCATTCGTAACAAGCGCGTTTGTAACGCCCAACCGCTCGATATTTACCGAAAGTGCTTTGGCGCGTTTCGGATGAATTTCATTGGCGATAATCAGCCCTTGATTTTTCATCATTGCCGCAAGCTGAGTCGTTTTTCCGCCAGGTGCGGCACAAAGGTCAAGAACCGTTTCCCCCGGATTCGGTTTTAACACCTCAGCCACAAACATCGCGCTCGGTTCTTGGATATAATAGAGCCCTGCCGCATGATACGGATGCTTTCCAGGTTGTTCGTCTGCATCATAATAAAAGCCGGTAGGGCAAAACGGAACGGGGGAAAGTGCAAACGGGACGATCGTTAAAAATGCTTCTCGGTCGATTTTCAACGGATTGAACCGTAACCCGTTTGCTTTTTCTTCCCGATAGGTGGAAAAAAAACGAGAAGCTTCATCTTTTAACAGCCTCTCCATTTTTTCGATGAATTCGCTTGGTAATTTCAATGATCAAACTCCTTTCCTGTCCGATCAAATGGCTTGTTTTTATTATACACTTGATCAAGTGTTCGATAAACGATGTTTCAAAATGACGCGATGGTGCTATTTTCCGCCTAACCATTTGATTTTTGGTTCCGTTTTGTTGATAATGCGTTTTATATTCGCGCGGTGACGGTAAAAGATAAACGCCGTTAATAACAATACTGCGATCATTAGCGGAATATCATCAGTAAAGAAGATCGTATAAATAACAGCATATACCCCGGCTAACATCGAAGATAATGAAACATATTTGGAAATATACAAAACAATGAAAAAGACAATAAGAAGGGAAACGAATAAAAGCGGTGAATAAAACAGCATCACCCCTGCTGATGTAGCAACCGCTTTTCCGCCGCGAAATTTAGCAAAGATCGGATAGATATGCCCGAGAACCGCGCACACTCCTGCCAAAAGCGGATGTACGTGAACGGAAAATAATACAGGTAAGCTTGCTGCTAATGTTCCTTTCAAAATATCTCCGCATGTGACCATAATCCCCGCTTTTACGCCAAGCACACGAAATGTATTTGTCCCTCCTAGGTTTCCGCTTCCATGCTCGCGAATATCGACTCCGTATCCTATTTTTCCAACAAGGAGCGCAAACGGAATCGACCCAAGAAGGTAAGCTGCGATCAAAATGAGTGCTTTTTCCATCAATCTCCCTACACCCTTTACTCATCAAATTTGTGCATGTTTTTATTTTATCATGCATGAAAAAAAACGGTAGATAGAAAAATAGAATATGTATACGAAAAGATATTTTTTTTGCATTTATTTTTTTGGCAAAGTAAACTGAATAGTAACATCATTTATTTCACCGCTGGAGCAAAAAGAGGAGGAAGAAAAAGTGAAAGCGAAAGTGACGTGGAATGGGCAAATGTCATTTACAGGGATGAGCGCTTCGGGAGTGGAAATCCCGATGGATGCCTCCAAAGAAGCAGGGGGGCAAGATTCTGGAGCGAGACCGATGGAATTGATTTTACATGGGCTTGCCGGATGTACGGGAATTGACATTATATCGATCTTGACAAAAATGCGACTTGAGGTTCGTTCGTTTTATATGGAAGTGGAAGGAACCCGTGCGGACGATCATCCGAAACGGTTTACGGATATTCACATTCATTATGTGTTAGAAGGGGATTTGCCAGAGGACAAAGTCGTCCGCGCCATTCAATTGTCTAAAGAGAAGTACTGCTCTGTATCCCATTCGTTAAATGCCGACATTACGGCAAGCTACTCGATTAATGGTGTGAAAGGGGAAAAACAGTTGTAAAAATCCAACAAGTCACGATTCACGCCAATACAAGCGAATTTTAAAAGGGGCTGATTGGAAAGCAATTCTGCTTTTCGGTCGGCCCCTTTTTCTTGGATTACTAAAACGGATAGCGGCGATACTCTTTTTGAACCGATACCCATTTTGTCATCGTAAACTCTTCCACAACCCACGGGTTTCCGAACCGTCCGATTCCGCTCGCTTTTGTGCCGCCAAACGGGACGGTCGGGCTATCATTGACCGTCTGATCGTTAATATGTGTCATACCGCTTTCAATTTGTAAGGCTAATTGTTCGCCTTCGCTTAAATCTTCGGTGAAAATCGCTGAACTTAAACCATATTCGGTATCGTTCGCCATCGCGATCGCCTCGTCATCGGATTCAGCTTTAATAATGGTCGCGATTGGGGAGAACAATTCGGTTTGTGCCAGTTTGCTGTTATTATCGACATCGACAAATACAGTCGGCGTTAAAATGTTGCCGATTCGCTTTCCTTCGAGCGCCACTTTGGCGCCTTCTTTTTTCGCTTCTTCAATGATCGCCAAGGCTTTTTCGATTTGTTTTTCGTTAATCAGCGGACCGATGATCGTTTTCGGATCGCGCGGGTCGCCATACGGAAGTTTTTTCGCCCGTTCGACGAATTTTTCGACAAACTCATCATAATGGTTTTTATGGACAATGATGCGGTTAATAATCATACAAATTTGCCCTTGATGGATAAACTTGCCGAATATTGCTGCGTCAACGGCACGGTCCACATTGGCATCAGCAAGAACGACAAACGGGTTGTTACCGCCAAGCTCTAGCGCGACGCGTTTTAACATTCCGCCTGCAATCGCTCCGATATGCTTGCCGACAGCGGTCGAACCAGTAAAACTAATAAGCTGCGAATTCGGATTGGTCAACATGTCGTCGCCGATTTCATCGATATCGGTGAGAATGATGTTTAAAACTCCTTTTGGCAATCCGGCATATTCAAAGGCTCTTGCGATGATGGAGCCGCCTGTAAAGCATGTTTGGATATCCGGCTTATGTACGACGCTATTTCCTAACGCAATTGCTGGGGCGATTGTTCTCATCGACAAATTCATCGGAAAGTTAAAGGGAGAAATCGATGTGATGACCCCTAATGGCAGGCGATAAATCCGGTTGATTTTTCCTTCCGTTTCCGACGGAATTTCCCTCACTTTTGTCAATTCATCCACCATGTTGATTGCTTCTTCGACAAGCCCAATCGATAAATCGACTTCCACATTCGCCTTAATGATGCTCCCGCCTGTTTCGCGGGCGATCATATCCATAATTGCATCCCGATTGGAACGTAAATATTCCGCCGCTTTGCGGAGCACTTCCTTTTTCTCTTCTGGGGGTGTGTTCGCCCATTCTTTTTGAGCTTGTTTGGCGACGTCAAACGCTTCGGCAAGCTGTGTTTTCGTTGCCAGACGAATGGTTGCAATAACGGAATTGTCATACGGGTTTAAGTTATCATATGTCCGTTCGCTAAGCCCATCGATCCATTCGCCGTTGATGAAGCTTTTGTTGAATTCTTCATACCGTTCCATCAGAGACACCTCCTTTGTATACAGTGACAATCCTATTTTTTACACTCATGATTTTTGTTATGCATTACGTTATTCAACCTTTTAGGATAAAACGCGAGTGAATGACAAAAGATTTTTCCGTAGATTCATAGACAATCACGAATAGTTAGATAGAAAAAATACTATACAAATTTATGAAAAATTTACAATAGTTTAGCAGAAAATAAGTCATTTGACTCTATTATTTTGATAGAACGAAAAATTATGCTGAATAGTAGAAAAACAAAAAGGGGGAATTAATGTGATGAAATTTTCTTCAAAATGGCTGAAAACGGCTGTCCCTGCCTTGATGTTATCGACGATGATCGCTTCGGGAAATGTCTTTGCGGCTGGAAAAGCTGGCGATGAAGAAAAACAGCTGAAAGCGGATGCGTATCAACACCGTTACATCGATGTTCAATTGCTAGGAATTAACGACTTTCACGGACAGCTTGATGTAACAAGAAATGTTGGAGGAAGAGCGGTCGGGAGAGCGGATTATTTAGCTGCGTATTTGAAACAACGGGAAAGGGAAAATAAGCATACGCTTCTTGTGCATGCGGGAGATGCTGTTGGGGCTAGTTCGCCTGTATCGGCACTGCTGCAGGATGAGCCGACGATAGAATTTTTAAATAATCTGGGTTTTGATGTGGGAACACTCGGAAACCACGAATTTGATGAAGGGGTCGACGAAATGCTTCGCCTCATTTATGGCGGTACACATCCAAAAACCGGCTATTTTCGTGGCGCCGACTTTCCATACGTAAGTGCGAATGTAATAGATAAAAAGACAGGCAAACCGATTCTTCCGCCTTATGTTATTAAAAAAGTGAAAGGGATGCCGATTGGCTTTATCGGAGTAACGTTGTCCGACACGCCAAGCATCGTCACTCCAAGCGGTGTGGCGGGGGTTACATTCACAGATGAAGCAGAAGCGATTAACAAAGCGGTGAAACAGTTAAAGCGGAGAGGAGTGCGTGCAATCGTTGTCCTTGCGCATAATCCAGGGGTGTCTAATAAAGATGGTTCCAATGCGAGTGGTGAAATTGTGGAAATTGCGAAAAAAGTGGATGATGAAGTCGACGTGATTTTTGCCGGCCATAATCATGCGTATTTAAATGCAGAAGTGGATGGCAAACTGCTTGTTCAATCGTATTCTTATGGAACTGCTTTTTCTGATGTCGATTTAAAAATTGATCGGCGAACAAAAGATGTTGTTGCGAAAAAAGCGGAAATCGTGACTACCTATCAAGATAGCATTAAGCCTGATCCAGAGATTACGAAACTAATTAACAAGTATGAAGAAAAGGTCGCGCCGATTATTAACCAAGTCGTCGGCACGGCAAAAACGACGATTAGCGCTGAGCAAAATGCGAGCGGTGAATCGGCTTTAGGAAACTTGATTGCGGACGCGCAGCGGACAGCGATGAAAACCGACTTCGCTTTTATGAACCCTGGCGGCATTCGCGCCGATGTGGAACAAGGGGAAGTGACATGGGGAGAGCTGTATAACGTGCAGCCATTTAGCAATCAACTAGTAAAAATGACGCTTACGGGAGAACAAATCCGCAAACTGTTAAATCAACAATGGCAGTCGAATCAAACGCGCATGCTGCAAATTTCCGGTCTTACGTATACTTGGGACGCAAGCAAACCGATTGGGGACAAAGTCGTCGATATTTATTTGCCAAACGGCGCAAAACTCGATCCAAATGCGGAATACACCGTTACGGCGAACAGCTTCCTGGCTGATGGAGGAGATAACTTCACGGTATTTACGGAGGGAAAAAATCGGGAAGTGGGACCGGTCGATCTGGATGCGCTCGTCGATTATATCAAACAGCTTCCGCAGCCATTTGATGCCCACATCGAAGGGCGCATTCAAAAACTGCGCTGAAAAACAAAGCTGGTTCCAAACAGCGGCTTGGAACCAGCTTTTATGTTACGCTTTTTGCCCGAACAGCTTGATAATTTCAATAATCACGTTCGTTGCTTTGATCATGTTGTCGACGGAAATATATTCGTAGCGGCCGTGGAAGTTTTCGCCGCCGGTGAAGATGTTTGGCGTCGGCAGTCCCATGTAGGAAAGCTGCGAACCGTCCGTCCCGCCGCGGATCGGCGAAATTTTCGGCTCAATATTTAAGTTTTTCATCGCTTCATAGGCGATATCGACGACTTCACGGACCGGTTCGATTTTTTCTTTCATGTTATAATATTGGTCTTTTATTTCGATCATGATTCGCTCTTTTCCGTACTTTTCTTGCAATTTTGCCGCGATTTCCTGCATTTTTGCTTTGCGTGCTTCAAATTGCTGGCGGTCAAAGTCGCGGATTATGTAATGAAGCATGGTTTCTTCGACATTTCCTTGAAAGGATAGCAAATGATAAAATCCTTCGTATCCTTCCGTATGCTCAGGCGCCTCGTTAGCAGGAAGCTGTCCGTGAAATTCCATCGCGATTTTCATCGAGTTGATCATTTTTCCTTTGGCAGTGCCCGGATGGACGTTTTTCCCTTTGATCGTGATTTTTGCTTCCGCGGCGTTAAAGCTTTCGTATTCCAATTCGCCGAGCGGGCCGCCGTCGACCGTATACGCAAATTTAGCGCCGAACTTAGCGACGTCAAACTTATGCGGGCCTCTGCCGATTTCTTCATCCGGCGTAAAGGCGACGCGCACTTTGCCGTGTTTAATTTCCGGGTGCTGAATTAAATAAGCCATCGCCGTCATAATTTCGGCGATCCCTGCCTTATTGTCTGCTCCCAATAACGTCGTGCCGTCGGTGGTGATGAGCGTATGGCCTTTATAGTTGGCCAATTCCGGGAAATCTTTTGGCGACAGGACAATGTTTAACGATTCGTTTAAGACGATATCGCCGCCGTCATAATTTTCGACGATTTGCGGATTGACGTTTGCTCCCGTAAATTCGGTTGCTGTGTCCATATGGGCTAAAAAGCCAATGGTTGGCACATCTTTATCTGTATTCGCCGGCAATGTTGCCATTACGTATCCGTTTTCATCCATTGTCACGTCTTTCATGCCGATTGCTTTTAATTCTTCCACCAACATGTTTCCAAGCTCCAGCTGGCCAGGAGTGGAAGGGCAAGTGTCGCTGTTTGGGTCGGATTGTGTGTTGACTTTAACGTATTTCGTAAAGCGTTCGATGATTTCCTGTTTCATCTAGCCACTCTCCTTACTATTTGCTATCTTTTTCCGTTTTTATTTTATCATAAAAATGTTGTGCAAATAAAAAACTTTGTTGCATAAAAAATGGTAGACAGAATTTATATAAAAATTGTATACTAAATGTACAATCGCATATAAAAAATATACGATTCATCTTCGGGGCAGGGTGAAATTCCCGACCGGCGGTGATGAAGCGATTGCGCTTCTCAGCCCGCGAGCCGCAAGGCAGGATCCGGTGCGAGTCCGGAGCCGACAGTATAGTCTGGATGGGAGAAGATGAAGGTTTGCCGGCGTTCGAATGCGGCGCGCTCGAACGTCTATTTGAGCATACCCTTTTTCTCCCTTAAGTGTGAGCACTTAAGGGTTTTTTATTTGACGCTCAAGATGGCAGCCTTCTTTCTTGTGAGGATGAATCACGAGAAGGAGAGGAGAATCGACATGAGAAAAATGAATGTCCGCGCACTTGTCTTGATTGGGGTATTTAGTGCCATCTCGTATTTGCTGATGCTGTTAAACTTTCCGCTTCCGCCGTTTCCAAACTTTCTATTGGTGGATTTCAGCGACGTTCCGGCATTGATCGCCGCGCTTTTGTACGGTCCGCTGGCGGGAGTGCTCGTTGAATTGCTAAAAAATGTGCTGAATTATTTCATGGTCGGCAGTCCTACCGGCGTTCCGGTCGGGCATATCGCCAACTTCATGGCCGGGATTACGTTTATTTTGCCGACATATTACGTATATCATAAAACAAAATCGAAAAAAGGAATGCTGGCTGGGTTAGCCACTGGCACCGCCGTCATGGCGTTGATGATGAGCGTATTGAACTACTATGTGTTTCTGCCGGCATATACGATCTTTCTAGGCGCTCCGGCGATGAGCGCGCCGGAAACAAAAGCGCTCGTCGTTTCTGCCATCCTTCCGTTTAATGCAGTAAAAGGCGTCATGATTACCATTGTCTTTATGCTTTTGTTTGCCCGGCTCAGCCCTTGGCTACAAAAACAAACAGCAGTCAATCATGTTTAGTCATAATAAAACGAGGACCCTTCCTGAGCGAAGCGGTCCTCGTTTTTCGTTCGGAAAGCTCCGTCACCATAACTTAAACGTGCCGGCCGGATTGGCAAAGCGTTCTTCTTTAAACGGATTGGCGGTCATCGAATAGCCGCGCTGTTCCCAATATCCCGGCTCGTCTTTTTTCATAAACCGGATGCCTGACGCCCATTTCGCCCCTTTCCATAAGTAAAACGATGCGGGCGGAATAAAGCGGAGCGGATAGCCATGTTTCGGGGAAATATCCTGCCAGTCATGATGTTTATCTTTCCAGCGGTACACAAACAACGCGTCATCGCCCATGAGCGCTTCAAGCGGCAAGTTCGCCGAATAGCCGAAGCGGTCTCCGTTCAAATAGCCGTAAATTTTCACATATTTTACATCCGGCTCCAGCTCAACAAAGCGCAAAAACTCGCGAAAAGCGATTCCTTCAAACGTTGTATCAAACTTTGACCACGTGGTCACGCAATGCATATCGATCGTCGATATCGTTTTTGGCAGCTCCATTACTTGCCGATAGGAAAGAGAGACTTCTTCTTTCACATCCCCAAATAAGCGGAATTCCCATGTTGATTCATCAAATTGATAGACATCCCCCTCATGGAGAATCGGCCATTTTTCCGTTTCAAATTGGCCTGGCGGCAGTTGTTTGGTCATTTATCTCCCTTCCTTTCTATTATGATCGTATGAACTAATCATACTGCTTTTACATAAAGTGATGCAACTATGTAAGGAAAAGGAAAAGATAATAAGAAAACGAGTAAAGCAATGACGAATAGATGAGACTTTTATAAGTAATATAGTTAAAACAAATAAAAATAACATATTCAAATAAAAACAAAAATATAATATAATTTAAAATAAACATAAACAAAAAAGGTGGGGATAAATAGAATATCTTAGAAGAGAATCAAAATGATAGTATCTCAACATTTTTCCGAATATTTTATTTATATTTAAAATTTAGTTAAAAAACAAAGGGGGAGAAAACAATGTCTGGTTATATTGGCATCAAGCAAACCAAAGGATGGAAGGCAACGATTTCAGTGGCGATGTCGAATTATATTGAAGCGGGTTCAATCGTTGCTGGAGCTGGAGGATTATCTCTTTGGGTGGAGTATTTGCATTTGAATGACATTGAAATCGGATTATTGGGTGCTGTGAGTGCAAATGCATTTGGAGCTGCGATTGGTGCTTTATTAGGTGGTTATCTTTGTGATAAGTATGGTCGCAAATTCATTTATACCTATGATTTGCTCGTGTACATGCTTGGAATGTTTTTTATTATCTGTTCAATAAATTTCCCTATGTTGTTGACGGGTTACATTATTACTGGTTTGGCAGTGGGAGCGGGTGTTCCGGCTTCTTGGACGTATATAGCTGAAGAGGCGCCGCATACAAAAAGGGCAGCACATACAGGAACAGCGCAGTTAGCTTGGTCCTTGGGACCAGTAGCGGCATTACTGCTTTCCGTATTACTAGCACCTCTAGGTCTTCTCGGTAGCCGTCTTATTTTTGCGCATCTATTTGTAATCGCATTCATCACATGGTATATACGACGAGGTTTAGTGGAATCGTCCATATGGAAAGAAGAAAAAGCAAAACAGGAAGCATTGCGGGCTATTGGTCAACATTCCAATACTTCCTTGAGGGAATTATTTAGCAAAAAAGTAAATCGTAGGGCGTTACTTCTTTTACTTGGAGTCTATCTGTTTTGGAATTTAACAGCGGGGGCGATGGGCTTTTTTATGCCATATATTTATGAGACCGTCGGTGGATTGTCTGCAAGCACTGCGAACTTGTTGCAAGCAGTTCTTTGGATTTTTACCGTCCTTTCTACATACTTTGTCTTCATGAGGTTAGGGGATAGGAAAAGTCGTAGGGCGATATACGCTGTTTCTGCTATCATGGGTATTGTTGCTTGGGTATTACTGGTATATGCGAAAATGACAATTCCAGTTTTGCTTTTATTCGTTTTTCTGTGGGGTTGTTCTGCAGGTTTTGGGGCACAAGCGT
Organism: Parageobacillus caldoxylosilyticus; assembly: GCF_019272935.1. Classification (NCBI taxonomy): domain Bacteria; kingdom Bacillati; phylum Bacillota; class Bacilli; order Caryophanales; family Anoxybacillaceae; genus Parageobacillus; species Parageobacillus caldoxylosilyticus. The sequence continues at coordinate 3,640,301 of NZ_CP040553.1, forward strand.
TTTATGGATTATGGGCTAGCGAGTTGTTTCCAACCAAATATCGTGCAAGAGCTCAAGGATTTATGTTTTTTGTCGCGCGTGTTGCTGTAGGTATATGGTCTATCGTGATGCCGACGATTATCTCTAAGCTCGGGTTTAGTGTTGCGGGAAATATGATGATTATATTTCTAATCATTGCAGCAGTAGTTGGGATTGTTGGTGCTCCTCGCACACAGGGGAAAACACTTCAAGAAATAGAAAGAGAACGTTATGGAAGTGAGGAGAACGGAGAGTTGTATGCTTCGACCTCATCGTTAGAAGAAACGATGTAAGTGATATTTTAAAGGGTAAGTAAGGAGGAAAGAAAAATGAGTAGAAAAGGGGCAACACATTGGGTTATTCCAGACGGGTATATTCCGGTAGACAGTTCGGGGAAATTAATCAGTCACGAATCGATTTGTGTAGTGAACTTGCATGAACAAGACGCCCATATTGACATCACGATTTATTTTGAAGATCAAGAGCCAATAGAAAAAATTTCTGTCACTGTCAAAGGAAAACGGACAAGACATATTCGCACTAGTTCTCTTGAGAAGGGAAGCAAAAAAATACCGGCAGGTGTTCCATACGCTTTAGAAATAGAAAGCGATATTCCGATTATTGTGCAATACAGCAGGCTGGATACCACACAAGCGGAACTAGCACTATTGTCTACGATGGCTTATCCATTAGATAATTGAATGATTATATACATTCAAAGAAACATCAACATTTTTAATTTATAAAAAACAAATAAATAAATATATTCAAAAATAAATAAAAATAAAATATAATAATATTAATCAAAAAATATAAAAAGGTGGCGAGGTGTATGGTTAAAAGTTTATGGGATCAGAAAAAGGCATCACAGCTCTGCACAGGGCTGGACGAACTAGTATATCGCTCTAACTTGATTGGAGCAGATCGCTCTGTTTGTAACTGGGGCGGCGGGAACACATCGATGAAAACCATTGAAAAAGATTTCCGAGGTCGCGATATCGAGGTGATGTGGGTAAAGGGTAGCGGCTCTGATTTAGCAACAATGAAGAAGCAGCATTTTACAGGATTGAGACTAGAAGATATTCGTCCATTAATCGAACGTGAGCAAATGACTGATGAAGAAATGGTCGAATATTTATCGCATTGTATGATTAACCCGAAACATCCCCGCCCGTCTATTGAGACATTGCTGCACGCCTTTTTGCCGTTTAAGCATGTCGACCACACTCATCCAGATGCCATTATTAGCATTTGCTGTGCCGATAACGGGAAGCAGATTGCCGAAGAGATATATGGGGATCGGTTTGTTTGGGTTCCATATGTTCGCCCAGGGTTCACATTATCAAAAATGATCGCAGAAGGAGTCAAAAATAACCCAAATGCCGAGTTAGTACTAATGGAAAAACATGGCCTAGTTACTTGGGGAGAAACAGCAAAAGAGTGTTATGAAAAAACCATTTCGATCATTAACGAAGCGGAACAATATATACGAGAACAAATTGATGAAACTTCTGTGTTTGGCGGACAAAAGTATAAGGCGCTTTCAGCAGAGGAAAGAAAGAAAATTTTGGCGCAAGTGATGCCAATTATCCGCGGAGCAGTTAGTGATCAAAAGCGGATGATTTTGTCATATGATGATTCAGATGATGTTCTGCAGTTTGTGAATAGTTATGAAGCTCCTGTGCTTTCACAAATCGGTGCGGCTTGCCCCGATCATTTGGTACATACGAAGCGTGTTCCTTTATATGTTGATTGGGACCCGCAAACAAACGATGTTCATCAATTAATAGAAAAAGTGAAAGAGGGAATTGAAAGATTTAAAGAAGAATATAAGGCTTATTTCGAACGGAATAGAAAAGAAGGAGACCAAATGTTTGAACCGGCGCCACGTGTAATACTCATTCCTGGTATTGGTATGGTTAATACAGGTAAAAGTTTAGCAATGGCGAACGTTAGTGGCGCGCTATACCATCGGGCTATCGCGGTAATGAAAGGGGCAACATCGCTAGGAAACTTCGTTTCCTTAGATGAAAAAGAGTCTTATAATGTTGAATACTGGCCGTTGGAGCTTTACAAATTGACCCTTGCGCCGCCTGAAGCAGAATTTTCGCGGAAAGTTGCTTTTGTCACGGGGGGAGCTGGCGGTATTGGCAGCGAAACTTGTCGTCGTTTTGCGTCAGAAGGAGCACATATTGTAGTAGCTGACCTGAACATCGAAGGAGCAGAAAAGGTAGCTGCGGAAATTAATGAGAAATATGGAGAGGGACGGGCTATTGCCGTTCAAATGAATGTGACAAAAGAAGAGGAAGTGAAAGCCGCTTTTGAGCAAACAGTGTTGACTTACGGTGGAGTGGACATCGTTGTCAATAACGCGGGGCTTGCGACTTCCAGTCCATTGGAGGAAACGACATTACAAGAATGGAATTTGAATATGGATGTGCTCGCTACAGGATATTTCCTTGTTGCACGAGAAGCGTTTAAACAAATGAAAAAACAAGGAATCGGCGGAAGTATGGTATTTGTCGGCTCCAAAAACTCGGTATATGCGGGCAAAAATGCATCAGCATACAGCGCTGCAAAGGCATTGGAAATGCATTTAGCAAGATGCATTGCAGTAGAAGGTGGACAATACGGTATTCGTGTAAATTCTGTGCTTCCTGATGCAGTGTTGCAAGGATCTGCAATTTGGAATTCAGCTTGGCGCGAGGAGCGGGCGAAAGCATATGGAATCGAACCAGATCAACTAGAGGAATATTACCGGAAACGGACCACATTATTAGTGAATGTTTATCCAAAAGACATTGCTGAAGCCATTGCCTTTTTTGCTTCTTCCAAGTCTGAGAAAACAACCGGATGCATGCTGACTGTAGACGGCGGTGTGCCGGCAGCATTTACTAGATAATCCATATCATCGCGTTTGGAGATAAAGTAATAAAAAAATCTCCAGCGCGATGAACATATGTGTTAGTAGGTAAGCGCTTTCTGATGAGGGGGATTGAAGTGAGCAAGCATTGTTTAGCTGTAGATATTGGTGCGTCCAGTGGGAGAGTGATTGCAGGAAGGTTAGAAGAGGGAAAGTTAAAGATTAATGAGATTTATCGTTTCGACAACCATATTATCCAAAAAGGATCTCATTTTTGTTGGGATCTTGAACACTTATTTCAAGAGATCAAAAAAGGAATACACGCATGCCAGGAAATAGGGATAAAGCCGGAAAGTATTGGTGTGGATACGTGGGCAGTGGATTTTGTTCTGTTGGATGAAGAAGACCAACTGTTGACCGAAGCGGTAGCCTATCGTGATCCACGCACCGATGGCATGATGGAGAAAGCGTTTCAAATTATTGGAAAAGAACAGTTATATTTTGACACAGGAATTCAGTTTCAAAAATTTAATACAATTTATCAGTTGTATGCCATCCAGCAAACCAACCCTGAACTTTTACGGCAGGCCAGAACCTTTTTAATGATTCCTGACTATTTCCATTACTTATTGACAGGGAAAAAAGTCAATGAATACACGAATGCAACCACCACTCAATTAGTAAATGCGTTTACACGGACATGGGACAAACGGATATTGCGGCAGCTTGGAATCAATGAAGAGATGTTTCAACCCATTCATCCGCCAAAAACATTGTTAGGAAATTTGAGAAAGGAATTGGTCAAGGAATTTGGCTTTGATATGAAGGTGATTTTACCAGCGACTCATGACACTGCTTCTGCCGTTATTGCTGTTCCGGAATCAGAAAATACAATTTATATCAGCTCAGGTACATGGTCATTAATTGGTGTGGAAAATCATGACCCGATTTGTACAGCTGATGCACTGAAATGCAATTTTACCAATGAAGGTGGCATCGATTATCGTTTTCGATTTTTAAAAAACATAATGGGGCTTTGGATGATCCAAGAAGTGAAAAGGAATTACAGGGATCGGTATTCCTTTGCACAATTAGTAGAAATGGCTCGAGAAGAGAAAGAATTTACCTCTATTATTCATGTAGATGACGGAAGATTTTTGAAGCCAGATAATATGGTGGAAGAAATCCAAAAATATTGTCAAGAGATGAATCAGCCTGTACCAAGAACACCAGGGCAAGTGGCAAAATGTATCTTTGATAGTTTAGTCGTCAGTTATCAAAAGGCAATCCAAGAGATTGAAGAGATCGTTGGGAAAAAGTTTAGTCAAATTAATGTTATTGGCGGCGGCTGTCAAAATGAATTATTGAATCAAATGATTGCAGATGTGACTGGTAAAGAGGTGTACGCTGGACCAGTGGAAGCGACAGCGATCGGAAATATTGTTGTACAGCTTATGGCTCTTGGTGACATTCAAACGCTGGATCAAGCAAGGACGATCATCAAACGTTCTTTTCCATTACGGCGATTTGTATCGAAAAAGGAGAGGGGCAGAGTATGAGAAAAGAAAACTTTGACAGAGCGAAACAAGATTATGAAAAATGGGGAATTAATGTTGATGAAGTATTTCATCAATTAAAAAGTGTATCTATTTCGATTCATTGTTGGCAAGGGGATGATGTATCAGGTTTTGAGGTGAAAAAGGCGGAATTATCTGGCGGAATTGATGTTACTGGTAACTACCCAGGTAAAGCACGAACACCGGAAGAATTAAGACAAGATTTAGAAAAAGCACTATCACTTATTCCAGGTAAGCATCGTGTGAATTTGCATGCGATGTACGCAGAAACAAAAGGAAAAGTAGTAGAAAGAGACGAATTAGAACCGGAATATTTTGGGAATTGGGTGAATTGGGCCAAGGAACATGGGTTAGGATTAGATTTTAATCCAACGCTTTTTTCTCATGAAAAAGCGGCAGATGGCCTTACATTATCCCATCCGAATGAAGAAATCAGGCAATTTTGGATTCGTCATTGTATTGCGAGTCGCAAAATTGGGGAGTATTTTGGTAAACAACTCGGCACTCCTTGTTTAACAAACATATGGATTCCAGATGGATATAAGGATATTCCAAGTGATCGGTTAACACCAAGACAGCGATTAAAAGATTCATTAGACCAAATTTTTGCCGAAGAGATAGATGAAACTTATAATATTGATGCAGTCGAAAGTAAATTATTTGGAATTGGTTCGGAGTCATATGTTGTCGGCTCTCATGAATTTTATTTAGGTTATGCGCTAACGAATAAAAAGGTATACTTACTGGATACAGGACATTTTCATCCAACGGAAACAATTTCTAATAAAATTTCTGCTCTACTGCTTTACTTTGATAAACTCGCATTGCATGTATCGAGACCGGTTCGATGGGATAGTGACCATGTTGTTATTTTTGATGAGGAACTAAGAGAAATTGCACTAGAGATTGTTCGCAATCAGGCGTTGGAGCGTGTGATGATTGGCTTGGACTTTTTCGATGCAAGCATCAACCGGATTGCAGCTTGGGTTATCGGAACGCGCAATATGATTAAAGCATTGTTATATGCGATGCTAATGCCAAACGATTACCTGAAGCAGTTGCAGGAAAGCGGAAACTTTACAGAAAGACTCGCACTCATCGAGGAGTTTAAAACATATCCGTTTGGGGCAGTATGGGACGCTTATTGTGATTATATGGGCGTGCCTGTAAGAGAGACATGGTTAGAAGAAGTGAAAAAGTATGAGCAAGAGGTATTACGAAAACGGTAATTTCTGGATTGATTTGAAAAGTGGTATGCACATGAATGGAGGCTGTCTCAAAAGGTCGTTAAACCGACCTTTTGGGGACAGCCTCTGTTTCTTTTCTTTACTATTTGGTTATTTATTCCTTTTTTGAAGCAGGAATTTCTCCTTATTTCTGAATTTTATCCTGTTTTTTCTTTGTTGGATCGGTTGTGGCCGCCCACTTTCTCAAATTGTGAGCAGCACAAATAAGCCCCCATTCCAAGGTAATTTTTGGGAGCCCTCTTAACAAAAAGCGCTGAAATTGCTGGTTGTGCTTGATTTGCCCAAACACCGGCTCGTTTTCGATTTGTCGTTTTCGGTACGTCGCCGCCCCTTCTTCCGTGGACAGCCGTTTACGGATCTCTTGCCGTTGTTGTTGATTTTTCAAGGAAACGCGGATGGTTTTCGTGTCTTTGCCTTTGGCGCATGTCGCCTGAAACGGACATCCGGCACAAGCCGTACAACGATACGTCCGTTTGACGGTAACGTACCCGTTGTCGGTCGTTTCCTTCCGTTCATACACAAACACCAACCGTTCCCCTTTAGCGCAAATCCACTCATCCAGCTCCTCATCATACGTCATGTTCTCGATTCGGCCGATCTCCTTCGCCCACGCTTTCGTTTGTTCCCGATCTAACGTGTTGTACTTGATCAGGGCGACTATCTTCTTTTTCTCACAGTACGTGTAGTTCTCCTCACTCCCATAGGCGGAATCCGCAATGGCTTGTTTAGGCATTGGACGCCCATAGGCGGCCAATTGCTCCAAATGCGGAATGAAACATCCGGCATCCCCTGCCCGTTGATGCACGCTAAATCCAGTGATGAATTGGTTCTCTGTCCCAATCTGCACATTGTACCCCGGTTTGAGCTGGCCATTTTTCATATGGTCGTCCTTCATCCGCATAAACGTGGCATCCGGATCCGTTTTCGAAAAACTGTTCCGTTCGCCTAATCTTTCTTTGTATTCTTCATATTTTTTCTTACGGGGGAGAAGATCTTGTTCCAATTGCCGTTTGGCTTTCTTTAACGTACGATTCTTCGGCTCTTTCTTTAGGCGCTCTTCCACTTGTTCGATGACGGCTTCGATCCTTTCGGACGTGATCGGTGAAGCTTCCAGCTTTTCTTGAAAATCCCCCTCTTGTTCCGCCTCTTCATCTTCTTTCGTCACCTGTTCGATCGAGGCAACGATTTTCCGGAATTTCTCCTCCAGTTTCTGATCGTACTTTTCCGTTGATTTGCGCCAAACGAATGTATATCGGTTGGCATTGGCCTCGATTTTCGTTCCATCCAGAAAATAATCCTCTAACTTGACCAACCCTTCTTGACGCAGAAGATCGACAATGGAGAAAAACGTTTCGTAAATGATGTCCTTCATCCGTTCCGACCGAAATCGGTTGATCGTGCGAAAATCCGGTGTTTGATGGCCGGATAGCCACATAAAGTAAATGTTTTCTTTCAACTGCTTGGCGATTTGGCGAGAGGAGTAGATCCGATTGGCGTAGGCATACAGGATGACTTTCAACATCATTTTCGGATGATAGGCTGGACGCCCTCCGCCAGGATAGAGGGAAACGAACAGAGCCGGATCCATTTTTTCCACTGCCAGATCCACAATCCGGCAAAGATGATGTTTGGGAATGAAAATTTCAAGATCCATTGGCAAAATGAGTTGATCTCGGTTATAATAAATGTACATAAGAAAACCGTCCTTTCTTTGGTAGGGTTGTGGTGACTCTATTATACCAAAAGAGGAACGGTTTTCTTCTTTTTTATCCAAAAAAGTGTCCCAAAAGCGAACGCTATGCGAACACTTTTGGGACATCCTCTTCTCTCGTTGTTGGGGCTAAATGATAAGTAGATATTAATTGTAACATATTTTGTTAAGATAGATTGATTATTATAATGTAGGTCAAATAAGCTTTGCTAGGGTAGGATTGTAATGAAAAAACAATGGTTTAGGAGAATTATGAGACTGTTTCGTTTTCAGAATGTTCGCGACAAATATTTTATTGCGATGATCAGTCTTTCGCTTCCGCCTCTTTTTCTGTTAGGGTTCTTTTCCTATAATATTGCAAAAGATACACTAGTGCAAAACCAGTTGCGAGTGACAGAAAACCATCTGGAGACAGCCAACGAGGTAGCTGATTTGCTGTTACGCAATATTATCAATATGGAGAGAGTCATTTCGTGGAATAAGGACATTCAACGAGAATTAAAAAGAAGTGCTTCCCATAAAGATAGCAAACAGAAAATCATTAATATGGGTACAGTTAGGCGTATCCAAAATTTGCTTTCTAATTATCTTATTGATACTCAATATATTGATTCGGTTTGTTTATTTGATCCACATTACCGTTCTGTATGTTACGGAAATTCTAAAAGTATGGGCCACTATGGAAGCAATGATAACTTTGCGGAGATTGCGCAGACGGACTGGTATAAAAGAAGTGTAGAAGCAAAAGGAAAGCCAGTATTTTTTGATTACAATGTTTTAACAGATACACGGACAAGCAACACATTTTCTTCGGTCAAGCTATTAAGGGATCCTGAACAATTATTTCATCCACAGATTACAGGATTATTAGTGGTAAACATTAAAAAATCCATATTTTTAAAAGTGTTTAATGAAAAGGAGAACCGAGGATTTATTGTCCTTAATCCTTCTAGAAAAGGAGTAAGTGTTGTATATGATTCTACTTCTTCTTTTCATATAGAAAGTAATTTAGGAAATAGTATTTCATCTGCGTTTCAAAAGCTAAGGGATAGAGGCTATTTTCTTAGCAGCTATACAAATCAAACAACAGGATGGATGTTTATCCATGTAATTAAAGAAAAAGAGTTGCTCCAACAGCCAAACCAAATAGGAATGGTGACGGCCTTCATCGCTTCTTTCATGGCTCTTATTTCTTTATTTCTTTCCTTTGTTTTTTCTGGGTCTATTACAAGACCGCTTAGACAATTAAAAAAAATAACCGTAGAATTAGCAAAAGGGATATGGGATGTTCATGACGCTACTGAAGAGAATGAAATTGTTGTCATTGAAGAGACATTTAAGCGAATGACAAAAGAGAATCAAAAGCTTAACGAACAGTTGATCCGTTTGCAATTAAAGGAGCGGGAGGCAGAACTACGGGCGCTCCAAGCGCAAATTAAACCCCATTTTCTATATAATACATTAGATTCGATTTACTGGATGGCCGTATTACAAAATAATCATGATATCGCTAAAATGGCAATATCTCTGTCAGAGAGTTTTAAGTTAAGCCTGAATAATGGGAAAGAATTTATTCCTGTAGCGAAAGAGCTGGAACATATTCAACACTACATGACGATTCAAAATATGCGGCATAACAATCGCTTTCAGTATATTCAAAAAGTAGATCCTGCCCTAATGGATAAAGAAATATTGAAACTATTACTTCAGCCGCTTGTAGAGAATGCTATTTATCATGGTTTAGAACCGAAAGTGGGGAAAGGAACTGTTCGATTGACTGGAAAAATAGAGAGTGGATTTATTACTTTTACAATCGAAGATGATGGGGTAGGAATGGAAGATTTGGAAGCGATCGAGAAGGGATACGGTTTACGAAATGTTCGTGAACGTTTATCGCTATATTATGGGGTAGACAGTAGATTTACCATTTCAAGCGAAGTAAATCGAGGAACGAGAGTAGAAATTCGATTCCCTATGGAGACAAAGGAGGGAAATCCGTGATAAAGGCTGCTGTATTTGATGATGAATATATTGTACTCCATGGTCTCCAAACGATGATTGACTGGTCACAATATGGAATTGAATTAGTAGGAACTGCTGCGGATGGGCTTAGTGCTTTATCGTTATGGAAAACATACCGTCCTGATATTGTCTTTACAGATATCCGGATGCCTGGTATAGATGGGTTGCAACTTGTGGAAAAGATCTTGTCAGAATCGCCTGAAACGATATGTATTGTATTCAGTGGTTTTAATGAATATGAGTACGTAAAGAAAGCCATTAAATTAGGGGTGGCGGACTATCTAGAAAAGCCAATTACCGTATCTATGATGAAGGATACCATTCCTAAAATTATTGAGAAGATCGAGCAAAAAAAGGAACTTTCTATGCTGAAATCAAAATGGGAGAATAGCCAACGCGAGTTACTAGAAAAAGCCACATTAGACTTGCTATTGCTGGGGAATGAGGCAGAAGCAAAGTGGCGGGAATGCTTTGGAGATGATGAAGACCGTGTTGTTGGGATAACGGTTATTGCGTTATCGGAATATCGCTATTTTATAAGCAATGCCCCTTCTTACCGTATTGTTTATGTGCGAAATGGATCCGAGCAGCTGTTTGTCGTTTTTCATTTTGATGTTCAATCGGATGTTTTATGGAAACAATTATGTTTTTGGGCAGAGCAGGTAGGAATAACAGTAGGATGCGGCCGAACATATTCACATATAACTGATGCCCCGAAAAGCTATAAAGAGGCTTTACAGGCGTTGAAATATGGGCGGTTTATGGAGGAAAATGGTTGGATTCATTTTGAAGATATAAGTGGCGATTCTCCATTTTCTACGGATCTACCAAAGCAAGAGGAAGCAGTTATGTTTTATATACGGACTGGAGATAAAGAAGGGCTACTTCGTCAGCTGGATGGTTATATAAAACAATTAAAATCGAAAGGGCTCCATCCAAATATTGTGGAGAGGGAAGTATTGAAATTTGTTTATTTTGCAATCGAAGCAGCAAAGGAAACAGGAGCAAACATAGATGAGATATGGGGGAAAGATTATTTGCCTCATGTGGAGATACGTCAAATGAATACAAGGGAAGAAATGTTTCAATGGCTGCATTCGCAAATGGAAATGATTATGGATTGGGTAATGGCGTTCCGCCAAAAAACGAAGCATAGTGCTGTAGAAAAAGCGTGCATCTATATAAAAGACAATTATAATAGGGACTTGACCCTGCAGGAAGTCGCCGAACATGTAGGGATGAATCCTGCCTATTTTAGTTTGCTGTTTAAAGAAGAAATGGGGCATTCGTATATTAAATATTTGACTGAAATTCGTATGGAGCAGGCGAAGGAATTGCTTCGGGAAGGATATAAGGTAACGGATGTTAGCGAGATGGTCGGCTATCATAGCTATAAACACTTTTCTGAGGTGTTTAAAAAATATGTTGGGATGAAACCAGGACAATATAAAGAAATTTTTTAAAAAGTTTTTTGGAAAAGGCTTAAAAGCCTTTTTTTGTTTGGTTAGGTTTGTATGCGCTGTAATATTTCTGATCTAAAGATCATTTTATTATTACTGCTATCCAAAAAAAAACGGACAAAAAACAAAAAGAACACACTTATCAAGTTCCTTAGCAATCGTTTACAATGATCTTAAGTAAATCTGGGCTCAGAGAAGAAACAAGAAGAAACAATATAAAAAATGAAAGCGTTTAAAAAGGGGGATTAAAAATGAGGAAGAAAACAAAAATATTTTCATCACTATTGTGTAGTACGGTACTTATGATGGGGATATTGACGGGGTGCAGCGGTAGCGGTAAAGACACGTCGAATAATGCAGCAAAAGAACAAAAAACCCTTACACTTTTAATTGACAATCAAACAACATTGGATGGAATCAAAGCGGTTGCAGATGCATTTGAGAAAAAATACGACATTAAAATAGAATTTGAAACTCGTCCAGGGGGAGCAGAAGGAGATAATGTTGTCAAAACCCGTTTGGCCACGGGAGATATGACCGATCTTGTTTACTACAATTCAGGAGCTCTCGTACAAGCGTTAAATCCAGAACAAAACTTTGTAGATCTAACAAATGAGCCTTTTATGAAAAACGTGATGAATTCTTTTAAGAAGACGGTTACCGCAAATGGAAAGGTATATGGTATTCCTGCAGGGCCTGTTATAGTTGGTGGATGGTTATATAATAAGAAAGTTTATAAAGAACTTGGACTTTCCGTTCCAAAAACTTGGTCAGAGTTAATGAAGAATAATGAGAAAATAAAGGCAGCAGGTAAAACACCGGTAATTGGAACTTATAAGGATGATTGGACAACACAATTGATTGTATTAGCAGATAACTATAATGTCCTTGCAAAGACCCCTACATTTGCAGAAGACTACACTGCTAATAAGGCGAAATTTTCTGATACCCCAGAAGCACTTCGCAGTTTCAAAAAATTAGAAGAAGTGTATAAAAAGGGGTATTTGAATAAGGATTTTCTAGCTACAAATTATGATGCTGGTTTAAAAATGCTGGCTGAAGGCAAGGGTGTTCATTATCCAATGCTTACGTTTGCACTGACAGCAATTGCAAAAAATTATCCAGATAAGATTAATGACATCGGTGTATTTCCACAGCCTAGCGACAGCCCGGATATTAACGGTTTTACTGTATGGATGCCTGCAGCTATCTATATTAACAAAAATAGCGATCATGTTGAGGAAGCAAAAAAATTTGTAGAATTTTATATCTCTCCAGAGGGAATGAATGCATATCTTTCTAAAGTGAAACCAGAGGGACCTTTAGCAATAAAAGGAGCTAAACTTCCAGATGATGTTTACCCAGCAGTAAAGGAAATGCTTCCTTATTTTGAATCGGGAAAAACGGCTCCGGCTTTAGAATTCCTTAGCCCTGTCAAAGGTCCAAGCTTGCCGCAAATCACGACAGAAGTAGGGAGCGGTATTAAATCAGCGAAGGAAGGAGCCAAGTTATATGATCGAGATGTTGAAAAGCAAGCAAAACAACTTGGTCTCCCAGGATGGTAATAATAAAAGATTTTAAATGATGAGAGGCCCTGTTTATGTTTCTATAGCAGGGCCGATCTTCTACATGGAAATGAGGTGGATAAGCAGATGACGAAGTCAATCAATCGATTTTATACGTATTATTTTCTGTTACCTGCCGGAATTATTTATTTTGTGTTTTTCTTATTTCCAACTATTATGTCGTTCTTTTTTAGTATGACGTGGTGGACGTTGACAGATTGGAAGTTTATTGGATTAGAAAATTTTACCACTTTTTTCACGGAGCCATCATTGAATATCGGTTTTAAAAATACGATTATCTACGCTGTGGTGACATCTGGTCTGAAAGTGATATTCGGCTTTCTTCTCGGTGTGTTTCTTTGTTCAAGATTAAAAACGAAATCGTTTATTCGTTCGATGGTTTTCTTTCCAACGTTGTTGAGTACGATTGCTGTCGGGATTGCATTTACTGTGATGATGCATCCAACTCAGGGATTGATTAATAAAACTCTCCAGGTACTCGGAATGGTCGGACCAGATTGGCTTGGGGATACGCGCATCGCTCTTTTATCGGTTGCGCTTGTCGATGTATGGAAAGGCGTAGGAATAGCGACCGTGATTTTTATTGCTGGGATTATGTCGATTCCGGAAGAATATTATGAAGCACTGATGATGGACGGAGGCAATGCATTTCATAAATTTTGGTATATTATCCTCCCGCTTAGCCGTCCAGCTATGAATTCAGTCATTATCCTTTCATTTATCGGAGGATTGCGTTCTTTCGACTTGATATGGGCGATGACAAAAGGAGGACCGGGATTTAGTACGGATCTTATTGCTTCGATTATTTACAAACAATATCAAGCTGGTTTTTATGGGCTCTCAACCGCCGGAAACGTGATTTTATTTATAGTAGTATCTGCTTTAGCACTTCCATTATATGTATACTTAAACAGAAAAGAGGTGGATGTATGATGCCGATGAAAAAAGAAATGAGTCAACTAGCAGAAGAGACAAAAAGAGCAGTTTGGAACGGAAAAAAGGTAAAACAGTTAATTATTGAAGTCATTGCAGTCCTATTAACTATTGTTGTTTTTGGCATTCCTTTTTACTTCGTCATTATTAATGCAGTAAAGAATACACAAGAATCTTCCTTATTAAATATGAGTTGGCCTAGTAGTTTTCATTTGCTAGAAAACGTAAGGACGGTATTAACTGCTAATGATGGTATGGTGGTGCGTGCATTTATCAACAGTACACTGCTTACTGTATTTTCTATTATTATTTTAGTTCTTGTAAGTTCCATGGCTGGGTTTGTTTTACAAAGAAAAATAAACAAGCTTAGCTCATTTTTTAACTTTCTAGTTATTACAGGATTAATTATTCCTCCTGCTGTGGTACCAACGATATGGGTTCTTAATTCTCTTGGGTTGTTTAAAACATTGCCAGGTATTGTGCTTGTGGAGGTAGCACTTGGATTTCCTTTTGCTGCTTTGCTTTACAAAAGTTTTATGGCCACGATTCCACGTGAAATTGACGAAGCAGCACTTATAGACGGTTGTGGGAGTTTTCGCTTGTTTTTCCATATTATTTTCCCACTTCTAAAGCCGGTTACATCAACTATAGTCATTTTATCGGCAGTAGGAATTTACAATGATTTCGTTAACCCATTGTATTTTTACCCTGGAGCGGAAAATGTGACATTGCAGCTTACTCTTTACAATTTTATGAGCATGTATAAAACGGATTGGAATCTTCTTTTTACAAATATATTACTCATCTCCCTTCCGCCGCTAATATTATTTATTTTCTTCAGTAAAAAGATTATTGCTGGAATGACAGCTGGTTCAATTAAGTAGTCGTTGCATAAGGAATGATTTGTACCTCTATTGTGGTCAAAAAAATGATTTTAATAAACGTCTGTTGAAAAAATCAAAGAGAGGAGTAGAAGAGAATGAATGCTTTAAAAGTAAAGGATTTGAGGTGTGAATATAAAACCAATCCACTCGGAATAGATGTAAGAAAACCTCGAATCAGCTGGCGCATTGAATCGGATCGTCGGGGAACGATGCAACGAGCTTACCGTCTTCAAGTTTCTATAGTGGAAAATGATTTTGAAAACCTAGTGTGGGATACGGGATATATAGAGTCAGACCAATCCATTCATATCGAATATGATGGACCAGAACTAACTTCTCGAACAAGATATTATTACCGAGTGAAAATTTGGGACAATTTTGGTCGTGAGTCGGATTGGAGCGAAACTGCTTGGTGGGAAACGGCGCTTCTTGATACCAGCGAATGGAAGGCACAGTGGATTACTCCTGATCCAAACGAGATAGATCCTTTATCTGAACCCGTTTTTCTCCTTCGGAAAAGTTTTGAACTGAAAACAGGAATTTCCGCGGCACGCGTTTATGTAACCGGGGTTGGTCTATATGAATTGTATTTGAATGGAGAACGTGTGGGGGAAGATCTTCTAACCCCGGGTTGGACTAGTTATAAAAAGCGTCTTCAATATCAAACGTATGATGTTACATATCAGCTTCAAGAAGGATCAAATGCTATCGGTATTATGCTCGCGGATGGCTGGTACAAAGGAACATTAGGATGGGAAGGAAAGCGTCACATTTATGGGGATCGTCGTGCAGCCTTGGTTCAACTTCATGTTCAATATGAAGATGGGACGGAAGAATTAATTGTAACGGATACAACTTGGAAAGCCTCGATAGGGCCAATTTTGTATTCGGAAATTTATCATGGCGAAGTGTATGACGCTCGTTTAGAAAAACAAGGATGGAGTAGTGCGCATTTCAATGATGCGGACTGGAAAGGCGTTGTTGTTTGTGATTTACCACTGATTCATTTAGTGGCGCAGGAAAATTGGCCTACTCTCGTAACCGAAACGCTCCGCCCAATCTCTTCTTTCGTGACACCGTCGGGAGAAACGGTGTTGGATATGGGACAAAATATGGTGGGACGGATCCGAATGACAGTCCATGCCCCTGCTGGCACGCGTATCACCCTTCAGCATGCTGAAGTGCTTGACAAAGAAGGAAACTTTTACACGGGAAACTTGCGCAAAGCGAAGCAGACGGTAACATATATTGCAAAAGGGGAAGGTACGGAAGTTTATGCGCCTCATTTCACTTTTCAAGGATTTCGTTATGTGAAAGTGGAAGGATATCCGAATCAAGAAAACGGTCTGCCACTCAACTGCTTTATTGGCGAAGTCATTCATTCGGACATGGAACCGACAGGATATTTTGAATGCTCGAATCCATTAGTTAATCAGCTCCAACAAAATATTCGATGGGGGCAACGAGGTAACTTTGTCGATGTGCCGACCGATTGCCCGCAGCGTGATGAACGTCTAGGCTGGACAGGCGATGCACAAGTGTTCATTCGTACAGCATTGTTTAACTATCAAGGAGCTCCATTTTTTACGAAGTGGCTTCGCGATTTAAGAGCGGACCAATTGTCTGATGGCGGCGTTCCATTTGTAATCCCTGATGTGCTGACTAATTCGATCGGTGAAGCTTCCTCAGCTGCATGGGGAGATGCAGCGGTGATTTGTCCATGGACCGTCTATCTTGTTTATGGGGATAAGCGTTTGTTATCGGAGCAGTATGATAGCATGAAAGCATGGGTGGAGTATATACGAAACCAAGGAAACAATGAGTATCTGTGGAATACAGGGTTTCATTTTGGAGATTGGTTGGCATTAGACGCAAAAGAAAACAGCTATATTGGTGCAACTCCTAAAGATCTCATTGCCACCGCGTTTTACGCTTATTCGACACGCCTTGTTCGCGATGCGGCGGTTGTACTAGAAAAAGCGGAAGATGTAAGAATATATAGTGAACTATTACATCGAATTATTGCGCAGTTTCGTGAAGAATTTGTTACGCCGTCTGGGCGATTAGCATCCCCGACGCAGACAGCTCATGTGCTGGCCCTTATGTTTGATTTAGTGGAAGGAGAAACGAAAAAGCGAATTGCCCATGAATTAAATGAAATGATTATAGAAAACGATTATCATTTAACAACAGGATTTGTAGGTACGCCTTATTTATGCTTTGTTCTTTCAAACAATGGTTACCACGAAACGGCAATGAAACTGTTATTACAGGACACATATCCGTCATGGCTTTATAGTGTGAAGAAAGGTGCAACGACAATTTGGGAGCATTGGGATAGCATTAAACCAGACGGTTCATTTTGGAGCGACGATATGAACTCCTTCAATCATTATGCCTATGGGTCTATAGGAGATTGGATGTATCGTGTAGTGGCTGGATTAGATATGGATGAAACAGAACCTGCCTTTAAGCGCATTCGTATTCAGCCAAGAATCAGCGGTCCCGAATTGACGTATGCAAAAGCATCTTACCATTCGATGTATGGTCTAATTGAATCGTTATGGCATTTGAGCGATGATGAAGTAGAAGTGAAGGTTCAGATTCCTGCCAATACAACGGCAGAAGTACTTCTTCCGGACGCAAAGCTGAAAGAGGTAAAAGAAAGTAGAAGTTCTATAGAATCCGTCACAGGTATTTATTCTGCTATAGAAACAACAAAAGGTGTACAGCTAACAGTTGGATCAGGTGTCTACCATTTTGTATATCCAAATAAGCATGGGCTTAGAGTTACTTTCTCTGCAGATACAAGATTGATTGATTTGTTGGCATATGAGGAAGCGGTACAACTATTGGAAACATACGCTCCAGGAATTACAGCTCAACCGACATTCGGTCAAACGAAGACATATACGTTAAGACAATTAGCAAGTATGCCGAAAGTACCGCTATCGATTCATCAATTAGATGAGATTGTGGAAAAGTTAAATGCTCTTGATCTAAGACAAGCAGCCATCAAAAATTAGAGGTTAAAATGATATTGTGAATATCCAAATGACAGTCAGGTGACACTGATATGTAGGAGAATAAAGGTGCTAATATTCGATTTCTCCCGCAAGAAAATCCCCTTAATACTGAAAGTTTGATCATCTGCGGTGTTTTAGTGGTTAGTGTAAACCAAAGAAAACAGTGCACGTTCCATTCGATTTATGGAACGCGCACTTATTTTTACGTAAACATAATGATGCAGGGAAGTTTGTATTGCTTGACATCATTAGTATGCTGAACGAAGAGTTTCCACTATAGTGAAAGGGACGTTCCTATCTTCTAGTTCCTTTCTACAATGGATATCAATTTTGTTGTCCGTAATAATGTGATCGATATCGCTTAAGGATGCCATGTGCACAAATGTACGAATACCAAATTTGCTGGAGTCCACCATTAGAATCGTTTGATCGGCAATATCCATCATTCTTTTTTTCAATAAAGCTTGCCATTCGTTAGATTCACTTAATCCGTTCTCCAAATGGATCCCTTTACAGGAAAGAAAGGCTTTATCAACATGATAAGTTTCAAGGGATCGTTCTGCTAATGGACCAACATAGGAAAGCGATCTTGGCAGCAGCATTCCTCCTGTAGAAATGACTTGAATTTTTTCTTTTTTGCTTAATTCAATAGCTACTTTGATAGAATTTGTTACAACAGTTAAAGGCATATCAGGAAGCGATTTGGCAAGATACCAAGCTGTCGTGCTGGCGTCCAAAATAATACGGTCACCGCTAGAAATTTGTTTGACAGCCTCTTGAGCAATCGCCTTCTTTTCTGCTACATTAGTAATTTCCCGTTCGGAAAAATCGATTTCGCTTTCATCGCGAATGCTAATAGCCCCTCCATGGCTTCGTTTTAATTTATTTTCTCTTTCCAATTTTTCCAAATCACGACGAATGGTTTCCTCTGTTACTGAAAATAGCTTGCTTAGCTCGGATACACGAACGCTTAATCGTTCGTTTACAATTTCTACAATTTTTTGTTGTCTTTCTGCTGCTAACATCATGAACTCCTTTCCGGTTTGTTTTTCTAAAAATTGTTTGTTTATGTTTGTTTATTTCTGTTTATATCATAACATACTTTTGTTTATTGTCATGATAGTATTTTGTTTATTCAGAAAAAATACGGGATACAGTGGAAAGTTTATAGAAGGAGGCAATGTTGTTAAGGTCGAAAAAATAACATTAACAGTTAGATGAAAAAACAAAAATTTAGAAAAAGCAAAGAAACCATCCGTTCTTGATAACTTTTTCAAAGAGTGAAGGGAAGAAGATAAGTGATCGAAATCAGTCATGATCTATCCAAGGCAAATTGGCAACAGATGAAAGAGGTATATGAATCCGTCGGCTGGACGAAACATACGGAAGAAGTCATCCGGCAGGTATTTGAAGCAAGCAATGTCATTGCACTTGCCTTTTGTGACGGCCGCATTATCGGATTCGGCCGCGCTCTTTCCGATGGCGTGTTTAATGCGGCGATTTACGATGTGGTCGTTCATCGTGATTTTCAAGGGCGTGGCATCGGAAAAGCAATTGTGGAAGATTTGCTTGATCAGCTGCAGCATATTTCTTGCGTTCATTTGATTGCGACGACAGGAAACGAGCCGTTTTACCAACAAGCAGGGTTTAAAAAGGTAAAAACGGCGATGGGGCGGTATCGCAGCCGCGATTTAGCGCGGGAATATTTAGAGGGGGGAGAAAATGCATGAAAATAAGGCATGCGACGGTAGACGATGCGGAAGAATTGGCACATCTTATCTTGCAAGTAGAAAAAGAATCAGACTTTTTATTGTTTGAAGCAGGAGAACGAACTCTCACCCCAAAACAGCAGCGAAGCCAAATCGAAGCAATGCAGAATGAGGAAAACTCCACGATACTGGTGGCAGAGGCGGAAGGAAAACTGGTTGGGTATTTAGTCGCAAGGGGAGGGCGTGCGAGACGAAATAAACATACGGCATATATCGTCATTGGTGTGCTGGCTTCATACAGAGGAAAAGGAATCGGTACGATGCTGTTTGCCGAATTGGAGCGTTGGGCTCGCACGAAAGGCATTCACCGGTTGGAACTGACGGTAGTCGTTGACAATCAACGCGCGGTATCGCTGTATCGCAAAATGGGATTTGAACGGGAAGGAATCAAGCGTCATTCTCTTTTGATAAACGGAAAATATGTTGATGAATATTATATGGCAAAATGGTTGTAATTCGGAGGAAACAAGATGGAACGCATTCATTTTTTAAAGCAAAGCCACTTTTATGAACAAAACGATAATAGGATCGAATTCATCACGATGACAAAAAACCGTCTAATATGAAAACAAGGTACTTTGTTTTCAATTAGCATTGGAGGATTAGAAATGGAAGAAATGAAGCTATTTGTTAAAATCGCTCTGCATCGAATGTATGACCATTATCTGCCTAAATTGCTTCGTTCGATTCAGGCATTCAATACGGAACAATTGTGGGAATGTAATGCGCCAGGTTTGAACTCTGTTGGCGGTATCGTTCTGCATATTTGTGAACACGTGAAAAGGAATACGCTCAGCTATTTGCAGCGTAACATCAAGTTTGATGCAGGAATTGAAGAATATTTTCCTCAGTTAGATTTCACACCGGATATGCTGTCCACCATCGTTCAGGAAACTTTTGATAAATGGAAACATCAGATTACGAATATGATCAACGAGAACAATTACAGTGACATCGATATGCATAGCCTCTTTCATTTGGTCGAACATACGAGCTACCATTTAGGGCAAATTGTCGATAGAGCGAAGAGAATGACGGGAACTTCATTTCAGTTTTGCCAAAACGGATTAAATGAAAAAACGTTACGGTCGATTATCGAAAACGAAAAGTGATAGTGAGGAGAATGAATTAGCTTAAAGAAGGAAAAGAGTGGGAAGCGCAGATACATGCTACTATCCATTTAACAGACGGAAACATCACCTTTTTCCTATTTTGCGAATATATGTTCTTATATTCTGGCAATTTATGATATAATAAACATGCACAGCTACATGCAGGGTGGGCAGTGGCTACTCCCTTAAAGAAGGGAGGTGCCGCTGATGATGACCATTGCCGATGCGCTGACATTAATGATTGCCTTTGCATCGCTCATTGTCACCGTCATCGCTGTATCCAAAAACAAAAAGTAACCCACCCTGCTCGGCCTAAGTGAGGGTAGGTTACTATCCGCTTTCCGGGCCACTGCACTTCTTGCAGTAAGCTGTGTATCTATGGGACATTGGTTGCCGCCAATGTCCTGTTTTTATCTTATTGCTGTTCAACTTTATTATACGCATACAGTGGATGACATGACAAGAAAATTATCTTTGTATTAGTATTATTGGTTTTTTTCACAGGGAAACGTTCGCGGTTGTTGCGCTGGCGTTATACGTTTCGGGTGAACGAAGGCGATGAAGAATGGGAACGATTGCTTGTTGCGGCATATGTGCTATTTAATTACACGTATTGCCAGTAAATATGACGCCTCCCGACTATTTGCGGAAGGCGAATTTGTCAATGAACATATTTTCCGTAATCCGGCACGGCGATGCGGTCAAACTCACGCGCTAGCTTTTCTAATCCTTTCCGCAGTTTGTCACCTGATACTGGCACTCCATGTCCGGTAATAGCCGCTTCTGGCTGCAATGCCGCCAGCTTTCTTACTGATTCGCGGGCGGCGTTCCAGTCGGTCGTATAGTAGCGCGGCGGCCCGCTAATTTCCGTTTCTTGCGTGAACACTTTATATAAAGAATCTTGGCGGACGGTGACAAACGCATCCCCGGCAATTAGCGCGCGGTCTCTGTCGCGAAACAGCGATACATGTCCAGGAGTATGCCCAGGCGTATGAATCCAACGGAAATCAGACAAGTGCGGCACCGTGCCGTCGCTAGGAAGCGGCTGAACATGACTGCCTAAATCGATTGGTTCATTTGGGAAAAACGCTGACATTTTCGCCACCATTCCGCCTTCCACCGACGGGTCTGGCTCCGGATAGCGCGCTTTTCCTGTTAAATAAGGCATCTCTGCTTCATGAGCATAAACAGGAACGTTCCAATATTTCACAAGCTCTATAACCGCCCCGACATGGTCAAAATGGCCGTGCGTTAAGATGATCGCCTGCGGACGGCTGTCGGTACCAAAACGCTTTTCGGTGACAGCGATGATATCGCCCGCTGATTTTGGCATTCCGGCATCCACCAGGACAAACTCTTTTTTGTCAGGATCGCCGACAAGGCAAATGTTGACGATTTGAATCGTATGGCAATATAAATCCGGCCGTACTTCCACGCTCGCACCGCTGGTGACCGAAGTGGCAGGGATAAATTTATAATCCTCGCCGTAACGGAGTTCTTCCTTTGTCATTTCGGCTGGCCTCCTTCCATTGAATGTCCAATGATACTATTCCACTTCCTTTCGTCCGCTATGCGCTTTCGAAAGAAGACAAAGCTGTTTCATAAAAAGACAGTCGAAAAGGAAAACTAACAAAAATGATATGTGCTAGGAGGGAAGTTCATGAAACAATTGGTGTTGGCTTTACTCTTATTTGGATCTGCCGTTTTCAGTCCTGTGCAAACGAAGGCCGCTTCATCTATATCCGTTCCTTGCAGCTTAGTATTAAAGCCAGTAGACAGCAGCTATCCAAACGCGATGGGGGCGGCTCTCGTGTATAAAGTAAAATTGATCACAGGCTCCCCACGCACCAGTATTAGCATTCATGCTCTTC
Source organism: Parageobacillus caldoxylosilyticus (assembly GCF_019272935.1). Lineage (NCBI taxonomy): Bacteria > Bacillati > Bacillota > Bacilli > Caryophanales > Anoxybacillaceae > Parageobacillus > Parageobacillus caldoxylosilyticus. The sequence continues at coordinate 3,662,380 of NZ_CP040553.1, forward strand.
ACTTGCCTAAGCCTTCCTCTTTTGGAGATTACGATCGCTTCGAGGGTTTTGCATTCATCCCAAATGTCATTAGCTGGCGTTTCCCGCTTTATCCGACTCCAGAAACGGATGATCCAACATGGGCTGGGCGTCTTGACAGTATAACAGCAGGATTGGAAGGCGTTCAAATACAAGTACGGCTTTCTAACACAAAAACAGGGAAGTTGGGGCCGGTAATCTTAACGAACAGCATCAATTACTGTAAGTAGTTGTTAGGATTACTTCCTGTTTTATCTGCCAATAGGAGGAAATATGAGGAAAATGGGAAAATGAAACTTGAAGGGTATTTTCCTTGCGAATGGAAGAGCTCGACACAAGATTGTGAAAGTGGTATCATAATGGAAACAAAACCATAAAGGAGGTCGCGGCCATTATGAGCATTCTCAAAAAAGGGCTGGCGTTTGGAATTGGATTGGCGTTAGCGAGTAAGGAACAGGCAGAAAAGCTGATTGACGAATTGGTGAAAAAAGGGGAATTGTCGCTCGAAGAATCGAAGGATATTATCGATCAGTGGAAGCAGCAAACAGAAGAAAGAAAAGCAGAATTGCAGCGCATCGTGCGCGAACAGATCAAACAAGTAATCGATAAATTCGATTTGGTGACGAAAGATGAACTGCAACAATTAGAGCAACGAATCCGCCGTTTAGAAGAAAAAGAAGACCAGTAATTGAACGGGGCCGCCCATGATGGCCCCTAGACATTAAAGGGGATGGACGGATGATTGGGAAAAGAATGCGTCATATGAGCCGTTATCGCGATATTGCGGTTGCTTTGCTCCGCCATGGCTTTGAAATGGTGGTCGAGGAAATCGGCTTTTCCCAGTTTCTTTCCCTTCCACAACGGCTTCGTGTGGACAAAAAGGAGAAGAACGGAAAAACGATTGGTGAGCGCATCCGTCTTGTGCTTGAGGAATTAGGACCAACTTTCGTGAAATTAGGACAGCTGGCCAGTACGCGCCCCGATCTGCTGCCGGAAGGCATTATCCGTGAACTGGAAAAATTGCAAGATCAAGTCCCGCCTTTTTCGTTTGACGATGTTCGCCGCATTATTGAGGAGGAGTTGGGAGGGAAGCTGGACCATATTTTTCAGTCTTTTGAGGAAGCTCCGCTTGCCGCTGCCTCCATCGGACAAGTTCATCGGGCGGTCCTTCATTCCGGCGAAAAGGTGGCGGTGAAAATCCAGCGTCCGCATATCGCCGCGATCATTGAAACGGATTTGGAAATTCTTCAAGATTTGACCGTGCTCGCGGAACGCCGCTTAGAGTGGGCGGCGCAATATCGCATACGTGATATATTGGACGAACTATCGAAATCGCTTCGCCTAGAACTCGATTACACCGTAGAAGCGCGCAACGCCGAGAAATTTTCCAAACAGTTTCAAAACGATTCGGCTATTTATGTGCCAAAAGTGTTTTGGGACTATTCAACAAAAAAAGTGCTGACGATGGAATATGTGGAAGGCATCAAACTAGGGGAACTAGAGTGGCTGAAACAACGCGGCTATAACTTAAAAATTCTGGCGAAGCGGCTGGCAAAGGGAATGTTCCAGCAAATTTTCATGGCAGGCTTTTTTCATGGCGATCCCCATCCGGGAAATGTGTTGGCTTTGCCAGGTGACGTAATTGCCTTCATTGATTTCGGCATGGTAGGGCGAATTACTCCAGAAATGAAATATCACTTATCGTCCTTCATTATCGCTTTGATGCGTCAAAGCACCGATGGAGTCATGAAAGCGATCGGGGATATGGGCTTAGTACCGGATGAAGTAGATATAAGACAGCTGCGTCAGGATATCGAGCAATTACGGGAAAAATATTATCATATTCCGTTGAGCCAAATCAGCCTCGGCGAAGCGGTTCAGGATTTGCTTCATGTTGCATTCCGCCACTCGATTCGCATCCCGAGCGATTTAACATTGTTAGGGAAGGCGCTGTTGACGATGGAAGGGGTCGTGGAAAAGCTGGATCCTGACTTTAGCATGATCGACATTGCCGAACCGTTTGGCCGCCAGTTGCTAAAGGAGAGGATGCGGCCGAAAAACGTAGCGGAAATGGCATGGAAACGCCTTTCTGATTATGGGGAACTGTTCGTGGATTTGCCGAAAAATGTAAAAGAATTAACGAGGCTGATGAAACAAGGAAAAGTGCGCTGGGAGATTGGCATCGCTGACTTGGAGTTTTTATTGAGAAAATTAGACCAAATCAGCAACCGCTTATCGTTTAGCATCGTTTTGCTTTCCTTCAGCATCATTATGGTCGGCATCATCATCGGCTCGTCGATGGGCAGACAATCGACATTGCTGTGGAAAATCCCGGCGATCGAGATTGGCTTTTGCGTCGCTACCTTAATGTTTTGCTGGCTTTTATATTCGATTTTTCGATCGGGAAGGTTTTGATGATCCCCACTTACCAGCTAACGTCGGTGAAAGTGGGGATTCTTTAGTGATCTGTCCCTCTTAGTTTGCGTTCTGCCTACCTTTGTCAACCATCTATTTAAAAAAATAGGAGTTTAACTTTTGTACATTTCCTTTCCCGGGAGCCGTTTTCGAAAGGAAGAGGCCTATTTGGCTTCTTTCTTATCAGGAGACGTGACTATGTCAACTACCCAACGGCTTAAGCCGTGAGCTTGCAGCTAGCTAATTGGCTGCCGCGTTCGGATGGTTGACCGCAGCCCTGCGGATATTTTCCGCAGCCACGTTGTTGGCAGGGAGGGAGCATACCCACAAGCGCGACAATAAAACTGCCCCCTTGACGATCTGCTTTCTTTGGCAACATGCCCGCAAATCGGACAGTTGCAGGAAGTATTCTTCGGAGGAACCAATACCATCCGAACGCCAACGATCGCTGCTTTATACTCCATAAGCTTTCTCAACTGATAAAAAGATCAAGAAGAATGTTGATATATAATATACAAATTCACATCATCTCTAATCATTCTTGTTTTCCCACAGCCGTTAAACTACTAAAATAACTTTGCTAATTTGACGGAGTCGAAGATTTTAGAACTAATAATGAATGCTCTATTGACGATTACCCAGGTACAAGGCTCCGCGTACCGCCTGCCGGGTGCCAAAATGATGATGACCGAAACAGGTAATATGTTTGGTACACTCAGCGGGGGCTGCCTCGAATCGGACCTTTATGGATGGGCGGAAAAAGCAATAGAAGAAGGCGAACCTCGACTCGTAAATTATGACCTCAGTGAAAATGAATTATGGTCTCTTGGGATTGGCTGCAAAGGAACGATGGAAGTCGCCATCTTTCCTATTCATTCTGAAGATCCTTTCTGGCGATCGGTGCAGGAAGCCATCGCCCAAGATCGTGCCATCTCACTGGCTATTGAATTGCCAACGGGTATCCGTGTCGTATTTGACGAGAAAAATCCCATCGCCGGCGATATTGACAAGCTGCCAGAAGCTGTCGCGCGGAAGCTGATAGATCGTGTCGAAAATCGTACGAGAGCGGAGATAGCTATAGTCGATAATCGACGTTTTTACATTGACACGATGCGGCCAAACGAACATTTGATCATCTGCGGCGCAGGTCACGATGCCGTTCCAGTGGCGAAGCTCGCTGCCAAATGCGGATTCCGTGTAACCGTGCTCGATCCACGCAAAGAATTTAACGGAGTCAAACGCTTTCCTATGGCCCAACACCTGGTAGCTGAACCTGACGAGATTGATCCAGCACAACTGGAGGGGAACTGGTGGCTAATCATGAATCACTTGCAAATGCGAGACGAAGTTGCACTACGTCTAGCACTGCAGGCAAAACCAAAATTTATAGGTATACTTGGTCCCTTGTCACGTACTCGGGAGATGTTTCAGAATATTGGCGCCGACATGAACAGTGCACCGATTCATGCACCGGTTGGATTGGATGTGGGTGCAGAAACGGTTGAAGAAGTTGCTGTTTCCATCGTGTCTGGAGTTACTCGCAGTGCGATCGGCTCGCCCGGGGCAGCCGCTGCACGGTAGAGAAAAAATTCATGTTTGACGGCTGGGGGCGCCTCTACTTGCAGCGCCCTACCAAATGATCCTTTCTTCCAAGATATTACATTTTGAACATCGGCAAACATGCTAATGTGGTATTGACAAATATTGTGGAAGAATGAACACCTTCGGAACGAAAGGAAGCGTAAAGGGGTCTTGTATGTTGCTTATTGTTCGGCGAAAACATACAGTCGCTTGAAGCCCTCACCTCTGAGCGAAGCGCAGGTGGTGGGTAGTTCACATACTATTTAATTGGTGGGAAAAGTGTATGAACGATATTGGTGCTATTATTTTAGCTGCCGGCATGTCTAAACGAATGGGACAACCAAAACAATTTCTTAACTTGCACGGAAAGCCCCTGTTTCGACATGCAGTTGAAACAGCTGTACACTCGGGACTCCGACCAGTTGTCGTAGTGGGCGGCGAACAGACCGAGTTACTTAAGGAACATACCCGTGATTTACCGGCTATTGTGATTCACAATCCAAATTTTGCTGAAGGGTTGTCGTCTTCGTTAAAGGCCGGGGTGAAAGCTATTCAGGATAAAGTTTCAGCAACATTTATTTTTTTGGCTGATCAACCGTTTATTCCTGTTATGGTTGTTAAGCGGTTGAGGGAAACATATGATATGGCAAAGTCAAAAAATATCAAAATTATCCGTCCCCGCTATGCATCTGTCCCTGGTCATCCAGTCTTGTTTGATGCGGAAATTTTCCCGGAGTTGCTTTGTATTGAAGGAAACCAGGGTGCACAACAAGTCATTCAACAACATTTAGCTGAACTAAAATATGTCGATTTTGACAATCCACTATGGGGGGCAGACATCGACACTCCAGAAGAGTGGCAAAGATACAAATGAGGTACGGCCAGCCCTAACTAGTTTTCTAGGTACAAAGGTTAAACAGACAAGTAAGGCAAACTAATACATAAGAAGTTGCCGATTTTAGTCGTGTAGAGGTTCAGGATATGTGCAAAGTTGCAGATAAAAGCAAAGTAAACGGCCCCATCTACTTGGTGCGGAAAACAGGGGCAAAAGCGGTGACTATGTGTAAGGGAAGACAGATGAGAGGAAGGAGAAGTGACGATTGGGTTGGAAAGTCGGTGTATTAACAGTAAGCGATAGAGTCTTCCACGGTGAGCGAGATGATAGGGGCGGGTTGCTCTTGTGTGAGCTTGTCCGCCGTATTGATGGGGAAGTAGCGGTATATGAGATTATTCCTGACGAACAACCGGTCATTGAGGCAACACTCATTCACTTCGTTGATGAGGTATGCTGTGATCTTGTGCTGACGACTGGGGGCACGGGGTTTGCACCTCGAGATGTGACGCCGGAAGCGACGAAAGCCGTGATTGAAAAGGAAGCTCCCGGATTAACTGAAATGATGCGAATGAAAACACTTTCGAAAAAGAAGTATGCCTCCCTTTCCCGCTCTGTAGCAGGTATTCGCAAAGAAACACTTATTGTAAACTTTCCAGGAAATTCGAAAGGGGTACAAGAATGTTTTGATGTCGTTCAACCTGTCCTTCCCCACGCACTTGTCCTTATAAAAGGGAAGGACGTTCATTAGGGCATGCCTTTCTTAAGTTTAGCAGAAAGAAGGAGACGAAAGATGAGATTTCAGCGAGAAATTGTTGACATTTGGGATGCACAAAAACGTCTTGAATCATGGATTCGCCCACTTGGTACAGAAAAAGTGAAGCTGACGGACAGCATTGGCCGATACCTCGGTGAAAATGTGGTAGCGACGCACGACTTTCCCCACTTTCGCCGGTCGATGATGGACGGGTTTGCCGTCCGGTCGACTGATACAAAAGGGGCCTCCGACGAACGGTCAGTTACTCTGCAAGTTATTGAATCGATCCCATGTGGTGCAGTTCCGACCAAGAAACTGACAGCGAATACGGCTGCGTGCATTATGACCGGCGCGATGATGCCAGAAGGTGCCGACTCTGTCGTCCTCATTGAATTGACGGAACAGATGGAAAAGAATGGTCAAACGTATACGGTGGTTAAAAAGGAGACGACACCCAATGAAAATATATAAGAAAAGGAAAACAACGTCTCTAAGGGCGTTGTTTTTTCATATTAATCTAAACATGGTGAACATGATCTTACATGCAGTAAGATCTTTTACGAATTTCGACGTAATTTTGTAACATATTTGTCAAACTATCAAAGAATTTATGATCGTTTTTTTGTTATAGTATTAGTAAGTTTCTCATTCAATAAAGCTGTTTTCGCCACTCAGAAGGTGACTGTTTTTTTTGTGCGATTTTCACATTTACCATGTTAATAATGTTTAATTTTATGAATTTATGAATATGATATCACCCCAGGCCGTGTTCTGATGAAAGTCCTAAAAGAGGAAATACCATGGGTTAAGGTGCATAGTTATGTGAAGTTTTGAACATATAGTCATCTTTGTGAAAATATGAACATGATGTCAACACAGGTCAAATTCTGGGGAATACTTAAAGGAGGAAATGTCATGGATCCAGTAATGTTGGCAAGGATACAATTCGCTTTGACTACAATCTACCACTTCTTCTTTGTGCCGCTTACCATTGGCCTAGCATTTATTATCGCTTTGATGCAAACGTTATACGTAGTGAAGAAAAATGAGATTTATAAAAAAATGGCGAAATTCTGGGGACATTTGTTCCTGATTAACTTTGCCGTAGGGGTTGTAACAGGAATTATTCAAGAATTCCAATTTGGGATGAACTGGTCGGATTATTCTAGATTTGTCGGTGACGTCTTCGGGGCACCCCTCGCCATTGAGGCATTGCTTGCCTTTTTTATGGAATCTACTTTTATCGGACTTTGGATTTTTGGCTGGGATCGGTTGCCTAAAAAGGTGCACTTGGCAAGCATTTGGCTTGTATCGATTGGAACTATGCTTTCTGGTTTTTGGATTTTAACAGCAAACTCCTTCATGCAAGTGCCTGTTGGTTATGAAATTAGAAATGGCAGGGCAGAAATGGTTGATTTCCTTGCGCTTATAACGAATGGACAATTGTGGGTGGAGTTTCCGCATGTCATCACAGGTGCATTATGTACCGGAGCGTTCTTCGTTGCTGGTGTTAGTGCCTATAACCTATTAAAAAAGAAACATATTCAATTTTACAAGAAGTCCATGAATATCGCCTTAATTATTGGTTTAGTCGGCAGTTTGGGTACTGCCTTCAGCGGACATGCACAAGCACAATATCTTGTGAAAACACAGCCGATGAAGATGGCAGCTGCAGAGGGCATTTGGGAAGATACGCCCGATCCTGCGCCATGGTCAGCATTTGCCTGGATTGATACAAAAAATCAAAAAAATAAGTTTGAACTAAATATTCCTTATGCATTAAGCTATTTATCTTATTCTAAATTTGAAGGCAGTTTAAAAGGAATGAAAACTCTCCAAGCTGAATATGCGAAAAAATACGATCGAATCGTTGGCGAAGGTACGAATTATATCCCTCCAGTCAAAACGACGTATTGGAGCTTCCGTTTAATGGTTGGCTTTGGCATGGCGATGATCTTATTATCGATGATTGGTCTTTATCTGTGGAAAAAGGGACGTCTTCTGCAAAGCAGTAGGTTCTTGAAAATCCTAGTTCCTGCTATTTCATTTCCATTTTTGGCAAACACTTTCGGATGGGTCATGACTGAAGTGGGCCGTCAGCCATGGACGGTATTTGGATTGATGACGACAGCTGACGCTGTATCACCAAATGTTTCTTCAGGAACCATATTATTTTCCATCATGATGTACACGTTGATATTCACGATTCTTGCAGGTGTGATGGTTTATTTGATGGTTCGTGAAATTAAACGAGGACCGGTAGAGCATCAAGATGTAAATTCAGCGGTATCAATAGATCCATTCAATAAGGCAGGTGTTTAAGATGGAATTGAGTGAAATTTGGTTTGTCTTAATCTCCGTACTCTTTATTGGGTTCTTCTTTCTTGAAGGTTTTGATTTTGGTGTAGGAATGTCGACTCGTTTCCTTGCCCGTGACCAAAAGGAGAGGACCGTAATGGTGAATACAATCGGTCCTTTCTGGGACGCGAATGAGGTATGGCTAATAACTGGAGCGGGAGCCATTTTTGCGGCATTCCCGAACTGGTATGCAACGATGTTCAGCGGCTATTACTTATTGATGCTGGTAGTCTTGCTAGGCCTCATTGGGCGCGGCGTTGCTTTTGAATTTCGTCGCAAAGTTGAAGACACGCGTTGGACGAATACATGGGACTGGATGATTTTTTTCGGAAGCTTGCTGCCGCCGTTCCTTCTAGGTGTTCTATTTACAAGCATGCTTAAGGGGATGCCGATCGGTGAAGATATGAATATGGAAGCCGGGTTCTCGGATGTTATTAATATTTATTCCATTTGGGGCGGCTTCACGATTACATTGCTGTGCTTATTGCATGGTTTGACGTTCCTGTCTTTAAAAACAGAAGGAGAGATCAGACAACGGTCGGCTGCATTGGCGAAAAAATTGGTGTTGGCCGTTTTTGGATCACTTGTCGTCTTTGTAGGACTTTCTTCGTTTGTGACAGATATTTTTGAGATGCGCCCTATCCTTGAGCTTATTATTGTCGTATTGATTGTGCTTGCTATTGGATTATCATACTATTTCATTTCCAATAAACGCGAAGGAATGGCATTCACCATGACAGGGCTTGGAATCATGTTAACGGTATCATCGATATTCGTTGGACTGTTCCCAAGGGTGATGGTCAGTTCCTTGAACAAAGCTTTTGATTTAACGGTCTACAACGCATCCAGCGGGGCATATTCCCTAAAAATAATGACAATTGTAGCGGCAACTATTTTACCGTTTGTTTTAGGATATACTATTTATAGCTATTACGTATTCCGCAAACGAGTATCTGACAAGGAGCATTTAACATACTGATGGATAAAGCGTTGTTCTCTTACAAAGAGATGAAGCCGGTTTTAGCTGGGCTGGCGATATTAACGGCTATCCAAGGTGCTATCATTATTATTCAGGCTTATTTTTTGGCAGACGCAATCTCCTCCCTTTTCGGGGGAGATTCGTTTGCCAATGTCTTTAAAAAGTTGGTCATTTTCTTTCTTGCGTTAGTTGTCCGCCAACTGCTTACCGTTTGGAAAAAAAATATAGCCTACCATTTTGCGGCCAAAACGGGTAAAGAGTTTCGGGAATCATTGCTGCAAAAGCTGTTTCAACTCGGCCCTCGTTTTGTAAAAGAAGAAGGCTCCGGACAGACCGTCACCTTGGTTATGGAGGGAATAATGAAATTCCGCCGCTATTTGGAGCTTATTCTTCCGAAATTGATGAATTCGGCAATGATCCCTGCCATGATCTGCATCTTTATCTTTTTTATAAATATCCGCTCTGCTGTCATTTTAGCCCTAGCCGTTCCGATACTTATTGCCTTTATGATATTGCTTGGATTGGCGGCAAAAAGAAAGGCCGATCGCCAATATGAATCCTATCAAATGCTGTCCAACCATTTTGTCGATTCGTTGAGAGGGTTGGAAACCCTCAAATATTTGGGATTAAGCCGGCAGCACATCAACCAAATTATCTTAGTCAGCGAAAGATATCGTCGGGCTACAATGGGAACTTTGCGTATCGCCTTTTTATCTTCGTTTGCACTGGATTTTTTTACAATGCTTTCCATAGCGACCGTCGCCGTTTTTCTTGGAATAGATTTAATAAACGGAAAGATGGAGTTGCGTGCGGCATTGACGATTCTGATCTTGGCGCCGGAGTACTTCCTGCCAATTAGGGAGGTCGGGGCTGATTACCATGCGACGCTTGACGGCAAAAATGCGGGTAAAAGGATTCAGGAAATCCTCGATAAGGAATCGTTGCAGCAAAAACAGGATCCTATTCCCCTTTGGCAATCAACAAGCACATTTTCTGTGAAAGGGGTAAGCGTACATTTTGCTGACAGTGATCGTCCAGCTTTGCAAGATATCCAATTTTCTGTTTCAGGCTCAAAAAAAATTGGAATTATTGGAGCCAGTGGTGCAGGAAAATCGACATTGATTGATATATTAAGCGGATTTTTAACACCTTCGTCAGGTGAATTTCAGATAAACGGTAAGAAATTAACAACTTTATCCCAGTTGAATTGGCAAAGCCAAATAACGTATATTCCCCAACACCCTTATATATTTCATGATACCGTTTTTAACAATATTCGTTTTTATCATCCGGAGGCAACGGTCAAAGAAGTTGAGAAGGCCGCAGAGAGAGCGGGCCTTGCCGAAATGATTCAATCGTTGCCGAATGGATTCGAGACAATCATAGGGGAAGGGGGGCGGAGCTTAAGCGGCGGACAAGAACAACGGATCGCCCTCGCGCGGGCATTTTTAAGCAACCGTCCTATCATCATGCTGGATGAGCCAACTGCCCATCTTGATATTGAAACAGAATACGAATTAAAAGAAACGATGCTGCAATTGTTTAATGGCAAGCTCGTATTTTTTGCTACCCATCGCTTGCATTGGATGCTGGATATGGATCAAATCATTGTTCTTGATCAAGGCAAAATAGTCGAAATCGGAACGCACGAACAGTTAATAAGGAAGAATTCTACTTATTATCAGCTTGTTAAAACACAAATGGAGGGCATCTAATGGAAAATTGGATCTTCCCATATTTGCGTCAATATCGCGGCTTGTTTGCGCTGGCGATTCTTCTTGGTTCGCTTACCATTCTCTTTGGCGGAGCATTGATGTTTACTTCGGGTTATTTAATTTCGAAAGCGGCGACACAACCTGAATCCATTTTAATGGTTTATGTGCCGATTGTCGGTGTCCGTGCATTCGGAATTGCCCGGGCTGTGCTTAGCTATGTGGGAAGACTGGCAGGACACCAATTGGTTTTGAAAATCCTTTCCGACATGCGCGCCCGCTTATATAAAATCATTGAGCCGCAAGCATTGTTTCTTCGTTCCCGCTTGCGCACGGGTGACATTCTTGGTGCCCTCGCCGATGATATTGAACATTTGCAGGATTTTTATTTAAAAATACTGTTTCCTTCAATCGTTTCATTAGCTATTTACACAGTGATCATTATTTGCGCAGGACTTTTCTCGATTCCATTCGCCATTCTCCTGGCTGTATTCATAGGGTTGTTGGTTTTTGTCGGCCCAATTATTTCCTACATTTATATGAAAACAAAAAATGAACAATGGAAAAGGAGAAAACACCAACTTTATCAACAGTTTACCGATACGATTTTTGGCATAAGCGACTGGATATTCAGCGGGAAATACGCGACTTATATTCAGCGATACGAAACACAAGAACAAAAACTGCTTGAACTGGAAACGAAAAAACATTCCTTTGTGAACTGGCGGGACGTTTTAAATCAGATTGTGCTTGGCGCCATTGTCATCATAGCCATCTATTGGGCCAACGAGCAAACGCTAAGAGGAGAATTCTCGCCCACGGTGATTGCTGCTTGCGGTCTTGCAGCCCTGTCCTTAGTGGGATCTTTTTTGCCGCTTGCAGGGGCGGTTAGTGAAACATCATCCTATCAAGATTCATTAAAGCGTCTTGAAGCCATTCAACCACAGTCCCCTCCACTTCAGATAGAAGCAGATGGACGGAAAGATTCACTAAACTTATCTCAAGTAACGATTGAAATAAACCATTTGTCATTTGGATATACTTCTGAAACACCGCTGCTGGACGATTTTAGTTTAAAAATAGGACAGGGGGAGAAGATTGCCATCATCGGATGCAGCGGATCCGGAAAATCGACATTGTTGAAATTAATTCAAGGAGCGCTTGTACCGACTCGTGGGGAAGTTCTTATAAATGGAATGAACGCACATGAGTTGGCTTCGGCTGTTCCAAAATTAATGGCTGTTCTCAACCAAAAGCCTTATTTATTCAATACATCCGTCATGAACAACATCCGCCTCGGCAACCCGGAAGCAACAGATGAAGAAGTATATGAAGCAGCTAAGATGGTTCAATTGCATGAGATGATTATGCAATTGCCTAAAGGGTATGAGACGAACATGCATGAAACAGGTTCTCGCTTTTCCGGCGGTGAACGGCAAAGAATAGCACTGGCACGGATATTATTGCAAAACACTCCGATAGTCATCATGGATGAACCTACAGTTGGGCTCGATCCAATCACAGAAGCAAACTTATTGGCTACCATTTTCGCTACACTGAAGGGAAAAACGATCATTTGGGTAACGCACCATTTGATGGGCGTGGAGAAAATGGATCGTATCCTTTTCCTTGAAAACGGGAAAATTACCATGGATGGCAGCCATCAACAACTGCTTAAAAGTGAGGAGAGATATCGACGATTATATGCACTGGATCGTCCGCTTTACAGGGGGGAGTGGGGTAATGGGCTGTGATTCATATTCAGCCTCCAACGAAAGAAGGGGGTTAAAACCTCATTGTTTCTGTCCATGCTAGCAATATCAAGAATGGACAGAAGGTGAGGACGGTGAATTGAGAACAAATATCCACCATCCAAATAGAAGGAAAAAGCATTTGCTTATTTCCCCCTCCCAAATAAACAGGGTGTTTTCTGGGAGAGAAAACACCCTCTTCGTTTTACTTTCTATCAAATGAACTAGCGATGAACTGAATCGTTACAAAATTTATTTGTATAAAAAATTAGAAGAACTCCTTTGTTTTTACATGGTCTTTATTTCATTTAGACGGACTCCCCTTATTTCAACCGAAACGGCTAAAATAAGGGGAGCCCCATCTTTTTTATTCTTTTACTACTTCTTTTTTTAACAGTCTGTTATGTAGTTTAGAAAAGATAAACAATGCAACAATGGAGCCGATCAAGCAGCACAACATATCCCATTGAGTATCCCAAATATCGCCTTGGATTCCTAAAAAGTTTTTAGCTGCTTCTCCTCCCTTAGATATTTTAGAAACTAACCATTCGATAATTTCGTACAAAGCAGCGATGGCCAGCGACATGCTTAGGACAATGGCAACTAACCAAGGACCTTTCGTTAATGGAGTTTTTCGCAATAAAATTTCTCTCAGCACAATCGCAAATAAGCCTTTAAGCAAATGCCCAAATCGGTCGTAATGATTTCGCTTTAAGTCATAAGCGTCCTTGATCCAATCAAAAAGCGGGACTTTGGAATAGATATAGTGACCGCCGACGAACATCATAATGGCTAGAATAGTAATAATGACATAAGAGAGAGTAGTAAAACGAAATTTATTGTATGATGCGATGACGATGATCAAACCGACAACGGCAGGACTAACCTCCAGGAGCCATGTCCGGTAACTTGCTGGTTTGATCGCTGACCAAATAAAAACGGCAGTAACAACCAATAGTAAAAATAGATGAATTTTGATACTTCCACCTTTTCCCACGTTCTTCACTCCTTTAGGGAAGCGCTTTACTTACAGTATTTCACCCACATCCATTTTCATGCATTGCATATAGCTTCTTCGTTACGCGAAGAACGAACGACTTTGGCTTGTACAAATTGATTTTGGTTAAACAAGCGGAAATTTAAGCGGGATGCAATTGGAATGACAAATAATAATGGATGTAATCATTATTAGAAATGCAATGAATTAGATAAAAGCGGAATTTTCTTATCCGTTGGGGAATTTGTCCAATCTAACTCTTTTTTAAAAACATACCTTAAAATCAAGGAGCACAATAGTCATCCCCCAATACTCCATAGGAGGTGTTATAGATGAGCGCTTTTGCCTTAGTTGTTGTCCTATTTATTTTGCTTATCATTGTAGGATGTTCTTGTGTTGGTTTCTATTAATTCTCCACAAGGTGACACGAAACACCTCTTAAATCCCTCATTTCATCAAAATCAGTGGTTTCGTGTATGGAAAAGGAAAAGGGCAGATTTAATGATCTGCCCTTTTTCAAAATAGCCACTTGGACAAACATTTATGAATCCAGCCTATGAATGAATCGTGTATTTCGCGACCCGTAAGTTGGCAATTATCACGGGATAAATACTTTGTGAATATGGAAGCAGCCGGTTGGTTCGCAAGATTTTTTCATGAAACAACGGTTTCTTTGAAATCTTGTCTGGGGGAATATTCCTGCCATTTCAATCATTTGTATTTTGAAGTGATTCTCAAGCGTATTCGTGTAATTGTTTCACCAGATAACGTCAATGCAGCTGTTTGAATATTTTTCTTATCAAAGGGAAAATTTTTATTAAAAAATAGACGGTAAAATGGTAAAATTAGTGAAAATAGTCCTAGTTTGGAATGATCTTTTTAACCACAATAAACCGATTTCCGCATATTCTTCAAGACTATTGCCATCTCTAATAAAAAGGGAAGATCTATTTATGTATTATTTTATCGTCAATAAAATCTCGGGAAACGGAAAAGGACTAAAAGTTTGGAAAAAGGTTGAGAAGTTGCTTCAAGAGAAACAGGTAAATTATCAAGTGCGGTTTACCGAACGGCCAAAACATGCGGCAGAAATCGCTCGGGGGTTTTCTTCTCGAAGATGTTTTGCTGTTGTTGCCATAGGCGGAGATGGTACCGTCCATGATGTTGCAAACGGGTTAATCAATGCAAATATACCTTTGGGTGTTATTCCTGCAGGATCGGGAAATGATTTTGCAAGGGCTCTTGATGTACCAATGGACTATAAAAAGGCGCTGGAACGTGTATTAACAGGAAAGCAAAGAAAAATTGATATTGGAAGAATTGGTGAAGAATACTGTCTCACTATAACAGGGATCGGTTTTGACGGTAAAGTCGCCGAGGTAAATAATGCTTCTAAATATAAGAAATGGTTGAATTTCATTAGATTAGGTGATCTTTCGTATGGGCTTAGTTTCTTGCATGTTTTATTCAAATATCGTCCTGTCAACATTCAATTAAAGGTTGATGGGAAGAACCTAGCTTTTTTTAATGTATGGTTAATTGCCATTGCCAATATCCCGAATTACGGCGGAGGCATTAAAATATGTCCGGATGCTTGTTATAATGATGGCCTTTTCGACATTTGCATCGTACACAGCATCACAAAATGGGATCTGTTACGCACTTTTCCAAAGGCGTATAAAGGCAAACACGTTTTTCATTCTGGTGTAACCATGATAAAAGGAAGACAAGTAGAAGTGGCCTCTGAATGGCCGGTTATTGTACAAAGCGATGGCGAGATTCTCACTAAAACTCCGGTGAATGTGACGATTCAGAGGGATGCATTACTTATCATTTAAATAGGGAACGATAACCGTAAAAGATTTTTGATCTGCTTAGGGAGGACAATACCGAAGCTGTCATCAGATGCAAAGTATATTTCATTTTTGAATTGGTATTTCTGTTTAGGAAAAAATTTTTGACGAGATTTCCGGGCCAGAGCTATTTTTATACTCATAAAAGGAAGTGTTACATAATGAAGAAATATCTGGAACGGGAACGTTATAACGAAAAATATAATTGGTTAGTGATGTCGAAAAGTCCTTATTTGAAGCAGCATGAAACAAATCCTGTCAATTGGTTGGAATGGTTGCCAGAAGCGTTTCAAAAAGCAAAAAGGGAAGGGAAGCCAGTTTTCCTGTCTATCGGCTATTCCTAGCCCTCGAACAGGGGGCTTGGAATAGAAAGGTACCGTCAAGAATTTTGTGTAATATAATGGGGGTTAGGGTTTCTCTGAAATGGATTTAGAATAAATAGGGAACTAGTTTTCTCCGCACAGGAGACTGAATATTCAGTCTCCTGTGCGGGGGAAACCACCCTACTATCCGTTCCAAATCCATTTCAGAGATACTCCATCTATCTTGCATACATAAAATTCCTGACGGTACCGAATCTTGGATAGGGTGTTTTTCGGGTTCTACTTTGGAGGGAGTTTTTTTATGGCTAAGTTTATCTCTTTCGTATACATGGTAATGATTGTAATGGGATTTGCTCATCAAATAGAGAAGGGGGCACTGTTACTTTTGAAATTAAATGACTAGCTAAAGAAAGTTGGTGTCTTTTTTCTTTTTACGGTAATATGGAAAAAAGGAAGGTGTGAGAGATGGAGACAAACAAAAAACCAAACCGACTCATTCGTGAAAAGTCACCGTATTTGCTGCAGCACGCCTATAATCCCGTCGATTGGTATCCGTGGGGGGAGGAGGCGTTTGCAAAAGCAAAAAAGGAAAACAAGCCGATTTTTTTGTCAATTGGCTACTCGACTTGCCACTGGTGTCATGTAATGGCGCACGAAAGTTTTGAAGATGAGGAAGTCGCGGCGATCTTAAATGAAAAATACATATCGATTAAAGTCGATCGCGAGGAGCGCCCTGATATTGATTCTATTTATATGCGTGTATGCCAAATGCTGACCGGGCATGGCGGCTGGCCGCTCAGCGTGTTTTTGACGCCGGAAGGGAAGCCGTTTTATGCGGGGACGTATTTTCCGAAGCGGAGCCGCTACGGACAGCCGGGGTTTATCGACGTACTGACGAAGCTTTATCACAAATATCGGGAAAATCCGAACGAAATCGAGCGGATGGCCGAACAAATCACCGAAGCGCTCCGGCAGTCGGTCCAAACGGCGGGCGCGGAGCGGTTGTCTTTCGAAGCGGTGGAAAAGGCGTACCGTCAGCTTTCCGGCAGCTTTGATACGGTATACGGCGGCTTTGGCGGCGCGCCGAAATTTCCGATTCCACATATGCTGATGTTTTTAATGCGGTATTATCAATGGAAACGGGATGAACGCGCGCTTTTGATGGTCGAAAAAACATTAAATGGCATGGCCAACGGAGGCATTTACGATCATATCGGCTACGGCTTTGCCCGCTATTCGACCGATGCGATGTGGCTTGTGCCGCACTTTGAGAAAATGTTGTATGATAACGCGCTTTTAGCCATCGCGTATACGGAAGCGTATCAATTAACGAAAAACGAACGATATAAGGAGATTGCGGAACAAATTATTGAATTTGTCAAGCGGGAAATGACTTCTAATGACGGTGCGTTTTATTCAGCGATTGACGCTGATTCCGAAGGGGTGGAAGGAAAATATTACGTATGGGCGCCTGATGAAGTGATCAACGTGCTTGGTACAGAACTAGGCGAACTGTATTGTCGCGTTTACGATATTACCGAAGAAGGAAATTTTGAAGGGAAAAACTTGCCAAACCTCATTCATACAAGAATGGACCGCATCGCAAGACAATATCGCATGGCGGAAGAAGAGCTGCACGAAAAGCTCGAAGAAGCAAGAAAACGGCTGTTTGCCGAGCGTTCGTTGCGCGTCTTTCCGCATGTGGATGATAAAATATTAACGGCATGGAACGCGCTGATGATCGCCGCGCTGGCGAAAGCGGCAAAAGTATATAAGCGCCGCGACTATTTACAGATGGCGGAGCGCGCGCTGTCGTTCGTCGAAACGAACCTTTTTCAAAACGGGCGGCTGATGGTGCGCTATCGTGACGGGGAAGTGAAACATAAAGGAATCATTGATGACTACGCGTTTCTCGTCTGGGCATATATCGAAATGTATGAAGCGACGTTGGTGTTGTCGTATTTACAGAAAGCGAAAGCATGTACGGAGCAAATGATCAGCCTTTTTTGGGATGAAGAGCATGGCGCTTTTTTTATGACCGGAAGCGACGCGGAGGAGCTCATCGTTCAGGAAAAAGAAATTTACGATGGCGCGCTGCCATCGGGAAACAGCGTCGCCGCGGTGCAACTGATTCGCCTGGCAAGGCTGACAGGTGATTTAACGGTATTAGAAAAAGCAGAAACGATGTATAAAGTCTTCCAACGTCAAGTGGAAGCATACGAAAGCGGCCATACGTTTTTCTTGCAAGGGTTGTTGCTTCTCGAGGCTCCAACCGTCGAAGTCGTTTTGTTTGGAAAACAAGGCGACGAAAAACGGGAGCAATTGATTCAGAAGTGGCAGGATGCGTTTGTGCCAAACGTTTTTCTGTTAGCGGCGGAACTCCCGGATGATTTTGCGAAGATCGCTCCATTTGCAGCAGAATATGAACCGCTTGGGGAGGAAACGACCGTGTACGTGTGCGAAAATTTTTCCTGCCAACAGCCGACGACGGACGTAGAGTCTGTTGCCAAGCAGTTGTTTGAATGAGCTTTTTGTAAATGTTTTCAAAACTGCTAGCAGGATTCTGCGTATTCATGGAGAAATAGTACGGCAAAGACAAAGTGAAGGAGAGAGTGCTTATGCCAATTACCAATCCAAGCAGGGAAGAGATTGGAAAAATTTTACGGAAGGCAAAACGCATCGCCGTCGTCGGATTATCCGACAACCCGGAACGGGAGTCGTACATGGTGGCGAAAGCAATGAAAGACGCGGGTTATGAAATTATTCCGGTCAATCCAATGATTGAACAGTGGGAAGGAATTCCTGCTGTTAAAAAGTTGACTGATATTGAAGGACATGTTGATATCGTCAACGTTTTCCGTCGTTCCGAACATTTGCCGGAAATCGCCCGCGAATTTGTCCAAATTGACGCCGACGTCTTTTGGGCGCAGCTTGGTGTCGTCAATGAGGAAGCCTATGAATTTTTAAAAGAAAAAGGGTATACGGTTGTGATGGATCGCTGCATTAAAGTGGAACACGCGTTAACGAAACAACATTGAGTGGAATGGAAACGACCATCTTTTTAGATGGTCATTTCCATTTTTAGAGGGAATTTTGTCGGAAACGGTAAAATAAGCGTAGACGCTGGCGAATTTTATGTTACAATAAAACAGAAACAGATAGAAACAGATGTTCTTGTTTTTGGTTGAAAGGGGTATGCATGTGGCAAAACAATCCGTATATGAATACAACGATGATGCGATTCAAGTGTTAGAAGGACTCGAGGCAGTTCGAAAACGGCCGGGAATGTATATCGGCAGCACCGATAGCCGCGGACTGCATCATCTGGTTTATGAAATTGTCGACAATTCTGTTGATGAAGCGTTAGCGGGATACGGAAATTATATTCTCGTAAAAATACATAAAGATAATAGCATTACCGTCCTTGATGAAGGGCGCGGCATGCCGACGGGAATGCATAAGCTTGGCAAACCGACGCCGGAAGTGATTTTAACGGTTTTACATGCCGGCGGAAAGTTTGGCCAAGGCGGCTATAAAACGAGCGGCGGCTTGCACGGGGTCGGCGCATCGGTCGTTAACGCGTTGTCGGAATGGCTTGTGGTGACGATTCATCGCGATGGTTTTATTTATCAGCAACGTTTTGAGAATGGCGGAAAGCCGGTGACGACGCTTGAAAAAATCGGAACGACGAACAAAACGGGGACGATCATTCAATTTAAGCCTGATCCAACGATTTTCAGCACGACGACGTTTAACTATGAGACGTTAAGCGAGCGTCTGCGTGAATCGGCGTTTTTGCTAAAAGGGCTGAAAATCGAGCTCGTGGATGAACGGACCGGGATGCGCGATGTATTCCATTATGAAAATGGGATTGAAGCGTTTGTCGCCTATTTAAACGAAGATAAAGATGTGCTTCATCCGGTTGTCTATTTTGCCGGGGAACAAAATGGGATTGAAGTCGAATTTGCCTTTCAGTTTAACGACGGCTATTCGGAAAACGTATTGTCGTTTGTCAACAATGTGCGCACCAAAGACGGCGGCACGCATGAAGCGGGCGCCAAGACGGCGATGACGCGCGTCTTTAATGAATATGCGCGCAAGACGGGGCTGTTAAAAGAAAAAGACAAAAACCTCGAAGGCACCGACATCCGTGAAGGGCTGTCGGCGATCGTTTCGGTGAGAATTCCGGAGCACCTATTACAGTTTGAAGGGCAGACAAAAGGAAAACTGGGGACGAACGAAGCCCGCTCCGCCGTCGATGCGATCGTATCCGAGCATTTAACGTACTTTTTGCAGGAAAACCCAGACATTAGCACGATGCTGATTAAAAAGGCGATCCGGGCATACCAGGCGCGCGAGGCGGCCCGCAAAGCGCGCGAGGAAGCGCGAAGCGGGAAAAAGCGAAAAGGGAAAGAAACGGTGTTAAGCGGAAAATTAACGCCGGCGCAATCGCGCAATCCGAAAAAAAACGAATTGTATTTAGTGGAAGGGGATTCTGCGGGCGGCTCGGCGAAACAAGGGCGCGACCGCCGCTTTCAGGCCGTATTGCCGCTGCGCGGAAAAGTGATTAACACGGAAAAAGCGAAGCTCGCCGATATTTTAAAAAATGAAGAAATCAGCACGATTATCCACGCGATCGGCGGGGGCGTCGGACCGGACTTTTCGCTTGAGGACATTAACTATGACAAAATCATCATCATGACGGACGCGGACACGGACGGCGCCCATATTCAGGTGCTGCTGCTGACGTTTTTCTACCGCTATATGCGGCCGCTCATTGAAGCAGGAAAAGTATATATCGCTCTTCCGCCGCTCTATAAAGTAAGCAAAGGCAGCGGCAAAAAAGAAATTGTTAAGTACGCATGGACCGATGCGCAGCTAAAAGAAATTACGAAGAAACTTGGCAAAGGCTATACGGTGCAGCGCTATAAAGGGCTTGGCGAAATGAACGCCGACCAATTGTGGGAAACGACGATGAACCCGGAGACGCGCACCCTCATTCGCGTGCGCATTGAAGATGCGGCCCGAGCGGAGCGCCGCGTCACCACGCTGATGGGCGATAAAGTTGAGCCGCGTCGCAAGTGGATTGAAGCGAACGTTGCATTCGGATTAGAAGATGATCCAAATATTTTAGATCATGAGCACGTATTTGTCGCAGGAGGGGATTACTGATGGCAGAAAGGCTGCTAGACTTACCGCTGGAGGACGTGCTTGGCGACCGCTTCGGCCGTTACAGCAAATACATTATTCAAGAACGGGCGCTTCCCGATGTCCGTGATGGGTTAAAACCGGTGCAGCGCCGCATTTTATATGCGATGTATATCGATGGAAACACGGCGGATAAGCCGTTTCGCAAAGCGGCGAAAACGGTTGGTAATGTGATCGGAAATTTTCATCCGCACGGCGACTCGTCCGTCTATGAAGCGATGGTGCGGATGAGCCAGGACTGGAAGTTGCGCAACGTCTTGATTGAAATGCACGGCAATAACGGCAGCATTGACGGCGACCCGCCGGCGGCGATGCGCTACACGGAAGCGCGCCTGTCGTCGATTGCCGCCGAATTGCTTCGCGATATTGACAAGCAGACGGTCGAATTTGTACCAAACTTTGATGATACGACGAAAGAGCCGGTTGTGCTGCCGGCGATGTTTCCGAATTTATTAGTGAACGGATCGACCGGCATCTCTGCCGGATATGCGACCGAAATCCCGCCGCATCCTTTAGGGGAAGTCATTGACGCCGTATTGATGCGAATTGACAAGCCCGCTTGCACGGTCGATGAGCTGATGACCGTGCTTCACGGTCCAGACTTTCCAACCGGCGGCATTATTCAAGGAAAAGATGGCATTAAAAAAGCGTATGAAACGGGAAAAGGGAAAATCATCATTCGCGGCAAAGCAGCGATTGAACAAGGAAAAGGCGGGAAAAAGCAAATAATCATTACAGAGCTTCCGTATGAAGTCAATAAAGCGAACCTCGTTAAAAAAATCGATGAACTTCGCTTTGACAAAAAGCTCGACGGCATTGCCGACGTCCGCGACGAAACGGACCGCACCGGGCTGCGCATCGTGATTGAGTTGAAAAAAGACGCCGATGCGGAAGGCATATTAAACTATTTATACAAAAACACCGATTTGCAAGTGCCGTACAACTTTAATATGGTGGCGATTCATCAGCGCCGGCCGAAGCTGCTAAGCCTTCCGGAACTGCTTGATGCCTATATTGAGCACCGCAAGGAAGTGGTGACGAACCGCTCGCAATATGAGCTGAAAAAAGCGCACGAGCGCCAGCACATCGTCGCAGGCCTGATGAAAGCTTTATCCATTTTAGATGAAGTAATCGCAACGATCCGCGCTTCCCGCGATAAGCGCGACGCCAAAGACAATTTAATCGCCAAGTATGAGTTTACCGAAGCGCAGGCCGAAGCGATTGTATCGCTGCAGCTATACCGCTTAACAAACACTGATATTACCGCGCTAAAGCAGGAAGCGGAAGAACTAGAAAAGACGATTCAGGAACTGACTGCGGTTTTAAGCGAGGAAAAAAAGCTGCTTTCCGTCATTAAAAAAGAGTTAAAAGCGATGAAAAAGCAATATGCCGATGAGCGGAGAACGAAAATTGAAGAAGAAATTGAAGAAATTAAAATCAACTTGGAAGTCATGATTCCAGCAGAAGACGTAATTGTCACCGTCACAAAAGAAGGATATGTGAAACGAACGAGCTATCGTTCGTACAGCGCGTCGAATGGTCAAGATTTCGGCATGAAAGAATCGGACCGGCTGCTCGCGCAGTTGCAAATGAACACAACCGACGTATTGTTATTGTTTACCCGCCGCGGCAATTATCTGTATTGTCCGGTTTATGAGCTGCCGGATATCCGCTGGAAGGACGTCGGCCAGCATATTGCCAATCTCATTCCGCTCGAACGCGACGATGACATTATCGCCGCAGTGCCGGTCAAACAATTTACTGAAGCGTTAAGCCTTGTGTTTGTCACGAAACAAGGCATGGTAAAACGAACTGAGCTTGCGCAATATAAAGTGCAGCGCCATACGCGGCCGTTCGTGGCGATGAATCTTAAAGAAGATGATGAAGTGATACACGTATATAGCACCGATGGTAAGCAAAGTTTATTGCTTGTGACGAATCAAGGATACGGATTATGGTTTGACGAAGCGGAAATCAGCACCGTCGGTGTGCGCGCCGCCGGCGTGAAAGGAATTAATTTAAAAGAAGGAGATTACGTCGTTTCCGCGCATCCAGTCGCGGGCGAAAAGGAGCGGTATTTAGTCATCGCCACCCAGCGCGGGGCCGTGAAAAAAATGCCGCTTAGCGAATTTGAAAAAACATCGCGTGCCAAACGCGGCGTCGTTATGCTCCGTGAGTTAAAGACAAACCCGCATCGGATCGTTGCTTCCGTGTTAACGGCGGATGAGGATGAGACACTATTCATTCGCACGGAAACGGGGACGGTCGAGACGCTTTCGGCTGCATCGCTGCGCAGTTCCGACCGCTACAGCAACGGCTCCTTTATCATCGACAGCGATGAAGCCGGAAATGTTGTTGATATGTGGAAGGCGCCGTCCAAGCTAGGAAAAGAGGAAATGGAATGAGATTTAAGCGTCAAGAGCCATTTCGTTATCAGTTTGGCCAGCCGCTCGCATGTTTGTTGCGCGTGGCGGGAATTGGCGGGCAGCAGAAGGAGGAAGAATACATCGGCTTATATTCATAATCTTAGCCCGCACGGAATGAAGCTAGAAATCTTGCAGCGCATCCCTTATGAGCATGGTAAGACGACGGTGGAGATCGCTTTTTCGATCAACAATGCACCTCTTCGTTTTTTCGGCAAGATCGTTTGAGAGAAACCGTTCGGGCGGACGCATTATTATGGGATGCGCTTGCTCGTGTCCGCTGAAGAAGAAATGCTTATTCGCGAAATCAAGCGGCACGCCGCGCTTTATCGCAAACGAAAATAAAAACAACTCGGCTTCCTGCCGAGTTGTTTTTTACCAAAATTTCCACCATTTATTTGAACGTTTCGCGCTGGCGCCAGCCGCCGCTTGGCGGAAAGAAAGGACGAGTTCGCGAAATGCTTTTTCCCGCTCGATAATTTGTTCTTCGAGGCGTTTTCGCTCTTGCTCCTGTTTTGTTTTTTCTTCCTGTAAAAACGTAGCGACATTTTCGAGATGTTCATGGATTTCTTCGGTTTCCTGTTGCAACGTTTTTGCATATTGCGCTAATGAATCGCAAACGGTTTGCTTGGTAGCAGCAGACTGTTCTTGAATCTCATTCATATAGGATTTCACTTCGTTCATTGCCTGCTGCAAAACTTCCGTCGTTTCTTTTTTCAGCGCTCCGACAATTTCTTCTTTCATTCGCATTGCCAACTGCTCCGCTATGTATTGGGCATCGTGACGTGAAGAACGGGGAGCGTCAATAATTTCCCCTTCCATGACGGGCAGATCCAGTTCCATTTGCTGTGGCTGCTGTTTGAAATGACGGATAATGTCTCGTTTATGGCGCCCATTCGCCAGCCATTCTTTAATATGGCAAAACTGCGTTAGCAGCTCTTCTGTATAAATGCGAGCCCCTTGCTGGGTACGGGGGATGGTCACGCACTCGGCAAACTCTTTTTCCCACTGTTTCAGTATGTGTGGCGCTACCCCCAATTTCTTTGCCGCCTCGCGAAGCGTATATGTCTTCATCTGTGTTTGTCCATCCTTTCCTCACGATTTTTTCTCTATTTATTTTCCAACTAGTAAAGTTATTTTCCTGCCGGTTGACAAAACATAACAAAAGAAGTGGAATTTAGAGAAAAACTAACATGCATGTCGAAAAACGAACATACATGTTGAGAAAAAATTGTTGACGAACCTGTATATACAGGTTAAAATAAACATGACTTGTATATACAGGTTTTTTGAAAACGGTTGCTGAAAGCGGTTTAGTTGGTTTCGAGGCTACATGAGAGGAAGAGGAGGCTTTCTTATGGGGGCATATCAACAATCCGTTGAAAAAATTGTCAAAGCGGTTGGCGGGAAAGAAAATATTATCGCCGCTACCCATTGTGTGACGCGGCTGCGATTCGCGTTGAAAGATGAAGGAAAAGTAGATAAAGAAGCATTAGAAAGCATCGATATTGTGAAAGGATCATTTTCCGCGAACGGCCAATTTCAAGTTGTAATCGGTCAAGGGCTGGTGGATAAAGTATATGACGAAATGGTCGAAGTAACGGGAATCGGCAGGGCGACCAAGCAAGAAATTAAAGACGCCGCCGAAGCAAATTTAAATCCGCTGCAGCGCGCCATTAAAACATTGGCCGACATTTTTATTCCGATTTTGCCGGCGATCGTGACGGCCGGTTTGCTCATGGGGATTAACAACATATTAACAGGCCCGGGCATTTTCTATGAAGGCAAGTCGTTTGTGGAAGTGCATAAAGAATGGGCCGATCTTGCGGGCATGATCAACTTAATTGCCAATACGGCGTTTGTGTTCCTGCCAGGCTTAATCGGCTGGTCGGCCGTGACGAAATTCGGCGGCAGTCCGCTGCTAGGAATTGTTCTTGGTTTAATGCTGGTCCATCCAGATTTGTTAAACGCATGGGGATGGGGAGCAGCGAAAGAAAAAGGAGAAATTCCGATTTGGAATTTGTTTGGCTTGGAAGTGCAAAAAGTCGGCTATCAAGGCCAAGTGTTGCCAGTGCTGGTTGCATCGTACGTGCTAGCAAAACTCGAGCTGTTTTTGCGCAAGCGCATCCCAGATGCGTTCCAGTTGCTGCTGGTTGCTCCGCTCGCGCTGCTAATTACAGGGTTTTTAGCGTTTATCGCGATTGGACCGATTACGTTTGCGATCGGTAATGCGATTACGCACGCATTTGTGACTATTTTTGACAATGTTCCAGCGATCGGAGGCTTTTTATACGGAGCGTTATATGCGCCGCTTGTCGTGACGGGAATGCACCATACATTCTTGCCGGTTGACTTGCAGTTGATTGCCAACACAGGCGGCACGTTCCTCTGGCCGATCCTCGTCATGTCCAACATCGCCCAAGGCTCAGCGGCATTGGCGATGATGTTTGTTGCCAAAGATGAAAAATTAAGAGGTCTTTCCTTTACATCGGCGGTATCCGCATATCTTGGCATTACCGAGCCAGCGATGTTCGGCGTGAACTTGCGCTTCCGCTACCCATTCATCTCAGCGATGACGGGGGCGGCGATTGCCGGAATGTTTATTACGTTAAATAAAGTCATCGCGCCATCGATTGGGGTTGGAGGCTTGCCAGGATTTTTATCGATCGTGCCGCAAAAATGGGTGCCGTTCTTTATCGGCATGGCGATCGCAATCATTGTTCCGTTTATTCTAACCTTTGTACTTGGCAAAGTTCGCAAAGCGGACCGTTAATGACAGTCAATCTATACTATTGAAACTATGTTTTAAATAATCAATCGAACATACCATTGGTGCATCCCCACCAATGGTATCGTTTTTATCCAATAAATTAAATGAGGTGATGACAGCATGGAACAGCAACCATGGTGGAAAAAAGCGGTTGTGTATCAAATCTATCCGAAAAGCTTCAACGATACAAACGGTGACGGAATCGGCGATTTGCCAGGAATCATCGAGAAACTCGATTATTTAAAGCTTCTTGGCGTCGATGTCATTTGGCTGACGCCGATCTACAAGTCACCACAGCGCGACAACGGTTATGATATTAGCGACTATTTTCAAATTCATCATGAATATGGGACGATGGAAGACTTTGACCGCCTGCTAGAAGAAGTGCACAAACGCGGCATGAAGCTGATCATGGATATGGTCGTCAACCATACGTCGACGGAACATGAATGGTTTAAGCAGGCGCGTTCGTCAAAACAAAGTCCATACCGAAACTTTTACATTTGGCGCGATCCGAAGCCGGATGGAAGCGCGCCGACAAACTGGCAATCAAAGTTTGGCGGCTCGGCATGGGAATATGATGAACAAACCGGGCAGTATTATTTGCATTTGTTTGACGTGACGCAAGCCGATTTAAATTGGGAAAACGAAGAACTCCGCCGCCGCATTTACGATATGATGCATTTTTGGTTTCAAAAAGGCGTCGATGGGTTCCGATTGGATGTCATTAATTTGCTTTCGAAGGACCAGCGTTTTCCTGATGATGATGGTTCGGTGCCGCCGGGGGACGGCCGCAAATTTTACACGGACGGGCCGCGCATTCACGAGTTTCTGCAAGAAATGAACCGCGAAGTATTTTCGAAATACGATATCATGACGGTCGGGGAAATGTCGTCAACGACGATTGACCATTGCATTAAATATACGAATCCAAATCGCCATGAGCTAAACATGACGTTTAATTTCCATCATTTAAAAGTAGATTATCCGAACGGGGAAAAATGGGCGGTCGCCGATTTCGATTTTCTTGCCTTGAAACGGATTTTATCGGAATGGCAAGTCCAAATGCATAAAGGCGGGGGCTGGAATGCGCTCTTTTGGTGCAACCACGACCAACCGCGCATTGTGTCGCGCTATGGCGATGACGGAAAGTATCATAAAGAGTCGGCGAAAATGCTCGCTACCGTCATTCATCTGATGCAAGGCACTCCGTATATTTACCAAGGCGAAGAAATCGGCATGACCGATCCGAAATTTGAGCGCATTGACGATTACCGCGATGTGGAGTCGCTCAATATGTACCGCATTTTGCAAGGACAAGGCAAAAGCGAACAAGAAGTGCTGGAAATTTTAAAACGAAAATCGCGCGACAATTCACGGACGCCAATGCAATGGGATGACAGCGAGCACGCCGGGTTTACGACCGGAACCCCTTGGATTCGCGTCGCAGACAACTATAAACAAATTAACGTCAAAAAAGCGCTCGAGGATCCGACGTCGATTTTCTACCATTATCAGCGCTTGATTCAGCTGCGCAAACAATATGACATTATTACGACCGGAGACTATCAGCTATTGCTTGCCGACCATCCGCAAATTTTTGCCTATTTGCGCAACGGCGAGAAGGAAAAGCTGCTTGTTGTCAACAATTTTTACGGCAAAGAGACGACGTTTGTCCTGCCGGATGACGTAGAGATCGACGGCTACGCGGGAGAAATATTGTTGTCGAACTACGCCGACTCGCCAAGCGAGTTTCGCACGATCCAACTTCGTCCGTATGAATCGATAGTTTATTACTTAAGTAAATCGTGATACAATACATGTCGGTGAGCGAGATGCATGAAAATAAATATTTAGCGATTTATCACGACCTTGTCGAAAAGATCCGCCAAGGTCATTGGAAGCCGTATGATAAACTGCCGTCCGAACATGAGCTAGCCGGTTGCTATCACACGTCACGGGAGACGATTCGCAAAGCGCTTAATCTGCTTTCTGAGCATGGCTATATTCAAAAAATGAAAGGAAAAGGCTCGATTGTTTTAGATGTCGGAAAGTATAATTTTCCTATCTCTGGGCTCGTTAGTTTTAAAGAACTGGCGCAAAACATGAAACAGCCGGTGCGAACGATTGTCCATGAGCTGGAAATAATCAAACCCAATTCGTACTTAAAGCAACAGCTGCAAGCGGCAGGCAGAGACGAAATATGGAAAGTCATCCGTTCGCGTGAAATCGAAGGAGAACGCATCATTTTAGACAAAGACTTTTTTCTGAAAAAATATGTACCGACACTGACAAAAAAAATATGCGAAGATTCCATTTACGAATATTTAGAGAAAAAGCTGAAATTACACATCAGCTTTGCGAAAAAAGAAATATTTGTCGACCGTGTGAATGAAGAAGACCGAAAATATTTAGATATCTGCGGATATGACTATATTGTCGTGGTCAAAAACTACGTTTATTTAAATGACGCGACACTGTTTCAATATACGGAGTCGCGGCACCGGCTTGATAAATTCCGCTTTGTTGATTTTGCGCGGCGCAAGTAAATGGGCATTTGTCTTATTGAAGGCAAATGCCTGTTTCTTTTTTATTTTTATTTAATTTAAAAAACTATGTTCTAAATAATCAACTCTAACGATCATAAATTTCCGTAATTATGGCCATCCTTTTAACGATGAAAGGGTGAATGGAATGGAAGGAACATGGCTGTCGTTATTGCCGTTTCTCATCATCATTCCGCTGGCGATTTGGCTGAAAGAAATTTTGCCGGGTCTTGTCATCGGTTTGATCGTCGGAGCGATTTGTTTGAAAAAAAGCGTGCTTGCGGCGGTGGAACACGCTGTATTGGCAATGCTCGAAACGATCAGCGATATCGAGCATATTAAAGTGGTGGTGTTTTTGTATTTGTTTGGTTCCTTAATTGGGATGATGCAGATTACCGGCGGAATAAAAGGCTTTGTGGAGTGGATTGCGGAAAAACTTCATTCGAAGCGGAGACTGCTGTTATTTATTTGGCTCACCGTCCCCTTTACTTTCTTCATGCCGATGTTTCGCATTATGCTGCTTGGTCCAGTGATGAAATCGGTGCTTGGAAAGTTCCGGATCGACAGAAGGAGAATGGCTTATATTATCGACGTGTCAACCGAGCCGATTATCGTCCTTCTTCCGGCAGCGACCGCATTTGTCGGCTTTATGACGTCGGTTGTGGCAGGGGCGCTGAAGCAAAACAAAATCGATGCATCAGCCTATCAATTATTTTTGCAAAGCCTGCCATACAACTTTTTTGCCATTATTGCGTTAGGAGTCGGGCTGTTTACCACGTTTATGAACGTGAAGATTGGAAAGAAGGAAGGAAAAAAAGAAAAAGACAAGACAAACGAGCTTCACGGGTTGGGGCTGCGCAAAGAGATGGCACTGGTGGCAGGAGAACCGCTTCATTTATTTTTTCCGCTTTTTCTTGTGCTCGTGCTGACATTCTTTTTCTTTTGGTATGATGGGAAAAGAAAAGGTGCAAGAACGTTTGTCGACGCATTTTCGCTAGCCGATGCGATGTTGGTGATGCTCATTGCCCTGTTTGTAACAATCATGATTTCTGCAGCTTTTTATCTTGTACGCAAACAACCGCTGCATGAGCTGATTTATCATTTTTTTGCCGGAGGCAATCAATTAATGGCGCCGATTGGGATGCTTCTTCTCGTTTGGGCCGTATCATTGGTCGCTGATGAGTTAGGTTTTTCCGCTTACGTTTCCTCTAGGTTTGGGACATGGCTGCCAAAAGAAATTGTGCCCGCCGCCGTATTCGTGATCGGATCGTTTGTCTCTTATTTTATTGGCTCCTCGTGGGGGACATGGGGGATTTTTATGCCGCTTGGAATCACGCTCGCCAAAGCGACAGAAGCACCGCTGGCGATGACGATTGGAGCGGTGTTTGCAAGTGGAACGTTTGGCGCTTTCGCATCTCCGCTAGGGGATACGACGATCACCACAGCGTCGATTATGGAGATGGATTTAATGGGCTATGCCAAATATAAATTGCGCATTTCCTTATTGTGCGGAGTTTTATCGGTTCTTGCATATCTACTGGTGCCATTCTTGATAGGATAGCGGCTCGAAGGCAACGGCATCGCGCTTTTTGCGTTAGATGCCGCTTTTTCCATTATTTTAATCATAAACAAAACTATGTGCTAAATAATCAACAAAATATAAAACAGTTGCCGAAATAAAAAAATCCAGCTATGATAAAAACAACATACTGACTAGTTAGTAAACAGAGAGGGAGAGGTTTATGGCGACTCATACGATAACGGTAAACATTCGCTTTTGTGAAACAGATGCGCTCGGCCACGTCAGCAACACCAGCTATTTTATTTATTTGGAGGAAGCGCGCATTCGCATGTTTGAAGAATTAGGGTATGGAAGCAATATAAAAGACTGGTGTTTTATTCTCGCCTCGGCAAAATGTGATTTTGTCAACCAGGCGTTTTTCGGTCAGCGTTTAAAAATTGAAACGAATGTGGCGAGAATCGGCAATAAAAGTTTCCAGTTCGTCCATCGCATTTTGGACGAGAAAACGGGAACGTTAATCGCGCTTGGCGAAGCGACGACTGTCTACTTTAACTTTCAAACGCAAAAAAGCGAACCAATTCCTGAGTATTTAAGAAAACAATTGGAGCGTTATCTTATTTCCGAGCTGAATGAGGTAACGAAAAAAGAGTAGGAAATCCGCCCTGATCAGGCGGATTTTTTTATGGACCAAACAATGGTTGTAACATACTTTATGAATAGGAGAAAGGGGGAGGCCGATGGAAATTAAAGCAAAAATAGGGGAAACGACGTTTACATGCCGCGGGGATTTAGAGACGTATTTCCGCCCATTTCGTGAAGCAACGATCGGCACGGATTTTACGTTTTCCACACCGTTTGGCGAGCAGAAGCTGATTTATGCCGACTGGACGGCAAGCGGCCGCCTTTATCGACCGATTGAAGAAAAAATCATCGAGGAGATTGGGCCGCTGGTGGCGAATACCCACACCGAGTCCAATATTACGAGCACAAAAATGACGTTAGCATATCAATATGCCAAAGAAATCATTAAACATCACGTCCATGCCGGAAAACATGACGTGATTATCATGGAAGGGCCGGGGATGACGAGCGCTGTCAATAAATTGCAACGGCTTTTGGGATTACGTGTGCCTGAACGGTGGAAAGCACGCCTTTCCCTTGCCGATGACGAACGCCCCGTTATTTTTGTGACGCATATGGAACATCATTCGAATTTGCTATCATGGACGGAAACGATCGGGGAAGTAATCACGATTCGTCCAACTGCGAATGGGGATGTAGACGTTGACCATTTGCGTGAACTGCTAGAGACATACGCGCACCGCCCGTTAAAGATCGGCGCTTTTACTGCCTGTTCCAATGTGACGGGCATCCAAACCCCATATCATTTTCTGGCCAAAATAATGCATGAACACGGCGGCATTTGCTTCATCGATTTTGCCGCTTCCGCTCCATATGTCGAGATCAATATGCATCCCGCTGACCCGCTTGAAAAACTAGACGCTATTTATTTTTCACCGCATAAATTTCTAGGAGGCCCGGGAAGCGCAGGGGTGCTTATTTTCGATGCGCGGCTGTATCAAAACCGCATCCCTGATCATCCGGGGGGAGGGACGGTTCTATGGACCGATCCATGGGGAAATTATAAATACATCGAAGACATTGAGACGAGGGAAGACGGGGGAACGCCTCCGTTTCTGCAAACAATCAAAGCGGCGCTTGCCATTCGCTTAAAAGAGAAAATGGGAGTTGAGCGTATACAGAAGCGGGAAAAGGAATTAACGTCCCTGTTGCTGTCGCATTTAAAACAAATTCCCCGCGTCCGTGTGTTAGAAGGACATCGCGAAGACCGGCTTGGCATTGTCTCGTTTATCATTGAAGGAATGCATTATAATCTTGTTGTCAAAATGTTAAACGACCACTTTGGCATTCAAGTGCGCGGAGGCTGTTCGTGCGCCGGCCCGTACGGCCATTATTTGCTTGGCATTGATAAAGAACAATCAGAAACACTGATGAAGCAAGTCGAGCAAGGAAATTTATTTGTCAAACCAGGATGGGTACGCATTTCGCTGCATCCGATTATGACAAACGAAGAGGTGTATGACATCATCCGCGCCATCCGCCATATCGTCCGTTACGCAGACACGTGGAAGCAAGAATATATGTATGATCAAACCAAAAATGAGTTTTACCATCGTGGCGACGACCGCTATGTCCGCGGTTTCTTTGCATTGTGAGACATATTGGTTTCCTCCCCGCCCCGTAACAGGTAAAATAAAAACATATTAGAAGAGAAGGGGAGAACGAATGAACGAGCTATATCATTTGCTATTGCGCACGGAGCGGGAGCGAAATTTATACGAACAGGCGCGCGAGCTGGCCGCCAGGTTTCACGAACGGGCGGCCTGGCATGATGAATACGGAGAATTTCCGTTTGCCAATTTCCGTGATTTAAAACAAGCCGGTTTTCTATCCTTAACCGTACCAAAGCAATATGGCGGAGAAGAAATTTCCTTATATGAATTTCTTCTCGTTCAGGAAACGATCGCCCAAGGCGACGGCGCGACCGCATTGTCGCTTGGCTGGCATTTAGGGATTTTGCTAAGTTTGGCGGTGACGAAAAAATGGCCGGAGCCCGTTTTTGCCCGGATTTGCCGTGAAGTAGTAGAAAAGCAGGTGTTATTAAACAGCGCTCATTCCGAAAAAGCGACCGGCAGCCCGGCGCGCGGCGGAAAACCGGAAACGACCGCTGAATTTCGCAACGGACGCTGGGTGATTTCCGGGCGCAAAACGTTTGCTTCACTGGCGCCGGCGCTCGATTATTTTATTATTTCCGCGACGATCGAAGCGACGGGCGAGATCGGCAATTTTCTTGTGCCAAAAACGGCAAGCGGCTTAACGATCGAAAAAACGTGGAATACGCTTGGGATGAGGGCGACGCGAAGCGATGACATCCTTTTAGACAATGTCGAAGTCGAAGAAGAGGCGCTTGTCGAAATCATTGGCACGCCAAAGGCTGGCCAGCCGGCGCAAGGCTGGCTTTTGCATATCCCTGCCTGCTATTTAGGCATTGCGATTGCCGCACGCAACGAAGCGATTCGGTTTGCAAAAGCATACCAGCCAAACAGCTTGCCGCATCCGATTGCCGAAGTGCCGGAAGTGCAGCGGAAAATCGCGCAAATGGACATACAATTGATGAATGCGCGCCACTTTATGTATGCCATTGCCGACCAATGGGACCGTTATCCAGAAAAAAGAGCAGAGATGAAGGAAGAGCTGGCAGCGGTAAAATATACAGCAACCAATACGGCGGTAAATGTCGTTGATTTAGCGATGCGCATTGTCGGAGGACAAAGTTTATTTGCAGACAATCCACTGCAGCGCTACTATCGCGACGTCCGCGCCGGGCTGCATAATCCGCCGGCCGATGATATTACCGTTTCCATCGTGGCCAAGCGCGCCCTACAATAAAAGAGCAGTCTACTCAGACTGCTCTTTTATCTTATCGTTTTTCCAATGCGGTTTTCAAAAATTGCGGAAGCTCGAAACATTGTTTTAATATGCCTTCATTCACATATTTCGTATCCGCTGGAATGGCGGCTTGTTCCGGGAAGGAGAGCGGTTTGGTCGAGCCGATTGTGAAGCTCCATAATCCTCCTGGGTAGGTAGGCACGGTCGCTGTATATACTTTTACATGCGGAAATAATTCGCCAATATTGTTATACGTCCGACGTAAAATATCTAAATGGAAAATAGGAGACTGGCTTTGGCACACCATTAGTCCGTCATCTTTTAATGCGCGGCGGACGTTGGCGTAAAAATCTCGAGAAAAGAGCGCCTCCGCTGGACCGACCGGGTCAGACGAATCGATAATAATGACATCATATTCGTTTTTATGTTCCCGGACAAATGCAACCCCATCATCGTAAATAAATTTTACGCGCGGGTCGGATAAGTTGCCCGATACTTCTTGCAAATGCGCTTTGCACGCTTGCACTACTTTTTCATCAATTTCTACCATATGAATTTCTTCAATATGTGGATATTTCGCCGCTTCTCTCGCCGCACCGCAATCACCGCCGCCGATAATCAACACTTTTTTCGCCGCTGGATGCAGCTGCAGCGGAATATGCGAAATCATTTCATTATAAATATGGCCGTCGATCGATGTCGTTTGCACCACTCCGTCGAGGACGAGCATGCGGCCGAAATCGTAGGAATCTAAAATCATCACATGCTGAAATTCCGACGGCTCCGAGAAAATAACGTCTTTGATGCGATAGCTGATTTTCAAATTTTCGC
This sequence comes from Parageobacillus caldoxylosilyticus, assembly GCF_019272935.1. Classification (NCBI taxonomy): domain Bacteria; kingdom Bacillati; phylum Bacillota; class Bacilli; order Caryophanales; family Anoxybacillaceae; genus Parageobacillus; species Parageobacillus caldoxylosilyticus. Next base: position 3,696,727 of record NZ_CP040553.1, read on the forward strand.
GGTCATCCTCAGTAAGCCAAAGTTCGCCGTTTTCGACTTTTACATAAGGTGGTAATGTATCTTGCACGCGTTTCATTGTGACCTCCTTTTCATGATCATCGCTTATTTTGTCGCACGTCTCTAATATTAATATATTTTGCGAAATGTGACAAACAAAAGGATACTAACGGCCTGTTCCCGATGTATTCATCCCGCCGCCCATATTAGACGATTGATTTCGCTTTTCTTCTTTCCCATCATCGTTGCCGCAGCCGGCGAAAAGACCAGTCATAAGACAAAACATCGATAAAAGCAGAATCCACTTTTTTCTCATGTTTTTCCTCCTGAAAGCGATTTTGCTTATAGTATGCCTTTTATCTTTTGAAAAAATAAAAGGAGCTTGCTCTTTACACTAGAACAAGCTCCTTATTGTTCTCCTTTACGGAAAATCGCTTGTAAATGTTGTTTATTGGCAAGTAAATCGGCCAATGTATACGAATCCAGCACATGCAAAAATGCCTCCAGCGCTTCATGCAACACGTGTTTTAGCTGGCAAACCGGAGTGACGATGCAATGATTGCCATGACTGGCGAAGCATTCGACAAGGGATAAGTTGTCTTCTGTTTGGCGGACAACCGTACCAATTCGAATGTTTTCCGGTTCTGTAGCGAGACGAATCCCTCCGTTTCGTCCGCGGATCGTCTCAATATATCCAAGTTTGCCAAGTTCATACACAATTTTGCTTAAATGATTTTCCGAAATAGAAAAAGTGCGGGAGATTTCTTTAATATTTGTTTTTTCTCCACGCTCCAGCGCCCCTAGAAAAAGAAGAACGCGCAATGCATATTCCGTATAGTTGGTCAGCTGCATTTACTTCACACCTTTGAAATTAGCTTTTTAGTATTATTGTACCATAATCCATCCCCCAACAAGAATTGTGAACAATTTGTTAAAGATGTATTTTAAATATTGCTTTTAAGAAACAATCATGGTTCAATTAAAGATGTATTTAAAATACATGTTTTATGGGGGATGTAAAAATGGGTACAACAACAACATTAAGCCAAAAAACAATTGAAATTGTGAAAGCGACCGTTCCTGTACTTGAACAACACGGGGAACAAATTACGAAGTGGTTTTATCAATCCATGCTCTCAAATCATCCAGAACTGCTCAATATTTTTAACCATGCCAACCAAAAACAAGGACGGCAGCAAAGAGCGCTTGCGGCAGCAGTTTACGCTGCGGCGAAATATATCGATCAGCTGGAAGCAATTTTGCCTGTCGTCGAACAAATTGCCCATAAGCATCGAAGCCTGGGAATTAAACCAGAGCATTATCCGATTGTCGGCAAACATTTGTTGCTGGCGATTAAAGCAGTGCTGAAAGAGGCGGCGACAGACGAAATCATCAATGCTTGGGAAGAAGCATATCAAGCCATCGCCGATGTATTTATTAAGGTGGAAGCGCAATTGTATGAAGAAGCCGCATCCAAACGGGGAGGATGGAAAGATTTCCGCCGTTTCATCGTTCAGAAAAAAGTAAAAGAAAGCGATGTCATTACTTCGTTTTATTTCGTTCCTGAAGACGGTGGGGAAATTAGCGAGTATTTACCAGGACAATATGTCAGTGTCAAAGTCTCTATTCCAGGGGAAAAATATACCCACATTCGTCAATACAGCTTATCCGATGCGCCTGGAAAAGGCTATTACCGCATTAGCGTCAAACGGGAAGCGGCAACGGCGGACAAACCAGCCGGGATTGTATCCAACTATTTACACGATCATGTTCAAGAAGGGGATGTGCTTGAATTAAGCGCACCGGCTGGTGTCTTCACGCTCGATATGTCAAAAGAAACACCGGTTGTGCTCATTAGCGGCGGCGTGGGCATTACGCCACTCTTCAGCATGGCAAGCACAGCTGTTTCGCATCAACCTAATCGCCAAGTAACGTTTATTCATGCGGCAATCAATGGAAACGTTCACGCGTTCGATCAAGCGTTGCGCCGTTTAGCGGAACATCCGTCATTTTCGTATCATGTATGCTATCAGTCTCCTTCGGAGGAAGACCGGAAACATCCTTATTTCGGAAAAGAAGGGTTTATTGATTTACCTTGGATACAATCGGTTGTATCGAATAAAGAAGCAGATTTTTATTTCTGTGGACCGATCCCATTTATGAAAACGGTCTATCATGCGTTAAAAGAATGGGGCGTTTCCGACGAAAATATTCATTATGAATTTTTCGGCCCAGCCGGCGATTTAACGAAATAATGATTAGATGGACAGGCACCTTTCTGTTTGGAGGAAGGTGCCCTTTTTGATATGATAAATAAAAAGGAGGGATGCGTCTTATGGGATATGAATTAGCGACATTTGCCGGCGGTTGTTTTTGGTGCATGGTTTCGCCATTTGAAGAGCAGCCGGGAATTATCCGTGTCGTTTCCGGGTATACCGGCGGCCATAAAGAAAATCCGACGTATGAGGAAGTATGTTCAAAAACGACCGGCCACTATGAGGCGGTGCAAATTACCTTTGATCCGGACGTATTTCCATATGAAAAGCTGCTCGACATTTACTGGCGGCAAATCGATCCGACCGATGACGGCGGACAATTTCACGATCGCGGTCCGCAATATCGCACGGCGATTTTTTACCACAACGAAAAACAGCGCCTTCTCGCGGAAAAGTCGAAACGGGAACTCGAAGAAAGCGGTCGCTTCACAAAACCGATCGTGACGAAAATCCTGCCGGCATCCACGTTTTATCCGGCGGAGGAGTATCACCAAGATTACCATAAGAAAAATCCGCTTCGCTATAAACTGTACCGGATCGGCTCGGGTCGCGATGCGTTTTTAAAAGAGCACTGGCGGGATAAAAAGCGGGAAGAAATGTTGCGGAAAAAGCTAACTCCTCTTCAATTTGAAGTGACGCAGCGAAACGGGACGGAACCGCCGTTTGACAATCCATACTGGAATAACAAACGCGAAGGAATATATGTAGACATCGTTTCCGGGGAACCGCTCTTTAGTACGAAAGATCAATTTGATGCGGGCTGCGGTTGGCCGAGCTTTACGAAGCCGCTTCATCCGGAAAACATTAAAACGGAGCTCGATTTAAGCCACGGAATGATTCGAACGGAAGTGCGGAGCCGTAAAGCGGATTCCCACTTAGGTCATGTCTTTGACGACGGTCCGGCGCCAACCGGTCTCCGTTATTGTATTAATTCCGCTGCATTACGGTTTATTCCAAAAGAAGATTTAGAAAAAGAAGGATATGGAGAATATTTATCCTTATTTGAGACGGACGATAAGGCAAATAAATAAAAAAACGGTTGGCATTCCGACCGTTTTTTTATATGATGTTTTTTATATGATGAAGGATAAATAAATAATATACAGGGGGAAAATGGCCATATGCAAACATTTCGTGAACATCGCTGGCAATCGTTTCTACAAACCTATGAAAACCGGGCTCGTTTGTTAATTTCATGCCCGGACAAACCAGGTATTGTTGCGGCGGTGACATCGTTTTTATACGAACAGGGCGCAAATATTGTAGAATCTAGTCAATATTCCACTGATCCTGAAGGAGGCACTTTTTTCTTAAGAATCGAATTTGATTGTCCGGATATCGCGGTGCGAAAGCAAGAGATCGAATCCGCTTTTCAGCCCATCGCCGCATCGTTTCATATGGATTGGCGCCTCCGCTTACATAATGATGTCAAACGAATCGCGATATTTGTGTCAAAAGCAGAGCACTGTTTGCTCGAGTTATTATGGCAATGGCAGGCAGGGGAGCTGATCGCTGACATTGCGCTTGTCATCAGCAACCACGAATATTTGCGCAGCACGGTTGAATCGATGGACATCCCGTACTTTCATATCCCAGTGACGAAAGAAACGAAAGCGGAGGCGGAACGAAAACAAATCGAATTGTTAAAACAATATGAAATCGACACCATTGTGCTCGCCCGCTACATGCAAATACTATCGCCAGCTTTTGTTGCTGAGTTTCCGGGAAGAATCATCAATATTCACCATTCGTTTTTACCCGCGTTCGTCGGAGCCAGACCGTATGAGCGGGCATATGAGCGCGGTGTAAAACTGATCGGTGCCACGTCGCACTACGTGACCGATGATTTGGACGAAGGGCCGATTATCGAACAAGACGTCGCCCGCGTCGATCACCGTCATCATCCAGAAGACCTGAAACGCATAGGTCGTATCATTGAAAAAACGGTGCTCGCCCGCGCCCTGAAATGGCATTTAGAAGATCGCGTTATCATTCATGGGAACAAAACGATCGTCTTTTATTAATACCGCTTCAGAAAGGAAAGAGGGAGCCTCTTTCCGTTTTTCTTTATGATATAATAAATCCATGTTCTAAATAAAAAGTCATCGCAAAAGAAGGATTTCAGCCCAAAAGAAGAAAATATAATAAAGCAAATACACAAGGAGGAAAGAAAAAATGGGAGAGAAACGAACACCAAGTGGTTTTCTGTTAAAACAGCGTGCGTTTTTAAAACTATATTTAATCACGTTAACGGAACAGGAACGTTTATATGGACTTAAAATTTTAGACTTGCTGCGTCAGGAGTTTAAGCCATACGGATATCGCCCCAATCATTCAGAAGTGTACAAAGCGCTGCATGATTTAATTGAGGATGGAATTTTAAAACAAGTGAAACAGAAAAAAGAGGGAATGAAATACCAAGAAGTGGTATATTACCGTTTTGCCGATGGCGGATATGAAAAAGCAAAACTGTACAAACGGCAGTTAAAAGCGGAATTAGACCGCTGTGCGGCGCTCATCCGCAAAGCGATTGAGGATAATTTCAGCTGACAGGGAGCTATTAAGGTACGGTAACGGCTCTCTGTTTTCTTTTTCTGCTTATTTTACATAACATATTTATTGTATATAAATATTTTTTTTGCGTGAAAATAGGACATTTAGTAGAATAATAACCGTAATTGTTAAGAGAAAGGAAGACTACTGTGTGAAACTGCCAGAGAAAATTGAGCAAATCATCCAATATCGAAAAAACGCATTTCTCAATGACAATGACGCCGATCTGATCGGAAAAGGCGGTTACACCGCTTCCGATGAAGCGATTCTATATGATGCCATTGTGGCGCTGGCCCTTGGGAAAAATGTGCTCTTAAAAGGTCCAACAGGCTCAGGCAAAACAAAGCTAGCCGAGACGATATCCTCCATCTTCGGCCAGCCGATGCATAGCATTAACTGCTCTGTCGATTTGGATGCCGAAGCGCTGCTCGGCTTTAAAACGATTCAAAACCGTGACGGAAAAACGGAAATCGAGTTTGTTCCAGGTCCTGTCATTCAGGCAATGACAAAAGGACATTTATTATATATTGACGAAATCAATATGGCAAAGCCAGAAACATTGCCGATTTTAAACGGTGTCCTCGATTACCGCAAAATGATTACCAATCCATTTACCGGGGAAGTGGTAAAAGCAAAAGAAACGTTTGGTGTGATCGCTGCCATCAACGAAGGATATGTCGGCACCGTGCCGCTCAACGAAGCGTTAAAAAACCGCTTTGTCGTCATTGAGGTTCCGTATATTCAAGGGGATACATTAAAATCCGTCTTGCTGGCACAAACTACATTAACGGACGAAAAGCTGATCGATCGTTTTGTTGCCTTGTCTGCTGATTTAATTACGCAAGTGAGAAACGGACAAATCTCTGAAGAAGCCGCTTCGATTCGCGCGCTCATTGATACGTGCGATTTAGCCGTTTATTTGCCGCCGCTACGCGCCATTGAACGTGGCATTGTGGAAAAACTGGAAGACGATCGTGAAAAAGCAGCGGTACGCAACATTGCGGAAACGTTGTTTGCACAATGAGGGAGCAGCCATGGAACGGTTTATTTTATTTAACGATAAAAAAATTGACTCCTTTTTGTTTATGCAGCTGTCTGATTTGGCGAAAACATTGGCAAGGAGCGGAGACTGGGAGATCGAATTCGGCTTTCAATCGTATGTCGACTTTCGCGGGCGGAAGATTTACGTCAGCCATTTTTGGGACAACCGTCCAAAGGAAGAAAAAGAACATGGCCTAAAGAGCGATGTATGCTTGCGAACCGTCGGAACACTCTTTCATACCGATATGGCACAAGTCATCCTTTTTCTCGATCAGGTAAAACAGACGGCCATTCCTCATTTTGCAAAGCAGCTGTTTATGTTGGCCGAAGATTTGCGCTTAGAAGAGATTTGCAAAAAGGAGCGGCCTGGCACAAAAAGATGGTTTCGCACCCGCCGCGATGTATACCGCCGCTATTTCCAAAGCCAACTGAGCGCCAATTTAACAAGAAGCGTTTATACCGATGCCCTTTTTTCCGCCATTTATTTATTATTGACATCCGATTCGCCGGTGGAAGACATTCCCGCGATGAACGAGGCGGTCGACCGCATGATGCCGTGGCTTCGTCAGACGCTTCCGCAGTATTTTGATGCTGCTTCGACAAAGGAAGTGTCCCGCATCACGCTGCAAATTACGGAAGCGCTCGGCGAAATACTCGAAAGCGATATGCTCAACACCTATTTTTATCTGCCGGAAAACAGCTATGACAGCGGGGAAACAGGACTCGCCTTGTCTGATTTAAAGCGTACGGATCCGCTTGCGAACTGCGATGTGCTCGACAAAGAAAAACGCGGCGATGAAGACGTCCATGAGCAGGAAATGCCGACATGGCACCGCGAAACAAGCGATATGGCGAAAAGTTTTTTCCGCTTTGAACTGGAACGAGGCTCGCGGACGGATTTATTGGGAAGTAGCGCGCGCCCAGGCGAGGACGGAGACCAAGCGCTTGCGATGGTGCAAGGTTCCGCGCGGCAAACGAAGCGGAACGATTACGCCAAACGAAACGAGGTCGTGCGAAGCGACGACTACGACCGCAGCGGTAAAGGGAAGATTTATGGCAAGGAAAACCGATATGCGGAGGCGGTCTTTCTCGTTCCATATCCACCTTCATGCGAACATATCGCCGCATATGAACAAATGAAAACGGAGATTTTGCCGTACCAAAAAAAATTAAAACAAATGATCGAAAAAACGCTCGAACATAAAAAAATTCAGCCGCGTACCGATTTGCATGCCGGCCGCCTGCATAAAAAACTGCTTCGTTTTTGGACAGAAGAACAGCCGCGCCTGTTTTATAAAAAGCAGCAGCCATCTCCGCGCATAGACGCCGCTTTTACCTTGCTCGTCGACTGCTCGGCATCGATGTACGATAAAATGGAAGAAACGAAAAAAGGAATTGTTTTGTTCCATGAAGCATTAAAATCTTTGCTTGTCCCACATCAAATCGTCGGCTTTTGGGAAGACCCAAATGAAGCAACGGAAACAAAACAGCCAAACTATTTCCAAACAGTCATTTCTTTTGCGCAATCGGGCAAAAAACAGTACGGGCCGGCGATCATGCAGCTTGAAGCGCGGGAGGATAACCGCGATGGATTTGCGATCCGCATCATGACGGAACAGCTCCTTGAACGTACGGAAAAACAAAAATTTTTACTTGTCTTTTCCGATGGAGAGCCAGCCGCATACGGCTATGAACAAAACGGGATTATCGATACGCATGAGGCCGTCTTAGAAGCACGCAAACAAGGAGTGGAAGTAATCAACGTCTTTTTAGCAAACGGGGAAATGGATGAAGGACAGCGGCAGACGATTCAAAACATTTATGGAAAGCATAGTGTGCTCGTGCCAAATGTCGAACAGCTTCCTGACTTTTTATTCCCTTTATTGAAAAAACTATTGTATAAAAGTTTGTAAAGAAAAGGATGGGTGCTGAATGGTGAAATTGTTTACCGACAGCGATTTAGATGGAATCGGCTGCGGGTTGCTGGCAAAATTAGCGTTCGCGGAAGTCAATATTTCCTTTTGTTCGTACCGCAACTTGGATGAACGAGTAAGACAATTCCTTGAAGACGAGCAAAACAGGGAAGCCGAGCTTTTTATTACCGATTTGGCCGTCGGTGAAGAAGTCGAGAAAAAATTGGCGGAGCGTTTCAATGCCGGCGGTCATGTGCAAGTGATCGACCATCACGTCACCGCACTTCATTTTAATCAATATCCATGGGGATGGGTCAAGCCGACCGACGAACAAGGCAAGAAAACGTGCGCTACATCTCTGTTTTACGACTATTTAATCCGTGAGGGAAAACTTGAGCGGAACGAAACGCTCGATGAGTTTGTCGAACTCGTCCGCCAGTATGATACATGGGAATGGGAAGAAACGAACAATACGCGCGCCAAACGGCTGAATGATTTATTGACGATTTTAGGACTGGATGAGTTTTGGGACAAAATGAGCGAGCGGCTTGCTGCTGGTGGGCCGTTTTCCTTGACAGAAACAGAAGAACTGATTTTAGACATGGAAGAAAAGAAAATCCAGCGCTATATTCGCATGAAACAAAAACAGCTCGTTCAACGCTGGTTTGGCGATTATTGCGTCGGCATCGTCTTCGCCGAACGTCATCTGTCGGAGCTCGGCAACGCCCTGTCGAAACGCTGTCCTCATTTAGATTTCATTGCCATGGTCAACATGGGAACGAAACATATCGGCTTTCGCACGATTCATGATACCGTGAACGTTGCTGAATTTGCGAAGCAGTTTGGTGGCGGAGGCCATCCGAAAGCGTCCGGCTGCTTTGTCGACGAAACAACGTTCCCGCTTTTTGTTGTCGACACGTTTCCACTTGCGCCGGTATATCATGATGCGGAACAAAACAAGCTCAATACAAAAGATCAAACAGAAGGGTTCTTTTTTACCAATCATCAAGGCCAATGGTTTTTCTTTCAGCAAGCAGAGGAAACATGGATGGTTTGCCAGGAAGGAAAAGAGAAACGGTCATTCCTGACTCAAGAAGAAGCCGAGCGCTGGATTAAACGGCAATTTGCCGCTGGATTGGCCGATGACCAGTCGGTAATCGACTATTTGCACCAACAGTTGTCCTTAGAAAAAGAAAAAATCAAAGAAGAATATGTCCATGTTTTGCAGCAATATAAACAAAAAACCGGCATTCCTTCATGATGCCGGTTTTCCTCTGTTCCATCTTTATCCTCCATTATACAAAATTCCCTTATTTGCTATTTTTCTTCCCTCTCATTTCCTTATAAATATATAACCCATACGGCTCGAGCCAGCGAATTGCTTGCAACGATCACTCGCGATTACGGAATATCAGTCACCGATTTAAAAGCGTGGAATTGATGAAAATCCGAACTCACTACCGCCGGACAAACATTGTTCGTGGCCAAACCTGCAGACATACCGAAATCTCCGGGCACGCCTCGCGGCAAAAATTTCGGAATGTACGATGAGAACTGGAAGGCAATCAATCCATACACGTACGTAGAATATTGAGAATGGAAGATGCAGAGCAACTGAAAAAAACAGGCTTCCGTGTAAGTGAGGAAAGCCTGTTTTTGCTGCTGTATAGAAGAAAATGTTAACATAATTGTAACAGTTTTTATGTTTAGGAAAAACAGTTTTTGATTATAATTGATAAATAGGGAGGTGAGAAAAGTGAAACAGTATGTCTTTTCCTTTTACACAGAGCAAGCAAAACCAGTGGTATGGGAAGAAGCCATCTTGGCATCTGGAATGATGGAAGCCTTTTCAAAAGTGAAAATGTTAATGGCGAAATACAAGCAGGAAAAAGGTGTGCCAATCCGTGTAAAATACAAAGGCGTTCGCTACCGTCATACCGATATTGCCTAATGAATCAACACGGAAGGATGATATCATGATTTCCCTACTGCAACGACAATGCAGCGGGTAAACGTGCAGCGTTCCTGGATGAATTGAGGAACCGCTGCACGTTTTTATTTATTCGATTTAATCCATATGGTTTTAACCATTTGACAAAAAACATCGCATACCAGCGGAAAGCCTTGCTTGAAGGGGGGAGGGGAGCCGTCATAGGGCATAGATAGATGGATTCGAGCGGCAGGACCGCGCATACATATATACGTGCATACATACGGTTTAATATTTAATATTTTTGAACGAAGGTCTTGCGATGATTATGTTGGCTATGGTCTTGAAGTATCGAAAACACAAATGGTAGGAAAAGGTTATGAAAGGAGCTATTTTCATGAATTGGAAAAAAGTGATTGGTTGGATATTGGGGATTGTTGTCGGTGGCGGCGTCATTGTCGCTTCCCTTGCCTTTTATGTATTCATTGTGTTGGGGAACTTAGACAAAGGAAAATCAATCGTGAAGAAACCCGACAACGAACCGTCGATTGTGGAAGCGTCGGCAAACGAATCGGAAGACGTTGACAAAAAAGTCGTGAACGAACCCGTTGACAAATCGGTTGTGACGCTTGCGGACGGAACGGACGGACATTCGTTCATTTCCAAATATCACGAATTCTACAATGACACGCTTTGTTGGGGAAGAATTGACACGGCGTCATATTCGGAACAAGTGCAAACAGCAAGCGAAATCCTTCAATCGTTGGAAGGCGTCAAGATAACGAACAAGGACATTGCGAAAGACTTCGAATCTATTAAAGAGAACGCAAAGATTGTTGTGAAAGAAGACAACCGCGAAGCAATGCGTCAGCTTCACCGATTGTTTCACGACTTGGATATTTACTTCAACGGATATGATTATCACCAAACATTCGGAGTTACGGAATTCACGGGCGAATAAAATGTCCGTGTTTTATATATATAATGGAAACTCCGTCCATACCGTTTCCCGAAATGCGTATCAATACACTATCTAAGCGGCTCCTAGCTGCACGCCGAATAGAGACAAAATTTTCTTTTTGTTTGCCAAAAGAGGGAGGATTGAATTTTTGTTTGCACATTTCCATAACATTCCAATTTCATAAGCGATGTTTTCTCAGGAAATGCTTTCCATTTGCTGACGAATTAAAAAAAAGGGGGTTACAAAACCCATATCCATGTGGCAGAAATGGGAATTTGATAAATCAGAAAACACCAGACTTGGCGCAGCAAAAAAATGCTTCTCATTTTTCAATAAGGACGTATCTTTTTTAATTTTTTCTTTTATAACTTTTTATTTTGATGCTCATGGTAATAAGTAATTATGATATACAATACAGCCAAAATATGATATACAATACAGCCAAAACTGAACTCGATACTCGATTTTTTCTTCTTCGTCTCAATAACACTAGTTTACTTTATATTGAGACAGAATAATCTATAACTTCCTATAATTTATATTATGTCGACTAGCTAATTTCTGCACAAATGGAGGGTTTCTTCCCTCAAGTGCCCATAAAATCAATTATCCGGAACTTGTTAACCTAAGTTCCTCATAATTTTTTGTGTCTACGAATTATCATTTTTTAAACGAATTATCATTGTTTTTTACCGATTTATTATCGGTCGTTGATTATCAACTGGAGGTGTTTTTTCGTGTTGTTTCGACAAGCCATTGATGAATTTGTTTTGTACTTGCAAATTGAAAAAAACTATTCACTTAATACCGTTGATGGTTATGCGTATGATTTGAGATGTTTCGAGAACTTCTTAATTCAACATGGCTATTCTGTACAACTTAATGACATTACAAAAACGCATGTTCGTCGCTTCATCCAGCATCAGATTACAAAAGAAAATGTCAAGCCTAGAACGATCTATCGGAGAATTTCTTGCTTAAAATCGTTCAGTAAATACTGTGTCAAAGAAAATCTAATCGACAGCGATTTTATGATCGGAATTGATACTCCTAAAACGGATAGTAAATTACCGACTTATATGTCTTTGTCTGAACTACGAAAACTGTTTCATTTTTTGGAGCAAGATAATAGTCGAATGGCGATGCGAAACCATCTTCTATTTAAACTGTTAGCCACTACGGGTATGCGAAGATCTGAAATTGTTGAACTAACTTGGGAACAAATTGATTTATCTAACAACACGATACGTATATATGGGAAAGGAAAAAAAGAGCGCTTACTCCCCCTTCATCCCATGGTTGTCCCATTAATTAAAAGCTATATGGGAAGTTTAGAAGAATATCAGCTCCATCCTTCCCAACCAGTATTTTTAAATAAAAACGGTAAAAAACTGAATCCGCGTGGTTTACATAAGATATTTAAGGAAATCTTACAAAAAGCAGGTCTGCCACCTCAACGGTTCTCACTCCATCATTTACGGCATACGTTTGCTACCTTGTTGATACAAGAAAATAAAGAAAATGTTGATTTGCGTACCGTACAAGAACTACTCGGTCATGAAAGTTTAGTCACGACGCAAGTATATACGCATGTTGACTTTGAGCAAAAGAAAAAAGCGATTGAAACATTTAACATATTTTGAAACCTGCTTAGTACGGAAATAACTACCCTAGCCGGGTAGTTATTTCCCCATGTGAATATGAGTTGGCGGATACAAAGGCACTGAATGCGTGAGATCGTATGGCATTGGGTTCATTCCATGAGTTTGCTGATAAGGCATTGGAGCATGTGCAAAATACCCCTGCTGCGCCATCACAATCTGATTATAAAGTTCTGGTGCTTTAAATGTGAAATAATCAGAATAATTATTCCCTGATTCCTTAAGTATTTTTTGCTGTAATGCTGTAAATGCATACTTTACGAGATGTTCTTTAAACAGATTGATGTAATTTTTGTTTTCAGGTACCGTCAAGAATTTTGTGTAATATAATGGGGGTAGGGTTTCTCTGAAATGGATTTGGAATGAATAGGGAACTAGTTTCCTCCACACAGGAGACTGAATATTCAGTCTCCTGTGTGGAAAGGGAGAATCCCCCTATTTTGTTTATTTACAGTATTTGGTTAATGATAACGTTCTTCAAACATTCGTTGAAGGGCTTCATGCGCTTCGGCAAATCCTCGCAACTTTCGCCCTGCCCATTTCTCATTAAAATCTTGAATGGTCAAATACACGATTTTTTCAGCGGCTTCTAAACTATTCAAACTGTTCATCGGTTTTAGGCGTTTCCGAATCTCCTTGATCGTTCGTTCGATGGCATTGGTCGTGTAAATCACACTTCGAATACTGCTTGGATAATCCATAAATGTAAGGAGGACATCCAACTCATTGGCCCAAGATTGAACTTCTCTTGGATATTTGCTGGACCATTTCGACTCAAACTGTTGAAACATTTGTAACGCCATCTCCTTATTCGGCGCGCGATAAATCAGCTTGAGATCCTCGGCCACTTCGAATTGGTCTTTTTTCCGAACACGATGGAGCGTGTTGCGGACTTTGTGAACGACACAACGCTGCACATCGGCTTTCGGATAAACCGCCTTAAAGGCTTCCTCCAACCCCGGTAGTCCATCGAATACGCCCAGAAGCACTTCCTTGACGCCCCTGTTGTATAGTTGTTGAAGAATCTCCTGCCATACATAGGCGCTTTCCTGTCCTCCCACAAAGAAATCAAGAATTTCGCGATATCCTTCTTCATTCACCCCTAACACCACATAAATGGCTTCTTTCTCCACGGTTTCGCGACGAAGTTTTACGTATAAACCATCCAAATATAAGACAGAATAACGCTTGTGCAGTGGACGAGTGTGCCATTTCTCGATGTCTTCCTTCACTACATCGGTAATACGGCTGATCGTTGCAGGAGAATAGGCATTGCCTAAAATTCGTTCAATAAACTTGCCAATTTCACGTGTGCTCATGCCACTTTGATACATCCTGATGATGGCTTCCTCCAGCCAGCCCGTGTGGCGTTGGTAAGGGGCAAACAGCTGCGTTTGAAATTCTCCGTTTCGGTCTCTAGGGACCAAAAGACCTTCAATCCGGCCATATTGCGTATCTAGATTTCGTTGATAGTAGCCGTTTCTCATATTCGATGTTCCGGCTTGTTCTATTTCGAGGAAATTCTTGATTTCTTCCCGCATGATCAGTTCTAATTTTTCCTTTACAAACTGACGAATGACGCTTTCCAGTTGATTTGTCCAGTCGACATTCGGTATACTTTTAGACATAGGTAGGGTTCTCCTTTCTCTGGAATGTGTTGGTCCAAATCAGAGAATACCCTACCTTTTTTCTTTTGTTCTAGCAAAATGCTTTACACAAAATTTTATACATCATCAATAAAAAAGAACCCATTGCTTATCAAGACCTAAATTATAAAAAGCCTTAAAAAATAAAGGAACGTACATATTAGTCATGTATAATATGTATGCTCTTTTTATCTTTTACTAAACTAAACACCCGTTAGTTCAAGAAGTTTACTTTTGAAAATCTGCTATATTCCAATTCATTTTAGGATTAACTGTATCCATAAACTTCTTAATTTGTTCTTCACTTAAATCTTTTTCACCAGTCGAATTTTTCGCATATGATACAAGTTCCCAAGTTTCATCATAAGGTTTCTTCGGTGCTTTCCACCTAATGCTAAATGTATAATCAACGCCATCAATCTTTACTTTCATAATCAATATATCGCCAAGAAGTATAAACTTACTCATTTCCATTTTTATATGCCACCTACTTTTGTGTATTTACAGGAGAAAAAGAAAGATTGCAACTACGGGCAGAATCTTTGAATAAGAATATTTTTTTATGGTTCACTAATCCCCATTGCCAATAGCAAAAGAAAAGCAATGGCCAAAACCGCTCCATTTCCTATCAAGCTGATAATTGGCAGAAAGAAACGTTTCGTCATCAACCACGAGAACACCGCGAATAAAATACCAATAATTGATAAGATGCCATAAATTGTGATCACGAAATAAACATCAGCATTTGGACCTCTTTCAACATAGAAAATAATGATACTTATGATTACAGGCAACAAAGACGTGACACCTAATATATTTCCTACTTTTTTCTTGTCTAACACTATTACCCCCACCTTTTTGTTGATAATAACTTTTTGAATCATAGCCACCCATGCCGCATTTCGCGGCACTACAGATGATGGAAGTTCATTCGTTCTTCCATGAGAGACAACCATGCCGCATCTATACGGCACCATCAGAAGAATGAAAATATTAATTTTCAGACTTGCCTACCATACGTCAAATCATCAGGCCCATGATGTCTATCAAAGGGAAATTTACAAAATAATTTGGACTTGACTTTTTATAAATATGCTCTTTAGAATTTGTTAAAAGGTCTTGTGCCATTCTTTATCATCTAATGGTACACCTTTTTTAACATAACTAATGGAAATCATTCCATGTTTTAATTCAGCGTTCTTTTGAATAAATGATACAATCTCGTTAAAAATTTCTTCATCCTTTTTAGCCGGCTTTCTAGGTACAGATATGATAATAGTAGGTGCCGCATCGTATTCTTTATAACTACTTGGCTCATTTGGATTAACGTTATATGTTATTCCGGTTCTTTCGTCATAATCTACCCACAATTTGTCCAACGCTCCAAGTTTTTGCTCAATATAAGGACGTATATTGTTTTCTAATTCCTTTTCCCACTTCTCCGCAATATAGGAGTCTTCCATCTGTTTTGTTTCGTCATTGTAGTAGACTAAAAACTGTGTATGATCCTTTTTGTTCTCTGCTTTAGCAGCGTAATCAAATGTTGGGAAGTTGCCCATATTATCAAATAGTGTGTCATAAATAACAATTTCATCTTTAAATGTATTTTTTATATATTCCTGCGCTTGTATTTTTACCTTTTTCACTTCATCCTCATCTGGCTTCATGCTTTGTACAAATGCGAAAGCAAAAAGCCCTATACCTAATGCGAATATGCCGAATACAACGATACCAATTTTTATTTTTTTATTCATAATAATCCTCCTTGAACTGTTTTTTTAATTATAATATAATTTCCATTTTTCTGATATTCATTCTTAAATTAAACTGCTCTTCACTTCAATAAAAAAGGCATTACTTCCTGTTTATTGAAGTAATGCTCTCGTTCGCCACCCATACCGTATTTCGCGACACCAAAGACGGTGGTGGGAATTGAGTAAGAAAAGAATGATGTCTCTTTTTGATTCCTTTTGTGGCAGAAGTATCAATTCTTTTTTACCTTACTGTTTCTTTCTCAATGTGTGTTAACTTTGATTTAAGATAAGTTCTTGTTCCTCTACATTATTTAACTCTCTTCTAGGAATTATATAGGCACTTACTGAGCTAAAGATAGAAATTATATTTGTCCTCTTTGAAATTTTTGATGCCAGATCAGTCTTTTCATGTTTATACAATTATTTGGACTTAAAATGGAACTCAAACTCTGTATGGTTCACCAATGAGTTCTCGCTTTACTCATGTTGGTGTCCCCCACATTTAACGGTTTGCTTGACCTAAAAGAGATCATTCCAATCATGCTGGTTAAAGAGTGGAATGACAGATTTTTTCATTAGATCAATAAACGCATGTACAGTTGGTGATAGATTGTCACTTTTCCAAGCAAGGGCCGTCGTAGTGGTAAATGGATTATTCTGAATGTCACGATAAACAACTTTATTTTTGAATACATATTGCATCGAAGCTGGTACAAGAGCTACGCCCATTCCTGCTGAAACAAGAGAGATGACAGTAGGTAATTCTTGTGTTTCTTGTACTACCTTTGGATAGAATCCTGCCTGATAACAACCATTCATCACTGTATCATAATGGCTTTGATTTGCCTTTCTTCCCGTTAAAATGAATGGATCGTTGGATAAATCCATAAGATCAATTGGGGATGTTTCGGAAGCTAAAGGATGATCCTTTGGTAAAGCAACCACCATTGGTTCTTGTCGAATCACTTCAACCTGAATGGTGTCATTTTTTATTTTTATAGGATGGCAAAGCATTCCTACATCAATATGGCCTTCGTGTAAAGCTTTCACTTGTTCCGCTGTTGTTAACTGTTGCAAATCTATATGAATATTAGGGTATTCCTTTCGATAGTGCTCTATAATGGTTGGAAGAATATCATAGGCTGCTGAGGCTATGAAACCGATCGCTATTTCCCCAGCCTCCCCACGATTCATCATTCTTACTGTTTCGATTGCTTCCTCTAGATTCTTCAAAATCTGATAAGCTTTTTCTAAAAACACTTGTCCTTCTTTTGTTAACTCTACCTTCCTTTTCGTTCGATGGAACAGCGGTACCCCTATTTCTTCCTCTAATTGACGAATTTGAAGACTTAATGGCGGTTGTGCCATATTTAAACGAGCTGCCGCTTTACCAAAATGTAATTCTTCAGCCACTGTTATGAAATATTTCAAATGACGCAGTTCCAACGCGTTGCCTCTCCTTTTTAAACTTATTAATACTTATTATATATTAATATGATTATAAATATATATTAGACATATTACAGTAGGTTTTGTAAAGTGGAAATAGAAGAGCTCTTCCATAACGAATGATTACGTGAAAATGGAGGTTATCATGCGAAAAGTTCTTCTCCTCACGATAGGTATGTTCGCTCTTGGGTTTGATGCCTATGTGATAGCTGGTTTGTTGCCGAATATGGGGGCAACGTTCAAAATAAGCGCTTCGCAAACGGGGCAAGCAGTGAGTGTCTTCACCCTTTGTTATGCACTGGCAGCTCCAATTTTTGCGACATTGTTGGCTGGAAAGCCAATGCGTAGGATTTTAGTGCTGGCACTTGCTGTATTCTCATTAGGCAACGGAGCTAGTGCACTAGCCTCGAGTTTCTCCATGCTGCTTTTAGCACGTGCAATTGCAGGTATCGGGGCCGGGCTTTATTCCCCGTTGGCCGCTGCAGCTGCCGCATCCCTTGTTCCTGAACAGAAACGCGGCCGCGCTCTTGGTATGACGCTGGGCGGTATGAGTACGGGAACGGTCGTAGGGGTTCCACTTGGATTGATCATTGCTGAACATCTAGATTGGCACGCAACTCTCTGGTTCATCACCGCACTAGGTCTTATCGCCATGATAGGAATTGTCATATGGTTTCCAAGTTTTCCAGTTTCGGCGCCACCATCACTACGTCAACGTGTTGCCATGATGACCAATGGACGGGTGGCAGCAATTGTTGGCATCACTTTTATGACCAGCATTGCCAGCTTGGGTCTCTATACATATATCGCAACCATTTTGGATAATCTGGCAGACATTCCTATCGTTACACCTTATCTTTGGGCATGGGGCATTGGTGGCGTAGTCGGGAGCTTTTCCATTGGCACTTTAATTGACCGAATGGGGCGACCAGACTTGCTTATGGCTGGCATTTTAGCCATAATGGCTTTAGCCATGTTCAGCTTACCATTAGTACTTTCATTTTCGATACTATCATTCCTTCCTTTCATTCTATGGGGGGCGATGGGTTGGGCCTCGCAAGCTCCGCAACAACATGAACTACTTCGCTTACAACCTGATCACGGCGCAGCTGTCGTTGCGTTAAACAGTTCCGCTAATTATTTAGGTAGTGCGATAGGTTCCACACTTGGGGGGATGGTGATGCTAGCCGGATTGGCACCTTCCCGACTTCCGTTTGCTGCCGGTTGTCTAATATTAGTGACCTTATTGGGACAATGGAGGATTGTGTCATCAAAAGAAAGCGCGGGCAAGCGAGAAAAAACATGAAAAATCAAATGAAATAAAGACTATCTCGAAATTTGACAAAAACATAATATGGATCACCTTTATACTCAATCGGTGTCAAAAATAAACAATGAAATTTCGCTGAGACTTGGATATACAAAAGAAACCCCTAGTGGTCTTTTCAGGATTGCTGGGAGTTTCTTTCTTAATGAAAGGCTACCCTGAAAATAAGAGTTATACAAAGATATGAACCTAATAGTGTGGGCAATACAGCTTATTTTATTGCATCGTTATGCCCAAAAATTGGCATGAGTGTCTCTGTTTAAATTTCCTTTGCTGATTTTTGATTAAAAGAAGAAGACTACTGTGTTACGATCCTTGGTTGTTCTTGTTTACTTGTTCAATTAAAGCACCTGTTGACCAACCATGAAGCGAGCTTCACTACAGATGAAGGAAGAAGTTGAATAAGGAAAATCAACATTGTTCTTTAACAAAGCTTAGAGAGAAAATGACTTTCTTGACTTCACTGACCGGCTGATTAGAGCATATGCAAGTCCAGAAAATATGCATGTGAAACCCATTAGTAATAGAAATGGGATCCCTGTCTCATATCAAAAAAGTACCCGGAAAGAGCAGGACCAATCATGCTTCTCAATATCATGTGTAGATTGGAAACACCCGAGTAGGTACCACGGAAACTATTAGCCATTTCACCAATAAATCGAATCGAGATGCTTCGGTCAAATCGAGAAAACTTTGAAAAAACTCTGGTTCCAAACATGTAATATTCCCCTATTTCTTAATCCACTCTTTTATTATATAAAAATTTATAAATTTTTAATATTTTCGTGAATAACTCTGTCAAATTTCAATGTTGATTTTTAGAACACAGAAAAAGACCGAAATAAATCGGTCTTTCTTGACAGTCTTGTTTAACTATCGTCACCCTTAGTTCAATAAACTCTTGAATTCACAGAAACAATATCAACCAACTCTTCGAGTGTTCCAATACATTTTTCAACTTCAGGCAAATGATAAAACGTGCTGGTCGTTTCAAAGTTGTTCACATCGTCATTTGGTGAGTAAAGATAAATTTTTTTGCCATGTCCAAGCGCTATTCCAAATTCAATATGACTTCCTTTCCCTGCTGGAAGTAAAACGATGAGAAAATCCGCTTCCATTACCCCCTCTTTCTCTCGTTGACCTATTTCTTTTAGCTGTTCAATGGTCGAAGCTCTTTCATTTTGAGTCCAATCATATGTATGAATAAATCCCTTACTTTTTAGCTTTTCACTTACATATCTAACCGCATCGATATTTTTAAAGCTGGATGCAATATAAAACTTCATCTCTAATCCTCCAATTTTATTGTTTATCGCCTTAGATCTTTGGCTCTTTTACTGAACGATAAAGGTGATATCGTTTTTTGAAATATTGCTCCCGTAGTGGAACAAGCTCAATACAATTTACAAATTCTTTTTCATAACAATCCTATTGTTATTCACAACATAACCATTTTTTCTATAGAAGTTTTCTGCGAGTCCTCCATTGGAAGTTAACAGATAAATGCTTTTAACGTTTTTCTTCTGTAATTCCTCCTCTAAAAATTGGAGAAGTTTGGAACCATAACCTTTACCTTGAATTTCATTATTGATGCATAACTCTGCTAAATAAAAAGTTATTCCTTGATATGTTTTTTTGCTGTTTCCTGCTATAAAACCAATTGGAGTTTCATTGTTTTTCCAAAAAAATCCTGTAAATTTAGGAGTATGTAATAAATCCGTAAGCCTTTCTTTAGCAGTTTCATACGTCCAACTTTCATTCCAAGGCTCACTATTAAAAACTTTAATATATAGTTCGATACATTGTTCCAAATTATCTGTTGTAATTGGAACAACTGTTTCTGCCACGAAAAATTCCTCCTTCCAATATAATTCTTCAACTATCCTGACCGTTAGCCAATCATGAAGTAGACTTCATCACAGGTGATAAAAGTTAACTCGTTCTTTCATGGAAGTTGAATAAAGGATTATTCTTTTTAAACTCATCCCATTCCTCTCGAAGAATTCCCATCCGAATGGAATCATAGTATTCGCCATTATAGTAGCGGCATTTTCTCATTCTCCCTTCTAATCGCATTCCCAATTTTTCCGCACATCTGATCATTCGTGGATTTCCAGACCAAGTTGTCAGACCCACTCTCTCGATGGTTAGATTTTCAAAGAGATAGTCTATCCATAAAGATAATGCTTCGGTTCCCAATCCACCATTCCAATGTTCAGGAGAATATATGACGATTCCCATTTCAAGCCATCGTGTACGTTGATCCTCCCAATAATAGCTAACCATCCCTATAATTTGGCCTTGATATTCTATAATCATTTGACTTGGTACATGGGTAACATTCATTTTTTCTTCCATTCTCTTAGAAAACTTTTCAAAGGTACAAAATTCAAGCGGATAATAAGGAGCATCATACTTTTTCCATTCTGGATTCTCCACACCATATATCAGGTTATATAGAATTGGCAAATCATCCTGCGTTGGTGTCCGAAGAGATATTCTTTTTCCTGTCAGCGACACCTTTTGTAACATATATCCCCCCTATCTTACAGAATTCAACAATCCATGCTATTATCCCTTTTCTAAAAGGCTTTATTATCGTTAATTATTGATTTTCGACCAAATGAAAAAGCCACCTTATGATGTAAGGTAGCTTTTTTGTACATATTTTATTAAATATCGGATCCTTAGTTCAATAACCCTTCGTTACTTTCTTTAACCCCGAGTATATATAATGGTTCTTACCGAAAATAAATACTTCTTTTTCCTTAGTGAAACCAATCTTCTCTGCCACACGAATGGATGGAACATTTCTTGGATCAATAATACTGATCAGCTTATTTAAACCCAATTTATCAAACGCATATTCCTTGCATGCTTTGGCTGCTTCTGTTGCGAACCCCTGTGACCAATATTGTTTATTAATGTGGTATCCAATCTCCACTTCTATATTGTCATTTATTTTTTGTTTAACAAGACCACAATCACCGATAAATTCATGCGTTTCCTTCAAACAAACAGCCCATAATCCATAACCATCATTCCGATATCTATCTTGATTTCGTTTAATCCAGTCTTGGGTTTGCTGAATGCTAAAAGGGGCTGGATAAAACTTCATGGTTTCTGGGTCAGAAAAAATATGATGTAGAGGAGTAATATCCTCATCTTTATACTGTCTTAATATCAACCTTTGTGTTTCAAGAACAACCATTCCCCCATACCCTTCCTCTTTTGTTTAATATCACGTTTAATATTATTTGATTTAAGATTGAATTCCTTGCTCCTTCAATCTTTTCTGCCCCCTTAGCCAGCGGCTTCACCACAGATGATGAAAGGTAACTCGTTCTTCCATGGGAGACAACCATGCCGCATAATTGCGATACCATCAAATGAAAAAGGATAGCTTAACAAAAAACTACTGGATACACTAACTGATTTCATAAACTAACCATTCAGACAATTGACCACCCATTTTGTTGTAAAGAGATTGAGCAACCAAATTATCCTTTGCAGTTTCCCATGTCATGTAGGCAAAATCATTCTCTCTTATATAAGACAAGCATGTTTGAAACAGTTTTTCGCCTAGTTTTTGCCCTCGTGTTTTGGTATTACAAACAAGTCATTTAAAATAGCCATTCTTTTCAAATGAAGAGTGCTAAAGGAGAAATATAAGGTTGCAAAACCTAATAATTTCCCATCTTGTTCTGCAACAAATTGTATTCCACTGGCGGGGTTATTCAGTAGAAGCTGTATCAATCCTTTAAGTGACTTTTCCGTTGGTTTAGGTCTTTTATAAAAATCCACAATGTATTGATACATTAAATTTAAAAGTTGCGGAATATCTTCTTGATTAGCTGTTCTTATCGCTAAATCCTCCATCCCTTTCCCCCATTGTACTTTATGTATAAAGGAATTTAATCTTAAAAAATTGATTTTGCATCTTGTGGCAATTCTTTTACGTGTTTTAGAAACTCTAGTGCTCTTTTACATTCTTCTTCAGGAAAGTGAAAACCATATACTTGTCCGACATGTTCAGCCGTTTTTTTGAATAAGCCATGAAATATGAATAACGAATTCCAAATATTATCATAATTAGCATCTGTATACGTCTTCTCAAAGTCATTCCAAATTTCAGGTTCCAAGAACTTTTTTAAATGTCTTCCTCCTTTGCCAATCGAGTATTTATAATCTGTTTTAATCCCTATATGCCATTCAAGCATTTGAATTAATGGCTCCCGTAAAACAATATCTATTAAATGCATTAACAATGGTAATTCTTGTCTCCAAATGGTTTTTGGAATATGAGATCCTAATCCCCATATAAAACTATTACAACAATCGTTATATAATTTTTCCGTTGGTTTTCTTATAAGATAACTTTGTTCACTTGGAGGTGGGATATCTGGAATATTGTGGTCTTTGTCTAATAAAACCTTTGTCAAACTATCCTTAATTAGTTCATCCACTTTACTTATGTGAGTAAATTGCATATCAATTCGGTTTCCATCCATAAATTGCATTAAATATGTATACCGACCATCGCCAATGGGAGGTGGAAAAATTTTATCTTCGGGTTTTTCCATAAGCATTACTTCCCCAAAGTGAGACAAAATATAGTTTTCATCTTTAAATGGTTTAACACTTGTAACTAAATATACAATATCATAGTCTTGAAATATATCTTTTTTTATGTTTGGATTTACACGAGAACCGTTCATTAGCACTCCACGTATACGATGATCTTGCTTAGCAAATGTAATGATTAAATCCAACATTTCTTGTTCTGTTCTCATTTTCACATATGTCACCCTTTCCTACTTTTATCCTCAATACGAGTGGTGAATGACTCTCCCCGTCGGTTTTTCGATGTTGAGAACTCTTTGTAAGGCTTTGATGACCAACTTCTCCTCACTTATAATTTTTGGTTAATATTACCGTGGGATATTTTACGATGAAAGTTGTTTCTTTATTGGACTAAACTGTCCCGTCCCCATAAAGCGAGTTTCACTACAGATGTTGAAGTTAATTCGTTCTTCCATATCGGCTTAACAGGAACCTAAAAAATTCGTCTGAAGCTCTTCCTCTATCACCTTCATCACCTTGTTATCCAGATAAACCTTATAAGCCTTTGCCTTTGGTCTAGAACTAACTATATTACTTATGTTTTGTTCGATATAATGGATGGCAACTCCGTCATCCGCTGCAATACCAGCTTGTATGTCTCCAGAATAAATTAGTTTATGATACGAAGGTCTTCTATCTGACTCTCCATCATAATGCGGACAATTACTGCCCTTTAGAAAGCCTAAGCATTTAATTGGTTCTAATCCCTCTCCAAATGAATCTGTGACGCCTTCCTCGAACCAACATATAGAACCAGCACTAATGCCAGCTAAAACAATCCCTTGGTTCCAAGCTTTTCTCAAAATATTATCTAAACCCCACTCTTTCCATAAAACTAATAAGTTTCTTGTATTTCCTCCACCAACATATATAATATCCTTCTCCAGTATAAACCCCTCTAAATCCCTTGTTGGCGGTTTAAATAAAGATAAATGAGAAGGTTTGCAATTTTGTTTATTAAAGAAGTTATAATACCTTGATATATAATGATCTGAATCCCCGCTAGCAGTGGGGATAAAACAAATCTTTGGAGTAGTTTTCTTTGCTTGTTTCAATATGTACAAATCTAATAACGGGTTATCCGGTTCCATTGAGAACCCCCCGCCGCCTAGAGCAATGATTTGTCGCATCTTATTCCTTCCTTTCTAAAAAGAACTATTTTCCACACCGATAATTTCTACAAATTAAAATCAAATCCTTTTTCAACTAACCTTCCCCATTAGCCACCAATGTCGCATTTCACAGCACCACAGATTATGCAAGAAATTCTATTCTTCCATGGAAGACAACCGTACCGCATAATTGCGACACCATCAGCAAGGGTCAAGTCCAAATTATTGTGTAAATTCCCCTTTGATAGACAACATGGACCTGATGACTTGACGTATAGTAGGTAAGTCCGGCAAGTCTCCCTGCCAGTCGCCTTCCGGACAAAACATCATGTTGTCAAGGAACAGGCGTGTCAAGGAGCTTTCGCGGCATATCCTCGCTTCGCTCCGGTATTCCACGTTCTCCTTGACACGGCGTAGAGGTTATCCCACTCTCTTGATCGCCGGAGCCTCCTGATTCACCGATCGAGCTTCTTGCTCTTTCGTTTTCCGCCACTGCCAATATTCGGACATATCTAAGTATTTACGTCCCGACATCCATTTTTCATCGATTTCGATCAACACGGCACCAACGAGGCGATACACCGATTCCCGGTTCGGAAAGATGCGGATGACCCGTTCTCTGCGGCGAATTTCTTCGTTCAGCCGTTCCACTCCGTTTGTCGTACGCAGACGCCGACGATAACGGTCCGGATAGTCCAATACGGCGGTGGCGTCTTCGAATCCCTCTTCGAGGATTTGCATGGCTTTTGGGGCTTTTTCTTCCCATTTGGCCAGCACTTGTTCCAATAACAGCCGGGCCGTTTGCTTATTTGGAGCATGAAGAATCCCACGAATCTCCTCGAGCAAGGCATCCTGCATATACTTTGGTGCGGCATCGAGGATATTGCGAATAAAATGTGTCTGGCATCGTTGCCATGTAGCGCCTTGGAAATGCTTTTCAATGGCTTGCACCAGCCCACCGTGCTGATCCGAGATGATCAAGTCCACTCCCCGGAGTCCTCGGTCTTTCAGCCATCCGAAGAACTCGCTCCAGCTGGACTCCGATTCACTGTTTCCGATTTGCAGGCCAAGAATTTCCCGATATCCTTCCTCATTCACTCCTGTAGCGATCAACACGGCTCTGGAGCGTACTCGTCCATCCTCCCGGACTTTCGTATAAATAGCATCTACTAGCACAAACGGATACACGTGTTCATGAAGGGAACGGTAATTCCAGTCTTGGACAATCGGATCCAGTCCCTTGCACAGCGAGGAGACCGTGGACTTGGAAAACGAAGTGCCGCATAATTCCTCCGTGATTTGAGTGATTTTTCGGGTAGACACCCCGTTTACCACCATTTCCATTAGTGCCAGTACCAGTGCTTGTTCGCTCCGTTGATACCGTTGGAACAGTTCCGTAGAGAACTCCCCATCTCTTGTCCGTGGAACGCGCAAGGTCAACCGTCCCACCCGGGTCGTCAGCTGGCGTGGATACGAACCGTTTCGATAGCCTTTTCGTTCTTCCGTTCGTTCATAACGGCGAGCTCCCAGCTGTTCTTCTACTTGTGCCTCGAGGATTTGATTGAGGACTTGTTCCAATAGCTTAGCTAATCCTTCATCTCTGGTGAATAACCCGTGCAAAAGTTCATCATTTAGGGTAATATGATATTGAGCCATGGTTGCATTCCCCCTTATGTTTGGTGTTTTTGGTCCACTGTTTATTCTACCAAAGGGGAAGCAACATGGCTCTTTTTCTATTTCCCTTTTTACACAATTATATGGACTTAACTTCAGCAAGGATGAAAATATTCACTTTCAGGATAGACTTCCATGCCGCATTGCGTCACCAACAAATGATGAAAATGCTAATTTTCGGGATAGTTAAAAAATGGTTGTAAGCAAAACACCCGCGCATTTTGCGGGTGTTTTGCTTAAATAACCATATCAATAATTCCATTTATCCATTCAGGATTTTCTTCGATTCCGAGCTTATTACAAAGATTTTTATGGACTCTTTTAAATTCTGGAACTATACTTTTCATCACATTCATAATTTCAAGGGGATTTCTGCCACATTCCCAACTTTCAAGGAGGGATAGTTGCCAAGCTTCTAGTTTACTTCTTTCACCTTCGTATTTTGCCCAATCGCCAAACGTATTTGGTTGGATTCCTGCTTCCATATACCAAGCTGTTGCCATTGATAAACGTAAGCTGTCAATACATTTCAAAGCATAATAATACTCTTTTCTCATTACTCTGCGATAAGCTTCATGAAAATACGCAAAAAACTTTGTTCGCCAAAGTTCAAATTCCTCCATTGTTGGTTCATAGGATAAAGCCATTGATTGATCTAAAATATCTGCCAACATGCCATCCGTATCTTTTATAATTTTTATATTTTTCAACCATACGGAAGGCTGAATGTCTTCAGGTTTATAATAAAATGTATCAACTTTAACAAAACAATCAAAGTGAGCGATTGAATAAGTTACAAACGGACCTAAATCCTCAAAATAAAGAACATTTCCCCATTTTTTAGGACGATTTTTTTTGTTCGAGATAAATTCTTGAAATTTTTCAGGTAATACAACGATGCGGAGGTCAATATCGGAATATAGATCCATGTTTTTATTTCCGATTGAACCACCATAAAAAGCCGCTAATACATCATCGTCATTGAACAAATCTTTTTCAATTGCAGTCATTAAATCTTGACGGTGCTTTGGAATTTCTAAATCTCTTTCTTTGTGTCTAGTTACAAATCCCACACATTGAATAACAACTCCTCTAAATATATTTATTTTTATTTTTTGTATTTTTTAGAATATAAATCCATATTGATTTTATATATTAGATATTTAACATTTGATTCCTTCTTTATACTGCCCGTTCGTATTATAAAGTCAGATATTTCTGGTTGACCATTTTTTATATGGTTTTAATTATAACGGCAGACGGGGCAGAACGTCCCTGTTCGTGGGTCATAAACCCCGTTGGCTAAAACAGTTTATCCCCTGCTTGTTTATTGCAAAATAAAAATGGCTCTTACGTATATTTGGTGAATGCCTTCCTATCATCCCTGTTGGAGATTTTTATTGTTTTATTAAAATAATAATTAAAGTCTATAGAGAACCCTTTTTTCTAACAAGTCTAATCCAGCACGGCCATACATCATTCGTTTAATGGTTTTTAACCGATTGATTTGACCTTCTAGTACCCCATTGCTGTATGGGAGAAGAAAAGCGTGTTTTACTGCCTGCAAATCGCTGCGCAAGCGCTTCGCATAAGAATAAAATGGCTGTTTTGAATCCGAAAGCTGACCACGCAGCCAAACAAGAAAACGGTCATAATCTCTTTGATCCACAGCTTCCCGATATTCTTGCACTACTTCATAGACGGGACGAGCAGCTGGATACGTTTTTAGGCATTGTTCCAGATCCATTTTCTCTTTTTCTGAAAGTCGATGATACGGCGACCATATCCAATAAGCCAGCTGTTTTCTTGTGATACGATGTTCCAATGTCGATGGATCATTCCTCTTCCGATTCCGTCGAATCGTTTCTACGGCGGTTCGCACTGCCGAAAACGTGCCGGCATATCCTTCTTTGCGAAGAAGGGAATCGATGGAGGAGATGGTTTGACCTTGGGATTCTAACTCAATGACACGGTCCAAAAAAGGGGAAATCGGTGTTTTTCTTTTTCGCCGATGAACCAGTGGCGGGGTGGTCATCTGGAGATATTTTTTCACCGTTTTCCAATCCAGCTCATATTCCCTTGCGAGCCTGGAAATGCTTTTTCCTGATGAATGAGCGGTTTGGATTTCTTGAATGAGTGCCCATTTTTGTTCCTGACGCTGCTTTTTCCTTTTTTCTGCCTTTGTCATTTCGATTTCACGAACAGAGGGGTTAGGTTCACTCCATGTCATTACAGAGGGAACGATCGATAAAAGAAGAAGATCCAGTCTCTTCTTCGCATTCCCGGTAAAATGCCATCGATCATATACATGAAGGATGGAAGGGTTGGCATTCGTAATCCCCTGACGAAATCCTGTAAACCCATCCCTGCTCATCACTTGTACATGAGAATATGATTTCAGCCATTCGGTTAGTGTTTGTGGCAGCCGATCAGGCAAAAGCGCAACAGGATGATGATTGTCTAAATTGCAAATGATGGTTCCATACGTATGTCCTTTTCGAAAAGCGAAATCATCGACTCCGAGGAAAGGGAGACACCTCTACAGGAATAGAGGTTTTCCGAATGATGGTTAACAATGTATCATGGCTGACAGGAAGATGGACGGATTGCGCCACCTTTTGTGCAGAGAGACAGCTGGTAGAAAAAGCAATTTGCCGCAAGATGTGTTCTGCCCGAAGGGTACGGCGGCCATGCGGTGCCAGCCAATCATAACGCTCTGTAAATACTTTAACGGGACAAACAGGAGAATCACAAAACCATTTTCGAGAAATAAGCAGAAGAGAAACAGGCTGATCGGCGATAGGAAGATCTTGAATCACACGTGTATACCGACTATGCGGGCGGGAGGAAATATGATGACAGGCAGGACAGGGAGAAGACTCACGGATGCTTTTTACCGTTAAACGCAAACTATTACCGACATCAGATATATCCAGCAGTTCGATAGTTGGACTGAGAGGAGACCAGGAAAGATGAGCCATCGTCATACACTCCTTTTCTTTTTATTATATCAGTGTAGTTAATAGAAAGTCACTTCCCCAAATTAGCGTAAGAACCCAAAAAATGCAGAGAATTGCAGTAAAAAATACATAGGCTTGCAGCTCGATTTTTCCAATTAACTGCTAATTGGATGTCTTCTTTACAGAAGAAAGCGCATGTCTTAGGCGATAGCTTTCTCCTGTAAAGGCGATGATATGGGCATGATGGACCAGACGGTCCACTAACGCAGCAGTGAGACGGTTATCCCCAAATACCCGGTTCCACTGCCCAAACTCTAAATTAGAGGTCACTATGACACTTTTTCGTTCGTAACAGTCCGCGATGATGTGAAAAAGCAGTTCTGACCCTTGTTTTTGAAACGGCACATATCCCAGTTCATCTAGGATCAATAGTTCGCACGCCTCGATTTGCCGTTTCAGACGGGGCAACGTCCCGTCTTTTAAAGCCTCCTCCAGTTGGACGACGAGATCAGCCACTCGGAAAAATCTCACCTCATGGCCTTTCTCACATGCCTTCAACCCTAAAGCCGTGGCTAAATGGGTTTTCCCGGTTCCGGGCGATCCTAGAAGCAATACGTTCTGTCTCCTCTCCAAAAACACAAGGTCGCAAAGCTCCTCTTTGGTCGTTGTCGAGGGCCAATGAATGTGATCGGACCACTCATAGTCCTTCAGCCACTTTAACTCTCGGAATTTAGCCTTTTTGATCAGCTTCGACCGTTTCGCTTCTTGGCGCGATGAGACTTCCAAAGCCAGTACATCCCGCAAAAATTGCTCTTTTGTTTCGTATGGCACTTCCTCAAAACGATCGGCAATATACGCCAAATGCAACGCTTTACAAATCTCTTTGATGTCCCGAGTCATCCCGGTTTGCCCCTCCTTCCCATGACGGGCACAGCCGTTGATCATAAAGGTGTAAATCCGTCTCATAATCGACAAACACTGAAGGTGTGTAAGTTTCTTCCCACTTTTCCGGATAAGCCTGTTGTCTCGCCTCCAACAACACCTTTAACTCATGAGGGGCCAAGTCGAACCGTTGCTCTTTGTTCAGCCATTCATCCAGTTCTTTCAATGTGTGGTTTTTTAAGAGTTCCCGAACTCCCCGAACGCGTTGTTTGACCTCTTCCTTGCGGAAGGTCAAGTATGTTTGCACCCTCTCTGGCAAGTACTTAAAAAATCGCGAATAACTCACGGATCGAGGTTTCTTTTCCCAATCGTTGAAAATCTCTTCCCAAGGAATTTCTTGTTTCTGGTTCATATACGGCCGCGGAGCCTCAAAAACGACTTCTCCTTGATCGGATAGGCAGATAAAGCGATCCCACTCTTTTTGCACCACGAGAGACTGGTTCACCTGGGCTTGATGGATCACCCACTTTTCCCCATCCACCGTAATCTCTCCGTATTTGTTTACTTTCACTGTATCCAAAGAGAAGATCGGAAGATCGTCTACAGGCAATGCTTTCAGCTCTTTTTGATCTTCTTTCCACAACTCTTCGATCGACACTCCTTTTTCATAGTGAAGGCGAGACCGATCTTCGATCATTTTGACCCGCAACCATTCGACCAGCTGTTCGTCGCTCTCCACGACAGGGGCGGGGACAAAACAACGATGGCGTACGTAGTATACTTTCCTCTCCACATTCCCTTTTTCATGCCCGCTGGCGGGGTTGCACGGCTGTACTTCAAACCCGTAGTGGGCTTGGAAGCGCAGAAACGCTTCGGTATACTGACGGTTATCTCCTTTCCCGACGGTCACCACGGCAGCGGACAAATTGTCCATCCTTAAACGCCTCGGCACTCCCCCTGCTTGATGAAATAACTGTTTCAATCCTTTCAAGAAACATTCCCTATTTTCTGACGGGAGAGGATGAACAAATCCGGCATTGCTATGGGGGAAGCTCAAAATCAAGAGCTTTTTGTCCTCAAGAGCCCCATCCTTCACTACTTGCATCGTGCCAAAATCGACTTGTGCTTCTCCCGGAGGATGCTCCAGCCGTTCGTATCGTTTTTCCTTTTCTGCCTTGAGCTGCGGTTTCCGTTCCTGAATGTAGGCACATACGGTTCGGTAAGAACCGGGAAAACCATGCTCTTTTTGCAGTTGTTCAAACATGGTTCGATTGGTTCTTCGCTCTTTTCGTGGCAGTTTCGCGTCCTCCTCCAGCCAGTCATCGAGGATCTCCCCATATCCTAGCTCGTACATCATCCCCCGTTTCTTTTTCTTGATTTTTTGTCCACCAATATTTCCATCGGCATATTTCTTGACGGTTCTCCAATTCAGCCCTGTCTTTCTCGCAATTTCCGAGATCGACAGATCTTTGTTTTCCCTTAAATGTTTGATATAATGAATTTCAAGCATTGCTAGCATCCTTTCTTTACCTCCACTGTTTTAGTCTTCGCAACCTTAACAGTAGAGGGAATTTTAGGAGCTGGCAAGCTTTTTTTTTACCCAATCAAGCTCTGCACGTTTTCCTTGCAGAACTCTGTATTTTTATGGTTCTTACGCTAATTTGGGGAAGTGACTTTCTATTAACTACACTGATATAATAAAAAGAAAAGGAGTGTATGACGATGGCTCATCTTTCCTGGTCTCCTCTCAGTCCAACTATCGAACTGCTGGATATATCTGATGTCGGTAATAGTTTGCGTTTAACGGTAAAAAGCATCCGTGAGTCTTCTCCCTGTCCTGCCTGTCATCATATTTCCTCCCGCCCGCATAGTCGGTATACACGTGTGATTCAAGATCTTCCTATCGCCGATCAGCCTGTTTCTCTTCTGCTTATTTCTCGAAAATGGTTTTGTGATTCTCCTGTTTGTCCCGTTAAAGTATTTACAGAGCGTTATGATTGGCTGGCACCGCATGGCCGCCGTACCCTTCGGGCAGAACACATCTTGCGGCAAATTGCTTTTTCTACCAGCTGTCTCTCTGCACAAAAGGTGGCGCAATCCGTCCATCTTCCTGTCAGCCATGATACATTGTTAACCATCATTCGGAAAACCTCTATTCCTGTAGAGGTGTCTCCCTTTCCTCGGAGTCGATGATTTCGCTTTTCGAAAAGGACATACGTATGGAACCATCATTTGCAATTTAGACAATCATCATCCTGTTGCGCTTTTGCCTGATCGGCTGCCACAAACACTAACCGAATGGCTGAAATCATATTCTCATGTACAAGTGATGAGCAGGGATGGGTTTACAGGATTTCGTCAGGGGATTACGAATGCCAACCCTTCCATCCTTCATGTATATGATCGATGGCATTTTACCGGGAATGCGAAGAAGAGACTGGATCTTCTTCTTTTATCGATCGTTCCCTCTGTAATGACATGGAGTGAACCTAACCCCTCTGTTCGTGAAATCGAAATGACAAAGGCAGAAAAAAGGAAAAAGCAGCGTCAGGAACAAAAATGGGCACTCATTCAAGAAATCCAAACCGCTCATTCATCAGGAAAAAGCATTTCCAGGCTCGCAAGGGAATATGAGCTGGATTGGAAAACGGTGAAAAAATATCTCCAGATGACCACCCCGCCACTGGTTCATCGGCGAAAAAGAAAAACACCGATTTCCCCTTTTTTGGACCGTGTCATTGAGTTAGAATCCCAAGGTCAAACCATCTCCTCCATCGATTCCCTTCTTCGCAAAGAAGGATATGCCGGCACGTTTTCGGCAGTGCGAACCGCCGTAGAAACGATTCGACGGAATCGGAAGAGGAATGATCCATCGACATTGGAACATCGTATCACAAGAAAACAGCTGGCTTATTGGATATGGTCGCCGTATCATCGACTTTCAGAAAAAGAGAAAATGGATCTGGAACAATGCCTAAAAACGTATCCAGCTGCTCGTCCCGTCTATGAAGTAGTGCAAGAATATCGGGAAGCTGTGGATCAAAGAGATTATGACCGTTTTCTTGTTTGGCTGCGTGGTCAGCTTTCGGATTCAAAACAGCCATTTTATTCTTATGCGAAGCGCTTGCGCAGCGATTTGCAGGCAGTAAAACACGCTTTTCTTCTCCCATACAGCAATGGGGTACTAGAAGGTCAAATCAATCGGTTAAAAACCATTAAACGAATGATGTATGGCCGTGCTGGATTAGACTTGTTAGAAAAAAGGGTTCTCTATAGACTTTAATTATTATTTTAATAAAACAATAAAAATCTCCAACAGGGATGATAGGAAGGCATTCACCAAATATACGTAAGAGCCATTTTTTGCTTGCAAAAAACACCTGCTATAGAAACATGATTCAGGCTGGTTGGGACTTGTGATCTCGTAAACAAGCGAACCTATGATACTACAAAGAGGAATGAAGGGGTACCGGCCATTTCATTTTTGGAGGAAAAGATGTTAGAATGAATCCAGTTGTTGGTCTGGATGTTTAGTTAAATAAGCAAGCTCTTAATGCTCATTTATTAGTCTCCGAACCCAATGATTCTATACTGCTTACAAGGTGCTCGCAACATGACTACATGAGTGCATACAAAAAGCTTACAGTATGATGCCCATTGTAAGCTTTCACTAATAATATCTTTGTTAATCAAATTGCTATTTATCATTAAGTGCATCATAAACTGAAAAAATAAGAATGCCAAATTTGGCATTCTTAACTACAAGGTTTACTCAGAAAAGATTGAGTAAACCATCTCTATTCACTAATAATTAGGTGTAATTTGATTTTGGATGTTTCTAATAAATAGTTTTCCATAGCAGTAATTGAAACTAAGGGTTAGTTAATTTGAAGATTTTCATCAAAAAAATAAATATTAATTTGTTAAATTTTTTTATGTCTACACAGACGTATATCAGAAGATAAAAAACGTCTCTAGGACAAATTGTCCTAGAGATTGGTACACTGCTTTACAAGGTCACTCTGATAACATGAATTTTTATAACCAGTCTGCTGATAATAATATTTGAGTTACACGCTTAAATCACGAGCTATATAAATTCAGTTTGAATTTCCGACATGTTTAACCAATATTTCCTTGTCTATAGCGTTCCTAAACGAGTTATATATGTCGGAAAATGAATCTGAACCTATATAGTAAAGTATAATATTATTAATGAATAAGGTAGCAAGCATCCATCGATTCATCAATATTTCTAGTAAATAGCACTGCTTATTCGAATAAAAAAAGATGACCCTAAAGGCGCACTTTCCCTAGTTTGGAGAGTATGCCTTTTATTATCAAAACTGAAAGAAAGAGCAAACTTATGGATCTAGTCGTTGTTCGTGTTTTCGACGCTCTCGTGAGTCGTTGCCAATAGAAGAAAGACACCGCCCTTTGTCTACTTTTGTTGGGGTTCTCGTTATAGAAAATTTTAACGAACATTTATTATTGTATTTCTTCATTAAGTAGAGTTATAAAAAAGTTTTTAAATTCATCCAACATATGGGGGGTCAAGTCCAAATTATTGTGTAAATTCCCCTTTGATAGACAACATGGACCTGATGACTTGACGTATGGTAGGTAAGACCGGCAAGTCTCCCTGCCGGTCGCCTTCCCGGACAAATGATCATGTTGTCAAGGAACAGGCGTGTCAAGGAACTTTCGCGGCATATCCTCGCTTCGCTCCGGTATTCCACGTTCTCCTTGACACGGCGTAGAGGTTATCCCACTTTCTTGATCGCCGAAGCCTCCTGATTCACCGATCGGACTCCTTGCTCTTTCGTTTTCCGCCACTGCCAATATTCAGCCATATCCAAGTATTTGCGCCCTGACATCCATTTTTCATCGATTTCGATCAACACGGCACCAACGAGGCGATACACCGATTCCCGGTTCGGAAAGATGCGGATGACCCGTTCTCTGCGGCGAATTTCTTCGTTCAGCCGTTCCACTCCGTTGGTCGTGCGCAGACGCCGACGATAACGGTCCGGATAGTCCAATACGGCGGTGGCTTCTTCGAATCCCTCTTCGAGGATTTGCATGGCTTTTGGGGCTT
Source organism: Parageobacillus caldoxylosilyticus (assembly GCF_019272935.1). Taxonomy (NCBI): domain Bacteria; kingdom Bacillati; phylum Bacillota; class Bacilli; order Caryophanales; family Anoxybacillaceae; genus Parageobacillus; species Parageobacillus caldoxylosilyticus. The sequence continues at coordinate 3,731,584 of NZ_CP040553.1, forward strand.
TTTCTTCCCATTTGGCCAGCACTTGTTCCAATAACAGCCGGGCCGTTTGCTTATTTGGAGCATGAAGAATCCCACGAATCTCCTCGAGCAAGGCATCCTGCATATACTTTGGTGCGGCATCGAGGATATTGCGAATAAAATGTGTCTGGCATCGTTGCCATGTAGCGCCTTGGAAATGCTTTTCAATGGCTTGCACCAGCCCACCGTGCTGATCCGAGATGATCAAGTCCACTCCCCGGAGTCCCCGGTCTTTCAGCCATCCGAAGAACTCGCTCCAGCTGGACTCCGATTCACTGTTTCCGATTTGCAGGCCAAGAATTTCCCGATATCCTTCCTCATTCACTCCTGTAGCGATCAACACGGCTCTAGAGCGTACTCGTCCATCCTCCCGGACTTTCGTATAAATAGCATCTACTAGCACAAACGGATACACGTGTTCATGAAGGGAACGGTAATTCCAGTCTTGGATAATCGGATCCAGTCCCTTGCACAGTGAGGAGACCGTGGACTTGGAAAACGAAGTGCCGCATAATTCCTCCGTGATTTGAGTGATTTTTCGGGTAGACACCCCGTTTACCACCATTTCCATTAGTGCCAGTACCAGTGCTTGTTCGCTCCGTTGATACCGTTGGAACAGTTCCGTAGAGAACTCCCCATCTCTTGTCCGTGGAACGCGCAAGGTCAACCGTCCCACCCGGGTCGTCAGCTGGCGTGGATACGAACCGTTTCGATAGCCTTTTCGTTCTTCCGTTCGTTCATAACGGCGAGCTCCCAGCTGTTCTTCTACTTGTGCCTCGAGGATTTGATTGAGGACTTGTTCCAATAGCTTAGCTAATCCCTCATCTCTGGTGAATAACCCGTGCAAAAGTTCATCATTTAGGGTAATATGATATTGAGCCATGGTTGCATTCCTCCTTATGTTTGGTGTTTTTGGTCCACTGTTTATTCTACCAAAGGGGAAGCAACATGGCTCTTTTTCTATTTCCCTTTTTACACAATTATATGGACTTAACTTTTCCACTACCTGTCGGTAATTCCATGGCAATATTATCTTCATTCATAAATTCTTTTTGATAAATTTCTAACATTTTAGATTGATGGTCAAGCAATCCTTTTACTTTTCTATTCCTTAAATCTCTAAATAAAGCTATAGGACTTTCAATAGACACGTTTGATCTTATCCTTTTTTTGAAAGCCATTTATTAACCCCCTTCCCAATACTTATCACCATTATCATTATATTACAAAAAAACTGTTAAAGCGCCAATTTAAAAAGTGTCTTTTTCATAATTTATAGAAAAAGAAGAACCACTTATATCTAATATACCGCTAATCACTGAATCAAATGGTGCCTATTAGCTCTCTCCTTATGTACTTTGTTGTTTATATCTGGACAAATAAGTACACACGTGCTAATATGTACATAAATTAACTCAATTTATTTTTTGGCTACAATTATCATTTTTTTATACGAATTATCAAAGTTTATACTTGATTATTAAGTAAACTTACTGACTTAACCCGTGGTGCTAGTTGAGTCTTAACGCTCAACTAGCCTAAGAACAACAAGCGAGTAAGCCAGTAAAATACCATCCAGTGCCGTTTCAAATCCAGAAATTGAGTTCGCTCGAATCTCGGTGATCCGATATGAATCGACTAAAATCGAAAACACGGTTTCAATCACTTTGCGTTTTCGTTTCATCCACTGTTTCCATGCGTCTGATTGGCGAATTCGCTGATTTTTTCGAACAGGCGTCCAAAAAGCAACTCGATGCTCTTCGTACAGCTTCTTTTGCAGTTTTTGGCTGATGTACCCTTTGTCACCTAGGTTATACGAATGTGGAATTTGTGTCATGACGGTTTCAGCGGCCACCCGGTCGTGACAAGACGCTTCGGTGACGACATATCCCATCGGAAGCCCTTGATCGGTGACCTGCAGATGAAGTTTTAACCCATAGAAAGCAATCCTTTTGGAAGCACAATAGCCAATATCGGCGATTCCACGAAACCGTTTGACGCGATACATTCGGGATGAATGACACAACTCGATCGGCAAGCTGTCCACAACCGCATACGCATGGTGCTGCCCGCGCTTGGCCAGCTGGTGCCGCATCCACTTGATCGCAAAGCCAAGCGCCCGGCAGCGACGGTTGTACCGAGAACGCTCAGGGAACAAGGCCTTGGGAAACAAATTCCCAATCACAAACCGGTGCCAAGCCCGTTCGGAAGTGAAGCCCAACAACTTTCCAAGGACATGGATGGCGATGATGACTTCGTCTTTCTGTTTCAACAAATGACGATTTCGACGTTGAAGAGGAATCTGGATACTCGATAGTTGAGCCGATACAAAGAACAAAATCGCTTCATATTGTTTTTGAAGTTTGGCTCGATCTGTTGTAAAATGAAAGTGCTCTTGCATGTGAATTCTCCTTTTAAATGTTTGGTCGCACTTTCATTTTAAGGAGATCCTCATGCAAGGGCTATTTTTATGCTTGTCTGATTTTATCTAGCACCACGGGTTGACTTATCATTTTTTTATCCTTCACTTTATATTATGTTAACTGAAATTTAAAAAATATATAAGTGACTTTTGATTGCCACTACTCTTTCTTTATTTGATAAAATTCTTCGCTAAATTGTTTGACTTGTTTCAACCTCTATCTATAAAAAATTCCTAATGTAATTCCAACTGTTTCACATGCTTGATGAACGCAATAACTTTTTCGATATTCATCGATAAAAGCTTTTTTTCTTGCTGCAACGGCTTATTTTGTCTTTTTAAATTTCGCATTTTGCAATTTTCTGCATCCGTATTTTTATCTGGAAACGCTTCAAATTTGCGTTTTAAATATAATCCTTTATCAATCGTTTTTCCGCCGCTCATATAATAGGACGAACATGTTTTTCGTTTTTGGTTAAGTACACGTCAAATCCTCGCGCTTTTAAATAATGTTCTAATACCGTCATGAAATCGAAAGAGCCGCCAACAAAACTGACTAAATAGCCACGAGAATAAATACGTCAAAAGGCCTCTTATAAAATGATTTAAATACACTTCTGGAACGTACGGAAATTTATCCAACATAAAGTTTTCTCTTATTATATTATCTCATAGTTTGTACTACAAATGACCTCATTTACTACTAAAACCCTTCCCGCAAACCGAAGAAAAAAGCAATAATCAGAAATGCATATACCCCTATTACTATACTTACAATACTTATTGTAATTGTCTTCCATTGTCCTTTTTCACTTATTAAGGCTGTTATTAGCGAAAGTCCTACACCGATTATTAAAATGCCAGTACCAATATCTCCTCTAATCTTACCATATCCGAAGGTTAATACAGTAAAAGTCAAGATTAGTAAAGCAAAAGATACTTTCCCTAAATGTTTTCTCAATTAAAAATCCCCCTATGAATTTGGTTTAAATATTATTAACCATTTCTTCCCTTTACTATATATTTCAATTTCACCTCTTTTCAGAATTTTATTCAAAATTTAGTTGTCGTTTAGTTCAGGCGGATTATTTTACTTCTTCAATCCCTTTATCTTCATTTACAAATATAACAGATATCCCAGTTCTTTCTTTTGCAAGGCGGGGTAAACGTTCCCATAGATTACGATATTGTTGCATATCAGGTAGAGCTATGCTATATTTTGCATTCGGATCACTCATCCTTTGAAGCGTCTCCCCTAAAATAGCTAAAAAGTAGTTTACTCTCATAGCACTCCGTGTGCCACAACCCTTAACTTCAATTATCCATCTTTCTTTACCTTTAAATGCATCAATATCAATACCTTGACTCTTTCCCCATGCAACCTGTGTATTCCAACCATTAGAAATAAGGTAATTATTTAATAGTAGTCTAAAATTGGATACATAATGCTTAACAAGATAAAAATAGTTGTCATTATTAACATTATTTCTCCTCGGCAACCCAAAAAGAAATAGATATTTCATATTAACATTAGTTCAAATTCATTAAGAATGATTAGATTTCTCGAGTTTTGCATTCACCATTGTTATCCCCTTTTGCTTCATTTTGGGATACCGTATTTCTAAATTTTTGAGCAGCTGTGCATGAAAGACGGGAAATCCTTGTTCCCAGAACCACTTTGCCGTGCGGGAGAACGTAGAAAGATGAGGAACTTCACTAAGCCCACAAGCCCGCTGAAAACAGCGAAAACACTGCACGATGCGCACTAATTTTCACAAGTAATCAATAGCAAAATAGGTTTTCAAAAAGAAACATTTTAACAATGATTTTTTCGACACTGGCAGCCTTCCTGTCACATACGGTGTTTCTGGCAACGATAGAGAGTCAATATATCGAAATAACGATACTAAAAGTGGATCAATTTCATAAGACCATGTATGTTCATTGTTTAAATTGGAAATCATGATAGTGTCCACCCCTTGGTAGTTGGTTTTGGTCACTGTATATGATTTCCAAGGTGGTGGATTTTTTATGTGCATCTATGCATCCATTATGTCTTTTGCAACACGTTCCTATATTGAAAAAGGACAGCCTTATTTGGACTGTCCTTTTCGCTTTTGCCGCAGTAAAGTCACGGCTTGTAGTTAATACCTATGCCAAACCAAATCATTCCCATACAAGAAACGATTAGGATGAAATGAAGGATGCCGCCTAAATATGAGTAGAACCGATCTTCTTTGATGAGGCCAAGCAAGCATATGAGCATTCCGAACAATGAAATCCAAATGTAACTGATATCAAAAACAGGGATCTCCGCTATAATTTGTACATTTAACAAAATAAGCAAAAATACAGCCACCAATGTATTTAGCATATTGATTCTTGCTATTTTCATTTTCGACAATTCCCCCCTTTGCTATGGCAAATTAATCTGACCTAATCGAATTACGTTGACTTCCTTCATCTTTTCTAGAGACAAAACATCTTTGGCGGTTCCCGTTATAGCGATTCCATAAATCTTCAATTCTTTATGCTTTTTCACCCATTTTAGTCGCTCGGCCATCTTTAAGTCTTTGTATTCCGTTAGTTGTGTTGCCCATTTTTCGTTTTTGCTCAATAGCTCGAGCCCTTTGATTACTTCTTCGTAATCAGTAAGCGAACGATTGAATATAGAGTCTACATGCACTTTTTTATATGGAAAGCCAATTGCTGGTGTTTGGATGAAATCTAAATCATTCCTCATCTGTTCCTCTACACCTGTGTCCAACGCAAGCCATGTCATATGATATCCCTTAAATTTTTCATTTATTTCTTTTAAGGAATAGGACCGATTCAGGGAAATATAGATTTCAACCGGCCAATCGCTTGGGAGAGACTCAATTTTTGTTCGTTCGTCAGGTAAAAAGTATTTGGCTTTCGGGTGAATAAAGTTGATTCCAATGTGATCAATCGAATACCCAATCGCTCGATAATTCGATTCTTTAGCAAACACATCATTTAAGAATAGTTTGTAAGTATCCTTGCCTAGATAATTTTTTTTATCATCCATCCATTTATATTTGTCGGTCGTGACAGTCATGGTAAAGGGCTTGATCTCAACATCGACCGTATCGTAATCTACATACACATTTGGCGCTGTCATTTCACTCACCGTTCGAATGGTTTCAATAAATTCGTTCCCTCTGTTATGCTCTCGCCCCCAGCCGTAATAAACAAAAGTAAACATAGTCAATAAGGGAACAATCGTGAGTATAAATGATACAACAAGCAGCGTATTTCTAAAAAAGAATTTTTGTTGGGCCTTTTTCATCATTTTTGCGAGATCGTCTTCCTTCATCCTTTCATCATGAAGGGTTTCATGGAGAAATTCATTGTATACGTCAAAACTTTCTAGAAGTTCCTCTATTTTCTGTTCTTCCTCTTTGCTTAGTGTGCCATTTTGATATTTCTGCAATAATGGTTTTAACTCGTCTTTTCTCATCCCTTCACCTCATTGCGTAATCGTTTTTCTAATTCCCGTCTGCCCCGAAACACAAGGCTTTTTAAATAAGGGAGTTTTACGTTTAACAGCTCCGCCGCTTCTTTATAGCTAAATCCTTTTAAATCGACGAGCATAATGGCTTTTTGTTGCAGTTCTTTCATGTTGGACAAATGTTTATAAATCAACTCCAGCTCATATTTTTGCAAAAACGCGTTTTCCGTTTCTAATAATGGATCTAGCTTTAACGACGCAAAGAAATCATCCACTTGTACAAGCTGCATCTTTTTTGCTTTTCTGCAGTGGTCGATGAAGGTATGATAAGCGATCCGGTAAAGCCATGACTTTATTTGTGCTATGTCGCTTATGCCGCTTACATGTAAATAAACCTTATAAAATGTTTCCTGCAGGAGATCCTCTGCCAAATGATAATCATTGGTTAGTCTGTACAGATAGCGAAAAAGGGATTTGGAATACAAGCGCATAAGTATATCGAACTCGAAATTATTGGCAATGGTTTCCACCCTCCTTCCGCTATAAAAGACGCATAAAAAAATAAAAATGTTTCTGTTTTTCCAAAATTTTTTATGAAACATATGCATTAATTAGAAAAATCATCGGACATCATTTTGAAACAGCATCCATACATACTTTAATTACTTCTATATAAAGCGGTTATCATATCTTTGCTATCCATATATGTAAAGGATTCGGTGAATCTTGTCACAAATTATTCTTAAATTTTCCAAAGAAAATGCACAAATTGTGATTAAGGTTAATAGATGTGGATGTATAAATGCAGGAGGTGATTAGATGAATATGACGCATTACATGGAACTGTTAGCGGTGAATCAACCTTGGAATTTGATTTTATTTATGGCTATTCCCGTTGCTCTTGCTGAGACCATTGCAATAACGGAGCTGGCAATTCTTTTTACTCGCCGTTTCGATGGAATGATCCGTAAAATCAACAAAATATGCAGCATCATTGTTGGTGTCTACTTTTTAGGAATTTTTATTTACTTATTGGTGAGTGCCGTCATTCCATTCACATTGAATGGGGAATGGCGCGGATGGATTGATATTATTGCGGTAGGATTTTATTTAATGGGCGTCATTCCGTTATTGGGATTAAGTCTAATCGATTTAGGCATAATCGGGCGTAGATGGAGCGAGGAACAAAAGTTGAAATATCATTCCACTTTCGTTGGTATATTTCTAGTAGTAGCTCATATTGCCATGATTTTTGGAATGCTCGACCCATCGATCGGCGGCGACCATTCTCATCATATGCATATGTGAAAATAAAGGGGGGGCCAAAAGCAACCACTTTTAGGACACCCTCCTCACATTTCTTTATTTAACTTATTGCAGAAACGATCCCGATCGTGTAAGAAATAAAACGTCAATCAAGGTACATTAAATTCACATTGTGTTTAATTGGCTTCTTATTTCTTAGAAAAGCCTGTGATTGTAAAACAAGTAATAAACGCAACTGTTGTAACTATTATGCTGAATACTAAACCAATAATCCCCCCCATACAAGCATCTTCATTTGGATAAGAAGATTTCAGCGTTACTAACTGATAAGCTAACACAAAAGTCAAAAAAACATAAAAACTACTCCCTAAAAACCCCATCTTCAAACGATTGCTTTTAGCACCCTGCCATGCATGATTAATTAATACCCATGAAAAGATACTTCCGACTACAGCCAAAAACATGACAATCAAATGAACGAACGGAATTGAAAAATATAACAATAAACCCGTGGTGCTAGTTGAGTCTTAACGCTCAACTAGCCTAAGAACAACAAGCGAGTAAGCCAGTAAAATACCATCCAGTGCCGTTTCAAATCCAGAAATTGAGTTCGCTCGAATCTCGGTGATCCGATATGAATCGACTAAAATCGAAAACACGGTTTCAATCACTTTGCGTTTTCGTTTCATCCACTGTTTCCATGCGTCTGATTGGCGAATTCGCTGATTTTTTCGAACAGGCGTCCAAAAAGCAACTCGATGCTCTTCGTACAGCTTCTTTTGCAGTTTTTGGCTGATGTACCCTTTGTCACCTAGGTTATACGAATGTGGAATTTGTGTCATGACGGTTTCAGCGGCCACCCGGTCGTGACAAGACGCTTCGGTGACGACATATCCCATCGGAAGCCCTTGATCGGTGACCTGCAGATGAAGTTTTAACCCATAGAAAGCAATCCTTTTGGAAGCACAATAGCCAATATCGGCGATTCCACGAAACCGTTTGACGCGATACATTCGGGATGAATGACACAACTCGATCGGCAAGCTGTCCACAACCGCATACGCATGGTGCTGCCCGCGCTTGGCCAGCTGGTGCCGCATCCACTTGATCGCAAAGCCAAGCGCCCGGCAGCGACGGTTGTACCGAGAACGCTCAGGGAACAAGGCCTTGGGAAACAAATTCCCAATCACAAACCGGTGCCAAGCCCGTTCGGAAGTGAAGCCCAACAACTTTCCAAGGACATGGATGGCGATGATGACTTCGTCTTTCTGTTTCAACAAATGACGATTTCGACGTTGAAGAGGAATCTGGATACTCGATAGTTGAGCCGATACAAAGAACAAAATCGCTTCATATTGTTTTTGAAGTTTGGCTCGATCTGTTGTAAAATGAAAGTGCTCTTGCATGTGAATTCTCCTTTTAAATGTTTGGTCGCACTTTCATTTTAAGGAGATCCTCATGCAAGGGCTATTTTTATGCTTGTCTGATTTTATCTAGCACCACGGGTTTATTATGCAAAATTCATGGGTTTTTTCAAAGAAGTCACACTGGCCGAGAAAATGCAGTTTATGCGAGATGATCGTGGGAATCATCAATACGAGTTTGTGAGAAACGAAGAATTTAGAGTGAAGGCGATTCAATTGTTGGAAAAGAGGAATCATTTACATATTCTATCCGTACAGTTAGAAGGAGATAAAGGCACTTTCACGCACACTTTTGCCACAAAGAAATCGTTGCAAGAAATTCGAGAAGACTGGAAAGAACCGAAGAAAGCCAAGGAATGGATTCGGGAGGATGTGAAATTTTATGCTTTATGGAAGAATCCGTTCTTGCAATTAAAACCTGACCCACAACCCCATCCCGATAAATATCAATCATTAGAGAAATTCCGAGAAAGATCAAGCGTACTAGAACGATAAGAGAGGTTCTTTCGCTATAAAAGCAATATTCTTTAGTCTTGTCCTGGCGCATTTTTAGGCCGTTGCATTTAAAAAAATGGAACAGGCTAAAAATGCGTTTTATTTTTTACCTCCTTCCCGAGGACGCTTCTTCCTTTGCCTCACCCCATTGTAATTTTTGCTTGTTAGGCGCATAAAGGACCTGTGCTCTTCGGACGGCTTGCGGGAAGCTTCATATATAACGAAAACGGTTTTTCTTTCTACTTGTCTATGTTAAATTTTTCCTAAATTTTTTGTGCTTTTGTCTCTCATCATTCATTGAATCGCATCATACATTAAAGAATGTGATGGATAGTTGCCAAAAATTTTGTCCACAAATGATTAACGTTTTATGAAGATCAGTAGTAAACTTATGAAGATCGATGATGTATAAAATTTTGTGTAACACATTTTAAACGCTGGTTGTTGGGATGGATATTGCAAAGAAAAAACATTATGCCTGCTTTGTGGATGAGCGAGGGAGGGTGTTAAAAAAGCCGTTTCCCGTTCTGCAATCGAGAGAAGGATTGGAATGGTTGTACCAGTGCATCGTGGAAGCCATGAAGGAATTTGGAAAAACCGAGGTGATCGTTGGCATCGAGCCAACGGGACATTATTGGCTGAATCTCGCCTATTTTCTTGATGAGAAAGGCATTCCTCTCGTCATGACAAACCCGATGCACGTGAAGCGATCCAAAGAGCTGGACGATAACCTTCCAACCAAGCATGATGCGAAAGACGCGCTCGTCATTGCCCGGTTAGTGAAAGACGGCCGATTCAGCTATCCGCGTATTCTGAAAGGGATGGAGGCGGATCTGCGCGTGGGAGCGACATTTCGCTCCAAATTGGTGGAAGAACAGGGAGCGATTCGAAATCAAATGATTCGCTGGCTTGATCGATATTTTCCGGAGTTTTCCCAAGTCTTCCCGTCATTTGGGAAAATGGCGCTCGCGGTGCTGGAATATACGCCATTTCCGAGTGATCTGGCAGGAAAAGAACTAGAAGAGGTGCTGGCCCTTTACCGGCAAAGTGAGGGATTACAATCGCCACAAAAGCCGAAAGCGAAGAAGTTGATGGAATTGGCCCAACACTCCATTGGCGTAACGGAAGGACAACAGATGGCCCGTATCGAAATTGCCACGCTTGTCCGCCGGTACCGCCAACTGGAAGAAGAAATCGAGGCACTGACAGAGCAGCTGATTGAACTCGTACAGACATCGGTCGAATACGAATGGCTGAAGACCGTTCCGGGCTTAGGCGATGCGACCATCGTAGAACTGTTATCAGAGATCGGGAGTTTCTCCCATTATCAGGATCCGCGGCAGCTTATCAAATTAGCGGGCCTGACGCTGCGGGAACATTCCTCCGGCCAACACAAAGGGCAAAAACGGATCTCCAAGCGTGGAAGAAGGCGGTTGCGCGCCCTTCTGTTCCGGGTGATGATGCCGATGATCCGTCACAACGAAGCGTTTCGGCAGCTGCACGAATATTACACGACACGTCCTGATAATCCGTTGCGGAAGAAGCAATCCATTGTAGTGTTATGCGGAAAATTACTGAAGGTACTGCATGCGGTGTGTACGAAACGACAGGCGTTTGACGTGAAGCGAATGATGTGGGACATCTTTGGCCTCGAAACGGCTGCTTGATGCCTATAGTCTCGATTCTCTAGACAACAAGGATGACACGGAGAAGCTGGCGCGATATCATCCATTCGACCTTGAGTCCCTAAAGGAGCTTAGCCGGCCTCTGCCTGATGACTAGACCGAACGAAGGAATGTAGGCACAAGGATGCCAAGAGACATGGGAGGGTTCGTCATCATCAGCGATGCAGAGATCCATGGTGCATCCCATACGCTTCCCCCACTACAACCAAATTTAACCAGTAGTGGCCGCGAAGCGTACCCAGTCAATGTAAGATATACACATATTTAAGAAATAATGTTAGAAACTTTGTCGAAAAATATTTTTTTGACACCCCTGAAACGGCTACAACCGTTGATATATCAACATTTATAGAGGGAGGATATGATGATACCTATGTTACCTAGTGAAAAATATTTTGGTAATTTTGAACTGGTTTATCCATTTTATGGGGCTATGCCTACAGGTGTTACTGTTTCAGAAACCGGTCGTATTTTCGTTTGCTTCCCGAGATGGGGAGACGATGTTAAATTTACGGTGGCGGAAATTGTTGAGGATAAATTGCTGCCTTATCCTAATTTACAAACCAATTTGGTTAACCCCGAGAATATCACAAGGACTTTTATCAGTGTCCAAAGTGTAGTTGCTGATGGAAGGGGAACACTTTGGGTATTAGATACAGCTGCACCCAATTTTTCTGAACCTATTAAAGGGGGGGCAAAATTAGTCGCTGTTGATCTAGAAACGAATACAATAAGAAAAGTATATACCTTTACAGAAGATGTTGTCTTGCCTACAACTTATTTGAATGATGTCCGTTTTGATTTTCGTGTTGGAAAAGCAGGGTATGCTTATATAACGGATTCTTCTTCAACAGGACCAGGAGCTATAATCGTCGTAGATTTAGCAGATGGAAACGCCTTCAGACGGTTAAATGGGGCAAATTCAACTTCACCCGATCCCTATTTTATACCGAAAGTAGAAGGAAAAGTATTAATGAATCGAAATAAAGATGGCAGTACTTCTCCATTTAGACTGGCTTCTGACGGTATTGCGATTTCGCCTGATGGAAGGGTATTATTTTTTTGTCCACTAACCAGTCGTCATCTGTTCTCGATCACAACAGAAGCCCTGAGAGACAGAAGCATACCGGACATGGAATTACCTTATTATGTGGAGTATTGGGGAGAAAAAGGTGCATCTGATGGAATGATCACTGATGCAAAGGGAAATGTTTATGCTGGAGATTATGAACACAACTGTATCCGCAAGATATTGCCAAATGGCACAATGGAAACGATCATACATGACCCGAGAATGTTGTGGCCGGATACTTTGTCAATTGGTCCGGATCAATATTTGTATGTCATTGTGAACCAATTACATCGACAGCCTAGATTTCATTATGGAAAAGACTTACGACAGAAACCTTATAGTTTACTTCGTATCAAAATTGATGAATTTCCTGCTCCGACCTTTTGATAATAAATAAACTTAAAATTAGGAACAGTTTATTTGGTAAATGTTAAACTGTTCCTTGAAATTTTTATAATGTTGGTAAGTTCAATTCTGTATTTATATTTCGGACTTACGATATATCTGGTTGAACATTTTTTTTGTTTATGGTTTAAAAAATACTATCGCTTTATTATGGAGAGCTTAGTGACTCCTCCCTCAATGTCGTAAACAGTAGAAGACCTCGACCACACAAGGTACATTGTGATCGAGGTCTTCTACTACTAGTTTTTGGTCGGAGTCACTATGAAAGTCTGGATAGTGATCTATTGATGACTTATTGGTTAAATGCTATTATTAATAACCAAGAAGTAAAGAAACCAAGAAATAAAAAAGTAAAGAACCCGTGGTGCTAGTTGAGCGTTAAGACTCAACTAGCACCACGGGTAACAATAAGTAAAGTACAAGACCGGTAGAAAAAAACAGAACAGCATTAATTGCAAACAAGAATATTCCACCTAACCAATGATTTTGAAACCACTTAGCACTTTTCAGCTTATGAACCACTTTATAATCGCCACCAATCATTCCTGTTATCGGTTTTTTTAGGAATATAACAACTAATACCCCAAGAATACCGATAAATAAGATTAAGGTAAAGGACATGATATTCCCGCCCCCAATACAAAATTCTCTTTATCATCTTTATACATTGTACAACAAATTTATGGATTTCTGGTATTAATTTCTATAGAATACTAGCAAACGCTTTTCCTCGAACGCTTCTACCGCTTATTCAATCTTCCTGTTCTTTAGTTAAACAATGAAGAGAACATTGTTCCCCTGCCAAACAGTTTATATATTTTTATAAACCTCTGGGTAAGCTACTTTCAACTGTCTCCGTAATTGCTTATTTTCATCTTCTAACTTTTTGATTTTTCGTTTCGACGATTCAATAAGTGCGTCTCTGTTGTCCTCATTCATTTTACAATTTTATTTGTTTCGCTGTAGGGGCTTAACGTAAGGTTTCAATACGCTTACGCAGTTCGGGATGGTTATACAGTGTTGCTTTCGCTACACATAAAGCTTATATACAAATGGGCAAACAAGCTATTACCTATATCCGCAATTAACCGATTGGTAATAGCTTGTCTTTTTTATTTCGTATCTCCCATTAATATCAAATAATACTTTGTGCAAAATTGCTCAATAACTCTTTTCTCCATAAATTTTGCACATTTATTTTCTATGATGATATTAGCATTTAAATCACATGTTTGTTTATGGAGGGAAATACATGAAGAAATTATTGGTTGGAACTATTTTAGCGGGAGTTGTTGCTATTGGTGCAGCTTGCTCAAATAGTACTTCACACAGTTCCATGCAGGGGCACGATATGTCAAACATGAATATGAAGGAGGAAAACACCGCCAAGGACTCCAGTAAGCAACTGCCTTTGGCAACGAATACAAAAGTTTTATCCGGCAAAGAGTTTTATTTAACCGCTAAAGAAGCATTATTACAAATAAATGATAAAGTAAAACTTCCGGTCTACACGTACAATGGATCTGTGCCCGGGCCGCAAATTCGTGTGAAACAAGGCGATCGAGTAATAATTCATTTTAAAAATGATTTGCCAGAACCGACGACGATCCATTGGCACGGCTACCCTGTTCCGAATAGCCAAGATGGAGTTCCGGGTGTCACGATGAACGCGATTAAACCGGGTGAAACCTTTACGTATGAATTTACTGCAACCGTACCGGGAACATATTGGTATCACTCCCATCAAGAAAGTGCGAAACAAATGGACAAGGGGCTATACGGTACATTAATCGTAGAACCTAAGAATGAGGAAAAAGTAGATCGAGATTATACACTTGTGTTAGATGAATGGATGAGCAATCCAAATGCAGAAAGCAATATGGATATGAGTAACATGGATCACAGCAATATGGGACATGGAAATAGCCCCGATGACCAACATATGGATATGAGCAGCATGGACCATGATATGAATATGTATGATATTTTCACGATTAACGGGAAAAACGGTTCCGCTATAGAACCTTTAAAAGTGAAGAAGGGCGAAAAAGTGCGGCTTCGCCTTGTAAACGCAGGATACATGTCCCACAAACTCCACCTGCATGGTCATGAGTTCAAAATTGTCGCAACAGACGGGCAGCCGTTAAAAGATCCGCAGCCAATCAAAGATGAACTTTTAAATATTGCTCCGGGTGAACGGTACGATATTGAATTTACAGCAGATAATCCGGGTGAATGGTTATTAGAATGCCACGGTGATATGAAAGGCACCGATGGCATGAAAGTGAAAATTCAATATGAAGGTGCAACAAACAATACGGACAAATCAAATGCAAAAGAGGACCTCCCTATCGTTGATATGACGAAATACGGAAAACATGAATTAGGTCCATTTACGTTAGACCAAAAATATGATGTAGAGTACACAATGGATTTAGGAACAGCCATGGGCAAAGATGGCATGATCTACACGATTAACGGGAAAACGTATCCTGAAACAACACCTATAAATGTTAAGACAGGAGATCTAGCAAAAGTAACATTAGTGAACCATTCACCGAAAGATGTACACCCAATGCATTTACACGGACATTTCTTCCAAGTATTAAGCAAAAATGGCAAACCAATTGCAGGCTCTCCATTGATGAAGGATACCTTGAATGTAAAACCGGGTGAAGAATATGTAGTCGCGTTTAAAGCGGATAATCCGGGAAATTGGATGTTCCATTGCCATGACTTACACCATGCTTCAGCTGGAATGGTCACAGAAGTAAAATATAAAGATTACAAATCTAACTATACACCGGATCCTAACGACACAACCAATAAAGGTGAATAACGGCTTATCGTAGTAAGTGAAATGAGGCTGTCTCAAAAGGTCGTTAAACCGACCTTTTGGGGACAGCCTCTGTTTCTTTTCTTTACTATTTGGTTATTTATTCCTTTTTTGAAGCAGGAATTTCTCCTTATTTCTGAATTTTATCCTGTTTTTTCTTTGTTGGATCGGTTGTGGCCGCCCACTTTCTCAAATTGTGAGCAGCACAAATAAGCCCCCATTCCAAGGTAATTTTTGGGAGCCCTCTTAACAAAAAGCGCTGAAATTGCTGGTTGTGCTTGATTTGCCCAAACACCGGCTCGTTTTCGATTTGTCGTTTTCGGTACGTCGCCGCCCCTTCTTCCGTGGACAGCCGTTTACGGATCTCTTGCCGTTGTTGTTGATTTTTCAAGGAAACGCGGATGGTTTTCGTGTCTTTGCCTTTGGCGCATGTCGCCTGAAACGGACATCCGGCACAAGCCGTACAACGATACGTCCGTTTGACGGTAACGTACCCGTTGTCGGTCGTTTCCTTCCGTTCATACACAAACACCAACCGTTCCCCTTTAGCGCAAATCCACTCATCCAGCTCCTCATCATACGTCATGTTCTCGATTCGGCCGATCTCCTTCGCCCACGCTTTCGTTTGTTCCCGATCTAACGTGTTGTACTTGATCAGGGCGACTATCTTCTTTTTCTCACAGTACGTGTAGTTCTCCTCACTCCCATAGGCGGAATCCGCAATGGCTTGTTTAGGCATTGGACGCCCATAGGCGGCCAATTGCTCCAAATGCGGAATGAAACATCCGGCATCCCCTGCCCGTTGATGCACGCTAAATCCAGTGATGAATTGGTTCTCTGTCCCAATCTGCACATTGTACCCCGGTTTGAGCTGGCCATTTTTCATATGGTCGTCCTTCATCCGCATAAACGTGGCATCCGGATCCGTTTTCGAAAAACTGTTCCGTTCGCCTAATCTTTCTTTGTATTCTTCATATTTTTTCTTACGGGGGAGAAGATCTTGTTCCAATTGCCGTTTGGCTTTCTTTAACGTACGATTCTTCGGCTCTTTCTTTAGGCGCTCTTCCACTTGTTCGATGACGGCTTCGATCCTTTCGGACGTGATCGGTGAAGCTTCCAGCTTTTCTTGAAAATCCCCCTCTTGTTCCGCCTCTTCATCTTCTTTCGTCACCTGTTCGATCGAGGCAACGATTTTCCGGAATTTCTCCTCCAGTTTCTGATCGTACTTTTCCGTTGATTTGCGCCAAACGAATGTATATCGGTTGGCATTGGCCTCGATTTTCGTTCCATCCAGAAAATAATCCTCTAACTTGACCAACCCTTCTTGACGCAGAAGATCGACAATGGAGAAAAACGTTTCGTAAATGATGTCCTTCATCCGTTCCGACCGAAATCGGTTGATCGTGCGAAAATCCGGTGTTTGATGGCCGGATAGCCACATAAAGTAAATGTTTTCTTTCAACTGCTTGGCGATTTGGCGAGAGGAGTAGATCCGATTGGCGTAGGCATACAGGATGACTTTCAACATCATTTTCGGATGATAGGCTGGACGCCCTCCGCCAGGATAGAGGGAAACGAACAGAGCCGGATCCATTTTTTCCACTGCCAGATCCACAATCCGGCAAAGATGATGTTTGGGAATGAAAATTTCAAGATCCATTGGCAAAATGAGTTGATCTCGGTTATAATAAATGTACATAAGAAAACCGTCCTTTCTTTGGTAGGGTTGTGGTGACTCTATTATACCAAAAGAGGAACGGTTTTCTTCTTTTTTATCCAAAAAAGTGTCCCAAAAGCGAACGCTATGCGAACACTTTTGGGACATCCTCATTTTATGTTATTTCACATCGTAACCTTGCTCTTCAATCGCTTCTTTGAGTTTTTCTACACTTACCTTTGTTCCATCATAATCTACATCCACAGTACCTTCTTGCAGATGTACTTCTACATTTTGTACTCCGTCTAGCTCTTTAAGAGCATTCGTCACTGCCATTTTGCAATGGCCGCAAGTCATTCCTTTTACATGTAATGTAATGGTCATCATCGATTCCTCCTTATTCTTTATATTTTCACGCGTTTCAAACGAAGCGCGTTTGTCACCACAGATACGGAACTGAACGCCATTGCCGCTCCGGCAACCCAAGGCTCCAATAATCCAGCGGCAGCTACAGGAATGCCAATGGTATTATAGAACAAAGCCCAGAACAGGTTTTGCCGAATGTTTTTCATTGTTTTGCGGCTTAACTCAATCGCTTTCGGGATATGGGCTAAATCTCCGCCGACCAAGGTAACATCGGCCGTTTCGATGGCGACATCCGCTCCTGTGCCGATGGCCATGCCAATATCCGCTTTTGCAAGAGCTGGAGCGTCATTGATTCCATCACCGACCATCGCAACTCGTTTTCCTTGTTTTTGCAGCTCTTGGACGATATTCGCTTTTTCTTCAGGAAGCACCTCTGCATAGACACGATCCACATTCACTTGCTTAGCAATAGCTTCCGCTGTACGTTTGTTGTCTCCTGTTACCATGTACACTTCGATACCCATTTGTTTCAATGTTTGAATGGCTTCTTTGGAGCTTTCTTTTACCGTATCAGCGACAGCAATGATGCCAGCAAGCTGCCCGTCAATAGCAACTAACATGGCAGTTTTTCCTCGTTTTTCAAGCTCTATCATTTTATCTTCATGCATAGAAATCTCTACAGAGCGTTCCTTCATCAGCTTTCGCGTTCCAACAAGGACGTTTTTTCCATCAATGGTCGCTTCAATTCCGTGACCGGTAATCGCGGAGAAATGCTCCAGTGGCTTAACAGAAATCGCTCGTTTCTTCCCATATTCCACAATCGCATGAGCCAGCGGATGTTCCGAAGCGCTCTCGGCGGAAACGGCATAATCGAGCATGTCTTCTCGGAATTCCAGCACATCTGTTACTTCTGGTTTTCCTTTTGTCACTGTTCCTGTTTTATCCAGTAACACGGCATTGATTTTATGCGTTCCCTCTAGGTACTCACCTCCTTTAAAGAGGATCCCCTTTTCTGCGCCTTTGCCTGTACCGACCATAATGGATGTCGGTGTGGCAAGGCCAAGCGCACAAGGACACGCAATAACAAGAACCGCGATGGCCACCTCAAGCGCCTTTGGCAAGTCGCCCGGCGCCACAAAGAAGTACCATATAATGAATGCAACGACAGCAATTCCTACAACAATTGGTACGAAAATACCCGAAATGACATCAGCCATACGCTGAATAGGCGCTTTCGATCCTTGCGCCTCTTCTACGATTTTAATGATATTGGCAAGTGCTGTATCTTTCCCAACCTTTTCTGCCCGAATGGTTAGTACACCATTTTTATTAATGGTTGCTCCGATGACAGAGTCGCCTTCCTTCTTATCAACAGGAATGGATTCACCAGTAATCATCGATTCGTCTACGGAAGATACTCCGGCGATGACGGTACCGTCTACCGGGATTTTTTCTCCCGGCTTGACGAGAATGGTATCACCGATCACCACTTTTTCAAGTGGAACTCTTATTTCTTCCCCATTACGGATGACAGTAGCTTCTTTTGCCTGCAGGCTCAACAGTTTAGAGATGGCTTCCGTTGTTCGCCCTTTCGCCAACGATTCAAAGTATTTTCCGACAAGGACAAGCGTAATCAGCACGGCACTTGTTTCAAAATACAATCTTGGCATATATTCGGGATTTCCTAATGTTTTGAAAGCCTCATACAAGCTGTAAAAGTAAGCTGCCGATGTTCCAAGCGACACTAGTACGTCCATGTTAGCACTCTTGTTTCGTAATGCCCGATACGCTCCTACATAGAAGGGACCGCCGATGTAGAACTGAACGGGTGTAGCCAAAAGAAGCTGGAACCACGGATTCATCAAAATGTTCGGCATCGGTAAGCCTATATCAAATGGCATATGAGCAATCATCGTATAAAGCAAAGGCAGCGATAAGATGATGGAAATGGCAAGTTGTCGTTGTTTTTGTTTAAGCAACTTTTCTCTCCGGCCTGCATGATCTTGTTCTTCGTTTCGGATCTGCCCTTTGTACCCAAGCTTTTTGATTTTCTCTAAAATGTCTTCTACAGATACAATGCCTTCATTGTATTCTACAACAGCGCTGTTTGTCGCCAAGTTTACAGCAGCATTTGTAACACCTTCCATACGATTTAACCCTTTTTCAATCCGTGCCGCACACGCTGCACATGTCATCCCTTCAATATCTAGCGTCACCTTTTCAGTTGCAACTCCATACCCCAAGTTCTCAATTTTCATTTGGATATCGGCTATGCTTTGTTTCGATGGATCGTATTTAATCGTTGCTTTTTCCATCGCCAAATTGACATTGGCTTCTACCCCATCCATTTTGTTCAACACTTTCTCAATACGATTGGAACAAGCGGCACATGTCATACCGGTTACTTTCAGTGTCACGGTTCTTTGTTCACTCATCCAGCTTTCCCTCCTTTACTTTTACTTTGAGAATTGCTTAATGACATCCATTAATTCCCGAATGGATTCTTCTCCGCTTCCTTCGCGGATCGCCTTGGCAACACAATGATTTACATGTCGTTCCAGCAAGTTCAACCCGACTTTGTTTAATGCGGCTTGAATCGCGGAAATTTGCACCAAAATATCAATGCAGTAACGATTGTCCTCCACCATTTTTTGCACCCCGCGCACTTGCCCTTCAATGCGCTTCAGGCGCTTGACGATGCTTTCGATCTCTTCTTCGGTTCGCGGAACCATTTTGGCATTTATGGTATTTATATCGTTGTTTTCATATTGATTTTGATTCACTGGTATCACCTCAATGATCATCTTTTAAATACATTATACCGGTAACGGGTATAAAATACAATTGATATGATTGGCGGTGAAAAATATATTTCTTTAAAGGATATCGTTAAAATACCCTTCTTTTTCCATAGTTTAATAACGATTTTTAACTAAAGAAAAGAAAAATACATGAATATAAGAAACCAAGTTGAATGAGGATAAGAGGTTATTATGTTCAAAAAAGCTACAAAAAAACGAAAGAAGCTGTTGACAATACTCTTATCAACAACTTCCTTCATCTATATAAAATTGAAATAGGGGGAGACAATTGTAAATCACATTTCTGATGCTTGATATAATGAAAGAGGCTAGATTTTACTATAGCTTTTTGGATAGCTGTTCAAATTCGTCTAAAGTGATCTCTCCTTTGGCTAATCGTATTTTTAATATTTCCATCGGAGATAACTCTTCTTTACGATCATTGATAAAACGATGTAAGAGATAAAAACCAATGGCAATTAATACAACCCAGAATAACATCATCCCGATCATCATAGCCGAACCTCCAAACATCGTATGAAAAATTCCCATTTCACTTTTTCATCGAGCGTAGGAACAGAAAGAACTTCCTCTTTGTTTTGAGTCTAATGATTGTTTTATAAGTATAGGCTTATTATTCTCTACAGCAGCAAATAAAATGGATTTTTCTTGGAAGATAAACGTCGTCGTATTGATCTTTCAAGTAAACCGTTCAAACGTATTTCCATTATCTTTTGAAACGAAAATTCCTTCAAGCGACTAATTCCGACCATATTTTCGTCCGTTGGATGAGCAGCAATCGTTCCTGCAGCAGTTTGCGGCAGGCCGTTTAATTGACTTTGTAACCACTTTTTGCCATCATCTTTACTGTAAAATAATCCTTGTCCGAGCGTTTTGTTTTCTTCATGGTTCACGACATAAATCGTATGGCTTTTATAGCCAACTGTCATATAATGAAAATCAGATTCTTTATAAAATCCTAGATTCATCAACGTTTGTCCATTATCAAAACTTTTCACAAGGCCAAGAGGATTTCCTAAAGATGAACCTTCTTCTGGATGCCCTGATGAATAAAATCCATCGTCTGTGGCAGGAAAAGCCCATATAATCATGTTTATACGAAGTCGTTTCATACCACTTATTATTTTGGTAAACGAGTAACCCCTCATGTGTAGCAAAGTAAATCGCATTTTGGTTGCCTGCATAACCGATTCCATGTAAATGTTCGAACTTTCCTTCTTTCTTTTCTTTAAAAAAAGGATTATTTGTAACAGATATGTTGGATTTTGCTTGTTCTTTGCTCGTAATAAAGGATTGTTTTTTTTTTCATTGGATGATGAACAAGCGCTTAGAAGAAGAATGGCGGATGTAATCATAATAGCTAATCATAATAGCTTTCGTCATTTTTTCATTGCTGATACTCCTTTTTGTGTATTGAGTAAACATAGTATATTTTATAGCAGAAATATTTGCAGAATTTATGGAGTTTGTTTCTTTGAATATGATATTTCGTTGCTCTTCATAAATCCCTTTCAATTTTATTAGTTTGAGCCTTTTTTCGATTGATTTTCTTCCAAGTAAATATGAATAAAAAAATAGATAGAAATGCTGATATCACTTTCCCTTGCCATGTCCAATACATCAATTGATAAACCGAATAGGCTTCTAAAAGTAAGGCAGGTATTTTCCCTATTGAGCTAGCAATCATAAAGATAAGTAAGGGAGTTTTTCCTATCGCTGCAACAAAGGTCACTACTCCTGAAGGAACAAAAGGAAGAAGTCGCAATGATAGAACAAGAAAAAAGGCTTCTAAGCCTTTTGCTTCAAGCAAACGTCTGACTTTTGGGTGGGAAAATAACTTGGATTCAGAAAACTTCTTGAATCCTTTACGATATAAAATAAAGGAGATAATTGCTCCGATTGCTTCCCCTGCAAAAGATAAAAAGGTGCCTTTCCAAAACCCGAACACGGCCAAATTGGCAGCCGTTAGAAAAACGCTTGGTACAAGTCCTAAAATACTGATCATAATATTGATAGCGATACTAATGAGGTAAGCAACATTTTCATATGTGTTGAGTAGTGTAATAATTTGTTCTTTCATCCTCTTCTTTCCTTATGCCTCCCATTTATATCCTACGCCCCAAACGGTTTGCAGAAATTGATCGATCGGAAAACCAACTTGTCTCAGCTTTTCTCTAATATTTTTTACATGAGAGTCTATTGTACGCTCTTCTGTATTTGCGTTATAGCCCCATAATGACACGATGATTTGTTCTCTGCTAAACACTCTGTTTGGATTTTTCAGAAAAAGTCCTAATACAGCAAACTCTTTAGGTGTTAGACAAATAGGGTGGTTTTTATATTGAACTTTATGCTGGTCTTCATCCCACACTAAACCTTGAAACTCAATTTTCGAATGTTTTCCTACTGAACGGCGTAGTACAGCCTCGATGCGCGCCAGCAGTTCGGATTCGTCAAACGGCTTCGTAATATAGTCATCCGCTCCAATTTTCAGTCCTTGGACGATATCCGTTGTTTGATCACGTGCCGTTACCATGATGATCGGGACGTTAGAAAATTCCCGAATTCGCTTGCACGTTTCCCAACCATCCATCTCTGGCATCATAATATCCAGCAAGACTAAATCCACTTGGTTATTCTCTAAGTACTGTATCGCTGATAAGCCGGACTCACACTTAACACAATGATATCCTTTAGGCGACAGATAAAGATCAAGTAAATCCAACATTCGTTTTTCATCGTCAACCAGTAAAATCGTGTACATGCTCATCCCTCCGGCAATGTAATGATCATGTTTGTTCCTTTTCCATATTCACTTGCGGCGTAAATCGAGCCTCCGTGCGCTTCCACAATTTCCTTGACGATAGCCAGTCCCAGTCCTGTTCCGCCGCTGTTTCTTGATCTTGATTTATCCACTCGGTAAAACCGTTCAAAAATATGCGGCAAATCCTCTTCAGGAATCCCTCTGCCTTCGTCTGAAACAATAATCACAATGTTGTTTTTTTTCTTTCTTACATCAATAGACACGGTAGAACCTTGATCGGAATATTTTAAAGCATTGTCCAACAAATTCATCATCACTTGCTCAAAACGTTTCTGGTCTATATGGACGGTAATGTTTCCATCGCAGTAATATACAAGAGACATTTTTTTAGCCTGAAACGCAGGATGCATTTTGTCATGCAATTTTTTTAAGAAAGAACATAAGTTTGTAGGTTTCTTATGGATTTGAAAGGAATGTTGATCCATCTTCGCTAATTCAAAAAGATCCTTCACCAGCTTTTGCATATGCTCTGCTTCTTCGTAGATAATGGACAAATATCGATTTCTCTCCTCTTCCCCCATGTTGGGTCTCCTAGCTATATCTGCATACCCTTTTACATAAGTGAGAGGGGTGCGAAGCTCATGAGAAATACTGGCGAGAAATTCGTTTCTTTCTTTTTTTAAGTATTCTAAATCCCTCGCCAATGTTTGAATGGCTTTCCCTAATTCTGCCAATTCATCCCCCCCTTTTACTTGCAAACGAACAGAAAAGTCACCTTTACTCAATTTTTCGGTCGCCTCTTTCATGCGAATGAGAGGGATGGTAATAACTCTTGATAAGAAAGCAATCGTAATAATGGTTAAAAATACAGAAAGAATCCCAACCATAATGAAATGATGCTTTAACTTATAAATCATGTTTTGAATGGAATCCGTATTTTGAAACATATAGACATACCCTTTTATCTTGCCGTCAATCCGAATCGGGCTTACCGTTGAAATATGCGACTCTTTCTGCCAATTTTTTTGCACAATCATTCCACTATGGGGAATGTTTTTATTTGTGTTTTTTATTATCCTTTTAGCAAAGGGTAAAATATGATCTGAAAAATACAAGATCTTCCCTTTGTCATTTGTAATAACGACGTCTGTCTCGGCCTCAGACTCCATCATGGTAACATGTTCTAACGTAGAAGGGTTATAACTTTTTTCTAACACATCGCGATGATTATTCCCTCTTGCTAACAGTTGCTCAAATTCCTCATTAATTCTAGAATTAACCAGAGTAACATATAAAGACACAAATAAAATCGTCTCTATTCCTAATACGAATACAAAAAATAATAGTCCTAATTTAAACGAAATTTTTCTCATTTTTGTTCCTTCCTTATCAACTCATTAACTTCTATTATATAGTTTAAGAAAAGCTGTTTTTTGATCTCTTTTTCGTTTATTCGGATCGATTAAATCAAACTTCTCTGAATTGACATATTGGTATTTAAAACTAAATCGTTGAGACTTAAAAATTTGGAATAAATATCTGTATGTTCTCTTTGTTTATGGCTTTGGGCGATTTATAAAGGAGAAGTAATTTTTATTTTATCAACTAAATTTGCAGAATTTATGGATTTAAGTAAATTGTAAAAGTCAGGAACGATTTCCATTTTTATTGTAAAATTTATTACAATCAATCTGTATTCTTACTACTATGCATCATAAACTGAAAAAATAAGAATGCCAATTTTGGCATACTTAACTACAAGGTTTACTCAAAAAAGATTAAGTAAACTCATCCGCTAAATGAAGAAGAATTGTTTGTTAATAAGTGGTTTCCTCCTCAAACAGTACAGAAGATAATCCTCTAGTTTCAATTGCGGAATATTCCAAGGTTATTCTTCTTGCATGATTGTCCCACTTATCATTTTAGGGAGCCTCAGTGATCCTTGTAACCATTCTTTAAAGGAAAAGATAAAAGGACCACTATTTTTTCCTACACCAATGATGACGTTCAACTCCTTTGGCGAATATAAAACCGTATGCAACGTACCAAAAAAATTTTTGTAATCATCGAAAAATAAAGGTGATTTTTCGCTATTAAAGTGATGAAAAGCAGACAAAGGATCTAATTTCTCTTTCAATAATGCTTGAAGATATTGTTTACGTTCAATAGAACCATGTATCTCTACTCTATTTTTCTGTTTCAATTCTTCTGTTTCAAAATGATTGGTACATATAAGTGGATGGGCATATTTTATTATTTGTTGTTGTGGGGATGCTTCGACAATGACACTATTTCCGTTAAAATCTGTAATGGAATAATTGTAACAAAATCCATGTGGAACTCTAGTAATCAGTTCTATAGCCTCTTCCGTATTAGCACATTGATCGAGAATCATTCTAACAATAGTCGTAGCAATAAATCCTTCTCGACTGTGCATATGATTAACAAAGTGCAGCCCTATCACAAGCCCTTTTTCGTTCATTCCATCTAGTCTACCTATAATTTGTTGGCTAAAACCTACGCTCGCATAACCATCTATAGGACGAACAAATACAAGTCTTGCATCATATATTGTTGGACTAAAATCATAGTTCCGCACATAATATGAGTCTTGTACTAATGTAGTGCATCCCATTTTTGGAAACGATACATCGTAACCGCTATACCGTTCTATTGCTGCATTTAATGACATATTTAAACCTTTTGCTAATCCTCTTAATTCTTTTAACAAATTAGGTGAGAACTTTTCTAATAATTTCTTTGCTTTAAGAAATTGGAATTTTTTGTTACTAACACGATCAAGATCATTTATATCTGCAAATATTTTAGATTTTAATTGACTGCCTTGCTCAAACCCTATTTGATAATAACTGCCTTTCAACTCAATTACTTTGATCACTAACTCCTCGCTTCTGCCCACTTTAACTTCTCCCTTCCATCTTTGAAATGCGAGCAACAGGCATTAACAAATCCAAATCTTCAAAGTGTTCCCCACGATACCATTCAATAATTGGACCTGCGGGAATCAAGCCATGTTCAATTGCATAATTCATTAATTGTGCATATCCTTTTTGTATTTCTGTCATGGGAGAAGTGTACGGTAATGCTATACATAGACATGGAGACATTATTTCAATAGAATCTATATCGGATAGCCCCTCTATCTCTACATCGTCAGATACACCAAATCCAATTTGCGCCTTAATGGACTCCTTGCCTGATAAATACCTTAAATAACCATTATTAATGGAAATGTTCAAGCGCTCAAGCTCTCTTTTTCTTTGTCTAAAATGATTCCCAAATTTACCGGGATTCGATTCGGCAACAAACCATACAATTTTCTCTGCATTTTTTTCTAGCAGGTAAACTTGGTCATTTTTTTGGTAACTTTCTAAATAACGCAAACTTACACTTAGAAGATGATGTTTTTGCTTTAAAGTCTTAATCCAATTTTTTATCATTTGTTGACGGACCGTTTCGTTTTCTTTTAAGTACATTTGAATATCTTTTATTGGTATACCGGCTAGGCGTAAGCTTGAAATCAATTTTGCAGTTGTTATCTGGTCTTCGGAATAAAGACGATAACCATTTTTGCTTCTGATTGGATGCAGTAAGTTCTCTGACTCATAATATCTCAAAGCGCTTTTTGAAATACCAGTCCTTTTGGAAAAAGTTTGTATCGTCATGAACTCGCTCATCTTATTCACATCCTTTATAATCAAAGTTACACCTTAAAGTAACTTTAAAGTCAAGAAAAATTTTAAAATTAAAAAAAGACTTGTCCTCAAGGCAAGCCTTAAAATTTAAGCTGATCGTACAGTAATGAAATCTATATCACTTTATTACCTATTTTCATTAAAGATTTATTGTATTCTTAACGGTATTTTTAAATTACTCAACAGTAATTTAAAACGACTGTAATCAAACTCTTCTCTTCTTTTAGCGGCTCGTACAATGTCTTGGATTATATCCCAATCCTTCCTTAGCCCTGCTGGGATCAGTTCCTCTTTTGCGCGTATTTGTTTTAATTCGTTTAAATGCCGTTCAATTAATTCCTCATAGGAGATACAAAGATGCGAATGAGTTTTAGGTGAGGAATGATACGAATAATATGAGACGGAATACGACTTAGATGTTCTACGTTGACGACTTTGGTAAAGGATTTCCCTTAGCCGTTCTCTTTCCTCTTGGCATTGTTTTTGTAACCTTTCTCTTCTCTTAGCATGAAGTTGATCATAAAGTTTTTGCAGTTGTTTATCCAAGAGAGGTATGTCGTGTTCTAGTTGTTCAAGATAAGATTGGGGAATTTCAATTTCTGCAAACTCCTTTATATCCGTTTTCTCGCCACGATAAATTTTAAGGAGCAGTTCATCTCGTTCTAAATGTATCGTATGGAATCCTTTTTTAATATCCCGAATAACTTCTGGTGTTAAACGGGTATAGTTTCCTAAACACGTTTCCCCTAGTTTGTATGTTTTGTTTTGCTTTTTATGAGTTACAATGTACTGATATCGAAGAGGCATGCCGCATTCACAGCGAAACGGCCGATTTCCGTATCCCCCATCTAATATTTCAACTAAAATCCAATCGTTGACTGCTTCTGCCAATTGTTCGGTATCCATATCTTCAGTCACAATGATTCCTTTTTTTAATGCTAAAACTTCTAGCCACTTGCTTTTTTTGCTTCGTTTCGTAAAAGCGTCCATATATTTGTGCTGCTTCGGTGTCAATAACTGATAAATCTCATCTACTTCTGCTTCAGTCAAAGGTGTATGGAAATTCCTCAAACTCATATTTACACCTTCCTTAAAACAAGATAAATTAGACATCCATTAACCAAAATTCGACATTTACATCTAAAAACCTTTAGCAAATTCCAAAAACAGACAATGTTGATTTTAGGCCACAGAAAAAGACCGAAATCAATCGGTCTTTTTTGTATATCCTGTTCAACTATCGCCAACCGTTAGTTGAACAAGCTCATAATTAAATTAACCTCTTCACAAATAAAACTCTATCTTGATTTGGTCCATCATAATCAGTATGTACAGAAACTCCATCTATTTCTTTATCTCCGTTTTTTTCAATTTCAAATCCCATTTTCGTATGAAATGCAATGGAAACTTTGTTCACCGGGGAAGTTACACAACGGACGATATTCCGACCATTCTTTTTAACAATATTAAAAAATTCATTGTACAGTCGTTTTCCAATACCGTGGTTCCTATAATCCGGATGAACTCCAACAAAGTGTATATATGCTTCTTCTGGATATGTTTGGGATAGAAAACCTATCAAAAAACCAACGATTTTTCCATCTTTTTCGGCAATGAAACTTGTGTTTTTAAAATGATCGAAGAATAATTTTTGCAACTTATCAGACATTTGTCTTCCGCCCCACCACTCATTGATTAGTGGAGAGATGACATAGTAGTCTGACCCTTTCACTGAACGAATTTCCATCTTAATCCCCCTTCATTTGTAAAAGTATGACTATCGTAAAGGCAAATTTAGTGCTATTCTTCAACTAATTCGTAACTCGCCCGTTAGCCAACCATGAAGCGATCTTCACCACAGATGATGGAAGTATGGAAGTTCATTCGTTCTTCCATAAGAAACAACCATGCCGCATCTATGCGGCACCACCGGAAGAATGAAAATATTAATTTTCAGGATAGTTGAATTAGGAATTGTAACTGTGATGATTTATATAAAATTCATCTATCGTTTTAAATATTTTTTGGATAGTTGAGATTGGAGTAAAAGGATTTAATAAAACAGCTCTTAACCAACGTTTCCCCCTATAAGTTGGCAAGGAGAAAAACACCCGTTCTTTATGTAGTAGAAATTGTTGCAACTCCAAGTTCCATTGGTCGCATTGCTTCTCATCGAGATTCTTTGGTCTGCCCCTAAAACAACATATATTTGTATCAGGCTCACTGGCTAGTTCCAAGTAGGGGCGTTGTTTAACTTGTTTTACAAATTCTTCTACTCTTAAATAACCTTCATTTATTAGCTGGTCATAACCCTTTAATCCAAATATGTTGAAGAGATAAATATAACTTTAAAATATCAGCATGACGGGTGCCTTGAACACTTATTTCACCCAGATTTGTAAAATCTGTATCATTCATATATGGTGCTGAAATACGGAATTCTGTTTCCAACAAGTCACGGTTCTTAAATAAGACCATAGCACATGTCTTTGCAACATACATCCATTTTTGAGGGTTAAAAGTTATAGAATCTGCTTTTTCAATACCAGATAGACGTTCGCGGTGTTTATCAGAAAAAACCAATGCCCCACCGTAGGCAGCATCTACATGTAACCATAGTCCATACTTCTTTGTTATTTCTGCAATGGATAAGATAGGGTCAATATTACCCGTCACCGTGGTTCCAGCCGTTGCCACAACTGCAAAAGGTTGTTTTCCTTCTTCAATCGTTTTATTAATCTTTTTCTCTAAGTCTGAGGTATCCATCTGAGAATTTTGATTAGTTTTAACCGCGACTACACTAGATGTTCCTAAACCAAGTAACATTGCAGCTTTATGCAGAGAAGTGTGGCTAGCTTCTGAAGCCAAGATAACTGGTTGTTCTATTAACCCAGTTAATCCGTCCTCTTTAACTGAAAAGTAGTGATTACGCGCCACTGCAAGAGCTTGTAAGTTTGCGAGACTTCCGCCACTTACCATTACTCCCCCACTCTGCTCATCGTAACCAAACATTCGAGCAATTTTCCGCAGCACTTGTACTTCCATTTGGGAAAATACAGGAGACATTTCAAGACTCAACATATTGTTATTAAGCGTTGTTGTTACAAACTCACCTAAGCAGGAAATTAGAGTAGGTATAGAGTCCATATGCCCGATATAGTTAGGAGTTAGAGGATTCATTGAATTTCTTAAAATCTCCTTTAATTGTAAAAGAATACCTTCAGTCGGAATCCCTTGTACGGGAAACTCGCCAAAAGTATAATTTTCTATTTGAGATAAAGGTGGACGTTGCTCTGAACTAGCAGAATTCTCTATAACTAAATCCATAAATTTCTTAATTAGGCTAGCAACTTCGTTTATATTCTGACCACTTGGTTCAATAAAAGCGTCATTAGGGAGAAAATCAAGATTCATAATTATCACCCTTATTTCAAGATCATTCAAAAGAGATAGTCAATCCATAAAGATCATGCTTCCGTTCCAAGTCCACCGTTCCAATGTTCAGGAGAATATATGACAATTCCCATTTCAAGCCATCGTGTACATTTATCCTCCCAATAATAGCTAACCATACCTATAATTTGTCCTTGATATTCCATAATCATTTGGCTTGGTACATCCGTAACACTCATTCTTTCTTCCATTCTCTTAGCAAACTTTTCAAAGGTACAAAATTCAAGCGGATAATAAGGAGCATCGTACTTTTTCCACACCATATATCAGGTTATATAGAATTGGCAAATCATCCTGCGTTGGTGTCCGCAGAGATATTCTTTTTCCTGTCAGCAACAACTTTCGCAATAGATATCCACCCCCTACCTTATGAAATTCAACAATTTATGCTATTATCCTTTTTCTAAATATGGGGTCTTATAGTGAAATAAGCTTTTGCTCAAAATTATAAATAACTACATAATCCAAAGAGCTTTCGTTTTTAAGGCACTTTGGGAAATGAATAAAATATGCGTTCCATATTCAAGTAAAGCCGACTGTTAGTTTCAACAAAGGTTTATTTAATAGAAAAAGGACGACGCTGAACGCCGTCCTTTCTGTTACCCTTTTTTTATTTTTAACATCGAATTAGCATTTTTCTGAAATTCATATGGAACTTTCACCTCTTCGACCGTACATCCATTTTCTGTGAGGTAATTTACTAAATTATCTAAATGCTCATATCGTTTTCCTTCTAAATCCACTAAAGGAAAAATCCGAATTTCCTCTTTAGAAACCCTTAATAACTCATTTAGCGTCATTATATGAAATGGATAATCTAATCGGACAGCATACATAAATAGAAAATGTGCCGAAAGAATAACATCAAATTCCTCATCTTTAAATGGTAAAGAAGGTAAAGCAACTGGAATGTATCGTTCGTTAGACTCCCTCATATCGTTAACACAATCTTTTAAAGCACTCAAACGATGTTTTTTGAGACCTTCTACATCTTTAAAATAATCCCAAATATAATTATTTTTCGCTTTTTCCATTTGTTCCATCGCATGTTCAATGTCTTGCAAACCTTTAAGTTCAAGGTCTTCCACCGAATGATAATAGGCGATATCACATGCGGTTACATCTAATCCTAACTTGTTACCTAATGCCGTAAACGAACATGCTCCTGCTGGACAATCCAGTATTTTCTTTCCCTTTAGCTCCTCCATTGAAAGAGAAAACATGTCCATATACTCTTCAAACGTTCTGCCAATAAAAATGATTCGTTCTAAATCTAATTTTGTACTCTGCTCTACTTTACTCAACTAAACTCACCTCTCCTAACTAAATTAAAATCATTTTAACATAAAAATTAGTAATTTTAACCTCCTTGTTTCATCTTTTTTAGGAAGAACTTGAATAATGTTATTTGTTGTTCTTCTCAAGATGGCAAGTGAAACATTAGTCAAAAGCCACTTATAGAAATTAGAATAATCAAACCCTCAACAAAAAAGCATTACTTCCTGCTTGTTGAAGTAATGCCTCCGTTTGTGGAACCCCCTTGGTTACACTTTTCTATTTTCTTTCTGATAATATTTTTTGCTCAATACAATTTACCTTTTGTTTAGGCTCTGTTATCGTTAATTGTTAATCTTCGACCAAATGAAAAAGCCACCTTATGATGTAAGGTAGCATTTTTATACATATTTTATTTTTATTTAACTATTGCACCCTTAGTTCAATAACCCTTCGTTACTTTCTTTAACCCCCGAGTATATATAATGGTTCTTACCGAAAATAAATACTTCTTTTTCCTTAGTGAAACCAATCTTCTCTGCCACACGAATGGATGGAACATTTTTTGGGTCAATAATACTTATCAGCTTATTTAAACCCAATTTATCAAACGCATATTCCTTGCACGCTTTGGCAGCTTCTGTTGCGAATCCCTTGGACCAATATTTTTTATTCATGTGGTATCCAATCTCCACTTCTATACTGTCATTTATTTTTTGTTTCACAAGACCACAGTCACCTATCAATTCATTCGTTTCCTTCAAACAAACCGCCCATAATCCATAACCATCATTCCGATATCTATCTTGATTTCGTTTTATCCAGTCTTGAGTTTGCTGAATGCTAAAAGGGGCTGGATAAAACTTCATGGTTTCTGGGTCAGAAAAAATATGATGTAGAGGAGTAATATCCTCATCTTTATACTGTCTTAATATCAACCTTTGTGTTTCAAGAACAACCATTCCCCCATACCCTTCCTCTTTTGTTTAATATCACGTTTAATATTATTTGATTTAAGATTGAATTCCTTGCTCCTTCAATCTTTTCTGCCCCCTTAGCCAGCGGCTTCACCACAGATGATGAAAGGTAACTCGTTCTTCCATGGGAGACAACCATGCCGCATAATTGCGGCACCACCAGAAGGATGAAAATATTCATTTTCAGGATAGCTTAATAAAAAACTACTGACTAGAACTACAGAAGCTGTTTCATTTTTTAGAAAAAGACAATAACACAGAAAAGCATTGTATAATCATCTATTTAAATTGCTGGCCACTACGGATATGCGCAGATTTGAAATCGTTGAACTAAACTTTGGAACAAAAGGAAAAAAGGAGCGGTTACTCCCCTCCCTCCCATGGTCATTCCTTTACTTTTATGATTTGCATTAATGAATGGGTATTTTGAGAAAATCAAAAGTGGAAAAGTTATTTTGATCAATTAAAAATAGCTGTTCATTTTCATGATCAATGCTAATAGAAGAATGTTTGTAAAATTTTTATGGGAAGAATGAGTTTCATAGTTAGTTATTGGGTCTCAGAGGGATTCGACCACCACCTAACCACCTAAAAAATTACATAATTTTCACAAATTATAAATTAATAATTACTTGCTTCAATATCACTCATTTGTTTCTTGTTAATATCCATATTTTTAGTAAAAATGCTAACAACTAAAGTTACTACAGTATTTATTAATAATGCGATTGCTCCTGTGCTGATATCATTAATTACATGGGGCACATTTGGAAAGAAAGTTGCGATCTTTACATGAAAAATCGTCGCATATAAAACTATAAACACCCCCGCAACAATTCCTGTAATGGCGCCGTACTTATTGATAAGATTATTTTTTGGAAAGCTAAAAAACAATGCTGGTGCTAATTGAGAAATAAGACTGTATGACATGATGTTTAGTATGGCTAGTGCTTCTCCACCTGTTATGGTAAAGATTAAAGCGACAGAAGAAATTCCAATTAAAAATAATTTCGATGCAATTAATTGCTGTTTTTCCGTAGCTTTTGGAACAATGGCATTGTAAAAACTTTTTGTTAAACCAACAGATGCAGACATTAGCATAACAGAAGCCGGCACCAAAGCAGTCAGTAAACCAGCGGCTCCGACTATACCAATTACCCATGGATCAAAAGTTTCAATCGCTAATCTTAAAAGAGAGAGATCTCCTTCGGCTCCTTGCAAACCTGGAATCTGTACAACAGCCGTAAAGCCTATGAAAAAGACAAAAAGCAATAATAAAGTGTATAAAGGTAAAGTAATAGCATTTTTACGGAGTGTTTTTTCTCCATTTGCGGATAAAACGACGGAGAAAGAATGAGGTAATAAATAAAAACCTACAGCATTTAAAAGAACCGTTGAGATAAACCAAGATATACTTAGCCCTTGATTTGACAATGTCAGCATCTCAGGTTTAACAGACTGAACTGACTCAAACATTGGCTGAATTCCGCCAAAGTAGTGGATAGGAATATATATTCCCAAAAATACAACAACTACTAAAATCATAATATCTTTAATTACAGCAGTCCACGCTGAACCATGGATACCAGAGATTATTACATAAGTAGTTACAGCTATTGCGCCTATAAAACTTGCGACAACTGGTGAAATGGCTCCATAAGAAGCTTCTGAAACAATTATTCCTAATCCTTTAATTTGTATAACTATATAAGGTACAAGGGCCATACTTCCCAAAATAGCCACTATAATCCCCATTGAACGGCTGTTGTATTTAGATGCAAAATAGTCAGGTTGCGAGATAACACTGTGTTCCTTAGCATATTTCCAAATTTTAGGGACAATCCAATAAGATAGCACATATGCCAAACATATATATGTGGGAACATAATAAACTGCAGCTCCTTTTGAGTAGGCCCACCCACTTCCACCTAGAAACGTAAACGTTGTATAAACCTCACCTGCGACTAACAAAAAAACGAACAAGGTTCCAAAGCCTCTGCCACCAACAGCAAATTGCTGCATATTCATATCTTTTCCTTTTCTTGCGTTTATTCCTAAATAAAGAGCTAGGATTAAGAACATAAAAATAATAATTAAGGATATATTCATTCTGGATCCCTCCCTTTATTATCGGGATCCAATCTATACACAATCGTTAAAATAACCGAAGAAAGTACCATCCAAAATACAATCCAAAACAAAAGAAAAGGCATTCCTAACACATATGGCTCTATTTTATTCGCAAAGGACAAGAAACCTAACAATCCTATAAAAGGTACCCAGAGCAAAATTTTAATATATTTCAAAATATCCCTCCCCTCTAGCCAAGATGTTTTTTATGATTTAAAATTTTTTTGCATTGCAAGAACGGTTTCTAATATTACATTTACTCCCTTTTCACAATCTTCCCAAGTGGTAAGTTCATCTTCACTATGGCTCTTTCCATTGATGCTTGGAACAAAAACCATGGCAGTTGGTATATAGCTAGCTATGAATTGAGCGTCATGACCCGCGCCACTAACCATTCTTTTATAGGAATAGCCTAATTTTTTTGTAGATTGTTCTAACAGATCGCAGATTTGCTTATTAAACCAAACCGTATCCCGATCCCATAATTTTTTTGTTTTGATTTCACATCCTTCTTTGAAAGATGATTGTGCAAGTCCTTGGATAATTTCCTCCACTTGCTTGATAACCGCTGGATTTTTATGTCTAGCTTCCAATGAAAAGACAACTTTATTTGGAATAACCGTGTGTATATTAGGGAATACGTTCATTCTTCCAATGGTATACACCAATTCATTATCAAGCGCACTCATTTTTTGCCTTACTTCAGTTATTAAGTTGTTTGCTGCAAAAAGAGCATCTTTTCTCATGTCCATAGGAGTAGTTCCTGCATGGTCAGATTCCCCATTTACTTCAATCTCATAGCACACCATACCAACTACACATTCAACGATACCAATAGAGCATGATTCTCGTTCAAGAATTGGACCTTGTTCAATGTGTAATTCTAAAAAAGCAGTAGCTTCTTTCAAACGTGCCTCTTCTTTACCTGCATAACCAGTGGAATTTAATGCTTCTTCAAAAGTGATACCATCAGCATCTGTTTTTTGTAGCATGATAGATTTTTCGAATTTACCTGAAAGAACCCCAGATCCCATCAATGAAGGTTCAAATCTAGCACCTTCTTCATTTGTAAAATTAACAATCATGATTGGGATTAGTGGTTTGATATTATTTTCTAATAATGTTCTTACCACTTCTAAACCAGCAACCACTCCTAAGACTCCATCAAACCGTCCGCCATTTTTTACAGTATCTAAATGTGAACCGATCACTATTGGCGGCTTGTTTTCAAGCCCTTCTAAAGTAGCATAAATATTACCCATATCATCGATCTTTATGGACATACCTAATTCTTCGCAACAAGAACAAAAATAATCTCGAGCTAATCTATCCTCTTCAGACAATGATAAACGAGTTACTCCATTGTTTTCTGTACGTCCAAAATTTGCAAATTGTTCAAGCGTATTTTTTAGCCTTTCCCCATTAATTAACAATTTTTGTTGTTCCATCATTTACACTCCTTCTTCAAATAATTTAGTAATCCTATAATATATTTGTGACTTTCGTATCATTTAACTAACCGGGTAATCTGTTTACCGAATTTTCAGAACAAACTTTTTGCAAAATTTACCGTGGAGAACCAGTTGATAAGAAATTTTACTTGAACTTTACCTTGAAATAACCATACACAAGTTACATCATTTCAACTCCATTTCCCTCTTTTCAAATTTCCTCTTTGATAGAGAATCTCACCATCAATCATTGTTGCTTCTACTTTAAAATCCTTAATTTTATCTGGATTAACATGCAGAATACTATCACTCAAAACAACTAAATCCGCTAACTTTCCGACTTCTATACTTCCTTTTATCTCTTCTTCAAAACTTGCATAAGCACCATTCCATGTATAAAGTTTAATCGCTTCCATTACACTAATGGATTGATTAGTTCCAATCTCCATTCCAGATTGGCTTTTTCTATTAACTGCGGTATGAATTCCTAATAAAGGATTATAATCAGTAATCGGTGAGTCTGAACCACCTGCTACCATGATACCCTTATCCATAAAGTCCCGAATAGCGTACATATAATTGACACGATCACCATAATTGTGAATATATATCTCACCAAATTCATATGGAAACGGAGGATTTGGAATAGGGATAAGTTCAAGTTTTTTTATTCTTTCTTGTAAATCAGGTGTTGAAATGCCTGCATGCTCGATCCGATGTCGATGGTTTTTCCTTGGAAATTCCTCCAACGCTTTTTCCACACAATTTAAATACATTTCAATGGCTCTATCTCCTTGGGCGTGCACAGTGATTTGATATCCTTTTTTATGTGCCTCGCCTAGGACTCGATAGATTTCTTCCTCACTATAATAAAGAATGCCTGAATTGTTAGGATCACTTGAATAAGGGTCGCGAGTTGCAATGGTTGGACCTGTGCTACTTCCATCTATAAACAATTTAGCCGGTCCGATTTTGAACTTTTCATCCCCAGTACCGGTTATTACTCCAGCTTTGATCATTTTGTCAACAAATTCATGGGAATTATTTAACGAAGAAATCATAGCATATATACGAACACGGATATCCTTGTTTTTTACAGCTTTTTGTAGCAAACGGTAACTATCAGGGCCAAATGCACCTGCTTCATGAATACTTGTAATGCCTGCTGCAATGAAGTGATCTGATGCTATTTTCACTGCCTTCATAAGTTCGCTCTCTGTATAACTCGCTATTTCGTTCATTTTCATATTTGCTGCTTCAATTAATCTTCCTGTCAACCTTCCTGCCTGATCTTTTTCAATCACCCCTCCCTTAGGGTCTGATGTATTCTCGTCAATTTTCGCCATCTCCAGCGCCTTGCTGTTTACCACACTGATATGTCCACAAGTACGAGATACGATAATTGGATGATCTGTTGAAATTGCGTCTAGCTCAGCAATCGTTGGATAACGTTTTTCCTTTACCGCGGTTTCGTTAAATCCCCAAGCTCGTATCCATTCACCTTTGGGAGTTTCCAGTGCTTTTTTCTTCAGAGCATCTAACACAGCTGCAACAGAGTCGATATGAGGAGCTTTACAGCTTACCCCTAACTGAAAAACACCATATAAAATCAGGTGAATATGAGAATCAATAAATCCAGGAAGAAGTGTTTTTCCTTCCAAATCAATAACTTCTGTTTCTTCCCCAATAAAACATTTAATTTCCTGGTTTGAACCAACACCTACGATACGGTTACCTTTTACAGCTACAGATTCGACTATTGAATTCTTTTTGTCTACTGTAATAACTTCTCCGTTTATAAATACAATGTCTGCTTTCATAAACACATCCCTTTCAAAAATTAATCTTTAAAAACGCCGATATTTAGAGGTATATCCGAACAGTAGGTAACGGAAAAAGTGCTAAAAAATAAATAACTTGAAAACTATTTATTTTATGCAACATGTGTCAGCTGATGATCTCTACCAAAAAGATGTCAATAAAGCCGCATCAGCTGCTAAAGAAACGTTTAAAACATGGAAGAAAGTACTGTTACCACAATGCATTTAGTATCGCTAATTCTGTGGATTATTCTAATACTACATTGTATCAATGATGTAAATCGCTTTCATTAAACAAAAAGTAAAATATTTCTAAATTATCATCTTACATTAAGTATAAAATAGCGTTGCAAAACTAAAGTAAAAATTCGAATTTATGCATAAAGATGCAATATAACACATGCAGTAAGAAGGGCTTTCCTGCAGACGATAAAAATCGTCTTCCTTTGATGTTAAAAGTAATGGTGCGATCTAAGAAATCAGCAAGCTTTTAATGCTCATTTATTAGTCTCCGAACCCAATGATTCTATACTGCTTACAAGGTGTTCGTAACATGACCGCGAGTGCATACAAAAAGCTTGCAGTGTAATGCCCATTGCAAGCTCTTACTAATTTTCTTTCTGCTTCATTTCACGGATAAGATTTTGGAATTTGGAATTGTTGCTAAAGGGATATTTTGTTCATATAACCTAAGAGGCTCTAATACCTATAACGTATTATGTGCAAGAAAAGTTATTTAGCTACATAATATTTTAATTAAAAAAGGAGGTGAATTATGAAGCAGCAAAAATGGGCCGTTGGAGGATTAGTGTTTGTTGGCTGTATGTTTCTCGGTGGAGGATTGGGAGCTTGGTTAGGAAGTCCCCAAATCGGATGGCTCATAGGAATGAGTTTTGGATTTTTTGGGATGGCTTTAACGAGACTGATGGGCAAATGATAAAATAAAACACGGTTCTTCTCCTCTTAGATAAAGCAATATGCATGAAGCAATTCATTCACTTACATACCAGGCCCTGTAACATGTAATAATTGTACTCATACAAAGCCACTCTCTAACAAGAAGTGGTATTCTCCCCTACAAGTAGACAGCGAAAAAAGAGGACATTTGATATGATGTTCTTAAGAGTCTACTTGGGAGGAGATTTTTTATGGCGAAGAAAGGACAAACTTTTAACACTTATTCCGAAGAGCCGAAACAAGAAGTCGTTCGTTTGAAATTCTCTTCTGTAACCGATTTTCCTTGCCAACAATGGCAAACAAGATAATATCCATCGCTAATTCTGCCTGACCCGCACCGATAACAAGAACATCAACGTTTTGTTGCATTTCCATCCGTTCCGAAAAGGGTTAGACTTTCATTTCCCCGTGATGGATTTGACAGGTTTCAATTTGAATGGTTGTATGCAGAATCTTAAATTTTTCTTCAATCATGTGAATGGCATCTTGTAAAACCTTTTGGCTGTCTTGATGATCTTCAATCAAAATATGGCAACTTAATGAATCCAACCCTGATGTAATCGTCCAAATATGAAGGTCGTGAACGTCAATCACTCCTTCGATACTTTCTAAGGCTTTTTTCACTTCATTTTGGTCAATGGTAATGGGCGTTCCTTCCATCAAAATGTGAACCGTATGTTTAATCACTCCCCAAGCACCTTTCAAAATTAATAAAGCAACCAAAATGGAAATAGTGGGATCTGCCACATACCAATCAAAGAGCCACATAGCAAGCCCAGCGATGATAGCACCTACAGAACCTAAAGCGTCACCGATAACGTGAAGATAGGCACTACGAAGATTGACATTATTTTTCACATCCCCTTTTCTCATTAACGCCCATGCACTTAAAAGATTGGCAAAAAGACCGATGGACGCAATCAGCATCATAGAGCCGCTAGCTACGGTTGGTGGGTTGTAAAAACGCTGAATAGCTTCCCATACGATAAACCCGGCGATAACAAACAAGGTAACTCCATTAAACAAAGCGGCCAAGATTTCAAAACGATAAAAGCCATACGTTTTATTAGGCGAAGCTGGTTTGGTAGCAAACCAAATAGCAACTAAGCTAAGAACAAGGGAACTGGCATCACTAAGCATATGTCCAGAGTCAGAAAGAAGGGCTAGGCTGTTTGTGATTAAACCTCCGAAAAACTCTAATAACATAATTCCAGCGGTAATGAGAAGTGCAATCGTAACCCCTTTTTTATTACCTTCCCTTCCGTGATCGTGATGGTGTCCGTGGTGATAGTGGTGACCATGGTGGTCGTGAGAATGATGGTGATGATGCATGATAAAACGCCTCCTTAATGATGTTCAGCATGGTCAATGACTTGCACTTTTTTAGTAAAGTCTTTTATAGAAAAAACAAGTAAAATGAAACCAATACAAAACCGATTATAGCCATGATAACGCAGTATATTTTGGTAGATGTACGTAAAGCTGTCCCGAAAATCTCTTTTCCCGTCACGAAAAGCATTACTCCCATTGCCAATGCGATAATCATTGCTACTAACCAAGGAACCCCCATTCCATAATTGTTTCCTATAAAGGCTCCAACTCCTACGGGGGCGGAGGCTATGGCTGCCCCAAGTATGATGCTGAAAATTCCAAACCCAGCCATCAGCAAGGGAGTAAAAACAGCAATCCCTTCTGGAATATTGTGAAGCATGATCGTAGTCAGCATTGGTTTAGTCAATGAATCGTGAGTATTGGCTCCAAGTGCGATGCCTGTTGGAAAATTGTGTAGGGCAATACTGAATGTTAAAATTAGACCAGAATGTACAAATAAGTCTTTTTTAGCGTCATTGGTAATAATGACCACATGATGAGAAACCTTTTCTAGATACTTGTATATAAAATAACCAAAAATCAATCCGACAATAGCAATAAACCACCCTCCAATTTCTATGCTTTCAGGCAAAATTTCCATTGTGACCAGCCCGAATATCATTCCACTACATATGGAAAAAATGGTTGGCGTTCCTCTTTGCCAGCCTTGAAACAACCAAGCAATCGCTCCACCAGATAACATTCCGATAGCAGAAGCAGAAAATCCTAAAAGCCAAATGGAGTTCATCCATCATCCCTCTTGTACTAAATTGTCTTTACTTTGTTATATCTACCAAACCCATAAATTATGCCTTAAGAAAACAAAAAACCTCCGCCATGGGAGGATTTTAAAGTGGTTTCCCCGATAACGCGATTTATTTGATTTGTATGACAGATCAATCAGAGTTAAAATTAAAATATTCATAATTTTATTCCAGTTGCTTAAGGGGGAGACATATGAACAGTTTTCATTATTTTTGCCCGACACGCATTGAAATGGGAATGGGGAAAGCAAAGCAGCTGCCGGAATTGTTGGAATCACTGCAAGTTGGAAAATCGATTTTACTTGTTAGTGACCCGGGAGTCGTTCAGACCGGCTTAGTTGAACCGATTCAAGCAAAATTGCAGTCAGCCGGCTATCGCGTAACGTTGTTTGATGACGTATCGCAAAATCCGCGCGACACGGAATGCCTGAAAGGTGCGGAGTATTTTAATGAACAGAACGCTGATGCCGTTATCGCCATCGGCGGTGGAAGTGTGATGGATACGGGAAAAGCGATTGCACTCATTGGACGAAATGGCGGGACACCAATTGAATATGCAGAAGGAAAACGGCGGTATGAGAACGTAGCTCCCATTATTTGTGTCCCGACAACAGCGGGGACAGGCTCCGAAGTCACCCGTTCGTCCGTTATTACGGAAGCTTCCACCCACCGGAAGCTGACATTGAAAGATGCTGCGCTTCGTCCGGTATTGGCTGTTCTTGATCCGGAGCTTACATTCACCGTACCTAAATCCGTTACGGCTGCGACTGGGGTTGATGCATTAGTTCATGCAATCGAAGGCTATACGTGCAAAGTGACGAATCCAATATCGCAAGCAATGGGAGCAAGAGCAATGGAAATCATTGTGTCAGCACTTCCTGAAGCATATCGGGATGGCCGAAACGAAAAAGCCCGATACGACATGCTGTTGGCTAGTTTGCTTGCGGGATTATGTTTCGGATCCGCAGACGTAGCGGCTGTCCATTGTTTAGCGGAGGCTCTAGGCGGGCTCTATGATACGCCGCATGGTGTTGCAAATGCTGTATTTTTGCCGTTTGTGTTGAAATTTAATGCGCAAGAGAATAAAGCAATGCATGCAAAATTGGCGCGGTATATGAAATTTGCGGCAGAATCTGATTCGGATGAACAAGCTGTCGAACAATTGATCCAGGGCATCGAGGCGTTCACCCGCAGTTTGGACATTCCAAAACTAAAAGACTTACCTGGTTTGCGTAAAGAAGACTTCGGAAAAATTGTGGAACTGGCGGTGCAAAACGGATCCACTCCAAGCAACATCCGGACTGTGACGGCCAAGGATTATCTTCACATTCTTGAAGATGCGTACAACGCTTGAATCGTGTAAAGACCGTAAATAAAAAAGGTTCAACATCTTATTCTACATAAATTCCCATATGATAAATACACGATATATAAACTCCGTATTTATACACGGCTGGAACTTGAGCGGCCCTCCCTATGTCCATGACGATGATAAAATGGTTCTTACGTTCTTTTGGTGAAAATTCGAGATAATGAGAATGAGAAACTAAAAACCTCTAATTTGCACACTGATTTTCTCGATTAGCCACTTCCTATCACCAAAATGGCGTAAGAACCAAAAAACTCTTTGCCGGTGGATATTTTACGAAATAAAGAAAAGAAGAGCTCCTGCGGCGGCGGAAAATACAACGACAATCCAAGGCGGACACTTCCAGACCGTTAATAGGCCAAAGTCGGCTAAAGCAAGGCAAAAATCTAACGGGCTTTTCATTGCTTTCGTCCATACAGGATGATATAGTGCTGCAAGTAAGATTCCTACAACAGCTGCATTGATACCATATAGTGCTGCTTGAAAACGGGGGCGATGACGAAGCCAATTCCAAAAAGGAAGGGCTCCAAGGATTAACAGAAAAGAAGGTAGAAA
Source organism: Parageobacillus caldoxylosilyticus (assembly GCF_019272935.1). Classification (NCBI taxonomy): domain Bacteria; kingdom Bacillati; phylum Bacillota; class Bacilli; order Caryophanales; family Anoxybacillaceae; genus Parageobacillus; species Parageobacillus caldoxylosilyticus. The sequence goes on from NZ_CP040553.1 coordinate 3,774,126, forward strand.
GATAGCAAGAGTTGCCACTACAGCTCCTTTCCATCCGAAACTAGCCATTCCTAAGTACGATGCGAAGGTAAACAATGGCCCTGGTACTGCTTGTGCTGCTCCGTACCCAGCTAAGAATTGATTGGCTGTTAGCCATCCTGTAGGAACCACTTCTGCTTGCAGCAAGGGAAGCACAACATGTCCTCCGCCGAATACCAAAGCGCCAGATCGATAGAAGCTATCAAAGAGTGCAACCAGATTAGAACCAGTGAACTGACGGACTACAGGAAGTAACCCTAACAAAGCAAAAAATAAAATGAGTAAGATACCGGCTGCCTTTTTATGAAACGAGATAGAAATCGGAACTGGTTTTGAATCTGGCGTGTTTCGGGACAAAAAACATCCTACGATACCAGCACCTACGATGATTCCCACTTGACTAAAAACGCTCGGAATCATTAAAGCCAACATAGCTGCTGCGATCGCAATGGTGGCACGCGGCCGATCGGACGCAAAGTTTTTGGCCATGCCCCACACCGCTTGAGCCACTACAGCGACCGCCACAACCAGCAATCCATGGAGCCAGCCTGTCTCACGGAAGGAAGTTCCTTTCAAAAAGTAGGCAAACAAGATAAGCGCAATGGCGGAAGGGAGAGTAAATCCAAGCCAAGCGGCGATAGCGCCCCAAAAACCAGCTCGTATAAACCCAATCCCCATTCCAACCTGACTACTCGCCGGACCCGGTAAAAATTGACACAGTGCTACCAAATCGGCATATGTTTTTTCATCTAACCATTTTCGCCGGTTCACATATTCCTCTCGAAAATATCCTAAATGAGCAATAGGCCCTCCAAAAGACGTCAATCCTAGTCGAGTAGCTGTTTTCAATACTTCCCAAACAGAACCTCTTTGTTCCCGTTGCATCTCATTTTCTTGGTCCATCTCTTCTTATTCCCCCCTAGTGATAAATGGTCATGATATATGTTACAAATATCGTACAACCCAAAGTGTGTACGATTAATTCATCAAAATAATTGAAGCTCGTTAATCCTTTATTTCTTTAAATAGCTCGTAGGCTTTTTCTCTCGCTTTTATAAGTACCTCATTTCCTTTTTCCGTTGTTCTGTAGTATTTTCTAATCTTCCCTTCAACATTTTTTTCTTCTTTTTCTAATAGACCGTTTAACTCCATGTCATGCAGTAAAGGATACAATGTTCCAGCACTCATCTGATAACCATGTTTTTTTAGTTCTTCTAACATCCATGAACCAAATATGGGCTCTTTTTTCGCATGATGTAAAATGTGTATTTGAATAAAACCAAGAAACAATTTACGTAACACTTTATTTTCCATCATGATCCCCTTCATTATCGATTTTCGATATCGAAAATCGATAGCATTGTATCACGTCTATGTGGTGTTTTTCAAGAAAGGCCATATTAAGGTAATGTTAATTTTGTATACCTCTTATAACAAGCATCAAAAATGTTCCTTTTGCGTAAATGCAAGAAATGCTGTTCATATCATTGACGATCTACTTCATCGTGAGTCGGATACACGACAAAAAGAGGCTGTCCCAAACGGTCGGTAAAACGACCTTTTAAGGACAGCCTCCTGCTTTTGTTTTTACATCATTTGTATATTTTTTACTTTCTCAAAGGATCCGCTTTATTTTTATTGGGTAGACGGTGGCCACCCACTTTTTGTCGCTAACTAGATAGTATTGTCCAGTCGAAAATATTTTTTTAATTATAAAGACATTGTTTGCTGATGATTAACATTTTTATGGTTACATTCTTCTACTGGTTTGATTGCATTCCCCTTTTCATCTGTACACCAGGATTGAGATTGGAAAGCGAGAAAAATGGCTACCCACCTTTTTTCTTGTTCAAAATGTATTAGAATCCCCCCATCTTGCCATATCCCGTTATCTTTTTTCCATCTTCCCACATTTCCTTGGTTCATATGAATATCATGTATGCCATTACCAGGCAAAAAACCAAAATACTTATCAGGCTTATTTTGCTCTGGGCCCCATCTCTCTCCAAAAGCGTATATGATTGCCTTCTTATCAATAGCTTGCTTAATATAATGTTGAATCTTTTCGTTCAAATCGTTATCTGGACCCTCTACATCAGCTGGGAGGGGAATCATTTTTCTAGGATCTAATAAATTTCCCCGTATATAATCAAGTCCAATGTCTGGATGATTATTTTTTATAGGAGTAAAGCCAAAATCTAAGTCAGGTAACTTTGTAATGTCTTCCGAGTGGAAATCCTCACCGACGAAATATAATACTTCTGAAGGATAAGATTGAGATTTAATATTAATGGCGATTCGATACTTAGTCCCTTCCTCATCCTCGACAAGAACTTGATAATGTGGATTTTCCCCTCTTCCCATCATAGAGTCGACGGGTTTTCCCTTTAGAACTCCATAATTTTTTAAAGGCAAATTCCACCATCTCCTATTCATTTATAATACATACGCAAATTGCGTATCCATATCTTCTGCTACTGTAATTCCTTTTTTAATGCGAAAACTTCCAACCACTCGCTTTTTTTGCTCCGCTTTGTAAAAGCATCCATCCGTCGACGCTGATTTGGTGTTAATAATTGATATATCTCTTTCTACTTCTGCTTCAGTCAAAGGTGTATGAAATTTCTTCAAACTCATACTGGCACCTTTCTTGAAACATGTAACTCCATTTCTATTAATTAACATTCGACGTCTACATCTAAAAACCCTTCAACAAATTCCAAAAAAAGAAAAACCTTCACTCATTCACCAAAAAAAACGTAAGAATTATTTTTTCTTTGCCGAAAACACCGATAAAACACTAATTTATTATCCTATGAAGAAGGAATGAAGCTGTTTCTCCACGAAATAAAGCGAAGGAAAAGAAAGCGAAGAATGGCCTTTTATTCTATCCAAGAGAGGTGTTGTAAATGGATTTCACATTAACCATGTCCTTCTTAGGAGTGGCGATATTGCTGACAGTAATGCCCGGGCCAGATATTTTGTTTGTGATTGCTCAAAGTATTTCACAGGACAAAAAAGCAGGAATCGCCACGGCGCTGGGACTTTGTTCAGGCCTTATTGTGCATATCACGGCTGCAACGCTTGGGATTTCCACCATCATTTATCAATCCGCTTTGGCTTTTACCGTCGTCAAATATACGGGTGCGGCGTATTTGCTGTATTTAGCATGGCAATCATTTAAGGAAAAAGAAACAGGCTTTGCTATTAACCATCACAAGCCTTTCAAGTATCCATCATTGTATAAAAAAGGAATTCTCATGAATCTGCTTAATCCAAAAGTATCCTTGTTCTTTTTGGCATTGTTGCCTCAATTTGTGAATAAATCGATGGGGCACATTACGTTGCAGATGTTGATTTTAGGGATGATTTTTCTGGTTCAGGCTTTAGTGATTTTTGTCGCTGTCAGCGTGTTTTCAGAGAAACTGCGCCATGTCCTGCTTACCAACTCGTTCATCGCAAAACGAATGAACATTGTAAAAGGTTTGTTATTAGGGCTGATTGGTATACAGATTGCGTTTAGTGAAAAATGAAATCGTTAGAGTGTTATCTTTTAATTTGACTATGACAGGTTCTTACGTTCTTTTGGTGATCAGTTGAAAAATGTAAAGAAACAAAGTAATCATATATGCACTTTTCTACATTTATAAAGATAGTTCATCATAAAAAATCGAACAAAGATCTTGTAATTTTAGCTACCGTTCGATAGTTCACCAAATTTGCGTAAGAACCTTAAAATTCCCTAATTTCAGCATCATTTTCTCACTCCATCTAAAACGCTGTTTCAGCAAGAGATTTTCTCTCTGTTTAACGTGTCCAATTTTCTTGACATAACACCAATAAAACAGTTATTCTTCCGAAGAACTAAAAACAAAAATGCTCTGCCTATTGTTAAAGACAGAGCATTCATTATTTTGTTGCTCTACTTGACCAATACTATCAGCTGGAGATGAAGAAATTTCTCTACCAATTGAAGTTTCGTTTTATTTTGTTGTAATTTCCCTTGTCTTGAATCGCTTAATCATATCTTGGAGGTTGTCAGCCAAGAGTTTTAACTCTGAATTTTGTTGTTTTAAATAATCAATTGTATTGTTTTGCTGAACAGCAGAAGCAGAAATTTCTTGAGTTGCAGCCACTCCCTGCTCTGAAATTGCAGCAATTTCTTGAATGGATGTTAAAATTTCGTCAGATGCTTGATGCAGATCTTCTGTACTTTTAGCAATCGTATCAATTCCTTTTGCCAATTGCTCTACTGATGCAAAAATAGAATTAAATAATCGTCCATTATCCTCAACAATCTCAACACCTTTTACAATATCTTCAAAATCTTGTTGGTTCAGATTTAGCACGATATTAGCCTGTTCGTGGATTTCACCTATCGCTTCAGATATTGTTTTAATGGATTCATCAGTTTGATTTGCAAGCTTCTGAACTTCTTGGGCAACAACCGAAAATCCTTTACCGGCTTCTCCGGCACGAGCTGCTTCAATCGATGCATTTAAAGAAAGAAGATGGATTTGGGACGAAATGTCTTGGATAATCTTAATGATTTCATTAATATGTTCTAATTTTTTACTCAGATTAAATAAGTTTTCTTTACTCACCATGCCATTTTGTTTTATTTTGTTCATTTGTTCGGTAATCATTTGAACTTGAACATTTCCTTTTTCAGCTTGCTGACTTGTTTGATCGGTAAGGTTTTTAATCAACTTAGTTTGTTCATCCACATTGGATATCGCTATTGACATTTCAGACATCATATTTGAAATTCGGTCAATATGATTAGCTCTTTCTTCGGACCCTTTTGCCTCTTCATCTGTACTCATTGCAATCTGTTTAGAAGCTTGAGCTAATTCCTCAAAGGATTCTAAAAGAGTTTGACCAGTATGATGAATTGCTTCGGATTTCTCTCTTACATTATCGATGATGCGACTTAAATTTTTTCTCATTTCTTCAAAGCTATCTGCTAAGACCCCTATCTCATCTTCTCGCTTAATATTTACCGATTGGCTAAGATCTCCAGTAGAAAAGGTTTTCGTATATTGCACTAAACGATGAAGAGGTTTAGACATTCTATTTCCAATGAATAAAGCTAATACGATTCCGATAACAATCATCACAGCTGTTAAAATAAGAGAAACGGTCATTATCCACTTTTGTAGATGGTCGATAAATTTAGCGCTCATATCTATTCCGACGATGGCATCCACACCATCTACAGGAATGAAAAATGATTTATGGACGCCCCACTTATCTCTATAAATGGAACTTAAAACACTCTCTTTTTTTTCATATGATAATTTTTGATCATTCGTAAACGGAGACTCAACCATAAATTTGTCACTGCCATTTAAAGCAACAATGACATCCCTTCCATTTTTTCTAGACAGTACATATACATATTCGATTCCTTTTTTTCTTTCAATAAATGAATCTAATTTCTGCTTCAGCTCCATCCCATATTTCTCTGGGAAAGCCATTGTATTCTTAATTAAATCCGGATCAATCGTCTCTGCTAATAATCGTCCATTTTCTGTTAACCGTTCATCAAACTGCGGGATAACATGTTCTTGAATAATGTAATCTGATACATATCGAACAAATCCAAAAAGAATCAGTGAAAATACAAGAAAGGGGAATAAAAAACTAATCACTAATTGCGCTTTAATCGATTTTTTCCAAATTGCATTTCTCATTCCTTATCTCTCCCTTGAATGTTCCATTTCCTTTAATGTGATAAATGGGCGTAAATCCATTTGCAGTAATCGATAAAGCTCTTCTATTGTTTCGCTTTTGAAAAATACAATGGCAAATGTTCTATCATTTGTTGCTTGTATTTCTCTGTATTCTAAAATTTGTTGAAACTGCTTTTTAAACGACTGATGGTTAATAGATTTTATAAGATTTTGTGAAATGTTCATCGGAATTTCCGCGCAGAAGAAACTGTAGATACTTTGATCCATATTGTGAAGTGCTTCTTCCCAATTCGGACTTGTGCCTTGAAAATAATGCTTATATACATTGCATCCATAAGCATAATACCCAAGATCTGTTGTTCCTGCCCCAGCAAATCTGAGCGGATTCATTTCAATCGGAATGATGGTATAATTACTTTTTCTCACTTCAAAGTGAATGGGGAAATTTTTTACCGGGACGATTTCTCTAAACTTATGCATAAAAGTCAATATGTCATCGTAAATTTCATTGATGACTTGTTTGGACGTATAGTAGATTCGATCCGACGTATCATATTCGTCCTTAAACAAACGTTTAAAAATATTTAAAATCACAGGATCACCATTATAATCGTAATAACTGTCAACGGCATATTCTTCTCCGAATATCCATTTTTCGATTAAAATGCTTTCTCCGTTAATCACTTCTTTATCATAAATGTTTTTTATAAAAAGTAGATCTGTATTTAATTTATGTAAAGTATCTTCCCATTGATCTGCACTTTTCACTTTATACACTCCGACACTGGAATATCCTTTGCTTGGCTTAATTACAACAGGAAAAGGAATATCCTTTACCGGAATTTTATAAAGCTCATCCATGTTTACTACCTTATAAAAATAATCAGGGTACATATTCGAAAGAATTTGACGGAACGTTCCTTTATCTTTTAATTGTTTTGCCCAATGATTTTGAACACTATTAGGAGCATAAGATTCAAGCAATGCTAAGCAACTTTCTGAGTTTGTCAACAACTTTTGGTGTTCGTCGATAAGAGAGAAAAACTCCTTAGCTTCCATTCCTTGTAAGGATTTTAACATTTCGGAATGGTTGCCTTGTTTGAAAACGGGCACATTAAGCTCTTGTAACGATTCGGCTAGAATAGGGGAAATGATTTGATCATTGATGAGAAGCATCTTGCTGCACCTTCCTCAAGTAAAAAGATTGTGTTTCTTTAATATAAAGTTTCATCAATGGGAAACTTTGAATAAAAGAAAAAAGCAGTGTTCTCATAATAAACATCAAGGTCACTATCGGTTAGTAACCTTGATTTCTTTGCTGAGATCATTCATTAAATTGCCCTCTTTAATTGCTCCTTCAACAAAACTTCTTTTATTCACATACTTAATGTCGGACTAAAGAATTATATTTTTATAGGAAAAATATCCTATTTTAAAACAACAGATTGTCCCCTACACCTGTTCATATTTCTTTTTCTGCCTTCAATTGTGGTTTCCGTTCTTGAATATAGGCACATACGGCACAATAAGAACCTGGAAACCCATACTCTTTTTGCAAGCTCTCAATCCCGTTTTGTTCTTCGATCTTTTTGAGGCAGTTTCGCGTTTTCTACTAGCCAATCATCGACGACCTCTCCATATCCTTCCTCGTACATCATCTCCCATTTCTTTTTGAAAATTTTTTGTCCGCTAATATCTCCATCCGCATATTTTTTGACTGTTCTCCAGTTATGGCCAATCTTTCTGGAAACTTCGGAAATGGATAAACTTTCGCTTTCCCTTAAATGGACGAATCCAAATAAAAAAAGCAGAAGATTGTCTTAAAACATACAGCTCCTTTTTCACCAATTTATGTGATGAGTAAACTGTGCTATTATTATCCGTAATACCTGTTGCGTCTTTGTCACGAACGCTTCCTATACCTCTAAGTCCCATCATCTTATCGGTGGTCATTTATAATGTTTTTAAATGAAAAGAACGCTACGGCGATATAAAAAAAGAAAGGTACAACGATTAAACCGGATGACATCGTTCCATGTCATGGTGCCATCCCTCTAAACGGACGTTAATCATGAAACTTCCTTATTCCTATTTCGTATATAAATATAGAGTAATCTTATCGTAAAGGAGAGATCATATGTTAAAGAAAATCATCAAAGCACTGTTGAAAGAACACATGCTTCATCAGCACCATAAAATGCATTACAGCAGCAGTGACCATTATCCGAAGCATTATGCGAATATCCATCCTTCCCACTTCGGTCATAAGTATTATAAAAAGAAACATCATAGCGGCAATTTCTTTTCAAGCTTTTTCGGAAGCTAATGATGCGTTTTTTGTATCGTCACCCGGCGCTTGCTCGCCTATTCGAACGTCCGTATCGAAAAGGGAAGGTTATTCGGCGCCGCTATCAAATTGTAGCAGAGCTTGGGATGGGAAGCTATGGCATTGCTTACATGGCCAACGACTTACAGACAGGCAGGAAAGTCGTTGTCAAACAATGTCGAAAAACAAGAGGGAAAGAAAGCGAACTGTCCTTCCAGCGGGAAGCGGATATATTAATGCGGCTTAAGCATCCGCAAATTCCCGCGTTATATGACATGTTCCTGGAAAATGGAACGCCCCATCTCGTAATGGACTATGTCGAAGGAGAGACAGTTGAAGCGCTTATTTTCGAAAAGGGAAAAACGTATACAGAACGAGAAGCATTTCAATTATTGCGGGATGTGCTCGCCGTAGTCGAATATATTCATGCCAACCACATTGTCCATCGCGATTTGCGCATCCCGAATATTTTGTTGCGCGACGGTACCGTATTTGTGATCGATTTCGGATTGGCGCGTTTTTTTGGTGAGTCCGTTCCTCATATCGAAACGTATGTGCCCGAAAAAAAGCTGCGGCGCGATATTCATCCAAAAAGCGATTTTTACGCGTTAGGGCACTTTACCTTATTTTTGTTATATTCCTCGTACGAGCCGAAAACAGAGGAAGAAAAAAGTTGGGAAGAGGAGCTATCCATTTCCGAAGACGCGCGTTTCATACTGCGGAAAATGCTGCAAATTGATCAACCGTACGATGATATTTACACGCTAATAAACGATGTAGATCAGCTGATTAAAAATGGGCCGAAACGCATTATCGTTTCATAGTGCTACAATGAACGGTATAAATGCAGGCGCGTAGGTATAACCATCCATTCTTCGGAACTTGCTACCCCAAGTTCCGAAGAATTTTTTGTGCTTTATCATCATTTTTACTGATTATCATCATCGGTCGTTGATTATCCAATGAATTTATGTTGTATTTACAGATTGAAAAAACTATTGATCCAATGATGGGGAAACCTAGATTATTAATAACGGGAATAAGATTCCTTTGCTCCATAGGTGTCCCATCATATGAATAAATTTAGTTATTTATCTCTTCAGCATATGCTCGATAATATCCTAGACATTTTAACCAGCGATCAACGCCAAATCAGCTACCCGGCGGGCGATCTCTTCGCCAATCGGGAGACAAGCCGTCGCGGCGGGCGAAGGAGCGTTCAACACATGAACCGTACGTTTCGTATTAATGATGTAAAAGTCATCAACAAGCGTGCCATCAGCGCGTAGCGCTTGGGCGCGCACGCCCGCAGTTGTCGGAATCAAATCATCCATTTCAACTTCTGGAAGCAAACGTTGCAGGTTCTTTAGAAAAGCTTTTTTACTGTACGAACGAACCATCTCTTCCATTCCTTCGCGCCAATACTTAAAGGCAAGCTTCCAAAAGCCTTTAAAAGAGAAAATATCCAGCACATCTTTTGCGTCAATATCTGTCTTCTTATACCCTTCACGTTTGAAACCAAGTACGGCGTTCGGTCCAACTTCGACTTCGCCGTTAATCATCCGCGTAAGATGGACGCCGAGAAACGGGAATTGCGGATTTGGAACGGGATAAACTAGATTTTTCACCAGATAGCGTTTTTCGGGACGTAACTTGTAGTACTCTCCCCGGAACGGAACAATTTTCAAATCGGTGATAATTCCAGAAGCCCGTGCGATGCGATCGCTATGGAGCCCCGCACAGTTGACTGCGAAATCAAAGGATCGGGCACCGCGATTGGTGATAACGTCGACTTTTAGGCTGCTTTCTACGATTCGTTCTACTTCTGTATTTAATAGCAACTCGGCGCCGGCATCTTTCAACAATGACGCTATCATCTCGCAAACTTTGGTATAATCGACGATGCCCGTTTCTTTCACACGGATGGCTTCGATACCGCTGATATGAGGCTCAAAATCCCGCAAGCGATCTTGATCGATTAGTTCCAGATCCAGCCCGTTTTTCAATCCGCGGTGATACAAGTTTTTCAAAAGCGGAAGCTCCTGTTCGTCCGTCGCCACAATCACCTTTCCGCATCGTTCAAAGGGAATGTCATATTGGCGACAAAAATTGATGAGCATTTCTCCACCCAATCTCGCGAATCGTGCTTTGTAACTGCCGGGCTTATAGTAAATGCCCGAATGGATGACGCCGCTGTTATGCCCGGTTTGGTGCGCTCCCCATCGACTTTCTTTTTCCATGATGGTTATTTCGGCGCTTGAATCGGCTTGTTTGAGGGCATATGCGGCAGCCAACCCGACGATGCCTCCACCGATGACGGCTATGCGGCTCATACAGTTCCCCCTCTTTTCTTTAATCTATTTAAATGTAAAGAATGCAAATTGCTGATGGAGGAAGATGGTCGTTTTCAAACAGATTAGAGACATCCATCACGCCTGTTTGAGCAGTTTCACTTCTTTCGGCAGGATTTCCGCAGGTTCAATTCCTGTAATGTCCGACGTCTGGTCAAACTCATTTTCCAGTATGCCGAGCCCGTATAACACCGGACATGTTTCCATTACCATCCGGGCCAATGGTACAAGCAGTTCGCGCAATCCTCTCATGCCAAAACGGTAGGGCTTGGCAGTCCCGATCAGATTGCCAAGCCCTTACCACCATCATTTTGCACAAACCGCTTTCCACACGACTCTTGAAGGACATATGTGTGTATTGATCCGATCGATGACCACGCCGTCGCTCTCATACGCTTTTCGGTTCTGGAACACCGGCGTTCCGTTCGGAAATTGCCCTAGTTCCATCACTTCTGTCATTGCTCGAATTGGATCTCTCACCGCCACCTCCATGATGCCCAGTACCCGTAGCAACTTCACGATCTGTCCGGCTGTGTCTCCCTGTGACTTCCTATGCTCGAACGAGAAACGGGACAGCATTGTCGATTACATGCTGTCGATTAGTGGGCGCTTCCCAACAGGCGTCCGACGCCGTGAATTTTCTCGAGAATCAGGATCAGGATCACCGAAATCAGAATCACAACACTTGATACAGAAGCGACGATTGGACTGTACGCATCCTGCATGTTTGAAAAAATCTCAAGCGGCAGTGTTCGCATATCGGGAGATACCATAAACAGCGAGACAGTTACGTTATCGAACGAAGTCAAAAAGGAAAACAGAGCCCCAGACAGGATCGCTGGCCGGATCAGCGGCAGTGTCACCCTCCAAAAAACGGTTACCGGGCTGGCTCCGAGAATCGCTGCCGCCCGCTCCAGCGTGTAATCAAAACCGCTCAACCCGGTCAGTACAAACCGGATCACATATGGTACGCAGATGACAATATGCGCGATCAAAAATCCGGTCGGCGTTCCTGCCAACAGCAGCGGCGTGAAGTAAATCAATAAGGCGACCCCCAGCACCAATTGCGGTACCGTCAATGGGGCAGTCAGCAACGATACCAGATAACTCTTGCCCGGAATGTCATACTTGGCAATCGCAAGTGCGCCCAGAGTCCCCAGCAGCACGGAAAAGAATGCTGCTAGAAAAGCAAACTTGACGCTGTTCCAGAAAGCCTCGACAAATTCCGGCCGTTCCAGCAATTTCATATACCACTGCAACGAAAATCCTTTTGGCGGAAAACTAGGATAGATTGCGCTAGTAAAAGAAGCCGGAATCGTGACAAGCAATGGGATCAGGATATAAACCAGGCTGATCGCAGCCACCGCAACCCTGATTTTTCCGGAAATTTTCATCAGCGAAACACCTCCCGGTACCGTCCTTTTTCCATCATTCTCGTAAAAATGGTGACGATGGCCAATGTGATGCCAAGCAATACATACGAGACGGCCGACCCGTAAGTCCAGCGTAACAGATTAATGATCTGGTCATATGCCACCACCGGCAGCATCGGCACATTCGCTCCCCCCATCAGAGCGGGGGTCACGTAAGCGCTCATCGACATGCTGAACACCAGCACCATACCGGACACAATGCCAGGCAGGCTGAGTGGCAGAGTGATCGATATAAATGAACGGAATGGACTAGCGCCGAGAATGGCGGCCGCTTTTTCGAGAGACGGATCAATATTGTACAAACTGGTGGCGATGGACAAAATCATAAACGGCAGATACGCGTTCGACAATCCGATGACAACTCCAGCTTCCGAAAACAAAAGTTTCAGTGGCGACTCAGTGATACCAAGGCCTATCAACAGTTGATTGACCGTTCCGTTTGGCAACAGAAGCAAATACCAGCCAAAATTGCGAACCACAATACTGATCAAAAGCGGCGACGCCACCAGCAGGGTCAGCAATCCCCGGACGCGGGGAGAGCATTTTGCCATCGTCAGTGCCACCGGATAGCCGAGAAGCAATGACACGATCACCGTGTACAGGCTCACTTTGATCGTCAACCAGAGAGAATGTAAGTAATAGGGATCGGTGAAAAAGCGGCCATAGTTGCTAATGCTATAGGTTGCATTTGTCCCACCCGGGCCTTCTGTGTCAATAAAGCTCAGATACAGGATATAAAGCATCGGGACCACAAAGAAACCGATGATAAACAGCAACAGTGGCAGCAACAGCAGCACGGCATACAGATACTTTTTCAAATTCCTGCGTTTTCCTGATACAGCCGGCTGCAACCGCAAGCTGACTATTTCTTGACGATCATCATATCTGACGGGTTCCATCCGACCATCACCTCAGTTCCTATCGTCCAGCCCGCTTCGATTGAAGGATGCAACACCTGCATCCGTTTACCTAGCAGTGACACTTCAATTTCCCAAGCAGAGCCTAGATAATTCATCTGGACAATGGTAGCGGTGTGTGAATTGTAGTTGGGATTCGTGTTTTCCACCGGCTGGATCATCAACTTTTCCGGGCGGATGTATAGCTTGACCGCATCCCCCTTCGTACAGGTACGATCCGATCCCATCACATTCTCCGCTTCGACCAGCACTTGGCCGCTATCCTCTAGTTCCACACTGATCATCCGGCTGTCGATCGATTTCACTCTTCCTTGTAATTGGTTTGATTTTCCGATAAATTGAAAGACAAATTCGGTGCGCGGATGGATATAAATTTCGGTCGGCGTTCCGACCTGTTCAATTTTGCCCTTGTTCATCACGACGATCCGGTCAGACATGGAAAGCGCTTCCTCTTGATCGTGCGTGACAAAAATCGTGGTGACCCCTACTTCTTTTTGCAACCGTTTGATTTCGGCCCGCAATTCATGACGCAACTTGGCGTCAAGATTGCTCAATGGTTCGTCGAGCAACAACAACTTCGGTTGCACCACCAGTGCCCGAGCTATAGCAACGCGTTGCCGCTGACCGCCGGACAGTTCGCGCGGATACCGGTCTTCCAGCCCGGTCATTTTCACTAGTTCCAGTGCTTTCTGGATGCGCCTTTTTTTCTCATCTTTCGGCACTTTGCGCAGGGACAGGCCAAAATCGAGATTTTCATACACAGTCATATGCGGGAACAATGAATACGTTTGAAACACCATTCCCAAATCGCGCTTGTAGGCGGGAATATCATTCACTCGACGTCCTTTGATAAACACATCCCCCTGATCGATGTCGAGAAAACCAGCAATCACGTTGAGCGTTGACGTTTTGCCGCAACCGGAAGGGCCAAGCAAGGTGAGCAATTCACCTTGCTTGACCTCCAGATCGATACCGTCTAGGATCACGTTTCGGCCAATTCGTTTGTAAATGCCACGTATTTCCACGTCATTAGCAAGCGCTTGCATATATCCGTCTCCTCTTTCCTTATTTTTTCACGTTCTTTCCTAATTCCGGTGTGACTTCTTTCGCCCATCTATCTGTCCATTGCTCCCGGATTTCAGCCATCTTCTTGAAATCCGGCCGGAAGACAGGATCGCTGTCTTTCAAGCCGATCGACTTTTCATATTTTGGCGCCACTTTCATTCCTTTCAGAACCGGATAGAAACCGCTTTCTGCAATCTGCTTCTGCGACTCTTCGCTAATTAGAAAATTGACAAAATCCATTGCCGCTTTTTTATGAGAGGCATTTTTCACAACCGTCGCGCTGAACGCTTGCAACGGTGCCCCTTCTTTCGGAATCACCATTTTCAGTGGCACCCCAGACTCGATCAGTTCGGCGATCGCATAGCTGCCCATCACTGTTACGTCGGCTGCCCCCTGTTGCACGGCCGGCATCATTTGGGTGGAGTTTTTGTAGAACGTATCCGAATAGCTGGCGAGTTCTTTCGCCTTTTTCAGACCAGGTTCCAGATTGTCGAGGCTGCCGCCGTTCGCATTAGCGAGGTTATAGAGAAGAGCGAATCCCCAGTCGTTAGCGATGTCGGCAAACGCTGTTTTTCCCTTGTAATCGGGGCGAATCAAATCGTTCCAAGACGTAATCGGTGCCCATCCGTTCTTCTCGAAGGTTTTCGTATTGTATGCAGGAGCGATTACCAACCCGAATACGGGTACCCCGATATTATCCACCGCGACAAACCGCGGGTCGACCTTAGTCATGTTAGGAATCGCCGATGGATCTAATTGCTCGGCCAACCCTTTATCGGCCGCTCGTTGCACGTCAAGCGGTACATACATCGCGACATCGTATTGAGGAGCGTTTTTCTGCAATTCGACTTTTGACAGGATTTCTCCTGACAACCCCGGTACGAAATTCACTTTGATGCCATATTTTTCTTTAAATTTCGGTGCGATTACTTCGCGGATCGCTCTTTCAATCTTGCCGCCGTTCCCGGCAACCGTAATCTCCGTCACATCGTCCGACGACTTGTTGGCCGGTTTCGCCTCACCAGGCGGTTTCGCGTTGGGAACTCCACATCCGGCCAGTGCCGCCATCATCATTACGAGTCCAATCATCATCCATCTTTTCATGACACAACCCCCATTTTTTACTCTTTTAGCTCCAACAGTTTTTTCCGAACGTTTTCCAAGTGTTGCCGCATACAGGCAACCGCCCCTTGCGCATCACGTTTTTCGATGCAGGCAAAAATCTCCTTGTGCTCCTGAAGTACGCTTCTTCGTTTCTCTAAATTCCCCATATTTTGATAGAGAGTATAGTTCAGACTTTGTTTCAGCACCGGCGATAGATTGTCGATCACTTGAATCAAAATCGGGTTTTTCGATGCGATAGCAACCGCTCGATGAAAGGCAAAATCGGCATCGACTCCAGCTTCCCCCATTTCCAGCTCGTACTCAAAATCGAGCAGCGCCTTCTTCATTTCTTTCAGATCATGCTGATCGGCTCGTAAAGCGGCCAGCTCGACGGTACCCAATTCGATAATTTTGCGGGTCTCCAGCAAATGCAGCGTTTGTTCCTTTTTTGCGACAATCGAAAGAGCTAACGGATGAATGTAGTCACTGAGGTCGACTTTACGTACAAAGGTGCCTTCACCTTGCCGCGTTTCGATGATCCGGGCGGCCGCCAGCATGCTCAGCGCCTCGCGGATACTGGAGCGACCAACGCCAAACATGTCGCTCAATTCCTTTTCTGAAGGTAGTTTGCTGTCTGACGGAAGCTCGCCCTGTTCGATCAATCGCTTGATTTCTTCGACTATCTCTTCTGATACTTTTTTTCGGCGGACGGGCTTGACTTTTCGCATGGCAACCTCCTTTCCTGCAAGGTAAGCGGCTGTTAGGTCCGCAGACCGCTTTTTGAAAGCGGTTACAGAAAAACAGTCATCGATTCCGTCCGGAGTACTGCTTTTTCAACCGCAAAAATCGTCCGGCGCATTCAGTCGGCAGTGTGGTCGCCCTTCATCTAGCAGCACCCTTCCGTCAATCAGAAATGCGGATAATGCAGCAGATTGTCCATAGCGATCTGTTATCAGACAACCTGATATCCGTATATTTATATTTCTACCAAACATTCGATATCCCTTTTTAATTAACAAAATTTTTATTTAATTCAAAAAATTATAGCGAGCAGCGATGGTGGCTGAAGCTTCCGCATGCCAATTCATTCTGTTATCTATTGGAACGGATTTACAGGATTTTAGTATCTATGTGTAATTTAACTGCTTATTCGGATAAAATAGCGACTTGACCTGTATGCGGAAAATTGTCACGTACGGTTTTTAGAGGGAAAGCTCGTGAGGGACTATCTTCAACCCAACGTAAGTGACCTGAAAAAGGGAAGAAAAACGATCCTAAAAAATTCTATTTTCTATTTTTAAGGAAATATGTATATTTAAGGGTATGAAATAACTTTGAGAAAGAGGTTATATTATGAAAAACGATACTTTTACGTATACTCAATCCCCCTTGATGTTTCAAGGGGGATGATTTTATTGAGAAGTTTGGAATTAGAGTTTGTTTTTTGCAAGCAAAAACTAGAGGTGCTTTTCCTTCAGTTAAAATTAAAATACCCACCTGTTTCTTTTTTAACGACCTGTAATACCTCGGCCCGCCATACTCAGTTAGTTGAAAACTTTAACACATACTCTCCTCTTATCTGCCCTTAAATACCGGCTTTCTTTTTTCTTTGAAGGCAGCGACGCCTTCCTTGTGATCCTCTGTCTGAACCATTAATGTTTGTATCAGCCGTTCTTCCTCCAGTATTTCTTCGAGTGTAGACGTAAAGGAATGTTCGATTAATTTCTTCTGTTTTCCGAATGCTTTACTTGGTCCATGTGCTAATTTTAATGCTAGTTTGATTGTTTCTTCCTGAAGTTTTTCTAATGGGAAAAGATAATTAATGACGCCTAATTGATACAGTCTTTCAGCCGGAATCGGCTCTGCGGTAAAGAAGAATTGTTTAGCCAAATGCGGACCGACTAATCTTGGCAGAAAATAAGAACCTCCGCCATCCGATACGAGACCAACTTGAGAGAAGCTTAAAGCAAACTTACTATCCTCCGCAGCGACAATTAGGTCGCAAGCTAACACTAGATTGAACCCTGCACCGGCTGCGAAGCCGTGAACAGCAGCAATAATCGGTTTTTCTATTTCCTTCATCGTCAAAATCAGTCTATTGAGCCTGCCGATATGTTCATAAACTTGGACGCCGTTTGCTTGCCCCATCGTTTTTACATCGCCGCCAGCACTAAATGACCGGCCTGCACCAGATAAGACGATCACCCGGACATCATCATCGTTTTTGGCATTCTTGATAGCTTCTGTTAAACCTAAAATCATTTCCGGGCTGAAAGCATTTAAGCTTTCCGGACGATTTAGTGTGAGCGACAACACAGGTCCTAATTTTTCAATGACTAAATGTTTTTGAGACATGCCAATCTTCCTCTCTTTTATTCGTTATTTTATCAGCCAGCCGCCATCAACAAGTAAATCAGACCCAGTCATATAGGATGCTTCACTAGAGGCCACAAAAGCGATTACATTGGCAATTTCCTCTGGTGTGCCGACTCTTTGCAGGGCTGTATTTCTTTGAATGGCTCTAACAAAACGATCATTTTGCAACGCATCTTCTGTTAACGGCGTCTCTACAAAACCGGGAGATACGGAGTTGACGCGAATTCCGTATGGTGATAACTCAAGGGCAAGTGATCTGGTAAAATTAATAACACCTGCCTTGGCAGCGCTATAATGGGGAATTTCCGCACCAGCCTGATGTCCGGAAAGGGAAGCAACATTTACAATCGCACGGTCACGTTTTTCCCGCTTTGCTCCTTCTGCCATCACTTTCCCTAGTGCTTTCGAGACAAGAAAGACACTTTTTAAATTGACATGTTGGACATAGTCCCATTCTTGTTCAGACATTTGTAAAATCTTCGTGTGGGTAGAACCGCCAGCGTTGTTCACTAAAACATGCAAATCCCCATATTGCTGCTCTACATACTCCGCTAATTTCTGGACATCTTCTCCATCGGTTACGTCCGCAGGGAAAATGTCAGCCGTTGGAATTCCGCTGTTGCGGTTAATCTCCTGTGCGGTTTCTTCAAGCTTCGTTTTTGTCCTGCCGACTAAAATAACCTTTGCACCTTCCTTTGCCAAACGAAGGGCTGTTGCCTTGCCAATACCACTTCCGGCCCCTGTTACTAAAGCAATGGTTTGTGAAAATCTCATCTTACTGCCCCCTTTGTTTTATCATAACTTTCAACCAGCACTTTCCTACCCTGTCCCCTTTTTGTTGCAATGCGTCAGTCATTGGTTTTGAATTTGTTTTAGTTTACATAATATATTTATGATAAATTAAACCTTTTGTTAAAATGTGAGCCCACCGCCATCAACAGAAAGGGTAGCACCAGTAATAAATGAAGCTTCATCCGATGCCAAAAATAAAACAGCATTTGCCACCTCCTCCGGAGTGCCAATTCTGCCAAGCGCATTTGCCCTGGAGATAATTGGCCATTTTCTCGCGTCCTGCTTCCAGCCATCAATAATTTTTGTATCAATGACACCTGGTGCTATCGCATTAACACGGATGTTGTACTTGCCGTATTCCAGTGCGGCATTTTGCGTTAGCCGTATGACACCAGCTTTGGATGCATTGTAAGCCGCTTGATATTTCTTCCCTTTTAATCCTAGTAAACTAGAAGTATTAATGATCGCTCCACCTCCAGATTTTTTTAACTCAGGAACAGCATACTTGATGCCAAGGAATACGCCTTTTAAATTGACGTCAATGACCCGGTCCCATTCCTCTTCTGACAAATCAACACTTCTCACTTCAGAATTCGCGATTCCTGCATTGTTGAACATGATGTGCAATCCGCCGAATGTACTTGTTGTTATATGAACGAGCTCTTTTACTTGATTGGAGTCCGATACATCCGTTTTCACAAAAATAGCATCTCCCCCAAATTGTTGAATCATGTTAACTGTTTTCTCACCACTTAAGGAGTCTATGTCACTAACGGCCACCTTTGCTCCTTCTTTGGCAAAGCGGATGGCTGTCGCGCGTCCAATTCCTCCTCCGCCGCCAGTAACAATTGCTATCTTTCCTTTCAGTCTCATGCATACACACCCTTTCTATCTTAAAGAGTTGATTAACTTTTTGGCCTATATTATTGGTCCTAGCTTGGCCATCTTGGCTCGGTGCACTTCATCAGGTTCGTCAGCTTGTCTCCATGCCCTTGCGTTCGCCCATGAAGCAGCAAGTGGGAAATCGCAGATACTCCTACGCTTGAATCGCACGTCAATAGCTCCCAAAGCCATTGACGAATTTTGAACGCGCTTACACAAAAAACATTTAGCCGCACCCCAACGACTTTCTTTCTGATTCTGTTGCTGTTCATACGCTCGTTCAGGCAGGCATATACTCTTCCATGAAGTTTATTACCTTTTCCCGTAATTCTTTCATAAGCGATAAGGAAATGAAGTTCTTGCATTTAGACGTGGGAGAATTGATCCTTCCTAAAATACTAACCGGTTGGTATGTTATAACACTATTATACATCTAAATATTAAATATTCAAATTATTATCTAAATATTCTAAAAAGAAATTTGCTACGTGAACCTTCCCGACTAAATCAAAGAATTTTAGTCGGGGCATCAACGGTCTTTTTCTATTGGCTGATTAATAAATTTTCGGCCAATGACAGTTCCGTCAAAACGAATAGCGGAATTGGTTAATCCCAAATCCGCAGCGACAATCACTTTTTTCATGCCAACTCTTCCAAAGAGAAGACATTATTTCTCTCAAAATCACTAATTATTTCTGGAGTCAATAGCAATCTCAATTGCTCTTTAGTCGACCAGCGGTAATCAATGTGTTCCTTTGAGAGAACGACATCTCTATTATTGCTCCTACATAAGTAGGTAAGAATAACTACCTGTCTTGTTGGGTCAGTTTTGAATGTGATTGCATATAAAATCTTTTCAACTGTAACATCTAACCCAACTTCTTCCTTAATTTCTCGTACAAGTGCAGTTTCCAAATCTTCTCCAAATTCTACTTTACCCCCAACTAATTCCCACGTTCCTCCGCCGATTTCATCATCCTTTGCACGTTGTACAATTAATACCTTACCTTCATATAAAATAAGACCTTTTACAACTACAACCATCTTATTTGCATTTGTCATTAGAAGTACCCTTCCTTATAAATACTTATTAACTCTACTTTCACTTTTGTGCTGGTGAATATGAACGACTAATTACGATTTCTGTTCAATCTTTAAAACTTTGACTTTGGCCGGATATGATTCTAAAATCTCTGAATACCACACTTTCACCTTTGTCCATTTTCTATTCCCTTTAGAGTACCAAACCCTTTAATCCATAACTTACTCATATTATATTTGCTTCTTAATTCTTGTATTGTTAACTTATTTGCGTCTTCCTGAACAAAATCTGAGTCTTCAACTAAATATACTTCGCCTTCTTTCATAATTATAAAACCTTCCAAAGTAGCTTCTTGATTAAGAGATTGATTAGTTCTATATTCGTCAAAGAAAAATAATAATACTATAAAACCTAGAATAATTCTTGCTGAAATAAACCTTTTCATACGCTTATCTCCTACCTTTTGTAAGATAGGCCTGCACAGTTACACATGCAATCAAGATCATAAGTCATTGCCAACTTCCTTTTCCTCAACTATCCCGCTTTAAGTAAGTCATTTCTCTTCATCGGTCAGTTCTAGGTCGCAACCCAAATTGAACTATTTGATCCTTGATGGTGAGTAAGCTGGCAAGCCTGTCTGGCTGTAACAAAGAAATTTTTGTTCCCCGATGTTATCCTTCCGATGGTGCCGCATAGATGCGGCATGATGTCTCCCATGAATTTGTTCCAGACTATAATATTGAAATTGTATCAAAAAGCTTTCGGAATCGGAATTTTGATTAATTTGTCATCATGATTGGCTGGAATTCCCCTTCCATCCGTGTTGTTTGTGACAAAGAACAAATGATCTCCCAATATGAATACATCCCGCACGCGGCCTACGTTGGAAACGATTTGTTTATATGTTTTATTTTTTAAATCGAACGCTAAAATACCTTCCCCCCGCAGCTGTGCAACATACAAAATTCCATTATGATAGGCAATTCCAGATGGCGCCCAAGTATGATTCCCCGAATGGAACAAAGGTGCGATCATCCCGTTTCTCGTTTCATCTCCTTGAATAAAAGGCCAGCCATAGTTTCCTTTCGGTTTAATCAAATTGATTTCATCATGTGCACTTGAACCATGCTCCGAGCTATAAAGCCGGCCCGTTTCATCCCATGCCAAGCCTTGCGGGTTGCGGTGTCCATAGCTATAGACAAGAGAGTTGGGATCAGGATTATCGTTCGGTATGGTGCCATCAAGATTCATTCGTAAAATTTTTCCGCCAAGAGATGTCTTGTCTTGGGCAATCATCGGATCTGTAGCATCCCCAGTGGTGATGTACAGTTTTTTGTCCGGTCCGATTTTGATTCTTCCGCCATGATGAAACTTTCCGCTTGGAATTTGATCAAGCAAAACTTTTTGCTCAAACCATTCATTATTTTCTTCCCGTATTTCTACAACACGATTGAATTGCCCGTTTTTATCCTCATATGTATAGTAAAGAAAGGCGTAATTTTTTTTCTCGGGATGAAGCACAAAACCTAATACACCAGCTTCAGATGCCGTTGAAAGCTTCTTTTCTAAATATAGATTCTGTCTAATTTTTTTGTTGCCTGTAATTTTTACAATGGAGCCAGTCCGCTCTGAAATATAAAAAGATGTCCCATCCCAGTCGATCGCCCATGGCACACTTAAATCTTGGGCAATGATTTCCATATTGCCATTGTTACTTGTTTGTTGTACGTTTTGAGAGCTGTTTTCTTCTTGTTTTTCATTTGAACAGCCGATTAAAAGAAAAATGATGCTGATCATGATGAGAGGATATTTTTTCATCCAATTTCCCTCCCAATAAAAATGAATCTGCAGCGTTTGTCATTCCGCTAAAGGTGAAGCGCCATCCATCATCTACATTGAACTTGGCTGCTACGATAAAAATGAATTTCTACTTAAATAATCTTTTTCCCTTCCATTTAACTATGGATAACAGATTTTCTTTGAAAATATTTCATCGTAAGCTTCATTTAAAAAAGAAGGAAGCGTTAGCATATGCCTAATGCTTTTTCATTCGTAGTGGTCTGTAAATATAACACTCTTTTGATTTGTATTATGATTCGTTTTTGTCGTCTGATTTATTGTTATTTTTTTCCTTCCAATAGCTTCCTTCGCCAAAAAACTCCGCACACACTCCATTTAGAGACTGTAGCTTTTCAATAAATCCCTTTACATCACAAGTGTGAAAAGTATCATGCAGTTCGCGATTTTCTTCCGTAACAGAATAAACATGAACTTCCATACATCCATCCCATCTGACATTGACATCGAATTGACCGTCTTCACTTTCCAACTCGAGCGCAACGGTTGCCCCATCCTCGTTCTTATGCTGTGTCTTAATAATCCACATAAAAGCACTTCCTTCTTGTTGATTATACTTGTTAGACCTTTTCACTTAATTTCCAATGGGTAGAGACAGTAGGAAAATATGAGGGAGCCACTTTGCTCCCTTGTATTTAATCCATCATTTGATTTGATACGGAGATAGGCGAACCGGTAGAAGTATGTTGATTTACCCATTCACGAGCTTTATCCAAAACTGCCGATTGGTTTGGAATTTGATCACTATGTTGTGTAATCCAATTCATGCAGTACTGCGGGTCAATATTGTGCTCTAAGCACTTGGATAAGAAAGACTCAACGTTCGACTCATTACAGTTTTTCCATGTCCCGCACGTTTCGTGCCAAATGTCTTCCATTGTTTCCTGTACGGAAGGAGCATCCACGGAGTTTTTCATTTCGTTTTCCTTTGTCATATCACTTCCTCCTTTCATCTGTTAGCATCGTCATTTACAGTATGCCCAAAAACGGCGTTAATTACGCTACTTTAAAATCGATAGATTTACTATATTATTCTCTGTTTATCATGTAATTTAGATTAAATCACTTATGTTTTCTGACAGACTTCTTCTGTCCATGTGCTTCATTTACTCAGTATCACCTTTAGTAGAAAAGTCCTTGTTTTGTCTAACAAACTCCTCCTGATGATGCCCAGCTTTGTATAAAGTTCGTGTTCCTCAGAGCGGAAGTCTACCGCACGCTTCCTTCATATTCCGCGTCACCACAGACACCCTTGCATTAGGCTAACTGCTACTTCTGCGTTCGCAGTTGGGGACTTTCGCGCTATAGACTGCACACACTAAAACAGCTTGCCGGCTTTGTCGGCAAGCTGAAACACTGACTTCTTTTCATGAAAAGTTATTGTATTCGATGGCCGATGGTTCCCATTTTTCCCATTCCCCGTTGTCCGGATCAATGGAAACAAGACGAAGCCAGCCGTTTTTCACTTTTCTACGGAAATGAGGATCATCTTCGAGCAAGTGCTCAATATATTGTCGTGGAGCTTCGATGATGACAAGCAGCCGAAGCGGAGAATGGAACATTTCTTGATCGGATGCCATGACCGACTGCCATGGAAGCCCGGTAAGCAAATCGCTCGCGTTCCCTTGCATGACCCCGATTCCTGCGGTAACCGTTTGTGTTGCTTTGCTGCCGCTGCCATAATAATGAGGGGCAACAGTTGATGCGTAATATTGTAAATTAATCCATTGCGCAACTGTCACCGGACCGGCAATGATGTTTGCAAGCGATTCTCCAAATGGATCCTCGCGCCAATCATAACTGTGCAAAAATGCTCTCCCCTCTAAATGGCAATGTTTCGTTAGCTGACGGCGCCCGATAATAAACGCAGCATTCCCTGCCAGCCCCCATTCCGGACGGATTTCGCTCCAGTCTTCGGCACGGCGATATGCTTCGGCAAGCGGGTCTCTCTTCTTGTCGTTTAAGCCGGGCAACTTCGACAACCGCTCCATATTTGCATTACGGCTTACTTTTTTGAGCTTGCTTTGCAACATATCAAACGCTTTTTGTGCCGCTTCCGAAAGCGTTGGCACATAAAGCCAGCGAAGTTCATCGACCGTTGTTATATGCTCTGCCGCAACAAAAACGGTGTCCTCTGGAATAACGATCCCTTCCTTTGCAAGCCCTTCCCGCACTTCCTTAAGGTTGCAAAGCGCTGCAAACACGCGGGCATTGTATCCCCCAGCCGCTCCGCCGCATGCACCGCAATCTAAAGACGAGGCATACGGATTGTTCGTTGTCATGCTTTCATGACCACAGACAACAACAAGAGGCGCGAAAGAAGACGTCAATCCCATTCCTTTTAATAGCTGTTGAACATATTTTACTTTTTCTTCTGCAGAAAACCCTACTGGCAAGTCGGTTGCTTTTAAGGAGTCATTCCGATGCAATGAAAGTTCTGTCTTCGGTTTACGTTCTAATGTTTCTTGTATGCGGCGGAATAAGCGGCCCGCCTCGCTTGGCGCTATGCTTCGGGCCAGCGTATGCAAACCGAGCCATGGTCCGCTTACTTCTGGAAGCAACATGCTTGCAAGCAGATGTTGTTTCATTTTTTTAAACGTATGACTAATGGAAAACAGTACGTTCCGCCGTCTGCGGTATTCCTTTAGGTTCACCGCCGCTGCATATTCTCGAACTTCATGCTGCGGCTTTGCAATCACCGGGCAAGAAGCATGTGAATAGACGCTGTCCAGTTCGCGCGTTTGGATAGGGAGGCCGAAAAAACCAGCACACCCGTATGTTTCAAATGGGCCCTCCCGTTCTAAATGCCGGCGGAAAGGTTCAGAACGAACATCAATGCAAAAGATGAGCTGAGCGGCTGCCTGTTTCGGCGCGTTGTTTGCAAAAGAGGACGTGATCCTGTTTTTTAGTTGCGCCTCTTGTGTATCTTCCCATGCTTCTAGCCAGAGTTTTTTGCGGACGATTTTGTCAAATCGATCAACAAGAGATAAACGGGCTTGCTGCTCAGTTTGCGGCAATTGCAGCCATTGTTCTGGCGTCAATTCTCCCCAGTGCATCCAAGCCGCCAGAAGCGGAAGGAGAACCGTTTCGTCATCCTCCTTTCGTTTGGCCAATGGCAAATGTGGTGCGATCAACGCCCATTCAAGCGAGAGGCGGATCGCTAAATAATCCATTAGCAGCGCATGCGCTTGGCCGGATTGCTGCGAGCGCCACAATAACATTCCCGCCCATCCCGGCAAGGAAAGAAGATGCGCTTCCAAATAGTCTTTCATCGCTCCATGCGGTATGCCAAGCGCCAGCAACGCTTGTCGCAATGCGTTTTTGGCATCATGCGGCAAATCTTTTAACCGTTTGCGTTGCTGTTTGTTTAAGGATGGATCGTTGATCACAAGCTTTCGCCATGCGTAGTAAAACCCTTTTTCCCGAAATGGCATCGTCCATAAAGCTTGTGATTCATCTAAAAATAACTTGCACCATTTTATCATTTGGTGATCAAGCATCTGAGCCCATTTTTCCTCGCCTTGCTCTTCAAGGAGAACGCTTAACGGCTGGATGAATAAACGTTTGGAATCTCCTCGTAATCGTATCTCTTTTACTTTCGCTGCCAAACTTTTTAATGTTGGAGATGTTAGCACCTCATTCGGAATTTCATCGTGCCAAAGCATTGCGCGAAAAACACGTTCAGCTTCTTCACGCGGCATCAATAACGGCTGCTCATCAAGCCAGCGTTGAAGCCGCATTTCCAAAAACTCCGGATTCAGTTCCCCTTTCCGTTGCGCCGCGCGCAGCATGGATATGGTTGGGTAAAGGTCAATATTTCGCGACAATTTGAAGCGGTACGCAACTTCCTCAAACGAAAGATGTTCCAACCCCATCCACGGATGGCGCGCGACAAAAGTGGCAATAGGCCAAAGCGGAGCAATCACTTTGCTAGCGCTTTTGACGAGCTCGCTTATGTTTATATCTGCTGCGACATCTTTTCTCTGTTGCACGCGCACACTAGAACGTTCAAGCGATACGGTTGCCTTGTTCATCCACTACCCCTTCCTCCTGCAAATAAGTTACAAGATAATGCGGATGGCCTTCCACCGACTCTGAACGCGGTTCGCCTATATGGACGAGCCACATATATAAGTATGCAAATGAATCCGATGAACGATGGACAGAAAACCATATGCTCGCTAACCCGCCGAGCCCGAACATCAAAACGGCTGCCATTTCCGTGATCATCGATGTGCTCGAACTTGGCGGCAACGTTTTATATAAAAGCGCCATGAGACCGCTATGCATCACCTCGGAAGCCAGCGCCAATCCAGCTAATACGGCCACCCCGATCCATCTCCCTTCTTTCAAAACAGCGAGCCGCCCCCACGCAAACGCCAGCGACCAGCCAAGAAGCAACGCGCTTAGCAACCTCGTGTTTTCTTCCGGCGAGGTCATCCAAAACACTAATCCTAACGCAAATCCGAATATGGCTCCGCCAAGCAGCCATGCTTTCGATAACGTCAGCGATGGGCGAAACATTTTATGTGGCCGCGGCACAACCGAGCCGGATTGTAAAAATAACGTTGCTTTAAACAGGCCGTGCAGCACTAAATGAATCACTGCTGCTGCATATGCACTTAATGCACATTGAATAAACATCATTCCCATTTGCGCCATCGTTGAGGCAACTAATTGCCGTTTATAGTCCACTTGAACCAAACTGATCCCCGTGCCGATCAACACTGACACAGAGGCGATCATAAGCAGCAGCATTTGCGAACCATTACCACTAAAAAGCGGAGAAAATCTTGTCAACAACAGACCGCCCGCATTTACCAAACCCGCATGCATCACTGCTGAAATCGGGGTCGGAGTCACCGTCGACTCCAATAACCAGCGTTGAAACGGCCACTGCCCCGCTGGAATGATCGCCGCTAATACGAGCAAAACGTTCACCCCGTCCGCTTCCCACCATTCTAGACCGGCAATGCTTTCCTTTGACAGTGCAAACGATAATCGCCAATATCCCGTTGCTTGCCACAACCATATGGCAGCTGCCAATAAAGCTATCCAGCTCAACAAAAACATCCTTGCCATTTGCATAACCGTTACTCTTACCGGCTGCCATTCTTTTTTCTGCATCGCCAGCAACGTAAGTCCGAGTAATGGCATTCCCCAGCAAAGAACAAGCAATCGTAAATCATCGCTCATCCACGTGATGGAAGCGGCGCTAACCGTAAACGTTAAAAGCATAAAATACATTCGATACGCGCGGTCGCCATGTAAATAGCGTATACAAAACCGCTGTATCATCCAGCCAAACATGAAAATATACAAGGCCATCAACCATGCAAGCATATCAGAGCGCCATGGTCCGATCGCCACATTTTTATCGGCACCAACAAGTCCTGCTAAAGCAACTGCTATCGGCAAAACAAGCAAACTGACATGAATTCGAACGTAACGGACAGGAATGCGAGGGTGTAATAGAAATACCGAGCTGATTAGAGTAACAGCAAGCGTTGCAAACAAGGTAATGAACATTGTTTCACTCAAGGCGATCCTCCTCTCCCTTTAATAACAAAAAAACCGACTATGTCATCCATACTGAGTGCCCCTTTTTAACCTGAAAAAGGTAATGGCCGCTGTATGGATTGCACATAGTCGGTTTATCTTCAACGAATCCTTAATGGATTTTTTGAAGATCTACCTTCCTTTATTTAACCCTAATGCTTCATTCGGTTTACCTTCAACAAATCCACGACAGTCACAGATTTTTTGAAGGTCTACCGACACGTTGAAACTGGTTATTCAGTTATCCAACATAATGATGTTATCAATGTTAGTGATAATATATAAATTTATATAACATTATCTATTATATTATTTTAAAAGTTTTTTCTCAAGATCATTAAATAATTTGAACACCATGATCCGTTCTCCTGTACGAGTGCTTAAATCAGTGTGAAAACTCTTCACTTTTTCCCCAGTTATATTTAGGATAATTTCCTTCAGCTCTTCCTCTCCTGATTCAACCAAGCTGGATCGATTTCTTTTTACCGATAATCTTCCTTCCTTTGATTCACAAAGTGAATATTCGGCAGGGGTTAGAATCCCGTGCAAAGAGACAATAATCATATCTCGCAAAATATCTGTCTTCACAGATACTGAACCTCGTCCAAGGAAATCTTTTTCCCATTTCGTTAATGCTTTACTTATTTCCGCTTCCATAAAGCCTTTTGATTTGTTCATTATGAATTCTCCCCTCTAGCCTATATAAGTTGCAACAATCATTTTCTCTTTCCGTCTACATCTTTATCTCCGTATAGGATGATACGATAGCGCGGTGGGCGGACAGTCGGATGTAAAATCAAACTGCAACTGATATAGCTTCTTAGTCAAGAAATATATCAATCTAATCTTATTCTTTTCTTTGTTACTTAAGTCAATATCAACATCCATAAGTAATTTCGCCCCCACTACTTCATGAAAATAACAGCCTGGACTCACCGTTATTTTCACAAAAAAAGGACTGACAATATGTAAAAGTGCCTAGTTAATTAGAAGATCAAATAAACCTCTTTCGGTTGCTATGTCTAATTATAAATTTGTCTTCGATTATACAGTATGTCAACATTAAAAAGCAATAATATTCCATATGGAGCTTTTTGGGGCAAGTCCATATTACTGTGTAAATTCCTCTTTGATAGACGCCTTCGAACAGATGATTGGACATATGGTAGGGTCCCAATTGCAGGCCAAGAATTTCCCGTTATCCTTCCCGCAGCAATAAAAAACCACTCTAATAAAGCAATAAAGGAAACTTGGAGGACCAAGTTTCCTTTCCTTATTTTGATTCTACCTTCGCAAATTTTGTCGAACCAATATTTTGATGTATGGAAGCCCATGGTCTATTATTTTCCCAATGAACTTTCAGCGCCAATTGAAATGTCTCTGATAAAAACTCATCTGTTAATACTTCCTCTTTTGGTCCTGCAGCTACAATTTGTCCCTCTTTTAACAATAATACGTGTGTCATCTCTTCTACAATTTCTTCAATATAATGAGTGACATATAGTACGTGGCATTGCTGATGGGCAATAATTTCTTTCGTTAATGATAAAATCTCTTCCCTTGCTAAAATGTCTAATCCTATAGACGGCTCATCTAATATAAGCAATTTCGGTTTTGCCATTAACGCTCTTCCGATAAGTACCTTTCTTTTCTCTCCTTCTGATAATGTGTCATACGTTTTTCCCTTTAAGTGATCGATTCGAAAAGATGCCATTAGCTGTTCCGCCTGTTCTCGGTCCTCATTGATCACCTTTTCGTACAATCCTATCGAAGCAAATTTACCGCTGATCACAATATCCTCTACCGTTTCCGATTTTAAAGTTTGACTAAACCGGTCAAGAGAACTGCTAACAAATCCGATTTGCTTTCGCAGCTCAGGCAAGTTTGTTTGCCCGAATGGATGTCCTAAAACAGAAACTTCCCCTTTTGTCGGATATTGATAGCCTGTTACGATATTTAATAGGGATGTTTTTCCTGAACCGTTTAAACCTAATATGACCCAGTGTTCCTTTTCTTTTACTTCCCAATTTATATCCTTTAAAATAACTCGATTTCCTCTTATCAAGGACACATTTTTCATACTTATGATATTTTCCATTTCACACTACCCCTCTATTTTTAAGAATATTATAACAAATCAACAGGCCAGTGAGTAGTTCCAAAAACAAGGCTTTCTTATGCGAATATTTCTGTTCTGTTTAAAAAGATAAAATTGTAACAGTTGACAATTTGTGTCTGCTCACAGATAATACAGTAATAGGAACGTATATTCGCTCATTTATTGAGACTAGAATTTAATGTCGTTCTTACATGTTCATAAAAGGAGCTGGTTATAAGTGGGAAATTCAAATCAAAAAATTACTACGTGTTTCATGTTCAATGGCAAGGCTGAAGAGGCAATGAATTTTTACACCTCTGTATTTGACCAGTCAGAAATAAATAGTGTTTTTCATCATGAAGATGGAACAGTATTACATGCTACATTCACATTAAAAGGACAAACGTTTATGGCTATGGATAATAGCAACAAGCAAGAGCACCCTTTTACTCCTGCAATATCGCTGTTTGTAACATGTGATACCGATTAAGCAGTTATCGCAAGATGGCAAAATTCTAATGCCATTAGCTGCTTATCCATTTAGTGAAAAGTTTGGTTGGGTGGAAGATAAATATGGTGTTTCATGGCAATTAAACCTTGCAAAAAGCTAACAGTTAGTTGACAGCCAATTTTTAGATTAAAGAGGTTATTCTTATGTCATCAACCAACTCAAATCCATCTATGGCTTCACTATTACGCAATCGTTTCATCCAAACGATTATGACAGCTGGTTTGTTTATTCAGGTTGGCATTTGGGTACGCAACTTTGCTATTCTATTATTTGTCACGGAGAAGACAGATGGGGATGCGCTTGCCGTCTCACTCATATCGGTGGCCGAATTTGCACCGATTTTTATCTTCTCCTTTATTGGCGGTACGTTTGCAGACCGTTGGCGACCAAAACGAACGATGATCTGGTGCGACTTCTTAAGCGCTATATCGATATTTGTCATATTAATGGCGCTCCTGTTCAGCACATGGAAGGCTGTTTTCCTCGCAACATTCGTCTCCGCGATCCTATCGCAATTCTCTCAGCCTTCGGGGATGAAGTTGTTCAAAGTACACGTTCCGGGAGAACAGATGCAGGCGGGTATGTCATTATTCCAGACAATGATGGCTATTTTCATGATCATCGGTCCGATATTAGGCACGTTTGTCTTTCAACAATTCGGTATCTACATCTCTATGATGGTAGTAGGCATAGCTTTTCTATTATCTGCTCTCGTACTGACCTTATTGCCTCCCGACCGGATGGAGAAGAAGGACGAAAGTGAGACATCGCTCTGGGATGAAATGAAGCTCGGCTTTCAATATGTGTGGTCGCGCAAGATTCTTGTGACTTTGGGAGGCGGTTTCATGGCTGCTGGGTTAGGGCTTGGATTAATCCACCCGTTGGCCATCTTTCTGGTAACAGAGCGCCTTGGTCTGGAAGAGAATTACTTGCAATGGCTGTTCACAGCCCATGGAGCAGCCATGATTATCGGTGGCGCTGTGGCAATGGTATTCTCCAATCGGATTGCGCCGCACATCCTGCTGATGCTGGGGATGGGAAGCATGGCTGCAGGAATTTTTATGATGGGTTGGTCCACTATGTTCTGGCTTACCTTAATGGCTGAGTTTATCATCGGCTTATTCATGCCTGCTCTCCATATCGGCATTAATACGATTATACTGAACAATACCGATGAAACGTTCGTAGGACGTGTTAACGGAATATTGACCCCTCTGTTCATGGGTTCGATGGTAATCACGATGAGCTTGGCTGGTCTGTTGAAAAAACAATTCTCCCTATTCACGATCTATCAGGCCTCTGCCGCTCTCTTCGTCATCGGCATTCTGGTCATGCTCCCGATGTTCCGAATGCTTAAAACAGCTGAAGCCGGAATAAATAAAAATTAACAAAGCCCATTAGCCAGCCAGGCCGCGGTGCAGCACCACAGATGATGAAAATATTGGTTTGTGTCCATTAAAATGTAAATGAGGGGGTTCTAAAAGTAACCACTTTTGGAACACCCTCTGAGTTCAGAGAAAGCCTCTGTACTTTCAGCCTTGGACAAAAAAGCGATACTGTTATTGAAGTATCGCCACCCGTTAGCCAACCATGAAGCGAGCTTCACCACAGATGATGGAAGTGAATTCGTTCTTCCATGAGAGACACCCATGCCGCATCTATGCGGCACCATCAGAATCAACTCTAAGTATCGGTCTCCAATCCAAATATTTGCTACCTGAAATCCTTTGGTCCTCTTACCGGAGGTTGGATTGAACGGAAAGCCTATTGGCGCTATTTTGTCTTTCAGGGATTCTAATTTTGTTTGATCTTGGTCGATATGCACGACAAAATGATCCAAACGTATCATAATATTGTCACTCCTTTCCAAAAACACTTCAACATTATCTCCATACCTTTTTTGCACGCTCCAGCAAAAATCCTCCTTTGCATTCGAGGGGGATGGACTAAATACGATTATTTCGAATATAGACACTTATTAACTTGTTATGGTATCAACTTTTTGGATTTGCAGGAAATCTAGAAAAACGACAATCCAATCATAAAAATAATTCCAGATACCAGTAGCGTAGTGACACAGTACCCCATAATATCTCTCACTCCTAAACCCGCAATGGCAAGAGCAGGGAGTGCCCAAAACGGTTGAGCCATATTCATCCATGCCTCACCGTAAGCAATAGCCATCGCCGCAATCCCCGGATCTACTCCTAAAGAAGCAGCAGGCATAATGAATGGTCCTTGAACAACCCAGTGCCCTCCGCCAGACGGAACAAAGAAGTTAATTACGCCTGAACTTAAAAAGGCAAGAATCGGAAAAGTATGCTCATTAGAAATAGAAATAAAGGCATTCGTAATGACACCACCTAACCCTGATTGCTCCATCATCCCTCGAATTCCCGCATAAAAAGGAAATTGAATCAAAATGCCAGCTGTACCACGCGCAGCGTTTGTGATTGCTTTCATATATGATAGAGGAGTACCGTGCAACAACAAGCCCGTAAAAAAGAAAAGTAAATTAACTGTATTCACATCAACTTTAAATCCCTTTTAAAAGCGGGTCTGCTTCCATCGTTTAGGACTGGGGTGTAAATATTTTCGTTGAGTATTGTTCCGGGTGAACGTTACGATATTGAATTTACAGCAGAAAATTCGTTCCATTGTCATGATTTGCACCATGCTTCAGCCAAAACGGTCAAAAGATACAACTTCACCTAACAACGATCGTGAGCTTGCATCTTGTGTATTGTAAAAATGGGAATCAATTCGGATTACATCGCTTCTGGCAGAAATGATAATATGTCTCTCTTTCATTATGAATTCTATCTGCCTAGCATTTGTTTTGCATAAAAAACCATCGTGGCGCCTCGCTGATTAGCAGATAGGGGTCAAAACTTGTAATCCTTTCTCTTGTCCAGAATCTAATGCTAACTGGCAGATTATTAAATTAGGAAAGAACTTTTATACAAAAACCATTTGACTATGACATTACGTCACCCTTTATCCTGTAAATAGAAAGGAGGGAACCACTTGGATCGTAATTTTTACCGTATCACCGAGTTTGCTCGGAAGGCTTCTGTTTCCGTTAGAACGCTGCGCTATTACGATAAATTAGGCTTGTTGGTACCAAAGCATAATCAATCAGGTCATCGACTTTATACAGATGAAGATCTAATTCAACTGCAATATATTTTATCTCTAAAGTTTCTTGGATTTTCTCTAAAAAAATTAAAGATTTTCTTAAAGTTGATGCTAAACATTTTTAAAAACGATTAACGCAACAGAAAGCAATGATGAAAAGAAAGATTGCTCAAATCGAAAAAATAATCGAAGCAATTGAAAACGTAGAAAATGCTTTAACGTCAAATAAAATAGATTACGACTCCATTATAAATACGATCCAAGTGATACAAATGAAACCGGAGTGGGTAAATCCATATCTCACTGCCAAAGAGCGAAAGACAATGAGAGAATTGGTAAAACAATCATATTCAAAAGAAGCGTTGCGAAAATTAACTGCGAAAGGTTGGACAGAACAAGACTACAACCAACATATCAATCAATATCGATTATTTAGAGAATCATTGACAAAACTTGTTAAGAAAGGCGCCAGTCCTGATAGCCCTGAAGCACAGGAACTTGCAGAATTTTTGATGGAGATGATCCATCGTCGCTCACAAGGCGACCCGGATATTAAGGAAGGCATGAAAAAGATTTGGGAAAACTTCAACTCATTACCAGATCAAGAGAAGCCCAAAATTTATATGATTCCAGATAATGAAAGAGAGTTCATCAAAGAGGCCTGCATCATATATCACAAGAATAAAAACAGATAAACAGATTCAAGAAAAATGTAACGGCCTTTCCTCGATTGATACCGAGAAAAGGCCAAAGCTTTTCATTGCCTACTTGCTAGGAATATTTGCAAATAGACACTTTTTTAATACGGCGCCCACCTCGGCTGGTCTAGCCAATCATTCTGGAGTCTATCGACTCTTGCACGATTCGTCTTATGCTTGTTAAGACTAAACAGGGCGCTTGCTCCTTTTGTTCTTTCAATATATTAAATCGATAAATTCTTTTTTCTCAATATTTCCGAAATAATGCTTAATATCAACATCTTGCAATGCTTTTTCAATTTCAGATTTCTCATATCGTTTTCCGATAAGTTTTGCTTCGATTTCCCCTATGTCTCCGACTCCAAAAAAGTCACCGTAAATTTTGCAATTTCTAATTATCCCCTTTTGAACTTCGAGTCTCACATCTATTTGGCCTGCCGGGAATCGGTGTGAATGCTGAAGATTAAATTTAGGCGATTTTCCGTAATTCCATTCCCAATTTTGATAACGTTCTATAGAAAGCTTGTGAATGTTAGCCCAATCCTCTTCCGTCAAGACATATTCAGGAATCTCCTTGTCTTTTCCAAAAATACTTTCCAACAGAACGGAACGAAACTCTTCTATTGTCATTTTTTCTTTTAGAAATTCAGAAATATTTGCTACCCGGCTGCGAATGGACTTAATTCCTTTTGATTCAATCTTATCTTTTTTTACATTAAGTGCTGAAACAATATTCTCTATTTTCGAGTCGAATAACAACGTGCCATGGCTGAACATTCTCCCTCTTGTTGAAAACTGAGCATTCCCTGAAATTTTTCTTCCTTTTACAACGATATCGTTACGACCGCTTAATTCCGCATTAACACCAAGTTTTTTTAACGCTTCAATAATAGGTTCCGTGAATTTTCGGAAGTTAAGAAAACTATCGCCATCATCTTTCGTAATAAAACTAAAGTTTAAATTTCCTAAGTCGTGATAAACGGCTCCGCCACCTGACAGTCTTCTGACGACATGAATCCCATTCCGTTCTACATACTCTGTATTAATTTCTTCAATAGTATTCTGGTTTTTTCCGATAATAATGGAAGGTTCATTTATATAAAACAATAGATACGTTTCATTAATATCGAGGTTTTTTAAGGCATACTCTTCGATTGCCAAATTAATTCTCGGATCCGTAATCCCCTTATTATCAATAAACAACATTTTTCCATGCACCTCGATTCAGGAAAATCCCTTACATATTCCGTTTTTTGACTGCTTGGTTGTTTAGGTATTTTTTGTTTTAATTTCATTGATTATTTAGCACATAATTCTATTTTTTATAATTTCTAAAATATAAAATAAATAAAAAATGCTACCTTCCTTTTTTGGCAATCTGGGAGTTCTCCCTCTGTATTCAGATCATTGACAAATTCGCCAGCGCGGTTTCTGTTCGGTTTATCACCGGCTGAAATGAATAAAGTCGATCTAACGGGAAATCGTGTTACTACTCATGTGTTTGACAAATAGATTATCATTTTTTTCTCCCAATGTAAAGCAAATGAGTTGATATTCCAAAAACATAAGGATTTGTCGCTGTTTCTTTTAATAGATCAATAAGTTGAGTGAACTCATGCTCTCCACGGTTTTTCCAATATTCCCACTGTTCTGGTGACAAAGCAGCGCCAATGTTAGTCGAGCCAATTAGATTTAACGTTTCAAAGCCATGTGATTCCATAAAAGGCTTAATATCTTCTATATTGATCAAATGATGAGTAATAATCAATAATAGTACGCATAAATTGTTCACCCTTCTTCAAATTAAAATGACTCTTTCCCTTCGCATCTTTTAACTATTCTTGAGCCATCCTATGTGATTTTGCAACTATAAAAATAAATAACGGAAACTTGGAGGGCCAAGTTTCCTTTTACTTATTTTGATTCTACCTTCGCAAATTTTGTCAAACCAATATTTTTATATATGGAAGCCCATGGTCTATTATTTTCCCAATGAACTTCAGCGCAATTGAAATGGCTTTGATAACAATTCATCTGTTAATACCTCTTCTTTTCGTTCCGCAGCTACAATTTGTCCCTCTTTTAACAATAATACGTGTGTCATCGCTTCTACAATTTCTTATAGTACACGGCATTGCTGATGGGCCATAATTTCTTTCGTTAATGACAAAATCTCTTCCCTTGCTAACATGTCTAATCCTATTTCACACTGCCTCTCTAGTTTAAATTAATATTATGAAATATCCTAATTAATATAAGAAAATTGAGTTATTAGATGTGTCTGATGTTGATGATGGTTTACGTTTAACGGTAAAAAGCAATCGAGGGTTTTCTCCCTGCTGCCAGCATATTTCCTCTCGTCCGCATAATCGGTATATAAAATCATCCGCCAAATTAGGAGTGAGTGAAGTTGTTCATAACTGCACACTTATATTTCGCATAGATAAACTTGTTCTTTATAAAAACGCAACGATTTTTCCCACTTTTCAATGAGCCTCATCCATTCTTGGATATTTTCGCTTTGGTCCATTAGTAAAGCGAGCGGCACTTTTAAATTTAACAAACGGCCATTGATGATAAATCGAGTCACTCCAGCTGGAAACATCCATCCGTTTGTAACATAAGCTTCTATTGCTTCGTAGCTTATAGGCTGATATTTGATTAGCACATATCCTTTTGGAGGAAGATGTTCATCCTCTTTAGGAATACGAATGACAGGATACTGTTTGGAATAATAGGAAACAACTGTATGCCAATAGGCTAAAAGATCGGATTGAATATCCTCTAGATAGAGAAAATGTGATTTATTTTCAGAAGATACTCCTTCTACAAATATAGTTCCTTCTTTTTCTTCACGAACCCATGGCAAGGATGAATCATTCAACATTTTTTCATACCATTCCCCGGTTGAGATGAGGTGATTCCACGCTGTATTGGAAAAGTCTTTTTTCTCCACTTCCTGAACAGGAACTTTTCTACATCCGATAGCCCTTAATGCGCTTAAGCGATGAACTCCATCGAGTACTAAATAACTTCCGTCGTTTAGCTTTGTCACTAGTATTGGATGACGAAGAAATTGATCTTTCCTAATCTGTGTAATGGTTTTTTCAAGCCTAGACGGCTCATATTCTTCGTGTAAACGCAACTGATTAATAGGAACGAGTTTTAAAGAAGTGATAACCTCTTTCAAGAATGACTCCTCCTTTGATTAAATATGTTTATGTTGAAAATGTTACACGTTATGTATCTAAGTAAATATGCTTTGGATGAGGATGGCTCAAAAAATCATGGTGTGAAATTGCCCAACCATACGCTCCTGTGTAACGGAAAAGGATAATATCGCCAATCCGAAGGTGATGGACGAACACATCTTTGGCAAATACATCTTTTGGAGTACAAAGTTGACCTACGATAGTGATGTTTGTTTGCTGTACTCCTTTTCTTGGAAACGGATACGTCCATTTTTCAATCGGAATAATTTCAAATGGATGGTTATGCTGCCAAGAAACAGGAAGACGAAAGTGTTGAGTCCCCCCGCGTACGACTACAAATGTTTTTCCATGATTCTCCTTAATGTCTAATACTTCAACAGCATAATAACCACAAGATGCTGTCAAAAATCGTCCACATTCAAATATAAGCTTCGTATCTTGAAAGTTTTCTTTTTCTAGTAATTCTTTCAACCGGTTAGTAAAAGTATTCCAATCAAATTGTTGGGCCAAATTCTCATAATTTACCCCTATTCCACCTCCTGCATTTACATATGAAATAGACAAATTATATCTCTTTTTCCATTGTTTCACCTTTTGGATATATAGCCTAATTAACTGTAAATGACTATTGGCATCTAATTGATTGGAAACAGAATGAAAATGAAATCCCATTAATTTCAATGATGAGCGTGATAGTGCGAAACGAATAGCATCATCCATTTGATCCTCAGCAATTCCAAATTGTGTCGGTATTCCCGCCATATGTAGCGTTGCTGATGGAAATGGCCCGATTAAATTGACGCGAAGTAATATAGATACAGTAGTTTTTAATTGCTCAGCCATCCATGCAATTCTTTGTAATTCCTGAATGCTTTCAACATGAATCAGTTGCACTTGATGTGTGATGGCTCCTTTTATTTCA
This sequence comes from Parageobacillus caldoxylosilyticus, assembly GCF_019272935.1. Classification (NCBI taxonomy): domain Bacteria; kingdom Bacillati; phylum Bacillota; class Bacilli; order Caryophanales; family Anoxybacillaceae; genus Parageobacillus; species Parageobacillus caldoxylosilyticus. The sequence continues at coordinate 3,812,123 of NZ_CP040553.1, forward strand.
TCATCTGTCTTTCCGGGTCCTCCAAATATGATTGGTACGGTAGGACTAATCGCTCTTGCTTTTTTAATTTCTCCTAATGACGCAACTTCAAATCCTGAAACCAATGGATAAACAGCTTTCAATATACTCGTTTCTGAGTTTGCTTTCATCGCATAAAACATCTCACAGTTCGCTGGAAGAGCTTCTGTTACCTTCAAAACATGATTCTTTAAGGTTTGTAGATCATAAAGATAAGCACAAATTGGCTGATCACTATTCACACTGAGATGCCTAATTGTTTCGATGACGTTATTCACTCTGACTCCCCTTTCTATATTCCTTTTTGAATTCTAAATTCTCTCTAAGAGTTCGGAAAAAAATGCCACGATCATCGCCGACCACAAAAACTTGAACTCCGAGATTCAACCATTGGACAAAATCTTCATGTGCCCGAGGAATGGCACAAAAAGGAATTTGTTTCTCTATTGATATATGGAAAATTTTTTCGATTTCTTTCTTGACAATACTTGAGCGCGTTTGCCACGGCATTCCAAGTGATTGGGATAAATCTGCCGCCCCCTCTAAAACCATATCAACACCTGGAACAGATAAAATATCTGGTAAATTTTTTAATCCTTCTTCATCCTCAATCATGAAAATAACCATCACTTCTTTATTGGCTTGTTGAATGTATGAGGTTAACGATTCTTTTCCAAATCGAGCCGGTCTTCCACCGTTGAGACTTCTCATGCCGAGTGGAAAGTAGCGGCTCGAACGAACCGCTCTTTCCGCTTCTTCTTTTGTGCGAATATGAGGAACAACAACTCCTTTTGCACCTGCATCAAGCGCTCTTAAAATGGCCCCTTCACTGTTTTCACTTACTCTTACAAAAGGAGTTAAACCAGCCGCTTCAGCAGCTCTAATCATATTTTCTACTGTCTCAGGGTTAATAGACGCATGTTCTGTGTCAATGATGATGAAATCATATCCTGCATACCCTATCATCTCCACGATAAGCGGGTTAGGAATGGAACAAAACAGGCCAAAGACTTGCTTTCCATCTTTAAGCAGTTGTTTGACATGATTTATGAACATTGCTGTTTCATCTCCTCATAAACCACATACAATGGGTTTTTGACTTTCTGTATTCTTAATTCTGTTTCCGGGAACATTCTTCGTTTTGTCAACTGTTCGACCTGAATGGTTTCAGCAAAAAGAGGAAACAGCTGAAAACGTTCGGCAAGATGTGAAAAGCGCTGTTGATACTGAAGAATTACTTCAGCAACCATTTTCCAAAAACTCGCCTCCGGAAAATCGTAATACTCTTCTAAAAACAAGCAAATTTCCGACAAATTAATGAAAAAGAAAGCGTCATGAACAAAATCGCGTACTAACAATAAATCATCCGTTTCAATAAATGAATTACGATTAACTTTTGCATGAATGTCCGGTGTTGGTCTTAATAATGGGCAAAGTGTTGGATCATTCAAACCCTCTTTTGAAAATCGAATACCATCGTGAAAATCTTTTAATGCTAAACGTGTCGGCATTCCATTTTTATGGATCAGTATCATATTTTGCGCATGCGATTCCATCGCGATACCATGCGCATACAGTAAATGGATCAACGGAGTAACGGAAACATTCAACATTTGTTTGACCCATGTTTCCAGTCCATACGTTTTTATCCAATCATCAATAAGCGGGCGTTGTTGATTGGTCATACTGCACATTGCTTGAAAAGGAAACGCTTCTTCATCCTCTTGTAAATAAGAGTGAATGCTTTCTCGCCAAATAGTGGATAATGCACCATAAGTCTTTTCTTTTTCGAATTGCGTAAATACATGTGATTGATAGGATATTCCCATCACTTCTCTTAAAAACACCGTCTTCCATTCATCTTTGAGATACGCATCTTTTTCTTTTATTGTCTGCAGCCAGTCTGAAATTTTTGCCGCGTTCTCCACTGTATGCGGAGCTAAAATTCTGCTTGTTGAAGTATTGGTAATGCTTAATGCCAATTTTACATAGCATTTTTCTGGGCTGGTTTGATTGGTTAATGTCCGAATCGACTGTTGAGGAACGTATCGATCGGTTCCTTCTCCCAGCAGTATCAAACGTCTCTCTTCTATTTCTTTAAAGAAGAATGGAAGAATCATTTCTCTCCATTGCCAAGGATGCACAGGGATAAAATAGTAGTCGTTGGCATCTAGATGATAGGCTGTTATTTTTTGTACAAATCGTTCATAATCCTCTCCAAGTTCAGATTGGATAAATTCTTTATAATTGATAGCTTGAGACATGGATAATTCTATGACACTATGATGTGCTCCTAGCCATATAAGAGAAAAGGAAGGCTGAAAATCTGGTCCAAATTGCTCGTTATCTTCTAGGTTGAATCCGATTCTTGATTTATAGGAAGGATGATACGGATGTCCTTCCATTGCAGCACTTTCGATTTCGTCATAGGTAGCAGGTTGACGGTAATTAACCCTTTTCCGCCGATATTGTGCCAACGCATCTTTTATTAATGTTTGGTTTAGCTCTTCAGCAAATGTTTTAAGTTTTGTTTCATCTGCCTGTATGTAAGGCGCAATTTCTTCTAGAAACAATGAAAATGAACGCGCTTCCTCTTCCACATGCCCACTTTTTCGAATGAGGGACTCGCAAATTCGAATGCGTTGAAAACTCATTTTCCGTTCTCCGCCACATATGTACGTTACCGGATTGCCATCTTTGTCTTTTCCTTTTATTTCAAATTGCATCCTTCCATTGTTTAAAGGATATGTTTGGGCTTTTACTATATTTTCATAGATTAATGATTCTACCAGTTGACGAAAGATTCTCCTCCGAACATTACGGTACTCTTGAGATTGAAATAACTGTTCTAATTCATAAAACCATTCTTCTTTACCTAGAATCATGACTTCCACCTCTATTTCTATAAATTGGATTTGGTATATGAACATATAAAGGAGTTTCGCCACGCTCTAAAAAGCGACTGATTAAATTCGCCTTGGCTGGCAAAGAAGGACTATCTAATAAACGGCCAACGGCACGCTTTAACATATCACTGGCAGTTTCCGTCTCCAGTTCAAGTAAAAAGTTTCGAACTACAGTCCATAACTGATACTCATCTAATTTATTTATTTTGGCTAAGCTGGATACGACATGACTGAGGTGATTGACAAAGAAATAATAAATGAATCGTTTCCATGCTTCTTGATCGCTATATATAACAGGACTCTCTTTTTCTATTAATCCCGAAAAATAACCAAGTTTGTCAGCATGCTCTCGTGAAATGCTAATTCCTTCAAGGTCGCGTACGTAACATTTCTCCGGCCAGCCGTTTTTAAGTATGATCAATGAATTCTGTGCATGTGCTTCAAGGCTGATTCCTTTTTCTGCAAATAAGCATAAAATAGGTTTCAGTGTTACATGTAAATATTGACGCAGCCACTCTTCCTCATTATGATTGTACTGGCGGATTTGCTGTGCCAAAATGCTGCAATCGCTATTTGGGAGGTTTTCCAGTAATGAAGCCGCAACATATAATGATTCGTGTTCATTGATATTTATTTCCGCTGGCCCCTCCCGTAAAAGAACTGCTGTATTTTGAATTAATATCTCATTTTCTTTCTCTGTTAACATCGGGGAAAAAATCGCCCGAAAACCATGTTCTAATAAAATACCAAATGATGAATGGTTATCTTGTCGAAGTAATTTCTTGATCACTCTGCTTGCGTCGATAGTGCGTCGGATTTGTTCTAGTGTATTGGTACGAATAAAATTTGTAATTCGAATATGTAGCGGCAGCTTATAGAAAAAATTATGTGTCGGCACCCATACCGTGCGTACCGAAGCCGTTGGATACACCTTTCTTCCCATCTTTCCCAAGTCAATGATTTTCTTGGTTTCTATCCACTTTTTAATGAATGGAATCATTTTTATATAATTTGCCTGCCACGGGTGAAGAGGTAATAATCGATACTGATGATTTTCGTCTCCAATCTGGCTGCGAATATGGCTCTTCTCTTCTTCCGTAAACTCGTCCCCAAAATCTAATGCATGTCCATCAATAAATTCCTCGAATATTAAATCTTTTGCTACAGCGAAATAGTGCAACGTAAAGGAAGCACCTAATTCTGGAGCATAAAGCGGTAAATCGTACTCTGAAAAACCTTCTGAACTTTTTGGCGTAGGGTGAAACGGATGTCCTAACAACAATGATTGTTCAGACTGTAAAAATACTGGTTTCTTTTGACTACGCTCTTCCTGATGTATCGAATTTTTAAGATAAAGAGCGGTCTTATGGATGCTGTTTTCCATGTGAGATCGTAATTCTAGTTTTTTGCGATTACGTTCCGCTGCATCTTTCTCCAAAAAAGCCAATTCCTCTACAATTACATTCATTACTTCATCGGCATTTGCCGGCATCCATGTTTCATTTTCCAAAGGTTTTACATAAAATGTATCTTCATATTCGTGATGACCAGTTGCTGACCAAAATGAAAAATACCCTAAAAGTTCATACCCGGTCTGTTCTAACAATAGGTGAAACAATGCGCCATCTTTTGTTTTTTTCAATGATAAATCATTACGCTCATTGATGATCCTTGGATCAAAAATCTCTTTTTCTCTTAGGTACGAATTTAATAAACGTTGTACTTCTGCCATTTTTGCTAAATACATACTGGATTTGGTATGTAAACTTGTAAACACGTTGTTTCATTCCTTCCTCTCTTCTAACTTTTACCTATAGATGGATGTTTCATTTTTAGCAACCCGCGGAAGAACAAAGAATGCACTAACAATCAATATCGCTCCCATAACAACAAATACAATGCTTGGAGAAAACATCCCGGCAATCGCAGAACCGCTCAATGAACCGGCAATTTGTCCTGCCACTAATAAGCTGTTGGTTGCCCCAATACTAACTCCTCGATTTTGTCCGTGAGAATATTGCACAACCACAAATACGACCGATTGAATTAATGCACTAAAAGTAAGTCCTTGGAAAACTCTCAACAACAATAAACTGATCATACTTTCTGTATATGCCTGCAAAATAATGCTTACGCCACATGCTAACGTTGCAATCACATAATTGATTTCTACAGATCGTTTATCATTTTGTTTTCCCCACCAAGGCGAGCTTATAAAGGTAGCTCCCCACATGGCAGCTTGTATGAATCCAATCCATGTTGCTGCTAGGTGAGGGGACTGAGAAATATTTTCAACATACGGCGCAAATGCCGTCACAAGACCAAACACAGCAAATTTTGCTGCAAATCCTGCCATAATAAATCCTCGTGTACATTGATGGCTAAAAAGAATATGAAATGTTTGCAACACCGTAAAATGCGTTTGTTTTCTAAGTTTTTCATTAAAGATGTTTTTCTTTGATTGTTCCGTGAGGGTAAAGGCAGCTACAAGAGCACTAATTCCCGTAAGAATCCCCATGGTCAAAAGCAGCGGCCGAAATCCCCATAAATCAACCAATATTCCGCCTAGTAAAGGTCCGACTAGTGCTCCTGCTGCCTCAGCACTCTGTAAATTTCCTAACGCTTTTCCGCGCTCATCTTTTGGTGCCTCCATGCTTACAAAAGCGCTGGACGCATCAACAATTCCGCCGAATGCACCTTGCATCACCCGAATAACTAGAAACTGAAGCGGACTTGTTGCAATCGCCATTAGCAGCAAACAAACACAAAGTCCGACAAGCGCACGCACAACCATCCATTTTCTCCTAAAGCGATCCCCTAATTTGCCCCAAATCGGAGACATAACAGCAAGTGATACAGCAGGAGCGGCAAGAGCTAAGCCGCTCCAAAACTGAATGGATTGCATACTAGTCGCACCCAGTTCTTTCATATAGAAAGGTAACAAGGGAACAAGAACGGTAAGACCTGCTATGGAAATAAACTGTCCACTCCATAAGACATAAAAATTCTTTTTCCATATTTCCTCCTTTATCATGTTTGACAAAGACCCCCATCGTCATTGAAATGGATTTCGAAAGGTTCCGATGCTTGAAGGCATACTTCCTCCACCACTTCCTCTCCGCATTAGCAATGGATGAAGCACTTTCTTGACCGGCCAGCTTTTCCGTTGAAAGAAAAGTTCATGGATGATACTCCGATGTTCATCAGGGATATCGATTTCGCATAATGTTTGAATAAAGCTCTCTTTTACTTCTTGCCAAAATTCAAATTCATCTATCCCATAACTAGTACTTAATGCATCGACAATCGAATATAAGTTCACTTGAATTCCTAAAGTTTGAAAGTATGCAAGAAATGATTCTGGTGACTGATGAATCAGTGTATTTGGCGTATCTTTTCGGATCACATATTCTGGATCATTTAATCCCTTCGTTTCCATCCATCTTGGGAAAATTCTTACCGTATCATGATCTCTTAACAAAAATCCTTTTAAGCGGTATTTGTCTAAGATAAGCACAACGTTCTGCCCATGTAGCTCAGGCATAATTCCATAGCTAAGCAGACGAAGAGATAATTGAAAAAATGCTTCACATAATTCCCTGAATAGCAGACGGATATTCTCACTAGTTAGATCTTTGCCTTTTTTGTTTAACCATAATGCAAATGGATGACGATGTCCTCTTAGGTAGTTATTGGCGAAAGCGGCCATGGGCAGCAGTGAAATATCAGATGAATCGTTTAATTCCTTCGGATACTCTCGAATCTGAAAAGCCAAGTGTCCCGGTTTATCAGAAAACAAATCGTTTCCCTTATTTCGAAACGTCCACCAATGTATCTCGTTACATAGAAATAGTTGCTTATCTATTTCCTTGTTTTTCTCTTTCACCCTCTGAAGCAATTGTTGCCCCTTTTCTCCATTTATAAAGTAGCGTGGGGGAAGAAGCCGCGACGCTCCGAGGGAATATATCCCGATCGGAAGCTTTAGGTGAAAACGCCTTTGCTCTAGATGGGCAAGGGACCGCAGCGAAGATGTTGCAACCATTCCCCCTGTTTCTACTGAAAGTGGAACACAAATCTTTTGATCTATTTCGTTACGGTACAAGTCGGACAAAACATGCTGTTTCTGCCATGGATGAATAGGGAAAGCCATATAATCTGATTTAGAAACGCCGGCCTTATCAAACGCATCGTTCAATCTTTTTTTCTCTTCTTCCTGAAGCAATTGCCACAATAGCGCTTCATCGGCATTTGTTCCACTTCTGATATACGCACGATGAAGAGCAACCCATTTCAGCTTAATTTCGCGGCTGTATTCGGGGCTATATTTCCTGTATTCCTCTGCATTCCATCCCATTTTTGCTTTGGCTGTCGGGTGAAATGGACGATCTCTGAAAGAAGCAATTCGTTCAGTATGCAGCAACGATAAATCATACTTTTCTGGCAAAGATTCATTTGCTTCCATCGCTAAAGCGGTTTGTTGGATGGCCGTTGATATCTCCTCACAAAAACGTTCCAGTTTTTCTGTTGGATAAGGATGAAAATCAGATGCTAAATCCATTAGCGCTTTTATAACATCCAGCGGCTCCATCGATTGCATGAGTTTGGATGGTTTGTCAATAAGATATACTTCATTCTGGGACATACGATAAGGTTGTAAAACAGAGCGACGCACTGTAAAAACAAATGATTTTTCTTTATTTAATGGCACTTCGTACAGCATCTCATCTGATTGTAGTGAGATATGGCAGTAGTACTCTTTTTCAGAGATATCAACTATTTTCCCTTTTGTCGAAAAGCTAAAAAGATCTTCCAACAGGAAAGCATCGATTAACTCTTTTAATATTCGCCGAGATGCACGGGCATTAGTAACAGCATCTTGTCGTTCGGTGAGATGCATATGTACAAATATCTGCTCCTTTCTGTATGCGGTTCATTGAATTAATATAGTGATAATGTTGTACCAATTTGCATGTTCACTGCTCGTTGATATATAGCGTACGCGCACGCAATATCTTCTATCGCCATCCCCATCGGGTTGAGAATAATGATTTCTTCATCATTCTCGCGCCCTACTTTCTTTCCAATCACAATATCTCCTAACTCGGCATATAATTGCTCTTTTGAAAATTTACCTTCAAGCACGAGCTGATGTATGACTTTCTTTTCACGGTTTGCTTGTTCCCAATCATCAACAATAACTTTATCTGCTTTTAAAAACACTTCCTTTTGAACATCCATAATGGAAATATTGCTAATAAATGCTCCTTTTTGAAGCCAATCATATTGAATATATGGCTGATCAGTAACAGTGCACGGGATAATAACTTCTCCTTGTCTAACCGCTTTTTCAGCAGAATTTTCAATGATAAATGAAACATGAGGAAATAATTCTTTCATGTCCTCTGCAAGCTTAATAGCTGCAGCTGGATAAAGATCATAAAGGTAAATGGATGTGATTTGCGGGAATTGTTCAAGCATGGATTGTACTTGCTTACGTGCAATCAAGCCGCATCCAATGATTGCGACTGTTTTAAACCCTTTCTTAGCAAGATGTTTGGCTGCTACAACACTCACTGCTGCTGTACGCATACTGTTGATTAAGCTTGCTTCCAGCACTGCTATTGGATAATTTGTACTCGGATCATTTAAAATGATTAAGCCGCTTGCCCGCTCAAGCCCTCGCAATGTTGGATTATCATGTTTGCTTCCAATCCATTTTATTCCAGAAACAGGATGTTCCCCGCCGATATATGCAGGCATTGCAATAATTCGATCAGCAATATGCCCTTCTTTTCCTTCTGTGCGTAAATAAGGTTTTAACGGTTGGACAAATTGTTTTTGGGCGTGTAAGCATAGCACATCAGTAATGGCATTTACATATAAATCGGATGTATCTCCCCCGACTCTAGCAATATCTTCTTTATTTAGATAGAGTAGCCTAGGCTGGGGAACGCTTTTATTAGACGGCTGTTTTTGTTCTTTATGTATTAACATTTTCACAATCCTCCCTAATCAATTCTTTTTCTTTAATCGAGATAGCCATTCATCGTTATAAACCAAATCTAAGTAACGGTCTCCACGATCCGGGAATATCGTTACCAGTTTTGTATGATGAAGATGAGGAATCAATTTTTCAATAGCAGCAACAACCGAACCGGAAGATCCCCCTGCAAAAATCCCTTCTGTTTGCAAAAGTTTTCTACAACCAATTGCCGATTCATAATCATTTACATAGATGACATCGTCTATTTCATCACGATTCAAAATCTCAGGAACGCGGCTTGCTCCTATTCCCGGTATTTCTCGATTTGCTGGAGGCGCGTTAAAAATAATCGAGCCGACAGCATCTACAGCAATCACTTTCAATTTTGGAAATCTCTCCCTTAATCTCCTGCTAATCCCCATAATGCTTCCAGTGGTACTCACAGGCGCCACAAAGTAATCAATACCATCGGGCAATTGGTCTACTAATTCACTTCCAGCCCCATAGTAGTGAGCCCTCCAGTTGTTTTCATTTGCGTATTGGTTAATCCACAAAGTTTTAGGATTCTCCTGAATGATTTCCTTCACTTTCTGAATGCGTGTTTTTAGATAGCCTCCATGTTCATCCTTTTCAGTAACCATTACAACATTCGCACCAAACTGCTTTAAAATATTGAGATTTGCTGGGGAGATTTTGGGATCCACCACACATGTAAGCTGTAAATTATACACTCTCGCCACCATCGCTAAGGCAATTCCTAAATTACCAGACGTACTTTCCACAATATGGGTATCCGGAGTAATGGTTCCAGCTTTTAGTCCTTGCTCAATAATGAAACGGGCTGGGCGATCTTTCATACTTCCACCAGGATTCATGTATTCTAATTTTGCAAAGACTTGCACCTCCTTTGGCGGAAACAAACGATTGAGTGAAACGAGCGGCGTGTTTCCTATACATTCAATAACAGATTGCCTTAACATGTTGTGTCCAATTTCTGCTGCTACGTTATGTAACATTTTTTCACCTCCTGCATAAAAGAAAATGATTATTATTTTCATAGCTGAACACTAATTGAGAAAAATAATCATTATCGTATTTAAATATTAATTGAAAATGAGTTTCATTGTCAATATATAATTTAAAAAAATTTGGTTTTTTTATTATTTTTTGGTTCATCACCATAAAATGTACTTGTCAAACGATTGACTTTGTGTAATATGGGTTGCCGGTTCCCTTTTGGTACTTTATGGCTAGTGTGGCCCCTTTTTTCGTTGTTGGTATCATCATATCTATTACGTTTATGTTCCGTTATAGAAGTGAATCCAACACTAACCTTTTTTATCCTCTTATCGCTTGCTGTCCTATTAAAGTAGTCTTCGTTCTTTAGGTGTCTGGGGTTTTTATTTGGCTCGCATGATGGGGGGATAAACACACAAAAAGAGAAGGCCGGCACAGGCCTTCTCTTTTTTCATCAAAACATTTAACCAATACCTCCGAGTTTTCCTTCAGAATACAATAATCCAAACTCGTCAACCATCCACCACCCCGGATCAGAAGCAGCGTTTGCACAGAGATATCATTCGCAATTCTACATAAAAATCATCCAAACACCTGTGCAGCGATTCCATATAATGTCCCATTTCGTCGAGGTAATTGCTTTGCATTCATGATCATGATTGGAGGTTGACTTACTTTATAAAAACCGCGTTGCTCCAAAAATAACATAAACTCTTCGTGTCCTGACGGAACATCAATTCTTAATCTTCCTTGGTGATTGCGAGCCAATTCATCTATCAACAAAGAAGCTATTTCGAAATTAGGAGCTACAATTGGACCTAAGATTAGGTTGATAGGTCCCAAGATGGAAAGTCCATAACCGATGATTGTTCCGTTACTATCTTTCACTACTAAACATTCTTTTGCTTGTTCAATCCTATTAACAAGAAACTTACTTCTTTTAGCTCCAACAGCTTTCTCGTCCAATTTTATCATTTGCGTTACATCTTCTTGGCTAAAGGTATTGATTTCAATATCCATTTTATTGATTGAACGAACAGGTATGTAATGATCGCAAAGATATTTATGGACACAATCAACGACGCTGAAACCCATTTTTTCATATAAAGGTTTTCCTTGTTCCGTTGCAATAAGCATAATAGCAGTATCTTTTGAAACGGTATTTATACAAGCTCGGGTAACTATTTTTCCAAGCCCCATCCCCCTATATTCTTCATGAACGATGACCATTCCAATAGAAGCTAAAGAAGTATCATAAGGGATTATAGCCGCACTTGATACAACTTTCCCTTCTTCGTTTTTATGCCCATATATTTTCCCTGACTTCATCATTGTTCGAATTTCATGTTCATCATAATCCCATCCCACTGATGCTGATAGCAATATCAATTCCGGAATATCTTCATAACCAAATGTTACTAAGTTAACGGACGTTCCTTTCATGCCCATTCCCCTTTTGAAACTTTTAATTTACTTCTTCTTTAACTTCATTAGAAGCAAGTTAGAAAACTCCGCTATAAAGCTTTCCATTCGGTATGCACCGCCGACAAGGACAACGTTAAACGCTGTCTTTATTAGTGCAGAAATCAATGGAAACATGGGAGTGTATCCCTTAAATGGAATATTTGCATCTATTTGTAAAGGAAAGAATCGATTTTTGCAAATCTTTCTTTTGTCCGTATGAACCTCTCCCACCTACACTCTGTTTAGAGGTGGGAGAGGAATCGGTGGACATGTTAAACCACACATAGAAGACTGGAAAAGTTGCGACTCTTTTTGGTACCTTGTTCATGCCAGTTTCCCCTAATGTCCATCTTGTTAAGCTACCCGTCACTTAGTATTAAGAACCTTTGTTAGCTCCTCAATTGCCTGCCGAATTTCATCCTTCGTATTGTAGAAATGAGGAGCGATTCGGATTACATCGTTTCTGGCAGAAACAATAATATTTCTTTCTTTCATTATGGATTCTATCCGCCCGGCATCTTCTACATAAAAAGCAGTCATGGCGCCTCGTTGATCAGCAGATAGAGGCCCGACAACTTGTAATCCTTTTTCCTGTCCATAATCTAATGTGAATTGAGCTAATTCATTTAAATAAGAAGATATATTCTCCACTCCTATTTCAAGAAGCAAACGGATAGCGGCCGTAGCTGCATAAGCGCTGATAAAAAATGGTGTCCCGGTCTCAAAACGACGTGCTCCAGGCGCTGGTGTTAGTTGATGAATATCGAATTTCGAATGATTTGCCTGGCCAAACCATCCTGTTACACGCGGCTTCCATTTTTCTGCAAGTTCGGTTTTCATATATAAGAAGGCCATCCCCGGAATACCTAACATGTATTTCCTAGTTCCTGCCGCCAATATGTCAATATCCATTTTCTTGACATCAATGGGGACCTGTCCTGCTGATTGGTAAGCATCAACAAATAAAAGAGAACCTTTACGATGAACAATTTCTGCAATAGCTTTAATATCTTGTTTGAATCCATTGAAATAACAAATATGGGAAATGGATGTAATGAGCGTATCAGACGTTACAAAACGTTCGTAATATTCTATAGGGATGACCCCCTGCTGTGAGGGGATAAAACTCACGTTCGCACCAAACTTCCGCTGGGCAAGCCATACATGACCTACGGTTGGAAAGTCCATGTCTGTCGTAACAATTCTATTTTTCCCTTTTTCAAAAGAAAGAGAGGTGGCAATAGTGGAAAAAATGTCAGAGACTGACCCTAATACAGCAATTTCATTAGGTTCAGCACCAATTAATTTCGCAAAACCTTTTTTTGCTTTTTCGACTTCTTGGATTGATTGACTCCAATTAACCCCCGTCGTCAGTAAACTATTCAGGTACTCTTCCATAGCTTCGGAAACCGTTTTTGATATTGCGCCTTGTGAACAGCTCGCAAGGTGGATCTTAGAAGCTAAAACAGGAAATAAGGAACGGTAACTAGTATACGGATGATCCAAACTTAGTTCCCCCTTTCGATCCGAGTAAACAGTTTCTCTTGGTTGCTTGGCCCCCCTATTATAGTCAACAATAACACTTGATCCCCTTCTAGTTATTACTACGTTAAAATGACTTTACAAGAGTCATTTAAAATTACGTTATACCATACTACCGATAGTTGAAAAAGTAATCATCCCTAATGTATCACCGGTGGAGAAGAATGAAACCTCTATTCCTTCACATTTCGACGCGATCATCCGAACCCCCGGCTTTTATTTCACCAGTGTGAATCCAATATAAATCGCCGCTCCCCACATCACTAGCGCAGAAATCTTATTGAGGACCATCATCAAGCGTCCAGATTTATCCAGCTCCCCTGTTATTCGTCCTGCCACAGCCAGTCCCGTGAACCAGATCCAAGAAACTAGAATGGAAGCAAGTGCAAAAGCGATTTTTTCCGATCCATTGTATTGAAGCGAACTGGTCCCGATCACCCCTACTGTGTCCATGATCGCATGAGGATTCAGCAGCGAGACCGATGCCGAAAACGCAATTTGTTTGAGGGGAGTAAAATTTTCTTTGGCTGTATTTTCGTTGTTGCTATTTTCAGGGGCACTTTTCCAGGTACTCCACCCCATATATAGCAAAAACACTATTCCGACACTCAATAGTATCGTTTTGATCCAAAACGAGCCTAGGATCACCAGAGATACCCCGAAAACAGCAAGGGTGATTAAAAGCGTATCGCACAGCGAAGCAGTAAGAACGACCGGGAGTGCATGGATAAAGCGTTTCTGAAGGGCCCCTTGATTAAAGACAAAAACGTTTTGGACGCCAAGAGGAAGAATGAGCCCAAACGAAAGAATAAATCCGTGAATGAAGGCTTCTGCCATTCCAATCCCTCCTATTGCGTGTCGTATGAAAACAATTATACTCGGATATCGATCATTGTCTCCAACCAATTGGATGGATTTTATACCAACCAAATTGTATAATCGAAACAAGAATTTTGGGAAAGAAAGAAATGTAATCAGCTTGGTTATATCGTCGAAGTCAAGTCAGACGATGTAGCAAGAAATCCCAAACTCAAATATCAATCCATTTTACACGGGAGAGATTTTTCATGATTGAATTAGATTGGAAACCGGACAAATCGTCTCCAACTCCCCTCTATATCCAGATCAAAGAATATATAAAAGAAAAGATTGAAATGGGAGAATGGACCGTAGGGACGAAAATCCCTCCCCAACGCACATTAGCCCAAGCATTGGGAGTGAATCGCAGCACGATCGTTGCGGCTTTGGAAGAATTGATCGCAGAAGGATTGCTGGAAGGGAAAAGCGGGAGCGGTACAAAGGTGATTAACAATACGTGGTCCTTGATGACCTCTACCCCGCCCCCTGATTGGAACTCCTATGTGCAAGCAGGGATCCATCGCCCCAATTTGCATACGATACAGGAAATCAACAAAGCAGAGTTTGATCCAAATATCATCCGGTTGGGAACAGGGGAGCTTTCTCCTGATTTGTTTCCACGTAAGATGATGAAACAAGTATTTAACCGGTTGTCGGACCGCATTGATTCACTTGGCTACGAAGAACCGAAAGGGTTGCTTTTTCTTAGGGAACAACTTAGCGGGTATTTAAAAACCATCGGGATCGAGGCTTCCCCGTCTTCCATTTTAATTGTGTCAGGTGCCTTGCAAGCATTGCAATTGATTTCAATAGGTCTATTACAGCAAGGGTCTACGATCTTTCTGGAAAAGCCATCGTATCTGTATTCCCTGCATGTGTTTCAATCTGCCGGGATGCGATTATTCGGACTTCCTTTGGATGAAAACGGGGTTCAAACAAAAATGATTACGGAACAAAAAAAGCGGCAAAATGCTTCGTTGCTTTATACGATCCCGTCCTTCCATAATCCAACCGGAATCTTAATGTCCGAAGAAAGACGAAGAGAACTGATTGACGTATGTGAACAGGAGCGGCTGCCGATTATTGAAGATGACGTATATCGGGAACTCTGGCTCGATTCGCCGCCTCCCCCACCTTTGAAAGCCCTCGACAAAAATGGGCTTGTTCTATATCTGGGCAGCATATCGAAAACATTGAGCCCAGGTTTGCGAATCGGCTGGGTAGTCGGACCGAAGCCTGTCATTGAACGATTGGCGGATATTAAAATGCAAACCGATTACGGATCCAGTTCCTTGTCTCAGTGGGCTGTTGCGGAATGGCTATCAAGCGGGCTCTATCATCAACATCTGGAAGAGGTCAGAAAAGAATTGAAGATTCGCAGAGAGGTGATGATCGATTCATTGCAGAAGCATCTTGCCGACATTGCGACGTGGTCTGTTCCCAAGGGTGGTTTTTATATATGGTTACGCTTATTGCCTTCGCTTTCTATACGGGAACTTTTTGAAAAGGCGTTAGAGCGGGGAATTTTATTGAATCCGGGAAATGCCTATGATCACCATGCGACCCAGTACCTTCGACTTTCTTATTCCTATGCTTCTTTAGCTGACTTGAACAAAGGGATCTTTCGTCTTTCGAAAGTGATTCGGCAGCTGATCTCATAACCTTTTGTCGCGTAAAAAATCCAAACTTGGATTCACTTTTAGTACTGTATGCGACATTACTAAAAAGGTATAGACAAGTTTACCAAATTGCCCTAGATAGAGGCTGCACCTGTTGTCCGTCAGAAACCCTAGAGGAAATGAACAATGATAAAAAACCATCCGCATTTGCGGAAAATTACGTAAGCCCAGTCAAACTGATAAAAAGTCCCATATTATAAACTGAAGACAAATAAATGGAGGTGTCATTAAATGAGTGCTGGAGGATATGCAGGTGCTGGCTTTGCATTAATCGTCGTCCTGTTCATCTTGTTAATCATTGTTGGCTGTGGCTGTATGATCGGCGGCTTTGGTAGAGGATATGGATATGGCTGCGGTGGTTATGGACCAGGATTTGGATTCTGGTAATTCCCCCTTCTTATGAGGATTGGAGAATTGCTAAATGCTTACACTCCCGTTAATTGTTGAACTACGAGTGCCATGGTTGAACAAGACACACAAAAAGACTGATTTATTTCAATCTTTTTCTTTTTGTGTGGTCTAAAAAACACCGGAATTTAGCAGGCCAAATTAAAAAGAAGGAGCCTTGCTTCTCCTTCTTATTTTTTATGAACAAAAAGAGCCTACTCAAAGTGAAGTGACCCCTGTCAAGTAGACAGGAATAAAAAAGCACATTTAAGCAGCCTGAGTCCTATATTCATAAGGACTCAGGTTATTTCATTTCTTTTGGAAACGTTGATGGTTATAAAAACGAATATATTTGTGTACAGCATATTTCACCTCTTCGGCCGTGCGGAAAAAGCACAGATGGAAACACTCTGACTGGAAATGGCTGAAGAAGTTTTCCATACATGCATTATCTAAATAAATCCCCTTTTCTAGACATACTGGCCCTTTATATTGTATTGTTTAAGTAAGATGTGATATTGTCTTTTGATGTGTACTGAACTTTTTTAAATATTCATTCTCCGCACGTAAACGTTCCCGTGCTTGTTCAGGTGTGAAAGGATTTTTTCTTGGTCTACCTTTATGTAAACCTTTTGTCTTTCCCGTTTCTCTTCTAATCCTTGAATTCCTTCGTTTTTATAGTGAGTAACCCATCTATGTAACACGAAAGAAGAGATGTGAAATGGATCCATGATTTCACAATTCGTCCATCCCTCCTAACAAATATTTCTTCACCACATCTAATAAGTTTTTCTGATTTTTCCCATAAAAATATCCCCTTCCATAGCAGAGACAGTACATCCCTTTCTTTTTTCTGTCTACTATAAGGGGATCCTATCATTGTACTGGTTGTTTTTTAGATTATTCTAGAATATCCGTTTTTTCAAAGGTTGGGTAATGATAGTAGGCATGGACTTTTTGTGTTTTTTCGTCCACATAGAAAATAGAATAGCCTTTTATAGTGGCTTGTTCATCATATTCCACAAAGACGATGACCCCTTTATATTTTTTTACCCCATCAATATCTACATCATCTAATTGCGTTCCATCCTCTGCTAAGGTTGCGGTAAACTGATAATGGTCGGGGAAGGCTATATCATATCGGTACATGGTTTTCCCGTCCAACGCGCTAACGATTTTCACTCCTGTAACCTTTAGGAACGCTTCCACTTCCTCTTTGCTCATGCCTTTATGGAGAGTGCTTTTCACTTGGTCGTAAGTGAGTGCTGCGTTCGTTTGCTTCTGCTCATTGGCGGATGATTTTGTATTGGTCGGATGTTGATTAGTCGTATTTTTGAATTCTTGTAGCTGTTTTGAACCGATGGAGGATTGTGCAGGTTGCTTCGAAGTGACAGTAACGTTGTCTTCTTTTGCTGTTGGATTTTGCGTTTTGTCAGCAGGAGCGGTAACAGCCTTGTCATATTTTGGCGATGGTGTGTTTTGCTGTGGGGTATCTTTTTTCTGATTAGCAATGTTCCCGCTCTGAACAGCCGCTTCTTTGACTTGACTTCCTTCTTGTTGTACCATTTCTTCTGACGAACAGGAACTTAACAACAATAAAGGAAATAAAAGAAAAGCTGTGAATAATTGTTTTTGCATATGATATGCTCACCTCCTGTTATATAAATTGTATTCGACGTA
Organism: Parageobacillus caldoxylosilyticus; assembly: GCF_019272935.1. Lineage (NCBI taxonomy): Bacteria > Bacillati > Bacillota > Bacilli > Caryophanales > Anoxybacillaceae > Parageobacillus > Parageobacillus caldoxylosilyticus. The sequence goes on from NZ_CP040553.1 coordinate 3,829,657, forward strand.
AAATACTTTTGTACCTCTAACTCCGTTTATTTGCTCTTTTTGTTAAGACCGATTGCTTTTTGGCTTTAACAGCTCTTCATTTGCAGCTTGTCGATAAGTTGAATGCAGAGAAAGCCTCTGTACTTTTAACTTTTATATTTTCTCCGCAATAATGAAAAATCTATGCGATTTAAATTGAACAAACCCGTTTTTATGTATTTCAAGATGGATTTGATAAAGTTGATCAAAACGTTACTCATCATATCCTCTTTTGCAATGTTTGAGTGTCCACTTTTTCAACAGCTAACCATTTATAAATAGTTAAGGACAATCATACAAACGTTTCACAAAAAAACCCATAGGATAAACAGCAGGAATATAGAAAGGAATGATGTACTTTGAATGTGGAAGGAAAACATATTATCATTGATGCATTTGATTGCGATTCCTCTCTTTTAAATAACATGACACATTTAGAACAATTGCTGACAAAAACGGCACAAGATGCAGGCATGGAGGTTTTGTATTCGTATTTTTACCAATTTAACCCACAGGGAATAACAGGAATGCTTATTTTATCCACTTCGCATATATCCATTCATACATGGCCTGAAGAAGGATATGCATCGTTGGATTTTTATACGTGCGGGAAACAAGACCCTATGGACCAAGTTGAATCTCTGTTAAAAGGACTTTCTTCAAAAAGAGCGATGGTTTACTCCCTTTTCCGCGGAGTGACACAACTTCAACTTATTTCGAGCAAGGAAATGACGCCTTTTGATTCTTCGAAAGGAGGATAGCTTCCCATGAACTCAAGAAAGCAAAAAACAAAACCCTGGTTTTCTCCGGAATATGACCGCCGGTTACATTTCTCTTCCACTTCCCCAACACCGCGGGAAGACAGCAGCAACGAAAGCAGCCGCGGAGACAAATGGGATCGCATCGGATTGCAAGAGCTTTTAAATGTCAAGCATAGGAGCTTATTTAAAGAAAAAAGCGCGTTTCAAAACATCCAAATTATTGAAGCAACCGATTTAAGAATGTATTTAGATCAGCAATTGCAGTTTAGTTCCTTAGATGAACGAATTTACCATGAAGCACTTGTACACCCCGCCTTCACTTTGGCTTCCAATCATGAACGGGTACTTATTTTAGGCGGTGGGGACGGTCTGGCGTTAAGAGAAGTTCTCAAATACGGCGATGTGAAACATGTTGACCTTGTTGATTTAGATCCGTTAGTATTAGAGGCTGCTAAAAAAGTCAAAAGCTTAGCATCTCTTAATCAATATTCTCTCTATGATTCCCGAGTAACCGTTCATCCTCAAGATGCCGTAGACTTTCTCGCTTCCAATCGCTCTCCTTATCATATCATTATCGTTGATTTTCCTGACCCGACAGATCAAACGATTAGCGATCTTTATACAACAGAATTTTACTCCCTCCTAAAACGTTCGCTTGCTGATGACGGAGTGTTTGTTTGTCAATCCAATTCCCCTGAAGATACGCCAATTGTCTTTTGGAGCATCGGAAGAACAATTGAAAGCGCAGGGTTTCAAACGCTTAGCTATCACACTATTATTCCTTCTTTTGGAGATTGGGGTTTCCATATAGGGGCAAAAAGATCCATCTCGTGGGGGAACAAGTACGTTCAAGTACCGTGCCGCACTTTGCCTGCTAATCTAAAAAAATTGTCCTATTTCCCTCCTAAAATTTTAGCAAAGAAAAACCACGCTATCGTAAATTCAAAGAGAAACTCCATATTGCACAAGATATTTAAAAAGGAAAATTTATACTTGTGAGTAAAACAGAAGTCATTTCCCATTTAAAAAAGGAGTTGGCCCAAAAAATTATACTTTTGGCCAACTTTTTTCTAAAAATGGGCAACTCCATAACGAAGTTGCCCAATTCTTATAGTTAAATAGAAGAACGGAAACACCAATCGATGAATCCTAAATACTAAGAATGATGTGGATGATTCTCATGAGATTTGTGTTCTATATAAATAACTCCTTTTAATGGCTTTATTTGGTTTGTTCTATAACGCATCTTCAATATAATCTCTTGATCACGTTTTTGAAACATACAATTTCTGTCTTCGACTTCATAAGCTTCGTAAAGTTGATTGTTCTTACGTCATTGCGCTATCAATGACATAGGTTCTATTAAGTGGAGTTTTTATTTTTTATTTCATTGGTTATTTAGAACATAGTTTTATTTTTATAATACAAAAGAATTTGCGCTTGGTTGAATTTGCGCTTGGTTTTGGGATATTTAGTAAGATATAACAAAATGAATATTATTAATATTTTTTGTTTTACGATGAATAACCACTTCGGCTATTGTTGTATTTTTGTTGTATTTGTCTAATCCTTGAAATCGGTATAAATCGACTTCCGACACGCCACCTCTTCCCCATCATCCGTCTTCTTCCCTTGAAATTTATTTCGTTCTCATATGATACGGTCCTCTGCTGCTGTGCGAATGAGCAAGTTAAATGGTATAAATGCTTAAGCTGATTGTAAATCCTTGTTTTTGAAATTTTCAGAGTTATACATGGACAAAAACTGAAATAAAGCATAAATAATACAGTAACGATTAGTCCGATTGGGAGTGAAATGTAATGAAAAGGATTGACTATAGGAGAATGAAGCAAATACGTGCTAAAAAAATAAACACTTTTCAATCTTCAGGAGTTCAAAAAAAATCTATAGCCCGCTGTTATCAATGTATAAACAAAAAAAGGACAGAAAAGGGTAATCATGCTATTTACGAATCAGATACTGGACCAAGCTATGTTGATACAGTTGAGCAAATTCCCCATTCTGAAGCTAATCATGTTTCTAAAAGGGCTGGTTCCACTGATATTAAGCATGTTTTTCAGACTGGCCATGCCGATAACACAAATGCTGAGCCTCAAACTGATTCTGCTTTGGAACCTGTGCATACTTCTGAATCTGGCTTTGCGGATGAAATGAATAATATGCTTGCCAGAGAGAATATTGATGAACCCAATCGAGCTGATGATGCAGATGAATCTCATCAATACGGAAAAATACGTTCTATGACGATAAAAAGTCCATTCTCCACTTTTGTAGAAATTGACGATTTTCTTCATCCTCCTGTCTTTGGCGGTACAGTTCAACATACGGCTGAATTTCTTGATCCAAACAATAGACAAACTCCTCAATTAGACACAAAACTATTTCATACAACAACTTATTATCCTGAACAGCCTTATTGTTGTTTAATTTCCTCTAAAATTCACGAAATGATATTTTTCACTGACACGGTCCGCACTTATGGCACGAAGAACAAAAAAAATCATTATAAATCAGTTGTGATTCCCGTACATGACTCACTATTTACAAAAACAAAAGAAACAGATAATCAATCCTGTAATTCCCATGATTTCATACAAATTAGAGTTCCGGTTGTAGTCGGGGAATACGAAATTGAAATATGTTTAGAAGAAGATGTTGTGTTTGAAGAAGAGATTATGAAGGTTAATGAAATCTCTAAAGAAGTCGTACTGACAAATTGCAAATTCGTACCTACACAATTTTCTCCATCATTGGATAATGGGATATGTACAGCATTAAAGGGAAATTTATTTATAGAAGGATATATACATCAAAATATTGAGTATACCGCAGTTTACAATAGAAATACGGGTTCCATGCAAAAAGCCCCGGTAACTCATTTACGTCAATTATGCCAAAAAATTGTATTGGATTTAATCATTCATTTACTGCAAGTACAACCAGTTCGAGTCAGTTATGATGGCAAAGGGATCTAGAAGATAATCGAACGTATCTACTAATTTAAAAATGAGAAAAATCACTATTATATTACCCTATACTTTCAAATGAATGCTGAATATTGTATTAACGTAGAGCTTGAGAAAAGCTCAAAAAATATAAGGAGTGGATTAGTTATGAGTGGAGGATTTGGCAATAAGTGCGGACAACCAACCCCAGCTTGTCCAGTAACAGCGACAGAACAAATTCCATTATCCAATGAAAATACCCCGGTTATCCAAACACCAGGTCTTACGCCAATTCTTAAAGTTCCGGTTGTACTAGCAGAAAAAACCATTCAAGTTGTTGTAGAAGCAGACATTCCACTTAGCCCAGCAGCAACTGAAATTAAGAGAGTGACAAAGAATGTATTTCTAGAACAAGTGAAACTGGTACCTGTTAGATTTGAGCGTATTGGCGAAACTGACTTTTTTAGAGTCACAAGAGCTAAATTATTTGTATCAGGATTCATTCGGAAAGATATTGAATATGCTTCCAGTGCATGTAATGGAGCACTTCAAGATCGAATTGCGGAAGTTGCGTTCTCTGGTTTTACAGAAATTACAGCTGATCAGTTCCTCACGTTCCCAATTATAGGTGTTTCAGAAGACAGCAAGGCTTTCTTCCTTAATGAGAAAAGCGACTTAACTCCTCGCTTAGATAAATATTTCTTCCAAAATCTCGTCAAATATAATGAACAACCATACGGCGAATTAGTAGCTGCAAATTTCTACGAACTTGATTTTTCACCAGTTAATGTAGACATCAAAGGGCAATTTAGCACGTTACGCGAAAAAATCGTAATGGACCTTACTTTAAAAATATTACAAGTCCAACAAATGCAAGTTCAGGCTACACAAATAACTCCTGCTCTCCCTGAAGGTACTGTTGATTGCTAACAAATCTTTCACTAAGGGGGATGGAAGGTTAGACATATTTCGATTTTGGCACGATCTAAATCACCACATGGAATAAATTTTTGAAAAGGTAAAGCAAAACCTCCTGTGAAGTAGAGCGTTGTACAGGGACGCGTTCCATGCAGCTCGCGTTGACATACTAAGCTATTCATGAGACAAGGAAGCTCCTTTCCAGAGTTATTCTATCGAAGGAATGCTTCCTTGTTTCTTTTTCGATGGATTTATAATCATCATAGGAAGTGTCTTAAACTCTACTTTACATCGTCATAATAAGTATTTGTTGAAACAATCAGGTATAGGTAAACATCCATCTTACTGAATGAGGACTATTCATAGTATTAGAAAAGCTCTAAGCATTACTATTGTTACAGGGCTTAATAACCAACCACATTTTGGATTTATCAATCCCATTTGTTCCCGATTGTTAGGCTACGTTGCGCCTACACATATCCCCCCTAAAAATTTGTCATTTTATAAAAGTAACGATTAATCTATACCGACAATTTGACTGCGGCGTTCGAGCAATACCACATCCCGCCATACTCCATTTAACTTTCCTATACGTTGTCGTATGCCGACTCTACGAAATCCAACACTTTGATGTAATCGCAAACTTGGTATGTTTTCAGGGAAAATTCCCGCAGTTAATGTCCAAAATCCTTTTTCCTCGGATTCTTTGATTATGGCTTGTAGAAGTTGCTTCCCCACTCCTTTTCCACGACTTACGTCTCGAACATACACACTTACCTCTCCCACTCCTTCATATACACAGCGATCTGATACTTTACTTATCTTACACCAGCCTTGAATGCCTTCTTCGTCTTCAGCGACTAAACATAAATTTGCGACAATGGTCGATTTCCATTTTTCGAGCGATGGTGCTGTCGTTTCAAACGTTGCTTGTCCTGTCGCAATTCCTTGCTCATAAATTTCCTTCACTTGCAGCCAATCTTCTTTACGGAAACTACGAATGATCATGATTCGCAATCACTCCTTATGATTATAGAATAAAAAATCCCGATAACGCCGCCATCGTCATAAAAGAACCTATAAATGCCAAGACTAGCTTCTTTCTAAAGATACTGTATAATCATGTTTTCTGCGGTAAGCTTGCCCCTGCTGAGCTGATCATCAGCGTCATGACTGGTCCCAATGTTATTCCCTTTGCAATCATCATCTGTAAGAGTGGGAAACGACTTACTCAACTATTTTTTCTTCCCCAACGAGTTCCGATCTGTTACACCACATTTTTTAAGGTTTCATTGCTTTAATGATCGCAGAAACAATGTAATCCGCGACGTTCGCTCCAGGCACCCAATCTTTGATAAACTCCCTCGATTCATCTTTTGGTTCAATGGTGATCTGTGTGAATCCACTCTGTTGTAACAAGGATTCTAACTCTCTAATCGAGGCTGCTCCTGATACGCAGCCCGAATACAAGTCATCCATATTGTTTTTAATTTCCGCTGGAAGTTCTGCCGTCGCCACAACGTCGGAAATGACAAGGCGCCCTCCTGGTTTCAGCACACGATAGGCTTCCTTGAACACTTGAGGCTTATCTGGAGAAAGATTAATGACGCAATTGGAAATAATGACATCGACCGAATCATCTGCCACCGGTAAATATTCGATTTCTCCTAACCGAAATTCGGTGTTGGTAAAGCCACCCTTGGCAGCATTGTTGCGTGCTTTGCTGATCATTTCTGGCGTCATATCCACACCAATGACGCGCCCGGTTTCTCCGACCTGCCGAGCAGCCAAAAAGCAATCGAAACCGGCACCACAACCAAGATCCAACACCACATCTCCGGGGTTCAATTCTGCAATTGCTAGCGGGTTGCCGCAACCAAGTCCAAGATTAGCTCCTTCTGGCACGGCAGATAATTCCTCATCCGAGTATCCTAGTTTTGCCGATGCCTCATTAGGTGTACCACCACATCCGGAAGAGTCTGAACAACAGCTTCTAGAATTTACTTCCTGCAGCGCAATTTGCTTATAGCGGCTGCGGACATTTTGCCGTATTTGATCGTTATTCACATGATTCATAAGTTATCACTCCCTTAAATGAAAAAATATGATAACGCTGCCATTGTCATGACAGTACCTATAAACGCAAAGATTACTAGCTTCTTTCTAAAAAGACCGTGTAATAATTGTTAAATCCAGTAAACTTGTACCTAATGCAGGTACTAACGCCATACCCTTGGTCATCCACATTTGCAAAATAGGATATCGTTGAAAACGGATATACATCTTATGGAATGAATCCCTGAATAAAGTGAATAACGAATGAGATAACAGTAAATAGCAAGGTGTCGTAATCACCATGAAGTTTTTCAAAACCTCTCCCCACATACATCCCCCCATTCATTTATTTGTAAAACGCAACTATTTGTTTATTTTTTATGAGCAAGCTTTTTTACTTGCCCATCCCTATCGGTTTACAACATACGCTCGATTTTGCCATGCACTCATTCAACAATTTAATCGAACGAATCACTGTTTCTTTCTCAAATTCTGTCATATGCGAAAACACTTCTTCTAAATATCGATTTATTTCTCGATCAATGGTTGTTGCTATAAACTTTCCCTCGGTGGTTAACGATAACGTATATACCCTTCGATCTTCAGGGAGTGGCGTTTTTTTTACTAATCCCTTTTTCACTAAATTTTGAATCTGTCTGCTGAACGTGGTAATATCCATTCCCAATACTTCAGCCACTTGTTGCATGGAAGGAGACTCTCTTTTGTCAATTTCATAAAGAATATGGCTTTGAACAAGAGAAATATCTACAGCATCAATAGAACAGCAATTTTTATTCAACAATCCGAAACGACGTGTCATCACTTGAAACAACTCTCTAATGTTTTCCATTTTTTCACCTCTATAATTATTTATATCATATTATTTGCAAATTGCAATTTTTTGTTTTAAAAAATAAAGAAAATTTTATCGACATGCCTCGTCTTTGGTTTTGTATGAAGTATTTATAAATAAAACCAGCCGAGAAGAATCTTCTCGGCTGTCATTTAGTCTTATTCGCCTGTTTCAACAAATTTTTTGATGCGCGCGCCGATTTCATCGCGAACACGACGGAATACCGCTAATTTTTCCTCCTCGGTTCCTTCCGCCTTTGCCGGATCATCAAATCCCCAGTGTACGCGTTTCACATTTGGCGGGGTTACTGGACAATGGTCCGCTGCATGACCACATAATGTTACTACCAAATCCGCTTTATTTAACATTTCCGGATCAATGATATCCGATGTCTGGTTGGAAATGTCAATTCCTACTTCTTTCATGACTTTTACTGCGTTTGGATTTAATCCATGCGCTTCAATACCAGCGCTGTACACTTCCCACTCGTCGCCAAGATATTTTTTTGCCCATCCTTCTGCCATTTGGCTGCGGCAAGAGTTTCCTGTGCATAAGAAGTAAATGATCTTTTTGTTTTTCATGTTTCATTCCACCTCTGTTGTTAGTATGATACTGATTCTGTTTTAAAGTATTTTCGTTGAAACCATAGTGCCACGTTGACTAACGCAATCATGACAGGCACTTCCACCAGTGGTCCAATAACAGCTGCAAATGCTGCGCCAGAATGGATCCCAAACACGCCAACAGCTACGGCAATCGCTAACTCAAAGTTATTGCTGCCGGCTGTAAAGGCAAGCGTGATGGTTACAGGGTAGCTCGCCCCAATTTTCTTCCCTAAGAAGAAGGAAACGAAAAACATCAATACAAAGTAAATCAACAATGGAATGGCGACTCTCACGACATCTAACGGCAAGCTTACGATAACATCTCCTTTTAAAGAGAACATGACGATAATCGTAAACAATAAAGAAATCAATGTAATCGGACTGATTTTTGGAATGAATACTTTTTCATACCATTGTCTGCCCTTTGCTTTTACCAACAAAAAGCGCGTCAACATTCCGCCAAGAAACGGAATTCCTAAGTAAATGAACACCGACTTAGCGACTTCCATCATTGTAATATGAACGACAGCACCTTCTAGTCCTAACCATTCTGGAATGATCGTCACAAACACATACGCATAAACAGAGAAAAATAGCATTTGGAACACAGAGTTAAACGCCACAAGCCCAGCTGCGTACTCCCTGTCTCCTTTCGCTAAATCATTCCAGACAATCACCATAGCAATACAACGTGCCAGACCGATCAGGATGAGTCCGACCATGTATTCTGGTTTATCCGGCACAAATACGATCGCCAACACAAACATAAGAATCGGTCCAATCATCCAGTTTTGTACGAGCGATAACACTAATACTTTCACATTTTTAAAGACGCGTCCCATCTCCTCGTAGCGAACTTTTGCTAACGGAGGATACATCATGAAAATTAAGCCAATTGCAATTGGAATCGATGTCGTTCCTACCTGCAAACTGTTCATTACGTCTATAAAACCCGGAAAGACGAATCCTAAGCCAATTCCTACTGCCATAGCAAGGAAAATCCAAAGCGTTAGGTATCGATCCAAGAACGATAGACGTTTTTTCCCCATATTATTCATGTTTTCCCTCCCAATTAAATTAGTAGGTTAACAACCGCAACGGAGCGTAGGATTGGTCTCCTCAATCTTACGAATATTCTCTGTTTGATCTGGAACGTGTTGCAGAATATCTTGGATGAAATCATATAACTCATTTTGTGGATTGAGGGAATAATAAATCCACTGTCCCCTCCTATCCTCTTTTACTAATCCTGCATCTTTTAACTTGCGAAGATGCTGACTAATAGCGGGCTGACTCATGTCAAACACTTCAAGAAGCTCGCATACACAACACTCCCGTTGTTTTAAAATTGCCATGATCGTTAAACGTGTTTTATCACCAAGCAACTTTAAAACGTGTGATGCTTTTTCTATTTCCACTACTGTTTTTGGCATGGGAACACCTCCTATTATTGTATGATTATATAATCATTTACTTATATATAAACAAAAATGAAATATGATACTCTTCAATTCCTTTATTGGCCATTTTGTTCCTCTCATGCTAAATAAATAATTTTACATCTTCCATATTCACGACATAGATATGGTAGTATAACCATACTTACTCTTACCTTAATAAGTATATAACTACATACTTATATAAAACAAGAGAAAAGAACGACTTTAACATCATCTTTACAATTCAGACGAAAGTGTGAAAAATAGAAGTAAACTTTCCTTATCTCCGTCTCTATTTGTTATTCTTCAGAATGAATGAGATCATGTCACTCTGCCATGCCAATAATCCAAAATAAGATAGTAACTACACAGTTGCATAAACTATTTACTACCTAACTTATCTTCTTGATTTTAACCACTCCCTTTAACAGTTTAAATGTTGCTAGAAATATATTTGCAGCTTGTGGACTTTATCGACAAGCTGTGCCGCCTACATTCATTGTAGGCGGCACATTCATTTACGAATCCACTCTGTTATTCCATTGGAAAATCACGATGGAAATGAATTTTACCGTTTTCATCACGAATTTCGACCGTCACTTGTTTTAATCCCGGATCAACCTTGAGTACACCAAAATTAAAGAACCCACTTTCAGCATACAGTTGCTCCGGCCCAAATGTAGGATCAAGTGTTGACGGCTGACCTAGGCCCGCACCGATCGGTCCGCTTACTAGTTCACGATAATCAATTGTGCCGTTATGGTCAGGGTCATACTGGATAATATCAGCAAAATGAACATCAGCTGTGACAAAATATACGTTTTTCATTTTATTCTCGATAATAAATTTAGAAATCTCCGCAAACTCATGTTCATACCCTGTTTTATCGTTCGGATTGATGTTGTCGCCATTCGCCCATCCATCGCGTGCATTTGGTTTCCCAGTCGGAATGGAAATCGGCACGGAAGAAGCAATAAGTTTCACCTTTGCATCTGAATTCAAGAGTTCTTTTTTCAACCATTCAAGCTGCTCTTGACCAAGCATTGTCTTGTCCTGACCATCTGGTTTCGTATCTGGATCACGGTAACTGCGATTATTTAAAATGAATAAATCAAGTGTATTACCCCATGAAAACTTATGATAAAGCTTCCCGGATGAACTCCGCTCGTCCAATATTGGCCAATAATCCGTAAAAGCCTGAAATCCGGTTGAGGCAAGCGGCTCAAATGGTCCAGAAAAGTCATTCGTTACCTCATGGTCATCCCAGATGGCATATACACTTGTCGATTGAAGCAATTTTCTTAAGTTTGAGTCGGTACGATTTTCCTTATATTTCGCCCAGAAATCCTCAATACTTTTTGATGGCGGATTCGGAACAGCCGGCGTAGTATTATCAGCGTAAATCGTATCCCCGCTAAACAAGAAGAAATCCGGTTTCAAATCCGCCATCGCCGCAAAAGATTTAAAAGGCGGGATTTTGCCCTGGCCGCCTGTATCACCACCCCAAACAATCGTCAATGGCTTCCGTTCATTTTCAGCCGGAGCGGTTTTAAATCTTCCACTCACCTGATGTGATCCAGGAAGAGCCTGAACACGGTAGTAATAAATCGTGTCTGGTTTCAAACCCGTCACTTTTACTTGTACGGTCAGATCATGTTCGGAAGTTGCTTTTTTGGTTTTCACGATGGCTTTTTTAAAAGCAGCATCCTCGGAAACTTCAAATCGCACCTTTGCGGGCTGGCTTGTCCTAGCCCATAATACCGCGGATGTATCCGTCACTTCGCCGCTGGCCGCCCCGTGGGAAATATACGGTTTCTTGTTCAATTCTACTAATTGATCAGGATAATTCGTAAACATTCCATCAACACCAAGGGATAATTGCTCGACCATTTCCTCCTTCGTATTCACGGTATACGGATGGACGACCATATGACGTTCATGGGCTTCCTGCATAAACGTCGGGGTGACGAGCGATTTATCCGGTCCTACACCTTCCGCATATTCCGCTGCTCGGTTAAAGACATCATCCAGATTTTGACCTTGAATCATGTCTGGACTATAAAGCTGAATAAGAGGAATATCCTTAGGAACCATCTCCTGTAATTTTCTTAAGCTCGCTTCGCTGAATGATTGGAAAATGACTTTACCTTTTTTCAAGTAACCGTTCTTTTTCAAGATCTTAACGAGTTTTTCTTCCATGCCCGGATAAACGTCAGGCGACTTTGTTTCTATGTACAGAGCAACTTTCGGATCTTTCTTTTTGATAAAATCGATTACTTCCTGAAGGGTTGGGATTTTCTGCCCGACATATTGTTTTTTTGCATACTCAGGGTAAGTCTTGTTAAACCAAGAACCGGCATCTAGCTTCTTAATTTCGGCTAATGTAAAATCTTTTACCCGCCAAGGGGCGCGGTCGGGATATACTTCTTCTACATTCGTTGTTCTTGCCAGCGTGGAATCGTGAATAGCAATTAACTCACCATCTTTTGTCATATGCAAATCCAATTCGACATAATCTGCTTTCATCTTAATTGCCTTTTCGTATGCTGCCAATGTATGTTCGGGTGCATAACCTGAGGTGCCGCGGTGGGCAATGACAGCAACATGGTCAACAATCGGTTGCAGCATAGATGACTGCTTAACTTGTTCATCAGCTGCCATCGCTTCCGGAGCATAATTCGCGAGTAACCCTAACGATAAAGAAAGTGATAAGCCAATCATTCCTGTCCTTTTCACTGCTATCTCGCTCCCCTCTAAAATTTTGATGATTTTCGACCATCTTCATTGTAAAAAATAGATTTAAAGGTAATATTAAAATAAATTTGAGATGATGTATAAAATTTTGTGTAAAGCATTTTACTAGATCAAAATAAAAAAGGTAGGGTATTCTCTGATTGAACCCAAACATTCCAGAGAAAGGAGAACCCTACCTATGTCTAAAAGTATACCGAATGTCGACTGGGCAAATCAACTGGAAAGTGTCATTCGTCAGTTTGTAAAGGAAAAATTAGAACTGATCATGCGGGAAGAAATCAAGAATTTCCTCGAAATAGAACAAGCCGGAACATCGAATATGAGAAACGGCTACTATCAACGAAATCTAGATACGCAATATGGCCGGATTGAAGGTCTTTTGGTCCCTAGAGACCGAAACGGAGAATTTCAAACGCAGCTGTTTGCCCCTTACCAACGCCACACGGGCTGGCTTGAGGAAGCCATCATCAGGATGTATCAAAGTGGCATGAGCACACGTGAAATTGGCAAGTTTATTGAACGAATTTTAGGCAATGCCTATTCTCCTGCAACGATCAGCCGTATTACCGATGTAGTGAAGGAAGACATCGAGAAATGGCACACTCGTCCACTGCACAAGCGTTATTCTGTCTTATATTTGGATGGTTTATACGTAAAACTTCGTCGCGAAACCGTGGAGAAAGAAGCCATTTATGTGGTGTTAGGGGTGAATGAAGAAGGATATCGCGAAATTCTTGATTTCTTTGTGGGAGGACAGGAAAGCGCCTATGTATGGCAGGAGATTCTTCAACAACTATACAACAGGGGCGTCAAGGAAGTGCTTCTGGGCGTATTCGATGGACTACCGGGGTTGGAGGAAGCCTTTAAGGCGGTTTATCCGAAAGCCGATGTGCAGCGTTGTGTCGTTCACAAAGTCCGCAACACGCTCCATCGTGTTCGGAAAAAAGACCAATTCGAAGTGGCCGAGGATCTCAAGCTGATTTATCGCGCGCCGAATAAGGAGATGGCGTTACAAATGTTTCAACAGTTTGAGTCGAAATGGTCCAGCAAATATCCAAGAGAAGTTCAATCTTGGGCCAATGAGTTGGATGTCCTCCTTACATTTATGGATTATCCAAGCAGTATTCGAAGTGTGATTTACACGACCAATGCCATCGAACGAACGATCAAGGAGATTCGGAAACGCCTAAAACCGATGAACAGTTTGAATAGTTTAGAAGCCGCTGAAAAAATCGTGTATTTGACCATTCAAGATTTTAATGAGAAATGGGCAGGGCGAAAGTTGCGAGGATTTGCCGAAGCGCATGAAGCCCTTCAACGAATGTTTGAAGAACGTTATCATTAACCAAATACTGTAAATAAACAAAATAGGGGGATTCTCCCTTTCCACACAGGAGACTGAATATTCAGTCTCCTGTGTGGAGGAAACTAGTTCCCTATTCATTCCAAATCCATTTCAGAGAAACCCTACCCCCATTATATTACACAAAATTCTTGACGGTACCAAATTTGAAGATTTGTTAAATAAAAAACAGAAAAATAAACGATAGAGTTTATCGTAAATTCATTTTGATGTTATCTTCCAATTTAAATAAAAATAGAGGCATTACGAAAATCGTAACGCCTCTACATACTTTGATGCAGTAGTGAAACAGAAAGGATAAAACTGTTTCTGTTTATTACCGCCCCCTGCTTCAGAGAGCTTTGAGCGCATCTTGTATAGGTTGATTACCACTGAGGAGCTCAAATGTTTTGTTTTTGGTATTTTCCATATCAAGACAAGATACAATTACTTGTGCGACATCTCCACGCGGGATATCTCTTCCTACAATGCTTTCAAAATGCTCAGCGATTTCCACTTTACCCGTAGGTGGTTCAAAACTTAGATACCCAGGGCGAACAATGGTATATGTTAATCCACTTTCTATTAAGTATCGATCCGCTTCCCCTTTTGCTTTTAGATAATGAGCCAAATTTGGTAAAGCATCCGGATTACCAGATCCATACGAACTAAGCATGATAAAATGAGAGATGCCTTCTTTCTTTGCTGCATCAATAAGGCGTTTTGCTCCTTCTTGGTCTACAGAAATGGTTTTATCCGGACCTGTATGTGAGCCAGAACCAGCAGCGAAAATCACCGCATCTATACCTTTAACAGCATGAGAAACATCTTTTTCAAGATCAGCCAATATAGTTTCCTTGGCACCAAGCTGTTTCAATTTTTCTGCTTGAGCTGCATCTCTAATCATTGCGTAAGCTTCATGTCTATTGCTTTTCCCGAGCAGCTCCACGATCAATCGACCCGTGTGTCCATTTGCGCCTGCGATAAGTACTTTCATATTCCCACCCCTTTTCTAATGAATGGCTTTATACTACCATTACCACCAGTTCCATAGCCATGTTAATCGGTAAGCTTTTTATTCCTACTGTACTGTGGAGGATGCGCACTTACTTTACTGCATAGCATCATTTTGAATCAGTTTGACACACCATATCCATGATTATTTTTTCGTTAATGAATGGCTATATGTATTCCCTAGCTCATACGCTCGATGGAAAAGACTCTCATAATGTTTTTTGACTTCCTCTTCATTCTCAATATCTTCCGCTAACGTGTTATACAGAAATGCCACTTCCGATTGAGGAATACCTGTATAGCCGGCTAAACCAGCATTCAAATAATGAGAAATCATCGTAACGAAATTTCTTTTTTTAAGACTTTCTTCTGTCTCTCCGACAAGCGGAATCCACAATACCTTTTTGTGTGGAAGGCGCGTTCCTCCATAAGCAAAACCATAGTTCCATACCCGGTCTATATATCCTTTTACCATTGCCGGTAATGAATACCACCATAACGGGAAGATGAAGGCTAATCCATCGTTTCTTTTCAATCGTTCCATTTCTGCGTGAACACGAGGAGAATATGTTTTATTCGGGTTGTCCCAATCAGGTTCATCTTGTTCGTATAACAGCGGATTGAATTCTTCACCGTACAAATCCGCAATTTCCACTTCATGTCCAGCATCTTTTAACCCTTGAATGAAACGCTCGGCAATTGCAAAAGTAAGGGATTCTCTTCTGGGATGTGAGACAACGGTCAACACTTTCATAGAACCAGCTCCTAAATATAAATCATTTTTGGATGAACTATCTTTAAATTACCATTATCTTCATTTAACTATCAAATGATAGGCTTCTTACTCCAGTTATTATACCCGTTGAACGTGTAAGAATTCATTGACGGCAGGATAATGGCACATTATAATCATAGTAAATAGATATGATTTATATAATTTAATTTAAGAAAGAGGGACGGAAAATGAGCAATATTTTAAACGAAGTGTTGGCCGCGAATAAAAAATATGCTGCTAATTTTGGGGACAAAGCAAATCTGGCGATGCCGCCGAAGCGCCGATTTGCGATTCTGACCTGCATGGATGCGCGCCTCGACCCAGCCAAGTTTGCCGGACTTACGGAAGGCGATGCTCACGTGATCCGAAATGCAGGAGGCCGGGCAAGCGACGATGCGATTCGTTCCCTTGTAATCTCGTACAAGCTGTTGGGAACACGGGAATGGTTCGTGATTCATCATACCGATTGCGGTATGGAGACGTTTACCAATGACATTATTCGCAATTTGCTCGCTAACAGTTTGGAACCAGCTGAGTTTGATGGGAAAAATTGGCGTGATACAGGAAGAGGACCCGGTTCCAGAGCGGGGGAATACATGGAATTTTTGACGATCAGCAATCTTGAACAGAGTGTTATTGACGATGTTGAACGGATTCGTTCTCACCCTCTTGTTCCGGGCTACATTACGATCTACGGTTTTATTTACGACGTGAAAAGCGGTCGTTTGATTGAAGTACCTGAAGCTAACCGCATTGGTCGGGCAACCATCTGATCATCCGTGTTTTTGTGATCCGTAATCGGTAATTTTCTTCTGCAAAAATGAAACATTGTTGATATAGATATAACATCGTTAAAAGCATGAATTTGTTAATGGTGATTTTGAGTCTCCCTTCCCTTTTGAATTTTGAATCTTTTGAATCGATCACCATGATTCTTCATTATCGTCTTCAATAGTAATAAAAAAGCGAAATGTCCTGTTTGGGCAAAGTTGCTAAACCCAAACTTTCATCATAAATAAAAGAGCTGAATTCGTTACAACTCAGCTCTTTTATTCTTTATAAAATAGTATAGGAACCAGACTGCATGGTTTTGCTCATCTGCTGCTGCACGACGAAAAACTTCTTTGATATATGGATCATTCGTCTCATCAGAAATATCTAGATAAAAATCAACAGTTTCTTGCTCATCTTTCAAAGCATATTCTAATCCTTCCACGTAGGTATTAGGACATTCCTCAATAACTTTTACATCAGGCTGCATACCTGTCAGATTTACATATATTTGTGTAAATCGTTGATAGTGTTTTATTTCATCGTTACGAATTTCAAGAATTTGAACCCTTTCCCTATCCGTAGGAGCCATTTTTGCTAATTTGGCATAACATTGAATGGCGCTATACTGTCCATTTATTGCCTTTTCAATGTCACGTATTAATTTGTCTGATTGTATGCTTGATTGCCTGTTAGGGTCAGCAAAGTTGTAAAGATATGGATACATTATAGACCCTCCCCCAATATTTATTCAACTTCATATTATGATGAATATAACATTAGGTGCATGTTTTACGATCCCTCCCTTTAAATAAAATTCCTGATGAAGGAAATATCCATCATGGACGGGATCAACCGTAGCAATCCTTCAAGCTCTTTTGGACTAAAGGGACTTCGGTGAAAGAAAGTTTACATTTTATCGAAAAAGCTTAAGTGCTTATTCCTATCTCGGATACAGGGGGCGGGATGACAAAAGAGCAGAAACAAACATGTACAAAATTCCTTGAAAAGTAAAAGAGCTGCCGCGGCAGCTCCTTCAGTCATATTTACTAGCTCATCAAAGTTGGTATTTTGTTCAAATGTCTTCATGTTCTTATCTCAAGAAAGCAAGACACCCGAGAGAAATAATCAACATTCCAGCGATTTTGTTTACTGATTTTAAATAAGGTGTGATCTTATTTTTAAAAATACTTACACTGAAACTTAAAAGGAACCACCAGAAAATCGCTCCTAGAAACACACCAGAGACAAATATAAATGCAGTTGAAGGCGAACTAGCTGTTTTATCAAAACCTAATCCAGCAAACATAGCCACAAAATTTAAGATGGTAGTTGGATTCGTAATCATGAGAAAAAGAGTAGACAAATACACCCTAATTAATCCATTTCCTTCCAAAGAAGCTGCTCTTTCAGCAGGTTTTGCCAGAAAGATTTTTACTCCTAAATAAAGAAGAAATACTCCTCCTATGATTCTTAAAATGAATTGCTGTTCCAATAAGAAAGAAGAAACAACAGAAAAACCAAAAGCTGCAAAGCTAGCGTAGATCATATTGGCCGTTGAGGCTCCTAAACCGGTAAAAAATCCTGCCATTTGACCTTTCGTGAGGGTTCTTTGAATACATAACAATCCTATTGGTCCCACTGGAGCAGATACGGAAAAACCTAAAATGATGCTTTTTAGTAACAACAACCCCTATTTTCTCCTTGTTATTATTCTTAAAGTTTGATAAGCAAAATTTTATCACATTTCAAATCTCTACTGCATCACGGATTATGAACATGGATCAGTGCGGCTATCATGATTCTTAGACTTCTTAATCATATAGAAAAAGACTGTTGATAAAAATCAACAGCCTTTTTCTTATAAGGAATCGCAAGTATCTGCTGCCAGCGGCTGCGGGCAAGCTAAGGCCGCTGCCTGTTGCAGGATGGATCTGATTGCTTCCGTTGCCCAGCTGCAAAGATGGCGTTCACAACATTTCACATTGATAATATGAGAAAAATCATTGTTACTATGGTGACGAAGTAAAAAATGAATAATTTGTGAACTGGTAAAATGTACCTACCATTTTCCGCAGAATTTTGTATGATAAAGTGGGATGGGGTTTGTTGGGAGGAGGCATAGAAAATGGCAAAATCGGAATTGTAACAAACAAAAACAAGCACTAAAAAAGCAAGAGACACCGTTAAAAGGCACACTTGCTTCCATGTTCTTACTCGGATTTCTCATCATTTTCTCATGGATTACCGTTTATTTCTTATTCTTGCATCGCTTATAAGTTTTCGGACCACGTCTGCTTTTGGGGCTGGATCGGTTTTCGGGCGGTGACGATCGGCACGGTGACAACAGCGTTTTTCATTTTAACCGAGCAAGTATCGGTATTAGAACAGCTACGTTAATATGAATTTAACCGCTATTTACTGAATGTATAGTTTTTTAATTTTGAATAATTATCATAATTTCAACTTTTTATTTAAGAAGAATTATGTCAAAAAACAAATGTTTATGCCAAAAAAACCAATCATTCATACTTAACATCTGACATTCCTTTTTATTAAAGTTGAATTCATTAAAAAAATTTGTCATGTAAAGGAAGGTGTAAATATGTTCCTCGACATTGTAAAAAACGTCCTATTAAATTTATTTTTTATTCTGATCCCGGTTTTCATTCTTGCATTATGGCTTGAGGAAAGAAACGCACCTGAAAAAATAAGGAAGTACATTTTAACACTCGCTTCCGCCATTATCATCATTCTTTGCATGACATTTCCTATCAATTCCAACATCGATACAGAATACATTTACGATTTACATCAAGTGCCTCTTTGGTTGGGCAGTTTGTATAAAGGGCCGATCGCCAGCCTTTTTCTTTGTATGGTGACGATTGGCTACCGCTCTTTTTTTGGCGGAAAAGAATTCATGCTGACCGCTATTACATCGGTCGCCATTATGATCGCCGGCATAGCCTTATCGAAAAAATTTTTGGCCTTGTCTTCCAAACAGCGCATTTTGCTTGCTTTTCTATTATCCGCTGTTTCCGAGATGCTCATGGTCGTTTGGATCCAATCCTTTCATCACACATTGCCGGCTTCTTCAGCGTTTTGGCTCTACCTGCCTATTCAGCCAATCAGTATGATTTTCACATGCTATCTTAAGGAAATTTTATATAAAAACAGCGTATTAAGAAAACGGATTATCCGCGCGGAAAAAATGGAAGTGGTCAGCCACTTAGCTGCTTCCATTTCCCATGAAGTGCGCAATCCCCTAACGACCGCGCGAGGGTTTATACAATTGCTGGAGCAAAGCCATTTATCGCAAGAAAAGCGGAAACAATACATTCGCATTGCCATCGAAGAATTAGATCGCGCTCAAGCGATTATCACGGATTATCTTACATTTGCCAAACCTGCTCCGGAAAGCGTAGAAAATCTAAATGTGAAAACAGAAGTTGAACGCGTCATCGATATTGTGCGTCCGCTGGCAAACATGAATAGTGTTGAAGTCCAAACGTCGCTCATTCCTTGTAACGTCAAAGGGGAACGCCAAAAGCTTCAGCAATGCTTGCTCAATATTATCAAGAATGCTATTGAAGCAATGCCAAATGGCGGCACACTCGAAGTTTACATTTCTATCGAAAAAGATCAAGTGCTTATCCGCATCTCGGATACAGGGGTCGGAATGACCAAAGAACAAATCGAACGCCTTGGGGAACCATATTTTACAACAAAAGGAAGAAGAGGTACCGGACTTGGAATGATGGTCGTCTATCGAATTATCGAATCGATGGGTGGAACGATCCAAATTGCAAGCGAAGTCAACAAGGGAACACAAGTATCATTATATCTTCCACTCACGCAGTCTCTGCATACCCCTTCTGTGGAGCAAAAACATGATATCTTTGCCGCTTCATGAGACAAATCATGAAGCAGCAAGCCTTTCATTTAAAGGTATCTCAAAAACTACAAAACAACGATATCCTTTGCTAATTTATCTATAAAGAAGAAGGATCAGATGACCTTCGGAAGGAAGATCAAATGACCTTCTTCTTTTTTACTTCCCCCAAGTGAATCATGATATTCAGAAGAATTTTTGCAAACGAAACGAACGGATTTCGTCCTTTTTCACTCCCCCGTGAGGAAGCGTCCAAAAATTGGATTTTCCATCTTGCAAACGCACCATAAAAATCAACCATATACTGCATCATTAGGCGAACCTCCCCGCCTAAATGCTAGGCATTATAGACGGAACATCCTTTGGCGGTTTGGACAACTTGTCTGGTGTTTAAATGTTTAAGATGATCAAACTTTTTGAATCAAATTGGAAATAGATGCCAAAACCTCCCGAAAGTTGGCTATCGTAAGCTCGAATGTTTTAAGTCCGCGAGAGATAATTTTGTTTTTAATCGCCTTGTTTTGACAACTTTTTCTAGATAACAAACCTCTTTCTCACGAGTATGTTTTATGTTATGATTGTAGAACATTCATACATTGTAACCAAACCCAAGGGATGGATATGATCATGATTTCCAATTGGAACGGTGAACATGCATGATCATATGAAATCGGATCACTTTTAGAATTCTTATTTCAATATATCAACTCTCTATCGTTACCAGAAACACCGTATGTGACCAAAAATCGGCACTGAAATGTTTCTTTTTGAAAACCTATTTTGCTATCGATCTTTGCGGAAATTCGTGCGCACCTGCAGCGTTTTCACTGTTTTCATCGGACCTGCTGGCTTGGTGAAGCCCTTTCATCTTTTTTGTTTTCCCACGCAGCAAAATGGTCCCGGGAACAGGGATTTCCTGCCTTTCATGCACAGCTGTGAAAAGATTTAAAAACACGGTATCCCCAAATTGCGCTGATCGACAGTACTGCCCTCGGAGCAGCTTTACGATTCACAGGCAAAGCGGGGGGAGTATTCACCTGCTACCACTTTGTTGAAAGGATATATAAGCTCCATCTCTGCATACTCACTTACCAAGGGAATCCAACCGCGAATCGGAATGATGCGGCAGCGCCAAAACTGCTTCCTTCTTTGCAGCAATGGGACATCAAATTTTGTATTAGGCAATGCCGCGTATGACAGCGAAAAGATTCGTCAAACAACAGAGCAATCAGGAATCATATGGATTTCCTCATCAACCACTGCAATAGCAAGGAACGGAAAGATGCCTACGAAGAGGCCTTTCCTGCCTTTTTGTGTCTTTTTGAAAACGGGGTTGACCAATGGTTGTTTGAACTTCGTCGCAAGACGGAATGGATGTTTAATGAGTGAAAGTGTGACGGATTGGAGCAGCCACGATGGTGTGGATTTCATTGATGTTTACTATATGTATTATGCTGCATCCTTATGCGTAGCTTCGAGTTTTTCTCTAGTTTTACAACACCATCATTGTAATATATAAATCATTTAGTTGTAAAGGAGTATCATTCAAAAAAAATGCATGAATTTGAAAGGAATAGACACTCATTTTACAGTTTATATTATCATTTAGTTGTTGTTACAAAGTATAGAAAAAAATGCATCTCGAAAGAAATGCATCACCGCTTGAAAGAAATCGCCGAAGATATCTTTTCCCGTTTTAAATGCAAGCTAATCGAAATGAATGGAGAAGAAGATCACATACATTTATTGTTTAAAGCACCTCCACAAGTCCAGCTTTCTAAATTGATTAACAATTTTAAAACTGTTTCATCTCGATATATTCGCAAAGAATTTCAGAATGAGTTGTCAAAGTATTATTGGAAACCATATTTTTGGAGCAACAGTTATATGATTTTCTCGACAGGGGGGACTCCACTAGAAGTAATTAAAAAATATATAGAAGAGCAAGATAAACACTCCTTGACTCCCCCCTCCTAAATGCTTCGCATTATAGAAGAGGAATGCGTCGAGGTTTTTGGGTTCAAGGGGCGCCGTTCCAGGGGGATTCAGGCATCACTCCGATGCAAAAACGAGAAAGATACGCGAAACTCTTGCCATCACATTGTTAAGGACCAAACAGCCCTAGTGGCAAATCACTGGGAAAAGCGTGGAACGGAGCTATGTTTTTCATAGCGGCAACTTAATTCCCATACACCATGTTCATTAGGATCATACAATACAACTTGTGCTCTCTTTGTGGCAAAAAAATCATATTTAGCTAAGCATCCGCATATCATACATTAGCCTATCGGAGAGGTGAAACCATATGTGGAGTAAACCTAATATGCCGGGGCATTTTGCTGAAGACAGAACAAAAGCGATGATTTTGCCACCAGAACAATTTGCAGCCCCACCAGAGCCTCTTTCAGAAAAAATGTTTATTGAGCGCTCCCTTACTGAAAATAAATTTTGGCTTCGTATTATGAAGGAGCATGCATTGTTTCTTGGGGAAGGTATGAATAGAAATGATAAAGATTTAATTCAACAAACAGAACGTTTCTACCACTATTTTGAACAACAAGAAAAAAGGGCGCATCAAACGCCAGAATCAGTTGAAGCAGTTAGAAAACTGAATGAAGACAGTATCCAGTTGGTGTATGGATTTAGAAATTTCAAAAGAAATCTTCTCATTCTGATTATAAATGAAAAAGTTCGGGGTTTTAATTTTCCTCTCCTTGTTGACCATATTGCTCGTGAAGCAGAGTATTTTATGAATAGCCTTCAAAAATTTAACAATGGCATATTAGAGCCTATTCAAGACGCCATTATCCACGAGAATGTTTTTTGGCTACGCATTATGATGGAGCATTCCCGTTTTATCGCTTCATTACTAGACCCATCTGAGAGAAATTTGGTGGCTACTGCACGAAAATTTGGCGACGATTTTGAAACCTTGTTAAACCAAGCTAGAGACGTGGAATCCATGCTTTATCATAAGAAACCGACCTATCCGATCATCGGAAAGATGAATAAGGATAGTGAAAGTGCAACGGAAGAATTAAGAAACTTCAAGAAAGCGGGGCTTGAGCTAATTAAAAGTTCCCAGATTCGAAACATTATTAATCCTTTACTAGCTGACCACGTTCTTCGCGAAGCTGAACACTTTTTATTCATGATTCGTGTTCTTGAAGAGCGGTTAAAACAAAAACAGAAAGAGACCAACATGTAAATTTTTTTAGGATAAAAGCCCTCTTTATTGTATATCTATTCTTATTTTAAGATTTTATCCAAGAAGCTCCCCCCACCTCTAAGCAGAGCATGGGTGGGGAGAGTTCAATCAGACGAAACTTTAGATGCTTCGTTTGTCCTTTTCAGCCATGCATATATTGTTTTCACATCTTCTTGATCAAGATCTGCCACTTCTCCACGGGCGCCGATTCCGGGCATGACCGTTGCCGCAATGGTTCCGAGGTGTTTTCGCTTCTGAAACCAGGTAGAAGAAGCTTCCATGGATTGAATACGATTTTTTAACATATACATGGCTTTCATGTTGAAAAAGCCGCTTCTTAGTGCAAGCTGATGAGGCGAAATCGCCCAGCCGGCCGCTTTATAACTTAAGTAGCCGAAATATGAAACGATGGGAAGCCACAACAAAAGCAACAGCCCCCACGGACGCAAGAAATAAGCGGCGATGCAAACAGGAAGAATCAGCACATATAAAGGACGGGCCGTGTAGCGGATGCATGCTCGCTTTGGCAACGCATTGAATTCATGGTGGATGCTATACTCCGGGAGACAGGAAGAAATAACGGAAGCAATCCGTTCTTTCTTTATTAACGGGCAGAGTATAATACTCCCGTGATGGCCGCCATCCAATGCCCCACCCGCATGAATGATATAAACGGAAGCATACCCAAGCCAGCGGCGAATCATGTTTTCTTTTATTACAATCCCTTGAACCCGTGCGACAGGCGTTGTCACTTTTCTTCTTTCAAGCAATCCTCTCGAAATGACGATGTCTTCATCTATTTTTTCCACCGTAAAAAAAGCGTACCGCAGCATATTTTGAATAATGGATATCATATAAGCGGCAATAAAAATCAATAAAACAGCCATCATCGTATCAAATAAACCATGCGCGAACATCGTTTGCGCATCTTTATATAGCATCTCATAAGGAATGAGATCGTCAAATTGGGAGATAAAAAGGAAAATGGCAGCAATAACGCTAAGTGCCCCACCGCTTGTCACCGCTACTTGAAAAACTTCCCAAAAACTCATCGAAAAAATGATGTTTTTCGCTTCTTCCTGTAATGGTTGATGGATGGAGACAAAAGAAGATGCAGTATTTTCATCCAACAGCATCATTTCATCATTTATCATTTCCTTTGCTTTTCGAATCCAACGTTGAATTCGTTCCGCTTCTTCCCTTGTTACAGCCGTTAATACCACTTCGGCTTCTCCTAACTGATTTCCCGCTGTTTCTATATTGACTTTAACGACTCCTGCCAATCGTTGCAGAAAACCTTCGGAAATGGAAACGCCTTGAATGCGTTCGAAAGGAATATATCGTTTTTTTCTTACAAACACACCATGTTCAATGCGCAATTCCCCTTCTTCCAACCGATAGGTAAAACGGAGCCAAGAAACAATTCCGATCACAATGGTGTACATGACAACCGCCGATGGCACGGCGATATCCCACATCATGGAAATGGTTCTATTCCCGACTATGACGAGAAGGAGGAGCGGAAAAAACGCGTCTTTCAATTGCTTAACAATATTGACGATGACAGAAATGGGATGAAGCCGTTTTTTCTCAGACATCGTCATCCGCCACCCTTGCCAATCTGGAAATAGAATAGCGCAGCTCCTCTGCTTCCTCTTCATCGAGTGCCGGAATTTCATGCACCGTTGCGGCTGTCGAAATCGTTACGGAGGCCAGTTTGTATTTTTTGAACAATGGCCCTTGCTTAGAATCGACGTGCTGCACGCGAATCATTGGGATCAACGTTCGCTTTACCGTAAACAAACCTTGTTGAATCTCGATTTCCTGCTCACGCACTTCATAGCGCCAGCGCCGCCAGCGTAATCTTGGGATAAAAAAGAGGAACAAATAACCTTCTCCTATAAACAAAAGAATCAAGATAGGAATAATCCATTTCGGCCCGTCAAAAATGATAATCAGGACAATGACAGCGGCAAAAGCGGCAAAAGAAACAGCCAATCCAATCATGCCGTATATCCGCCATACCGATAATGCTCGTTCGGAGATTCTTTTTCTAGGTTCTCCATTCATGATTTCTCTATCCCCCTTAAACAAAGACAATCCATCGACGTAATGGTTATACGTATTTAGTATACAAGAAGTTTCCATCTTTAACTATCTGTTACTGTAGAATAACAAACTTTTGGAAAAGCAGGAGAATGAGCATGTTTCAAGAAAAATTATAGGATGCGAAGCCATTGGAGAACGTGAATGATAAACCACTACGCCTATATTGTTCGTCCGCTGCGAAACCATCGCCCTTGCCAAGGCATTTGGTTTATACTGCAGCTCCTTCATCACTTTTAATACTTTTTCACGCGTCTCTGGACTTGCAACCCCTTTTCCCGAAATGACGCGCGAAACCGTCGACTTCGAAACACCAGCCCTCAACGCGATGTCTTTAATGGTGTAGCCCACTAAAGTTAACCTCTATACCGTTTGGTCCGGTTCGTTTTCAAAGCCGCTTTCCAAGATGGATATTATACATGCATTCATTTGTCAAATCATTTGCAACTTCGTCATGAAAAAAGGCACGAATCAAATCCGTGCCTTCCGCCGTAACGAATCTATTTTTTTAAAACAGCGTCCATATCCGCGCTGGCTGTTTCTGTTTCCCATCGATGGCGTCACCGGATATAAACAAAAAAGCCAGGCGGTCATTTTGCCTATGCCGCATGGTTTAATGAAACAATCCGCTTTTTTTCGCTTTTGCATGCAGCGAATGCATGTATTTATTCAACGGTTCTTTCAGAAACGTACCTAATAAGAGAGCCAGGACGGCAAACATCATGAGACGAACCGCATCGTTTTTCACTTTTCCCCACACAATGCCGCCGACTGCTTCGCGCATCAAATCAATCGCATACGTAAACGGCAAAAACGGGTTGATGTTTTGGAAAAATTCCGGAATAAGCTGAACCGGATACGTCCCCCCTGCTCCGGCGATTTGGAAAACGAGCAGGACGATGGCCAGCGCCTTGCCGACGTCGCTGAATACTGATACGAGCGTAAAGACAATGACAATAAACACAAAGCTGCATAACAGCCCAAAGAGGATAAACCAGCCGGAGTCATGAATATAAATATTCTTTAAAAGAAATACATCTCCTAACGTGACAATAAGCGCCTGAATACTGTTGCATGTCCAAAACGTCAGCAGCCGGCCAAAATAAATTTCTCTGCTGGTATACCCTTCTGCCTCATAAGGTTCGGTAGAAAGCAACGACACTAACAGCAGACAGCCCACCCATATGGACAAGACGGTATAAAACGGGTTCATCCCCGATCCATAGTTCGGAAGCGGAAACAATCTATGCGTCTTTAAGTCGACGGGATGGGCCAAAAATTCACCTTTTGCGCTTGGATCATTTTTTAATAAACGAATGATGTCGTAGATGTTTGTTTCTTTTTTCAATTTTGCAAGAAAGGAAGCGATATCGTTGACTTTCCGCGCAAGAAACGGATACTGGTCGCTTGCCGTCTGCAACATTTCTTCCCCCTGCTTGAGACCGCTGCCGGCGTGCTGAAGAAGCCGCTCTAATTCCAGAATGGTGTTGGCGATGTCCGCGAGCATGCGGCGGGCGTCTTGAAGCGTCTGCTTCGTTTCGTTCATTTTTTCTTTCATGAGTGGTGCGATATGTTGCTCGTATTCATTCATCACCCGATCGACTTGCTTAACCGCAGCTGCCGCCCGCTCATTTAGGTCGGTGAGAAGATGGTTGCCTGGCTGCGCCCCGTTTTCACTTTGCTCGTACGCTAACTTGGCAAGGCGCTGTGCTTCTCTTAAATTGGATTTTATGCCTGTCAGACGGCCGGACAATTGTTCCATATTGGCGGAAGCCGTGCGAGAGAAAGCTCTCTTTTCGATCATGTTATTGAATATGCGAAGCTGTGTTTGCGCTTCATCTGCCATTTGTTCCCCAGCTGCGGCCATGCTCTGGACGTCGGAAAGCCATTGCCGCTGCTGGGCAAGGGAAAGGTTTTCTTGCAGCTTGTTAGTTGCGGCATAGATGGACATGGCGATTTGCTGCAGCGTACGCAAATTTTCCGCGATTTGCGGCGTCAATGTCTTTGCTTTTGCTTCCGCTTTCGTGAAAAACTGATTCGTTTCATCAAGAAACGCAATGCCGCTGTTGACGATCCGTTTCGCTTCGGGAAGCGTTTTTTCCGCTTTATTGACGAGCCGTTCCGCCTCTTTCGCGTCGGACATCGATTGGTTTAACAACCGCTTGATTTCCGGCAGCTTCGTCTGCAGCTGAAAAATCAGGGTCTCAAAATGGCGAATATCTGGCAGCTGTTGTTCTAATGCCACCCCCGCTTCATGAAAGATAGAAAACAAAACGCTGTTGACAACAGCGACAAATTGATCGCTTACTTGCTCGGTGATGGTGCTTGCTCCTTTGGATGTGATTCTCGGCGCAATCGCGTTCTTTTTGTCATTTTCATAGTAATGAATGACGGCCTGCTCCGGCCTATCTTGCACAATGGTAGCCAATTTTTCTGAAAAATCGCTTGGAATGACGATCGTCGCAAAATAATCGCCATAGCGGACGTTTTTCATTCCTTCTTGTTTGCCAACAAATTGCCAGCCTAAGTCATGATTGTTTCGTAGCGCCCTGACAATTTCTTTTCCGGCGTTAAACGCATGTCCTTGAATTTTTGCCCCTTTGTCTTCATTGACAATTCCTACTTTAATGTTTCTCGTGTTGGCGTACGGATCAATAGAAGCTTCGATATTCACCCACGCATAAAGCGATGGCAGAAGAAGCAATCCGCCTACCAATACCGCCGCTACCCAGTTTGTTGCTATTTGCTTCATATCGTGAACATAAAGATTCCATATCTTTTTCACGAACCTCAACTTCCCTTTAGTGTGATTAAACTGCTTTTGTTAGTATAAACCAATGAAAAAAAACTAAACATAAGCGGCGGATTGGAAACAAGCACGGTATGTTTACAAAAAAAACTGCTGGCTAACCAGCAGACACACATACCATATTATTTTTTATAAAACAGCCATAATGCGCAAAACAATAGTATGATTCCCGTCATTCTTCTCATGTCAAAAGGAATTTGCTGCCCGCCAAGCAAGCCAAAGTGATCGATGATGGAACTCATCACCAACTGTCCGGCGACAACGGCCATGATAGAAGTAGCAACCCCGACTTTCGGAACGATGAGCACCATGACAACCACGTAAAAGGCCCCGAGCACCCCACCAAGCAGCTGCCACTTCGGCACGGAAAACATTTGCAGCAAGTCTCCTTTTCCAAAAAACAATTGCAATAAAAATAACACGATCGTGCCGATAAGAAAGGAAACGAATGCTCCTTCCATCACGCCGACTCTTTTGCCGAGACCGCCGTTGACGCCAGCTTGCACCGACGTTGCCATTCCTGCGACGATGGCAAGAATCATCCATAACCACTTCATTGCTAATCCACATCCTACATAATAATGAAAAACTTTACTAATTATCATATCATGGAGGATAATGACATGGAAGAAGTTATTTCCGTGATTTTTCAAAACGACAAAAACAGCAGACGGGCCAACCCCATCTGCTGTTTTTGTTATATTATTTATGGATGAGCAAATTTTGCAAAAGCGCCGATCGCCCATTTCAAATTTAGAGATCGATCATTGCATTTCCTTCTGTTCTTGCTAAAATAATAGATGTTGCTTTTCTTGTTGCACCATGTATACCGATGGTGTTTTTTGCATGTACCTTAACGATGTAAGGAGAGAAACATATGAACATTAGAACTATCGTCGTAAACGGCATTTTAGCGGCTGTGTACATCGCAGTGACGATGCTGATTCAGCCGTTTGGATTTACTAACGTGCAGTTTCGCGTCTCGGAAATGCTGAATCATCTCGTCGTGTTTCATAAAAAATATTTCTTTGGCATTGTGTTAGGCGTCTTTTTTGCGAATTTGTTTTTCTCGCCGATGATGGCGTACGATCTCGTTTTCGGGGTCGGGCAGTCGGTCATCGCCCTCCTGATCACGATTTTTTCGATGCGGTATGTGAAAAATGTATGGGCGCGGATGGCTGTCAATACGCTGGTGTTTACGTTTACGATGTTCTTGATTGCCTGGGAGTTAAAGCTGGCGTTTGACCTGCCATTCTTTTTCACCTGGCTGACAACCGCAGTAGGAGAATTTGTCGTCATGGCGGTTGGCGCGCCTATTATGTATGCGGTAAACCGGCGTGCACATTTGGATAAATTAATGGAAACATAAAGCGGCAAGGTTTTACCTGCCGCTTTTTCTTATGTTAGACGAATTTGCTCCTGCGTCATATCATAAATTACGTTGTCGCACCAAGCACGTCGCCAATTGCAAGCCCTATTATCCGCCTTTCATCCGATCAATCCATTCCATCTCTCCCTGCCGTCCTTTCAAAAAGAAACAATATGTGTAGGAAATACTACGATGCTACATATATCTATCCCAATTCCTTCGGCCAACTCGGTTGCTAGGGCAACATAAATAAGCGCCAGCTTTTTGTGGCAGATTAATCATTTTCCTCCCTTTCTCCTGACAGCGCCAACGTGCCGATGAATCCAGCCAGCATCACAATAACAACAACCCCGGTCAGGATATTCACTTTATGCGAAATCACTTTGCCGTTTCGATACAGCAATTACCAAATTTTCGCTGCAATGATCCCTAGTAAAATGCCAATAATAGCACTGGATAACGTACCGATTAGATAATATTCGGCAAACTGCTTATGCTCAAACTGCTTAAAACGGGTCAGCGTTTTTAATGCCGCCAAGAATGCGAGTCCCTGTGGCATATCCATCATCATAAAAATCACAATTAATGTCCGTTCTAGCATCCCGATGAGTTGACCGATTTTGGCTGGAGAATCATGAAAAAATTGTTCTGTTTTAATTGTGGTGATTTCCACTTCTTTTTTTCCACTATTCTCATGTTTCGTTTTTACTTCGATTTTCTCATCTGATAAACGATAAATCCCTTCTTGCAGCTTGTAATTGGGGGCGAATTCCCTTAATAAAATTTCCAGAAAATGCCCGGCTCCATAAGTCGCTAAAACAAAAATGCATGCAGTGGCTGCCGCTTTTTCTGCGAAAGTCTTTCCAATAATGTCTAAAAACGCTGGCGGTTCAAAGATACAATAAAAAGTAAACAAGATGACCAAAAGGTGAAGCATTTGGTCCATTATAAATAAAAGCGCCTGACTAATAGTTTTATTAAATACCATATCTAATTTTATTTTGCCGTAATCAATGATAAAATGGCAGATGGAAATAAGCACAATAGCTTGTGCCAGCATTAGCAGCCCGGAAAGTGAAAACGATGGAAATATTTCTAGGGCAACAATGCTCGCGACCGCCATAAGAATAGTATGGACAGCTAGATGTTTTCCTAAATCGGCAAGCGGTTGATCATGTCGTTCCTGAACTAGTCGATCTGAATGGACAATAAAATCTCCTAGCAAATGAGCAAGATAAAAGTATATCCACAATGTTATCCCCCTACTTCTTTAAAAGCGTTTGATATAATATCAATAATTCGGTAAAGCTCGCTTCTGTCGCCTTTACCTTCTGGTACTCCGCGCGTTTCAGCAAATAGCTGACGGTCGAAATAGGGGATTTATACCCCAAATGTCTTCCGATTTTTTCATATGTCCATCCCGGAAACTGCTCGATCAGATGAATCACTTGTTTTTGTTTGTCTGTCCAATTTCGCTTTGTTTCCAGAATCCATCCTAATAAAGTGTTAAGTGGTTCGAATGGAAGCGCCTCAGCTAAAATATAAAAACTTGTTGTATTTTCATTTTCACTCCATATTTTTGTTTTTTCCTTTTTTTCCTTCAAATGTTCCCTAGCCGCAAATGCGCACAGTACTGCACTTCCATTAATCGTATGAACGTCCGTTGTGTCCGTTTCTAGTTCCCCTATTCCAATTCCAGAATAAAATGGACACTGATGAAAGCAGGATTGGGAATATATATATTTAATCAGTGGATATGCGCTGGAGAAATTTCCAATGACTCCAACAAGCTCATCGCCATTTCGAATAACAAACGGGACAAGCAAATCTTTATGGAACCGCTTGTTTATCGCCTCTTTCAAGTCATTTAAAATCATTAGCAGCCGTTTCTTGTCCATTTGTCTAGAATGTTTTACATCCAACGCAAAACATACAGCCGGTTTCATAAGATCTCCTCTTTTTGATTGATGTATATATATCAATATTACTATTATTGTTGGGAAAACATCAAGAAGCGCATCGGCTCATTTAGATAAAGGGGAACAAAATTACGGCATTGAACTGGTGATCCACTCAATGATTAGCGCCAATACCGCTAGGCAAACCGTTATCACGGTGGAACCAATCAATATATGCCGCTGTAGTTGGATATACTTCTTTCTTTCTTTTGCTGCATAGAAGGCATACGCCATAAAACCAGCGATAATGGATCCGCCCCATCCTGCCAATCCGATTGGGGTAATTAACTTTTCCCAATCGAAGATCCAAAAATACATAATAATTAGATGAACAGCGATGATAGAGAAAGTGATCAGCGGTTTCATTATTTTTAACATCCGTTTCCCCCTGCACATGATAGTGATGGTTCTTTCTCTATTTGAAGCAAGCAGCGATGCTGCTGGCTGTTCATGTATTTTTTTCATACCGTAGCTATGCAAAAGAATGGCGATGATGATCATAAAAAGACCGATAATAGCCCATCCGCCAGGAAGCGGAGCGGAAAGGAACGCCACCTTGCCAATGACCGTAAACAATACAATCCTAATCTTGTTGAAACAGATTAGCTCCTCTTCGAATAATATCCTCGCCGAATTTTTGCCGCAGCTGCTCCATTGTCTTCCATAGCGCTTCTCTTTTGGCCTCTTCTTCGTAATGAAACAAATCTAATTGTTTCATGGCTGCTTTTTTATCAAATACATCAAGCGCGGCAATTCCTAACAGCCTCACTGGATTACCGTTCCAATGTTTCTTTAATAAATATGCCGCATACTGAAAAATTTCCTCCGCTTCCTGAAATGGATTTTCCCATGTTTTGCTGCGGGTGATCGTTTGGAAATTGCTGTAGCGGATCATAATTTGGACGGTGGAAGACACAACCCGTTTTCGCTTCATTCGTTCGCTGACCGATTGCGCCAACTCACGGAGCACGTCAAGAAGAATTCGCTCTTCTGTTACGTTATAGGGAAGTGTTGTAGAATTCCCAATTGATTTCCATTTTTCGCCCGCTTCAGGGTCGACTGGACGATCATCAATGCCATTAGCCCGCTCCTTTAAACGGATGCCGTTGATACCAAGCAGTTGTTGAAGCCTCTCCTCTTCCGCCTTTGCTAATTCTCCGATCGTAAAAATGCCAATAGTATTTAATTTTTTCGCTGTTTTATCGCCAACACCGTGCATCTCTTTGACCGGCAATGGCCACAGTATGTTCGGGACATCCCGTTTGCGCAAAACGGTGATGCCTAACGGTTTTTTCATTTCACTGGCCATTTTCGCCAAAAATTTATTTGGCGCGATGCCAATGCTTACAGGAATATGCAGAGTCTGCAGCAATCCCTGCTGAATATATTCAGCGATCTCCAATGGCGAACCAAGCGAATCACATTCGGTAATATCCAAATATCCTTCATCAATGGAGGCAGGTTCCAGAAGCGGGGAGATACGACGCAAAAACTGAAACACTTTGCTACTTGTTTCGCGGTATAATGAAAAATCGGGTTTTAGCACGACAAGGGACGGGCATTTTTTCTTTGCCTCCCATAACGGCATCGTTGTATAGATGCCAAAGCGCCGTTTCGCGATGTAATTTGCCGCTAAGACAATCCCTTTTCTTTCTTTTGGATCACCAGCAACAACCACTGCTTTTTCCTTTAACGAAGGATCGCGTGCGATTTCACAGCTGGCAAAAAAAGAATTGCAGTCGACGTGCAAAATGATGCGCCCTTGTTTTCGGTACATCTTTTGCATATTACTTGCCCCTCCTATGGGTGGTGGGTAGTATGGAGATCTTTTCTGATTTATTTTACTTTATTGTTTTCTTTTTTTCTATGTTTTTAATTGATTATTTAGAACATAGTTTTCTTTATTAATATAAAATGATGCGATGCAAAACAATGAATTGTAGTAAAAAAGGATAAAATAAAAAACATTTGGAGGAGAAAGCTGAACATAGAAAGTTTGATGGCTCTGTTTGCTGGGTATGCGATTAGCGATTTTTTCCGCCCATATATCTTGTTCCATCATTGATATTTGGGGATCGGAATGCTCCCGTTGCTGCTTCTTTTGCAGGGATGGCAAGCGCGGGCAATTGCCGAAAAAAACGATAATGCGCCGAAATGGTATAAAGAAAAGGGAAATCGAAAAGCGCGAATATGGGCTTTCTTGATATGCCCATTCCAAATCCCCTGGGATGACGAAGAGGATGGAAATAATAAAATAAAAAATGGAGATGGTAACCCAACTCCCATCTCCATTTTTTATGTTTGGAGCTCTTTTATTTCAGTTTTATCGGCACAATTTTGCCGTTTTCTATGGCCGCGACGCTTTGTTGCGATTCAAATCCGCCGTCATCTCCGATTTTCGAAACAACATATACTTGTTTGTCTTGCGGAATATGTTCAAGGCCCTCTTGCATATGTTTGCGGATGGCAACAGGGTCATCCACCGTGCCTGCTGCTTTCATCGCTTCGACAAATGCATACATCGCCAAATAATTAAAACCAGCTTCCGAGCCTGGATCTTCATTGAATTTGGCGCGGTAGTTTTTCACAAACGACGGAACTCCCGGACCGTCCGATTCCACTAATGGCATGACGCCAATGGATCCTTCCAGCACATCGTAAGATCCCGTTACTTTTTTCATTTCGTCTAGCTTCGCTTGATCCATAATGATAAAGCCGCCTTTAAATCCCAACTCTCGCGCCTGTTTCGCCACTTTTGCCGTCGGTTCCGACGGACCGCCGATAAATAAAACATCCGGTTTTTCCTTTAACGCATTGGTGACAATCGTAAAGAAGTCCGTATCTTTGGAAAAGTCAATGGATGTTTTATAAACGACTTTTCCTCCTTGTTTTTCCCAATATGGAAGCAACGTTTCCGTCCAGTCTTTTCCGTATTGCGAAGCGGTTGGTAGCGCGGCAAGTTTTTTGCCGAAACGCTTCATCGCATATTTAGTAAACGGAGCCACATAGCTGTCATAACGCGGCGGTATTCTTACCGTCAACGAATTCCCGGTTTGCGTGATTTTCGGCTCGCTCGTATAAGCGCCAATAATAAACTTGTCCGTTTCGTTAAATACTTGCAATGCCATGACTCCGCCGCTGTGCGGAGTAAACACGATCGGCGTGTGATGTTCTTGAACGAGGCGCTTCGCATTCGATGCCGTTTCGTTTGGCAAATACTTGTCATCTAATGCAACGACATTTAATTTATATTTTTTTCCGTTTACTTCAAATCCACCGTTATTGTTAATCTCCTCTGCCGCCATTTTCAACCCATTTAATGTCCGCTCTCCGTAATAGGCGGCAGGACCGCTTAACGGACCGCTGTATCCGATGTTGACGATGTTGCCATCGCCGCTTCCGTTTGTCTCATTATTGCCCCCGCTTGATGTATTCCCTGTTTTGGAGCTGTTGCACGCTGCTAATGAAAACACCATTACCAACATAATAATTGTAGCGAGAAACCATTTCATCTTCTTCATCGTATCCCCCCTATTTTGCAATGAACAAAAGATTATTATAAATATTCAGATAATTAAGAGGATAGTGATCCATCACCTCCTTTTCATGTGCCGATATAGGCCTTGCGAACATCATCATTAGCAAATAACTGCTCCGCCGTTCCTTCTACCACAATCGTTCCGTTTTCAAATACATAGCCTTTATGGGCAATGCTAAGTGCCGCATGAGCGTTTTGTTCGGCTAATAAAACCGTCGTTCCTTCTTGATTGATTTGCTTGATCGTTTGAAACATTTGTTCGACAATGAGCGGAGCCAGCCCGATCGATGGCTCATCCAAAAGCAATAGCTTCGGGTGTGACATTAACGCCCTGCCGATCGCCAGCATTTGCTGCTGGCCGCCGCTTAACGACCCGGCTGGATCGTTGCGCTTTTCTTGCAAAATTGGAAACAGTTCATACACATGTTGCAGAGACTGCATGATTTTTCCCTTCTCTTTTCGGTAAATGTAGGCACCCATCAATAAATTTTCATAAACGGTCATGCGCGGAAACAATTTTCTTCCTTCAGCACATTGGACGATCCCAAGCTGTACGATGCGATCCGGAGGAAGATGATCGATCCGTTCCCCTTGAAAAACAATTTCACCTTGGGAAAGTTTGTTTAGTCCGCTAATGGTGCGGAAAACCGTGCTCTTTCCCGCTCCGTTCGAGCCTAACAGAACAACGATTTCGCCCGGCTCAACGGTAATGTTGACATGGTTGACGGCGGCAAAGCTGCCGTACTGGACGGATACGTTCCTTAACTCAAGCAATCGCGCTCCCTCCTAAGTATGCTTTAATGACGGTTTCGTTGTTTTGAATTTCCTCTGGCGTTCCTTCAGCGATTTTTTCCCCATAATTCAAGACCATAATTTTATGGGCGATTTTCATGATCATCGACATTTTATGTTCAATGAGACATACGGTAATTCCGTGATCCACCATCTTGACAATCAATTGTTCCAATCCTTCTGTTTCATCCGGATTGACGCCTGCAGCCGGTTCGTCGAGAAGGACAATCTCTGGTTCCGTCGCAAGCGCCAATGCAAAAGCGGCACGTTTTTTCTGCTCTTGCGAAATGTTAGCGACCATTTTATCAGCGACATCGGTTAAACCGACAAACTCCAACACTTCCATTGCTTTTTCCTTGCACTCAGCTTCTTCTCTCTTTAACCGTTTCGTCCGGAAAACGGCGTCGAACAAGTTAGAGGAAGTTCTCAATCGATGGCCGATCATGACGTTATCGAATACGGTAGATTGTTCAAACAAATGGGTCGTTTGAAACGTGCGGGCAATCCCCAGCTTAGCCCGCTGATTGGCCGGGAGGCGGGTAATATCCTGCCCTTTAAAAATAATCTGACCCGATGTCGGCTTATAAAACCCGCTGATCAGATTGAAAAAAGTCGATTTCCCCGCTCCGTTCGGTCCAATAATCGCATTTACTTTTCCTTCTTCGACGGAAAAGCTCACATCATTGACAGCTACCAACCCGCCGAACCTTTTCGTCAATTGATGGACTTCCAGTAACATGCTCACCCCTCCTTCACTTGCTTTTTATTTTCAGAATGGCGGGAAATGACAAAACGGTTTGTAGCAGGCATCGTCCGTACTTGAGGATTGCCACTTTTTTTCACACGTTTTGCTTTCCAGCGGATCACCCCGCCGACAATGCCTTGCGGATAGAAGATGACGAGCAGTGTCAAAACCGGGCCAAAGATCAACATCCGATAGTCTTGCAAAAACTGCAGCTGCTGAGATAGAAACGTAATCAACAGCGTACCGACGACCGGTCCAGCCATCGTTCCAATGCCGCCGACAATTAAATACGTAAGGAAATCAAACATCACGGAAATATAGCCGATATCCGGTCCAAGAAAACGGATAAAGGAAGCATACAGCGCTCCTGCCAAGGAAGTGAAAAAGACCGATAAGACGAATGATGTTAATTTATTTTTCATCGTAGAAATGCCGATCGTTAGCGCCAAATCCTCGCTGTTGCGAATCGCAATATACGTTCTTCCCGTCAGCGAATAAATGATGCGGTACATGACAAAAACGACGAGAAGCAAGAAGAACAGCACTAAATAATATTGCGACACAGGAGTCTGGAACGAAAGCGGACCGATGTTTGCCGGAGCAGGAATGCCGATAAATCCGCGCACCCCTCCCGTCAGGCTGTCCCATTTATCGATGAGAAGGTAAATAATATACCCGACGCATAGCGTATAAATGGCAAAAAAGTGTTCCTTTGTCCGCAATGCGACTAAACCGACGAGCAAGCCGATCAAGCAGGAAATAAGACAGGATAAGAAAAAAGCCAGCCAAAAATGCAGCCCTGCTTTGACGGTTAAAATCGCGAGCGTATAAGCTCCAATCGCAAAAAATCCCGCATGGGCAAGCGATAAATAGCCCGTATAGCCGGCAAACAAGTTTAACCCGTAAACAGCGATCATCCAAATAAACGAGATCGTCATCATGTGCAAATAATAGTTGTTCGGAATCAAAAAAGGAAAAACAAGCGCAAACGCAATCACCAGTATGAGTAATTTCCTTTGTTTTAACACCGTCGCCATCATTGTCCCTCCCTGGCAAATAGTCCAGTCGGTTTCACCGTTAAAATAATGACGAGTATGACAAAGGCGATAATGTCTTTATAATCGTTGGAAATATAAGTTGCACCTAAACTTTCGCTAAATCCCAAAATATACCCGCCGATAATCGCTCCAGGAATGCTGCCCATTCCGCCAAGAATAATAATGACAAACGCTTTTAAAATGACGAGATGGCCCATTCCCGGAAAGACAAGATTAATCGGAGACGCCAAGGAGGCGGCCAACGCCGCGAGGCTGCCGGAAATCATAAACGTCATCATCGCGACTTTGTTCGTGTTAATGCCGACTAAATTCGCTCCTTCACGGTTTTGCGACATCGCGATAATCGAGGCACCGATAAACGTCTTTTTCAGGAAGAAATAGAGCAAAATCATGATGACAATCGTGGAAACAATAATGAGGACTCGTTGCATCGTTAAGGTGAGACCAAGTACGGTGACAACGTTTCCATAAGGAGTAGACATCGTTTGATAGTCTGCCCCCCACACAAATTGGGCGAATGCTTCCAAAAATAAGAGGATGCCAATTGCTGCAATTTTATCATGAAGGGGTGGAGCGTCACGAAGTGGATAAAAGACAAGCCGTTCCATCAGTACGCCAAGCAATCCGATCGCAATCATTGAAATGAGGATGGCCAGCCAATACGGAAGCCCCGCCTGATTCATCATCGTTAACGTCACATAACCGCCCATCATATAAAGCGCGCCGTGGGCGAAATTCGGAATATGTAAAATTCCGTAAACAAGCGTTAATCCTAAGGCGACCAAACTGTAAACGGTTCCAACAGTCAGCCCATTTAACAATTGTTGGATCAATAATTCCATCCGTTTCCCCCCTTGATTGATTTAGCTTGTTTATTGAAATTTATTTATCGTTTCACATGATTATACATTTATTGAGATAATTTTTTGCCGATATATCATTTTTAAGGAGATTGATAGACGGAAAGAGAATGGGAGGCTTCTCTTTCCTATTTTTCCTTAAACGATTCGCGATTTTTGATTCCGTTTAAAATCAAATCGACGTAAATGTCTGCCAGCGCTTCTTCCGATATTTCTCCATCCGGTTGAAACCAGTAGTAGCTCCAGTTTGTAATGCCTAAAATGCCAAATGTAATCATATCCGGGGTCAGCGTCGGCTTAAATTCGCCGCGGGCGATTCCCGCTTCGATCAACTGCTGGTAATGTTCCCGGAACGCCCGCCGCTTTGCTTTAATTTCTTGCAAATGATCTTCATGCAAATGCCGCATTTCGCGGAAGAAAATGCGTGCGCTTTTCCGCCTTGCTTTAATATTGCGAATAAGCATATAGACGATTTCGTACAGTTTTTCCGTGCAGCTTTTCTCTTTATCTTGTAAAATGCGTTGTTGCTGCTGCAAAAGATCTTCCATATAGGAGATGCATATATCTTTTAGCAGCTCTTCTTTGCTTTTGTAATAATAATAGAATGCCCCTTTCGTTACGCCCATGACTTCGACAATTTCTTGCACTGATGTTTCTTTAAATCCTTTGCGGTCGAATAGTTCGATGCTTGTTTTAATAATTCTTTCTTTCATAATGTTGGCTCTCTCCAATGATTTATTCCCGTTCAATAATTGTGGCAATGCCTTGCCCGCCGCCGATGCATGCCGTAATGAGCGCGTATCTTCCGCCGGATCGCTGCAATTCATACACCGCTTTCGTGATTAAGATCGCACCGGTTGCACCGAGCGGATGGCCATGGGCGATCGCGCCGCCGTTGACGTTCACTTTTTCCGGATTCATATTTAATTCCCGGTCGCAGGCGATCACCTGGGCGGCAAACGCTTCATTGATTTCAATCAAATCCATATCATCTAATGTCAATCCGGCTTTTTTCAACACTTTTCTTGTCGCCGGCACCGGACCGATTCCCATAATATTCGGATCGACCCCGGCAACCGCATAAGCGCGAATAACTGCTAATGGCGTCAACCCCAGTTCTTCCGCTTTTTCTCTCGACATAATGACCAATGCCGATGCGCCGTCATTTAACCCCGAGCTATTTCCCGCTGTCACTGTTCCGCCTTCCAAAAACGCTGGCGGCAGTTTAGCCAATGCTTCCATCGTCGTATTTGGCCGCGGATGTTCATCTGTATCAAAGATGATTGGCTCTCCTTTTTTGACCGGAACGGTAATCGGGACGATTTGTTCTTTAAAACGTCCTTCCTGCATCGCCCGCGCCATTTTTTGCTGGCTTCTTAGCGCGAATTCGTCCTGTTCTTCTCTGCTGATCCCGTATTTTTTGACAAGGTTTTCCGCTGTAATTCCCATCGGCGGATCGCCGATTTCTTTTGGCGACAGCTGCGACTTGCGGAAACTCGGCGGCGTCGAGCTGTACGGTTTTTCCGGGCGGTCCATTAAGTACGGAGCGCGGCTCATGCTTTCCACTCCTCCGGCGATATACACATCGCCATCCCCCGCGCTGATCGCCTGTGCCGCCAGGTTTACCGCGTTAATGCCGGAACCGCATTGTCTATCCACGGTAAGACCGGTAAGCTCAAGCGACAACCCCGTTTGCAAGGCGGTAAGCCTCGCGATATTCCCCCCGCCGCTTAACACGTTGCCCATAATGACGTCGTCGACCATTTCCGGGACGATGTTAGCCCGTCGCATCGCTTCTTTGATGACTTCCGCGCCAAAAATATGCGCCGGCACGGTCGCCAATGCTCCGCCTTGTCTGGCAATCGCCGTACGGACGGCGGAAACAATGACCGCATCCCGTTTCATTTATGTCACTCCCATTCATTTTTTATAAAAATCCCGGTAACAAAAGGGTTTTGCTGTTACCGGGACGAATGTTGCAGCCAATTAATAGACAGAAAACACGACTTCTCCCTTGACGACTTCTTTTCCGTCTTGATTGACAGCCGCCACATCAAAGCGCAATGCGTGATCCTCTTTTTCTTTCACCGTCGCTTTTAACGTGACGACGTCATTTAAAAACACCATTGATTTAAAACGGACGGAGTAGTCTTGCACAAATCCTTCTTCATAATAAGGGGTAAACAATTTGGCAAGATTGCCCATCGTCCACATTCCATGGGCGATAATGCCCGGCAGCCCCGCTTTTTTTGCCTCTTCGTCAATCGTATGAATCGGATTGTAATCGCCGGAAGCGCCGGCATATTTAATGAGATCGAGGCGGGAGACAGGAGGAAGTTTGACTTCTGGCAACAACTCTCCTACTTTTAATTCGCTGATTTTCGTCATACTACCATCGCCTTTCTCACTGCTTCCGTAATAATAATTGTCGAGGTGGACGTAAAAATCACGCTTCCGGATGGGTCTTCCCCGTAATTCGTGATGACTAAAAATCCGAGCTCGCCCATGCTGCTTTGCTTTTCATAGTAATCTTCCACTTTCGCATAACAATACAGCTCTTCCCCGACAAACAACGGTCTTTCGTAATGAAACCGCTGTTCGCCGTGAATCAGTCCTTTGCTTGGAAGCTTAAGCCCTTCAATCACGCCATAGTCAAACACCCTTGGAAATGTCGGAGGCGCAATGTTTCTTTGATAGCGTGATTTTTTCCCCGTTTCCTCATCCCAATAAATCGGATGTGGATCACCGATCGCTTCGGCAAACTTTTTCACCGCTCCCCGCTCAACGACGTTTTTTACTTTATTGGAGCATTTTCCGATATGTTCGGCAAACATGCGTCGTTTCCCCCTATTCCGTTAACATTTTGGACCTCCGGCTACATATAGCACTTGTCCGTTAATAAAGGAAGATTTTTCATCGGCGAAAAACGCCACCGCCTGCGCGACATCTTCCGGCTTGCCGCTTCGTCCGACCGGAATGTTCGCGACGCTAGCCTGAATTAACTGTTCAAACGAAATGCCTAACCTTTCCGCCGTTGCTTTTGTCATATCGGTTTCAATAAATCCAGGAGCAACCGCATTCGTGGTGATGCCAAATTTGCCCAGCTCGATCGCCAGCGTTTTTGTAAAACCTTGAATGCCTGCTTTCGCCGCCGCATAGTTCGCTTGCCCGCGGTTGCCAAGCGCGGAAGTGGAAGAAACATTAATAATGCGTCCGTACCGTTTTTCTACCATGTATTTTTGAACGGCGCGCGCACAGTAAAACGCCCCTTTGAGGTGAACATCCATGACCGTGTCCCAGTCCTCATCCGTCATTTTAAACAGCAAATTGTCGCGAATAACTCCAGCGTTATTGACGAGAATATCGATCGATCCGAATTGGTCGACAATCTCTTTTACCGTCGTTTCCACTTGTTCGCGATCGGTAACGCTCGCGACTTTTGCATATACTTCATAGCCTTTTTCGCGCAATTCACTTTCGGTGGCGTGCAACGCTTCTTCATTTAAGTCAATGAACGCCACTTTCGCTCCTTCTTCGGCAAAACGCGTAACAATCGCCTTGCCGATTCCGCGGCTTCCTCCTGTAACGAATGCGACTCTTCCTGTAAATCTTTGACTCATGCTTGCTTCCCCCTTCTATTCGATAGCGCTTTCAAATTTTTATAGGAATTGCCCCAATTTGACATGCCCTTTAAGCAAGTTTCTTGCAATAATCATGCGCTGAATTTCATCGGTGCCGTCATAAATGCGCCAAAGTCTGGCATCACGATACCAGCGCTCAATCGGCATTTCTTTCGTATAGCCCATGCCGCCGTGAATTTGCATGACGCGGTCGACGACGCGGTTGCCCATGTTGGCGCCAAACAGTTTGGCCATCGATGCTAAATGGCGGTTGTCTTCGCCTTGGTCGAGCGTAAACGCCGCGTTTAACACGAGCCATTTCGCCGCTTCAATTTCGACGGCCGAATCGGCGATCATCCATTGAATCGCTTGTCTTTCCGCAATTGGCTTGCCAAATGTCACGCGCTCTTTCGCATAGTCAATCGCCATTTGTAGCAGCCGTTCTGCCGCTCCGACCGCGCGGGCGCCGACAATCCAGCGGGCATATCCGATCCACTCCAACCCAAGTTTATAGCCGCCGTGCAGCTCCCCTAAAATGTTTTCTTCTGGAACGCGCACATTTTCAAAGATTAAGCTGGCAGGTGTCGACGGCCCCATCGTATGTATCGGTTCGGAACGCCAGCCCATCTCCCGGTCGACGATAAAACAAGTAACCCCTTCCCGTCCGTTTGTTGCTTGATGGCGTTCTTTGTCGGTAATGGCGATGACCATCACAAAATCGGCTTCGTTTCCTCCGGTGATAAACGTTTTTTCTCCGTTTAGCACCCATTCGTTTCCGTCTTTGACCGCGGTCATTTTAATGTTTCTGGTGTCTGATCCTGCGCCTGGCTCCGTCATGGCAAAGCATGATTTTTTCTCGCCGTTAATGGTCGGAATCAAATATTTTTTCTTTTGTTCTTCATTCGCGTAATAGAGAATGTTATCCGCCGACCCGCCAAACCGGAATGGAACAAACGTTTTTGACACTTCCATTGTCACAATCGCTTGCATGACGTGTCCGAGGTTGGCGCCGCCGTATTCTTCCGGTGTATTAATCCCCCAAAAACCCGCTTCTTTCGCTTTGAGCTGCAATTCTTTCAACTTCTCCTCAGACAGCCCCGGTTTTCCTTCCCGTTCGTTTCGCAATACTTCGTTTTCTAGCGGCATTAATTCTTTTTCGACGAATTTGCGAATGGCCTTTTGCACCATCCGTTGCTCATCAGTAAGACGCAAATACATGTATGTCCCCTCCATTTCCCTCTCTAGGCCACTTTTCCTCCATATTAAATCGATGCAAAACCCTGCAAATTATACCAACCGGTTGGTATGTTAATCCTATTATATTCTAAAGTTTTAAAAAATACAATATTTTTTGATTTTAATAGAAACCATTTTTTCGTTCTCCTATTCAGGACAGAAAGAATATAGAAAAAACAGGTGCGGCCGCCGATTATTCAGCTCGCACCTGTCATATGCGAACGCACTTTTGCCACCATTTCTCCAATTCCGCCATGAATGACAAGATCAAATACGTCATCCATTCTTGTTGGTGTTTTATTAATGATCACTTTATACGTACCGGGAGACTGAGTAGCTACGTAAAATGGAATTTGGTTGACCGGCGCTACTTCCAGGCTTGTTCCCATCGCAATAAGCAAATCGCTTTCTGCCGCCGCGGCGAACGCTTCCTCGATTCTTGGCACCAATCCGCCAAACAGCACCACATCCGGTTTTAAAATTTCATTGCACTGATTTCCATTTGCCGCTTTCCGCTCGCACCGCGGAACATCATGGCGGTTGATAAACGCTAAATCATACTTTTCGCCGCATTCCGGACACGTTGCCGTCTGCAAAGTGCCGTGCAATTCGATGACGTTGGTGCTCCCTGCCTTTTTATGCAGTCCATCGATATTTTGCGTCAAAATAGTCACCTTTTTTCCCATCTCTTCTAATTGGCGAAGGAACCGGTGGCCGTCGTTTGGCGCAAAATTGCCCATTAGTTTTAACGAAAACATTCGTTTAAAGCGCCGCCAAAAATCAACAGGATCTTTTTCAAAATAGTATTCGGATAAATAGTATTCGACATTTTCTTCCTGCGCATAGATCCCATTTTCGCTGCGGAAATCGGGAATTCCCGATTCCGTACTCATTCCCGCACCAGTTAAAACCGCAATCACGTCGGCGCGAGCGATTCGTTGTGCGAGTTCTTTTATGACATCCACGTTTCTCTCCTCCTTCAACAAAAAAGTCCCCAAAAAATACGGGGACTTTTCTAAGTTCATTTTACGCTCTTTTTTTCAGAAAAGCAACGATCGAAACGATCAAAGCAATGACGGCAATCACTAAGGTAGCAATCGATAATCCATTTTCGTTTTGCTCGTTGTTGGTTTTATTTTCTGACTGAGCTTGATGCTGCGCCGCCTGTTCGCCGTGGCTGTGCATATCGTGTCCGCTTTGCGCCGCAGCCGCTTGGCTGATTTCCGTTACAGAATGAGGAGTTTGTGAGTTTTCCGTTCCCGTCCATTCAACAATGGTGCCATCTTTATAATATTGATACGCATCCCAAGCGACCTTTCTTTCCTTATCTGGGTTT
This sequence comes from Parageobacillus caldoxylosilyticus, assembly GCF_019272935.1. Classification (NCBI taxonomy): domain Bacteria; kingdom Bacillati; phylum Bacillota; class Bacilli; order Caryophanales; family Anoxybacillaceae; genus Parageobacillus; species Parageobacillus caldoxylosilyticus. Next base: position 3,874,455 of record NZ_CP040553.1, read on the forward strand.
TTCGCAACAAAGAAAAACTGTTGAAATTGTCCTGGCAACAGCCCTTCTCCTTCCGCTGTCCATGTGACCGTTTTTACCTTTCCAGACGCGTCTTTTTCCAGCGTCACTTCCCAGCCTTGCTCCGGTTGATAAGATACCAATTCCATGCCGTCCGGAATTTTTAATGTGACTTTCGTTGTCGGAACATCTTTTTCGACTGGGATTTTGACCGTATACGTTTCCCAAGCGCCAGGTGCGGAGATGTTCGGCTTTACCGTCACGTGAGCGCTGGCAATTCCTGTGCATAATAAAAAGGCTGTCACCATCAAAACCAGTACTTTGGAAGTCTGTGACCATATTTTTTTCATCGTTGGAATCTCCTCCTCATTTATTTATTGGCTTCCTACATAACAGGCAAAAGTGGCGTCCACGCTTTGCAGCGACGTGGTCAGGATATGCACATGAACGTTCCATCTTCCGGCCATGCTAATCGTTCCCTTTGCCTGATAAATGCCGGAAGCAACTTTGAATGCTTGAAATGTCGTTTCTCCCATATCTATGTCTTTTGGCGTCAACGTAACCGTGACTTGCTCAATATCCTGAACAGCTCTTCCCTTCGCGTTTTTGATTTTTATTTGAAATTGATTCGTTCCTAATACATTAGGGGTAATATGCAGCGTCACTTGATAGCTCCCAGCTTCCTTCGTTTGCGTAAAAGGTCCCGGCGAAGCCGCTGCAGGCGGCAAATTCGTCAACATAGCAGCGAGCAGCATCGCTCCGATGCCGAGGCCAAATTCAGACCATACGGTTGCCCCTAATACGCTTTTCTGCTTGCGCTCCGAAAGCCAGTTCACCGTCGCAAACATCAGCATAACGACAAGAAGGAGCACTTTACCGAGAAGCACTTTACCATATATCGTTTGAAACAGTGCATCAAACGTTGGAACTTGTTGTAAAGCAGCGTAAATGCCTGTCATCATTAGCATGGCGACCAATCCAATTGCCCAACGTGAAAAACGGCGAACCGCCTCCCAATATTTACTTTTCGCGGTTCCCGGTATGTCAAAAGGCAAAATCACCGCGATGATCACTAAGCATCCAACCCAAACGGAAGCGCTAAAAAGATGAAGAAAATCCATCACACGCGCAACAAGCGGATGAGACGAAGCGGCGGCGTGACCCGTCCATGCTTTGGCGAAAAGAATGCTGGTCCCGAGTACGAATGAGACAATCGCCCATCGTTTCAAATGGTGTTCCTTTTTCCCAAACGTTGCCGCATAACCAACTGCAAATAATAACAATAAGAGCACACATTGAATGATCCATATGGCCCCAAAATCCGTATGAAGCAGCATCTTTTTCACAAGCGCGCCCTCTAGCGCCTGAAGCCACGACACATCCGCTTCCACGGTAATTTGCAGTGGCAAACTCAACAGCGTAGCCAGCACCGTTAAACTATACGCCGCCCAATACAGCACCCGATCCCGGGTCGAAAACCGCCATGTACCCAATGGAAGATATATAAACAATTTAAACCAAAGCAAACTTAAAAATAGCGATAACCCTATGTAAAAAAGTCCGCGAATGATGATCATATCGAATTTGGGAACATAGCCGTTTCTTTCCGAATCGGACAGAGCGCCGTTATCGCTGCTTTGGCCGATTTGAAATGGAATCGTCCCTTCGACAGGATGGCCGTCGCTAGAGACCACTTTCCATTTTACGACATATGTTCCGTTGGCCAACCGATTCGGTACATTCCCTTCCAGCACATGTGGATTGGTTGCATCGATGCGAACATCATGCAAGAGAATCTCGTGTCCAGTTTGATTGACAAGTGTGAGCGCATAAAAAGTAGATTGAATGTTTTCGTTAAATTCGATGCGAATGGTTTTCGGATCTTCCATCAACTGTTCGTTTGCCGCCGGCGTCGCTGCGACAATGTAAGCATGGGCCAACGATCGGGCAGGAAGCGCTACCAACACGGCTAAACAGAAAATACTGATCCATCCCCACCGTAACACCTTTTGCCAATATGACAAATCATTCCCCCTCTCTAGGTAGAGTGAAACATCTGCACGTATATCATGACCGCACTGCATGGTCAGTATAGCAGAAGGATGTGAAAAAAGTGTGAGGAGACAATGAATAAAACGAGAAATGTCCCATATCATCGACAGAAAATAACTATTATTTGCAATTGATCAACTTCTCTGCTTTATTATATTATCACTTTACCAAACTAAAATAATACGATATGATGAGAAAGGAACGAAAGCAACCATGACTCACAAGACATAGTAATTAGGGAGGACATACGATGACTGCAAAAAAATGGGGACTATGGATTTTAACCGCCTTCGTCGTTGGAAACATGGTCGGCGGTGGCATATTTATGATTCCGGCAAGCCTGGCGCAAGTCGCAAGTCCAATGGGGGCAGCACTCGCCTGGCTCGCAACCGGATTGGGTGTCTGGATGATTGCACTTGTATTTGGCAGTCTAGCAACAAGAAAACCCGAGCTAAAAGCGGGACCGCAGAGCTACGCGCAAGCGATGTTTTCTTCATCAAAAGCAGGAAACATCGCAGGATACAGCATGGCTTGGGGATATTGGGCGGCAAACTGGGCGGCCACTGCGTCCGTCATTATTTCGTTTGCCGGCTATTTAAGCACGTTTTTCCCAATCATGCAAAGCAAGCACGTACTATTTACGATAGGAACGTTTCCATTGGAAGTCGGAAAAACGCTCACCTTTGCGGTATGTACAGCGGTATTGTGGGGAATTCACTGGATTCTCGCCCGCGATTTTCAACGTGCTGGGAACATTAACATTTTAGCGACAGGAGCGAAAGTGATCGGGTTCCTTCTTTATATTGTCGCAACGGTTTGGGTGTTTAACGCCGCGAACTTAGGTAGCGGATTTGCATTCATGGATGAAAAAGGACAAGCGGTATCCGTACCAAGCCAAATCAATGGAGCGGCGATTACAGCACTATGGGCGTTTATCGGCATTGAATCGGCCGTCATGCTGTCAAACCGCGCCAAATCGCCGAAAGACGTGAAAAAAGCCACATTGCTCGGACTCATCATTTCTGTTCTCATTTATATCGGAATTACGTTATTGACAATGGGAGCACTGCCACAGGAGGAATTAAAACAGTCGCAAAAACCGCTCGTGGATGCGCTGTATGCCGTTATCGGAAGCAACGGAGCGTACATCATGGCCATTTTGGCGCTCATTTCCCTATTCGGCTCGACAATCGGCTGGATTGTCGTCAGTTCGGAAGTTCCGTATCAAGCGGCAAGAGAAGGATTGTTCCCTGCTTTCTTTGCCAAAACAAACAAGAGCGGCAGCCCTACCCGTTCTTTGTTCATCACGAATTTCATGACGCAAATTTTTCTATTTTCGACTGTATCGGGAACAATGAACGAAGCGTACAATTTTGCCATTGTCGTCGCGACGCTTGCCTACTTAGTTCCGTATCTCGTCTCAGCCTTATATCATCTGAAATTAATCATTACGGGAGAAACGTATAAAAATACAAAGCAAATTCGCATGCGCGACGGTATCATTACATTGGCAGCGCTAGTTTACTCGATTTGGGTCATCAAAACGGGAACAGCGGATTGGTATACATTTTTCTTAGGAATCGGTCTATTTGTGGCAGGGTTAATCTTATATCCGCTGCTTATGAAACAAAAACCGCACAATGACCATAAACATGCTGAATTAAAAGAAGCGTAAAGGGACCAACGAAATCGCTGGTCCCTTTTGCTTTTACTTTCTTTACTCCTACTCTATCTTTATTCGTTAGCTTATATATACATCGTAATCCCGCTTTTTCACTCAGGATCCGCCTTTCGATAAATATAGTTCCAAAAAATCGGTAAATCAACTTAAATATCGAATGCATTTGAAATGGTCCTTTCCCATTTGTGATGATTCCTAACTTCAATGATTTTCTTTTTAACTCTTCTAACATCCACATAAGATTAGGAAATGGAACACAGCTTTGATGAAAATGCTTTAAATAATCTTCCAACAGGTCCTCCCAAGTAAGTCCATGAATCTCAAACTCTTTGACAATCTGCTGATAAACGGTATCTTTCCAAACATACCCTCGATCATCTAGTTCAATAAATCTAGCTATATACCATTCTTTTGGAATATGGCTTAACCAGTGCTGCAAGCGCTCATACTGGTATTTGATAAACTTTTGTATGGAATCGTCGCGATTTAGCAATGTGCCGTCCAAATCAAACATAACCGCTATTACCATCACCCACCGCTTCCTTTCTATCCATGAAAGAGAATGCCAATAAAAAATAATTCCGAAAACAGCTGTTCCGACCTTATAAACTTTTGAAAAAACTAGATGGACCAGATCCGGTTCATTCTTCAGCGGGAACGTTTCCATCCATCTGCTGACTCTTTGCTTCTTCAATCGTTTTAAATACCCTCGAAAACACTTCCTCAATCGTTTTCTCATTTTCAACACCATTATACGGAGCATATTTCCAATACCGATGTCCATTCCCAGTGCGAAGATATCCCGTTACATAATAATGATTATATTCTCGTTTTACATCTTCCTCATATATTACTGATTCGTCGATAAAGGTTATGTAGTTTTCACAAAAATCTAGATAAAAATGGTAAAAAAGAGCCCGAAACAAATGCAACGGGCCCATATTAATAGGACATGCTCCCAGCCACAATCAAGCCGACAATAATAGAAACAATAAGCTAAACCCGACCGCGAGATTGCCTTCCTCTACTTTCTTGGCTAAGTTGGTCTTTGGCGTGAAGATGTACTCAAGCACAACATACACGAGAATTTGCGTCACAATGCCAATGACACCCCATAGAAGAGCATCAGGCAAACTGACGCTGTTGCTCCAGGCGGCATAAATGACAATCGCCAATCCTAACGCTTTTCCCCACAATTTCAGCGCTACCGCCATATTGCCTCGACGAATGAGTTCACGCTCGGAAAATTTCGTCGTTAAGGTGAATAAGCCGATGCCGATTCCCATCAGCGCAAGTCCTAACACGGTGTAAAGCAGAAAATTCATCACATACGTCATTTTCTTCATCCTTTCATCATGATAGGTAAATAATAGGACAAGTTGTTCGTAATCATTCCCCCGCGCGCAAGCCAATTCCAACCGCTTTTCCGTTGATTAAAAAACACGTATGCAATAGTTTCACCGTTTCATATCCGTTTACCGTTTTGACAACGGTTTCTGGTAACGGAACATATTGCTGATAAACAGGCGTTTCGTCCTTATATGTCTGCTGGATATCGGCAACGATCAGTTCTCCTTTGCCGCTTTTGATTACGACTGTGTCGCCTTCGCGCCCGAACGACGGTTTTTGCACATAACATACATCATTTGCTGGTCAAGAAAATACTCTTCGTCTAAATAAGTCGGAAGAAAATGTTCGGAAATCCATTGGCGCTCCTCTTCCGTGAAAAACGGATTCCCTTCCTCGTACAGCCCCCAAATAAGCGCCTGTACCGCTTTCGACTGCAGCAAAAACGCCGATGGCGGATTCGACATATGGCTCTCCATCACGATGCAATAAACAGTATGACTGCCAAATCGCATACCGGACCGCTTCGGCGACATAACGCACTTCTCCTTTGTTTGGCGAAAGTAAATGAAAAAAGGAAGCTACCCGTTCATTGATATCAAACGTTTCGCGAATAAACGTCGGGGTATCTGCGTTCAATTCGATCAACTTAAACGTTCCACCGACATGTACGAGATCGGCCCGAGCGATCACGGTTTCCGCCGGAAGCACGGGAATGCGTAAAAACGGGAGCTCTTCTTGATGAAATCCTAACAGCCGAAGAGTTTCGTCAGATAATTGGCGCAACAGCTTCGCCGTTTTTCGATACAGATGACCGATGCGGTTTGTTGCCGTTCGTATTTGCTCCTCTTCCTCCTCTGTTAACATATGGTAGTCTAACAACGCATACTCCGCATCGTATAAGTCGGCCCAAAAATCGGGTATTGCTCTATAAAACTGGGCGCGCCGCTGGCAGTGTTGTTCAATGGAATACATTGTTACCCTCCAAAAAAGCTGCCTTTTGTCCCCGAACCGATTCCGGATTTTGCCCTTGCCTTAAATTCAGCGCTATGCTGATAGCTTTTATACGCCGCGGAACGCTGCAGCTTGCGCTTAGACGGATAATAATGGCCTCCATAGTAATAATGGCGGTAATGAAAACTGTCATCATCATCACAGACATACGTCCCCGTCGCGGAATCCCACTCCCAATCGTCGCAGTCCCGATCCTTCGGTTTCGGCGGCAAACTTTCATCGCTGCAGGCCGTAAGTGAAGCGGCCATCAATGTCGATAGCACGCCAATCATCATCTTCTTCGTCTTGTTCATCAGTTATTCTCTCCTTCTTCTATGACCAATCCTGTTGCAGTCACATAAAGAACATACACTTTGCGGTCCTCGTCAATTTCCGCGCTGTCTCGAAGCCATTCTTTCCCGTGAAAATACGTAAACGAACTCCCTATATACGCCATCACATCGAGGGAACAGAGATTTAGTATGTACATAGGTTTGCATCAACGCGGCAATACAAGCGCCAATAATTAAATACTTTCCCGTATCAAAAAACTCATCAATCGAATGTTTGAGCACTTCCTCCAGTCGATGAAACAATGACGCACGTTTAACATTTTCCCGTACATCCAATGCAGCGGCAGCTTTTAGTTGATTAGACGGAAATAAAAAGCTAATGATAAAAGCAATGATCAAAGCGTCCACAAAGCCAATCCCCATTCGCAACGCCGCGATGGTGCTATCATTTCCAAACGCCATATACGTGGACAAAATGACGATCGGATTAATTAACGGCCCCGTCAACAGAAAGCCGACCGCAGCATGCAGCGGCACTCCTTTTGCTACCAGTCTCCGCACAATCGGTACAATTCCGCATTCACACGCAGGGAAAAACGCGCCAACCACACACCCCATCATGACGGCGAGAAACCGATTTTTTGGAATCCAGCGCCGGATTTGCTCTTCCGCAACAAAAATTTGGATGCATCCGGCAATGATCACACCAATCAGCACAAACGGAATCGCCTCAATGATAATGCTTAAAAAATCGTACTAAATTGTTGAAAAGAATCTGGGAGTTTCATCGACCATGCTACCCCTATAAACTGACTGGCCAGCATGAAATAAGCAGCAATCGCAATCACGACGATTCCGGTTACATCAATCAACGTAGAAGAAAACAAGCGATACATCCCCTTCCCCCTGTACATTTTCATTATTCATTCCGAGTGTTAAAACGTAATGATTCCTATTTATAAAAATTATATGCCCGTTGTTTCTATTACATGTCTACTTTCTCTATCTCTATATGCCAAACCGCTATGATGAAGTGCCTTGGCAACAATAAAGATCGCGATGACGGTCTTTTTTGCAATAAATCTATCGGAAATAGCCATTTATCCAAACAATCTTGCTATTCTCCTTTCGACGCAAAAGCGATTTGTGGAAGAAAAATAAAGACCTCCCCTAGAGTGAAGTGACCCCTGTCAAGTAGACAGGAATAAAAAAGCACATTTAAGCAGCCTGAGTCCTATATTCATAAGGACTCAGGTTATTTAATTTCTTTTGGAAACGTTGATGGTTATAAAAACGAATATATTTGTGTACGGCATCCTTCACCTCTTCGGCCGTGCGGAAAGAGTACAGATTAAAACACTCTGCCTTGAAATGGCTGAAGAAGTTTTCCATGCAGGCATTGTCCAAACAGTTTCCTTTCCTGGACATACTGGCCTTTATATTGTATCTTTTTAGTAGATTGTTGTATTGGCGGGATGTATACTGGAACCCCTGATCACTATGAAGGAGGAGTCCATTTACATTCCGTTTTTTTATGGCCTTTTTTAGCGTGTCGATGACCAGTTTGATGTCATTTCTTTGACTGATATGGTAGGCCACGATTTCATTGTTGTATAGATCTTTAATGGCGGACAAATAGAGCTTTTGCCCATTAAAAATTAAATAGGTAATATCTGTCACCCATTTCTCGTTTGGCTTGGACGCGTGGAAATCTCGGTTTAGATGGTTGTCCGAAATCACATAAGGCTCTTTCTTTCCGTAATAAGGCCGTTTCTTCCGAATCACTGCCCGAATTCCCATCTCCCTCATCATCCTTTGTACTCGTTTATGGTTGATATTCAGTTGGTATTTCCGTTTCAGCCAAACTTTTACTCTCCGATACCCATAGATTCCTTTCACTTCTTCATGGCACTCTTGGATTTTTTCCTTTAGCTGCTCGTCTTCCAAGTGCTTCGGAGAAGGGCGTTCCTGTCGTTTTACCCACTTGTAATATCCGCTTCGAGACACGCCTGCTATTTCACATAATCGTTGAATCGAACCATAACACCCGGCCATTTCTTGAATGATCGCGAACTTCTTGTGAGCTGGTACTGCTTCCATTCCCCCTTTCACCTCTTTAAGAGCTTTTTTAGCATCTCTACTTCCGCCTCAAGACGCTTGATTTTCATTTCAGGATCTTCCGGACGAGTTCTCGGTCTTCCTTTGCCTGGTCCTTTTGCCTTTCCTCGTTTTTCCTCTAGCCCTTTCATTCCTTCCTGTTCATAGCGTTTCACCCATCGGCGTACCATGGACTCATCAATCCCTAATTCTTTCGCCACCGTTTTATATCCCATGCCCTCTTTCCAATATAAATCCACCGCTTTCTTTTTAAACTTTGCATCGTATGTTTTTCGTATTTTCCCCATAGAAAAATCCCCTCCATAGTAGACAGATTAATTGGCTTTCTTTTTTCTGTCTACTATAAGGGGATCATATCAGAGAAAGAGGAGGCTTTCGTTTACTTCACATCATAACCTTGTTCTTCAATTGCTTCTTTTAATTTATCCAAGCTGACTTTCGTTTCATCGTAATCGACATCAACCGTGCCTTTTTCCAAATGCACTTCGACGCGGTTGACTCCTTCTAGCTCTTGTAAAGCGTTCGTGACCGCCATTTTGCAATGGTTGCATGTCATTCCTTGCACTTGTAATGTTGTTGTCATGATGGGTTCCTCCCTTGTTTTTATAGTTTTACGCGCTTCAAGCGAAGTGCGTTTGTCACTACCGATACAGAGCTAAACGCCATCGCCGCTCCGGCAATCCAAAGTTCCAACAGCCCGGCGGCGGCAACCGGTATGCCGATCGTATTGTAAAACAGCGCCCAAAACAAGTTTTGCGGATGTTTGTCATCGTTTTGCGGCTTAACTCGACCGCTTTCGGAATATGCGCCAAATCACCGCCAACTAACGTGACATCGGCCGTTTCGATGGCAACATCCGTTCCCGTGCCGATCGCCATGCCGATATCGGCTTTCGCCAGCGCCGGAGCATCATTAATGCCAGCGCCGGCCAGCGCCACCCGTTTGCCTTCCCGCTGCAGCTTTTCGACAATGTTTGCTTTGTCTTCTGAAAGCACCTCAGCATATACATGGCCGATTCCCGCTTGTTTGGCGATCGCTTTTGCCGTCCGTTCATTGTCTCCTGTCACCATGTACACATCCATCCCAAGTTGTTTCAATGCTTGAATTGCCGCTTTGGCATTTTCTTTGATCGTATCAGCGACGGCGATGATGCCGGCAAACTCTCCATCGATCGCAACGAGCATCACCGTTTTTCCTTCCGTTTCTAATTGTACCATTTTCTCTTCATGCCGCGACATGTCGACGTTGTTTTCTTTCATTAACTTTTTCGTTCCGACAAGAACACGTTTGCCATCAATTGTCGCTTCAATACCATGACCGGCCAGCGCCGCGAAATGCTAAAAACAGCTTCACCGCGATTTGTTGTCGTTTTCCATATTCAACAATCTTAAGTAATTTTTTTCTTGTCGAAATATATTTATCGCATTAGTCACCAAATCACCTCATTTATTTTTTACAAATATCTAATTAGATATACATCTAATTAGATTCACAAAAAAATATCTATAAATCAGTTTATGATCCAAAGTTCTGGGGGATTCAATTCATATTTATTATTTTCCCGATACATAAAGTGATTCATGACCAACTCTCTTCTTAAAATAATAGTTGGTGGTTTTAAGCCAAGTTTACCTGCTATCGCCTGGCCATGTAAAGAACCGTGCCGCAATAGTGCAATAATGCGAATTCTTGTAGGATCATCTAAATTCTTGTAGAAATTAACAAGCCTACTTAACTGCAATACAATCCCTCCAAATACAATCATTATCTAATTAGATAATAATCTAATTACAATGTTAAAACAATCTTTGATAAAATAAAAACTTATCATTTTTTACGAATCACCATTCCAGAAAACAAAATAAAAAGCACTCGAAGGAACAAGTGCTTACCTTATACTGAAAATGGCCATAAATTATTAAATCGCAGGAGGTCCCTGTCCCATACGACTCCATTCTTCTTTTGCAGAATCATAAACTCCATGAACCTCTAGGCCGGCTTGACGCATGAGAACCGTCCTTTGTCCACGGCAATGAATGATATGCTTGATGAGCAGTGAAAGTATTGCAGCATCCGACCAATCCCTTCCAAATGCATTCTGAACTTGCTTGGAGAATTCATCTGTCCACTGTTGCTTTACCGCTTCTGCTGCGTCGTCACTGATTTTCCGAAAGCTTTCAGCGATTTCCTTCGCTGAGAACGGAACAGTGGCTGAGTCTTTCATCATTTCAATAGTAAGTCCGAAGTGGGAAAGAAATTCAGGGATACCGGTTACGATATGCCATGCAATTCTCCTCAAAGCGCGACCGTTCCTCCATGGGAGCACCATAACTGTTTTACTTGCTTTCATGAATATTAGCTGATAAAATGTCCAAGAAAAAATCGATTAAGATAGAGAGGAGACAAATGGTGAAAAAAAGAATAGTCATATATGGGATAATTTCACTAGTATTATTATTTTTTTTATTCGGTACATATAGGTTAATGAATTCAAGAACATACCAGTTATTTGGAGAATTAACTAGTCACGTAGATACAAACCAAAAAGTAGTTGCGTTGACTTTTGATGACGGACCGACAAAAAATGTAGAGAAAATATTGCCTCTTTTGCATAAATACAATGCGAAGGCTACCTTTTTTGTCATTGGAAATGAACTGAAGAAAAATCTAAAGTTAGGAAAAGAGATAGCAGAATCTGGACATCAAATGGGAAATCATACGTATTCTCATCAACGAATGATTTTCAAAAAGCCTTCTTTTATCAAGCAGGAAATTGAAATGACCAACCAATTGATTCGAAAAACAGGTTATAAAGGTGAAATAGACTTTCGTCCACCTAATGGAAAAAAACTTATTGGTTTACCCTATTATTTGAAAAAACATCACATAGAAACCATTACATGGAGTCTTGAGCCCGACACCTATTATTCTTCGGTTTCTGACAAAGTGAACTATGTAAACAAAAATGTAAAACCAGGAGCCATCATTTTGTTACATCCAATGTATGATGATACTGGTAACGAACTAAAAACTATTGAAGGAATATTAGATTCTTTATCAAAAAAAGGTTATCAATTTGTCACGGTTAATGAACTACAGAAATTAAGTAATGAATAGGAAATTGCTATGAACCTCTCCCACCTTCATCCCATGAAGAGATGGGAGTTTCTTACCATCTCCATCGAAGAAGCTTCCGCGCGGAAGAAGGCGGTCTCCTTCCACTCGATGAATGCATCGGAAGCCTTCTGGATGGGTCAAGTAAAACATCGGCACCACACCGATGGGGCGGTCAACCCTTCTACTACTTCTTGCTTACGCAATCCGTAGACACGTCAGCTTCGTTTGTACATTCCAATGAACAAACGTACCATGTAGCGATTTGCTTAATATATTTTTTGCCCCATGAATGTCCCGATGTTCTTCATACCCACACCGGCACACAAACAGGCGGGAAGACACTTTTTTTCTCTTTTGGCAGACAGGACATGTCTGGCTCGTATATGACTCCTCGATTTCATGCAAGCGAATGCCATGTGGAGCCAGCTTATAAGCGAGATACTTCTTCACTTTCCCGAATGGCCAATTCGAGAGCTTTTGCGCTTGTTTGCGGCTCGTACGTTTTTTCTTTCCCGTGTTCCGCTCTACTCCTTTGACGTTTCCGATATACACATCGGAGGCGGACTGTTTCAAACACCAGTCGACAAACTGTTTCGTTATTTTATGGAGCGCATCCCGCAGCTGTCTTTCGGATTTGGATAACACGTATTGTGTCGCCCGCTCATACTTTTTCCATCGGCGTGATCCTTTTTGACATTTCGATTGGCGCCGCTGGACCTCCGCCAGTTTTTTATTCCGCAGCCGGTGAAGGGAGCGTATCTTTCTTCCCGCGATGAGGAGGGCTTGCCCGTTTTCGCAAAACGCGCCGATGGTGTGTACTTCCCCAAAATCGGCTCCAACTGTCTTCCCCGGTTTATACGCTTTTCCTTTTGTCCGTCTTCATACGTCACGGCCAAATAAAGACCTTGATCCCAGCAGCATTCGATTTCTTTGATGGTTCCCTTTAGCAGATGCGACGCATACACGACAATTGGCTTTTTCCGTTTTCCATGATGAATGCCCATGAAGAATTCGATTTTTCCGTTTTCGTAAACCTTGAAACCGTCTTTCGCCCATTTCGTTGGGAAGTACTTCTTTTTCTTGTAGGGATAGCGGGCAGGATGTCCTTGTTGGATCGCGTGGTGTGCGGCTTGTCTTGCGAAGAGGTATTGGTGGCAGACTGCTTGAATCGATTGGCTGTGAAGATGGAACTTCCTTTTCGTTTGTTTTTGCATCTCGCTTTTAGTGATCCAGCACCCATGTTGGAGGAAGTGTTCTTTGACTAAGCGGAGGCATTCATTCCAAACACGGGCGGATTCCCGATTGCAGGCGGACAAGCGATCCAAATCCGCTTTCGTTGCCTGAAAAAACACTTTTTGGCCACGAAGCATGAGAATCCCTTCTTTCCAGTTTGATTATAGGACATATGTTCGTTTTGGAGAACCAAAAACTTCCCGATTCCTCTCCCTCCTTTACTCCGTTTAGAGGAAAGGAGACTTCTCGAGAAAAATGTTAAAAGCTTCATTTAACAATAAAAATGGAGTGAACAAACTGTTACCAGTTTGCACTCCATTTTTTATGTCATTTTTAATTTTCAACCATTTCAAAAAGTCCTTTCCGCCGTGAAAGTGGTCAGCGAGCATCTAGGACATTCCTCTGCCTCGATGGCATTAGACGTGTATTCTCCAGAACAAGCAACTCAAAAATTCGCCAAATCCCTACAGAAATAAAGCGGGATCAAGTGTGATCACGCAAAAAAGCGGGAGCAATCCCATAATGGAAGAAATAAGAGTGATAAAAAAAGAGAGCATAAAGCTCTCCAATTATTTTTTAAATACGTGGTTTCCTATTACAACTGTTGTTGGTCTACTATCCAGCCAATGAGAATGTGAAGTTTTTGGATTATAGAAGAACAGTGAACCATAACCTTTTGAACGATCGTAAGCTAACGCTTCTTCAACTGCTTTAATACTTTCAACATCAGCAGGTTGATTGATTGTACCGTTACTAACTGGTGTGAACTGTCCAGGCTGATAGATTACTTCTTTAATAGAATTAGGAAATTGAGGATCGTTAACTCGGTTCAACACCACTATCGCAACAGCGACTTTTCCATCATATGGTTCACCTTCAGCTTCAGCTCGAACCAATCTTGCAAGTAAATCTTTTTCGTAAGGCGTCGCATTAGTTACTGGTTTATATTCATTTTTCCCTGGTATTACAATATTTTGACCAACATAAATCAAATTAATATTTTTGATTTGTGGGTTAGCCCTTGATAGTTCATACAGAGTTACTCCATGTTCCTCTGCAATTTCGCTCATTGTATCTCCACTTTTAACTTCATAAGCAAAAGCAGGAGGGGCAATTAGCATAGATAATCCTAATGCTGTTATCGCAATTAGTTTTCTCATAGGGTTTTGCACTCTCCTTCATTTTATATTTAGCTCGATTCTCTCTATCTCACGAACTATATATTTTTTATATCCGAATAATATAAAACGTAAATTACGTAGAGGTTACATTACTATTACAAAAAAATAAAAAGAAGTAGGAACGAGCCTACTTCTTTATAACTCATTGATATAGTTTTCCATTTCACCTTCACCAATTTGGTCTATGGTCATTTTGTAAACCTTATCTCTGTAATTAAGCAAGTCCAAACATCGTGGCTTAAGCAAAGAACAGGTCTGCATTCTGGTGGCTAGTGATAGAACTAAAGCAACGATTGCAAAGGTTACTTGGATGGGGAGTGTGGTCAAATCTAAAGTAGATAAAGTTATCGTCTCGAAACTCCGTAGCGAGAATATATTGGTTACAGACGCTTGGAGAGCTTACAAGACGTATGCCAAAGAAAAAGGATTGCAACATTATCGAATCAAATCTGATGATGGTACACATGTCATCAAAGGCATCTACCACATTCAGAATGTAAACGATTTTCACAGCCGCTTAAAACAATGGATGGACCGATTCAAAGGTATGGCAAGTAAGCATCTTGACAACTATTGGCTTGGTTCTTATTCGTGGATAGTCGTGATCACGAGAACACCAAACAGAATATTAAAGATATGCTGTTATCTGCTTTCCCGTTTGAAATGAACGATACATATGAAAGCATTCGCCTCTTTAAATTTTCAATCTGATTATTAAGTTTGAAAAATGCAGTTTAATTTAGTTAGAAAATTAAAGTGATTTTAGAGAAATAATGGTAATATAGAGTTAGACTTTTTGTAAGGGGGGAAACTTGTGAAAATAAATTCATATCTTATACGATTTGCCTTTCTAATAGTCTTAATATTTGGCGGAACTTTTACTTTTCACTATTTCAAAACGGGAGAACTGTTGCTGGACCAATTAATGGGGATTAGTGTAGGTGTCATCCTCTTATTCTTTTTGTTTATTTGGAGAATAAGGAAACAGCATGCGTCTTCTCAAAATAAAGAGAACAGTTAAAGGGTATGAATGAGCGTAGTAAGTAAAAAGACCATCCCTATAAAGGGTGGTTTTCATTTTGATTGACATATTTTTAGCGAAGACAAAAAGTGCCCCACTTTAAAAGAAACAACCGAGAAAAAGAATTTTTCTCTTTACACTCTTTCAAAATAGGACAAATGAGTCAAACATCAACAAGAAGCTTTAATATAGCCTTTTTTATTTACTTAATGACTCGCTTAGCACCTATACTCGCATCAAATCCCTTTGGTGTTGTACCCCCATATTTATAAGGGCTTCCTACATAACTTGCTGCTACTGCCGCAACTTCCTCCCCATAGTTAATCGTTGCTGATGCATTGGAAACTGTACCAAAGATAATGCCGCTGCTATAAACATGAAGTGAGCTTCATCACAGATGGTGGAAGTATGTATTGTTCTTCCATGGGAGTTCAACAAGTGATTTTTCGTTAAATTTAAAAACACTAAACACTAATGAAATAGTTTTCTTCAGGAAAGTCACCTACATACTCTAAGCCATTATTGGAATAGAACTCTTTTAATTTTTCATTTTCAGCCCAAACAGTCTAAATGGATCGTCTTATTTAATCCTTGGGCAAATTTATATTTACGGCTTGTCCAATCTCGTTTAGATTTAAGCTTTTTAACCATTTCAAAAAGACCCTCTCCGGCGTGAAAGTGGTCAGCAAACGTCTAGGACATTCCTTTGCTCCCAATGACGTTAGACGTGTATTCTCCCATAACGCCGGACACGCAAGAAGAAACAGTTCAAAAATTCACCAAAGCCATACAGAAATAAAGCGTGGTCAAATGTGGTCAATCAACCTAAAAAAACCTCGCTTCATGCCGAAGCGAGATTAACGAAGATTGAATCCTTTTCCTTCTACAAATTCTTTCATATACATGCGCACCTGGTTGCTGAGCATGTTGGCCATCTGCCCGGTCCATGTATCGCGGCGTTTGCCGTTTGTCCGTTTTTCGTAATACGCGGAAACGATGTCGTTATATTGTTTCAGCTGCTCTTCGAATTTACTGCGGTCTTGTTCATACGTTTCTTCATGGTATACGTGTTCAAACGGCAGGCGCGGTTTTTTGTCAGGCTGCTGCGCCGGGTAGCCGACGGCAAGCCCGAAGAGAGGAATGACCCGCTTCGGCACTTTCAACAGCTTGCACACTTCCGGCAAGTTGTTGCGCAGCCCGCCGATATAGCAAACGCCGAGCCCCATCGATTCGGCGGCGATGGCTGCGTTTTGCGCCGCCAGCGCTGTATCAACAAGCGCAACCATAAACTTTTCCGTGCTCTCGAGCGATGGCAGCACCTCTTTTTGTTCCACTTCGCCAATCACTTCGTGGCGGTGAAGATCGGCGCAAAACACGAAGAAATGGCCATTATGTTCGACATAAGATTGATTTCCCGCTAATTCCGCCAGCTTTCGTTTCATCTCTTTATCCTTAACACCAATGATCGAATACGCTTGAATAAAACTCGATGTCGACGCGGCTTGCGCGCACTCGACGATCGTACGAATTTGCTCGTCCGTTAACGGGCGGTCTTCAAATTGACGAATCGAACGGTGCCGCAAAATCGTTTCAATGACTGGATTCATAGCGAATGCCTCCCCTATCAATTGATGGCTTTGCTTTTTATAATACCAAAAAAAGAAAGAGCCAAAAAATGATTGGCTCTTTCCAAGACGTTTATTTATCATCACCATCAGCATCAACAATATGTCCTTTGCCATTTTCCACATAGTGTTTGAGCATCGCCATTTTGTTATCCCAAAATCGTTCATAAAAGGACAGCCATTCCTTTAATTCCAACAACGGAGTTGGTTCTAAACGGTATCGCGTTTCCCGCCCGACCTTTCTCTCCTTCACAAGTCCGGCATCCGCTAAAATCCGCAAATGTTTCGACACAGCCGTCCGGCTGATCGGAAAATGGCCGCAGATGACGGTAACGGGCATTTCCTTATCGGCCAACAATCGTAACAGCTTGCGGCGGGTAGGATCAGCGATGGCCTGAAAGACGTCATGCTTGCGTGATAAAGCAGCCATACTACGCCTCGACATACGCGCCTAAAGATTTGCAAAGCTTGGCCCATCCCTGATCCATCCGATTGCGTACGATGGTATGAGATTCGCCAAATTCCGTCACTTTATTCGCATCCCAGCCGGAATGAATAAGCGTAAACTCTGTTTGCTGCTTATTCAGCTCTTTTAGCTCAAAAGTAACGGTCCAGTCTTTCCCCCAGCGAAAAGACAAGCGATGAGGCGGATCGACTTCGATTACTTTACACGGGGACATTCCAAAAGGTCCGGCGTTTAGATGAAACTCATGACCGGCAACCGGCTGAAGATCATTGGGCATAAACCAAGCCGCAAGCCCCTCTGAAGTAGAAACCGCCTCCCAAACTTTTTGAATCGGCGCTTGAAAAACCATCGTGTGGCGAATATGTGGCAACATGCCGTTCGCTGTATTTTGTGTTGTCATTGTTTCAACCTCCACATTTTAGTTATGAAACTTTTTGGTTTCATTTTGATTATACGAAACCATTTGGTTTCATATCAATAGTAAAATGGCGAGTGTACTACTTATCCTCCTTCAACTTTTCACAACAAATTGGCAATAAAAAAGAGACGGTCAACGGAATTGGTTGCCACCTCTCCAAAAACGCCGAAAAGAGCGCTTGTCGATCACGACGCGCCGCTTTCCTTAATTATATTTATCAACCACCTTTTTATAAACGGCATAAGAATACACCATCGGTACGATTGCGATACAGACGATAGACGCAATAAGAAGCACAGCGCGAATGGAGGATGGGGCAAAAGCGGATACGATGATGATGATTCCGCCAATGAAAAATACTTTGCCGCCAAACCGGTGTGTGCGCGCCCAAACGGTCTCATTCGCCAGCGTCCACGGCGTGCGGATGCCTATGAAATAATTCGCTTTGATTTTTGGCATATAGTTTCCGAGAATGATAAAAAGCAGACCTAATCCTATATTTGCAATCCAATCGATATTGACATGATAGCCGAGCCCGCTGAAAATAATAGAAAGATGACCAGCGCCGAAAAAAGTCAGCGTTACATTCACGAAAATACGATACACTCCCTCAAATTTTTGGAAATTGTCTTTACGCGGATCAATTTTCGGCACGCCCATTAGTATTCCGTAAATCAACATCATTAAAACCGGAGTAGCGAAAACGGCAAAAAGCTTTGATGAATAGCCATCCACTTCCCCCGAAAAATTCCAATGAATCGGAACTTTCTCCGGCAGCTGCGGATATGCCCATAAGGAAAATCCTGCACTAATGATGATCAACAAGAAAAAATACCAATGCTTTTTCATTCCCTCTTCCCCTTTCCTTCTTGCAAAGATAAAAGCCACGTTAACACATCTTGCAAGACGGTCGTGTTAATCGAATAATGGATGTACTGCCCTTCTTTTTCGGCGTGCACTAAATCCGCCTGCTTTAATAAGTTAAGATGATGGGAAATGCTTGGTTTGGAGATGCGGAAATGGTCGGCGATTTCCCCCGCCGTCAAATCTCTGTTTTTTAACAAATTTAAAATGTCTCTTCGCGTTGGATCGGCTAGCGCTTTATAAACAAGGTTCATTTTCATATACGTTCACCGTGTTTATTTTGTTATTTAGAAAATTATCTAATTGTTTAATTATATTATATAAAATATTATGATTTTTGTTAATAACCTGAGAAAACAAAAAGAGAATATCATGTGTTCTCCCCATCAACGAAAAACTATACTTCTACCATCATCGCATCATAGGCGATTTCAATGGACAGTCCTTGTTTTTGCAACGGTTTTTCTGCTTCTTTGAGATCATCAAAGCCTAATCCGTTCATTTCTTCGATATGGGTCAATATGGTTTTTTTCGCCTTTCATTTGCGAATAATATCCAACGTTTCTGCTCTTCCGGCGTATCGATTAAGACGTCCGGACCGTGCACAAACAGCTTGGGCCACTCCGGCCGTAAGGGATTCCTTTCGCACGCGCCTCGACGCATACGCGGCATTGGGGAATCGTCACCGCTTCACCCGTTCCTAAAAATTCTATTTTATGTCCTTTCCTCGCTTCCATCATTATTCAGAAACAACACTGTATTTGTCCCCATCTAAACAAAACGTGATACGATGCTGAAATAACGGAAAACAACACAAGAAAAAAGAGCACTCAAAGGGTCAATAACATCACCAAAGCAAAATAAAATGGAGAGTTTTGCAACCATTTCCCTCCCTGTAGTATGAGTAATACAATTGTACCTATTTAATCTGAATTTTACAAATATTTTTGTCATAAAAGAGCGCTCCATATCGGAACGCTTTTTTTACGGTTACTCGACAAATTTTCCCTCTTGATAATCGCGGATCGCTTGGCGGATTTCTTCTTGCGTGTTCATGACAAACGGTCCGTAAGCGACTATCGGCTCGTTAACCGGCTCGCCGGCATAAAGGAGAACGCGCAGCTTTTCATTGGCGGTGACGGTAATTTCACTTTCCGACTCGCCTTCAGCGCGGCTTAAAAATAATACTTGCCCTGCTTTTCCTTCGGTGGCATCAGCGCCGAATGCACCGCTCCCTTCCAAAATGTAAAGAAATCCGTTGTAGCTTCCCGGTAAATCTTGCACGACGCTTGCTCCCGGCTCCAGCATCATTTCCACCATTGTTACAGGAACATGGTTGAGCGTCGGGGCTTTTACTCCTTTCGATGACCCGGAAAAGACGCGGATAAGCGCCCCTTCTTCTTGGCGGACCGGCATCTCTTCGGCCTTTAAATTTTGATAGCGCGGTTCGGTCATTTTTTTCTCGCTCGGCAAATTAATCCATAGTTGCAAACTATGCACGGTCGAGCCTGGCGCCGGATCTTCTTTATGAATTACTCCTCGGCCTGCCGTCATCCACTGCACATCCCCGGGACCAAGCGTACCGTGACCGGCTTTGCTATCAAAATGTTCCAGCTGTCCGTCAATCACATACGTTACTGTTTCAATGCCGCGATGCGGATGAAAGTCAAATGTCCCTCTTTGGAAAATATCCTCCATCAGCATCAAAAACGGATCGTACTCTTCCCAATTTCCCGGCTCTAGCACCGGCCCGCTGCGATGGATCGGGCTGTTTGTTTCGATTTGCACCGTTTTCACGCGGCGGATGCGACGCTGTGCTGACATTCTATTGTCCCCCTTATGGTTGTTCGAAATCGAATTTTTCATCTGTATCGTACTCCACACAACGGATGAATGCAAACGATTTACTTTGTTACATCATGTATTCCTATATCATTCAAATGGACAGGAAATTGGCTTTTTTCATTTGTTGCTACTGCCTCATCATACTCCTCGCATTTGGAACACCATCAAGCGGAATTTCTTTGCGATATTCGAACATCGTTGCCAGGAGTGTGAACATGTCTGCGGCGCAGACAATTCACTCCTTTCTCTCCTTTATTTTACAATATTTTTCCCTGATAAGATGCTTATATTATTTACTGATGTATTATACTTTTATCTAAAAAGCATATTATTTTACAAAAGCAATCGAGTTGCATTATGATATCAACGTTAAAACACTATGCCATTTATTGCGATAGGCCATACATGGATGTACATAGTGTTTGACAAACTATTCACAGCAGTGAAAGGAGAATGATCATGGCTAAATTACTGTACATTACAGCAAACCCAAAACGGGAAGAAGAATCTTACAGCTTATCCGTCGGCAGAGCGTTTCTTAACGCTTATAAACAACAACATCCACAAGACGAGATTGTCGAATTAGACCTTTATCGTACCGATATCCCTTTCATTGATACCGATGTATTAAACGGCTGGGGCAAACTGCAACAAGGACAGGCATTTGAACAGTTAAGCGAGGAAGAAAAACAAAAAATCAGCCGCATCAATCAGCTAACCGATCAATTTATCAATGCAGATAAATACGTGTTTGTCACACCGATGTGGAATTTTAGTTTTCCGCCGAAAATGAAAGCTTATATCGATACCATTTGTATCGCAGGAAAAACGTTCCGTTACACAGAAAATGGTCCGGTAGGGCTGTTAACAGGAAGAAAAGCCATGCACATTCAAGCCCGCGGTGGAATTTATTCAGAAGGACCAATGAAAGAAATGGAATTTGGAGACCGTTATTTACGGGCGGTGCTCAACTTTATCGGCATCACTGATGTTCAGTCCATTTTTGTCGAAGGAATGGCACAATTCCCGGATGAAGCCGAGGCAATTAAACAAAATGCAATCAAACAAGCTGAACAAGCGGCAAAAAATTTTTAACGAACTGATGACCTGTTCCTTTGATAAGGGGCGGGTCATTTCTATTTTAAAAAAATAAAAAAGCTTGCCGATTGTATCGGCAAGCTGTATGATTCCAAATTTTTTAGTATGTAGCCAATAATAATGGCGGAGGAGGAGGGATTCGAACCCCCGCGGGCTGTGACACCCCTATCGGTTTTCGAAACCGACCCCTTCAGCCAGGCTTGGGTACTCCTCCGTATGTAGATGATGGAGCCTATCGGATTCGAACCGACGACCTCCTGCGTGCGGGGCAGGCGCTCTCCCAGCTGAGCTAAGGCCCCATCACGAAATGATCGGGAAGACAGGATTTGAACCTGCGACCTCACGGACCCGAACCGTGTGCTCTACCAAGCTGAGCTACTTCCCGATTACAACCGCTAACGTTAACGGCAATTAGTATTCTATCTAAAAAAAATAATATAGTCAATACTTTTTTAAAAAAAATTTTTGCCTGGGCATGCAGGGATAGACAAATCACGTGTTCACAGCAGTCAAAGTGGCAGAGAGCATGCAAAAAAGGGACGAATCTGCTTCCAGCCGTCCCTTTTTTTAATATATATCTCTTTTTGTAAACACTATAAACGAGATTGCGAGCGCCGCAAGCCCCCACACCGCTAACACCGTCATGGAAAATCCGAGCGTCATTCCTTCAATCGGCGGCGCTGTTCCGCTAATGTAATCCGTAAGGCGAAGATTGACCATAAATAAATATTTCGCCGAATGCCAGGAAGATACCATATTGGACAAAATCGCGCCCGAAATCAATGCGGCAAGCATAATCCCCATCACCGCAGCGGTGCTGCGCACCAAGACGGAAAGCATAAACGTCAATGTCCCCACCACAATGCACACAAACCAGGCAAGCCCCAACTCAATAAGCACATACTTCCACTGCGGAAGCATATGAACATTTGCTGTATTCAGTTCTTCTCCTTGAGCGACAAATCCTGTCAATAATGGCAGCCGCCATCCTTCGTATCCGAACACCGCTCCAGAAATGAAATACGACAGAAAAGCAACCGTAAGCAAAATAAACGAAATCGACAATAACAGCGCGATGTATTTGCTGAGCAAAACCGCCCCTCTTTTAACCGGCCTTGTCAACAAGAGCTTAATCGTGCCCCCGCTCGCTTCCGACGATACTAAGTCAGCGGCGACGACCATGACAAGAAGCGGAAGAAACAAATCGATCGCGTTTTCGATAAACATGCGCATAAACGTTGGCGCACCAGGAGCGGATGGGTTGATGTCGTGCTCTAAATAGTATTGCTGCTGCTTTAGGCGAATTTGCAAATATTTTCGCCATTCGTCAGAAATACTGCTCGAATTGAGACGGTTTTGCGCGTCGATAATCTGCTGCTGCAGCTGCGTCCGCCAATCCGTCGTTCCGAGCCGTTCCTGCATTTCCTGCACCCGCTTATATTGCGCGTATGTAAAAAGGGCAACGAGCACGGCGACAATCGCCGCAATGACCCATAACCGCTTTTTGCGGACAATTTTTAACATTTCGTTGTACACGAGGTTACTCAATCGTCTCCCCTCCCGTCAATTCAATGAACAAATCCTCGAGCGTCGGCAGTTTCGGCTGAATTTCATGGACGGCGACCCCTGCTTCGACAAGCTTTTTGTTCCAAACGGAGAGTTTTTTTGGTTCGTACGGAGTGATCAGCGTATCCCCATCAATTCGAAAAATCGACGTTTCCGCCGCTAATATCGCTTTCGCCATTTCCAGCGGCTCGACCTTCCATGCGACACGCGCTTGCTCTTTTAACAGATGTTCCACCGTATCAACCCGAAGCAACGTCCCTTTGGCCATAATCGCCACGCGGTCGCACATTAATTGAATTTCACTTAACAGATGTGAGGAGACAAGCACGCTCAATCCTTCCGTTTCCGCCAAAAAGCGGATAAATCCGCGCATTTCGCGAATGCCGACAGGATCAAGCCCGTTGGTCGGCTCGTCCAAAATCAGCACTTTCGGCTTTCCTAACAGCGCCTGTGCAATGCCAAGGCGCTGCCGCATTCCGAGCGAATACGTGCTAACACGATCATGGATGCGGTTTTGCAAGCCGACTAACTCCACCACTTCCACAATCCGTTCTTTTGGAATATCGCGAACCATGCGCGCGAAATGTTCGAGGTTTTCCCAGCCGCTTAAATACGGATATAATTCGGGATTTTCGACAATACAGCCGATGTGGCGGATCGCTTCGGTAAACTGGCGCTCCAGGTCATAGCCGCAGATGGAAATACGCCCCGCTGTCGGCTTGATGAGCCCGACGAGCATGCGGATGGTTGTCGTTTTTCCCGCGCCGTTTGGCCCTAAAAAGCCGAACACTTCCCCCTCTTTTAGTTCAAAGGAAATTCCTTTAATAATTTCTTTGCGGCGAATCGTTTTGCGCAAATTTTCAACGATTAAGGTTGCCTGCTTCGTCACTTTTTGTCCCCCTCTGTGAATGTAATTAAAGAAGCGACGCGTTCGCCAATCCGTTTGTATCCGTCTTTATTCGGATGAAAGTGGTCGCTGTATAAGTAATCATTCACATGCAACGCAAATAAATCGAAGGTCGGGACCGCAATAATATTCGGATAGCGAGCCGCCGTTTCTGCCGAAGCAAAGTTCCACTGCCTTACGATCGCTGATGTTTTCTTCGCATCGCCGAGGTCGCTAAACGGATTGTAAAGACCGATGTAAAAAACAACGGCATCTTTATTGACGCGGCGAATCGTTTGAAAAATGCGGTCTAAGTTGCGCAAGTACGAGTCTTTTGCCTGCTCGATTTGCTTTGGCGTAAGCCTGAGCGCTTCTCCACCTTGAAACAAATCGTTCCCGCCGATGGTCATCACAACGATATTGGCTAGTTTTAGCTGCCGCTGGATCTCGGTTTGCCCTAATTGCTTAAGAAGTCCATCAGACCGCTGTCCTTTAATGGCCAAATTAGTCACGCGAATCGGCTTCGTTGTTTTTTTGCGGAGCTGATCGACCATATAGCCGACATATCCTTTTCCGCTTTCGTCTCCCGTTCCTCTTGTCAGCGAATCGCCGAGGGCGACAATATAAATTTCACGGCTATCCGCTTTTTTCTCTTTTGTATATTTTGTCGTGTCTGCCGGCGGCATCGCGGTGGAAAAAAATTGATCTTGAATGGTCATGGCAAGACCGCTAATCCATAATATTCCTGCCAGCACCGATACCATCGTGATGGTGCTTACAATACCGCGTCGCATGCAATCATCCTTTCTGCTTTTCCTTTGTTTTTTTATCATACAACATTTTCACGGATGTTGACTAATCGGGGATTCGCGATGACATAAACGTTCTATCCAATAAAAACAGCTTGGTGATGTCACCAAGCCCATTATGTTCAAATCATTTTCACAGATGCTTGTTCGTTCAAACCGGCATCCCACACTCGATCGATTTCACCTGTTCATTGTTTAAAATACAATGGAAACCGTTCTCAAAAACAGCCTTGCATCGGCAATTGCAACGCATCAGAAATAGCATAACAATTCTCTTATTCTAACCTTGTTGGATTGTCTTTTGTAAATAATCGACAATTCCCATCGAACATACTTGAAGATCGAGACGGATGATATCGTACGCTTCGGATGTCGATGGAATATTTTTTTCTTGCAAAAAGGCGCTGACCTCTTGATATAGCGCTTGAAACACCGCTTTCGTCTTTTCTTGCATCGGCGCGTCGTGTTGTTCCGCCATCACCTTTTCCCCCGCTTCAACAAACTTCGGAAGCCAAAAACGAAGCTGTTCAAACGCTGCACGAGGGTTTTCCAACATGCCAAAATGACCGAAATAAATGCGTTCAGGCTGGAGCTGTTCGAGACGCTCAGCCGATTGCAGCATCGCCTCCGGCCGAAATTGGTTCGGAGAAGTGGACGGCAAACAGTATTCAAGCCCATCTTTCAGCAACTGCGGATAAAACACCCCGATCGTATCGCCGGTAAAAACGCCGCGGCTGCGCGAATCGTAAATCGAGAAATGATGGTTGGCATGGCCAGGCGTATCCAAAAACGTCAATGTGCGCTCATTGCTGAGCGTAAGCGTATCGCCATCTTCTTTTACAATGAGACGATCCTCTGGAACCGGCAAAACGGGAGAAAACAATTCATCAAAATTCTCCCTATACACCGCTTTCGCCCCAGCGATTAACCGTGACGGGTCCGCTAAATGGCGCTTCCCTTTCGGATGAACGATGACGCGGGCGTTCGGACATTTTTCAAGCAGCGCCCCAGCGCCGCCTGCGTGATCCAAATGAATATGTGTCACAATAATATAGCGGATATCCGCAGGATCAATCTGAAGCGTTTCCAACCCTTTTAATAAATACGGAACGGAAGGGCTTGGACCTGTCTCAATAATCGCGATCTCTTCTTCGTGAAGCACATATGTACCGGTGCGCTGTGCAACTCCTAAATCATACAAATCAATCATTGAAATGCCATGTCCTAAATCAACCGGTTTTTGCATAATGTCATCTCCCATTTTTTATACATTTTTATATTTATTTTAATATTCTAACAAATAAAGAAGAGAATCTCCACCAATAAACAAGACATAAACGATTTCCGATCATTGATCTTCCATCGCTTATGTCTTATATAAGTTAATCGTTAAATTTCTACCGCCCAGTGCGTTACGTCCATGCTGTCGGATAGGAGATATACTTGATATGCCTGATGAACAGGCTGTTCCGCTGTTTCTCAATCCCAGCATCAAGGTTACAGAACCCTTATATCCTCTATCCATCCGCCCCATTTTTCCAATCTGTGACATGTACTTTCGTTTATTTTTATGACGCAAGATCATTAGATAGCGATACTCTCCGATGATTGCGAACCGCCAACCATATCGAAACCGCCCAACCGAGCACGATAGCGCCGTATACGGCTGGATACCAGCTGTCGGGAGCTCCCCACGCATGAAGCAAGGTGCGAACATTAGTAAAAATGATTAATCCCCCGACTAATACCCCAAGCAAATGGGATGGCAGCTTGCGAACGAGCCACGCCGCAATCGGAGCAGCGATGATTCCCCCTAACATCAGCGTTCCTACCCAAAACCAGTTGACTTGTTCCCAGCCTAACGAAATGACAAATCCAATGGTAGCGGATAAAGCAATGGCAAACTCCGACGTATCGACTGTTCCTATCACTTTTCTCGCCTCTATTCCTTTATTCGCGAGAAGAACCGGTGTGGAAATCGGGCCCCATCCTCCTCCGCCAGTCGCATCGAGAAAACCAGCCACTAAACCAAGAGGAACAAGTTGCTTATTCGAAAATTTCTTTGGCGGCTGCGGATCTTGGCGGGCGGATAGAAATAAAAACCGATATATGATATAAACCCCAAGCGCTAACAAAAATAGAGAAACATATGGTTTAATGAAATCCCCTGGAAGATTGCTTAAAAAGCAGGCTCCGACAAACGCGCCAAGCGAGCCGGGAATAATCAATTTGACCAGCATGTCGCGGTCGACATTTCCAAATTTAATATGTGATGCGCCCGAAGCTGCGGTTGTGACCACTTCCGCTAAATGCACCGAGGCGGAAGCGACCGCCGGGGCAATCCCGAACGCAAGCAACAGCGTTGTTGACGTAACCCCATACGCCATTCCGAGTGAACCGTCAATAAGCTGCGCGATAAATCCAACAATCACAAACACGATTAACTTTTTCATTTCATCCCCTCCGTCTGAAATGGTCGAATATTTTTATTAATTAATACATTAATACCAAGTATTCATAGTTGTCAACTTCGAATTACAAAAAATAAAATAGAGTTTAGATTCATCATCTGAACCCCGTTTTATCTAACCAATAGAATTTTATCATGCATTTTTATTCATCTGACGATCGCAGCATACAGCATCGCCTCACGCAAAAATGCAGCTAGCCCCATTTGATAGCGGTCAATACATTTCGTAAAACGCTCATCGTTGACATACAAGTCGCCAAGTCGGCGGAAAATGTCAAAGGTGCAATCATAAATGTCTCCATTCCACTACCGCCTCTGCATCTGCTCGTCGTCCGGTCCGTATGCCTTGCGAGCGGTAATTTTTCCGTAAATATCATCCATCTTTGCTTTTATCGTTGCCCAATCTTCCTTCCTGTATGCCGACGTTCACCGTTTTACCTGTTCAACCATATCAGCGCCATATTTCTCTCGCGCTTCCTTGGCGTATTTCTGTGGATGCTCTTGCGTCCGTACACTCACATCCGCGATATCTGCTACTTCTTTGCTTTATACAATGCGTTTTCACCTTCTAAGCAGAGCATACAGCATCACGCAACGTTAGATTCAACGCTATATTTCATTATTCACAAAAAAGGGCACTGGAAAAGACTGATAGAGCAATCTTTTCCGTGCCCCTTTTCTGTTTAAAACTTCGCTTGATATTGTTCAATTTCCCAAGCGTGCACAGCGGTGCGGTAGCTGTCCCACTCTGCTTTTTTCATAGCGACGTATTCCTGAAACACGTGTTCCCCGAACGTTTCGCGTCCGATTGTGCCGTTTGCGAATTCTTCCACTGCCGCTCCTAAGCTCGCCGGCAGATTTTCAATGCCAAGCAGAGCGCGGCGCTCTTCTGTCATATGGAAAATATCTTCGTCAATCGGCGCCGGAGCTTGCAAACCTTTTTCCACTCCGTCCAAACCAGCGGCGGCAATGATGGCAAACGCAAGGTAAGGGTTGGCCGATGGATCTGGACTACGGAGCTCGACGCGGGTCGCCATGCCACGTTTGGCTGGGATGCGGATTAACGCCGAACGGTTTGATGCCGACCACGCGATATAACAAGGCGCCTCATATCCCGGAACAAGCCGTTTGTACGAGTTTACTAGCGGATTTGTAACGGCGGCAAAGCTTTTGACATGCGCGAGCAAGCCAGCGATAAATCGATAGGCCGTTTCTGATAATTGGTTTTCATCACTTGGATCAAAAAACGCATTTTCGCCGTCTTTAAATAGCGACATGTTCACATGCATGCCGGAGCCATTAATGCCGAACACCGGCTTTGGCATAAACGTGGCGTGCAGTCCATATTTATTGGCGATCGTTTTTACAACCCACTTATATGTAGTTGCATTGTCTGCCGCCCCTAACGCATCAGCATATTTGAAGTTGATTTCATGCTGTCCTTCCGCAACTTCGTGATGGGATGCTTCGATCGTAAAGCCCATCGCCTTCAACGCGCGGTAAATTTCTAAACGAACGCGCTCGCCAAGGTCCTTTGGAGACGGTTCGAAATATCCGCCGCTATCATGGAGTTCTGTCGTCGGGTTTCCGTTTTCGTCCGCTTTGAATAAAAAGAATTCCAATTCTGGGCCGACAGAAATCGTATATCCTTTTTCCGCGGCACGCTCAATTGTTTTCTTTAAAACGTTGCGTGGATCCCCTTCAAACAGCGTTCCATCAGGATTGAGAACAGAACAAAGGAAACGGGCTTCGGAATATCCTTCCTCTACTGTCCAAGGCAATACGGCAAATGTGTTTAAGTCAGGTAGAAGATAGAGATCGGATTTGTTGATGGGAGAAAACCCTTTAATTGAGGAACCGTCAAACATGATTTTTCCTTCCACAACATCATCAAGCTGCTCCGCCGTCACCGTAACGTGTTTCAAAATTCCTTCGATGTCGACAAATTGCAGATGCAAAAGCTCGACATGTTTTTGCTTGATTATTTCTTTGATTTGTTCAAGCACTGCTTCCCGATCGCTTGTAGGAGAAACCATCACCTTTGACATGTTACATTACCTCACATTCTGGCGTTTATTTTTATAACATGTCTTTATTATAGGGAAGGAGCGCGTATTTGGCAATACTTTTTTTATTAATTTTTCTGTATTTTTATAACACTAACTAGAAAACGTTTTCAAAGAACTGCCAAAATCGAACTATAAATAGTGATATATCTGTATATTTATGCGATTTCGTTAATAAAAAGGGCAGCTGCCTATAAAGGAGGATTCATCAACACCCTTTTAGACAGCCGCCGTGATAGACATATGCAGCCATTATCAAGAGAATTTGTTATGATCACCTTCTCAGTAATCGTTAGTTTGATAGAACGCTTGATAATTGAGAAAGCAAACGGCAATCGCCGAAATGGCCGCGACAACAAGAAGGGTAAATACGATAAAAATTTGATATTTGACTGCAGCAAATGGATCTGCTCCGGCCAAGATCATTCCCGTCATTGTTCCGGGAATTTGTACAAGCCCCATTGTTTTTAAGGAATCAATCGTTGGAATCATTGCAATTTTGATGGCGTGCTGTTTTATATTGTTACGTTGTTCCCGTTTCATCGTTTCTAATACGACGCTTGAGGCAACCATCGCTGTTCCTGAAAACAAGTTAAGTCCATATAATTGTGTAAAAAGGGAAATAGAAAAAGAGCCATGTTGCTTCCCCTTTGGTAGAATAAACAGTGGACCAAAAACACCAAACATAAGGGGGAATGCAACCATGGCTCAATATCATATTACCCTAAATGATGAACTTTTGCACGGGTTATTCACCAGAGATGAAGGATTAGCTAAGCTATTGGAACAAGTCCTCAATCAAATCCTCGAGGCACAAGTAGAAGAACAGCTGGGAGCTCGCCGTTATGAACGAACGGAAGAACGAAAAGGCTATCGAAACGGTTCGTATCCACGCCAGCTGACGACCCGGGTGGGACGGTTGACCTTGCGCGTTCCACGGACAAGAGATGGGGAGTTCTCTACGGAACTGTTCCAACGGTATCAACGGAGCGAACAAGCACTGGTACTGGCACTAATGGAAATGGTGGTAAACGGGGTGTCTACCCGAAAAATCACTCAAATCACGGAGGAATTATGCGGCACTTCGTTTTCCAAGTCCACGGTCTCCTCGCTGTGCAAGGGACTGGATCCGATTGTCCAAGACTGGAATTACCGTTCCCTTCATGAACACGTGTATCCGTTTGTGCTAGTAGATGCTATTTATACGAAAGTCCGGGAGGATGGACGAGTACGCTCCAGAGCCGTGTTGATCGCTACAGGAGTGAATGAGGAAGGATATCGGGAAATTCTTGGCCTGCAAATCGGAAACAGTGAATCGGAGTCCAGCTGGAGCGAGTTCTTCGGATGGCTGAAAGACCGAGGACTCCGGGGAGTGGACTTGATCATCTCGGATCAGCACGGTGGGCTGGTGCAAGCCATTGAAAAGCATTTCCAAGGCGCTACATGGCAACGATGCCAGACACATTTTATTCGCAATATCCTCGATGCCGCACCAAAGTATATGCAGGATGCCTTGCTCGAGGAGATTCGTGGGATTCTTCATGCTCCAAATAAGCAAACGGCCCGGCTGTTATTGGAACAAGTGCTGGCCAAATGGGAAGAAAAAGCCCAAAAGCCATGCAAATCCTCGAAGAGGGATTCGAAGACGCCACCGCCGTATTGGACTATCCGGACCGTTATCGTCGGCGTCTGCGTACGACAAACGGAGTGGAACGGCTGAACGAAGAAATTCGCCGCAGAGAACGGGTCATCCGCATCTTTCCGAACCGGGAATCGGTGTATCGCCTCGTTGGTGCCGTGTTGATCGAAATCGATGAAAAATGGATGTCGGGACGTAAATACTTAGATATGTCCGAATATTGGCAGTGGCGGAAAACGAAAGAGCAAGAAGCTCGATCGGTGAATCAGGAGGCTCCGGCGATCAAGAGAGTGGGATAACCTCTACGCCGTGTCAAGGAGAACGTGGAATACCGGAGCGAAGCGAGGATATGCCGCGAAAGCTCCTTGACACGCCTGTTCCTTGACAACATGATGTTTTGTCCGGAAGGCGACTGGCAGGGAGACTTGCCGGACTTACCTACTATACGTCAAGTCATCAGGTCCATGTTGTCTATCAAAGGGGAATTTACACAATAATTTGGACTTGACCCTGAAAACATTCCAGCAACTGGGATAATGTATCGAGCTTGAAATGGAATAATGCGGCAAATTAGCCATAACATAATTGGAATCCCAACAGAAACAATCATGCTGAAAAAGACAAGAAAAAACGTACGTTTTGCATCGTTTCCCCGCTTCGAAACGTTGAACGAAGCAACAGCCACCATCAATAGCACATAACCAATAATAACATACCATTTTTTTAAAGAAAAAAGATAGGAAATGCAATATCCTAATATTAATAATTGAACAAATCCGCGCAATGAAGACCAAATAATGTCTTTTTCTAATTTTAATGACTGCCGGTATGATATAAATACCGGGACAAGAATAAACAGCCATATGACAAAAAGCGATGTATTATTGATTTCGTTCAATAAAAACACCTACTTTCTCATACGCTGCTAGTTCGTATGCCGATGCCGCCATGACCCCGACGGAATGAGCGGAAGGTGCGCCGCTTTACTTTTTAGGTATATATATACATACCCTTCGATCGGCTGTTCCAAATCTTTAATCCAAACCCGCTCGTATTCGTTATGTCGGCCCCCTTCTTCATATTCTTCGAGCTCATCCATCGCTTGCAGCCCTTCTTCCGTTACGGTAAACCATTCGCCGATTACTTCGCCTTCTTCTTCGACAACGAGCGCGGGTATGCCCCGACGTCATATAAGCGCCCTTTCACTTTTCCCGGCTGAATATCGCGGATATAAGGAGCGGCGACAAAATGGTTTGCTTCCCCCACTAACAACGTTCCATACACAAACACACGGTATAGCAGCGGCCTCATTTCTTTCTCCCCTTTTTGTTTACATAATAAAATTTATGAAAACTATAAGCGGGATATATCTACATCTCTATCATACAACAAGACAAAAACAATGGAAGCCCTGCCTCTCATCCATCCTTGCAGCTCCGAAGCTGCGCCAGTGTGAATTTGTCCGTTCCGAAATGAGCCGCCTGCCGTAAAAAAAAGTGATACCGCCAGAAGCGATATCACCTTGTTCCCTCCTTACGCTTTACGTACGTTTGCCGCTTGCGGACCGCGGTTTCCTTCGACAACATCAAATGTAACGAATTGCCCTTCTTCTAACGTTTTAAACCCTTCACCCTCAATAGCGGTAAAATGAACGAAAACATCGCCGCCGCCATCCTTTTCGATAAACCCATACCCTTTTTCCGCATTAAACCATTTTACTTTTCCTGTGTTCATTGTGATTCCTCCAAAAATAAGTATTGACCATCGCTACCGCTATAAAGAAAAAGCCGTGCGCTTGCGCAAGCAAGGGAACATATAAGCAGGCCCCCTATTCGCAAGGCACGACTTATGATGATCCTTTATACGACGAACGAAATGGTGCTTCGTTAATAATACCGGATGCACAAAAGAAAGTCAAGAAATGATGGAAATTATTCCTTCCATTTGATGCTGCAACCAATGCTTGGCTTTTGTTTTCCCGGCACTGGCTCGCCATTCAATAATGCGTCTAATGCCGCGCGAATCGATTCCCCTGTAACCGGAATGCCATTGTTTGGCCGTGAATCATCAAGCTGGCCGCGGTATACGCATTTTAAGTCGCGGTCAAAGATATAGAAATCCGGCGTGCACGCTGCCTGGTACGCTTTTGCCACCTCTTGCGTTTCATCAAACAAATACGGGAACGGATAGCCTAATTCCTCAGCTACTTTTTTCATATTTTCCGGCGAGTCTTCCGGATATTTTTCCACGTCGTTCGAGTTGATGGCGATAAACGTGACTCCTTTTGGCTGATAATCGTTGGCAAGACGGACAAGTTCATGCTGCACGTGTTTCACAAACGGACAATGATTGCAAATAAACATAATCACCGTTGCAACATCCGATTTTACGTCTTCCAAACGGACGGTTTTGCCATCAACTACGTTCACTAGTTCAAACGACGGCGCTTTTTGCCCTAATGGAAACATATTGGACTCGACTGCTGGCATATATCCACATCCTTTCCAGATTTTCTATTTACTTTTATTATATCAAAGCAAGCGAAGGAATCACAAACTTGGCGCGTAAACAAAAAAAAGAATAGTTGCATATGATGGCATATAGGTATTTACAGATGGAAAGGAGTGTCGGGCATGTCTTTCATTTATATGAACAAGACAATGACTCCGCGCGTCTATGAAGGAACCCCTCCAGCCTCATCACATTCTGTTTTCTATTACCGCCGGTCCGCCACCCAGCAAGTATTAGAGGACAACAGCGGCTTTACGATGAACTTTCCGCTTCGCTAGCAGAATTGCAGCGCTCCGTTTCCGCCCAACACCAGCAGCAATAACAGCTATATGAACGATGGAATGGATGGGACAAGACGAAACGGCCAAGCAAGTCATTGCCGACTCTCTTGTTTTGCAAGAGGAGGCAACAAAAAAACTATCGCAGCAACTCGCCGCGTATGAACAATTATATCAAGGGCTGCTCACCCGTTTAGAAGGGCAAGAGAAACTATACCAAAAATTAATTGAAAAATTGGAGCTGCAGCACGTGTTTCAGGAAACGGTCATCAAGCGGCTGGAAGCACAGGAAGCGACACAATACAAATGACGCGCCAGCTCGATAGCTTAAAAGAAGCGTTATACGAACGGTGCTCCTTTATCGTCGACACAATGAAGGAGCTGATGCGTTCGTTATTTTCACGCCATGAACGAAAGAAAGCAACAAAAGAACAACCGGAGCGGGAAGAAGAGCTCGTACATTTATAAATCAGCGCGCCCCAACAGCGGCCTAGCGGGGCGTGTTCTTCTTTTTTAGCTGCAACCGCTGAAATAAAATGAAAAGCAGCATCGATTCAACATAAAAATCCTTGCCTACTTACAGGCAAATCAATAGACAATTTTCCCCTAGCGGGCATAATAAGAAATAATTAATCCCTCTTGGAACATGAAGCACGATAGCGAAAGGATGTTTTATCATGAGCCTTAAATTAAGCGTGTTAGACCAATCCCCAATCGCGGAGGGGATGACAGCGGAAGAAGCGCTCGCCAATACTGTCCGGCTCGCGCAATTTGTCGAGGAGCTTGGCTATGAACGTTTTTGGGTGTCGGAGCATCATGATACAAACAGCCTTGCAGGTTCATCTCCGGAAGTGCTCCTTGGCCATATTGGCGCGAAAACGTCGCGCATCCGCATCGGATCAGGCGGAGTAATTGCATCCGCATTATAGCGCTTATAAAGTGGCAGAAAACTTTAAAGTGCTCGAAGGGCTTCATCCCGGCCGGGTTGACTTAGGGATCGGGAGAGCGCCTGGCGGCATGCCGATTGCGACGATCGCCTTGCAAGAAGGAAACGAAGAGATATAGACCGCTATCCAGAGCAGGTTGATGATTTGCTTGCTTATTTACATAACGACTTGCCGAAAGAACATCCATTGCACGGACTAAAGCGACACCGAACGTACGGACAGCTCCCGATGTATGGCTGCTCGGCTCAAGCTCATCCTCCGCGCTCCTTGCCGCGCAAAAAGGGTTGCCGTATGTGTTTGC
>NZ_CP040554.1:0-54250 GCF_019272935.1 Parageobacillus caldoxylosilyticus
TCATGCCGTTGCTTGTTGCTGCCCTATCGAAGTGGAGAAGCATTGTATTCAGAACGGGATGGATTAACGAAAAAATACGGCCATCGTGACGTTCCTCCGGAAACTTATATTCTTGCGCCAAAACATGCTCCAGAGTGGGTCTACAATCGCGAACGTTTATGGAACGAAGTGGAGAAAGTTGAAAAACAACATAACGCTCAATTAGCTAGAGAAATCATCGTCGCTCTTCCAACACAATTAACCAATGAAGAGCAAACACAATTGCTTTTGGATTTCTGCAAAGAGAATTTTTCGGATGAAGGAATGGTAGCAGACATCGCTATTCACCGTGATAAAAAACATAATCCACACGCTCACATCATGTTAACGATGCGTCCGTTTAATGAAGATGGAACGTGGGGGAAGAAACGTAAAAAAGTGAACGGAAAATCCGTTCATTTAACAAACTGGAATGATAAAGAAACACTTCTGAAATGGAGAAAAAATTTCGCCGATCGGATCAACGAAAAATTCAAAGAAAAAGGAATCAATGACCGAGTTTCTCATGAAAGTTATGAGAAACAAGGAATTGATAAAGTACCTCAAATTCGTCTTTCTCGTGAGGCGTATCAATATGAACAACGAATGAAAAGAGAAGCTGAAAAGCAAGGAAAACCTTATGAGCCGGTTACATATTACGGCAAATTGAATCAAGAAATTCAACGTATTAATCAAGAACTAAAAGCGTTAAAACAACAGGAAAAAGTTGTATCCATTTCTGAATATCAAGAAGAAAAATCATTGAACGAAACGATCGAATCCATTCGTAAAAATGCCTCTTTAAACGATGTAGAAAAAGCATCGTTACTTTTGGTTGCCAAGCGAGCAAAATCGTATGTTGATTTTGCTGTAGCAAGACGTGTATATCATGATCTCGCTGAAGGCAATTGGAAGAAAAAAATCGACAGCCAGCAGCTGAAGCTGCGAGCGCTTAAGAATGTCATCAATAAGGCGTATCATGTGTATCAGCAAGAACCAAAACAAGTGATTCAGTACGGCTTCCATCCAGGAAAATTTAATGAGCAACTAAGAGAAAAAATCGCTCAACTTAAAGAGATGGAGAAATCCTTTGGAAACGAGTTAACCAAATACGAAGCTGTTCTGAAGAAAGCCGAATTAGCACTGGAAGTGCAAAAACGGCTAACAGAAGAAGAGTTTCGAGTCTTGTATCCTCATGCCGGAGCTGATTTCCGGATTGAAGAAAAATATCATGCCGTTCAATACTTTAAGGACACAGGGGGTGTGTTGCCAGAGAGTGACATTCCTGCTTATGCGGCGAAGAAAGAGCAAGAGATTCATCGGATGCCGACCTTCGCGGAGCAAACCCGAAACATGTATCAAAGTCTCTTCGTTTTGAATCGCACGATTCAAAAGCAATCGAAAGAGCGCATGGAGGCGTTGAAGGCAAGAGACTTTGAGCAGGCCTTTGAAGCGAGCCGGAAGATCGAGCAATGCATGTTGAGAAAAGAAAAGATGAGCAAGGAGCTTGAGGAAAACAAAGCCGTCTTGCAAGCCATTTTGAGCGAGCATTACGGCAGATATGTATCGATCACGAACACGGCAGCCTTGTTGCAGTTGCATGAGTTGGTGGAACGCGGAGAAAGCAGTAAAGACCTTGAAGCAGATTTACGCCGTATCCACGTTAGCGAACAACAAAAACTCGAACGTATGCCAAAACCTGAAACGGAAGCGCAGATCATGGAGTATCAATACCGGCAACATGTGGCTGATGGCTTGTTAGAAGCGATAGAAGAAGCACAACGAGCGAATGATCGCAAGAAATATGAGAAAGACCCAACGAAGAAACGGCAACGCAGAAGATATCGTGGTCAAGAATTTGAACGCTAAGGGGGAGAGGAAATCACGATGAACTTTAAAAAAGATGCCTGGAAGCCAATATTCGCTAGTGTTGTGTTGACCGTTATAGCTGCCTATGTTCTGATGGGATTGTTTTATATGATCGGGAACGGAGGCGACTTAAAAGAAATTTTATTAAGACCGAAAGAGTTAATCACGTTTGTTTACACGGAAGAGAACTTAAAAACGGTTTTCTCATTGGCTCCGTTTGTGATTTTAGCAGCGCTGCTATACACTTTTCGGTCATCCATTATTGTTCCGAAGTTAGAATATGCTAGCGACTTTGGCTTGCATGGAACTTCCCGGTGGGGAACGCCGGATGAAGTCATCGACGGCAAGATGTTCTCGAAAAACAACTCGTATACAAAAGACCCTGTTGACGCTTTTCAGATGGAAAAAGGGATTATCGTTGGCAAAGTACCAAAAAAACGGGAACTTCTCATCATTCCGAGAAACACGACGATCGATAACCGAAATGTCTTGGTCATTGGTTCGTCGGGATCGGGGAAAGGGCAATCCTTTGTTTTCCCGAACATGATAAACCATACGGAAGAAACAATCATCGTTACAGACCCAAAAGGGGAAATATACGAAGCTACCCATCAGATTAAGAGAGATCAAGGCTATAAAGTCTATCAGGTGGACTTTATCAATTTCGTCAATTGCGATCGATACAATCCATTAGACTACGTCGAAGATGATGAGGATGCTAGGGCAATTGCTAATACGATCGCTTCTAACTCGGTTGACGAAGGAAAACGCGATTTCTGGAGTGAATCAGCTGTCGCCTTTCTGTCAGCATTCATCCTGTACGTGAAGGAAAAATACAAAGACAAGGCCAATATGCGCCATGTCGTTGAAATGGTGGCGAGAGCAGGAAAAGATGAAGAATATTTGGATGAAATCATTAAAAATATGTCCCCAGACCATCCAGCGTATCATATGTTCACCCTTGCAAACATGAACAGTGGAAACACTAGAGCTGGCATTATGGCGACCTTGGCGCAACAAATCTCCATTTTCGCGATGCAAAAGATCGCAAAAATGACTGCTAAGAGCGATTTTAAATTTCATGACTTGCAGAAAGAAAAATCCGTTTTGTACATCAAGATTCGCATGGATGAAAACCCGTTTGTTCAATTGACTGCTACGTTCTTTGAACAGTTGATCGCTGTTTTATACGACATTGCTGACAAAAACAATTCGAAACTGCCGATTCCAACCATCTTCCTTTTGGACGAATTCGCCAACATCGGCACGATCAACAAATATCCTCGAGTATTGGCGACCTGTCGCGGCCTCGGTATGGCCATGATGACAATTATCCAGGACATCGGGCAGCTAGAGGACAAAAAACGATATGGTCCGGAAATGGCTCGCTCCATCATTAACAACCATGATACTCAACTGTTTTTGCGTACTAAAGACACAAAAACGGCCAAATACTTCAGTGAACTGGCCGGGGAAACGACTGTCAAGCATACGCAGAAAAGTGCTTCCTATGGCCGGAAAGACGGCTCCAAGAGCATTTCCGAACAATATGTGAAGCGTCCGTTGATTACGCCAGGAGAACTCATGAATATGGACAAAAATACTTGTTATCTCTTCGTTTCCGGCGCTTACCCGATGAAATTAGAGAAAGCCTGGCAGTTTGAGATTTACGGCGATTTACTCAGCAATTACGAAAAATACCGAAGCCGTATAGGCTATACCATGCCGTTGTGGGACGGTAGGTGGGTATGGGAGGAAACAGCATCAGATAAGGAAGATGTTCATGAAGATAAGGAAAATAAGCAAGAGGAGATAGCGCTTCTTGACAACATGATTGATGAAGCCAATGAAGAGGATGAGGAAATCACCCTAGAGGAATTGGAAATGCTGCTTGACAACACTGAAGATAGCGAATCTGAAAAAGGAGAAGCCGACGAGTTGCAAGCTATCTTGGATGAAATTGAAAAAGAGTTAGACGAGTTTGACGAAGTAGAGGATGAAATTACAGAGGATGATCTTCTAGCGATCATTGAGGAATTTGACAGTGAAAGAAAAGAAAAAATTGATACGAAGGCCGCCGATGAGCTACCAATTTGATGTTGAATAGGGGGCTTATATTATGATCGTTATACTTGCTGAAAATCCTGATCAAGCGCGAAAACTGGCATCGCCGTTTCCACATACCAAAGGAAATGTCTTTTTTCTTTTGTCCTCATCCCCAAGTGTTCTTTTCCTTTGCCTCTCCCCATTATAATTTTTGCTTGTTAGGCGCGTAAAGGGTCTGCGCTCTTCGGGACGGCTTAGGGAAGCCAAGTCGGCTAAGCGAGCCTAGAACGCAAAGCCTTCAAGGCTCGCTAAGTCATTGGGCTTCCCTCAAGCCGTCAACGAATCGCTTGATACTTCGTATGCTCGCTTCGTGCAAAAATTCCCCTTTCCTCAATCAAAGGAAAGGAGGGACTCAAGATGGAAAAAATCTACGAAATCCAACGCATCAGATAAGTGGTTCAGGAGGTAGAAGCTCGATACGTCATTCGTTGTCCGGAAGATGCGGCAAAAACAGCTGCACGATTCATTGGCGACGATGACAGAGAAGTGTTCTTTGTCATGTGCCTCAACACAAAAAACGAGGTTGTCGCCGTTCATCGTTGCCATGTCGGTGCTCTCAACATGTCGGTTGTTCATCCGAGAGAGGTATTCAAAGTTGCGATTCTGAACAATGCAGCGTCCATCATCGTCGCTCACCAATATCCAAGTGGTAACGTCACTCCATCGCGAGAAGATGTCGAGATCACCCAGCGATTGGCTGAAACCGGAAAGATCATCGGCATTGAGGTCTTGGATCACGTGATCATCAATTACAAAGCAGAATACACTTCTCTCCGGGAAAGAGGTGTTTTCCTAGAGTGATGAAGGAAGGTTTCTCCTTCCTTCTTTTTTAAACAAGCAGGCGGCATCTCCTAAAGTGGAGCGAATGCTCCAACCTTTGAAAACGGGAAGAACCTCTGGTGCGACGGCCGCATCATGTCGGATGGGCCGTCATGAATACATGGGATACCACAATTCCGTCGACGGTGGTACCTACATGAAGTTTATAGCTTTTAAACAAGTGATACAGCATGGACATTCCCCACTTCGTTTGGAAAATCATACAAAATAGCTGCTTTGGAGTGCTGTACGTTTTAAAAAGATATTATGAAATAATTTGTTAATTTTACAACAACTATATTTTTTAGAAAATACATTTAATTTTTTATAATTTTTGTGTTATTATTTTTATGACAATAATTGAAAGGAAGGTGAAATTTATGAAAAAGACCTATTCAACACCAAAAGTTACAGAAGTAAAAGTAAATACAGCCGTCATTATTAACGTTTAACCTTTAGGGAAAATTTCCAAGGGAGCCAGTCGGATAATTCTTTATTATCTAACTGGCTTCCCCTAATTTTCTTATCTTCATACAGGGGAGTTGGACATGTATATAACGTTTACTCTAGTTTTTTTATCGTCTCTTTCTTTATCATATATTATTAGAAAGTATGTTCGTGGTAATATTTTTTTTAGAATTATGAGAATACTCCTAATGCCCGCGCCTTATTTATTAATTTTTCTATTTATACCTTTTCCATTAATAGACTTCAATATCGATATACTATATTTGATAGTGGTAATCTTTCTTTCGCTAGCTTTTATTCTTTTGGACTATAAAAATTTGTTGAATTCTAATAAACGTGCATTATTTGATTTTATGCCGAAAATGAAAGGGGAGCAATTAATTTCAAGATTTAGTGAAGTTAGTATTGTGCCTATCATTGAGGAACTTTTCTTTCGTGGTTTTATCCCATTAGGGGCTAGTTATCCTCAACTAATTCTTTCTGTAATAATAAGTAGTT
This sequence comes from Parageobacillus caldoxylosilyticus, assembly GCF_019272935.1. Classification (NCBI taxonomy): domain Bacteria; kingdom Bacillati; phylum Bacillota; class Bacilli; order Caryophanales; family Anoxybacillaceae; genus Parageobacillus; species Parageobacillus caldoxylosilyticus. Next base: position 5,779 of record NZ_CP040554.1, read on the forward strand.
TTCTATTCAGTGTTGCTCATTACATTGGTAATGACAAGAGTATCAAATATCATGTGAAGTTATGTTTGTTTTCTATTACATCCGTTGTAATATATCTTGTATCAGAAAATTTATTATATTCGATTATTTTTCATATATTATTTAATTTACCTTGGTTTATAACTAACGTTAGAATTTATTCCTACCAAAAAAGAAAGGGAGAGGGGCGAGTTGCAATATAAAATACATAGTATCTTGTTTATCCTTATTGTCTTTATAGCACAGGCATATTTAGTATTAATACCTTTGATAGCTATGGACCTGTTTAATGATAAGGAGTTTGTTGCTTCATTAGGAGTTATACAAACTGCCGGAGGGTTTATATTTGGGCTGTTGGGAATATTCATTATAGATAATATTAAAAACAAATACACATTAGTTTTTTCTAGTATTGTCATTTTTCTTATCCTTGTAAGTCAAATTTTTTTTCCAACTGAATTTAAATTAGTTTTTGCAATTTCATTAATAATTTTTATAGTTTTCTCACGTATTGTTGAAAATGTTCAGAATGCCCTAATGTTTGCCGAATACCATAAAAGAGGAGACAGTGGGTTAGAGTTTTTTAATAGTTTAATAAGCTCTACATACATAATAATTGGAACAGTTATAGCACCTATTTCCGTTCTTGCTTATAAGTTTTTTGGTCTAGTTTTTTTAATGATATTGACTCTCCTAATTATTATAATTACTTTTTTTATAAAAGTGGCTTCCTCAAACAAAACAAATAAGGAAAGAGTGAAACCGCTTCGGGAAAGGTTAAATTTATTTTTTGGAAACAAAAAATTATCGTTACCTATTTTCATTATTAACAGTGTTATGTTAAGTGCAATGATGGTTACAACAATCTTCTTTTTATATATCACCCAAGACCTTGGATATTCAACATTTAAATATAGCATCCTGTTAGCTATTGAAAGCGTTGGTAGTGTTTTAATCTCTATGTATTTTTATGGTAAATATCTAAAAACGAAACCCAAACTAATACCTCTATTTATACTAATTTTCGGTATTTTGTATCTTTTGTTTGGATTCATTAATTTCAGCTTTTCCTTATTAGCTTTACTGGCATTCTTGAAAGGGGGATGTGTGACATCTCTATTAATGATGCTAAATGAGAGGTATCAAAAAAACTGTCCTAAAGAAATCTATGGAACAGTGAACAGTATTAGGATTACTCTAAATAATATTTCAGGATTGGTGGGAACTAGTATAGGTTCGTCACTGTACATCAACTTCGGAAGTACAGCAGTTTTTGTATGTACTTTTTCATTACTTGTATTATTCTCATTTATAACTTATCTGTGCAGAAAGGAGCTTATTCCTAATGTTGACAAAGGACAAAATCTTAGAAATGTCTTTGGAGGTAATTAGTAAGACAGATCTATATAGTTATTTACCGGAAGATAAAATATATACCATATATGCAGCAGGTTCACTTTTAGAGGGATTCGGGAATTCTAAATCTGATATAGACCTATTTGTAGTAGCTAATAATATAGATGTCGACTATCTTTGTAGAGAATATCCGAGAGCAAATCAGAATATGACCTGTTTAAAGAGAGCGAATGTAAGTGTTTTTAACATGAACTATTTAGGTACAGATTTTGATATAGAAGTTTATGAGGAAAGTTATTTTAATGAATATATTTGGCAGCTTAACGAAGGTATTGCTACTTCACATGATAGTAGGTTTGACTTGTTTCATAGACTGAAGTTTGCTGTTCCTTTATTTAAAGATGATAACTTTTGGGAACTGAAAAGTAAAATAAATTATGAGTTATTCAATTTCCTACCTGCTAAGTCATTGTCTCTGTACTATCCTGTAAAGTCTAAAGATATTCAAGGAGCATATGAAGAAAAAGCTTACGAGACTTCATTTTATATGGCGCTTAGACTACTTGAAGACTGTATTAGCGCTTACCTTGCCATGCAAGGAGAGACAAACCCAAATACTAAGTGGCTTATGAAAAAAATTAATAGGTATGAAAAACACACTCAGAGTAACTTGAATATAAAAGCTATTCTTAATATGGCTTATTCAAATATTGATTTGAATGATCCAGCTGCACTCAAGATGAAGACATTAAACATTATGAAAGAGTGCCAGAAATTTAATACACTGATTGAAAAAAACAGAAAGGAAGTGTTTTTAAAATGATTATAAATAAAAACCCTTTTGCCGCAATGAAAAAACTTGAAGATGAATATTATATCATTTGTAATAATAAGGTCTTTCTCTTAGAAGGAATCTCTCCTTTTATATGGGATAACATAGAAGATGGTGTTACACTCGAAAATATTTTAGAAAAGATCCTTAATGAATACGATGTATCGGAAAAAAAAGCTAGAAAGGATTTAGAAAAAATCATTGCCCGTCTTGAAAAAATTGGTGCCATTGACGTTGATTAAGCTTTAACATCCGGTAGATAGCTTAACAAGGAAGGTGGGAGATTGATTTGTTCGAAGGAATAGTATTAGACATTGATGACACACTTATAAGAGAGAATAAACTTCATTTAGATGACCTTCAATATATTAAGAAGTTAAAAAATAGAGGGTATAAAGTCGTTCTGGCAACTGGAAGAGATATAAAAAAAACGATGGAAATTGCGAAGAAATTAGAAATAACTGAGCCTCTTATTTTGTTACAAGGAGCTTTGATTTATTATAATTCAAATGAAGTTTTTGAAACTGCTATGAATAAGAACATAACAAAAGACATAGTACAATGGTGTGTAGATAATGGCCTCACACCAAGACTAATAACAAAAAATGGATCTTATTTATTTAATAATAAAGATTTAAGTGATAACTTGTTTATATCTGAAGCAGTCCTACAAATCGAGATAGATTTTAAGGACAATATAACTAAAAAAGACTCATTTGAAAATAATTTCAAAGATAGATCAGATATGATGATTAGGGCTCACCGAGAATCAGTTGTATGCATGAGTATTGAAATTGATAAAGGTCTTGCATTGAGACGTATAGCAAACGAAAGAGGGTGGGATCTAACAAAATTTATATCAATAGGTAATTTTCCGAGCGATATTCACTTGTTTGATGAGACAGGTTTTAATATTGTGATTGAAAACAATAAAAATCTAAAAAATATTAAAAACATTAAAAACATACAGATTATCTCAAATGATAATATTAGCACGTTGTTAGATAGAGTGCTTAGCAAAGTAGAAGTTTATGAAGGTGTAAGGTATAGGAAGAATTTAGATTTCAGAATACGAACTTTTGGTGATAATTACTACGTTTTAGGCAAAAATACTGTTCAAAAAGTAAGTAAACTCATATTTGATTTATGGAGAAGCATAAATGGGGAAGTAAATATCTTAGATTCTATTAGAAACTTAACTATTCATTATAATATTTTTGATCTGTTAGAAGGACTAAAGTATTTAATAACAAAAAAAATAATTGAAGAAAATTAGTGATAAGGTGGGGATTAGATATGAGTTCAAAAGAAGTCCGTGTAGGTATAGCTGGTGTAGGTTCGTGCGCTTCTAGTTTAGTTCAATTAGTTGAATATGTTAAAAGTGGATCTGAATTAAGTAAGACTGGAATTATGTTTGATAGTATAGGTGGTTACAAAGCAGAGGACATAAAATTTGTTTGTAGTTTTGATGTATCAGATACAAAGGTTGGACTAGACCTGTCCGAAGCGATTTTTGCTTATCCAAATAGTGCTAAAAAGCATGTAGAAGTACCATACTTAAATGTCAAAGTTCATGCTGGACCATTGGCAGATGGCTTAGATGGGATTCTTTCTACAAAAATTAACCCGCATAGGGATAGTGAACTGGCGACCATAGATGATGTTACCGAAATCTTAAAAAAGACTAAAACAGATGTATTGGTTTGTTACCTTCCAACTGGAGCTAAACAGGCAGTTGAGAACTATGCTATAGCAGCTGCTAATGCCAATGTAGCTTTTATTAATTGTACTCCAGAGCTTGTGATTAGAAATGAAAAATTAAATTCTTTATTTAAAGAGAAAAAAATCCCATTGCTTGGCGATGATATGAGAAGCCATATGGGAGCAACAACTTTACATACTGCACTTATAGAACTATTAAGTTCCAGGGGAATTACTGTCAATAACACATATCAATTGAACTTTGGTGGCAATATGGATTTCTTTAATTTGTCTGATCCTTCAAGAAATTTAAGTAAGCAAATTTCCAAGAAAAATGCACTGTATGCAGCGGGGATTGATGCATCTACAGTTGCAGCAGGACCAAATGGTTACGTAGAATATCTCCAAGATAATAAGGTGTGTTATTTAAGAATTGAAGGTTCCTCAATTCTAGGCTCTAATATTACTATGGAAACACGGTTAGAAGTAGAAGATAGCCCAAATTCAGCCGGAGTGATCATTACTGCGGTAAGAATTGCAAAAACAGCACTAGATAATAAAGAGTTTGGAGAAGTCATTGAAAAAACTTGTCCATTTTTATTTAAAAGTCCTGTCAAAGGAATGACAGAGAGTGAAGCATTATCAGCGATTAAAGATTATGTAGCAAGTAAAGAGGTGGTTTTCAATGATTAATTTAATTATTAATCAGACACAAGATAGTTTAAAAGATACGGAGTTAGTAGAACGAAAAGGTATTGGTCACCCAGACACTATTTGCGATGCCATAGCAGAAAAGTGTTCTCAAAATTATTCTTTATATTTTTATAATAAATACAAAAAATTTGCGCACCATTGGTTTGACAAAGTTATGTTAATAGGTGGGGAATCAAAAATAGATTTCGGAGTGGCTGAAATAATTAAGCCATATAAAATTATTGTGGCTGGGAAATGTGTAAAAAAATTCAACAATGAAGAAGTCCCTTTAATGGATATCTTTAAGATGTCATGTAAGCAAGTATTGGAGAATTGTTTAACTGGATTTGATATTGAAAAGCATCTAATTATTATCGATGAGACTGTAGATCATCAGGGAGCAGGGAGAAAAAGTTCGAGATACAGACCTGAGAATATTGGAGATTTAGTAACAATAGATTCATCTAATTTAGTTTCAAATGATTGCAACCTTCTATCTAGTCATTTTCCACTCACAAAATTAGAAAATATGGTATTGGATATTGAGCGTTATATTAATGGAAAAAAGTTTAAAAAATTATTCCCTCAGACAGGTTGGGATGTAAAAGTCATTGGCTTACGGAATAAACATGATTATGAATTACTTGTTAATATCCCAATATTAGCATCTTTTGTAAATAGCTTAGATGAGTATACTAGTGTAATTGCCGATGTAAAAAAACATCTTGCATTTTATTTAGAAGAGAATTACACCGAAAATATCAAACTAAACATTAACCCACAAGATAAAACAAATAATCCATACTTGACAGTGCTAGGAAGTGCTGCAGATACAGGTGATGTAGGGGTAGTAGGTAGAGGGAATAGAATTAATGGGCTGATAACCCCTATGCAAAGTATGAGTATTGAAGCACCTGCAGGGAAAAACCCTTTAGATCATACTGGGAAAATTTATGGCTTATTAACTAAACAATTAGCTCAATTAATTGCTGAAAGAACGGGGACTCATGTAGAATTACATGTTTATACTTATAAAGAAGCACCTATTAAACAACCTGCACAGGTAATAGTTAATATTAGAAACGGTTCAGTAAGTGAACTCGAAGTTCAAGAAATAAGAGCTATTATAGAAAAAGGCTTTAATAGTATAGATGATGTCATTGAAAGTTTCATTTTTTCAGATGTTACACTTTGGTAATAATGTTATACATCATATAAATATCACAATTTAAAGGAGCAATTATGGAGAAATTAGCATTATTTGGTGGTAGTAAAGCAGTTACGGTTGAACTTGATTATAAATGGCCAATTATTACACCAGAAGATAAAGCGTACTTAATAGATATGATAAATGAAAATGAAATTTCTTTTAATTTTAAATCTGATGAAGTTAAAAGATTAGAAACAAATTTTAAAAATTACCTAAAGGTACCGTATTGTTTAGCATTAAACTCTGGTACATCAGCACTTTATACTGCTTTTCTTGCAATAGGAATATCAGAAGGGGATGAAGTTATCGTACCCTCTTATACCTTTCCAGCTACGGTTATGCCTTTGATTAATATGGGTGCTAAAATTATTTTTGCGGATAACGAGAAAGATACTCCTTTAGTATCTATAGATGATATTAGAAGCAAAATAACTAAAAAAACTAAATTGATACTGGTAACTCATATGGATGGGTTCCCAGCACAAGTTGATGTGCTAAGTGAATGGTTAAGAAAAAGTGAATATAAGGCAGTAATTGTTGAAGACTGTGCTCAAGCAATCGGGGCAGAGATTGGGGATAAAAAAGTCGGAACCTTTGGCGACCTTGCTATTTTCAGCTTCCAACAAAAAAAATTGTTATCAGGGGGGAAGGAGGTCTTCTTGTTACCAAGAGAAGGGATTTCTATGAAAGAGCCATATTATTTAGCTATCTTCAAAAGAGATCATTCGAAGAAGTAATGGATGATAATCTTAGAGCTTATTCTTATACTGGCTTAGGTTTTAATTTTAGAATTCACCCGCTTGCAGCAGGTATGATTAATCAACAATTTTTGAGAATAAATGAATATATAAATAAAAGACATACAAGTATGAAGTTACTTAAAGAGTCGTTGAAAGATATATCTGAAGTTAAGCTTTTGGATAGAATTCATGCTAACACTTTGCCGTCATACTTCAGCTTTAAATTATTGTATTTAGATAAAGAAATTAATATTGACAAATATGTAAAGGCCTTGAATGCAGAGGGTGTCCCTATAGTAATCTCTACGACAAAGCCTTTACACCTAGAACCTATATTTTCTAAATACCAAAATAAAATGTTTTCTATAGATCTTTTAGAAGAAAAGATAGGTAATCAACCAAGGGGTTCACTTATAAATTGCGAAATATATTCACGAAAAAGCTTGAGATTACCAGCATACCATGACCTTACAGAAGAGAAAGCTTTCCAAATAGCTCGAGCTTTTAAGAAAGTTTCAAAAAATAGGAAGTATTTAATGTAATTCTACTGACAAGGGGAGACTCTTATGAGGGGATTAAAAGATAAAGTGGTAATTATTACTGGAGCGGGAGCCGGGATAGGTAAGGCGACCGCTTTAGAGTTTGGATTACAAGGATGTAAGGTCGTAGTAGTAGATAGAGATGAAGAAGCTGGCTTAAATGTTGTCAAGATGATTGAAGAACGTAATGGACATGCTTTTTATGTTAAGGCAGACGTCTCAAATGAAAACGATATAAAACAGATGGTGGAAAAGTCTCTAAAAAAATATTCTAAGATTGATATTCTAGTAAACAATGCGGGGCTATTCAATAATTCTGGAATGAACGCGACCGTTGAAGAATGGAATGAGGTCTTTAAAACAAATGTTTTAGGCCCATTTTTATGTGCCAAGTATTGTTTGCCTTCAATGAAAAAAAATGGTTCTGGATCAATAGTTAATGTAGCCTCAATATCTGGTCTCATTGCTCAAGAAAATTACCTTCTATATAGTACAACAAAAGGGGCATTGATAAATATGGCGAGATGCATGGCTTTAGATTTAGGAAAATATAATATTAGAGTTAATAATATTTGTCCCGGTACTGTCTGGACAGAAAATAACGCGTATTATATAAAGAAATCTCATAACTTAGACAAAGAAGGTGCTAATCTACACCCTGACTTTGGGGGTGGTAATATGTTATCAAGAGTTGCTGAGCCAGAGGAAATAGCTAGAGCCATTGTATTTCTTGCGTCAGAAGATTCAAGCTTTATAACAGCAGAAAACTTGATAGTAGATGGTGGATATATTGCAAAATAATTACTCCTACATAACAAGAATAACTTGATAATATTAATGGAATGAATATAAATAGCACATATTCCTTTCTATTTTCAAAATCTTTATTATTAAACTTATAACTTGGTACAAATCCAGGAATTTTATAAAAAAGTAGGTGAATAGAGCTGATGAGCTGGTATCAAGTTATACGTAATGATTATTCAGTTTTTTTACAAACAGACTCTGAAAGTTTAGATTCTATTAGAAGGGATATAGAACCTTATTATACCATTAATAAGATTGAACCTTCAAAGAACTTTTTCCATAAAAATTATTGGAAGATTAGTGATTCTTCTAACAGTGTTATAACAGAAAATAAAGAAATAGAGGTTATAAGAACGGAATTTAAAATGCTAGATGAACCTCAAAGGGAGTTTTTAGTGGTTCCTCAGGAAAAAATAATTGCAGTCAATAAGCCAATAGATAAAAAATGGAAAAAACAGATTATTATAAGGTTAATTAGAGATATTTTTCGGAATTATTTCCATTCAAAAGGCATGTCTTTTTTCCACGGAGGACTAATAACGAACAATGAAATAGGAATTGCTTTTATGGGGGGGAAAAAATCAGGAAAAACTTCCTCTATATTATCCTTTTTGAAGTATAGTGATATGGATTATGTAACAAATGATGATATTTCGATTCAAATCATTGATAAAAAAGTTATTGGTTATGGGTGGCCACGGGCCATTTCAGTTAGAAACGATACATTTTCTGCCTTAAATTTGAATAGAGAAGATATAGTTAATAAACTAAGGCATCCAAGTAATGATACTAATTGGAAAAATCAAGCGACATTTGTGTATCCGAATGAACTAAAACATTTTCTTACTGCAAAAGTTTATTCTCAATGTAAAGTAGACTATATAATCTTCCCGACTTTTATGGATAATATTCAAAAGCCTGTTTTGGAAGAGGTCAATCAAAGCAAATTTGTTGAATTATTAAAATCAAACATAGAACCAGATATAAATAAATACTTTAGGGACTTCGAAAAGTACTTCCCTTTTACAGATGAGAATAAAAATGAAGAAATTATAGAAGGTATCGTAAATAACTGTAGGGGCTTTATTTTAAAGCAGAATTTCAATAATTTGCGCCAAACGGTGGACTTAGTAAGAGAAGAGTTGATGTGAAGCCATGGATAACTTTAGAAAAATTTGGATTGTTGGCCCCCCTGGATCTGGTAAAACAACCCTCGGAAAAGAATTATCTTCGGCCAAAGGGATTAATTGTTATAGTCTAGATGAATTGAGGTGGAGAGCTGGTTGGAAAAAGGTCTCTGATGATGAATTCATAACTTCAATAAATTCTATAGTTAATAAGTCTGAATGGATAATAGATGGCTACTATCCAGGGCTAGATAAATACTTTCAATTTGCAGATGAAATTATTTATATAAAAAAACCCTTATTAGTTTTATTAACAAGAGTATGTAAAAGAAGTTATAAAAGAATTAAAGAGAAAACAGAAATATGTAACGGTAATATAGAAAGTTGGAGATTCTTTTTTTCTCCTAATGGGATACTGATGGTACCGTCAAGAATTTTGTGTAATGTAAGATAGATAGGGTATCTCTGAAATGGATTTGAAATGGATAGGGAACCGGTTTCCTTCACACAGGAGACTGAATATTCAGTCTCCTGTGTGGAAAGGGAGAATTCCCTTATTTTGTTTATTTACAGTATTTGGTTAATGATAACGTTCTTCAAACATTCGCTCGAGGGCTTCCTGTGCTTCGGCAAATCCTCGTAACTTTCGTCCTGCCCATTTCTCATTAAAATCTTGAATGGTCAAATATACGACTTTTTCAGCGGCTTCTAAACTATTCAAACTGTTCATCGGCTTTAGACGTTTCCGAATCTCCTTGATCGTTCGTTCGATGGCATTGGTCGTATAAATCACACTTCGAATACTGCTTGGATAATCCATAAATGTAAGGAGGACATCCAACTCATTGGCCCAAGATTGGACTTCTCTTGGATACTTGCTCGACCATTTTGACTCAAACTGTTCAAACATCTCCAGTGCAATTTTTTTATTCGGAGATCGATAAATGAGTTTCAAATCTTCCGCCATTTCGAATTGGTCTTTTTTCCGAACACGATGGAGCGTGTTACGGACTTTGTGAACGACACAACGCTGTACATCAGCTTTCGGATAAACGGCCTTAAAGGCTTCCTCCAGCCCCGGAAGACCATCGAATACGCCCAGAAGCACTTCCTTGACGCCTCTTTGGTAGAGCTGTTGAAGAATCTCCTGCCATCCATAGGCACTTTCCTGTCCTCCTATGAAAAAATCAAGAATTTCACGATACCCTTCTTCGTTGACCCCCAACACCACATAAATGACTTCTTTCTCCACGGTTTCGCGACGAAGTTTTACGTATAAACCATCCAAATATAAGACGGAATAACGCTTGTGCAGTGGACGAGTGTGCCATTTCTCGATGTCTTCCTTCACGACATCGGTAATACGACTGATCGTTGCAGGAGAATAGGCATTGCCTAGAATTCGTTCAATAAACTTGCCAATTTCACGCGTACTCATGCCACTTTGATACATCCTGATGATGGCTTCCTCGAGCCAGCCGGTGTGGCGCTGGTAAGGAGCGAACAATTGGGTTTGAAATTCTCCGTTTCGGTCTCTAGGGACCAAAAGACCTTCAATCCGGCCATATTGCGTATCTAGATTTCGTTGATAGTAGCCGTTTCTCATATTCGATGTTCCGGCCTGCTCTATTTCGAGGAAATTCTTGATTTCTTCCCGCATGATCAGTTCTAATTTTTCCTTTACAAACTGACGAATGACACTTTCCAGTTGATTTGCCCAGTCTACATTCGGTATACTTTTAGACATAGGTAGGGTTCTCCTTTCTCTGGAATGTTTTGGTCCAAATCAGAGAATACCCTACCTTTTTTCTTTTGATCTAGTAAAATGCTTTACACAAAATTTTATACATCATCATACTGATTTATACTATAAAGCAATATTTTGTATATAAATTTCTATTTCGAAAGTGGAAAAGGAATAAATATAAAGTTTTAATTAGACACTAATAATGAGCAAATTCCAGTTCTATATTTATCATTAGTGTTGCATAAATGTTATTAGATCACCTATTTGCGAGATAATTAATAGAGGTGAGAACATGGATACCACCGATATTGTCAAAAAATTAAAAATATCTTTAGATATAATAAATAAAAACAGAACACCTACTATGCATATTGCTATACCGTATAATAATGATTGGAAAAATTATAATAATCAATTTATTGTTATTATTAAACCTGAATGTTTACCTATAAATGGTAAAAATAATGAAACTATAATACAGATAGTGATAGATAATTTGATAAAGAACAATATTACCATAAGTTCAGCTTATTCAATGAATGGTCGATATCTAACCCAAAACTCAATTATAGAAAATCAATACTTTATGTTAAATAAATACGCACATTTGGGAGCAGGGTGTATCCCTCCCAAGATTATTAATAAAATTAAAAATAAATATAAAGATATTAATATTATTGGAGCGTACAATTTTTTAGAACTATATCCTGAGGACTTTAATGAGGAATACCTAGAGAAAATAGCTCATAATATTGGTTCGGATAAATTTGGAAATGGACTTTACTTATTAAAGCTAAAGCATAATGGCATTAATTACGGCATTTTAAACGCATTTCATCCTTATCAAAAGAAACATTTTTGTAATGAAAATAGTAATATTATTGTTCTAGAATGTAATAGTGACATACCTTATTGGCAACTAGATGAACAAGTTATAGGTAATTTTAATCCTATATATGCTAAGGAGAACAGTATTCGCAATATTCTATTTAGTAATCAAGAAGCTTTAGGAATAAACATTAATACAATGTATAATGGCGTACATGTTTCTCCTAGCCCTTTAGAAGGAATGAAAGCACTCCTACTTTATTCAAAAACAATTGATATTAAAGATACTAGAATGGGGAGTGAACTTATTCGGTTGGGATTTAGTAATACTCAGATTCAAAATTTAATGCGTAACCCACTGATTGAGGATAATGATGAAGAACTTACACTATTTGATAAAGTCGAGGGAATGGATACCTTTCAAATTATAGAATACCTTTTAAAGTCTAAAGTGGTGAATATCTCATGAATATATTGATAGTTAACGATGATGGTTGGGAATCTGAAGGATCATATCTTTTGAAAAAAGCATTAGAAGGAAGTAGCAATGTCTTTTGTTACTTTCCACATGTTAATTCTTCGGGATATTCACATAAAATTTCTTTGAATAGTAATATTAATATTAGTAAAATCGGCCACAATAATTATATTGTATATGGTACTCCTGTTGATTGTTCACTTATTGCAATTAAGGATTTAGAGCTAAAAGGAATTAAAATTGATCTTATGATATCTGGAATTAATGATGGTTTAAATTATGGATCCCCAATTTGTTATAGTGGAACAATTGCAGCCGCATTAGAAGCATCGAGCTATGGAATACCTAGTATCGCACTATCATATGAAGGGATTATGAAGGATAGTTTAATTTTAAAAAATTTAGATAAGTTTATCCTTAACTTACCTCTTAATAAAATAAGCAAGAATTCGATACTAAATATCAACATTAAGGAGACTAATAGTTCTGAGTTTATTAAGGCCCCAATTCTTATAGAAAATCAAAACATAGACTATTCATTCCAACTACCAGATTTAAAACCAGAAAAGAATGGTTACAGGATTTCGGTCAATAAATCGAGAAATGATAATAAAAAGAACTTCTTAATGATTGGAATTTATAACAGGTTTAGTGGATTTGTTTTAAATGAATCAGATCAAAAATTACTTGAAGAATTGAAATATAGTTTAAGAAATTTATATTACTTAGAAGTTTAATAATTTATTGAACAAACAATAGAAAATTTGCAACACCATCCGAAAAAGAATATAGGGGGACGGCTTTCTATGATGAAATTATTACCTGTAATGGATTTATATCAGATAAAACTACAAAAATATCGTGCATTAAATAGTAATATTACCTATCCAGTTCTCTTAATTAATGAAAAATATATTTTAAAAAGAGTACCTAGTGAAATTGTTATTAATGAAGTATTATTTAGTAGTCTTATTAAAAAAGGATGGATAAATCATATTGTATTGAATAAATATGACAGAATTTTCACGTATTATGACAGTTGTTTTTGGTTAATGACAACTTACAGGGAAGGTGAAGAATTTCAACATTCAAACCTTTCGCATTTAATGTTGGCGAGAAGTTATCTCGAGACTTTCCTTGAAATAACACCGGAAGTGGGCGAAATTGAATTTCATGATAATTTCAGCGTTCGTAAATGGTATCAAAATCCGGATGATATGATTAAAAAAACATTTAACCTCATTAATCATTATTTCGGGGAAGTTGATGCTCAATACAAGAAAAGAATCATGGATATTTATGATTCTTTAGATTTTAATAAAAATGACTATGACATAATGAGGAAGTCAGTATCACATGGAGAGTACCAGAATACAAACATCTTATTTATCAAAGATCGAATCAATTTAATTGATTGGGATTCACTTTCAGTTAGACCACATTTATTTGATATAGTATCTTCTGCCTGTTACTTATGTAGAGATAAACGAGGGGATTTTATTATTAATCCAGTAAAATTAAAGAAGTATTTGAAAGAAGAAAATTTATTGAATGAAGAGGTTAATAATCTAAGAAATATGGTATTCATCACCTTTGTGCCAAAAGAAGATACAATTGAGAAGTTTTATGTATCTGGTCATGATCAATTAAAATGGTATTTAGAGTGGACGCTTGATGCAATGGAAAAATGTATAAAATATTTTTAAACGTAACATTAACTATTTTAATGTAGATGAGCAAATTAGCTAACATAAATTTACATCCCTTACTTTCAACAAAAGCTTTGGGGAATGGGAGAATTTTTTAGGAGATTCATTGTTAGTGACAGCGATGTTGAACCGGTTTGCACAATTGGATTAAGAAGATCATTGAAGATCAAGGGAAAATTTAAAGCCAGAGGAGAAATTCAATGAGAATACGCAAATGTTCTAGAGCGGTGATAGTGAATGAATTTAATAAAATTCTTCTTCAAAAGTTTGAATTTAAAGATGTTGTAGGAAACAAAGTGTTATGGGTAACTCCGGGCGGTGGTGTTAAGGAGAATGAAACTCCAGTAGAAGCATTAAAAAGAGAATTAAACGAAGAACTTGGCATTGTTGTTGATATTCATGACAAACCAATATTTGAAATGGATGTATTAATTGAAGGGAAAAAGGGTCCTTTTATAAGTCGTGAGATTTATTATAAAATTGCTATTCAATCTGACACAATATTGTCTATCGAAAATATGACTAAAAATGAGAAAGATACATTTATAGAATTAAAGTGGTGGAGCAAGGAAGAGTTGCAGAAAATAGAAAACTTTGCGCCGCGTGAAATATTGAACTATTTTTAGTAAATGAGAAATTAGAGATGCCGAAAGGAAATATTTACACAGGGAGCCTTCACCACAACAAAGGCAGGATTAATAAACTCTTACAATATCTGCTCTATGTGCAGATTTTTTCTGGATATTAATGCAAACGATGATTTAAAATTCTTCAATTTCAACGAAACGAAATTTCTCATTATGAACGTTGTAATTAAGCAACTGGGCAGGATAAACTCCTGCTTTTTCTTTTCAGAATCACCTCAGAATCACCTTTGATATTAAAGGTAATGACGATGTAACCCGAGTTCGACAGTAGCTATGCAAACAAAATGCCTCTGATCCCTTGATACAAAAGGGCCCAGAGGCATTGGGCATACTTTGGGCATGTATCTAAGTGAGAGGATGGATGCCTAGAATCTTCAATTGGCACAAGTATTTTCCGTAGGACAGATGGGAACGCAGTCCGTCGGCTTAAAAATAGCTGGGCAATGGAAACCCAGCCAATGGAAACCCAGCGATGCTGCTCACGTAAAACGCATTGCCCTTAAAACACCCATCAATGATTTTCAATGAATCCTTCACCGTTTTGTCGTTTTGTTCCCCTTCCCACATACAGTGAGATTAAAACTTCGGCAACGCCTCTACCGCATCCGCCAGATCGCTATAGCTGTCTTTTAAGTATCGGGACGTCGTGGCGATATTACTGTGACCGGCGAGTCTCCGTACTTTCTCGATATCGTTGTTCGTCGCCTTTAACATCCATTTACAAAACGTATGGCGGAACATATGGGGCGTAAGTTTTTTATTTGGCAGGCTGTAACTTTCAATCATTCGCTGAATACCTCTTACCGAAAACTTCGGCGAGCGCTGGCTGTAAAAGACGTATGGCGATTCGGCCACATGCGACTTCTTTTTCGCCATTTCCGCGCGAAACTTCAGCCAATCCTCGAGTTCGGCCAACAAGATATTCGAGATCGGCACCGTTCTTACCTTCATCCCTTTCCCCACGATTCGAATTCGTTTCATCTCTAAATCTAAATCCGTTAATTTGAGATTCGATAGCTCTTCGACCCGCAATCCTGCATAGGTAAGCAGATATACAACAGCCCGATCACGGCGATATTTCTCCTCGGGATCCACTCCTCTGCTGCGAACCGGTTTTTTCCGCATCCGATGCAACAAGTCCTCAAATTCTTCTTCTGTCAGCCACATAATTTTTTCGTTGTCTTCATCGGCCGATTTTAAATCCTGGATATCTTTCATTGGGTTCTGTTCGAGCTTATAATGTTCGACCGCCCACGCATAAAAGCTCCGCAACGCATTCAGGCGACGATTGATCGTGGAGATGGCCAACGGTTTCCCTTCGGCTGGATTTAACATTTGCTGAATCCATTTGCGGATGTCGGCCGTCGTGACGTAATCGCCCGGGCGGATATGTAAATCGTTAAAAAAGATATTCAAGTCATTCGTGTAGGAAATGATCGTGTTTGGGGAAGCACCTTTTTCCTGGAGGTATGTAACATACTCATTTAACATCTTTTTCACCCTTTCACTTATACGACGAGTTTAAAAGGATTCGAAGAGCAAATAATCGGTATAAAAAATAACATTATATGACGAGTATATCATAAAAAAGAATAGATTGTTAGTCATATAACGTAAATTATGCGATTAGTTAAATTGATCTGATGTGACATAATGGCTATTATGTTGTATTAATGTTTGAACCAAGGCTCCAAATAATACACTAGGAAAATGAAAAAAGGTAAGTATACATATTAAACAAGTTAGTATGCACTTACCTTTTTTTGATCATTTACTTTTTAAAGTTTTACCCTTATTTTTGCAGAGATCGTTAACTTTTGTCCGACAGATATATACAAAAGAAAAAAGGGGCGATTTTGCAAAGAAAAATCGCTCCTTTTCCCATCCTCTACATTAAATAACGGACGAATAAATAGACATGAGATAACAAAAGTGCGATAAACGTTAACGGTGCACCAACTTTTAAGAAATCCATATAGCTGAAGCCGTGACCTTCGCGAGAAGCGATGCCGGCAACAATCACGTTTGCAGATGCGCCGATTAACGATCCGTTTCCGCCCAAACAAGCGCCTAACGATAACGCCCACCACAGCACTTCAATTTGCGGGGAATCTGGTGATAATCCCATTCCGACCGCCATATCTTTAATCAGCGGGATCATGGTGGCAACAAATGGAATGTTATCGATCGTGGCGGAAGCGATTCCGGATATCCAAAGAATAAAGTACGCCGCGGTGGAAATGTCGCCTCCGGTTACTTCGAGAGCCTTTTCAGCAAGGCTTTTAATCAATCCAATGTCCACAAGCCCGCCGACTAATGTAAAGAGGCCAGCAAAGAAGAAAATCGTTACCCACTCTACCGACATAAATACGTCTTCGATTTCATGTTCTTTTACGCCGATAAGCATCAATATAATTGCTCCTGTCATGGCGATGACAGCGGCATCAACATGAATGATGGAATGTAGAATAAATCCTAAAATGGTTAACGATAATATAGACACAGATTTCTTTAATAATGTTGCATCTTTAATGTAATCAATTTCGTTAATGTTCATTAATTGGTGAATGAGCTTCTCGTCAGACTTTAGCTGCTGGCGATAGATAAAAGCGAGAATAATGACAGTAACGATCATAATGATGACGACAACTGGTGCTAAATTCACTAAAAATTCATTGAAATCAAGATGCTTATTGGCTGAACCAATCATAATATTTGGTGGGTCGCCAATTAATGTCGCCGTTCCCCCGATATTGGAAAACAGTACTTCTGATATTAAGTAAGGAACGGGATTGACGTTTAACATACGTGTAATTGAAAATGTGACCGGCACGATTAATAATACGGTCGTCACATTATCAAGGAACGCGGATAATACAGCGGTCAGCAACGACAACATGATTAAAATGCGCAGCGGGCGTCCTTTGGCGAGCTTAGCTGTTTTAATCGCAACATATTGGAAAAATCCTGATTTGCTTGTAATGCCGACAAGAATCATCATTCCGATCAGAAGGGTGATCGTCCCCCACTCGATATGGTGTGTAAACGCTTTATGTACATCGACAATGCCTAATATAATCATGAGTGCGGCACCAATTAGGGCGATGACAGCACGGTTGATTTTTTCCGAAATAATTATCGCATACGTCACGAGAAAAATAGCGATCGCGGCGTAGTATTGCATATTTGATATTTCATTGGATGCGGCTTCGTGCATGACAAGTCACTCCTTTCTTGCGCGTTAGCGCGATCCATCGATGGAATTTCCGCATGATGGACATATCCAAGACGGACGTTTCACATCATGGCGCAAATAAAAAGAAAACGAACAATGCGGGCATATGATTTCTGTTACGCGGTCGATAAATAACGGCTGCAACGGATTAGCAGGTATGGATGTATCGACAATTTCTACATGCATATGTGCGCGAGAATCGTCTTCAGCAAGGACAAGCCCTGTCGCTTCCTCTTCCGTCCGCCATCCTTGGCCGATGAGGTGCTGCTGTAGCTGGCTATGGGAAGTTTGGGATAGCATTTCTTCGGCTAATTGCATGTATTGCTCATCGGTTAAGGAAGAGAACGGAAGGTTCACTTTCTTCCTTTCCCAATAGGCTTTCAGTTGTTCCTCTGTAAAAATAAACGTGACGACTTTATGAATGACGACATTTTTCACCAAATATCCCTCCTTTCACAAGCGACGTATGAAATAACGTATGAAATTATTATATTCATTTTTTCTGTATACTCAAACAAGATTGCAGGGAAAAGATTATTTTTCCTTTGTAATAAATCCGTACTGTGTGAACTACCACCACCTATAGAGGTGGGTGGCTTCGTGGTCAAGGTAGCTTTTGCTACCAGATTACCCACGCTTCAAGGGCTGTTCCATCTCCGAAAATGCCAACTATACGGCTAATTTTAATAAGTTTTTAGCAGCGTTTATGTCTCTATCATGCATTACACTACAATTAGGACATACCCATTCTCTTACATTTAACTCTTTTACCTCTATATTTTTATAACCACATTCACTACAAATTTGACTTGAAGCATAATTTTGTGGTGCTATGATTATTTCTCTACCGTACCATTTTGCTTTATATTCAAGCATTCTTCTAAATTCTGACCATGATACTTCTGATATTGCTTTTGCTAACTTATGATTTTGTTGCATATTCTTCACTTTCAAATCCTCTAAAACTATCACTTGGTTTTCATGTATAATTTTAGAGGACAATTGGTGAAGAAAGTCTTTTCTTTGGTTAGATATTCTTTCGTGTAGCTTTGCAAGTTTAAGTCTTGTTTTTTCATAATTATTGCTGCCTTTTTGTTTTCTTGATAAAGATTTTTGTAAAAATTTAATTCTCTTTTCTGTTTTTCTTAACCATTGGGGATTTTCTATTTTGGTTCCGTCTGAAAGTATTGCAAAATACCTTAATCCTAAATCAACTCCAACTTTTTTATCTAAAGCAGTCAATTTTTCGTTTTTCGTCTCAACCAATATGGATACATAATATTTACCTGTTGGAGTTTTTGATATGGTTGCTGATTTTATAATTCCCTCAAATCGTCTATGTTGTTTGATCTTTATTTTTGTCTTTAATTTTGGCAATTTTAATTTTCACCAAAAGAACGTAAGAACCACTTTTGTTTTGCAATAAACAATTATGCATTGTATGTTACTGAAAACTTAATGGAATTCCTATAATCATGATTATGTTGCATTCCAAACTTCTCCAGAAATCATCCTCCTTGAAACATCAAGGGAGGCGATTATATCATAAAAGCGCCATTTTAAATTGCGCATAATGTATATTATATGTCTAGTTAAAAATGGCAATGAAAGAAAATTAATTTATTTTGAATACATTTTTATGGAAGGGGTAGTTTATGCTAAATTTTTACGATTCATAATTTGTACTAGAAAAACTGAACCAAAGCGACGAGGTCAAATCATCGGGATCATCGTTTCTATCAAAGGGGAGTTTACACAATAATTTGGACTTGGCCTTATGATATAATATACAGACATATTTTTTCTCTGAGATGGCCATAATAAAACGCATGTAAGCTGATATGATATTGTTTACAAAATGTGTTCAAGGGGGTAGGTCTTATGCTAATAATCCATATCCTTATCGGAATTATTTTTGGTTATATCATCTGGAAACTTCTCAAAGTAACTTTCAAGTCCATTATATGGCTCTTACTTATTGGATTAATTGTGGCCTTTATTTTTCCAAAAGCGTTATTTTTAGTAGGAGGCATCGGGTTTTTAGTTCTAAGTACGTTAGGAGTACTTTTAATTTTAAGTCTGCTGGGATTTTTCTTTTTTGAAAATGATTAAAGCGAAGATTGGGGTCTAGTCAGGAAAATGCGAATTTATAAAACTAAGGAACATTTTAATGGCCGCCCCTTCTACTTATATGTATAGAAATTAATTTCCGATAACACTGATATTATGTTGCATTCCAAGATTGAAAAAGTTTGTCTTGGCGCATTTTTAGGCCGTTCCATTTAAAAAATGCAACAGGCCAAAAATGCGTTTTATTTTTTACCTCCTTCCCAAGTACGCCCCTTCCTTTGCCTCACCCCATTATAATTTTTGCTTGTTAGGCGCGTAAAGGGTCTGCGCTCTTCGGACGGCTTGGGGAAGCCAAGTTGGCTAACCAAGCCTAAAAAGCAGCGCTTTCAAGGCTTGCTAAGTCATTGGGCTTCCCACAAGCCGTCAACGAATCGCTTGATACTTCGTATGCTCCACTTCGTTCCGCACCCTTCTACCCACCTTCGCGCAAAAATTCCCCCACCGGCAAACAAAGAAAGGAGTGTTCAACCATGGAAAAAATCTACGAAATCCAACGCATCAAACAAATCGTTCAGGAGGTGGAAGAGCGACACAAAATCCGTTGTCCGGAGGATGCAGCAAAAGTGGCAGCACACTTCATCGGCGACGACGACAGAGAAGTGTTCTTCGTTATGTGCCTCAATACCAAAAACGAAGTCGTTGCCGTTCATCGCTGCCATATCGGTTCACTTAACTCATCCATCGTTCACCCAAGAGAAGTCTTCAAGGCAGCGATTCTCAATAACTCAGCTAGCATCATCGTCGCACATCAGCATCCAAGTGGTGACGTCACTCCATCGAGAGAGGATGTTGAAATGACTCAACGGCTAGCAGAAGCCGGAAGGATACTAGGGATTGAAGTTCTCGATCACCTAGTCATCAACTACAAAGCAGAATACACTTCCCTCAAAGAAAGAGGATTCTTTTCCTGAAGGAAGGTTTTCCTCCTTCCTTCTTCTTTTTCTTTCTTCCCCTTTCTCCATTTTTGAATAGCATTGAGCTTTTCAAAAATGGGCTGTTTTAAAGCGTTGCAATAAAACAGCCATTTATTTTAGGGAAAATGTTGTGATATACAACATTTTATGCTATTATTGTAGTAACTTACAACAAAGAGGTGGATTAAATGAAAAATACTACACAAAAAATCATCAATCAATTTCCTCAATTAAAACCTTTACTGGATGAATCCAATAAAGAAGTATTGAAAACTTCCTCAACATTAAGTGAGTTAGAAAAGACATTTTTGCAATTGGCTCGATTCTTTGAAAAACCGAATGAGGAAGCATTCTCGCTCCAATTACTATATCAGCACCTTGAAGATGAATGGTTGGAATTTGCGTTGCAACTAATCGTGGAGTTTTTCAGAAACGAAACGTATTTGATTAAAAACCCTAACTTCTCGATCATTAGAGACTCCCAGGACTACTACACCCAAAGTGATTTTGCGCGCTATCTAGAGGATAAAGGAATTCATTTCCCCCAAAACAAGATTGCTGTCTATCGCAAAAGAGGAAAGTTCCCAAAGGAAGACTTAGTAGTAGCCGGAACGCCATACTGGTCAAAATATACCGTTGAAAGCTTTGCCAAGCATTTATTGGAGCAACAGAAGAAATGATTTGGGAAACAATATAGCAAAATTTTGATTGAACAAAGGGGTATACGTTTTAAAAAGCTATAAATGCCCTATAGAGACGTTTTTTTCTTCCGAATATAAAACCATTACCTTGAGGTTTAAAACGCGTTATACACCAATCTGAGAAGCCGTTTTTTTTAGGTATTTTATTTTTGGTTCTGTTAAACATTATTACAAATAAAAAAGACGCGTTCCTAAAGGAATGCGCCCTCTAGTTGAAAAAGATATAACCATCTCTAAGGTGGCTTAGCTGGTCAGGAAAGGCTAGCCCATATACTTTTTCATTTTCTGAAAATAAAGATATAATATTTTGAAGGTAAGATACGGGAGGTACTTTTATGCAAGACATTGAAAGTAAACTGTTATCCATTTGGGACAGAGTCAATGATTGGTTAAAATTTGCAGAAGCAAAAAATGTAGGTATATTAGTTTTTTCGGGTTCAACGATTGCAGCATTGTTAAGTTTTTTAGGATCTTCACGAAAAATCCATCTAGAATGGAGAATTGGAATTTATACTGGAATTGCATTCCTTTCTATAGCTTGTTTGATGGCAATTTGGTCGTTTATTCCAAAGACCAAGATTATATTCAAGAATTTTGGTCAACCATCTGACACCGACAACTTATATTTTTATGGACACCTTTGCAAATATAATCCTCAGCAGTTAGTGGAGACGATTTCAAGACTTTACTACGACAACGATCCGCAGGCAGTGACACGAAAAAATAAAGATATTGCTGCTCAAATCGTAATTAATTCATGTATTGCGATGGAGAAATACCAGATTTTTAAGATCGCTGCTTGGATTGTGCTAATTGGTTTGCTATCGATAGTAATTGTTCCGGGGATTATCATGGTATACAAAGGAGGATGCTGATGGGTCTGAAAGAATTTAGGGATAGTATTCGCGAAGAAGTTCAAGGAATTGTAGCCAGTGACTTTAAAATAATCATCAAGGAAACGGACAAGGTACCATCTATTGATGATCCAGACATCACATATCCAAATTTAGTTACTAAAGAACTAAAATGCAAGCTAATTGAAACATGCGTTTTATACATAGACATTCGGAAGTCGACAGACTTAAACCTAAGTCATCGTCGAGAAACCATGGCAAAATTATATTCGTCATTTGTAAGGGCTATGGCGAGAGCTGGTTCGTACTACGGTGGTAAGGTTCGGAATATCATTGGTGATCGTTTGATGGTCGTTTTTGATTCTGAAAATTGCTTTACGAATGCTGTTAATACAGCCATTCTTATGAATTCAGTAAGCAAATACATTCTTAATAAAGAATTTCCGCATAACGAGGTTAAATGTGGTATCGGTATTGATTATGGAAAAATGCTAGTAACGAAAACTGGGATTGTTAAACAAGGTGTTGAAAATACCTCAAATAAATCGTTGGTTTGGTTAGGAAGACCAGCAAATGTTGCGTCCAAATTAACTGATGCGGCTAACAAAACCATAACTGAAACGAAAACAATCAGTGTACCAACAATCTGCGAAGGACATGAATACCCCCATCATGAATACTTACAGTGGTATGAATTTGATCTAGATCATTTTCTTGAAGAAAGAGTTGAAGAAACATTTAGTCCCGTACTAAAACATAAATCTGATACTTTTAGATGCTACTTTCTTAGTTCAAAGACTGAAACGTTCACAACAACCGTGAGTACTAGTCCAATATTAATGACTAAAGAAGTTTATGATGGTTATAAAAAAGCAAATCCAAATAATAAAACCATTACAGAATCTTGGGGATGGAAAGTCCAGAAAGGAGTTTCTGTTTCAGGATATAGTGGAGATATTTACGGTGGAGATATTATTTGGTCTGGGTTTAAAGAAGAAAACTAGCATGTAAAAAAGGTCACCTTAAGAGGTGGCTTTTTGCGTTTCATCAACTAGTCTACCCCGTTAGTTGAACAAGAAAACCAACAACAAACGATAACAGAGTCTTATTTTATTGCCTTCATCCCGAGGACGCCCCTTCCTTTGCCTCCCCCCATTATAATTTTTGCTTGTTAGGCGCGTAAAGGGTCTGCGCTCTTCGGACGGCTTGGGGAAGCCAAGTCGGCTAACCAAGCCTAAAAAGCATCGCTTTTAAGACTTGCTAAGTCATTGGGCTTCCTCCAAGCCGTCAACGAATCGCTTGATACTTCGTATGCGTCACTTCGTTCCGCACCCTTCTACCCGCCTTCGCACAAAAATTCCCTCCTTCTCAAACAAAGGAAGGAGGTATAGCAGATGAAAGAAGTTGTTGTCCTCACTTTTATCCTACTCGCAGCAGCCATTTCCCTCTTTTGGATGTCCCAGTTCATCCCGAAAACACTTCAATCATTCAATAAAGTCATCTACGGGAGCATCATAGCAATACTAGTCATCTACTTCATCGTCGAAATCATCAGATTCAACTTCTGATGAGGAGGTTCTCTCCTCTTTTTTTGCAAGAACTCTCCCTCGCTTCGCCTTCCGTCAAGAGATCGCTCGCAAGTCCACTACAAAACCATGAAAAAAGAGGGGCAAATGCCCTCTGGATGATGAAATACAAATCATTCCCAATGATAACGGACTGCTTCAATTCGGCCTTTAAAATAGTAAGATCGCCAACCATCAACAATAATGTGTTCATTTTGAAAATAAAAAATGTAACAGACTATACGTTTAAAGCGCCATAAATGCCCTTTAGAGACGTTTTTCCTCTTCCGAATATAAAACCATTACTTTGCTGTTTAAAACGCGTTATACGCCAATCTGAGAAGCCGTTTTTTTTAACGAGTTCCGTTTTGAGGTGCAAAAATAAAAATCACATCAAAAAAGCAGGGCAATCGTCCTGCTTTTGATTTGTCAACCATAAGTATCCAAAAAAGCTGTGACCCATGAAAAAAGAGAGCAAATACCCTCTTCGCCCTTTTGCCTTCCGCATCTTAAAACAACGCAAGCCGACTAACCTTCTTGGCCGGCAGGACACCCGAACCTTTCCGGCCAGAAGGTAAGTCGGCGAGCCAAACAGTCAAGGGGCAAAAAACTTTTTCCTTTGATTGAAAAGAATGTAGGAAAAACTTTTTTGCTGAAACCCTTGACTATTTGGCTATGCGTGTTTTGCGATTCTCCATGCCAAAAGGGCGAAATTGATCCCCCTTTGGGGAACTGAATCAATTCGGAAGGCAAAAGGAGGAAGAACGAATGAGTGTGATGCTAATAAGTCAAGAAACGTTTGAAAGAGTAGGCAAATTCTTAAAAGCATGGAAAGGTGAATCGGATGAAGTCATATTTGCTCGTTTAGTTAAATGGGAATCTTTAAATCGGCAAAACTTTGAGCGTAGATACTCAGAACCAGTTAATTTTCCGAAAATGCAAATTCGTTCGATAAACATATCCTCACAACCATTAATTAGTCCGGAGCAAATGTTAACAAGCTTGCAGTTTATTCATTATCAATGTTGTGACTATGCTGATGAAATTGACCCAGTGACACTAAAGGAAATTGAAACGTTTATAAAAGAAATTCAAAAGGATTTTACAATAAACCAAACATTTTTAGAGTTCTGCTCTTGGGGATGATGGGGATTCCTCTCCCCTTCCCATTTAGTTGTTGTACGACTTCTTTATAACGCTTTGAATTACGGTGTTCTTTTTCCTCTTTGCGAACGAACCATTTCTGAACTTATTCGGAAGGAAAAGGGACTTTTTTAAAAGAATGTATAATCGGAGGGAGAGACATGAAAACTTGCCCATACTGCGGAAGTGGAGTGCAAAATCACCATCATCATTATTATTGTGGTTTTTGCGAAATGGAACTCGATCGAAGTGAAGTCCAGGAGAACGGGAAAAGAAAAAATCTCCTTCCTCAACAGCACCCGACGATCGAAGACGCTAAAAAACCCACTCCTGAACTGATGAAACTCTCCACTGTCGAATTGCTTTGCCTTCTTAAATTAGCTCGAAAAGAACGATCAGATACGTATAACAACCGGTACATCTTTATCCAAGCGCTGAAACAAGGAGCAAAAGAATTTTCCGATGCGGAACAGTATACCTTTAAAGAGTATGAATACTGGACACGAAAATGCTTTGTCATCGAAAACCTCATTCGTGAACGAATCGGATTCATCCCTAAGAAAATCAATAAAGAGTTTATTCAAAATATGATACAACGGATGCAGCAACCCGTGAAAGACATGAACATCCAGCCTCCCAAAAAAGAAGTGGAGAAGGTGAAATGATCGCCTCTCCACTTTTTTTAGATGTTGTTGATCGCTGCTTCCAGTTGCTTAATCTGTTCATTCAGTTTTTTCACTTGTTCATCACGTTTTTTCGCGTCTTTTTCATTTTTTTGCACCTGTTGCACCTGCATTTTCAAATCCTCGACTTGTTTTTTCTTCATCTCGAAATCCTGGACTTTCTGGCTCAGTTCAGGAGATTCCGCAACCAATTTTTTAGCTTCATCCATTCTTCCCAAATGAAGATATGCGCTTAATAATTGGTTTTCCCGTCTGTCGGTCATTTTCACTTTGTCTTTTAATCGGACTACATCTTCCCATTTCTTATCTAAAAAAGCGACCTCATAATTAATAACTGGATTATCGATTTTACTTTGCAGTGTTCTTAAATCGTCGTACTTTTGATTACTGATTAAGTCGTTCACGACTTCTTCCGCATATTCCGGCTTCAGCTTAATCGCTTTTTCGGACTGCCCCGTCTCTTTATATAAACTCAACATCACTTTTTGGTCTTTCTTGCTCAGATTATCAAATCCCAATCTCTCCAATTGATCTAACGCTTTTTGTTTGTCTCCCGTAATTGCCTGCCGGTAAATACCGATGAGCTTGTTAGATGGAATGACTTCTGTTTGTTCTTGTTTAGCTTTTGCTTCTTCAGGTTTGGAAAAATCAAATGCCCCTGTTGAGTTTCCAATGAGAATGACCAAAGCGAGTGCCGAAGCAGAAAGATACACGTATTTATTATCCCAAAAAGACTTTTTCTTTTCATATGGTGCCGGAAGATTCGATTTTTTCTTGGAGAAACGCCAGACTGGCTGTTCAACAGTAGCAGCCGTTTCTTTTTTCGCGTTCCACTTTTCCATAAAGGCCGTAAGAACGTTGGATTTCGGCTGCTCTTTTTTCTCCTGTTCTAACTGACGTTCAATTTCCAAAATCGTATCTTCTACAACTCTCCCGATTTCACTAACAGATTTTCCGTGTAAAATGTTTTCCGCAAAACGGATGACGATCTCCCGTTGATCGATGAAATCAATCCGTCTTGGTTTCCCCAACACATGATGAAGCGCCGTCAAAGCCAGGATAATCGTTTCTTTTAGTCCGTCCACTACATCTTGCGATACATGAATCGGATGTTTATCGAATCCAAAGATGAACGTTTTAATTTTCCCGTCCGTCAAGTCCACAAGAAAGCTATTTTTATCCCACAAAACTGGTGTCTGTTCAATATTTTTCGCCATTTCCACTAGCGAACGAAGATAGTATAACTGTTCCTCAAACGGGAACTGCCGAATATAATGAAAAGCTTTCATTTCCTCTAACTGGAACGTGAAACAGAAGCGATTTCGTACTACTTCGAGGTTGTTTGCAAACAAGTAATAGGGGGAGTCCATTAGTTCTTTTCCTTTTCTTCGATATGCCTCTTCCAATTCATCTAGTTCACTGGCTTCTGTATACGCAATCGGTATGAAATATCGAAGTTCGTTTTGTTCCACTTCAACCTCACCGTATTTATTGATCGGAAATTGTTGCATGATCTCACCTCACTCACTGAATATTCAACTCTTCTTTGACTTCTTGTTCTATCTCCTTGCGGTTGTACTCGTCATAATAGGCATCCTCATCTTTTTTCTCCAAGTCCATTCCGATCAACATTGGCGCATCCAAAATATAGATTTCTCCGTCTGTTGTTTTAACGAAGCGAATAAACGACTTTAACTCAACATCTTCCGAAGACGTATCAGACTTAACAGTATATTTAATTGGTAATCTTAACTCATGAACATCAATGTATTTATAGTAAATTTCTTCAAATTCATCGCCTAACTGAAAACGATCTCGACGAAGAATTAATTTGCTGTCTTCTTTCGTACGTTCAACAAATGATGTATATTGCGGGTTTGCAAAGGCAGATTCTGGATGGATCAATTTTTGTTTACGAGCTTTTTGGCTCAACTCTTTATGAACTTTATTGTTATCTTCATCGCTAAAAATAGAACGCCCGTGAAACTCAGTGAGAAGGACAATGAATTTTTCGGCTTTTTCCTTTGCGATCTGACGATCTTTTCGCGTGAAGACGCTTTTTGCTTTTTCTTTCGAATTGTCTTCTTTCGCCTTTGTTTTTTCCTCTACCTTCGTACTTTGTACTTCTTTTTGATCGTTCTGACAACCAAACAGGAACATCAATGAAATAGCCGTGCCGATTATCATCCATTTTTTCATGTCTATCATCCTCCTTATCGTCTAGCGTCTCATCGCTACTCTGGCGATGGTTTTTGCTCCTGACATTACAGAGCGTGCTGAACCGGTGCTGAATCCCCATTGACCTAAAAGGGATGGCAACGTCACAGCGAGAATGAAAAAGGCGGTTCCGATAAACAAATTCGTTGTGTCACCGAAATACTGCGGTCTCTCAAAAAAGCGTTGCAGACCAATAGCTGTCGCGATCAATTGTAACGCCAGCGTGAGAAACGCGCTGATGAATTGTTTGAGCCAGAAATCAAAGAAGTTAAAAGTATCATTAATTTTTGTAACAATAGCGATTGGACCGACAATATACAAAATCGCAACGAGAGCGATTCGATAGAAAAACTGTAGCGCTAGAACCACCAGAATGATTCCGATGACTAAAACAGCGATGAAAGCAAATACCCCAGGAGACAGTAAAATATTAGAGATCATATTTGCTACCATATCCTCAGTTTGAATTGTATCGATAATTTCAGTCATAAGTTTTTCTTGAAAGTTCAAAATCCAATGAACGATGGATTCATACAAGAACAGGAACACACAGATCACAAAGATGCTTACAAGTTTTTCGTTCATGACAATCGGACCGTCATCCGCATCCGCCATGCGAAGGCTCATGATTTTTGTCATGCTAAATACAATGAAGATCGCCAATACCGTTTTTGATAACGTGAACAATCCGTCCTGGTATCTTTCATACAACGGATTCTGAATGATGTCTGTAGGGGAAATAATCGTCTTTTTCATGATTTCCTTAATAAATTCCATCGCTGAAACTCCCGTTTCAAAGATGAATTTATAGATATGGCAAGTAACCTGAAATTTTCCGCACTCAATCGTTTGACTGTCTTGATCGTAGTTTTTCAGAATATCGATATAAGCGCTCATAGATTTATTCTCGTCATCTAAGTTTTCCGGTTCTTCAAAGAACATTTTGTTTTTTTCATAAAAATCTCCTGTTTTCGCCAAACTTGACGTTGGAAAGATCACCAAGGATAACAGAAATACAACGACTAGGACTTGAACAAATTTAGCCAAAGATTCTCCCCCCAATCTCCAGCAGGACTAGAATAACGATGAATAAAAGAATCGTCCACCCTACCGTCAATTGATATTGAAACTCCCGAATTTCTTCTTCCGTCATTTCTGTACGATACGTGAGAAAAAACTCTCTTTTCTTTCGTTCCACCGGCTTTTCATACAGCTTAAGTACAAAAGAGAAAAAACGATCGTAGACAGCGAGTATTTTTTGCGTAATCTCGTATATCTGTCTACGCCGTTCCGGCGTTAGTTTCACTTTCCCTCTCCCCCTTTTCTTTAATTGGCTTGACCGGCTTTCCGTAGCGCTTCTTCAGCTTGTTTCCGCAACATTTCATCCCGGCTGTCCTTCAGTAAAGACATTTCTAAATGATCGACTTTCCATTCCCCGGCGTCTTTCACCCAATGAGAGTTGACCGCTAATGTATGAATGTAGTCATCCCCGTATTTATTAGGATCACCTGTTTCATATCGGACCTGTACGATGGCATACGATTCAGCTTCGTTATCCTTATTCTTAATTTTTTTCGTGAATAGTTGCTGAATCTTCATTTCATTGACTTTTGCCATGTTTTTTTCAGTTGGTGTGCCATATTCCTTTTCACCAGTTTCATATTTCTCCAACTGCTCTCCAGTCAGATATTTTTTATGTTTGCCATAGATCAATGCTCGAATAAAATCTTCTGATCGTTGATTAAGCTTTTCAATGTCTTGATACTTTTCAATTGTTGCTTTGGCTTCCTGAAGGTCCGTATACAAGAGGAAGCTAAAGCTTCCTGCAATCAATAGAAGAGCGACTAGCACAAGGTTAGTAACGGTGATTCTCATTCATCTTCCTCCTTCTTTGCTGGCTGGAAGTACGTCATTGGGTCTACTCTTTCACCATAGATGCCGCCTAGCTGAACCTCAAAATGCAAGTGGTATCCCGTTGAGGAACCGGTTGTTCCGCAAGTACCGATCTTCTGTCCTTTCTGCACCGTGTCTCCTACATCTACATCAACATGTTCCATGTGGCCGTACAAGGTGAATTTATCGCCGTGGCTGATAATGACATGGTGTCCGTATCCACCACCATATCCGGACTTCACGGACACTACAATTTGCCCCCCATCAGCTGCATAAATTGCATCGCCTCGCGAACAAGCGAAGTCTGTTCCCTTGTGGAATTCCGTTCCGCCTCCGAACGGATCACTCCGATATCCAAAATTGGACGTGATGCTCATCGAACCGGTAGGCAGCGCGAATTCTCCTTTCCCCATGACTTCGCAGTTCATCGAGAGGCCGCCTAGTTCATTTGCGATATTGGTGACTACTGGCACCCAGTTTCTGTTCAAATTTGTAGGGTCATTATTGGCTCCAATCGGAGCATATTTCGCTCCGATCTGTTGAATCGTCACCAATCCTTGAGATATATAGACCCGATACAGGTTTCCTGCCATGAAATTGATGCCGTCTTCCAGACTATTAAATACTTTTAACTTTCCCGTGCTTGGGTCCATAATACCACCAGGATTGTTTTTGTTTTTCACGGCAGGGGATGTTCCGTATCCTGTTTCATGCAACGCAATGGCGATGAGTAGCACGGGATCAATACCGTATTTTTCAGCTGCACTCATGAACACATCTTTTTTTCCAGCAAAAACTCCGGCGTTAGATAGCACTTCTTCAATTCTTGCTTCATCCACTTTTCCCTTCGTACACATTGCTACTCCGCCTGAGATATTGGAGAAGCTCTCTTCTTCCCCGAAAATAGCGTTACTGATGGCACCAATGAGTACGACGATAAACAGAACTCCAGCCCCGATCCAAATCATCGGACTTGCTTTCCAAAGAAGTAGAGAGCGTATGATATCTCTCATAAGACCAACTCGCTTAATTTCTTCCGTTCAAACCATAGTTGTTTTTCAACATCCGTTAGCTGCACTTCCAATTTGATTTTTTTCGAGCCGACAAAATAGATGCCCTTACCTGCTTGTTCGTCTTTTCGCCCCTCAACGACCGTTAGTGTCGTTCGTTCCTCTTCAGAAAATTGATGTCCAAGTTCTTTCTCCAAGAAGTTGATTTCTACTTCTTGCATCGGCAAATACAAACGTTGAATAGCTTGTGAAATGACAGCTTCCCCATAGTTTCGTTTATCATCTTTTGCAGAAAGGAAGTCTTTGATCGACTGGGTAGCAGGAGTTACACCGCAATTAAACGACCGCAATACTTTCATCATGAAATACACATATTCCATCGCCAGAGGCACTTTTGGGTCAGCGATAATATGTGCTTCGTCAATGTATACTTGCGTTGGATGCCGGTCGCCGTTTAAAATGTCATAATTGATGTGAGACAATAAATTGAAGTATACTACTCGTTGTGCTTTTTCCCGGTTTTGGAGATCAAAAATATCATAAGCGACAAGTGGATTCGACACATCCACGTTGGTATGCCCATTAAACACTTTGGCAAACATGCCTTTTGCATAAGCGTGCAACGTGGTATGAAAGTCCCTTACGTGCTCATACTCTTCAGGGTTTGTTTCCTTGATTTCTTCAAGAAAATGATAAAAGTCTTCCATGATCGGAACGTCCGTTAACGTTAGTGCGTTTACGTCTGTTTCTTCCGTGATGCCAAACTTGCCGTACAACTCAATTAATAACTTCGACAAGACATCTTCCTGTAAATCCGTCATCTGCGGATACATGAGGCGAAACATCGTCAACAAGGTACTGATTTTAGCAATTAGTGGATTTCCTTCTTCTGTTCCATGTTGATTTTTCGGGATGTCAAACGGATTGATGATGTTCCCGCCTTTTAAGCTGATTTTCACCCACTCACCGCCAAGTGTACGAAATACCTCCCCGAATTCTCCTTTCGGGTCGATCACAATGATTCTGCGTCCTAACATGTACTTCCGCATCATATCTTGAAAAATGTAAGTGGATTTTCCCGAACCGGAAATCCCAATGACAAATTCATGGCGGTTTAACAACAAATCGTCGTCCACAATTACCACATTTCCGGTTGTCATGTTTCTTCCCTTGATGATACCTTTCTCGTCGAAAATCTCATTTTCATGAAACGGAAAGAAATAAGAAACGGCTTCCGCGTTCATCGGGCGATATGTCAAGTCATATACTTTGTTTTTGCCGATTGGCAAGAAGCTATCAAACGCATCTTTCATTCTTGTTGTCGGGGTTAATGTTTTGGCAAATGGCCCGACGATGGCCTTCACTTGTTGAGTCAGCGCATCCAGCTCTTTCAGGTCGTTTGCAACAATGTGAATCAGCATTTGAAACATGAACATTTTTTCGTTCTTGAAACTCAGCTGATGGAGCAACATTCTGGCACTATCGATCTGCGCTTGTGCTTCGGCTTTTCCTGCATCATTGACGTATTTGGAATATAGTTTCTGACTGTTTTGCTTAATGCTCTCCGATAGATGTCTCCGCACTTCTGAAGAATCGTACTCCGTGATATACTGAATGACGCTAATGTTATCACTCAGATCATTTATGCGTTGAACATATTCCTGCACAATAATGGACGAATACTCTACAACCACAAGCGTTCGGGTATAGTTCGTACCCGAACGGACATAACTCTCTTTTTCTTCGATACTGTCAGGAGAAAGCAAATTCAAAATATGTTCATTAGCGTTGTAATACGATTCCTCCAAACTCTCTTCTTTCTTTT
This sequence comes from Parageobacillus caldoxylosilyticus, assembly GCF_019272935.1. Lineage (NCBI taxonomy): Bacteria > Bacillati > Bacillota > Bacilli > Caryophanales > Anoxybacillaceae > Parageobacillus > Parageobacillus caldoxylosilyticus. Next base: position 38,381 of record NZ_CP040554.1, read on the forward strand.
TTCGAAAAAAAGGAAGTGTAAGTCTCATCGTCCTTCCCCCTGGCTTAAATGATTTTCTCCGTTACTTCTTTCTCCCATCTCTTTTTCATCTCGATATATGTCTCTTTTCCCAGAGTGATCGGGAATGTACTTGTTTTGATTTCCGCATTGACTTGTGCATTTTCGTAGTCAACGCAGGTGTAGATGAGATGGAATAACTCTTCGTTGTTTAAGATTTCTGCTTTCAGCTGAAAGCGACCGCCGAGCATATTCTCGATTTGAGAAACAAGGATTTTTGCCTGTCGATCAAGTTCCTCCAATACACTTTCTCTGTTTTGTGCCGTGAACGCTTTTGAGATAATGACATATCGGTTTCGAGATACCATGTTTTTAGACTTTTGAATATCATCGATAAAATCAAGATATCCTTTCACCAACAATTTTTTTGCCATGTCTTGTTCTCGGGATGTCTTCTCTTGGATGAACAGGAAGTAGTTTTTCAAATTGACTGGTTGCGCGATCTGGCTGATTTGTAGCGTTAGATTTTTTGGAAGGTCGTTGAGGAACGTTTCGTAGGCTTGAAAAATCATGCGTTTCTCTTTGTTATTTAGCAACGAAAGATTAATGCTCGACACTTTAATCACTTTGACTAATCGTTTGTCCGTTGTTTCGTAGCAGTCGGAATAAATGTTAGAAATGCCAAGCTGCTCACGAACATCTTTTTCCTTCTTCTTTCCCATCAGATCACCCTTTGTGTAAACAAACAGTTTTTGACGGTTGTTGTACTTGATGCGCCAAACAATCCGGTGTTCGAAAAACGAAATGTTCTTCCGATCGGGATGCTGAATTGTCAGCAACAGTAAGAACGTTGCCCAGGGCGCAAAGCAGACAATCACGTTTTGCGAATTAATGCCGATTCCCGTTCGATGGATGATATACAGTGCCACAATGCCAGCAATCAGTAAAGGAAGGGAGATCAGCACGTCTCGATAACGAATGAAAGAGAGTAAATACTTTCGGGTATCAACGTTTAGAGGTAGCTCTATCTTCCCCTCTTCCCGCAACTGTTCCCTTCGTTCAGCAATCGACTGTGTTTCATATGCCAAATTCATTCACCCCTCCGATTAGAGGTTGCTTTGGAAGTAGTAAACGATCGGGCGGGCAAGCAAAAACACAATCAACCCAGAGATGCACAAAAACAACCCCCGTTTGAACTTTGCTTGGTTTTCTTCTCCACCAAATGCCGCCAATAGACCACAAATAAGAATCCCAATGGCGAACAAGGTGATAAATGTAGACGTTATGTCTCCGAACAAAGAATTCAATAGCCCTCGAAGTTGGTCAAACACAATGGTTCCTCTCCTTTCCAAATATGGATTATTTTTTTGTTTTGATTATATGAAAATTATATCATAATCAGAAAAAAGTGTAAATAAAAATAGCGAATTTTCTCGCTATTTTTTGTAAATTTCACAAATTGAAATCCTCACAGATTTGCAAAGCGACTAAATGTAGATAAAATTGCCTAGTCACGTTGATATCACTACTTTTTTTATCTAGCATTTTTCTGGCGAGCGCATTCATGTTTAGATGCAGATATTCTCGTTTCTTTATTTGGAACGGGCGTATCTGCACATTCTTAGCCAAGAGATAATACGAAAACAAGAAACTCATTGCAATAGAGTTAGATTTGCAAAAATCAGTTATTTTTTTTTTAAGCTCCTCGTCCATATTGGTGTTGATATAGTCACGACTTAAATCGTTGTTTTTGGCTTCTGCTAGATCTTCGGAAGAGTTCAGGAGAAACTTTTCACTGTTTTTTTGGAAATAATCAGAAATCAAACATCCAAAAAAAGTTCTTTTTGATAAACCAAAACGATCAATTTGTTCAATTTTTCGCGCCATTTCCTCCGTCAAAAAAATCGTCGTCTGGGAATCGAGATTGATCTTTTCTCTCAACGCTTCCAGTTGCTCGAAACTATATCCTTTTTGCAGAATTTCTGCCAAGGCAAACGCGATAACGTTCCTCTTGCTTGTTCCCATTTGTTCGGCAATCTTCCGAATTAACTCATTGATTTCGCGATTGATGGAGATCGTCAATCTCATACCAATATACCCAACCCTTCGCCTTGAATTTTGACTAACTTTAAGTCCAAAGTTAATCTAAGTATATCAGTTTCCAAATGCATATACAATATTTACCTGTTTAATAGCGTACGAGATCGCACAAAAATCGCTACATAGCGCGCCCAAACCTTTATATAATAAGGAAAAACTATGAAGAAGGTAGCTGATAGCGCTATGTCAGACAAAATCGCGTTTTATTCGAAAGACGTGTCGGATAATTTGTAGATCGCCGCGTCAACTTTGCGGAAATGGAGCGCCATGCTCGAAGACACCGGGTATCCGTTCAGGAAAAACGGCAAGGGACAACGTCTCTACTATGAAAAGGACATCGTCGCCCTTCGCCATTTGAAGTGACTCACACAAAACGAAGGGATGACGCTAGAAAACGCGGTAAACGAAGTCGTTAAGCGTGTCAAGGAAACGGAGGAAATCGCTCAAGAGCTAGACGTACCTAGCGATATGACGCGCTATGACGACAAGCTAGACCAACTAATCGAGCGAATCGAGTGCTTGGAAATAGTGATCGTCAATTGATCGAAAAACTCAACGAGTAGCAACGCTATATCAACCAACGGCTGGAAGAACGCGACCGAAAACTCATGGAATCTATTCGCGCCATTCAAGATCAGTTCCAAAATACATTTTCAACATTTACTATCTCATAGCGCATGGGATCGCACAAAAATCGCTACATAGCGAGTCCAAAACGTTGTATAATAAAGAAAAACTGTTTGGAAGGTAGCTGATAGCGCTATGTCGGACAAAATCGCGTTTTATTCGAAAGACGTGTCGGATAATTTGGAGATTGCCGCGTCAACTTTGCGGAAATGGAGCGCCATGCTCGAAGACGCCGGGTACCCGTTTAAGAAGAACGACAAAGGGCAGCGTCTCTATTACGAAAAAGACATCGTCGCCCTACGACATTTAAAACGGCTCACACAAGACGAAGGAATGTCGCTTGAAAACGCGGTGAATGAAGTCGTTAAGCGTGTCAAAGAAACGGAGGAAATCGCTCAAGAGCTAGACGTACCTAGCGATATGGCACGATATGACAACAAGCTAGATCAACTAATCGAGCGAATCGAGCGCTTGGAAATGGTGAATCGTCAATTGATTGAGAAGCTCAACGAGCAGCAACGCTACATCAACCAACGACTGGAAGAACGCGACCGAAAACTCATGGAATCTATTCGCGCCATTCAAGAACAGAAGCAGGCCGCGTTGGAGACAGCAGCGACAACGGAGGACAAGGGGACAAAAAAACGGGGATGGCTGTCGAGAATTTTTGGAAAATAGACCTTGTCGCGACTCGAAGATTAGTAGTACAATAGAGACAACATAATAGAACGGGACAAAATAGAAGAGCTTTCGAAGCGCGTTGTAGTCGGATTGGGGGTCCGCTACAACCGTCTGCCGTACTCACCCTACGGCAAACACCTGCTCGAAAGCTCTTGTGTTAACATATTTATGCCTTGTCTTCATTTTAATGCATAAATGTGTTTAACGCAAGAGCGAAACGCCTGGAAATTTTCGTTTTTCCTCCGATGAGAGCGTGTTTGCCTACGTATAAACGTACGGCGGCACGCTCTTTTGTTTGTCCCGAATTTCGGGAGAAACAGGAGGAGAATATATATGGCAAAAGTAGAGTTTACTAGAGCAAAGAAAAACAGAAACGAATTGCAGCTTCCAATTCTTCATTTTGTTGTTGCTGACGATTGGATTGATAAACTTGGCCCTGAAGCCTTCGCAGCCTGGCTAAAATTCTACAGTTGGTGTGATCGTTCAGATCAGCGAAAAGATAAATATAATGATGTGATTCCTTCAAGCCTTTCCAAAGTCATGAAACGTTTAGGGGTTGGAAAGAAAAAATTCTACAATGAGATCATCCGGCCTTTATGGAATTATGGTTTGATTGATCTTGTCACATATGAAGATGACGAATATCCAGGGAACAAACCTGTAAATATTGTAGTTTACGAGTATCCGCAAAACGATATTCAAAAGAAATATCAACCACTTGAAAAGATTCGTGATTACGATACTGAATATGAAACAAGCAGCAGAACTTTTGCCAAAAAAGGCGGAAGAAAACAGAACGAAAGTTCGGATGGTTTCAATATGAAACCAGGGGTGGTTTCTGTAGGAAACCAGGGGTGGTTTCCTATAGAAACCGGGGGTGGTTTCGCAGAGAAACCTAATAATGATTCAAATGATATAAATAATGATTCAAATGATATAAATAATGATTCAAATAATAATCATCATCATCCACTGATTGAAGGCTTTAACCAACAGCAATCCGATTTGATCCATGAGTTTCTACAAGCCAACAAGATTGATGATGATGACTTGAAAAACAAACTGTTGGAGAAACTAAAAGGAAAACGATTCAAATACATGGCCTACATAGAAAAGACATTTGAAACCGTGAAGAAAATGGTAGACTCTAATTCTAGCGAAGGGCAAAAAATTCAGAAACCGACACGTAAAGAATTAGTACCGGATTGGTTGAAGATGGACTATAACCAACCGAAGGATGATGAGGATTTCGACATTGAACAGGCACGACGGGAACTTGAGGAACGGTTGAAAAAATATAGAGACGAATAACCAATGAGACTAGCATCGATAAGACTCTTAACGACTCAATGAAACGTGTGAAAACGAAGGCTAAAGCCGAAAAAGCTCGCCGTAAGCCAACCGAGGTGACAGACTATAAACCTGCCGGCTTAATTTGGTACGATTTCACGAAGGAACCGGCGAGCGCCAGCTTTTGCCTAGAACTAGTTCTGTATTTCCTTTTCAATCTGCGCAATCACTTTCGGCAAGTCGTGGTAGATCATGCGCCCACTAAACCGTAGCACTTTCCAGCCATTCTTGCGCAGATAAGCGTCTTTTCGCCGATCATGGGCCTTTTGCTCAGGCGTCGAGTGATATGCTTTGCCGTCGCACTCTATGGCGATTTTGTACGCCGGCAGCGCTAAATCTATGCGGTACTTACCACAAGGTACTTGTGTTTGCACGTAATAACCTAGTATTCGAAGTGTATCATAAAGGTGGCGTTCGATGGGACTTTCGCACTTTAAACGCTCTTGATCGACCAAAATTGTTTGTGGTTGTGGTCGTCTCAAATCGAGCACAAAGAAGACGATACCGACGATAATTAACCCGAAAAAGACAACGTACTCAATCATAGCTATCACATGTTAAAAAAGTCGTCCGGTACGTTTTTACCGAGCTGTTTCAGCGCTTTTTTAATCTTTGCTATCGTCGAGTGTTTAGGTCGATATGAGTCATCGTTACACAGCCGCGAGATAGTGCCGCGACTTAGCTTTGACCGCCTTTCTAGCTCTAATTGTGATATTCCCTCGCGGTCAAGCCATTTGCCGAATTTACTCCGTTTCTTTCCAAGCCCTAGCCAATTAAACATAGTTATAAGCCTCCTCGGTACCATTCTTGTCCAAGGTGTCATTTTTTAAACCTAACGCAAAAAAGTGACAACTTGGACAAGCAGTGTCGCATAGGCTATTAACACAAAAGTGACGAAGCAATAACGTTGTAGCTTTCTCGTCGAATACTCGTTAAGATCTGCCAATCAACGAAAAAGCAACATTGTAGCAACGTTTCAATAACAATGTTTCGGAAATGTATTGCGACACAAAAGTAAGAGCAGAAACGCCGCAATAGCGCCAAAAAATCGATTTGTTAAAAGAAGGGAGCGAAGCGAACGACGGAAGGGGGAGCGCGAGGGGGAAACCAAACCATTTTTTCTAAAGGAGCGATAGTGATGTTCCGCAAAAATGAAATCGAGGCGATTGACTTTCGCGAGTTCATGGCCGGCAACCATCACACGCAAAAACAATCGCCTCGTACTAAAAATGTACGCGCTATGTCAGCGTTTTTTCCTGTAATTACGCCAGGCTCATTTTTTCCGATTTACGACCCTGTGTTTGCGCTATTCCTAGTCGGAAGTGCTGCGATTGCTGGCTCCGCCTTTTTCCAGCACTTTGCTGCAAAAAATGGCTCACCAGCGATTTCGGAAGCCATCGAAGTAATTAGTAGATTTGTGTTTCCGGTCATCGTTTACGGTGCGATTTTTTGGTTTTTCTTCACGTTATAAGGAGGGGGCGCAATTGCAAAAAGTCTTAGAATTTATTCGGCGCCAACGGGCAAGATTTGCTCTCAAAAAGGCATTTTATAGCGCCGGTCTGTTTATCCCGTACAAAAATGGTGATAAGACATATAGGATATTCCCGAAGATTCACAGCGTTAAAATTGACGACGACCAAACGGAATACGTGTTTACATTGATAAACGGCATGGACCCGAAAGAGGTTAGCAAAAAAGAATATGTATTTATGCAACATTTCGGCGCAAATATCGAGCTAGACGGCGATCACAAAACGTTTACTCTCACCGTTTACCGTAAGACGTTTCCGAAGGAACTGAAATATAATTACGACACTTTTTTTCCGGTAATCGATGAACTGGACTTGCCAATAGTAGCAGGAATGGACCGACACGGTCAATGGCACGCTTATGACGCAATTAATGAACCAGGGTTGCTTATATCCGGTGAACCAGGCGCAGGAAAAAGCTCACAAGTCCGCAGCATTATAACCACCTTAATTCAATACAAGAAGCCTCACGAACTCGAAATCTACCTCGGTGACCTCAAAATGAGCGAATTTCACCTCTTTTACAACATCGAACACGTTAAGAGTGTTTGTATTTACCCAGAGGATTTGCGAAAGATGCTCACATACTTAACCGAAGAAATGAAACGTAGAGGAGAATTATTAAATAAATACCGCGTGACACACGTTAACAAGTTACCAGAGTCTGAAAAGGTACCGTACATTCTCATTTGTATTGACGAGTTTGTCATGATTATGGACGACAAAGACATGAAAGCGATGTTGATTCAGCTCGTGGCGCTAGGACGTGCGCTGGGCATGGTTTGCGTATTGAGCTTGCAACGACCGAGCCACGACATTCTCGACACGAAGATTCGGAGCTGCTTAACGGTCCGTATGGGCTTCCGTGTCAGCGACTTTTCTAACGCTAAAATAATCGGAACACCTGGCGCCGAGAAAATCGCAAAGGAGACTCCAGGGCGTTTCCTTCTTAAACGAAGCGATATTATCGAGCTGCAAGCGCCATTTCTTGACGAGAAACACGCCGAAAAGATTCTAGCGACTTATAAGTCTTCCGACTGGAAAAATCGTTTTACGGGCGATTTTAGGTCATCTAGCGAGCCGTTAACGGACGACATTTTGGGGGGACTGTAAAATGCGCCTATCACAACGCGACAAGGCGATTATTCGCGACATTAATCGATTTCGTGTGATGGACCGCGACTCTATTGCCGAGCTTCATTTTGCGGGACTTAAACGACCTGTAAACAGCGCAAACTCTGTCCTAAAACGACTAGTGACCAATGGACATATTCGCCGATCAACGAAATTCGGGGCACCTTATTTGTATTTGAGCAAAGAAACCTCATTACGTGAGGACTCCGCAAAGATCGGTCATTACCTCGCGATCTTAGATGTTTACAAAGACATTCTTCGTCACGGAATACTTGACGTCTTTCAAGTCGAGCCGAAGTATGGAAGTAAGGGAAATGTTGAGCCAGACATGTTTTGCATATTCCGAAAGCACGGTATAACTGGCCGGACTCCGTTTTTTATCGAGGTACAAAATACGTTCTATTCGCAAAAAGTCATGACGCAAAAGCTAAAGCGATACGAGGAGCTTTACCGGAGTGGATTAATCGCGCAGGAACCGTGGCAGCCGACCGACCGTCCGCCCATTTTTCCGATCGTGCTAATTATATCGGGACAACGGTACGCTATTGACGACAGCTACCCGTTTCGGGTGATACAAGCGCAATCGTTCACGCAATTTATGCAGTCGTTGAAGCCAGCGAAGCCGAAGGAAGAACAACGACCGAAACCAAAGACAGCGTCCCAACTGAAATATAGTGGAGGGATCAAGATTAATTTAGGTGTTAAATAAAAGAGCGTAGTCCTCGTTTTATATGTCGTAGTAGGTGATGTCCCGCATTCTATTTTTTTGTGATAATATAGAAATAAATTTACGTCAGACAAAAAAGGTGATTTCTATGAGAGAAGGACGATGCTATGAACAACATGATTTTCAGGTATTGATCTTATCCCAGTTTGCCCAACGCCGACCGTCTACAGAAAAGGAAAAATGGGAGCTACAAAAAGAATATTTGCGCCTGATTCGTGAGATTCCTCAAATGTGGGAAGAATTCGTGCGGAAAAATCAAAACATTTATGATCGCTTTGGATATTTAGATGTCGTGGTATATGATGATTTAACGTATGAACGGAAAAAGCTAAAACAGGGACGCCCTAAAGAGGAAAATACGCTATCGCATCGTGTAACCGTCCGGTTGGACGATGAGAGTTATCAGTTGTTGAAACAATATTGTCAGACAAAAAACATTACCGAATCAGCAGCGATTCGGGAGTTAATCCAAACTCTGAAATGGAAAATATAGTGAATATAAAACAGGCTGACCTAAAGGTCAAAACCTTGGTCAGCCTGTTTAGAAAAGATTGTTTATATCCACGTTTTTATAGAGATCATTATCATCATCTTGGTTTTCTTTATCTCGGTCTTTTTTCGGGTCTGGATTGTTTAAGGATTTCGCGGCTACTTTCTCTGCCTCTTCATTGTCTGCTTCTTCATTTTGGTTTGAGACTGTTCTGTTCTCTTTGGATGTACCGGAAGAAAACTCTTGATATAGTATTCTTTGTATATCGTAATCCATGATGTCTTTGATTCCGAAACGGTTAATCATGTGTAAAACAATGTTAGTAAGAGAGACTTGAATATTTTGTTGCTTGTCCAGCCATTCATTAATCAAGTCACTTTGAGGGGTGTCAGCCACCCTCCAAGTGACGATTTTTCGTTTTGCCACGATCACTCACCTCGATCAAGCGTGTTGCTTAAATAGAATTTTTTCGTTAATGACATGCAACCCGTTTACATTCATGTCCACGGCATATTTTTCTGGAATCCAAAGGACTTCACAGTGTACGGTATTTGCAAAGTCCAATAGCTCCTCATATAGCTCTTCTTTGAACTGGATGCTGCCTCCACCATACACGGCAATTACATCCACGTTTCCGGCGATGTCACTGTATTTTTCTTGAATGTCTTCTAGAATACGTTGAGCCTGCGAATACCTTGCTTCTTGCATGAAGCGAACGGCTAAATCGTGAAGATGGTGGGATGGATCTCTAAAAATGTCCATAAACTGCTGGCGATTTAGGTTCAAAAAGCCGCCAACTTCCTCTTTCAGCAATTGAGTAGCTTCTTCCGTGGCATGACCCACTCCTCGTTTTTCCCCTGAACAAACATCTGTCACAGGATTTATTCCAACAGTATAGACATATTCCGTTGTTCCATCGCCAATATCCACGTGGAGAATTCGTTTGTTAGCGAAGTCTTTTGGCACAGCTTGTTTTTTATAGTGCTCGTTATAATTCTTCAGAATTTCATTCTCACTTTCCAATAAGGCATATAGAGCTGGAATGCCTTCTTGAGTGACTTTCACAGTCTGAAAATGGAGTGTGACGGTCACAGGAGTTTCTCCGACATATACAATCACCACATGATCGTTGCTAGTGAAACGTCCTTCAAGGTATCTGGCTTGATCGGCACTATATTCTGACGCAGGGATTGCTGTTGTCATTGAGACATCTACTGAAATTGATGGAGGAAGCTCTTGATTTTCTTGATATGCTAATTGAACTGATCGAGCAGCAAGCATCGATAGCGTCATTAGGACTGGAATATCGTGTTTTGATTTATTCCCTAATTTGATATTCATATTTTCTACTTTATCGGCCGTCATATTGGCGCGTTTTCCGATGAAGTATAGGCCACTTCGTTTAATAGCGTTACTTGTTACATGAACAATCAATTCATCCAACAAATTAGCAATGTTTTTTTCCACATTTGTTTCCGTCACATTTGGCTTGGATAACAGACGTTTGACCACCGATGGTTGTTTTATGAGCGTATCGTTCACGATCATTTTTGTTTCCGAATTCCCAATATCATTAGCCACCACTAATTTCATTTAAACTCCCCCTAATAATTCATTTTGAATTCAAATCGAATTTATAATTAATTCTTATCTACATTATAAAGCATTAGTATTATATAATCAATCAAAATGAATTTAAAAAACAAATATTTTTGAATGTATTTTAAATGCAAATTTAATTCATATAAGATTCATTATTATTTTTCATTCATATTTAATTTATTTTAAATTTATTATTCATTTATTAGGAGATATTATCATTCACTATTCATTCAAATTGAATTCTTTATTCATTCATTTGTAAAATGGAGAGGCCTATCAGAACGAATGAAAATCAACAGAAAGGGGATCAGAGAGGTGAAAATAAAGGAGAACACATATTATTCATGAATAAAATATGTGTTCTCCTTTTATTAAAGGATCATTTTTCCCTAAACATAATGCATAGGATTATTTTTGAAATATACGAGGAGGCGAGAAAAATGTACTATGTTCCTTACCCATATCCATATCCTTATTATGTTAACGTGCCAATGTATAACTATGGAAGACAGCCTGTTTACTGGACTATTCCTAATGAGATAGAGTATGCTAAACAACTAGGTTTGGGAAGGGGTAAAATCAAGTTAAAAGATTATGGACCAGAACCGTTTGTAGTTAATATCAATGCGGCTGCAAAGCAAAACAATACGTATCGTACTGCTTTATGGACAGGAAAACATTTGCAAGTCACATTGATGAGTATCAATGTTGGAGAAGATATTGGTTTGGAAATTCACCCTAACGTTGATCAATTCTTACGTATTGAACAAGGTCAAGGAATTGTTCAAATGGGCAGAAGTAAAGATAATTTAAACTTTGAAAGAAAAGTCTATGATGACTCTGCCATTATGATACCTGCTGGAACATGGCACAATGTAATCAATACAGGTAATATCCCGCTAAAACTTTACTCGATATATGCGCCTCCACAACATCCACATGGCACTGTACATGTAACAAAAGCCGATGCTATGGCAGCTGAATAAAAGAGCCAAAAATAAATACCTAAAAAAAAAACGGCTTCTCAGATTGGTGTATAAAAGAAAAAGATCATCGGATTAACTCTAAATCCTTTCCTTTAGCTTTTTCTTGCGTTCGTTTTTCTTCTAACTCTTGTTTTAGTCTTGATTCCAATTCGTTGAAGCGCTGAAGCTCTTCCTTGTATCGTTTAGGATTTTTTTCAATATACATGATGGCTCTTCTTAGTGTTTTTAACCGAGCGTTTTCGATTTTTTGATTCAGCCGTTGTTCTAGTTTCTCCATTCGCTGCAACTCTGTTTTATATCGCCGGGGATTTTCCTTCAGTTTTGTTTTTAGCATCATTAACTTATCTTTAGTTTCCACCAAACGCAAAACGGTTCGTTTTGGATCTTTTTTTAACGCAGTTAAAGCTCTTGCAATTTCCCTTCGTTCTGCTTTGCGAATGCTTACTTCTAATTTCGATTCTATGCGTTGGAGACGTTCCAACTCTTTTTTATTCTTTTTTGGATTTTGCATCAGTTTCTGTTTGAGATCGGCTAGGTTTTCTTTCGCTTTCAGTAGATTTTTGAGTGATTTTTCGTTTGAGTTGGTTTCTTCCAAGCTGCTTTTTCCAGGAGAGGTGGGATTCAACTTTTGCGCTCGTTTAGCCTTTGCCAAAATTTCTTCAAGTATCTCATACAAACTTTGGTTGATGTGATCTCGGGAGTCCATATTTAACCGTGGCCTCCTTATTCTTTTTTCTTAAATTTATCCGGCTTTTTTTCGTTGATGTAGTTAGCAAAAATCTTAAACAATTCTTCTCGTTCTGGGATTGTCAAGTGTTCCAATTCGAAGTATTTTTCCGCCAGTGCGCCGGTTTGTATTAACCGATGCGCTCTTTTTTTACGTTCGCGTTCTTTTGTTAATCTTAATATTTGTCGTTTCCTTTCTTCCAGCTGTTCAATTCGTTTTTGCAGATCACTGATCGGACGTTTCTTTTCCATTGGATTCCTCCGCGTTGTGTTCATCGTTGAAATATTTTTTTGCTTCTTCTTTGAATTCGTCGATCAACAATTTCGCCTGTTCAATATCTTCAATATCCCACGTTTCCATTAGATATTGACCGATTTCTTTTTGAGCTTGCTCGATGTATTTTCGCTGCTTCTCCTGCAATTTTTTGATCTGTTCCTCAATCTCTTGTGCTCTGGACAAAGGGTCTTTTCTTGCCATTTCATTCATCCTTTCTTCTTTGAATATTTCTTAAGAATATTTTACATGATGAGGAATTTTATGTCTATCCAAAATAAGAAAATTATGGTATAATGAAGTCACGAATGAAATGAGTGCCCATTTATACCCCTTTCAGGGGTAAATGGGAACTCGCTTCGCTCGATAAAAAGTTTGTCTTCGACAAATGACCCGCAGGGGCTAAAAAAATTAAGAAAGGAGGAATGACGATGGCATACTTTCTATTCCGTACACAAATCATTAGTAAATCAAATCGTTCAGCCGTTGCTTGTGCTGCCTATCGAAGTGGAGAAGCATTGTATTCAGAACGGGATGGATTAACGAAAAAATACGGCCATCGTGACGTTCCTCCGGAAACTTATATTCTTGCGCCAAAACATGCTCCAGAGTGGGTCTACAATCGCGAACGTTTATGGAACGAAGTGGAGAAAGTTGAAAAACAACATAACGCTCAATTAGCTAGAGAAATCATCGTCGCTCTTCCAACACAATTAACCAATGAAGAGCAAACACAATTGCTTTTGGATTTCTGCAAAGAGAATTTTTCGGATGAAGGAATGGTAGCAGACATCGCTATTCACCGTGATAAAAAACATAATCCACACGCTCACATCATGTTAACGATGCGTCCGTTTAATGAAGATGGAACGTGGGGAAGAAACGTAAAAAAGTGAACGGAAAATCCGTTCATTTAACAAACTGGAATGATAAAGAAACACTTCTGAAATGGAGAAAAAATTTCGCCGATCGGATCAACGAAAAATTCAAAGAAAAAGGAATCAATGACCGAGTTTCTCATGAAAGTTATGAGAAACAAGGAATTGATAAAGTACCTCAAATTCGTCTTTCTCGTGAGGCGTATCAATATGAACAACGAATGAAAAGAGAAGCTGAAAAGCAAGGAAAACCTTATGAGCCGGTTACATATTACGGCAAATTGAATCAAGAAATTCAACGTATTAATCAAGAACTAAAAGCGTTAAAACAGGAAAAAGTTGTATCCATTTCTGAATATCAAGAAGAAAAATCATTGAACGAAACGATCGAATCCATTCGTAAAAATGCCTCTTTAAACGATGTAGAAAAAGCATCGTTACTTTTGGTTGCCAAGCGAGCAAAATCGTATGTTGATTTTGCTGTAGCAAGACGTGTATATCATGATCTCGCTGAAGGCAATTGGAAGAAAAAAATCGACAGCCAGCAGCTGAAGCTGCGAGCGCTTAAGAATGTCATCAATAAGGCGTATCATGTGTATCAGCAAGAACCAAAACAAGTGATTCAGTACGGCTTCCATCCAGGAAAATTTAATGAGCAACTAAGAGAAAAAATCGCTCAACTTAAAGAGATGGAGAAATCCTTTGGAAACGAGTTAACCAAATACGAAGCTGTTCTGAAGAAAGCGAATTAGCACTGGAAGTGCAAAAACGGCTAACAGAAGAAGAGTTTCGAGTCTTGTATCCTCATGCCGGAGCTGATTTCCGGATTGAAGAAAAATATCATGCCGTTCAATACTTTAAGGACACAGGGGGTGTGTTGCCAGAGAGTGACATTCCTGCTTATGCGGCGAAGAAAGAGCAAGAGATTCATCGGATGCCGACCTTCGCGGAGCAAACCCGAAACATGTATCAAAGTCTCTTCGTTTTGAATCGCACGATTCAAAAGCAATCGAAAGAGCGCATGGAGGCGTTGAAGGCAAGAGACTTTGAGCAGGCCTTTGAAGCGAGCCGGAAGATCGAGCAATGCATGTTGAGAAAAGAAAAGATGAGCAAGGAGCTTGAGGAAAACAAAGCCGTCTTGCAAGCCATTTTGAGCGAGCATTACGGCAGATATGTATCGATCACGAACACGGCAGCCTTGTTGCAGTTGCATGAGTTGGTGGAACGCGGAGAAAGCAGTAAAGACCTTGAAGCAGATTTACGCCGTATCCACGTTAGCGAACAACAAAAACTCGAACGTATGCCAAAACCTGAAACGGAAGCGCAGATCATGGAGTATCAATACCGGCAACATGTGGCTGATGGCTTGTTAGAAGCGATAGAAGAAGCACAACGAGCGAATGATCGCAAGAAATATGAGAAAGACCCAACGAAGAAACGGCAACGCAGAAGATATCGTGGTCAAGAATTTGAACGCTAAGGGGGAGAGGAAATCACGATGAACTTTAAAAAAGATGCCTGGAAGCCAATATTCGCTAGTGTTGTGTTGACCGTTATAGCTGCCTATGTTCTGATGGGATTGTTTTATATGATCGGGAACGGAGGCGACTTAAAAGAAATTTTATTAAGACCGAAAGAGTTAATCACGTTTGTTTACACGGAAGAGAACTTAAAAACGGTTTTCTCATTGGCTCCGTTTGTGATTTTAGCAGCGCTGCTATACACTTTTCGGTCATCCATTATTGTTCCGAAGTTAGAATATGCTAGCGACTTTGGCTTGCATGGAACTTCCCGGTGGGGAACGCCGGATGAAGTCATCGACGGCAAGATGTTCTCGAAAAACAACTCGTATACAAAAGACCCTGTTGACGCTTTTCAGATGGAAAAAGGGATTATCGTTGGCAAAGTACCAAAAAAACGGGAACTTCTCATCATTCCGAGAAACACGACGATCGATAACCGAAATGTCTTGGTCATTGGTTCGTCGGGATCGGGGAAAGGGCAATCCTTTGTTTTCCCGAACATGATAAACCATACGGAAGAAACAATCATCGTTACAGACCCAAAAGGGGAAATATACGAAGCTACCCATCAGATTAAGAGAGATCAAGGCTATAAAGTCTATCAGGTGGACTTTATCAATTTCGTCAATTGCGATCGATACAATCCATTAGACTACGTCGAAGATGATGAGGATGCTAGGGCAATTGCTAATACGATCGCTTCTAACTCGGTTGACGAAGGAAAACGCGATTTCTGGAGTGAATCAGCTGTCGCCTTTCTGTCAGCATTCATCCTGTACGTGAAGGAAAAATACAAAGACAAGGCCAATATGCGCCATGTCGTTGAAATGGTGGCGAGAGCAGGAAAAGATGAAGAATATTTGGATGAAATCATTAAAAATATGTCCCCAGACCATCCAGCGTATCATATGTTCACCCTTGCAAACATGAACAGTGGAAACACTAGAGCTGGCATTATGGCGACCTTGGCGCAACAAATCTCCATTTTCGCGATGCAAAAGATCGCAAAAATGACTGCTAAGAGCGATTTTAAATTTCATGACTTGCAGAAAGAAAAATCCGTTTTGTACATCAAGATTCGCATGGATGAAAACCCGTTTGTTCAATTGACTGCTACGTTCTTTGAACAGTTGATCGCTGTTTTATACGACATTGCTGACAAAAACAATTCGAAACTGCCGATTCCAACCATCTTCCTTTTGGACGAATTCGCCAACATCGGCACGATCAACAAATATCCTCGAGT